>CAVRNN010000007.1:0-7572 GCA_963722595.1 Vulcanimicrobiota bacterium | reverse complement strand
TGCTCCGCACCTTCGCTCAGGATGACACCTCTCTTAGTCCTTCGACTTCGGTGCTCCGCACCTTCGCTCAGGATGACAACCTCTTAGTCCTTCGACTTCGGTGCTCCGCCACTTCGACAAGCTCAGTGTCAGGATGACAAATCGCGTGCCTCTTGCACGATTCGCTCGTAGCGTTCGAACAGCGCTCGCTGGGGGCTTTCACGAAGCACGTGCAGACCGCTCTCCATCAGCGCGAGCGCAGTTGCCCCGGCGTCGCGGTCGTGCCGCCGCTTCGCGATCTGCAGCTCGGCGAAGCCTTGCCGGATGTCGAGCGCAGCGCCCCAAACTGCGGCCTCCTGCTCCGGCACGCCTGCATCGCGGCACTCCGTGAGAACGCGCACGGCCTCTTCGAGGTCGGAGACGTTACCGTTGCGCGAGCCTAGGCTCGTCAAAGCCGCGGCAAGCTGAATCTGCGACTGCACCCAAGCCTGGCGATGGCCGGGCGTGACCTCACCTTGGGGAACGAGCGTTTCAACGGCTTCACGGTGGGCGGCAACGCCCGCTTCGAGCTTCGCGATATCGCCGGTGCGCTCGCCGAGGCGCACCAAAGCGAGTCCGCGGTTGCGCTCCATCGAGGCATAGCCCTGCGGTGACTCGCGACCGGAGTAGAGCGAGCGCGCCTTTTCGAGCGCTTCGATGGCATTGTTCAGCTTGGCTGGCGCGAGGTCGCGCTCCGAAAGCTCCATGTTCGCCAGGGCGAGTTGTTCGAGCGCATAGGCTTGTTGGAAACGATCGGGCTGCTTCGCAATCTGGTCCTCGAGCCACGCGATCACGTCGGCGTGCGACGGGAGAATCGGCGCGAGCGCCTCTTCCAGCGCGCTGCGCAATGCATCATCGTGCAATCCGACTTCCACGAGCGATCCACGGCGACGAACGGTCGCGATCGCTTCGAGCGCCTCGGGGTTCGTCTGCGCGAAGAGCGTATCGTTGAGCCAGAGCTTTCTGGCGACGAAACGCAAGCGACGGGCCGGCCACGATTTTGACTGCGATACGATATGCTGAAGCTGTGCACCGCGATAGGGCACTTCGATGTCGCCAATCGCGCGTTCGTAAAGCGTAAGCCCTCGCTCTTGGATGTCGGCAGGAAACCACGTTGCCGCGGTGCTCCACGCCTGAAGGGCTCCGGCCTCTTCCAGCCACCGCTCGAAAATCTGCTCTTGCGTCCGCGGAGTCGTCCCCAAACGCTCGTAAACGGTTGCACTGTTGATGAACCAGACCGCAGAGTTTAGCGGTTCCTCGGCGGACGGCTGCTCGCCATCCTTGAGGGGATTGCGATGCGTGCTGCAGATTACGGCGCCGGCCGCGGGAAAGACTTCGCCGGGAAGCGTGAGCTCTATCGTCGCGACGCGATAGTCGCGCTCGGCCTCGAAAAGGCGTGGCCAACGCTTTTCCAACACGAGCTTCTCCAGCGAGGCACTCCAGTTCGATTTCGAAGTCTTCAGCTGACGCGTCATCTGCGACTCGGCGAAGATCGTTGCCGTCGTGCCCGCCGGCGCCGACAGCGACGTCAGCCAACGTTCGAACCAGCCCTTTACGAACGTCCAAGATGCCTGCGATCCGCCGGGGAGGGTCGCCCATCGCGTCGCAATCGAGGGTTGGTTGAGCGCCGCCGCGACCTCGGGCGATGCACCGGCGGGCTGCCACGAGGCTTCGACGCCGGCGATGCGCACCGGAGGAAGCACCAACGGGGCGAAGGCGCCGTCGAGCGATTCTAATACCGGAGAGATCGTTACCGTGCTCCCGGCGTCCAAACGCAGCGCCACTTGCGAAAGAATCAAAAACTGCTTGCGACTCTCACTTTGAGTCGCCGGCAGCTCGAAATCCGGCGCCTCTTTCACGATGGTCGCGAGTCCCTCGAGCGTTTCGTTCAGACCGGACCACATCCCCGATGCAACCGTTCTTAGCGAGGTCACTTGCCCGCTAAAGAAGGGCCATGCGACGACCGTCACCGATGCGAGTTCGACCGGGCCCGTTGCTTCGATTTCAAATCGAAGGCGCAGACCGCGAAAGCCCGGCCCAGACGTGGCCGCGCCCCAACTCGCAAGCTGCCGCTCGCGCGGGAGTGCCGGCCATGCCGCAGGATAGACCGGAAGGTACGGCTGATCGTCGTCGCTGCGAAAAAACTTAATTTGCTGCGTCCCGGACCGAGGCTCGGCAGCCGCCGGCCGCGAGGCGTCGCGCTCGAAATAGAGCGTCGTTTGGCGAGGGCCGTCCGCCTCGGTGAAGTCCTGCGTGATAGCCATCGCGCGTCCCGGCGGCAGCCCGGCAGCCGCGCACCATGGAGCCAGCGCGTCTTCGGCAAAGAGGCTCTCGCCCGCGGCCGGTTTTGGACCGGGACCGCCGAAAAGCTCGCGCCATCGTTTCGCGCGGGTCGCCGCCGGCATGACTCGCAGTCCCTCGAGCGTCCAAAGCTCGCCCTCGACGGCGGCATCGATCTGCTTTCCATCGTGATAGAGAAGAAACAGCGCGGCGTCGCTATCGTAGACGGCCGTGTGGAGCGCAACGGTGTGTAACCGTTCGGAGAGTTTCGCCGCCAGCTCCTTGAGCTCGCCGGTGTCGAGTTTGTCGTTCTCCGAATCGTAAACCGACACGTAGCCGTTTGATTCTTGGGCCGACAACACCACGCGCTTCGCCGAATCGCCGCCCGGCGACGGCGCATAGCCGAGAGTCTCGTATGCGTACTGGATCTCGGCGGCGCCAAGGTCTTCAACGCCCGGCGACAGCAAGAGGTGCAGGCTCGATGCGGTGGTTCCCATTTGTGAAAGCCGTTCGGTCGGCTTAGATGGCTTCGATCTTGGCCATCATGCCCTCGTCTTCATGATCGAGGATGTGGCAGTGGAAGAGGAACTCGCCTCGGATGATCGGGTCGCGGAAATCCATCAGGAGATCGAGCGTGCCGGGGACGTCGCGATTGCCGACCGCATAGCGGTGCGGAAGTACGAAACTGTCCGCCCAGAACGGATGCGCGACCTTGACGCCGTTGATCTTCTCGACGACAAAGTGAACCTGGTGGATGTGGAAGTCGTGGATCTCTTGCGTGACGTTGACGATGTGCCACGCTTCGACGGTGCCGACGTGCACGACGAACATCGGCGGCGCGCGCATCGAGAACATCTTACCGTTAATGAAAAACTGCGGCTTCGAATTCTCGCTGAAGATCGCGACGCGCTTCGCGGCGGGCGGCGGCAACTGCGTCGTGTAGACGTTCTGGGGTAAGGGCGCGCCGACGGTCAGCGGCTGCGATGAAAGATTGCCCCCGGCTCTCTTTTGCGCCGGCGCCACGAGGTGCGCGAGAAGCCACGGCGGATCGGGGTCGCCGTTGGGACCCGTGTTGTAGCAGAGCGTGCGAAAACGTCCGTGGCCGCTCTTGGGGCCGGTTACGACGAACTCCACACGCGCAGCCGGCGGAACGATCAGGTACGGCAAGGTCTCGGTAGCCGGCGTTCCCGGATACGTATCGAGCGCGAAGCCGTCGATCGCAACCAGTTGCAGTTTCTCGCCTTCAACGTCGAGCTTGAGCGTCTTATGTCCGGTGGCGTTGAGCACGCGCCAGAACTGCTTCTCGCCAGGCGCGATCGTGATGTCGGGAACCGACGCGCCGTTAAGCGAGACTTTCAAACCATCCCGTGTGGTGCAGGGTGAGGTGTTGCTGTTGAGCGGGCGCACCGGACGAACGTCGCCGCCGATTCCGGTCGCGCGGACGACGATCACGCGCTGCTTCATCCTACCGAGCGCAGGCAGATGCTTTTCAATGCCCTCGACGATAATCGCGCCGGACATTCCGCTCTCGCCGACTTGGTAGCTCGTCTCTTTGTGGACGTGAGGATGGTACCAGTACAATCCCGGTTCCTGATTAGCGGGAACGTGCACGACGTAGTGCAGCTTCTCGCCGGGCTGCGCGAGCATCGTGAGGACGTCGTCACCGGGGCGCTTCGGTGAGGAACCGAAGCCATGAAAGTGGAGGTTCATATCCTCTTGCAAGGCTTGCGAACTATCCGGATCTACATTTGGCGGGACGATCTTCGGCAGATGGTTGACGAGCTCCATGTCGAGCGTCTCTCCCGGCTTGAGGTCGATCGTCGGCGCGACGTTATCCATGCCGCCGTACTCGAACTCGGGTTGGCCGGTCGCCTTGTTCTGATTGGCGATCAGCTCAACACGCGCGACGCCGTCGACCGCTCTTACGACCGGCGGTTCGGGAAGCTCGTTCGGATCGGATTCGCCCGGCGGCGATGCCGGAGTTTGGGCTTGCGGAATTGGATTTACCGGAACGCTGCCGCGGCCGGAGCATGCAACGAACCACGCAAACGCAATGACGAGGTAGATAAGGCGGCGCGTGCTCATGGTGGCGTGCCTGCCTCCTTCATGTTTTCCCAGAGCGCTCCTCCGCCGCCCTTCCAGGGACCTATGTTATAGTTGGAGGGAGTTATGCACGCGCATCCGTTGGAGGCCCGCATGGCGCACGTCGAGGGCGCCTTCGATCAAGTCAACGAGCGGCTCGGCAGCATCGACCGCCGATTAGACGGCTTGGACGTGCGTTTCAACTGGGTCATTGGAACGATCGTCGGCGCGTGGGTCACGACGATGTCGGCGCAGATTGCGACGATGTTGACGATCCTTTTCCATCGCTAGGAATGTTGGACGCACAGGCGTGTGCTGGCAGACTGCTCCAACGGACGGTACCGGCGCCGGTAGCGTCAAGGCCTCGCGGACTCTTGTGCGAATGCGCGCTCAAACGGCGCAAGGTCCGCGGCAGCCGTGAGTTCCAAACCGACTTCGCTGCCGCCGGCCGACTCGCTCGCACTGCCGATTTTCTTTGGCCAGGCTGCGATCTGATGGTAGAGCGAACCTAGGAATGCTTGGAGCGCGGCCTGCGAGTGACGAAGGGAGGCGGGAGGTTCGACATCGTCAAGTGCGACTCGCGCTGCCGCGATGTCGCTCAGAACTGAGATGAATGGACCGCGAAGGGACTCCGGCGACGCATCAGCCGACGAGGCACGTTCGAAGGCGGCGTCCGCATTTCGAAGGGTCTCGCGAAGTTGCGTCGCGCGGCCGGAGAGCAGCGCAGTATATTCGGCTGCGTCCACCGGCCGGGGCGCCGACGAAGAGGCTAACTTCCGGCCTATCGAGTCGGCATCGAGCTGAAGCACTTCACCTAGGTCGCGCAGCCGTTCGGCGGTCTTCTGCGCAGAACCGGTGAAGGTCAGCGTTGCCCGTACGTGTACGAAAGAGCTCAAGTCGCCGCATTCGCGTGCCTGCGTTATGGACCCTCGCAACCGGTCGCCTCAGGCGCCCCTAACGGTTATACTTGCAGAACGAAGCGCTCACGCAGTCGGCTTTTTAAATTACCGAGGCGATGAATAGGGCCGTGGCCGAGATCAGTCAGAACGGCGATCCATTCGCTAGCGCCGCCGCAAGGCGTGTGCTCGAGCGCACCGATTGGTAATCGCGGACGCGCCGGGGACTGCTCGGGAGGTGAAAAGCCGCGCACTAGGAGGCATCAGGGCGACAAAGAGCGGCGAACGATCAAGCCGTCGCCGTCGCGCAGCGCGATTCCCACGTTCGGGCTTTCCAGCCAAGTGAAGGCGCTGACCACCTCGTCGCGCGTACACGCCTGAGTCGAACCAAGATCGTGCAGGCTGGTGTCCACGAGGAGTATCGCCGCGTCGACGGTTAGCTGGGGCGCGTCGTTGCCGGCGCGTTGTTCGGCGGCATTCATCTGCACGCTCCAACCCTCGCGCGCGACAAGTTCTGCAACGGTCGCCACGCGTTTGGCGGCGCCGTGAGAGCGCTCCCAGAGGACGCCGGCAAGAACGTCGCTCGCATAGCCGGGGACTAGGACCCGTTCTAGTTCGACGGCATCCGCAGCGATGTGGAGCAGCGTCTGCAGATCGGGAACGGTCAGCGCCGTGACGCCATGGGTCTGCAGCTCGTCGAGCAACTCGGTTTCGTCCGAGAACATCGGGCCGACCAAGGTACAGCGATCCGCGCCGAAGGCTTCGCGAAACTTCGCGGCCTCCGCAACGTCCGGGCGCGGAACGATTTTCTTAGCGGTCTTACATTCGACCATAACGCGATAGCCGCGCCGTCCGAGAACTGCGTCCGCAATCCCGTCGGGCTGGCCGTGGGCACCGAGGTGCTGCGTGAGAAAGCCCAGGTGCGCGAAGACGTCGCAAACCGCGGCTTCGAAGGCAGCGGGATCGGTCGCCGTCGAGGTTGCTTCAAGGCGTTCGGCCAGCGCGCGCGACGCCTCGTCGCCCGCAGGTTGAGATACCGGTACGATGTCGGGCCAATCGTCGGCCGGCTCGTTGATGCGGAAGCGACGCTGCGCATCCTGGAGAATCGGCGGTTTGCGTCCACGTCCGAGCTGGCGCGCGATGTACTCGATGAGGGCTGAATAGACGTACTTGCGCGTCGTTTGCGGCGGAACGAGGCCTCGCGCGAGCGCTTGGGCGAGAAGATCGTCGGCCGTGCGCGGCTTTCCGTCGCCGAGAATTTCGATGGCGGCGACAATGATGTGCCCGCGCGGTTCAGGCGTGGTACGCATCGGGATCGGTGGTCCCGCGCCAAAGGTTTGGTCTCCGATGGCTTTGACTTGTTCGGCGAAGAGCTCGCCGTATTTTTTCAGGCGCTCGGCAAGATCGCCGGTTCCTATCGCGGCGGCGCTAGCGAATCCGTCGAGCTCCGCCCAGCGAATCGGCGTACAGACGGTGAGCCCGGGTGCGCGCAGCGCGTACGGCACGGCGCTATAGTGGCCGGCCGCGTTACTCGAGACGTGAAGGTGCACGCGACCGTCGTGGTGCGTGTTGAACTCGGTCGAGATGAGATCCGGGTGCTTCGCGGCGGCATGATTGGCGAACTGGCGCAGCCAGCGGCGTAACGGTTGGGCGTACGGTGCGTCGGCAAGCGGAATCCAAAGCGCCATCCCGGCGCCGCCGTCGAGCAGTGGAACGGAGTTGAGGCCGGCCCCGTCGAGCAGCGCGTGCACGGCGAACGCCGCGCGCTTTATCTGGTCGAAGGTAACGCCCGGCGGCGCCTGCAGTAGAATCCTCGCGAAGCGCAGGCGATCTTCGTCGATCGCCGTAGGTGCCCAGCTATAGAACTCGACCGCGAACTTTGCGTGCACCAGCCACAACAGTTTGTTCGCGCTGAGCGGAACGCACGTCGTGTGAAAGGCGCCGGCTTTCTCTAGACCACCGGGAAAGTTTTCGTAAACGATCGGCGTCCCCGCGAGGCTTGCCTCGACGAGCGGTGCGGCGAGGTGGTAGTGCGCCAGCACCTGCGGCATTGCCTTGACGTCGTCGCTCACACCCATAAGCGACTTCATGGCGCGGCGATTCGTCCTCGGCCGGTTGAGCCCTCTAGCGGAGTGTTATTGCAGCAAAGGCCTATTCAGGCGAAGTCGTCTGGCTCACATTGGGAACGTTGAGGGAACGGACGCGCGGGAGACTGAATTCGTTTGGAATCGGATCGGACCGAGGTTTTGAAAGGCCGTTGCGTTCGGTTCGGCTGAATCTTTGGTGATCCGCAGGT
>CAVRNN010000006.1:0-471798 GCA_963722595.1 Vulcanimicrobiota bacterium | reverse complement strand
CGCTGCTCACCGCATAACCGCTCTTCTTCCTTTGCCGCGGCGCAGAACATGCCAACGGTTCCATCACGCCTTTCTCTTGGGCCACTGCGCCAACCAGAACGCGAGCTCGGCGTCCGTGTAGCGCGGACCGGAGCCGCGCGCTCCTGAATACGTCGGCGCTCTTCAGCCAGGCTTGGTCGAATCTTAAAGGCCGCTCGACACGCGGCAGATGCTCTGGCTGAACAGCGTGCACGCTCATAGCGCGCCTCTTGCTCCGCGCCGATGATGTTGAGCCGTCGACGAACCTCGGCCAGGGTCGCGGGACGCGACTCGCGCTCTGGAGCGCGCTCGTCCCGGCTGCGCGCAGGACGAACGAGCACATCGAGGACGCGTTGCGCTCCGAGGTGACCGGCACGTGCCCGTTCGCTGACGAACGATCGATAGGCGAGCGGCCTCTCCTCACGCGCTCGCGCCCGCTCCGACGCCAGCGCGATCTTCGTGGCCTCCCAGAACGACTGGCGCGCGCGCGGCGTCGTACTCTTTCGCACGCCGGCGGCCCATGACCGCGTCGACCGACCAGTACGCAAGCTGCCGGGCGATGACACCGCGCGTGCCCGGCCGCGCCACGGCGCGCAAGAGCAGGCGCGCTTCGCGGCGCTGCCGGGCATCGCGCTGCCGTTGCGTCCACCACTCGCGCTCCCAGGCTGCATCCCGGCGCGCGCCCATCGCCTGCGCACGGTCACTGAAGAAACGCTCGCGGTAGGCCGCGTTCTGCGACCGCCGCCGAGCATGGTCGGCGATGCGTTCGGCGTCGCGCGGCGCCCAGCGCGGATCGCTCCACGCCTCGCGCTCGGCGCGATCGCCTAGGGCGCTGCGGCTGCGCTTGGGTGGCTGCTCCGGTGTAAGCGGGCATCGGCCGAAGCGCTGCTCGAGGACGGCTCTCCTGCAACGAGCATGGATCCGCGACGCGCCGCAGCCGTGCGCTTCAGGATCTCTGCCCGCGGCAAAGCCAGGCCCTGCATGCGCGCACCGCGCTGGATCAGCTTGACCACGATGCCATCGCACGCGAGCCGCTGGTTGAGATCCTCCCACGTCTTCGCCGCGTCAACGGCCGCCAGAATCGTTGAACGAACCGTGCCGCCCATGGCGCAGGAACGCTCAATCTTAGGGATAGGTTCACGCGCAGGCGTGAACGGGCCAAATCGGCCTTCCAGCGCCCGCAGTGCACGGCGCGCATCGATCCGTGACGCCGCGCAGCCCGGCGCCCTGCGATCGGGGCCCTCGGCGAATGCTAGGCCCTGCACCCGCTCACCGCGCCGAACGAGCCTCACCACGACGCCGTGCGTGCCCAGGCGCTGATGTAGGTCGTTCCAATCCGTAGCGCGATCGACGGCATCGAGCACGTAGGGCCGCGCACCCTCCTGCCACGGCAGCTCACCGCGCTCGTGCAGCCGGCGGTACGCCCCGTCGCTCAGCCGACGCTGCGGATCGGGCGGCGGCGCATAGAGATGCCTGACGCGCTGCACGATGTCGCGGTTATGGTGCCCGACGACGATCGCCCAGCCGCGCTCGGCCGCGATCTCGGCACAGACCCGCTCGCGTTTGATCCGCTCGTGCCACAAGTCGTTGGCCTTGCCATCGGGCCCGATGCGATTGGCGATCACGTGCCCGTGAAAGTCGTCGGTGTCCTTATGCGCCGCGAGAACGTATTGGCTCTGCTCCATCCCGATCGCTTTGAGCAGCCGCTCCGCGTCGCTGACGACCTGCTCGCGCGTCGGCCGTTCACCCTTGGCGTAGGCGATGATCAGGTGATAGACTGGATCGCGGCACCGCTTGGACAGCACCGCGACGGCCTCCATCTCGATCGCCGCCTTCTCCACCGATATGACCCCGCGCAAGTGCACCCACTCGGCTTTCTCCGGTGCGCTGGCGTAGTCGATGCCGCCCTCAAAGGAACGACCGGCCGCAGCGACGGCGCGCTGATGGGTGTGCTCGGTGATGTAGTCGACGCCGATCGCGAAGGAGCGGGTGTGGGCCCGCGCCGACACCGCCTTCGTAATCATGACCTCGCCTCCGCAAAAGAAAAAGCCCCGCGCGAACCGCTGCCGCTACGGGACTCTAGAGTTTTACCCGCATTATTATGCGGGCGTAAATCTGCTACATTGTGTCACCGCAATTGTACCACAGCTACAAGTCCATCGCTACGAATCGCAGCGGTTTTTTTCCGAGACGATCTCGCGCTTCGAGCCCCTATCGGCGCTGCGCGAAGCCGGAGCGATCGCACGATAGTAGCCGCCTCCAGGGCGAGCTGCGCTCGGCCATAGGGCATACCCCCGACCCGGCTGCTCCGGCCACTTGCGACCGCGACTCCGTGCACCGCCTGCCCATCGTTGCCGAAGCACACTCTGCGCGCGACGATGACGATTCCGCTCCTCCGTTCCCGCCTACAGTGCATTCGACGCGCAACCGTTAGCAGGGCGCGGGGAAAGCAGTAAGCGCTCACCGGAGGTTCTTTCCCGAGCGAAAGCAGTAATCGCACGCAACGCGATCCACGGCATCGAGGCTGTCTGCGATCGCTCACTTTTCAAAACGCAAGCCGGTGGTTGTGCGCACTGACGTACAACCAGAAAACTGCCGTTGCCCAGGCTCTGCTGAGAAGCGCCAAAGACAACTTTCTTGCACACCATAAGCCGCCGGCCGCGCCTTGAGAATAGGCGGGAGGCCGCTGTAGAGCTGAAGGCATGCGCCAGTTCGGCTGGAGCCCTGTATCACCGCTCAGACTCGGTAGTCACCGCACCTGCCCGCGCGAACGCAGGCCTTCCCAAATGGCCGGCGCAGCACGCGGCGCCTTCTACACCTCTTGGCTTGTGGCGGCAGGGGAATGCCCCCCCCCCCTCGCCGTACTCTCGAGGAACTCGACCCAGTGCTCACCGCCCGGCGAGCGGCGCGCTGGCTAAGCCTGGACCTGGGAGGGCACGCGCGTGGAGATCTTATCGCTCTGGCGGTCGCCGCTCGATAGAGCCGCACTCGCTGAAGCAACGGCCATTTGCCAGCGGCAGCCACGCTGCTCCATCGGTTACGGCGAAGATTTCCACCTGATGACGATCTACAACTACGGCTACTATATCAGCCAGCCTCTCGCTACGCCCACCAGCGCACTCACGGCTATGTTCCACGCCATGGCGAACGCGGCGCCGATTGGCGGGAGAGCCTTTATTCCGCAGCAAAGTTTTGCTGTGGATGCCACGTCGACCGGATTTACCGTGCCCGACCAATGCGACATCGATGCGTCAGGAGGTGGCGGCGTTCTGGGAAGCGTGAGCGGCTCAGATTTTTTCCACTTCGTCATCACGCCGCAAGGGCCGGGGGCCTCAATATTTTTCAACTGCACGGCAAGCTCAAACACCGACGGAGGCATCTACATTCGTAGCCTAGCCTTCCAGTGGGGAGCTACGTCGCAAGCAGGAGATAACTGTGTCTACGCGGGTCTCTGGAACACTCGCGCGATCAACTGCACGTTCACCGATTGCCCTTTCGCGTTCGACGCTAACGCCAACGCCTGCACGCTTGAGCAGTGCACGATCGACTACACCGTGCCCGCCACAACGGGGCCCAACGACACCACGGCGGTACTCCTACGCGCCACGCAAGACGCCGTCATCGGGCCGGGTCAGTTCGCCCAAACGTCGCAAGCCAGCGGTGGTGCGACCGGCTGCACCTGCATCGCCGTTAAAAACGCTGAGCACCCTCTCATCTGCGACATGCAGATCCTCGGCTGGACGATCGGAGTAGATTTCTCACAAGGAGATAGCACGAGATGGGCGCAGATCACAAACTGCGAGATTGAATGCTGGCAGACTGCGCTCAATATTGCCGTCGCCGCTTCGGGCAGCCATACCACAGCCGGCATCAAAGTCATCGGCTGTACGCTGACCAAGACTAGCGATACGACGGATTTCGTGAATCCCGTCGTGAACATCACGACAAATGGGCGTTCGGACCAACTGCAGCTCAATGACATCTCATTGATCGATTGCACCGTATTCAGCATGGCGCAGCAGCCGCTGCTTGGCGCCCAGCATGGCCTTGTTATCGCGGGCGGTTCGGGCATCAAAATTATCGGCGGCACATTCTCGAACAACGGGCCTCGCGGCGGTGCTGGAATCGCGATCATCGGAACGTGCCAAGACATACAGATCATCGGGGCCAACCTTCAGCCTAGCTACCCGGCTGCACCAAACGTTAATTCCCAGAATTACGCACTGCTCGTTAGTAGCAGCCCGACCGGCGCTGTGCTCGTATCGGGTTGCGACATGACGGGCTACGGCGGCTCGCCCGTGAGCGTGACGGCGGCGCAGGCCAGTCTATTCATCTACGATTGTCCCGGTTACAACGATCAAAACACCCCGCTGAGCGCCACGACTCATATGCTCGAGACGGGCGTCAGCGCGGCGACGTCGTCGAATCCATACTTCGGGCCGTCGGTCATCATGTATTCCGGAACGGCCGCCGTCACGCTGCACGCATTCGGAAGCACGACCACGATCACATCGAGTTCCGGAATCGTCTTCCTACCAAGTCCATACGACAGCTTCTACTTCACTCCGGCGCCACCCACGACGTTCACGTGGATCGGCAAATAAAGTCAGGGGCACGCACAATGCGGATTGATCACCTCGCGCGCTGCACGATCAACATGTGCGCGGCGCTGATTATTTTCTCGGGTTGCGGCGGAGCACGGAACGCGACGCTGCCGAGTGCCGGCGCCGACCAGGCCAATACTAAATCGAGACAACCTTCTCGAGCATGGATGGATCCGAGCGCCTCGAGTCAGAACTTGCTCTACATCTCATCTAATGACCGAGGAAATGTTTACGCTTATACGTATCCGCAGGGCAAGCTCGTCGGAACACTGACTGGCTTCATCTCTCCGTTTGGAGAATGCACCGACGCAGCCGGCGACGTCTTCATTGTTGCGTACTCGGCACCGTCAATGACGTCAAGCACGATCTACGAATACGCGCACGGCGGGAGTAATCCCATCGCAATGCTGAGTGACCCGAATGTGGCGTTCGGCTGCGCCGTCGACCAGTCGACCGGAAACCTCGCGGCATCTGGCGCCGGCATTGCGATTTTCGCGCATGCGAGCGGGACGCCAAAATTGTACCACGGCTCGGTTCCGCTCTATTACTGCAGCTACGATCAGCGTGGGAATCTATTCGTGTCGGGGGTAAACAGTCAGTACGGGAACCAGGCTGCGCTGTATCGATTTCCTAAGGGCGGCCATGATCTAGAGCAGATCCGCCTGAACGCCAAGATTTATACGCCCACCTTCGAAGGGCCGCCGCTACAGTGGACCGGAAAATATCTGACGGTTTCTTCGAACCCTTTGGATAAGCCAATCACGGTTTATCGGTTACGCATTTCAGGGAGCAACGCGACGGTTGCTGGTACTACGACGCTGACGCCGAAGAGGCGCATTTACGAATTTGGAATGACATGGGTCCAGGGAAAGAGCGTCATAGGATTTGACCCCTACAAACGAGGCTACGACAATGCCGATTTCTGGCCGTACCCGAAGGGCGGTTTACCCAAACAGGCGATAAGGAAGGTCGGAGACATCAAGCAGCAGCTCTGGGGTGTAACAGTGTCTGTAGCTCCGTCACGGTAGTGAAGCAAATGTCCGATTCATCTGAACGGCGCGCTCGGCGCAAGCTTCTTGCCGAAGCATATAGCCAGCTCCCATCGCGTGAGACGCTGCACGCAGCCGCTGAACTTGAGCGCGTGAGAATGCAAGCGCGCCGTTCAAGATGAACAATTCGCGCTGCAACGTGGCTCACTCGCGGTCGCTGTCCTTTCGCAGGTGCCCCGTGACAACGAAGACAATAGGCCGCTCTTTGCAGAGGCTCGCAAGCTATTGCTCGAAGTCCTCAAGAGAGGCGTCGCTGAAGTCGAAGAATCGAAAGGCGATGAAGCTCTGGAGGACGAGGAAGTCTTGACGTGACGGAGGTTTTGTCCCTCTGGCGCTCCCCGCTCGATCAGGTTGCCCTCTCCCTTGCCCAATCTCTCAGGGATGCGCAGCCCCGGTGCTCGATCGGTTTGGGCGAGGACTTCCACGCGATGACGATCTTCAACTATGGGTACTACCTCAGTCAATCGGGTGCCACGCCGGATAGCGCGCTGACTGCGATGTTTAGCGCTATGAATCCCGGACCATACGCCACCGGGGGCATAGCGTTCATTCCACAAGTGTTGTTACCTAGCAGCGTGAAGGCTTCAACGTACGGATTCACCGTCCCTGATCAGTGCAATGTGATTGGCTCGGGTCCTGGCGGCGCCGGTGAGGCAGGCGGTACGCCTTATTACCACTTCACTATCGACTTTTCTGCAGGTTCACGGTTTCTCGGCTGCAACGGCGACTACACGGCTGGTGGCAAATATTTTTGTGGCCTCGCATTCTTCGGTACAAAGGCAACTAGCCCGGAGGATACCTGCATCTTCGCCGAAACCGAGAACTGCCGCGCCGTCAATTGCACCTTCACCAATATTCCCACCGCTTTCAACGCGCAGGGGATCGGTTGTGCGCTTGAACAATGCACGATCTATTATGATGGAATCTCGGGGACGCCGACGGCGCCCGTCAAGGCAGTCATCATTGCGGGAGCGCAATGCGAGGTGATCGGTCCCGGCGAGATATTTCAACAACCTCAGCAGCCTGGTGCCGGCGGACCTACGAACTGCACCGCGATCTCGGTCGAAGCGGCTCAATACACGGTCATCGCCGACATTCACCTGTCCGACTGGAACATTGGAGTAGACTTTGCGCAAGCCATCGGGCCCCAGCAAACCATCGTGCGAAATTGCGAAATCCAATGCTGGCAGTCCGCCCTAAACGTCCAGCTTCCCGCGCACGGGATGGGTTTTACCTCCGGTATAAAAGTGACGGCTTCCCTCCTCGCCAAAACCGATGTGAGTACAGACCCAACGGCCGTGGTCCTTATCGACCCTCAGCTGACTTCGGGTAATACAAATTCTCAGCTTAACGACATCACGTTCCTTGACTGTACGGTTTTCAATGCGGCGGCGAGCGCGACAGCAGCGCAGCACGGGCTGCAAATCGTTGGCGGCACTAACATCAAAGTCATCGGCGGCACCTATTCAAACAACAGCTCCGCCGGCGGCGCTGGAATCGCAATTACGGGGGCGTGTGGCGATGTGGAGATAATCGGCGCCAATCTACAGCCGAGTTATCCTTGGGCTGGTACGACTAAGGGCCCGGTTTTGAACTATCAGCAATACGGGCTGCTCGTCACGGCACCCCCGGCAGGAGTTGTCTACGTCGCCGATTGCGACCTGACTGGATACGTGAACACGACGAATCCACCCCAGCAGGCAGTTAGCGTAACGATACCGCTGAGCAGCGGGCTTCTCATCTACAACTGCCCCGGTTACAACGACCAGGGGACCCTCCTCAACAACAGCAAGCCGCCGACGGCCGCCACGAACAGCGCGGCCACCTGCGCGACTCCGTACTTTGGGCCCTCTGTTATTCTTTTTTTCAGCGCAACGCCGGTAACTTTGCACGTCTTCGGACAAACGATTACGGAAAGCTTTGGGATTATCTTCTTGCCGAGTCCGTACGACGTCTTCTACTTCACTGGGACGCTGCCCACGGCGTTCTCGTGGATCGGAAAGTAAACCGCACCGCTGATTTGCAGCTCGGCGTCCTCTAACGCCGAGACTCCTACGGCGACTATGATATCTGCCGGCCGACCGAGCGACACGGCCGGCGATTCTGGCGTCCCTGGAAAGCTAAACCACCGAGCTGCATGTTAGCAGATCGCTGGTTGCTAACAATTCGCTTGCCGATAGACGCCCGATCATTCTCGGACATACGTAGCGGTAACTTCTCTTGACGGCGCCAGTGATTCTTAGGTCCGCCCCTTCCACCGCTCCCTCGACCCGGCTAAGCTCGCCGGCGACGCGAAGACCTCGGTTGTCACAGAATTATCACGGAGCGGTCGAAAGCGCCCGGAATCGGGCGGGAGCCCTCGGGACGGTGATGCGCCGGAAACCATACAACGTAAGACCTTTCGTCTTTGCCAGGGATCGGCCGGGACCGCTGGTTGCGAGTTCGAATCCCGCTGGGGCTACACTTTCCGCCCTTATACCGTCAGGGCTTTTGCGCTTGCGAAAGGGCGACGGTTGCCATTCGGTTGCCGTGCCACGTCAAAAGCGGTTGCCACTAGGCCCGCTTCGCGCGCGCCAGGCGCTCGTCGATCGAAGCGATCGCGCGCGACTCCGCGGCCGGCATCGCGTGAGCGTAAATGCTGAGCGTCGTCGTCGGCGTTGCGTGGCCGAGAACGCGCGCGACGGAAGCAACGTCTACGCCCGCGGAGAGCATCCACGTCGCGGCCGTATGCCGTAGATCGTGGAGCGTCGCCTTCACCTTTGAGCGAGCGCGCAGCGAACGGAACGCTTCGGTCGCTAAGAAGGGCGCTACAGGGCCTCCTAGCGGCGTCTGAAAGACGTGCCCGGTGTCTGGATAGGCTCCGCCCGCTTCGCGGCGTTCCTGAGCCTGCGCCGCCCATTGCGATCGCAGCGCCTCGATCGCGAGCGCGCCGAGCGGAATCGTGCGAACGCGGTCCGTCTTTGTGCCTTTCTCGACGATACGGGAGTCCTTGCCTTTGCCTTCGACGAATGCGCGGCGCACCGTAAGCGCTGCTTGCCCTATCTCGGGGAGCATAACGTCGTCCCAGCGCAGCGCGAGAAGCTCGCCGCGTCGCGCTCCGGTTCCCAGCGCGAGCCGGAAGAACGGCCCCCAGCGCGTTGCGTCGGCCGCCGCGAAGAAGCGCGTTGCTTCGTGCTCGTCGAGCGCCCGCGCTTGCGAGCGCGGAGCGGTTGGCGCATCGACAGCATCGGCGACGTTACGCCATGCAAGATCGTGTCGAATCGCCCAGCGCAAGGCAGAGCGGAGAAGCGCGAAGGCATGGCTCACCGACTTGGCCGCGAGCGGTTTCTTCGCCGCGCTGCCACGCTCTTTAATTGTCGCGAGCCAGGATGAGACGTGCGCCGGCGAGAGCTTCGCAAGCGCGATGCCACCGATATGCGGAGCGATCGTGACCTTCGCAAGCTCGTCGTAACGCATAACGGTGCGAAGCGCGCGGCCCTTCGCCCGGCGGTCCGCGACGAAGCGATCGAGAAGTTGCGAAACCGTGACCGTCTTTGGCGACAGGTCGATTCCGCGATCGCGGGCTTCGAGCGCCTTACGCTCCGCGGCGTCTGCCTCTTTGCGCGTGCGAAATGTGCCGATACTTTTCCGGCGCCGCAGGCCGGTCGCCGACGGTTCGAGATCAACGAGAACCGCGTAGCGGCCGCTCTTGCGCTTGTAGATACTCATGATTGGGTTCCTTTTTTGCGTTTACTCGGGCGTTTGCTCGCCCGTGGCTGCTCGGGATAATCACGCAGAAAATCGCGCACGAGATTGCGTCGTCGCACTCGTGGCGAAGCGAGTTTCAGGGGCTTTCCGGCTAGATGCGCCAGCAAAAGGCTGGGTAAAAAGTCGGGGCCCTGTTGCTGGATCGCAAGGAAAACCGGATGCCGTTCCAGGTAATCCGTGAATGCCTTTTCGATCGCCCGCTGTGCGGCGAAGCGCTCCGCAGCCGACGAATCGGGAAAATGCGACGCGAACGCTGCGGCGATGGCATCGCGCCGCGCAGCGTTTAGGCGAACCTGCTGAGGCGTGCCCGACTCTTCTTCGCGAATTAAGATCGTCGAAATCGATGCCGTGGCGACTGAAGCAGCGACGAAGAGTCTCAAGCCCTCGCTCGCATCGCACGCGGCCAGCGCCAGCGTCTAGTAACAGCTCGCGGTGCGCTAGGTGCAACTCGTCGAGCAGCCTGACACGCTTCGCAGGAGCCAGGTCGTCAAGTTTCTCGTCGAGCCTCCGCACAAAGGTGTGTGCCTTCGTGCGATCCGCCCCAACGAGCCTGAACTTCACTAAGCCAATGCGCCGCACGAATGCAAGCGCCGACGCCACGCTAATGCCAACGAGGTCGAAGGCGGCAGCCGCGTCGCAGAGGCGGTCGGCATCGGTTGGCGACAACAGACCGTGAATCCGCGCTTCAGCGTCGAGGTAAGCGCGCACGCTATCGCTTCCTGTAAGTGAGCCGATGGCGCGGGTGATGGCGCCAACTCTCTCCTGCCCCGGCTTGCGAAACCCTGAAAGGTATTGGTGCAGAAGACTCTGGTAGTCGCGGTTACTATTGCCAAAGACCGCGAGAGTTACGTCCTTCGCTTGCACCCCCCATCGACGCAGGACTCCGCGGACGCATTTTCCCCACGCTACCGCGCCCTGGTTCTTCGATCGGTGTGTCATGGCTAAGCTATCATTCTTGCAGGCTTAGCCACGTTCCTGCTACTTATAATCCATGAACATATCAACTCTGCCACGGGCGGCCACTGAGCCGCTCCTCGACTACAAGGGTACGGAGAGATACTTAGGCGGCGTTAGCCGTAGCACGGTTAAGGCACTCGCGGCAAGCGGCGAGATTCGTGTCGTTCGCATCGGAAGGCGGACCATGTTCCGTCGCGACGACCTAGAGGCATATATTGCGCGGCACACGCCAGAGAGCGATCCAACATGAACGGGAACGCGCCGCTGCAAACGGCGCGCACACGTGGCGAGCTAGACCTTCGTGCTGTAAGTTCGACGGCCTCCATCGATGGCACAGACGTTGCGGCCGCCGTCTGCGCCGCAGTCAGTCTGCTGCACTCCTCGGGCGAGGTTTTCGAAATTCGGGCGCTTGGTGCGCGAGGCGCGATTGCCGTCGGATACTACGACGACGTGGCACTTGCAGCGGCCGTCGTCGCAAAACTCGACCGACGCGCCGACGTGCATGGTATCTACGTCACCGCCAACGCCCTGCAACCCGCGTGCCTCGCGCGCGCTGCGAATCATTATGCTGCTCGGGTGAAAGCAAGCACGGATGGCGACGTTTTGCAAAGACGCTGGCTGCCGATAGACCTAGATCCCGCGCGTCCTGCGGGCATCTCATCGACGGACGCCGAGCTTACGGCGTCGATCGAGCGAGCAGCGTTCATACGCGATACGCTCGCCGCGCGGCGGTGGCCGGCGCCAGCCGAAGCATTGAGCGGAAACGGACGGCACCTGCTCTACGCGATCGACCTGCCTAATGACGCCGCCTCGAAGCAGCTAATCGAGAAGGTTCTTGCCGCGCTCGACCTCGAATTCGGCGACGACGCGGTGACCGTCGACCGCGCCGTCGGTAACGCATCGCGCATAATTCGCGCGTATGGGACGATGGCGCGCAAGGGCGACAACATACCCGACCGCCCGCACCGCCGCTCCGTGCTTGTGCACGTCCCGACCATGATCGTACCTGTGTCACGCGAGCAGCTTGAAGCGCTCGCAGGCTCCCTGCCGACGCCACAACGGGCAGGCACGACGCGTGCCTCGTCGTTCGACTTGCGCGACTTTCTCGCGCGGCACGGGATCGCCGTAGTGCGCGAGGGCCCGTGGGACGGCGGCGGGACGAAGTACATCCTGCGCGCCTGTCCGTTCGACGCCTCACACGCAGGTTCCAGCGCTGCACTGCTGCAGTTTGCGAACGGCGCGATCGCGTTCCGGTGTCTGCACAATTCGTGCGTCGGTCGCGAATGGCGTGACGTGCGCTCGCTCTTCGAGCCCCACGGCGCGCCTCAGCGCATCGCTGCGGTACCGGCGGTCGCGTTCGCAGAGGCCGCGAATCCGATGCAGCGAAGGCACGCGCCGCGATTCATCCGCGCTGGCGACCTCCTCGCGGAGACCGACGAAGCAAACGATCTTCGCTTCGTCGTCGATGGCTTACTCGTCGGGGGCGGGACGGCAATCCTCGCTGGCAGGCCTAAGGGCGGCAAGTCAACGTTCGCCGCGAATCTCGCGCTCGCTGTAGAACGCGGCGACACCTTCCTTGGGCGTTCGACACGCAAGGGCGCGGTTCTGTACCTCGCGCTTGAAGGCGCGCGTGGAGGTTGGCGCTCCGTCCTGCGCAGGCTTGGCGTCGAGGATGACGACGACCTATGGATGTGCGTCGAACGAGCGCCGGACGGCGCGCTGCAATGGTTGCGGGACGCGATTACCGAGCGTAGCCCCGTTCTCGTCATCATCGATCCGCTGCAACGGCTCTTGCGCGTTCGTGACTCGAACGACTATGGCGAATCGTCAAACATCTTCGACGCGGTGATCGAGCTGGCGCGCGCGAGCGGCGCGTCGATGCTCTTTGTGCACCACAGCGGGAAGACTCATTATCAAGAGGTCGTCGATGAAGTGATGGGTTCGACGGCCTGGGCGGCCGGCGTCGATACCGTGCTTGTGCTCCGCCGAAGGGAAAGTTACCGCACAATCGTCAGCAATCAGCGATTCGGCGAGGACCTCGAAGAAACAGTCCTCGACTTCGACCGCGAGACATTGCGCATCGGCGCCAGCGGCTCTAAGGCCGATAGTGACCTGCGTGACATGAAGGCTCAGATCATCGACGCCGTGGCGCAGGTTATCCGCGAGCATCCCGGCGACCATCCCGATACGGAGACCATCGCCGGGCGGGTCGAGGGCCGCCGTTCGCTCAAGCTCGACGCGCTCAAAGCCGCGGTCGCAACGGGCGATCTCGTCGTTCAGGCCGGTAGCGGCAAGAAAGGCGACCCCTACCGTTACGGATTCGATTCCGCGGTTCCCGACCATACTCAGGAACCGCAACACCGAATCAAAAACGACGCCGAAAAACCTTGTGGCATCGATACTTATTCCGTTCCCGATGGTCCGGCGCGAGTTGAGTCCGGTGGGAACCGAGTCCGACGAGCCGGGAACCGCATCGAAACGTCTTCCGAGGACGGGCCGACCGAGCACGAGGCGGCTGAGGGCGCCTTTGAGCCTGCTGCGCCCGCCGCCGACCTTTTCCGCTACGCGGCGAGCGTGCGCTTTGCCGACGGCACGCCGTTCCTTGCCGAGGAGCCGTGAGCGCGATAGATCAGGCTCGAGCGATCCTTGCCGCGGCGGCCCTCCTGGCTTCGGCCGGCTTCACCCTCAAGCGTTTCCCGCGCCAGAGGTCGGCGCGATAATGCAGCGCCGGACCGATGCCGTTTTGTTCGTGCCAAGCCCTTCTTGCAGCCAGACCGCCTTGCGCCCTCGGCGGCGCCCTCCGCGTACCACTGCGGCTATCCTCAAGAGCATTTCAAGTAGCGGCGGGTCTTTCGCTGAGCACTATCCCGAACCGCCGACGTAGGTTCGCGGCCGCTTCTGGAGTCCTCCGTCATTCTCACATTCTCGCATCCGCCTACAAGCGTGGCTCCCGTCGCAAATGTTTACTCGTTCAGGTCGCCTGTATAGTCATGGTCAAATTTACGAAGCGGGCATTTGCCTTTGTCCGCCGGAAGACTAGGCGACAGGATGTAGTCGTCGCCCCCTTTGGGCTTGACTCGCACCGTACAACGGCTAAGAACGCTCTTATCGTAAGTGCTACGATCATTTGGATCTCCATGAGCGTATCCCAGTGTTGTCACCACAGCTAGTGTGTGCAACGTATTGGGAGCCAAACGCCAGAGTAGCGGCCAAGTATTCATGACCTTGCCGTGTATACCTGGAGAAACGTCGACCATTTGTCCGTCGATTGAGAAGTCTGCGTCATAGGGCGTGGCATTTACCGTGGCGACCATTGCAGTCGGTATTGCGGCTGCGGCTGGCACCGCAACGAGGATCAATGAGGACAACAACACGTAAATTACGGCTCTCATGTCGAGTGCTTTTCCTTTAAATCACTTAAGCGATTGGCTCGACCGCGCGAATCACTGCAGATTTCGCGCTTTCATTGCTCAACCGATAGGGGATTGCGTTCACCGCAGCATACGCTCGATCTGCGCAAAGCATTGCGTCGCTTGCTGCCGTTGCGGTCTGCAGGGCCTGGCTCGCTGGACCAAGCGCATGGGCCAGCAGAGGCTCGTCGTTATTAAATGTGTTGATCGTGCGAGCGTCCGCGTCAATCACCGTGTTGCATCTGCGAGCGCAAACCTTTGCAGGCTACGAACTCTAGCGGTGGCTGTGCTTGGCCACTTCATCGCATGATTCCCACCGATTGGCGTCGGCTAGACAGCCAATGACTTCTCCAACCTCCGCCGACGCTGCCCCCGGATGTATCACGTAGAAGTCGCTGATAGCGGCAACATAATAGCCAAACGTGTGCGTAAACCTCGGGTGTTTGTCCAACGCGGCTTTGGCCGAGCTCCATCGCTCCGCTGCTCGAATAGCTCCACCGGCGTAACCGGACGCATATGCATTTATTGCGCCCTGCGCTGCAGCATATTGTTGCCCTTCACTAAGGGCGTCCCACCAGGCGCGATCGCACGTAAGACTTGTCGTCGATCGAGCCGGCAGCACCATGACGAGCGCCAAACAACACAGGATACCAGCACTTCTCATAGCCCAACCTCCGAATCAAACCAACCCTTGTGCACAGGCACGGGATAGCCTGGGGGGTTCCCCCGAGTTACTCACTATTCGCCCTCCTTGATTGGTTCGGCTGACGTGTAAGGCATAAAACGGGCCGGCGGGAGTTGTGAGTTTCCGGGCGTAGAGCCCAGCAAGGAGACTCGCTCTTGAAGAAAAGTCGATTCAGCGAGGCCAAGATCGTCGGGATCCTCAAGGAGCTTGAAGCGGGGACGCCGGCAACAGAGCTGGCGCGAAAGCACGGCCTTCATCCCAATACGATTCGCCTCTGGCGCGATAAGTACGCGGGCTTAGAAACCAGCGATCTTGTGCGACTCAAGCAGCTCGAGGTCGAGCATACGCAGATGCAGCGCATCATTGCTCGACAGACGCTCGAGATTGACGCGATGAGGAACCTGATCGCAAAAAACGGCTGGGGCCCTCAGCGCGGAAAGACGCGGTGAGGGCGTTGCAAGCCGACGGATTGACCCAACGCCAAGCGTGCCGGTTAATCCACTGCACGCGCAGTACGCTCAGTTACCGTTCGAAGCGCCCAAGTGACGAGCCGATCGCAGCAAAGATGCGAGACTTGGCGATGCAGCGGCCGCGCTGGGGCTGGCGCCGACTGAAGATCCTGTTCGAACGTGAGAAGCTGCCCGTGGGCTACGACCGCTTCTTGCGGATTTACAGGGCAAACGGCCTTCAAGTCTGGCCACGAAAGAAACGCAAGGTTCGCTATATCCGCGGAACAGCGATCGCGCCGGCGATGCATCCCAACGAGCGTTGGTCTGTCGACTTCATGCACGATCGCCTCACCAACGGCAGAACCATCCGGGCCATGAATATCGTCGACGACTTCACGCGGGAGTGCCTGGCGCTGGAGATCGGCTTTTCGTTTGGCAGCCACGACGTCATCCGGTGTCTTGAGGACCTGGCCTTCGAGCGAGGCTTTCCTGAGATGATTCGCTTCGACCATGGTTCCGAGTTTACGAGCCACGCGATGCTGCGCTGGAGCGCCGAGCGGCGCATTGCTCTGCGCTTCTCCGACCCCGGTAAGCCGACGCAGAACGCTCACATCGAATCGCTCAACGGCCGTATTCGCGACGAGCTGTTGAACACCCAAGTCTTCGTAACGATCTTCGAGGCTCGCCGCGCCGCGGAGGAGTGGCGAACCGACTACAACGAGTTCCGGCCGCATTCTGCTCTCGGCAAGCTCACCCCAAGGGAGTTCGCGGAGCGGCACAAAATCAACCCACCCTCACAACTATCCGTGGCCTGAAATTGCCTTACCCATCAGCACTGCCCCGAGCAGAGGGCAAACGTCACATAGGGATTACCCTTGCGCGAGACTTTCTGCTCAAGGTGCTCTACCGTGCCATGAACGTCAACGTGCTTCCCATCGTAGGCCGAGGGGCTACCGAGGATTTGGGCGATCGTTGTCGCCGCTATGGTTGCCGTCGGCAGGGCGGCGAGAAGCGCAAAAGCCGCTAGTGCGAAGAGTCTGAGCATAGCGCGTACTTCCAAGGCGTGTCACCCTCGCAAATGACCCGTGCAGTCCCGAGCGACAATCTAGCGCGCCTGCGTGTGTGGCTGGGGAGGGGTGCCCCTCAAATGAGGCATTACAGGACCAGCGGACGCTCGTGTGTTACTTGCTGGGCGCGACGCTGACCGTCATGCCGCCGATGGGATGAGGAAAGTCGATGCGCGGCATGACCTTGATTGGCGCGCCGCCGCCCGGATAAGACCAGAATCCGATCTCTTTTTGCCCAATCGGTAAGACAAGGTTACCGCCCCCGATCCACATATCGCCACCAAGATGCTGGGCATCTTTCAGACGAATCGTCGCAACTACTTTCCCAATTGAGCCGGACACTTGGACCCGATAAATGCTGGAAAGAGGCCTCCCGCTCGAATTGTCGATGGCAAGATATCGACCGTCCCATTGAATGTCGCCATACCCGCCCTGTTCGTTTAAGGTAATGTCGTTGAAGCTACCGCTGCCGCTGTTAAACTCCACCAAACTAACGGAGCCCCCACTCGTTTCGCCTTGAAGAAAGAGATTGCCGTTATCATCATAACCGCAGAAATGGAACCCGGAGAAGGAAGGATCTTTATACACCTTCGGCGTTCCCTGTTCGTTCGTAAAGATAGCGACTGTGTTTCCTTCTGGTACCGCGAGATCATTAGTCGCGGGGTCGATGGCGCAAGTCCCTCCCGAGGACAAACTGAGCGTATTGATTGGGCTTGAGCCACCGTGCGCATATTCGACGAGGTCGTGGGCCGACGGATCGAAGATAAAAACGTTGCCCTGCGTGTCAGAGCACTCTCCTCTCGTATAACCAGAGAAGCCCGTAAGCGTCTGTATTCTCGTGCCTTGTGGGTACGAGAACACGTATACTTCGGTTCCTACGGAAACGTAGAGCAGGTCTCCGCCTGATGCGCCGGGCTTCATCCACGATCGGCCATATGCCGCATGACCTAAAGCGGGGAGGGCCAACGGCCCTGCGCCCGGCTTGCCGGACTGGAATCCACCGCAGCCTGCAAGCGTCAAGAGCGCGAGGCCGATGCCAAATGCGTCGCGGCCGGGTATGGAGAGCTTCATCGCCATTCCTTTCCTAACAAGTCTACTGCAAACGGCCGTTTAGGAAATCCGATACAGATGCCCCTTTGCGGCTATCATTTTATTGCCCGTTCTCACTCGCGCGATCGCCGGCTTTGATCGCTTCCTTCTCGCAGGCGTAGGCTCCGTGCTTCGTGCGCCCGTACCAGCGCTCGCCGTTGTAATGGTAAATGCCGCTCGGGATGTTAAGCCATACGACAACGTCCCTTGGGCAATGCGCCTGTGCGGCGCTCTCTGTATCGAAGAGTGGCGGCAAAGATTGAGCGGCGACTGCGGCCTGGGCACCCGGCACCGGCGCTGAGGCGCCGTAACTTGGCAGTAGGCCGGCGAAGGCAAAGAGCGCCGCGGCCAATGCGAAGCGTTTCAGCATAACACAACCTCCGAGGCCCCAAGGCCGGGGCTTCCAGCTTATATTACAGCGCCCAGCCGTTGATCGACAATCCGCCGTGACCGATTTCCGCGGCTCCGCGCACCTGGCCAGCCATGGAGTACGCCGGCGGTTTCGATTCGGAGCCACCGTTACAGCGACCAGGGCTGTCGATCGGCGCCGTGGCCGCGGAGCCATGGGGCGAGGCGGCTTCCGAGATCGCAGCTTCGGTGCTAAGATAGAGCAGCCAAGCGGCGTAGAAAAGCCCGAGCCGCTGATGCATCTGCGAAAGGAGCAAAGTAGATGAACAGTTTGAGTCTAAGCCGCTGTGCGCTAAACGTTTGCGTGGCGGCGTTTGTGCTTGCAGGTTGTGGTGCATCGCAAGGACTGGTTGGCCAGCCGGGCTCTGTCCCAACAAGCGGCAAAGTACTTTTCCCCGATGAGAACCACATTAGTCGCAGCGTCGTGCCAAGCCATGTTTTCTCCGCAACGTATTCGGGTGGTTACACCTGCTTTGGTGGACTCGAAGGATTTCAAACCGTGTTCTTCGGCGAGGGTATGGCATCGATTCCTGGTTTTCGTAGGAAAAGCAGGGAGACAATTAGCTACCGGGGCTGCAACAACTCCAAAAAAGGTTCATTTGCGCTGATCAGCAGATCATCGCAGGACACTATTACGGGGCAGATTATTGGCGATCAGTGCTCAGCTGATACTTACACAGTGACGGGGGGAACTGGGCGCTATACCGGCGCGACCGGCAGCGGAACCGTCACCGTCACCTGCCACAACAAAAAACGCGACTATGAGGACGTGTGGAGCGGCACGATTTCTTACTAGGACCGAACTGGTGCAAATCCTCAACCGCTCCGGCGCTCGGCAGACGGGGCCTCGTTTTGAAAGGCTTTAGCCGATTGGCTTTGCGGAGCCGGATGTACAGCGACGAGGTGCCGCCGATCGGCGAGGTGGGCGCGGAGCTGCAGGCCGAGGCGGCTTCCGAGATCGGAGGCTCGGTGCTATTATGAGCTCCTGGCAAGCGCCGATTTCTTCGCGCTGATGCATCTGCGAAAGGAGCAAAGCAGATGAACCGTTTGAGTCTAAGCCGCTGTGCGCTTAGCGTTTGCGTAGCGGCCATATTGCTCGCAGGGTGTGGCGGGTCGCAGGGTCTGATCGGCCAGTTAGCCGCCGCCAAACAAGACCGCTACGGGCAGGCTCCTTCCGAGCTCTCTGGCTCAGAGGTCCTAACTGCGTCGCACGTTAGGCTTCATACGATAATGTGTTCCGGCCCTTACGGCGAAGTCAGGTTCCGTACCGAAGGCATGGCCAATGGGCCACTTTCAGGATCCTTTACGGCTCATGGAGTGTGGACCTTTCATTTCCTCACCTCGTGGAGCTTCCACGAGTCCTTCACCATAACGTCAGGCTCGTCACATATCTCAGGCCAGATTGTGCCTATTCACTTTAAGGAGCCATCCATGTACTGCGGTCACGGCGCCTACTTCGGACCCTCCACGCGCGGCTTTCATTACAAGACTCATAGTGGATACAAGGGCCGGGTCAAGATCGAAATCATCAAGCGAAACGATTTCAACGAGACCTTGTTAGATTTCAGCAAATAACAGAGCCGCCCGGCGAGGGGGGCCTCGTTTTGCCGGGGTTTGGCTCCAAGTCACAGCGATGCGATTTGTGCGAGCTTTACGCCGGCAAAGAGGCACCGCTTGGCGCGGTGGGCGCGGAGCCGTGGGCGAAGCGGCTTCCGGGATCGGGGCTTGGGTGCTATGACTTGGGTTTTGCAAGCGCTGCGTTTCGTGAGTCGTGCCTTCGTTCTTGCAGGGCGCAGATACGGATGTTCCTGAAGTGTTCTAAAATAGGCCGAACCATTTTACGCTAGTTGACAGAGCTGATTTATCCCGAAAGGAGGTTTCGCGATGGCTTTGCGTGACGATCCAGGCGACGATGGCTTTCCTCCCAATGGGAGCGTCTTCAAGCTGGAGGTTGTATTTGCGGCGAGCATCATACCCCCCGACCAGCGCTTCCTCAATGGACACCCACACAGTAGGCAGCGGCCAGACCTTAAGACAGCGGACCCGCAATGGTGGGGCACCTCGTGGCTGTGGATGCTTACTAACGAGCAAGACTATGGGACGCTGTCCACGGCAAACGCTGAAAAATTATGAGTGGCCACTTCTAAAAGACGACGGCGTCGATAAGAATGATCCGATTAGAAACCTCGCGGGGATGGCAGCATCGGCTGATTCAGGCGACGCGCGAGTGCTATGGTGGATCGAGAAGCATGAGGATTGGTCGCCCGATGATCCACTCGTCCGTGTGAAGAATACGAATTTCAGGTATGCTTCTATGCGGTGATAGTACGGCATATACAACATACTTGATTACGAATGACTTTCAAGGAGATGAAGTCAGCACGATATGGCGTGTTAGGTAGCGATGTTGCGAAATCAAGCGGTATTTGCTGTGGCGTAAGGTTGCCCAATTTCTTGGCACGGAACCACCACGGTTACAATAGTGAGGACGCACGGAGAAACAGTGCCTCTGTGCTGGCGCTAATCGCGGTGCAGCGCCTGGCTCCACAGCCAATTCGACTCGTGGATTGGAGTGTTTGCGGAGGGCTCGTTTCGCCGAGCTTAACCCCCCCACGTGCCATGCACCGGGGGGCCTCGTTTTGAAAGGCCTTAGCTCCTTGTATTATGGCTGTAGGCAGGTCACGCTGACTTAGCTCCTAGGGATTTGACCTCGTGGGATAGATAGGCGGCCTGCCCCGTGGCGTCCACAGAGATCGGACGGTATCGTGAGCGCCGCATCAAGCGGGAAGCTCGAATGCACAAGGTCGATCGAGAAAGACGCCGACGTTGGAGGCAGCGACCATGGCATCGTTTCTCGGGATCGATATTTCGAAAGATACGTTTCATGCTTCACTCGTCACCGAGGGCCGCGGGGCCAAGCAGGTCTTCCCCAATGGCCCGAAGGACTTCGAACAGCTCGTTGCGTGGCTCAAGAATCGCCAGGCTGACGATGTTCACGTCTGCATGGAGGCAACCGGCGCCTATTGGGAAGCGCTAGCGCTCTACCTCCGCGGCCTTGAGCTACGGGTTAGCGTCGTCAACCCGGCTCGTATCAAGGCGTTCGCTCAGAGCGAGCTGCTGCGAACCAAGACCGACGCTGTCGATGCTGCATTGATCGCCCGTTTCTGTAAGAGCCAGAGCCCCGAGTCGTGGGTTCCGCCGGCGCCGGAAATCCGTGTCCTGCAAGCTCTGATGCGCCATTACGAGCATCTCAAAACTACCCGGGTACAGCAATCGGTCTATGAGCAGTCGACTGAGGCCGCCGTGGTGAAGGCATCGATCCGAAAGGTTATCGCGGCGCTTGATGATCAGATCACTCAGGTTGAGAAGCAGATCCGTCAGCATTTTGACGACCACCCCGATCTCAAACTCAAGCGCGATCTCCTGACCTCGATCCCCGGCATTGGCGAAACGACTGCCGGCTCATTACTCGCGGAGATCCCCCACTTGGATCGCTTCGACTCTGCTAAGGCGGTTGCCGCGTACGCCGGCTTGTCGCCAAGGCACCGAAATTCTGGCACCTCTATTCATGGACGGCCGCGGCTGTGCAAAACTGGCAACTCGAAACTTCGCAAAGCACTGTACATGCCGGCGATCGTCGCCTTGCGGTTCAATCCTGTTCTTCGGGCCTTTGCCGATCGGATGGCTGCCGTGGGCAAGCACAAGCGCCTGATCATCGGTGCAGTCATGCGGAAGCTGCTGGTTCTGGCCTTTGCGATTCTGCGGTCAGGCAAGCGATTCGACCCAAATTATGCTTGACGGGGAATACGGTATCTATCCCCGGGTGACCGTGCCGGGATAGGAGACAGAGCCTTTCAAAACGAGGCCCCCCTGGCCGGGCGCGGCGGTCGAGGCGATCGAAGGCGCAGCTCGCTTAATCTATCATATGCATACGCCGCCATAAGAAGGAGAACGGGTGACCGCTCTGGCTGACGAGAAGCGCAGATTACCTTATTCAGGTATCGCACGTGGAGGTTTGCCTCGTGGCTGCTGATCGTATTAGTTGTTCAAGGTGGGACTTTCTTCGAGGAACAGCGGCCGCGGTGGGTGCGGGAGGCTTATCACTGCTGCCAAGCACTGCGCTCGCACAGGGTGTTCAGCGCACGGCGTGGGGTATTGAAATCTTAGCTGAGGGAAGCTCTCTACACATACCAAAGTTAGTTCTGTCCGATTACACGTATCTCTACTGTGCCGATAGCGTTCGTAGCATCGATTGGCACATCGATGAGCTTCAACTTGGCAAAATGTGCATCTTAGACTTAAGCCGATCACTAAAGACCTTTGCGTTATTTCCGAACAGCCAGCCCCAAGGTAAACTGCTAAGGAGCGATGTCCCACCTGATGCAAAGGTTTTGCTATGGCCAGCTCAAGAGCACGCTGTGACGCACTCTTTCATGAACCCAGAGGTCTCTGGCTATGCGCCCCAACCTCCGCTGGGGGCAGGTTGGGCGGGTGGACGCTCGCCAGGATTCTATGCCCCAGTTTTTCTAGTTACGTGGGACGAGTATTGGTATTTTTCGCAATTTGGTGAATGGCCGAAGGTCGATACATACCTACGTTCACTCCGACCGAATTTGAATCCGCAAACGTTTTCTCAAGCGACACTCGGCGAACCCGGTAATGTTGGCACTCCAGGAGCCTACGGCGCGCAAGGAAAGAGCGGTGTTTGGTTTAGCTTAACGGTTGGTAAGGTCTCGAGCAAAGGATCACTGTGGATTCTTACCGACGGGTCTCCGGGCGGCCCGGGAACCGGGGGAGGAGACGGCCAAACGGGCGGCGGTGTGTCATGTGGGCAAGGAATAGGGACTATGGCCGCGGGTGGGCGAGGTGGCGATGGTGGACCTGGCGGAAACGGTGGCTATGGTGGGGACACGGCAAGGGTACAAATCATGTCCACACAAGCCTCAACTAAAACCGTAGACGCGAGTTGTGGTTCGCCTGGGGTCTTCACGTTCGAATGGGAAGATCCATCACACTATATTGGCTATCGCTTGAAGCCGTTCGATTCCTGGCCATCGCCGATGCCTGCCGAACTGACTCGCGATGATGGAACAATTGTCATTTATGGGACGCCCGGCCCCGGTGGCCCCGGCGGTCCTGGCGGCCGACCGGGAGGCGGCACCCCGGATAAGTCATGCGATTTGTTTGGCCTAGGAGCACTTCCCGGTGGGCCACCAGGCGTAGCTGGAAGTGATGGTCACAGCCAGCCGGGTGGACACTGCATGTGCAATGGCGCGAACGCGTCCGTAACGTGTCCTCCTTGGGGGTACAAGAGGTAGGCCGGAAGAGCAAGGAATGGCGCAACGTATGTTTTCTTGCTTAGAACTTACTACTGCCGCATCCAAGCAAAGAAGTGTTGCTCTCTGATGCGGTCGTGATCTTCGCGTCGCTGAAATCGAGACCTTAACGTACTTGATTTACATCGCGAGGCATTCTACGGTGCTCAAGTATTTGTTACGGAACTGAGAAGGAAACACCGACCGGAAACGAGCCGCTCAGTCCCGTCGCTCGGATTTCACCTTGCTCGCCGGTGCTACACGTCCCGCCGCCAGTGCATCCGACGAACTGCTGTTTTGATCCTGATACCGTCCAAACGCCGCAGGGTGCTTTGCCCAGAACAAACCAAAGTTCGAAGCGTACTGTCGATGGCCCATTCACCGCAAACGTGGCAGTCTCTCCGCACTTGACCGGGCCGACGAATTTCGTTTCGCCTTGCTTCGATAGTGTAGCACTACCCCCCGATTGTGCGTTCGCTCGCGCTGATCTGAAGAACGAGGCTGCTCCCACGATGAGCGCTGAGATGCCAACTAAGAAGCGCAACCGAACAAATCTCATGCGCGATGCCCTCCGCCGATTTTGAGCTTAGATGTTATGTTCGACGTCGCGGTGACCGCAACCGTCGCGACCGCAGAACTGCCCTCCACTCCACTGATAGTCGGGGCAGTCACAACCTTTATGTGTACATGGATGCATAGTTAAATCACCTCATTTTCTGTCGACGCTGTTTAGCGCTTATGTGCACCGAGCCTACCTTTCGACGATGGCCACAGCTATCCGGGTGCTCCGTCGGTTCCGAGCCGCAAGCGCTCAATTCGATCCTAGCACCCGCGCCTCGATCTCGGAAGCACCTCGGCCCACGGCTCCGCGGCCACCTCGCCGATCGGCGGCCCCGCGTCGCTGCACAGCTGACTCTGGTCGAAGTCACAAGTATGCTCCACGCAGGACCTAGTGCCCCGTGCCGGGCCGAAATGGGACTGGACAGATTTGTCGATCGCCGAAGCCATGTTTTCAACGTAAATCATGGACTTCTCCCGATTTAACTGGGACGCCTCAGCATCCGAACAAAGCCTTCTGAAAATGAACTATCTTTTGCGTAGCACCATCCCCGAATCATTTCAATTGACACCATGATCTCGTAGCAATATGCAAACGCGTTGGCGAGGATGATATACGGCTTAAACCTCTCGGATTGCCAAAGGACCGAGAGCGTGCCCTTCGCGATATCACCTTCGCGAATCGTGTCTATGATTGTTACCTGATCGCCGTGTAGATGCGCGCTTAGGATTTGATTTTCGAGGTAAAGAGAACCTAGCGTCTCATTAGAGGTCACCTCGCACATATGAGAAATTCGGCGAGTTAGAATCTTCCTGTCCTTGCGAAGCCTGGCTTGTGTCTTGCGCCTCTCATCCTCTGGCATCTTTTCCAAAGCTTTAGGACCCTGCTTCTTGATTATGTCGTAAATCTTATCCCCAGCGTTTTTCCAGTCTTGGTAGGCATGGCATTGCGCTAGGTAGTTTTTGATATTGCGCCGTCCTTTGGTAAGCCACTTCTTTCTTGGCCCTTTGGATTGAATGATATAGTAACGAAGGCGCAGATGATAGTCTAGAAGCGGTCTCTGCAGCATGTAAGCAGCGCGAACATGATTTAACCTTAGCAAAGCTATACAGCTGCGCAGGACATCATGCGCCAGGACGCCGAGGCTCACAGCCCAGCTACTTAGATAGTCATCAAAATCATCTGTAGGAAGGTTGGATATGACATGCTCAATGGACCTTTTGAAGCGTTCCGCAAAGTCATCCATAAATGCAAACTCGTCGTCGGTAATCGGTTCGTTGTCGGTCAATATCACCTCGACTGTTCGGTCATCTGCGCGTGAGCGACCCGGCGAGCTGCAAAATCGGAGATGCCCTAGGGAATGAGCCGAGTTCAGCGAGGTCATCCTCTTGTGGCGACACGCAGTATCTCTCTGTTCCTGACATGCGGCCTCCGCCCCGCCCGAATCGCCTGGAGCGTCGATCGGGATAGGCCGGTTCGCTCCATCAGCTCGCGTAGCGGCATGGCTTTGAGCCTTGCAAGAATCTTGGTCGCCCACTCGTCGCGCCGCGGATCGGCGTACTGGGTGTAAGCGTCGCTCGGATCGAGGAGGCTTTGCGCTTCAACCTCTTCTAGGCGATTCGACTCTTTACCGATGTACGTGATCCGATCGATCGCGATGCTGCGCCGGCTGAGCAGCCCGCGGCTTTGCTTTTTGCATGGTGCACCGGTTGAATCAGCGCACTTCGCTTCCGGATGGAACTCGTACTCGCGCAGCACGTCGCCATAACTCTTGACGCGCGCGACGGTGCGGGAGCCATACGGCCCTGAGGCTGTGACGCGATAGCGCTCGCCGGAATACTGATCGATCCATTGCAGCTTTTCCCATTGCCGCGGATCGGTCTCGTACGGCGCGATGAGGTGGAAGCGCTCAGGATCAACGCCGAGGGGATGCCCGAGCTTGGCCACGTGGCAGCTGAGGATAAAGTTGAAGGGCTTGATCTGCTTGGCGTAAGGCTTTCCGGCGTTGAGCGTCCGCAGGGGCGCCATGACCTTGGGGCTGCTCAGGGTGATACGGCCCACGGCGGCGCGCTTCTCGAAGCCGAGCGGCTTCGTAGACAGGCTGAGGGATCGGCGCACGATGTTCAGCCACGCCTGCGCGATCCAGCCGCGGTCGTCGCTCTCCGGATCAGTTGGATTGAGGAGATGGCCCAGGCCGTGCTCGGAGTACCGATCCTCTTTGTTGTTGATGCCCTCGCGCAGCAGCGCCGGCTCCCCGATTGGATCGCGAACGAAGAGCGCATACCGCTTGGCTGAGATTGCCAGGCACCACAGCTGGCGCCGGCCTGTCTTGGGGTCAAAGTTGTCGTCCTCGATCTTGAGAATCGAGCCGGGGATCGCCGAGCGATCGTAGGGACTCAACGCGGCAAATCGCTTAGCAATCGCGTCGACCTGCGCCCAGGATAAGGGCCGAATCGCGGGCTTGCCATTCCTGCGATATGGGCCGCCCGGGAACTCAATAAGGCCGCGCTGCGTTGCGACGATGGCCATGGAATCGGTATCTTCCAGTCGCATGGGCCGCGGCAGCGCTAAGGGGTGATTGGCTTCTACGCGCGCGCGGCCGCAGGTGCGAGAGAGGGGGAGGGTCGCCCTTAAATCAGTCACACGCGCGCTGCCACCCCAACAGGGGAACGGCTCTCACGCGCGCGCCTGCCTGCGAAGCGGGGGAGGGTGTCACCGATTTTGAGTATGTTGGAAGCGCAAGCATCTTTTAGAAGAACCGAGGAGGCAGGGATGGATCGGATTCCGCCGCGGTGGAACGTCGAGGTCGATGGGATTTGCTGGCTCCCGCGGATGATCGAGAAAGCACGCATGCGCGAACGGGGCACCTTGGGTGCGTACCTCATTGGCCATTCACCCGTGGATGCGGCGCTATTGAAACGGCTGAACATAACCACCGAAGCATTCGTGCAGCTCGTTTGCGAACAGCCCAACGATACAAGCGTGCTCGTTGCTTTGCGCGCGCGGGGCTTCGATGAACCTGCAGTGCACCGCTGGTCCGATACCTTTCCACGTCGCTATGCCCTCTACATCACGCTCTGGGATCTCGACGAAGGCTACACGCCTCCAAAATCGTGGCAAGCCCCGCTCATCGCCGGTTTTCACCGCCTCGAGAAGCCACTCATGCAAGGCTTCCGGTGCATCCGGCGCGCGCCATAGCACCTTCGCAGGTTCGGCGTAAAATGATTGGCTGGTCGCTGCAGATGCTCGGTGGAGAGAAACGCCCGTAGCACGAAACGCGGGCGCCATGGCGACTCGCCTGAAGCGGGGCAGCCGGCTTCGGCTCGCCCTACCGGCACGGTCACGTTTCTGTTTTCGGATATCGAAGCCAGCACGCAGCGCCGATTTTGAGTCGCCGCCGACCGCGCGCTCCACGCGCGATGCGTCTACATGCATGATGCATCGGGAGCGTGGCTATCAGGTGCCGCTCGGCCTGGGCGGTGTCGCTCTCAAGGACAGATAAATCGCGTGGAGCTCATCGTCGGACATTTGCCCGACTTCCGGCCAGGGCATTTGTTTGGCAAGCGGCGTGCCGTCGGGTCGGCGTCCGGTTCGAAGCGTGCGCGTGAACTGTTTGAACGTCCACTGGCCGAGGTCGCCCGAGGCTGTGAGGTTCGGCGCAACGGCACCGTCGGGCATGTGGCCGCCGGAGAGATGCGCGCCGTGGCAATCCATGCACCCGCCCACGCGCGTGAGATAGCGCCCATACGCTACACTTACCGCAGGCGACACGTTCGATGGTGCGGGAGCATCTTTGCGAATATCGTCCGCGTCAGGATGGAACATGCCCAACGCAACCCCACCCACGGCTAATGGGCCGAGGCGGGGAGGGGGAACCGTATTCGATACGGGTGGCAGGCTGTGAAGGTATGCGACGGTATCTGCCAGATCGCCATGGCTGAGTTCCGCGAAATCGCGCGAGGGCATGACGATCAGGGGGCGGCCGTCCGGGGCGCTGCCGAAGCGGAGCGCGCGCACCCAATCCGCGTCGCTGTATTGCGCGGTACCGCCGGGGCCACGCGTGAGGTTCGCGCTATAGATCGTCCCGAGAGCGAAGTTTTGGAGAAGGAGCGCCCCGCCGCCATTCGCTGCGTGGCACGTCGTGCACCTCATGACGACGGTGACAAGGTGGGCGCCGCGCTTGGGGTCGCCCTGCGAGAGCTGCTCGACGAGCGCGGCTTGTGGGACGGTCACACTCCGTGAAAGCTTGTACTGGCCAAACGCGTAAACCACAGCGACAGCGGCAATGACCAAGACCACAATCGCTGTAAGCGCGCGCAGCGCCCATCTTAGCATGTAAGCGTGCGTTCGCCAGATCGAGGTTGGGTCCCCTCGCATTTCAGGCCCTTTCCTCTATGCCCGCGCTGCAGCTGTGCGGGAAAGGAGTTAGGGCCTCTCAAAACGCCGCCCCCTAGCCAGCCCAGCTGCAACGCTCCAAGCTTGCAACGCGTTAAGCACCACGATCTAAGCTGCGAGGCAGTGCGAGCCACTGCGAGACGCGGCTGCTAAACTGCGAGGCGCAATGCGCTTTGCGATCGGCGCCGGGCTGCGCAGCTGCGAGGCTGCGAGGCCGCAACGCCGGCTAACGCGATGCGGCCTCGCGAGCGCGGCAGGTGGAGGGCTCAAAGCTCAACGCAGTTTGTCATGGCCGCGATCTCTCGAGAATAGGCAGTCTGAGGATAGTGCCGCTATCCATGGCGCGCGGCCTCGCGCAAACTTTGCATGCACGTTTGCAAAACGCGGCGCACAGTCGGAAAAGCTATATGGCATATGGCCTTTTCACATTGTTCCGCGATGCATGGACCAGCACGATGTATCCGGGGTGCGATCCTTGGGCGGCCGGGATGCGTTGGTTGAGGATCGGTGCAGGGCCCCACTGCGGTTAACTCTGCGCTTACTTAGCAATACTAACTGCAGCGCCAACGGGCATGGGGGGCACCGCGTACATCTGGAGCGCCTTGTGTGGATTATCTCCGGCTGGATACACCCAATAGTCAACTGCGGAGTGTCGATCAAGGTCGCCACCGACCACGCGTTTTCCTTGCTCGTGCGCCACTGGGGTGTTCTCTTTTGTAACGATGAACGGTTGGTAGACGTCGGCCGCGCCGTAATTGGTTAAGACCGTAATGTGCACGATGGTTAGATCACCGGAGGGGGATTCCATAGCCTCGTAGACGGCGGTCGTCCCTTCGCTATTATAGTCTTGATCCGCAAGCGTAATGTGCTTTCCATCCCACATAACGCTCCCAGGGTGGTGAATGGTCTGACTCACGGACACCGGCCGGAATTTGCCAGTGCGAGCGCTAACTTCACATACGCCTGGAATGTTATCCGTAAAAACCTCGACGTAGAGATTCCCTTTATCATCGTAACCTGGCGGCCAATATAGAGATGAGCATGCCTTGTTCGAGTAACTCTTAGATTTTCTTGCGGAGTCAAATACTTGTATGTTGCCGGGACCAGACTTCGTATAGTTTGCCACAGCAATATCACCACTGGGTGACACGGAACAACCTGACGGGTTTCCATTAGTGCTAAAGGTTCGGATCGGTAAGGTTCCCCCGTGTGAATACTCCACCAGCGACAAGGCGTTGAAATCCGCGATAAGAACGTCGCCCTTCTTGTCTACGCAAAGGCCCATCGGTTCATCGAACCCTGTGAACGCACCAAGATACTTTCCGCTGGGGTAAGCCAAGACCCAAACGCCGTATCCGGAGGGCTGAGCGTTGCCGTCCGACACGTAGAGCAGTTCCTCTGTCGTCCTTGCTTCCGGCAGCATCCACGACTTGCCACGATCGGCGCGCGTTGTAACAGCGAAGGTTTGCGGAATCGCGCCCGGCGCACCGATCGGCGGCTGCGATCCGCCGCACCCTGACAGCAATGCCGCAGCGGCGATTATGATTCTTGGGGCGTACCGGTTACGCGCAAACGTTCTCACTTTGCCTGCCTCGCTAGTAGCCCTTGATGCCACGGGGTGTCCCCCATCCCCCCGGTCCGGAATAATACTTTTTGTATCGTCCACAGCCGCCCAAGTAATTACCGGTGCAGTCTTCGCCAGTCGGATGGTGGAAATATTTCTTATGCTGGTTGCTGGTGAACGACCAGAACGTTTTGCCGCCGTCCATTCGCTCGGCGTTGCCTGCAAGACCGATGACGCCAGCAGTAAACGGCGACGCAACACTCGTGCCGCCAACGCCGATCCAGCCGCCGTAGGTGCTGATATACATGGCGACGCCGGGCGAGATGCCGGCTTCGGCTGATACGTCACCGACGGAGCGGTAGGTGCAGTCAGGGTCGTGCTGCCATGCGGGCTTTGGGACTCCCGGGCTGCCGACTTCGCTCGGGCTCGAGCAGCCAGCGCCGGCGTCGGGCCAGAGAGCCTCGGTGTAGGTCGAGCCGCTCTTCGAGAGCTGCGTACCGCCGACAGCGATGACGCTGCCGAGCGCCGACGGGCCCCCAATGACGTCGTACCCGGAATCGCCGGTCGAAGCCAGATACGCGACGCCCGGGGTGTTAAAGTAGTTCCCGAAGTTCGTATCGCCGCAGTCCCAGCTGCCATAGCAGCCCCAGCTGTTACTGACGATGGTCGCGCCGAGCGTGACGGCTTCCGCTTCGGCTTTTTCGAAGTCGGCAATCGTAGTGCCGTCCTTGGCCTCCATGAGATAGATCGTGCACTTCGGACACGAGGCGGAGACCATCTCGATATCGAGGGCGGTCTCGACGCACCAGCCGAAGTCGTTGCACGTCGGTGGATAGTTGGATTGCTGTCCGTCCTCGTTGTACTTGAAGAAGCTGGCCGTTCCGAGGCCGTACTCGCTGCGGTACGTCGCGAGATCCGTCGCGGCGCTCGAGAGGTCGCCCGCCTCGATGACCGCGACCTTCGTTCCCGATCCGTTTCCTAAGGAAGGGGTGAGATCGTAGGCCGCCTCGAGCTGCGTCGCGGTAAAGCCGCAGGTCGTCGTGGGGCTGCACGGCGGCGGCGCGCCGTTCTTGAGAATCTGCAATGCGAAGCAGCTCGGCTTGCCGACGACTTGGGGGCAGGTGGCGCGCGCGAGATGCTTTGCCTGCCACTGCGGTTCGATGTTGCGCACGCGGCTTTGCGGCATCGCGCCCGGTGCGCCAATCAGGGGCTGCGATCCGCCGCAGCTCGCCAGCATTGCCGCAGCTACGCAGCTGCTAAGTGCGTAGCGACCAAAACCTGAAACCTTCATTTGCTTAGCGCCATCGATTCGTGTCGCGCGAAAGCTCACGGCGACAGCGGCGGGTAGTACGCCAAGCCCTCGGGCGTGCGGAGTCGTCTATGAATTTCATCCTTAAGTGGCGCGAGCGAGCCCGGCGCGAACTCCAGAATGGCCTCGTCTCCGTCGTTACCGACGTAAAGGCGACCGTCCTTATTGAGCGTTACGGCGATCGGTTGATTCATGCCCTGTGTGATCGTCTGAGACGGCTGACTTTGTCCGGCTGGGTACTCCTCCACGTTGTTTTGATCGATGTTTGTCACGTAGAGGGTGCCACTGGAGTCAACCGTGATGCCGACTGGCGACGTGACGCCGTCGGTGATAGTTCTCGTCGGCACCGTGCTGCCCGGCGAGTAAACTTCGACATTACCAGACGATGAGCCCAACCGATTTGAAACGTAAATGTTGCCTGAATGGTCGATCGCGATGCCCACCGGATAGGTTGTGCCATGATGGATACGCTTATGCGGAGTCGTCGAACCTTTCTTGTACTCGACGATGTAACCGTTAAGGTTCGCAACCCAAAGGTTGCCCTTTGGATCGATCGCACAAGCGTCCGCCTCTTCGATGCCCTTCGTGATTTTCTTAGTGCGTCGCGTCTTTCCCAGTTCGTATTCGGAAACCCACCCTAGAGAGTTGGCAACGTACAGGGTTCCTGACGCATCGATGCAGTCGCCATATGGTTCGTCAATTCCCAGCCTAATGGTCGCGATCGGAATCGGGTTCTTGGCTTTCGCGGGATAAATTTCGTATGCTGCTCTTGATCCAGTCTGCCACGAATAGCAGCGGCGCAGACACCTTGTACACGTCGGGGCCTGCGGCTTGATCCCGCAGGGTCCTCAACGGCCGTGGCTCAGCAATTCGCCCCACGATGAGGTTCGCTGGTATTGCGCCTTGCGCGCCGATCGACGGCTGCGATCCGCCGCACCCCGCCAGCGTTGCCGCAGCCACGCAGCTGCTAAGCGCGTAGCGGCCAAGACCCAAGCTCTTCATCTACCTTGCTCCTCGTCCCATGAACGGATCAGCGGCTAAGGACGTTCGGCGCCGCGGCGCTGAGTTCCAGCGCAGCAGCCAGGCCGCTGGGCCGAAGCCGCGGCCCACGGCTCCGCGGCCACTTGGCGGCCCCGGTTACTTCGATGCTAGAGACCGCGGCCCAATGCGACGAAACCTGAGTTCATGCAAGACTCTCTAGTGGAAGCGCTCTTAGGCGGAATCGTAGGGTCTGTGCTGACGGCCTTTGGCTCCCTTCTCTATTCGGAAGCGCAGCGACGGCGCGATCGAAGCGGCATCCGCGCACAGATCGTGTTTCTGCTCCGGCAGTTACAAGTTCACATGGGGATGACTCGGGATTACCCACGGTACTATTTCCATGATGTTGGACCGCTCGTGACTCGCTTAATCGAGCAAACATTGACGCCTCTATCCGCTTCCGGACTCTCGGCGGCGGAGAGAGATGTGATTTTTAGTGCTGCATCGCAAGCAGATAGCGAAGCAACATTTCTCAAGACGGACCGACAAAAAGCGCTCGAACATGGCGAAGACGAGTATATTCGCGCCTCTGCCGACCGTGCTTTTGATAGTCTGCAAGCAGCTCGGGAAGCCATATGCGATAGTGGGACCTTGTCGCGACCTGTTGACCCGCGTGCCCTACATAACTGGCACGCGGGGGATGCGATCCCGGGCTCTACGGTAGTATAGCCGGATGAAAGGGCTAGTAGCTCAGGGCTATCGCCCTAAGAGCTGCCTCGTTGCCCGCATGAGGGCGCTGACCTCTGCGGATACGTTGTAAGGTCCTTCGATCGAGCCCGCTTCGCTCTATAAGTTCGCGCATTGGTATGCTTCTGAGCTTTGGTAAGATGCGCGTCGCCCACTCATCGCGCCGCGCATCGGGATACTCGGTGTAAACCTCGGCAGAATCGAAGAGGCTTTGCCCCTCGACCTCTTCTAGCCGGTTCGATTCCTTGCCAATAAAATGCAGTTTTTCGATTCGAACATGACGGCGGCTGAGGAGCCCGATGCTTTGCTTGGAGCACGGCTCGCCACTGGCGTCGTTGCACTTTGCCTCGGGATGAAACTCATACTCTTCCAACACCTCGCCGTAGCTCTTGACGCGCGCAATCGTTCGCGTGGCGTCTACCGATGTGCTGATGCGATAGCGCCGCTCCGAATACTGATCGACCCAGTGCAGCCGCTCCCACTTGCGCGGATCGGTCTCGTACGGTGCGATCAGATGAAAGCGCTCCGGATCGGCATCGACCGGGTGGCCGAGGTTGGCCACGTGGCAGTTGAGGATGAAGTTGAAGGGCTTGATCTGCCGCACGTAAGGCTTGCCGGCGTTGAGCGCTCTCAACGGCTTCATGACCTCGGGGCTGCTCACGGTCGTACGCCCAACCGCCACACGCTTTTCGAACGGCAGCCGCGACGTGCTTAGACCCAGCGATCGGCGCACGATGTCCAGCCAGGCCCGCGCGATCCAGCTGCGATCGTCGCTCTCCGGATCGGTCGGATTGAGCAGGTGCCCGAAGCCGTGTTCCGACCAGCGATCCTCGTTGCTCTTCCCATTGTTGACCTTCGCGCGCAGCAGTGCCGGCTCGCCGTTGCGATCGCGCACGAAGAGCGCGTAGCGCTTGGCGGAAACCGCTAGGGACCACAGCTGGCGCTGCCCCCCGGTCTGGTCGAAATTGTCCTCCTCGATCTTGAGGATCGGGTGCGGCACGGCGTCCCGATCGTAAGGGTTGAGACGATCGAAGAGCTCCGCGATCTCATCCACTTGCGCCCAGGGAAGCGCGCGGATCGCGTTACCACCGTCTTCGGTGCGATCCGGACCGCCCGCGCACACAACAAGGCCGCCGCGCTTGGAAGCGACGATCGCCATCGAATCGGTATCCTCCATCGCGTACGTCCCGCCGCGATCAGTGACCAGGCGCTCCAGCAGCGCGAGCAGCAGGTGCCCGCCGCCGGTGATCAGCGATGCCAAGGGCGGAAAGCAAAACTCGCCCGGCGATTCGGAATGCTTGACTTTGCAGCGATACGGCTCGGCGTCGATGCCGTAGCACGTGAGCTCGACCTTCTTGTCGCTCTCCTGACGATCCATCTGCGCAAAGATGCCGTAGCTCGTCGCGCTGCCAAAGGTCTTGAGCGATCGACGCAGCCGATCGCGCTCGCTCTTGTCCAAATCGGTGCGCACCGCGAGCCGACCGCGCTCCTCGATCACTGTCTTAAAGAAGTCCTGCGAGCGCGGATCGATCGGGACCTGCCCGCGAAACTTGACCGGCTTTAGCCCTTCAGCCTGACCGATCGGCTCGATCTTGAACGCGTCCACGATGCGAGGAAGCCTGCCGGTCAACAGAACCGACGCGACCAGATCGGGCCATGGATACCACGACGCGTCCTTCGGATCGTCGCTCGTGGCATAGACGTAGTTGACGCCGATCTGCCAGTCGTTGCCGCCGTACTTGGCTCGCAGCGGGAGCACGTCGCCATGGGGAATCACGCGCGCAAACCCCGCAAGGCGCTTCCAGTTCCCTTGATCCAGCAGCCAGTCCGGCGTAACGGCTCGCAGTATCGCTGCGAGGTCCGCTCGATCGTGCTCGATCGCGCGGGCAGCGGCCTCGAACGTCTTGTCCTGATCGGCCATGCTGGATTTGTCACGCTGGATGCGCTCGCATGGCTGCGAGGGATCGGAGCCGCGTTGGTGCAGATCGGCCGCGATGGCGAGGTCCTCGCGCATTCGGCGCCTTACGGCTACGACGGCCATCCGATTCGCCGTGCGCAAGCACTCGCTGTCACGAACGGCCTGGACCTCGCGATTGCGCGCCAGCTGATTGCAGGCAAGCTGGACGGGCAGCGCCGCATTCTTGTGCGGCTTTCTGCCGATCCGCGCGACTGCGACACGCTGCGAGCCGCGATCGACACGGCCGAGTCCATCGAGTGCGTGCGCGTGATCGAGGCGACCGCGGCCTCGCAGTATTTTGCAGCGTGGCGCGATGTGAGGATTCGCTTCCTTGAGCACGACCTCGCACGAATTCCAGCGCGCTGGCTGCGCGCTGATTCGCGCGCTTCGGTGCTAACCGGCGCGCCTCGCGCGGCAACCTCACCGATTAACGCGATGCGGAACTATCTCTTTGCGTGCTTGGAGTCGGAGGCGCGCCTCGCATTGCTCGCACACGGCTGCGATCCGCAAATGGGCTGCCTGCACGCCGACCAGCGGAATCGCGATTCCCTCGCACTCGATGCGATGGAGCCGGTGCGAGCGGATGTGGATGCTTTTCTCCTCGATCTGCTGGAAGATCGCATCTTTACCGCGCGAGAGTTCGCCGAGCTTCCGAACGGGATATGCCGCATTGCTGCGCCGCTGACGCACGAGCTCGCACTCACGCTGCCGCATTGGCGCGAATGCTTGCGGCCGATTGCAGCGCGCCTCGCACAAACCTTCCGCGAATCGCTCGTCAATCCAGGCGCAACGCCGCGCACTCGCATCAGTTCACGGAATAAACGTCGCTCGGCTCCAGGCCCGGCGAAATCATCGCTGCTAGCAACGCCTCGCAAAGCCCCGCAGCGGCAGCCGTACGCAACGCGAAAATGGCGTGCACCGACCGTTGAAGCGCGGCCGAGCTCGCCGATCGGCTGCGCTATGTGCGGCGAGCCGGTACTCAAGCGCAGGCGTCGGCATTGCGAGGCATGCATGCCCAAGGCGCGGCGCGAGCACGGCCTTCGCGCGATCGAAGCAGCTCGCAAAGCGCTCGCAGTGCAGACCGCGGCAGGCAATGATCCGCGCCGCAGCGCCGTCGTAAACCGCGTGCGAAGCGAGGCGATCAGCGAGGGGCATCGCCGCAATCGCAGCTGGACGCGCGAGCATCCGGGCCAGCGCGACGAGGCCTGGTTCAAGCGCGAGATCGCGCCGAAGCTCGACGCCTTTTCGCTCAAGGAGATCGCCGCGGCAACGGGGCTCTCGCCGGCGGCCTGCTCACGCGCTCGCGCAGGCGCTAAGATTCCTCATCCGCGACACTGGGTAGCATTTACTTCTCTGTTGAAGAAGCGAGAGCGCTAGCGATCTCTCCCGCATAAAGCCGGAGCGAGGCTGAGTCAAAGAAGAGGCACCGTAGCATCAACATCCATTCAGAAACGAAAGATGACCAAAAAAATGACAGGCAAAAAGCCCAATGTCGTATTCTTCCTATGGGATAACCTTGGTTGGGGCGAGGTCGGGTGCTATGGCGGCGGGGTGCTGCGTGGGGCGCGGACGCCAAGGATCGATGCGCTCGCCAGGGCTTGCGACTGCTGAATTTCAATGTTGAAGCGCAGTGCACGCCGAGCCGCTCGGCGGTGCTGACCGGTCGTCACCCGATCCGATCGGGAACCCATACCATCCCGATTACCGGTGGACCGGAAGGGTTAACTCGTTGGGAAATAACCATAGCCCAAGCCCTCGCCGATTCGGGATACGCGATCGGGATGTGGGGAAAGTGGCACTTGGGGAGTGATCCCGAACAACGCAGTCCGGTCGACTTCGGCTTCGATGAGGCCGTGTGGTCCCCACGCACCGCCGATGAGGTGCTGTGGACGACGCAATCATACTTCCCTCGGGGAACCGTCACGTCCGCGCCCTACGCTGGAACAACTGAAATCCCACCGGAGCCGCAGCCAATCTATTCAAAGAAGAAAGGCTCCAAAGCCGAGGTGATTGCGACCTACGACACGACGTTTCGCGCCGATTTCGACCGCAAGATCACCGAGTGGGCTATTGATTTTATGACCCGATCCAAAGAAGCGGGAAAGCCGTTCTACATGTATTTGCCTTACACGCAACCGCACATCCCTCCCATTCCCGATCCGGCATTTGCAGGCAAGACCCAGCGCGGGACTGGGCCGATCTGCTGACTCAAATGGATGCTTTCACCGGCATGATCTTGGACAAGCTCGACGAGTTGGGATTGTCAGAAGATACGATTGTCATTTGGACGTCCGATAACGGGGGTGACACAACGTATCGCATGCCAGCGATGGACCCTGATCCTCTGGGTGGACAGTGGAACGGATTCTCTGGACCGTGGCGCGGAGGCATTGGTACCTCGATGGAAGGTTCCAACCGAGCGCCGTTCATTATCCGCTGGCCTGGCAAAGTGCCAGCCGGCAAGGTCAGCAACGAGCTGGTGCACTTGGTTGATACGTTCACGACGTTGCTACTAGCAGGCGGAGCGGACATTCCGGCTGACCGGATGATCGACGGAATGGATATGCGGAGCTTTTTGCTCGGGGATGCCGAGGAGTCTGGCCGCGACACGATCTTGTGTTTACAAGGCAACCGTCTTCAGGCGGTTAAGTGGCGTCAATGGAAGGCCCACCTTTTCCGTCAGGAGGATACGTACTCGACGTGGTCGCCATACAACGTGCCGCATATTCATAACCTTGAATGGGACCCGCGTGAAGAGCGCCCTGTGGTGTTCCCTCATGGTTGGGTGTTCCACCCGATGGCTGCCGCCGTCTTAGCGTTCTTAAAGTCGCTTGCCGTCGAGCCGCCGATCAAAACCGGAACACCCGATCCATATCAGCCACCAAAGCCGGGCGAGCTACGCGTCGAGGAGCACATCCAACTCGGGGTCATCATTCAATACGTCACGACACTCGCCAAAACGCACGAGCAGGCACCACCACCGACTACCGGGTTCGACGGCAGTACGGGGTGACTTCGGCATTGGTTTGGCGCCGTTTCCCGCGTTCAACCCTACGCCACCCCGCCGCCCCGCGCTTTGCATGGCGTTCGCGCTTGCGAGGCCATAGTTGCATTGCAGGCTTTCTTCGCATTGCAGCTGTGCGCGCCTCGCAGCGCGGCGGCTAGCTTAACAGGTTCGTTTTCGGCGGCGGGTCTTCAAACGCGAGGTTACCAGACAGCTCGCCGTAGGCATCTGCCTGCGAGATCAGCTCGTTTGCCTTCTTCTTGACGGCCGCAACCGCGTCGGCACCCGCTACGAAGCGAAGCGGCGGCTCGTCCAGGCTCGCGAGATAGACGAGCGCCTCAGCAAGCTTGGCGGGGTCACCGCCCTGCTTTCCGTTCATGCTGTTCCACGCAGCGATAGTTTGCTCGCTGCGCTCCGCGTAGTCGTAGATTGAGGGCCTGGCATATGTCGTCGATTCCGGCGTGAGGAGTTCAGTACGGAAAAAGCCGGGTTCGACTAGCATCGTGTGGATGCCAAGGGGCGCGACCTCTGGAGTGAGGGACTCGATCCAGCCCTCGACTCCGAACTTAGACGCTGAGTAAGCGGTACAAAACTCCTGGCCAGCGATACCAGCGGTTGAAGAAATAGCTACGATGAGGCCGGAGCGTTGCGCGCGCATGACAGGAAGGACCGCGCGAGTGACATTCATTGGACCGAACATGGTGGTCTCGACTTGCGCGCGGAACTCGTCGGGTGCGATCTCCTCAAAGAATCCGGCGTAAAAATTACCCGCGTTATTAATAAGAACGTCGATCCGCCCGAACCGCTGGACGGCGACGCGAGCGGCGTCCTTAGCCTCGCGGAAATTTGTGACGTCGAGCGCAGCGACGAGGAGGTTATCGTGAATTCCGAGCGCGGACTTGATTCGCTCGGGGTTGCGCCCTGTGGCGACGACCGCATGGCCCGCGGCCAGAGCAGCCTTCGAGATGTCGACACCCATACCGCGGCCCGCCCCAGTAATGAACCAAATCTGCTTCTTCATGGTACCTTACCTTTTCGGCTCCACTGCGCTCACATGATCGACCTTATCTGAGGTAGCTCACGCGACCTCTGATCTCTCTTCTCACACGTCTGCCCCGCCGCCCCGCACTTTGCACGGCGTTCGCGCTGGCGAGGCCGTTGTTGCCTTGCAGCTTAGACTTGCACGCAGTTTAGCTCGCATTGCAGCTGCGAGCGCCTCGCAGCGCGGCAGCTAGGCCTCGCAGCAGCCTTGCAGCCTAGATCGCGGCGCTTAACGCGTTGCAAGCTTGGATCGCGGCGGTGCGGATCTCGTCGGCCTTGAGCCAAACGGCAATGCCGCCTGGGGGGCGGCATTTCAGAGGGCTCCAACTCCTATCCCCGCGCTGCAGCTGTGCCGTGGCATTTCTTGTACTTGCGCTAGGGATGGCCTGATCAATCGAGGCAGTAATGCATTTTCTGGCGTTTCCGTGGACATTTAGGCAGCGCGGTTTGGATTTGTGCCCTTCGGAAGCGCTTTTCGCGTTCACGAAGGCTCTCGACTCCTACCTCGAGGGACACTGCGCCCCTTGCAAGCGTAAAAGTCTGTTGCGTGACACGAAGAGATTCGAAAGCGCGAAGGCGACGAAGAGTCGATTCGCGTTCTTGGCCAGGCCGCGGTAGCGGACTTTGGTGAAGCCCCATAGGCGCTTGACGACGCAAAATGGATGCTCGACCTTGGCGCGTACGCGCGACTTGGTGCGATTTACCGCCTTTTCGGCGTCGGTAAGCGCACGATTACGGCGACCGCGTTTGTTCGTAAAGTCCAAGGCATGCGGGGCGCGCTTCTCGATCGCATGCTTCTGACCCCTATAGGCTGAATCGCCCCAGACGCGCGTCTCGTTCCCGTGCAACAGGTCTGGAAGAGCTTGACTGTCGTGAACGTTCGCTGCGGTCGCGAGCATGGAATGAACCAGACCGTTCGTGCTATCGACGCCGATGTGCGCCTTCATTCCGAAATACCACTGGTTCCCTTTCTGGGTCGAGCGCATTTCAGGGTCACGTTTCTCGTCTTTGTTCTTGGTGGAGCTGGGCGCGTGGATGATCGTCGCATCGACGATCGTACCGCGGCCAACCGTCATCCCCGAGCGTGCCAGGTGCGCATTGACAGCTTTGAAGATGTGCTTCCCGAGGCGGTGCTTCTCCAAGAGATGGCGGAACTTGCACACCGTCGTTTCGTCGGGGGCGCGTTCGCGACCGAGGTCGATGCTGACGAAAGCGCGCATAGCGTTGCTGTCGTAGAGTGTTTCTTCGACGGCCGGGTCGCTCAGATTGAACCAGTGCTGCAAGAAATACATGCGCAACATCCGCTCGACGCCCACTGGGGGTCTCCCAGGTCCCTCTCCCGTTGGATAGTATCGTTCAACGATCTCGCAAAGACGTTTCCACGGGATCACCTGGTGCATCTCGTCAAGAAACAGCGCACGCCTCGTTGTCTTGCTGTACCGCTCAAAGCCAGCGGTCGCAAGAGTGTCTGCTTATTCGCCATGCTAAAATTGTATCACGGAATACGGCGTGAAAACGCAATCGCAGGGTATCGCCACGCCTGCTTAGCCTTTTGCGATCTGATACTCGCGACGACGCTCAGATCACGCGGAGAACAAAGAACCAACCCGATCGAACAAGCTGCCTTAGCTCTTGATCCTCAGCACCGCAGGCGCGAGCGTAAGGTCGGAGCCAATCGCCAGACTTCCGGCGGCGCGTAGTTCTTCAGCTCTGCAAATCGCTGGTTGATAGCACCCCACAGTGGGTCCTTCGTTACCTCACGCTGGAAGCTTTCATACGCGGCTTCGTCCGAATAGCAAGCAAACCACGCAAAGCTCTGGATCGGGCGCACGGGAAGCGCCGGGAAATTGTTCGGGCTCGCTTCAGTAACATACGAACCGATCATCTTTGCGCCGGCGCGCTCGACGAGCGGCCGAATCTGCTGTTCGAATAGGGTTACGAAATCGCTCGTGACTGGAGCCTCAGGATGGTAGATCGTAGCAACCAGAAGGCCCTGTTTTTCGGGTGCATCCGCGCCAGGCTCGCTGAGGATCGGCAAGCCCGACCCCTCGCTCGCCGGATGCACCAAGAGTACGTTGTCGGAGTCGACCATCGTTGCGTTGGCAGCAGTGCGATGCGTCTTCCAGACCGCTCCATGATAAAATGCGGGTAAACCCGTTCCGCGCGCTTCCATACTCGGGAACCCTCGTATCCAAAAGAAACGGTTTGGGTCGTCGAGCGCACGAAATTCGCCGATGATCGTCATGCCTATATCGGCCTGCGGCTCGATGAAGTAGCGATCGAATAGGTCGATCAGCACGTCGCGCTGCCCGGGGAACAGCGTATATTGGCGTATCTCTACAATCGCGCAGCAATCAGGCGCGGTGGGCGATGCGGCACCAACCACAAGCGGGCCTCCGAGCAGCGCAACCAGCGCAACGGCGGTACGAAAAGTCTTCCCCATGATCTGTCTTCCGCCCTGAACGCACGGCCCGGTGCTTTCGTGACTGGCCGGGGACGTCTTAGTAATAAATCAGGGCATCCCTAGGTCAGTGCCGTCCTCGACCCAGCTCTGCTAGTTCAGCGAAGCGCAGCGCACTAACGTCGTCCCGATTTTGCGCGAGAATTTTTTGAGGGAGACCTGTCCCGGCAGATGAGTCGCACGCGCGCTGCCATCGCACCGGGGGGAACGGGGCTGCGCTACGCGCGCGCGGCCGCAGGTGCGAGAGAGGGGGAGGGTCGCGCTTAAATCAGTCGCGTGCCGATCGCGCAGCGCTAAGGGGTGATTGGCTTCTACGCGCGCGCGGCCGCAGGTGCGAGAGAGGGGGAGGGTTCGCCCTTAAATCAGTCGCTTCGACCGCGGCGGCAAAGGGGGTGAATGCGTTCTACGCCCGCGAGCGCGCAGGCCGGGCGTAAGCGTGGCGAGGCCAACGGCGAGCAGCATCGGCGCAATCACCGCTGGGCGCGCGAGCATCCAGGACAGCGCGACGAGGCATGGTTCAAGCGCGAGATCGGGCCGAAGCTCGACGCGTTTACCCTTGCCGCCATCGCCGCGGCGACGGGCTTATCGCTCGCGGCGTGCTCGCGCGTACGGGCCGGCACAAGGGTGCCGCATCCCAGGCATTGGGAAGCCTTGGGTAAGCTCGCTGAGCGCCCACTTCGCTAGGCCAGCGCGCCAGCGCGGCGAACTTACTCGTTTCCCGACCCGTTCGGGGTTCAGAAGGAGCGCTTGTAAATGATGGAAAGGCGACGCCCCCTCGCTGGGGACTGACCAGCGCCCTCCTGCCGTATTTATGTAGCACATTCTTCCACCGCGTCATAAAGAAAGTCGCAACAATGTCGGGCAAATCGAGGGACGGCGGCGTCGATCGCAGAGACTTTATGATCGCGGCCGCCGTTTCCGTCAGCGCGTCGGCCGTTCTCGGCTCGAATATCGCCGAGGCCAAGACTCAAGAAACCGCGCCCGCAGGTGCGGTCTACACCGGCGACGTGATCCAGGAGAAGCGGGTCATCAGCGCACTCAATGTCAACGCTCTGAAACCCGGCAAGCATTCCTTCTACTTCCAAGGCGTGCAGATGCCCACAGGGCAGCATTGGTACGTCTCCGTCATCGTTGTCAAGGGAACGAAGGCAGGCAAACGCATCACGCTCGTGAGCGGCGTCCATGGCGATGAAATGAATCCCATAGTCACGGTCCAAAGGGTCATGCAACAGCTCGATCCGGCGCAGATGTCCGGCACCGTGATGGCGGTCCTCGACGTATCACGCCCCGCCATCGAGGGCATGGCACGGAGATGGCCCAATTCGGGCCGCGGAATCGATCTCATCGACATGAATCGGGAGTGGCCGGGAAATGAGAACGGTCCCAACGCGACGAGCCGCCACGCCGCGCTTCTCTTCAACAGGCTCTTGACGCCGAACTCGGACTACGCAATAGATTTCCACTGCGGTACGACGGGGATGGACATAGCGGGATTCAACCTAGCCCGGATGGAGCTGCCCGAGGTCCGCGCGATGGCAGAGCTCTATCCGATCAACCAGATCTTCGACAATCCCGTCTATCCGACGATCCTAGCGAACGCGTTCATCCACGCGCGTATCCCCGCGTTTACACCTGAGGTCGGTGCGTCCCGGATCCTGGACCACGCGATGATTGGCTCGTTCGTGGAAGGCACGATGAACGTCCTCAAACATCATGGAGTCATCGCGGGCCCAATGGGCCGGACCGGGCGCGACACGGGCGTCTTTGTGGGCAACAGCGGGCACAACATCCTTTCGACGCACGGTGGATTCGTAGAGCTTCTCGTCAAGCTGACCGAAAAGGTTCACGTCGGCCAAAAGCTCGCCACCCAGCGCAATACGTTTGGTGAGGTTGTCGCAGAATACGCCAGCGGTGTAGCCGGCGAAGTCGCGGGTTTACGCAGCGACGCAACGGCTGAGCCAGGGACGCCGCTGGTGACCATCCTCTACAACGAGGTGCCCCACGAGGACCCCGTTGACTACGCGGAGTAACGCGAGCTTCGCCCCGATGCCGTAACGCGACCGAGCGCACCGATCGCCTGCGCCATATGCGGTGAGCCTGTGCTCAAGCGCAGGCGCCACCATTGCGAGGAGCGTATGCCAAAGGCGCGCCGCGAGCATAGCCTACGCGCAATAGAAGCCGCACGCAAGGCTCTCGCAGCACAAACCGCGGCGGGTAACGATCCGCGCCGCAGTGCTGCCGTGAACCGTGCGCGAGGCGAGGCGATCAGCGAGGGGCATCGCCGCAATCGCCGCTGGGCGCGCGAGCATCCGGGCCAGCGCGACGAGGCATGGCTCAAGCGCGAGATCGCAACGAAGCTCGATGCCTTTTCGCTCACGGAGATCGCGGCAGCAACGGGATTATCGCTCGCAGCGTGCTCTCGCATCCGGGCGGGCACGGCGGTGCCGCATCCGGGCCATTGGGATGCTCTGCTCACGCTTGTCGAGACCTAAGTTTCCTGGATGTCCGTCGCCGCAAAAGTCCGCCGCTGTTTTGCCCAAGCTCGCTCACCCAAAGCGCCAGGCCTTGCCTTCAAGGCCGGAAAACGATCATCTGGAGTGGAAGATTTAATTATCTGGGAAAAATCTGGTTAAGCCCCAGCATGAGACGTGTTGCGTGGCGCCCGGTGCTTCTGGCGATTTGCGCTATAGCGGCGCTCGCCCAGGTAGCGGGTGTGCTCGACATGACCGGAATGGGCGGCGCTCCACCGTGGTTGGGCCGGTTCGGGATCACTTACGTTATCTCTTCAAAACCATTTAATCTCGTTGTTCGCTCCGTCGCTCCTAGCGGGCCGGCGGCCCGCGCTGGCCTTCGTCGAGACGATCTAATTGACGTACGCGCTAACACGCTTGTCGTGCGTTTGTTTTTCGTTTCCGGCGCGCCGCTCAATGGACGGCCTCAAATCTTCTCGGTGAACAGGGATTCGCTACAAAGAGAGCTTACGGTCATACCGCGTCCGCTTCCGGCCCAGCGATATTGGCCCTACATCATCGGTGCGTTCGGGAGTTTCTGGCTTCTGCTGTTTGCCGCTCTCATTGCGTGGCGCCGCGCCGACGTACCCGAGATGCGACTGCTCTCGCTGTGGCTCGTGATTTCCACTCTTGCAGGCGTCAGTCTCGCGACGCCATGGGTGTGGGTCTCTATCCTTTTTTAGCATCTCCAGCGCTGTAGCTACGTCGCTCGCGGTGGCACTGTGGGCGGCGCTCGCCGGCTGCTTCGCTCAGCCGCTCTCGCGACCTCGTCGTATCGTACAATGGCTGTGTTACACGTTCGTCGCGATCGTAATCGTGATCAATGCAGCTGGGATCGTCGGAATGGTCACTCTAAAGTTCGATCCGCTCCTGATGACCAATGGGCCTGCATTCTTCTTTCTATTTATGGCCGCTATCTTGGCGGCGCGGCCTGCAGCGTGATGGCGATTGCCGCAGCCCGCGGCGTCGAGCGCCAGCGAGCGGTGTGGATGCTTGTACCTCTTGCGGCCATTTCTTGCTTTTTCATTCTGTATGGGTTTGTAATCGCGTCGTCGTCATCATACGCCACCGTCATTATCTTGGCCGTTGTTAGCAACCTAGTGGTTCTGGCCGCACTAATGGCGCTGACGTATGCTGCACTCAGCCGTCGACTGATCGACATCGGCTTCTTCTTGAACCGCGCCGCCGTCTTTGCGATCATTTCGACAATTGTGATCGGCGTGTTTGTTTTGGTCGAAGTAGTTGCGAGCGAGTGGCTTGTAAGCACTGGTCACACCACCAGCACCGTCATCGGCATGGGCGTGGCTCTGGGCCTCGGTTTGTCGATGCGCTACATCCATAGGCACGTCGATCGCTTCGTCGATCACGTCTTCTTCCGAAGGCGGCATGAGGACGAAGCGGCACTGCGCCGCTTCGCGCATGAGTGTTCCTTTATTACGGATCGCTCCGTACTACTCGAGAGGGCCGTTCGAGAAGTCAAGGAGCACACCGATGCCGCCGAGGCGACGATTCTGATGCAGGACGGAGCTGCGGCGTACACATCAGCAAAAAGTGAGGGCGCTCGCACGATCGCGAGCGAGAACGACCCCGGTATCCTGGCACTGCGTGCTTGGCATAAGCCCGTCGACCTCGGGTCGCTTAAGGATTCGGTCCTGCGCGGCGAGTTCGCCTTTCCGATGGTCTCGCGCGGCGCGCTCATGGGCGTACTCGTCTGTGGGGCAAAGCTCAACGGCGAAGTCTACGCACCCGATGAATCAGAGGCGCTGCTTGCACTCGCGCATGGAGTCGGCACGGCACTCGACGTCCTTTCAGCACAACGGGACCAACCCAACGAACTCGTTCTCAGCAAACTGGACGAGTTGCGCGAAGCCCTGAAGCGAATGTCGCACACATGAAACGAAGCCGCGCCGAGTACATCCCGATGCATCGCCCAGACCATGCATCTCGGATGCATAGCGAAAAGGCCTTACACCATATAGCGTTTTCGACGCTCCACGATTTTGCAAACGGCGCTGCAAAGTTTGCACGCTCGCGGCGCCAGGAGCGTATAGCCGAAAAGTCCTTATTTTACAGGCTTTTCCCGCGAGGCCGGTGGATCGGCGGGCGCAGAGCAGGGTGGCCGGTTTCGAGGCCCTTCCCCTATGCCCGCAATGCAGCAGCGCCGTGGCATTTCTTGTACTTGCGTGAGGTCAACCGTCCGAGACTCGGCTCTGCCGGTTCAGCCAAGCGCAGCGCACTAACGTAGCCCCGATTTTTCGCGAGAATTTTCTGAGGGAGGCTTGCCTCGGCAGATGAGTCGCACGCGCGCTGCCATCGCACCGGGGGAACGGGTCGCTGCTACGCGCGCGCCCGCCTGCGTCGCGTGGGAGGATGTCGCCGATTTTGAGTCGCAGGCGAGCGCGCAGTGCAAAGGGGTGATTGGCTTCTACGCGCGCGCCCGCACCCGTGAGAAGGGGGAGGCAGCCCTCAAATCAGTCGCATGGGCCGCGGCACCGCTAAGGGGTGAACGGCTTCCACGCGCGCGCGCGCCCGCGGGTGCGAGAGGGGAGGGTGTGGCCGATGATGAGAGGTTCGAGCGTTTACTCGATCTCACATTTCGTTGTAGGCAGATTCCCCGCCCGGGAGCAGTTTGAGCGGTGGTGAGGAAAAGCAAGGACCTGACGTCGTGCTTGCTGTTATTTTTGCGTTTGTAATGTTCAACGCCGATTCGATGAAGTATCCGGTGAGTGAGAGTACGTGACCGGAGAATCCCAAAGGCTAGGACTAGCAGCTTGCGCATCACCGCGCGATGATCAGGCGCTTGTGCTTGCCGACGGCGGCCAGTCGTTGAGCGAAGACCCGAAGCACCGGGTTGAACGAAGGGCGTCGCCGAGGGTTAACCGTGACGACCGCGATAGCACAGCGTGCTCGACCATTGATCCGAGTACGGACGCTGGTGCCGGAGCTTTTATTATCTGGGTCTGCTCTGGTTGCTCGCGAAGACGACGCTGCGTAAGCTTTCTCTGAAAGTCGTGATATCGGGATTCGCGGATGATGGGGAGCTCTAGGTTCAAGCCGAAGTGCGTGAGGTCAGGGACTGAAATAGCCGCGGAGACGAATTACACCGTGCCCACGTAGGCCGATATACAGATCGGTGTCGTTGCTGCCCTGCACCACCGTTGGGTCGTAAAATGCGGCCACCGGGCGCGCGAGCGGCGAGGCTCCAGGTAGAGTCGCCCAGTCTGCGCCTGCGTCGGAAGTGAACGCCACGCCAGCGCTCAGAACAGCGAATCTCATCCACGGCTTACCCGGCACAAACACGACGTCGTTCAACGCACACTCGTACCGATACTGGTAAGCGCCTAGGTTCAGGGAGCCCGCCGCGGGCGCTCCCGGTGCACCTAGTCCACAGGCGAGGCGGTATCGTCCGCCGCCGGTGGCGAGTTTGGTGAGCGCGGTGTCTTCGGTCCAAACCGGCTCCGCTGCGATTAGGTTGGACGTGGATTTAATCGAGTCGTCAGTCAACGTGGTCGGGTCGCCGATATCGAGGGCGTAGGCGTAATTCGGGTCGTATGGATCGACGGCGAAGCTCGCCACCCGCGACAAACCGTTCATCACCTTTCGCCAGGTGCTGTTTAACCGATTCGGCGGTGTCCTGACTTGGCTATCGTGTCCTTCCCAAAGATTTCCGCTTGCATCGAGCACCACAATGTACGGAGCGACGTGTCCGTTTGAGACGCGCAGATCAACCGCACACGTGGGGAACGTGGTTCCAAAAATCGTCCAAGCGGTGGGGTTGTCCGTAACGTTGCGTACGATCTGCGACGGGCACGCACCGATCGTCCGAATGGCAAAGTAGTCGGCAGGCAAGACCGGTTTCTGAAGGGGCGGCGTAATCGCCTGAGTTGCGACTCCGTTGGCGCAGGCGGGGGGCGTTTGGACTGGACAGGCGGTCATCGTGAAGGACGGAGCCGGGCTAACCGGCGGGCCGCCGTTCGCCGAATGCGAGACGTACATGACGCCGGTTCGCCAACTGGCGAACTGTACGGGCGCAGCGGGATCGATAAAGGTGAATCCGCTCTCACCGATACTGTTCCCGAGGTCGTTCCAGACGGTGGCACCTTCGCCCGAGACCGTTGTGATCTGATCGCCGTTATCGTTGGAAGCTGCATAGAGAATCGCACACGGTTCCGACGGCGCACCGCAGGGCGCGGACGCACTCGATAGTCCCGCGAGGGCGAGCGTACCGTAGGCGTGCAGCCCGTGCATCGCGCGAACGAATCCGCTGCTCGCGATGTTGCAGCCGCTAACCGCGGCAGGATTCGTGAAGACGCCCCCGTCGGAGGCGACATAGATCTGGCACGTGGGTGATGCGCCTGCTGTCACGATGCCGATTCCGTGGATGTCGAAGTGAATTGGCCCCAGTGGGTTCCAGGCCGCAGGTTCGGAACTTGCCGGCGCTTGGTATTGGAACAGTTGATAAGCGTTGCTCGCCAACACCACGTAGCCCGTGCCGGGGCCCTCGGTGCCCGCCTGCTGCGAAGACGGCTTTATCGCGACCACAAATGGAATGCCGCAGCAATGGCCGGGAGGGAACGTGGCCGTACTTTGCGGCGCGAGCGGCATGAATCCAGAAGCGCCCGCCGCGGTGCTTCCGATACCGACCTGGTAAAAGGCAGTGGGCGCCGGACTCGGGGTCGGGCTGCCCGGCGGGGGAACTGGCGTTGGGGTTGGAGTTGGCAATGGAGTCGGCACGCCCACTACGGCCAGAAATTGCAAGCCGCTTGGCTCGTCGGGAACCGGGGCGAGCCCGTAACACACTCCGGGTAACCGCGCGGAGCTTTGATCCCAGGTCGCGCCGCCGTCCGGAGAGTGAAGCACCGTAGTTCCCGAACACGCAAACAGGGAGTTACCGCTTACCGCAATGTCGTCGAAACTCGTGATGCCATTTGGAGTTAAGCTAGTCCAGGTTTGCAGGTTCGGGCTTGTGCTTACGAGGATTCCGCAACCATCGGTCGCTGCGAACGCCGCCGATGCACCGAAGACCACGTGTTGATATGCCGGAACGCAGTTGGGGATCGTTACGTGCTGCCATGTCTGCGCTGCATCGAGCGAGACGTAAAGGCCCGAATGGCCGCCCCATCCGCTCCACCATGCACCCGGACCGAGATCGTCGGGGTACGTGGCATAAAGGAGCCGCTGCGGATTGTTGGCGTCGACTGCAAGGCCGTTTTCCATGGTCGCACCCCACTCGAGGCCGGCGGAGGAGAATGCCCAGGTCCGAGCACCATCGGTGCTCTTCCAAACGCCGGAGGTCTCGCCACCCGCGTAAACGACATTTGTGTTTGTCGGATCAACCGCGATCGCTTTGATCATACCGCCCGGATCGATGCTTCCACCCGGCTGCCCGTAGGGAGCGTCGGGAGAGATGTCGAGGACGCTGATCGTAGGTAATGGCGGCGGCGGTAACTCGCAGACCTCGGTCAGCCGCCGGCGGTCAGCGGTCAGCTCTTCCTGCAAAAGACTGATAGCGGTCTGAGTCCCGGCTAGTTGTCCCGCGTTGCAGTTGCCGAGATGGTTTTCACAGTTCTCCTGTTGCTGCTCTTCTTCCGCGAGCCGGGTTTGGTCGTTGGCGATCTCGCTTCGTAGGCTCTGACACGCGGAGGAAGGCGCCGATGCCCCAGCGCCCGGCATCATCACTAGTCCTAAGACGACCGCTCCAACGATTTTGAGCGCCCAGCCCGGGTTTCCGGTCCAATGTCGAATCGCGCAGCTCCTCTCGAAGAATAGCGCGCATCTTCCTCAGAATTATATCGCTCAGGGCAGAACGTGTAAAGTGGCGCACATAGTGCGATCGTGTCCCGGGCCGTGGTTTATGAAAGGGCCGCCTTCGTCACATAGAGAGCGGCCATCCCGAGTTAGAGAAGAAGTTCGCCTCGCGTGCCAACGCGACGACAATCTCGCTCGCAGCAAGCCATGCCCCCGTGTCGCGCCCGAAGGATATTGCCGAGCTCATTTTTAGTCGCAGCCGTCTGCCGGCGATGTCTCCTCGGAAAGCGAGTAAAGTGACGCCCATATACGAGCCGCCGCCAGCAAGGCCGTAACCAGGTCCGTTGTAGCGGCCCGGGAGTACCCGCCCCGTCGCCGCCCGTTGCGCACTTCCGACGGGGCGTCAGCCGCCGATGGGCGCCGTGTCAACTAATCATCCTTCTGCGCCCAGAGCGCGGGCCAGTCAGGCGTTGTCAGAAACCGAGTGCTGCGCCGGCTAGGGGCCTCGTTTTGAAAGCCCTTAGCTCTTATTCCATCTTGGCCGTGCCCTGGGGAAGCGGATGGCGCATCACCTCTCCCGCGCGGTCCGATCCAGAACAGCGCCATTTTTGAAATTTTCGGGGAAGTCACGCCTACGAGAGAGTCGCACGGGCCGCGGCACCGCTAAGGAGTGATTGGCTTCTACGCGCGCGGCCGCACCCGTGAGAAGGGGGGAGGCAGCCCTCAAATGAGTCGCAGCCGAGCCCGCAGCGTAAAGGGGTGAATGGGTTGCGCGCCATGCGAGCACTGCCGTAAGATCGCGCCGACCCGTAGCGACAACGTCAGCGGCCTCTGAACCTACACGCGCGCGCCTTGGGTGCGAAAGAGGGGGAGGGGTCGCAGATTTTGAGTTCCAGCAAAGGGCCGGAGGGCTCGTCGTGAACATGCTCGGTGTCATAGCCCAATGGGAGCGCGAGGTTTATCGCAGACCCACAGCCGACGCGCTTGGAGCTAAGCGTCGGAGCGGCTGTGCGTACGGGCGCGCGCCTTTCGGCTACCGACGCGACGAGGGGCCGCCGATCGGCGATGTGGCTGCAGAGCGTTTAATGGGAGAGAGTGAACAATAATGATGTTCCCGGATCTTGCGGCGAGCGTCGGCAAGACGCCCACAATCGATCTTGCGCGCCTCTCCAAGGGTCTGCCGGGTCGAGTTTTCGCGAAACTCGAAATGCGCAATCCCTGCGGTAGCGTGAAGGATAGGCTTGGCGTGGCGCTGATCGACGACGCGGAGCGCATGGGTGTGCTGCAGCCCGGGATGACGATCGTCGAAGCGACGGGTGGCAACACGGGAATCGGGCTTGCCTTCGTTGCCGCCATTCGAGGCTATAGACTCATCTTAACGATGCCGGAGACGATGTCGGCCGAGCGCGTCGCACTACTGCGTCATCTCGGAGCCGAGGTCGTTCTCACACCCGGCATCCTGATGGCTGATGCGGTCACGCTCGCTCGGCAGATCGCGGGCGGAAGACCCGACGCGATTCGCCTCGACCAGTTCACGAATCCGGTGAATCCCGAACTGCATCGCCGAACGACGGCCGTGGAAATTTGGGACGATACCGAGGGCCACGTCGACGTTTTCGTCTCCGCTGTGGGCACTGGCGGCACGATCACGGGCGTGGGCGAGGTGCTCAAACATCGTAACTCGCAGGTGCGAATCGTCGCCGTCGAACCGGCGAACGCGGCGGTGCTGTCGGGCCGCGCCGCCGGCAATCACCAAATCCCCGGCATCGGCGTGGGATTCATACCGCAGATCCTAAACCGATCGATCATTGACGAGATCATCGCGGTCACGGATGAAGATGCATTCGCGAACGCACGCCGCCTAGCGCGGAAGGAGGGCATCCTCGCCGGAGTTTCATCCGGTGCCGCGCTGACTGCGGCCCTCAATGTCGCATCGCGACGTGATGCCGACGGCAAAATGATTGTTGTGCTGCTAGCCGATACCGCGGAACGCTACATCACAACGGCGCTCTTCACAAATCCGCTAGTCGATTGAGGCCGCTCCGCGGCCGAGCGGCGGAATGGGCAGGGTGCGTTCGCTATTTGAGTTCATCCTACGCGCTCGTAGAATGGATTCTTGCCCGATGCGTGATCCGTTGTGTCGACGATGTCCACAATCTCCGGCGCGACCCCACGCACCATGACCTCGAACCCTTGCCGTAGAGTCACTTGAGAGGCTGCGCATCCCTGGCACCCACCACTCATGGCGATGAAGAGGTTGCCATCCTGGACGTCGACGATCGAAATCTGTCCACCGTGGCCAGCGATGGAACGGTTGACTTCCCTGTCCAGCAGCTCTTGAACGACCGCGCGAATCTCAGCGTCGGGTCGCCTCCCCGTGTTTACGCGGTGAGGAGACTCGAGGATCGCCGGCACGCCAGTCAGCAGTTGCGTTCGGATGGCCGTTCCGATTGCCGCTGTCAGTCCCGACCACGAGGCACTCGGCTCCTTCCCGACCGTCACCACGTTCTCGGTCACGAGCACGTGCGCAACGCCAAGAAGCGCGAACAAACGCTCGACAAGAGGCGAGCCACCAGCTCGTTCCTTGTTCTCGAAAAAGAACGCACCACCGGGATGCACGGTTCGGCTCACCGTGAACTTGCAAGTGTTTGGGTCGGCAAGCAAGGTTTCGGCGCGGATCGTGATGGTCGGGTCGACAGGGAGGTCAGACATCTTCGACGACCCCGGCTTTGCTGCGCTCACCAAACGCCCGCAGGTGCTCGAACGAATAGATCCCGGTGCTGTGGCCGTCGCTCCAACTGATCGTGATCGCATAGTTGCCCACGGAGGTGATCGTCCGCGGGCTTACGTCCGGTCGCACGTTCTTTGGATCCAAGAGTGGGCGCCCGCTCATTTCTTCCACGCAGAGAGCGCAACGGCACGCTAGCCGGAGATCCCGGACGTCAAAGTCGTTCCGCTGCCCATCCTCCCAGAGCACGGACAACGTGCGAGCATCGCGCTGGCGAAAACCGATTGCGGTCGTGCGAGAGCCCGACGGCTGGACGGCGCGTTCCACCCAGTCTGGCTCACCGTCACTGGTTGCCCAAGTCCACGTGAACGGCTCGAGCGCCGTCGGCGGGCGTCCCTCGAGTCGACCAGCGAGATCGGCGGCGATAGCGAGGTAGGCGCGGGCCGGGAGCGAGCTCGGCTTCTCGAGCACGATCGGACGCCCTGCGTCGCCACCGGTGACGATCTCGGCGTCGAGAGGAATCGTCCCCAGGAACGGGACGCCGAGCTGTCGGCTCATCCGCTCGCCGCCGCCGTGGCCGAAGACGTCCGTGCTCTTGCTGCAATGAGGACATATAAACGTGCTCATGTTCTCGATGATGCCGAGGACGGGGACGTGCACCGTTTCGAACATCCGCAACCCGCGGCGCGCGATCTTGAGGCTGACCTCCTGCGGCGTCGTCACGATAACCGCGCCGGACAAGGGAAAGCTTTGCGCGAGCGTCAGCTGCGTGTCGCCCGTCCCCGGCGGGAGGTCGAGGATCAAGTAATCCAGCTCGCCCCACTGTACGGAATCGATAAACATGCGCAGATACTTGCTCACCATCGGTCCGCGTAAAATAGCCGGGTCGTCGTCTCCGATGAGCATGCCCATCGATATCACCTTCAGACCGAGGCGATCTGCAGCAACGATCTTGCCGTCCGGGGTCGCCGAGGGCGGCTTACCAGTCGGGAGCCCCAGCATGACCGGAATGCTCGGCCCAAGGACGTCCGCATCTACGAGACCGATCCGGCCCCCGATCTGTTGGAGCGCAAGCGCGAGATTGACGCTGACGGTGGATTTGCCGACTCCGCCTTTGCCGCTGGCCACCGCGACAATGTGCTTGATTCCAGGCAGCTTCCCAGGACCCGCAGGCTGGGGCGGGGCACTTGGTGTGTGTTCGTGCTGCGGACCGGTGGTCTGCATGCCTTCCTAGTTCCTTTCCTTACTTAGCCCCTGACCTAGCCCTGAGGCGGTTACCACCCTATTGTAATGTAGTCGCGTCGTTCAAGCGCTGGGCCTATACCGGATCGTGTCCCAGCGAGCGGTGTATGAGCTGATCGCTGCCGCAGGGTAGGTAGAAGACGGCGCAGCGTAAAGGGGCAGCTCTCCAAGAGCAATTCGTCTGGCGACGAGGCGTTCAACGCACTGATGGAGCTCAACGCCGCGCTCGCCGATCGCATCGAACAACAAAGCGCGCATAAATATGCCGGCGGCCGAAGACTCGCGTGAGATGCGGCATCGCGTGGGGGAACGGGTCAGCGCGATCTTCGCGAGCGTCGGCGCCAGCGTACGTGCGCGCGCGCACAGGCGGGAGGCGAGGGAGGGTGTCACCGATTTTGAGTCGTGTGAGACGCGGCATCGCGTGAGGGGGAACGGGTTACGGGATCTACGCAAGCCCGGCGCGATTCGGCACTACTTCGCAAGCCGACCAATATAGCGCGCGCACGGGTCCGAGAGGCAATACCATGGTTAAGATGGGCCACCGTATGCACGGCCAGCATTGCATTCGCCTGCTTGACGATTGCTCCGACATCGGTAATCGACCCGCTTAGGGCCTTATACAATGCCGTCTGAAGAACTGAACCCAGGGCACTAACCGCTGTTACCGAACCGGTAAAGTTTAGCTGTGCCTGTTTGGCTACCGCACCTACGGCCGTTGTGGCCCCAGCTAAGGCACGAGCCGTGAACCTGGCAAACTGTCCCAACAGGTGCAATGGATGCCGTTAAAACAGCACCTACGGCCCGAGAAATGGTGGTTTAAGCGGAGTCCAAAGCCTGAAACTCCTAGGTCCAAGGCCTGGTCCTAGAGGCCCATGGGAAAAGAAAATCCAGCACGACAGGCACAGAATCACCGTGAACACGATGCCTTTCATGTTCGCCTATGTCATTGGTGCCAGAAGTCGGTAGAGGTTAGAGGCTCTAGCAGGCATATCCGCCATTACAACTGTGGATGTCATGCAACTTCGGCGGTCGCCTGAAGGCGGCTAAATTTGCGGCGCTACGCTATCGGAAGAAGCCCGTCGTGATCGAGGCGATTCAAAACACTGGAGACAATCCGGGTGCGGTTCTAAAGTTTACCGGCGAATGCGAGCATGATTGGTGCTGGAGCGATAGCGATAAAAACGCCTGAAGGGCTAATGGTGGCCGCAATAGACGATTGCATTATCAAGGGCGTTAGGGGCGAGTTTTACCCCTGCAAGCCCGAGATTTCCAACGCTACATACGAGGACGCCGAGGGTGCGGCACCCTCAAATGAGTTCACGCGTGCTTGCTGTAACGCCGCGAGCGTTGGCACATTGCACGTGAGGTTTAGCTTGCTTCAATCGGCGGAATCCGTCGCCCGGCAAGGGTGGACTACCTAGGCGTTAGATGCGATCGAGCGTTAGATGTACGCGCGCGCCCGCATGTTGGGGGGGGGGGGTACCCCTCAAATGAGTGAATCGCGCTCACTTTGCTCACGTTGGGTAGAATTGCGAACGTCGCGCGCCGCCCTGCGTGACTTCGCGGAACCGCCGCTGCATCGCTTTGCCTGGAATCTTGATTCGATCGGCAAGTCGCAGAAACGCGAGGATTCTGACGTGCCACCACGTCATATCGACCTCAAACCAGCGCAGTCCGTGCCGCGCCGAGAACGGAAACGCATGGTGATTGTTGTGCCAGCCTTCACCCCAGGAGATGAGCGCGACCCACCAACAGTTGGTTGATTGGTCGGCAGTCTGGTAGGTGCGATAGCCCAGCATATGGGACGCGCTGTTGACCAGCCAGGTCGAATGATAGCTGATCACCAGCCGGACGAAAATACCCCAGATCACCCACGACCATCCGCCCAGCGCAAAAAGCCCCACCCCCAGCGCAATCTGAAGCGGAATATTGAGGTATTGCAGCGCGCGATAGAATGGTTCGGCGTAGAGGTCGGGCGCGAAGTGATGCATTGCCTCGTCGGAGGGCAGCGCAATATTGTGTCGGTAAACCCAGTCCATATGCGCCCACTTGAAGCCGCGATGGATACTGTGGGGATCACCTTCGTGATCGGCATGCGCGTGATGCTTGCGGTGCACCGCCACCCAACGGATCGGATCGCCCTGCAGAGCGAGCGTTCCGAAAATCGCGAGCAGGTATTCGAGCGGTTTGAAGAGGCGTAAGCTGCGGTGCGTTAGGACGCGATGAAAGCACAGCGAAATCCCCAGAGCCACGGTGGCATAGGATACGACGGCTGCGCCTGCCAGAGCCGGCCACTGAAAGAGGCCTGGCCAGAAAGCCGCGAGCGCGCCGAGGTGGATCCCGACTAGCCCGAAACCTTTAATGCGGCCATAAATCCGATCCATACGTTTTCCCATTCAAACCAGATAGGAGCATTTTCTGCTAGGACTTAGGGCCGCATCGTCGACATCGGCGTCGGTGACATAGACGGAGATGGCGAGGGGTAAGGCTGGGCCGACGCACCAAGCGCTCCAGCTCCGAGTATCACGATTGCCGTCAACATAAGGCCGGCGAACCATCCGTTCATGGGGATCCTCCTGTCGGCTTCTTCTGAGAGTCTGCTTCCGCAATCATACCACCGAATGCAGCCGGTCGATCGCGTGCGCCCGATAGCAGCGCAAAAGGCCGACTCCACAGCCGGATCGGCGACGGATCAAGGTACGCGTGCACCCGAATTGTTGCCTCTGTACCGAAGGCGGCGCGGAGAGCACTCTATCACCTCTCGGCCCTTAAGCCGATATCCCAAATCGCCGACCTTTTCAACTCCAAATTGCCGTTCTTCCGGCCGTGAGGGCATGCCCCGGCGCCTTTGGGCACGAGTGATGGTCTCATCGCTGTTCGAGCCCTGAGACTGAGCACTGCTTGCACCCCTATACCTCCGGAAGTTGAGTCAGGCTTTATAGACTCACGACTCATATGGGAGGCAATAAGGTCTTTTATTTGTCAATCTTCGAGATGAGGTCGCGCGCCGCTCGTTCCGCTGCGCTTGCGAACGAATTCAGACGGCGTTTGTTTCGATAAGGCTGCGCCGCGCGCTATGACGTCCTTCTGATCCAAAGATACCTTGATCTCTATCCGATGGCGCGTTATGCGCCCTCGCTTCTGGTCATTGCTCTCCATGGTTCGTTCCGTTCAAGCACCGAGGATTCAAAAAAAGAGCGCGATTCGCATCGCGCTCTCTCTCTAGTTTGCTACGCGTCTAGTTTTTGCTAGGCGTAAACGGTCTCGCGCTGGGGAACCGCTCGGCCTTCTTCTAGATCGAGTAGGTCCGACCAAGACACGACGTCAGTCCGGCTGGGAGCGATCTTGGTGCGCAGTTCCTGGAAGTGCTTCAACGATTCTCCGGTCGGCACTGCCGAGAGCCACTTCTTGTTGAACGTTTCGACAGATAGCGGATCTTTCTTAGCGACGAACGTCTTCGCGTAAGCTTCGATCTCAGAATCGTTCTTCGCGTCCTTCACGATATCGAGGAATGCCTTCTGGTCCATGCCAAGGTACTCGAAGAGGCCTTGGTCCATGGGGCAATCGTACTTGTACTCACCAATGCTACCGTGCGCTACGGCCTTTGCTTTGTCGGTCGTGCGAGCGAGCTGCACGATGCCAAGCATCGTTGTGCTGACGCTACGCGGCGTGGTTTTGGTTAGGTCCATCATAATAAATGCTCAACTTCCATTTGGGTTTTTGTCCTACATTTGTAAACCCAAAAAGACTGAATAAGGTTGCACGATCGATTTGATCGATGATGAGGAGGTTTTCTGAATTCTTTAGCGGTGCATCGTTGCACTGGCAAAGCAACGCATTTGTGGCAAGAAGCCAACAAATAACTCCCGGAGCCATCTTTGTCCGAACGAATGCTTGGGTGAAGCGCCCGCTTGATGGGCGGCGGCTTGGCCTTGCTCTTTTTCTTTTCCCTTGTATGCCGACAACGGCTTGGGATCATGCCCATCTGCCCAATCATTAGCCCTTCCGCACGCCCACTGCGCACTTTTTGAGCCGCACGAGATGCTCGCGCCCAAGACATTCGCCGATCACCCGCAACCGTAAGCCCTAAAGCTGCGGCAGAATATCGGGTCTGAAATCTACGCCGCCGAGTGATCGTTGGTCGTGCCTTGACACCACGGACGTTACTCGATCACCCGATCTCGCTCGACGCAAGCTTCCCGAACCGTCTCTTCATCATGTCCGATCTGATGGTCCGGGTGCTCCCGATTCCACTGACCAACAACGACCAACGCCTCAAACAACTCCTCGGCCGCCTTTGACCGCAAATCCTCAGACTCAGCGTACCGCATCCGGCGATAGGAGGCGAGCTTCTCAAAGTACCGGCGCTCAATGCCAACGCGAGTTGCTAAGGGCGAAAGATCAACCATGCTAACGATTCTACTGCGACCGTGACGTTTACAGTGAAACATTTCACCGTTTTCAAAAAACAAATCGGCCAACGCCTCGCGCGCGAACTCACCACAAACCTTCATTCGCAGAACCTGAAAGTTTTTTTGGGGGACCGTCCTCCAGCAAAACGACTCGCCCGGCCGCGCGCGCCTGCATGGGTAGAGGGAGGGGCTGGCGGTGGAGGTGACTCGCGGGAGATGCCCCGCGGAAGGCTGACGTAACGACCAGGCCCCGCGAGCGAAGGGTAGGGCGAGCCCTTCACGCCGACGTCGGTAGTCATGCGCGCGAGGGGTGGGGGCAGTACCAGGGTGAGTCGCGTGCCGATCGCGCAGCGCTAAGGGGTGATTGGCTTCTACGCGCGCGCGGCCGCAGGTGCGAGAGAGGGGGAGGGTCGCCCTTAAATCAGTCGCGTGCCGATCGCGCAGCGCTAAGGGGTGATTGGCTTCTACGCGCGCGCGGCCGCAGGTGCGAGAGAGGGGGAGGGTCGCCCTTAAATCAGTCGCGTGCCGATCGCGCAGCGCTAAGGGGTGATTGGCTTCTACGCGCGCGCGGCCGCAGGTGCGAGAGAGGGGGAGGGTCGCCCTTAAATCAGTCGCGTGCCGATCGCGCAGCGCTAAGGGGTGATTGGCTTCTACGCGCGCGCGGCCGCAGGTGCGAGAGAGGGGGAGGGTCGCCCTTAAATCAGTCGCGTGCCGATCGCGCAGCGCTAAGGGGTGATTGGCTTCTACGCGCGCGCGGCCGCAGGTGCGAGAGAGGGGGAGGGTCGCCCTTAAATCAGTCTTCTCGCTGCAAAAGGTGAAATGGGCCACCACTAGGCGCGGCAAAGGCGCGAGAGGAAGCCGATTGAGCGTGACTGAAGCAGCCTTGCGCCCTGGGCGAAGAACCTAATTGCCCCCGAAAGGCGCGATAGTAGGGAGAGAAAGGCTGAGGACTTGATGGAATGCGATTGTTCTCCGGCCAAACTTGCCTTTGCGGAGCTGCGAATAAGGGATCGCATCGCGCTCCTTGACAACCTTCTGAGGCAACTAACGGCCGACCAGGTAAAGGTGGCGGTCAAAGATCCAAAGAGCCTTGGAATAGTGGCAGAGGCGAGGCTGATCGGACTCACGCGGTCAGACGAGCTTGTCCGCTATCTGTCTTCTTCCGTGGTAAGGCAGCTGGGCTTACTCGTCAGCGACGCGCTTGTGGCTAGGCTACCGAGGCCATAGAGCGCGCTCGTTGCTAATACCGATTCCTCGGCGTTGCGTCCTCGCTGAGCGTTACCGCACTCACTCGATGAGTCGAATATTGCGAAGATGACGAGAACGCCTCACGCGCCTCGTATTCGCTTCTGTGCTAGTTGCGGTTGCCAAACGGTTGCCGTCGATGGCAACCGTTCTCGCCCGTTGACGACCTGGCATCGGGCGAAAACCCTTATTTTACGCAGCCTTTTGTCCAATGGCGACCGCCCGCAACCGCGCACGGGCGGATTCGAATCCCGCTGGGGCTAAAATTCTCCTTATTTTACAGGGGCTTTTGCAACACTTTCAGGCTCCGTCTAACCAAAGCGCAACAGCCGGATCTCTTGGTCCCGAGCCGACGAGCCTGCCGAAGTCGCCCATCGCGTCGGCGTCGCTGCCCGCGTACACGTGTAGATAACGCTCGGCGGTGATTATTGACGCGTCTAGTGCGCAAGGCTTCGCTCGCCTTAGTGAAACTCGGCGCTGTCCCGGGGAATGCGGAACTGACGAAACAACCTCCTGAGATACCAGGCTGGGATTCACTATCGGCGGATCGGAAGCGCTTGTATTCGCGCACGATGGAAGTGTTACAATGCGCGGTTAGCCCGTACTGCCGTCGAAGCCGGTGGCCGGCGGCGGGGCCTCTGCGTGCGTCTTGGCGAGCGTCGTGACGAATTGCGTGATGACCCCGAGTTGGATGTGCTCCTCAATGCGCAGTTCGCCTGGTTTGGGTGGAAGGTACGGATCGAGCGTTCCGGGTTTGATTGGTGGCTCACTTGCAAATGATTTTAAGAACGCGAACACCGCGGCGGCCATTGGGTGCAGCACCCAGGCATGCGGGAAGTCCACCTGGTGTTCTTCGCGCGGGTCCCACTCTAGGTTATGAATATTTGGCACGTTGTATGGCGACCACGTCAAGTACGTATCATCCTGGCGGAAAAGGTGAGTCTTCCACTGGCGCCACTTAACCGCCTGAAGACGGTTGCCTTGTAAACACAAGACGGTGTCGCGACCAGACTCCTCGGCATCCCCGAGCAAGAAGTTCCGCATATCCATTCCGTCGATCATCCGGTCAGCGGGAATGTCCGCTCCGGCCGCCAGTAGCAACGTCGTGAACGTATCAACCAAGTGCACCAACTCGTTACTGACCTTGCCGGCTGGCACTTTGCCAGGCCAGCGGATAATGAACGGCGCTCGGTTGGAACCTTCCATCGAGGTACCAATGCCTCCACGCCACGGTCCGGAGAATCCGTTCCACTGACCACCCAGAGGATCAGGGTCCATCGCCGGCATTCGATACGTTGTGTCACCCCCGTTATCGGACGTCCAAATGACGATCGTATCTTCTGACAATCCCAACTCATCGAGCTTGTCCAGGGTCATGCCGGTGAAAGCATCCATTTGAGACAGCAGATCGGCCCAGTTCCCGCGCTTGGTCTTGCCTGCAAATGCCGGGTCGGGAATGGGAGGGATGTGCGGTTGAGTGTAAGGCAGATACATGTAGAACGGCTTTCCCGTTTCTTTGGAACGGGTCATAAAGTCAATAGCCCACTCGGTGATCTTCCGGTCAAAATCTGAGCGAAACGTCGTGTCGTAGGTCGCAATCACCTCGGCTTTAGAGCCTTTCTTTTTTGAATAGATTGGTTGCGGCCCTAGCGGGATTTCGGTCGTTCCGGCGTAGGGCGCGGACGTGACGCTTCCTTGCGGAAAGTATGATTGCGTCGTCCACAGCACCTCATCAGCCGTGCGTGGGGACCACACGGCCTCATCAAAGCCGAAGTCAACCGGACTGCGTTGTTCTGGATCGCTTCCCAGGTGCCACTTGCCCCACATCCCGGTCGCGTATCCCGAATCGGCGAGGGCTTGCGCAATGGTTATTTCCCAACGGGTTAAGCCTTCCGGTCCACCGGTAATCGGGATGGTATGGGTTCCCGATCGGATCGGGTGACGACCCGTTAGCAACGCCGAGCGGCTCGGCGTGCACTGCGCTTCGACATTGAAGTTCAGAAGTCGCAAGCCCTGTGCGGCGAGCGCATCGATCCTTGGTGTCGGCGCCCCACGCAGCAGCCCGCCGCCGTAGCACCCGACCTCACCCCAACCAAGGTTATCCCATAGGAAGAACACGATGTTCGGTTGGGTCGCCGTATCTTTGGCCGCCATTGCTATATCCTTTTCTCTTGACTTAGTGCACGTATTCAGCAGCTAAGGATCGTGCGGCTCCTACCTCCGATCCATCTGCGGGTTGTCTGCCGTTCTTGCTGCGCGTCATCCCTAGTTGTCGTGAGCGGCATTTCGCGTCCTTCCGCCACCGGCGGCGTAGCGGCGCAGCCGAATCTAGGGACAAGCCTCTGCGCACTTTAACTCCTTCTTGAACCGGGTGCTCACGGGTGCACGGTTTTCTAACATTTTCTAACGGAGCGGTCGGGAACGGCCGGGAATGGACGGGATCAGTCGGGAGCCGAGCGACGAAAAAGCCTTGCAGAATAACACGGATCGGTAGCGGGCGGGACTCTCCGGAACCCCCGAGTGTTGGTTCGAATCCCGCTGGGGCTGTTTTTTTCGTCCTTATTTTACAAGAAGTTCGCGACACCCGAGGCTCTGGGCATCAAGAGTGCATCAAACGCAGAGCCTCTTTTCCGCTGTGCCTTAGCCGACCAGGCGACCAAAGGCATCGGCCGCCTCGGCGTCTCGGCTCCGATAGACGTGCAGGTAAAAGGCTCGGCAGGCAGGCTTTGGTTTAACGCACTAAAGACTCGGATGTGATCTTCGATGCTGAATCTGTTGCGGGCGGTCGCTTTGAGCGTGTCGCAGACGGACGCGATCGCCGCGTCCGTTGAAGCGAGTATGAGAGAGCGCCGAATCCCGTCGGTCGATCGTCCTGTTGGCGGCCCTTCCAATCAGCAGTTCACAGCTACCCGTCGAAGCCAAATTAATCGGCTGGCTCTGGCAGGTGCCGTGCCGGCTGCGTTACGGAGTAATGGAAAACACGGTACCGCCATTATGCGCGCCGCCTTGTTTCGTCGTCCCGTAGAGTGTCCCATGTACGTCGAGCAGGCCTGCGCGGGGAAAACCGCCCTCGGTTTCCTCGCTGAAGCTGTGCAGCACCTTCTCCGTGCCCCCCGTCGTGATGCTGAAGACCGTACCGTTATGATGCACGCCGCCGTCCCTCGTCGTCCCGTAGAGCGTACCACTTACGTCGAGCAGTCCTGCGAAGGGCACGATGCCGTCGCCTCCATCGCCGAAGTCGTGCAGCACCTTCTCCTTGCCGCTCGTCGTGATGCTGAAGACCGTGCCCCTTCCATGCGCGCCGCCTACAGCTGTCGTCCCGTAGAGCGTGCCACTTACTTCGATCAGGCTTGCGACGGGAAGCCTGCCGTCGGTTCCCACGCCGAAGCTGTGCAGCCCCCTCTTCAAGCCGCCCGTCGTGATGCTGAAGACCGTACCGGCATGATGCGCGCCGCCATCCCTCGTCGTCCCATAGAGCGTGCCACGTACGTCGAGCAGGCCTGCCTCGGGACCACTGCCGTCGGTTCCTTGGCCGAAGCTGTGCAGCACATACTCCGTGCCGCCCGTGATGAAGAACACCGTGCCCTTTCCGTGCTCCCCCCTAGGGCCGTCGTCCCGTAGAGCGTGCCACCTACGTCGAGCAGACCTGCGACGGGGTCCCTACCGTCGGTTCCCTCGCCGAAGCTGTGCAGCACCTTCTCCTCGCCGCTTCTCGTGATGCTGAAGACCGTGCCGAATTTATGCGCGCCGCCTTTATCCGTCGTCCCGTAGAGCGTGCCGTTTACGTCGAGCAGGCCAGCATAGGGGTGACGGCCGGTTCCCTCGCGGAAGCTGTGCAGCACCTTCTCCTCGCCGCTTGTCGTGATGCTGAAGACAGTGCCGTCATCATGCGCGCCGCCAAGACGCGTTGTGCCGTAGAGCGAGCCACTTACGTCGATCAGCTTTGCAAAGGGGTGGTACCCGGCGGGAGGCCCTTTAAAGCTATACAACACACTGAATGCCAGCGGCCTTTCCAAGCGCTGGTCAGCGCTGGCGTTTGGGGGGTACTGGAAGGGCGAGACGTGCGTCGCTTGCGAGCATGCCGCAACAGCGACGCAGCAGGCGAATAGTCCGAACCGGCTCAAACCGGAAGCCTTCATTTGCTTTGCTCCTCTTTCTGTTCGCTGACGGAAACTTTGTCGCCATGACTATCCGGGGCCAAGTAGCGGTTGAACCATTCTATCATCTGGGCAAGAGCGTCGATCTGGTCGGTGACTTTCTGCAGCGCATGACCTTCGTCGGCGTAGACGATGAGCTTTGTGGGCACACCAAGGGTTACCATCGCATGCCAAAACTCGAACGCTTGCGGCACCGGAACTTCCTCGTCGCGCTCGGGCTGCAGTATGAGCACTGGCGTCTTCGAGCGCGTGATGAACGTAATCGGTGAGCTCCGCGCATAGATGTTGGGGTTATCATAGACCGTGGTTCCGAAGAAGGGAATCATCCACTGATCGATCTTGTTTTGACCGTAGTACGATTGCCAGTTGCCGATGCCGGCACCGGCGACGATTGCTTTGAACCGGGTCGACTGCGTCTCCGCCCACATCGACATGTAGCCGCCGTAGCTCCAGCCAAAAAGTCCCAGACGCTTCGGATCAATTGGTGCGGCGGCTAGAGCCGTGTCGATGCCCGCGAGATCGTCGCGCCAATCGCCGTAGCCGAAGTCCTTGGCGTTGGCTTTCGTAAACGCCTCACCGTGGCCGAAGCTGCCCCGCGGATTTGGCATAAAGACGAAATAGCCCGCAGAAGTGAGCGCGTCATAGCCATATGAAGCGAGCGCCATCGCGAAGTGATCGCCAAAACCCGGCACTGTTTCGGCGGAAGGTCCGCCGTGAATGATCGTGACCATCGGATAGGTCGCGCGTGGATCGAAGTGCAGCGGATAGACGAGCCAGCCTTGGACCGTAAGCCCATCGCTCTTCCACTGAAGCGATACGGCTTTACCGTGAAGCGGCATTGCGCCGGCGTTGCTGTGAGAAATTTGTCGCAGCTCTGTCGGCGGCCCGGCCCAGACTTCGGGCGGATCCGCAAAGGAGGCGCGCACGAGCGCGACGATCGAGCCGCCCTTCGCGCTCGACCAGCTCCAGAGCGACTCTTGGCGATCGGTCAGCACGGTCGCGCGGCCACTGGACGCGTCGACTCGCATGAGGTGCATCGCGCCGGAGACGTGCGCCACCACGTCGAGGCTCGATGAATCGTTCCAATGCAGCGACTGCACTGAGAACGGCGCGCCGTCGGTCACGTTGCGCGACACGCCCGTCTGCGGGTCAACGAGGTAGAGGTCGCCTCCGACTGACCCGAAATCGCTCATGATTCCGCCGATGACGGCGATCTGGCTTCCGTCGGGCGACCATTGCGGATCGTTCATCTGAAAGTTGGGTGCGAGCACGTCATGCATCGCGCCGGTCGCAACGTCGACGCGCGCAAGGTGCGCGATCCACCAGTTGTTGTTGCCGTCCCCCGTCGCGTAGGTCGCTGCAATCTGGCCGCTGTCGGGCGACCATCCGTATTCGTATACGTAGACGTCCGGGGGCGTGAGCAGACGGAGCGCACCACTGCGAGCATCGATCGTCGCAAGGCGCTGTTCGTCCACCACCGTGCCGATCACACCCACGTTGCGCGCGCCGGGTGCGAGCGCCCCTGCTCCACGATGAGCGTCGGCGATATAGAGAATGGCGAGCGACCTGCCGTTCGGCGCCCACGTTAGCCGCTGCACGTTACCGCTGAAGCGTGCCAACTGATGCACGCGCCGGCCGCCGGCGTCGGCGACGAAGAGCTGGACCTGTCCCTTCGACCGCGCGTCGGAAAGAAACGCAATCCGGCGGCCATCTGGCGCCCAGACCGGATTCTTCTCGTCGTAGTACGCGTCGCGGCCGCCCGCGCTCAGACGGAGCCGTCCCCCACCATGGAGTCGTTGCACGTACAAAGCGCTGTACTGCGGCGATTGCAAAAGCCGGTTTCGATCGTAGAAGGCCTCCTGCCACGCGACCGCGCTGCCGTCCGGCGCAAGGTCGACCCCACTGAGGTCGCGCACGGCATATGCTGCGATCAAGGCCTGCCGAATCGAAGGCGCGGCCGCAGTGCCCGCGACGCCTAGAATCGCGAACGCCGCGATGGCGATCGAACACGCGCGATAGATTAGGTTAACCACGTAATCAGTTTCCCGACAACGAGTAGATCGTGCCGAAGTTGTGTGAGCCGCCCTTTTGGGTAGTGCCGTATAGCGTTCCGCCTATGTCGATCAAGCCGGCCTCTGGGCGTGAACCGTCGGTCCCGCCGGCAAAGCTGTGTACCACCCGTTCCACGGGGCGCGTTGACAATTCGATTGTGAAAACCGTGCCCAGGCCGTGCGCGCCGCCGTCTTCGGTGGTGCCGTACAGCGTGCCGTTAACGTCGATCAGACCGGCTTTCGGGTGCGCGCCGTCGCTGCCGCCGGCGAAGGTATGGAGCACGCTGTATTCCATGCCATCGGGCTTCATTTGAAAAACCGTGCCGAGGCCAATGCCACCCTCTTCGGTCGTGCCGTAGAGCGTGCCGCCGATGTCGGTAAGGCCGGCGTATGGCCGCGCGCCGTCGCTTCCGCCACCAAAGCTATGCAATGTTTTCACGCCGGCCAGGTTAGTTTTAAAGACCGTGCCGTGTTCCGACACGCCGCCGCCTGCAGTCGTTCCGTATATTGCGCCGTTCACTTTGATCAAGGCGGCAACCGGGTGCGAGCCCGCAGGTTTGCCGTGAAATGCCTCGAGCGGCTCGTAAATGTGATCGTTTATCGAAAAGATTGTGCCGTCGTACCTGCCACCATAGCCGGAAGTCGTGCCGAGGAGGCCAAAAGTCGATTTGAGTAGGCCGCCGATGGGCCTTTCACCGTCGAGGCCACCTTCGAACCTATGAAGAACCCTTTCGGTGCCGCCGGTTGTGATTGAAAAAACCGTACCCCCTTCGCCAGAACCACCCTCTTCGGTCGTGCCATAGAGCTTGCCGTCCATGGCGGTTAAACCGGCTCTTGGGCCATTGCCGTCCCTCCCGCCGGCAAAGCTGTAGAGCGGGGTTTCCTTACCGGCGGGCGTGATCGCGAAGACACTGCCAAAGTGCCTAACGATATCCCCGTAGGTCGTGCCGTACAGTGTGCCGTTGAGTTCGGTGAGACCGGCACGCGGAAACCTGCCGTCAAGACCGCCTTTGAACTGGTAGACCACATCGTAACTCGAGTTCGGCTTGAGCGTCATCGCTCGGGCCAACCGGCCGAACGAAGGTTGCGAGCGCAGAGAAGGCGCGAGCGATCCGCGAGCCGGTGTGAGGTTCGATTGGGGCGTACCCGAACAAGATGACAGCGTCAGAATCGTGACGGCGACAAGCGCAGCAAACGATCGTGCGTGCATCGGGACTCCTTCGTACAAACCCACAGGACAAGGGGCGCCAATACGCCGTTCACGATCGGCGCCTAAGTGCACTCTCGCGGCACCAGGCGAAGCACCACGATGTGTCATGCGTCTGGGAGTCAGAATCGACAACGACTAGACCGCGCCACCGTTGTAGCCTGCATTGGCGTAGTTAATGAGGGTCACAGAGCGCCTTGGCGACGATGATGAAGCCGTCATCATTGTCCTCCGGCCCGCGAACCATATGCACCGCGCACGCGCCCGGTTCCGCGTAGCTCGATCCGCCTCCGCCGCCACCATCAATTCGAAACCGATGGTCCGGGTCTGCATTGTTGCCTGTGCCGCCGCCGCCGCCAAACAAACCGCCGCCACCACCACCGCCGCCCCAGAGTCGTTTAGCTGTCTCCGAGGCTTGACCGTCGCCGCCATGACCCGCGACGCCAAAGCCGCCCTGGTTTGTACCAAACTTCCCGCCGGCGCCACCGTGAGTCTGAGCACCACCGTGACCGCCGCCCTCACGGTCGTATTCACTATCGCCGCGCGCACCGGTGAGAGGACCCCCGTCGCCCCCTTTCCAGCCGCTGCCGCTTTGCCCGCCGCCACCGCCCGCGACGATAAGGCGCTGGTCCAGCTTGCCGGCAGGGCCGCCCCTACGCACGTCGGAGGCGCCGCCCCCACCGTACCCTACGTGGCTGCCTATCTCGCCGCCAGGTAGTCTGTCTCCGCCATTACCGCCGCCGTTCCAACCGCCTTTGCCCCCCTTTACGGGGTTACATTTTCCTTCCGGAGACGCTCGGCTTCCATCCAGAGACGCTCGACACACTGGGCCGTGAGCGTGCCCTCTCCCGCCCACGAAGATGCCCAATTCTTCGCCCGGCTGCACTTTAATTGTAGCGTCTACCGCTCCGCCTGGGGCGCCGCGCGTATCTCCAGCGCCGCGGCCGGCATAGAGAAGGAATCGCAGGGCGTGGACGCCGGCGGGCACCGTGTAGGACTGAGGCCCTCCGGTAAAATCGAAGCGTTTTGTCTCAACCGAAGGTGTCACGCCGTCGCGCGCGATCGCCGGCACCGAGCTCGCCCCGCTAAGGGGAGTCGCGCCGCCGCAGGCAGACAGGATGATCGCGCTAAGACACGCGCCGAGAAGGATGGACACTCGTTTCATTAGGTCTCTAGCTCCAAAATCGACGCCGCGCCTGCTGCGCATTGTCTGGGAGCAGCGTTATCGAAGCCTAAGCCAAGATCGCAGGCTGCCTTCGAGGGGATTGGCGCCGCCAGAAAGCCGCAATGCGCAAAGCCAAAACTCGGCGCATGAGTATGCCCCCGCCCTATTCTACTTCTTCCCGCGGTTTTTGCCAACCAACCTAAGCGCTGTGGAGCTTAAATCCAACGAGCAGCGAGATGCGCGGCGCCGCTTCGAAATGGCCACGCTACTCCACGGCGTCCTGCCCGGGCGGCCGACTGGAACAGTTTCTAACATTTTCTAACGGAGCGGTTAGAAACGGGCGGTATTGGTTGGTACAGGTCGGGAACCAGAGTGGTGAAAAAGCCCTACAAAGTAATACGTTTCGGTAGCGGACGGGACTGGCCGGAAACCCCCTTGTAGAGTTCGAATCCCGCTGGGGCTAAAATTATCCTTATTTTACAAGGGTTTTCCCGACACTTTTAGGCTCCGTTTAGCCAACAGAATGCAGGAATGCCTGCAACCACACCAGGTATGAATCGACCAGCCGCATCGACCGCGCGTCTGCTCTTCGTCACTAGAGCCTCGGCACTAGCGCTCTCGCATGCTGCGGTTCTTGCGGCCGCCGTGCAAGCGACGCCCGCACTTGCGAGCGACAGCGGACCATCCGAGGCGGTCACAGCAATCCCACACGTCTTCCGCTGCTCCTAGCTGCGCCACTGAAGAATCTGCGTGGAACACCCGGTATCGACATGGGTCGTAGCGGACGATCAAGATGCTATGGCGATGTGGCACGCGGGCAGAATCGCGGCGTGGTAGTCCTGCGTATCAAATAGGGGCGATGGTGGTGGCGCGCCTCTTCAGTGAGTACAACTGACATGCCGGGCTTTTGATCGCCGGTGTGGATGCCGGGCAATGAGTTCGACACCGCGGGCTGCATGCTCAGCCCACTGCATCATATCAGCGATATTGGGAAACGCTCATAGCGATGCTCGGCGGAGGAGAACACCCGTAGCGCGAAACGCGGGGCTATGGCGACGCAGGTAGAATCGGGGCCGCCGGCCTCGGCTCGCCCTACCGGCACGGTCACGTTTCTGTTTTCGGATATTGAAGGCAGTACCGCACGATGGGAACGCGATCACGAGGCGATGGAACCTGCGTTAGCACGCCACGATGCGCTGATGCGCACTGCGCTGGAAGCCCGAGGTGCATACGTCTTTAAGACCATCGGGGACGCCTTCTGCGCGGTCTTCGCGACGGTTCCGGATGCAATCGCCGCGGCCCTGGATGCACAACGAGTGCTTGCTAAGGAAGATTTTTCGGCGGTCGACGGCATCCGCGCACGCATGGCGCTGCATACGGGGCGCAGCGCTGAGCGGGACGGCGACTACTTCGGTCCGACTGTCAATCGCGTAGCGCGACTACTGGCGATTAGCCACGGCGGTCAGGTGCTGCTTTCGGGCGCATGCGCGGAGGTACTACAAGGTGAGCCGCCGCCGCAATGCAGCCTGCGCGATCTGGGCGCGCATCGGCTCAAGGACCTAGCGCAGCCCGAACGCGTTTATCAGCTTATCGCGCCGGATCTCACCGTAGACTTTCCGCCGCTGCGGTCGCTCGACCATCTGTCGAACAACTTGCCCGCGCAGCTTACCTCCTTCGTCGGCCGCGAAGACGAGGTGGCCGAGATCACCGCGTTCTTGCAAGAGCACCGGCTCGTGACGCTGACCGGCGCGGGAGGCGTAGGCAAGACGCGCGCATCCCTGCAAGTCGCGGCGAACCTCGTCGACACGTTCAGCGACGGTGTGTGGTTTGTCGAACTGGCACCGCTGACCAGCGGCGAGTACATCCCCACCACCATCGCCCAGGCAGTTGACTTGAAACTCCCGGCCGAGGGTGAACCGGTCGAGAACCTCGTTCGCGCCCTCAAGGGAAAGCAGACGCTGCTCGTCTTCGACAACTGCGAGCATCTCGTCGGGCCCGCCGCGCGAGTGATCTCCGCAATCCTGCACGGTTGCTCCAAAGTCAAGGTGCTCGCATCGAGCCGTCAGGGACTTGGCATCGTCGGTGAGGACACGTACCGGATGCCGTCGCTTGCCGTTCCAGATGCGACTGCGCTCTTCACCGATCGCGCGGTAGCCGTCAACAAGCGCTTTACCTTGACTGACGAGAACGCGCCGATCGTAGCCGACGTCTGCCGGCGCCTGGACGGCATACCCTTGGCGATCGAGCTGGCAGCGGCGCGGGTGAAGATGCTCAGTCCAAAACAGCTACGCGAACGGCTCGACGAGCGCTTTCGCGTGCTCACGGGTGGCGATCGCAGCGCGTTGCCACGCCATCGGACCATGCGCGCGCTCATCGATTGGAGCTACGACCTGCTCGACGCGCCCGAGCGCGTGGTCTTCCGGCGGCTGGGAATCTTTGTTAACGGCTTCACGCTGGAGGGAGCCGTTGCCGTCGGGAGCGGAGAGGAACTCGACGAGCCCGCCGTCTTCGACGTGCTGGCGTCGCTGGTCGATAAGTCGCTGGTGCTAGCCGAACCGCAGGGTGACGCGCCGCGCTACCGGTTGCTCGAATCGACGCGCGCCTATGCCTCGGAGAAACTCGCCGCTGTGGGCGAGCACGATCTGGTTGCGGGCCGCCATCTGCGCTATCTGCGCGACCGCTTCGCGGACCTGCGGGTACAGTTGGAGCTGACCGCACGGCAGGCCGACCTTAATGCAACACTGCAGACCGAGCTGGAGGACGTGCGTTCGGCGCTCGACGGTGCGTTGGCGCGTTCGGACCTCATCGACGGCGGCGAGTTGCTCGCCAACATTGACACGAGTTGGCAATCCATCGGACTCGAGGCGGAAGGCACGGCACGGTGCGAGGCGTATCTCGCGGCGCTCCCGGGGGGCGAGTCGCGGCAGCGTGCTCGGTTGTTAGGCGCGTTGTCGTATTTTCTCGGATCCGGCCACAAGATGCGCGCGTTCGAGCTAGCGGCGGAGGGGGTCGAGCAGGCACGGGTAAGCGGCGACGCCTCGTCGCTTGCACGGGCGCTGAACCGGTATGCATACACGGCGACGCACCTGTCTCGGTTTGACGACGCGGAGCAGGCGCTAACCCAAGCCGAAGTGATCCCGCGGACCTCGGCTCTCCTTCGCATTAACTTGCTCGAAACGCGTGCACTCTTCGGCCAGTTTCGCGGCGATCTCGAGACAGCGGCGCGCATGTACGAGCAGCTCGGCAAGGAGCACCGGTCGCTCGGAAATGCCCGCGGCGAGCAGGCTTCGGCGCTCGAGATCGCCGAGATCGACCACACGTGCGATCGCACGCAGCGAGCGATTGCGATCGTTCGCGAGACGCTTCTCACGGTGCGGTCCGGGGCCGATAAGAGCTTGCTCGCCACCCTGCTCTTGAACCTCGCGGGCTATCTCGCCGCGGTAGACGATCTTCCCGGTGCGGTCGCGGTGGCGCGCGAAGCAATCGAAATTAATGCAGCGCGGGAGCCAGACCATGCCTTCGTCGCGATCGCGATCGAGCATCTGGCGCTCGTCTTCGCGCTGCGCGGCGATCGTGCGCGTGCGGCCACGCTTGAAGGTTACGCCGACGCCGCGTTACAGCGACACGGATACCCGCGCGAGTTTACCGAGACGACGACGCACGACCGCCTCACCGCGCTCCTGCGCGAGGGACTCGCACCCGACGAACTCGCGCAACTCAGCGCAGATGGCGCTGCGCTCACACCCGAGGCCGCGATCGCACTCGCGCTTCAGGAAGGCAAAACGCCATAGAATAACCCCGCGCGCTCGCTGTCCTACACACCGCTTCGCGATCGCGAGGCCGTTCTTGCTTCGCACTATTTCACCGATCATTTTAAAAAGAGCCCGTATCCCGAGATCCTTACCGATCGGCCTTCCACGAAGGCAGCCAGCTCGCCAATGAGTCCGCCCCAACAAGCGGATTTTCTAACATTTTCTAACGGAGCGGTCGGGAACGGAAAAGCTGAAGCTGCTTGAGCGCGGTCCACTCTCCTCGGGATGCATGATTCTCCGCTACGATCCGCTTTCGTAGGATCCGCGCCTCACCGCAACCCCGTGCACGGCTTCGCGATCGCGAGGCCGTTTCGCTTAGTTGGCTTTGCGGCTTCCTTGCACGCATACAAGTTCGCGTTGCAGGTGCGAGCGCCTCGCCGCGCAACTGACTTTTCGTGCTATGATCGACTTTCACTTAACATAGCGCGCGGAGTACGCCTGCAATGACCTGCAGCCCGGAGGCTCACCGAGTTTGCCAGCTCTAGAAAGCGCCGATTCCGTTAGGCGTGCCCCAACCGGTCGGGCCCGAGTAACTTCCGAACTGTCCGGTTCCTGCCGTGCAGAGGTACGTGCCCTTCAGGCTCGCCGGACAATCGTCATCCGTTCCGGTAGTAATCGAGTGGGTGTCGCTCTTGCGTTGCTTCTCCGAAAGCGTCCAGAAGACCTTACCGCCGTCTTGCTTTGTCGAATTGCCCGCGAGCGCGAACGCGCTTGCGATGATGGGCGTTGCGAGGCTCGTGCCGTAAGCAATGAACCAACCCTGATAGCTGTTATACTCATAGGTATCGTAGACGGCAACGTTCATCGCAACCGCGGCAATGTCGTTCGCAGTACGCGTTGAGCACTTTGGGTCGTCTTGCCATGACGGCTTGGGGATGTTCGGCGCGCAGCCACCGCTCGTGTCGGGCCAAACCCGCTCGCGGTACGTCTCACCCTTTTTCGACAACTCGGTACCGCCGACCGAAATGACGGTCGCAAATTGGGCGGGCGGGAAAGAGCCGTAGCCGATATCGCCGGCCGCCGCAAGAAACGTTACACCTTTGGTGTCGAAGTCATGCGTGGACCAGGTACAGCCTGACTGATAACAACCCCAGCTGTTGCTAACGATAGTCGCGCCGAGCTTTACAGCTTCCTTGTCGGCATCTCCCAGATTGGTTAAGCTATTCGTCTTCGACTCGATCAAATAGATCGTACAGTTTGGGCAAGCGGCCGATACCATATCGACGTCGAGGTCGATTTCGAAACCCCAATCGCTGTTACCCGGGGGATAGTGCCCCTGCTCTCCCTGTTGGTTGTATTTAAAAAACTTCGCCTTAGGCAAGCCAAAGTACGAGCGATACTCGGCGAGATCGGATGCGACGTTCGGATTATTGTAGGCATCGACGATCGCGACGACCTGTCCCTTTCCCTTACTCGACGACGGTAACTTGTACGCGGCCTCAATGTCGGCCGGCTTCCATCCCGTAACCTCTGGCCGAGCCATTTCGAAACCGATCAATGCCGCACACTGTGCCTCGCCATAAGGCACGGCTGGGCAGGCGGCCCGCGCGAGATGCAATGCTTCCCACTGCGGCACGTAGCGCTGCGCCACGGATTGTGTGCTCCTCGACGGCACGCTGGAGGAGCCTGCGAAGCTGCAAGCGGTGATAGCGAACATCGCGACTAACGGCGCGATAACCTTGCGGAACCATAACGACTTCATGCTCACTCCTCTTGATCTTTGTTCATTAGACGTGCGCACTGCCGCCGTGGTTAGGACACCCCGGCGTGTGATGACACTCCTCTTTGCGCGTCGAAAGACACGCAAGAGCGAGCTGACCATAGAACGTTTCGATGCAGCTCGGCGCCTACCTACGTGCTGAGGCTGATGGCTACTCCAACTCAATGAGTCGCACGGGGTCGGGCCACCAAAAGAAAGCCGCCTGAGGTTTCAGGTTTTTTGAGGCAGGAAGCGCGGGCCGCCGACTAGGGCGCCTGTCTTCTGAACCGGGTTTCATATCTCTCTACTAAGCTGCGCAACAATGGTCATCGGCTAGTACATGCTGCAGAGGGGCGAGAAATAGGACTCTCTACGCGGTGCTCGGCGCTCCTGATGTGGGTGGTTGCGGAATCGCCATCGCTTCGACGACGGCGGCGGCCTGTTCCATCGCCGCGCCTTCGGCCATCAGTAAGCGAATCCGATCCTCCGGTAGCATCGAACGGATCAGTTCGAGCGCACGGTCGTAGCCGCGCTGTTCCGTCAGCTCGCGCACATCGCCGATTTTCCGATAGACCGCATCGGAGTAACCGAGTAGCCGCGCCGCTCGTGCCGAGTCACAGGTCTCGGCAGCCACATGCGCCAGGTGGCCGATCGCGTTCGCAAAATAGTCCGCAACATCCGCGCGCAGCGCCAGCTCCAAGCTTTCCCGAGCAGCGGCCCAGGCTTCGTCGAAGCGCGCCAGCGCGAGCAGATAGGCGGCCGCGTTCTGCAACGCGCTGGACAGATTCATCCCCGCGCCGCATTCGCGAAAGATAGGCTCCGCCTCGCGAGCGCTAGCCAGCGCGCCAGCAACATCGCCCTCCGCAAAGAACAGCTCGGCCCGATTTAACTGGACTACCGCAAGCCGTTGCCGATCATCGCAGGCCCTTAGAAGCGCAACTGCGTCGTCGACAAAGGGGCGAGCCCGCGCGCGATCGTCGCCAGTAAAGACGATGGACGCCATGCTAAGGACACGGGCGATCAGGCGCGGGATACGAGTGGCGCGGGCCGCCGCCAGCGCTTTTTTGAAAACCCCGACCGATTCCACGTGCCGGCCGGTCCGGGCGAGCGCCACGCCCTCGAAAAAGAGGGCCTCAACATGGCCGACCTGGTCGACGGCGCTGAGGAGGCGCGCGGCCTTGGCTGCCGCTAGCGCTGCCTTCGCGCTGAACTCGTTGAGACGCGCTTGCGCGAGGGTCAACCGTCCGCGAACGCGTGCAGGCGCGTCGCCCGCGAGGACCGTAGCGACCCGTTCGAGCAGCGTGCGCCCTTCGCGGCGTGCAATCTTGGCCCACAGTGAACCCAAACCTGCCACGGTCGTCGCCGCTGCCTCGGCATCGCCGTTGCCCGCGAGTCCCCAGCCGATCGCGGCGCGATAGTTCTCGAGATCGATTCGCACCTGCGCGGTCCAAAGGTCCGAGTCGGTCTGCCAGTACGCATCGCCCGCACGCTGAGCTTCCCGGGCGAAGTATCGGCAATGTCGCGCGGCGACATCCTCCCGTTCGCCAACCTCGCCCAATCGCTCCGCGGCAAACTGGCGGGTCGACTCCAACAACCGATAGCGCTGCTCCTTGCGGTCGAGCTCCACAACGACCAGCGACTTGTCGACCAGCGCCGTGAGTAGATCGAGCGCGCCACACTCCGGAAAACGCTCGTCGATGCAGATCGCTTCAGCTGCTTCCAGCGTCCAGCCGCCGCGAAAGATCGCGAGCTGTCGCAGCATGCTCTGCTCGTCCGGCGTCAATAAGTCGTAGCTCCAGGCGATCGTCGCTCGCAGTGTCTGCTGACGCGGAAGCGCCGTGCGGCTGCCGCCAGTCAAGAGCTTGAAGCGTTCGCCGAGACGTTCGTCCAACTGATTCAGGCTCAGCATCTTGACGCGTGGTGCAGCCAGCTCGATCGCCAGCGCAATGCCGTCCAAACGGCGCACGATATCGGCGACGATCTCCGCATTCTCGTCGGTGAGCGTGAAGGTGCGCTGCGCGGCATGGGCGCGCGCGACGAAGAGCGCCGCGGAAGCGTACTGCGTTGCACTCTCAGCGGTCATCTTCTCACCTTCGGGCGGGACCGCTAACGTCGGCATCCGATAGGACTCCTCGCCGGCGATCCCGAGCGGCTCGCGACTGGTCGCCAGGATACGCACTCCGGGACACACATGCAACAGACGATCGACGGCGTCCGCAGCCGCTGAAACGATGTGCTCGCAGTTATCGAGCACGATCAGCAGCATCTTGGCTTTGAGCGCCGCGGCGATCCGCTCGATCAGCGGCCGCTCGCCTTCATCGGCAACATTGAATACTTGCGCGATTGCACCGGGTACGAGCGCCGGGTCGTCGAGCGGCGCGAGATCGACGAACCAGACGCCGTCGCGTTCGCCGCGTAACTTGTCGGCGGCGACCTGAATTGCCGTGCGGGTCTTACCGATGCCGCCGGTCCCGGTTAGCGTCACCAAGCGCGAACGTTCGAGCAGCGCCTCAATCTCTACAATCTCCTCGTCGCGCCCAATCAGCGGCGTGACGTGGACCGGCAGATTGTTCGGAAGGACATCGAGCGAGTGCAGGGCCGGAAACTCTTGCCGCAGATCCGGCGAGTGCAGTTGAAAGACGTGCTCCGGTGCGCTGAGATCCCGCAAGCGATGCCGGCCGAGATCGACCAGCTCCGTGTGAGCGGGCAGCAGTTCTTCGGACAACTCTTTGGCCGCCCTCGAAACCAGTACCTGACCGCCGTTCCCGATCGCCAGAAGGCGCGCGACGCGGTTGACCGTCGGTCCGAAGTAGTCGGCGTCGCGTTCGTCAGCGACTCCGACGTGAATCGCCATGGGCACGCGCAAACCTCCGATGGCATTCCAGTCCTCAACTCCGACGGCACGTTGCGCGTCTAGCGCCGCCGTCGCCGCTTCGGTCACCGTCGTAAAAGCCGCGCAGTACGCATCGCCGATCGTCTTGAAGACGTAGCCGCCGTTATGCTCGATCGCCGCGCGCATCAGCTCGTCGTGACGGCGCACCGCCTTCTGCATCTCGGCGCGATAAGTGTCCCAACGGATCGCGCTGCCTTCGATGTCCGAGAAGAGGAATGCTACCGTTCCGGTCGGCGGGCGCGTGAGCGGCTTCATCTGTTTTCGGCTTAGCCAGCCTCGCCTCGCCACCTCTTGAAGACTCGCGCCCAGATGGAGCGGGAGAGAGGCGCAATCGGAAGGCCCCTTCAAAACAAGCCCCCTCTCTCGGCGCCCGAGGGCGCGCAGCTTTCAGAAGGTCCAGCCATCGCCGAAGCGCTGGTGGTGTGAACGGCGTTCGCGCTCGCGAGCCGCTTGACTTAGCTCGCGCTGCTCGCACTGCAGCTACGAGCACCTGCACCACGGCGGATTAGCTCGCAGCAGCCTCGCAGCTGAAGAAGGTTCGTCGCTTAGGCCAGGGGCTGAGATCGCACTAGCGTTTGAGGAAGACGAAGCAACTCGAGCATCGCGCTGTCTCGAGCGCTGCAGTTCTACAGCGAGGGGGGCCAACGATCGGCGAGGTGAGCGCGGAGCCGTGGGCCGAGGAGGCTTCCGAGAGCGCAGCTTGGGTGGTACGATGAAACTCAATGAGACGGCAGTGCATAGTGACCGTCAAAACGTATGTTGTCGGTGCGTTATGTTGGAGAAGGGCAGAGCACATGAGGATTTCAGATCTTGGCCGCTACGCTTTAGGCGTTTGCGCGGCTGCATTGTTCGCAGGCTGCGGCGGCGGAAGCGGCACGCCGCTGAGCCCATCGCCTGCTGGAGTCACGGCGGAGCGAATGCGCCCGAGCGTTACGTATGGCGTGCTCCACAGCTTCGGCGGCATGGGAGACGGCGAAAACCCGTATGCGGGCCTCCTCAACGTCAACGGCACGCTCTACGGCACGACCGCGTACGGGGGCGCAAACGGCGACGGAACCGCCTTCTCGATCACGTCGTTCGGAGCGACGCCGTTCGGCACGGAAACCGTGCTCCACAGTTTCAAAGGCGGCTCAGGAGACGGCGAATACCCGTTCGCAGGTCTCATCAACGTCAAGGGCACGTTCTACGGCACGACCTCTGAAGGGGGCGCGAACTGCAGCCCAAGTGGCGGTTGCGGAACGGTCTTCGCGATGACACCATCCGGCACGGAAACCGTGCTCCACAGCTTCGGCGGCTCGGGAGACGGCAACGGCCCGCTTGCAGGCCTCATCAACGTCAAGAGCACGCTCTACGGCACGACCATGGAGGGGGGCGCAAACGGCGACGGAACCGTCTTCTCGATCACGCCGTCCGGCACAGAAACCGTGCTCCACAGCTTCCGCGGCTCGGGAGACGGCGAATTCCCGCTTGCGGGCCTCGTCAACGTCAAAGGCACGCTCTACGGCACGACCGTGTATGGGGGCGCAAATAACGACGGAACGGTCTTCTCGATCACGCCTTCCGGCACAGAGGACGTGCTGTACAGCTTCAAAGGAGCGCCTGATGGCCAAAGGCCGTATGCGGGCCTCATCAACGTCAAGGGCACGCTCTACGGCACGACCCATCTAGGGGGCGCGAACTGCAGCCCAAGTGGCGGTTGCGGAACGGTCTTCGCGATTACGGCCTCCGGCACGGAAACCGTGCTCTACAGCTTCAAAGGCGGCTCGGGAGACGGCGAATACCCGTATGCGGGCCTCATCAACGTCAAAAGCACGCTCTACGGCACGACGATTGAAGGAGGCGCAGCCGGCGTCGGAACCGTCTTCTCGACCACGCCGTCCGGCACGGAAACCGTGCTCCACAGCTTCGGCGGCTCGGGAGACGGCGAATACCCGTACTATGGCGGGCTCATCAACGTCAAGGGCACGCTCTACGGCACGACCTATTATGGGGGGACGCACGGCGACGGAACCGTCTTCTCGATCACGCCGTGAAACGGACCCGATCATCTCCCAACTTTAGCTGACTCCGCCGCCCACGGCTTTACGCTCGCGAGACCGTGTTGCATCGCTGCTTTGTCGGCGTCGCACCTGCACGGCTCGCGGCGCCGATCGCATGACGCTGCGCGGCATTTTAGTTTGAAGCGTTGCAGCTTGTACAGCGTTGGCACTACTGCTGGTGAGGTACGCCGGAAGGTGACCTGAACGCCTGGGGTCAGCGCGTACTCCAGGCTATACACAACAACATTGGGTCCGCCCCAGGACAGCTCTTGGACGGTGCCGGCAGGTACGAGAAAGTCGCGTTTGCGGTTGGCCCTTCCTACGTTCCCGGCCGCTTCATTCCTCGAGCAAATATTACGATTAGCTTAGTCGCTAGTCGCGTCACGACGACGCAAGGCCCATTTGACTCGCCAGCGACCAACGCTCTCGACGTGGCCCTCGAAGCGATCGAGGCATACAAGAAACTCTCGTCATGAGGCGATCGGCGAGGTGGCCGCGGAGCCGTGGGCCGAGGTGGCCTTTCGAGATCGCGGCTTGGGTGCTATAATCGGGCTGGGCGCGAGCGAAGAGCTTCGCGCGTATTTCGTTTGCGAAGGGAGCTAAGCAAATGAGGAGCTTGAATCGAAGCCGGTGGGTGCTAAACCTTTGCGTTGGCGCTGCATTGCTTGCAGGCTGCGGAGGGAACGGCGGCGGCGTTGTCGAGCCCCCGACAGGCAGTAGCAATCCGCCTTCGCATATGCAAACGTTCAGGTACACTGGCCATCGACAGATGTTCAAGGTACCTGCGGGGATAACGTCGCTTACCGTCGTCGGCAACGGCGCCGCCGGCGCGGGTGTCCGCGGCAGCGGTTCCGCTGGCGTCCTCGGTGGACGCGTCTATGCAGTTCTCCCCGTTACCCCGGGCAAAACGCTCGACATCTATGTTGGCGGGGCAGGCTCAAAGCAGATCGGTGGTTTTAATGGCGGTGCGGACGGCGGAGTGGTCTGCGTTACTGGAAGTGTGTGCGGCAACTTTAATGGTTTTGGAGGCGGAGGTGCCTCCGATGTCCGCCAAGGGGGTGCGGGGCTGAGCGATCGCATTCTCGTCGTCGGTGGCGGAGGTGGGCAGGGCGCCAGCAATGGGTACCCCGGCTCCGAGTGTCATAGCAGCTCCGACGGAGCGGGTGGCAAAGGCGGCGGCAAGGTCGGTGGAAAGGGGGCCCAAGGCTGTCAATACGGCGGCGACGGTGGTACCGGAGGCACGCAGACGAGCGGCGGGTCAGGTGGCATCGGTTACTACGGTCCCGGAGCTGCGGGTGTTAAGGGCTCCGGCGGTAGCGGGAACGCAGAAGGCCAGTACGGCGACGGTGGTGGCGGCGGGGGAGGCTATTATGGCGGCGGCGGTGGCGGCGATGGCGGAATATGGGAAGGAAAACACTCCACCGGGGTCGCTGGCGGTGGCGGCGGCGGTGGCGGTTCGTCATACGTCGAATCGACTGCTACCGACGTCCACATGTGGCGAGGCTGGTATAAATCGACTGGTAACGGTGTCATCGTTCTAAACTGGTAGGGCGTTGATTCGAGGCGACTACGCGCTCAGCATCAGCGAGCTGGGGGGCCTCGTTTTGAAAGTGGATAGTTTCTAGCGGCGGCCAGCTAACAGTTCCACGTAGGGCCGGATAGCTTCAAGCGTTGTTGCGGCGCCGAGCGCGATAAACGAGCCAATAAGGATGAACAAAATATCTCGGGTTCCTTCCGACTCGACGTTAGCGTACGTGAAGTAGGCCACGGTGCCGGCGGCGAGATCCGTACCGCCGGCCGACGTCGAACTACCTCCGTAAACCTGCATCCCCTCTGCGTCGGGAATCGTGGCGGAAACCCGAAGTGAACCGACCGGCGTGAACCCGATCAGGCGCAGAAAGTCAATGCCAAACGATGAGTGCGTGAGCGACTCATGATGCGGCCGAACATCGATAAAGCATGCGATGCGACCTCCAACGTGAGGGCTCTGAAGATGCGCGACGTTGATCTCGTTAACGTCGAATGCGTCGGATGTCCTCCACCGCTGGATCAGCCGCCGATTCAACCATCGCTGCGAGTTTCGTTGAACATTTTCCAGCACGCCGAGGGCGCCGTTGACTAGCGTCCCTCTCGCATCTGCGCATAGAGTGCCCGCTGCACCAGGAAGAACGACGGAGTGCGTTCCGAGTGGGTAGGTTGCGATCCAGACCGGGTGGCTCAAGGCATAATACTCGATCTCACCCGTGCTGTGCTCCAGGCGGGTCGATCCATACATGCCCACAAAGTTCGGCTGAGCCCGCGCGTAAGTGCGCACGACAAACCACGTCATTAGCGCAGAAACGGCGAAGCAAAGCACTGCAATCATGCCCCAAAGGACAAAGAAGCGGTGGGCGAAGCGCATCTCTTTTAAACTTTATCGCCGAGCGCGCTCTGGCCTCGTTTTGCGGGGCCTCGCGCCAAGCGCCCGGCGAGGGGGCCTCGTTTTAGAAGGCTCTGTCTCTATCCCGCCGTGACCGTGCCGGGATAAGAGCTAAGCCACTTTAAAACGAGGCCCCCCTCGCCAGGCGGCTCTGTTATTTGCTGAAATCTAACAAGGTCTCGTTGAAATCGTTTCGCTTGATGATTTCGATCTTGACCCGGCCCTTGTATCCACTATGAGTCTTGTAATGAAAGCCGCGCGTGGAGGGTCCGAAGTAGGCGCCGTGACCGCAGTACATGGATGGCTCCTTAAAGTGAATAGGCACAATCTGGCCTGAGATATGTGACGAGCCTGACGTTATGGTGAAGGACTCGTGGAAGCTCCACGAGGTGAGGAAATGAAAGGTCCACACTCCATGAGCCGTAAAGGATCCTGAAAGTGGCCCATTGGCCATGCCTTCGGTACGGAACCTGACTTCGCCGTAAGGGCCGGAACACATTATCGTATGAAGCCTAACGTGCGACGCAGTTAGGACCTCTGAGCCAGAGAGCTCGGAAGGAGCCTGCCCGTAGCGGTCTTGTTTGGCGGCGGCTAACTGGCCGATCAGACCCTGCGACCCGCCACACCCTGCGAGCAATATGGCCGCTACGCAAACGCTAAGCGCACAGCGGCTTAGACTCAAACGGTTCATCTGCTTTGCTCCTTTCGCAGATGCATCAGCGCGAAGAAATCGGCGCTTGCCAGGAGCTCATAATAGCACCGAGCCTCCGATCTCGGAAGCCGCCTCGGCCTGCATCTCCGCGCCCACCTCGCCGATCGGCGGCACCTCGTCGCTGTACATCCGGCTCCGCAAAGCCAATCGGCTAAAGCCTTTCAAAACGAGGCCCCGTCTGCCGAGCGCCGGAGCGGTTGAGGATTTGCACCAGTTCGGTCCTAGTAAGAAATCGTGCCGCTCCACACGTCCTCATAGTCGCGTTTTTTGTTGTGGCAGGTGACGGTGACGGTTCCGCTGCCGGTCGCGCCGGTATAGCGCCCAGTTCCCCCCGTCACTGTGTAAGTATCAGCTGAGCACTGATCGCCAATAATCTGCCCCGTAATAGTGTCCTGCGATGATCTGCTGATCAGCGCAAATGAACCTTTTTTGGAGCTGTTGCAGCCCCGGTAGCTAATCTGTCTCCCTGCTTTTCCTACGAAAACCAGGAATCGATGCCATACCCTCGCCGAAGAACACGGTTTGAAATCCTTCGAGTCCACCAAAGCAGGTGTAACCACCCGAATACGTTGCGGAGAAAACATGGTTTGGCACGACGCTGCGACTAATGTGGTTCTCATCGGGGAAAAGTACTTTGCCGCTTGTCGGGACAGAGCCCGGCTGGCCAACCAGTCCTTGCGATGCACCACAACCTGCAAGCACAAACGCCGCCATGATGGGTAAGGCAATTTCAGGCCACGGATAGTTGTGAGGGTGGGTTGATTTTGTGCCGCTCCGCGAACTCCCTTGGGGTGAGCTTGCCGAGAGCAGAATGCGGCCGGAACTCGTTGTAGTCGGTTCGCCACTCCTCCGCGGCGCGGCGAGCCTCGAAGATCGTTACGAAGACTTGGGTGTTCAACAGCTCGTCGCGAATACGGCCGTTGAGCGATTCGATGTGAGCGTTCTGCGTCGGCTTACCGGGGTCGGAGAAGCGCAGAGCAATGCGCCGCTCGGCGCTCCAGCGCAGCATCGCGTGGCTCGTAAACTCGGAACCATGGTCGAAGCGAATCATCTCAGGAAAGCCTCGCTCGAAGGCCAGGTCCTCAAGACACCGGATGACGTCGTGGCTGCCAAACGAAAAGCCGATCTCCAGCGCCAGGCACTCCCGCGTGAAGTCGTCGACGATATTCATGGCCCGGATGGTTCTGCCGTTGGTGAGGCGATCGTGCATGAAGTCGACAGACCAACGCTCGTTGGGATGCATCGCCGGCGCGATCGCTGTTCCGCGGATATAGCGAACCTTGCGTTTCTTTCGTGGCCAGACTTGAAGGCCGTTTGCCCTGTAAATCCGCAAGAAGCGGTCGTAGCCCACGGGCAGCTTCTCACGTTCGAACAGGATCTTCAGTCGGCGCCAGCCCCAGCGCGGCCGCTGCATCGCCAAGTCTCGCATCTTTGCTGCGATCGGCTCGTCACTTGGGCGCTTCGAACGGTAACTGAGCGTACTGCGCGTGCAGTGGATTAACCGGCACGCTTGGCGTTGGGTCAATCCGTCGGCTTGCAACGCCCTCACCGCGTCTTTCCGCGCTGAGGGCCCCAGCCGTTTTTTGCGATCAGGTTCCTCATCGCGTCAATCTCGAGCGTCTGTCGAGCAATGATGCGCTGCATCTGCGTATGCTCGACCTCGAGCTGCTTGAGTCGCACAAGATCGCTGGTTTCTAAGCCCGCGTACTTATCGCGCCAGAGGCGAATCGTATTGGGATGAAGGCCGTGCTTTCGCGCCAGCTCTGTTGCCGGCGTCCCCGCTTCAAGCTCCTTGAGGATCCCGACGATCTTGGCCTCGCTGAATCGACTTTTCTTCAAGAGCGAGTCTCCTTGCTGGGCTCTACGCCCGGAAACTCACAACTCCCGCCGGCCCGTTTTATGCCTTACACGTCAGCCACGCAAACGTTTAGCGCACAGCGGCTTAGACTCAAACTGTTCATCTACTTTGCTCCTTTCGCAGATGCATCAGCGGCTCGGGCTTTTCTACGCCGCTTGGCTGCTCTATCTTAGCACCGAAGCTGCGATCTCGGAAGCTGCCTCGCCCCACGGCTCCGCGGCCACGGCGCCGATCGACAGCCCTGGTCGCTGTAACGGTGGCTCCGAATCTAAACCGCCGGCGTACTCCATGGCTGGCCAGGTGCGCGGAGCCGCGGAAATCGGTCACGGCGGATTGTCGATCAGCCGCTGGGCGCTGTAATATAAGCCGGAAGCCCCGAGCTTGGGGCCTCGGAGGTTTGTGCTATGTTGAAACGCTTCGCATTGGTCGCGGCGCTCTTTGCCTTCGCCAGCCTACTGCCTAGTTACGGCGCCGCAGCGCCGGTCCTGGCTGCCCAGGCCGCGGTCGTCGCTCAATCTTTGCCGCCACTCTTCGATATGGAGAGCGCCGCACAGGCGCATTGCCCAAAGGACGTCGTAGTGTGGCTAAATATCCCCAGCGGCATCTACCATTACAAGGGCGAGCGCTGGTACGGGCGCACGAAGCACGGCGCCTACGCCTGCGAGAAGGAGGCGATTAAAGCCGGCGATCGCGCGAGCGAAAATGGACAGTGACGTGGCCGCGTACCGTACAAAATTAAAGGTGCATCTATGTTAAAGAAGCTCAGAATTGTCGTTGCAGGATTGGTACTGGACGCGTTTACTCTCATGCTGTTGGCTACAATGGCGCTTACCGCAGCGCCAGCTTCCGCAGCCAAGGTTGCCTGGGACCAACCCTGTTGGGATACGAAGGCTTACTTCCTTGAAACTGAGGCCGCTGTCGCGAATGGGAATCTTGCGGAATCCCAGGATATTACCGCGAATCACGCAACTGAGTTGCCGGTTGGAACTCCCTTTACTGAACTCCAGCGCGTTGTGATGGATGACAGGGGTGACGCCATTGTCAAAATCAAGGTTTTGAGCGGCACACGCTATGACGGGGTTTCCATAAAGGGACTCGTCTGCTGGCTGCAAGAGAAGGCCGGCTGACCACGACCGTCCAATCTGCCAATAAAACTTATGTTGTTTCCCGCGACGAGTAATCGGCCCGTCGATATTGTCGTCGCGGCCCTCAAGAGTTTGGGCGGAACCGGGCAAATTCATGAAATTACAGCTCAGTGTGAAGCGCTTGGACATCCTCAACCAGAGCCATCGGTTCGCCGCCTTCTCCAAGAGTTCTCTTCGGATGCTGTCTGGACCAAAGCGCAAAAGCCCCGTTCCGCCATCGATCACTTTTACAATCTTGAAGGTATTCAAAAGAGAACGGGCTATTGGGGGCTTCGCGGTTTTGCGATTCAAGCGCCCGACGAGTATCCGATTCCCGGACTGAGGCGCGCTCATTCAAGGCTGCTCGACCGGGCTAACACTCCGCTCGGCAAGAGTCGTCCGAGAGGAATTGCGTATAGCAAGGACGGCACTGTCCACGCAATACAGGTTGGATTTGCTCCCGACGCACCGTATCCGGGAAGCTGGGGCATCCGGTCGGCGTTGATCCTGAGCGCTTCCATCTCATCGCCCCGTACGAAACAGATCCGCGGAGATGGAAAAAGGTAGACTGGATTGATCAGTATTCCGGCAAGCGTTACCGTATCACGGCCTCAGGGCCACATGGCTCTCGCAGCGTCGCGCGCGTTAAGAGCTATGGCGACGTGCTGCGTGAGTACGAGTTCCATCCCGAAGCCAAGTGCGCCGATTCCGGCGGCGCTCCATGCACGAAGCAGACCGTTGGACTCCTCGGCCGTCGCCAAGTGGCGATCGACTCGATCACGTACATCGGCAAGGAGTCGAATCGCTTGGAAGAGGTTGAAGAGCAAAGGCTACTCGATCCGAGGGACGTGTATACCGAGTACTCGGATCCGCGGCGCGATGAGTGGGCGACGAAGATTCTGCCCAAGCTCAAAGCGATGCCCATGCGCGAGCTTATGGAGCGTACCGGGTTGCCGCGATCGACCCTCCAGGCGATACGGGCAGGGCGGAGGCCGCATAAAGCCAGGCAGCGCAAACTGAGCAACATAGTAGCTCGGCAATAATCGCTCGGGAAACCATCGCCCTGGAGCGCGCCTGCGGCTTCGACCAGGGCGCGCGGTACAGCGAGGGCCGCCGATCGGCGAGGTGGCCGCGGAGCCTTGGGCCGAGGTGGCTTTGGCCTCGGCGGCTTGGCTGCCGCGCCATGGACCGGCATCGCCGTGGCCTTCGCGTCGCCCCGGAGTTCACGGAGGCGCTTATGAAGTCAAATCAGCCGTCGCTATGGGGTAAAAGCGAGCCATGCCGACGAGGATCTATGATGTCGCTTCAAGCTTTTGGGTGTGGCAACGGACGGATCCAGGGGCCGGGGCCTTTCCGCCGCTGAACTCTACGTTTGTTGAATCGAATGGCATAAGCCTCATCATCGATCCAACTGTGCCTGACGCATCCGGCAACGAAGTTTGGAAGCGACTCGACGCTAACCCGCCAAGTACGATCGTCATTTTAAAGCCCGATCATGTGCGAGATGCTGACACTTTCGCGCAGCGATATCGCGCAAAGGTCTTCGGACCGCGGCTGTTCTACCCTGATGATCTGCCAACCACGCCAGTTGAAGGGGTTGATCCAGATGACACTCTGCCTGGAGAAATCCTGGCACTTTACGACGGGAGAAACCGTTTAGAAACGCCGGCTTGGCTGCCGCAGCAGCGTACGATCGTCTTTGCGGACGGTATGTGCGGCCTTACAAACTGGCTACAGATATGGGATTCGCCATGGTTGACCAAACGTGTAATACCCGCCATGAGCGAGATGTTAGCGCTTCCATTTGAGCGCGTGATCGTTGGCCACGGGAAGCCGTTACACGACCGAGCCGCATTTGAACGTGCTTTAGATGCGCCGCCATGGCGTGGGTGATGCGATCTCCTACAACGCCCTGGGCGCGGCGCTGCACCGCGTTGCAGTATTTGGCTTTGCAGGCATCGCAGCTGCGCGGCCATAGCGGCACAAAATCGCGTAGCAGCTTAGCCGCATCGCTACGGCTTCGTATCGCGTAGACTTCGCGGCCCAGCCGCCCGGCAGAGGGGGCCTCGTTTTGAAACCCCTTAGCTCTTATCCCGCCGTGACCGTGGCCTTCCGCAAGCGGATGGCGCATCACCTCGACCGCCCTCTGTTCAACGGCCGTTCAACAGAGAGGGTCGAACCCGGCAGTTTTAGACAGTACCGGTCAGGAGCGGACCTATCGGAAAAACCCTTATAGCATCGGACTATTCAGTAGCGGGTCGGATTAGCCAGGACCGCCCGGTTACACTTCGAATCCCGCTGGGGCCATTTCAAATCCCCTTGTTTTAAAGAATTCCGTTCAGGGAGGGCTGACGTGCCATTCGGTTGCCGTGCCGCGCAGAAGCGGTTGCCCTCATGCCCCTTGCAGCGAAAGCAATAAGTCTAGCTAAAGCGGCCTCGGAATCGCGAATGCCGGGCGCGGGGCGCCCGGGGCTAATGGCGGTCGAACCAAAGGTATTGAAGGGCGACGGCAACGGTGGAAAACTGCTGGCCGAATCGCCCGCTCAACCAGCGCGACCACGACGCTTTCGCTAAGAAGCCCGATCCCATCGGCTGCGAAAAGGTGAGTCCGTAGCGCGAGTTGGCCAGCGCATTGATCGAAGTGGCGCCGTTGACGCTGGTCGCACCACCTGAATAGTAGTTCGCGTCAAGCGCCAGCCACTGGTTCTGACGAAAAGTATATCCAGTATGAAACTGGAAAATGCCGAGCGGTGCTTGCCGCAACATCTGACCCCCAAAGTAGTCGGTGTTCTCGCCGAAGATCCATAGGCCCACGGACACGTCGGCAAACCACTTTCCCATCGGCTGCTCTAGGCCGATCTCCGGTTTAATCGTCCAGCGATTCGAACCCGTATTGATGAGCTGCGTTCGGTCATATGTGCCCGTCGGCACGATTACGGTCAAACTGACCCCAAGTGCCGTGCTGGGCCTGCGACGCGCAAACTCTGCCGGCGTAACGCCCGGCCCAGGAGATTTACGCCGAAGCGGCCTCGGAAATCCGCGAACCCGTAGCGCGAGAACGCTTGGGACTGACCGTTGACGACTGCGCTGACGTGGCCGCCGAGATATGGAACGCTAACGGCCCAGTTTCCCGTGCGACCTCCGAGGCGGAAGGTGTGCGTGAAACTCAGGATGATGGTATTGATCGCCGGGCGGACATCGCTGAGCGGAAGCGACGGGTCGAGGGGCACCGTTCCCGTCGAATTCGACAAAGCTCCAACCGCGAAATTGGAATCGATCGGTGAAGCGGAATATGATCGAGGCTCAAGTTCTTGGGCCATCGCCGGCTCTGCGTTCCCGACTAACGCGATTGTCGCAACGCCGCTGAGCCACAGCTCGACCGAAAGGATCATCGTTTGGCACAGCTTCGTGCGCAACGGACGTTCGACTACGCTGGAATCCACAGTGCTTCTGCCTTACGAATGACCGCCCGGGCATCCTTCGTCAGCAGAAAGCCGGTCCCGGTCGTCGGCGCTCAGTGTCCCACCTTTAAGAAGTTCGCGCAGGGCCGACGGTCGTCGATCTACGCGATCGCGCGCGACTCCGTCGCCGGCAATGCGTGAGCGTAAATGCTAAGCGTCGCCTTCACCTTCGAGCGCGCGCGGAGCGAGCGGGACGCTTCGGCCGCGATCAGCGTCTGATAGAGAGTCGAGATCCCCTCTGCCTGGTGTAGCCGTCCAATGCCCGCGTGTTCTGGAAAGAACTTCGCTCGGGTCACTGCCGACGGCGGTCTGACTGGTTTCCAGCGCGGGGTTCCGACAAGAGCTTTCGGAGTCCGCCTTCTCCCAGCGCTTCGTTCAACTCTCGAAATGCCAGGTACGGAATCAGGATCAACAGCATAACTAGGCACGTTGCCAGCAGCTGCGGCAATGTACCACCGAACGTAGCGGACGAAGCAGAGAGACTCTGCCCATGAATGAACCCGACGATCGCGTTCTCGATAAACGAGAGAACAAACAGGAAGATCAGAAAGAGCACGGCTTTAACCGCGATGACGTAAATAAGGCGGTGTGTCGCGTATCGTTCGCCAAGGTGGAAAGCTTGCCCGATAAGGATAAACTTCGCTAAAATCAATGCATTGATGGCGCCCCAACCGTACGACGAATAACTCACCCCGTGCGCGTTCAGGATCGCCTGTCTATAGAGATTGAGCGCAACGAGGTAGACATATAAGTACAGGGCTGCTACGGCATATTCCCGTAGTTCATGCCCCAGCTTTCGAGCGGCGGTTGTAGCCACTGGGACCTTGCTAGCCATGGCTCACCTCAAGCATGGACGATTTTGTTCAGGGTTAACGTCTTTTCTCTTTTACCAGAGCGGCGACTGCTTATCATGTGCAGCCGGACAGCACATGTGTTGGGATCCACTGCGGCTCAACGCTGCTGACTTAAGATCCCTTTAACGGAGGCTACGGCTCACGAAGATGACGAAAGCCGGCTGACCTGATCGAAAACAATTGTTCGATGCTTTTTTGGGATAGCCCCGGCCATCCCCGATAGACTAGACTAAGCGTGTACGGCGTCTTCGGGCGAAGCGGCGCACGTTCTTGCGGCTTGCTCGGTCTACTCTTGAAGTGCTGGCCGTATCGAAATCACTAGAACGAGATATTTCGCGTCGACTTCGACGCCGGGGGGACTAATATGAGTGTAGGCAACCGCAAGATCATCGATTTTCGCAATCGGCCGCCGCTCCAGCCCTATAAGGGGCTATTCGATCTCAAGAACAACATGCTTATGAAGAGTCACTTGAAAATTAAAAATCGCCCGGCAAACACAGCCTCTCCCGCCATGTCGATGGTTGGGAAGCCCGGAGCGATGGAGCAATGGTGGAAAGAGATCGACGGGGCCGGGATCGATGCGGTAGTGGTCAACGGGCGTTATGCCGGCGGTATGCCGGACTTCACGATGGATAATGATACGCTCGCCGGACTGCAGAAACAGTATCCCGGCAGACTCTTTGGTCTTTCACAGCTCAACCTCGACCAGGATCCCGACGAGACGGCAAGAGTGGTCGAAAGGGCAATCAAGGAGCAGGGCATGGCCGGTGCCAACCTTGAGCCGGGTTATCAGACGGTTGGCCTGGGGAAGATGGGAACGTTCACAGACGACCCTTCATTCTGGCCGATCCTCGAGGTGCTTTCCGACGCAGGCGCGTTTCTGCTCATCCAAACCGGACTCTTTGTCGGAACGGATATCTCGTTTAACAATCCCGAAGCTCTTGACCGCATGCTGTTTTCCTTCCCCAAACTGAACGTGGTCCTCGCCCACGGCGGATATCCGTACATTCAGGAAGTGTTAGGTTTGGCCGCCAAGTGGCCGCAGCTCCACCTCTCAGCTGATGTCTATATGTTTTGGCCGAACGGCTTTCTCTATGCCATGAACTTAGAGCGGATTCCCGAGCAACTCGTCTTCGGGAGCGCTTTCCCGTTCTGCGATATGAAGACGTATGTCGAGGAGACCTTCAAACTTCAAGAGGAGCACGACGTGAGCGATGCGACGATGGAGAAGTATCTCTACTCCAATGCGGCTCGGCTGCTCAAAGTCAATGAAGCGGGAGCACGGAAGCCCAACGGATCAGTCGCGGCTTCAGTGCCTGCTTAACCGCTGAGTCACACAAGGAGTTCAAAATGGCAATCGCAGCAGACGTGGGGGCGCCACAAATTCCCGTCGGGCTTCAGGGTAAGCTGACCAAGGAAAACTTCGGACCTTCCATACCCTCGTACGCGCCGCTTTACCCCAATTTCGGCCCCGAGGGGTGGTGGTGGACCGACATCGACGCGGTCCTGATCGACTATATGACAAACGCGGAGGCGGCGGCTGAGTTTCTGCCCGCCCACTGCAACCTCGTTGGTATCCCGATGGCGCCAGGCCAGTCGGCGGTGAAGATGCTCTTCGCGAACTATCGCGGCGGTACGCTTCCTCCGTACCTCGAGGTCATCCAAAATATCCCTTGCCTCTATAAGGGTGAGCTGTACCTTTACGTGTGCCAGATTTGGGTGGATACCGACTCTGCCATGACCTCGGGCCGTGAACTGGGCGGATTTCCTAAGAAGATGGCTGACATGGACATCAGCTGGCACGGAGAACTTGGCACCGGTTACCTCGAACGCTCTCAGGAGCGGCCAATTGGAAGCAGGAACCGCATCGCCTCGTACACCTTTAAGAAGACCGGCAAAATGCTCTCGCTGCCACTGCCGGCGAACCGGAAGCCAACTTTCCCATTCCCGTACAACCTGACCCTCCCACTACCCGAGCCCGCGGCGCAACCCCAGGGGTTGCCGTTTAAGACCCTCTCAACGCGATTCATCGCAGATATTGGTGGCGAGAAAAACCCGTGGGCGCTGTCGCAGTTAAACGGGTTGGTCTGGACCCTGGCGAAGGGCGAGCTATGGGCCGGGGAGGCCAGTCTGGCATTCCACCCGTCGGAAGCTGATCCGCTCTACAAGCTCCCGGTCAACCAGATCCTTGACGCCATGGTGTTCTACGGCGACATGAACGCCAAGTCGTGCCTTTGCGAGAATTGGTAACACGGCGCTCCCTGACGGGCTAATATCTGCGGCACTGGACGTGTCGCTCATCATCATGGAAAACGGCGGCTCAACTGTCAGAGCGGAGCGCGCCTTCGACGGCATCCTTAAGGGATTGAACGTCGAAGGCGTTGCTACGCTTTGGCGCTACGATTTCGTGGCCGTTACTCGAGTGACGGACGGCGGGCCGGAGACGTTCATTCGTCCCATCCGGCCGCCTGGCGCCAACCTGTCGCGCGTTGCAGAAGCGTCAATGCTTGCGGAGCGAATCGCAAGGGGCGACGTCGATCAGGCGACGATCGCTTCTGAACTGCATCGCATCAGGAGTATTCCGTCGCCCTACAATACGTGGCTGGTTATTCTGGCGGCAGCTTGTGCCGCGGGATCCTTCACGCACTTTATCGGGGGAAGCTGGGGCGGCTTCGGAATCGCATTTGTCGCAGGGGCAGTCGGGCAGACGGTTCGCGTCGCTCTTCAGGCCCGGAAGTTCGGAACCGCAGCCACGACCATGGCTTGCGCCGTTCTGTCAGCGCTGATAGCTGCGTTCGGCCTACGCGCGGGCATCAGTCAAGTTGCCCCCGCTACGTTGATTGGATCCGTCGGATATATGATTCCGGGCCTGCCGCTTGTAAACGGATTTATCGATGTTGCGTCTCACCGAAATATCTCGGTCGGGGTCATGCGGGTACTCAATGCAGCGTTTCTCTTTCTCATCCTCGCGATCGGCATAGCGATTGGCGAAGCGGTCGTCGCAATCAAAGTGAGTTGAGACGATGGACATCGCGGCGGTGCTGCTCAACAGTCTCTGGGCCGGTCTCTTTGCCGCGGCATTGGCTGTTGTTTTAACCGCCCCGCCTCAGGCCATTCTCCCAAGCCTCATGTGCGGCTTTGCGGCTCGGCTCATTCGTAACGTTCTCATTGGCTGGAGCTTGAGTTCGAGTGCAGCGGTTGTCGTTGCCGCCACAGCGTGCACGCTCTTGGCAATCGCACTTGCCAACCGCCGGCGCAACGTGTCATTGATTGCCTTGGTGACCGGTGTCCTTCCGCTCGGTGCCGCCGTAGCGCTTTTAACTCGATCAAGGGAATACTCAATATTTCGAGCCTAAAGGAACAGGCGCTCATAGCGGCGTCGGCCCAGTTGTCGGCAAACCTCAGCGCTGTGTTCATGACGACGCTAGCGATGGTGCTCGGGATTGGTGTGGGATTCCTAATCGCGCGCATTTTCAACTGGGAGCGGGTTCTCCAAGACGCCCCGGAAGCAACCCCGCTGACGCCGCGCGTCCAATGATGCCGCGATTGCGAAGTAAGCTGATTACGCCGAGACCCTCAGACGCTGGAGCGCCGGTCGCCCCCTTTGGGGCTTGAACGTCAGCGATTCCCCAGCTCTCGTTACTGTGATTGAATCGTCAAGTTGTCGACATTGACTGCGTAGTTGCCGGCAGAAACGAGGTGATTCGGGTTTGCGCAAATGATGCCGAAGCTAGGGCCGTAGATGACGACCAGGCCAGGCGGCCCGCACGGAACTTGCCGCAGGCCATAGTTCGACAGCAAGGTCGCACCCGGGCTGCCGCCTTGCACGGAGTAGGACGTATATGTTTGATTTGCATAAACGATCGAGCCCATGACCGCGGCCGTCGCCGCTCCGACCGCGAAGGGTCCCCAAAATCCACCACCCCAATAGGTTCCGACCGGCGCCCAAACGACGCCGCGATTCCATCCCCAGGCAGGGTAGCGGACAGGGTTCACCACGACGCGGCCCGTGTAGTAGTACCCGTTCCTGCCGTTGGTATTGTAATGGTACTTTGAGGTGGTGCCGGTGTTCTTATTGTACACCGTCATGTTGCCGGTGTTTTTGTTATAGACCGCGGCATTGCCGGTATTCTTATTGTACGCGCCCGCGGAGTTGCGGCCGTTGTACGCGCCGCCGTTATAGTTCCCGTTGTTCTTGTTATACGTGGTAGAGCTGTTCGTGTTCCTATGGTACTGCGTCGCGGTGTTCGTACTCTTATTGTAGGTCGTGGCTGTGCCCGTGTTCCTGTTGTACACTGCAGCGTTGCCAGTGTTCCTATTGTAAGCCGCGGATCCGTTGTTGCCCCTCACGGCTTGACTCGGTACGTCGTTGCTCATGTTAAAGCCGCGACCCTGGTTTGGTGCCGAGCGAGACGCGCTACCGCCGGCCCGCGGTGCCGAGCGGGACCCGCCGCCGCCGCGCTGCTGCGCCGAGACAGCCAGCGGCGCAGTTACGACCGCGATGATGAGGACGATCGATAAGCTTTTCATTGTGCGGGCTCCTGATCGAGCTTGCCCTTGCCGGTGATGTATGTTCCCTTCGCCGTCTGCACGGCGAAAATCACGGAGTGCGCGGCGATTTTCGCCGTCGAAAGCGGCAGCACTTGCTCTTGGTCGGTGAGGTTGAAGTAGAACGTGGCCGTTTTGAACGCGACGGTGTGCCTCTTCCCGTCTTGGAGAAGCGAGAACCCACCCCCCGTGCAACGAACGATGGCATCTTCGTGAGCGCAGTCAGCACCCCCGATGACGACTGTCGTGACCTTGTCGGCCGATATCAGAGTCAGCGACTTGTTCGCTGCTTTCAAGGTTACGCCGGTATACGTCTGCACGGAACCATCTCTCTGCTGGATGCGGACGGTCCCGGTCGCCGACGCGGGTGCGCTCAAAACGAGCATCACCGCAATGACGATCAGTCCAACTCGTTTCATGATTGAATCCTTTCGTCGGACGCGAGACTCGAGTGCGGCGATGCGTCCGAACGTGCGCCAGGCTTTTGTTTGCCTGGCGCACTCCATCGTAACACGCAAGCTCGGCTTGGGGAAGCAACCTCAGCCCAGGGCTACGTTGCTAAAGCCCGAGTCGGCTGCCGTCAACGACGCGCAGGTCGCGGAGATCCTAGCTGTCGGCGGCAGCAAGGTCCGGCGTGAATCTCATCGACTCTTAGCCGTTTTACGGCGAAGTACGCGGGCAGCTCCGACGAAATGGCGGAAGAGCCTGAGCCAGTATGTCGACCTTTCTGCGCGCGCTCGCCGGCTTTTTCGTAATACTGTGCGTCCAGCCGGGAGCAGCGTGGCCTGCCACGTCCTCGCAGGAGGAGAGCTGGGAAACCCAGGTCGGCCAGCAGCGCTACATGGAGTACATGCAGCGCGGCGAGATCGTCCCCCCGCAGTCACCGCTCTATCGGACGCTCGACCTGATCGGAGATCCTATCGCCGCGGTTGCTAACCAGCAGTACTTTGCGCCGTTTCATTTCGTATTGCTAAACGAGCAGACCCCAAACGCATTTTCGATGCCGGGTGGCAACGTCTACGTAACGACCGCGTTGCTGTCGTTTCTCAAGAATAGAGACGAGCTTGCGGGCGTGATCTGCCACGAGGTCAATCACGACATCCACCACGACATGTATGCAGTCTTCCAAGCGACACAGGGCGGTCGATCGCCGCAAGATCCCGACGTGATTGCTTACGAACGCGCTGCCGAGACGAACGCGGATCGCGCCGGCGCTTACATGTGCGCGAAGGCCGGATTTAATCCGTGGGGGATGGTGTGGAATTTCAGGCAGTACCATCAAGCGATGGGCGTCAGCAATAACGGCGGCGCCGATCACCCGAACGACGAGCAGCGCGAAGCCGATCTCGTGGCGTTATTCCAAACCCACAAAGCGACGTTTGGAAAATTCAATGACGATGTCGCGAGCGCAACCCCGCTAGCGCTGCCGGCGCAGATGGCGCAACGTCAATATTCGCCGTACCGGCAATATCCGCAATACCCCCAGCAGCAGCCTCAATATCCGCAGCAACAGTATCCGCCCTATCCGCCGCCACCGCCCCCTCCCTGTTATCCGGGCTGCCGCTAGATGCAACGATTTCCAGGTACTGACTTCTGACGACGGCTTGTATTTGCTAGGTTCCGCCTAAAGGTCGCGCAAGCGTTGTATCAGGCTTCGTGCCGAAGCGAGGATGCCGGTGCAGACGCGCCGACACGCTAGCGATCCGGCTCTGACGGCCCCGAGGGCCTGCTACTCTGGCATTTGACACGACGGTGCCGTCATGACATAGTGAGGGGAACCCGCGCGATCTTTCGCTTGAATGCGATCGAGCCGCACACCCTTGAAAGATCGTCAATCATTTCCGCCTTCGAAAAACTCGGCTTGCGGCCGCCGTTGCAGGCCGCCCTGCTCGACCTCGGTTTCTCCGAGCCCACTCCAATCCAAGCCCTCGCGATTCCACCGGCCCTCGAAGGCCGCGACGTCCTCGGTAGCGCTGAGACCGGCAGCGGCAAGACGGCTGCCTTTGGCCTCCCTATACTGCAGCGTCTAATGGATAGGCCACGCGGGAAGACGCGCGCACTAGTGCTCGCTCCAACCCGCGAACTCGCCGATCAAATCGCCAAGCATCTCATGTCGCTTGCTAAACATACGAATGTCACGGTTGCGGCGATCTATGGCGGCGTCGGCTTTCGACCGCAACTCAACGCGATCAAGCGCGGCGCGGACATCCTGGTAGCGACACCCGGGCGGCTCCTCGACCACCTAACGCAAAGAACTGCGCGGCTCGACAATATCGAGATGCTTGTGCTCGACGAAGCCGACCGCATGCTCGACATGGGATTTCTCCCTGACGTTCGACGCATTATCACCCAGGTGCCGACGAAGCGTCAAACGTTCTTCTTCTCAGCAACGCTGTCGCCGCAAATTTCCGGCCTCGTGCGCGAGATTCTCCGCGATCCGGCACGGGTAGAGCTGGCCGCTAAGGTGGCCCCGGTTAAGACGCTCAGCCAAACACTCTACGCCGTGCCCCAAGAGAAGAAAACCGATCTCCTTGTGGAGCTGCTCAAAAGCAACAGCATCTACTCGGCAATCGCCTTCACGCGAACGAAGGCTCGCGCCAACCGGCTGGCCGCCGCATTGCAAAAGCATCGCGTTCCCGTCAGCCTGATTCACGGCGATCGCTCGCAATCGCAACGGACGCGCGCGCTCGAGAATTTTAAGCAGGGTCAGTATCGCGTGCTCGTCGCAACCGACATCGCGGCTCGTGGCATCGACATATCAGCTCTCGGGCACGTCATCAACTACGACGTCCCGCTGGTTGCCGCCGATTACTTTCACCGAGTCGGGCGAACCGCGCGCGCCAAAGCTTCGGGCGACGCGATCACCTTCGTCTCGTCCGACGAAGAGCCGCTGATCAAACAAATCGAACACACACTCGGGAAACGCCTAGAACGCGGCAAGAATCCGCTCTTCCCCGAAGCCAGCACGGAACCGCCCAAGCCGCGCGTCGTCTACCGCTCCCGCCGGCGCCGCCGCTAACCTCGCTCGCGTATCTCCGTGAGGGGCACGCTCAGCGTTAGCCTCACGAGCTGAAGGCTTCGCGCAGAGCCCTCGTCGCACGCAATCAGTTAACGCATTAGGGGAGGACGGCATCTTCAAAGTCGGACGCCCTAAGCTTGAAGGGTCCTGACCATGGCAGCGCGGCGCGAGGGCCCGCAACCCCTGGCGACCCTCAGGCGATTTCGAGAGCATGACGGATCAAGAGATTAAACCCTATCTCGGCAAAGCCGTGCGCGTTACTTTGGCTGACCGGCGTGTGCTCGCCGGCGTTCTCCACGCCTCCGATGAATCGGGGCATGGTCACCGGCACTACGCGATCGTCTCTGATGCGATCCGCGAGGGCGGGCACGCCGCGCGGGAACTGATCCATGGCGGGGACCAGATCGTAACAATCGAGGACGCCTCCGGAGATCCTGCGGCAACGCCCTAAAGCCGCCCGACAGGCGTCGTGGGCGGTCCCGTGCGCAAACCTATGAGGGGAGTTGAATCTCGGTGATCCCGTGAGATCTTTGTATTGCAAATTAGGCTAGACGAGCCGTTTCGTACGTATCGAGTATCTACGGTAAGCGTTGCATCGATTGCAGCTGCAGCTTTAGCGGAGTTACGCTGACTCTAACGAAGCCGGTATTCGGGCGATCGTAGTCGACCATCATATTAATGACGAGGACATAAGCGATTACGTAGATTGCGCTCAAGATCGGTGGCCGCAACTCGTCTATCGCGAAACGCAAACCGAGCGACAATGTTCCAAGAACCACTAGGATTAGGGTGAGTACGATTACCGCGGTTGGGACGTGACCCGTCAGCGCCTGGAGCTGCTCCATCGAGACGTCGATAGTATCGTTCGTGCTCTGCACCAGAAGCGAAAGTCCCAGATTCGTTGGGTGTGCCCGCAATGCGGAGGACGCAACCGCCCAAAGCTCGCGCTTATCCTTGTCACCTTGATCGATTGTCGCTCTATATAACGCCGGATCGCGGGGTGTTTCGTAGGCCCGCAGTCTTGCGGCGGTGTAATCCGTCAATACCTGGCGAAACCGCTTGGACTCCGCTGGTTCGAGCTGATTCGCTCGAAGCCAGGTCGTGCTGATCGCATTGGCTTCTTTGACGACGAGCCCCCGCCGCGTATCGAAACGCGCCGACGCCTGATTAAAAGACAAGGCCAAGACGAATGCCGACAGCGTAAGAATGCCCGCTTGGACAGTATTAAAGGGATCGGTTTTTGGTATGTAGCGGGCCAGCAATGGCCCCAAACGATAAGGTACCTCGATAGATAGTCCCAGTATGACCAACATCAGTGCCGGCAGCAACCACGGGTTCGATTGAAAAATAAGTTGTGTCATACGTCGCTCGTCGGAAGCCTCAAGGACCGACGACCCCGATCACGCGATCATCGCGAAAGGACGCTATAAACCAATAACAACTACTTAACCGTGTAACCCTTTGACTCGAGACACGCCGCGAAAGCGCGCCGGAAGTTATTTATGCTCTGCGAGCGTTGCGATTGTGCGTTGGCCTCCGCGTAATGTCGCTCAGCGTTGTTGACCGCGTTTTGGCGTCCTCGTCCCGCGAGCGCACCGGCAACCGCACCGATTGCCGCACCCTGGCCTGCATTGCCGGCAATCGCGCCGATTGCCGCGCCTCCGGCAGCACCTCCCGCGGCGCCGCGAACTGCGCCACCCTGGTGAACCGTCGCCGGCGCGGCCGTGGCGGGCGGCAGGTTTGCCGGGTCGACGCCTGTCTTGCTGCGCGCCGACTTGTAACAGACCGATTCATCGTTAGCCTGCTGCTTCTGGCTTTGCCCTTTGGCCGGGTAGACGTACACGCCAAACATCGAGCTCAGCGCTTCCGATAAAGCCGGAACGACGGTAATCGTACTCGCGATGCTAAGGACGGCCGCTGCTGTGGCTACGCCAATCCATCGTTTCATATTTTTTATTGTGGGCCCCCTCGCGCCGACGATCCAGGTTGAGGCTCAATGCGGGCACGACTTAGTACGCGCCGAACACGGCTCAACCTCCGTTGAAGCGACCCTACGATTCCCGTCCCGTCGGCTCGCCCTCGTCTTGCCACGCGCGTGCCAGCACCGTTCACCCTTAGGCAGGCGACCGCTCGATTGCGCTGTGCTATGGTATACGTACAGCAACTCTCGGCGCTCCTAAAAAGGCTGCCCATCGTTACTGGTTGCCGGTGAAGCGGCTTATCAGGATACGGGCAGCTTGTTTTATTCCTGGTTCCGATGGCTGACTGCTAAGGCCGTAGCCCTGGCTAGAAATGGGCTCTTTGATTTCGCAAAGATCACGCTGCTTCGCTAAGACCCGAAAGGTCCTAAGGAGATAAGTCTTATGTCAGAAAAAAACAAGGCCGTAGTCCGTCGTTTGTTTGAAGAAGTTTGGAACAAGGGCAATCTGTCGGTGACAGATGAGTGCTTCGCTCCCACCTACACCCATCATGACCCGTCCACGCCCGAGTTTGCGCGAGGTCCGGAGGGTGAGAAGAGACGGGCGACCCTCTACCGCGCTGCGTTCCCCGACCTTCGACTCACGATCGAGGATCTCGTCGCCGAAGAGGAAACCGTGGTGGCCCGTTGGTCCTGTCGTGGCACCCACAGAGGAGATCTCAGCGGGATCGCACTGACGGGTAAGCAGATCACCATCTCGGGTATAAGCATCGCTCGTTTCGCCGGCGGCAAGATGATCGAAGGCTGGGTCAACTGGGATGCTCATGGCATGTTAGAGCAACTTGGTCTTGCTCCGGAGATGGCCAAGGCGACCGTGTAGCGACCGACCTACCAGAGCTACGGAAGGGGATCGGTGAATACCCCTTTTTCGAATTTTGCAGGCCGCAAAGCCGTAACTCAGCTTCGCCGAGCCAAGAAAAAACCGCGACACTCTGTTTTCGCGAGAAACTGCGCGCCGCTCTCTCGAGACACTGAAATAACGCTCTTGGTTCTCTTATCTCCGATTCGAGCGCTCGACGCCGCGGGACAGCGCTGGGACGGACTGGCAGGCCACTAATAGGGCGGATACGTAACCGACTCTAACTCTAACCATTCAACACTCTTGGCTAACTTGCTCGCCTGAGTAAATCTCGATGACCCCGTATCCCGCACCCGTGATGGTCGTGTCGCTGAAGAGGTGCCCGAGGTTTGGAAGGACGCCACCGTACGGGCCTTGCGTTGCGACGGCGTAGCAGGGTGGGAACATCAGGACGAGATGGCCGACCGTCACAATACCGTAGGCCGTGTACGTGCCGCCGGGGTGGATGGCTTGGGAGGTCAGGCCGCCCTTGGATTTCAGGTTTGAACCAAAATGCGTTCCCGCGTGGAAATGAAGGTTCAAGTACACGATCGACGTTCCATTGCCCAGTTGCGGCTCGTTGTAGATATTTTTCGTGCTGGTGCGAACCGTTAGTTTCGCGGAGCGCTCGACGCCCGGATACTGCATCGCGCCGCCGAAACCCCCGAACGCCGGGATGCAGAACGAGCCACCTTTGGCTCTGAGCTTCGCGGTGATGCTCCCGTATTTTTTCGTCGTGCGTTGGCCCTCGCAGGTGGGCGGACCGGTCATAGCCCGAGCAAACGTCGCTGGAGCAGGCACCGTGCTGCTCGTCGCGGTCTGCAAACTCGTGCAACCAGCTAGCATAATGACGGCCACGCTAATGCCTAAAGCATGGCAGCAAGTGCCGGATCTAATCATCGCTCGTCCCCTCTACGCATTGGGATGCTCCAAAGCGTCGATGTTCGCCATGCCTGGGTCGTTCCCGTCCGTGACTATCCGCACAAGTGGCGCCGTGGCAAGGCGAACCGTGTCACGCTCGTGTCACAGACCGGTCCGAAAAGGCTCGTTCTGGGCAGTATCGGTCAGGAGTCGGCAAAACGAGAAACCCTTACACGTTACGGGTGGGGCTCACGATGACGCGAAGAGCGCGTCGCGAGTGGCTGTCGTCAAGGGGTGCTCCGGGCCGAGTGCCTTCTCTCGAATTTGCAGCGCGCGCTGGTAAATTTGTTCCGCATCGGCCTGATGACCTTGATCGCGGTAAAGCTCGCCAAGCGTGTCTAGCACATTTGCAACCGACGGGTGATCTGTTCCAAGCGCCTTTTCCCGAATCGCGAGCGCTCGTGCAAGCAACGGCTCCGCCTCAGCATAGCGTCCCTGGCACCGGTACAGGTCCGCGAGGTTGTTTAAGCTTACGGAGACGTCTGGATGATCGGGACTCAGCACCTTCTCCCGAATCGCCAGGGCACGCTCGTGCAGCGGCTCAGCGTCGGCATAACGGCCTTGCCGCATATATTCGTGCGCGAGATTGACGATTGCGAATGCGGTATCTGGATGGTCAGGTCCACGCGTGTCCTCAAAAATCGCCAGGGCGCGTTTATTCAGTCCCTCGGCCGCCCCAAAGCGGCCCTGCTCGTTGTAGCCATGCGCAAGGTTTAGCAATGCCCCTGCGACGGCGGGACCGTCCGGGCCGAACGCCTTCTCCCGAATCTCCAGCGCACGTTCGAAAAGCTGTACCGCCTCGGCATGACGCCCTTGCTCCCCGACTGCGATTCCGAGGTTGGTCAAGCTGTCCGAAACATCGGGATGGTCGGGTCCAAACAACTTTTCACGAATTGCCAGCGCACGCGCTTGGAGTTGCTCCGACGCGCGATACTCGCCCCGTTCCCGAAGGTATCGTCCGCATCGGAAGGCTAGCTCGGCTGCCGGAAGCAACGCGGCATCGCTCGGCAGAGCATCCAGGGCGGTGCGCGCATGGGTCAGCAGCCGCTCGCATTGCGGCCACATCCCAAAATCGACCGCCGGGAACGCCGCATTCGCAACGTTAACTGCGCATTCACGCCACGCGCGTTCGGCCGCGCCGGCGAGGTCTTGCGCGGCTAACTGCACGAGCCGGTGGAGACTGTAACTTCGCGACCTCTCCGCAAACCTTAAAAGCGAAAGCCGGTCGAGTGTGCCGAGGGCTTCGTCCAGATGCATCTCGTCGGCGATTGCTGAACTCAGATCGGAGAGCGTGTAGTTTTCAATCGGCTGCCGAAAGAGCTCGTCGGGAATCGAATCGGGCGCAAACGATGCGGCAAAACAGAGCACCGCGGCGGCGCCGCCGGCGTGCTGCTCGGCCTGCGCGATTGCGGCGCTGAACGTCGCAAACACGGAGCGCGGATATTCGGCGCCGCGGGGCGCATTCTTGAGATGCGCCCTGACGCGCTCAAAATAACGCTGCGGGCTGACCATTCGGGCGCTCCGCAACGACGCTGCAGCATGGGCCAGCGCCAGCGGGAGTGCACCCACGGCTTGGGCAATCGCGCGAGCATCATCGTCGCTGAGATCGGCACGCCCGCTCGCCCGCGCAAGATACTCGACTGCGGTATCGAGCGTCCAAGTCTGTAACGGAATCGCCGTAATGTCGGTGCTCCACGCCGCATCCCGGGAAGTCGCTAACGCGTGGGCCCCGGTGCGCGGCAGCCACGTCCGCATGAGTCCTTCGTCTTCGAGATTGTCGAACACCAGCAGGACCGGCTTGTCGAAGCCGCCCAGCACCGAGTTGATCACCCGCTCCGCCGCGATGCGCCGGTCGGCCAACTGATTGAGGCCCTGCACGAACATCGTGCCCAGCCGCAGCAATCCGTCGATGATGCCGTCTTCGGTCTGTGCGTTGAGCCACCACACGACCGAGTAGTGCTCGCGATTGCGCCAGCCGTACTCGCGCGCGATCGAAGATTTGCCGATGCCGCCCAAACCGTGCACGACCGCAATCGTACAATCCCTGTTCAGCGCCGCCCGCACCGCCGCGAGTTCCTCCTCGCGTCCGCTGAAGCTGGCAACGGCGTGAAACTCTGCTGAATCAACGATGGAAAGATCGCTTGGCAGCGTCCCCAACGAACGGAGCGGCGCATACTGCGCCTGCAGACCTGGCGCCAGTAGCTGATACAACCGCTGCGGCTCCGTGAAGTCTTTGAGATGATAGGCGCCCAGTTCGCGCAGCGTCACATCGGCCGGCAAGGCGCCGTCGACGAGCGCAGCCGTCTCGGCAGTCATTAGAACCTGACCGCCGTGGCCGATCGCCAATAGGCGTGCGACCTTGTTAAGCGCCGGGCCGAAGTAGTCGCCGCCGCGCACCTCGGCGTTGCCGGTATGAATTGCCATACGAACCCGTACGCCATCGACGGCCGAAAAATCTTCGGCGCTTAGCGCCTGTTGTGCCGCCAGCATTGCGATGACGGCGTTCTGCGGCGTTGCGAACGCGCTACAGAAGGCATCGCCGATCGTCTTGAAGACGTGACCGCCATGATCGCCAATGGCCGTATGTAGAATCGCATCGTGACGGCGCATGGCATCTTGCATCGCGACGCGGTCGCGTTCCCATCGCGCCGTACTGCCTTCGATATCCGTGAAGACAAACGTTATCCCGCCGGCCTGTTGCGAATCGGCCGCCCTCTGGTCGCCGCCCGACCCAGCGGTCATCTCCCGCTGATTCGGCGTCCTAGGCACCTAACATCTTCTAACGGAGCGGTCGGGAACGATCGGAAATGGAAGGTATCGGTCGGGAGCGCTCGGCCGAAAAAGCCTTTCAAAATAACACGACTCGCTAGCGACCAATAATCTTCCTTCCGGGCTTTGCCGTTGGCACCTATTTAAGACCACGCGGCGAGACCAATTCTTCCTTATTCGAAGTTAGCTTAGCGACGAGGGCCGCTAGATTCTAGGCAACCTTCCAACTACTTCAGTTCACGCCCCACGCGGCGCGTACTTCAACGATGTGGCCGTATTGAAGAGTACGATGGGCGAAGGGAGCCCAATGCCGTCGCCAAGCAATCGACGTAGCGCTGCAAGCGCTGCACCTCCCTCTTCGGTTGCGTCGATCCCCTCCTCGCGGTGGAGATCGCGCATCGCGTCGTCAGCACTCTCATCGGAAACGGCGACGGCGTGGCCGTGCGATTCGCGAAGCACGCGCAACGTGAGACGATCGCCGATCCCGGTCGGAACGCGCAATCCCCACATCTTTGTCGACACGTTTTCGACGCGCGCGGCTGATTCGTCGCCGCGATGGAACGCGCGAACGATCGGCGCGCAGCCCTCGGCTTGGACGCTTATCATGACGGGGCGCTCTGCACCAATCCAGCCGGCGTGCTCCAACTCGGTAAATGCCTTCCACATCGCGACGAGGCCGGTACCACCGCCGGTTGGATAGACAACCGTGCCGGGAACGCTGCCAAGCTGCTCGACCAGCTCGAAGCCCATCGTCTTCTTCCCCTCGACACGGTACGGCTCGCGGAACGTCGCCACATTGAAGGCCCCCGTTGCGCGTGCGTAGTCGCCCGCCATGCGCCCCGCATCGTCGATGAGACCGTCGACGGAAATCACCTCGGCTGCGTAGCTCTCCATCTCCTCGACGAGCAAATGCGGCGTATCGCGTGGCACGTAGACGCGCACGCTGATACCAGCACGCGCCCCGTAGGCTGCCAGCGCGCCGCCCGCATTTCCCGCGCTCGGCGCAACCATCGCCGTTACCCCCGAGCGCTTCGCGACCGTGACCGCGGCGGACATTCCACGCGATTTGAACGAACCGGTCGGGTTCTGGCTTTCGTCCTTTACGTACACCTCGTCGCAAGGCAAGCGACGCTGTAAACGCGCGAGCGGAACGAGCGGCGTGCCGCCTTCACCAAGCGAAACCGGTATCTCGCTTTCGGTGATGGGAAGCAGCTCGCGATACCGCCACATCGTCCACGGGCGCGTTGCGATCGGCCTCGGGAGCGAAACGTCATTGTAGCGGGCGAGCAGCGGCGCTGCGTCGCGTGGACAGAGGCTCGCTAACGAGTTTGGTGAGCAACGGTGCGTTAGGTCGAGCGAGCATTCCAAATATGCCGGCAGCATTAAGCCGTACGCTTCGCCGGCGAGGAGCGTACCCATACCAAGTAGACTGGAATCGCGCTTAGTAGGATCAGCAACCCGAGGAACGCCTCGCGAGGATAGGCGATATACGTCGAAATCGCGACCCCGAACGATGCGACCAGGTATATCGTCGTCGATACCGGGTGCCACGGCACGCGAAAATCGACCGGGCGCACGTTGCCGGAGCGCCGGTCACGCGCCCGGATTACGAATAGCGCCACCGCCGATAGGCCGTTGAAGACGTAAAAAGTCGAAACGACATAGCTAAGAATATGCTCGTAGCTACCGGTAAGCGCGATAACTATCGCAACGAGCGCTTGCAACACAATCGCGACGACGGGCACGTGCGTTCGGGGATCGATCGACGCGACTCTTCGAAAGAACAATCCATCCCGCGCCATAGAATGGTAGAGGCGCGGAACCGTCAACATCCGATTGCCGATGAATCCTAGCGTCGAGACCACGATCGCAAGCGATGCGAGGCGCGCTCCAGGCGAACCCGCGGCAACGAATAGCACGGCGGAGGCGGGCACGTCGGTGCCGGCCAACCCACCCACGCCTAGCGCGCGAATGCACGCGACGTTGACCAAGAGATACAGGACCGCGACGCCCGAAACTCCCAGCCAGAGCCCCAGAGGCAGCGCGACGGTTGCACGTTTCACCTCGGTCGCCATGAAGTTCGCGACCATCGCACCATTGTAGGTAAAGAGCACCGGAATCATCGCGAAGCTGAACGCAGCGAGCGTACTTGGCGTTGCCGTGGAAAGCGAAGGCCGCGACGACAAAGCAGGATGCGCTGCTAAGCCCGCGGCGATGACAGCCGCGAATGCGACGAGCTTCAATACGGTTAACCCATTCTGGACGTTGCCGCCTTGACGAACGCCCAAGCAGTTCACGAGTGCAAGCGCGGCGAGTGCGATCGCCGCAAGCAACCCCGATGCGATGTGAAAGCCCGTCAGCATCGTAAAGTAACCCGCGAAGAGCACGGACGCCGCTGCGAGGCCGCCGCTGAACGATGCGAGCAGCGAGGTCCAGCCGTACGCAAACGCAACGACTGGATGAAACGCGTCCTGCAAATAGGCGTAAATGCCGCACCCTTGGGGACGGCGCGCGGCGAGCTCGCCGAGGACGAACGCACCGAAGAGTGCTACAACTCCACCCACCGCCCACGCGCAGAGAATGAGCGTAGGAGCGTGAAGTTGTTGCGCCACGGCCGATGGCGTTCGGAAGATTCCCGATCCGATGATGCTGCCCATCACGATGAACGCAACGTCGGAGACGCCGAGGCGCCGCTCGAACGTACTACACCGGCCGTTCGCCGAGGATCGTCGCGCGACGAACGCGGCGGCGGTTTGGAAAGTAGTCCGCAAGTGCGCAGTGTTGTGTCCAGCGATTGTCCCAAAATGCGACGGTGCCTTCCTTCCAGCGCCAGCGCACTTGAAACTCCGGCCTCTCCATGTGCTCGAAGAGCAGACGTAAAAGCGCATCGCTCTCGCGCGCCGAGAGACCCTCGATGTGCGACGTGAAGTCTTGGTTCACGAACAAGGCCTTGCGGCCCGTCACCGGATTGGTCCGCGCGACCGGGTGCGAGACCGGCGGATGCTCCGTATACATGCGATCGCGCCGGTCTTCCATGCCTAACGCTTTGAAGCGTTCCGGTGTGAAGTTCTTCGCAAAGGCGTGAACCGCGCGTAACTGCGCGACGAGCGCTTTGATCGGCTCGGAGAGCGTTTCGTAGGCGAGGTACATGTTCGCCCAAAGCGTGTCCCCGCCAAGCTCCGGAATCTGCTCGGCGTAGAGCACTCCGGCCTGCGGCGGGGTTTCGAGGAAGGTCACGTCGTTATGCCAGCGATCGCTGGTTGCGCGATGTGTCTCGTCGTGCGCTAGGATCATAACCTCGTGTGCGTCGGCGTGTCCCGGATAGAAAGGATGGATGTAGAGCGGCCCAAACCGCGCCGCAAAATCACGCTGCTGGGCCGGCGATAGCGACTGGCACTCAAAGAAAAGCACGAGATGCTCGTCGAGCGCCGCTCGGATATCGCGCACCTCGGCATCCGCGAGCGGCACGCTCAGATCGACCCCCTCGATGACCGCGCCAATCGCAGGCGTTATCCGTTTGGTTAGCACGCACCGCTGTTCGCGCGCGGGTCCATTTTCCCCGGCTTAACGGCTGCGAAGGCCAATTTAGGCTGTTAAATACAGAAGCGAGCTCCTAGGAAGGGGTCTTTTTATGCGTTACAGCGGGGCTACCGAGGTCGCGGGGCCTCAGCCATACACGGGCCATGGTTTTCTAACATTTTCTAACCGAGCGGTTCGGAAAGGGCAGGAAATTGGAGGGGAGCGGTCGGGAGCCGAGCGACGAAAAGCCCTGCAGAATAACACGGATCGGTAGCGGACGGATTACGTCCCGGCGCGTGGTGTATGAACTGCGACCTCGACGAAGTGGCGATCGACCGGTGATGACGGCAGAAGGCCTAATGGTCCGATTTTCGCTGGCAATCTGCGTTCCTCCCAATGGCCGGCGCCGATTCACGCGAAGAGGTTCCATCTAAACACAATGTAGATTGCGAAGGATCCAGCGATCAGTGTGCCCGCCACGATTGCGATGACCTGTTCGACGGAATCTAGTGGAAATAGACCAAGGACAACGAGGGCGACTCGCCCAGCGATGTCGAGAATCAGACATAGCAGGGCCAAGGCCGCTGCCCACTTCCTCATGGTTAGGATGAACACCCCAGCTGCGATGTAAAGAGCACCGATGGCCGCCGCTGAGTTGGTGGAGGCAGCGATCTCGGCTGTCAAAATGCCAAAGAAATGGTGCGTGAATGCCGTCACGATTTCCGCCAAGCCGGAGACAATCATCAGCAACGCAGCCACGGCGATACCACGGCGTCCCATCAGTCAGTGATCACGGCGGAAAGCCTTGCCATCCGACCGTCGCTCACAGCGTTCATCCCTTCGAGCTGCATGTAACGGCGTTGCAATTGCCACTCGTCGTTTTGCTCACGCAGCAGAGCTCCGACGAGCCGCACGATCGCCGCTTCGTTGGGAAAGATCCCAACAACGTCGGTTCGTCGCTTGATCTCAGCGTTGCCATCGAAGCGTGCAGAAAACCCTGAGAGGATAAGCTTTTGCGGTAAGTAGCGGTTCGGGCCGGACCCCGAATCATGAGTTCGAATCCCGCTGGGGGCTAAAAATCCCGTTTCTAACGGCGCGGGACTGCGGGAGAATAGATTTCGGCCACGGAGTCCGTCAGGCTGATGACCGGCGCGAGCGTAAGGTGACCAGTCGAGCATTGGTACCCTTCGTTGTCGGATGCTCGGCGCCGAGTGCCCTCTCGGAGATTGCCAACGCTCGGACATATAGTCCTTCCGCTTCGTCGTCGCGTCCCTGATGCTCGAACGCAACCGCTAGATGTTTGAGATTCGTCGCGAGGGCCGGGTGTCCCGGGCCGAAGGCCTTCTCTAGGATTGCCAGCGCGCGTGCATGCAAGGGCTCTGCCTCGCTATAACGCCCCTGGTAAACGTACACAGCCGCGAGGTCGTTCAAGCTCCTCGCGACGTCGGGATGCTCTGGGCCAAGGGCTTTCTCGCGAATCGCTAGTGCTCGTGCCTGCAGGGGTTCGGCCTCGCTGTAGCGCCCTTGACGAACGTAGACACTCGCGAGGTTGCCCAAGCTAAACGCTACGTTGGGGTGCTCCGGCCCGAGGGCTTTCTCGCGAATCGCCAGCGCGCGTGCATGCCGTGGCTCTGCGTCGCTATAGCGGCCCTGATCAAGGTATAAAACCGCGAGGTTGTTCAAGTTAAGCGCGACGTTCGGATGCTCCGGTCCGAAGGCTCCTACCGTAACCGAAAGCGCTCGGATGTATATGGGCTCCGCTTCGCTGTAGCGCCCTTGATATTGGTACGCAGACGCGAGATTATTCAGGCTTTCAGCAACCGCGGGATGCTCCGGGCCAAGGGCCTTCTCGCGAATTGCCAGCGTGCGTGCGTGCAACGACTCTGCCTCGCTGTAGCGCCCTTGATCAGCATATGTAGTACCGAGGTCGTTCAGGGTTTCTGCGACCACCGGGTGCTCCGGACCAAATGTTTTCTCGCGAATCGCTAGTGCGCGCGCGAACAACCGCTCCGCATCGCTGCAACGTCCTTGATAAACGTATACAACGGCGAGCTCATTTAGGTTTTGCGCAACCTCGCTGTGCTCCGAATCGAGTACGTCCTCCCGAATTGTCAGCGCACGCGCTGCCAGCGACTCCGCTTCGGGGTATGCGCCGCGCTCACGAAGATAGACAGCACACCGAAGAGCCAAGTCGGCCGCAGGCTCTACCATGGCGTCGGGTGGTAAAGCGTTTAGTGCGGCAAGGGCATGCGGCAGAAGGCGCTCGCACTGCGCCCATGCCGCGAACTGCACCTCGGGAAAGACGCGGTTCGCGATTGTAATCGCGAACTCAATCCATTCGCGTGTCGCATCCCCAGCAAGATCACGTGCAGCCAACTGCACCAGGCGGTGGATCGTGTAGGTGCGGGAGGCTTCCGCAAAGTCGAGCAGCGAGAGCCGGTCGAGCGCACCTAGCGCTTCGTCCAGGCGCGGATCCTCCGTAAGAGCAGAACGTAAATCGAGTGTTGCCCCGCCTTCCGATACGATGGGTTGCAATCCCGCGGGACAGCGATCGATCGCCTGCCGAAAGAGCTCGTCGGGGATCGCGTCGGGAGCGAACGACGCAGCGAAACACAGCACGGCTACGGCGCCGACGGCTTCCTCCTCCGCTTGCGCAATCGCCGTGCTAAACGTTGCAAAAACCGACCGTGGATACTCGACGCCGCGTGGGGCATCCTTCAGATGCTCGCTGATGCGCTCCAGATACCGGCCCGGCGTGACCATCCGCATGCCGCGCAGCGAGGCCGCAGCGTGGGCCAGCGCCAGGGGAAGCCCACCGAGCGCTTCGACGATGGCCCGCGCATCGGCCTCGATGAGGTCGGCGCGCCCGCTCTCGCGTCGCAGGTAGCCGATCGCCACGTCGAGCGACCAGGTATGCAATGGAATCGCGGTGATATCGGCGCTCCAGGCGGCGTTGCGCGATGTTACGAGCGAGCGCGAGCCCATCCGCGGCCCCCAGGTCCGCAACAACCGCTCGTCTTCGAGGTTGTCAAAGATCAGCAAGACCGGCTTTGCAAACCCGTTCAGCACTGAGCCCGTCACCTGCTGTGCGGCGGCGCGCCGGTCTTGAAGTTGATCGAGCCCGCGGACGAAGAGGGTCCCCAGACGCAACAGCCCGTCGATGATCCCATCTTCCGTCTGCGCGTTGAGCCACCAGATGACCGAGTACTGCTCCCGGTTGCGCCAGGCGTACTCGCGGGCAACGGAGGACTTACCGACGCCGCCCAACCCGTGCACGGCGGCAATCGTGGCAACGTCCGAAAGAGCTGCGGAGAGCGCAACCAACGCTTCTTCGCGACCGCTGAAGCTGGGAACCGCGCGGATCGCCTCGGCGTCCAGAATCGTGCGCGGCGTTCGCCAATACGGGCCGGTGGGGACTGCTTCGCAACGATCTTCGCGCACGGCATCACGCACGATATCTTCCAGCAGGGGGCGATTATCGCGGAGAAGGACGAGGTCCCAGTACGCCAGCCCGCTGAGCAGCCCCGCCGGTTCACACTCGGCCACGCGCAGCAAAATCAAGCGTGATTTGGTGTTGAGGGGATCGCCGGCAATGGTATTTTGCCATTCGGCCTGGCAGTGGTCGCTGCGCAGGTACTCCGGCGAAAGCAGCGCGACCACACGCGCGCCTTCAGCAAGTGCCGCGTGCATGCGTTCCATGAAGTTTCTATTGGTGAAGTCCCATTGCTGGAGGATAACACTATAGCCGGCGCCCTTCAGGATCACACCGATAACGGCCGCAAAGTCTGCGTCCGCACCCGCCCTGCTGATGAACAGAGCCTTGGCGGGCTTGGCCTCGGGTACCGATTCCACGCTGCTCCCTACCTCTTATGTTTCGCCGACGCCTCCCTTAGTCGTCGGCAGAGAAATCGCAGCGTTCGCGAGGCGCTCCCGTAAGGCCAGCGGAACCGGCATAGAGCACCTCCGATCCCTTTGGTGGTCGGGACGGCAATCCCAATCGTCTTCGCAATCTATATCGCGGCGAAGTGGAAGCTCTGCAAATGACGAAGGCCTGTTCTGTGCCGCACTGGCGTGTAGCGGCAGTTAGTTGATTGCTAAAATAATTGCTCGAAACGTCCGGAAAGCGCGGAGCCAGTTCAACGAGGCTACGGACCCCTTTCGCATGAGACTCTCGAGGCCCCGGGGGTTCTCGTAGTGCGGCCAGGAAGCCGTGAAAAGCTTGCCAAATCACCGGCATGATGGGGCGAATTCCCGCTTTGGCCATCGTGGCGACGTTTGGCTTGTTCGCGGTAGCGGGATGCTCGGGCGGTGGCGGCGATTACGGGCCGGCCTCGGACGTGCAGGTCCTCCGAACCATGTGGCAAGCGGAATCAACAACCGGGACGATCGCGCAAGTCGTCGTCGTGGGCAATTACGGTGTCGTCGACGTAACCGACACCGAAGGGAACGTCAAGTACGTCGAGCTCTTCGTGAGAGGCGCTTCCCAGGGGTCCCGGGCGTGGCAAAGCGACATCGGCCGCCTTTACTCGAGCCACATCTACGGTCCGGCTGCCGCGTGCGCGTTCACCCAGCGTGGTGTTCCGCAAGACGTAGCGGACCAGATTGTTGCTCGCGACGCACGCCTCGCGGCCGCGGCGCGGCAAGACCCGCAGGCCGGATGCGGCGGTTGAGTCTGCGCAGCGCGGCGTTGTGGACGGGTGATGATGGCCGACACGAAGCATACGACGGCGCTGATCAGTTATAGCCACGACTCGCCCGAGCGCGCCAACTCGAGAGGAGACCAATATGGGGAATTCCTGTTAACCTCGTTGAATTACGCGGCCTTAAATCTGATACAATGTTTGCGCGACCCTTGATGTCGTGAACGTTTCGCCCGAATGAGGTCCCGTTGATGCGACGCGTGCTCTTCTTCGTAGCTGCCATGATCTTCGTTGCCTCGGGCGCGAACGCCGCCGAAGCCACGACGCTGTCGATCCGGCTGTGCAATCACTATCACCAGGTCGCCGACTTCGCGCTTGCCTATCGGGAAAATGGCTCGTGGACGTCGATGGGATGGTGGCGCGTTCCAACGGGCGGATGCTCGGCGACTCCGGCTGTGGTTCCGGCTGATTCCGTCTATCTGTCCTACGTCTTTCCGGCGATACAAACGGGGCTCACGCATACCAAGCATCGGTTCGCCGTGAACACGAACATCGACCACAGCTTCCGCATCCAGAAGGCCGATCAGCCGCATCCGGGGACGGCGATGTTCTCTTTCATCTCCTCACCGACGTACGTCGGAGGCTCAACGTTTCATCTCACGTTCACGATGCTCGCCAACGGCTCGACCGTCCAGTGGTAATAAGGAGCCCGGGCACGCGCCGTCGGCTCCAACGCAACGAGGATAACGCCAACGGGCCTCTCTCTCAACGAACTCTTCCCGAATAATGCGACCGGTGACCAGTGTTCCTCCCTGAACTCCAGCCTCTAAACCACCGCGTCGTTGGGTTCCTGACAGCCCATCCTTCGCTACCTCGTCACTGCTCTCACGAACGTATACACTACCAGCGGAATGGCCAGCAAAACGTAGACCCTCAACGTCCAGAGTAGAACCAGGACTCCAACTCCGAGGTGGCGACGCGGCAATGGCGCTTGCAGCGCCGACCTGCGCTGCTCCGGATCCAGGGCTGCCAAAATCTCTTGTGACTGGTTCGGGTTCATTTTGGTAGCAACTGTGGGAATACGGTTGTAATCCCGAAGACGGCACCCACGGCGGCTATGCCAATCATAACGGCACCGCCCGCCAGGTTGGCGATTGGGGAGTTCGCAAGATTTCCCATGATCTCGCGGTCGTTGACTAGGAGCAGCACGAAGAGCAATGCTGGGGCCATCAAGAGGGTCGCGATGACGTTCACCGTGATTGTAATCGCTAGCAGCGGAGCATTCGGAATCAAGACGACTGCGGCCGCGACGACGATCGATGCCAGGTTGATGGTGTAGAAGGCCGGCTCCTGGCCCAATGTCAAGTTGAGGCTATGCCCGCGGCGCAGCACTTCACCCGCGGCGTACGCCGAGCTGGTCGAGATAGTCATCGTCGCAACGAGACCAGCTTCAACCATGCCGAGCGCAAAGAGCGTCACGCCCGTTGTGCCGAGGTACGGCCGCAATGCCGTCGCAAAGTCCGCGCTGTTCGAGAGTGACGCAACGTTGATGTGGTGCGTGAAGAGCGGCGCGCAAGCCGTCACAGCCGCAATCGCGGCGATTGTTGCCAGCACCATCCCTACAGCCGTGTCGACGCGTCCTTGCGGAAGATCGATACGTGTAAGGCCCTTGTCGACGGTCGCGCTTTGTTGAAAAAAGATCATCCACGGCGTTACGGTCGCCCCGATGTTCGCCAACATCAGCGTCAAGAACGCGCCATTAGCGCCGCCGGGAAGGGGCCCCCAGGTGCCGAGGGCTCTGGAGAGTGCCGCAGGGTTGGGATGACTAAGGAACGCGGCTGGAATGAACAACAAGTTGGCCGTAGCCAAGAGCAGGACGATGCGCTCCCAGGCGAAGTAGCGACCCGACAAGAGAACGGCACTGGCAAAAGCGACCGCCAAGGCAACTGCAATCCACGCAGGGATTCCGAAATAGGCCGTGCCGGCTCGAATCGCAACAAATTCGGTAATCAGGGTCAGCACGTTTCCCACGCTTAGGTCGAGCATCGAAAAATTGCCCCAAAACGGTCCGAACCGCTGATAAATCAACTCTGCATGGCCGCGGTGAGTCGTGATGCCGATCCGTACCGTTGCCTCTTGAATGATATAGGCCATCAAAAAAGTCAAAACGATGAATGGGACGAAAAAGCCGATGCCATACGTTGCGCCGGTCATCGAGTACGAGAGCATGCTGGGCCCATCGTTCTCACCGAGCATGACGAGAACGCCAGGACCGATTAGCAGAAAAAGCAGCAAAAGCGGACGGCGTGATTCCCTCGCGCGACGCACGCGAGCCCGATCGACTGCGCGCTTGCGCTCCTCGTCCCATTCGCCGACCCCCGTCGGGCCAGCCCAGACCCCGTAGCCGGCTTTTTCAGATCGCTGCAATTCGCACCATCGCGGCATGACGAACAAGCAGCGTGATCTTGCGATTTCCACAGCGCACGCGCATCGTGCGCGCATCCTTGCCCTCCACCGTAACCGCCGAACCGGGAAGCACGCGGGCAGCGGCCAGAGATGCAACGCCCTCGTCATCGCGATCGTCCAGACTGATCACGCGAGCGCGCGTCCCGACCGGCACGCTTGCCAACGAGGCCGTCAGCTCTGAGCGACCGTCGCGATCCCCGTACGGAATCCGGTGTCCATGTGGGTCGTGTGCCGGGCGGCCGAGGAGATTAGCGAGCCTACGTGCGATATCGTCAGAAATAGCGTGCTCGATTCGCTCCGCTTCGGAGTGAACGCGTTCAAGCGGTACATCCAGTACGCTGTGGAGGAATGTCTCCAACAGCCGGTGACGCCGCACCATCGCGATTGCAAGCTTTCGGCCGCGCGAGGTGAGTTGCAGCGGATGCGACCGGGCCGCACTCGGCTCGAGGAGACCATCCTGCTCGAGCAAGCTCTTGGCCTTGCTCACTGAAACGCGGCTCACGCCAAGGTAACGCGCCAAGCCGGCCGCTTTCACCGGTCCGGCACTCCCTAGCTGGTGGATTGCCTTGACGTAGTCCTCCCTGGCACGCGACTTCGAGCGATCGGATCCGACCGTGAGCACATAGGACTGCACCTTGTTAGCCATGGATAATAGACACCATGGTTAACGATATCGGCACCCCGCTGGCCCTCTCCTGTCGTCTAGCTCGAGGACCTACTTAGTATCGGGCGGTGGTAGGAATCCGACTCCCGTCTTTACCACCGCGAACGTTACATGGAATTATCCGGCATCGCGATTGCGGCACAGGCCACATACCTTTTTATATCGGCGCTGCTCTCATGGACGTCGATGACGTACTTACCCTTGAGCAGATCGCCGAGGGTGATGCCCGATATCATCGTCGTGCTGATCCCGTGGACGATGTTGGTCAGAGCATATTTGGGAACCGGGTCCAGCTCTGCGCAGGTGCCCGTGTGGATATGGACGGGCTGCGAGCCGTTTTGGCCGCCGGACATTTTTACGACGATCCTGACACCGCCGGCAACCTGCTCGAGCGTCGCATCGCCGGTTTGACCCGGACGATTCTGAGCGTACAGTTTCAAAGTCAGAGTAGACGGATAGGCTCCGGCCGTCCCGCAGACCAATGCGCCCAGCATTGCGGCGACGATTGCCGTCCGTAGATCAAGCATCGTCTTCAGTGTACGGTACTTCGTTTCAAGGGTCGGTACGCTATAGCACCAGGAACGCAACCCGACCCCGCAAAAACTTCGTTTTTGTAAGAAAATGACCGCTAAGCAAGTCCTCGTACCCAGCCAGGCCGTGCTTGAGCAGAATGCGATTCTGGGCGGCTTAAATCGGACCATGATCACGGAGGTCCTCAAGACCGCGAAACTGATCGCGCTGGAAACATCCCAGCAGATTTATGAGGCCGGCCGTCCAATACGAGATGTTTATTTCCCAATCGATGCCGTGCTATCAGTGGTAACACAAATGCGCGACGGCGGCTCAATCGAAGTGGGAACAGTAGGCCGCGAGGGCGTGTCGGCAATTCCCTTGCTGCTCGGAGCCACGACCTCGGCGAACGAAAGTTATTGCCAAGTTCCTGGCCGCGCGGTCGTCATCAGCAGCGACCATTTTCGACGATTGCTTGACGGCGGGGACGACCAGCTTCGTGGCGTGCTTGATCGTTTTCTTCAGGCCTACGTCAACATGCTGGGGCAACTCGCCGCGTGCAACGGAATGCATAGCATCTACGAACGATGCGCACGTTGGCTTTTGTTGACGCACGATCGCGTCAACTCCGAAAAGATCGCTCTCACGCACGAATATCTCGCGATGATGCTAGGCACGCGCCGTTCCGGCGTGACTATTGCCGCAGCCACCCTTGCGCAAGCAGGGTTCATTCGCTACGCTCACGGTCATATCGTGATTCTCAATCGACAAGGTCTCGAAGAGGCCTCCTGCGAGTGTTATGGCGTAGCGCGCGCGCAATTTGGCCCGCTACTTGAAGCCTAATTCCTGCCCCGGTGTGAAACCGTACAGAGTCTGGCGGCAAGCTGGTGCTAGCCTAGCCCTAAGGACCATTTAGGACGAAGATGAGGCTCACGTGGCTGACTTACGCGTATCGACGAACGCTTCCGCGATGGCGCGGATCCGTTCAGAAACCGTAGATTTCACGCGCTCAACCGGTCGGGGCAAGGGCAGCGCTGCTACGGACGTCAACACGATGGGAAGCGATAATATACGACGCGTCGCCTACCTCGACGAATCAGCGCCTCGCTTCTCATTACACGGGGACTTCGATATTGCCAACAGGCGGCAACTCTTCGCGACCTTAGAGCCTTACATCGATGCTCCAAGGCTTACAGTTGATCTCGCGCACGCGACATTTATCGACGCTAGCATCATCGGAATTTTTGTGCACGTTGCACGCCGTCGTCGGGAAGTCGAGGCGACGCGATTTCGGATCGTCAATGTTCGCAGTCGTTTCCGACGAATCTTTTCGCTCTGCGGGTTGGACGAGATTCTCGACATTGAGGACATACCCGGCCGTGGGACTAAGCCGCCGTTTTCCGCAGCGCGGTCGCTAGTGGTTACTGCCCTGCCGTGACGCCCCGGCTCGGTTCGAGTAACACGTTTCGGCTCTACGTCCACCGCAACGGCGGGAACTTTATCGGCTTGTGCACCGAGCTGAGGGAGGTCATAGAAGGTACCTCTGCCGATGAGATCATTGTCAAAGCCAAAGCCCTGATCGATTCCGTGGCGAATCGCGTGAAAACGCGAAAACCGCACATTACCGTCCGCGTGAGCCCGAGCTTGCGAAAGGCGCCGCGTGCATGACCCGACCTACCGTTGAGCCGCTCCCACACGGCGCCGCCGAACCTGAAACCGCAGATGAGATTTCGGTCGGCCAGATGTACGAATATGGCGAGAGTGTACAGCAGAATTACCTGACGGCGCTGCACTGGTACCAACTGGCTGCTGCTACGCGCGACACCGCTGCGGCGGCCGGCGTGCAGCGAATCGAGCAGATCCTCGATCTGCGGCATTAGCCCGAGCGCTCCTAGCCCGCCGGCAAGCGTGCGCTTCACACAAGCATTCGTTCGGCAAAACATGACGCCAGGTTCTATATGTTGGCGCCTTTGACACAAAATGCGTTGTCAAGACTGGAACTAGACGCACCGCTAAAGCGTTTCGAAAACCTGCTCGCCGGCGATTTGATTTTACCATGTAACCTTTCTCGGTCTTTTGGGTTCGCGAAGAGTGGAAAGCACAAAACTCAAATGAAAGTTGAGCATTTATGATGATGGACCTAACCGAAACGGCGCCGCGGAGCGTCGGAGAAACGATGCTTGGCATCGTGCAACTCGCTCGGACGACCGACAAGGCAAAGGCAGTAGCGCACGGGCGTCTCGGTGAGTACCGGTACGACTGCCCCATGGACCAAGGCCTCTTCGAATACCTCGGCATGGATTCAAAGGAATTCCTCAATATCGTGAAGACCGCGCGCGACGATTCCGGGATCGAAGCTTACGCGAAGACATTCGTTGCCAAGAAAGATCCTCGAGATATCGTGGCCTTCAACAAGAAGTGGCTCTCCGCAGTGCCGACGGGGGAATCGTTAAAGCATTTCGACGAACTGCGCGCCAAAATCGCTCCCGACCGGACCGACGTCGTGTCTTGGGCAGATCTGCTCGACCTTGACGAAGGCCGCCCGGTCCCCCACCGCGACCTCGCTCCCGCGTAGCAACAAACTAGCCCCGTAGCAAAGCAGAACAGGACCGCGAGTTGCCATCGCGGGCCTCTTCTTCGTAGCCTTACGTTGTAATATCGGGATTATCCGGCCACCAATCTAGGATGACATCGCTCCAACAGGCACCTTTGTTCCGTTCGACGTCAACGATGTAGCCTTCGCATGGTTCTGCATGATCTGCAGGAATGGCTTGATGAGGTCTATCGGCATCGGAAAGACAATCGTCGAATTTTGCTCGCCACCGACTTCGGTAAGCGTCTGCAGGTAGCGCAACTGCATGGCCGCGGGGTCTTCCGCGAGGATTCGCGCCGCATCGAGCAGCGTCTGTGCGGCTTGAAACTCGGCTTCTGCGTGTATGACCTTGGCGCGCCGATCGCGTTCCGCTTCGGCTTGCTTGGCAATCGAACGAATCATATTCTCAGTGAGCGTTACTTCCCGAATCTCGACGCTGATGACCTTGATGCCCCAGGATTCCGTCTGAACGTCGAGCGTGCTTTGGACGGCGGCGTTAATCTCGGTGCGCTTCGCAAGCACCTCGTCCAGCTCATGCTCGCCCAGCACGGAGCGCAGCGTCGTTTGCGCTAGCATATTGGTGGCGCTTAAGAAGTTCTCAACTTGAATAATCGCCCTTTGCGCATCTACAACGCGAAAGTATAGGATCGCGTCAACTTTTAGGGAGACGTTGTCTCGAGAGATCACGTCCTGGCCGGGCACCTCCATGACCACGGTGCGCAAGTCAACGCGCACGACCTGCTGAACAAATGGTAGGATCAGGATGAGCCCCGGGCCTTTGACAGCTTGAAAGCGCCCTAGGCGGAAGACTACGGCGCGTTCGTATTCGCGCAGAATCTTGATACTGGAAACGACCAGTATCAGCGCGATTATGTAGACAGGCAGGAAAACGAGTGATAAGAACACTGGGTGGTCCTTTCGCATATCTCCGCGCCGATCAATCGGCCTCGATGAGAGCTACATTGGGGCGGAGCTTGGGGCATCTTAGTTAGGCGTATCATCAAATTCGCGGCTCGTGCATACGAAGTCGTTCGAGGGAGTCGGCATCGCGGATATGCGATCAGCTGCATTCGCCGGTGATGAGAACCACATAGCGTGCCACTGCGATCCGTCGCTCAGGGTGGCCCTTGTAAGGGCGCAGCGAAAGATCGCCGGGTTCCAATTTGGAGCGTAAGATGAGCCGAACGTTGCCTCGACCGATTGCGCCATCGTTCCTCCCGGCTCGTAGGAGGTGCCGATAACGGCGCCCTTCGCGTCAATCGCGACGAGCGCAACCTGCACCGGAACTCCTTGCTTGGTCCGTGCCGTTGAGACCCACTCATGATATATCGCGAGCGAGGTTCCCGGCTCGAGCTCGAGATGGCAAGCTGTGAGTTGTGCCGACGCCCTGGGGACGTTGCACGTTTCTAGTGTTGCAGCCGATACGGTAGCCGCAAGGCACAACGATACCAACGCAGTTGCGCCTGTCGCCCTGATGGTCGCCTTCGTGTTCGTACCCAATCTCCGATCAGCGTCTAGGCCCATGTCGCGGTCATTTGCTCCATGTAGGAGGTGGGCGGGCCGGTTGACCTACCGAGCCTTAGCATATGCGAAGCGCAGTCGCAGTGTCGGTACGCTATAGTGCCAGGAGCAACAACCGCTTGGAAAAAAGCCGGACTACGGGATTTTCTCGCGCCAACGGGACTCGGACACTTGATTCTGGCTGCTCTCGCCAAGCGGACCCTTGAGTGCGCGAAAGCCCCGGAGAGTTCCGGTTAAGACCAGCGAATTTGGAAGCGTCCGTACCATATTGGTGCAACGGGCCGCAAGCTTACCAGGCAAGCTAACGCGGTTCCAACTGGCGGGGCCTGGTAGCGCGCAACGGCAGGCTTTGCAGCCTGCGCAGAATATCGCGCCGGAAATCCATGCCATCGAGCGATCCGTCATCACGCGAGGCGGCGATGCCCTTGCGGTGTTGCGATCGCTACATTGCGCTGTGCTTGATGGGAATGTTGTTCAGCGGGCCTTCGCCGCCGACTTGGACGACGGTTTCGCCTTTGGCGATCGACCAGTGATGGACACCCGTCGGAACCATTATAAAGGAACCAGCGGGCAGCATCTTCGCGCTGGTTTTGTTAATAGTGTCTCCGACTCCAAACAAGACGGCGCCTTGCAGAACGGTTATGTATTCGGGATGCGAGTGGTAGTGCGGCTGATTCGTGTAGCCGTCCGGCATTTTAACGCGAATGATCGCAGTACCGGACTTGGTCGGATCTCCGACCAGAACGGCCAATGAGCTGCCCGTGGTAGGGCCGGTGCCGGCAACCCAGTGGAGACTGTCGGGCATGAACGTCGTTGGAGCTGGCGTCGTCGCGGCAAGAGCCGCGCCCGCCCCGACCGTCAAGAGTAATCCGAGAAATGCCGAAATAAAATGCTTCATGTAGTCAACCTCGTTTGCTTGAGCGTGAGAACGCAAGTATGGCACACGTGACACCCTTCGACAAGCTCAGGGTGACCGGAATCTACCGAAATATCTAAGCGCAGTCTGGCCTAGCTTCAGAACCAGTCGATCTTCTCGAGCGCGATAGTCCAGGTGACTGTGGGCGTTACTTCCGGGGCATCGGGAAGCTGACCGCGCTGCTCGGGTCGGCTAGCATGCGACGTACAGCTCGATGGAGATCAGCCGGTCTTGACGGAATGAAAAACTCTGAAACTGTCCGCACGCCGCCCCGGGCTCCGTGAACTTCGTCTTCATGGTGGTGTACGAAAGCGTCGTGACGCCCGGCCGGCCCTGGGTATCGTAGGGTCGAGTGGATCCGTATATCCGTTCGACTTGAGCTTGACTCATGCCGAGCGCCACGCCGCGCATCGTGTGCACGCCCCTCAGATCCGCATTGCTGACGGGTTTCGGCGGCGATCCGACGTTTGCGGTCAGAGCGAAACCGCGCCAGGCGCAGCATCCCTTGTCATAGAGAACGATTCTATGCGCGCGATCGTAGACGACGGTCCCTTTTCCGCTCGGCGCGTACGCGAAAGATGTTGCCTTTTTCAGCAGCGGACAACCGCTGCCGGGATAGTCGAAGCTGTCCTTCTTCGCGGCGCGCGCTCGTGCGCCGCCGCAGACGAAGTAGTCGTACTGATTCGTCACGGCCGCTTGACTTTTCCGCCACGCCACGTCCCCGATGTTCGGGTCGGGAAGCCACGCGCTCAGCGCCGCCGCGGCATCGGCTGTAGCAGCCGACGCCGTAACGGTTGCCGGCGCCCCCACCGCGAGCGTGAGAGCGATTGCCCCAAGGGCGATAAAACGCGAGATCTTCATATCCAAACGTGCTGCAGAGCCTTTAGTTAGGCACGCAGATCTTGCCCTGGTACGTCTTGAACGTCCCTTTGAAGGAATATTTACCGCCGGTGCCTTGAGACGGCGTCCGATAGAACCAATCGAAGAACGCGAGTTCCTGCGGGTGGTACGTGAAGCCGTTATAGCTTACCGTGAACTGTGAACCGGTCAGCGGATCGCCGGTCTCCAAGTTGCCCTGGCACCTACCCGTTGGTACCTGACCGACGCCACCCCAAGCGGGAACCTGATTGGATCGATCCTGCGTAAGGGGAAATGGGTTATTCAGAAGGTCGCCAAACTCATGAGTCCAAGTGTCGATGTCGGCACTCCCCGGGTTCTTAAATATGCCCTTATCGTTGTACACACCGACCCCGTAGACTTGCGTACCGGCAGCACCACGGCCGAATGAGAGGTGGTACCCTCCGATCAGTCCTGGTGAATTTACATCTAGGGTTTCGAAGACATTATACGTAAGAAAAATCGCCACTTGGTTTGTCTTGGCCCACTTTTTGGCGAGCCTCTCTGCCGTGCTGATCATCCAGGCGATGGGAACTATACCAACCCTGTGGCCATCACCGCCACAAAGAGGCTTGCTGGAAATTGCAGAGTAAGGAGGTGCATCGACGGGCTGGACAATAGACGCCCGAGCCGATTTCAGCACAGTGTGATAACCCGGACCCTTGCGGATTTTCCAGAATTCCGCACGTTGGAAGCCGTCGGTGATTTGCACCTTCCCGATGCTTGCGCCATTCGACGTCAAAGCGACTGGATTGAAGTTCGGCCCCTTGAGAAAGCGGTTTGCAACTGAGACGCTGTCGCCGCACGCGGGCTTGGTCGGATCCAGCCAGAAGTCGAGGTTTTTCCCGCCAAAATTCCCCTTGAAGTGCACTTTCAAAACGATCGCCACGTACGGAATTTTCGTCGTGGTAGCGCTCTTCCGCGGATCCGCGCCGGCGATTCTGTAATTATACGACAGTTTACGGAGCGGGGACTTGACCGTTCCAGAGAAGAACGGAATGGTACGCAATGCAGCCTGCTGCGCGTCAAGTGAAGCAACGTCGACGTCGTGCGAGGGCAACGTAACGTACAGCGGCGCCCACTGATTCAGCTCATCTATACTGATCACGCGCCCAGCAGCGCCGCCCGCGTAGCCATTTCCCTGGCTCGGAAGCCCGGACTGCGACGGGATCACACCCCCGCGTCCGCCGCAAGCCGTAAGGGAAAGACCGACGAGAATTGCGGCGCACATGGTAACTGCGCACCGGGCACGAGCTAAACTACTCATTTGCTGGTATCTCCCGAACAAGAATCCCGGATCAGCGTGGCACAGCGTTTGAATGCGGCGCGCCAGAGCTTGCCATATGAGGCAAGCCCTTAAAGCCATGCTACGCTTGCCAGCTGTTTTTGTCAACTTGCGCCTACTAGGGGTTTCCCCTTCCTCATTCTCGTTGAGCTCGCATAGGTCGGCGCATACGGTTTGACCTCGGTCCGCCCAAGGACGCTGTCTACCAACGCCACACAAGTGATTGCGCGTGCTCGGCGCAGGGCGCCGCAGTGAGCAACTGATCGCCCACAGTCACGGAACGAACGAAAACACCGTCCCGTTGTTCCTGTCGCCGCCCTTTGCGGTCGTACCGTAGAGAGTAGCCTTCACATTGGTGAGATCGCCTCGGCCGGGTGCGGCGCCGTCCTCGCCGCCTCTGAATCGATAGAGCACGCGCTCCGCACCGGTCGATTCGCTCAGGCTAAAGATGGTGCCGCATCCGGCCGCATCGCCGGCGCATTTTCCGCCAAGCGTCGTCGTGCCGTAGAGCGTCCCCGCGATCGCGATTAATCCCGCGGTTGGATTTCTGCCGTCACTTCCACCTTTGAATCGGTAGAGCACATGTTCTTTGCCTGCTGCGCTTACGTGGAAGATCGTGCCGCATCCAGTTCCACCGCATCCGCTGCCGCCGCCGTTTTCGGTCGTTCCGTAGATCGCTCCATCGATGGCGAGGAGATCGCCCTCTGCGTTGAATCCGTCGCTGTCTCCACGAAATTTATGGATCACCGTAAACACACCCTTGGGGTTGATCTTGAAGACGCTATAGAGCGTGGTTCCGTAAAGCATCCCCTTGGTGTAGGTTAAACCGGAGTGCGGAAAGGCGCCATCTAAATTCGCGCCCTTGAAGCTGTGAAGCAATGCCTCGTTGCCAGACAAGCTGACCGCGAAGATCGTTCCGCAATTGCACGACCCTAAACACGAGGAGGCGGCGCAACCACCTGCGGTCGTCGTACCGAAGAACCGGCCGTTGATCGCGACGAGCCCGCCGGTCGGGTTCTGGCCGTCCGTGCTGCCGGTAAACGCGTAGATGATCTTCTCGCTGCCCGACGCACTGATTCCAAAGACGATTCCGCATCCGCCCGTGCAGTCGGTGCCGCCGCCACCATACGTCGTGCCGTAGAGTCTGCCTTTGAACGCGATCAAATTCGATGCCGGAACCTTTCCGTTATCTGCCACAGGAAAGCTATACAGAACCTGCTCGACGCCCAAGCTGCCGATCCGATAGACGGTTCCAACCCCATCTTTACCGCCGCTCATCGTCGTTCCGAACAGCCGGTTGCGCAGCGAAAATAGACTTGCAACCGGATGCGCGCCGTCGCGCGGTCCACCCGCGAAACGATAGAGTGATTGGTATCCTTCACCGGCTTCGCGCAGCACGGGTACGTTGGTGGCAAGCGGCGATGTCTGCGCGCCGTACGCGCACGCCGTCAGCAGCATTGCACCGCTAATCGCGGCAGAGAAACGTACGAAGGCCAAAACCGCAATCCTTCAAGGGAGAGATAAAAACGCTCGCGCATCGTTCGGTCGCCGTAGCGATGCACTCGCCGCTCTAGGTAACGCATCAGCCAGCCGCGATGTGCCAGGCGCCGCGCGAAACGCTCGTTGACGAGCGCCGCACAGCGCGCACCAGCCGGCCGAGCGCCGTTCGCAGGACGCCGAGCTTCGGCAACGGCTTGGGCCGCAAAGCGCCCGCTCAGAGCGGCTCCGAGGGTTCCCTCGCCCTCGATCGCGTCGACCAACCCGGCGGCGGTTCCGCCGGCGAGCAATTCCATCGCCCCGGTGGACGGCCTGGACATTCCGCCGTAGAGCAAGTGCCCCCTCCGTGCGAAGTGTCTCCGCCACCAACCTTGCCGTTGACGCCAAGTCCGGTTGCCAAATGAGCGGCGCTTCCGAAACCTCCATGCGATGAGCTGCCGTGCGCCGGGCGAACGAGATAGGGGGTCTACTGTAGCGTCGTGAGCATTTCAGCGCGCCAGCGCTTCATCGCGATGCGACCCAAGGCGTGATCTTCCAAGCGGGCAGCTGCGACTAGCGGCGCGGGCTAGCTTGTCTAAATTCACAACGAGGTTTAAGCAGTACCGCCTACACTCTCACGACCAGCAAACACATAGAGAAAGGAGAAAACTACATGGCGACTGCCACGAGTACAGCGGCTTCACTGCAACTTCAGCCGTACGTCTTTTTCTACGGACGGTGCGAGGAGGCGCTCGAGTATTACAAGGGCGCGATCGGCGGAACGTACGAGCTGCAACGCATGGACGAAGCACCCCCAGAGATGATTCAGGACGTCCCCAGTGGCCAGCGCAGTAAGGTGATGCATGCCTCCTTCACCGGAGCGGGCATTTCGTTCCTCGCCTCCGACGGGAGAGAAACAAAGGCGATCGATCCGGAAGCCGGCAATATTTCGCTGGCGCTCAACGTATCCGACCGCGCGACCGGCGAGCGCATATTCAAGGCTCTCGCGCACGGTGGGCGCGTCAGCATGCCGTTAGACGATGCATTCTGGGGCGGCCGATTCGGGGACGTCATCGATCGCTTCGGGATCGAATGGATGATCAGCACCCCATAACACGCTAGAAAGAACCCCCCTAAAGGGCGGCGGTGACTACTTAAAACCTCCGCGCGACGCCGCCGCCCGCGTGATGCACTGGCCCTCAACGGCGGTGGTTGCACGCGCAAACGCACAACCCGAAACGGAGCGGGAGCGCGGCCGCAGGTGAGCTTACTTAGCGAGGACTACTTCAAGGATGAGCGACAGGCTAAAGAGTCCACCCACGACCGGCACCGAGAACGTCCGCTCAAAGGCCGCGACGAAGGCTTTGCTCACTACTTGAGAATACTCTCGCAATGAACTGGTAAGCCTGGTTCAGGGCGAGCCGCTGGAACTCCCGGCACTCGACTGTAACCGCGCCTTGACACTAGACCGCCACCTCGACGCCAAGTTCGACTCGACGGTTTGCTTTGATTTCGAGATCCTCGGCGAGCGTCCGCGAGAGACGCTGCAAAAGCTGGAATAGACGGCGCTGCCAAGCCGGCAGTCCGCCGTGGCTCCGAGGCACAATTACGAGATCAGCGTAAACGAACGCCGTCGTGTCTTTGTCGATCTCCAAGTCCGCGGCGCCGCACGCGCGCAGAATGGGGTCGATGCGTGGTCGCTCCATATAGCCAAATGAAGCGCCGACGCGCACAAACCGGTCCGAAAGGCGCTTGATCGTCACCCGCTCGCCCTCGGATATGCGCGGGCGCGACACGGAGATGACCGTCAGTGCGACGACCAATTCTTGGCTAATGAGCCAACCGAGCCATCGATGCTTACTGACGAAGGGAACGCCGGTTGGGTCACCGGTCAGAAGGACGACCGCGCCTTTGGGACGCTGAGTCAACGGACCGTATTCAGCAAGGAACTCCTTCACCGGCTCGTGTTGCTCGTGCAGCGCTCGCGCGACGGACCGTCGCCCCGTGAGCCACGTGATGGCGATCAGCGAGATCACTGCGGCCGTGGCGAGCGGGACCCACGCGCCATCGACGAACTTCGGCAGGCCGGCGAGCACGAACGTGGCATCGAGGAGCGCGAACGCGGTGACGAGCGGGAAGGCTACGACTGGCCGCCAGTGCAGCGAGCGCAAGGCCACCACGCAGAACACACAATCGGTCGCCAACATCGTGGTAGCGACGGCGAGGCCGTACATGGCCGCCAGCCGTTCGCTGCTTCGGAAAGAAACGACCAGCAGGATACAGCCCACCGCGAGGATCGCGTTGACGATCGGAACGTACACCTGGCCACGCTGATCCTCCGACGTGTGCACGACTCTCATCCGGGGACTCAGGTTCAGCGCAATCGCCTGCTCCGTCAGCGTGAACGCGCCCGAGATGAGCGACTGCGACGCGATAACCGTCGCGGCCGTCGCAAGCGCCACCATGGGAAGGAGCGTCCAGCCGGGCGTGAGCGCGTAGAACGGCGAACCGAGCATTTTGGGATCTGCCACGACGATTGCGCCCTGACCGACGTAGTTCAAGACGAGCGCCGGAAGGACGAAAGCGTACCACGCTAGCGTGATCGGAATGCGGCCGAAGTGCGACATGTCCGCGTAGAGCGCTTCGGCGCCAGTCATCCCCAGAATGATCGCACCGAAGATGAGAAAGCCGAAGATTCCGTGATGCGTCACGAACCATACAGCCCAAAACGGATTGAGCGCCGCGAGGATCGCGGGGTGTGCGACGATCGCGACCAGACCGCTGATGGCGATCGCGACAAACCACGACGCCATGACCGGGCCGAACACCACCCCGACGCTCCGCGTTCCACGCCACTGAATCGCGAACAGCCCGAGCAAGATTCCGGCGGCAAGCGGGACGATAAAGGGCTGCGCAGCCGAGGTCGCGACGCGTAATCCCTCGACCGCTGAGATCACCGAGATTGCCGGCGTAATCATCCCATCCCCGATGAGCATCGCACCGCCGATCACGACGACCCAGACGAGCCAGCTGGTGCGCATCGGAACGCCGAGAATACTCGGCGGTTCAGCGCGCGCGAGCAGAGCAAGGATTCCGCCCTCGCCGTCGTGATCGATACGCATCAGCACCGTGACGTACTTGACGCATACAACGAAGACGAGCGTCCAAATCAGGAGCGAGACAATGCCGAGCGCATTCTCGGGTGCTGGGGTCGCGCTGGCGGTCTTGAAGCACGCCTTGAGCGTGTAGAGCGGACTCGTCCCAATATCTCCGAACACGACTCCGAGTGCAATGACCGCTAAGCCGCCAGGGAGCGGGCGTCGACTGGAGGCGCGACGCGAGCCCGGCGCCTCGCTGGGCTGATTCACGCAGCGGGCTGTTGGCCGCGAAGGCGCCGCGTCCCGCCCGTGACCGCGCACCGCTAAAGGACTGCATCTATCTGGGGTGATCGTGCCCTAAGGCAAACGCGATGACACATTCCTTCGGAGGCAACCCTACGCGTGCAACAGCCGTGCAAGGGAGGGGTCCAAAAAGGCCAGGATCGGGGCGTATGGGCCAGGAGCTCAGGTATCGGGAAACCCTGATAGCATCGGACCATTCAGTAGTGGGAAGGGTTTTCACGCCGCTTCGGGCCACCGTCTAACATTCGTATAACATCGGAGCCGCTTTTTTTCATCGAAGCTTACTTAGTTAGGGAGAAATGAAAGCAGCGTTGGTCGAAGCGCCCGGCGACAGTGCGCATTACAGCGATTTTGCAGAGCCACGCGATTATGAGGGGCGGCAAGTCGTCGAGCTTGTCGCGGCGGGCATTCATCCGATCGTGCGTGGTCTTGCAAGTGGCCAGCACTACGGCAGTACCGGCCAGTGGCCGCTCGTTCCCGGGGTCGACGCCGTCGTTCGCTCCGCAGAGGGCGTGCTTGCATACTCCGGTTTCCCACAACCGCCTTACGGCACGCTCGCTGAACGAATCTCCGTGCCATCATTCCTATGGATACCGCTCCCGGAAGGCGCCGACCCGGCGCGGGTTGCGGGGGGTGTGAACCCGGGTCTTGCATCCTGGCTACCCCTCCAGGCACGGCGCACAGAGATCGGTAGACTCGATAACGTTCTGATTCTTGGCGTCACCGGGATGGCGGGACTTCTCGCAGCACAGAATGCGCGCATTCTTGGTGCAACGCGCGTCGCCGGCGCAGGTCGTGATGTACAAAACCTGTCCGATGCGGTCAAGGCCGGCGTTACTACCGTCGCATTGAGCGGCGATCATGAGCGCGACGGAGCAGCAATTCTTCAGGCTCTCGAAGGGTCATCTCCCGATATCGTGCTCGATTTTCTCTGGGGTGCACCGGCGCAAAGCACGTTTGCAGCGCTCGGTAGACGCGGGCTCGAGGCTGATCGCGCCGACATCTCGTACGTTCAAATCGGCGCTGCCGCAGGCTCGCAGGCAGCAGTTCCTGCCGCACTCTTGCGTAGCCGCAAGTTACGCATAACGGGAAGCGGCGCGGGCTCGGCGTCGATAACCGATATTTTAGCTGAGATTCCGCGCTATATTCAGTTGATCTCGGACGGCGCCGTTGACGTACCGATTAGAACGTTTCCGTTATCGCTGGTAAGCGAAGCTTGGGAGGCCGCCGAACGTGGTCGCCCGCGAGTGGTCATCCTCGCGGATTAAGCTCAGCGGAAGCAACCTTTCTGGGAAGCTGCGAGCCCAGCTTGTCGGGTGCTGCAATTTGTCGCTCATGATGCGCTCGATGACGCGAGACATTGGGTCCCGGTTTATGATGCGCGCGTCGCCTTCTATCATCCCCGTGTTGCAATGTTGTTTCGTTCGTGAGATCGACGCGATTCTGCAATCTGCAGAAAAACACCGGCCGCATGACGGGGCATATCCCAGAAGGGCAACCGTAAAGAGACGTCCTACTTCCTTCGCATGTCGAAGGTGATCTACATCACCAATACATCGCTCGACGGTTATGTCGAGGACGAGGCCGGCACCTTCGATTGGGTCAATCCCGACCAAGTATTCGCGTTCATCACTGAGTTGTTGCGGCCGATCGGAACCTATCTCTATGGGCGGCGACTCTATGAGACGATGGCCTACTGGGATGCGCCGGTGGAGGGCTATCCGCCCGAACACCGCGACTTCGCACGGATCTGGCAGAAGGCCGAAAAGGTCGTCTTTTCACGAACGCTGACATGCGCTACGACACGCAACACGCGTGTCGAGGGGGACTTCGACCTCGAGGCTATTCAGAAGCTCAAGCGGGAATCGGAGCGCAACATCAGCATTGGCGGCGCCGAGCTTGCGGCGCTTGCGCTCGCAGCCGGTCTGGTCGACGAATGTCACCTGTTTCTCAACCCGGTGATCGTCGGGGGCGGAAAGCCGGCATTCCGAGCCGCCTTACGACGGAATGTCGAACTCCTTGAGGCGTGCCGGTTCGGCACCGGGGTCGTCCACCTGCGCTATCGCATAAGAGGCGGTGCTCCTTAACGAATCGGTAGCGGTCGGAACTCTCCGGAACCCCCGAGCAGTGGTTCGAAGCCCGCTGGGGCTACTTAAATTCTTCAATCTGTAGCAGGCATTTCCCGCGTTCTCGGTCATCGGTTGCAGTGGCGCCACGAAGTAGCGGCGGAAATCCGGCAACTGCCTTTACGGCGGTGGTGTCCCATCCGGATTGGGCGTCGGTGGATAACCGGGCACCGATTCCGCGTCTCCGGCGTGCCACTCGCTACCATCGTTAAAATGGACGGTTTCAACCGAACACGCCACGTCGGACAGATCCGAGGCGACCGGACCCGAGAGGGAAACACTCGCGCCCTGCCAGTTGTCGATTTCGGCCTTCGGCGCAGCCTCGCCCTTCCTTACTCCCTGAAGATAGCGCAGGGATTGCCCAAACGCATCTTCGGCAGTGAACGCAAAAGTTACACTCGTCGCCATCTTATCGCCGGTGTTCCTGAAGTCGACCGAGACCACAAGCTGGTCGGAATCGTACGTCGCGCGGCACGCTGATATTTGAACCGGACCGTGGTTAGGTTCGGCGATCGTAGAGATCGAGCGCGCTGCGGCGGGCACGGCGGTGAGCCCAATGACGAACGCAGCAAGGGTAGCGGCTGATGTGCACTTCTTCATGTAGCGCGGCTTTAGGGCGGTGCAGACTTCGATATGGAGTCGGAGACGAGCTTCAGCGTCGTCTGATAAGTTGTCATGGAGACGCCGAGGACGCCGCCGTGCTGATCCTCGGTCGTGTACTCGTCGATAGCGGTGGGAAGCAGACGACTCGCGTTGTAATCGATCTTCGTCTGCGTGTTCACGGAGATGGAACCTTGCACCGTACTCTCGACGTGCCGTGTCTCGCCGATCTTCATAACGCCACCGTCGTCGCTCTCGATCACGTAGTCGGCGGTCACCGTGGTACCGCCCTTGCTCTGCCCAACCGACCAATGGCGCTTGACGTCGACGAGGTTCGGATCATAGAAGTTAGCGCCGAGAAAGCGCAGCAGCGTGAGCTCTTCGGCGTTCATCGCTTTGCTTGGGTCGCAGACGACCGTGGTGTTGCCGTATACGGCGCACGTTGCGGGCGATGCGCGACGCGTGTACTCACCCTGCTCGCTCACGACCACCACCAACCCGCGATCGGGCGCTTCGCGCAAGACGCCGGCGGTCATAGTACCCCGATCGTCGAGCGTGCCCTCGTACGTCCGATTCCCAGTTGAGCCGGCCTCGCTGGTAACGGCGCCCTGCTGACGCTGTTCGTAGGAAAACGAGTAGACGAGATGCCGGAGCGGCGGGGCGTCGACCCGCGCGGCTGCGGCCATAAACGCAATTGCCACAACGGACATGCCAAGAGCTCTGCGCACTCCTCGTAGCGATAGGCTACCGGCGGCGCGCGCTCCTGCTTTGGAACTACCGAAACTTCTCGAAATCGGGTCACCTCAAAGCCTCCGTACTTCGCACGCCAATTGTACTGGGTTGTTTCGCTGCTAGCATTTCTGCGGCTACGTGCAGACTTCGCGCCCGGCTTCAGCTCGCTCTCGTACCCCGTGCCCGCACGTTCGAGCAGCAACGAGATCTCGAACCCATGGAACGACCTGCGAGCCCAGTGACTTTTAAGGCCGCCCCTTGCAACGTCCGTGCAACGGAGGGAGCGAAACCGGGTCGGCTATGGCTATTTTTCAGATAATCGCTAGACCCGGCTCCCTGAATGCGAAGCTCCCCGGGAACTTCACTGGTCTTTGCTGCATCTTTGTCAGGGCGATATCGCCGTATCTCAACTGCGCTCCGAGGTTTCCGTCCCCGCCGCCGGTGCTCGTGATGTGGCCGTTGCATATCGCGAGCGCGATCGACCGAATGTCCGCTACGAGATTCAGCGCGAAGCGAAGGGTGACGGGCTTAAATGGGTCGATGGTCAATGCCAGCTGCGGATAGATGGTCTTTGTGAATTTGTGGCCGCCCAAATACACCACCGATTTTTCGCCTTCCGGATGCCTCGAGCGGTCCGTATAGTCGTGCAGCTCCTTGGCAGCGCTCCAAGCACGGCCTAATAGCTCCAGGACATCCATGTTGAGGACGCCCTTGAGCGCGTCCGTTGCCTGCGACCCCACGACACCCCAGGCCAGCTTCGTCGCTCCGAGGCCACGCTGTTCAGAAAGCGCTCCTTTCACGGTTTGCTCGAGGTGCAGTTCATTGGGTAAAAGGTCGCGTACCTGCAGTCCGCTCGGGTCAGCCATCGTGCTCCTCCCGCTTGATGATGTCACCGCCGTCTTCAAAAAAAGTCTCGCCGTCTTCCACATTCGCCCGAATATGAGTCGCCGGTCCGGCCATCTGAATGTCCCCCTCAAAGGCTACCGGCCCGTCCACATCCAGCGAGGACTGCACCCTTATAAGGCGGCTCGTCATCCTTGCTAGACGCATTCTCGTGCCGGTCGAAAACCCTAACGCCGCGACGACCAGGAAGGCGCCGGCCGCGAGCAGCCACCAAGTCCATCCGCCTCTCCGCTCACCAGTAGTGACGCTGACGGCGGAATCAACCGGCACCAGTGTTCCTGCACGAGGATCTTGCCGCCGAACCGGCTCTTTCGCGCCGCCGTGAACAAGCACCGAACCGAGGCGAAAACCGCTCTTCTGCAGCAGCGCGCTCGCGACGTCGACTGATTGGCCAACCAGATTCGGCACGACGTTCTTACCGTTTGCAACCCAATATCCGACCAACGCGCCAGGCTGTAGCAGCGTACCGCCGCCTGGATCGGTGCGCGTTACGCGCCCCAACCCGAGGCGGCTAGGCTCGGCCCCTCGATATACGGCGCGCAGCTTACTGCCTTCGACCGTCGAAGCCGCAGCTCGTTGCGTAAAACCGACGACCGAAGGGACCGAGACCGTGGCCGGAGTTCCAGTCGATCGCGCCGTTGCGCGCGGCGTCGTCGTCTCAAGCCGCGGCGTGATGGATGGAACCACGACAACGGGCGTAGAGCCCGCGATCGGCGTTGCCGCCGCGGTCCGCGCCGGCGCCGGTGTTGACCACGCGACCGGCCCCGACGGACGCGGTTTGGCCGGCGGCCGCGCGGCCGTGGCCGGGTTGACGGGCACCGCCGCGATCGACGTGTGGACCGAGGTGAGCGGTTCGGGCGTAGCGGGTCGGGGCATCGGTGTGGCGCGCTGCGCGAGCGAGCCATCGGAGACCGCGAGCGTGACGACTTTTGCCGTGCGCGCATCGACACCGGGCTCCGGCGATTGGCCTACCACCACGCCGGCCGGCCTACTCGATGGTTTTGTCCGCCGGCGCGCCGGCAAGCCGAACTCTTTTAAAGCACGCGCTGCCGCCGCGAATCGCATTCCCACATAGTTTGGTAGAGGAATCGGCGAGCTTTCCACGGGTTTCGCGGTCGCCACCGCGAGCGAACCGTCGGAAACCGCGAGGGTCACGACCTTGATCGCACGCGCGTCGACGCCCGGCTCCGGCGATTGGCCCACGACAACCCCGGCTGGGCTACTCGAAGCGCGTTTCGCCCGCCGTGCGGTAAGCCCGATCGCTTTTAGAGAGCGCACGGCGGCCGGAAAGCGCATTCCCACGACGTTGGGCAGAGGAATAAATGGGCTACTCGACGCTGGGACGGTGCTCGAAGCGTGAGTTATATTTACCTGCACGACGGTGGATCCATTAGAATAGCCCGCGCGACTTATTTGTAGGTCGATGCCCGTATCGACCCATCGTCCCGTCGCCGGCAGCTCCACGTCCGTTTGGACTTGCGCATACGCAGGCGCCAGCGTCACTAAGTAGAGCCACATCAACGACGCAAACGCGACGTACCGACGATCCATCAAGGACCGCATCACGGACGTTCGCCGGCACGTCCAGCTCATTTCTATTGAGCTTCGGCACACGGGTTGCGCTAGACTTCTAACCGCGCGTTCATACGCCCACGCAGGCAACACGAAACGGGCTATGGTACGTTCGAGCATGCGCACAGCGGCCATCGTCACCGCCGTATACGCCTTGGCGGCTTGCGGTGGGAACGCCGCCTTCGCGCCGACGCCGAGCGTCCCCGACCAGGCATGGCTACGCGCCGTCGCAGCGTCGCGTCATCCGCTCGACGTATCATTCGTTTCAGAACCCGCGCGTAACGCGCGCCGCGTCTATCAGCCCGACTGGGCCGGACCCGTACTCTTTGCGCCCGGCGAGAGACCATTACGCATTCCGGCCCATCGATTTCACGTCGTCGAAGGCGAGTGGATCGTGCCCAAGGCGCGGCCGACGATCAACTGTTCCAACCGCCACGAGCAGGAAGACGGGTCGTCGCTGTGGATCGCCTTGGACGGCTGGTCGGCGACGTTCATCGCCCACTACAAGACGAAGAGCGGCAAGTGGCGCACGTATCCCTCGACCGATATCCTGCAGGCCGGATCCGAGTCCGACGTCCCATGCTACAAGGGTGGTCTGCTGCGGAACTACCGCACCTCGGCGTTTTTCTGGATCGAATGGGCCGGCGTGCGAGACATCGCCGTGGTGCCGCACCATCACCGCGACTTGGTCATCAAAGCCGGAGACAAGATCTACGTGCGGATCGACGCCGCAACGGCCGGCCCGCATGCCTGGCGCGAGGCGACGCTTCGATTCGTCGACGAAACGACCGGCTATTATCTGCCGCCGCGCACGTTCGAAGCGGGCTGCATCGATTGTGGCACGCCCTTCCAGCGGCGCGCGACCCTCTACGGGAACACCGCCGAGTGGATCGTCGAGGCGACGTTCTATGACTACGGCCACCGCTCGCTGCCGAACACGCTCGACGACTTCGGTTCCGTCGAGATGAACGACGTCTCCGCCACCGATCAGGACGGCGTGACATACGATCTCACGCATCCACACGACGCCCGCGTCAACGTCGACTGGATGACGTGGAACGGCGTGCCGCTCTCCGACGACGGCACGCTGCTCGCCTGCAGCTACATCGACGGTCCGCGCCATGCGACGTTCGCCCGCGCCCCATTCGTGATCGCTACCCCGGGCCAGCAAGGCCAGCTCGAGCCAAAGCCGAAAGGGTGCCGCTGAGCATGAACATCGCGCACCTTCACCTGCACGTCCGCGAACGCGACGCCTCTGAGAAGTTCTATCAACGCTGGCTGGGGCTGCGAGTCGCAAACCACGAGGCGAACCTGACGTTCATGGAAGACGCCGCGGGGTTCAGCTTAGCGCTGATGGACGACCCGCATCCCGCGAAGTTGCCCGACTGGTTTCACTTCGGTTCGCGGCTCGACTCGCCCGAGGCCGTCGAAGCGATGCATGAGTCCATGACGCGCGCGTCTATTCCGATCGCCAGGGCCTTCTATCGCGATGACACCATCGCGTCGTTTCGGTGCGCCGATCCGGACGGCTATGCCATCGAAATTTATTGGGAAGCCTGAAAAGTGCGTTACGTGTTCGGGTTCCTCTTCATCGCCTGCGCGATAGCGTTGCTTCAGACCTCGACGCAGCCGATCCAGGGGCCCTACCCGACGCTCCCGCCGGGGCCCGCGGCGTCGCAGCAGACGATGCAGCCGCTCCAGATGCCCTCGAGCGGCGCACGCGGGCTTCCGTCGACGACTGCGCCGAGCAGCAGCCCGTAAGCAAGACGAGTCAGGCCGCGCCGAGCCTCGAGCGCCACTTTCGCAGAGCGATGAGTCCCCAGAGCAACTCGACGACGCCGAAGGGCCACGTCCCCGCGAGCCAACCGTATGCCGACGAGGCGAAGCAACCCACGGCAAAGAGCAACGTGTACGTTGCGCCTCGGGCCTCGAGCGCGTAACACAGCATCATGAATCCCACCGCGGCGGCACCGAAGTATGTCAGCATCACACAACGCTTCGTGTCTCCCCGGCGATTGCACTTTAGGAGCTATATTTGTGCCGCCGCAGCCCTGATCGTGCTCGCGGCGTGCATGCGCGGCGCCGGCGGCGCCGGCGGACCGCCGCACGTCTTGCGGATCGCCTACGCGGGCGACCCCGCGTCGCTCGTTCCGCTGGTCGCGATCGACCAGGAGATCATCGCCCTCGACACGCTCTTCTGCCAGACGCTCGTCGGACTCTCGGCCGATAATCGCGACGTTCCGATCCTCTTGACGCGGATTCCGACGCGACGCAACGGCGACGTGTCGCCCGACGGCACGCAAATCACCTATCGCCTACGGCCGGCCGCGCGCTTCGCGGACGGCGTGCCGCTGACCTCGGCCGACGTCGCGTTCACGTATCGAACCATCTTCGATCCACGCAATCGCGCCACGTCGGTCGAGCCATACCGCCGCATCGTCTCGCTGCGGACGCCCGATGCGCATACGGTCGTGGTGCGGCTGCGCGCGCCATGGAACGCGGCGGTCCACGTGCTCTTCGCGCAGGCGGACTTCGCGTACGGCATCCTGCCGAAGCATGCGTTCCCCGACACCAAGATCGTCGGCTCCCTCTGGGAGAACGCCCCGTTCGGCACCGGGCCGTTTCGCGTCAAGACGTGGCTGCGCGGCGATCGCATCGTCTTGGAACCGAATCCCTACTATCGGCCCCGGCCGAAGCTCGCCGAGATCGTACTGCAGATCGTACCGAACCTCAACTCGAACTTCGTCGCATTGCGTTCGGGCGCAGTAGATGTCGGAACTCTCACCGCCGAGAACGTGGCGCAGGCCGAGCGCGAGCGGGGAATCCGCGTGCTGCGCATCCCGGAGAACGCGACTCGCATGCTCTACCTTCAGACGCAGGCGATTCCCGCAAGCGATGTTCGCGTGCGGCGCGCGATCGCTCACGCGCTCGACTATCGGGCGCTGTCCTCCGCGTGGCGCGGCGAGTTCCGCGCGGCGACGTCGTTCCTTCCGCCGCCCATCGTGCGCTGGAAGGGCGTCGCGATTCCCGCTTATCAGCACGATCCGGCCCTCGCGGGCCGAGAGCTCGACGCCGCGGGCTGGCGGTTGCGGCACGGCATCCGATTCAAGGGCGGCGCGCCGCTCGGGGGATTAGTCGGCGTCAACTCCGAGGACCCGATCAACGTCCGGATCGCGACGCTCGTCCAGGCTCAGCTCGCTGCGGCCGGCATGCAGCTCTCGATCAAGGCGAATCCGACACGCATTTGGTTTAGCCCCGAGGGCCTGCTTCGCAACGGCAAGGCCACGATCGTCGGCGAGACGTGGGTCGGCGGTAGCGATCCCGAACAGTCGCTCAACCTGCGCTGCGTGCAGGCCCACACGGGTGGCGACAATCACTCATTCTACTGCTCGAAGCGCTTCGAGGCGCTATTCGGCGATCAGACGCGCACGCCGAGTCAAGCGCGGCGCAACCGCGACTTCGACGCCATCGCCGTCCTGGTACACAACGACGCTCCCGTCATCCCTCTCTACTACGAGGACCGCCTAATCGGCCTCAGCGATCGCGTGAAAGGTTACCGGCTCAACATGTTGTGGATTCCGGTCGATGCGGAACGCTGGGACGTCAGGACTTAGTACACGTCTCCTTGACCATGACCACGCGCCCGTTCATTTCCGTGAAGGACGTCGTCATCGTCTTCTTCGTATTGCTCTCCTTCACGAATACCTCCGGCGCGTACGAGGCAACGTCCGGCGCCTTCGTCTGGATCACGTACGTGTAGATCTTTCGGCTCGCGCCCTGCAACGTTGCCGTCGCGACGGAGTACGCTCCGTTATCGCTGACCGTAATCCGCACCCACTGCTTCGCTACGGGGTCGTACGTGTATCTCGACTGCGCGTGAAATTCTCGCGGGATCCAGGACGCCTTATGCGTGGTGACGTCGCGGATCATCCAATACCCGCTCGGGTCCATCGACCAGGCCTCCGTGGTCTGGAACGGTCCGGGCCGCCGCGAGCTCGAGTCCGAGCACTGCCACGTGCCGATCAAAAACGTCATCGAAGACAGGTCGGGCTTCGGCCGCATCGGAACCGGCGTCCCCTCGACCTTGGCGTTTGCGGCGAAGGCCGTGGCGGTACCGGTCAGCAGAAGCAACGTCAGCGCGCAAAAAAAACGGGGCGAGCAGTTCATCGTGAGAGTACCTCCTTTTCGAATCGGAGCCGCCCGCGTTCCCGCGCCTTGGCGGCCTCAACCCCTCGATCCCGCGGCGGGGCATGCGTGACGAGCGACGCGAGCAGCTCGCGCGTAGCGTTCGCAACGCGCTGTACCGCTCGCTCGAAAGCCACGTCGTTGACCTTCGAGGGATGCGTGCATCCGCTCACTTTGCGAACGAACTGTAACGCAGACGCATGGATCTCATCCTCGGTCGCGGGCGGCGCGAAGTTATGGAGCACCTTGATATTGCGACACATCGGATTTACCTCTTCCCGGATGAATGCGCCATGGCGCGTACGGCATCCCCTCTCTCAGCAGCGCGTAGAACGACGGGGTCAATGATTTCTCATTCGCCCTGCCTTCGAGTACTTTCCGTCACGAGCCTCGCCGCGGCGATGTCTTCGACGGCGAGCCCAACGGATTTAAAGACCGTCGTGGCCGATGGCAAAACCGTTTTGAGGCCGGCGAAGATCTCACCGATCTCCGCGTGGATCGGCGCGTTGGCCATCACCACGTCGCCCGCCTCGACTGCGGCGGCCTCGCGCGAATCGACCAGGACGACGTTTGCCATCGCGTCGTCGTCGAGCTCGCGCCAATCCGGCCGCGACGATCCGACCGCGTTCACGTGGGCGCCCGGCTTGAGCCACGCGCCCTGGAGGACCGGCTCGTGCGCTGCCGTCGCCGTCACCACGACGTCGGCTCCGTGAACGGCGGATTCGGGATGGTCGACGGCCGTCACGCCGTGCTCCCGGGCGAAAAGCTGCGCGTGCGCCGCGTTGCGGCTCCATACGCGCACGTCGGAAAACCTCCGTACCCGCCTCAGCGCCTCGAGATGCGCGCGAGCCTGCACTCCGCTGCCCAGCAGGGCCAGGACGTGACAGTCAGCCGGCGCGAGACGCCGCGTGATCGCGGCAGAGACCGCGGCGGTGCGCATCTCCGTGATGAGCCTCCCGTCCATGACCGCCAACGGCAGCCCTGTCTCCGTCCGGTAGAGCACAATCGTCGCATTGTGCGTGTGACGCCCGGTGCCCGCATTGACCGGATAGAACGTAACGAACTTCACTCCCATCACGTCGCCCACGACGGCCGGCATGATGCCCAAATAGCGCCGCCGTTCCTCGAGCGTCAAGATGCTTCGCACCGGCTGCAGGACGACGCCGCGTGAGAAATTGGCCAGGGCAAGCTCCATCGTATCGATCAGCTCGTCCCAGCGCAGGCGCGCTCGAACCGCGTCTTCGTCGAGGTAGATCAAGCCTGTCCTAGCGCGATGCGGCGAGTTGCGCCAGAGCGGCCGTTGCCGCCGGAGATCGCGGGCTTCCTATCAGCTCCGCGTCCAACGCCGCCCTCGCGACGCCGGCCTTTCCGACCCGCATGGCGAGCCGAGCCAGCGCCATGTGCGGCGAGTAATAGTAGAGCCCCGGCGTCTCCTCGCCAAAGCCGTGCAACTTGCTCGCCGCCGCCGATGCGGCGGTAAACTGCGCAAGAGCCTTCGCGTCGTCTCCGCCCAGCAGCGCGATCTCGCCCGCCAGCGTTGCGCGCATCGCGTCGTAGAGCGTCGCCGCGTACGGGTTGTCGTCCGGGTCCTTGGGAATTCCGGCGAGAGCTTCTGCCGCGCGAGTCGCGTTGCCGAGCTTGGCGTACGCGAGCCCGCGCGCAAACGGCATCGTCGCGGTCCCTTTCTCGTAAGGCAGCGCCAAGACGGCCTGCCAGTCTCGATCGGCGACGAGCTGGTGCGCGATGAGCACGGGATCGTCCTCGCGGCGCGCGACGGTTATCGCCTCCGAGAGGTGGCCGGTCTCAGTCAACGCGTAGAGCAAGAAGTCCACGTTGTGCTCGTGGTAGTAGCGTGGCGCGCTATAGTATCCGGGATGGCAGCAGGCGAAGTCTGTGAAGTCCATCGCCACCGAGCGTTCCCCGACATTGCGCGCCTCCTCGTACAAACCGACGTCGAAAAACGTATGTCCCGGCATGTGCGTGAGGTGCGAGTCTTCCGATGGAAGGCTGAACGTCGCGAGCCGCCGCGCTGCGGTGACGGCGAGCTGCGAGTTACCAGCCATCTGTGCCGCATGAATGTAAAAGTGCAACAGGCCGACGTGCTCGGGAAAGTTCGCCAGGTCGGCCTGAAAAAGCGGCAGCAAGGCGGCGACGCGAGCAACTCGCGCGGCGCGCTGCGCAGCCGTGATGTTGCGGCCCTCATGGCCGAACGCGACGTAGAGCGTCGCTTCGGCGTAGAGCGCGGCAACGTCGGGATCCGCGGGATAGGCGAGCGCGATGCGCCGCAGCGCGTCGCGATAGTCCACAAGCAGCGCATCCGGCGACGCCTTGGGTTTGGCGTCGAAGCGCGCCGCGGCGGCGGCGATGAGTGCCCGGTCTTCGGCGGATGCGTATTGCTCGAGCGCCTTCGCTTGCTGGATCGCCTCCCGCGCCTGTTCGTCGCGATCGTCGGTAGCAGCCACGTTGAGGTTCGGCGCGTTGCTCAGCGCGATACCCCAGTACGCCATCGCCATGTGCTTGTCGAGGTCCGCCGCGGTATAGAACTCATGCTCCGCCGCCTCCGGATTGTAGGCGTAGTAGTCGAGCAGACCGCGGTCGAACGCCGCTTGCGCCTCGGCGCTGCTCGAGACCGGATGATGAATCTGCGCACCGGCCGCGACCGTCGCGCCGAGCAAGAATGCGACGAGCGCCGAAATCTTCTTCATAGCTGAAACGTCCTCCAGTCGTAATCGACGAAGCCGGGGTCCCCGACGTCTTGCCAACCGAGACGGTAGGCCTTCCCGATGCCGACCTCGTCGTTGAATCCCACGACGCTCAATGGAAGCGCCTGCGCGGGCCGGATGTAGCGCAGCTCAGTCGCCGTGACCGAGTGCATGAATGTCGCGAGCAGCGAGTTGCCTTCGCTCACGCGCAACGCCTCGGACGGCGACAGCCGGTCGATGGCGCGTTTGCCGACGGATTGGAAGTATGCGTTGCGCATCTCGACCTCGATGATCTTCCGCTGCATCGTGCCGTACACGCCGAACGCGATCTCGACGGCGTCGTGGTAGTCGGCCTCCACCTCGAAGGGTGGATCGAGCAGCACGACGTCAGCCGCGCTTGCGACCGCGTGCGCGATGCCGACGGGCGAGTTTGTCGCGACGCCGCCGTCGCAGTATGGAGTCGGCCTTCCGTCGGGGCCAGGCATGACGACGGGATCGAAGGCGATCGGAATCGCCGCCGACGCAAAGATCGCCGAATGCAACAGATCGGGCGTGGCCTCCCGCACGACGGTGTGCGGACCGAGCAAGAGGTGCAGCGAGTTGACGACTTTGCGCGGAAGTTCCTCACCGCTGCCTACCGGCCGTAGGTAAAAATACTCGGGTCTCTGCTGCGCGAGGTTCGTGACGCCCCAGACGAGCGGCACCTGCAAGGGAACCGCGGGGTCGACGTTGCGAGAGATCCAGTCGTAGACGGGCTCGCTCTGCAAGACCCCGCGCTGATCTCGCACGAGACCGGTCAAGCTGAAGGCGGAGGCCGCAAGGTTCAAGACGCCGCTCTGCGGATCGCGCAGCGCGGCGTAGCGCGGTTTCGCGCGAATCAGCTTCTCGCCGCTGATGCCGTACCAAAGCTGCCGCAGCTTCTCGTACTGGCCAGTCGCGACGAACCAGCCGTTGAGCGCGCCGATCGACGTGCCGCAGACGATCTCGTAGGGCGGCAGCGGTTGGCCGTCCGGCACGCTTCCGCGAGCCGCCAGCGCGCCGACGATTCCCGCCTCGTAAGCTCCTCGCGCGCCGCCGCCGCTCAGCACGAGGGCCCGCTCCAGGGGCTCGAACGCGGGGGTGGTCCCGCGACCTGCGCCGAGCAGCGCCGGCCCAAATCCGCAGGCCCCGAGCGCCAACAAAAAGCGACGGCGTTCGATCATAATCTCGGCTTCAACACCCGTCTCCACCGGCCATTTTCTTGATGATCCGCGCACCCGGTGCTACCATCAAAGACGGCCCCCACACACAACCCACCGTTACAAAGGAGCTCGCAATGCGTATCGCTTCTGAACGAGGCTTTCGGTTCGCCCTCGCTTTCGCCGCTCTCGGTTTGGCCGCCCCGATTTTGAGCGGGTGCGGCGGCGGCGTGGCGCCGGCCATAGGTCCAAACGTCGACGCGCCGTCCTGGACGCGGAACCTATCGCCGGCGGCCTTCACGTTTCGAACGCTGAACAGCGTGAAGGATCCGACCTTCAATCAGCTGCTCGGCATCAACAACCTCAGCAAAATCTCGGGTTACTACGGCAGCGGCGCGAAGGGTCACCCGAACAAAGGCTATCTCATTCTTCCGCCATACGGCCAAAAGAATTATAAATATGAGGATTTTCCCGGCTCCGTGCAGACGCAGGTAACCGGCCTCAACAATAGCGGCGCCAACTGCGGATTCTGGGTCGACAAGAAGAACGTGAACCGCGGTTTCATCGAGTTAGGCGGCGTATTTACCAGCTACCGTGACCCGAAGACCGGAAAAGGTACGGTCAATCAGCTGCTCGGCATCAACGACTCCGGCATAGCGGTCGGGTTTTATACCGACGGCGCGGGCGTCAATCACGGCTACGAGCTGAATCGCAGCACCGGCAAGTTCACGCCCGTCGTGCCGCCGGGCGCAACGGACGTGACCGCTACCGGTATCAACGCTCTCGGCAACATCGTCGGCATCTACGCAGTTGCTCCATCCTACCCCGCTGGGTTTCTCAAAATAGGCAAGCACTTCTCGACGTTCAGCTATCCCGGCTCGACGTTTACGCAGCCCTTCGGCATCAACGTTCACAACCAGATCGTCGGCAACTACGTCGATTCGGCGAACAAGATGCACGGCTTCTTGTTGTCGTCGCCGCTCCATCACCCGAAGTGGCAATCCATTGACGATCCCAAGGGCAAAGGAACGACGACGATCAATGGTATCGACGATAAGGAAAAGATGGTTGGATTCTACGTCGATGGCGCCGGAAATACCGATGGCATGCTAATCCTGCCCTAGTGCTACTTCGGGCGCTCGTGATCGCGCTGGTTTGCGCGACGAACCCCGCTGCCGTTCTCGCCGGCGCGCAACGCGCCGGCGAGGACGATTATCGGCTTCTCGTGGCGCTCCACGCCCCAGCGCTCGCGCCCGACGGCAGGACCGCTGCACTCGTCCTCTCGACCGTCGTCTGGGACGAGGACCGCCATGCCGACGAGCTCGTTTCGGTCGACCTCACGGACGGCGCGCGGCGGGTGCTGGTGTCCGATCGCACCGGCCTATCCGACCCCGCGTTCTCACCGGACGGAACGCGGCTCGCCTTTCTCGCAGACGAGGGCAGCGGCGACGCCGCCCTCTCGCAAGTTTTCGTCATGCCTCTCGCCGGCGGGGCGCCGTCGCCGATCACGCACGCGCAAGCCGGCGTCAAGCAGTTCGCGTGGCGGCCGGACGGGCTCGGGGTCGCATATTCGGCCGTGGACCCCGACCCGCAACGCACCGGAGCCGATCGATTTCGCAACAGTTTCATCTTCACGACCGAGCCGATCGTCGCGCGCGCGGCCTCGCGGCCGGTTCACCTGTTCGTCCAGGGACTCAAAGAACCGGCGGCGACGCAGCTGACCTTCGGCTCGTCGAGCGTGGCGGACGGATCGACGATCTCCTGGTCGCCGGACGGGAAGACTCTGGCATTTACGCTCTGCCGCGGCGCGACGCTGAACGATCAGAGCTACTCGCACGTCGCATTGCTCGACGTCGAGAGTAAACGCGTCCGCTCGCTGACCGGAAGAACGATCTGGGAGGCCGACCCGCGCTTCTCGCCGGATGGCGCGCACATCGCATACGCCTACAGCAACGGCGATCCGCAGGTGAATCTCGTTCGCCTGTACGTCACGACGCCGAGCGGCGGGGCGGGATCGCCGCTGTCGGCGTCGATCGATCGGCCCATCGATGACGCCGTTTGGTCGCGCGATTCAAAGAGCCTGATCGTTGCTGTGCCGGATCGCACGACGAACGCGCTGTACCGCCTTCCCTTGCTGGGCGCGCCCCAGCGCATCGACGTGGGTAACGTCACGCCCGGAATTCCTTTGACGACGACCGGCGGCGCGGATGCACCCGAGCTGGGCAACGCCATGGCCGCCGACGGAACTCTCGTTTTCGTCGCGACGTCCACGGATCAGCCGCCGGAGCTCTTCGGCTACGTGCCCGGTCGTGGAACCGTCAAGCTGACGGATTTCAACGCGAGCCTCGCGCGCCTGCAGTGGGGGCGCGCGGAGCGCGTGACGTTCCCGACGACTACCGGCGTGGAGGGGGACGGCGTCCTCTACTTTCCGCCCAACTTCTCGCCGGCACGCACATATCCGCTGGTTGTGTACATCCACGGCGGTCCCTCGGATCCTTCGATGCTCGAGTTCGACTTCTGGGCACAGATGATGGCGGCGCGCGGATGGCTCGTGCTACGGCCGAACTATCGCGGCAGTCCCAATCTGGGCCTAAGGTACCAGCGCGCGATACTCTACGATCCCGAGGACGGGCCGGGCAAGGATATCATCGCGGCGCTCGATGCCGTGCGCGCGCGGGGAATCGTCGACGACTCACGCCTCGCCGTGTCCGGCTGGTCGTACGGCGGAATCATGACCGCCTGGATGATCTCGCGCTACCACGTGTGGAAGGCGGCGGTTTCGGGCGCATCGGTCAACGATTGGGTTACCGACTACGGAACGGCCGACGACAGCCTCGCGGATGCCGAGCTCTTCCACGGATCGCCGTTCGTCGGCTCCAACGCCGTGGAGTGGCGGCGCGCCTCGGCGATCTGGTACGCTCGCGACGTTACAACGCCCGTGCTGATCCTTTCCGATACCGGCGACAACCGCGACCCGTTCGCCACGTCCTCGATGTACTGGCGCGCGCTCCGTGACAATGGCAAGTCCGCGACGCTCCGCGTCTGGCCGATCCAGGGACACTTTCCCACCGATCCCGTGCGCACCGCCGACGTTTATCACTACTGGATCGACTTCATCGCGCAACACTTTCGCTAGCCGAGGTCAGCTCGGAAAAGCCTTTGACAGTCCCGTCTTTACGTCTTCGAGCGTCATGATTGGTGCGAGTTCGACCTTTGCCTCGAGCTCGAGGAAGAACGGCTCGCAGATGAGCGGGATGTCGCTCGGGTCCTTGAGGTCGAACACGATGAATCCGCCCCGCTCGCCGTTCGTCGCGGTGAAGTACGCGGCCTCGGGCTTGAGCCGCTCGATCGCATCGGAGACGACCTTGCCGAGTCTTCCGTCCCTAGCGGCGTCGTTGCCTGCCCGCGCTGGGAATTGTAGCCGCAGTAGCGTTCGCATGAAGAAACACCCTCCCGTGTTAAGCAGAGCTGGGAGGCGGTAATTCAACGCGCTGGCACGCGAGCCCTCGCCGGCGCGGGAGGGTTACGCGAAGCGCTCAGGTGCCATAGCGGCGCTGCCGCGCGGCAAAATCGCGCAGCGCGGCGTGGAGCTCCGTCTCGCCAAAGTCCGGCCAATAGGTTTCGGTGGCCCAAAACTCCGCATACGCCGCCTGAAACAGCAGAAAGTTGGAGAGACGCAGCTCGCCGCCGGTGCGGATGACGAGATCCGGATCGGGCAAGCCTGCCGTGTAGAGCCGGCTGCCGACGGCGTTCTCGTCGATCGAGTCGACGTCGCGCAGGCCCGCGTTGACTTCGCGCACCAAAGCGCGCACGGCGTCGCCAATTTCGCGACGGCCGCCGTAGTCGATCGCGAGATTCAGCGTCAGCGCCGAGTTGCAAGTCGTGCGCGCGACCAGCTCCTTGAGTGCCGCGCGGGTCGCAACGGGTAAGCGATCGTCCCGGCCGCAAAGCCGCACGCGCACGCCCTCGTTCGCAAGCGCCCGCAACTCCCCGCGCGCCGCCCGCATGCACAGCGCCATCAAAAGATCGACCTCGGCCGACGGACGGTTCCAGTTTTCTTCCGAGAACGCGTACGCCGTAACGATCGGAATCCGCGCCCGGCGCGCGGCGAGCAACGTGCGGCGGAGCGCCCCAATTCCGCGGCGATAACCGCACGCGACCGGCAAATTACGCTCGCGCGCCCAGCGGCGATTGCCATCCATGATGATCGCGACGTGACGGGGCGTCATGTCGTCGCCAGCTTCGCCTTCGGCGCTGCACCCAACGACCGCTCGTGCACGTCGTGCACGACGGACTCGAGCTCGTCCACGTAGGCGAGGAACCGCTGTCGCCCCCGCTTCGTGATCCGATAGATCGTTAGCGGCCTGACCAGGCCGCGCTGCTTGTCCGTCGCGACGATGCCGACCTCGGCCAGCGCATGGAGATGCCGGTTGAGATTCCCATCGGTCAGATCGCAGGCACTCTGCAACTCGGTAAAGCTCAAACCGTCAGGATGGGCGATCAGACACGTACAAATCGCCAGGCGGCCGCGCTCATGGAAGATCCTTTCCAGGCCTGGATACGAGAAAGGCGCCTGATTGAAATTCGCCACCTCAAGAGCGCTCGCGCCAAATGAGGTAGCCGATGCCGAGCTGGCCGATGCCGAATCCGATCGGCATAACCCACCACGCAAGCGCCATCGTCGCCATAGGCGTAACGAGAAAGAGGAGCGCGAGCGCGGCGAAACCGATGGTGATTGCCATCGTGGAGCTCGGTATCGCCCCGCGCGACGCAAAAAGACCGATCGCATAAAACGCAAACCAGGTACCGGGCAGGAGGGCATAGGCGTCGTGATCGATGAGGCCGAGGCTGAGCGCGCCGCCCAACACGATGCTCGGCGCGATCGATATCGCGGCGGTACGAAAGCGGCTTCGCTCTCCAGGGGCGCGATGCTCGAACAACCATGCCGCCGCCGCACCGTAGTTGAGCAAGAGCGCGACCGCCAAGCAACCCAGCCATATGGCGAGATAGGTGTGCAAAGCGTCGGCCGTTCGAGGCAGCGGAACGAGCCGGTGCTGGACCGCCGCCGCCACGAGCGCGCCGAAACCGCTCGCCGCAGCCGCCGCGCCCGAGTAGCCCTCGAAACGCTGAAGATGCGCGAGGCGTTCCCGGACTTCGGCAAGGTCGGAAAGCGCGCGCTGCAACTCCACGATTAACTTTGTATCACAGAGCTTGTCGGAAAGCAACGCTTTGGGCCGAGGAGCCCCCGGAGCGCTCCCGAAGGCTGATTCACTACCTCCCGGAGGTCTTCGCGTGAAGCGAGCGCAGCTTGCACAGCTTTTCTTCCTCATTGTCTTCGCCGGATGCTCGGCGCACCAACCGGCCGGCATGCCCGCCGCGCCGGCACTGCTGCCCGCCGCGGCGAGCGGCCCCAGCGGGAAGATCCAGCACGTCATCATCATCGTTCAAGAGAATCGCTCCGTGGACAACCTCTTTCACGGCTTGCCGGGAGCCGACACGGCCGACTACGGTTACAATTCGTACGGGCAGAAGGTCGAGCTGCAGCCGATTCCGCTGACGGACAGATACGACGTCTCGCACGCACACAGCGCATTCCTGACCGAGTACGCAAACGGCAAGCTCAACGGCTTCAATCTGGTATCCTCGCGCTGTCCAAAGGGGGAGCAGTGCCCTCCGCCCGGAGTGCGCGCGTACGCGTATGTTCCACAGAAGGAGATACAACCGTACTTCACACTGGCGGAGCAGTACGCGTTCGCGGATCGAATGTTCCAAACGAACCAGGGACCGAGCTTCCCGGCCCATCAATACATCGTGAGCGGCACATCGACGACTTCCAACGGCTCGAAGCTGCGCGCAGCCGAGAATCCCACGGCGCCTAACGGAAAACTCACCGGCGGCTGCGATTCGCCGGCCGGATCGCTCGTCGCGCTGATCGACTCGAATGGGAACGAGAATCAGCAAGTCTATCCGTGCTTCGACCGCACCGCGCTCAGCGATCTGCTCGAAGCCAAATCGCTGACATGGTCGTACTACCAGGCGCATGCGGGAGCCGGACTGTGGAACGCGTTCGATGCGATTAAGCACATCCGAGACGGCGGAGGCTATCGCGACCACGTCTTTTCGCCGCCGTCGGCAGTCATCAACGATATCAAGTCCGGCCACCTGGCAAACGTGGCTTGGGTAACCCCGGTCTTGGCGGACTCCGATCATCCCGGCAACGACGGGACAGGGCCGTCCTGGGTTTCTTCGATCGTTAACGCAGTCGGTAAGAGCCCGTACTGGAATAATGCGGCCATCTTCGTCGTATGGGACGATTGGGGCGGCTGGTACGACCACGTCAAGCCACAGCAGTACAACTCCTATGAACTCGGTTTTCGCGTCCCGCTGATCGTCATCTCGCCGTACGCCAAGATCGGCTACGTTTCGCACGCACAGCACGAGTTCGGCAGCATCCTGAAGTTCGTCGAGAAAACCTTCGGGCTCGGCTCGCTGCACACGACTGACGCGCGCGCGGACGACCTCTCCGATTGCTTCAACTTCTCGCGCGCGCCGCGCGCCTTCAAGGCAATCGAGACGCGACTGAGCGGCGACTATTTCCTACATCGCCACGCGCCGGAACAAAGCCCCGACGACGACTTCTAACGGGGACGGGTCCTAGGGGAACGGATCCCGCGCGAGCAGGCGGCCCAGCGCGTACACGAGTTTGAATCGGTCCGTCGCCTGCGTCCAGGGCGGCGTGATCGTCGGAATTTGACTCTGCCGCTCGTCCGGAACCATCGTGCTGAGCAGCCCGAGCGGCGTTGCCGGGTACCCCGCGACCGTTCGAAAGAGGAGGTCCGCCCAAAAGGCGTTGGCCCATCCAAACTCGGGTCGCGTGAACTGCTGAGTGTTGTCGGGATTGATCGATTCGTGCATCAGCCCGTTGAGCGTATCGCTCTCGTCTAGCATCGAGATCGCACTCGCGATCGTCTCGCGTGTCGTCGCTGTCAGCGCGGCGCCGATGATGCCGAGCGGCCAAACCCAGCCTTTCGGGGTGTGCGCGCTGCCCAATCCGGTAGCATACTTGCCCCTGTAATAGTACGGGTTGTCCGAGCTCAACGTGAAGCGCCGCGTGTTTAGATACACGGCATCGTTCGTGGCGCACCAGCCGATGTACGGCAAGGCCGTGAGGTTCGGAATGTTGGCGTCATCCATCATCTTCGAGTGGCCGTAGCCGTCGGTTTCATACGCGTACACCCACCCGCCGTAACGACGGCTAAAAACGCGCCCATAGCGCTCGATGCCGCCCCGTACTTCCGAGCCCAGCGTCGTCGCGCTCTGCGCCAGCTGCCCGTCCTTGAACGCGTCGCGCGCGAACGCCGTCACGAGCCGCATCGCGACGACGGCGATGGCGTTCTGCGGGATGTTGTAGTGATAGACGACCGGGTCGTCCGACGGCCTGAACGCGTCCCAAATCATGCCGGCGTAGGGATTGTATGTCGTGTGCGTAGGCACAGGATGAGGCCAGGAGTAGTGACTGCAGGACGCGTGTCGCTGCTCGCAGCGCAGCGTCGCCACGATCTTCCGCAGTGCGGCGTGCAGGGTCGGAGTGAAGATCGTTCGGTCCCGCGTGTTCGCGTAATAGACGAAGACCAGCAGAACCGGCCAGGCCAGCGAGTCGATCTCCCACTTGTTTTCCCAAACGTGATAGTTCGCGCTGAACGCCTCGGCGTACGGATCAACCAAGATGTTCTTCGCGTCTCGCTGGATGACGCCAAAGAAGGTCCTGTGAAGCTGCGGATAGGTCGAAACGAAGCGGATGTAGGGGATCGTCTGCGCCGCCGAGTCGCGTAACCACATCGCCGGGATATCGCCGGTCTGAACGTATGTCGTGCCATCGCTCTCATGAAAGAAGTCCGCGAAAAACTCGTGAAAGAGCGTCGCCGTGTCGATCGGGCGAATGTGCGAATCCACCGGAACGTTCAGGACCTGTGCCGGCGCCGGCATCGCGAACGCCAGAGCGTAGATTAGGACGAGGGCCGCCGCTGCGGCTCGGGCTACCTTCAACCCAAAAAGGCTGGTGCCGTGTGAATGCTGCCCCGCCCCTGCTTCCAAAGGGCGTATTGGAGCGGCTGCTTCGAATTCATCGACGCCGCACCGATCTCACCGTTCAGAGCGATCGCGATCACGCAATACATGTCGTCATGAAGGTTGGGCGCAGTCCTCGCCATGAACCGCATGAGGTCGTTGCAGGCCTGTTGCGGATGCGCTCCTTGCGCCATCCTATTGACGATGTAGAAGGACGTGCAGTAGTTCACCATTACGTCGCCGTTGCCGGTCGCCGAGGCCGCGCCGGCGGCGTCGTCGGCATAGTAGCCGCAACCCACGATCGGCGAGTCGGCGACGCGACCGGGGAGCTTCCACGCGAGGCCGCTCGTCGAACAGCCGGCCACGACCTTGCCCTTGCCGTCAACCGCGAGCATGCCGATCGTGTCATGATGCTCGCGATCGATCCAGAACGTCGCATGGTTCGGCGTGCTCTTCCACTTGAGCCACTCGGCGAGGCTCTTGCGCGTCAAGAGTTGTTGCGGCGTAAATCCCATCTCGATCGCGAAGCGCAACGCGCCCTCGCCGGCCATCGTCGTATGCAGCGTCCTCTCCATCACGAGACGCGCCACCGAGATCGGATTTTTGATCTTGTGCAGATTGCAGATCGAGCCGGCGCGATGCGAGGTTCCGTCCATGATGCCGGCGTCCAGCTCGACCTCTCCCTCGGAGTTCGGCAAGCCGCCATAGCCGACGCTGGTCACGTTGGGATCGTCCTCGACGACGTTGACGCCTTTCTCGACGGCGTCGAGGAGCGATCCGCCGGCGCTGAAAACTTGCGCCGCGCGCCGGTTCGCCTCGGAACCGAAGTCCCACGTCGAGAGGAATACGGCACCGCCGGCCTCCGGCTGCGCCGGCGCCGCGGCCGTCGCGGCCAGGGCAGCCGCGGCCGCTCCGGTGGCTGCGAGAAAGGCGCGCCGGTCGAGCGGTTCCGTCACCTCGTGCAGACGCTGTCGAACACCGCCTGCGGACCGGTACCGGTCACGACCTCATGCACCGTCACCTTGTTCGGCGCCACTTTGGTATACGTCACGGTGTCCTGCGCGTTCATCGGGCCCATCGAGCTGGTCCCGGTGTAGTTCTTGCCGTCCGTCGACGTGAGAAAGCCGTGCCCACCGACGCTGTCGGCGGACGTCTGCCAAAACGAGCTCATCCTCGTGCTGTAGCCGAAGTAAAAGTCACCCGAATAGTTCGGCGTAGCAACGTGGTTGTGAACCACGTTCCCCGGCGCGACGTCGAACGTCGCGGTGCCTTGGTCGGTATGCGCGGGCTGTCCCCCCATCGCCGGCACGTTCGTCGTGCAGTTCCACGCGGTACCGACGAGATAGCTGAACGGCGCCATCTGGCCGCTCAGCGCTTGGGCGTTGGCGGAAAGGGGCAGGGCGAGCGAAGCCGCAATCGCGAGTGCGCAGCCCGTTACGAGAAGTCGCATGGTGCGGTATCCTTTCAGCATGAAAAACTGAGATCGGCAACGCCTTCCCCCGCGCTTACATCTTCACCTGTACCGAGAAGTAGAAGTTGAGCGCCAGCGGGTAGTTGAAGGAGTTCGCGTCCCCGTACGATGGCGCGAACGATTGCGCGAAATAGGGGTTTTCCGGGGCCCCGTTTGCGGCGACGTCGTACGGGCTCGAGCCGTTGTAGAAGTGGCCACCGTTGTAAAACGTGTTGGCGACGTATCCGCAGATAGCGCCGTTCGGGGGATACGCGGCCGTCCACGGCTCGGACGAGCCACCGAAGCACCGGTTCACCAAGTTCGTCACGGTAACGCGGCCGGAGATGCGCGGCGTGAAATCGTACGACATCTGCAGCCCGAGGTTGAACTGCCACGGCTGGCGGAACTCGCCGAACGTATCGAACGTTCCGGTCTGCGGGTTCGGGATGTAGAGCGTTCCAGGGCTGCTCCCGTCGCTCGTAAGGGCCAGCTGGCACGACGTGTAGTCCGCCGCCAGCGGATTGTTGGTCGGGATCTTTTGGCTCATCTGATTGGCAAAGCAGGCCCGCGGATCCAAGCCTTGCACGTCGGATGGGTTGCCGTAGGTCGTGCCCTCCTGGAGCGACATGGCGGGCGTCACCGCCAGCTTGCCGCGACGGTAGTTGAGCACGAGCGCGAGCGTGTTGGGCGACACGTACGGAAAATCGAGACCCGGCGCGTACCAGCCTTGCGGATCGAGCAGCGGCTGCGGGATCATTGCGTAGTAGGGGTTCGCAATGGAGTGCGGGCCACAGCTGGGAGCTGGAACTCCGGCCCCATTGGGTTGATAGCATGCCGCCCCGCCGCCGGCCTTCGTCAACGCGTTGAACTCTTGGATATCCTGATTGTACTGATCGACCGGACCGATCGTGCTGTTCGGATAGTTGCCCCACTTCTCGGCCGCATTCGTGTACGTATAGGAGAGTACGCCGGAGAAGCCGTTCCTCTCGAAGTCGCCCTTCGTAATCTGCAGCTCGATTCCGTCGACGCGCAGCGTTCCGGCGTTGAAGGACGGCGAAACGCCCAGGCTAGGCAAATTAACCGTCTCGTAGAGCTGATTGGTCCCCCATCGATAGAACGGCGTAAGCTTCATAGCGAGGTCCGTGCCTCGAAAGTGATGCTCGTACGAGAAATCGTAGTTGTTCGAGAACTGCGCCTGCGCCTCGTGGAGGGGTGAATCGAACCCAAACGGGATGAATCCCAGTAACGCCGACGCGAGGTTCGGCTGCACGGTGTTGTACTGAATCTCATAGTTCTGCGGCTGCTGCGCATAGCGACCGGCCGACGCCCGAAGCACGGTGTCTGCGTTGACCGTATAGGTAGCCGAGAAGCGCGGCTGGACGTACGCCTGCGTGTATGAGGACGGATATACGTTGGTGAGGAGGATCCCGTCTGTGCCGTTGGGATGAATGGTTTGGATCGGCGTACCGGTAGAGCGGTCGATGGGGCACTTGAACGTCGCAACCGGGGTAAAAAGGTAGATGCTCTGCGGCGGCTGCGGGATGAAGATCGGCTGGCGCGTTACTGGATTGACGCAAAACTCGCGCTGCGCGGCCGCGAACCAGAAGTTCGTCGCCGGATCGTTCGTGTCCGCGAGCCCATAGGTATCGTTCTCGAAGCGAACGCTCCCGTTGATGTTCCAGCGGTCACTCGGGCGCCACTGGTCGGCGATCGAGGCGTCCGTCAGCTTGGGCACGACGGCGTTGATGTCCGCGTTGTTGCCCAGAAAGGTCAGCTCCATCGAGGCGTCGGCCTCGCACGCCGGCGTGCTCGGCGAGATGAGGCCAGCGGCGCAAGGGTCCTGAAAGTTGAAGTGGCCGTACGGCGCGCGAAAGGTGCCCTGTGAGTAGGGGGAATTGCAAGGGGCTGGGTAACCCTTGCGATAGCGGCGCGTATTCTTCGTCGAGAAGCACACCAGACCGTTCGTGAAGTTGCTCACCTGCTGCGAGCTCGTGTTGAAGTAGTTGTCGTTAAAGTAGCGCAGCGTGTTGGAGGTGATGTACGAGACCATGCCCGAGAGCAGGTGCTCACCCGACAGCTGATCCGCCATCTGCAGCTCGAGGCCGCCGGTGTGAGCATCGACGGTGTACTGGTAGTTCATTACGCCTAACGACGTGTTGTTTCCATAACCGTTACCCGTGGCGCGGTTCGTGTTGGAGTAGAAGATGTATCCGAACACGCGCGCGTAGGCCGAAGAGCCGAAGTTCTTTTGATATTGCAGCTTACCGATGCTAGCAGTGTCCCAGCGGCCGTCACGATAGTTGCCCGGAATCAGCACTTGGATCTGATTACCGTTCGCGTTCAACGGGCAGGTGTTCGGGACGTTGGCCCAACTGAGGGGATAGACGTTGGCGCAGCGTCCGCCCGGTGAGCCCGGATACATGTACGGGATCGGCGTCGTGGACGCCGGGGCGAGCCAGCGCGTGTTTCCGGAGTAGGTGTAAAAGTCGGGCCATTGATTCGTGTTACCAGCGTAGAAGTCGGGCGGAGAGCCCTGCAGCCCGTCGTTGACGATGCCGAGGCCGAGCGCGCCCGCGTCGTCGAGGCTCGAGTAGTCTTGCTGGAAGTTCGCGGACGACATGTAAAGCAGCTGGACGTCGTCGCGCCCGGCGTCGCTGCGATGCGGAATCCCCACGTGGACGTTGGCGACGACGTCGCGGCTCGAGATGTTCGAGGGCTGCCCGAAGTACGACGGATACGACCCGAAGCAGCCGGGATCGTTGCTGAGGAACTTCGGCGGAGTTGGGTATGTGAAATTGTTGCTGCACGTCGGATAGACGGCCGGATAAAACGGCAGGAACGTCGTGATGTGGGCGGGCCAATAACCGTACGGAATCGTGTCGGTCAGGCTCGCGCCGTTGAACTGATCGAAATACCGGAAGTTTTGATTCGTTCCACTCAAGCCCACGTAGTAGGAAAACATACGATCCGGCGTCGATCCGCCGGCCTCGACGCGCGCGTCATGATAGAACGTTGGAGTGCCGACGGCCAAGCCGCCGACGGCGTATCCGGGGAAGGTCCCGGTCTTGATGACTTGATTGATGAAGCCTGCCAAGCCGGTCGCGTTGGCGTCGGCCTCGCCGCCGCCCGTATAGATTTGCAGCTCTTGCTGACCGAGCGTGGTCTCCGAGTTGCCGGGATAGTTATCGAAGGACCGGTTGATGGGCACGCCGTCGTACTCGTATCCAATCTGGTCGTAGTATCCGCCGCGGATGTAAACCGTCTGGTTGACGCCGACTTGGTTCGGCGGCACGTACGAGCCCGGCATCGCGGCGATCGCCGAGTACGCGTTGTTCAGGCCCCCGCCGCCGCCCAGCGTGGCCGCAGCGCTCGTGAGCGCGGGATTGACCGAGTATACGTCGGTACCGGTGCCCGGCCGGACGGGGCTGAGCGACGAGCGCGAGGCGACGCGCGCGATTGTCTTGAGGCTGCGCTGCAGCGGGATGGGAATCGCCTGGCTTTGATCGGCGAAGACCGAGATGCCCGCGATGGAAAGAACCTCGAATCCGGCTCGCTCGACCCGAATCGTATACGTGTCGGGCCCGAGCGAGATGAACGTAAAGCGCCCGGCAGAATCCGTCGTTACGCGTGCGACCTGCGACGGGCTCGTCGCCGTGACGGACGCGCCGGCGATCGGCGCACTCGTCGACGCATCAACGACGGTTCCGGTTAGCGATCCGGTCGTACCGGCAACCGCATCCTGGCGCCACAGCAGCAGCGCCGCCCAAAGCAGCAACGCGTACTTCATGCTCCCTCCGACGACAAACGTCGCGAATAAAGGCTCTTAGCGGCTTCGCGCGGTATGCTCCTTCCGATAACCGTTGTTCAAAAAGGAGTAGGTGCGATGAGAACCTTGCCTCTACAAAGGGCAATCAGCTTGGCAATTGCGGCGCTCGCTTGGACGGCCTGTGGCGGCGGCGTCACGGGCGCGCCCGCGGCCGCGCTTCAGGCGCCCGCGATCGGGTTCGCCGACGATGGGACGATTTATAACGTCAGCGGACAATACGCCGGCAGAGTGAAGGACAGCGTGAACGGAACTGCCGCGCTCACCCTGAACCTGGCTCAATATCGGAGTTCCGTTGGCGGCTCGCTCGCGGCAAAATCCGATGGGCGCACGCAGAGAGCCTCGGCAACCTACGCGCTGAACGGCACGGATCTGCGCGGAACGATGATCGTCGTCACGAGCTCCCTCACCTGCGTCTTCAACGAGAACGCGAAGTACGATTCATCCACGCACCGGCTGAGCGCCTCGTACCATTCGTTCCACGGCTGCGGCGGCAAGGCCGAAACGGGAACCTTTACGGCCAAGCAGCAGTGCTACTACGCGCGCGACTGGGCGATTCGCCCCGACGCGGGCGGCCTGAAAATGTGCTAGCCGGATAGGGCTTCGGCCACGGCCTCATCTTCATTCAACGCCGCCCCCACCTCGAGCAGTCGCGCGAGCTCGGACTCTTCGATCGTGCGGGCGAGCTGCTCGAAGAGCCGGTCGACAATTTTCTGTTCGAACGGGACAAGCTGCCACTCGGCGGCTCGCAACGCCTTCGCGGCGTAACCGACTAGCCGGGCGGCGCGGGAGTGATCGCGCAGTCCTTCGATTACCGCGATGTACGCGATCGACAGGGCCGTGAGTACCGGGTGTCGAGCCTTTGCCGCGGTCACGAGCGCCTCGCGTGCCATCGGCTCGGCCCGTGCGAAATCGCCCGTCGCCAGGTAATAGCCGGCGACGTCATTCAAGGTGAACATCTTCACGATGTCGCGGTCATCGAGCCGGCCCGCTTCGAGCATCAGCTCAGCGGCGGACCGAAAGTCGCCTCCGCTTTCGGCCTCCCACTGCGACCACCACTCCAGCGCTCGAGCCGTCTCGTAGTTCCTGCCGAGCGTGCGAAAGAGCGCGACGCTCTGCTCGTATCTCGCGCGCACCGCTTCGCGGCCCTCGCCGGCGAACGCTTGCGCGCAGCGGCGAAGGGTGTCGGCCAAGAGCCGGCGATCTCCGCTTTCCCGCGCGATCTGCAGCGCTTCTTCGGCCGCCGCCAGCGCATCGTCATAGCGAGCCTGGGGCGCGTAGCGCGCGGCGACCTGCGACAGCGCCTGAGCCAACCCGCGCGCATCGCCGGCTTCGCGATACAGTGAGACCGCGACGAGCGCCTGCTCCAGCACTTTTTTGTTCGCTCCGATGTTGCTGTACAGCATCGATAGCCCATAGCGCAGGCGGGCCTCCACGTCCTTATCCAGCGGCATATCGTCGTCGAGGACGCGCTCGCACCACGCCCGCCCCTCAGGCAGCAGCGCGAGACGCAAAAACGCAGGCGTGGTATCCGCTGTCAAGCGTGCTCCCAACTCGCGATCGTTCCGCTCTTCGATGCTCCAGCGAAGCGCGTCGCGAAGGTTTTGAACGTCCAGCTGCAAGCGAAGCATCCAGTCGGGCTGAGGGCCGTTGTCCCACTCTTCGTATGCAGCCCGGGCCAGCATGGCGTACGCGCCGGCGTGACGCCGCGCGATCTCCGCCGTCTCCCCGCTCGCGTCGAGCTTCTCAGCGGCGTATTGGCGAATCGGCTCAAGAAGACGATAGCGTCCTTCGCACGCGCCGGACTCGAGCACCACCAACGATTTGTCGACGAGCGACGAAAGCCGCTCGAGCAGATCCCACGGGTCCCCGTCGCTACAGACCTCTTTCGCGACGCCGAGGGAAAAGCCGCCCGAGAAGATGGCGCAACGGCGCAGGCAGCGTTGTTCTTCCGGACGCAAGAGATCGTAGCTCCAGTCGATCGTCGCCCCAATCGTCTGCTGTCGCGGGAGCCGGTCGCGTCCGCCGGCGAGCATCCGCAGCTCAAGGCGGTGCGCGAGATCCTGCGGCGACATCATCCGCACTCGCGCCGCGGCCAGCTCGATAGCGAGCGCCATGCCGTCCACCCGTGTGCAGATCGATTCGATCGTCGCCGCGTTTGCCGCGGCATCGAAATTCGGGTCGGCCGCGCGCGCCCGATCGGTAAACAACTTTACGGCCGAGGCGAGATCGAGCGACGACAAACGATAGACGCGCTCGCCCGAGATGTCGAGGGGCTCGCGGCTCGTCGCGAGCACGCCGACATGTGGACATTGCGTGGCGATCCGGCTTACGATCGCCGCGACGTCGCCCACGAGTTGCTCGCAATTGTCCAGTACCAGAAGCAGCTCGCGCTTGCTCAAATACTCGACGACGTCGTCGATCGGCTCGCGGCCGGATGATGGCTGCGCGTCCAGTGCCGAGAGTATCGCTCCGGAAATGAGCCCCGCATCCGCGATCGCCGACAGGTCGACAAACCATGCGCCGTCGCGCTGGTCGTTGAGACGGCTGGCGGCCATCTCGAGGGCGAAGCGCGTCTTGCCTATGCCGCCGGCGCCGACGATCGTGACTACGGCGCTTCCGTCGAGAAGTGCTCCGACCGTTACGACTTCCTCCTCGCGTCCGACGAAGCTCGTGAGCTGGCGCGGCAAATTGTTCGGCGGCGTCTCGAGCGCACGCAATGGCTTGAAGTCGGATCGCAGACCCGGGCCGACCGGTTGATACACGCGCTCCGGTTCCTTGAGATCCCGTAAAGGCAGCGTGCCGAGATGGCGCAGTAGGATGCCGTCGGGGAGTGCCGGCAGCGCTAGGTCCGCCGCGAGCCCGGAGAGCAGAATTTGACCGCCGTGGCCGGTCGAGAGAAGCCGCGCCGTTCGGTTGACTGCCGGACCGAAGTAATCGCCGGAGCGCTCGTCGGCCTCGCCCGCGTGAATTGACATCCGCACCGCGATGCCACCAACGGAGCGAAAGTCTTCGCGCTCGATCCGCCGCTGGATTTCGACGGCCGATCTCAAGGCGTCTCCGATGCTCGAGAACGCGGCGCAAAACGCGTCGCCGATCGTCTTGAAGACATATCCGCGGCGCCGCTCGATCTCGTTGCGCAGGATCTCGTCGTGGCGCCTCAGCGCGTCGCGCATCGCGTCGGTCTCGGCTTCCCAGCGCCGCGTGCTGCCCTCGATGTCCGAAAACAAGAAGACGACGGCGCCGGTCGGAAGTGCGGTACCCCTCACGAGTCGCGGGAGGATTCGGCAGCGTGCGGCGGCTACCTTGGGCAAGCCTGAAAAGGAGGGCGCATGACGCAGCGCACGACCGAGATGACGCTCAAGATACGGGATCTCAAAGACCTCTTCAGCGAACGCGAATTCGACCGTTCGCCCACGCGCCGCGCGGTGCGCCGTTATTGTGCGCACGCGGTCGGCGAAGCCAAGAGTAAACTGGCGGCGCTCCGCTGGATCGGCGTCCGAACGCTTCTCATCGGCATCGTGTTCTTTGCAGTGAGCCTCGCGACCTCAACCTTCGCGCAGCAACTGCTCTTCATACCCGAGGAATTGCGCACGCTCGCGAGCGAGAGCCTCATCGTGGCGGGCCGGGTCGTGATCTGGCAACCGATGGACAATCTCGTCCAGGGATGGTGGCCGCAGTGGGAAGAGGAGCGTACGCTCCGGGCGATCGGCCGGATTCCGTTGCGCGTCGAGGGTTACTTGCCTTTGCCGGCCTTTCGTTCGCCCTGACGCGGCTGCACCGATAACAGCTGCATGGCGCCGGCCGCGAGCGCTGCGCCGATGCACGGCCCTACCGCGTAGATCCAGCTCAACCCGCCCAGGCCGCCCAGCAACTGCGGCGGTATCGATCGCGCGGGGTTCATCGATGCGCCGCTAATGGGTCCGGCGAAGAAGCCGCACGCCGCGACGGTGAGCCCTACCGCGAGCGCAGCCTGCCTACCGATCGTCGATTCTTCCTGCGCGCACGCGAGAATGACGATCATCAGTAGAAAAGTCAAAACGATCTCCGCGACGACGGCGTCGATCTGCGTGTACCCCGGCCCGGGCCGGCTCGCGCCCAGCGCGGCCTGGTTCTTCCAAAGCGCCATCGCCAGCCCGGCCGCCGCGAACCCGCCCGAGAACTGCGCGACCCAGTACCACAGCATCTGGGCCAGCGGCATCGCTCTCCGCACGGCGAAGCCGAGCGATACGGCGGGATCGATGTGGGCGCCCGAGATTCCCGAGAACGCGTAGACCATCGCCGTCGTGATGAAACCCCGCGCCAGCCAGCGAGAGACGTAGTCCACGTTGCCGCCCGCGTAGTAACCGACGTCGACGCCCGTCGCCACGAGCGTCACGAAAAACGTGCCGAGGAATTCTACGCCGATCTTCTGCAGCAGCGATGGCTTGCCGGCGTCAACCACCTTTGCGTGCCATTCCATTCGTCTTCTACCCGCGGCCGTATCGTTCAAGCGTTTGGCGGCCGTGCAAACGGGAATGAAAGCGTCGATGACACACCCTCAGCCGCTCCACGGCATTCGCGTGGCGATTCTCGTCGAGAACGGTTTCGAGCAAGTCGAGCTGACACAGCCGCGCGACGCCCTGCGCGAATCGGGCGCAACGACGACACTCGTTTCACCCCAGACAAAGACGGTTCGCGGCTGGAACGGCGACGAAAAAGCCGACTCGTTCGACGTCGACGTCACCATCGCAGACGCGAAGCCGCTCGATTTCGATGCTCTGCTGCTCCCCGGCGGCGTGCAGAACGCCGATCGGCTGCGCGTCGATAACAAATCGGTCTTGTTCGTGCACGCTATGCAGATCGCGAAGAAACCGATCGCCGTGATCTGTCACGGGCCATGGATCCTGATCGAGACCGGCTACGTTCGCGGACGGCGCCTGACGTCGTGGCCCACGCTGCGAACCGATATCCTCAACGCGGGCGGCGATTGGGTCGACCGCGCCGCGGTGACGGACGAGCTTCTAGTGTCCAGCCGGAAGCCGGACGACATTCCGCAATTCAATGACGCCATGATCGCGCTCTTCACCCGGCGCGAACAGAACGTCGCTTAGCGAAACCCTGCCCTGGTTCGTGCGCGGATCAAGGGGACGACGGGCCGGGAGAGCACTGCGACCAGCTCCGCGCGACTCTTGACGTTGAACGTCCGGAAGAGCGCAGCGAGCTGATTGCGCACGGTGTGCGGGCTTCGCCCGAGCGCGCGCGCGATCTCAGAGTTTCGCCGGCCCGCACGCACGAGCTCCAACACCTCACGTTTTGCAGGCGGAATCCGCTCCAACGGCGCAGCGGACAAGCTGCTCGCCTCGGCGACGCGGCGTGCGATCCAGCTGCGCGGCCATGAGTCGATTTTGCGAGCCGCGCGCTGAACCCAGCGTCGGTCCCGCGTGGCCTCGAAAAGTCCAAGCGCGCAGAGTGCGGCGCGCCACGCGTAGTTGAAGTCCTCGAAGATGCCCCAGGCCTCGGTCAGCGCCGCCTTGCCCTCCTGCGCGTCGCCGAGGCGCAGCCAAGCGACGCCCTGCGAGTACGCCTCGAAGCCGCGAACGCGGGGATCGGTGCTGTACGTGAGCATCGGGATTACCGTAGAGCCCAACGACCGGAATCGCGCGAGATACTGCTCGGCGATCGCCGCGTTTTCATGTGCGAAGAGTTCGGCGAGAACGAGCAATGCCGACCGCTCCTCGCCGGTGACGTCGTTCCACGAGAGCCGTTGCGCGATCTCGTGCGCCTCCTGGAGCTGCTCCGCCGCGAACGCCGTCTCGCCGGTGTTCTTCGCGAGGGCCGCGCGATCGAGGAAGCACAGGACGCTCCAGTGCTCGGACGGCGCGAGGCGCATCGCCTTCTTGAAGCCGGCGAACGCGGCCAGCTCGTTGCCCTCCAGCTCGTCCATCGCCGCGATGAAGCGCGTGACCTGAAAACGCGCGAGCTGCAGCCCCGGCGTCCACGGCATTGCATCGAAGATACTGCGCACGCGCTCCGTGACCTCGCGCAGCGGCAGCTCGCGGCAGAGCAGCGCCAGCGTGAACAGCGCGTTCGCGCGGTAGTACTGGTCGGGTTCGGGTGCGACATCGAGCTCGTCGAGCGCTTTCTGCAGTTCGTCGACCTGCTTCAAAACTTCGCCGCGCCGCAGCGCTATCCAGGAGAGAAGGACTCGAGCCCGCGCCCGACTGTTTGCGTCGGCGGAATTGACCTGTACGATGGCGACGTCTTCGGCCTCGCGGTGCTCGTGCTGCATCCACGCGACGGCCGCCTTCTGGTAGAGCGCCTCCTCATAGAGCGGGTCGTCCGGCGCGAGATCACTGAGCGCGCGGTCGATTAGCCTCCGGCCCGCAACGTAGTCCCTGGTTGACCCGAACGCCGTGCCCAGCAGCACGTCCCGCTCCGCGCGCATCGACGTCGTAGCTGCCGGAAAGTCCGAGAGCGACCCGATGATGTCCACGAACCGGCGCTCGCGGATCGCGAGTCGAGCGGCTGCCAGCGCGGCCTCCGGAGTGTCGCCAGCTCCAATGAGCTCGCGGCAGCGGTCATAATCCGCAGCTCGCAGTGCGCTGGTGAATTCGTCGTGGTCGAAGACCGGACGAGCTTGTCTAACGGTTCTCAGCATGTGCCCCCGAAGAGTGGATTCAAAGCGTGATGCCAGGGCGCCGGCGGTCGCAAAGCGCCGGACGGCGGCTTTTTCTATTGTGGGTCCGAGTTAGCCTCCGTGCCCTTAAAGGATGATTCCGGCGCCCGTCGAGTCGTTGTGGTGCATCCGCGCGCGCTTGACGAGGATGATACCGCCGCCGGTCGAGTCGTTGTGGTGCATCCGCGCGCGCTTGACGAGGATGATACCGCCGCCGGTCGAGTCGAGCTGGTGAAGTTGGCTGCCAGACGGGAGCATCGAGCCGCCACTCATGCCGCCCCCCGCACATCCGCCCAGAACGGCCGAACAGAGCGCCAGGGAAACCGCCACAAAGGTCTTACGCATTTACTCTTGCCTTTCAACGCCAGGAGGCGCCAGGAAGCATAGATAGTAGTACGAATATACTAGTACCAAAACGCCTCCAAGGATAGGGCCGCTTGGCAAACCTTGCAACACTATTAACAAACCTAGCGGAACGATGACTGCCATCAGAACAAGGCGAGAGCACCACAACCTCTTTGGGTTTCCCCGAGCGAATGCGACCTTGGTCGTGGGGGCCTCCATCCGTTCTTCTATTCATTTCAGAGGATCTTCACATGTCTCACTCCTTTTTCGAAACGCGAAAGGGGCGGTACGCCTCAATCTTCGTGGCGGTCTGTGCCGCCATCGTGGCCGCCTGTAGCGGACCGGCGCCCCTCGAACCCACCCAACAGAGCTCCTCGGCTCTCAGGGGACTCGGCCCAGCGAGCAAGCCGTCGCCGACGCCGTACGTCTACGGTTTCACGACCGTAGACGACCCGGGAAGCAGCACCTTCAACTGGGCCACGAGCATTAATCAGCTCGGGGCACTGTCAGGCAACTACGGCAGCGGAGGGACGAGCGATCCAAGCCACGGTTGGATCACGCAGGCGCCTTACACGAAGTTCCGGCAAGTGGATTACCCCGGTGCCGTCAACACTTACCTAATGTCGATGAGTACCGACCATTTGCGCGCCGGCTATTTCCTGGACAACACTCAGCAACACAACACGTGGGGATTCGTCCAGGATCGCGGCATCTTCACGCTCTACAAGGACTTCAAGACCCCCAAGAAAGATGGGTTCATCGACGAGCTGATGAGCATCAACGGCTCTGACATCGCCGTGGGCTTCTACGAGGACGCCTACGGCAACGACAAGCCGTTCGAGCTCATCGTGACCGTGAACAAGTACACGGCGCTCGAGCCTCCCGACGCGCAGAGCGCTCAGGCCAACATCGTGAACCTCCGCGGCGACATCGCGGGGACCGAAACCACGAGCGGCGGAACCGTCCAGGGCTGGCTGCTACGCGGCGGCAATTACACGACGTTCTCCTATCCGGGAGCAACGAGCACGCAGGCGTTCGGTCTCGACTTCGAGGAGCAGGTCGTCGGTTCGTATGTTGACAGCGGCGGCGCGACACACGGATTCATCCTGACCAACCCGACGAGCCCGAGCGGACGGTACTGGCAATCGTTGGACGAACCGGGCGCGGCCGGAACCACCGTCATTACCAGCATCAATGCGCAGCACGCGCTCGCCGGATGGTACCTCGATTCCCAGGGTAGTCGCCACGGTTTCACGGCAGCAGTGAAGTAGAATTCCTCGCCGGCATGTGAAGTAACCTACGTAGCGGGACGCGCGCGGGCGAGTTGGCGCGCGTCATTCCGCGCGAGGCCGTAGTGAACGTTCTTATTCCGCGTCCGGTATGTGGTTATCCGGTGGCTGATGCAAGAAGTAGGCACGGTCGTACGGACTCTGAATCGAAGCGAACTTTCTCGCCCGCGCGTTGAAGTCGAAGCAATCCCGCGCTGGGGAGTTGGCGCGCCTGTCGCTAGCGGCCAATCTTCCGAGCCCGAACGTATCCTCGACGAACTTCAAGATGCTGCCGTGCTCGTAGTGCACGTGTGAGACATACCCCTTTTTTGCATACGGCGACACCACCAGCATCGGCAGCCGCATGCCGAGGCCGTCGTAGTCCTTGTATGCCGGCGGCGCCGGGTCGTACCAGCCCCCGTAGTCGTCCCAAAAGATGAACATCGCGGTCGAGTCCCAGTACTGCGATTCGCCGACGGCGTTGACCAGCGAAGCGACCCACGAGGGGCCGGTCTTCGAACCGCTGCCGGCGTGATCGGAGTTCCCCCAAGTCGGCGTGACCCAGCTGACGGATCGCAGCTTGCCATTTGCGACGTCGGTGAGGAATTGCGACGGCGGCGTGATCACGTCTTTGCGCCAGTCCGCGTGATTGTAGATGTGCTTGATCGCCTGGTACGCGCTCCAGATGCCGGGGCTACCGCTCGAGTATCCTACCGCGTAGTACGCCCACGAAACGTGTGCCTTGTCGAGCTCGTCGCCGAGCGTCGTGGGATCCCAGCACACCACCTCGTAGCCGTCGGGCTCTTTGCGCCCAGGACCGACCTCGGCGATCATGTCGCTGGGTCCGCCCGGGCAGCCCCAACTGCCATCGGGATAATCGACCGCCGACTCCGCCTGACCCGAGATGATGTACTGATGCGAGATGAAGCTGCTCGCATCGAAGTTCGACGCGAACATCTCGTCCGCGAGCACCCACTGGTTGGCGATATCGAAGTACGGCTTCGTCTCGCGGTGGGGAACGTAGGCGTACTGCGGATGCTTGATCGGGCAGTTGGTGTTGCAGCCCGCGCGCTCGCGGTTAAAGCCGTTCATCCGGCAATGCGTTCCCGGAATGCTGCCGGTGCCGTTGCAGGCGTCGATGAACGCGTAAGAGCTGTGATCGATGTCCCAGTAGGTCTCGAGGCCGATCGGCCGCAGTCTGATCTCGTGTCCGAAGCTGTCCTCGCCGTATTTTGCGGTCTTCGCCCCCGGATATCCGTAGAACAGGTCGTTGAAGCTGCGGTTCTCTTGAACGACGATCACGATGTGCTTGATCTTGCTGCTGCGGATTCCAACCACGACGGGCGCGGACGGCGCGACCGACCGCACCGCACCGCCGGCGGAACGTGCGACCGGCAGGCCGGGCGAGACGCCAGCGCCGCCGCCGTTACACGCCGCGACAAGCAGCGCCGCAACGGCGGCTAGCGGCGCCGCGTACCGTGTCACTCCGCGTCTACGACATGATTATCGGGAGGCTGGTGCAAGAAGAACGACCTGTCGTACGGCGCGTCGATCGGCACGAACGCACGCGGCAATTGTTTGAAGTTGAAACAATCCTTTGCCGGCGAGTTGGCGCGCGTGTCGACCTGCGTCAGCCGACCCAAGCCGAACGTGTCTTCCACGAACTTCAGGATGCTGCCGTGCTCGTACTGCACGTGCGAGACGCGTCCGTGCCGAGCGTAGGGCGAGATGACCAGCAGGGGGATGCGCATGCCGAGCCCATCGAGGTCGGCGTACGGCTGCGGCACGGGATCGAACCAGCCACCGTAATCGTCCCACATTACGAAGATCGCGGTCGAGTCCCAGTACTGCGACTCGCCGATCGCGTTGACGACCGACGTGACCCATGACGGCCCCGTGTTGGAGCCGCTGCCGGCGTGATCGGAGTTTGTCCAGCTCGGCGTCACCCAGCTGACCGAGCGCAGGTTGCCGTTGGCGACGTCGGTGATGATCTGCTGCGGCGGGCTGATCATGTCTTTGCCCCAGTCCTGGCCCTCGTAAATGTGCTTGATCGCCTGATACGCCATCCAGATGAAGGGGTACCCAGAATAGATCTCGCCGTAGAACGCCCATGAGACGTTGGCCGAGTCGAGCTCGTCGCCGAGCGTCTCGGGATCCCAGCACACCACTTCGGAGCCGGTGGGCTGCCGCTGTGACCCGACCTCCGAGATCATGTCGCTGGGTCCGCCGGGGCAGCCCCAACTACTGTCGGGAAAGTTGATCGCCTTCTCCGCCTGAGCGGAGATGATGTACTGGTGCGAGATGAAGCTGCTTGCGTCGAAGTTGGAAGCGAACATGTGGTCGGCCAACACCCACTCCTTGGCCATGGCGAAGTACGGCTTCGTCTCGCTGTGGGGCACGTAGGCGTATTGCGGATGCTTCGTCGGGCAGCTGCTGTAGCACCCGACGTTCTCGAGGTTGAAGCCGTTGTTCTTGCAATTGGTTCCGGGGAGGCTGCCGGTGCCATCGCAGGCCGCGATGTCGCCCCACGAGTCGTGTTCGATGTCCCAGTTCGTCTCCAGCGGAATCTGGGCCAGCTTGATATAGTCGCCGTTGCTGTCGTAGCCGTAGCCCGCCGTCGTTGCGCCCTTGTAGCCGTAGAAGAGATCGTTAAAACTGCGGTTCTCTTGGACGATGATGACGATGTGCTTGATCTTTCCCTTCGACGGCCCGCGCCCGACGCGCTGTAGCGGCGTCCCTAGTTGCGAGTTCGGCTGATTCGCAATGGGCAGGCCGGGCGAGACGCCCGCGCCGCCGCTATTGCTACAGGCTGAGATGAAGAGCACGAGGGCCGCAACACAGAGCGTTCGACCCGCGACCGAGATGGGTTGCATGAAACGTGTGCTCCTTGCAGCAAAAAGTAAACTGACACACGTTACGACGGCGGAAAAACAAAATCCCATAGGAGGCAGCGCGCCCGCCGCGCTTTGATGATGACGCCAATCATCTTTTCTCGAAAAACTCCGGGCCCTCGAACGTCATGCTCACGCACGTGCCGCGCGAGGTGTCGATGCGCAGCTGCTGCGCGATGGCCCGGATGATTCGAAGCCCGAAACCGCGCCCCGGCAGCGGCTTGCGCGCGATGAACGAGCCGCGATCCCACACGTCGACCGAGAGTCTTCCATACCGGTCGAGCCGCGCGAGCAACCGCACGTCGCGCGCAGTCTTGCTCGAGCTGTGCACGTACGCGTGCTCGACGACGTTGGCCAATGCCTCGCCGGCGGCGGTCGCCACGTCGTCGCGCGCGCCGCGGTCGATCTGGAGAGCCTCCAAGAACGCCGCGAGCGCGTGCCGGATCGGGGCGACGTACTGCGATTGGGCCGGGCAATATAGGCACAGCTCGGAGGCTCGTTTCATTCTCTGCCGCTCTGCTCGAGGTAGGCACGTGCGGTGTCCCGATCTTGGAAGATCTTGAACGCTTCCGCCAAGCCGGCGTATTCGACGACTCGGGCAAACTGCGGCGTTCGAACCACGAGTGCGACCGGGATCGCGTCGCGCGACGACGACACGCAAAATCGAAGAAGCTCGGTCAGGGCAACCGAGTCCGCGTACGTCACTTCCGAGAGGTCGACGAGAACGGCACGGTCGGCGGCCGAGCGTCGCAGGGCCTCGCGTATCTCGTCCTTGCGGCCGATATCGAGCTCGCCGCTCAACCGGATCGTTTTGATGGAGTTGTTGTCGTTCACGCCGTTTTCCGAAGATCGACCGCGTTCGGCGCACCCGCGACCGCCGCAGGGTTCAGGAAGTGAATCGTGAGTATCGCGATGTCGTCCGCGACCTGGTGATGATCGAAGATCGCCTCGCGAATCGCTCTCGCCGGATCGTCGGCCCCCTTACGCGCAGCCGCTTCCACCGCCTGGAGCAGCAGCGTCTCTCCTTCGATCACGTCGTGCGAGTGTTCGATGAGGCCGTCGGTGTAAAGCACCAGCATGGCGCCCGGCACGCTCTTCACGCGGTGCGTAGCGTATTCGGCGCCGCCGTTGATCCCGAGCGGCAACGCGCCGACCTCGAGGAATCGCGCCCGCCGCCCGGGCTCGAACAATACCGGCGCAGGATGGCCGGCGGCTGCGTAGCTGAACTCGAAGGCGCGCGCGTCCACGAGGCCCGCAACCGCCGTAATCATCGGAAAGCCGGAGGCAATGAGCTCGGCGTTGACGCGTTCGAGAATGTGCCCCGGAGTCGGATCGACCAGCGCGCTCGAAATCAGCATCTGCCGCGTCTTGTTCATCGCGACCGCCGCCTCGATCCCGTGTCCGGCAACGTCTCCGATGGCGAGCAGCACGCGATCGTCCGGCAATTGCACGGCATCGTACCAGTCGCCGCCCACCTTCGCCTCTTCCGTCGCCGGCACATAGGTCGCGCTCAAGCGCACGCCGGGCAGCTCGGGCAGAACCGTCTGCGCGAACGCCTCCTGCAGCGTATCGGCGATGCGCTTCTCCGCCTCGTATGCCGCACGACTTTCAGCCGCGCGCCTCCGCTGCTCCTCGGACTTTGCGCGTTCCTGCTCGAGCCGGGCCGCGAGCCGGTACTGCTGGATCGTGAAAAGCGCCGCCGCCGCGATGACCGCGACGACGGCGCCGATGGCAAAGACGTTCGCCAAGCCGATCGCACCCTCGGCGCGCGCGTCGCCCTGGCGCTCACGGCGAACCAGCGCGACGTCGATCGCGTCAAGATCGTCGCGAAAACGATCGACCAGGATCTTTCCGTGCAGCTCGAGCACGTGGCCGTTACGTCCCTTGCCGACCAGCAACGGAAACGCTACCCGCCGCAGCCAGCGCTTGTTCGTTGCCTCCGCATCCCCGACGAGCCGCGCGGCATCGCGGAGTTGGAGCGCCTCGCCCGCGGAGCGAAGGCGCCGCAGCACTTGCGGCAGGTTGGCCCGACCGCGGAAATACGGCTCGAGCAGCAACGGGTCGCGTACCGACGAAAAGCCGCGGACGCCCGACTCCTCGTCGAGCTGCGCGCGCAGCGCGTCGCCAGTCAGGATGCGCGCTGCCCGAATGTGCTCCGCGTCCGCATACGACTTGGTCAGGATCGAACGCACCAGGACGCCGCCCGAGACGAGCAACCCGACCAGCACCGCCAAGAAGACGAGCGTTAGGATAAGCGGTATAGGAAGACGGCGAGTCATCGCAAGGCGCTCTTTCTCACCGCTTCGTTGCGGCCCTCCGGGGAGTCAATGGCCCAAATGCCAGCCGTGCTGCTCGCAGCGATACGGCTGCAATCCTTTCGACGTCCTTGGAATCGCGCGCAGCGCCAGCCGGCGCGTCGCGAAGGCGGCTTTCGGCGCCCCGTTCTCTTTATAGCAGAAACGCGGGCCGCCGCGCTTGCGCTGCGTCACTCCTCGCCGTCGAAGTAGTCCAGGGGATCGGAACGGATGTTGCGGCGCTCGGGAATCGGCACGCCCCACTTACCGCTATCGGGGTAGTGCCAGCATTCGCCGATCGGATTGTCGGCGACGACGTACAGCACCAGATCGTCGTCGCCGTCGTTGAAGAATTGATGGGGCTGTCCCGGCTCGAAGATGCACGCGTCGCCCTCGACCACGCGCGCCGTTCCGCCCTCGTGCCGCACGGTACCGCTCCCCGAGATGACGTGATAGAACTCCCACTGCGCGCTGTGCGAATGATAAGGATAGGGCGCCTTGCCCGCGGGAATGCGGAGGATCTCAACGTCAAAGGGATGGCGCTCGCGAAGATCCGTCGACCGCGGCTTACGCCCTAACGCTTCCGACACCTCGATCCCTTCGCCGGCCATGGTCCCCTTCGGCGAAGACCACTTTATGGGCTCGATCTTTTTCGTGTTGACTATCAGCATGTTCGCTTCCGACATTGCCGCCGCCATTCGTCGGAGTCCTTGCTAGGGCCGCTCCGCAGCGCTCGCGAATTCGCAAAAACGGAGGATCGCCATGCATCGCCTGAACTCGCGCATCACGCTCCCGGTTATGCTGCTCCTCGCGGGTTGCGTATCCGGCGCGGGCGCACAGGTGCCCGGTACCGCGGCGGCGCACGTGGCGCCGCTCGTCGGGCCGCACGCCTCTCAAGTGACGATCGTGCTCATGGAGAACAAGGACTACGGCCGTGTCGTCGGCAATCCGCAAGCGCCGTATTTCAACAAGACGCTGACTCCGCAAGGGGTGCTGCTGCGTAACAGCCATGCTATCGGCCATCCCAGCGAGCCCAACTACCTCGCGCTCTTCTCCGGTTCAACCCAAGGCATAGGCGGCGACAAGTGCCCCGCGTACTTCACGGCGCCAAACGTCGCGTCCGAGCTGATCGCCGCAGGCAAGACCTTCGCGGGTTATTCGGAGTCGATGCCGCGCAACGGTTACAAGGGATGCTACCACGGGCTCTACGATCGCAACCACAACCCTTGGGTCGAGTTCAAGAACGTGCCGGGGAAGGACAACCTCGTCTATGACGGCTTTCCGAAGCGGGTCGCATCGTTCGTGTGGATCACGCCGAATCTCTGTCACGACACCCACGACTGCGCGGTGGAGGTCGGCGACCGCTGGCTATCGCAAGACCTTCCGCCGATCATTTCGTGGGATAGCGCACATGACGGCCTGCTGATCTTGACGTGGGACGAGGCCGCTCCCGATAACAGCGGAAAGAATCATATCCCCACGGTGCTGGTCGGCCCGATGATCCGGCCCGGCGTCAACGACACACAAAACGCCGACCACTACTCCGTGCTTCGCACGATCGAGAAAATCCTGAACGTTCCGTGCATCGACCACGAGTGCAGCGCGCCGCTCCTGACCGGCATTTGGAAGTGAGAAAACCTTATTGGAAGCTATGGATGGCGACGGTCCGCGTGATGCCCTCATCGCTGAAGCTCCAGATCTTCTGGGCGAGAACGTCGATGCAGCCGCTCTCCTTCTGCAACCTGCCTTCGACGATCAGCGTGGGCGACGAGCGGATCGGGCGGCGAAACGTTTCGTAGACGTCGGGCCGCACGATGACGTTCACGAGCCCCGTCTCGTCTTCCAGCGTCAAGAAGACGAAGCCCTTGGCCGTACCGGGACGCTGGCGCGTGATCACTAACCCCCCGACGCGGCACTTACCGTTGCGCGGCACCTCGGGCAGCTTCGCCGCCGGGACGACGCCCTGTGCGGCGAGCTTGTCGCGGAAGTGCTCCATCACCTGACCGCCGGCGGTGACGCCGGTCGACCAGAGGTCGAAGGCCGCGAGCCGCTTCGGCGCCACCGGCTCGAACTCGACGGAGGGCTCGTCCACGTCCATCAGGGAGCCGAGCTCGCCGCGCGCCTCGCGCTCGTCGATGCCGCGCAGCGCCCACATCGCCTCGCGGCGCGATGCGTACCAAGGCGCGAAGGCCCCCGCGATCGCCAGGTTCTCCAGCGTCTCGCGCTGGAGCCGCGTTCTCTGTGCGAACGCCAGGACGTCCGCGAACGGTCCCTGCGCGATCGCGCCTTCGAGGTACTTCTTCTGCGCCTCACCGAGCCCGCGTACGAGATGGAATCCCAGCCGCAGCGCGCCGTCGCTCTGCACGTGCGACCAATAGCCGCTGGCATTGACCTCGATCGGATCGACCCGCACGCCGTGGCGGCGCGCGTCGTTAACGAGCACCTCAGTCGAGTAAAAACCCATCGGCTGCACGTTGAGGATCGCCGCCGCAAACACGGCCGGTAGGTGACACTTGAGGAACGCCGAGGCGTATGCGAGCAGCGCGAAGCTCGCGGCGTGCGATTCGGGGAAGCCGTAGTCGGCGAAGCCCTCCAGCATGTGGAAGAGCTGCTCGGCCGCATGGGCGTCGATACCGTTGCCGACCATGCCGTCGATGAGCTTTTTACGCATTGCCTGCATGCGCTCGCGCGAGCGCTTGTGCCCCATCGCGCGGCGCAGTTCGTCCGCCTCGCCGCCGGAGAAACCGGCCGCCTCGATGGCGAGACGCATTCCCTGTTCTTGAAAGAGCGGCACGCCAAGCGTCCGTTCCAAGACGGGCTTCAGCTTCGGATGCGGATAGGTCACCGCTTCGACCCCCGAACGCCGGCGCAGGAACGGATGTACCATCTCTCCCTGAATCGGGCCCGGACGGATGATCGCAACCTGCATCACGATGTCGTAAAAGCAAGCCGGCTTCATGCGCGGCAGCATCGATTGCTGGGCCCGTGACTCGATCTGAAAGACGCCGATCGTATCGGCGCGCCCGATCATGTCATACGTTTTTGCATCATCCGACGGGACCGTGTGCAGCTGGAGGTCGCGCGCGACTGTCGGTGGCAGCCAGGCATCGCCGCGCTCGACGCAGCGGCGATAGAGGGTGAACGCCTCGCGCAAGAGCGAGAGCATGCCCAAGCCGAGCAGATCGATCTTGATGAGGCCTAGGTCCTGCAGATCGTCCTTGTCCCATTGCACGACGTTGCGGTCGCGCATCGTGGCCCATTCGACCGGGGCCACGCACACCAGCGGATCGCGCGTGATCAGCATGCCGCCTGAGTGGATTCCGAGATGACGCGGAAAGTTGGCGATTCGCCGGCAGATCGCGAAGAGGAGCTGCGGGCCGGCTTCTTCGGGTAGGGATTCGCGCGCGTCGTATTCGCGCGCGATTGCATCGACGTGCTCGAGAGTCAGCCCCAGCACCTTCCCGACGTCGCGGATCGCCGAACGCGTCCGATAGGTGATCACTTCGGCTACCATGGCGGCGTTCGTGCGCCCGTAGCGTTCGTAGACATACTGGATCACGCGCTCGCGGTCTTGATGCGCGAAGTCGATGTCGATGTCGGGGATTTCGTGCCGTTCCTCCGACATGAACCGCTCGAAGAGCAGGTTCATCCCGATCGGATCGACCGCGGTGATGCCGAGGGCGTAGCAGACCGCAGAGTTCGCGGCAGATCCGCGGCCTTGACAGATCACCCCGAGCCGCGCCGACTCGCGCACGATGTCCCAGACGATCAAGAAATATCCGGCCAGATCCATCTTGGCGATCAGCCCGAGCTCGTATTCGAGCTGTCGTTCCACGCGCGTCTCGAGCGGCATCGCGTACCGCCGCGCGGCCCCCTCGTAGACGAGCTCGCGCAGATAGCGCTGCGGCGAGCTCCCGTCCGGCACCGGAAAGAGCGGGAACTGTCCGGTCAGCCGATTCAGCCGAAACTGACAGCGCCGCGCGATCTCGATGCTTCGCTCGATCGCCTCGGGGAACTCGGCGAAGAGCCGGCGCATCGCCGCCGACGCCTTGAGGTGGAACTCCGCGTTGGGACGCAGCCGGTTGGCGCCCCGCGCGGCTTGCAGCGTCGTGCCCTCGCGTACACACGAAAGCACGTCGGCCACCAGCGCGTCGTCCTCGCCGGCATAAAGAACCCCATTAGTCGCAACGTACGGGAGACGACACTCCCGCGCGAGTCGCACGAGCTCCACGTTGCGCTGCGTCTCATGCTGCGTGAGATGCTGCTGGAGCTCGAGATAGAAGCGCTGCTCGAACAGCGCGCTCAAACGCCGCGCTTCTCGCGCCGCCGCCTCCGGGCCGCCGCGCGTGAGCGCGCGTTCCACGCGGCCGAATGGGCCGCCCGATAGCGCGATCAATCCCGCGGTGCAACCCTCGAGGTCCTCGATGCGCAGACGCGCGTCGCTCTTGCTTCCGCGCATCTGCGCCGTCGAAATCAGCCGGCAGAGGTTGGCATAGCCGCGCTCGTCTTCCACGAGCAGCACGATTCGCGCTCCGTCTTCAAAGGTGAGTTCGCTGCCGATGATCGCCGCGACCCCGCGCCGGCGCGCGTAGGTCGAGAAGCGCACGGCTCCGTAGAGGCCGTCGCGATCGGTCAGCGCGAGCGCCGCCATCCCCAGTTCGGCCGCGCATTCTACTAACTCTTCCGGATGCGAACCGCCCTGCAGAAAACTAAAGTTCGACCACGCATGCAGCTCAGCATACATGCTGAGTCGCGCCGCTCAAGAGCTATGCTTCACAATAGAATTACTCATACACTCCGCGGAGATACCAGTGCGAGCCTTGGCGATAGATGCGCGCAAACGTTCCATCTTCCAGCACGACGTCGTATTCGTCGCGCATCATTGGTGAGGGCGCATAAGGGCGCTCCGAGATGCGCCACGGGCCCGCGTATTGGCGGACTGACCGGCGATCGACGATCGCCGGCTCGCCGCCGCGCAGCTGCACCGGAACCTCACGCACTTGGAGCAGCCGAAGCTGCGGCACGATGCCGCAACCGCACACTTCGGCGACCTCGGCATCGTTACGATCGATGCGACTCACCCGGAACGGCTCGTAGCTGAATCGTTCTTCCAGCATATGCGCTTCGCGCGTCTTGGCGCGAGCGATCCCTTCGCCGAGCACTGCTTCGAGCCGGGCGATCGTCACCGCGACGCGCTGCGAATCGAAGTCGTCGGAGGAGAAGAACGCTTGCGCTTCTCCTCCTTCCTCGAGTTGGAGCGCTTGCAATCGCAGCCCGACGATTGGAGCGCCGAACGTCGCCCCCTCGAGCTTTGCGCGCAGCATATCGAACATCGTGCGTTCCTGTGCCGTCGGAATCGCGAGCGGCACGTCGAAGTCGCATGCGTCGGCATCTTCCAGCTCCACCGATAGGCGCAACGCGCCGGCGCGCTTGCCGCAGCAGTCGAGGTCGGTGCAGATGCGCGCCAGCAGCATGCGCAGAGCGAAAAACACCTGGGTCTCGTCCGCCGCATATCCTTCACCGAAGACCGAGGCCTCGATCGCGACGGCGTGACCGCGAGGCGTGAAGGGCCGGCGATCGATGCCGCGCGAGAGCTCGTGCCAAGCCGCGGCCGCAGCACCGAAGCGGCGCACGAACGGCCCGTGAGGCAAACGCGCTAACTCGCCGAGCCGTCGGACGCCGAGCAGCGCAAGCCGTTCGATCGTGGCCGGTTCGATGTCGAGCAGCGTCAACGGCAGCGGCGCGAGCATTTCGTTTTCCGTGCCGGGCTCGCAAACGGTTCCGTCGCCGACGTGAGCCGCGGCTAGCGCAGCGATCTTGTTCGATCCCGCGCCGAGCCGTAGTGCGTTTCCAAAGCGGGCTAGGACCGCGCGCGTTTGCGTCATCCACTCGCGCGCACCGCCGTCGATGCCGTGCATGTCGAGAAAGGCTCGGCCGAGGCCGGCGTCGTCGATCAACGGCGAGACCGCGTCGAGCGCATCGAGCATCTCCTCCCACACCGCGAGGTGCTGCGGCTCTCCGGCGCCCCAGCTCGCGATGACCTCAAGGCAGAGCAGCATGACGCCCAGGAGCCATGTGTTTGTGCTTACGGACGTCGATACGAAGCTCGAAGTCACCGAACGTCCCCCAAAGACCATGCGTTCCGTGCATCCCGATACGCTCGAGCTCGCAGTGCAGCCGGAGCCCGGCCGCGGCGCTTAGCGACGTGCCGGCATGTGGGGCCATCACGATCAAGGTCCCGCCGCTACGATGCGCGAGCGTCGCCAGCCGCGACCATACCGAATCGCGCAAGGCGATCGCCGGCATGAGCACCAGCCGGCAGATGCGCGCGCGCAGTAAAATGTCCGCCGCACGCACGATCGCGAGCGCCTTGCGGGCCGGCACGACCAAGACGCGCTCGAGGCGGACGCCCGCTTCGGCCAGCGCCGGCGGGTAGAGCGCACCGTCATCGAGGATTGCGACCAAGCCGCGGCGCGTCGCGTGAGCCATCACCCTCGCCGCGACGCTCCAACGTCCGGTCGTCCCCTCGAGCGTCGCCACGGTGCCGCGCGGGACCCCTCCGCCGAGGAGCCGGTCCAGTTCCGGGATGGCGCTCGGGGCGAGCTCGGCGGCTGACAATGAAGGAAGCGGAGCCGCGCTCAGGCGGGCTTTGAGAGCCTCGAAGGCCCTCCGGCGATCATCCGCAAGCTCAGCCAGCGCCGCCATGGGAGATTCATCCTAATCGAACATATGTTCGATGTCAACCCCTTCGGCGAGCCCGTCCTGGCCGGAGCCGACGTGGCTTAGGCTACGAGCGGCTAGGCTATCCGAGGCGCTCGCGGCCGTGCGGCACGGTCAGGTCCATCAGCGGTCCGATCGGGACGATCCGCGTCGGATTGATGTCGTCGTGCGTCGCGTAATAGTGCCGCTTGATGTGGTCGAAGTTCACGGTTTCCGCGATGCCGTCGATTTGGTAGAGGTCGCGCAGATAGCCCGATAGGTTCGGGTAGTCGCCGATCCGGCGGAGGTTGCACTTGAAGTGGCTGTAGTAGACCGGATCGAAGCGCACGAGCGTCACGAAAAAGCGCCAGTCGCTCTCGAGGGGACGAGTTCCAAAGAGATAGCGCCGGTTTTCCAGCCGCGCGTCCATTGTATCGAGCATCTCGAAGACGCGTACCGCGGCGCGCTCGTACGGCGCCTGCGCGGTTGCGAAGCCGGCGCGATAGACGCCGTTGTTGACCGTTTCATAGAGGAGGTTGTTGAGCTCATCGATCTCGCCGCGAAGCTCACTCGGGTAGAGATCGAGTTGTGGATTGGCAGCGAATGCATCGAACTCGCTTTCGAACATCCGCAGGATGTCGTCGTCGGAGTTGCTGACGATGCGCCGCAGTTGTTTGTCCCAGAGGACCGGGACGGTGACGCGCGCGCGGTATCCCGGATCGGTGGCGAAATATGCCTCGCTGAGGAAAGCCCAGCCGTTGAGCGGGTCCGGCTCGTCCGTTGCGAAGTGCCACCCTCGCTCGTCGCGGATCGGATCGACGACCGTCATGCCGATCGCGTCTTCCAAGCCTTTCAGCTTACGAACGATGATGGTGCGGTGGGCCCATGGGCATGCCAGCGACACGTACAGGTGGTAACGCCCCGCCTCCGCAGGATAGCGAGAAGCGCCGTCCGCTCTTACCCAGTTGCGAAATGCATCGTCTTGACGTTGGAAGCTTCCGTCGTCGGTTTGCTCGTGTGGAAATTGCGCCTTGACCGTCATGGCGCTCACAACCCTATCGCGGGTAGTTGAGATACGTCAGGCCGGCGCGCTCTAGAATCGTCCGCCCGCGCCCGACGAGGATGAACTCCGCGAATGCTCTCGCCTGCTTTGGGTGCGGCGCGTCGCGCATGACCGCCAGCGTGTACGTGATGCGGTCGGTGAGTGCCGCCTTGCCGGGAAGCGGCACGAACCGGTACGCCCGCGCGATCGCTTCGGTGCGGTAGAAGAACCCGACGTCGGCCTGTCCGGTGTCGACGCGAGCCAAGAGGTCTTGCTCGGGAAAGATCTGTGCCGGATTCTGATCGTCGCCTAAGAGCCGCTTTTCGCCGGCACTCCCCAGCCACATGGTGACGGCCTGCAGCGTGTAGGCGCCTTTGGGATCGAGCTGGGGATCGGTTCGCCCGATGCGTAGGCCAGGCGTTTCAAGCGCTTGTCGCAGCGGCGTCGTTCCGCCGGCGACGGCGTCGAAGAGCGCGGCGTATTTCGACGTTGGCGCCCACGCAACGCCGAGGCTCGTGCCCGCGAAAGTCGTTGCAGAAGCGACGCGCGTAGCGAGGCTCGCGACGATGCGCGGATCGACGCTGATGAAGACGTCGGGAGTGCGCACGCCGGCGAGGATCAAATTCGCGAGCGCCTTGCTTCCGCCGGGCTCGCCTTCGAAGACGACATGCGCCTCGAGCAGGGCATTCTTGATCGGGCCCTCCATCGCCGTCACGAGCGAGCCCGCGTAAAGAACCGCAACGGTTCCGGGCTCGGGACTTGGGGCGGGCGTCAGGGCCGCGACGAGGGCGTAAAGTCCAGTGAGCGCGAGTTTATGCAATAGCGCGTTCCCTCCGGGCCGGGGCCATCGTCGAATACGTGACCGAGATGCGAATCGCAGCGCGTGCAACGGACTTCGATGCGATGCATCCCGTGGCTGTAGTCGTCGAGCAGCCTGACGTTTTCCTGATCCTGCGGACGCGTAAAGCTCGGCCAGCCGCAGTGCGATTCGAACTTCGCATCCGATCCGAACAGGCGCTGGCCGCACGCTCCGCAGACATAGGCGCCGTCATCCGTGACGTTGAGCAGAGGTCCCGTGAAGGGCGCCTCGGTACCGGCCTCGCGCAAGATATGATAGCGCTCGGAACCGAGCTGGCTTCTCCACTCCGCTTCGCTCTTCTGAATCTCGGGCGTGACGTCGTGTTTCATGCTGCCGTCACGTATAACGGGCAAAGGCGACAAAGCGATGCAGCGAAGTAGCCGGGCATGAAGCTCCTGTTCGAAATACTACTCTCGATCCTCTTGCACCCGATCGCGATGATCCTCATGTGGATCAACCTGATTGCGCGCGGCGACATGGCGACCTTCAAAAAGGTCGTATGGTTCCTCGTGAGCATCGTTTGGGGCCTCGGCCCGATTCTCTACGTGCTGGTAGCAGAAGGCTCGCTGTGGTAGCGAGCCTTCTGAGATTCGAGCGTTACCTGGGCGGCCTGCCGCCGCTGACGCCGCCGTGCGTCACTGGTGCGCCTCCGCCGCCGCGCACCGGGACACCCGCGCCGCCGCGCACCGGCGCGCCTACGCCGCCGTGTACGAATCCGCCGCCAGGTCCACGGTAGTAGCGGCCAGGGTAACCTCCGTAGTAATAGGGGTAGCCTCCATAGTAGGGGTAGCCGCCGTAATATCCCGGCCAGTAGCCGCCGCCCCACCAGGGCCAGCCCCAGCCGAAGCCGATGCCGATTCCCCAGCCGGGGTAGCCGCCGTACCCGTAGTACGGATAGCCGTATCCGCCGTAGCCGTATCCGCCATAGCCTGGGTAGCCATAGCCGCCGTAGCCGTAGCCGCCACCATAGCCGCCTCCGTAGCCGGAGTTGCCATAATAGGCTGGAGCCGCTACGTCGATGCGATACGCCGAGAACGCCTGGCCGTTGGCGTAGCCGTAGATCGTCACGCGCATACCTTCTTGGAGCTTGATGCCCGTCGGGTTGATGACCGTGCCGTCGTGCATGGCGACGTTGTCGCCATAGCCCTTATCGTCTTGGAGATAGAGCGTGTAGGCGCCATTAAAGCCGGTGATCGAGCCCTTGATCGACTGCTGCGAAGCGGTCGAGTAGCTCGGGTAGGATTGAGCCCCCGCCAATGAGGGCAGGGCGAGCGAAGCGGCCGCGCACAAGGCAGCAGCGAGCTTCATGGCATTAGCGAGCGTTGAGAAGCGCATAATCAAGCATATTATACTCCCAGCCCGAAACGGGCGCGTTAGAAATCGCGCAAAAAGGTGCTCTCCCGCTTTACCGCCCAAGCGGCCGGGCAGACGCGGCCTGACCCTGACCTTAGGTAGGCCGTAAACTCTCCCGGAGACGAGACCTATGGATGTGAGTGACGAGGCGCGCCTTCGAAAAATCAAGGGCTTTGCCGATGAAGCAGGGGTCAGCGTTCGGACGCGGCGCGTCTACGACCGGCTGGGACTGCTCAAGCCGGCCGCGCTGACCAAATCCGGCTACCGCTTGTACGGCGACGCGAAACTAAAGCGGCTGGAGCATATCCTGGCGCTGCGCTTCGTCGGGTTCAACCTCGAGCAGATCAAAGAGCCGCTAGCGGGTTCGAACCGCCCATTAACGGTCGCGTTGCGCATGCAAAGGAACGTCATCGCGCGCGAGAAGCGCCGGCTCGAATCGGCGCTCGCGGCGATCGATGAGGCGGAACGCGCGCTCGCCGATGCCCAGGATGCCGAGCGCTGGCAGGTCCTTCGCAAAATCATCGAGGTGTTTATCGTGGAGAACGACTGGAGCTGGACGCAAAACTACTACTCCGAAGAGACGCGCGAGTGGATCGACGCGCAGCGGCGCAGCGCGCCGAAGGGCGTCATCGAACAGGGCGAGCGCGACTGGGCCATACTGCTCGCGGACGTGGCGGCGGCGGTGGCGAGCGCGCTTAATCCGTCGAGCCCAGAGGCGCAGGCTCTCGCGTATCGGTGGCGAGGTTTAGTCGCTCATTTCACGCAAGGCGATGCTGAGATCGCGCGCGAGCTCAACCGCCTGTGGTCCGACACAACGAAAAGGCCGCGCCCCAGGAGCGACGAAGCCGACGCCTTCATGCAAGAAGGCATTGAACTGCGAATTAGGCGATGGAGCCGTCGACGGGGATTGAATCGGTTCAGGCACGGTTGCCGGCGGTCGCCGACGGCCGAGAAAGCCACGAAATAAGGGTCTTTCGCTTCGGCCTCGGTCGCTGGCGGACGCCAACGGTTGCCATCGACGGCAACGGTTTGGCAACCGCGTTGGCGGCGACTGAATGCAAGCCCGCGTCGCGCATCACCGCAATGCAAGCCGCTGCAATCCACCCACACGCTTGCACGTGCTTGGAGGGCGCCGGAACGCTACGTCGCGCTTGGCCGTCCGCATTAACACGTCCCGGCCCTCACGCCGGCCGAGAATGACTCGCGGAAGTCCGCGACGAGAACCCGGCAGCCGCAACCCACTGCGCGTTCAACCGACACGGAACTTGCCTGATCGAATATCCGCTAGCGCCTGCTCATACCTCCGTCGGCTTTCCAGCGCATTCTTGATCACGACTTCGGCAATGTCGCGCTGCCGGTTTTCGGGAACGTACGAAGGATGCTGACGCATTAGGCGCTCCTCGCGCTTCTGCTCGGCGACGAGTTTTTCATCGAGCAGAAGGTCCCAATACATCCCGTCGCGCTCGTCGACGAATGGGTTCGTTCCCAGGTCGGGCAAGAAGTTCGCGTAACCCAGACCGGTTTCGCAGGTCAAGGTCTCGACGTAGAGATTAAGAGCGCAAATAGCCGTGTGCAATCCGCGGCCGCATTAGTATGCACCGGCGGTTTCGCCGTGCAGCGCGTTACCACGAAACATCGCTGTGAGAGCCAGGGCGCCGTTGCGCCGGGCCTGCTCGGTGCCCTTAAACAGCCATTCCTGGATCGCATAGACCAGCCACTTGCGGTACAGTGGGTACCGAGCGGCGAACGTGCCTTGCACCGTCGATGTCCTCTTCTCGATGCGCCGCAGAATTTTACGGTGGTCGGCATTTGGCTCAAAGTAGCCGATGTGCTCGCGCATCGTGCCCTCGACGGCCGTGAGCAGCAGCAAGCTCGTCGAGAAATAGTCGCGCGAAAAGAAGCGCGTGTGCGCCCGCTCGAGGTGGTGATTAACCTTCTGTAAAGGCGGCAACTGTGATGCGCGCGATAAGTAGAATGCCCGGTGCCGGGGATAGAGGATGCACTGCTGGACAACTTCGCAGACGCGATCATACCCGTCTTGGTCAATAGCCAGCAGACCGGTTTCGATCAATACCACAACCGCCATCACGTCGTCCATGTCGAGACCGAAGACGTGATGCGGATTAAACACCCAACCGAGGCCCGAAAACGCCGAGTTTATCCGTTCTACTTTAGCGGCATACTCTGCCTCGAACGCGGCTTGATCCATGCGTCGCGCGTTCGACAGCGACCGTAGCTCTCCGTGCTCGAAGCGATTCCGTCACGATTCGAGCTTGCTCGCATCGCGCAATTGGGAATGGCTTTCGATCAGGGCCCTTATAGCGAGCCCGGGCGACTCCACGCCGGAGCGAGGCCATGCTCCCCACAAGCCCGCTGGAAATGCCACATCGCGCCACACCTTCTCACGCGTTGCGCCACCCCCGATGGCGCGTCGCGTCCCTCGCGCGTCGAATTTGCCATAGGCCCCCACCGCTTCCCCCGAGCGCGCGCGCGACGGCACTTCGCGTTGCAGCAGCAATCTGCCACCCCTCCCAGCGTCGCGGGACTCTCGCGCGACTCATAACAGGGCACGGTGAGTAACACTCAGGCGCATGCGCGCGCGAGGCGAGTGGGGAGGCACGCAATTTGCCACCCCTCGACGCGCAGAAGACACCTCGCGCGACTCAATTTCTCGGGCACACCGACCGACGGAAAACACCGGATGCCGACTGCTCGCAACTGCCGAACCCTCTCAACCCGTTCCCTCCAACGCGATCCCATATTCGCGCGACTCATCGGCCGAGACGAGCTTCCGTCAAAAACCGCGAAAAATCGTGGCTATTTTGCTACGTTAGACTTCCCCGAACTACCAGAGCGCACTCCACGACTGGCCTTCACCTCACGCAAATACAATAAATGCCACGGCGCTGCTGTATTGCGGGATAAGAGCTAAGGGGTTTCAAAACGAGGCCCCCCTCCGCCGGGCGCGGGGTGGCGAGGGAAGCCTGATCGAGCGTATGCCCGGCGCGCGGCTGTGTTACGGGCTCAGCGCATAAACGGTCCCCTCATTATATGTGCCGCCGAAGACTGTCGTACCGTAGAGCGTGCCGTTTGCGTCAAGCAAACCTGCCTGCGGTCTGGTGCCGTCGGAGCCGCTGCCAAAGTTGTGCAGCACTTGCTCCGTACCGCCCGTCGTGATGCTAAAGACCGTGCCGTCACCATACGTGCCGCCGTATTGCGTCGTGCCGCAGAGCGCGCCATTCACGTCGATCAAGTCCCCTTGGGGCCATTCGCCATCGGACGAGTCGCTTGGGAAGCTGTGGAGCACCTGCTCCTTACCGGCGGTGCTGATACTAAAGAGCGTTCCGTCGTCACGCCTGCCGCCGTTTACAGTCGTGCCGTAGAGCGTGCCATTCACGTCGATCAGGCCTGCGTAGGGGAATTCGCCATCGGAGCCTTTACCGAAGCTGTGCAGCACTTGCTCTGTGCCGCGCGTCGTGATGCTGAAGACCGTACCCTTTGCATACGTACCACCGATCGTCGTCGTGCCGTAGAGCGTGCCATTCACGTCGATCAAGTCCGCTTGGGGCTGTTCGCCATCGGACGAGTTGCTGCCAAAGCTGTACAGCACTTGCTCCGTGCCGCTCGTCGTGATGCTAAAGACCGTGCCTTCGCCATATTTACCACCGTATTCCGTCGTGCTGTAGAGCGTGCCATTCACGTCGATCAAGTCTGCTGCGGGGAGCTCGCCATGGGAGCCGCCAAAGCTGTAGAGCACTCGTTCCGCCCCGCCCGTCGTGATGCTGAAGACCGTGCCTTCGCCATACGACTCTGGGCCAAACGTAGTCGTGCCGTAGAGCGTGCCGTTTACGTCAAGCAGGCCTGCTTCGGGGACGTCGCCATCGGAGGTGCTGCCAAAGCTGTGCAGCTCGTCCTCGAGGCCGCCGCCCGTGCCGATAGCAAAGACGGTTCCGGAATTATAGCTTCCGCCGCCGGACGTCGTGCCGTAGAGGAGGCCTTTTACATCAATTAAGCCCGCTTGGGGACTTATGCCATCAGGGAGGCCGAAGAAGCCAAGGCCGAAGTTATGCAGCACCTTATAGGACCACGCGGGCCGAATGCGGTGCGCCGCGGCGTCCCGCACGGTCGCCGGTGTTTGCGGCATTGAGCCGGGTACAGCGATCGGTACCTGCGATCCGCCGCACCCAGCAAGTGACACCGCAGTAACGCTGACGCTAAGTGCGAAGCGGTTCAACTCAAATACTTTCATTGTGCGTTGCTCCTTCGCCATGGACGTATTGAGGAGTGGAGCGTAGCGCGCCCCGCTCAATCAGTTGCATTTTAGCACCCAAGCCGCGATCTCGGAAGCCACCTCGGCCCACAACTCCGTGGCCACCTCGCCGATCGGCGGCCCATCGTCGCTGTCCACTTGGCCCCGATTTGCAGCAATGGTTGTGTTGAAGCTAACGCCTTTGAAAACGGGGTCCCTGGCTGCGCAGAGGCAACGGCTTTCAAAACGAGGCCCCTCCTCCGGCGCCGGGCGGCGAGGCGCGAGACGCTGTGCTATCGGCGCTGTGCGCATGCAAATCCCTGTTGCCGGCGGCCGGCTGTGTTACGGGCTCAGCGCGTAGATCGTGCCATCTTTATGTGTGCCGCCGTTTGCAGTCGTGCCGTAGAGCGTGCCATTCACGTCAAGCAAACCCGCGGCGGGCTGGGTGCCGTCGGAGCCGTTGCCAAAGTTGTGCAGCACTTGCTCCGTACCGCCAGTCGTGATGCTGAAGACCGTTCCCGAGTCGCCATACGTGCCGCCGTACCCGGTCGTGCCGTAGAGCGTGCCGTTTACGTCGATCAGGCCTGCGTAGGGGAATTCGCCATCGGATGACTCCCCGGGGAAGCTGTGGAGCACCAGCTCCTTACCGGCGGTGCTGATACTGAAGACAGTTCCGTCGCCGCGTCTGCCGCCTAAGACTGTGGTGCCGTAGAGCGTGCCGTTCACGTCAAGCAAACCCGCATTTGGTGCAGAGCCGTCGGAGCCCTTGCCAAAGCTGTGCAGCACTTGCTCCGTACCGCCCGTCGAAATGCTGAAGACCGTTCCGAAGCCGTACGTGCCGCCTGCGCTTGTCGTGCCGTACAGCGTGCCATTCACGTCGATCAAGCCTGCGTAGGGAACTCCGCCATCGGAGCCGTTGCCAAAGTTGTGCAGCACTTGCTCCGTACCGCCGGTCGTGATGCTGAAGACCGTTCCCGAGTCGCCATACGTGCCGCCGAAACTCGTGGTGCCGTAGAGCGTCCCGCTGACGGCGGTCAGACTTGCAAGGGGATTCAAACCGTCGTGTCCGTTCCCGAAGCTGTGCAGCACTTGCTCCGTACCGCCCGTCGAAATGCTGAAGACCGTGCCCTCGCCCATCGAACCGCCATACGTGCCGCCGAAACTCGTGGTGCCGTAGAGTGTGCCATTCACGTCGATCAGGCCTGCGTAGGGGAATTCGCCATCGGAGCCGTTGCCAAAGCTGTGCAGCACGTCCTCGAGGCCGCCGCCCGTGCCGATAGCAAAGACGGTTCCGGAATTATAGCTTCCGCCGAAGGTCGTCGTGCCGTAGAGCAGGCCTTTCACCTCAATCAAGCTCGCTTCGGGGTCTGTGCCATCAGGGAGGCCGAAGAAGCCAAGGCCGAAGTTATGCAGCACCTTATAGGACCACGCGGGCCGAATGCGGTGCGCCGCGGCGTCCCGCACGGTCGCCGGTGTTTGCGGCATTGAGCCGGGTACAGCGATCGGTACCTGCGATCCGCCGCACCCAGCAAGTGACACCGCAGTAACGCTGACGCTAAGTGCGAAGCGGTTCAACTCAAATACTTTCATTGTGCGTTGCTCCTTCGCCATGGACGTATTGAGGAGTGGAGCGTAGCGCACCCCACTCAATCAGTTGCATTTTAGCACCCAAGCCGCGATCTCGGAAGCCACCTCGGCCCACAGCTCCGTGGCCACCTCGCCGAGGCGTAGCCGCAATGCTGCGAGGCGCTCGGCGATCGGCGCGGGCTGCGCAGCTGCGAGGGCTTCTAAGCTAAGCCACGACGGCTAGCGCGATGCGGCCTCGCGGGCGCGGCAGGTGGAGGGCTCAAAGCTCAACGCGCTTCGGCGCTTCGTTGGGATCGAAAACCATAATGATGCGATCTCCCTCGTCATGTTCGGGCCGGAAACCAGCTTTCTGGTACGCACGTATCGCAGACATATTCTGGCGCTGAGGGTCAACGATTATACGCACCCAGCCGCGATTTTGGAGTTCTTTCGTTACTGTCAAGATCGCCGTTGGGCCAATCCCCCGCCCCTTCTTCTCGGGAAGTAAGACGATGTCTATGCCGCCTTCCCGATCATCCTTTTTCCATGCTTGGATATAGCCGGAAGGTTCCCCGTTATGCTCAACGATGAAAGAATGTACCGAAGAGCGACCGCCGAGATACTTCTCGGCGACTTCTGCCGGACTCTTAGGTATGCCGCCCCACCATTCCACGAATTCCTTGTTCCCGAACCACTCGACAAGAAGCTCGTAGTCGCTAGAAGATACGGGGCGAATCGTCGTTCCAGAGTTGCTACTCATTATCAGCATTATACTAGCCAATGCTAAAGCGCGGCAGTGCGCCGATGCGATTGGCGGCTCAAAGCCGACGCGCGATCCTTCAAAGCCCGCATGGCAACGCGGCCTCGCATTCGCGAAGCCGCGCAGCGGTTTCGCCGGCTAGGCTCAAGCCCCGCGATCGAAGCCGCAACGCGTTAAGCCCTGCGATCTAAGGCGCGAGATTGCGAGCACGCTGCGAGGCGTGGCGTCCATGCTGCGAGGCGCAATACGCGTTGCGATCGGCGCCGGGCGGCGCAACTGCGAGGCTTCTAAGCTAACCCGCGACCGCTAGCGCGATGCGGCGGGGGTAGCGAATAGGCCTTACGGGGGGAGGCTAAAGACGGTGCCGTATGAGACATATTTGGTGCCGTACTGCCCACCAGCGGTTGTGGTTCCGTAGAGCGTCCCGCTGACGGCGGTCAGACTTGCAAGGGGACCCGAACCGTCGTGTCCGTTCCCGAAGCTGTGCAGCACCTTATCCTTGCCTGATGGCGTAATGCCGAAGACAGTACCTACTGCGTATTGCCCACCCTGTGTTGTCGTTCCGTAGAGCGTCCGATTGACGTCGATCAGACTCGCATAGGGGGACCGACCGTCGTTTCCGTTCCCAAAGCTGTGCAGAACCTTCTCGTTGCCTGACGGCGTGATGCTAAGAACAGTACCGTAATGGCCGTACTGCCCGCCGTTCTGCGTCGTACCGTAGAGCGTCCCTTTGACATTGAGCAGACTCGCTTCAGGGGTCTTACCGTCGGTTCCGTTCCCGAAGCTGTGCAGCACCTTCTCCTTGCCCGACAGCGTGATGCTGAAGACGGTCCCGTAGAAGGCTGTCGCGGAGCCGTATTGCCCACCAGTTTCGGTCGTCCCATAGAGCGTGCCGTTGACATTGAGCAGACTCGCTTCAGGGGCGCGACCGTCGGTTCCGTTCCCGAAGCTGTGCAGCACCTTCTCCTTGCCCGACGGCGTGATGCTGAAGACGGTACCTGCCTTGTATTGGCCGCCACCAACGGTCGTTCCGTAGAGCATCCCCTTGACGTTGATCAGACCAGCGACCGGCTGCGCACCGTCGGCTCCGGAGGTGAAACTGTGCCATACCTTCTCCATGCCTGACGGCGTGATGCTGAAGACAGTGCCCTGGGAGTATTGCCCACCTAAGGGGGTCGCCCCGTAAAGCCTCTCACTGACATTGATCAGTCTTGCCGAAGGGTACTTACCGTCGCTTCCGTTCCCGAAGCTATGCAGCACCTTATATGCCGAAGGGGGTTGTACGTTCGATGCGGCTCCCGGCAACACGCTCGAGTGCGGTGGTACGATCCCTCCTGCGCACCCCGCGAGCAACGCCGCAGCGGCGCATATGCTAAGCGCGTAGTGAGTGAAGGTTCTCATAGCCATGCCTGCGGGAAGCTGAACGGACGAGTGGCCAGGAACGTTCGGCGCGGCAAGGCTCAGTCCCAGCCGACCCGTAATGAGTGTGACATGCGCGGCGCCGGGTGTTCCGCGTTTGGTTGACCGCGATGCTCCTCACACCGTTTTCTCGACGCTCCGGGTCGCGCTGCATCTTGGATAGGTGCTGCATCCCCAAAAGAGCGCGCCCGTCGCTCTTTGACAGCGCTTGATCATTGGGCTGTTGCATGGAGCAACCAGGGACGAGCCCCTCGTCGGCGAGCCGCTCGAACCGCGCTCGGCGCACAGCGGCGCGATCCACGTCAGCACGAGCGGCGTCCACAAGACCGGCTTGTGATCGCGGGCCAACGCTCACGAGTCCAGCCTTGCTAGAGCGGCGCGCGGCGTTGCGGCTCCTCATGGGTCGGGTTCTGGTGCTCGGCGAACCTCCCGCCGCAGCGCCGACAGCGCTCGTGGGGATAGCCGCAGTGATACGGACAAGGGGCGGCCTCGGTCGGGAAGCACCCTTGCCGAAGGAGCGCCTGCGCAAACAGTACCGCATCCGTCGCGCACGCGCTATCGCGCTCGCGAAGCAGCGCGATGATCTCGCCCTTCCGACGGCCGATGGCGTCGTGGAGCGCACGATTGCCGACCTTCGGCGTTGCCTCTAGGCGGTCGCCGACGACGCGGAACCGGGCACCCTGGCGCTCCGCTTCGACCAACACGTCGCGGGCGCTCACCATGCGTCAGTAACCTCCGCTGACTCGCCCGCAACGGGAACGTCAGCGCTCGGCTCACAGCCAAGTCCCTCCTGTGGGCGTGAGCCAAGCGGCAAATCGTGAACCGAGCGTTGTAAAACAAGGCCTTTCTGAGCGTTGACGGCGTCGTTTTCATCGGGTCGGCTCACACTCTCAGAGTGAGCCGAGCGTGAGCCGAGAGGCAAAGACCAAGTGCTTTGTGCCCCGCCCTTGATGGCGAACCCAACCCGGTCCATTACCATTCCGAGCCGCCGCGCGGCACGCTTCAACGTCGCGGGTGAGCCGATGCCATCCCTGCGCGCTGCCGCGTAGATGTTGGCCGATGGATGAGGCTCTCCGTCGGCCAAACAGTCTTGCAGCCAATCTTCGGCGGCGCCACGCTCGTCAGGGTCGCTCGGCACACGCATCGCCAGGTCATCCACCGACACGTCGCACTCACCGTCGAGCACTACGCGCGTCACATCGCAGGGGTGCCCGTCGTCATCCTCCGCCGTCACGTTCTCGATGCGGTAGGCGAGTGATGGCGCTTGCGCCGCCAGGTTGTGTTTGCCGACTGCGATTACGCCGCGTGCGTGACCCTCCGGATTCGCGCCGAAGGTCAGCACACTCCGGGCGATGTTGCCAAGCTCGACGGACCCGAGAGCGCGTGACGATGCTATTCCGGGCGCCTTGGTCCAATGCCGGGTGGCGACGAACGCGATCCCTGTGCGTCCCACCATCTCGATGAGAGGTCGCAGCGCGCGCCGTACCTGTTGCGGCATCCGCCCTTCCCCGTCCAGCTCAAGATGCGAAAAGAGCGCGTCGATATAGACGAGCCGAGCGCCACGCCTCCGAATCTCATCCTCCAGGTCTGCTACGTGCGCCGGTATTGTGAACGGCACAACGCTGTTCTCGACGCGAACGCCCGCAACAAAGTGCCCGCGATCTAGGTCTGCGCCTGCGACCTGCAAGCGCATCTTGAGGAGCCCAACGCTGTCCTCTTCGACCACGACCAGAGCCGTGGTCGGCTCAACCGCCGACCCATCAAAGAACGAACGCCCTACTGACGCCGCCGCGATGATGCCCATGAGTGCCGCCGTCTTACCGACGCCACCTGCGCCGTCGAGTAACGTGACCGCCCCAAACGGGATGCGACCGGAGCAAAACCATTCGGTGCGCTGCGCCAGTACGTAACTTGCACACATAGTCACGAGCCGACCGACATCGTTAGGTGAATCGCGCTCGATTGCACGCAACGCAGCGTCGAGCTTATCCGGTATCATTCCGCACTCTCCCCATCTCGGAGACGACTCTCGACCAACAGCGCCGCGGCCATGCGTTCGTGCGTTGCGCGCAGCCCAGCGCGACGAGCGCCCTCGGAGCGCACCTCGCGCAGCGCAGCCGGGTAAGTCTTGGTGAACGTCGTGTCATCGAGCGCGCAGCCATGTGGTACCTGACCATGAATCGCACGGTCGAGTGCGTCACCAGCATCGACAATCGTATCGCCGAGCAACGCGTTGTACGCAGACAGCAGTGAGGAAAACCGCTCCGGCTTCACCATACGCATGCCTTCGAGCCACAGCTCCGCATCGCTGAGAGCACGTGCACGGTACCCACGGGGTTGCAACCGCTCCAGGGGAAGACCGGACGCGCCATCGTCGCGCGCCGTTTTCAGCGGCGCGCCCTCGCTCACGGTACGTCCCTCGTTGGGGTCTGTCGCTCGATGTACAAGTCGAGGTCGTCGCGCCTGAACATGGTCCGGCGATTTACGTTCACGACTCTCAACCGTTGCGTTGCGACGAGCTGCTTGACCGTCGAGCGTGAGACGCCTCCGAGGTAACTCTGCGCGGCTGGATAGTCCAGGAGAGCCGTGGCCGCCGGCGGCTGTTTAATGTTTTTCACCATCTAATAGAAGCAGGTGGGTCGGCTAAGCTTCAAGAATGTATCGCTTAGCCATGCGGCGCAAGAGAGATGAAGCAAGCCGGAAGTGGGGCGACTCGGTACGAGAGGTGCTCCGACGGGTCGACATCCGGGCACCAGCCGCGGAACTGGCTCGGGCCAGCTTTGGTAATGGGGACCGGATGCATCAGAGCCTCTTGCACCAATACCTATCCGGTATTCGGCGACCACCGCCGGATAGAGTGCTCGCGATCATCCGAGCGATGCGCGTTATTGCCGGGACAGAAGCCGCCAGCGCCTATTTGCGCGAGGAGGCCTGCTTCCAGGGCCTCTTGGACGAGACCGAGGAAGAGCGCCTAAGACACGGCGTTGCGTCCTTCGGTCTGATTGTCGGAGATATCGGTGCTTCATTTGGCCAGCGCTTTGGCGCGGGACTTGCGACGCTCAAGACGCGCAACCGCGCCGGGTTGCTGCGCGATCTCCACCGATCCCACCGGAAGCTGTTGTACCAAGCGTTGAATGGTGCAGTGCCGTATGAGGAGGGTCTGACCGTCCTGCGGGCGACGCTCCAGCGGTACGGGCTCGATCTGGACCGGCTACTTCAAGAGCAGGAGCATGGCACGCCGGATCAGGTTCGTCTTAATGCCGCACTCCGTAACAAGATCGCCGCTGCGCTGACTCGCTATTCCCCCCGTGCATCGGCGATGGAGCGATTCGCCGCTCAGCGCGCCATAGAGCGCGCCTTTACCGACTATTTGAGCGAGCATCCGGTTTTCAAAGGCGTCGCAAATCCGAGCGAGCTGTTCCGCCTCTGGAAAGCAGCCGACGCGCGTTCTCGTAAATTGAAGAAAGGACGTTCAACGTGAGTATATACCGGCGCCGTTCGGGACGCTATCAGGTCTTGATCGATTTGGAGGCAAGTGCTCAGGGGCTCCGCCGCCGCAAAGCCACGGGGACTTATCGCACGCGTAAAGAGGCAGAGGCCGCGGAGCGCAAGGCACTCGAAGCCCGTGACCGCGGAATCGACCTTTCACCGAAGACTGTGATCGTCTCGGAGCTGCTCGACCGCTATCTCGCCGACCGCGAAGCGCTCGACCGCGGGGCAAAGACGCTGCAAGAGTACCGCGGATGCGCCGACCGTCTTATCCGCCCGCACCTTGGCGGAATCGCACTTGCCAAGTTACGGCCGACGCGCATTGCCGAATGGGTTGCGACGCTTCTCAAGCGGGGCGGGAAAGCTTCGAGGGACGCATACGGCAAACTTGTTGAACGCCCGCTGTCGGCAAAGAGCATCTGCCACGCTTTCACGCTGCTGAACGGCGCGATGCGGTTCGCGCTCCGCATGGAGCTTGTCGGCCGCATTCCCTGTGACGCGGCAACGCGTCCGAGCGTCAAACGTTCCGACGCGAAGGCGCTCTCGCCTGATGAAGTGACGCGGCTGCTCGATGCGGCGCGCGGCACACGGTGGGCCTCGTTCATCGCGCTCGCGCTCTCGACCGGAGGAAGACGGGGTGAGCTTTGCGGCCTTTCGTGGGATGACTACGACGCTGAAGGCGGCGCGCTCACCATCCGCCGCTCGCTATCGGAGACGCTCGACGGAATTGCGCTCAAAGCGACCAAAACGGGCGCGACGCGCACGCTACCGCTCTCGCGCGTAGCAAACGGCGCCCTGCGGTCGCAGCGCGCCTTACAGGCCCGAACGCCTCGCAAACGGGGGTTTCTACGACGACGCCGATGGCGCGATCTTCGCCGACGAGCTTGGCCGGCGGGTTACGCCGGGCATGGCGACCGCCGCCTTCGCCCGCATCGCCAAGCGAGCCGGACTCACGACGACGCGGCTGCACGACTTGCGCCATACCGCAGCGACGACGCTGCTCGTCTCGGGAGTTGACGTTCGCACGGCCGCGGGCGTGCTCGGTCACGCCTCGCCTACCATCACGCTCTCGACCTACGCCCACCTCATGCCGGAGGCGCAGCGCGACGCTGTCGAGCGCCTCGGCGAGCGCCTCGAACGCCTCGCCGGAAGCCGCATTTGACGAGACACGGCAACCGAATGGCAACCGCGCCCTACGACGCACTCAAAAAGCCCTGTAAAACAGAGCGATAAATGGAGCCGTCGACGGGGATTGAACCCGTGCTCTCCGCATTACCAATGCGGTGCTTTACCACTAAGCTACGACGGCACCGACGAGTGGGGAGGGCTTACGCCGGGAGTCGGCGCGGCCCCTACTGCCGTGGAATTTGAGGCTGGCCGTGTCGAAAGCAGGTAGGGCCCGTGCGACGTTCGCGGTCGCCACCAATAAACCGATCGCAAATCGGCGCAATAGACGCCAAGAAATCGACCTCGTCATCGTAGGGGCGGCACGGCGTGGCATTACGATGCGAGTGCGAGCAATAGCAGCTAAACGCGACGGCGCCGTCGTGGAAACGCCCCGTCGTACTTGCACCCGCGATAAAACGCCATCCTTGTCGATGATCATGTCGAACCTACGGTTCTCGCCCAAAGGAAACGCGACGCCGTAACCGGCGCGGGCGCACTCAGCCGCCACGACGATTTCCGACAGTTCACCGATGCTCTTCGTGTCGCGCAAATTGGAGCGGCCGAGCTAGCCGTAGCAAGGGTTCCGCCGCTAGCTACAGAAGCCCCCGCGACCAGGAGGACGTTTCAACATGCTTTCTTCTCTTTTTCTACGCCGAGTCGGGCTCGGCGCATTGGTAAGCGTCGCGATCGTATTGGCCGCGATTCCCGGGCAGGCGCAGCAGATGCGGCAGCAGATGGCCGACAAAGCGGCGACTAGCGCCGGCAACGCGTTCGTCAGCAAGATCAACGGCGAGAGCTGCAGCGACTTCGCCCAAACGATGTCTCAGATGAAGTCGAAGTCCGGAAGCAGCTCGAGCTCGATGTCGCAGAAGCTCAAGGCGAACACCGAAGCGCGGACGGAGTTCGTCAACATCGTCGCCGCGCCGCTGCTCAACAAAATGATCAGCTGCAACATGCTGCCGGGAGGGATGTAATGCGCAGGCTCGCCCTTACGGTACTGCTCGCGATCGGCCCGATCATTGCGGCGGCGGCCGCGTTGAGCCCCTCGGCGCTCGTGGCCGGCGCGTCGTCGTACGATGGGAAGACCGTCACGGTGACCGGCAAGGTTAGTAATTTCCAGACGTCGAGCACGATGATGGGTACCGTGGCGGGCTTCCGGCTCTGCGACTCCAAGTGCGTGGTGGTGATCGATCAGACCAATCACGCCCGCAGCAACGGCAGCACCGCGACGGTAACGGGAACGTTTCACACCACGTTCAAGGGACCACGCAAGACGTTCAACAATGCCGTCGTAATCGGACGCTAAAAACGGGGCCTCCGTGCGGAGGCTCCACCTCTAACGGCAGCGGTTGACGCCCGGCGGCGGATCTGCCCGGCAGGCGTGCTTCCGAAGAGCGATGCGTGCTTACACCGGTCGTCGGCGGCGGCGAGTAGCCCGACGCGGCGAGCACCGGATCGCCAAACTCCGGCTGCTTATCGGCGATGCTGCCTTGGCCGAGCGCCCCCGCCGTGTTGTCGCCAAGCGCGAGCAGCCGGACCAGGGCAGACGACTCGTTCGAGGTTGTGCGCCGCCCGTCTCACGATTTGCCCCAGCCGATATTCGTCCAACCTCAAGCTGAAACCGTTGACCTGTAGGCGCGGATTCGGACAGACGGAGACTGTGAGATCTCGGGCGTAAAGCCCGGTTAGGAGACTCACATGCGCAAGAGCCGATTCACCGAGGCGCAGATCGTCGGGATACTGCGAGAGCTGGATGCCGGAACGACGGCAACCGAACTCGGACGAAAACATGGCATCCACGCCAATACGATCCGACTTTGGAAGGATCGGTATGGCGGCCTCGATGCGAGCGATTTAGTTCGCCTCAAGCAGCTCGAGGATGAGAACCACCGCAAAGACCGGATCATCGCTCGCCTCTCGCTGGAGGTTGACGCGATGAAAGAGCTCGTCGAAAAAAACGGCTGGGGCCCTCGCAGCGGCAAGAAGCGGTGAGGGCGTTAGAAGAGCGCGGTATCTCAATCGCACGAGCCTGTTGGCTCGCCGGGTACAACCGCAGCAATCTCTATTACCGCCGCAAGAAGCACGACGATCCCGCGCTCAAATCCCGCATGCACGAGCTCGCTCAAGAGCGACCGCGTTGGGGGTGGCGCCGGTTGTTCATCATCATGCGTCGCCGAGAGCGATATGAAGTTGGCGAAACGAGATTTCTGCGATTCTACCGCGAGCTTCGGCTGCAAGTCCGTCCCCGCAAGAAGCGCAAGGTGAACTACGTACGCGGGATACTCATCACGCCGGCGACGGCTCCCAATGATCGATGGTCACTCGACTTCATGCACGATCGGCTCGCTAACGGACGCCAGTTCCGGGCCTTGACGGTCGGCGATGACTTCACCAAGGAATGCTTGGCGCTTGAGATCGCGCATTCGTTGGGCAGCGCCGACGTCATCCGGGTCTTTGAGGCGATCGCATTTGAGCGCGGGCTGCCGAAGACGATCCGTTTTGACAACGGCGCGGAGTTCACCAGCCATAAGATGCTGCGTTGGGCCGCCGAGCACAGCATCGAGCTGCAGTTCATCCAACCCGGCAAGCCGACGCAGAATGCCAATGCCGAATCGCTCAACGGTCGGATCCGTGACGAGAGCTACTGAACCTCTACAGCTTCACGAATATCTTTGCGGCCCGCGAGATCGCCGAAGCGTGGCGATGCGACTTCAACGAAGATCGGCCGCACTCTGCACTCGGATATCAAACGCCGAAGGAGTTCGCGGCAAGCCTGAAAATCAACCCGTCACAGTTATCAGCTGCCTGAAATGTGCCTACAGGTCACCGTGGACCTGCGAGTGGCTGGTGATGCCGGGGATGCCCTCGACGTCCGCGACGCTGTCGTAGCCCACTTCGCCAACGCGGATTGCCCTTGATCGATAACCAAATCGTTGATCCGTAAACCCTGCACGGCGTGGAAGACGTCCTGAAGACGTCGCAAAAACGGCGTCGCCTTGATCCGAATGATCGTCTTCGGCGTGGTGCCGTATCGCAGCGAGCGTCACGAGGGCGTCAGTTTACTACGGTCGAGGCTGGAGCGGGCGGCGGGAATCGAACCCGCGACTCTTGCTTGGAAGGCAAGGGCATTACCACTATGCAACGCCCGCGGAACTGGGCAGGGCTGGATTCGAACCAGCGTAGCGCCTTCGCGCGCCAGATTTACAGTCTGGTGCCATTAACCACTCGGCCACCTACCCGCATCTCATCTCTGCTGTGCGCGTGACCCTGGTTACAATAGCGCAGAGAAGCGATCCTCGGCAAGACGATGACGATCGGGCAAAAGATAATGGACCCGCCCGGAGGCGGGTCCATTATTTGGTCTCCTGTTTGAGGTTACTGGCTAACTGCCGCGGAAAGCGGGTCAAGCATCGTCGTGCCTGGGGCGTCCCATTCCATGCCGACGGGATTAAGGCCGATCTTATAGGCATAGACCTGCGTACAAACGACGCTTGGTGGAATAGACGAGGAGCAGCCACCGCCCGTGGTGTTCGGGACGATGTTCCTGTTACTTTGGGTCGTGACTCCCCACGCAACGTCACCGTTATTTACGCCTGTCGCGCTGAAGGTGAAGTTGAAGGTCGTGAGCGTGTTCTGTTTCAACTGCGTGGGCGAGCTAGGCGGCCCAGGTTGTTCAATCGTCCCATACATCGCTGCGCAACCCACAGGCGCGACCGCACAGGTTGTAGGGATCGCTTCGCGATCGCCAATGTCGAGGTTTCCGTTGCCATCCCATACGACCGCACCCGGGTATTGTATCGTCGCTAACGGTGGTCCGACCAGCTTCACCGGCTGCATGGGATTTCCCGGACAGCATTTAACCTGCTCGGCTACATAGGCGTCAAACGGTACGCCGCAAGTAAGGCTATTGCAGAAGCCTAGGCTGCCGGTTGCGAACAGGTGGCTCTTATTGTCGAAACCGACGTAGTACTCCGCATTCGTCGGGGTAAAGAGCGGCGGCGTATAGGTTGGGATATTGAAGAACTCATCGGGTACCGTTCCGGGCGTTGTTTTCGGATATATGTAGACACTGCCCGAGCCCCCTATGCTGGTCTCTATGTTAGCTACAGCGAGATGCCCGGTTTTCGGGTCTACCGCACAGCCGAAGGGCACATTCCCCGCATCAAGTAAGGGAGGGTTGTAAACCGGGACTACATTGCCGTGCGGGTACTCCCAGATCTCTCCGTTTTCTGTCGTAAAGTTATAGTTGGTAATGTAAACGTTGCCCTTTTTATCACTACACACACCGAGCGGCTCGGTGAGCGGACCTCCGATGGTCCCCATCCATGTTCCTCTGTTGAACGGGGGCGACTTCAGGTACCACGCGTAGATATAGACGACCCCTGCGAACGGGTCGGTCACATAGGCTAACGCGCCGTTTTTTGCGGCGGGTTTAATAAACGACTGGGTAACCTTTCCTGCCCGGTACGCCAGAATCGTGCGCGCGTCTGTGAACTTCCAGCCACTGGTTAGACTGGCTTTATTGGCTACGCGATGTGTTGCTGAGGATTGCTGCGTTGCGGGTGCGAAGCCAGACTGAGGTCCTCCGCCACTGCAACCAACAATCCCGGTGACGGCCACAGCTACGCCCAGGGCGTAGAGGGCCGACCTTGAGATTCTCATGAGAAATAGCTCTCCTTGCTTTCATGAAAGGTCCACTGTCAAGATATCCCGACAGCCAGGGAACCACCTGGAAGCCGTTGGCTTGTGCTTCGCCGAGGTCGGCTCGCTCCCCTAGGCCAGAGGACGCCGCTTCGTCCAGAAAATGGGCGGCCGATCGCGAAATCGGGCACCCACCGGGAAGTCAGGCGGCCACTGGGCTAGGCCGGGCTTACCCAAAGGATATGGCGTACTCGGCCCCGGCTCTAACGGCTGGCGACTTGGGTACCATAGCAGAATGAGAGCTCCTCGGCAAGGTGATGCCGGTCACCCGCCAAACCTCTCCTCATTGTCTTCTCATGTGGCGCCCAAGCTGGCCCTTTACCATGGAAGCCATAGCAGACTCGCCTACATGTTTGGAGTACTGACAGTATGGGTCGCCCAGCGACCATTGCGGTCGCCGCCGTCGTAGGAATGCTTCTCGCCGCTTGCACCGGCGGCGGCTTTGGCCAGAGCGGAATTTCGCTGCCTACGGCCGCGGGCGACGGCCTGCAGACCGTTAGCGATGCCGCAGACGCGCTCGACGTCCATCGCAGTTCGGCCTCGGAGAACGCGCGAGCCGCGATCGGCGCGACCGATGCGGTCGGTTCATTCGTGCGCGACGTTAGCCACGCAGAACGCCTTCTCGACGGGAACGGCCCCCGACGCACGCGCCAGTTGGCGGAGAGCCGGGCGGACGACAAGCGAATCGTGTCGGGCTCCTACCTGCACCTTCAGCACGGCTTCGGCAACGTGACCGACTTCTGTCAGAGCTCCGCCGGTTATAGCGCGGCTGGTATACCGTCACTCGACGTGACCTTCGGCTGGCAGAGTGGTGCCTTCTCGGGCGGAGCTCGCGCGACCGACGATCGCGGATCGGCGACGTGGTCTGCAAACGCCGGCGGCAACATCGTCGAGGGATCCATCGGCGCACTCTCGCTCAAGCGCGCAGCCGGCGGAAGCAGCTGCCCGTTGACCGCTCCCGCGTTCCTAATCGACGGCGCGGACGCGGTTAACGCCTTCTCGATTCCAATTTCAATGGCATTTCACCGCGGCGAGCTCGCAAGTCTCAGCGTGGCCAACGGAATGTTCGCGAACGGCGAGAGCCTCGACGTGACGAGCTCGACGAACCGTCACGGTACGATCGTAAACGGCGTCATCCGCACCGGCAGAACACGTTTGGGGACGTTCCGCACCGATGGTTCGGGGAACGGCACGCTCACGATCACGAGCAGCGGCGCGCAGTACGTCGTCGCCGACTGGATCGTCGTTAGTATTTAGCCCTTAAGGGTTAATCCGGCGCTACGCAAGCGACCCGCTTCGCGGACGCGAGCGTTACGTGCTTGGCAGCCACCGTATTTTTCGATGCGTTGACCATTGCCGTCGCGGTGCGACTGCCGCTGCTGAGCGTCACCGACTGCGCATTTGGGTTGGCGGAATCCATGTCGGTGTCGACGCCCGCGGCCTCGGCGACGCGCACGTGGCCGAGCGTGAGCGAAATCGCCGCCAGCGTACCGGCGGGACACGCGGCCAACGCGTGCTCGAAGCCGATGCTCGACGGCTGCACCGTGACCATCGTCGATGCGCCGGCAGCGCCTACAGCGCCGACCAATATCAAAAGCGCGAGGAATTTCATAAGGCCGAGGCCTTCGACCGCGACGACAAAGGGCCTTTGCTGCGGTGTTCGAAGCCGAGCCGGTGCTGCTTACGCCCGAACTCGCCGACGCGATCCGACGCGCGGAGCTCGCCGGCATCCGCTGCGCCGTTGAAACGGCACGACGGCTTCGACCGGGAGCCGGCGTCGCGAGCATTGACGTTGCGGGTGGACTCGTCGCGTTCTTCGGTCGCGAGTCGCCGCTCTCGGAAGCGTTTGGAGTAGGAACGCCGGCGCCCGTGATCGCTGGCGAGATCGCAGCGATCACGGAATTCTACGAATCGCGCGATAGCACGCCGCGCGTCTTCGTCTCGCCGCTCGCACACCCAACGCTCGGCCCCGCGTTAGCCGCGGCCGGCTACACACCCGTGCAATACGAGAATGTGCTCGCCAGCGACGTCTTCGAACCGCACGCGCGTCGCGACGCTCGCATCCGTGTAGCCGCAGACGTGCACGCCTGGGCTCGCGCGTCGGCCGCCGGCTTCCTCGATGGCGCCGCGATCACGCCCGAGGACGAGTTCCTCGCACTCATGATCGCCTCGTCGCAGGGCGTCGTCGCGGTGCAAGCAGTCGAGGGCGACGCCATCGTCGCGACGGGCGCGATGGATACGCGCGATGGCTGCGCGGCGTTATTTGCCGCTTCGACCATGCCGGCCTCGCGCGGCCACGGGCTGCACCTCGCGCTCATTGCCGATCGTATGGCGCGCGCCCGCGAAGCCGGCGCGCGTTTCCTGCGCGCCACCGCGCGCCCCGGCAGCACGTCGGAGCGCAACTTTCAGCGCTGCGGCTTCACGACGCTGTACACGCGCGCATTGTGGGAACGCAAACGCAATACACGACTGTACGATTGATTTTTCGATGCCATACGTATGGCACACCGCCACGTTAGCATTGCTGCATGAATCCAAAGAAATTTCGCGGCTGCTGCCTTAACGGATGTGGAAACGCCATAAAACCACGCGCAACAAAGTACTGCTCCCGTCTTTGCAGGCTTCAACATGACTATACGTCGAGGTCGCGACTCCTTGAATCCGGCCGATATCAATATCGCGGCGGCTGTAAGTTCCTACGGAAATATCTCGTCCAACGACTGGGCGAGAAGTGTGCAAAGTGCGGATGGAACGAGCGTCACGGGACGACAGGCAAGGTTCCGGTCGAGATCGAGCATATTGATGGTAACTGGGAAAACAACCGCTTGGGCAACCTAACCCTTCTCTGTCCAAACTGCCACGCGCTCACGCCCATGTTCCGAGGGCTCAATCGTGGGCGCGGCAGGGCCTTCCGGCTTGGAGGGCGCGACAACCCACTTCCATCGATGCATGCTAAAGCGCTTGATTCACAGGAGGTCCTATGCGTATGATTGCCTCAATTCTATCGTCATAATGCCGACGTGGCGGAGAGGTAACGCACCCGACTTGTAATCGGGCGATCGCCGGTTCGAATCCGGCCGTCGGCTCCATTAAATTAGATCATGCAAACCGTCAATCCAAAGTGGAAATCAGGCGGCCTCGTGCTGGTGTGCGAACGCTGCTTCAAAGAGCGGATCCCCGAAGAGGATCCCGACGTTGCCGCGCGCATCGGCGATTTCCATCTTCGCAACTGGCTCAAGGAGCGACTCAAGGCCGAAGGCCGGTGGGGGGCTATTCGTGCCATCAACACGAGCTGCATGGACGTGTGCGCGCACGGACGCGTGACCGTTTGCATCGAGCCGCATAGCGGCGAACCAACTGTTTTCGTCGTCGATCCGGTCGAGGACCGGGAAGAAGTCTATCGCACTATCGTCGAGATGCTCGGCGATGCGTTACCGCAAGGCCATCCTTCGACGGGCTCAGGATGACACTCGGAGGGGATCAGGACGACAGCTGGACTTCGTTGTGCCAACCTGAGATAGCGCGGTGGAGGGCTGCGCGGGCGAGCAGTCGCGTGGAATCGAGCGTCGGCAGTGCGGAGTTCGAGTCGCTGATGATCAGCGGGACCTCCGTGCAGCCAAGCACGGCGGCGTCGCAGTCACGCTGCTTCAAGCCTTCAATCACCCGCTGGAAATAAGCGACGCTCTCGGGTTTAAACACGCCGTAGACCAGCTCGTCCATGATGACGCGGTTCATCTCCGCACGCTCCTCGGCGTCGGGGCGAAGGTGATCGATGCCGCGCGCCGCTAGCGGCTCGGGATAGACGTCGCTCTCCACAAGCCAGCGCGTGCCGGTAATGCCGATCCGGCGAAATCCTCGCCGAACGGCTTCGTCCGCGACGACGTCCGCGATGTGCAGCCACGGCAGCGGCGAGCGTCCCTCGACGAATGCTAACCCTTGATGAATCGTGTTGTCGGGGCAGATCAAGAAATCGGCGCCGGCTCGCGCCAGCCTCTCCGCGGAGTCCAGCATGATCTCGCCGACGCCGCGCCAGTCCCCGCTCTCCATGCATGCGTTGTACCGAGCAAGCGATGGCGAATGCATCGAGACGTCGGGATGGGCATGGCCGCCAAGTAACTGCTGCCCCTCGAAGCAGATCGTTTGATAACAGAGCGCCGCACCGGGTGCCGAGCACGCTACGATGCCGATGTGAAGTGGGGGTGCCAATGCCGTCGAGCTACACTAGCACGGCGACGGAGCGGTACAAGAGAACACGAAAAGCGTGCTGCTCTGACGGCTGCCGCCTGGGACCGGCGCGCCTGCCGGAACGAACAGCCTGTCGCCGATCACGGCGGCGCCGGTTCCGTGCCGTCCGTCGGGCAGGATCAGCTGATCGATCGACCACGCTCCCGTGTTCGGATCGTACGAGAAGTTGCTATTGAATGCGGCACTCATCCCGGCTTGCTCGCCGCCCATCGCGAAAATCTTGCCCCGATACACCGCTACGGCCATGCCGCTGCGCGGCGCGGGCAGTGGAGCGCCGCTGCTCCAAGCGTCGTTCTTCGGATCGTAGGTATCGACGTAGGACGTGTTATTCGCCGGCGTATCGATCCGGCCGCCGATCGCATAGAGCCGTCCATCGAGCGCCACGAGGCCCATGTGGTCGCGCCCGACCGGCAACGGCGCGCGCTTCGAGTAGATGTTGTTCACGGGATCGTACGCATAGTGCGCACCCACGCTGTGCACGTCGCGGCCCCCGACGAGATGAATCTCGCTGCCCAGCACGGCTACCGAGACCGAGCCGAGCGCGTGCGGCATCGGCGCAATCGGCGTCCACGTATTTTTGGCGGGATCGTAGACGTTCGCGTCGGCGACCGCCGAGTTGTTCTGAGCCGCAAATCCACCGAACGTATAGATCTTACCGTTGTAGCCGACCGCACCGACGTGATTGAGACCTCGGGGTAACGGCGCCTCGTCTTGCCACGTTCCGCGCACTTGCCCCTCGGCGCTTGCGGTCGGATGGAATGCTTCGACGAGGGATTGGTCCACGTTGCCGTTGGCGTAGCCCCCGATGACGTAGATAGCCTGGCCGTCCGCCGCGACCGCCACCTCGCTGCGCGCGACCGGGAGCGGCGGTCCTGTCATCCAGCCCGCCACAAAAAGGGCAATTGCGGCGCTAGTGAGTGCCTGGGTCATGCCTCGTCAGGATAACAATAGGGCCGGAGTCTTACTGGAATTCGAACTCGGCGAGATTCTTTTCGATCTTCCGCTTCACGCGCTGCAGCGCGTTATCGATCGACTTCACGTGCCGTCCAAGGTCTCGCGCCATCTCCTGGTAGCTCTTGCCTTCCAAGTACGACTCGAGGACCTGCGATTCGAGTTCCGAGAGATTCTGCCGGATGCGCTGGCGGATGTCGTCGGACACTTCTTGCGTAACGACCAGCTCTTCGGGATCCGACGTCTTCTGGGACGCCATCACGTCCAGCAGCGTACGCTCGCTATCCTCGTCGTAAATCGGCTTGTTGAGCGAGATGTACTGGTTGAGAGGAATGTGCTTCTGCCGGGTCGCCGTCTTGATCGCCGTGATGATCTGCCGTGTGATGCACAGCTCGGCGAATGCGCGGAAGCTCGAGAGCTTGTCGGCCTTAAAGTCGCGCACGGCTTTGTAGAGGCCGATCATACCCTCCTGGATGATGTCCTCGCGGTCCGCCCCGATCAGAAAGTAGCTCTTGGCCTTAATGCGAACGAAGTTCTTATATTTGTTAAGAAGATACTCCATCGCGAGGTTGTCGCCGGTCTTCGCGATGGCCACCAGCTCCTCGTCGACTCGCTGCTGGTACTCTACTCCATCCGAAACTGGATGGGTCATTGCCATAATATTGTTTGCCTCGTGGGGTAGACGTGCCGCATGCGCAGGCCGCAGCCCGTCGGGCGCGGCACATCCTGGCTAGTATATAGGAGGTTCCCCCTCCCCCGTCAAGGACGAAGCGAGCAGCGCTGCTGCCTTAAGGCCTCGTAAATAAGAATCGCGAAAGCTACCGAGGCATTGAGCGACGGGACCCGGCCCCGCATGGGTATCCTCACCAGGTAGTCGCACTCTCGCTTAACCAGCTGCGACAGCCCGCTCCCCTCGCCTCCGATGACCAGCGCCAGGTCGCGTCCGAGGTCCGCCTGCGTCATCTCGCTTGCTTCTGGGGAGGCATCGGCGCCCACCACCCATGTGCCCGCTTTCTTCAAAGTCCGGACGGCCTCGGCAATGTTTGGGACGCGCGCGATAGGCAGATAGGCGGCGGCGCCCGCCGCCGCTTTTCGGACCGTCGCGTTCACCCCGGCGGACCGCCGCGCTGGAAGGATGAGCCCATCTGCGCCAGCGGCTTCGGCCGTCCGAATGATTGCGCCGACGTTATGGGGATCCGTCAGATGATCGAGCACGACGAGCAGTCGTGCTCGGTCTGCATCTCTGCGACCGAGCACGTCCGCAAGAGAGGAATACGGAAATGGCGGCGCGGTGGCGACGATTCCCTGATGGGCTTTGAAAGGGAGGCGTTCGAAAAACTCGCGCCGTTCGAAACGCACCGGAACCTCGCGCTCTTTCGCCTTGGCGAGCAGCTCGCGAAGCGTCGCGTCCTTGGTTCGGGTGGCGGCAATGCGGACGAGCCGCAGCTCGTCCCCGGCGGTCAATGCCTCCGTGACCGCGTGCATCCCGTAGACGAGGTCGTCGAAGTCTAGGTCGCTGACGCCGGGATGGCGCCGCTTCTTTACGGAGCGCCGACGACGGTCCAGGTCGTGCCTTCCTTCGAGTCCTTCACCTCGACGCCGCAGCGTTGCAGTGCGTCGCGCAGGCGATCCGACGCCGCCCAATCCTTCGCCCGACGCGCCTCGTCGCGTATCCCGACGATGCGCTCGATCGCCTCCTGCGGCGTCACGCCCTCAATGCTCCCGAAAGCCGCGTCGACCCGCGCCTCGCGCAGCGTGTGCTGCAGCCGCTCGACAAAGCCCGGAGCCAGCTCGAGGCGCGCCTCTTCCAACCACGCGTCGTTCGGAACGATCCCGAGCACTCCGAGCCAATAACCGAGCCGATCGAACGCGAGCGCGGCCGCACCCGGTACGGCGGCGTGCCGCGGCACATTTGCGACGAACTCATAGAGCGCCGCCAGCGCCGCCGCCGTGTTCATGTCGTCATCGAGCGCTGTTTCCATTCGCGCGTCAAGATCGATGCTGCCGCCAGGCTCCCCGTGTTGCGCCTGCGCCAGCAGACGATACGCCGCCTTCACGCGTCCCAATCCCAACGCAGCCGCGGAGATCGACTCCTCGGTGAAATTCATCACCTTGCGATAACCGGTCTGCAGGAACAGCCAGCGAATCGCCTGCGGGTCGTGGCGTTCAAGCAGCGCGGACAGCGGCTCGAAGTTCCCCAGTGACTTGGCCATCTTGCGATTGTCGAAGAGCAGGAGTCCGCCATGGACCCAGAAGTTCGCCATCGGTGGCCGCGTCATCAGCGGTTCGCTCTGCGCGATTTCGTTCTCGTGATGCGGAAAGATCAGATCCGCGCCGCCACCATGGATGTCGAAGCCGGTGCCTTCCGGGTCGAGCAATACGTGCGCCATGGCCGAGCACTCGATGTGCCAGCCGGGGCGCCCCTCGCCGTACGGCTCGAATGGCCAGCGGGGCTCGCCCGGCTTCGCGAACTTCCACAGCGCGAAGTCAAGCGGATCTTCCTTGTGCTCGCCGACATCGATGCGCGCGCCGGCTTCGAGCTCGTCGATCTTGCGATTGGCGAGCCGCCCGTAGTTAGGAAACGTCGACACGTGATAGTAGACGCCGTCCTCTGCCACATAGGCGTGGCCGCCGTCGATCAGCCGTCGGATCATCGCCTGAATCGGCTCGATGAAATGCGTCGCGTACGGCTCGTGATCGTACCCCAGCACGCCGAGCTTGCGCATCGAATCTTTGAATTCTTCGTAGTACCGATCGACGATCGCGTGATAGTGTTCGCCCGTCTCCTTTGCGGCGTTGATGCTGCGGTCGTCGATGTCGGTAACGTTCTGAACGTAGGTGACGCGGTAACCGCGGTGTCGCAGATAGCGCCGCAGCACGTCAAAAAAGAGAAATGAGCGGGCGTGCCCGAGATGTGCCTGCGCCGAGGGCGTGAGGCCACAGACATAGATGCGCACCTCTCCGGTGCGCAAAGGTTCGAACGGCTCGACGCTTCGCGTGCGGGTATTATACAGCTTCACACGTGTCATCCTGAACGAAGTCGAAGAGTCAGATAACCCAGCTCCAGGCTTCTTCTTCCGCCGCTTCGCCCTGCTCCACGACGGAGAGGCGATGCTCGAGCTCGACGAGCCTACGCTGCATGCGTGCGATTGCGTCCGACGTCGGATCCGGCATCTCGACGCGCGGGCGGTCGGGCACTACGCGGATCGGTTTTCCATCCTGTGCAACGATTCTGGCCGGAACCCCGACGACCGTCGCGTTCGCGGGCACGTCCTTCACCACGACGGAGCCGCCGCCGACCCTTGCGTTATCGCCGAGCACGATCGCACCCAGCACGCTGGCGTTCACGCCGACGACGACGTTACGGCCCAGCGTCGGATGGCGTTTGCCGTGGGACAAGCTGGTGCCGCCGAGCGTCACGCCCTGGTAGATCGTGCATCCGTCGCCGACCTCGGCGGTCTCGCCGAGCACCACGCCCATGCCGTGATCGATGAAGATGCCCTTGCCGAGCTTCACGCCCGGATGAATCTCGATCCCCGTGAAGAATCGGGCGACCTGCGATAAGAAGCGGGGCAGCAACGGAATGCCCGCTCGATAGAGCGGATGAATCAGGCGATGCGCGACGAGCGCGTGGAAACCGGGATAGGACAGCACGACGTCCGGCCAGCCGCGAGCGGCGGGGTCGCGCTCCAGCGGCGCCTTCAGATCGGCGATCACGCCCTCGAAAAACGTGCCCATCTGCAACAGCTTAACCCGGCCGGTCAATCGAGGGTTGAACGTTAGCTGCCCTTCGACAAAGCCTGTCCTGAGCGAGCGGAGCGTGTCGAGGGCTCAGGGTGATATCTCGCGCAAGAGCGCGACCGCGTGGACCGCGATGCCCGTTCCATCGCCCGTGTAGCCCATGCCTTCGCTGCTCTTTGCCTTGACGCCGACGCAACCGGCCGGAACGCCGAGACACGCCGCGACGCCCTCGCGCATCTGCGCGATGAATGGTGCTAGCTTCGGGCGTTCGACGACGATCGTTGCATCCAGGTTCACGATGGCGAAGCCGGCGTCGCGCACTGCCGCCGAGCACTCCGCGAGCAGCTCCATCGAGTCGGCGTCCTTCCAGCGTGAATCGCTGTCGGGAAAGCGCGATCCGAGATCTCCGAGAGCCGCCGCGCCGAGCAGCGCGTCGGCGATGGCATGCGCGAGCGCATCGCCGTCCGAGTGACCGAGACTGCCGCGCTCGAACGGGATGCGAACGCCGCCGAGGATGAGAGCGCGGCCTTCCACGAGACGATGCGCGTCGAAACCGTGGCCGATGCGCACTACGGCACGCCTTGTGCTTCGATAGGCTCAGCACTACGCGCGCGTTCCCGTAAGATCATCTCAGCGCGGGCGACGTCTGCGGCGAGCGTCACCTTGAAGTTTTCGCCCGTCGAGGGAACGATGACGACGTCGATGCCGACGCGCTCCAGCAGCGTCGCGTCGTCGGTCACCGTGATCCCGTCCCGCCGAGCCCGCTCGTGGGCCTCGCGAAGCTCGGCCGCGAACGCGAACTGCGGCGTTTGCGCCGCCCAGAGCGTCCGCCGATCGAGCGTCGTCTTCACGCGGCGCGACTGCGTCTCGACGACTTTGATCGTATCGACGACCGGCGCGGCGAGCAGCGCGGCTCGTCCTTTGCGCACTTCACGCATTCCCGCGCGCACGTCGGAGCCGCCCACCAGCGGGCGCGCGCCGTCGTGGACCAGCACCGCCTCGATCTGCGGCGAGATCGCCCTGAGCCCCGCGTACACACTTCCCTGACGCGACGCGCCGCCCGGCACGACGCGGGCCGCCTTGTCGGGCGCGAGCCGCGCGATCAGCGCGCACATTTGATCGAAACACTCCGCTTCGGTCGCAACGATGAGTTCGTCGATTTCCGGCATCTCCGCGAAGCGGCGGATCGACCACCCGACCATCGGGAGCCCGGCTAACTCGAGAAACTGCTTCGGGCGTCCCAAGCGCGCTCCGCGGCCCGCGGCCACGACGACCGCGGCCCATTTCACGATGCGACGCCCTCGCGCTTCGGCCGTGCGAAGATCATGCGCCCGGCAACGGTTTGGAGCACGCTCGTGACGATCACGTCGGTCTCCTCACCGATCAAGCGTCGCCCGTGCTCGACGACGATCATGGTCCCGTCTTCCAGATAGCCAATGCCCTGATGAAACTCCTTGCCTTCACGTATGACGGCGACGCGCAGCTCCTCGCCGGGCAGAACGACCGGTTTCACGGCGTTTGCCAACTCGTTGACGTTCAGCACCGCGACGCCCTCGACTTGTGCGATGCGATTGAGGTTGTAGTCGTTGGTCACCAGTTTCGCTTCCAGCTCCTGCGCGAGCCGGACGAGCCTCGCGTCTACGTTACCAGGCGCCATGTTGTCGTAATCGCGCTCGCTGATTTCGAACACGCCGAGTTCCTGCAGCCGGCTGAGCACGTCGAATCCGCGCCTGCCCCGCGTGCGTTTGAGCGGATCGACGCTGTCCGAAATCGCCTGAAGCTCGCGCAAGACGAAGCGCGGAACGATCAACGCGCCCTCGAGAAACCCGGCCTCAACGATTTCTACGATGCGCCCGTCCACGATCGAAGACGTGTCGACGATCTTCGTTGAGCCGCCGGCAGCGTTCGTCACGGCGCCGCGCGGAACCGGAACGATTCGGATCTTGGCCCCGATGCGCGCTCCCAGATACGCCGCGAAAATGGCGACGATCAGATACAGGACGATCGCGACGTACGTACCGGCGCGCCCGATATCCGAGAGAAACTCAAAGACTATTCCTTTGATCAAGAACGCGATCAGCAGCCCCACGATCAGGCCGACCGCGCCGCCTGCGATCTCGGCGGGTGTGAGGCGCTCCATCGCACCCTCCGTCTGACGCAGCTGACCTTCGAAGAGCGCCTGCGCCGGCGGTGCGAGTAATGCGCCGATGATCGCTCCCACCACGGGCGACAAGATCAGGAATGCCAGCTGCAATGCCTCGTTGGCAAAGTGAGGCGAGAACAGACTGAAATATGCCTCCCGTCCTAAAAGGAAGCCCGTCACGCCGAAGACGAGGATGAACGCGGCGCGCAGTACGGTCTCGGACAGGTTGCCTGGTGTTACTCGAATGTCAAAAACGCTCCGCAAACATCGTTAGCGAAGAATCGCCCCTGCCGCGTCAAGCGCACCGCGTCTCCGACACGCTCGAGCAGCCCCGTCCGTGCAAAACGATGGACGACGGGAGCATACTCTTCCATCACGTCGATACCATAGCGGTTTTTGAAGTCGCCGACGCTAACCCCTTGCGTCGTCCGAAGAGCAAGCATCATCGCCTCGCCGGCGCGCCTGCGACCTTCCAACCGCTCGGCCTGCGCCGGGATGGACTCTCCGGAGAGCGCCGTCGTGACGTAACGTTCGAGCGAACGAGTATGGATTGACCGCACGCCGTCGCGGTAGGACGCCGCGCCCACGCCGAGCCCGATGTATGCGCCGTTGGCCCAGTAGTTGAGGTTGTGCGCGCACTCGTGTCCCGGGCGGGCGAAGTTGCTGATCTCGTACTGACGGTAGCCCTCCCGCTCGAGCGTTTCAATGGCGATCGCGTAGAGCTCCGCCTCGCGCGCATCGTCGAGAAAGGCGGCGGGCTCGCGCTCTCGCCACGCGGCGTAGGGCGTGCCGTCTTCGATGGTGAGTCCGTACGCCGAGATGTGATCGACGTCCAGCGCGACGGCGGCGCGCAGCGAACGCCGCCAGCTCTCCGGCGTCTGTCCGGGTATTGCGAACATCAGGTCGAGTGAAACGGAATCGAGTGCCGCAGCTCTCGCGGCGACGACGACCGCTTCGATCTGCTCAACGGTGTGTTTGCGTCCGAGCGTTCGGATCTCGCCCGCATCGAAGGATTGTACTCCGATCGAAAGCCGCGTGACGCCGGTTTCGCGATAACGCGCGAGGTCGCCGTCGCGCACGAGTTCCGGATTGACCTCGATCGACGTCTCGCGCGCGCCGGCAAAGCGGTCGCGCAGCCGCGCGAGCAGTGCGGCGACGGATTCGCGGTCGTATGCGTTGGGCGTTCCGCCGCCAAGGTAGAACGTGTCGGCCGCTACGGCCGGCTCACGCGAGATCTCGGCGCCGAGCGCCTCCAGATAGCGGTCCGCTGCGCGAACTCGTAGCGGCCATTTGGCAAAATCGCAGTAGGGACACAGATACGGACAGAACGGAAGGTGGACGTAAACGCCCAGCATGGGGTCACGTTGCCGCGAGGTCTGGCGCGATCAGCTCCGTGAGTTTACCGACAACGTCCTGTTTGGACTCCTGCACGGCCGCCTTGATCGCATGTTTGATCGCTCTGCGGCTCGCCCGGCCATGCGTGTAAATGCAGTTGCCGCGAAGCCCCAGAAGCGGGGCACCGCCGTAGGTCTCGTAGTCGAATTTCTTGCGCAGCTGACGCAGCGCGGGCGCCAGCAGCGCGGTGCCCAATTTGGTCAACAGGTTTCCGCCCAGAAGCGCATCGCGCATGACGCCGGCCAGATCGGCGATCATGCCTTCGCCCGTCTTGAGCACGACGTTGCCGACGAATCCATCAGCGACGATGACGTCGGCCAGGTTGTGGAAGAGATCGCGTCCTTCGACGTTGCCGATGAAATTCACGGGTGCCGCCTCGAGCAGGCGCGCTGCCTCGAGCACGAGCTGGTTGCCCTTGCTCCGCTCCTCGCCGACGGAGAGTATCGCGACTCGCGGGTGCGCGATGTTGAGCACCGCTTTCGCGTACGCCGATCCCATGATGCCGAACTGCTCGAGCCACTCTGGGCGACAATCCACGTTTGCACCGGAGTCCAACAAGACGGTTGGGCCGTTGAGCGCGGGCCACACCGTAGCGATTGCCGGCCGCGAGATTCCTTCGATGGTGCGCAGCTTGATCAGCGCGATGGCCAGGAACGCGCCGCTGTTTCCGCCAGAGACGACGGCGTCTGCCTCTCCATCCTTGACGAGCGCCACGGCGACGCCGAGCGAGGTGCCGGCGCAGGAGCGGACGGCGGTTGACGGCGACGAGTCCATCGCGATCGCCTCGGGCGCGTGGACGACGCGGACGCGCTCCGCGCCCGGCCCCCGCAGGAGCGGGCGGATTCGCGCTTCATTGCCGACCAGCAGAATTTGCACCTCGAATTCGCGCGCTGCGAGCAGTGCTCCGGCGACGGTTTCCTCCGGTGCGTGGTCCCCGCCCATCGCATCGACCGCTATGCGTGCTGTAAGCTCCACAGGCGGCCGGTCTTTGGGAGCCACCTCGCGATTCCTTGCCTCTCGTCAACATTTCGGGCTTGCTCGGCGGCGGGCGCCCGTGGTACTATCTGCCGGCTATGGCGAAACGCTGCGAAATTTGCGGAAAGGGTCCGAAGGCCGGCAACAACGTCAGCCATGCGATGAATAAGACGAAGCGGCGCTGGCTGCCGAACCTCCAGTCGGTGCGAATCGACGATCGCGGCTTCCATCGCACCGCACGGGTGTGCACCGGTTGCTTGCGTTCCGAGCGGGTTAAGCGCCGAGCGTAGAGGCCCCCTTACCGCGGAAGTGATCCCAACCGGAGCGCTCGAGAGGCGCTCCGTTCCATTCTATACCCGGCCCCGAGCGCAACACGCCGACGCGCTCCAGCGCCCGCCCGAAGCGCGCAGAGTAGCGACCGGCCAGATGCGCAAAGGCACGCGGGCGGACGGCCACGAGAAGCTCGAAATCCTCCCCGCCGGCGAGCGCGTAGCCTTGAGGATTCTCGCCCAGCGCGACGGCGAGCGCCCGCGCCGGCTCTGCCACCGGAATGGACTCCAGCGTCGCCCCGCAGCCGCTCGCCGCGCAGAGGCGATCGAGATCGGTGGAAAGCCCGTCCGAACAGTCGATAATCGCGTCGACGTAACGGCTCGCCGCCAAAAAACGCCCCTCGGCGGTCCGCGCGACGGGTCGCCGGAACGCGCGTAGGGCTGCGGCCTCCAGCTCGGCACCGATGGAGCATTGGCGGCGCGTCAGGTCGAGCCCGGCGCGCGCCCCGCCCAGCATGCCGGTCACGGCGAGCACGTCGCCTGGCCGCCCCCCGGAACGCGACTTCGCGTTCGATGCGCGGACCTCGCCGACGGCCGCGATCGCAATCGTCAAGGCATCCGATCTCGAGAGGTCGCCTCCGACGATCGAGAGTCCGGCGCCGGCTGCGCATGTCGCGAGCCCGCCGTACAGCTCCAACACGTCGGTCATGCCCATCGCGGGCGGCAGTCCCAACGCGACGGTCGCGAGGACGGGGCGCGCGCCGGTCGCCGCGAGATCGCTTACGTTCGCCGCCATCGCCCGCCAGCCGACGTCTTCCAGCGACATCGCATCGCGCGTGAAGTGCACTCCCTCCACGAGCATGTCGCTCGTTATGGCGCTTCGGTGAGAACGCGACGGCTGCCAAAGCGCGGCGTCGTCGCCGATGCCTTTCGTCAGCGGCCGGATCGCCGCGACGATTTCGTCTTCCGTCACGCGACGAGCGCGCGGAGGCGGCGTAACTCCTCGGCCGGATCGGCAGCGCCGAACACCGCTGCACCCATCACCAATGCATTTGCGCCGGCCGCGACCAGTTCGCGCGCGTTCTCCGCGCCGACGCCACCGTCCACCTCGATCAAACACGCGGGATTGCGCTGGTCGACGAGCGCCCGCGCTTCACGCACCTTTTCGATCGCTTGCGGAATGAACTTCTGACCCGAGAACCCCGGGTTCACGCTCATAACGAGCACGGTGTCGCAGTCTTCGATGATGTCCTGCAGCATCGCGACGGGCGTCTGTGGGCAGAGCGCGATGCCGGCCTTCGCTCCGATGTCGCGCAGGTGCACGAGGAGCCGCTGCGCATGCGGGGTCGCCTCCAGATGAAAGGTGATTCGGTCGCATCCGACCTCACGAAACGCGTCGACGTATCGCTCCGGCTCTACGATCATCAGGTGCGCGTCGAAGATGAGGGGCGTTACCTTGCGGAGATCGCCGATGATCTTTGGGCCCCAAGTAATGTTCGGCACGAACCGTCCGTCCATCACGTCAAGGTGTAAATACTCGGCCCCCGCATCTTGAACGCACTCGATCTGGCTCGCAATACGCGCGAAATCGGCCGCCAATAGTGAAGGCGCAATGATCGTCATGGCCGGCCTAGAATTCGGCGCCCGGCGTGGGCACAGCTTTGACGTTGTAAACGCGCGGCGGTTCCGTGCCCAAACGGGTCTCTCCCACGAGCGTGTTGTTCACATACATGTCGAGCAGTGAAGTGCCGACCGTCGTGACGACAAAGTCGAGCTTCTGCCCGGGCTCCGCGAAGCCGTCGTAAAGATCGTAGCGGCCGGTCGCGTCGGTGACGGAAAGGCGTACGTCGAGTTGCTGGCCGTTCGCAACGTTGTCCGGTTCGGGAACCGACACCAGGACGCGTGCTTGGCGAATGATGTACCCCGACTCATTCGGTCCCGCGCTCACTTGCAGCGCAACGGGAGCGAACGAGGCGATCTTCGCGTCGGGTGGAGGAACCTGTCGTGCCACCATTCCATGCGGCGGCCCGTTTTTGCCGAGCGGCGTCCAGACGACCTGGCCCAGCTTGACGCCGGCTTTGGCGGCCAAGTCGCGCGCCTGGTCGATGGTGAGGCCGACGAAGTTCGGCACCGGTATCGTCTGGCGCGCGCCCCGACTCACGGCGAGCGCTACCACGTCGCCCTCGTGGACGCTGACCAACGGCGCGGGGTTCTGTGAGATCACGTGACCCTCCGGGATAAGGTCGCTCTTCGCGTAGGTCACCTTGCCGAGCTGCAAATGCGCGCGAGAGAGATCGAGTTGCACCTCGCGCATCGACTGGTAACGCAGGTCCGGCATGAGACGCGCGACGATTCCGTCGCTGATAACAAACGAAACCTGGCGCCCCTGGCGCACCTGCGCGCCCGACTCGGGACGCTGCATGATGACGACGCCCTGCGGATAGCGATCGCTCGTCGTGTGGTCGACGACGGCCGAGCTGAGCCTCAGACGTTCGATCTCGGCGTTCGCGTCGGTAAGCGTCTGACCGACGAACGACGGTATCGTCACGACCGACGACGACGGCAGCAAGAAATCGTAGATCTGGCGGCCGAACCAAACGACCACCGTCACGAAGATCACCAAGACGATCGGAAAGATCCAATCGCGCGGGAGGTACTCTTGAAGTGACGACCTCAGGCCAGTGCCTCCAACGGCACGTTGCTAAAATCGAGGTTGCTGAAGACGCGCTGTACGTCCTCGTGCTCTTCCAGCGCCTCGAGAAACGCGAGCGCGGCCTGCAGCTCGACGCCTTGCAGCTCGAGCTTGGTCTTCGGGCGCATCCCCAGGTAGACGTCCGACACCTTCGCGCCGCGAGCGCGTAACGCGTCGCGCACGTCCGCCAACGCCGCCGGCTGCGTGTAGATCACGGCGAGCTCGGCATCGTACTCGATGTCCTCGACCCCGTCGATCAGATGCTCTTCGATGAACTCGTCCTCTGAGCCGTCGCCCGGGTCGACCTCGATAGCGCCGACGGAGTCGAACATCCAGGCGACGTTTCCGCTTTCTCCCAGCGTGCCGTCGTGCCGGCTGAACAGAAAGCGTAACTCTCCGGCGGTGCGGTTGCGATTATCGGTGACGGCGTCGACGACAACGGCCACGCCGTGCGGCCCATACCCTTCGTACCGAATCTCCTCAATCTCGGCGGCGCCGCTGGGGCCGGTGCTGCGGGCGATCGCGCGTTTGATGTTGTCAGCGGGCATGTTGAACTCGCGCGCCTTCTCGACGGCCATCTTGAGGCGGTAGTTGGCCTCAGGATCAGGGGAGCCGCCTTTCGCGGCGAGTATGATTTCCTTGCTGAGTTTGGTAAACAACGCTCCCCGCTGCGCGTCCACCTTGCCCTTCTTGAGCTTGATGTTGTGCCACTTCGAATGCCCGGACATGAGGGCCCCTTCGTTAACCCGGGCCGATAATCCAGGTCGGGAACCACATCCGCTGGTGCCAGGCGCTCCACGAGATCGGGTGCGCCGCGAGGATCGGATAAAAGTAGACGAAGCCCAGCGCCGCCGCAGCTACATATGCGCCTACGCCGGCCGGCCCGAGCCACCGGCGTCGGTCGCGCCGTTTCGACCATTCCCAAAGTCGTTGGAGCACGATGACGTTACACAGGCAAATCAGCGGTATGTCGACGTAAAAATGGTAGGCGAAGGTGATGCGGGGAGATCGCATCCACGGCAGCCACTGCAGCAGATAGGTCACGACGATCAACGCGTACCCCTTATTGCGCTCCCGCCACGCGAGCACGCCAACCCATGGCACGCAGAGCAGTCCGAACCACAGTATCAGCGGATTCGGCATCGACGTGATCTCGTAGACGCAGCAGCCGTTGGGATCGTTGGTGTCTTTGCGATGGTCCTGGTAGTAGTACGCGATCGGAACGTAATCGATCGGCCACTCCCACCACTTCGAGGAGTAGGGATGCGTGGCTTTGAGCGTGTCGTGATAGTCGAACATCGACTTCTGGCGGCCGACCAGATCGTTCATGTTGTGGATTTCGTTTGGATCCTGCGACTGACGCACGAGATCCGGTACCCAAGCCAGCAAGTAGACCGTCGCGCTCACCACGACGATCGTGATCAGGGCCGCATCGAGCCGGAAGCCTCGCGGGTTGCCCCAAAGCGTTGGGCGCAGCTTGTTTCGGAAGTGAAGCCCCGAAACCGCGATCCAAATCAAGATCACGAAGCTCACGCCGAAGCCCATGACTCCATACCATTTGCTGCTGACCAGCAGGCCTAACGCGACCGTGAAGAGGACGAGCCATAGCTTCGAGGATCGACCGCTCTCGACCGAGTCGATCGGTTCCGCACGAATCTCGTCGCCCGCGTAGCGCGCGCGGCCTTCCGGTGTCTCGTACGAGACGCTCGCGTCGCGGCGGTACTCTATCCGCAACGGGGCGTCGTCATACACGAGCGCACCGCCCCTGGCTTGCGAGATCGCTCCCCCCGTGATCCTCCCGCGCTCGTCGATCGTGCCGCCGTCGGCCGCAAAGAGCGTGGTCCCGGCGACGCCGCGCAGCCCGTAAGAGCCTTCGGCGTAGGTGAGCTCCTGGCGCCCGTCGCCGAACCGCCGCGGGAAAGCGACGTATCGAATCAGCAGGTAGCAAATGCACGCGACGTAGAGCGTCGTAATGACCGACGAGGCCGTATCGAATCCCCATGCCGTCCGGCAGATCTGCCCGACGAGCGTACCGGCGACCAACGCGGCGATCGCGCCGCCGGCAAACGCCCACCACGGAACCGTGACGTGGCGCCGGTCGCCGACCTGAGAGCTGATCCAGAAACGGTAGAACGCGTACACCGCCAGCGTCGCAAAGAAGATCACGAAGCCTTCCGGCGTGGCGATCCGCGATTGCACGAAATGCATGCCGTCGAAGGTGAGCAGCAGTGCGGCAATAGTCGAAAAGACGGTCGAGCCGGTGATACGCTTTGCAAAGAGGTAGAGCAGCATAACGACGAGCGCGCCGAAAACGACGTCGAGGAAGCGCCATCCGTAGGAGTTGTCGCCATTGGCCATGTGCCCGACGATCGCGTTCAGTCCGGGCCATCCGCCCAACCCGTGGCGAGCCGGCATCCCGCCGAAGAGCATCATTGAGAATGCCACGAGGAGCTTGCTCAGCGGCGGATGCGTGTTTTCGTAGATGCGCAGGTTTTGGAGATACTCCTCACCCGCTCGCGCAAAGTAGATCTCGTCGAAAACCTTCTCGGCCGGCCACCAATAGCCGACGAAGGAGAGGATGAAGTTCCCGACGCCGAGCGCTCCCGCGATCGCGTAGTCGAGCGCGCGCATCGCGACTAGGCCTTCGCGGGGATCGAACCAGTCGCGCACCCCGGCCGCCCACGACGGCGCCTCCTCTCGCGCCGCGTGCGCGAGTTCGGGAGGAACCGCCCCTGCGGGCGCCTTGGCGTCGGCCGTTCCGAGATATTGGTACCCGAGCCAGAAGAATACCGCGACGGCAACGCCGGACAAGATCGAGGTCCATGGACCCCACAGGTTTTGCGAGTTGGCTCCGGCTACGTTGCTCGTAACGACGTGCAGATATTGCAGGCTGTACACCAGGTTCGCGAACAATACCGCCGAGAGCGCGACGGCGCCCCATACATAACGACGCGCGAACGGAATGCACGCAATTGCGAACAAAACTCCATTGAAGAGATAACGCTCGTGCATGCGCGTCGCGAGCACGAAGAACGCGAGCGTGGCAATCGCGCATCCTTCCAAAAGCGCGCGCTGCGTACCCGCTTGAACGTAACGCCACGTCACCAGCGCGAGTGCCGCTCCGACGAGCACGATACCCCAGACGTACTGCGGCAGAACGAAAATGTATTGGCTGTCCGGCAGCCACAGCGTTCCACGCACGGCCCAAAGATTAAACGCGTTGACGCTGTTGTAGGGATAGACGTTAGCGCCGTACGCGTAGCGCTCGATCAGCCAGGCGAATGCGGCGACGGGATTGCTGGGATGGAACGGCTCCGACAGTATGATTGCAAAAAGGAGCGCCGCCACGGCGCCCACCGCCGAGGCGACGACGCGCGCGCGCCTACGGCGCCCGTCGACGAAGGCGAACGCGACGATCAGCGGCAGCAGCACGGCGGCCTGCGGCTTGATCAGCAGTGAGTACGAAAACGCCAGCCACCCGAAGACGATCCACGCCATTTGCGCGTTGGCCTCGACGGCATCCGAGGAACTTGTCCCGAGCAAGCCCGAAGGGCGAGTTGAAGGGTCGTCGGAGCGGAGGAGAGCGTAGATCGCGAGCAGCGCGAAGGCGCCCGAGATCGAATCGACCTGTCCCCACAGCGCGGAGATGTAGATCGTCGCCGGATTGAGCAAATACAGCGCGGCCGCACCGAGCGCGTATCCGGCGCCCGCGAAACGCCGGACCAAGGCATACAGCAGCGCCCCGACGCACAGGTCGGCGAGGATCGCCGGCAGCTTGACGAGGGCGCGAAGCGCCCCGTAGCCGTGATCGTGCGCGGCAAAAAGCAGCTGCCAGAGATGCCCGACCGCCGCGAGGATGTAAAAATAGCCTGGCGGGTAGTCCGCGAATCCAATCGTCGAATAGAACGAAGCGAAGCCGTGTTGCGCGAGCGCTATTGCCCAAGCCGAGTAGGTCGAGACGTCGGTCTTGAAGCCTTCGTTGTTGACGAACGCGAGGCGCACGACCAGTCCCGCGAGCAACAGCACGGGGAGGGCCCATGCGATCGTGGTCTGGCGCGTCGAAGCCCGGACCGAACCGTTGGCGTTCACGACAGTGCCTTCAAGTCGCCGGCGCGAGATCGAGCGTGCTTAGAAGATAGTCGCGGAAATCGGCGTTCCGGCAGTTTTCGATGATCGCAAGATGCGCGGCGGCGGCGCGCTGCGCCGCCTCTCTCGCGCCGAGCGAATCGAGCGCACTCACAACGTCGGCGATCGCAGAGGCATCGAGCGCGCGCCCCGATGCGTACGCATCCGCGATGGCGCTGCGGGCCGCGCTCGGCGGCTGCGCGGTCGCCCACACCACCGGAAACGTCCACTTTCGGCGCGCGATATCGCCGGCGGCGGTCTTCCCGGTCTCGCCGACGCTCGACCAGATGCCGGCGACGTCGTCCCGGATCTGAAACGCCATGCCGTACGATCGCCCCACGTCGCCATAGGCGGCGATCGTGGCGTCGTCGCATCCCGCCGAATGCGCGCCGAGGCGGCACGACGCGTCGAAGAGCTGCGCCGTTTTGCACTGGATCATCCGGTAATAGCCGGAGAGATCGACGGAACGCTCGGATTCGAATTGAAGGTCGAGCGACTGTCCCTCGCACATCACGGCGTGCGCCTCGTGTAGGAGTGCGAGCATCTGCAGCACTCGGCCGGCGTCCAGGTGCGCCGCGGCCTGCTCCAGACTCAAAAAGCTGAGCGCGCACATCGCGTCGCCGGCGTTGATCGCTTGCGGGATCCCGTACGTGCTCCAGAGCGTACGGCGGCCATGGCGCAGCTCGTCGCGATCCTCGATGTCGTCGTGAACCAGCGAGTAATTGTGAAAAATCTCGACCGCGACCGCCGCGTCGAGCGCGTGCCCGACGGGCGCGCCTTCGCTCCTGGCCACGCGCAGCACCATCTGCGGCCGCAGACGCTTTCCCCGACGGGCCGGCCCGTACGGCGCATAGCCGAAGTGCCGCAAAAGCATATCGGAGATCTCTTTCGATCCCCGATATCCGGCTATCCGTTCCTCGAGGGCGTTTTCGAAACGCTCGGCAAAGTCGACGGCGCTAAGCAGAAGCGGCGAGCTCCTCCATTCGCGCCTGAACCTGATCGACGAGCCAGCCCGGAGTTGACGCGCCGGACATGAGTCCCGCAACCTCGACACCATCGAACCACCGAGCCTCCAATTCGTCCGGGCCCTCGATGTGATAGGCGCGTGCGCCGTGCGACTCGGAAAGGTCCGCGAGATGCTTTGTGTTCGCAGACGTCTTGCCGCCGACGACAATCATAACCTCGACGTTCTTGGCGAGGCGCAGAGCCTCGTTCTGGCGGTTGTGCGTATCCGTGCAGATTGTGTTGACGGCGCGCACCTCGTAGTACTTCGCGGAGAGCGCGCGAACGATCTCCGTGAAGCCCTCGCCCGACCACGTCGACTGTACGACGACGCCCACGCGGCTGGAGCGCGGCAGCTTCTCGACGTCGGCCGGTGTCTGGATGCACCACGCACCAGGCACGTGGCTAAGCGTGCCCTTGACCTCCGGATGGTTCGGGTCGCCGATGACGATGATCTTGTAGCCGTCTGCTTTGAGCTTCTCCGCCTGCACGTGAATCTTGGTGACCATTGGGCAGGTCGCGTCGATTATCTCGAGCTTCTTCTCTTTGGCCTTGTCGAAGACTTCGACCGGCAGACCGTGCGCGCGCACAAAAAGCGCGCCCGCGTCCACGTCGTCGACGCTGTGGGCGTTCTTCAGGCCGCGCGACTCGAGCGACTCGACCATCTGTGGGTTGTGCACCACGTGACCGAGCGTCGTCACGTCTCCCCGCGCGGCAATCGCCTCCTCGGCCTTTTTGACCGTGATGGCAACGCCGAAGCAGAATCCTTGCACGGACGCCTTACGTATTTCCACCGGTGTTCTCCGCCAGAGCTCCTATCGCGTTCATGATCGCTCGCGTGAACTTCGCCAAGTCGTCGCGCGTTGCTTTCCGCCCGGCCGGCGGCTCGAGCGGCGCGCCGAACACGACGTCGATCCGCCCCAGCCGCAGGGCTCGCTCGGTGCCGCGGATGCTCGCGGGAACCACGGGGGCGCCCGCCAGTGAGGCCAGCAGCGCGGCGCCGGTCTGCGCCTCGACGTCCCCGCTTCTATTGCGCGTTCCCTCCGGAAAGATCCCCACGGCTCCCCCCGCCTTCAGTACCTCCAGCGACCGCCTGACCGCCGCCGTCGCGCTGCCCTTACGATCGACGGCGTACGCGCCGAGCGCCCGAATAACCGCACCCAATAGCGGGACCTCGAACAGCTCTCTCTTCGCCATGTAGCTAATCCGCCGCGGACAGAAGCAGCCCATCGCGGGCGGGTCCAGGTACGAAAGGTGATTGCATGCGACGATCAGCGGCCCCGCGGCGGGCACGTTCTCGGCGCCGCGAACGCGCGCCCGCCAGACGACGCGCACGACGAATCGAACGACCGCCTTGGCAAAATCGTAGAACCGCGTATTCATCCTTCGTCCTTCGGCATGCTCAGGATGACGCGGATCGGGCGATCGCGCAGATCTTCTCGACGACGCCGTCCGCATCGACGTCGCTCGAATCGATGATGTGCGCGCCCGGCGCGGGCGCCAGCGGCGACACGGCCCGCGTGCGATCGATGCGATCGCGCTCCTCGAGCTCCGCACCGAGGCGGTGCGCGTCGACGTTCACGCCGGCCTGCTCGAGCTGCCGGCGGCGGCGCGCGATGCGCGCGTCGAGCGAAGCCGTGAGGTAGACCTTGACGCGGGCGCCGGGCAGTACGACGCTGCCGATGTCCCGGCCGGCCATCACGACCGAGCCTTTTTCGGCGATGCGACGCTGAGCATCGACCATTGCGGAACGCACCTCCGCGTGCGCGGCGACCGCCGACACGATCGCGGTCACTTCGTTGCTTTGCAACGCGGTTTCGTCCAGCTCTGCGCCGCCCGCGAAGACTCGAAAACCGAGAGGAGCGCCTTCGTCAAGCTTCACCTCGATCGGCATCGCCGCTGCAAGGCGCGCCAACGCCGCGCCGTTATCGACGTCCGTGCCCGTACGCAGCGCGAGATAGGCGAGCGCGCGGTACATCGCGCCTGTGTCGAGGTAGAGTACGCGCAGGCGCCGCGCGGTAGCGCGAGCGACGGTCGTCTTTCCCGATGCGGCCGGCCCGTCGATCGCGATCTGCAGCTGCACGACGCATCGTTCCCTCGGGATGATGGCGTTGCCCTCCAAGCGAACCACATCCTTACATCATGGCCAAAGCGCGCAGCGTATACTTTTGCTCGGCGTGCGGGTTTGAATCGACGCGCTGGCTCGGGCGCTGCCCGCAATGCGAAGCGTGGAACTCCTTTGACGAACGGCCGTTCAACGTCGGGGCTCGCATACGCGAGCGCGCCCCTGCGAACGCGCGATCCGCCTCACCGGTCGGTTTGCTCGAGGTCAGTTCCGCCGGAGTCGAGCGCCTCTCCGTCGGCCTATCTGAATTCGACACGGTGCTCGGCGGAGGCGTCGTTCCCGGCAGCCTGACGCTCGTCGGCGGGCCCCCCGGTGCCGGCAAGTCGACGCTGCTGCTACAAATCGCCGCGAGATTGGCCGATCGCGGCGAAGTGGTATATGTCTGCGGCGAAGAGTCGGCCGCGCAGGTGAAGCTCCGGGCGGAACGTACGCTCGCCGACGGCTTCGCTCCACGGCTACTCGTCTATCCGGAGACGAATCTGCGCGCGGTGCTCGACCGTCTCGAGCGGTCCGTGCCGCTCGCATTGATCGTCGACTCGATTCAGACCGTGTGGCTGCCCGAATGTGAAGCCTACGCCGGAAGCGTGACGCAGATTCGCGACTGCACGCAGGCACTGATGGAGCACGCGAAGCGGACCTCGTGCGCGACCTTTATCGTCGGGCACGTTACCAAGGACGGTGCCATCGCGGGTCCGCGCCTGCTCGAGCATCTCGTCGACACGGTGCTGTATTTCGAGGGAGAGACGAGCGGCGAGCACCGCATCCTGCGTGCCTATAAGAACCGCTTCGGCTCGATCGACGAAATTTGCGTCTTCTCGATGCACGATAGCGGACTGCGCGAGGTCGCGAATCCCTCCGAGTTCTTCTCCGGTGCGCGCGAGCGAAGGCCAAGTGGTTCGTGCGTCGTCGCATCGATCGTCGGATCACGGCCGTTGCTCATCGAGGTGCAAGCGCTCGTGGGTGAAACCAGCTATGGGACGCCGCGGCGGCTCGCGAACAATCTCGATCAGCAGCGGCTCGCAATGATTCTCGCCGTGCTGGAGCGCAGAGCCGGATTCGCGCTCGGCTCGCACGACGTGTACGCCTCCATCGCCGGCGGACTTCGCGTCAGCGAACCGGCAGCGGATCTCGGCATTGCCCTCGCCATCGCCTCGTCATTTCGAAATGCCGCCATGGCGTCGGCCACCGCGGTCTTCGGCGAGCTTGGGCTTTCGGGCGAGGTGCGCGCCGTCGGTGCAGCTGACCGGCGTGAGGCCGAGGCACGCAAGCATGGCTACGAGCATCTCATCTCTCCGAGCAACACGCGCGACGTCGCCGAGGCCATTGCGCGAGCGCTGGGATGACGGCGCCACTGTTCGAGATCGTTCCCAACCTCTCCGAAGGCCGCGAAAGCGCGACCATCGACGCCGCGACGGCCGCAGTCGATCGAACCGGCGCGCGGCTAATCGACCGGAGCAGCGACGCGGTCCATCATCGTACCGTCCTGACGATCGTCGGCAGTGCGGAACAAGTCGTCGACGCCGCCATAGCCCTGGCGGGCCTCGCGCTCGAGCGCATCGATCTGCGCGGGCACCGCGGCGCGCATCCGCGCATCGGGGCGCTCGACGTCCTACCCTTCGTTCCGCTGGCGCGGGCCGGCTTGACCGAAGCGGCGGCGCTCGCGCACCGTGCCGGCTCCGAGATTTGGCGGCGCTACCGCGTCCCTTCTTTTTATTATGGTGCGGCTGCCCGGCGGAGCGAGCGCGCGCTGCTGCCAGACATTCGCCGCAACGCCGATTGGATGCCCGACGAAGGCGACGTCATGCGCCATCACAGCGCGGGCGCGATCGCTATCGGCGCACGAGACCTTTTGATCGCGTTCAACGTTGAATTGAAGGGCGACGACCTCGCCGCAGCCGCCGAGATCGCGAGGACGGTGCGCGAACGCGACGGTGGCTTGCGCTCGCTTCGCGCGCTTGCCTTCCCGCGCGATGACGGGCGCGTGCAGGTCTCGCTCAACGTAACGGACTATGCTGCAACGCCCCTCTACCGCGTCGTCGAGCTCATCCGAGGGTTAGCGGCCGCCCGCGGCATCGAGCTGCTCGGCTGCGAACTGATCGGCTGTCTCCCGTGGGCGGCGGTGGAGACGGCGGCCGCATACTATTTGGGAGTTCCGAACCTGTGACCCCTCACAATCCTTCGACGAAGTTTATCCCGAGCGTACCCGAGGGGCTCAGGATGACATTCATTCTGGCGCTTCTTCTCGCAATCGCGCTGCCGCAGGCGGCAGCCGCCCAGGGCGGCCCGGGCGACGCCGGAATCTTCACGACGACGCTCCGCAACGGCCTTCGCGTCGTGGTCGTGGAGGACCACGCCGCGCCGGTTGTTCAGACGGGCGTTTGGTACGCTTTCGGATCCCTGCAAGAAACGACCGGCAAGACGGGGCTGGCGCACGCGCTCGAGCACATGCTCTTCCGCGGAACTCCTGAGATATCGTCGGGCGGCCTCGACGACATCGTGGCGCGCCTCGGCGCGCGCATGAACGGCGAGACGAACTACGACTTCACTCAGTTTTATTTCGAGATGCCGGCCGACAAACTCGACATCGCCCTGTACACAGACGCCGATCGCATGCAGCACGCGGCGCTGCGCGCGTCGGATTGGGCAATCGAACGCAACGCCGTGCTCAACGAGATCGACGGCGATGCAAGCTCGCCCTTCTTCAACCTGCTCGCGCGCGTGCGCGCCGCGGCCTTCCCGGGACAACCCAGCGGCCGAACGCCGCTGGGCAACCGCGACGATGTCGCTCGAGCGACCGTCACCGACATCGCTCGCTACTATCAAGAGTGGTACGCCCCGAACAACGCGACACTGGTCATCGCCGGGGACGTCAATCACGCCATCGCGTTCGCGAAGGCGCAGCGCTACTTCGGAGCGATTCCGCCGAAAAAGCTGCCCGCGTGGCCCAAGGTGAGCCCGGTTTCGGCTCGAGGCCAGACGGTCGAGGCGCAGTTCCCGTTCCCGTTCGAGATCCTCGACCTCGCATATTCGATTCCTGGCGATACGCAACGCGGCGAGCCCGCGGTAAGCGCGCTCTCGACGCTCATCGAGAACCAGCGCTCGCCGTTCTATCGCGCGCTCGTCGAGAGCAACGTTGCTCTCGCCATCGAGGCGAACGCGGACACGCAGCTACGCGGCGGCCTGCTGCACGTTTTTATCGTGCTCAACCCCGGCCGGACCGGCAGCGAGGCGCAGACGGCGTTTCAGGCGACGCTGGACTCGGTGCTCCAAAACGGCTTCGATCCGGACCTCGTCGTCGCGGCGAAGCGGCTGACGATCGCGGAGCGCCTATTCGCCGCGGATTCGATCGGCGGCATCGGCGATCTCGCGGGTTACACGTATGGCATCGTCGGCGAAAAGATCGCCGACGAGGATTCGCGGCTCGCCGCATTGACCGCCGGGGACCTGCTCGCCGCGGCGCGCAGCTATCTGAGCCGCCCGACGGTCGTCGGGCACCTGACCCCCAACGAAAGTCCCCCGCGCGGCAATTCGGGGAAGAGCAGCGCGGAGGCCAGCGACGATTTCTCCAAGCGCGTTCCGAACGGGCCGATCGTCCAGCCGGTCTGGATCGCGAAGGCGGTCCGGACGCCCACGACGGCGCGGAGCGTCCTAGAACCCGTCGCGTTCACGCTTCCGAACGGCCTGCACGTGATCGTGCAGACGAAGACGGACCGGCCCAGCTTCGTGTTGCAGGGCGACATCGCGTCCTCGCCCGCGTTCGAGGCGCCGGGAAAGCAGGGCATCATCCGGCTTGCGTCGTCGGTTGCGGACTACGGAAGCGAGACCTATCCGTTCGCGCAGCGCCGTAAGGCGACGGACGAGATGGGTGCGCTGGTCGAAACCGGCCGCGAGTTCTCAGCCCAAGGCGAGACGCGGGACTTCGATCGGATCGTGCAGATCGTCGCCGACGGCGAGGCGCATCCAACCTTCGCCGATCCGTGGCTCGAGATCGAACGGTCACAGCTCGCCAACAGCCTGCAATCCGAGGGGAACATCTCCGGCGTGATGATCGATCGTGCGTACAATCGGCTTTTGTTGTCGAGCGACGATCCGTCGCTGCGGCAGCCGAGCGCGCCCAGCGTGCAGGGCATCACGCGCGAGGATCTGCTCGCCTATGCGAAGGCGTACTGGCGCCCGGACCTCACGACGATCGCGGTCGTGGGAGATCTGACGCCGCAGCAGGTGCGCCGTGAGCTCGAATCCGCGTTCGGTTCGTGGCAGTCCGGCGGCCCGCGCCCCGACCCGCACCTGATGCCGCTGCCGCCCGCCTCAACAGGCCATGATTACATCGGCACCGCGGCCAACCAGGTCTACATTCGACTGGGACAGCCGGCGATCTCACGCTCGAATCGCGACTACGACACGTTCCTCGTTCTCAATCAGATCCTCGGCGGAAGCGGCGCGTTCGAATCTCGGCTCTGGCAGGAGCTGCGGCAAAAGCGCGGGCTCGTCTATAGCGTCAACAGTGAGCTAGAGGCCGACGCGGATCGCGGCGATTTTCGCGTCGAGCTCAACGCCTCGCCGAGCCGCGTGGTCGAAGCCGTGGAACTCGTACGGCGGGAACTCGAACGCCTCCAGAACGAGCCCGTCTCCGAGATCGAGCTTCAAGAGGCCAAGGCGAGGCTGGTCGGCAACGCGCTGCTCGATGAGGCGTCGTCGAACGGTCAGGCGAAGCAACTGCTCGACATCGTCGTAAACGATCTCCCGCTCGACTACTATCGCACGCTCAACGAACGCTTCTCGCGCATCACGGCCGCCGACGTGCAGCGCGTGGCGCGGGCGTACTTGCGTCCAAGCCGTCTGGTCGAGGTCTACGCCGGGCCCTCGGGGCCGTGGTCGTACCACGCGATATGATTGAAACGATCGATCCGACGACCGGTGAAGTGATCGAGCGGATCCCGCCGATGGATGCGGCGCAGATCGACGCGCGGCTCGACGCCGCAACGCGCGCCGCTCGCTCGTGGAGCTCGGAGTCGTTCGAAAAACGCGCGGCGCTTTTGCGCGCCGTTGCGCGGTGCCTGCGAGCCGAGAGCGACGCGCTCGCGACGACGGCGGTGCGCGAGATGGGCAAGCCGATCGTGCAGGCGCGAGCCGAGGTAGAGAAATGCGCCTGGGCACTCGATTACTTCGCCGAGCACGGCGCCGCGATGCTCGCGCCGCAGGACGCGCCCTCGAACGCCGCCCGCAGCTACATCGCGTTCCGTCCGCTTGGCGTGCTGCTCGCGATCATGCCCTGGAATTTTCCGTATTGGCAGGTCTTTCGCGCAGCCGCGCCCGCCCTAATGGCGGGCAACACCATGCTTCTCAAACACGCCGCCAATACGTCGCGATGCGCGCTCGAGATCGCCCGCATCTTCGATGACGCCGGCGCTCCGGAGGGTCTGTTCGGCGTTTTGCTCGCGCGCGGTGAGGAGATTGACCGGCTCGTGGGAGATCCCCGCATCGCCGCGGTGACGCTGACCGGCAGCGAGCGCGCCGGCGTCGCCGTCGCTCGCGCGGCCGGCGAGGCGTTGAAGAAATGCGTGCTGGAGCTCGGCGGCTCGGACCCGTTCGTCGTGCTCGCCGATGCCGACCTCGAGGCGGCTGCAACGACGGCCGTCAAGGCGCGCTTTCAGAACAACGGCGAGAGCTGCATCGCAGCGAAGCGTTTCATCGTCGAGAAGCCGGTCTACGACGCGTTCTTGCAACGGTTCGTCGACCTCGCCGCAGCTCAGATCGTCGGCAACCCGATGGAGGAGCGCGTGCAGCTCGGACCGTGCGCACGCGCCGACCTGCGCGAAACCATGCACGAACAGGTATCTGAAACCGTCACGCGAGGCGCGCGCCCCGCGCTCGGCGGCAAACCCTTGGAGGGTCGCGGCTTCTTCTACGAGCCGACGATCATCGCCGACGTCGGCCCCGGCATGCGCATGTTCGACGAGGAAGTTTTCGGGCCGGCAGCGGCAGTGGTGCGCGCGAACGACCGGAATCACGCGCTCGCGCTAGCCAACGCATCCCCGTTCGGCTTGGGTTCGAGCGTATGGACGCGCGACGTCACGGCGGCCGATTACTTCGGCGCGCGAATCGAGGCGGGCGCCGTGTTCGTCAACGGCATGGTCGCGAGCGATCCGCGCTTGCCATTCGGCGGAGTCAAGAAGAGCGGTTACGGTCGCGAGCTCTCCGCGTTCGGCATCCACGAGTTCGTGAACGTTCAGACCGTGTGGATAGGCGCCCCCTAGCTACGGCCCGATTGCCGCGTCGACGCCCGATCCCTGAGTAGCGAACACATTGGTCGGCGCCGATGCTCCGGGCGCGAACTCGAACATCTCGCTGTTGTCGTAGTTCGGCCAGTAGATCGTCCCGGACGGCGTGACGTCCATCTGCGTGTAGAAGCCATCCAAATTCGCGTTGATGAAGCACGTCGGACTCTTACTTCCCGAGGCGTAGACCGAGATCTCGCCCGCATGGCCGCCGGCGTAGGTGTTTCCCGCCGCATCGACGCCGAGCGCGCTGCCGTTCGGAAGGTCTTGCAGATTGAGGTTTTGCGGGCTCGACGATCCGTGCGGGACGAGATAGTCCGTCGCGACGCCCGACTCTACGTCGAGCGTGTTGACCAAGAGGTTGCCGTTCGGGTCAATGGCGAGCCCGCCGACTCCGGAACGACCGTGGCTCGGAATGTCGATCGTTTTCGACGGCGAGACGGCACCTCGGTCAAAGACCTGCACGATCCCGCCGTTGCTTCCCACGTCCGCGACGTAGAGAGTGCCCTGTCTATCGACGATGTCGAAACCCGGCCTGTTCAAGCCGCTCGTGATCGTCCTAAACGGCGACGTGTCGCCCCGCTTGTACTCGGCGAGGCTCGGCCGGCTTGCGCCGTTGTTGACGACGTAGAGCGTCCCTTCGCCATCCGTTGCGACGCCCACCGAACGCGTCACGCCCTGCGTGATCTCGCCGGAAAGCGGTGGATCCTTCTCCTTGATGTTCGCAGGATAGAGCAGGACGTTGCTGTCCACGTCGGCCACAAAGAGCACGGGCCGCGCGCGATGCCTAGCCGGCACTTCGAGAGGCGAGGCGTGCGCCTGCGCTAGCGTCGGCACCGACGCTCCGGCGACGGTACTCGTGCCTCCGAAGCATCCGCCGAGCGCCATGACACAACCGAAAGCTGAAATTCTCAACGTGGTTCGCATGGCCGCCAGCTTGACGCCGCTATATGAAGAAAGTCTGAAGAAAATTGAACCACCGTCGTGGTCGCGGCGGTTTTGACGATTCCTTGATGGCGGGCTTTAGTCGCGCGCTGTAGAGTCGTTCTCGAAGATGCTCGCTGCCGTACTTCTGCTGCTCACCGTTGTGCCGTTCGCCTACCACGACAATCGAATGGTCGTTCAATGCGAGATCGACGGCAAGGGGCCGTTTTCGATGATTTTCGACACGGGTTCCCCGGAAATTTCGATAACGCCTGAGGCGGCGCGCGCGCTCGGCGTGCCGACTCACGATAAGGGAACTGTGACCGGGGCCGGCAATCGCCCCGTGAAGTACGCAACCGCTACCCTCCCGACCGTGACCCTCGGGGACCTCGCGCTGCGCAACGTCGCCTCCGGCATAATCGATCTCAGTCAGATCCGGGAAAAGTTCCATTTCGCACGCCTCGACGGGATCATCGGTTATCCGCTGCTCAGCCGCTACGTCACGTTCGTCAACGTCGACGCCGGTACGATTTCGTTTGGCGAAAAGCCGCCGGCGATTCCGTCCAAGGCGACGGTCACGCACTTTACCGGCGTCCTGCCTATCGTTCACGGAAACGTCGACGGCATCCCGACGACGGTCCTGGTCGATAGCGGCGACCGATCGTCACTGACGCTCTTTGGGCCCTTCGCGAAACGGTATGGATTCTTCGGGCGCTACCCGTCCCAGCAGAACGTCGTCACCGGCTACGGCCTCGGCGGACCCATCTACGCCGACGTCTTTAGGCTGCCGCGCCTCGAGGTCTTGGGGACGCGTCTGAAGCACGTCGCTACCCGCGCGTCGCGGCAAACCGGTGGCGTTTTCGCCGGCTCTGCCAACGGCGCCAGCATTGGAACCGGCGTACTCAAGCGTTTCAACATCGTGTACGACTACGGGCACGGAACGATCATCGCGTGGCCGAGTAAATTTTTCGGGGTTCCCGACGCCTTCGTTCCAATAGAAGCCCACAGCGCTTCCTAGAAACTTACCACACCTGAAGATTTCGCGGAATGACGCTCGCCGCAGTACGCGGCGATACGCAGGATGCCTTCGCGCACGCGGTCCGCGGGCGCGACCCAGCTCAGGCGCAGCCAGCCTTCCATCGACTGCCCGAAGGCGACGCCCGGGATCGCGACGACGTCATAGCGCTCAATCAGCTCTTCGGCGGCAGGATGCGACCGCACCCCATCGGGCAGGCGCACACAGACGTAAAAGGTCCCTTCCGGCGCGATGAACTCAAGGCCGGACTCGCGCAGCGCCGCCAGCAGCTCGTCCCGTCGCTCGCGATACCACGCCGCATGGTCCTGCAGCCCGCGGGGCGTATTGAAGATGTCGAGCGCGACGTGCTGCGCGAACGTGTCTGCGCACGACGTTGCCCACGCGTGGACTTTGGTTGCCTGCGCAATGAAGTCGGCCGGCCCGAGGATCCACCCGAGCCGCAGGCCCGTAAGCGCGTTGCTCTTGCTCAGCGAGTTGGTCACGATCGCGTGGCGATAGATTTGCGCAAAATATCCGGCATTCTCGACGAAAGTCTGCTCCCGGTAGATCTCATCGTGAACGACCCAGATCGGCTCGCCGTCGCGGCGCTCGAGCGCGCGCGCGAGAGCCTCCGCCGCGGCGCGCGAAACGACTCGCGCCGTCGGGTTGCAGGGCGAGCAGAGCACGATCGCCCGCGTTCGGGCGCCGATCGCCGCCGCCACGCGCTGCGGGTCGAACGCAAAATCCTCGTCCCGGCTCATCGCGACGCTGCGGACCGGTGTACCCTCGAGCGCCGCCATTTTAGCATAGGAGGGAAACGCCGGCTCGACGATCAGCAGCTCGTCTCGTGAGGGGTCGAGGAGCGTTTTGAGCACCACGTACATCGCTTCTTGCGAGCCGACCGTCACGCAGACGTTCTTGCCGTGCTCCAGCCCCGGGTAGTTATAGTGGCGCGCGATTCGGTCGCGCAGCGCCGGATCGCCCGCGTTAGGCGTGTACTTCAGGCCGTGCTCGGTGACGTGCCGCAGCGCGCGCTCCAGGTGCTCGCGGCGCGGCAGCAGCGACGGCTCGCCAAGGCCCAGATCGATCGACGAGGCTCGTCTCTTAGAGGCTACCTCGCGGATCAACGAAGCGCTGATGTCCAGAACGCGCGGATTCATGTTGCGAGCTCGTACTCGCGCAGCGCGGCGTTGAGCGAGACTTTGAGGTCGGTTGCTTCGCTCCGCGTCCCGACGATCAGGGCACACGGCGTTGAATATTCCCCGGCCGCGAAGCGCTTCGGCAGGACGCCCGGGATCAGGACGGCGCGCGCGGGCACACGCCCTCTCGTGATGGACGGCTCGGCGCCGCGGACGTCGACGATGGGAGTGCTGGCGGTGAGCACGACTCCCGCGCCGATCACGGCCTCGCGCTCGACGCGCACGCCCTCGACGATGATGCAGCGGGAGCCCACGAACGCACCGTCCTCGACGATGACCGGCGCCGCCTGCGGCGGTTCGAGGACGCCCCCGATCCCGACCCCTCCGGAGAGGTGCACGCCGCGGCCGATCTGCGCGCAAGACCCGACCGTGGCCCACGTATCGATCATGCTATCTTCGCCGACGTAGGCACCGATGTTCACGAACCCCGGCATCAGGATCACGCCGCGCCCGAGAAAGCTTCCGTATCGAGCTACGCCCGGCGGAACGCAGCGGACCCCGAGCTTCTTGTAGTTCCGTTTTACGGGCAGCTTGTCGTAGTAGACCGGCCCATCCCCGCTCCGGTCGCCGATCCATTCGATCTTCTGCCGTCGGAAATAGAGCAGGATCGCCGACTTCAGCCATGCGTTCGTTACCCAGTCGCCGTCCCGCGGCTGCGCGACGCGAACTGCTCCCGAGTCCAACATCGCGATTGCCCGCTCGGCGGCACGTCCGGCCCGGCCGCGCACGTCCGCATCGCCGCGTTCTAGTGAAGCGATCTGTTCCTGCAGCTCTTCCAGCGTCACCGGGCCACTGCTACGGCGCCGGGTAAGCCTGCCCCCGCCGCTTGCCATGCGACGGTACAGGGGCGGCTATGCCGTGAAGCGCATAATCCTAAGCCTCCCGCACGAAAGGAGTTTCCGTGCCCAACTCGCCGAGCGACGAACAACGCATTAACGCCATACGGTTTCTCGCGGTCGACGCCGTCCAAAAAGCCAACTCGGGCCACCCCGGCATGCCGATGGGTGCGGCGGCGTTCGCGTACACGCTTTGGACGCGCCATCTGCGTTTCAATCCCAAGGATCCGCACTGGTTGAACCGCGACCGTTTCGTCCTCTCCGCAGGCCATGGGTCGATGCTGCTGTACGCGCTGCTCTACCTGACGGGTTACGATCTGACGCTCGACGACATCAAGAACTTTCGCCAGCTCGACAGCAAGACGCCGGGACATCCCGAGGCGGAGCGGACGCCCGGCGTCGAGGCGACGACCGGCCCGCTTGGTCAGGGAATCGCCAACGCCGTCGGCATGGCGATTGCGGAAGCGCATCTCGGCGCCGTGTACAATCGCTCCGATCAAGCGATCGTCGATCATTTCACGTACTGCGTCTGCGGCGACGGCGATCTGATGGAAGGCATCAGCCAGGAGGCGCTGTCGCTAGCCGGGCACTTGAAGCTCGGGAAGCTGATCGTCTTTTACGATGACAACCAGGTTTCGCTCGCGGGCCCCACCGACGTTACGCTCACCGACGACCCAATCGCGCGCTTTGACGCAAGCGGTTGGCACACACAGTTCATCGACGTCGATCACGGCAACGACGTCGCGACCATCGATCAGGCAATAACGGTAGCAAAGAACGTCACCGATCGGCCCTCGTTCATCGCCGTGCGGACGCACATCGGCTACGGTTCACCGCGCCAAGACAACTTTCTCGCGCACGGCGAGGCGCTCGGACCGGAGAACGTCAAGAAGTCTAAGGAGTTTCTCGGCTGGCCGCTCCAGCCGGATTTCTACGTGCCCGATGAGGTCCTCAAGTTCTATCGCGAGGCCGGCGAGAAAGGCGGCCAGCTCGAGGCTCAGTGGCAGGCGACGTACGACGCGTGGAAGCGCGCGAACCCCGAGCTGGCCGCTACCCTCGAGCGAGCTCTGCGCAAAGAACTTCCGGCGAATTTGCCCTGGCCGACGTTCACGGCAGAAAACGGCAACATCGCGACGCGCGACGCCGGGGGCGCGGTGATGAACGCGATCGCGACGGCGCTCCCCGAGCTCGTCGGGGGCTCCGCGGATCTCGATCCGTCGACGAAGACCTACCTTAAGAACTGCGGCGACTTCGAGCCCGGCAATTACGCGGGGCGCAACATTCACTACGGCGTCCGTGAGCACGCCATGGTGGCGGCAACGAGCGGAATCTCGCTGCACGGCGGCCTGCTGCCCTTCGCGGCGACATTCTTCAATTTTCTCGACTACTGCAAGCCGGCGGTGCGTCTGGCGTGCCTCACCCGGATCCGCTCGATCTACGTGTTTACGCACGACTCCGTCTTTCTCGGCGAGGACGGCCCCACGCACGAGCCGATCGAGCAGCTCGCGATGCTGCGAGCGACGCCCAACTGCTACGTCGTACGGCCGGCCGACGCGCTCGAGACCCTCGAAGCCTGGAAGCTCGCGGTTGCAAGCAAGGACGCGCCCTGGGCGCTCGTACTGACGCGGCAGAAGGTGCCGTTCCTCGGCGCCCGGGACGCCGCCGTGAGCAAAGGCGCGTACGTCATCGCCGACGCGGAGGGCGGCGTACCCGAGCTCATCTTGATAGCGACAGGTTCCGAGGTCGCCCTCGCGATCGACGCCAAGAAGATCCTCGACGGCAAGAGCATGCGGACGCGAGTCGTGTCGATGCCCTGCTGGCGCCTCTTCGACGAACAGCCGGAGTCGTATCGAGACGACGTCTTGCCGCCGTCCATCGGTGCGCGGATGTCGATCGAGGCCGCGGCAACCTTCGGCTGGGCAAAATATGTGGGAGACCGCGGGTTCGCGTTTGGCATCGATCAGTTCGGACGGTCGGCGCCCGCCGCCGCGATCGCGACGGCGTTCGGCTTCACGCCGGAGAACGTCGCCGACGTCGCGCTGCAAAAATTCGCTTTAGCCGCTCACTAGGAGGCGACATGGAGAAACAAGTTCGGGAACTGCTCGACGCCGGTCAGAGCGTGTGGATCGACTACCTGCGGCGCAGCATGTTCGCTTCCGGCGAGCTCGCCCGCCTCATCGATCAGGGCGTGCGCGGGATGACGAGCAATCCGACGATTTTCGAGAAGGCAATCGGCGCCGGCAACGACTACGACGAGCAGCTCGCGACGTTGATTGGATCGGAAAAGAACGCCGACGCGCTGTTCTGGGATCTGGCGGTCGCCGACATCCAGAGCGCCTGCGACGCGTTCGCACCGGTCCATTCCTCGTCGAAGGGCAATGACGGCTTCGTCAGCCTCGAGGTTTCGCCGCTGCTCGCCAACAACACGGCGGGCACGATTGCCATGGTCGAGGAGCTCTGGAAGCGTGTAAACCGGCCGAACGTCATGATCAAGATTCCCGGCACCAAGGAGGGACTGCCGGCAATCGAAGAGTCGATTTATCGCGGATATAACATCAACGTCACACTCGTGTTCTCCGTCGAGATGTACGAGCGCGCGGCCCGGGCGTACGTCAAGGGTTTGGAGCGCCGCGTCGCCGAGGGCAAGCCGATCGACAAGATCCGTTCGGTAAACTCGGTCTTCGTGAGCCGAATCGACACCGCGATCGATAAGCTACTTCAAGAGCGTATCGCGAAGGGTGAAAAGCTCGAGCATCTGCTCGGCAAAACCGGCATCGCCGGGCTGAAGCTAACCTATCAGAAATTCCAGGAGATTTTCCTCGGGGACGAGTTCGCCACGCTGCGTCCGAAGGGCGCGGCCGTCCAGCGCCCGCTCTGGGCTTCCACGTCGACCAAGAACCCGCACTATCCCGACCTGATGTACGTCGAGAACGTCGTGGGGCGCGACACGGTCAACACGATGCCGCCCCCGACGTTCGACGCACTGATCGATCATGGCAAGGTCTCCCCCGGCACCGTCGAGAGCGATCTGCGCGGCGCCGGCGACGTCATGCGCGCGCTGCAGGATGCGAAGATCTCGCTCTTCGACGTGACGCACCAGCTGCAGGTCGAGGGCGTCACGCTCTTCTCCGACTCGTTCGCGGCGCTGCTGGGAGCGATCGTCTACAAGCAGAAGCTCCTCGAGTCCGGCGGCGCCGAGCGCGTGCGGCTCTCGCTGGGCGGGTCGCAGCCGGCCTACGATTCGGCGCTCACGCGGCTCGCCGACGCCGACTTCCTCAAGCGAATCTGGGCGCACGACGCTGCGCTTTGGTCGAGCGACCCCGAGGCCGTGGCGATCATCAAGAAATCGCTGGGATGGCTCGACATTCAGCAGCACATGCTCGAGGAGGTGCCGGGACTCAAGTCCTTCGCCAACGAGACCCGCGACAGTTTCGGCTTTGCGGTCGTCTGCGGCATGGGCGGCAGTTCGCTGGCGCCGGACATTCTCGCCGATACGTTCGGGACTTACGACGGCTACCCGCAGCTGCACGTCCTCGACTCGACGTGTCCGCAACAGATCAAAGAGCTCGAGGGCCACATCCACATTCCGCACTCGCTCTTTATCATCTCGAGCAAGAGCGGCACGACCACCGAGCCGAACGCGTTCTACGCCTACTTTCACGAGAAGGTCTCGAAGCAGGTCGGCTCCGCCGTGGCCGGCCGAAACTTCGTCGCGATCACCGATCCCGGAACGACGCTGGACAAGGAGGCCCAGGAGGCCTCGTTCCGCGCCGACTTCGAGAACGATCCCAACATCGGCGGCCGCTACTCAGCGCTGTCGTTCGTTGGGATTGCGCCCGCGGCGATCGCCGGTTACAACGTCAACCTGCTGCTCGATCGGGCCCTCGGCGCGATGCACGCCAACGACCGGAGCGTCGATCCCCGCACGGCCCCAGGCGTGCGTTTCGGCGCCGCGATCGGCGGCCTCGCGGTCAACGGACGGGACAAGCTCACGATCGTCACGCACCCCGATGTGAAGGCCTTCGGCGCGTGGGCCGAACAGCTCATAGCGGAATCGACTGGAAAGCTCGGCAAGGGAATCGTTCCGATCGAAGACGAGCCGCTCGGCACGCCGGACGACTACTCCGACGATCGCACCTTCGCGTACGTTGGGGCGAACCTGCCAGCCCCGGAGGCCGGCGTCGACGAAAAGCTCAGCGCCTTAGAATCGGCGGGACATCCGGTGATTCGCTTGGCGATGAACGACCGCTACGACGTCGGTGAGCAGTTCTATCTCTGGGAGATCGCAGTGGCAGCGGCAGGCGTGATCCTCGGCATCAACGCGTTCGATCAGCCGAACGTGCAGGAGTCGAAGGACAACACGGTAGCGCTGTTGGCGCAATACGGAAAGAACGGCAGCTTCGACGAGCCGAAGGCCGACGTCGAGGGGCCGACCTTCGACGTCACCTATCTCTCCGGCAGTCGCTCCATCCTGCGACAGGCTCAGGATGGCAAAGGCAACGGTACTACGCAGGCACTCGCGGGACTCTTCGCTCAGCTGCGTCAACACGACTACAACGCGATCACCGCCTACATAGCACGCAACGAAATACACTCTACCCTCCTGCGCGAACTGCGCGTGAAGATTCGCGACGCGCATCGGATCGCCACGACCGTCGGCTTCGGGCCGCGCTTCCTCCACTCCACCGGGCAGCTGCACAAGGGCGGCCCCGACACGTGTGTGGTGCTGCAGATCACTGCCGACGATCCGGACGACCCTATGATCCCCGGGATGAACGTCGGCTTCCGCACGCTGCTCGCCGCGCAGGCGCTGGGCGATTGGATGTCGCTGGACAAGCGGCACCGCCGCGGCGTGCGCGTGCACCTCAAGGGTCCGGTCGAGCCGGCGCTGCGGGCGCTCATCGCCGCGGTCGACGAGGCGCTTACCGTCCGCGCGTGAGGCGTGCCGCCAATCGCTACTTTTTGAAATAAAGGAAAGGAATACCAATGCAGCTCGGGATGGTCGGCCTCGGGAAGATGGGCGACTACATGACGCAGCGCCTGATCGAAGGCGGCCACAACGTTGTGGCATACGATCGCGATCCGCAGGCCGTTCAACGAACCGTCGGGCACGGCGCGACCGGCGCGAACAGCTTGGCGGACATGGTCGCGAAGCTGACGGAAGCGCCAAAGGTCGCGTGGGTGATGGTCCCCTCGGGCGCGCCGACCGACGACACGATCCACGCGCTGGCCGATGCGTTGGGGCCGGGCGGCATCGTCATCGACGGCGGCAACACCAATTATAAAGATGGCCTGCGCCTCTACGACGATTGCAAGGCCAAGGGCGTGTCGCTGATCGACGCGGGCACGAGCGGCGGCGTCTGGGGCCTTAAAGAAGGCTACTGCCTCATGGTTGGCGGCGACGACGCGGCGGTGCGACACTGCGAGCCGGTCTTCATCACGCTCGCCCCGCCGAATGGCTACGCTCACGTGGGGCCGGCGGGCGCCGGTCACTTCTCGAAGATGGTGCACAACGGCATCGAGTACGGGTTGCTCCAAGCGTACGGCGAGGGCTTCGAGATCCTCAAGGACTCGCAGTACGACTACGACCTCGGGCAGCTCGCGGAGCTCTGGACACACGCGAGCGTCGTGCGCTCGTGGCTCCTCGAGCTGCTCGTGCTGGCGTTTCGGGAGGATCCGGGGCTCAAAGACATTCGCGGCTACGTCGAAGACACGGGCGAGGGCCGCTGGACGGTTCAGGCCGCCATCGACGAAAACGTCCCCGCGCCGGTGATCACGCTCTCGCTGTTCGCGCGCATGGCGTCGCGCCAGGACGAGTCGTTCAGCGCGAAGGTCGTCGCGGCATTGCGCAACCAATTCGGCGGACACGCCGTCAAGAGCGAGGCCCGTGCCTGACGACACGGTCGCGACCCCCGCGCGCGCCGCCGGCGACGGCGCCGCCGCTAATCCGCTGCGGGAGGGTCTGGTATCGGATCGCATCACGAACCCGTGCAGCGCGGTCTTCTTCGGCGCGAGCGGCGACCTGTTCAAGCGCATGCTGCTGCCGGCTGTCTACGCGATGCGGCTGAACGGAACGCTCCCCACGGACTTCGCGTTGATCGGTTTCGCGCGCACCGCGTACGACGATGACAGCTTTCGCGAGTACTGCCGCAAGCAACTGGAGCTGTTCATGCCGGACGGTCAAAAGCCGCAGGGCGCCCTGTGGGACGACTTCGCGCGCCGGATCAGCTATATCACGGCGGACTTCAACGACACACGACACTTCACGGCGCTAAAAGATCGCCTCGCGGAGAACGACGAGCAGCTCGGGACGGCCGGTAATCACCTTTTCTATCTCTCGACGCCGCCGCCGGTCTTCCCCGAGATCATCAAGCACGTTAAGCTGGCCGGCTTGGACAAGAACGACAAGGGCTGGACGAGAATCGTCGTCGAGAAGCCGTTCGGCACCGATCTCGAGTCGGCACGGAAGCTGCAGAGCGTGATCGAGGCGGTGTTTCCCGAGAACGAGATCTACCGCATCGACCATTACTTGGGCAAGGAGCCGGTGCAGGACATCCTCGCCCTGCGCTTCGCGAATACGATCTTCGAGCCGATCTGGAACCGAAACTACGTACAGAACGTCCAGATCACGTCGTCCGAGTCCCTCGGCGTCGAGCAACGCGGCGCGTATTACGACCACGCCGGCGCGTTGCGCGACATGATCCAGAACCACGTGATCAACCTCCTCGCGCTGGTCGCGATGGAGGCGCCGGTTTCGTCGGGCGCCGACGATATCCGCAGCGAAAAGTACAAGGTGCTTTCCGCCATCACGCCACCACCGCACGCGGGAGTCTGGTCGATGTCGGCTCGCGGGCAGTACGGGCCCGGAACGATCGACGGGCGCGCCGTCAAGGGCTACCGCGAGGAGCCCGACGTCGCGCCGGACTCCAACACGGAGACGTTCGCGGCGGTCAAGCTATATATTGAGAACTGGCGGTGGGCCGGCGTTCCGTTCTATCTGCGCTCCGGGAAGCGCTTGCCGCGCAAGGTATCGGAGATCGCCGTTACATTCAGACCGATTCCACACCGTTTTTACGGCGAATCTACCGATCGCATCGAGCCGAATGTGCTCGTGATCAAGATCGAGCCGGACGAGGGCATCTCGATGCGCTTCGAAGCGAAGGTGCCCGGACCCAAGGAACACGTCCGCAGCGTCTTCATGGATTTCAATTACGGCAGCGGCTTCGGCGTTCAGTCTCCCCCCGCGTACGAGCGCCTGATCGGCGACGTCATGCTGGGAGATCAGACCTTGTTCACACGCTGGGACGCAGTCGAGCGAGCTTGGGAGATCGTGACTCCAGTCTTGGAAGTCTGGCAGAACACGAAGGACTTCTCGTTCCCTAACTATGCGGCGGGAAGCCAGGGACCCGAGAGCGCGCACGCGCTCTTCCCCGACTGGCGACATCTGTGAGCATCGACCTGGCGCCCGTGCTCGAGACTCTCGGCGAGCGTTCGCGCGAGCGCGGCAGCGACGTGCAGGTCGCGATCATGACGCTCGTCGTGTTCTTCGAGGATTCGGCGATCGGCCAGCTGGCGCGCGATCGGATTCATATGCTCGCGTCCAAGCACCCGTCGCGTGTGATCGTCCTCGACGGGACGCAATATCCAAGCGTCGCGCGCGTTGAAGCCGGCGACTGGATCGAGCTCGGCGCGAAGGGCTGTTCGGCCGAAACGCTACGCTCCGCGATAGCCGCGCTGCGTATGCCCGAAGCTCCGCTCGTGTTACTCTGGATCGCGCCCGGCATCAGCGATGACCCGCGCTTCGCCTTGCTCTCAGAGCACGTGCAGACCGTCGTGTACAACAGCTCCCTGGTGGACAGCGGTCACGAGGCGCTGTGCGAACTGGTCGAGTACGTCGAGCACCATCCGCAGCTTCCGCTTGCGGACATCGCGTATCTGCGGCTTGCGCCATGGCAGGAGAGCGTTGCAATCTTCTTCGACGGCAAGGACGTCCAAGAGCTGTTCGATCTGCGCCGCGTCGAGATCGCCTGCGGCTCCGAACCCGAAGGCCTCTACATGCTGGGCTGGCTCGCCAGTCGCCTGCAGTGGAGGCCCTGCTCGGGGCGTTCGCTTCTCACGCGGCGCGGCAACCAAATCGAATTCGAGATCAAGCGTGAAGGCGAGCCGCGCAGGATCTCGTGTATCGCGCTCGCCTCGTCGCGCTCGAAGTTCGTCGCCGAGGTTGACAAAAAGGCGGAGACGATCCAGCTGAGCGTCACCGGCTCCAGCCAACATCCGAAGCGGTATCGCGCGATCAGCAATCCGGGCATCGCGGCGCTGCTGGAACGAGCGATCCTCTGGGGACAGAACGATAGAATCTTTCACGACTCGCTCACCGCGGCGGGCGAGATCCTCGCTCGCGGAGGGGGATAACAATGCCGGCGCGAGGTGAGCTACACGTCTATCGAGATGCAGCGGCGCTCGCGCGAGCGCTGGCGGACTTCATCGTCGCGACGGCGGGGCTTGCGATGGCGGAACGCGGCGCATTCCGGATCGCGCTTTCGGGCGGCCACACGCCGCAAGCGACCTATGAGGTTCTCGGCCAAGAGCCGCTGCGCGACGAGATCTCCTGGAGCGACGTGTTCCTCTATTTCGGAGACGAGCGCTGCGTGCCGCCGAACGACGAACAGTCCAACTATCGGATGGTCGAGCGCGCGCTCCTCGGGGCCATCCCAATTCCGCCGGCGAACGTGCACCGCATTCCCGGAGAGATCGATCCGGGGCTGGCGGCAAACCAGTACGCGTCGATCTTGCGCGCCGACCTCGGAAACGCGCCGCAATTCGACCTCATGCTGCTCGGTCTGGGCAAGGATGGACACACGGCGTCGCTCTTTCCCGGAACGCCTCCGGACACCGATGACGAGGCACTCGTGCGCGCGGTCTACGCCGAGCCGGACGCGATGTGGCGCGTGACGATGACACCCAAAGTCATCAACCTCTCGCGCAACGTCGCTTTCGCGGTCCAGGGCGCCGACAAGGCGCAAATTCTCGCCGAGGTCTACGAGGGACCGTCCGATCCCGTCAAGTATCCCGCGCAGATCGTACACCCTGCGTCGGGACGGCTGATGTGGTTTGTCGACGAGCTCGCCGCAGGTATGCTTCGAAAGAAGACGCACTGAAGCGGCTCGTTCTCAACGCCGACGACTTTGGAATCGCACCGGAAGTCAACGAGGCGGTGGAGCGCGCGTACCGTGAGGGACTGCTGCGCGCCGCGAGCCTCATGGTCGGGGCGCCCGCCAGCGCGGATGCGGTCGAGCGCGCTCGTCGGATGCCCGGCCTCGCGGTCGGATTGCACGTCGTGCTCGTCAACGGCAGGCCCGTGCTGCCGCCGGCCCGCGTTCCGGCGCTCGTCGACCGGCGCGGCGAGTTTCTTTCCAACCTCGTGCGCGCCGGATTCCGCTTCTTCTTGCGCCCGGGCGCGCGCGTTCAGCTCGCCGCCGAAATTCGCGCGCAGTTCGAGCGATTCTCCTCGACGGGCCTCGCGCTCGACCACGTGGACGCGCAATCTCACATGCACGTGCACCCCACCGTCTTTCGGCTGATCTTACAGATTGGCCGCGAATACGGCATGCGCGCCATTCGCATTCCGCGCGAGCCGTTCGGGACGACGCGCAGCATCGCGCCGTGGCTATGGCTCATGCGGATGCGCGCGCGGCGCGCCGGAATCGCATGCAACGACTACGCATTCGGCGTGACCGACGCCGGTGGGCTCACGGAGCAGCGCATCTTGCAGCTCGTCGACGTGCTGCCGAATGGCGTCACCGAGATCTTCTTCCATCCCGCTACGAACGCGTTTAAGGGCGCCGATCGCGGCACGGAACGCTTCGCGTGGGAGGGCGAGCTCGCCGCGCTCACGAGCCCCATGGTACGCGACGCGATCGCGCGCAACGGCATCGTCAGCACGACGTACGGCGAAATCGCGAGTGAGCGCGCTTGATCTTCTTCATCATCGCGATCGCGGGCGCGGCGTACCTCGCCGTGGCCGCGGCCTGTCTCGTCGTCTTCGGGCGGCGGCCGCCCGAGACCGCGTCGGAGTTTCTCCCGACGATCACCATTCTCAAACCGATCGCGGGACTCGAGCCGGACCTCTACGAAAACCTCGCGTCGTTCTGCGACCAGGACTACGACGAGTGGTACGAGGTCGTGCTGTGCCTGCGCTCGCGCGACGATCCGGCGCTCGCGATCGTAGAACGGATCGCAGGCGATTTTCCCGCGCACGCGGCGGTCGCTATCGGCGAGAGCGCGGGGATGCTCAATCCCAAGGTCGCGAATCTCGCCAAGCCTGGCGTCGAGCTGCGCGGCGAGATCGTCGTCGTCGCCGATAGCGACGTGCGCGTCGGACGCGACTACCTGCGCGGGCTCGCGGCGTCGTTTGCGTCGGCACGCGTTGGGGCCACGACGTGCCTGTACTCCGCGATGCCGGGCCCCGGATCGATCGCTCGCCTCGGCGCGCTGTACATCGAGTCCGGCTTCGCGCCTTCGGTTTTAGTTGCGCTCGCCATCGGCAAGCTCCGCTTCTGCCTGGGAGCGACGATGGCGGTGCGGCGCAGCGTCCTCGACGAAATCGGCGGACTCGCCGCCCTAGGGCAGCATCTCGCCGACGACCATCGGCTCGGCGAGCTCGTCGCGGAAAGCGGCCGCGAAGTCGTGCTGTCGCGGTACGTCGTGCGGACGGCCGTTACCGAGACGACCCTTCGCGATCTCTGGGCGCACGAGCTGCGTTGGGCGCGCACCAATCTCGCGCTGGCGCCGGCGGGATATCTCTTCTCGTTCGTGACGTATGCGCTGCCGTTTGCGCTCATCTACTTGGCCGTATCGCGCAATCTCGTGTGGGGCGTTCCGTTGCTCGCGCTCGTCGCGGCGCTGCGCGTCGCAGTGCATTATCTCTCGCGTTGCGCGCTGCGCGTACACAGATCCGACGCCCTTTGGCTCGTCGTTCCTCGCGACTTCCTGAGCCTTGCGGAATGGGTGGCTAGCCTGCTCGGCCGGTCGGTGCGCTGGCGCGAAAGAGTATATCCGAGGGTGACGTGAGGTTCGACCGCTGGTTTTGGCTCAGCCTCGCGCTGTTCGTGCTCGGGATGCTGATCCGAGCTTTGCTGTATTTTCCGCCGGCGATGTTCCAGATCGATCCCGATGCGATACTTGCCGGTCTCTGCGCGTTTGGTATTGCCCACGGCCAGCACCCGGTCTTCTTTCCGGGCGGCTTTCGCCTGGGTGCCGCGAGTTGCTATCTTACCGCGGCGTACTTTCACATCGTTGGACCCGAAAGAGCGGGCCTGGCGCTGACCGGGCTCACGTGGGGAGCGCTGTTTCTCACCTTCATGCTGCTATTTCTTCGCGCGATGCTCGGTCCGAAGTCTGCGTGTGTCGCCTTCGTTTTTGCGATTGTCCCTGCGGAACAGTTTATGACCGTCACGTCTCCGCCTTGGGGATACGGGGAGATCATGGCCTCCTGCGCGGCGACGCTGTGGCTCGCAGCGCTGTGGCGGCGTGAGGGCGCGCTCTGGCAGCGGCTCTGCTTCGGCTTGAGCGTCGGGATCGGCGTATGGTTTTCGCTTCAGACGCTCATGATCGTCATTCCGGCAATCGCTTGGATCGCGTTGCGACGCCACTCGACGATGCTCTGCGGATCGCTCCCTGCCATCGGCGCCGCGGTGATTGGCGCCTCTCCATGGATCGTTGGCAACCTCACCGGGGGCTTTCCGACGTTTACGCGTAATTGGGCCGCAAGCACGGTGCCGAATATCGGCCTTGCATGGAAAAACTTTGTTTGGCTTTTCACCTATCTGGTTCCGCATCTGCTTTTCCGAGGCTCGGGCTGGTGGCCCGAGACGCTGTTCCTGATCGCCGCTTATGCACTCGCCGCGATCGGCTTTGCGGCGGCGATTCGTCGCAATTCCGGCGGTCCGGCACGCCCCTTTTCGCCTAGAGATGCCGGGCTGCTCGTTCTGTTCGTGTGTATCGCGTCGGCCGGCATCTTCAGCGCTTCCGGTGCCGGACAACTTCGCGGATGGACCGTTCGCTATATCGCGCCGTTATACGTCATAGTACCGATCTTCTTGGGCCTAGGTGTAGAATGGGTCTGGTCGGCCAGTCGAGCTTTGTCCATCTGCATAGTAGCGGCGCTGCTGATTCCGAACCTTCTCCTGTACGGGCTGCCCGGTTCCTCGTTGCGAGCCCAGCTTACTGCGGAGTTGTCGGACTACATGCGTCTCGAGCACGCCTTGGTGAGACACCGTATCCAGATGGTATTCGGCGACTACACCTGGGTCTACGACCTAAATTTCGATAGTCACGAGCACATCGCAGCCGTTCCCAAGAGTCCCTGGGTGGACTATTTCGATTACGGAAGCGCACTTGGAAATTCGCCGGTGCGCTGGGCGGCTGTGGGGGCTCCGGGCGAGGTAGAGCGCGAGGCGGCGAGCGCGCATGTCCACGGACCGGTCGAACGATACGGCCAGTTGTGGCTGCTCGTTGCGGACCAGCCGGCGCCGAATGCGGCAGAGCTGCTGGCGACGCTGCGCAGCGCGCACTAGGCACGCTTCTGTCACAAACCCTGGGCTCTACCTGTTAACGACAAGTAGCATTGTACGGACATAGGAGGCCCGATGATGAGCTCTTGGCGCATCGCTCTTTTCGGAATCGCACTCGTCGGCGGCATGACCGTTGCCCGGCCTATCCCCGGATCGGCTTCAAGCCTACCCTACGCGCGAATGGCCCCGCTCGGCCAGTACCTTAGCGCGAACCGCGAGGCTGAAATCGACCTCGCGCGCAGCGCAGCGCCCGCGGCCATCTCACTCCGCGCGACCGTCCTCGTGCTCACGCCACATGGATATGAAGCCGCGGCGCAAGGCACCAACGGCTTTACGTGCGTGGTGGAACGCTCGTGGAATAATGCGTTCGATAATGCCGAGTTCTGGAACTGGAAGATGCGCGCACCGGTCTGTTACAACGCGCCGGCTTCGCGCACGGTGCTGCAGTACACGATCTTTCGCGCTAAACTGGCATTGGCGGGCGTCAGTAAGACTCGGATGCGCGAGCGCCTGGAGTCCGCCATCACAAACGGGCAGTTACCCCCGGCTGAACAGGGTTCGATGGCCTACATGATGTCGAAGGAGCAGTATCTGAACGATGGCGCCAAGGCGTGGTATCCTCATGTGATGTTTTACGCGCCGAGAGCCGACGGCGCGAATGCCGGCGAGAGCTGGGGAGCGGACCGGAAGGGCTCTCCGGTGATCTTCGATTCGTTGGATCACGTGATGCCCGAGCCGTGGGCGCTCTTCTTCGTTCCCGTCGCCCGTTGGTCCGACGGATCAGCCGCGCCGACGACATGACGGTTCGTCGCTAACAAATCCGCGTAGTCATTGCTCCTCTTCGGCGAGCTGCGGTACCTATTTTTGCGCGGTTACCGCCCAGACGCGATGCGGAACGCTTAGAGGATCGTCGGGATACTCGCCGGCCAAGAGCCGCGCCAGTTCTTCGTCGAAGCGCGCAACCTTTTCGGGCGCCAGGCTCGCGGCGATCCCCGCGCTCGCGCGAATGCGTCCGCGCCATGCTGCGTGCGTGTACGGCATACCCACATCGAACGAGAACGACTCGATCCCGGTAAAGCCGGCCAGCGCAACATCGGCGAGGGCACTAGGATGAATGCCGCTACCGCCGGCCATGCGCCATTTGGGATTGTGCTTTATGATGAGCCGCTCGGTCGCGTCGACGACGTTGTGCGGCAGCGGAATCCAGTCGAAATGCGCGATTACAATACGGCCGCCTCTGCGGAGCACGCGGTGCGCCTCCGCCGCGGCGCGGGGGCGATCGAACCAGTGCCAACATTGTCCCGCCGTCACGACGTCGAAGCTCGAATCCGCGAACGGCAGCTCCTCGGCGCGACCCTCGATGTAGCGCGTCACTGCTCCGGCTTCGGCGTCGATCCGCCGCGCCTCGGCCAGCAGATTCGTCGATGGATCTAGGCCGGTCGCCCGGCAGCCGCGCAGGGCCAGGCCGCGCGCGAGCGTACCGGTGCCGCTGCCTAAGTCGAGGACCCCACAGCCTGCGGCGACGATACCTCGCTCGATGAGCCGACCGAAAAACTCGTCGGGAAAGCCGGCGCGATATCGTCCGTAATCGCCGGCAGTCTTACCGAAATCGATATTCATTTCGCCCTTCGTCCTTCGACTTCGCTCAGGATGACTATACTAGGGGAGAGCTTTGGAGCCGAGGGTCCTGAGGTTGACGCCGTTGGCCTCGAGGATCGTGCCCTCGACGCGCTGCAGCTCGACGACGGCCTTGTTGAGATCAGTCTGCGCCTGTAGCTCGCGCCCGCGCGCGGCGGCCAGCTGCACCTGACGCTGCAGCACCAAGAACGTCGTCGACGTGCCGTCGTGGAATTTCCGCACCTCGCTCGCGTACACGGCCTCGGCGGACTGGCGAGACTGGCTCGCGGCGTACAAGCGCGAGAGCGCGGCTTGATAGCTTTGCAGCGCGTCGCGCGCGTCGGAAGCGATGCGCTGATCGACGCCTTGGGCCTCAATCGAAGCCTGCTGCTCCTCCTGATCGGCCACCTGCTTGAGGCCGCGCGCGAAGCTGTTCTCCAGCGGTATGTTGACGTTGAACGAGATGTTGAATGTCGGATAGCGCCACGCCCACATGTTGGCGGTTGCCGTGCCCATCTTGCCTTGCGTCTCGGGCGGCGGCGTCGGGCACCCGCCCGTCGGCAGGTTGCATCCGTTCGTCTCGAAGCTCGGAACGGGCGCGAGCAGACCGGCGAAGCCGTTGCTGGCGTACTGCACCTGAAGGTCCGCCTGCGGGAGCAGCTGATTGCGCGCATAGGCGCGATCGACGTCGGCCTGGTGGATTTGATCCTGCGCCTGTCGGACCTCTGGCCGATACGTTTGCGCGAGATTGAGGATCGCCGACAAATCTTGCACGGTGGGCAACTGCTGCACGGGCGAAGAGGGTACCAAGTTGGCGCGCCAGATCGGGTCGTCGGGATCGGAGACGATGAGGCTCTTGAGCTGATTCTGCAGCCGCGACACCGTCTCGAGTGCCGCGAACACATCGCTTTGGAAAGTGGCCACCTGCCTTTCCGCCTCGACGGCAGTCACCGGCGGCGCGGCGCCGCGACGCGCGATGCGCACGATGCTCTGTTCCTGCGTCGCCGCCTCTGTTAGCGCCTCCTCCTGGATCGCGACGTTGCGCCACGCCGCGACGAGATTCCAGTAAGCATCCGCGACCTGGACGATCGTGTTCGAGGCATCCACGAGCGCCTGTTGCTCCTGCGAATTCGTGGTGAGCAGCTGAAGCTGCAGCGCGCGCTTCGCTGCACTCATTCCGAAGTTCCGCATTAAGGGTTGGGTCACGGAGAGGTTGAGCGACGACTGATAGTACGGGTTGAACGTGTTGATGAGCGTGTTGTTGTAGGTGCGCGTGCGCACGATCCCGACGCTGTACGTCGTGCCGTTGACGAGCTGCCCGGAAAACGACCCCTGGAACGTATATTGGTGCTGGATGATGTTGCCGGGGCCCGCAGTCTCGCATGTAAAGGGCGCTCCAGTGAAATGGAAGCACGTGTACAGCCCGGGGTTGCCGGGGCCCGCAAAGAAGAGATTCTCCGGCGGCGTGACCGAGAAGCTTGACGACGGTTGCAGCTGGAGCTGTGTGTCGAACGCAGCCTTTGCCTCGGCGATGCGATAGCGGGCGATTCGAGCATTCGAGACCGAGATCGCCAGATTCGGATTCTGCAGCAGCGCCATCGCGACGGCATCCTGCAGCGAGATGCCGACGAACGGCTGCTGCGTGATACCCACGATCGCGGCGGAGCTTGGAGCGGTTGCGGGTGCTCGATATCCCGGCGCTACGCTCGGCACCGGAGCCATGCTCACCGATGGAATCGGCGTGGGCAGCATCGCGCGTGCCGGCAGGTTGTCGTCGACCTGAGCCGCCGTAGGCTGCACCGGCAAAGCGCCGACCGCGAGCGCCGCGAGCGCGACCGCCGCGGGCAGCGCGCGCATCCGAAAGCGTCTCACGGGCCTACCGCGCAATGGCCCGGCTTCCGAGCGTCTGCAGATTGACGCCGTTATCCGTAAGGATCGACCCGTCGACCCTGTGCAGCTCGACGATGGCTTGATTCAGGTCGGTCTGAGCCTCGAGCTCCTGTCCGCGCGCCTGCGCGAGCTGGACTTGGCGCTGCAGCACGAGGAACGTCGTCGACGCGCCCTGACGGAACTTCCGCACCTCGCTGGCATAGACGGCTTCCGCCGACTGACGCGAACGCCGCGCCGAATCGAGGCGCGCGAGCGCTGACTGGTATGCCTGTAGCGCGATACGCGCTTCCGCACCGATGCGCACCGCAACTCCCTGCATGAGTATCGTCGCCTGCCGCCGCTCCTCCACGGAGACGCCGCGCATGCCGCGCGCGAGGTTCGCCTGAAGCGGATAACCGACAACGAGCGCGACGTTGAAAGTCGGGAAGTACCCAGCCCACATGTTGTGATAGGCAAACGCCATCGTGCCCTGCGTCTCCGGCGGCGGAGTCGGGCACGCGCTTAGAGCGGACACGCTCGTACAGACATTAGTTAGAAACGGTGGGACCGGCGTCAGCAATCCCGCGAACCCGTTGCTCAGGTACTGCGCCTTGAAGTCGGCCTGCGGCAGCGACTGGTTCTTCGCGAAGGCCTGGTCGATGTCGGCCTGATGCGCCTTGGCTTGCGCCTGCAGCACTTCCGGCCGATGCCGCCGCCCCTCAGCAACAATCGTGGCCAGGTCCGACGCCGCTGGAAGTTGCAACACGGACGTGGAGGGAATCAGGTTGGCGCGCCATATCGGATCGCCGGCGTCCGTCACGACGAGGCTCTTGAGCTGGTTCTGCAGCTCGGAGACGCTCTGGAGAGCGGAGTAGACGTCGTCGCGGAACGTTTCGACCTGCGTCTCCGACTCGACTGCATCGGCGTTCGCACTCTCACCGCGCCGCGCGAGGCGCACGTTGCTCTGCTGCTGAGCGATCGCCTCGCGCAGCGCCTCCTCCTGGATCGCCACGTTACGCCACGCGGCCACGAGCTGCCAGTAGGCGTTTTCGACCTGCGAGATCGTGTTCGAAGCGTCGATGAGCGCCTGCGCAGCCCTCGCCTCCTCGTTGACGAAGGCCAGCTTCAGCTGACGTTTATTGGCATTCATGCCCGCATTTTTTAGCAGCGGCTGCGTCACCGCAAGATTGAGCGTCGCGATATAGTACGGGTTGTAGGCGTCGAAAACGGTGTTGTTGTAAGTGCGGCTCTGCTGGATGCCGGCCTGATACGTCATGCCGTTCTCGGTCTGGCCGCCGACGCCGTACGAAAACGCCGACTCATGCTGGATGATGTTGCCGGGTCCGGTCGTGAAGATCACGCCGGGCGTCGACCCCGGCGCGGGGGAGTATTTGCCCAGCTCGCCCGGCCCGGCTTCGAAAGCATTCTGCGGTGGATTCACGGTGAAACTCGACGACGGCTTGAGCTGCAGCTGCACGTCGTACGCGCCCTTGGCCTCGGCGATCGTGTAGCGCGCGATGCGCACGTTCGAAGCCGACACGGCGAGGTCCGGATTGCGCAGCAGTGCCATCGCGATTGCGTCCTGCAGCGAAATGTCCACAAACGGTTGCTGCGTCACACCGACGATCTGCGCGCGACTCGGCTCGACCTCGGGCGCGCGATAGCCGGGCGCGACGCTCGGCACCACCGGCAGCCGCGGCGAGGGAACCTCCGCGGGCAACGTTGCGCGGCGCGGAAGCGGATCGAGCTGCGCCGACGTCGGCTGGACGGGCAGCGTCGCGAGACCCGTGACGGCCATCGCCACGATGACCGGAATTGCAGCTCGTTTCACGTTTGCGGGATGCCTATTGCCCCAGCGCCCGGGTCCCGAGTGTTTGAACGTTGACGCCGTTACCCGTGAGGATCGTGCCCTCAACGCGCTGCAGCTCGACGATCGATTCGTTCAGCTGGGTCTGTGCCTGCAACTCGCTTCCCCGCGCCTGTGCGAGCTGCACCTGTCGCTGAAGGACGAGGTACGTCGTCGACTCGCCGTTGTGGAACTTGCGCAGTTCGCTCGCGTACACCGTTTCGGCAGCCTCGCGCGCGCGTCGCGCGGCATTCAGCTTGGAGAGCGCCGATTGGTAGCTTTGCAGCGCGTTGCGTGCCTCGGCGCCGATGCGCTGTGCAACACTCGCCATAGCGACTTTTGCCTGCGTCACTTCCTCGCTCGCGACGCCCCGCAGGCCGCGCGCGACGTGGCCCTGGATCGGGTAGCCGACGATCAACGCGATGTTGAACGTAGGAAAATAGCCCGCCCACATGTTGTGATAGGCCCACGGCATGGTGCCTTGCGTGTTGGGCGGCGGGGTGGGGCACGTCTGCAGCCCGAGGCCGCCGTTCGCCCGCGAACCCGTACAGTACCCGAAGATGAAAGCGGGAACAGGCGTCAGGAGGCCGGCAAACCCGTTGCTCTCGTACTCCGCCTGCACGTCGGCCTGCGGGAGGGACTGATTCTTCGCGAAGACGACGTCGACGCCGGCCGCGAGGCGCTTGTCTTCGGCCTGGCGGATCTCGGGACGATTTCGTTGCGCCTCCGCGATCACGCCGGCGAGATCGCTCGCATTCGGAAGCTGCTGCACCGACGTTGACGGCACGAGGTTCGCGTCCCACACCGGATCGTGCGCATTCGACGCGATGAGGCTCTTGAGCCGGTTCTGCAGCTGCGATACCTTCTGCAACGCCGAGTAAACGGAGTCTTGGAAGCTCGACACTTGCGTCTGCGACTCGATCGCGTCGATCGGCGCCGCCGCGCCGCGCCGGGCGAGACGCACGTTGCTCTGCTGCTGCGCGACCGCCTCCTTCAAAGCGGCCTCCTGGATCGCGACGTTGCGCCATGCGGCGACGAGATCCCAGTAGACGTTTTCGACCTGCGAGATCGTCGTGGACGCGTCGACCAGCGTCTGCGCCGTCGCGGCGTCGGAGTTGATGAAGGCGAGCTTGAGCTGTCGTTTCGCCGAGTTCATGCCGAAGTTCTTGAGCAGCGGCTGCGTCACCGAGAGGTTGAGCGATGCCAAATAGTACGGGTTATACGCGTTGAAGACCGTGTTGTTGTAGGTGCGCTGCTGGGTGATCGAGGCATTGTACGTCGTGCCGTTGATTGTCTGGCCGTTCACGCCGTACTGAAACGTGGACTGATGCTGGATGATGTTCCCGGGCCCCGTCGTAAACACGGGTGCCGCGGAGGGCCCGTACTCCCCCTGCTCACCCGGACCGGCTTCTAGGAAGTTGACGGGTGGATTTACGGAGTAGCTCGAGGACGGCTGCAGGTGCAACGTGACGTCGAACGCGCCCTTTGCCTGAACGACGTTGTAACGCGCCACCCTGACATTCGACGCCGACACCGCGAGGTTCGGATTCCGCAGCAGTCCCATCGCGATCGCGTCTTGCAGCGAGATACCGACGAAGGGCTGCGCGGTGACGCCAACGATCGCGGGCGAAGCCGGCGTCACCTGCGGCGCCGCGTAACCCGGCGCGACGCTGGGGACGATAGGGAGCAACAGCGTTGGCGTCCCTGTCGGAATCGCAGCCCGCGTGGGAAGCGCATCGTCCTGTGCGGCTGTCGGGTGCGCGGGCAGGATCGCCGCGGCGATGGCCGCGGCGGCTACGAGCGCCGGCAGCGCTCGATTCTTCGCCGATCTCATTCCGTCAAGGCGACGCCGATGCGGGGCCGGCGCAGCAGAAAGACGAGTGGCGCGAGGCCTAACGTGATGACGGCGACCCAGCGCGACGTATCTGCATATGACTGCACCGCCGACTGCGCGGAGACGAGGATGCGCAAGCGCTCCATCGTCACGCGGTTCTGCTCGCCGCCCTGGCCGAGCACGAACTGCGCGGTCGGGAGGCGCGCCAGCGTTTGGGTCGAGGCCAGCTCCGACTGGTGGATCGTAAAGCCGCGCACGAGCATCGTGATCAGAATCGCGGCGGCGAGGCTCCCGCCGATCTGCCGCGACAAATTGAAGAAGGCGGCGGTGGAGGGAACCTCCTTGTCGGGCACGCTGCCGATGACCGAGACGGAGAGCGGCACGAAAATCTGCGCGAGCCCGATGCCGCTGAGGATCAGCGGCGCCACCAGGCTATGAAAGTCCGACACGGGAGTCGTGATGCTCCCGAGCCACCAGTTGGATATCGAGAGCAGGACGAACCCAAACGCCGCCTGCAGCCGTGCGTCTACGAGCCCGCGCTGGGTCAGGATCGCCGTCAGCGGCGTGAAGCAGAGCACGGCGCCCGCACGGATCATGACCGTCGCTCCCGAGAGCGTCGCCGTGAAGCCGAGCGAGTTGATCAGATACTGCGGCAGAATGATGATCGAGCCGTAGAGGCTGACGCCGAGGACGGCGCCGAGGATGCTGCCTGCGGCCACCTGCCTGAGTCGCAAGACGCGCAGGTCGACGACCGGAATCGCGGATCGCAGCGTCCACCACACAAACGCCACGAGCCCGGTGACCGAAAAGAATGTGAACCAACGAATGCGCGCGTCGTCGTACCAGTCGTACTGCTGGCCGTTCTCGAGTACGAACTGCATCGAGCCGAGGCCGATGCACAAGAGGATTAGGCCGATCCAGTCGAGCTTGCGATAGTGCCCCTCTTGCGGATTGCGCAAGAAGTTGTAGATCAGCGTGGCCGCAAAGATGCCGATCGGGATATTGATGAAGAAAATCCAGTGCCAGTTCCAGTTGTCGGTGATCCACCCGCCGATGACAGGCCCGAGCGCCGGACCCACGATCACGCCCAGCGCGAAGACGCCCTGCGCCTTTCCCTGCTCCTTGATGCCGTAAGTGTCGCGCAGGATCGCCTGCGAGGTCGCGATCAGTCCGCCGCCGCCCAGGCCCTGTATCAGCCGCCAGAAGACGAGCTGTCCAAGGCTATTTGAAAGACCGCACATCAGCGACGCGGCCGTGAAGATGCAGATGGAGCTGAAGAAATATTGGCGCCGGCCGAAGCGCGCGGCAAACCAGGGGTTGAGCGGAATTACGACGACGTTGGCGATCAGATAGGCCGTGACGACCCACGCCCCAAGGTCGACTCCCACGCCGAAGTTGCCCTGGATGTTCGGCAGAGATACGTTGACGATCGTGACGTCGATGATTTCCAGCAGCGTGGCGGTGATGACCGCAACGCTGATGATTGCCCTGCGTGCGCCGTGCTCGACGACCGGGCTTTCGAACGTGCCCCCGAACATATTCGACTTCGCTCAGTACAGGTTCGAGGCTACTTCACGCGGACGTAGGTTTCGACGCTCATCCCGGGCCGCAGCGGCTTGTCGGACCGTGGGTCGTCGATGTCGATGCGCACCGGAATACGCTGCGTCACCTTGACGAAGTTGCCGCTCGCGTTTTGCGCGGGAACGAGCGCGTACGTGTTTTCCGACGCCGGGTTGATCGACGCGACATGCCCATGGAACGTCACGCCCTTGTACGCGTCGACGCGAATGTCGACGGGCTGCCCGACCCGCATGCGGCCCATCTGCGTCTCCTTGTAGTTGGCCGTGATGTAGACGTTGTGCGGAACGATCGTCATGAGCGTCATGCCCGCGCCGATCGTCTGCCCGACCTCCGCGCTCTTCTGCCCGACGTAGCCGTCGGTCGCGGCGTAGATTCGCGTGTAGTTGAGACTCTGCTTCGCGAGATACAGCTGCGCCTGTGCGCCCTCGACTTGACTCGGATCGGCGGCCTGCGCGAGCTTACCCTGCGCGGTCGTCAGCGCGCCCGACGCCGCTGATACGCCCGCTTGCGCAGCCGTCACGCGGCTCTGAGCGGCGGCGATATTGGCCTCCGCGACGCTGACTTGATCCTGCGCGGCGCGGAGTTGCGCGGCGGCGCCCGCGTTTTGGGCGCGTGCGGCGTCGAGCGTCTGCGCCGCGACGTCGCCCGTGCTCACGAGAGACGTCGCGCGCGAGAGATCCGCCTGCGTCTTGTCATACGCCTGCGTCGCAGCCGGAACTTGGGCCTGCGCCGCACGCAGTTGACTCTCCGCCTGGGCGACGCCCGCCTGCGCCATCGGCACCTGCGCCTGAACGTTGCCGATCTCACCGCTCGCCTGCGACACTCCGCCCTGGCCCTGCTGCGTCGTGGCGCTTTGATTCGCGACCGCCAGGTCGTACTGGGCCCGCGCCTGGCGAAGCTTCGCGAGTTCATCCTTGTTGTCGAGAACGATCAAAAGCTGTCCGCGGTGCACGGACTGATTCGTGTCAACCAATATCTGGTTGATGCGCTCGGGGATCTTGCTCGTAACGGCGACAACGTCCGCCCCGACGTGCGCGTCGTCGGTGCCTTCGTGCGAGAGCATGTAGTTCAACCATGGTACGCCCCAAATGATCGCAACAACGACGACAATCACCGCAACGATCGCGAAGATGATGCGCTTGCGGGGCCGCGAGCGCGACTCTTCGATATCGGGAGGCTGGGGGTCTCGTGTCTCGACCTGTCCCGGCCCGTTCACTTCGCGCCGCTTAACGGTCGTCTGCTGATCTTGCTCGCGGGTGTCCATTACCGTTTCCTTACCCCATTGAGAAATACGTCGATATAGAAGTGCAACGCGGAGTCGGCATCGCCGCTGTGGAGCAGCGAGTCCGGAAATTTCTTGCGGCCGAGCGCATGCATGAAGACGAGCCCCAGAAACACTGCCGCAAGCTTTGGCGGATCACCGACCAGGTCGCCGGCCTCGACGCGACGACGCATGAAGTCGGTGAGCACGGCCAGGATCGCGAGCTGCGGCCGCCACGTCGTCTCGGCGAAGATGTCCTTTTCGTACTCCTGCTCCACGAGCGACCAGCGGATCATGTCCTGCAACGACTCGAAGCGCGCAAACATCATGCGCGCCAGCACGAGCAGGTCGTCGGCGATCGGCCCCGTGCACTGCGCGGCGACGTCGGCCAACTGCACGTATCCGCAGAAGTGCTGCGCGCACGCGACCAGCAACGCTTCCTTGGTGCCGAAGTGGCGGAAGAGCGTGGCCTCGTTCACCCCGGCGACGTCCGCGATCTCGCGCGTCGTCGCGCCGCGCTTGCCCTTACGCCCAATCACCTCGCGCGCTGCGGTGAGGATGCGCTCGCGCGTCTCCTCCGGCGAAGCCGAGCGTCCGGTCTCCCCGAGCTTGCGCGTCTCGATCATTTCGCGCCCGCCCCCGAGACGCCGATGGGAACGTTTGTCTGATAGGTGCCGTACGAGGCATCGGCTATTGCGTGCACGTGCGGGATATCGATCGTCGCATGCTGCTGCGCGAGCACGGAATAGCTGCCTTCGTTGCGATAATATTCCGTCATCGTGATCTTGCCGCCGCTCGTGTAATACCACTCCATCTGCAGCAGCGCATAGTCGTTCGCATCGACATAGGCGAGCGTGTGGTCGAGGATGTCGCTGTGAATCTTCTTCGTCAGGCGCAGCACGATCGTCGGCCGGCCGTGGAGCCAGCTCGTACCATCGACACTGATGTTCTGATTCGTCTCCCATGCCCGCGGGTTGCCGACGTCGTCGAAGAGCCGAGAGAAGCCTCGGGCGTAGCTCGGCACGCGATCGAAGACGACGACGTAGAAGTCGGGCCGCTTGTAGTACTCCGTGCCGTCGAGCTTGGGCGCAAGGAACGGAAAGTTCAGCATTCGGACGTCCACGTGGACGCGCGCACGGTAGGATTGGAGCGCAGGATTCCGCTCCGTCATCCGCTGCACGATCGTCCACGGATTCGCGGGCTGTTCAGGCGCGGGGCTCGTGTCGGCGACCCCGACTCCGCTCGCAGCGACGGCAAGCGCAAGCGCAACACCGCCGCTCAACCTCATTCGATGCATCATCATTTCTGCAAGTAGGTACTTGCACGCAGAGCCTAGCATGGCTCGCGGCTTGAATGCAAGTGCTTGCACGCACCTGCCTGGTTGGCCGGATTAAGCGCCCTGGCGGTGGCCGCGGCGGCGGTGTTCCCGGAACGGCCGCTGGGCGGGTCGGTAGCCTTGAGCCTGCGCCTGCGAGCGACAGACATAGAGGCCGTGCTTGGTCTTTCCGTAGAGCCTGTCTCCAGGCTCGAGATAGACCTTGGGGTTTCGCAGTGCCCAGACCGGCGACTCGCCGTTGCAATCCATAGATGGCATCGCGGCCGGCGCGGCCGCGGCGCGCGACGCATTGCCGCTGCTGGACGTGTGGCCGCCGCAAGCCGCAAGGACAACGGTAAGTGCGATCGCTGGCAACGTTACGAGTGCGCGGCTATTCATAGGAGGCGCTTCGCGATTGCGGCAACCTCATCCCGGGCGCGCCGAACCAGCGGCGACGGTTCGCCGACGTACACGCGACGGCCGCCCACAAAAGTCGCCTGCACCCAGGAGTCGTCGCCGCGGTAGACCACCGCGTTGCACGGCGGCGACCACGGATCGATCTTCGACGCGTCCAGCACGATGTAGTCGGCCGGCTGCTGCGCGACGAGCTCTCCGCCCGCGACGCGCAGTGCTCGCGCGCCCTGAGCCGTGCCCAAGTCGAACGCTTGCCGCGCCCCCAAAGCCGCGCCGTCGAGATGAAGCAGCTTCTGCAATAAGCTCGCCGCGCGCATCTCGTCGATCAGCGACGGCCGCACGTCGGCGTCAGTCCCCAGTCCCATCGGCACGCCCAGCTCCTGCAGCCGCACGACGTCACAGATGCCGTCGCCCAGATACTGGTTCGTCATCGGGTTGTGGATCACGCGCGCGCCGCTACGCGCGATGCGCTCGCGATCGTCGTGCGAGATGTAGATTGCGTGGATCGCGACGGTGCGTTCGTTGAGCGCTCCGAGCTCGTCGAGCAGCTGCACGGGGCTTCGGCCCGTCGCCGCGTGCGTCGCCTCACCCTCGTACGGCGCCTCAGCGACGTGCACGTGCAGCATGCAGTCGCGCTTGCGTGAGAACTCGGCTGCCGCGCGAATCATGTCGTGCGAGGCAGCGTGTAGCGAGTGCGGCGCGACGCAGACGTTCGCCTCCGGGTGACGGTCCATCAGCTCGCGGGTGCGTTCGGCGGCGGCTCCGATGGTTTCGCGGAACTCCTTAGGGGCATACTCGGCGTCCATCCACGTCCGCGCCAGCACGAGCCGAATCCCGGTATCGCGCGCGGCGCGGATCGCCGCCTCGGCATGATCGTTCCCGGCGCCGTTGAGATAGAAGAACTCGGCGACAGTCGTGATGCCGGCGGCGAGCATCTCGCCGAACGCCGCCGCAAAAGTCCAGTAGACGTCGTCGGGGTCGAGGCGCGGAACGACGCGGTAGAGCGCGTCGCCGCGCCACGTTGCGAATCGCAAGTCGTCGGCCCAACCGCGCAGCAAGATCTGATACGAATGGCTGTGCCCATTGATAAAGCCCGGTAAGACGAGCCGGTCGGCGGGAAACGCGCGAGCATCGAAATCGCGCGCGGCGCCGCGCACATCGCGAAATTCGCCGGCCGCGACGATCGTGCCGTCCCTCACGACGAACGCATAATCTTCGCGCACCTCGCCGCCGACGAGCGCGCGCGCGCATCGCACGAGCTCGCTAACAGGCATGGCCCGCCTTGACGACGAGCGCGGCGAGGTTGCCCCCGAACTGCCAGCCGAACTCTTCGGGCGAACGGATCTGCAGCGCGACGAAGTCCGCGCGTTCGCCGACGCGGATGCGACCAGCGTCGATCCGCAACGAGTGCGCCGCCGCTCGCGTCACGGCATAGACCGTCTCCGCAGCGCTCAGCCCGAAGATCTTGCGCCCGAAATAGGCGACGGTCTGTAGGTTGAAGCACGGCGACGTTCCGGGATTGTAGTCGCTCGCGAGCGCGACCGTGCCGCCAGCGGCCAGCAGCTCGCGAACCGGCGCGTGCCTCGGCAGGTCGAGATACGCGATCGTCGCCGGGCAAGCGACGGTCACGATGCCGCGCTCGGCGATCGCGCCCACGTCGTATTTTCGAATGTAGTTGCAATGGTCGACGGCGTCGACGCCGAGCCCGGCCGCCATCTCGGCCGCTCCGCCGTAGGCCATTTCGTCACAGTGCACGCGCAGGCGCATCCCGTGCAGCCGCGCCGCATCGAGGTAGCGCCGCGTCTGCTCCGGCGAAAAGAAGCCCGGCTCGCAGAAGGCGTCCGCGTAGACAGCGCCGTGAGCGGCGGCGGCCGGGATCGCTTGGTCGATCAGATAATCGACGAAGGGCTCTTCGTGGGTGAACTCGGGCGGCAGGGCGTGCGCGCCGAGGAACGTCGGCACGAGTCGCGGGGCGTTCGCGTCGTCGCGATGCGCCGCGATCAGGTCGAGCAGCGCCGTCTCACCGGGCTTGTGCAGCGCGTAGCCCGTCTTCGTCTCGAGCGTCGTCGTCCCGTGCGCGAGGATCGTGCGTAGCCGAGGCGCGACGATTCGTTCGTAGAATTCGCTCGGATCGAGCAGCGCCTGGCGTGTGCGTTCGATCGTGTACGCCATGCCGAGGGGCGGCGGCTCGCCGAGTAAGCGCGCAGAAAAATCCGGCTCGCGATCGCCCGCGAAGAGTGGATGCGCGTGCGCGTCGACGAGCCCGGGCACGATCACGCAATCGCGCAGGTCAAGAATTTCGTCACCGTTCGACACGCTCAGGGTGACACGGGGAGCCACCGCCGTCACGACGCCGTCTTCCACGACGATCGTAGCGTCGTCGACGCGTCCGAGCGAATCGAAATCGATCCCGGATTGCGGCGCGTCGGTGTCGCATGTGATGACCGTCCTCGCGCGGACAACTAAACGGTCGAGTTTGGGCACATCGCGTGCATCCGCCGCGACGCTCGCCACGCCCTCTAGTGCGTGCTGTTAGAGCTTGATCGCGCCGGCCGAAGCCGGCGACGGGGTCGCCGACGGCAAGGGCGATGCGACGCCTGCCAACGCGAATGCAAGCACGTTAACAAACTCGCTGCGATCCATCCGTCCGTGGAGATTGTCGCGCAGCGACGAAGCTCCTTATGGTGGCAAACTCGCCGACGTCGATGATCATTCGCCCCGCGACCCTTGCGGACGCGGATGGGATCGCGCACGTGCACGTATCCGCGTGGCAGGACAACTATCGTGGGCTCGTCCCGGCGTCGATAATGGAAGACCGAACGATTGAGCGAAGGCAGACGCTCTGGCGCAGAGTGCTGACCGAAGGTAGCGCGTTGGTCTTTGTAGCCGATGACTCCGGCACCGTCGGCGGCTTTGCCAGCGCGATAACGCTAATCCCGGCGGTGGATGGCTTCGACGCCTATCTGCAGGCAATCTACGTTCGCTCGGAATCGAAATCGCACGGCGTCGGCAGAGGGCTGATGCGCGCCGTTGCCGCGGCCCTCGTCGAACGGCGTTGCAAAAACCTCGTGCTGCGCACGCTGCGGCTCGGGGATGCGCGCGGCTTTTACGAACGGCTCGGCGCGCGGCTCGTTCCCGATGGCTTCGCCCTCGACGCGGGCACGTTCGACGACGTCGTGTACGCGTTCAACGGCGTCAGCCGTTTGCTTATCGACTAATCAGAGGCGCCAGTCGATGGCTTTTTCGTCCGCAGTCTCGATCGCGAGCTCGTAACCAGCGTCGGCATGGCGCACGACACCCATTCCGGGATCGGTCGTCAGCACGCACGCGAGCCGCTCGCGTGACTCGTCGCTGCCGTCCGCGACGACGACCATTCCGGCGTGCAGACTGTAACCGATTCCGACTCCGCCACCGTGATGGAAGCTGACCCAGTGCGCGCCGGCGGCGGTGTTGAGCAGCGCGTTGAGGATCGGCCAGTCGGCGACCGCGTCGGTGCCGTCGCGCATGCCCTCGGTCTCGCGGTAGGGCGATGCGACGCTCCCCGTATCGAGGTGATCCCGTCCAATGACGATCGGCCCTTTGATGTCGCCGCTGCGCACGAGCTCGTTGAATGCGAGACCCGCCTTCGCGCGATCGCCGTAGCCGAGCCAGCAGATGCGGGCCGGCAGCCCCTGGAAGGCGACGCGCTCGCGCGCGAGCCGAATCCAGCGAGCCAGCGAGACGTTTTCGGGGAAGAGCTCGAGGAGCTTGGCATCGCAGCGCGCGATGTCGGCTTCGTCGCCGGAGAGCGCGACGAAGCGAAACGGACCTGACCCGCGGCAGAACAGCGGCCGAATGAATGCCGGAACGAATCCGGAGAACGCGAACGCGCGAGCGAAGCCGGCGCGCTCCGCCTGCATGCGGATGTTGTTGCCGTAGTCGAACACGACGGCGCCGGCGTCGAGATACCGCACCATCGCCTGCACGTGCGCGCCACAGCTCTCCAGCGCTCGCCGCTGGTATTCGTCGGGATCACGCTTGCGCAGCGTCTCCGCCTCGTCGAGCGTGAGGCCGGCCGGCACGTAGCCGTCGAGCAGGTCGTGAGCGGATGTCTGGTCGGTGACGGCGTCCGGTCGGAAGCCGAGGTCGTACAGCTCCGGGAATTCGACGGCAGCGTTGCCTTCGTAGCCGACCGACAGAGCCTCACCCGCGCGTTTTGCCTGCTCGACCTCGCGCAGCGCCTCGTCGCGCGAGGCCGCGACCCGGTCGAGGTAACGCAGGTCGCGCCGGCGCTCAAGTCGGGCGCGATCCACGTCGACGATGAGACACACGCCGCCGTTCATCGTCACCGCAAGCGGCTGCGCGCCGCCCATGCCGCCGACGCCGGCGGTCAGCGTCACGCGCCGGTGCAACGATCCGCCGAAGTGCTGCCGAGCGAGCTCGGCAAACGTCTCGAAGGTTCCCTGAACGATGCCTTGCGTTCCGATGTAAATCCACGAGCCGGCCGTCATCTGCCCGTACATCGTCAGGCCACGCGCCTCGAGCTCGCGAAAGACGCTCCAGTCGGCCCACTTCGGCACGAGGTTTGCGTTGGCAATCAAGACGCGAGGGGCGCGCGCGTGCGTCTTCCAAACGGCGACGGGCTTGCCGCTCTGCACGATGAGCGTCTCGTCGTTGCCCAGCCGCCGCAGCGTTCGGACGATGGCCTCGAAGGCCTCCCACGATCTGGCCGCGCGACCGTTGCCGCCGTAAACGACGAGGTCGTCGGGCCGTTCTGCCACCTCAGGATCAAGATTGTTCAAAAGCATGCGCAGCGCGGCTTCTTGCGGCCATCCTTTGCAGGAGAGCTGCGCTCCGCGCGGCGCCCGCACGGCGCGAGGTCCGGCGATCACGTCCATGTCCGCGTCTTTTCGACTTTTAGCTTCGGTGCGCTTGCATGACAACGATAAAAACCCGCGAAGAAAAGGCCATGAAAAGCGCTTTTCGGAGTTGTCTTGCAGTTCTTACGATAGCCGGAGGGTTTGCCTTGGCGCCGGCGTCGATTATCGCCGGAACGACCGGAACGGTCGTCGGCGTAGTCGTGAACACCACCGGGGCTCCCTTAACAGGCGCGCGAGTAACCGCGACGAGTCCGTCGCAAACGGTCACCGTCACGACCGATGAGTCCGGCCGGTTTTCGATGCTGTCGCTCGCCCCCGATACTTATTCGGTAGAAGCCGCGAAACAGGGCTTCGAATCGGCGACGATCACGGGTCTTTCGGTGTTCGCCGACCAAGTGCAGACGATTCGCGTCACGCTCGCACCGTCACTCAAGACAATCGCCCGCGTAACCGCTCGCTCTACGATGGACTTGGTCAAGCCTGGGACGACGACCGACGTGTATTCAGTCAACTCGACGGTGACCCAGGCGGCTGCGGGCGTCGGCGGCGGCGGCAACCTCAACAACGCGTATTCGGCCATTGCCACGGTTCCTGGCGTCTTCGTGCCGCCGAACCAGCAGGGCTGGGACGAGACGGTCTACATCCGCGGCGGCAACTACGATCAAATCGGGTACGAATACGACGGCGTTCCGGTGAACCGGTCGTTCGACAACTACCCCGGCGGCACGGCCGGAACGCTCGGCCAGCAGGAACTTCAGGTGTACGCGGGCGGCGGGACCGCCGGCGAAAGCGCGAGCGGTCTCGCCGGATTCATCAACCAAGTCATCAAGACCGGAACCTATCCGGGATACGGCACCGTCAGCGGCGGGGTCGGCACGCCGACCTACTACCACAACCTGCAGTTCGAGGTCGGCGGCGCGACGCCAGATAGAATGTTCTCGTACTATGTCGGCGTCGGAGGGTACAATCAGGATTACCGCTACCTCGACCAGTTCAACGGGTCGAATCTCGGACTCGTCTGGGGCTATCCCGCGATCGCATTCAACACGACGAACCTCTTCTTCGGTGGCGTCTATCCGATCTGCGGCTATAATCCGCCAAGCGGTCAGGGTCTCTACGATGGGCCGAACCCATCCCCGATCTGGGATCCGTTTACGCTCAATCCGGGACAATTTGGGTACGCAAAGTTGCCCGTCAACACACTGAACAGGCACGATCTCGGCAACGATCCCGGCTGCTATCAAACAATTACGCCGGCGTACAATGCGTTCGGCGTATCTAATCTCGTCGATCGCGAAAGCGTCGTCAACCTCCACTTCGGCATTCCGCACCACCGCGACGCCGGGCGCGACGACGTTCAGGTGCTCTACAACGTTACGGCCTTGCAGACGCAGTTCGTTAGCTCGCAGAACGATCTGGGACCGAACATCATCACCGAGCTCAGTCAACGGGACTTCGGTCCTCAGTACGCGGTTCCCGAGGTCTGGCCGGATTTCGTCACCTGGCCCAGCAATACGCACTTCGGTCAAAACGCCGCGGGACTGTCGCCGGTCCCCTATTTTGCTCCGAGCTCGCCGGGGAACCGCTGCGCAAACGTCGATCCGTACCAGACTCCCGGAACGCCCCCCATCATCCGCGGTGCGTGTCCGGGTGGAACCTACTCGATCGTCCCGCCCGACAACCGCGACTCGTACTGGAACGACGCCGCGATCTTCAAGCTGCAATATCAACACAATATGGGATCGAACGCGTACTTGAGAATCTACGGCTACTCGTTCTATTCCGATTGGCTTCAGGCAAGCGCGCTGAGCTACGGCACGCCCTTCTTCGGCTTCGGCGCGCTGAGCTACGACTACGAGCTCGAGTCGCACACGCGCGGCCTGTCGTTCACCTTTGCCGATCAATTCAGCCCGCAACATCTCCTCACGTTCGATACGAACTACACAACCGCAACCACGAACCGCTACAACAGCACCATGTTCAATAACGCGCTGGGCCTGAGCGCTACGAACTTAACCAACGGCAAGGAATGCTTCGCGATGTACACCGGCAGCGTCTATCCGGGCGGCCAGGTGTATCAGGCCGGACAACCCGCGCCGTGCAACAGTAATTTCGGCAACGGCTACAGCACTCTCACGAGCGGCAGCTTCATCGATCCGGTGGACGCTGGGACCTGCGCCCAATACCACTACAACTGCTTGACGAAGCTGCCCCCGGGCGCTTCGTGGCAGGTCACCTATACGGGCAACTCGGGCTTCGTCAACAACGTCGTGCCGAACTTCACGGCGATCGCGCTGCAAGACCTGTGGACCCCGACCGACAGGCTCAACGTCAACCTCGGCTTACGCGACGAGATCTACGAATACAACCTCTCAAACACGTCCAACGACGGCCAAAACTTCTGGTTCCTGGCCGGTCAGCGCGAGTTCTGCTACAACCCCCAAACGCTCGCTCCGTATTTCATCGCCCAACCCCCCGCCAGCGGACTTCCTCCGGTGCCGTTCATCGGCTTTACCTGTCCGATCGACCGGTCAGTTCCAACGCATCCGGTGCAGACCGTGCATCCCGACGGTCAGGATGGGCATCTGCTGCTCAGCAACAACTACACGCCGACGCTGAGCGACAACGCCTTCACGCCGAGCCTGGGAGCGACGTACACGCTCAACCCCGACACGGTGCTGCGGTTCTCCGCGGGACGGTACGCGCAAGAGCCGCAGACCTATCAAGTGCAGTACAACGCCAAGGACAACAACCTCGCGTACGATCTCTTCCAGGCGTGGTGGCAGTACGGGTACACGACGCCGAAACATGATCCGCTCGTGCAGTACTCGGACAACTATGACGCGTCCTACGAGCGTCGGTTCAAGGGAACGGACATGTCGATCAAGATCACGCCGTACTATCGATATGCTACGAATCAAATTTACAGCATCGCACTTCCCTTCGGACTTTCCGGCGGCCTCAACTCTGGGATAGAGCGCGTCGACGGCGTCGAAACCGAATTCACAAAGGGCGATTTCAACAAGAACGGGCTGTCGTTCTTGATCTCCTACACCTACACCAACGCCGCCGAGCGTTGGGCGAACTACCCGGGCACGACGCTGAACCCCCTCGATCCGTATAACCAAGACATCGCCAACTACAACGGCCTGACCAAGGCCGGTGGCGGTTCGCGCTGCTACGAAAACGACAACGTCGGCAATGTCTATGCTGACCCGAAGTGCATCCAACTGAAACCCAGCTACAACGCGCCGATTTCGAATCCGTACTACGCGATGGCGCCGCAGCCCCTGCTCAATCGAAACGACTGGTATCCGGTCGGCTTGGACTTCTCCTATCTCTCTCCGAACGTGGCCACGGCGCTCGTCAACTACCGGCACAATCGGTTTTATATTACGCCGGCAGTAACGTTCAACGAGGGCTCGCTTTACGGAAACCCGTCGGACGTCGAGGGCCTGGATCCCCGGACCTGCACGAACAACTCACGGGGTTTCATCAACTCGCCGATTCACATCAAAAACCCGCTGCAAGCCGACTATACGACCTGCGGCTTGTCCGCCACCCAAAACGGGACGTTCCCCGGCGTTTTCTACATACCGAATCCGGAAACGGGAACGTTTGACGGCTTCGGCGCGTTTCGTCAGCCCAACCAGATGAACTTCAGCATCCAGCTTGGTTACCAGTTGACGCCTCGCGTCAAAGCGAACTTCTTGCTGGCGAACTTGATAAACGCGTGTTTCGGCGGCTCCGTCGAGCCTTGGACGAAGCAGTGGCCGCCGAACAGCTACACGTGCGGATACGCGAGCGGGGGACCGTTCGGGAGTTCGTATTACGTCTCAAATTTCTACAACGGAACGTCACCGCACGATCGGGGAGCAAACGGAGTCCCCCTCAACCCCGCCTTCTCGCAACCGTTCCTACCGGCTTACGCCGACACGAACGCGTTCGTGCTGCCCAACCCGTTCAACGCGTACCTGCAGTTCAATATCACGTTGTGAGGCGATGGCCGATCGCCGTTTCGGCGGCGTCGGCCAGCCGCCGCGAGGCAATGAGTTCGCGCGCGGCGGCGATGTCGGGCGCCGGCGGGCGGTCGTCGGTCCACGGCGCGACGTGCTCGCGCACGAGCGCATAGGCGGCCTGCGTTCCCGCGCCCGAGCGCAGCGGGCGGCGAAAGTCGGTGGCGGCGCACGCGCCGAGCAGCTCGCAGGCGAGGGCGCCTTCGACGTTATCGAGCACGCGCGGCAAGTTGTTGGCCGACGTCATCCCCATGCTGACATGATCCTCTTGGCCCGCCGAAGTCGGGATAGAATCCACGCTGGACGGCCATGCGAGACCCTTGTTGTCGTTGACGAGCGCGGCCGCCGTATATTGGACGAGCATCAATCCCGACTGAAGCCCGAGGCGGGGCGTGAGAAAGAGCGGCAGGCCGCGGTCCTCGGCATTGAGCAATAGGTAGAGGCGGCGCTCCGCGATCGAGGCGAGCTCGGAGACCGCAAACTTCAGAAAGTCGATCGCGAGCGCGACCGGCTCGCCATGGAAGTTGCCGCCCGACAGAAAGTCGCCGTCTTCCGGGAAGACGAGCGGGTTGTCGGTGACCGAGTTAGCCTCGATTTCCGTCACGCGGCGCACGTGGCCGATCGAATCGCGCACCGCGCCGTGCACGACGGGAATGCAGCGAAACGAGTAGGGATCCTGGACGCGTTCGCACTCCGCGTGCGATTGGACGATCTCCGAGCCGGCCAGCAGTGCGCGCAAGTTCCCAGCCACACGCTCCTGGCCGGGGTGCGGGCGCAGGTCGTTGATGCGCCTGTCGAAGACGCGCTCGCTGCCGAGGTAGGCCTCGAGCGATAGGGCGCCGATGACGTCGGCCGCGGCGGCGAGCCGCTCCGCCCGCAGCACGCCCAGCGCCGCGATAGCGGTCATCACCTGCGTCCCATTGACGAGTGCGAGTCCCTCCTTGGCGCCCAGCTCGATCGGCTCGAGACCGGCGCGCTCGAGCGCGACCGCTCCCGGAAGTCGCTCGCCGCGGAAGAACGCTTCGCCCTCGCCGATCAGCACGAGCGTCATGTGCGCGAGCGGGGCGAGGTCGCCGCTCGCGCCGACGGAACCCTGGCATGGCACGACGGGCGTCACCCCGCGATTGAGCATGGCGACGATCGTGTCGAGCGTCTCTGGCTTGACGCCGGAGTGTCCCGCCGCGAGCGAGTTCGCGCGCAGCGTGCCCGCGGCGCGCACGAGCGGGATCGCCAGCGGCTCGCCGGTTCCAGCGGCGTGGCTGCGTACGAGATTGAGCTGCAGCTCGACCGCTTGCGCGGGGTCGATCGAGATGTTCGCCAGCCGTCCGAATCCGGTAGTCACGCCATAGATCGGCTCGCCGCGGCCAAACTGCGCATCGACGAACTCGCGCGCGCGCGCCACGCGGGTACGCGCGGCGGCCGCGATCTCTACTGGCGCTCCCTCGGCGACGGCTTCGAGCTCCTTCAAGGTGAGCCGGTGACCGTCGAGCTGGATCGTCACAGATTCGACCAGCTCGGCCGTGGCTGCGGTGCGAATGGCGGTCCGTTCTGAATCACGATGGTCTGGTGATCGTGCAGCCAGATGTCGCGCGGATCGTGGCCGTGCCAGCGCGATCCGTCGACCCAGATGGTTAATCGATGCGCGGGCGCCGCGTTCAGCGGGCCGGCATGCGTCCAACTCAAATCCGGACCCCAAATATCGAAGAACTGTCCGAGCGTGAAGCCGCGCCGCACCGGCGATTCGATGTGGATGAAGCCGTCCGTATTGTGCGTATGCAGCCAGTAGAGGCAGCCCGCGCCTTGCGGGATGCCGATTCCGGAGGGAACCATGACCGGGCGGCCGCGATCGAAGAGCGCCAAGTAGGCGTGAATGTGCTCGGTCGCGCCTTCCTCGCGATCGCAGTGAATGCCGTCGATCGGTAGGCCGCCGAAGAAACTCTGCGCGAGGATCACGAGGGGCACGATCAAAAAGTGCATGGCCGTTGCTTTCGTGTGCATAACGAAAAAAACTTGTGGACAGCTTGTGAATTGGCCGCGCATCGACTTGTCCGCTTGTCGCCACCGTGTTACGATGCTCGAGCTTCGATCTTCAATCGAAGTGCGACGCACGTATCGTTCGCGACCAATGCAAATGCGTGAAATACCGCGATGAGTGGTGATCCGCAGCAACGGTCAAACCGCCAGCCGGCGTCGGTGGGGCCCTCTCACGAGGAGCCAAACAGGCGAGGCAAGGTGAGTGAATACGTCGGAGCCCGTCGAGCAATCGACGGGTTTCGTTATTTCGCTCGCCTTTCTGTTTTTCGGCTCGTGGTTCGCGCGGCGGTTCGGACGCTCGGCTCGCTCTGGATTTGTAGCTGTGGCTAGCTAGTGTATTTCGTGGCGATTTCGGCGGAAAGTATGGCGATGCGCGTGCGCGCTTCGGGCGGATCCAGGATCTCGGCTTGCGCACCCCACCCCAGCGTCCAGCGCACGAGCTCGTCGACGTCGGCGACGCCGTAGACGATCTCCACCGATCCATCCCCACGCTGCGCGACCTCGCGATCGGCGACGATCCGTGCCGCTGCGGCAGCCTTGGCAACGCGCGGCGCGAAGCGGACGCGCACCCGCGTCGTCGGACCGCCCTGCAGCACGCCGCTAATCGATGCGGCGGCGTAGGCCTCGATGCTGAAATCGGCCGGACGGACGAACGTTCGCGCGAGCACGACCGGACCGCCGATGCTGTCGACGGCGAACGTGCGTTTGTCGCGCCGCCGGTGGTCGTAAGCGACGCAATAGATGCGCCCCGCGTTGATGATGAAGCCGTAGGGATCCGCCGTACGCGTGGTCGCGTTGCCGTCCTTGTCGAGATACGAGAATCGCACGCTGCGCGAGGCGCGTTCGGCGGATGATAGGAGGGCGAAGACGCGCTCTGCGCGTTTGTCGAGCCGAATTTCCGAGAGTCGGAAGGCGACGGGCGAGCCGGCCTCGACACGAGCGCGCGCGCCGCTTCCGGCGCTGCCGACGAGCTTCTCCGCCACATCGTCGATGGACGCTCCGATCGTTCCACCGATGCTCGCTCCAAGCGACCGCAGGGCGACGAGACCGAACAGCTCGCCGCTGGACAGGTCGAGCCGCTTGAGGCTGTATCCGCCCGCGAAGCAATAGACGTTCGCGGGCCGATCGAAGTAGAGCGGAAATCCCGCATTGGAGAGGATCGCCAGATAGCGTCGCAGGCTTCGCGTGCTCGGGCGCTTGCCGCCCTCCGCGATCCGATCCTTGAGCCCCTCAAACGAATATTGTCGCTGATCGATCGCGTTGAGCAACCGGACGAGCAAGACGACCTTCGACTCGCCCTCCGCGATCATTGCGAATCGGGCGCTTCCGCGGGCTTGGGGAAGCAGCCGTCGGGAGCGTTGATCGGCGGGGCGCTCGGGCGCGGGGGCGTCACGGTTAGTCCGACTTCCGCGGGATAGAAGGAGCCACCATCGGTCATTGTCTTCACGACCGAGTGAAACGTCTGGCCGGGCGCGAGCTCGTACGCCGAAACTTGATAGGGCGCCGATGCGCGCACGCAGCCGATCTCGACGAGGTTGTTGTCGACGAGAAATACGCCGCGCGCGGGGCCGGCGAGCGGCCGGAAAAAGAGATAGACGGAAGCGGGGGACTCACCCGGATTGCTTATCGTCAGGTTGATCGTGTGGGAGACCCCGTAGTCGCCGTAGTCGTGCCCGGTGGCGCCGGTATCGACGCTGGGCGGAGTGGGATCGGTGTCGCCGATCACCACGGTCGAATCGGCGCCGCCGACGGCGTAAGAGAGGGATGCGGTGCCGAAGTCAGCGATCGCGAACGCTCCGGTTCGGTGATGACCATCCCCGGGCAGCACGGAGCCGCCGAGCAGCGAGCGCGGATCGATCCCGGCCGATACGGCCAACACCGTCACGGTGATCGGGCCGCCGGAAAGCACGCGAACGTCGACCGTTCCCGAAACGAGCTGCTGCGACGCCATCGGCACGTCTGCCAGCAGATACGGCTGTCCCTGCGGGAGCGTCAGGATCACCCCCTCGCCTCGAGCCTTCGTCAGCAGGAAGTTCTTCGTGAGCGTCTGCCCAACGTGCATTACATCGACGTTTGGGCCGGCAGATGCCTCGACGAGATGCACCGAGGTTGGGTCGGCGGCATCGCTGCTCAGCACGACGAGGAGACGGCGCGGATCCCCAACGTCGTCGTGGTAGTAGTAGAGCCGCGTCGGAGTCGTTGAGACCGTACCGCGAAAGAGCACGCCGTCCTGCGCGACGTGCTCCGGATCGTCGTCGTAGAACAGCACGCCCGGCTGGATCGGCGCGGCCGCCACGTCCTGCACTGTGACGAGCGTCGAGCCCGTCTGATCGAAATACTCGTCGTTGCCCGAGATCTGCACCGGCACCGTAAGCTGCACGCTCTCTCCCGGCGCGAGAGCAGCGGGAGCCGGGCTCGGCGTTCCGACGCTGACGTGGGCGCCGGGCTGCGCCTGCGTGATCCCCGTCACCCAGCGCGTCACCTGCGCTGCGAGCCAGTTGGGATCCAGGGGATTGCCCGTCACGCTGAGCGTCGTCTGCGGCAAGATCGTGCCGGCGTTGAATGCGACGCGAACGGAGATCGTCGCCTGCGCGCCGTTCGCGTCGACCAGATGCAGCACGTCGTTACCCGTGGCTTGTGTCGCCGTGATGGTGACGCTGCTTGCGTCGGGGCTGACGCTTGCGCCGACGATACGTTGATCGAGCGTCGCCTGCAAGGGCGCGACGGCTCCCGTCACCGTGACGACCTGCTGCTGCGCCGGATTGAGAGTGACGCTCGTCGCTGATACGCCCAGCGCGGGGGCCGGGGTGAGCTGCGCCAGGACTACTCCCAGAAGCAGCGCGTGCACGTCAACGCTCGGAGGCGGTGGGAGTCGTTACGTTACGGCCGGTTCCGGCGGCGGCGCCGCCGGCGGTTCTACCGAGGGAATCTTCGCGTACTTCAGCTTCTCCGGATCGTCGGGATCGACGTCGGCGAGGATGTGATCCCCGGAACCGAAGGCGCCCTTGAGCATCTCCTCTGCGATCTCGTCCTCGACCATTCGTTGGATCGCGCGGCGCAACGGACGCGCCCCGAACTGAGGATCCCAGCCCTTGCGGGCGAGCAGCGATTTCGCCGCGTCGGTCACCTTGAGCTCCATCTCCTGGGCGCGGACCTCGCGGATGACTTTTTCCAGCTCGAGCGTTACTATCTGCTCGATCTGCTCGCGCGTGAGCTGATGGAAGACGAGCACTTCGTCGACGCGGTTGAGAAACTCCGGACGGAAGGTCTGCTTCACCTCTTCCATCACGCGGTTTTTCATCCGCTCGTACGCCTTCGCTTCATCCTCGCTCGAAAGTTTTTGCGGACGGAATCCGATGTCTGTCGTCGTGGTCATGCCGGTCGCACCGACGTTGCTGGTCATGATGATGACCGAGTTCTTGAAGTCCACTTGGCGCCCCTGAGAGTCCGTCAAGCGGCCGTCCTCGAGAACCTGCAGCAGCAGGTTGAAGACGTCGGGGTGCGCCTTTTCGATCTCGTCGAGAAGCACGACGGAATAAGGACGGCGCCGCACCGCCTCGGTGAGTTGCCCCCCCTCCTCGTAGCCGACGTATCCCGGGGGCGCTCCCACGAGGCGGCTGACGGAGTATTTCTCCATGTACTCCGACATGTCGATGCGAATCATGGATTCTTCGTCGTCGAACAGAAAGGCCGCGACGCTCCGCGCGACCTCGGTCTTGCCGACGCCGGTTGGGCCGAGGAAAATAAACGATCCGATCGGACGACTGGGATTCTTCAAGCCCGCACGCGAACGCCGGATAGCGCGCGTGAGCACCTGAATCGCCTCTTCTTGCCCGACGACGCGCTGGTGCAGCAGCTCGCCCATCTTGAGCAGCTTTTCCGTCTCGGCCTGCGCGAGGCGGCTCACGGGAATCTTCGTCCAGGACGCGACGATCTCGGCGATGTTGTCGGCGGTCACGCGCAAGACACGATCGCCTTGTCCCTTGCGATCGTGCCACTCTTGCTCGAGATTTGCCTTCTCGAGACGCAACTTCTCTTCGCGGTCGCGGATGGAGGCGGCCTTGTCGAACTCTTGGTTCTTGACGACGGCTTCCTTTTCGGCGATCAGCCTGCGCAGCTGCGCATCGGCCTCGCGAATCGCGGGAGGCGGCAGCGTCGCCTGCAGGCGTACGCGGGACGACGCCTCGTCGATGAGATCCACGGCCTTGTCGGGAAGGAAGCGGTCGGTGATGTAGCGGTCGCCGAGACGCGCGGCGCTTACGAGCGCCTCGTCCGTGATCTGCACCTTGTGGTGCGCCTCGTAACGGTCGCGCAGGCCCTTGAGGATCTCGATCGTCTCCTCGACGGTCGGTTCGCCGACCATTACGGGCTGGAAGCGGCGCTCGAGCGCCGAGTCCTTTTCGATATGCTTGCGAAACTCGTTGAGCGTCGTCGCGCCGATGCACTGCAGCTCGCCGCGCGCGAGCGCCGGCTTGATGATGTTGCTGGCGTCGATCGCACCCTCGGCCGCGCCCGCTCCCACGAGCGTGTGCAACTCGTCGATGAAGAGGATGATCTCTCCGGCGGCGCCCCGGATCTCGTCCATGACGCGCTTCATCCGCTCCTCGAACTCTCCGCGGTACTTCGTGCCGGCGACCAGCCCTGCAAGGTCCAGCGTGATGACGCGACGCTCGCGCAAGGGCTCCGGAATGTCCCCCTTGACGACGCGCTGCGCGAGGCCTTCCGCGATGGCCGTCTTGCCCACGCCGGGCTCGCCGATGAGCGCCGGGTTATTCTTGGTGCGGCGTGACAAAATCTGAATGACGCGCTCGATCTCGCTGTTGCGCCCAATCACCGGATCCAGCTTGTTGTCGCGCGCCAGGGTGGTCAGGTCGCGCCCGTAAGCATCGAGCGTCGGCGTCTTGCTCTTGCCTTTCGGTGCGGCGGGCTGACCCTCGGCGCCGAGCAGCGACGTCGTCTGCACGCGCACCTTGGCGGGATCGACGCCGAGATTCGTAAGGACGCGGGCGGCGACGCCTTCACCCTCGCGGATCAAACCCAGAAGCAAGTGCTCGGTTCCGATGTAGTTATGGTTGAGCTGGCGCGCCTCTTCGAATGCGAGCTCGATCACTCGCTTCGCACGCGGCGTAAAGACCATCTCTTGCTGCACGGTCTGGCCGCCGCGTCCGACGATGGCCTCGACTTCTTGGCGGACCTTGGAAAGATTGACGCCGAGCGATTCCAGGACCTTGGCAGCAAGGCTCTCGCCCTCGGAGATGATGCCCAGCAAAATGTGCTCGGTCCCGATGTAGTTGTTCCCGAGGCGCTGCGCTTCTTCTTGAGCAAGCACGATACTGCGTCGCGCTCGCTCGGTGAAGGGCTCCCACATCGACATCGCTCTGGCTCTTCCTTTCCTTCCTTTTAGACTCTACCCGCCCCAGAGCAGTTTCGTGACAAGGGGCGCGGGCCCCCGTTGGAGCGGAGGTTTGCCGCGCGAGCCGCGGAACCTCGCAGCCATGCCGACGGTCGAACAGATTCGCGAAGCGCTCGTCAACGTCAAAGACCCCGAGCTCAATCTTGGAATCCTCGAGCTCGGGTTAGTCTACGACATAACCACCGAGGGATCAAACGGCGAAGACGTCACCGTGATGATGACGCTTACCTCACCGATGTGTCCTGTCGGCCCGATGTTCAAAAAATCCGTCGAAGATCACGTGCTCGCGATCGACGGCGTGAAGACCGCCAACGTCGAGATCACCTTCACGCCACCGTGGGATCCGCACACGATGGCGTCCGACGACGTTAAGGCGCTGCTGGGGATCTGGTGATTTCAAAGCGCCCAGCATAGCGCCTCTCGGTCGTGTGGCATCAGCGTGATGCGGAGTTGCGCGGGAAGATGCGGGTTGGGATTCCGCGGAAGGCTGGATCGGCGCACTGCCACAGCAAGAACGCATACTCGTCGGTGAGCAGCTGTTCACTCTGCGTGCGCGAGGCGGCGAGGAATCCGTGGCCCGCGTCGTAGTCGACGCGCAATAGGATCGGGCGGCCGCTGGTGGTCGACGTTTGCAGACGGGCGGTCATCTTCGCGAGCTCCCACGACGAGACGCGGGGATCGTTGTAGCCGGTGATCAACATGACCGCCGGATAGGGCGTGCCCGGCACGACGTGTTCGTACGCGTCCATCGCGTAGAGCGCCCTGAAGCCCACCTCGTTCGTGACCGTGCCGAACTCGGGCGTGTTTGGCGGTCCGTTGGGCGAGAATTCCATTCGTAGCGCGTTGCTGGCGCCCACGACGTCGAGCGCCGCTGCGAAGAGGTGCGGTGCCGTCGTGATGGCGCGGCCGATGGTGATGCCTCCCGCGCTCGTCCCTTCGCCGGCAAGATGCGCCGCCGAGGTGTATTTGTGCGCGATCAGCCAGCGGCCGCAGGCAATGAAGTCTTCCCAGGTGTGCGGCTTCGTCGCGATCATCCCGGCGTGGTGCCAGTCCTCGCCGTACCAGCCGCCGCCACGTGGATGGCAGACGGCGAAAACGCCGCCGCGCTCGAGCCAGGCGATGCGCGTGGCGCTGAAGCCTGGGTTGAGCTCGATCCCGTACGCGCCGTAGCCTTCGAGATACGCCGGATGCGAGCCGTCGAGCTTGAGGCCCTTGCGATAGACGATTGACAATGGAACCATCGTTCCGTCTGCGCTGCGCGCCTGCACCTCCGACGAGGTGTACGGCGACGTGTCGACCTTCGCGATCTCCTTGAGGTGCGTGTCCGTTACGTTGCCCTGCGCGTTGACGACGTAGTAGAGCAGCGAATGCGTCCAGCCGGTCAGCCCGAAGACCGCGCCGTCGACGCGCGGGTCGGTCGAAATTGCGTTGATCGAGCCCTGGAAAGGCAGCGGAATGCTGGACGAAGCCCCGGGACTGCCGTCGCCGGCGAGCGACACGCGGGTGACGCGGCCGAAGCCGCCGTCACGCGAAAGGACGTACAGGCCGTCCGAGGCGACCCCGAGCTGTTCGACGACGGAACGGCTCGCGGGAATGACGGTTTGCGCCGCGGCAACGTTGGGAGCCGCGAGCGACGTCGCGACGACTTTGAACGCCGGCGCGTTCTTGTGCGTCTGCAGATAGATCGTAGAGCCCTTGAGGTCGTAGCCGGTAACGTCGTCGTCCGGGGCGGCGACCGGTTCCCATGCGGTCGTGGCGCCGGCCGTCGCGACGCGTGCGGCATAGATTGTTTGTTCGTTCTGAACGCCGTGCGCGATCACCGCGACGGTGTAATCCGATGCGGGCGAGTAGACTATGATCGGAAAATCGGTCAGGCCGAACGGTATCTTCGGGTTTATGCCGTATCCGAATACAGGCGGGTCGCTATCGGGGTCACGTCCGAGCACGTGGAGATAGGCGACCGCGCGCGTCTCCTTGTCGTTCTCCGACTCGCCCGGCTTCAGCCTGGGGAAACGCACGTAGTAGAACGACTTGTTATCGGGCAACCAGCTCGTGACGCCGAAGTAGTACGCACGGTCGATCGCGTCGGGAAGCACTTGTCCCGTCGCGGTCTCGACCACGTGGATGACCGCCGCCTCGGAGCCGCCCTCCGAGATGCCGTAGGCGACGCGACTGCCGTCGAGCGATGGGAGGAAATAGTTGATCGTGTAGTGCTTGCCCGCGCTCGCGAGCGCCTGAGGATCGACGAGCATGCGCTCCGCGCCGCCCGCGATGTTGCGCACGTAGAGCTTGGGCGAGTTGTCGCCGGGATTGAGCTTCTCGTAGAAGTAGTACGGCCCATCGATCGTCACGCCCGTCACGCTCGCGCCGGCGTTGTCGAGCACCTTGATGCGATCGAAGAGCTGCTGGCGCGCCGGGCCGAGCCGGCCGAGCACTGCCCGCGCATACGCGTTCTGCTGCTTGAAGAAGTCAATGACCAGCGGATTCTTCATGTTTTCGAAGTATCGGTATGGGTCGGTGACGGACGTGCCGTAGATCGTCTCAGCTACCGGACGCGCGGGCGGGACGGGCGGCGGGGTCGGGAACGTCTGGGCCGCCGGCGCGGTGGCGTGGAGCGCGCCTACCGCGGTGAGGCCGAGGCCGACCACAACAACGAAGCTAACGAAGCGCGACATGGGGACGTATTTTTTGCAGCGGCTTGTCGTGCCCTTTCCAGGATGACAACGGTGGCAAGGTGTGCAAGGTGAGCGCGTGAAGACCCGTGCCGACAAATACGCGGAGCTGCGCGCAAAGGCCGAGCAAGCCGCGTTTCCCGCCGGTCAGGATGCCGTTGCGAGACAGCACCAGCGCGGCAAACGCTCCGCGCGCGAGCGCGTCGCGGCGCTCGTGGACGAAGGGTCGTTCGTCGAGCTGGACCGGTTCGTCGTCCATCGGAGCAACGCGTTCGGGCTCGACGAGAAGGAGTTTCTCGGCGACGGCGTCGTCACGGGCCGCGCGACCCTCGACGGCCGCCAGATCTTCCTGTTCTCGCAGGACTTCACGGTGCTCGGCGGATCGCTCGGCGAGGCGTTCGCCGAGAAGATTTGCAAGCTGATGGATCTGGCGCTGCGCACTGGGTCGCCGCTGATCGGAATCAACGATTCTGGTGGCGCCCGCATTCAGGAGGGCGTCGTTTCGCTGGGCGGCTACGCCGAGATCTTCTGGCGCAACGTGCAGGCCAGCGGCGTGATCCCGCAGATCAGCCTGATCGCCGGACCGTGCGCCGGTGGCGCCGTGTACTCGCCGGCGATCACCGACTTCATCCTGATGACGGAAAGGATCTCGCAGATGTTCATCACGGGCCCCGAGATCATCAAGACCGTCACGGGCGAAGAGGTGTCGTTCGAGGAGCTCGGCGGCGCCACCACGCACGCGACGCGCAGCGGCGTCGCGCACCTCGTCGCTACCGACGAGGAGAACCTCGTCGAGCTGACCCGCGCGCTCTTCTCATTCCTGCCGCAGAACAACCGCGAGAAGCCGCCGCGCTTCGACTGCGACGACGACCCGCATCGCGTCGCGACCGCGCTCGACGGGATCGTCCCCGATTCGCCCAACAAGCCGTACGACATGCACGAGGTCGTCGAGGGTGTGGTCGACTACGGCGACTTCCTCGAGATCGCGCCGCTCTACGCACAGAACATCATCTGCGGCTTCGGAAGAATCGACGGCGAGACGGTCGGCGTCGTAGGCAATCAGCCCAACGTGCTGGCTGGAGTGCTGGACACGCGCTCCTCCGTGAAGGCGGCACGCTTCGTGCGCTTCTGCGATGCGTTCAACATTCCGCTCGTGACGTTCGTCGACGTCCCTGGATTCTTACCGGGGACCGATCAAGAGTACGGCGGCATCATCTTGCACGGTGCGAAACTGCTCTATGCCTACGCCGAGGCGACGGTGCCGAAGATCACGGTCATTACGCGCAAGGCGTACGGCGGAGCCTACGACGTCATGGCGAGCAAACACATTCGAGCGGACGTCAACCTCGCGTGGCCGACGGCGGAGATCGCGGTCATGGGTGCAGAGGGCGCGGTCCGGACGATCTTCCGCCGAGAACTCGCCGCCGCGCGCGACAAGGGCACAAAGATGCAGGAGCTGATCGACGAGTATACCGAGCGGTTTGCCAATCCGTACATCGCGGCGCAGCGCGGCTACGTGGACGACGTGATCGAGGCAAGCCAGACCCGCACCGCCCTGGCGAGGGCGCTCGAGATGATGCGAGAGAAGCGCGTGCTGCGGCCGGAGCGCAAGCACGGCAACATTCCTCTCTAGCCGGAACGAGGAGGTCAGGATGCCCGACGACATCGAGATCGAGACCGACAAGCTGCGGGAGCAGGTGGACGACGCGCGAGAGGAAGGCGAGCGCTCTGTGCCGTGGCTGCGCTACGTGGGCTTGGGCGCGGCGATCTTCGCGGTGGTGGCGGCGATATCGGCGCTGCGCGCGGGCGACCTCATCAACGAGGCTACCATCAATCAGATCAAGGCATCGGACACGTGGGGCGAATACCAGGCTGCGCGCGGAAAAGAGCATATGTACTCGATCGCGATCGATAACCTAACCGACAGCCCCTCGAAGAATGCCGCTCGACTGCGCGCTTATCGCGCCGAGGTCGCAAGCGACGTATCGAAGGAAAAGACGCTGCAAACCGAGGCGCGCAAGTTAGAGGAAGAATCGGTTTCGCAGGTCGAGCACCACCATGCCTTCGAGTATGCCGTCGCGCTGCTGCAGGTAGCGATCGCCCTGGGCGCGGTCGGTGCGCTGGCTCGCTCGAAGCTCGCATGGTTCGTCAGCCTGGTGGCGGGCGTGGTGGGGATCATCTACTTTGTTAGGGGATTCATGTTGTGAAACTGCTCAGCGGAAAGCACGTGCTCGTAACCGGCGTCGCCAATCGTTGGTCTATCGCGACCGGCATTGCGCGCAAGCTGCACGAGAACGGCGCGCAGATTGCGCTCGCATACCAAGGCGAACGCGTCAAGGACGAGGTCGAGAAGCTCGGCGCCGAGCTCGACGGTGCTTCGGCCTTCGAGTGTGACGTCTCGAACGACGAATCGCTCGCCGCGATGTGCCGGGAGCTGCTCGAGCGGTTCGGCAAGATCGACGCGCTCGTCCACTCGATCGCGTACGCTAACAAAGAAGACCTCGCCGGCAAGGTGTTCGAGGCGTCGCGCGGCGGTTTCTCGCTCGCGCTCGACGTCTCGTCGTACTCGCTCATCGCGCTCGTCCGGGCGCTGCGCGACGCGCTCAACGACAACGCCTCGATCATGGCCCTCACCTACCTCGGAGCAACGCAGATCGTTCCGAACTACAACCTAATGGGCATCGCCAAGGCCGCGCTCGAGGCGGCGATGCGTTACCTCGCGTTCGACCTCGGCGACCGCGGCATCCGCGTCAACGCGATCTCCGCCGGACCGATCAAGACCGCGAGCTCGCGCCAAGTGGGTGGATTCTCGCGAATCCTCGACATCGTGCCGAAGGTCGCGCCTCTGCACCGCAACGTCACGCCCGAGGACATCGGCAACATGGCCGTTTTTCTCACCTCCGACCTCTCGAGCGCCGTGACCGCCGACGTCCACTTCGTCGACGCCGGCTACCACGCAATGGGTCTCTTCGCCCTCTAAATGTTCGGCAAGATCCTGATCGCCAACCGCGGCGAAATCGCGGTCCGGATCATTCGCACCGCGCGCGAAATGGGCATCGCGACGGTCGCGGTCTATTCCGACGTCGATCGCGACGCTTTGCACGTCGAGCTCGCCGACGAGGCGTGCGCACTCGGCGCCGCGGCGCCGTCGCAAAGCTATCTGAACGCGGAGAAGCTGATCGACTGCGCGCGGCGATCGGGCGCGGAGGCGATCCATCCCGGCTACGGCTTTCTCGCCGAAAACGCTGCCTTCGCGCGCAGCGTGGTTGATGCCGCCTTGACCTGGATCGGGCCACATGCGGACGCGATCGACGCGATGGGCGACAAGCTGCGCGCGCGGCATCTCATGCGCAAGGCGCGCGTGCCGATTGTGCCGGGCGCGACCGAGAGCATCGCCGACGCGCGCGCCGCGCGCGCCGCGGCCGAAGCGTACGGGCTTCCACTCGCGCTCAAGGCCGCGGGAGGCGGCGGCGGCAAGGGACTCAAGGTCGCGCGCTCGCTCGACGAAATCGAACCTGCCTTCGAGACCGCGCGGCGCGAGGCCGAGGCGTACTTCAAGAATGGGACAATCTACGCGGAGCGCTACCTCGAAAACCCGAAGCACGTCGAGCTGCAAGTCCTCGCCGACAAACACGGCAACGCCGTGCACGTCGGCGAGCGCGACTGCTCGCTGCAGCGTCGCCACCAGAAGCTTTGGGAAGAGACGCCCGCGCAGATCTCCGAAAAAGTGCGCGATGCGATGCGCGAGGCTGGAGTGCGCGCCGCAAAGGCGATCGCGTACGACTCCGTCGGCACCATTGAGTGCCTCGTCGCGGGCGATTCCTTCTACTTCCTCGAGATGAACACGCGCATCCAGGTCGAGCACACCGTCAGCGAGATGATCTCCGGGCTCGACCTGGTTCGCGAGCAGATCCGCGTAGCGGCCGGCGAGCCGCTCGGCTATGGGCAGGGCGAAATACGCTTTCGCGGATTCGCGATCGAGGCTCGAGTCAACGCCGAGGATCCTGCCCAGAACTTTCGTCCGGCGCCGGGCACGATCGACGCGTACCGCGAGCCGGGCGGCCTGGGCGTGCGCGTCGACTCCGCGGCCTATCCGGGTTGGACGATTCCCGAACAGTACGACTCGCTGATCGCGAAGCTCGTCGTTTGGGCGCCGGATCGCGACTCGTCGATCGCGCGCCTGCGACGCGCGATCGACGAGTACGTGATCGAGGGCGTGCCGACGACGCTGCCGCTGCTCCGCGCGCTATGCGACTACGCGCCCGTCGCCGAGGCGACGTACGGTACCGCGACGCTCGAGGCGTATGCGCAGACGTGGCGTGAAGCGGTTTCAAACGGGCTCGCACCCGCGGCGCGCGGCCGCCGTGTCGCCTCGGCACCCGCTCTGCAGCGCCCTCGCAGGCTCGCGCCACGCCTGGGGGCGATCCGCAAGCGCGGGGCGTCGGGAAGCGGCGACGACGTCGTTTCTCCGATGCACGGCATCATCGTCGAGCTCGGCGCCGGCGCCGGGGAGACTGTCTCTAAGGGTCAGGTCGTAGCCGTGATTGAGGCTATGAAGATGATGAACGAGATCCGGGCGCACCGCGGTGGCACCGTGGCCGCCGTGCACGTCGGCGCCGGCTCGAGCGTCGAGAGCGGCACTCCGCTGATTACCCTGTCGTAGTAGCTACTGTTTGGTGGCGTGGATTGTTTGGCCGTCTTGGTGCAGCGTGAGGGCCGTCACGGCGCCCGCGGCATTGCGGTCGAACGTGATCTGTGCGTCGACCACTTTGAGAAAGAACTCGTCCTTAGCCGACGCGTAGACCTGGACCGCGGGTTGGCCGGTCAGCTGGGCGTAGAGCGCGCCGCCGCGCAGGGTCACGGTGAACGTCGCGCCATCGAGCGCGTAGCTGCCGACGTATTGCTGCAGCGTCGCGCGATCGAGCGTGACCGTGGGCGGAAACGCCGACGGCAGCTGCGCGACGACCGGCTTGCCGTGCGCGTCGAGGCGCACCGCCGGGATCGTTTGGCCCTCCTGCGTTAGGCGCAGTCCTACGATCGCATCGCCCGCGCGCAGGAACTTAAACGTCGCGCCCACGCGTGCCGCGTAGAACGTGTCCGTCGCAATGCGCGCGTACGTGAGCGTCGGTTGCGGAAGCAGCGCGATCGTGACCTGATCGGGCTTCGCGGCGCCTGCGACGGTGAACGTCATGCCCGCGCCCGCGTTGCAGTAGATGCCACTATAGGATTTCGGGTCCGTCTCCGACGCGGGCACCGACGAGGGGCATACGCTGATCGCGTAGCTCGGCAGCAGCACGTGCGCCGCGATGTCGCTTACCGCGGGACCATTGCTGAGCACGACCACGCCAAGCTCGCGGTCGCGCGAAATAGCGAAGTCGGTGTGAAATCCGAGCGTGTCTCCGTTGTGGCTGATCACGCCCGTCGCAGGGTTGATGTTCCACACCAGACCGATCTCGTGACCGCCCATCCCCGGCGCCCGCGGCCGCTGCGCGAAAAGGCAGGCACTTGCGAGCGGCCCCTGGCCCATGTTGCAGCGCAGATATTTCAGCATGTCGGTCACGCTCGAGATAATGCCGGCGGCCGGAAGGACGGATTGGAAATGCCACGTCGGCACGGCGACGCCGCCGATCTCGTGCCCCGCGGCGAGGAGCGCCGGGTCCTGCGCCGGCGACACCGCGAATGTCGTCTCGCTCATGTCCAGCGGGTCGAGCACGGCGTTGCGAACGAGCGCCGTGTACGGCACCTTCGCGCGGTTTGCGAGCAGCTGGCCCAGTAGACCGATGCCGTAGTTCGAATACTCGTACTCCGCACCCGGATCGCGCGTAAGCGTGTAGCCGTTCAAAAACGCGTACATATCGGCGATGGTATAGTCCGCGTAGGGGTCGTCACCGGCGACGTCGTTCATGTTCGTCGGCAGACGCGGCAGCCCGGAGCGCTGTTCCGCCAGATTGAGCAGTGTAATCGCTTTTCCATCTTTGCTGGGGGCGCGGACGGCCGCCGGCAAAAACTCCGAGATCGGATCGCTTAGCCGGACCTGTTTGCGCAGCACCATCGCGGCGAGCGTTGTCGCGGTGAACGTCTTCGTGACCGACCCAATTTCGAAGAGCGTGTGCGCGTCGACCGGCCGGCCGTTCCCGGCGCTACCGGCGACATAGACCCGCGTGACGCCGTGGTCGATCACGCCGACGGTGATGCCGGTGCCGGGAACGGCCGCGGCGCGCGCGTCGAGCGCGGCCTGCAACGAGAGCGCCGCCAGAAGCGGCGCGACAAATGCAAGCATGCCTGCGCCTTGGCGCCGGGGCGGCGGGCGCCCTGCCCGAGCGCGGCGTAGTACGCTGACAATGACGCGCGACGTCAACGCTTCGGGCATTCCGCTCGAGCCGATCTACGACGAGGTCGAGGGCAAACGGCACGAGCTCGGGGAGTCCGGCGCGTTCCCGTACGGGCGAGGCGTGCGACCCGACATGTATCGCCGGCGCCTCTGGACGATGCGCCAGTACGCCGGCTTCGGCACGGCCGCGGAATCGAACGCCCGCTATCGGTACCTGCTCGACCGCGGACAGACCGGACTTTCCGTGGCGTTCGATCTCCCGACGCAGCTCGGCCTCGACTCCGACGCGCCGCTGGCGCGCGGCGAGGTGGGCAAGGTCGGCGTAGCGATCGACTCGATCGACGACATGGAGACGCTCCTCGCCGGCATACCGCTCGATAACGTCACCGTGTCGATGACGATCAATGCGCCCGCCGCGATCCTCCTGGCGCTCTACTTGGCCGTCGCGCGCCGCCGCGGCATCCCGTTCGACTCGCTCGGCGGCACCGTGCAGAACGACGTGCTCAAAGAGTACGTGGCGCGCGGCACATACATCTATCCGCCCGCCCCGTCGATGCGCCTCGTCACCGACGTCATGGCCTATTGTGCGCGCGAGGTTCCGCAGTGGAACACGATCTCGGTCTCGGGCTACCACATCCGCGAGGCCGGTTCGACCGCCGTCGAAGAGATCGCCTTCACCCTCTCCAACGCGAAGGCGTACTTGAGCGCCGCGCGCGACGCAGGGATCGCGCTCGACGAGGTAGCTCCACGCATCTCCTTCTTCTGGAACGCGCACAACGATTTCTTCGAAGAGATTGCCAAGTTCCGCGCGGCCCGCTACCTCTGGGCGCATATCACGCGCGACGAGTTCGGCTGCCGCGACCCGCGTTCGCAGATGCTGCGCTTTCACGCGCAGACCGGCGGCTCTACGCTGACGGCACAGGAGCCCGAGAACAACGTCGTGCGCGTCGCCCTGCAGGCGCTCGCGGCGGTGCTCGGCGGCACGCAGTCGCTGCACACCAACGGCATGGACGAGGCGCTGGCGCTGCCGACGGCGGAGAGCGCCAAGGTCGCGCTGCGTACACAGCAGGTCATCGCATACGAGTCCGGAGTGACCGACGTCGTCGACCCGATGGCGGGATCGTATTACCTCGAGACCCTCACGAACGAGTTGATCGAACGCGCGACGCACCTGATCGGCGAGGTCGACGCGATCGGCGGGAGCATCGCCGCAATCGAAAGTGGCTGGATGCAGCGGCGGATCGCGGAGTCGGCGTACCTTGCGCAGCAGGCGATCGAACGGGGCGAGCAGATCGTCGTCGGGGTCAACCGCTTTGCCGAGTCGCCGGCTGGCACGCCGATCCCGCTCCAGCGGGTGGACGAGCGCGTCGAGCGCGAGCAGGTCGAGCGGTTAAAGGCGTACCGCGCGACACGCGATGCCGCAGCGATAGAGTCGCAACTCGCATCGGTTCGCGCCGCCGCCGCCGCTAGAGACAATCTGATGCCTCGCTTCGTGGACGCGGTCGACGCCGGCGTGACGCTCGGGGAGCTATGCGACGTGCTGCGTGACGTGTTCGGGACGTATCGCTCCAAAGAGGTCGTTGCTTAAATGGAAATTGATCACGTTGCCATAGTGGTCAAGGATCTCGACGCGACGCTGCGCTTCTACACGCAGACGCTCGGCTTCAGGGAGCTCTATCGCGAGGTGATCTACGACCAGGGCGTCGAGGCGGTGGGACTGGAGGCCGGCGAGTCGCAGGTGGAACTGCTGCTCCCTCTCGACGAACTTTCGCCGATCGCGCGCTACCGCGGGGAGGCGGATACAAAGCTCCACCACACCGCGTATCGCGTCGCCGACATCGCGCGAGCGCTCGAGGATCTCAAGGCGAAGGGCGTTCGACTGATCGACGAGCATCCGCGGAAAGGGGCCAACGGCAGCATGATCGCGTTCCTCCATCCGAAGGCGACGGCGGGCGTGCTCATCGAACTCTGTCAGCCGCATCCGGTGCGCACGCACCCCTAAGCGGGAAAGCCTTACGACTGCTTGATTTCGGGAACTCTCGATCGGCGCCGGCGCGCGCTGTTTTGGTCGACGCTCGCGTCGGCCGCAATCCATCTCATCGTCTTGACACTCCTCTTCTACGCGGTGTCGCGGCTATTGATCACCCGCGGCTCGAAGGAACTGGTATCCCAGACCAACGTCACGACGATCGAACGGCTCGTCCATCCCAGGGCGGCAGTGGCCCCGCGGCCCCATCGGCGGATTCGGCGCCAAGAGTCGGCACCCGCGCGGGTGGCGCCTCACGAGCTCGCCCGAGCGGTCGCTACCGCGGCCTCGCCCGAGCCGCCGCAACGGCCGACCGTACCGTCCACGATCGAGCGCGACACGGCCGGCTATGCCAAGGAGGTCGCCAAACTCAACGCGCTCGACGATCCGCACGCGATACCCACGATCGATCCAGCCTCGCAAGGATCGACGATGAAGAGCTACGCATTCAACGTTCCCTCGTCGCTCCGCGGCTCGGACGAAGGCAACGGGATCATCACGCCGACGCAGGCCTGGCGCGACGCCGGACGCGACTGCTACTACGGGCGGTACGAGTTTACGTATCCGGACGGCGCGATGGAGAGCGGCAACATCGTCTGGCCCTTCTGCTTCGATCCTGGCTCCGATCCGTTCAAGGAGCCGCCACACCCGATTCCCTTCCCGCTGCCCGCGCCGGGGTGGAAGCTAACATCGGACGAGCCAATGCCGCCGATCGAAAAGTCCGTGTACCGGCAATGGGCGTCCGAGACCGGCGGCTCTTCAGCGCCGTAGCAACGGCGTCTGCGCCATTCCATTGAGAACGAACTGCACCGCGAGCGCAGCGAGGATGATGCCGAGTATTCGACTGATCACATGAATGCCGGTCTTGCCGATCACGCGCAACAGCAGCGAGGAGCCGCGCATGCACAGCCACGTGACGACGAGCGCCACCGCATAAGCCGCGGCGACGACGAACAGCTCCGCGTGATCGCCGTGCGAGAGATTGACCAGGAGCAGCACGGTCGCGATCGTCCCTGGGCCGGCGATCATCGGCACCGCGAGCGGAAAGACGGCAGGGTTCTCGCCCTCCGCAGCCTCGCGCTCCTCGGCCTCCGTGCGCTTCGCGCCGGTGGGCCGCGCGAAGAGCATGTCGATTGCGATCAAGAACAGCAAGATGCCGCCAGCGATCGTGAACGCAGGGAGCGTGATGCCGAGATAGTCTAGAATGATCCGGCCCACGACGCCCATGAACAGGATCACGCCCGCCGCGACGATGACGGCCTGATCGATGACCTGGTTGCGCCGCTGCGGCGACATGCGCGCGGTCGATCCCAGCGTCATCGGGATCATGCCGATCGGATCGATGATCGTAAACGCGGTCGCGAACGCCGTGGCGATGAAGCGGAAGTCCATGATGCGACGACAGGGTATCGTTTACTGAAGGCAAACGTCAAGGCTCCGCTGTGGCTTCCATCGATCGAGCCGTAAACATCGAGGATTTGCGCCGGCTCGCGAAGCGGCGATTGCCGCGCGTCGTGTTCGACTACATCGACGGCGGCAGCGGCGCCGAGGTCACGATGCGCGAGAACTGCCGGATTTTCGAGACAGTGACGTTCCGCGCCCGGAACGCCGTCGCACGCACGGACTGCCGCCTGCAAACGATGGTACTGGGAACGAAGCTCGAGCTACCGTTTCTTTTCGCGCCGGTCGGCAGCAGCCGTCTGTTCTTTCCGCGCGGAGAGTGCGTTGCCGCGGCGCAGGCCGGCGACGCCGGCACGATCTACACCCTGTCGACGCTCTCGGGCTGCACGCTCGAAGACGTCAAGGCGGCCGCGACCGGGCCGGTGTGGTATCAGCTTTATCTGCTTGGCGGGCACGAGGCGGCGGAAGCGGCGATCCTGCGCGCGCACAAGGCAGGGTATCGCGCGCTCGTCGTGACCATCGACACCGCCGTCGCGGGGCAGCGGGAGCGCGATATTCGTAACGGCGGGAGCGAGCTCGTCAGCCGCAACCTCTGGCGCATGCTGCCGCACGTGCCGCAGGTGCTCGCGCGTCCGCGCTGGCTGCTGGACTTCTGGCGCGACGGCGGAATGATGAAGTTTCCCAACGTCGTCGTTCCCGGCGAGGGCGTTATGGCGTACGAGGACGTCGCGGCCGCGCTAGAGCGCTCGACCGTTTCGTGGGACGACATGGGGTGGATCCGCGACGCGTGGCAGGGGCCGATCGTGATCAAGGGCGTGCTGAGCGGCGAGGACGCGCGGCGCGCCGTCGACGCGGGCGCGGAGGCGATCGTCGTATCGAATCACGGCGGACGCCAGCTCGACTGCGTGTCGTCGACGCTGCGCGCGTTGCCCGAAGTGGCCGAGGCCGTCGGTGGGCGTGCCGAGGTTTTGCTCGACGGTGGCATCCGCCGCGGGAGCGACGTCGTGAAGGCGCTCTGCCTGGGGGCGCGCGCCGTGCTGGTCGGGCGCGCGTATGCCTACGGCCTGGGCGCGGCGGGTGGCGCGGGCGTCGCGCGAGCGATCGAGATCCTGCGCAGCGACATCGTCCGTACGCTGCGTCTGTTGGGGTGTCTCGACGTCACGGCGCTCGATCGCTCGTACGTCGAGCCCTAGCGTGTACGTGCGTGGCAGGCTGCCGCAGGGCGGCGTCGCGATCGTCGGGAGCCGTACCCCGCCGCCCGAAGCCGCGGCGTTTGCCTACGAGCTCGCGTTTCGCTTAGGCGAGCCGGTCGTGGCCGGGCTCGCGCTCGGCATCGACGCCGTCGCGCACCGCGGCGCGCTCGCCGCGGGTGTTCCCACCGTTGCGTTCGTCGGCTACGGATTCGGCATGACGTATCCGCCCGAGAACGCCGCGCTCGAAGAGGAGATCGTACGCGGCGGCGGCGCGATCGCCACGCTGCTTCACCCCGGTACGCCCGTTTCCGAGGGAGCGCTGATCGAGCGCGACCGCCTGCAGGCGGAACATTCGCGCGCCGTTGTGCTCGTATGCACCGAGATAGGCGGCGGCGCCATGCACACGATGGACTTCGCGCGCGAACTAGGGCGCCCGCGCTTTGTCGTCACACCACCCGACGGCGCGGAGAATCTACCGGAATGGGCCGGGAATCTAGCATGTATCGCCGGCCGCGCGACGCCGCTGCCGTTTGACGTCGGTGCAGCGCTGCGCGTGCTTAAAGATTAGGGGCGAGGCCGACGTCGATCGAGGTTTCGAAGGTGCGGCTCCACGGTAGGCCGAGCTGCATCGCCGCGATGTGATAGCCCGGATCGAGCTGCGCCAAGATCCGCAACGCGTAGCTCCAGAGCAGCGCGCGATCGCGCTGCGACATCGCCGCGGCGACGTCGGGACTCAGGAGCGTGTGATCGAGGATGCCCTGCGCGGCGAGCGTCGCGTTGAGGTCGGGACGCACGAAGTCGTGATAGGCGTAGTCGTCGAGGAACATCGTGAACGTGAACGTGCGGTGCGCGAGGCTATCGTAGGTATGCATGCGACGTCCCGCGCCGGCGGCGATCGCCTCGGCCAGCGCCGTGCCAACCGTGTTCGCGTTCGTGTTCCAGGACGAATACGCGTCGAGCTCGCGCGCAACGTCCGACCTAAGCAGCAGCTGCGCGAAGGCGGCCTGGTCGCGATAGGACTTTAAATACGTTAGGTCGGCCACGGCGACCGATCGACCGAGCGCGACCGCGCCGGTCATGTCGCTCACGAGCTGCGCGTCGTGGGCCGCCGTCGTTCCCGGAACACGCACGTACAGGACGATGTCGGGGCGGTCGTCGTCGCGCACGCCGCCCGACACGCGGATTAGCGCGTCGATCGCCGTCGAGACAGGCCCGTACTCGATCGGGTCCTGGTACGACGCGCCGTCCGGCTCCGAATAGCGCACCGCGATGTGCGGCGTCCAATCGGCGGCGCGCGCGAGCGCGTCTGCGACGAGCGCCGAGCCCAGCTCGTCCGCGCCCGGCTCGATCGAAGCGCGGCCGGCGAGCCCTTCCGCTGCGAGGTCTTGCTGCAACAGCGCGACGTCGCGGACGTGCAGGCCGACCGGCCCCGCGTCGTCCTGGCCGAGCACGAGCCGGTCGATCGTGCCGTTCGCCGTGAGCTTTAGCAGGAGTCGGTCGATCGCGAGATTGCGGCCGCGCGTCGCCATGTATTCGTCGAAGGTTGGTTGGCCAATCAGCGCGCGCAGTTGTTGAGCGCGCGCGATCTCGCTCCGAAGCGGCGGATCGTGAAGGTTCGCATAGTCTTGCAGGTACGACCAGGCCGGAAACGCCGCGAAGAACGGAGTGCCGGCCGGTATCCCCGTCGGTGCCAGACGCATGATCGTGCCGAACGCACCGAGCCACGCGCGCGGGCGACGCGCGCGCAGATGGGCGAACTCGCGCAGGCGAAACTCGGCGTCGGCGTATGTGGTACCGGGTACGCGCGACGCCGTTAATCCGCCGTAGGCCAGCATGTCGGTCGAGATGACGAACGCGTTCGTCCCACTCTTCGCGGCCTCGTGGTTCAGCCATGCGACGAGCGCGTCGGGGCGGCCCGCTTGGAGGAAGCGACCCTGCAATCGACGCGGCGGCGCCTCGACGGCGACCCCCGCGATCCTCCCGAGCATCACAGGAAGCTGGGCGGTGACCGGCCGATCGTCGATCGGCACGAACGCGATCGTCGCGACGATCATCGCAAGGACGTGCATCAGATCAGTTTCCGGAGCACTCCGCCGGACTGCTCGAGCAGCGTCCGCGCCTCGGTCGCGCCGACGCCTCGCCCCTGCATCACGATCGCGACCTTCGCGCTGCCGCCGGCGGCGTCGAGTAGCTCGCGCGCGCGTTCCTCGCCGACGCTCGCGAGTTCTCGAACGAGCCGGAGCGCGCGTGCGCGTAGCTTTCGATTGCTCGCGACGACGTTGACCATTAGGTTCTTATGGACTTTGCCGCGGCGGACCATCAGCGCAGTCGAGAGCGCGTTCAGCGCGACCTTTTGCGCAGTCCCGGCCTTCAGCCGTGTTGACCCGGCCAGAACCTCGGGCCCGGTCTCGACGGCGATACACAGTTCCGCTGCCCGCGCGAGCGCGGAGTTCGCGACGCTCGTGAGCGCGACCGTTAGCGCTCCTGCCGTCCGGGCGCGCTCGATTGCGGCGACCACGAACGCGGCACCGCCGCTCGCGGAGATGCCGACGACGGCGTCGCCGGAATCGAACCCCTCGCGCGCCATTTGTTCGCCGGCTCCGGCGTCGTCCTCCGCACCCTCGATCGCGTTCACCAAGGCCGACTCCCCGCCCGCGAGGTGCGCCTGCACGAGCTTTGCCGGAGTGCCGAACGTCGGCGGCATCTCGGCCGCATCGAGCGTCGCGATGCGGCCGCTGCTTCCGGCGCCGACGTAGTGGAGCCGCCCCCCGTTCTCGAGCCGAGCCGCGATCGCATCGACGGCGCGAGCGATCGCGCCGGCTTGCGCCAACACCGCCTCGACAACAGTGCGCTGATCGCCGACGATCGTCTCGACGAGCGCCTGCGTTTCGAGAGCGTCCAGGGCGGCCGCGCGCGGATGCTTCCCTTCGGTCGGCGGTAACGGCTTCGTCACTCCGCCTCGATTCGAGCCAGCAGCTCTGCGAGCCGCCATGGCGCGATCGCCCCGAGCACTGCCGGGCCGCGCGCCCCCGTCGCCGCCGGCACGTTTCCCGCGCGCCCGCGTAACGTCTGGTATCCGAGTACGGCAAACGCAATCGCCTCCTTGGCATCGGCCGGTATTCCCATAGCGTCCGAAATTTTCGACGCGCGCGGCGCACAGCCGTGCGGCGAGCCGCGCGAGGAGCGCGGGATTGTTTGCGCCGCCGCCGCTGACGATGATGTGCGCGCTCGCAAATCCCTGCCGTTCGATCGCGTCCGCCACGGTCGCCGCGGTGAGCTCGACGAGCGTCGCTGCGCCGTCTTCGGTCGATAGCTTCGCGAGCGCGCGATCGTGGTGCGCCAAGAACTGCGCGCCGAAACGCTCGCGCCCACTCGTCTTGGGCGGCGCGGCGGCGAAGTACTCGTCGGCGAGCATCGCCGTTAGGAGTTCTTTGTCGACGCGGCCCGACGCGGCGAGCGTTCCATCACGATCGAACGCCTGCGTTCCCCGAGTACGCTCGCGCACAAACGCGTCGAGGAGCATGTTGGCCGGACCGGTATCGAACGCGACGGCGGCCTCCGGCGGCGACTCCCTACGCAGCAGCGTGACGTTGGCGATCCCGCCCAGATTTAGCGCAACGCGATCTTCTTTCAAGCTCGAAAAAAGCAGCGCGTCGACGCGCGCGACTAGCGGCGCGCCGTGGCCTCCGGCCGCGCAGTCGGCGCTGCGAAAGTCGTAGCAGACCGTCGCGCCGACCGCCTCGCGAATCGCGAAAGGATCGCCGATCTGCAGCGTCACGCGGGCCGGTCCGTCGTGCCAGATCGTCTGACCGTGCGACGCGACGTAGTCGATCACGTCCGAGCCCGCAATTACGCGCGCGGCGCGCGCGTAGGCGTCGCCGAGCGCGTGATGCAGACGGGCGACCTCCGCGACGCTGCCCGTGTTCGGTGGAAGAACGCCGAGCAACTCCTCACGCAGCTTCGACTCGAAGGGGCAAGTCTCGAAGCGATGCAGGTCGATGCGATAGGTTGCTCCATCCGGCACGACGCCCACCAGCGCCGCGTCGACGCCGTCGAGCGACGTGCCGCTCATTAATCCGATTGCACGCATTTCACGATAGCTTCATAGAAGGACGCGCGCAGATCGCGGGTGTCCGCGCGCCCGAAGTAGACGCCGTTGGTGAGCAGCACGCCTTGGAGGTCGCGAACCGGATCGGCCCACACGCACGTGCCGACGAAACCGGTATGGCCGAACGACGCGAAGTCCATTGACCGACCGCACGAATTTGCGTCGGTCGTCTTGAGCGCCCAGCCGAGGCCGCGGCGCAGCACGGGGTCGTCGGCCTGCAGCGACGTCGCCTCGCGCGCGAGATCGCGCGGCAGCAGCGTTTCGCGGCGCCCGTGAAGCGGGGCGAGATAGCTCTCGGTCAGCGCAGCCACGTCGGCGGCGGTACCGAAGAGGCCGGCGTGGCCGGCGACGCCGCCCATCAGATATGCCTTCTCGTCGTGCACGTAGCCCTGCACGCGGCCGCGCCAGCCGTCGTCCTCGGTAGCGGGAATCTCCAGCCGGCGCGCGCCAGGCGGACGAAACGTCGGCGATCTGGGAAAGGCAAGCCGCGCCACTGCTGCGAGCGATCGACCGTAGATCCGTTCGAGCGCAACGCCCAGCGCGATGAAGCCGAGGTCGCTGTAGATCACGCGCTCGCCCGGCTGCGCGATCAGTTCGGAGCGCAGCGCGAAAGCCTCGACGTTCTCATCCAAAATCGCGCGGTAGTCCGCGCCGGAGTTCATCCCGGACGTATGCGCGAGCAGCATCCGCAGGGTGATCGCCGCGTGCGGCCGTTTACTCCACTCGAGCACGACGCGCGCCAACGGCTCGTCGAGCTCGATCATTCGGGCGGCGACGGCCTGCAGCGCGAGCGTCGCTACGAAGAGCTTGGTGAGCGACGCGAGGTCGAAGCTGCTGTCCGCATAGACCGGGCGGCCGAGCGCGTCGGCGCGCGTGACGCCGTACGCGCGCTCGAAGATCAACTCCCCAAGATGTTCGACGCGCGCAACGGCAGCGGTAAATTCTACGCCGCACGCATCGCGCAGAATGTTATCGACGCTCTCCGCCTGGATCAGGACCGCCATGCAGCCACCGCGCGAATTATCGGCGGTGGATAAAACGAGACCTGCCCGAAATCGACCAAACGCCGGAAGGTCGTCGCTGCCCGGCATCGCTAGTCCAGTGAACATGGAGCGCCCCACGCGATGAGAAACCTCGCGGTCATGCTTCTCTGCGCCTGCGCGATGCCAGCAGCATCCCATGCGACGGCACGTGCCGCCACCGAGTTCTACCCTGCAAATCTGAACGGCGTCAAACCAATATCGTCTGATAACGATGCTGCGACGGTCTATCATTATACGCTTCAGGCTCTGGCGCGCCGCATCGCCGAAGGCACGATCATCGCAGATACCGATGCCGGCTGTTTACATGGATTCAGCAGCCGGTGCAGCTCACGCGCACGACCTACTCGCACCAATCATGGTCGGTAAAGCACTGGACCCATATCGCAGAAGTGGGCCAGCTCGGCGTATCCGCAGATGGACAGCGCGGCCCTTCGGGCCGCGCGACGATCGAAATACGCCGGGGGAACGTCGTACTGTCTGCCGGTGAGCGGCACGTACTTGTTCCGCGCATATTTTTCATCCCGTTAGCGGTTCGATCGGGAGCTGCCCAGTGGGGAGACTGCCGCCGAATAAGACGTCGGCGAGACCGCCGATAGAGGCCTCGTCATCTCCGTATGCCGCGACGAGGTGACGCGCGCTAGGGAACAGCCGCACGTCAAACGGCTCGAGCAACGAGACGACAAGCGCATCGGGATAGCCTTGCAGCACTGCATCGATTGCCGCAGCCTGCTCAGGGTGGAAGTGGGCGCGCCGCGCGAGTAGGATGGGACGTCGTTGCGAGCGCGCGAGCGCGTCGCTTATGCGGCCAACGTCGGCTTCGTTCGGCGCGATCGGCGCGTCGAGCGTCTCCATCGCCGGCGCCTCGCGATCGAGCATCGCCGCAGTACCGCCGAACGAGACGACGATCGACGCGAGCGGATCCGCGTGCGCGATGCCTCGGAGAAGCGTGACGGCGCGGCGTGCGATCTCGCGGCCAACGCCCGGGTGCGGCGGAAACTCATCTAGCGGCAGCGGTGCCGCTCCGGCCTGACACAGCGTGCGCACGCGCGTGTACGCTTCCTCCAATCGCGCCGGCGCCAGGCGTTCCGCACCGACCGCTGCGGCGATCGCCGCGACCGCATCGTTCGCCGCGCTCAGATCGTGGCTGAAGACCACGAGGTCAGCTCCAGCCGCGAGCGCGTCGACGGAATTCGCCGCCACTCCACGTGCCGCGACCGCGTTCATCTCCAAGCAGTCGGTGGCGAGCGCCCCGCGAAATCCGAGCTCCTCGCGCAGCAGCGCGGTCGCGATGCGCTGCGATAATGTCGCCGGATACTGCGGGTCGAATCCGGGTGCCAGGACGTGCGCGCTCATCATCGCCGGCGCCTCTCGGGCCACCGCCGCGAACGGAACGAGATCACGCGCGCGCAGCGTCGGCTCGGCGGCCTCGATCACCGGCAACGCCTCGTGCGAATCGACCGATGTCGCGCCGTGTCCGGGAAAGTGCTTGTAGCACGCCAAGATGTCGCCGTCACGCAGCCCGCGGCCGAACGCCGCGCCAAGCGCCGCGACATCGCGCGGATCGGCGCCGAACGAGCGCGTGCCGATCACCGTGTTGCGCGGGTCCAGTGCCAAATCGAGCACCGGCGCGAAGTCCATCGTGCAGCCCGCCCGCCGCAGGTCGAACGCGGTCTGCTCGCCGGCGCGGCGCGCAAGCTCGAGATCATTTGCAGCCCCGAGCGCCATCATCGGCGGCATCGGCTCGACGCCGTCGCGCAGTCGCACAACACGGCCGCCTTCTTGGTCGATAGCGATCAGCGGATCGCCGTCGCGAGCGCGCAGCGCATCTGTTAGCGCGCGAATCTGCGCGAGCGTTGCGCCGCGCGCGAACAGCAGGTAGCCACCGAAGCGCGGGAAGTCGCTCTCGAGGCGCGCGCCGGCGATGCCGGCCATGACCACACCCCGCGCAAGCTCCGTCGTGGCCGTCACGCAATCGCGATCCCGGTAACCCGGTCGAAACGCCGGACGTGCTGCAGTGGAAGATCGAGCCCGACAAGCTCGCCGGCTCGCGCGTCGCGCGAGGCCGCCACGCGAACGACGACGGTACCGCGCGGAGTCTCCACCTCGACGTACGCGTCGGCGCCCGTCGGCTCGCGGCGCACGATCCGCCCACGCAAAACGCCGTCGCCCTCCAGTTGCACGTACTCCGGCCGGATGCCGACGATCGCCTCGCCGTCGGACAGCAAATTCATCGGACGTTCGCCGAGAAATTGCGCGACGGCGATCGTGCGGGGAGAGTCATAGACGCGTTGCGGTTCGCCGACGTCCTCGATGCGCCCCTCGACGAGCACCGCAAGGGCGTCGCCGACGCTCATCGCTTCGACGTGGTCGTGCGTGACGTACAGGATCGGCCCGGCGAAGCGCTGGCGGACGCCGATAACTTCGTCGCGGACCGAGCGGCGCAGTGACGGGTCAAGGTGCGCGAGCGGCTCGTCCAGCAGCAGCGCGACAGGATCCGAGAGCAGCGCGCGCGCGATCGATGCGCGTTGGCGCTCGCCGCCCGAGAGATGCAGCGGGCGGCGGTCGAGGTGTTTCTCGACGTGCAGCGCCGTAGCGGTCGCCGCGACGGCGTCTTTCCGCGCACCGCGGCGCTGCGCGAAGCGGAGATTCTGGCGCACCGTCATGTTTGCGAAGAGCGCGTCATCTTGAAACACGAGCGCGATGCGGCGCTCTTGCGGTGGAAGCGCCGCGACGGACCGGCTTCCAAGCAGCACGTCGCCGCCACGCACGGGCAGAAGTCCCGCGATCGCGCGCAGCAGGGTCGTCTTGCCGGCTCCCGAGGGGCCGACGACTGCGAGCGTCTCGCCCGCGGCGACTCCGAGCGAGACGCGATCCAGCGCCGGCGCACCGCGCGCCGCGTAATCGACGACGAGCGCCTCGGTTGCAAGCCGCATCAATGTTACGCGCGAGCGAGCGCGGCGTATTCCGCGCGAGCCGCTGCGTCCCCGGAGCGCGCTCGCTCGACGACGTCGCGCAGCCGCACCACGGCGGCGTCGTCCGCCTTCTTTCCGGCCAGAACCAGCCGCAAGGCGATGAGCGACAAGTCGGGCGTGCGCGCGCCGAGCCGCTCGATTCCCTCGTAAAACGACGCCGCCCCCGGGACATCCGATCGGCGCTCGAGCAGTTCGCGCACGACCTGTGCCTTCGATGGCGAACCGTCGAGAAGATAGCCGTCGAGCGACTCGAAGTTCATGAGCATGGGGTTCGCCGCTCGGACGGGTTTGCTCTTCGCGCTGCTGCTGACGACGCTCGGGGCAAGCGGAAATGAAAACGGCGTCGTCCGCTTGCTCGAACATATGCGCGACGCCAGCGGCCCGGTCTGGCAGGCACACCTCGTTTCCGTGGCGCGGCAGTATTTCAACGGAGAACCGGCCGTCGTCTCGAGCGAAAGCGAGGGCCTGCGCGTTCTGGTAAAGCACTGCACCGGCGAGGTCTGCGACGGTACGTACTTCGACGGCGAGCGAGTGTACTCGTTCAACATGAACGGCACGATTGTGGCCCCCTCACAGCAGACGGAGCCTTATCTGCGCGCGCTTCGGATCGTCGCCTCGCTCCAGTTCCTGGCGCCTTCGTACTTCGAGCGCGGCGGCCGAGTCGGCGCCGCCGGCTTGGCGGCCTTCGACGGTAGGCCCTACCGCGCGATCGTCGTCGACGAGACCAACGCCGTGCCATTGCGCCTCCTCGTCGACCCGCAGAGCGGCCTCGTGCGCTACGCGCGCTCGCTGGACGGGCGCGACACGTTCGAGTATCGCAACTACCGCCGCGTCGGCGCCTTCATGCTGCCATTCGAAGTGTTGCACGACGGACGCATCTTCGAGCGCTACGACGACCGCGCCGTAGTATCTTCGGCCTTTCATCCGCCGCGCGGGCTGGTTCCCTCGTTCAGTGGCACGCCCGACGCGATCCCCACCGACCCCAAGGCCGTCACGCCGATCGTCGACTGCAGCATCGGCGGCATCGCCGTCCGCTGCCTGATAGATACGGGGAACTCCGGCCTCTCGATGAGCGCCGAGCTCGCCAGTCGCCTGGGGGCCCCGGTGGTCGGGACGTACCAGGTGCGCGGACTGGGCGGTTATTCGACGCAGGTCGTGCGAGCCGGGCCGCTGCGCATGGGCAACGCCGCCTATCCGGAAGCGTACTACGTCGTTCTCAGCGATCTACGGCGCTATGGCTACGACGCGGTACTCGGCGCCGATCTCCTCGGCGCGTCGGGGATCGAAATCGACAGCGCCGCGCACACCGTGCGATTGCAACCCCCGCCGCTGCGAAACGCGATCACTGTGCCGCTGACCTTCGAGCACTTCGTTCCAATCGTGACGGTGAATCTCGGAGAAATTCAGGCTCAGCTTGCAGTAGATACGGGCGACGAGTCGAATGTCAACCTCGCGTACGACTTTTATGCCAAGCATCCGGGACTGTTTAGCGTCACCCAGCGCCGCTCCGTCGGTGGAATCGGCGGCACGAGCGTCGAGATGATCGGCGAAATACCCGAAGTGCGAATCGGCGACTATCGTACGGGACCGCAGCGCATCGGGACGACGCAGACGCTGCAAGGCACTGCGTTCGGTCATCTCGGCGCCGCTTTTCTGGATCAATTCATCGTTCAACTCGATTACGCCGCGAGCGAGCTGCGCCTCGTCCCGAGGCGAGGCTGAGCGGATGACGGCGTCCGCGCTTCGCTGGTTCCGCGGATTCGCCGTCTTCACCATCTCCCTCTCGGCCGGCACGAACGGCGTACACGCCATGACCCTGGATCGTTGCACCGTCGTTGCTGCGCAGATGATAGACAGCGTCGATTCAGGCGACGCGAGACCCGGCGACTTCTTCCGATTCGAGACCGTCAACGCCGTGACGAGCGGGGCGCAGGTCGTGATTCCGCAGCGAACGATGGGCTACGGCATCGTTGCGGTCGCGGCGCCGGCGGGGCATCACGATGCGCGCCCGGGCGTGCTCGTACTCGAGCCGCGATTTCTCATGTTGCCGGACGGCAGACGGCTTGGCGTCGTGCTCGACCACAACACGGACGCGCTGGACAAGGCCGGACCGAACGACGGGATACCGGGCTACCTCGGCGCAATCCCGATTCCGGGCGTCGGCGCCGCGGTCGGCCTCTTCAATTACTTCCGCAAGGGCAAGAACATCGTCGTGCCCCGCGGCGCGATCTTCGCGCTGTTCCCGAGCGACGATCCGTCCGTCGAGCGCTGCCAGGACCATCCTGCGTATTAGCGGCTTAGCGGGCGGCGCGATAGACTGAGCGAGCGTGCGGTAGAGCGGGTTGCCCGCGAAACCTCTTCGACAAAGTACCACTAGAACGTGCCGCCGCCGGAGAACGTGTAGCCGAGGATCGCGGACTGGTCGAGCTCGATAATCATGATGCGATGACGCGGGAATGCTGCGTGCAACGGCGAGACACCCGCTCGAACGGTTCACCCATCGGATTCTGACGCGGATAGAGCGAGACCCCGATGTCGTCGACGTACGGCTCGATCGGACTCTGCTATCGCTTACCCAGTTTGATCGACCGTCATCGGCAATCGCTTGGAACCGCGCGCCCAGTGCCTGCGCGCATCGAAGACGCGCAACACGACGCGGCGCGGCGCTTCGGCTAGCCCCAGGATGCATGACACTGGGAGAGGTCGTGCGAACAGTAGCGGCGCTTGCGTATGCCCGGCGCCCTTCGGACGTTCCCTTCCGCGGAGGCGTTACGCCGGCCGCCGTTCGGGTTGCCCGATCTCGTCGTAGTTCTCGGCGCGCTCGCGCTGCTGGTCGCGCTGGCTCGCATCGGTTCCGGAACGCTGGTAACGTTCGTCCCGCAGAAGCACCTCGTTCCCCACGTCGATCTCGCGCCGCGCCTTCTGCCCTACTACGCCGCCCGCTCGACCCTGCGCATGTTCGTGGCGCTGGCCTGGTCGCTGCTCTTCACGTTCGCATATGGATACGCCGCCGCGCACAGCCGCCGCGCCGAGCGCGTGCTGATCCCCCTGCTCGACATCTTGCAGTCGGTGCCCGTGCTGGGCTTCCTGACCATCACGGTGACGGGCTTCATCGCGCTCTTCCCGGGAAGCCTGCTCGGCCTCGAGTTCGCGTCGATCTTCGCGATCTTCACGGCCCAGGCGTGGAACATGACCTTCTCCTTCTACCAATCGGTGCGCTCGATCCCGAAGGACCTCGAGGAGACCGCATCGCTCTATCGCCTCTCGCTTTGGGAGCGGTTCGTCAAGATCGAAGTACCCTTCGGCATGGTCGGGCTGGTCTGGAACTCGATGATGAGCTTTGGCGGCGGCTGGTTCTTCTTGGCGGCGAGCGAGGCCATCAGCGTCGCCAACAGCAGCTACACACTGCCGGGCATCGGATCGTACGTCGCGGCCGCGGTGGTGCAGAAGAACGTGCCGGCGCTCGTGTGGGCGGCGGTGACGATCGCACTGGTGATCGTGATCGTCGACCGGCTCTTCTGGCGCCCCGTCGTGGCCTGGGCCGACAAGTTCCGCTTCGAGCAGAGCGCCGCCGCCAGCCAGCCACAGTCGTGGGTATACGACATCCTGCGCGCGGCGCGCGTGCCCAGGCTCGCGGCCCGCGCGTTCGCCCCCATCGCCGAAACAGTCAACCGCGCGCTGGCGCGGTTGACACCAGCGCGCGAACGGCTGCGCGTCGGCGATCGTCACGCGCCCAGCGATCGCGCGTTCAACGCGATCCTCGTCATCGCGGTCGTGCTTTTGCTCTTCTACCTCGCACGTTTCATGCTGATGACGCTCGGACCGCGCGAGATCGGACACGGCATTACCCTCGGCGCGGCGACGATGTTGCGCGTCGCGGTGCTGATCGTTCTTTCGACGCTGATCTGGGTCCCGGCAGGAGTCGCAATAGGCTTCCATCCGCGCCTAGCCCGCGCCTTGCAGCCGGTCGCGCAGTTTTTGGCGTCTTTTCCGGCCAACATCGTCTTTCCGTTTGCGACGCTCGCTTTTATCGCATATCGCGTGCCAATCAACTATGGATGCATTCTGCTGATGGCTCTCGGCGCGCAATGGTATGTTCTGTTCAACACGATCGCTGGCGCGCAGAGCGTACCGACCGAGCTGCGCGAGATGGCGGCCGACCTTCGGGTGCATGGCTCGCTGCGCTGGCAACGCCTAATCATTCCGGGCGTGTTTTCGTCTTGGGTGACCGGCGCGATTACCGCGAGCGGCGGGGCGTGGAACGCCAGCATCGTCTCAGAGGTCGTGACCTGGGGCAGTACGACGCTCACCGCCACCGGACTCGGCGCCTACATTACCGAGGCGACCGCCAAGGGCGACGGAGCGCGGGAGGCGCTCGGAATCTGCGTCATGAGCCTCTTCGTCGTGACGATCAACCGCTTCGTGTGGCGGCGCCTATATGCGTACGCACAAGCGAGGTTCTCGCTATGAACCGCGATTTGATCGTGTGTGAAGGCGTGGCGAAACGCTTTCCGCTGCCGGGCGGGAAGGGCGAGTTCACCGCGCTGGCCGACATCTCGCTGCGCGTCGTGGGCGGCGAGCTGCTCGCGCTCCTCGGGCGCAGCGGGAGCGGTAAGAGCACGCTGCTGCGGATCATGGCCGGCCTCATTCCGGCAAGCGACGGAACCGTGACGAGCGGCGGCCGCCCGGTGCGCGGTCCAAACCCGGACGTCGCGATGGTGTTCCAGAGCTTTGCGCTGTTACCGTGGCTCACCGTGCTGCAGAACGTCGAGCTCGGTCTCGAGGCAAGTGGCATGCCGAAGGCGCAGCGTCGCGCTCGCGCGCTGCATGTGATCGACGTCGTCGGACTCGACGGGTTCGAGAGAGCCTATCCGAAGGAGCTTTCGGGCGGCATGAAGCAGCGCGTCGGATACGCGCGAGCGCTCGCCGTCGAGCCGAAGGTGCTCTTCATGGACGAGCCGTTTAGCGCGCTCGACGTGCTCACGGCCGAAAACCTGCGCGGCGAGGTCGACTCGCTCTGGAATGCGGGACACTTTCCGTCGCAGAGCATCTTGTTGGTGACACACAACATCGACGAAGCAGTGCAACTCGCTGACCGGGTGATCGTGCTCGGCTCGAATCCAGGGCACCTGCGCGGTGAAGTGCGGATCGACCTGCCCCGTCCGCACGACCGAACGGCGCCACGCTATAAAGAACTCGTCGATTACTTGTATCAGGTCATGACGAATCCCGAGGCCGACATTTCGCGCGAGGCTGCGGTCGGTTCGGCAGCCACTTCCCCGTTTGCGCGGCCGCTGCCGCACGTACGCATCGGCGGCATCAGCGGCCTCCTAGAAATCGTCGCCGGGATCCCGGAAGGCAGCAGAGAGATCTCCGCGCTCGCCGACGGGCTGGCCGTCACGCCGGACGATCTGTTCGCGATCCTGGAGGCGACAGCGCTGCTCGCTTTCACGAAAAGCAGCGGCGGCGAGGTTTTTCTTACGCCAACCGGGCGAAAGTTCGCGACGGCAACGATCCTGCAGAGCAAGGAGATTTTTCGAGATCAGCTGCTCGATCGCGTTCCAATCTTCGATACGATCATGCGCACCCTCGGCGCCAGCAACGGCGTGATGCGCGCGGATTTTTTCGTCGATTTATGGGACGAATATTTCCCTACCGAAGAGGCGCAACGACAACTCGCGACGGTAGTTGACTGGGGCCGCTACGCGGAGCTGTTCGAGTACGATACGATCGAGCAAGTGCTCTACCTCAGCGAAGGCGTCCCAGCAGGCGCGGAGTAGGTACGACGCTGCGCGTTTTGGGTACGCTCCGACGCAGGAGGACGGAGAACCATGCATGCGGCACGCGCGGTCATGAGTAAAAACGTCGAGGTAATTCGCGCCGACTCACCTGCGCGGCATGCTTACGAACCGTGACATCGTCACGAAGGTGGTAGCACAGGATCGCGATCCCAATGAAGCGACTGCCCGCGACCTCGAAACGGGCAAACCGGTGACGATCGGAGCCGACGACTCGCTCGAAGCGGCGATGAGCACGATGGCGCGTCACAAGGCGCGCAGACTGCCGGTGATCGACGGGCACTCGCTCGGGGGAATCATCAGCCAAGCCGACCTCGCCAAGACGCTCCGCACGGACCTCACCGGCGAACTCGTGGCAGCGATCTCTGCCGATTAGAGCGAAGGGCGTGGGGTGGCCGAGCAAGTCACCCTGTTGCTGATACACGGATGGCAAGCGGATCGCTCCGTTTGGGATGGCGTCGTCGCCGCGCTCGGCGCCGGAGTGTGCCCTGTCGCCGTGGATCTGGCGGGCTTCGGCGCATCAAGTGGCCTCGCGGGCCCGTACACCCTCGAACGCTTTGCTGCCGATCTTCGCGCGGAACTCGACTCGCTCGCGAACGGGCCGGTCGTCGTCGTGGGACACTCGATGGGCGCGAAGGTGGCCCTACGCTTGGCCATCGACGCACCTAAGAGCGTCGCGGGGCTGATACTGATCGCGCCCGTCCCGGTCGGTCCCGCGGGCTTTTCGGAAAACGGGGAGGCATATCTGCGCGCGACGGCCGGGAACCGCGAACGCACCAAGGCCTGGCTGTGCAAGACGATCGCCTCTCCTCCCGACGCCGCCACGCTCGATCGCCTTTGCTCCGTCGCCGCCAAGAGCCGGACGGATGCGGTGCTCGAGAGTCTTGAATCCTGGATGCACACGGATCTCTCTGAGGATGCGAAGCGCGTGGCCGCGCCGACGATGGTGATCGCATCGGCTCTCGACGCACCGGAGAAGGCTCAAAGCAAAGTCGCCGCCCTCGTGCCCGGCGCGGAATTCGTGATTGTCCCCGACGCCGCACACTATGCGGTCCTCGAACGGCCCGAAACGATTGCATCCCGAATCAGCGACTTCGCGGCCACACTTTCGAAAGGCGGTAACTCCAGATGAATGAACTCGCGCAGCGTCAGTGCGTGCCGTGCCGCGGCGGCGTTCCGCCGCTGACCGACGAGCAGATCGCTCCGCTCTTGGCTGCGCTGGACCCCGCCTGGCATGTGGTCGAGCGGCCCGATCAAAAACGCGGAAGCATAAAGCTTCTCGCTCGCACGTATGCGTTCGTGAACTTCAACGAGACGATGCAGGCGGCGCAGCGCATCGGCGCGATGGCGGAGGAACAGCAACACCACCCGGATCTTGCGGTTTCGTGGGGTCGTCTCGGCGTCGAAGTCTGGACGCACAAGATCGGCGGATTAACCGAGAGCGACTTCATCTTCGCCGCAAAATGTGATGCGCTGATCTTACGATAACCCGCGCCGAGGCGCAGAGCGGAGAGCCGGCGAAGAGTCGTTTCTCAAGTAAGCGGTGAGGTACGAGGTATGCATCGTGGCCATTTCATCACGTCGCTCGCTGCGATCGTGGGCGTCCCAGCCGCAGCGGCCGCGGCTGCCCCTGCGCCTTCGCCCAACCCCGTGAGCCCGATCGATCCCATCACGCTGCCGAAGGCGGAGCTTCACCTCCACATCGAGGGGACGTTCGAGCCGGAGCTGATCTTCACGATCGCCGAGCGCAACGGCGTACGGCTCGACTACCCCAACGTCGAGGCCCTGCGCGAAGCATACAACTTCAAGGACCTGCAGTCGTTCCTCGACGTCTACTACCACGGCATGGAAGCGCTCCGCGTCGAGCGAGACTTCTACGATCTCACGACCGCCTACCTGAAACGCGTGCGGGCACAGGGTGTCCGCCACGCCGAAATTTTTTTCGACCCCCAAGCGCACACAAAGCGCGGCGTGGCCTTCGCCGTGGTCGTCCAGGGCATCTCCGGCGCGCTCGCCGACGGCCAGAGGAACTTCGGCATCACCTCGCGCCTGATCATGTGCTTCCTGCGAGACATGCCGGCGGAATCGGCCATGGCAACGCTCGAGAGCGCGCTGCCGTATGAAAACCACATCATCGGCGTCGGCTTAGACTCGGCCGAGGTCGGAAACCCGCCATCGAAGTTTACCGCCGTCTTCGATCGAGCGCGCGCCGAAGGCTTCCTCACCGTTGCCCACGCCGGCGAAGAGGCGGGGCCGCAGTACGTTTGGGAGGCGCTCGACCTGCTCAAGGTCTCGCGCGTCGACCATGGGGTACGCAGCCTCGATGATCCAACGCTGGTCGCGCGCCTCGTCGCCGAGCGTATGCCGCTCACCGTCTGCCCGTTCTCGAACGTACGGTTGCGCGTGGTGGCCAATCTCGCGGCGCATCCGCTCAAACGCATGATGGACGCGGGCCTGATGTGCACGTGCAACTCCGACGACCCGGCGTACTTCGGCGGCTACGTCGGCGATAATTTCGTGCAGACCGCGGCCGCCCTGTCGCTGAGCGACCAACAACTCGTTACGCTGGCGCGCAATTCTTTCGAAGCGTCATTTATCGACGAGACGCTCCGCCGCCAGTACATCTCGGAGCTCGATGCCGTTTCGGCGACGCTGGGCGCGGGTATCGAAAGCCATCCGAGTTCTTAACTAGCGAGGCTTTCAATGCAAATCGACACGACACTCCTGCCGGCGCGCGGCGCCGACGCCGTCGAGATCCTCGAGAACGATCATCAGGTGATCAAGGGGCTCCTGACTAGACTCACGGGATCAGATGCAACCAATCGCGAGCAGCTGCTGGAGCAGCTCAAGGGCGTTCTGACAATCCACAACGCGACGGAGGAGAATTTGGTCTACCCTGCGCTCAACAAGGTCGCCGGCAGCCGAGCGGAGTCCCAGCATCTCTATCACGAGACGGCCGAGGCGGATGTGTTGTTGTTCGAACTCGATTCGATGCTAAAAGAGGGCGACGCCGTGACCTTTGACGCGGCGGCGCGGAAGTTTGCTGACGCCGTGCGTCACCATATCGAGGAAGAGGAAACTAAGGCGCTGCCGCGTCTGCGCGAAAACGTCGATCCGGAGCAGGCCGAGATGCTGCTCGCCTCCGTCCGGTCGTTCCGCAGGTCGCTTCACTTCGAATCCGCACTCGCCTGACGCTTTTCCCAGCGCTCGACGAAGCGCAACGCGAAGCGCTCGCGGTGTGAAAGTGCCCCGGCGCGACGCTTCGCGCCGGGACGCCCATTTTGCGGAGGCAATCGGCGCAGCCGCGTGTACGTTTCGATGACCGCGGGATGCACGTACGCCTTGCGGCACACGGCCGGCGTGTTGCCCAGTCGAGTGGCCACGCGCTCCAGCGCCGCAACGACGTTGCTCTTCGCCTGCGCCAAGTGTTCGGCGGCCTCGGCCAACGCCCCGATGCACTCCACCGTTCCGATCCAGGTGCGGAAGTCTTTCGCGGAAAAATCGTCGCCGGCGATCTCTCGGATGTAGGCGTTGACGTCGTCGGAGCTGACGCTCGCGACGGCGCCCTCCTCGTCAACGTATGCGAAGAGCTCCTCGCCCGGAAGATCACGACAGCGCTTGATGATCCGCGCGAGCCGCCGGTCGTCGAGCGTGATGAGATGCTGCCGGCCGGTCTTGCCGCGAAAGTTGAGGCGGACTTCCGAGCCTTTGAGCTGCACGTGACGGGCGCGCAGCGTGGTCAGCCCGAACGAGCCGTTGGCCTGCGCGTACTCCTCGTTCCCGACGCGCACGCCCGTCGCATCGAGCAGCGCGACGAGAGCGGCGAGCACTTTTTGCCGCGTCATGCCGCTGCTTTCAATGTCCTTCGCGACCGCCGTGCGAATCTTCGGCAGCGCGCGGCCGAATGCGACGAGCCGGTGGTACTTCGCCTCGTCGCGTACCTCGCGCCAACGCTCGTGGTAGCGGTACTGCTTGCGGCCGCGCGCATCGCGGCCCGTCGCCTGAATGTGGCCGTTGGCAATCGGCGAGATCCAGACGTCGCTATAGGCCAGGCGGCACAGCGAGCGATCGAATCCGCTGCAGCTCCGCCTCATCGCGGACCGGTTTTCCGTCGGCGTAAACGTAGGCGAAGGAGCGGCCGCTGCGGCGCCGGCGAATCCCGGGAATCCGGTCGTCGACGTAGCGCAACCCGGCATCGCGAGCAGCCGCTTGAGAGTCCATATCAATTCGCTTCTAACCGAGGCGCATCCGACTCAAACCCGACGCACAGGGAGCGGTCGCTCGCACCGATTGACCGTTCGATAATATTTGCTAGCATCGAAAAATGTCGATACAGCGTTGCCGTGCGCTACGCGGGTAACGACGAGGACGTCTCTCGAGCGGAGCGTCTCGTTCTACGCCACGCTGCTCGGCAGCAGCCCGATCAAGGTCCGTGGCGACTAGTGTGCCATCGCTCGCCTCGGTGCAGCTGGCCTTGCTGCCTCGATCGAGCGCGAGGAAACCTGCTGCGACGCTAAGCAACCGAAGGTCTGGGCGATCGACCCCGACGGCAGGCGTTGGGAAATTTGTACGGTTCACGAGGACACCGAAACGCGCGCCGACGCCTGCTGCGGATAAGCCTTCGTCGGTACACGTCGCTTACGGCCGCCGTTTTTCGAATACGTGTTGGCTTTTGACGCGCCGATAGCCGTTGTGTTCGTAAAACCTGTGCGCCCGGTCGCGGATGACGTTCGAGCGAACCGTGACCGCCGGCGCACCACGGCCGAAGGCCCAGCTCTCGGCCGCGCATAGCAGTTCGGTGCCGATGCCTTCACTGCGAGACCCGTTCGCAACGATGAGCCCGAGGATCATCGCGCGCGTCCCGACAATGAAGTCACGAGTGATCGCTACGGCGACGAATCCGGAAATACCGAGCTCGCTCGCGGCGACGAGGACGTGAGAGTCACCGTTCAATGCTGCCAGACGCAAGCGGATCTCCTCGAGCGCCGCGGGATAGCCGAGCTGTTCCAGCAGGGGCGCGAGCTCATCGGCGTCACGCGCGTCTACCGCGCGGATTTTATATGAGGGCACGCTATTCGCAACGTTTCACCGCACTCCATCGCGGTTCCGGCCTGGTATTCTGCGTCGCGCTCGCGCTGTCGCCACTCGTCGGAGTGCGAGCGACGGCAGCCGAGCTGACGACCGGTGCGATCCTCGGGCGCGTTCAGACGGGCGGCGGCGCGCCGGTCGCGGATGCGAGCGTCATCGCTCGGGCGGCGTCCGGGCGCTATGCCGCGACCACCGACTCCGCGGGCGCCTTCGTGATCTTGGGCGTCATGCCGGACACGTACGAAATCGACGTGCGCGCGAGCGGCTACGAGCCGGCCAGCGACGTCGCGATCGTTCTGCCGGGCGAGCACGAGCACGTGACGTTCACGCTGCGGCCCGCGCTCAAAGAAATCGCGCACGTTGAGGCCAAGGGCGAGGCGTTCTCCGTCGGTAACACGAGCGACACGTTCACGGTCACCGGTGACGAGGCTCGGGCCTCGTTTCCCGACGCAAACGCTGCGGGCTTGGCGAACTATACACAGGGCTCCGTGCAGGGCGCGATCGCAGCCGTTCCCGGGGTGCAACTCGACTCATTCGCCAACGCGATCGTGCGTGGCGGCAAGGTGCAGGATACAGTGTTCGACTATGACTCCGTGCCGATTCCGCAGGGTCTGATTGCGGAGCCCGGCGGGAATATCGTGGGAGCCCAACTCGGCACGGCGGGCGTAGGGGCGACGACCCTCACGCTGAGTGGGTTTACCGACTCGAGCCAAAACGCGCTGGGCGGCGTCGTGAATGAGATACCGATGATCGGCACGTATCCCGCACGCGCTAGCTTCGACGTCGCGATGGGGATCGGCGCGCAGTACGCCGCGTTCGAGACGAGCTTACAGTGGGCGACGCCGGATCTGCGCTGGCGTTACGCGATCGACGTGACATCCTCTGCGGCCTTCTTTCGGTACGGCGACGGCGTCACGTTCTATCCATCCGAGATGGGCACGTACGGTCTCGCCTTGCAGTCGCGTGCGGCATCGGCGTGGTCCGGCAACGTTCACTTCGCGCCCGACGAGCGCGACGATTTCTCGGCGACCTTCCTCTCAGGAGTGGCGACCTACGATCAGTACGACACGCCCTACGCCGGCGAAACCTGGGCGACGTTCAACTCGAGGACGAGCTCCTTTCCCGGTCAACCCCCCGACGCGAACGCACAGGTCGACACGCCCTCGCGCGCGCGCGGCACATACTTCGTCGCGAAGCTGCAATGGCTGCATCGCTGGAGTCACTCGCTGGGCCGCGCCTACGTCTATGAGTCGCAAGTCGGCGCGATCGCCAACGGCCCATTTTGGGACGACCTTTCGTTTCCAGACGGCGTGATTTCGCTGTGGTCACAGCAGAGCCAGCGGCAAGATGGAATCGGGTACGATTACGACGACCAGGCCGGCGCCAAGCACGATTTTCGGGCCGGCATCCAGTACGCGGTCAACCTCAGCGACCTTTATCAGCTCGTACCGACCGCCGACGAGCTTGTCACGTCGAATCCGCGGCTGGACCAGTATTTGCTCTATGCCGGCGACACGTGGTCGGTCGACGATCGGCTCAATGCGAACGCGACGCTACGACTGACGGGCGAAAACGTGCTGGGCGGGACGGGTTTGGCTTACGGCCTCGACGCGATCGATCCGCACCTGGCCGTTACGTACACCTTCGGCGAGGCGGGCGCCGTGCGTGCCACCTTCGATCACACCTCGGTCGCGCCGCTTCCCTTGGAGGTGCAGCGGACCGACTCGGCCGCACCGGCGACGCCGATCGCGCTCGCGCCCGAAACGGCCGACGACTACAGCGTCTCGTATGAACACGCCGGACCTACGCAGGCGCGGCTGACGTACTACGCCGAGCTCGAGAAGAATCGGATCGACGTCTTACCGGCGAACTTCCGCGCGACCTCGCAGAATCCCGACGCGGTCGGGGTGCCTACCAACGCGGGACTGCTTCGATCGCACGGGTTGGAGCTATTCGTGAAGCGCGGCGGTCTGCAGCTGACCGCGAACTACGGCCGCACGTACACTTCCAGCGTCGATCAGTTTGCGTACAACGACCTCAACCCCGCGGCAATCTTGGCCGGGCACCTCTATCCGGCGGGCTACATCCCGGACTTCACCGCGGCGCTCGGCTACGAGATCGGGTTCGCCCACCGGCGCCTGCGCGTGACGCCGATGCTCTCGTACGAGAGCGGCTACCCGTACGGCAACGGCACGATGGTGTGGATCCAAGCCCCCAAGACCGGAGCGCCCGAGCTCGTACGCAACGACAATTACGTAAATCCCGGCTACAACTACTATTTTTTGAAGAACCCGGCGCTGCCGTACAACGCGGCGTCGAATCCGTACGTCGCCACGCTCGGCACCGGCGAGGGTGCGGATCCGAACACGCTGCGGACCGCGCCTCAGACGCTCGCATCGCTGCACGTCGAACTGGATCTGTCGCAGCACGTGACGGCGATGCTCGACGTCGCCAATCTCTTTGCCGACAGCGCGCCGACGCAAATGCAGGGGAATCCCTACCTCATCGGACCTCCGGGCTACACGGGCGGAGACCTTTTGTACGAAAAGGCGTACGGGGTGCAATATTGCAAGGGCTGTCGCTACACGCTCGGCAACGGCGTGCCCACGAATGACGGCCAGACCCAGGTCGTGCCGTGGACGTACGGAGCGGCAGGCTACGTGCCGCAAGCTTATCCCATGGCGCGAACGGCGCAGATTCGCCTGCGATACCGCCCCTAAGTTCCGGAGACGGCGACTCGTTCGCTCCAGCGAATCCTCCCGGTCAGCTGCATGACGACGAATAGCGTGATGATGGCGCCGATCGTGATCGTCAAACCGCTCCAGCCCTCGTTGAACAGCGCGTACGAAAAGAGGACGAGGTAGATCAGCTGCGCGGCTCCGCTTTCGACCGCCGCGAACCGCCAGCCCACGACGAGACGCAGATACGAGATCGTCAAGAACAGCGTGACACCGGAGCAGATTACGAACGCCGCCTCGATGGGAATGCGATCGACGAGGTACGCGAAGAGCAGGTGGAACGAGAAAAAGGCCGCCGCCAGGAAGAAGTAGTTAACCGGGTGCAGGTCGACCTTGCGCAGCGTCGTGATCACGAGCATGACGAAGAAGTAGAAAAACAGCGCGACCGGCGCCCAGAACGTGATGCGCTGCGCGAGTGGCCCCGGCTGCAACGGATAAGGAAACGCCATGCCGATGCCGTTGCCGGTCACGAGCGTGCCGTAGCGCCACTCGAGGCGCCAGCCCTTCGAGAGCTTCGCCTCGGCGACAGGTAGCAGCGTCTCCGGCGGAAAGTCGATCGCGTCAAAGTCCGTCCGCATCATCAGCGCGAAGTCCCGCACGGACTCCACATCGGTACCGAAGCGATAAGTCCAGCTACCCATGCCGCGCGACGTATACCCGATATCGATCGTCGTTTGTCGTCCGGGCGGCAGGTCGAAGCCGACGTAGCCCTGGTCGAGGGCGGTCGTGTCGGTCACGCGCCGGCCGCCGATCGAGCACGTGAAGTTCGCGTACGTGCCGTCGCTCGATGGGAACGGAAAGTGCACGGACAGCTGCCGGCTGCTCGTGTCGTTGTGGACGCGATAGTGCGCGACGAACCCGACGTCATACAGGTTGTACCAGAGGAGTCCGTCGCGACGTTGTTCGAGATGGAGGTTGACCGCGATCCGGGCCCGGCTCAGCGGGACCGCGACATTTTCATAGCCGCGTTCTACGCGTTTCTTGTCGCTGTTATACGTGTCCACCGCCACGCGTGCGTTGACTTGGGGCGCCATTTGCGACTGCGCGCTGCCCCACTGCGCTGTGAGCTTATCCCGCTGGCTCTGGTCGGAGGCGCCCGTGCGCTGCACGAGCGTCGCTCCCAAAATCATCCAGGCGACGCCGGCTGAGCCGAAAATGAACACGATGGCGATCAGACGTTTAAGCATGGCTACCTCGGCAGTGGGCCTGTTCACTTTGCAGCGCAAAGCCATCTACTTTGTACCACAAAGTATGGCGTCGTGCAAGCCCCGGCGAGGCGAGACCGGGGCCGCGGTGCGGTTCTGGCGTCACTCGGCCGGCGGTTCGCCGGGTCAGTGTGTCTGGAACACCGACTCGGGAATCGGCTGATTTAGCTGATAGTTCCCGTAGGTGATTGTCGCATTGCCGCTGTAGCCGGGAAAGTGCGCGACGACGGTCGCGCTGCGCGCCAGGCGATATTGCGAGATTCCTGCGTGATGGAGAAACGTCACGACGAGCGACGCGCCGTTCGTGTAGGCGAACGTGATGGATTCGATGACATACGTCGTAGCGCTCACCGACATCGTCATGCTCTTGACGCGGCTGCCGAATTTTTTGGGCGTACCCGTTAAGACGTAAGCCGAGTGGTGCCCGTGCGGCTGCGTGGCCGGTCCCGCGATCGCATAGTCGCGCAGCCACGTCTGGGGCGTGCCCATCGTCGAGAGCGTGTCACCCAGACCGCGCGCGTAACTCGGCGGGTTGTTGAGATGCAATGCCTGCCGATCAGGGACCTGATAGTACTGCGTCCCGGTCATGTGAACGGGCACCGAGACGAACGCCACCCGCACGCTCCCGGCGATCGTGACCGGCACCTGATATGAGCTCAGTCCCTGCCACTTGGCCTCACTGCGTTGCAAGATCGTCGCAGCATCGAGCGGCGCGGAAGGCGGTCCCGGCGTCGCGGCAACCGTCAGAACTAAGGCGGCCGGCGCCGCGAACGCTCGCGTTGGAAGCATTGTATTTACCTCTCACTGCCTCTACGACAAAGGTCGCCCCGTCATCCTTTACGGCGTTTCCTAGTGAGCTTTTTGGGAAACGCTGCGAGAATGACCTCGCTTCTCGCCCGGTACCCAATTGCAGCTACCGTTTTTCTGTTGACGTGTTCGAACTTGTTCATGACCATCGCGTGGTATGGCCACCTGAAGAACACGAAAATGCCGCTGGTTGTCGCGATCCTCGCCAGCTGGTTTATTGCCCTGCTGGAATACTGCTTTCAGGTTCCGGCGAATCGAATCGGCTATGGCGTGCTGACCTTGACGCAGCTGAAGATCCTACAGGAGGTGATCACGCTCGCCGTCTTCACTGTTTTCGCGCTCCTCGTCTTCGGGCAGGTTCCGAAGTGGAACTACGGCGTAAGCTATCTTTGCATCATCGCGGCCGTCTACTTCGCGTTCAAGGTCTGAACCGTGTAGAGCCACCATGGAGACGAACCGGGAGGCGTTTCCCGGTCGTAGTAAACCTCGATCTTGAGGCCGCACTCGGTCTCGAGCTCGAACCAATGCCGCTTGAGGTACGTGTCGCCGCGGTCGGCCTTGGTGGATCGCCACGCGCGCAGGACGGCCGTTACAACGAGCGTGCGGCCCTCCCACCGAAAGGCTCGCGGAATCGGCGGCCGGCTTCCATCGGCGGGCGTGACAAAGCCCTCGCCGGCGGCCACGAGCGGGCGGCTCACGAATTTCCGCATTGCCGGAGGCGTTCGTCGCTGCGGCTCGCGAAACTGTGCCATAATGAAGCAGTTTCTTATGTTCGGCTTTCTCGTTCTGGGCTTTGCGGGCTGCGGCGGCGGCGCGAAGCAGCCAGCCGCGCAGAGCTCGCCTGCGTCGACCTACCGCGTCGAGCTCAATACGACCAAGGGCCCCGTCATCATCGTAGTCGACCGCACGCTCGCGCCGAACGGCGCTCAACGCTTTTACGATTTGGTGAAGGCCAAATATTTTGACGGCGCCCGTTTCTATCGGGTGGTGCCCGGCTTCGTGGTGCAGTGGGGTGCCGCTGCCGACCCCGCGGTGAGCAAGAAGTGGGACGTCACGATCCCCGACGACGCCGTTAAGGGTTCGAATGCCGCTGGAACCGTGACGTTCGCGGCCAGCGGTCAGCCTAACAGCCGAACGACGCATCTCTTCATCAACCTCGCCGACAACGCCAGGCTCGACGCGATGGGATTCGCTCCAATCGGCCACGTCAGCAGCGGGATGTCGGCCGTCGAACACATCTACAGCGGCTACGGCGAGAAGCCGGACCAGGCACAGATCGCCGCACAGGGCAACGCATACCTCGAGAGCGCGTTTCCGCGGCTGGACTACATCAAGAGCGCTCGCATCATCAGCGGGTCCTGAGCTGTCGCCCGCGCGCGGGCAGCCTCAACTCTTCGTGCAGGTGGTGTTCCCTTCGGTCTTCCACGTGCCGTTCATGTTGACCTGAAATAGGTCGGTGTAGGTCGTGGGATTCATGAAGGTATAGGTGTCGCGGACCTGCATCGTCTTTCCCGATGACGGATCGGTGAATGGCCCGGACCATGTCGTCTTCTTTCCGGTTTGCTGCGTCGATTCGGTGCCATATCCGCCGCCGGCCGCGGTCGACGGACTCCACCAGGTCTTCGTGTTCCCATTGTAGACGACGAAGCCAAGCGCTTCGAAGTTCGAACCGGTAACGCGGACCGCCAGCGCGCCGCTCACGGAGTGCGCGATGACCAACGTCGACGCCGCGGGACCACCCATCGGCGACGGTACGTTATTCTTGCACGTCCACGTGCCGACCAGGAAGTCATAACCGTGCGGTCCGACGCCGATGCCGGTGGGCGCCATGGCCGCGGAGGCGGCCAATGGCAGCGTGGCGGCTAGGACGATGACAGCGAACGCGTGGCAAGGTCGCATGTGAATCTCCTTATGGTTGGTGGTAGTTACGTCCGAGTACAGCTCACGTCGCCATCGTCTTACCGGAGTCCGCGAACGTGCGGCCGAGCCCCGTACATCGCACTCGAGGTCATCTCAGAGCGAGCCATCGACGGAGTGGCGACCGCGGCTACCAGAATTACAGGCATAAATCTCTTCATACTAGCCTCCTAGAGAGCCGACGCTCGCTTAGTTCTTCGCTCGGACCGCAGCGCCTGTTGGCTCGATTAGCACGCAGAAAAGCAAGCAGGGGTGCACGCGGCTTAGCGTCAACTTCGCCCACTCGATGATGCTACAAGCGACGATGTTTGCTGCTCTCATTCTGGCGCAGCAGATGCCGGCGCTATCTTTTACAGCAAGCTTACAACGCCTGATCGGCAACGCGGTCAACAGCTTCTCACAGGACCTCGGGCCACGGTTAGCTGCGAGCGATACGATGCAGATTTATACGTTGAACTTCACAATCGCCGGGCTGACCGAATGCCGGGTGAGCAGGAACGCCCACACGGCCAATGTCATCTGCGATGCTTACCGAGGCTCCGATGCCGGCTTGGCGCAGGCGATCTTTGACGATTTCGAACAGCGGTTGCGCTCGATCGCCGGTTCAAATGGACGCTTCTTGGTTGAGTCGTTCTCGCTCAGCACGGAACGCGTCACGGTGGCCAGTTATTGGCCATCCGACGCTGTCGATATCACCGTGACGATGGAGCAGTCAAAAGGCGCGCATAGTGTCGTCTTCAAAGCCGCCCGCAATCCGTCGTAGCGATCTCCCTCACTTGGCGAAGCGCCGCAGAGCGGAGGCGATCTCGACTTCGGAATATCCGCGATACGCAAGCGACTAGCTATTGTATCAAGACGCAATACTAACGGCGTGGCGTGCCTTCGCGAACAGACCCGAGACTGGCGCTGCCGCTACAAAGATATCATCCGTCTGGACCGCCCGCGTTGGTACGAACGGCTCATTACCGACTAGGGAGTGACGGCGATTCCATTTGAGAAAACGCCGGTTTTCTCATACTCGGTCGCTATCGTACTCGGCGTGAGCGGATAGGGCATCGAGTACACGGATCCGCCTTCTGAAGAAACCCACAGGGTCGTCTCGCTATTCTGCATCGCCAACTCCGCGAGATGACCAATCCCCGAGACCGATACCGTCACCGACGGCGACGTCGCTCCCGGCGCAAACACTTTGATATCTGCGTACGCCGACTCGACGACGACGAGATTCCCGGCATTGTCGAGGAGCAATCCTTGAGGCTGATCGATCGTCATACCCAGAAGCCGCTCATTACTGAGGCCCGGTCCGAACTCCGCTATGGAGCAATTGGGCCTGTCCGGCGGAACGCCACATAGAGATTGCCTTTGCTGTCCACGGCCATTCCGTCGTCTTCGGAGCCCAGTTTCTTCCGCGCGATCGGAACGTTCGTGCCGGCGTTGTACTCGACGAGATTGCCCTTATTGCGCGCTCCGGGTTCGCGACCAGATACAAAGACGTGCCCCGCCGAATCGGCCAACGCGTACAACGGCTCGTGGAGTCCCTTCGAGTACGTCATTGACGGGCTCGAGGAGCCGTACGGGTAGACCGTGACGGTGCCTTTTGTTGCGTCAGCGACGTAGAGCGAATCGCTGGCATCGAGGCCCAATCCCCACGGGCCCTGGACGCCTTTGGAGATCGAGCCTACTTGTTTCTGATTCGGTCCCGTGAGAGGAAAGATGTCGACGGCGCTGTTATCGTCGTCGCCGACATACAACAGCGGCTGACCGCTTGGAACAAATCGTGGCAGCGGCCTCGACGCACTGTGCGACAATGCACCGGGCAACGGCGTTGAAGTCACGTCTCCTTGCAGCGGCGGGGACGCTGTTTGCCCGATTTGCTGCGGCCCCCCGCAGCCGGCGAGCGCTACCCCAATCGCAATGGTGAATACGAAGCTCAGCCCTTTAGCGATCTCAGCCATCGTCTTTTCCTCCGGTGCGAGCCTTCTTTGCGGTTGCCTTATCCCCTGTCCGACGGGATTGACGGCCAGCTCGTCGCTCAGACTAGAGTGGTGGCGGGAAGCCCCGAAGACAAGCCGGCGTCGATTTCAGCGTATTCGTTCTCGCAGATTCCGGCCGTGAGAGGTTCGAGGAAATCGCGCACACGTTGAACAGACGGCGCTTCCCAGAGACACACGGTAGTGGAGCGATTTGCGTTCGCAATGACTTGCGGCAAACGCAGATCTTGAGGAATCGACGCGCTGCGCGCCATCTCGGAGAAACGGTCGGGGTCGCTAATACGGTGTATGACCGAAACGAACATCTTGTGCACCTCCTTATAAGGGCATCATGGCATGCGCGGAATATAAGCCGGGCGACTCGGCGATTCCTTGGATTTCATCGCGGGGCCGGACCGGCCTAAGGGCTGAGGGTCGAGCGAGAAGCAAAGAGCCCACAAAAAATCTTTTTCACGGGCTCTTTTGAATGGCTCCGGATGTTGGACTCGAACCAACGACCCGCTGATTAACAGTCAGCTGCTCTACCAACTGAGCTAATCCGGAACGGTGGGGAGCTCGGCGGCCGGCGGTCCCTCGTTCCACGGCCAGGAACGCCACCCTGCCTTGCGGGTATAAGCGGGGATGGCCGACCGCCCGAAGCGCGATCGCGATGCCGTCGCGATTCCGAGCGACGTCGACGACGCGACCCTCGACGTGGACGGGCGCCGCGTGGCGCTGACCAACCTGCGCAAGGTCTACTTTCCAACGCTCAAGCTCACAAAGGGCGATCTGCTGCGTTACTATCTGCGCATCTCCGACGCGCTGATCCCGCACGTCGCCGACCGGCCGATGGTCATGAAGCGCTACCCGCACGGCGTCACGGGCGACTTCTTCTATATGAAGCGCACGCCGTCGCCGAGGCCGCCTTGGATCAGGACGTGCTCCATCGAGCACAGCTCCGGTAACGTCATCGATTTCCCCCTCGTCGACGGACGCGCGGCGCTGATGTGGCTGATCAATCTCGGATGCATCGACCTCAATCCGTGGTACTCGCTCTGCGCTGATCCCGATCGCCCGCTCTACCTGCACTTCGATCTCGATCCTACGCCGGGCGCGACCTTCGCCGTCGTCCGCGAGGCCGCGCTGATCGTTCGCGACGTGCTCGAGGGTCTCGGCATGACGCCGTATGCCAAGACCTCGGGCAGCAAAGGCGCCCACATCTACGTCGCGATCCGCCCGGAACCGGCGCAGCACGAGGTCTGGGAGATCGCCAAACAGATCGGGCATCACATGGCGAAGGCCCACCCCGACGTGCTGACGGCGATCTATCGCGTGGCGAACCGGCCGGCGAATCACGTGCTCGTCGACTACAACCAGAACGCATTCGGCAAGACGCTCGCCTCGATCTATTCCGTACGCCCTAACGAGTCCGCGACGGTCTCCACCCCGCTCACATGGGACGAGATCGAGGCCGGCGCGGAGCCGGGCGACTTCACGATCTTCAACGTCCCCGAGCGGCTCGAAAAACTCGGCGATCTCTGGCAGCCGTTGCTGCGCGCTCGGGGGCGCTTCAATCTGGCGAAGTTTTCGAACGCTCGTGCCGCCGTTTGAAGAGCTCCTCGTTCGTCCGCCGATCGAGCCCATGGAGACTCGGCCGGTCGCGCACATTCCGGAGGGCGGCGACTGGAGCTATGAGCCCAAGTGGGACGGATTTCGCTGCATCGCGTTTCGCGACGGCGCCGACCTCGAGCTGCAATCGAAGTCCGGCGAGACGCTGACCCGCTACTTCCCCGAAATCGTCGAAGCCCTGCGCGACGCGGGGGCGCGGCAGTTCGTCATCGATGGCGAGCTGCTCGTCGCCACCGGCGACGACTCAGACTTCGACGCGCTGCTCCAGCGCATTCACCCCGCGGCGAGCCGCGTGCGGCGGCTCGCTGCCGAGACCCCGGCGTGCTACATCGTATTCGATCTGCTGGTCGAGGGCCGCAGCGCGTTCTACGAGCGCGCACTGCACGCGCGCCGCGAGCGCCTCGAGCGCTTCGTGCAGCGCAACTTCGCTGAGAACCCCGCGGTTCGGCTCTCTCCGTCCACTTCGGATATCGACCTGGCGAAACGCTGGCTCGCCGGGAGCGTCGCGCGGCTGGACGGCGTCATCGCCAAGCGCGACGTCGCCTACGCATTCGGCAGCCGCGACGCGGCCGTCAAGATCAAGCGCAACTATACCGCGGATTGCGTCGTCGGCGGATTCCGCATGGGCGCCGGAGGCGCCGTGGCCTCGTTGCTGCTCGGGCTCTATGACGAGGAAGGGAAGCTCAATCACGTCGGCTTCGTCGGCTCGATGAGCGCCGCGGAGCGCAAGCGCGCGGCCGACCTACTCAAGCCGATCGTCGAGCCGCCCGGGTTCACCGGCACCGCGCCGGGAGGACCGAGCCGCTGGCGGCGCGGCGAGGCAACAGAGTGGTTTCCGGTGCGGCCGCACGTCGTCGTCGAAGTTGCTTTCGATCACGTCACTGGACATCGTTTCCGCCACGCCGCGCGGCTGCTGCGCTGGCGTGCCGACAAACCGCCGCATCAGTGCAAGATGGACCAGTTACTGCACCCTACGGAATAGTTAAGTTTTCGGCGAGCTCCACCGTTACCGAGGTGCCGGCGTTGATGACGACCGGCTCGTGGGCGTTGACGCCGTAGACGTAGCCGCCCAGCGTACCGGATTGCTCCTGCTTCACCGTCGAAGGACCGCTGCCGAGCCGCATCTGCCACGCGATCGGCCCGGGCGTTACGGTACCGTAGGGAACGCCGGTCATCGGCGAGAGGCGCTGACGCTGCTGGTACTGGGCGGCGGGATTGATCTGGACGACGCCCTTGTTGACGACGTAGGCGCTGATGCTCTTCTTCGTGCCGTTGGAAAGATGGATCGTCGTCAAGAAGAAGCCAACGCGCGCGCGATCCGACCCCGTGGGCTTCCGCACGTCGGTGATCCATCCGACGATGTACGATCCGTGCAAAGCCGGGTACGACGTATCGACGACCCGTAGCCTGAACTTGTCTCCGTAGGTCAGCTTGGAGGAATCGAGGTGCTCCTCGAGCACGGTCTGGATCCGTGTCCCGGCCTTGAAGGTCTGCGAGGGCACGAACGTCGTCGCTTGGGCGAGCTCGAGCGAAACTGCGAACGCCGCCGCGACCGCGGCGACTCTAACCGGCAAAGTTCGGTACACGAAGCTCTTCTCCATTAAACGCCGTTGCTTTGCGCAGCGCGTCGACCCGGTCGAGCCGCTCCCATGGCAAATCGAGATCCGGCCGGCCGAAGTGACCGTAGGAAGCCGTTTGACGATAAATAGGACGGCGCAGCTGCAGGTGATGAATGATCGCCGCCGGCCGCAGATCGAACACCGATTTGACCGCGCTCGCGATGCGCTCCTCGGGAACGCGACCGGTGCCGAACGTCTCGATCGCCACGCTCATGGGATGTGCGACGCCGATCGCGTACGCGACCTGCACTTCGCAGCGGTCGGCGAGACCCGCACCCACGACGTTCTTCGCGACCCAGCGCGCCGCGTAGGCTCCCGAGCGATCGACCTTCGTCGGATCCTTTCCCGAGAACGCACCGCCGCCGTGGCGGGCCATGCCGCCGTACGTGTCGGCGATGATCTTCCTCCCAGTGAGTCCGGCGTCACCCTTCGGGCCGCCGATCACGAAACGCCCCGTCGGATTTACGAAGACACGCGTTCGGTCGTCATACATTGCGACGGGAATCACGTGGTCGATCACCTTCTCGGTGATCTCGCGACGGATTTCTTCCAGCGGGATCTCGGGGTCGTGCTGCGTCGAGACGACGACGGCGTCGACGCGCACCGGCCGATCTCCCCGGTATTCCACTGTCACCTGCGACTTGCCGTCCGGACGCAAGTACGGAATGTCGTCGTTATTGCGAACCGCCGCGAGGTGACGCGTGAGGTTGTGCGCGAGCACGATCGGAAGCGGCATGAGCTCCTCGGTCTCCCGGCACGCGTAGCCGAACATCATGCCCTGATCGCCCGCGCCGACCAGCTCGAACTCGTCGTCATCGCCCGCGCGCGCCTCGAGCGATCGATCGACGCCCAGCGCGATATCCGGCGACTGCTCGTCGATCGAGACGCTGACGCCGCACGTCTCCGCGTCGAAACCGATCGCCGAGCGCGTGTATCCTACGTCGCGGACGACCTCGCGCGCCAACTTCGGAATGTCCACGTAGGTCTTCGTCGTGACCTCGCCGGCGATGTGAATCTGCCCGGTGATTGCGAACGTCTCCACCGCCACGCGAGAATATGGATCGTCGCGCAGCAGCGCATCGAGGACCGCGTCGGATATCTGGTCGGCCAGTTTGTCGGGATGGCCCTCGGTCACCGACTCACTCGTGAAGAGCCGCGTATAGGCCACCCTACGTGCCCTCGCTCCAGGACGACATGTATTTCACCTGCTCGGGCGTCAGGGTATCGATCTCGATGCCCATCGACGAGAGCTTGAGTCGCGCGACCTCCTCGTCGATCTCGAGCGGCACGTCGTAGACCTTCTTCTCCAAGTCGGCGTGGTGCTTCACGAGATACGCCGTCGCGAGCGCCTGGTTCGCGAACGACATGTCCATCACGGCCGCTGGATGACCTTCGGCTGCGGCGAGGTTGACCAGCCGCCCGTTGGCGAGGATGCAGACCTTGCGTCCGTCGTGCAGCTCGTATTGCTCGACGAACGCACGCGGCTCCGTCTTGCCCCGCGCCATCCGCGCGATCGAGTCCAGGTCGAGCTCGTCGTTGAAATGCCCGGAGTTGGCGACGATCGCTCCGTCCTTCATCAGTTTGAAGTGCTCCTCGCGCACCACGTGGTAGTTGCCGGTGACGCTGACGAAGATGTCGCCGATCTTCGCGGCGTCGCTCATCGGCATCACGCGGTAGCCGTCCATGGTGGCCTCGATCGCCTTGCGGGGGTCTACCTCGGTGACGACCACGTGCGCGCCCATGCCGGCTGCGCGCGCGGCGATGCCGCGACCGCACCACCCGTAGCCGATCACTACCAGCGTTCGACCCGCGAGCAAAACGTTCGTCGCTCGGATGATCCCGTCGAGCGTCGATTGGCCGGTGCCGTAGCGATTGTCGAACATGTGCTTGGTGAGCGCGTTGTTCACGGCGATAACCGGATAGGGCAGGACACCGTCGCGCTGCATCGCGTGCAGGCGAATTACGCCCGTCGTCGTCTCTTCGCAGCCGCCGATCATCTTGGCGAGTTGACCCGGACGTTTGGTGAAGATCGACGTCACGAGATCGCAGCCGTCGTCCATCGAAATCTGCGGATGCGTGGCCATCACCGACTCGATGTGCGAATAGTACGTCGCGTGATCTTCTCCCTTGATCGAATAGGTCGCGATGCCATAGTCGCACAGCGCCGCGGCCACGTCATCCTGGGTCGAGAGAGGATTGCTGGCGCACAGCGCGATCTGGGCGCCGCCGGCCTGCAGCGCGAGCATCAGGTTCGCGGTCTCGGTCGTCACGTGCAGGCACGCGCCGATCCGCACGCCGTGCAGCGGCTTCTCGAGCTCGAAGCGATCCCGAATCTGCGCGAGGACGGGCATGTATGCCGCCGACCAGGCAATCCGCGAGCGTCCGGCCTCCGCGAGGCTGTGATCTTTAACGTCACCCTGGGTGGGATCCAAAACTGGCAAGTTCAACTCCTACTCACTTGGGGCAAATGCACGCCGCCCTTTCGCCGCAGGCTCGCCGAACCCATCCGCCAACTAGAGGTCCGCGTGGAAACTCTCGACGATTACCTCCGGCGCCTCGCCTCGAACGATCCGGTTCCGGGCGGAGGCAGCGCCGCGGCGTTGATCGCGGCAGTGGCCGCGGCTTTAGTCGCAATGGTCGGCAGAATTGCGTCAGCGCCGCTCGAGGACGTCGTCGCGCGGGCGGACCGGCTGCGCGAGGATCTCGGCAAGGCGCGACTGCGCGACGAGGCCGCATTTGCGGCCGTCGTGGCCGCGCAGGCGCTGCCCAAAGGCAACGACGCGGAAGCGCATGAGCGGCGCCGAGCGATCGAAGCCGCGCTGCATCGGGCCGCCGCGGAGCCGCTCCACGCGGCCGGATTAGCGCTGCAAGTACTCGAGCTCGCGCGGCGCCTGAGCGAGGCAAAGACGAAGTCGCTCGCGAGCGACGTCGGCTGTGCCGCCGAGTTTGCATGTGCGGCACTCGCGGGATGCGCATACAACGTGCGCATCAATCACAAGTACATGCGCGACGCGCAGGAGGTCGCGCGTCAGCTCACCGAGCTAAGCGGGTACGAGAGCGCGGCTTCGAAGATCCTGCAAGAAGTACGAGCGCGCTACAGCGACTCGTAGGTCGCCGCGGCCATCCCGCCGAGAATCTCGCCGGCGACGTGGCCGGTGTCTTCGTCGTGCGGACCGTTCATCGCTCCGATGTAAAACGCGAACGCCACGTGCCGGCCGGAGCGCGTCGTCGTATAGCCCGCGAGGCCTTTCTCGACCGTCGAGCCGCCGCTCAAGTCGTTGTCGCCGCCATCCGTTCCGGTCTTGGCAAAGACTTTGCCGCGCGCCGGCGACGAGCGCTGGATATCGACGAGCGTCCCATCGACGCCCATGATCGGCAAGCCTCGCAGCAAGAAGCGATACCAGCTCTGCATCCGCACCCACGCGAGATAGCGAACCATGAAATCGGGCGTGAAGTACGCGCCGCCGTAACCGTCCGATTGTGATGCCTGGTCGAGATCGAGCCCGGCATGGGTCAGCAGCCGCGCCTCGAGCGTAAAACCGGTCTTGAGGTAGTCGCTCTTTGCAGTCGCGAGATAGACCGCCCATGTGTAGGGCATCAGCGCCGCGTGCAGATTGTCGCTGACCTTGAGCGTGATGTAGACGTCCTCGGACAGCGGCGGCGAGACGTGCTTCGCTACGAGCTCATTCGGCGCGTAGCTGAGGGGAAGGCTCTCGGTCGCGCCTTGCACCGGAATGACGGCCACACCAGCGTCTCGGAGGGCTACGGTGAAGGACGCTTTCGCAAACAGTTTCGGCTCGGGAACGCGATAGGCGTACAGCACGCTGGGACCGGCCGGTTGCGAACCGTTGATCGTGACGATGTGGTTTCCACTTGCATCGCGAGCGTCAACGCTCATGTCGATGGTTGCATCGCCCTTTGCGTTGCCGGTCGTCGCTCGATTGAGGAACTCCACGTACGGCGTCTGCGGCGAGGCTTTGATGCTCACAGGGTCGCCTGGGTGCGCGCCCGGCGTCACGGTGACGTCGACGATGTTGTCGTTGACGACAATTGGGGATAGGATGACGCCCGTGCCGCCTTCGGGCCCCTGGTCCGGAAACAGCGACGTATCTACCTCGACGCCGTCGACCTGTTTGATGCCTGTCTTGGCGACCTGAGCGGCGAGATCGCGGAGCACGGCGAGCGGATCGCCGGGTACGGCCTTCGTGTCAGCCGAGCCGTCGTACGCGTGGTCCTCGTTCTCGAACGCGAGCGTCCCGTCGGGCTGGATGCGCTGCGAAACGTTCGGGTCGCCGCTGGCCACCAGCACCAGATCGCCGTGCAGCACGCCCTGCGCGTCGACTGGGCCCGTGCGATACACCGGCGTCGTCCAGCGAAAGTTGGGTCCCAGCAAGGCGAGGCTCGTGCCTTCGGTCAGCAGCTTCGTCGTCGAGGCGGGCACCATGAGCAGATTGGCATTTCGCGCGTACAGCAGCCGGTGCATATCGAGGTCGTAAACCTCCCCGGCGACAACGGTGTGGGCGAGTCGCGGCGTGCGCGTCGGCGCGTTGATCGCGGCCGCCAGCGCCGCCGCGCTCAACATTTAGGCAAAAACTTCGACGAGCTCGAGGAACGGCGCGATGTCAGCCTCGTCGACCTCCATGCCCACGCCCTGCGTGTGGTAGCGGATGTCGTGGAAGTCCATGCCGCCGGTCATCACGAGTCCGTATTTCCTGGCCGTCTCTCGGAACTCGGCGGTATCGGACGCATCGTGGAGCGGATAGAAGACCTCGAGCCCGCGCAAACCGTGACCCACCAACTCGTCGATCAGCACGCGGTCCCGCAGACGGCCGGGATGCGCGAGCACCGGAATTCCGCCGGCCTCGGCGATCTTTTCTATCGCGTGCTCGGGCGTCGTGTAGTGCTGCGGCACGTAGCCGGGCTTTCCGCGGCCCAACGCCTGTTTGAATGCTGCATCGACGCTGTCAACGACGCCCCGGCGCACCAGCGCTTTTGCGACATGCGGCCGGCCGATCGCGAGCGCGCCACCGGACTCGCGCAATACGTCGTCCAGCGTGATCGAATACCCCGCTTGGCGCAGCCGCTCGACCATCGTCTCGGCGCGCAGGCGGCGCTGCGTTTGATTGTATTCGAGCAACTCGTTGATCGGCGACGGTCCTAGCGGGACGCCGTAGCCGAGAACGTGGACCTCGTTCTCGCGCCAGGTCGTGTTGATCTCGATGCTCGTAATCACGCGGGCTCCCGGCGGCGGCTCGAACATGCCGTATGCGGCCAGCGTGTCGTGGTCCGAAATCGAGAAGAGCTCGACGCCTCGTTCCGCCATGAAATCGGAAAGCTCTTGCGGCGACAGGGTGCCGTCGCTCATCCGCGTGTGCGAATGCAGGTCAATCTTCAACTTTGGAAACCTTCTCCTCTAATTTGCGGCGCTCGACGAGCAGCGAGATCGCGGTGCGCTCGCTCTCCCCGATGGCGACGACTACGAACGACGGCGCGCAGACGGCGTCGAGCTGCGCGCCCTTCAGGTAACTCCGGGCGATGGCCACGGCTTTGATCGACTGGTTTATGGCTCCCGCGCCGACGGCCTGCAGCTCGACGCTGTCGCGCTCACGCAGCGCTGCCGCCAGCGCGCCGGCCACCGCATTGGGATTGCTCTTCGCCGACACCTTCAGCGTCACTCCCGAGTTCATGCTAGGCCCTTGAGAAAAATGCGTTTGATGTCGCTCGCCTTTCCTGAGCTTGGATCGACTGTGACGACGGCACCACAAAACTGGCGCGAGCCATTTCGCTGCACGTTGAAGCGCTCCGAAAGACCGGTGAGAAACCGGTCGAGGACGGCCTTGGCTTCCATTCCGATAATGCCTTCCGTCGGTCCTGTCATGCCGAGGTCGCTCAGATAGGCCGTCCCGCCCGGCAGAATCTGCTCGTCGGCCGTCTGGACGTGGGTATGGGTGCCCACGACGCACGAGACTCGGCCGTCGAGATATCGTCCGAGCGCGACCTTTTCCGAGGTCGCCTCGGCGTGGACGTCGACGATCACCACCGGGGTTCGTGCCCGGAGCTCGGGCAGGTAGGCGTCGGCACAGCGAAATGGGTCATCGGATGGCGGCATGAAGGTGCGGCCCATCAGGTTCAGCACGGCGATCGTCGTGCCGTTGACGGTCAGCGTTCCGGCGCCGTGGCCGGGCGCCGAGGGCGGATAGTTGGCCGGCCGGATGACGCGTTCGCTGGTCTCCAGGTACTCGGCGAAGTCGCGCTTGTCGAAGATGTGGTTGCCGCCCGTGATGAAGTCGACGCCGCTTTCGAACATTTCCTCGGCGGTCTGTGCGGTCAAACCGAATCCGCCCGCGGCGTTCTCGCCGTTGGCGATGCAGGCGTCGATATGATGTTGTTCCCGCAGCAGCGCGACGCAGCGCTTCAGCACATCCCGGCCCGGAGATCCCACGACGTCTCCGACCAGGAGCAGATTGAGGGCAGGGCGTTCTATCGGCGAGCCGACGCCTTGGCTTTCTTTTGAGATTTCAAGAAGTAGACGAGCACGCGCTTTTCTTCTCTGAAGCCAACTAGGCTCTTGGACTGGGCGGGATCGCGCAACGCCTCGACCGCGTAGAGTGCGGCCTCGTCCTCCGCGGCGGGATCGCCGTCGAGGTGATCGTCGGGATGCGGGTTGCGCACGAGCGCATCGCCCCAGCGATCGCTGAAGAATCCGACTTGAAGCTCGAGCTCCTCCTTGGAAAAGGTCTCGGGATCACGCGTCACATGCACGAACGTCAGCGTCCGGTCCCCCTCACACTCGACGCGCAGCGCCGTCGGCTCTTCCTTAGCGAGTGCTAGAAAGCTCCGAACGTGCTCCTCGACGGCCTCACTCAGCGCCGCTTGCGCGGCGCGATCGAGCCGCTGGCGCACCGCGAACGTCAGGCGAAGCGTGCGATCCGTCGGGCCGGAGCGGATCGACGCCAGCTCCGGAAAACGCACCAAAAGCGCGCAAACCAAACTGACCGTATCGGCATTCTCGACGACTCGCGTGCTCATGACTGTAAGGTTTCTTCCCGCTCCAATCCCACTGGGCCGGCGTGCGACAAGGGGCAGGGTCAGTACGACGCGGCCCCAAGGTCTCCCCTTGGCCCGGCCTAGAAAAGACCCGAGTGATCCCACGGAGGGTTCCAGGCGCGCTGGCTCTGGGCTTGCTCGCCTCGCTCGGCGCCCACGCGCTGCTGTACGGCGGCGAGCATGCGATGGGCGGCGGCTACCATTTCCTGCTCGTACAAGTCGCGATCGCGGGCGCCTTGAGCCTCGTCATCGGCTTGAGCGCGCTGGCTTGGAGCGCCGCCGGTTTCATCCCCAACGGTTCCGTCCTCGCCGCACGGCTGAACGATCGCCTTCCCGGCCTCGCCGCGGTCGCTGCGGCGACCGCGCTCTGGTTTGCCATCGCGGAGGCCATAGAGCCGCATCACGCCGGCGCAGCGCCGCTCGCAATCCTCTTAGCGCTTGGCGCCATGGCGTGGATCGTTCGGCAAATCGCGATCGTCGCCGTCGCCTGTATCGCGCGCGTCGCCTTCGCGATCGCGCGCCTCGCATTTTCGACTCGCACGCCAAACTGGGTGCGTCGCCCTGAAACGCCGGCACCCCTGCGCCGCATCTTCTGCGGACACCGCCGCTTCGCACGTCCTCCCCCGATCGCGACCGCTCGCGCGTAAGCGCCCCTTAGTCGCACTTTTTTTCCGATCGGAGGAATCCATGTCACGCTTTTTAGCGGCGCTCGTCGCCGCGCTCTTGGCGTTGAGCTTCACCACACCGGCGGTCGCCGCAACGACGGGGCTCGTTCGCGGTAAGGTCACCATCGATGGCAAACCGGCGGCACACGCTAGCGTCACTCTCGAGGGGCAAGGTTCCCTCTTCAAAACGACGACGGACGCCGTCGGCGACTACGTCTTCCCCTTGGTACCCTTTGGATCGTATCGCGTGATCGCACAGACGACCGGCGTTCACGAAGTCCAAGTTCTGGTGACGGTCATCAGCGACCGTGTTGCGACCGTCAACGTAGACCTCTCGACGCACCTCAAGCAGATCGCACTAACGACCGTTACCGCCCACGCCGGTTCCGAAGGCAATCCCGCATCGGTCAACATTCTCAACCGCGCCGACGTTCAAACCTCGCCGGTAAACAATAGTCTCGACCGGCTGATCGAAACGCTGCCGGGCGTCGTTCAATTCTCCTATAACGAACCGGTGATCAACGGGTTCCACGGCGTGACTTACAACATCGACGGCGCACCCCTCCCACTCGCGACGACCTCGAACTTCGCCGAGATTATCGACCCCAAGGTGATCAACTCGATCGAGGTGTTAACGGGCGACATACCCGCCGAATACGGTGGCGATCGCATGGGGGGTGTCGTCAATATCATCAGCAACCGGCCCACCGACTTACCAGAGGGCACGTACGGCACGATCACCGGCGGCATCGGGAACCAGGGTCAAGGCCTCGGCGAGTTCGACGTGCAGTCGCGCTACGGTCAGAGCGAGTTCTTTCTCAGTGCAAACGCGGAAACGACGAATCGCGGGCTCGATGCCCCGACCTACATCCCCATCAACGACGCCTCATCGAATAGCGATCAGTTTTTTCGCTTCGTAACGCAGCTCTCGCCGCGCAGCAGCCTCGCCTTCGACTATTCAAATCAGTTTTCGCAGTTTCAGATCCCAATCAACACAGACCCGAACAATCCGGTCGATCCCGTCGTCAGCGCTCCTGGGACGCTCGACACGCAGCTTGAGTACGAGCGTTTCTCGAACCTCAACTTCACGCAAGTCTCGCAAGACGGCAATGGCATATTTCAAGTGATCCCGTGGTGGCGCTCGACGCGCATCGATTACTACGGCGATCTTCCCCTCGACGTCCTCGCCGTCGAGCCCGACTTCAGCGTCTGTCCCCCCACCTGCGCCAAGACGGTGAACCTCGTCGGCTTAAATCAGGGCACTTATGCCAGTTACGTAGGGTTGCGCGCCTCCGATTTTCGGGCGACGAAAGACCATGCTTGGAAAATCGGCGTTGACGTCAACCGTGAAAACGCGACCGCGTACCAGGAGTTTGCTTGCTACTACATCCACTGCGCGGCGAGCGGCACGGTCGCGACGCCGTTCTACGCCGCGTACACGACTCCGCAAGCGCAAGCGGGGTCGCAAATCGGCATCTACGCCGAAGACCGCTGGCGGGAGACGCCGAATATTACGTGGAGCTACGGCCTGCGGTACGACGCATCCACGGGTTACGTCACCGGCAATCAAATTAGCCCGCGCATCGGCGTCAATATATGGGATGGCGGGAAGAACGTTTTCCACGCCTACTACGGCCGCTTCTATGCCGCACCGCTGCTGGAGGACGTTCGTCAGGCGTGCGTCTTGCTGTCGGCCCAACAAGCCTGTTCGACGACGCATCCGGTTTACGACCTCAAGCCCGAGAGCGACGCATACTATGAGATGGGCGACGTTTTTTCGTTCAACCCCCGCTTTACGCTTGGCGTAAACATATTCCAGAAGAGCGTCGTCAACGTGCTCGATACGACGCAGCTCTTCAACACCCCGATCTTCGCCGTCTACAACAACTCGATCGGGATAAATCACGGTCTCGAGCTGCGCCTTCAGGATCAAGAGCTCACCGGCGACCAATGGTTTCTTACCGGGACGATCTCGGGCTCGTACGCAGCCTGTATCTCAGGGTCGGAGTTCCTGTTTCCTCCGAATGTCAACGTTCCGGGCTTGTCGTGCCAGGCTCAGCTCTCGCTCGAAGACCATAGCCAAACGGTAGACTCGACCGCGGCGTACACGCACCGCTTCGGGCCGGCGCCAAAGCTCTGGTACGTCACGCTGCAAGGAAACTATGGAAGCGGTTTTCCCGTCCAATTCGAAGATGCGAACGTCAATCTCAAGGGAACGCTGCCGGCACACACGACGCTCGATTTCGCGCTCGGCCGAGTGATAACGCCCGGCCGTGCGGGTGAAGACCAAGGTTTGGGGCTCTCGCTGCAAGTCTTGAACGTGCTCAATCACCAGTACATCATCAAGGTCGCGAACGGCTTCAACACGACGCAGATCGCAAACGGCCGAAACTTCTTGCTGCGCCTGTCGGCGCCGTTTTAGGGCGGCGGCGGCGCTTACCGCGCGCAGGCGGCGCAGAGTCCGTAGAGCGTGACCGCGTGTCCGCTTAACTTGAACTTCGGCGGCAGCAGCCGCCGGAGGTTGTCGAGGCATCCGGTGATGTCGAACACGCGGTCGCAGCGCTCGCACTGGAAGTGATGGTGATGGCCCTTATCCGCCCGCTCGTAGCGCGTCGGCTCGCCGGGAATCTCGACGCTCTCGATGAGGCCCGCCTCCAGCAGCGAGCCGATCGTGCGATAGACCGTCGCCACGCCGAGCCCCTCGATCCGCTTCGAGGCGGCCTCGTAGAGCTCGGGTACGCTCAAGGGCGATTCGGCGCGCTCCAATATCTCCGAGAGCGCGTCTCGCTGCTTCGTTTTCCGACTCTGCCCGCTCACCGCAATTTCCTTGCCCTAAGCCACACCCTTGACCTTCTTGATAATGATACGCTATTATCATTAATGTGGCAAGAGCGAGTGCGTGCTCGGTCCTTCTCATCCTTATCGTCCTCGTCGCATCGCCGGCATACGCAGTGAACGCGAGCGCCTTTTTGAGTGGGGCCGTAACGCACGACGGCCGCCCTGCGGCCGGCGTTTCCGTCACCGCGGCCGGGAACAATCTCACCGTCAAGACGCAGACCGACGCGAAGGGGCATTTTGCGTTTCCGCCGCTCGCACTCGGCACGTACGACGTCGAGGCGCGCAACGGAGATCTACGCGGACTGACCCGCGTCGACTTGGGAAGCGGCGGTGCCGCCATCAGCATCGCCCTCGTGAAGCTCAGCGAAATCGAGCACACCGTCGTGACTCAATCGCAGTCGCTCGCGATTCACGGAAGCGGCAGCGACGTCGTCCTGAACGGCACGGCGCTGACGCGGCTCCCTTTCGACAACAGCTTTACGAAGATGGAGACCCAGATGCCGGGGGCCGTTCAGGGAGCGAATGGCGTCGTTCATATCAACGGCGATCACGGCGTCATCAATTACATGATCGATGGCGTTCCGTTACCGCAAGAGCTGAACCGCGACATCGGCAGCGAGATCAACATCAACGACCTCTCCTTCGTCGATCTCGTCGAGGGCGCGTATCCCGCCCAATACGGTCTGCGCTTCGGCGCGGTCTTCAATATGTCGACGCGAGCCGGAACGGGCCCCGCCGGCGTGGACGGCTATGCGTCGTTCGGGTCGTTCACCAACGCGCAATCGACGCTGGGGTATCACGCACCGCTCGAGGGAGGCGGCGGCTTCGACGTCGCGCTGAATAGTGCGACGACCACGCGCGGCCTCGATCCGCCCGACTGGAATTCGCCTCACAACGACGCAAGCTCCGTGGGGCAGTTCGCCCGCTTCACCCTGCCTGCCGGCGGAAACAACTTTACCAATATCACCTTCTTCAACAGCCGCGATACGTTCCAAATACCCAACGACATCCAGTTCGGCGCGCCCGGCAACACCGACGACAACGAAACGCAGGCGGACACGTTCTTGGCGGCCCAGTACCATCATGCGATCGGCAACACCGGCGCCTTTACGTTCGGTCCGGCGTTCAATGCGTCGCACATCCAGGATTTCGGCGATCCCGCGAACGACTGGATCTACGGCGAGTCCCTCAACCTCACGCCGCCTCCGTTCGGGAACAATGGAAACCCGACGGATTGCGCCAACGCTTTCGCACTCGCTTCGAAGAACCCGTTGGGGTTCGGGACGATGTGTGGCCTATCGCTCGCGGATACCCGCACCGAGCTCGACTACATCCTGCAAGGCGATTACAATCAGACCTTCGGTCCTCACACCGTCGCGGCCGGAGTCTCGTACGATCTAACCCGCGTTCTCAAGTACTATGCGTTTACGCTCCAGCCGAATAACTACCTCGCGCCGATCCTGACCCCGAGCACGCCGAACGCGCCGACGACCGTCACCGACGACTCCCCAAATCTCGGCAATACGTACCAATCGTACGTCCAAGACAGCTGGCGGATGAGCCCGCTTTGGCAAGCCGATTACGGGCTCCGATACGACTTTTTCACGATCAGATCGACCGATTTCGCCCAGGGCTTCGGCGCCTTCAGCCCAAGATTCAAGCTCACCCGCCTCTTCGGAACTAGGGCGAGCGTGTACGCATATATCGGCCGTTTCTTCGAGCCGTTCTCGCTCGAAAACGTCAGCCCGGATACCGCATATCTGCTCAACCTGCCGTTGACGCGCACGCTCGCGCAGTTCGATCTCAAGCCCGAACGCGACACGCAGCTCGAGCTTGGCGGTCACCTGCCGCTCGGCCCCGGGGAGCTCGGTTTGCGCGTGTGGCAAAAGAACGCCAACGATCTCATCGACGACACGCAAGTCGGCGTAACGCTCCTGCATCAGGACATCAATTACGTGCTAGGCCGGTTGTCGCAGGAGGCGCTGACCTATACGCAGCCGCTGCGGCTCAACGGACGCGCTTACTTCTCGTTCGCGCACGTGGTCTCGTTGAACTCGGGTTGTGAGACGCAGCTCCTTGCGCCGTGCTTTGGTCTGCCGACGGGCTATACCCCCGCCGACCACGAGCAACGCTACACCGTTACGAGCGGAATCCTCCTCAACGACCGGCGCGGCGGATGGTTCTCCGCGGACGCGTATTACGGCAGCGGCCTCTCCTCAGCTTTCTGCCCGCCCGATACGCCCGGCTACTGCAAGGAAACGCCGCACACGATCTTCGACGTCGAGGACGGTATCGCATTATCACCGAAGGCCGCCCTGACGCTCGACATTGCGAATCTGCTCAACGATCGCTATTACGTTACGCTGCTCAACGCCCAGGGCAATCATTTCGGGCCGGGGCGCGCCCTCAACATCGGCGTGCGGTTTAGGCAATAGACCGCGGGTTCAGGAAGGACTCGACCTCCGGCTCGCGGGATTATCGTGCGTTGGAGCAATGCACGACCTAGAACGCGGGAGAATTGTCGTTACGGGCGGCGCCGGCTTGGTAGGCAGTGCCGTGATATGGGCGCTCAATCGGCGAGGAGTCGACGACATCCTCGTCGTGGACCGCTTGGATCGATCCGAAAAGTGGAAGCACCTCGTTCCGCTGCGCTTCGCGGACTACATCGACGCGGATGACTTCGAGGACCGGCGGGCGCAGGGCGGGACGTTCGGCGACGTACAGACGGTCTTCCATCTCGGCGCCTGTTCTTCGACCACCGAGAACGATGCCGACTACCTCCTTCGCAACAATTATGAATACACGAAAAATCTCGCGCACTGGACCATCAACCAGCAGGCCCGGCTCGTCTACGCCTCCTCGGCGGCAACCTACGGCGGACTAGAGTCCGACCTGTCCGACGAGACCGATCTGCACGAGCTGCGGCCCCTCAATGCGTACGCATACTCGAAGCAGTTGTTCGATCTATATGCGGCCCGCACCGGGCTCGATCAGCGGGTCTGCGGCCTCAAATACTTCAACGTCTTCGGTCCGAACGAGGACCATAAGGGCGAGATGCGCAGTATCGTGCAGAAAGCGTACGAGCAGATCCGCGAGTCGGGTAGCGTGCGGCTCTTCAAGAGCCATCGGCCGGAGTATCGCGACGGCGAACAGCAGCGCGACTTCATCTACGTGAAAGATGCCGTCGAGATGACGCTCCACCTCGCACAGTCCGGCGCCGCAGGCCTCTTCAACGTCGGCTCCGGGACGCCGCACACCTGGCTGGAGCTCGTACGCCCGATCTTTCACGCGCTCGAAATGCCGGAGCACATCGAGTTCATCGAGATGCCGCTGCATTTGCGGGGAAAGTACCAGTACTATACCTGCGCGCGCATCGAGCGGCTCCGAGCCGTCGGTTACGATCGACCGGTGACGCCGCTGCGCGACGCGGTGACCGACTATGTCACGAACTACTTGGTGCCCGGACGGCTGCTCGAAGTCTCCGACGCACCCGTCGCCGCGCCGTTGCGGGCGATGCCGCACTTAAGGATGTCACACTAAAGGATCTATGCCACACCCGAGTCGTTTCGAACGCCGCCGCCAAGCCCGCGGAGGCGCCGCTCCGCCGCCACGCCGCGACCCGATGCGCGTCATCTACATCGGTATCGGCGTGGCGATCGTCGTGCTGATCGCGATCTTTGCCGGCCTCAACTGGTGGCAAAATCGAAAGATGCAGGAAGCCGTGGCGACGCCGACGCCCGGGCCCAACGCGTCGACCAAGCCGGTTGCGCTCGCCGACGGTAAGGCGATCGGCGAGAAGTTTTTCAAGAGCAAGTATCCGGATACCGCGCAGGGCGGCCGCGGGCAGACGGTCGACGGCGTCGGGTGTGGGACGCAGGAGTACGCGACGCTGCACGTGCACAGCCACCTCGCCATCTTCAATAACGGCAAGCAGATTGCGGTCCCGCAATACATCGGCTTTGCCCCGAGCGTCGGGGGGGGATGTCTCTACTGGATCCACACGCACGACGCCAGCGGGATCATCCACCTCGAAGCGCCGGAGATCTCGCCGCCCCAAGGCGGACCGTACACTCTCGGGATGCTCTTCGACATATGGGGACAGCCGCTGCAGCGGGAGGACGTCGCCGGCATGGTCGGCCCGGTAACGGCGTACGTCAACGGCAGCACCTACGACGGCGACTTGAGCGCGATCCCCCTCGGCGCGCACCAGCAGATCGTTCTCGTGATCGGGAAGCCCGTGCCGCCGCCGAACTACGCGTTTCCTCCGAACGAATAGGGTCGCGCGCGACGCTAGCGTACGAGTTTCGCCACCGCCGCGTCGAGCACGCCAAACGAAAGCTCGCCGCTGTTGAGATAGGCGACCTTCTTGTCTTTCCCAATCAGCGCGAACGTCGGAAAACCGCCCTGGAGATAGAGATTGGCGACGTTCAGCAACTGGTCGTATGCGACGGGATACTGCACGTTGAAGCGGCGCGCCCAGTTCAAGACGTCGAGCTGCGACGAGGCCGACGTGCCGTCCATCGCCGTGTCGCTGCCGGAGACGGCGACGAAGGCGACCCGCGAGCCATACCTCTTGTAGAGTTTATCCACGACGATGGTCATGCGCTGGCAATGCGGACACCATGTCGCGAAGACCTCGAGAAAAACGGGTTTGTCGACCGTCGCCAGATCGAATAGGCCGCCGGTCGTCGATACCTCGAACTCGGGCGCCGTTTGGCCGACCTGGGCCTTTCCAACGATCGGCGACTGCGAAGCGGTCTGAACACTGCGGTGCCCTGGACCAACGAAGTAGAACGCCACCGCCGCAATGAGGATGAGCACCACGACGACGATGGTCGCGATCGCCAACGTAAGGTTTTTCACGCGTTGCGTAGCCTGCGATCGAATGCCAAGGCGCCCGGCGCGCCGAGCGCGACGAAAACGCCGGCGCCCGCAAGGACGAGATCCACGCCGGCGTGCGGCCAATCGGCGACGGTCACATCGTTGGGCCCGAAGCATCCGCAGTTGGCGGCGATGTGGCGGATCACGGCGGATGCAATCGCGCCGCTATAGACAAGGAACTGCGCCGCCGCGATTGCAGCGACGACGCGAGTGAACAAACCCGCGATGAGGTAGAGCCCGAGGAGCAGCTCGATGTATGGCAACGCCAGCGCGAGTAGGCCGGTGACGGCCGGCGGAAGCAACCGGAAGCCGGCGATGCTCGCCGCCAGTTCGGGGGCGTGCCCAACCTTGAGCGCCCCGGCCGCCAAGAGCAGCGCACCCAAGAGCACGCGCACGATAAAGACCGCTGCGTTCATAAGTGCGTTCGTTGCCCTAGTACCCTTCGAACCCCTGGGCGTACAATAATCCCGTGCGGAGGAGATTGCTCGGGTTGGCCGGGCTCGCTTGCATCGCGTCGATCTTGGGTTGTGTCGCGGGGCGCGGCGCTGCAAATTTTACGCTGCAGGACGACACGGCCAAGCCCTGGACGATGGCGGCCCAACGCGGAAAAGTCGTGATTCTGACGTTTGGCTTCACGCACTGTGTCGATACTTGCCCCGCGACCATTGGGAAGCTAACGCGGCTGACGCGCTCGCTGGGCCTCCGAGCGCGCGAAACGGAGATCGCTTTCGTGACGGTCGATCCCGCGCGGGATACGGCTGCGGCGCTGCATCGTTTCGTCGATCGCTTCGAACCGGGATCGAGCCGCCTCGTTGGCTTGACTGGGACGCCGCGCGCTATCGCCTCCGTCGAAAACGGCTATCACGTGTGGTCGCAGCGGATGCCGCACGGCGAGTACGCGCATAGCTCCGTGATCTTCCTCATCGATCCGGAAGGTCGAATTCGGGCATTGCGCGACGAGAGCGATTCCGAGGCGTCGATCGCGCGCGCGGTCTCGGAGATGCTCGGATGATCGCCGCGCTGGCGCTCGCCGCGGTCTCGCTCATCCCGGTTCACGGCGTCGTGCTCGACACGCTGCACGACGGCTCCGCGATCATTCGCACCGAGCCCGTCACGGCGATGCTGCCTGCGCGCATTGCGCGTTATGCGCTCCGACCGCGGGCGGCGTTCGAACCCGGCACGAACGTCGACGCGCTCCTGGACGCGGGGACGCGTCCGCCCACGTTGCTGGAGCCGATGGCGGCCGCGCAGTTCGCCCCGGGCTTGCCCGACGCGGGACGGGCCGCGCCGATCGCGCTAGGGAGCACGCTGCCGGCAGCCACGCTCGTCGATCAGGATGGGAGACCCGTCCGGCTCGATCGCGCGTTCGCAGACAAGACGCTGCTGCTCTCCTTCATTTTCACGCGTTGTCCGGACCGGACGCTCTGTCCGGCGATCACCGCGAAGTTCGCGTATCTCCAAGCCCACCTCGACCCACGACGGTTTGCGCTGGCTGAAATTACGCTCGATCCGCAGTACGATTCGCCGGCGGTGCTGCGGCGGTACGGCGACGCATACGGCGCCAAGCGCGAGAGCTGGACGCTCCTCACCGCCACGGGATCGACGATTCAGCGCCTGCTCGACGCGTTCGAGATAAGCTCGATGCGAGTCAGCACGAGCAACTTTCTGCACGACGATAAACTGTTCGTCGTCACCCCGACCGGCAGAGTCGCTTACCTCGTCGACACTGCCGACTGGGATCCGCGAGCGGTCGCGGCCGAGGCGACGGCGGTCTCGGGAGTCGCCTCCAACCCTTTCGAGCGCTTTAAGCTCGCGCTGGTCGCGGACGTCGTCGCTATCTGCGGGGGCAATCAGTTCGCCGGCATCGCTCTGCTCGAGTTGTCGTTATTTGCGATTCTCACCGCGATCGCGCTCGCCGGCCTATGGCTCGTCGCGCGCGTGCTCTGGCCGCCTGCATCGTCCTAGGTGCGTCGCGCTTCGCCGACGGCGCAGGCGCTCAGAGGAAGGCAAGGAAGCGTAGTGCCTGGCTATGGAGCAGAAGGCGTTCTTGGAGCATGCCATGGAGCGATATGGCACGGCGACGTACAATTTCGCCTACCGCCTGACTCGCAATGAAGCCGACGCGAGCGACCTCACCCAAGAAGCCTTCATCCGCGTCTTTCGCGCCTGGCGCAGCTTCAAACCAGGTACCTCCTTTCTGTCCTGGATCTATCGGATCGTAACGAACCTCCACCGCGACGAACTTCGGCGCCGCAGAGGACGTTATCAGGAAGAGATCCCAGAAGCGAACGAGCCTCAACAGTTCGGCAGCGGCCGGCCGCTCGCGGTCCAACCCATCGAGGAATACATTGACGGCTACCTCAGCGAACCGGTCTCGAAAGCGCTCTCCGAGCTCACGGCGGAGCAGCGTGAGATTGTATTGCTCGCCGACGTCGACGATTTCAGCTACCAAGAAATCGGCGAGGTCATCGGCTGTTCCGTGGGAACAGTTCGCTCGCGGCTGCACCGCGCCCGAGGGCACCTTCGCAAGCTCGTCGACCGTCATATGAAATCGTCGCCATGAATCAAATGCATCCAACGCCGGAAGAACTCGTCGACTACCTCCACGGTGAGTTGCCCGCGCAGCAAGACGCTGCCGTGCATGCACACCTCGCGGAGTGTTCTCCCTGCGCGCGAGCATACGAGTCGGAGGCGTCACTCACCGAGCTACTTCGCGCCCACGCGCGCTCGGAGCAGCGCGAGCTTCCCTACCGCGTGATCACAGGCATACGCGATGCCGCCGCGGGTACGGCGGCCGCGTCGCCGTGGGAGAGGATTCGCTCGGCGCTCCGTCCCATCGTGCTGATTCCTGCCGCCGCGGCCCTCGCCGTAGCGCTCTACCTCGGGCTGGGCGTGCGCCATCCGGCCGGCGTGACGCCGATCGACGCGGCCTCCTACGTCAACAATCACGCCGCGCTTACCGCGACCACGCCGTTTGCCGAAGACGCGCCGATACCCGCCACGCTGACCTCGGATGATCAGACCCGGTAGCGTAGTAACCGTCCTCGCCATGCTGGCGGGGAGTGCTTCGCTTTCAGCGGCCGGATCAGCCCCTTCCGCGCCCGACGCAATGCTCTTCGCGGCAATTGCTGCGCCTTCGACCGTCTCGTACACCGGCGTGGTCGAAGTCGTACGGTTCGGCAGCCGGGCCGCTGAGGCGTCCGTCTATCGCATCGAGCACCGCGCGCCGGACATGACCTGCCGGGTCTACAGCGCCCCATCGGCCCTTTCCGGTGACTCGGTTATTTCGAAGGGCGACCTGAGTTTCTCGATCGACGCACGCCGGCATCGCATCGTCGAGACGCGCAACACGGCGCTCGACGATCGCATCGCGATCAGCGACAACTATGCGCTCCTTCGCGCGAATTATCAGGTCGTTCGAAAGGACGACGAGGCGTTCGACGGCCGAAGCGTGACCGCGATCGCCTTGATCAACAAGTACAACCACCGGCCGGCGGTGCTCGTGCGCATCGATCGCGTGATGAAGCTCGTGCTCGACAAGCAGGAGTTCTCCCGTAACGGCTCGCTCGTCGGCGAGGTCCGCTTCCAGAGCGTGCGCTACACCGCGGCGATTCCGACGGCTGACTTCGCACTCCCGAAGCAGTACCAGCTCGTGCAAGGGCCGACCTTCGGCGAACCGCCCCAGAGCGCCGACGGCGTGGTCCGCAGCGCCGGCTTCCCGGCTCGCGCGCCGAAGACGCTGCCGGAAGGCTTCGCGCCGGTCGAGGGAACGCTCGTCGAGCTCAAAGGCGTTCGCACCGTCCATCTGCTCTACTCCGACGGCATTCGTACCGTCTCGCTCTTCGAGAACGCGTCGGCATCGACGCTCGACATGACCGGGCTTCAGATCGAGCGCACGCGGGTCGGCACTCGCACCGCGCAGTACGCCGAAGATGGCGCGATGGCGCTGCTCGCGTGGAGCGACGCAACGCTGCACTACGCGCTCGTGGGCGAGCTCGGGATGGGCGAGCTTCGTGCGATGGCCGAATCAATGCAAAAGCCCTAACCGTTGTCGATCAGGGCTTTTGCTTTAGCGGCTGCGCTAGATTTTGACGTTTGCCGTGAGGTAGAACTGGAACGGCGTCTTCGTGGAAAAGTTCAGCGCACTTGCCGGAAGAGCCGGTCCAAAGGTTGGGAAGTACGGATACTGCTGCGCCCGTTGGATGATGTACGCTCCCTCCTTCGAGCCCGGCGGATTGATGTACGCTCCGGGCGTCCCATACGGTGCGATCGGAGCGAGCAGGCTCGGGGGGTTCGCAAACGAGCAGACGTTTCCGTCATTAATAGACCACGGCTCCTTCGTTCCGCCCCAGCAGTAGTTCACGATGTTCGCCATGGTGCCGACGAGTTGAATCCGCGGGCTTACCTCATAGCTCACCTGCATGTTCAGCATGAACAGGTTCGGTTGCGTGAAGGCGCCGAGCGTGTCGAAGCCGCCGGTATACGGATCGGGGATATTGATGGGAAGTCCGCACGCTGCTGCATTATATCGGGTGGTTCCAGGGAGCGAGCTTGGGCACGTCACCGGATCGATACCGACTGAGCTGAGCGGAAAGCCGTAGCGGGACCCTGCGACGAACTGCAGCGACGGAGTGATCGCGTATTTGTCGTGCTTGTAGTTGACCACCATCGAGGCGACGTAAGGTGCACCGAACGCCGCGTACGTTCCCGGCAACGATGTGGTGCCACCGGAGAGGTTCGTCGGTGGGAAGATGTCGTACGTGGGGTAATTCGCGGTCGTACTCAAGGTCGACTGAATCGGCGCGCTCCAATATGGGTTGGCGATGGTTCCAGCCGGGCAGTGACCACCCGGGCCAAATCCAACCGGCGTCCCCATCTTGTAGCACGGGCCGGCGGTGAGTCCATTCGACGTAGTGCCGCAGTTCGGGTTACCCGGATTCGTCGCGCAGGTCTTCGTATAGGCATTGTATTGCGCGATAGCGGTATTCACGCCTGTGAGTACGGTCGCGCCGTACGTATTGATCGCCTGGTACTTGATGTAGGCATTCGTGTAGGCAAAGGAAAGCAGCCCCGAGACGCCGTTACGCGAGAAGTCACCCTTCTGTAGCTGAAACTCGACGCCTTCGCTGCGCTGGTTGCCGGTGTTCAGACCGGAGACGAAGCCTTCTTTCGCGTTCAGGAAGAACTCCTGAATCTGGTTTTGCGTTTGGCGCAAGAAGGGCGTCAGCTTGAATGACAGATCGGTGCCCTTGAAATGGTGCTCCAACGAGATGTCGTAGTTGAGCGACGTTTGCGGCTGAATGGGGTATCCCGGGGTATTGCGGCCGTACTGCAGGAACGTCGGCCCGATGAAATCGGCCGAGTCGATCTGTCTGGTGCCGTATTGCTCGAACGCGGTGTTCCCCGCTTCCGTGTAACGTCCCGCGGAGAACCGAATCACGTTATTCGGATCGGACGTATAGGTCCCGGCGAGGCGTGGCTGCCAGATGTTGAACGCGAAGTTCTGGTTGGTCGCGTTGTACATATAGGTCCGAATCGACCCCTTGGGGCAGAGTTGGCCCGGGCTCGGATTTGGAAACACGACACCAGTTTTGGTATTCTGACAGTTGTCGTTATTGAAGGCGTTCCACCAGAACTGCCGCACGGCGGCCACGTTGGCCCCGTTCGGGCCGAGCGGAGGAACGAGCTCGTCTCCGCCGGCAAACGCGAAGGTGTCGAGACGAACGCCGGGGATGATAAGCCACTTGTCGTTAGGGCGATATTGGTCTTGCAGCGACCAGCCGTAGAAGTTCGGCACCAGGCCTGGTGTGATCTCGGCGTTGAGACCATTTTCCGCAACGAGGTATTCGCACGGCGAACCGCCGCAGGAGAGTCCCGTGAGCGGTAAACCGCTGCCGATTTGGCCGATCGTGAGGCCTCCGTAGGCTGGAGCGCTTTCGAAGGTGTTAGCGCAGTTTACTAGGCCGAACTTTCCAGCCCCCGGTAGGCCTGCCGGTATCGTCCCGTAGCAGAATCCGCTATAGGGATGCGCCGTGCTGACGATCGGTGCAAACATCTCGCCGGGCACGTTGAAGAAGTGGTTGTTGTCGCGGGAGACGCTTGCCGTCGTATAGTTACCTTGAAGGCTGACGAGGTTTTGCTCGTTGATCTGATCCTGGAAGTTCGCGCTTAGGCCACGCGTGTGCGTATACAACTCGTAATCAGGCGCGGCCGTACAACTAAAGTTGCAATCAAGATCGCCGAGCACGCCGGCGAGCGTCCAGGCGCTGAAATAGGTGTAGCCATAGATGCGTAAGAAGGCCGTTGAACCGAAGTTCTTAGTGTACTGCAGCTTGCTGATCACCGTCTGGTTGTAGGTGGAGTCGCGGACGTTGGTCGGTATGGGGTTCGGATCGGTGAAACTGCCCGGATTCGCGGCATTCGGGAATCCGTAGGTCGTTACGCAGTGGGCCGACGTCGCCGTGACCGCGGAGCCGATCGCCGACCCACACTTCCACGTCAGACTGTTCGGATAGACTTGCGGCCCATAGAGCGCCGTGGCGCACGCGGTGCCGCCGAGATTGCCGCACTGCGGCGACGCGAAATCGTTGGGCGATTCGTAAAGCTGGTTTTGCAACGACTCGTTATCGTAGAGCAGCTGCACGTCGTCGCGCCCGGCGTCGTAGCGATGAGGTATTCCGATGTGGAAGTTCGCGACCACGTCGCGTGCGTAGATCGTCGAAAAGTTGCCGTAGTAAAGCGGCCCCATCGCGAGCTCGTTGGGTCCGAAGCACGCCGCCGTACCGAACAGGCACTGGGGCGCGTACAGGCTGTTATGCGGGAAGAGCGTTGCGGCTTCCGGGCTGAATCCACCGAGATTTTGAACGATGCCGAAGTTCGGTGAGTATTCGGTAGCGTTGTTCGTGTTGACATAGTCATACGCTTGGTTGGATGCGCCGATCCCGACGTAATACGAGAAAAGCCTGTCGGGTGTCGCTCCGCCGATCTCGACCGCGGCTCGGTGGTAGAAGACGGGCGTTCCGATACCCAACGACGCGGTGGCGTAGCCCGGGAACGTGCCGCTCTTGATGACCTGATTAATGTATCCTGCGAGTCCCTGCCCTTCCGAGTCGGCCGGGACGGCGCCGTTATAAACTTCGACTTCCGCGTTGCCGAGCGAGTTCGCTGCACTGGTGCCGTAGTTGTCAAACGAGCGCGTGACCGGGACGCCGTCGAACTCATAACCAACTTGGTCGTAGTCGCCGCCGCGGATGTTGACGGTCTCGTAGTAACCGGATTGGTTCGGAACGACGTACGCTCCGGGAATCGTTGCGATCGCCGAGTAGGCTTGATTCAAGCTGCCACCCCCGCCGAGCGCGGCGGTTGCCTGCTGAGTGACCGCGTTAACCGAATAGAGGTCGGCGGTCGTGCCGGACTTGACGAGCGCGGCGCCGGCCGCCGAGGTGACGCGCGCAATCGTCTTGAGTGCCTTGGGCATCCTTACCGCAACGGTCTGCACCGTATCGGCGAAGACGATCTGACCGGGCACACTCGTCGGCTGATAGCCGGTCTTCGAGACCGTCACGGTATATGTGTCCGGCCCCAGCGTGAGAAACGAAAAATGACCAGCCGCGTCGGTGGTTACCGTCGCCGACTGCGAAGGGCTCGTGGCGGTGACTTGCGCTCCCGCAATGGGAGCGGAGGTATCGGCATCCACGACCGTACCGGTGAGGCCGCCCGTTACGCTGGCCAGTGTCCATGTTGCCTGGCTGAGGAACGCGACGAGCAGCATCAGCGCGGTGCCGAGATGCCGGAGCGATCTCCGGGTCATGTCGGAACCTCCTGCTAGTGTACGAGTTCTTAAGCAGGCTAGTTCGTAGTTCCTTAAGCGCCTCCTTGAGCGACCTTTGACAATAATTGAACCTGTTCGCGCATGCCTCTCGACAGCGCGTTCGGATCGGCGGCAGCCTCGGGCGCGCGGGGCGCATCGCTCGTCGCCGCGATCGCAGCGATCGAATGCGACAGGGCGTCGAGATCGTATCCGCCTTCCAGCACGTACGCTACGGATCCGCCGCAGTATTGGTCGGCCGCGCGGCGGATCGCCGCCCCGATAGGCGCCGCCGCCTCGACGCCGACGCCGAGGTCGCCGACCATGTCGCCCGCTACGTAGTCGAAACCGGCGCTCACGATGATCACGCCCGGGCGTGCGGCGCGCGCGGCGAGCGGCAGCAGCTGCTCCCACAGCGCGACGAAGGCCTCGGTGGAGATGCCGCCGACCGGCAGCGGCACGTTGAGAACTACGTCGTCGCCGCGTCGGTAGCTCCTCGCCCCCGTGCCGGGATAGGCCGGATACGCGTGGGTCGAGACGTAGCAGAGTCCCTCGCCGGCGACGGCTTCTGTTCCATTCCCGTGGTGATAGTCGAAGTCGACGATCAGGACGCGGCGCGCATCCCCGGCCGCCTGATAGGCTCGTGCGGCGATCGCGACGTTGTTGAAGATGCAGAAGCCCATGCCACGATCCGGCTCGGCGTGATGCCCAGGCGGGCGCACCAGCGCGAAGACGCCGCGGCGCTCATTTATGGCGGCCTCGACTGCGGCTATCGCGCCGCCGGCGGCGCGCCGAGCCGCGCGATAGGACGCCGCGTCGACGACCGTGTCGCCCGTCGAGAGATATCGTGCGCCGTCGGCGGACGCGACTTCACGCTCGACGAGCTCGATGTAGCCGCGCGAATGCACGCGCTCGATCTCGGTCTCGGTCGCGTCGCGCGCCGCAGCGCGATCCGCCAGAGCCCCGCTCGCGGCGAGCCGGGCGCCGACGGCTTCAACGCGATCGGGCCGCTCGGGATGCGCCACGCCGCGCAGATGTTGCGCGTAGAGCGGGTCGGTGACGAACTTCAGGTCTTCAGCCGGAGTGCTTCGCCGTCGAGCGGCAGGGGTTGGATGCGCCGTCGCGCACGGTGTTATAGTCCTTCGTGCCCTTCTTCATCATCGGCAACAGCCGCTTATACGCCGCGGTCGCCTTCGCGCACTGATTCGATCCCGCGTAGGACTTGGCGGCGATGTAGAGCAGTGGCGGGTTGGCATCGAGGAAGCCTTTCGCCGCCTTGTCGAGCGCATCGAAGATCTGGGCTGCTTCCTTATAATTGCGCAGCTCGAAGTCTGCGCCGGCGACGCATCCGAGCGTCTCGGGATTCCGCTGGATCTCGAAGCTCTTGCCGCACGCGTCGCGCGCTCCCGAATAGTCGTGCACGCGCGAATAAGCCTGCCCGAGGAGCGCGAAGCCCTGCGCGTCCGGGGAGACCTGCGTGTAGTGCTTGAGATAGTTGACGCTATCGTTCAGCCGCCCCGCCGCCATCGCCACCTCGCCCATGCCGAGCAGCGCTCCTGAGTTGTTGGGATCTAGGGCGAGCGCGGCCTGCCACTGCGCCACGGCCTGCGCGTACTGTTTCTGTTGCGCAAGGTAGTCGCCATAGGCGACGAAACCGGCGGGCACCTTCGGATATTGAGTGACCATCTGCTGGAAGATTGCGACGCCTTGCGCATCTTTCTTCTCCTGCACGAAGTAGGCGGCTTTGCGCGACATGATCGCGACCTTCTCGTCGTCCGTCGGAGCGGCAACGACGGCGTCGTCGTACGCCTCGGTCGCTCGCGCGTCGTCGTGCTGCTTGGCGTACAGATCTGCTTTGAACACGAGCGCCTGGATGTTGCGCGGATCGATTTCCAGGGCGCGCGCGATCGTCTGGAGCGCCAACGGGATATTGTCCTGTTGCGCGTACGTGGTCGCGATCTGGAACAGCGGCGTCGTGTCTTTCTTGTTCAGACCGTAGGCCAGCTCGAACTGTGCGCGCGCGTCGTCAAAGTGCTGCTCGGCGGCGTAGACGCTCCCCAGAGTCATGTACGCCTCCGGCTCCGTCTTATTGAAGGTAACCGCCCGCTTCGCCACGCGCTCGGCGTCGTTGGGCCGATTCAGGCGGATGTACGTGTCGGCCAGCTGCGCGAGCACGCCGAAATTGGTGGGGTCGAGGTTCGATGCCTGTTCGAGGTCGTACGTCGCGGCCACCACGTTGCCCAGCTGTTCCTCCGCGAAACCGTCGTAGTAGTAGACCTGTGCCGTCTTGTCGCCCATCTGAAGCAGGTGCTGCGTGTACTGCACGGTGATGTCGGGCCGATTCACCTGTAGGTATTCAGCCGCCAGCTGCGCCATCGCGACCTGATCGGTCGGGTTGGCCTTCAGTTTTGCGACCAGGCGCGGGATGGCGATGCTCGGCGGCTCGGGGCTGGCCGTCGGCAGCGCGGAGGGCGAAGGCGACGGACTCGGCGTCGACTTCTTTCCGCCGCCGAAGAGCCCGGCTTGCGCGCTGGGCGTCGTTGCGGCGATGCCGACCGCGCAGCTTATCGCGATCAGTGCGATGAGTCCAAATTGTTTCAAGAGACCCGTCCTTTAGCAGTTTCAATCATTTTCGTCAGCTCGGGAACGATGCGAAAGGCATCGCCCACCACGAGCAAATCCGAGAACTCGGCGATCGGCGCGGCCCCGTCTTTGTTGATCGCGACGATCGTCCCGGACGCGCGCATGCCTACCTTATGCTGAATCGCGCCGGAGATGCCGACCGCGATGTAGAGGTTCGGTGTCACGGTCTTTCCGGTCTGCCCGATTTGCAGATTGTACGGCACCCAACCCGCATCGGCCGCCGCGCGCGAAGCGCCGACCGCTCCGCCCAGCGCTCGGGCTAATGGCTTCAACAGCGTGTCGAACGGTTCCGGGCCGCCGAGCCCACGCCCGCCCGCGATGACGACGGGCGCCTCCTCGAGCGCCAGCTCGCCGGCACCCTCCTCGACGTCGCTCTCGATCGCTGCCGCGTAGGAGCCCGCCGGCTTCTGGAGCCGCTCGACCAGGGCGCCGCTACCGCCCGGCGCGGCGGCGAACGCGTTGGGACGAACGGTCACCACGCCGTACTCGGCCGAGCGAAGCGCGCAACGCGTCACGATCGCTCCACCGAGCTTGGGCGAGACGCAGACCACGGTGTCCCCCTCGACCTCGACGTCCACGACGTCGGCGACGATCCCCGCCCCCAAGCGCACGAGCAGCTTTCCCGCGATATCGCGGCCCGACAGCGTGTTTGGAATAAGGATCAGCGAAGGCCCTACCTGTTTCGCGGCGGCTTCGAGACGGTCGACGACGGGATCCAACAAGAAGCCGTCGACGTCCTTATCCTCGTCGACGTAGATCACGTCGACCGGGTAGGACTTTAATTGTTCCGCCAGCTCCGCCGCGCCGGCGCCGAGCACGACGATGTGGGCCTTGCCGCCGAGCGCGTCGGCGATGCGGCGCGCCTCGCTCGCGAGCTCGAACGTAACCTTGCGCGTCTGGCCCTGCCGGTGCTCTGCGTACGCGATGACATGCCTCATCGTTAGACTAACTTCTTCTCGCGGAGGAACTCGAAAATCGCGGTCGCGCCGGCGACGCCGTCGGCTACCTCGATCGTTCGGCCTTTTCCGCGAGCCGCCGGCGGCGCGAAGCTCCGGAGCTCGGTCTTCGAACCGCTCGCGCCGACGGGCAGGTCCAGCGAAAGATCGGAGACGCCGATTGTCGCGATCGTCTTTTTCTTCGCGCCCATGATGCCTTTGAGCGATGCGTAACGCGGCTCGCCGAACGTCAGCGCCGTAGTGACCAGCGCGGGCAGGGGTCCGCGAACGATCTGATAGCCGACGTCGGTCTCGCGCTCGACCTCGAGCTTTCCATCGCCGACGTCGATCTTGCGGGCGTTCGTGATGCAGGGCAGGCGCAGATGCTCGGCCAGCGCGCCCGGAATTGCCCCCGTGCTGCTGTCGTCGGTCAGCCCCCCGACCACGAGCAAATCGAACTCGAGCCTGCGCAGCGCCTCGGCCATGGCATACGCCGTCGCCCACACGTCGCTTCCCTCAAGTGCGACATCGCTCAGAACCTGTGCGTCATCGGCGCCCATCGCCAGTGCGCGGCGCAGCGTCTCCTTGAGCGTCTCCGGCCCCATAGAGAAGACCGTGACACGCGAGTCGCCGCCCACGCGCTCCTTCAGTTGTAACCCGGCCTCGAGCGCGTACTCGTCGTACGGGTTGAGAACGGTCTCGACGCCGGTGCGCACGAGCCGTTTTGTCGCGGGGTCGATCTTCTTTTCGGCGTTGGGCTCCGGAACGAGCTTAACCGTCACCACGATCTTCACGTGGTCTCTTGACCTCCGTCAGAAAACGGGGGGTGAAAAAGCCTCCCTGCTTTTGGTGGTATCCCGTCGATGCACCTGCCGCACGTCGTTGGGCCGGAGCTACCCGGCGTGGGTAAGAACCCCTTAAACGTGCGACGACTGAGCGTATCCCTGATCTGTTGCGCGCTGCTCGCGCCTTGCGCCGCCTCGGGCAGCGGTTTCATCGCGAAGGCTTCGCTGGCAACTGCGCAGCGGCCCGCAACGCTCGTCGTCGATGCAACGCGTGCCGCCGATGGAATCTTGCAGGTGCGCGAACGGATTCCCGCGGCTGCGGGCGCCTTCACCGTGGTCTACCCGAAGTGGATTCCCGGCGAACACGGGCCTACCGGGCCGCTCAGCAACCTCGCCGCCTTGCGCGTTTCCGCCAACGGCGCGACCCTGGACTGGCGCCGCGATCCCATCGATCTCTACGCCTTTGTAGTCAACGTTCCGTCGGGAGCGCAGGCCGTGGACGTGGAGTTCGATGTGCTTATGAACGCGCCGGACGACTCTACCGCGACGCATTCGCTCGCGATCCTGCAATGGAATCGGGCCCTGCTCTATCAGGATGGCGTCGATTCGCATCGCTACTTCGTCAGGCCCTCGATCGTGTTGCCCGCCGGCTGGGACTTCGCAACGGCGCTGCGCGAGGCGGCGCGCAGCGGAAATCGGATCGACTTCGACCTTACGCCGCTCAATATGCTCGTGGACTCGCCGCTCGACATGGGCCGCTACGTCAAGAAATGGCAGCTCTGGCGCGACGGCGCGGCGTTCGTGCAGCTCGATGCTTTCGCGGACTATCCGCAGGGCCTGGACATCGGCTCTGGCCTGCTGCGGGCCTACCAGCGCTTGCCGGCGGAGGCTTTTGCGATGTACGGCTCTCGACACTTCGCCGATTACCACGCGCTGCTCACGTTGAGCGAGTCCGTGGGCTTCCAGGGGATCGAGCATCATCAGTCGAGCGACAACCGTGCGGGCGACGACTTCTTGACGGATCCCGACCAATCGCTCTCGGCAGGCGACCTGATCACGCATGAGTTCTCGCACTCTTGGAACGGGAAGTATCGGCGTCCGGCCGATCTGACGACGCCGAATTTCCAAGTGCCGCAGCTGACCGATCTGCTCTGGGTGTACGAGGGCATGAATCAGTACTTGGGCGATGTCCTTTCGTTCCGCTGCGGAATCCGCGAACCGAAGCTATTTCCCGAATATCTCGCCACGGTTTACGCCTCGATGGACTACGAGACCGGTCGCGCGACGACGCCGCTCATCGATCTGACGACCGGCGCGCCCCACTTCTACGAGGCGCGCGGACAGTATGAGGCGATACGCCGTAACGCCAACGACTTCTACACCGAGGGCGAGCTCGTCTGGCTCGACGTCGATACGATCATTCGCGAGCGTTCGCGTGGGGCGCGGTCGCTCGATACGTTTCTTCACCGCTTCACCGAGCCGCCCCTGACGGGGCCGATCGTGGTCACGTACACGCGCTCGCAGGTCGAGAGCCTCTTGAGCGGCGTCGAGCCGTACGACTGGCACGACTTCTTCGAGAAGTACGTGTACCATACGAGCCCGCATCCGCCGAGCGACGAACTCGCCCGCGCGGGCTGGCGCATCGTGTACTCGCAAAAGCCCAACGAGTTCATCAGCGCGGAACAGGCCGACGATCACGGGATCACCGGCTGGTACTCCTATGGCGCCGACATAACGTCCGAGGGCGTCGTGCGCGATGTGCGCGAAAACTCGCCGGCGTGGCGGGCCGGGCTCGCGCCCAGCATGCACATCCTCGCGGTTGACTCGCAGCAGTTCTCAGCCGAGGTGCTCGCCTATGCGCTGCGACGCGCGCAGCACTCCAATGCGCCGATCTCCCTGATCACGACGCAGAACGGCTGGTACCAGACCCTCTCGCTCGACTATCACGAGGGCATCCGCTACCCGCATCTCGAGCGCATCGCAGGCCTGCCCGACATGCTCGCCGAGATCGCCGCCCCGCACGCAAAGTAGGCGGGCGAACGGCCGTCGAACGGAACCGGGCATGGAGGTATCCCAATGCTTTTGACTCGATCGATTTTTGCATCACTCGCGTGTGCGCTTGCGCTCACGGTCGCGGGAGCGGCGGCCCAGCCCGTGATCGTGACGCTCGACACCGCGAAGTGGCAGCCGGTGCCGCAGTTCAAGGGATTTGAGATGGCGATCGTCGCCGGCGATCCTTCGAAGGCCGGAGAGTACTATGCGTACCTGCTCAAGGCGCCGCCCGGAGGGGTCGCGCCACCGCATTTTCACGGCGCCACCGAACACGTGACCGTCATTAGCGGTGAGCTGATGGTCGGGCTTGGCGACAAGATCGACACGTCCAAGATGAAGCCACTCGGGCCGGGCAGCGTCGTTACGATTCCGCCTGGCGTACACCACTACGCGATGGCGAAGGGACCCACAATTGTGGAGATCAGCGGCATCGGTCCGGACACGACAACGCTGCTCCACTAGTAGCGCCGTGCGTTCGCGGGCCGCACTCATCGCCGCGAGCGTTGCGCTGAGCGGCTGCGTCACCGCGCCCACGGCGCTGACGCTACCACGTAGCGGCGGGTCTTCCGCAGCGATCCCGGCGCATTTGGAGAGCCACGCGATCATCGGGTTCAGCGTGGATACGCTCGATCGCGCGGCCACCGCGGCGCGCGAAGGCGTCGACGCGACCATTCTCTACGGCGGATCGCCGGCGCCGCGCAGCGCGCTCGCGCAGGCGCTCAAAGCGCACGGCATCGCGGTGGTCGACGGCAGCGTCTCAGGGCTACTGTTCTATTGGGAGTGCCATCGCACGCACACGGTCAAGCCGCCGCCGAAGAGCTACGGCTACAACTCGTATTGCCGTACCGACGAAGACCCGCATCTCCGAACCGAGGCAATCGTGCTGCGCCGTTTGGCGGAGATTCTCGAGCGCGATGCGGCCCGGCCCTACGTCGTAGGCTACTGGGTGCTCGACGACTGGCCGTGGTGGGATCCGGGCAGCGGCCGGCGGCTGCTGCAAAAAGTTCACGCACTGATCGCGGCGCGCACCCCGGGGCGCGCTGCAATCTGCGGGTTCGGCGCCGGCGTCGGCAAGCCGGGGCAGATCGACTGGGATCCCGGAACGGCGGCAAACTACTCCGACTCCGGCTGCGACGTGGTCGGATGGTACAACTACTCGCCATTCGGCAGGCGGCACCCGTCCTTGGGGAAGGGCCTCGACTGGAGCATGAAGGCGTTACTCCCCGCAATGCGCGACAGCCTCGCGAAACGGGGCTGGCGCATTGAGCAGACGCCGCTGTACGGCATCGGCCAAGGCTGGGGAGGCTCGTACGAGCACCGTTTCTATCAGCCCGGCCTGACGCGAACGGAGATCGTCGCTCAGGCGTCGGCCTTTTGCCGATTCGGCGCCCGCTATGTCGGCTGGTACGCCTGGGATGACAGCGGATTCGAGGCACGCACGCACACTCCCAACAACTCGGACACGATCGGCGACGGCATGCTGGCGGGCATCGCCGCGTGCCGAGCGATTTGGAGCGGGAACTAGCGCCGAACCGCTTCCGCCTTCGCAACGTTCTTCAGATACGCAATGTCATGGCGCTCGAGCGCGTCGACGAACGTTGCGTAGGTAGTTGCCGCGATCTCGGCGTCCGGCCCGGCCCGCGCAACGACCTCTTGCAATCGCGCCGGATCGACGCCGATCTTCTGGTCAAGTCGACACCAACTTCTCTCGCTAACGGAATGCAGGCAATGCCGGCTTGAGGATCATCAGGACGAACGCGATGACCGGAAGTGCGAGCGCGATGAAACCCCAAAGGTCCCACGACTTCGAGAGCCGCTCGTACTCCGCAAGATCACCGGCATGCGCGGCGACCGAGAGCTTTCGCTGCGTGCGCGACAGCGGCCCGAAGGCCAGGCCCGATAGGATGAAGGCGATCAGCCCCCACAAGAGCCAACCCGTCGCGAGTATCGGAATTCCTCCGACGAATGCCGCCGCGAGCCCGCCTATCAACAAGATGAGAATGCCCGGGATCGTGAAGACGCGATCGGCCGCGATGATGGCGTCGATCGTGAACGCCATGATGGCAGCGTTCCGGCTGCGGTCGGAGACGCGTTTCCAGAACACGCCGACCGTGATGTTGCCGAGAAACAGCACGACGCCCGCGACGTGAATCAGCTTGAGAACGAGGTACACCTGGATAGTCCTTTCAGCGCTGGGGCGCAGCGGTAATTTGATCGGGGCCGATGCTGACGCTGTCGCCTGGCCTAGGGATCTTCTGCGTTTTCGCCAACGGCTCAGTTGTTTACTTTGCCGGCCACGGAGGTGTCCCTTATGAAACGGCTCGTTGTTGCGCTTATTGCTTATGCAGCGGTGTTCGCGCCTAGTCTTGCCGGACCGGCCCTGGGAGACACACCGATGTCCGTGTCGGCGGTCGGCGCGGGTCCGCATGGATACGATTATATGGTCGGTACGTGGTCGTGCACGAACCCGATGCACCCCTCGGAGCTGGGCGCATTAGCATCGACTACGATTACGGCGAATAAGCTCAAAGACGGCAACATCATAATCAGGACTGCAAGCCCGAACGGCGACGTCACCAGCTACAACGCGTACCTGGCGAAAACGAAGACCTGGTACGCGCCATACGCAGATTCCGGCGGAAAGTATGGAACTGAGACAACGCAGGAAACCGGAAAAACAATCCATTGGATTGGGACGTTCTATGACACAGACGGCACGGTGACGCCGATTCGCGACACGTTCACCATGCTTTCCATGACTAAGCAGGTCGATCTCAGCGAAGCGAAGGTCGGCGGAGTGTGGAAGGTTATGGCCAAAACTACTTGCACTAAGTCGTAAACGCCCTTTCGTCTGCGGAAGGAGCAAAGCAGATGAACGATTCGAATCGACGTTGCACTGCATTAAGTGTTTGCATAGCTCTATTGCTTGCAGGGTGCGGAGGGAACGGCACCAGCGGTGTCGAGCCGCCGGGAAGCACTACTGGCAATACGCAAAGCTTCGCGTACACGGGCCATCGGCAGACGTTCAAAGTACCAGCGGGGGTAACGTCGCTTACAGTCGACGGCTTCGGAGCCGCCGGCGCGGGCGTCGGTAGCGGCTCAGGTGGTGGTCGGGGTGGACGCGTCTACGCGGTTCTCCCCGTTACTCCGGGCCGCACCCTGTACATCGATGTTGGCGGCGCGGGCTCCGAGCAGACTGGTGGTTTTAACGGTGGTGCGGACGGCGGAGGGGCCTGCGTTAGTACACCTTCGTGCGACGAAAATAATGGTTCCGGAGGCGGAGGCGGCTCCGACATCCGCCAAGGCGGTGCGGGGCTGAGCGATCGCGTTCTCGTCGTCGGCGGCGGAGGTGGCCGAGGCGCCAGCCATGGGTACTCCAGCTCCAACTGTGATGGCAGCTCCGACGGAGCCGGCGGCAAAGGCGGCAGGTTCGGCGGAAAGGGAGCCCTTGGCTGTCAATACGGCGGCGACGGCGGTACCGGAGGAACGCAGACGATCGGCGGGACAGGTGGCAAAGGCTACTACGCTAGCGGAGCTGCTGGAGGCAAGGGCTCCGGCGGTATCGGTGGCGGAATTGGTATCACCGGCGGCGGCGGCGGTGGCGGAGGGTATTACGGCGGCGGTGGTGGCGGCGACGCCGGAATATGGTGCGGAAAAAACTCCTGCGGTCTCGCCGGCGGTGGCGGTGGTGGAGGCGGCTCGTCATACGTTGAATCGAATGCGACGCACGTGCACATGTGGCGAGGCTGGTATAAATCGACTGGTAACGGTCTCATCGTTCTAAGCTGGTAGCGCGATCGTCGAACTTTTTCACACTAGGTCGATGACCGTAACGTATCCACGCTGTGGCGCGCCGCCTGAGCTCGGTACGACTAAGTACCGATCGTTAATCGCCAAGAGCAACGGCGCTTCAAACGTACCGGCTACGGCACCCGGTTGGATCGCCGTTCAGCTCGTTTTGGTGCAGACCCCGTGAAACGTCTTCAATTTTCCTTTCTCGTCGTAGTACTGTCCCTTGGCGGTGATCGTTGTGGCTGTCGCAGCCACGCTGTACGGCAAAAAGGCTTTGCCGTTCGGGTCGCGCGCCGGAAATACCGTAACCCACGACCCGTTCAGAGGATCGAGGGACTTTGTCGATGAGACGGTCGTGCCGCCCAGGTCGTCGATCTCTACGGTGTAGAACATCTTGTACGAGTGACTCCAGCGCGTGTACTCGGTATTCGGATTGTCGCCGCTCTCGCGGGTAACGAAGAAGTTCCCCTCTTGTTTCGTGGTCTGGATGTCCGGCTTTTTGCTTGGCGGGTTGTTGACGCACGTCCACGTTCCGACCGTGGCACGCAGCTTCGCTTGCTGCTGCTGGTCGAACTTCGTATAACCGGGCGTGGTAGATTGCTGAGCCGCGGCGGCCACGGGAATGAGCGCCGTCGCGAAGCACAGCGCCAAAACTTTTCTCATGTGAAAAACCTCCGGGCAGGCGACTGATGCGTTTATGGTGCTAGCTTAACGTTGGTCGGTGGGTAGACTGGACAACGTCGCGAGCGGCTTTTGAAGGCCTCCGTCTTTTCGTCGATCACGGAGCGCGCGCTCAATCCGTTTTTGGCTACGTAGAAGAGATTCAACCGCGAATGCGCGATGCCGCAGCAGGTACGCCGCGCCGGCGATCGTTCCTCCCGATACCGACGTCTCCGACCCGTCCGTGACAAAATGTGCCAAACGATCCAGCCGGGTTCGCGAGGGCTAGCGATTAGCTCCGCGACGTCCGCAGCGGCAACTGGCCCGAGTGCTCAACGTACTGCGCCGCCTGCCGTATTCATCAGGCCGCGAAGCACGAAAACGCTCGCACCTCGTCGAACCGCGGTCGAACGCTAGGTTTTCTGGAGAGTGTTAGATTACCGCCAGGAGGGTATTTGCCATGCGATTCCTCAGCCTTATCGTAGGCGCCGCCGTCCTTTGTCTCAGCCAGCCGGCGTCGGCATGCACCGGAATTCGGTTGATTGCGAAGGACGGCACCGTAGTCGCCGCTCGGACCATGGAGCTCGGGCTCGACCTAAAGTCCCAGGTTCTCGTTGTTCCTGCCGGTACCCACCTGACCGGCACCCTGCCCAACGAGACTAAGGGCATCAGTTACACGACGAAGTACGGCTTCGTCGGCGCGAACGCGTTCGGTCAACCTGTCATCGTCGACGGCATGAACCAGCAGGGCCTCTACGTCGGCGAGTTCTTTTTCACGCCTGAAGCGCATTACGCAGCGGTGACGCCGCAGAACGCGTCGAGGGCGATGGCCGGTTACGAATACAGCGACTGGATTCTCGGTAACTTTGCGAGCGTCGCCGAAGTGAAGGCAGCGTACAATAGCGTTGTCCTCACCCCAACCCCGCGCGCCGAGATGGGCGGAATGACTCCGCCGTTGCACTTCCGCATCATGGACAAGACCGGCGCGACGGTTGTCATCGAGCCGCTGCCCGGCGGACTGCGGATCTACGACGACCCGCTCGGCGTGATAACAAACACTCCGACATTCGATTGGCACATGACGAACCTGGGGAACTACGTTGGCCTGACACCTTGGCTGCGGCCGTCTGTCGACATCGGCGGCTACACCGTGCGCGGACTAGGGCAGGGCTCAGGCTTCGCCGGATTGCCAGGAGACGTGTCGTCGCCCTCGCGTTTCGTGCGCGCAGTCGCCTATCAACAAACCGCAGTGCGGCCCGCATCATCAATCGATGCGGTTCTCCAGATATTTCACATCTTGAACAACTTCGACATCCCCAAGGGCTCGGTGCGCCAAACCATTCACGGCACAGAGTTTGACGAGTACACGTCATGGACGAGTGCGAACGACCTGACGAACCTGATGTTCTACTTCCATACGTACAACGACCAGACGCTGCGCAGTGTCGACGTGCGAAAGGCGCTCGGCGCGGCCGGCGGCAAGATCATGTCGCTGCCGATGGAGTCGGGCCAGCCGACACCAATCGTGCCGGTCGGCTCGTAAATCGAAAAACAATCCGGGCGTAGGACTTCGAAATCGAGAGGTGCGGACGAAAATGCTCGCCCCTTTATTCTGCGTGGGTGTGGCACGGCAACGGCAACGGTTTGACCCCGTCAAAAAAACAGTACAATAAGGTCAAGACTTTTTGGGATGGCCGGGAGTCGAATTCTTTTCAGGGTCGTGGCGTCGAGTTATGCCGGATGACGTGGACTGGCGTTTAGCCCCGTGGGGCGTGCCCACGGATGCGCTCCTAAAGCTCAGGCAGGAGGTTGAATAGGCACCTTGCTCGCTAGCACGTGAACGCGCCTTCCGTACTGACGTCCACCCCAGGATCTGCGCGCGACAGGAACCGAGCGCCCATTGCTGCTACTTGTGACCAGAAGGGTGGCGCTCCCGCGCCCGTTGGAGGAATGATCATGAAGGTATCTTACAAACTCGTGCTTGCCGGCTTTGTAGCCGTGCTTGCAGCGGGATGCTCGAACTCCGGGGCGCCCAATGTGCCCCAAATCACCGGCGGTGCGGCGCATTTCCGGGGCCCAAATCCGAACATCGCGGGCCTGCAGTCCTGGCGCGCCGCAATCGCGCATGCGGCTACGCCCGGCAAAGGATGCTACATGGCAGCCTATCCCGTGACCACGTGGATAAAAGTCGCGTGCGTAGCAGCGCCCAATCGTCCGTACATTCCGCGCAGCGCGGCGGGCGGCTCGCTGACCGTTGGTAACGGCAATGACTATGCCGCCGTGACCTCAACACTTACCTCGAACGCCGTCGGCTCGTTTCCGAAGGTCAAACGTCTCAGATCCGAGACGGATGACGGCATGGCGAATGTCTATTCCATTCAGCTCAACTCGAACTTCATGTCGGGCGACCAGGCCTGTGCGGGCGCGAACGATCCCCCCGAGTGCCTTGGCTGGCTGCAGTTCGTCTATTCGAGCAGCTCGAACGCAGCGTTCATGCAGTACTGGCTGATCGACTATACGGGCGGCACCGTTCATTGCCCGGCCGGTTGGTTCCCATTCAGCAGCGATTGTTATAAGAACAGTTCGGCTGTCTCCGTGCCGCAGGAGCCGGTCACGGACCTCCGGCGGATGAATCTCTCGGGAAACGCCGTTAACGGTGGACTCGACACGCTCGTGTATATGGATGGCGCGAAGGCCTACAGCACGACGGGGCAAGACAGCGTCATGTACCTGTCTAACGGCTGGACCGGCTCCGAGTTCAATATCATCGGCGACGGCGGCGGATCGCAAGCGGACTTCAATGCCGGAACCGCACTAACTGTTGAGATCGATCTGACCGACGGAACGACCGACGTGCCTACCTGCAAGGCACATGACGGCACGACGGGCGAGACCAACAACCTGAATCTGAAGACGTGCACGGCGACGGGTGGAACCGTTCCCCGAGTCGAGTTCAAGGAATCGCTGAAAAAGTAGCGGCGCCTGGGCGCGCCTAGCGGCGCGCCCAGCGCTCCTCGAGGCGAAGTAAGCGGTCGATGGAGATAGCGTAAGCTGCCAAAAATGCCTGCAACGTAAGGCGCACTTTCTGGGGATGGCCGGAAGTCGAACCTACACTCGGGGATTCCAGCCGATCCCGTCCGTTACCGAAAAGTGTTACTCCGTCAGGTTTTTCCGTCGCATTTGTCCCTGATCGTCCCTCCCGATCCCGACCGCTTCCGACCCGTCCGCGACAAAATGTGACACGCGGGCGCAAGCATCCGTCGACGGCGGCGTGTGGTCGAGCGCGATCACAATCGACGGCGACCGTTTTCGCGCCCTCGAACGGAGCGGCTCGCAGCGCCCAACGGCGGCGCCAAAAACCGGTCCGCCGTCCAGGCCGCTCGATTGTCCGCTATTTCTCAGGTTGTGGTCCTAGGTTAAAGGCCCGCTTCACGGTTGCCGACGTACTTATAAAACGCCGGAAGCGGCGAGGAGGCTCGATGTTGCCGAACCTGCGAGGGGTTTTCTTACTAGCGGCAAGCACGCTGTTTCCTCCGTCTGCGGCCAGCGCGCAACGCAGAATATGCCGTCGTGCACGTCAGCTATCCAAGTGCTGTTCGACAAATACGGGATGACGCATATCCCAGCCGACTCGACCATCTGGTTTACCAGCGTGCTGAAGGCAGTTCACACCGCCGATGGCAGCGCAATAACGTCGCCGATTCGTATCGACGTGCATCAATCGCGCGTCACGTTCGGCGGGTGGCCCTACGTTTGCATGCGGTCGGCCCCTAGACTCCCGCCGTGGTCCTATGCGGAAGGCGTGGAGCGATCCCCATGCTACGCGAATCACCGAGGCAGGCCCGATCCCGGCAACACTTGCCCGGCGGCGAGCTCACGCAGCGAGCGTTGCGGACGGGCCCCGAAGTGACTGATGACCTCGGCCGCGGCCAAACTGCCCAACTGCCCACACTTTTGCAGTGGCGCGTCCCGCGTCAAGCCGTACAAAAATCCCGCAGCGTAAAGATCTCCCGCGCCGGTTGTGTCAACCACTCGGCCAACCGGCGCGGCGGCAATTTCAATCTCTTCATTGGGCGCGATGATCACGGAACCAGCGGCGCTGGAGGTGACGATGGCGAGCTGCGTCATGGCGCGCAAACGCGCGTACCACCGCTCGCGGTCGCCACTCTCAAAGAGCATGGCGGCTTCGCGTTCGTTAGCAAACAGAATGTCGACGTGGCCTTCGATGAGATCCAAAAAGTCGGCGCGATGCCGTTCAACGCAAAACGGGTCCGAGAGGGTAAGCGCCACGCGCCGTCCGGTGCCGTGGGCGATTTCAGCCGCACGCGCGAAGGCTTGCTTGGCAAGCGGTTCGTCGTAGAGATAGCCCTCGAGATAAACGATCTGTGCATCGCGCACCAGCGCCTCGTCGACGTCGTCCGGCCCGAGCGTGACACACGCTCCGAGGTACGTGTTCATCGTGCGCTCGGAGTCGCGGGTAACCAGGATCAGGCAACACGCTGTCGCTGCCCCATCAACAGCAGGCGGCGTGGGAAAGTGAACGCCCAGCGCGGTGATATCGTGGCGAAACGCCTGTCCGAAAACGTCGTCGCGGACCTTTCCGATGTAGGCCGCGCGGGCGCCGAACGAGGCAAGTCCGGCGATGGTGTTACCAGCGGACCCTCCCGAAGTCGTGACGGTAGCGCCCATCGCCTCGTAGATTTCGGTAGCGCGAGCCTCGTCGACAAGCATCATGGCGCCCTTGGTCATCCCGTGCGCGGCGAGAAACGCTTCGTCGGCGGTCGCGATCACGTCGACGATTGCATTGCCGATTCCGACGACATCAAAACGAGCTGCTGCCATAGCGGCGGGGTTAGCGGCCTGCGCCGCCGCTCCTTGCAGGGGCCATGCCGCGGAGACGCTCGTTGCAACCCCGTAGTGCGGCGGAAACGCCTGTAAACAAAGGCTAATACTTTTTGGGATGGCCGGGAGTCGAACCCACGCTCGGGGACTCCAGCCGATTCCGTCCCTTACCGAAGAGTGTTACTCCGTAACGGTTTCCGCCGCACCGGTTCCCGAACCATCCCTGCCGATTCCGGCCGTTTCCGACCCGTCCGTGACAAAACGTGACAATAAGCAAAAGCTCGAATCCCATGAACCAGTGAGGCCAAAACGATGAACATAAGAGCGTTTGCCGAGCGCTACACGGCGGCGTGGTGCGGTGGGGATCCTTGCGCGGTAGCAGCATTTTTTCGCCGGACGGGTCGCTCACAGTCAATGACGGAGCGCCAGCGCGAGGACGCGTGGCGATCGCGGAAATAGCCAGAAGCTTTATGGACGCCTTCCCGGATCTCAGCGTTGCACGGGCTCGCGTTGTTCCTAGCAATCACCGCTCTCGTTTTACAGTTTGTGCACCGCTAAGAAACCTTCGATTCTGATATTCTCGCGAAAAAGAGGCAATGGCAGGCTAACGCCTGGAAGGGGACTAAAATAGGCAACCTGAACACGGTCTCAGTTGGAGGTGTTCCATGGAACGACGTAGCCGCCACGCTGCCGCGGCCTTCGCTACCGTTGTTGCTATTGGCGGCTTATTCGTGTCGTCGCATGCCGCAAGCGATGCGTCCCAAAGCCCTTCCGATGCGCGCGCTGAGGCACGCGGGCTTGGGGCTTGGGCAACACATAAAATGTTCCGGCTTCGTCTGGCCATCCTCACGCTGATCGTAACTTTTCTTAGCCCCAGCAACGCGCTAGCAGCGTCATCTCCAGAACTTAACACAGTTGGGGTCGCGATCGTGCGGGCCGTGGGTACGTGCCCGGCGACGATCCGGATCAGAGTCGCATCGACGTATTTCGAAGGCGGCTATACGCTCGACATCACGGCTATGACGTCTGACGTCGCTTACGTGAGCGAGCTTCGCTCGGCAACGCCGCAGCAGATCGTATTCAATGCAAAGCTCCGTCCAGCGTATGAGTCTTGTAAAGGCTCGGGCCGGTCGAAGGACAATACGCACCGCTTCACGCTGCAAAACGGTACGCTGACCTACGTCATCACGCCCCGTAAAGATCCTAACAACACTCCGAGATTGAACGACGTGAGCGTCTCGCCTCCGCACGTGAACATGTCCTTCGCGGACTGACTCTCATCGCCCCGGGACAGACCCCCTATCGGGCGCGAGTGCACACGCGCACGTAGGAGGTGCGTAGCCATGATCGTACCGCGGCACTGCGAGCTGGATCACAGCCGGGCCCAACTTGCGGCCTTGCTTTTCGTTTCACCACCCCTCGGGAACGTGCAACGCAATGCCCGCGAACCCTTAATCGCCCTACCCCACCCCACCTTTCCGGGCGCGCACGCGCCACGTAGGAAGCAGGTAGCAGCTGGTCTTTCGATCGGTTCAAAGATAGGCACCCGTATAGCAGGCATCCTTGCTTGGTACTGCGATTCGCGGACAAAACCTTGACCAACCTAAAATGCGCTATAGTCCTAACGCCGCATGCTCCCAATAACTTGCTTCCGGCATCGAGTTATGCAGCGCTGAACCGAGCAGTACCATGCTCGCGTCTCCACTTGGTTTGAACACCGCGTCCCTAGCAAAATATCAACTTAAGCCCGACAGTCGCATTGATGCTCATCGAGCGCGATCAGAAAGCGCAGTCGTGCCGGCGACCAATACACGCTAGAGGGCCAAGAGAATGCCAAGCATCCTCGATGCTTAGCTGCTTTTTGGTCTTTTTGCCAGCCGCGGAAGTCGAAGCCACGGATCCTTATCCAGCTTTTTGCTCAGCTCGACCTTTTGAAGATGCTTCTGCTTCAGTCTTAGGAATCGGGGCGCCATACCATCTGCACTAGGACCATAACAAAAGCAAAGAGCGCAACCGCCGCGTTTATTAGCTTGAAGTTGTTCGGCGTTAAGTGCAACCCATTGATGATGAAGTTATCGGTGGTTAGCGGAAACAGGAGCAGCGCGGCCGTTGGGATTAAGGCACCAATCGTAAGCCAAAAGTTCCATCCGGAATAGTAGTCGCGCATATTTGGTACGCAGGCCATCGGCGAAGGCGACCCTATCACCGTCGACGTTTTGCTCGAAGTTCACCGGCGTTTACTCGCCGGTGCTCACCTCAGTCAGCATGCGGGCAGGGTGCGGACGATTCAAAACTGGATTGGCGGCAGTGGTTATAATCCGTGCAGTGCGGCCTTCGTCCCGCCGCCGCCGGAGAGCGTCCAGCCGCTTTTGGAGGATCTGTGCGCGTTTTGTAACGACGACCAGCTTCCGGCCGTTGCGCAGGCCGCGATCGCACACGCCCAATTCGAGACTATCCATCCATTCGTCGACGGTAACGGTCGCGTCGGACGCGCTTTGATCCATCTCGTCTTACGGCGCCGTGGCCTCGCACCGCGCGCGCTGCCTCCAATCTCATTAGTGCTCGCCACGCGGGCGAACGATTACATTGGCGGCCTGGTCGCCACACGTTACGAAGGGGCGCCGGACGGCAAGGCTGCTCACGACGGCCGGAATCTTTGGGTCGGACGCTTCGCGGCAGCAGCGCAGCGTTCGGTGTTGGACGCGACGACATTCGAAGAGCGGGTCGACGAGCTGGAGGGGTCTTGGCGCGGGCGGCTCGGTACGGTGCGCCGCGGCTCCGCGACGGACGTTCTTCTGCAGAAGTTGCCAGCGTTGCCCATTCTCACCGTGAACGGCGCGGCAGCGCTTATCGGTCGAAGCTTCCTTGCCACAAACCAGGCCATCGAGCGCCTCGTCAACGCGGGTATCCTCACCTCGATTCGGGCGGGCCGTCGTAATCGGGCTTTTGAGGCGCCGGAGCTAATCGCCGCGTTTACGGATTTCGAACGAGGCCTGGCGAGCCCGGCGGGCGATACGCGCGTGGCGCCCCCGACTCGGCGCGTTCCCCGCCGTCGTCCGCTCGGGCCGTGAGTTGGTCGATGCCGTCGGCGAGCGATCGCGTTTAGCTGAAGATGAAGCGCTGGTGCTGGCGAGGAGCGGCATCGCTAGGGCAGTCTCGATTGCTCGTCTTCGCGCGGGCTGAGCGGCCAGTTAGGGCCGCGACCCCGCTTCCAGACTGGTTGGACGGGCGGCGCCGGCAGGCGTTGTCCGTACAACCACCGGCTTGCGTCATGAAAACCCCTCGATGCGCGTCACGCTAAAGTTACGCGAAGTAACGTCGCATGCCGTGGAGCGAATGCGATCGCGCACTTCAGAACAACAGAGCTGCAGCGCCGATCGCACGCAAAACGTTAGGCAACTGATACGGCTCTGATGGAGGCTTAGACGCATCGTAACACTGCCGAGTGCCATCCAACTGCAACGTCCGATTATCCGCGGCAGCACCGACACAGTACTGCGGCGTGAATGGCTCTGCAACGGCCTGCGCACGAAAAGAGATCCTGTGTAGCACGGAAAGAGCACGGAGCCGGATTCATTGCAAAACGCGGCCGAGTCCAGGGTCTGCCCAAGAAGGCCGAACGAAGTGAGCCCTGGACGCGGGCGCTAAAATCAAATCGAGTCCGGCTCCGTGCGCGTTAGCGAGGCGCATGGTATAATTTGGGTGACGAATAGCGTTTGACTTTCAGACGCATTATAATGCGGATAGATCGCTCCGGAATTGCTCCGGAGCTTTTTTGTCAAGAGGTTACACGATGGATGGGAAGGGCCGGCAAGGTATACGCGCCGCAATGAACATGCGCGAGCTGCAGCAAATCCTTCCCGGTCTCGAGGGTGGTGCGGCCGGCGCTAGAAGCCCACGCCAAAATCCGATCGCTCAGAGAGCCGCGACCGTCGGCTACGACCAGCTCCCCGACATCCTCACGCCGAGGGAAGCTCAGGCGTTTCTACGACTTGGCCGAAACGCGATCTACGCAGCGCTGCAAGGCGGAAAAATTCGAAGCGTCCGCGTTGGACAGAAGTTCCTGATCCCCAAGGCTGCTCTGCGGGAGTTCCTGGACCGCGATGCCGAACACCCGCGCGCTGGAATCCCCGTGAAAGGAACAACCTAACATGGGGTCAGTCAAGCGACTACGAGATAAAGTCTATCGGGTCATCTACGACGTTCCAAGCACGATAGGGAAGCGCAAGCAGAAACGGGAGACCCTCTACAACGTCACCAAATCCGAAGCCGAAGAAACTCTCGCGAAGCGCAAAGAACGGGCGAAGCATCGCCAAGGCCTTCGTAACCCCGATATCACCGTCGCCGAGCTCTTCGGCGAGTTCTTCGAAATCAAGCGGAGGACGCTTTCCGCATCGGGATATGAACGCTACGAAGGGATGTTTCGCAACTACGTCGCGCCAGCGATCGGAAACTTCAAAGTGAGTGACCTGCGGCCGGAACACTTAATTAACGCTTACGCCAAGTGGTCTGCGAAAGGCGTCAGCGGTAGGCCGCTATCCGGCCGTTCAGTCCACCATCTGCACGACCTCATCCGGTGTGCTCTGAACTTCGCAGTCCGTCGGGAATGGGTAGCACGAAACGTCGCGGCGTGTCTCGAAACCGAAGACCTACCAAAGGCGGCAAAGCCTGAGCCGATCGCCTTGAATGAGGCGGAGATCGCCGCACTTCTCAACGCAGCTCGGCATCCGGCAGAGCGTGCCAAGCGATCCGGCGGTCCAAGCGCCGAGCCATGGTTTTATCCGGCCGTTGCTTTCGCTGTGTACGCCGGCGCGCGACGGGGCGAAGTGCTTGGTCTGCGCTGGTTAGACGTGGACTTCGAATCAAACACCGTCGCGATACGGCGATCACTGACAAGGACTCATAGCCGAGGGCTTTTCTTCAAAGAACCCAAGAGCGGCAAAGCGCGGACGATAACCATGCCTCGCACGCTTGCCACGATCCTCAAGCAGCACCGTACCGCACAAGACATCGAGCGATACACCCTTGGAGCTGGATACGGGGACGACGATCTCGTCTTTGCTCGGCCCGATGGCTCGCTCGTCAACCCTAGGAACTTCGGAAATCGAGTGATCGAACTCGCGGTTCGCGCCAAGGTCACGCCGATCACGGCTCACTGCTTGCGCGACACGCACGCTTCGCTGCTCGCGAAGAAAGGCGTGCCGCTGGAGGTGGTGAGCAAGCGCCTCGGCCACGCGGATATCCGCATTACCGCCGAGCGGTACTTACACATCTACAGAGAGAGCGACGCGGCCGCAGCGCGGGCGCTCGACACCATCCCGGTCTAGGCCCGTGTCGCCCTTCGACAAGCTCAGGGTGACACGGGAGCGCTGCGCTCAGGAGTGACACGGGCGGATTCTGTGACAATTCTGTGACAAAACGAGACCTAGTGCGGCGGAAACGCCTATAAAATAAGGACAATGCTTTTTGGGATGGCCGGGAGTCGAACCCGGACGCCCTTTCGGGCTGCAGATTTTCGCACCACTATGGCTTTCGCCACCGCGTTTCGCGTTTGTGGTCCGGACTGTGCCTTGACCGTATGAGCGTTATGCTCATGTAGGCCGCGCCCGTCCAGTCTCTACACCTTCTCCTTCGCCTAGTCATCCTTCGACAAGCTCAGGACGACAGGCTGGTTCGGAGCTTGGCTCGGCGTCGTCACGTCGCGCCAGCGACAGAGAGTTCGCCGAATTTGAGCGCATCCCGCAGGCGGTTTCCCGTACCTGCGGCTCAACGGAGTCTGGTCAAGTCTGCTGTGTCTGCCTATTCCACCACCATCCCGTGTCACCAACCGTCGACGACTGCTAAACGCTCTTCCAGACCGTCGAAGCGGAGGTAGACCTTTGTGACGAATCTCGACACCAACCCGTCCAGACGGTTCACGAGCCGGTCGTGATTCGACCCTGTCGCGACCCGGACCTCACGGAGTTCGGGGTGTACGCCATCGACTCGCCCCGTTAGCCCGTCGATTCGCGCATCGAGCGCGTCGAATCGTTTCGCCGACCGAGCATCGGATGCGTGAAGCAGCTCGGCGAATCGATTGAAAAGGCCGTCCGCGGTACGATCGTCCATGCCCGTTACTGTACGCTACGCCTGTTGCCGGAACGTTTCCTGGAGCCGCTACTGGCGGTAGTGTTCGACGATCTCTTCCTTGCGCATCCGTGCGATGCCGGGGTCTTGGCCGGCGTCGCGACGCGCGCGGCGCTGGCGTAACAGGTCCCAATACTGGTCGAGCTGGACCGTGATCTCCTCGAGTCGGGTGCGGTCCTCCGCACTCAGCTTTCCGTCCTCGCCGTGCTCGAACAGGCGGTGCTCCTCGGCAACGAGCTCTTCGATGTGGCCGCGTATTTGCGCGTCGTTCATGAGTAAATTCCCTTTGCCAGGTTCGAACCGTCCGGTAGCCTCTGGGGTTGCCCAGCCGCGTCCCGTTGCTGCAAGAGGTATCCCAGAAGCAGATCGGCGGTCGTCGCGAGCGCGTCCTCACGGCCGAGCGTCTCCAGCGCCGCATCGAGGACGATGATTCCGGCCGGAAGGATGTCGGCGCGCTGCGCCTTCATCCCTACGACCTTCTTTCGCTCCTCCAGTTTCATCGAGCACAACCGTTCGAGCGTGCGCTGTAGATCCGCGCGGGTCAACCGGAGCGACGCGATCGGCGCTGTGCGTCCGCGCACGATCGCGGCAGTCGTCGTGGCGCTGCCCCCGACCAACGCGAGACGCTCCACCGCAGCGCATTCCGCGAGCGGGCGCAGCGCGTCGCGCGCAATGCTCGCCGCACGTGACAGCGCGTCGGCTCCCAGGGCGCCGTCGCGACCGCCGAGCTCCGGCACCGCTTCGCTCAAACGAACCGCGCCGATCTCGTACGATACTACCTTCTCCGGAACGGTCGACTCGCCGAAAGCGTATTCGGTGCTGCCGCCGCCAACGTCGATCACGCCGGCCCGTTCGCCGCGCAAGCCATCGAACGCGGTAAGCGCGCCACGATACGATGCCTCCGCTTCTTCTTCTCCGGACAGGACGCGCAGCGAAACGCCGAGCAGCTCGCGCACATGCTCCATGAACGCGTCACCGTTGTCGGCACGCCTCAACGCACTCGTCCCGATCGCAAACATCCGAACGTAATGGCCGCGCATTGCTCGCGCAAGCTGCGCAATCGCTTCGAGCGTCCGTTGCATCGGCTCGTCGCCGAGCCGCCCCCGTTCTCCGAGCCCTTCACCGATGCGAGTGCCGATGGAGCGCGCGAGCTCGACGCGGGGCGTTTCGCGTTCGACGTCCGCCAAGAGCGCGCGTGTGGAGTTGGTGCCGATCGACACGATCGCGTATCGCTTGCTCAGAGCGCCCCCTCGTTATGCTTCGCTTCGAACAGCGCCGCCCGGCGCTTCTTGCGCAAAAAGTGTCGCTCGGCCATCGGCGGTCCCGCGGAAGGCTCCCACTCCGCGGTGCTCTTGAGATACGCGGCGATCTGCTCCTCGAACTCGTCGTCTTGGATCTGGGGAGCGAGCGAGACCGCGCAGCGCCGTCCTTCGCGCCGTACCTCGAACGCCAGGCGCTTGCGCCGCGCGAGGGAGCGCTGATATTGGTCGCGATGCGTTTCGACGTCCGTCGCGCTGGCGGTTGCCAGGTCCCCGTCGTCGAGCCGCACCGTCGCGCCGTAGGCGTTGAGGTTGATGACGGTTCCGCCGAGCGTATCGCTCACGGAGTCGAGGGCGTCGCGGCCGGTTGCGGCGACACGAAAATCAGGGCCTCGTTCGGGCGCACGAGACGCAAGCGATCGTGGATTTCGGGTATCGCACCCTGGGGATCGCGGAGCCGGCGCAGTTCGCGCTGTTGCTCGTCGCGCTGCTTTTGCAGCGCCGCGATGTCGGCTCGGATCGAAGAGAGCCGGTGCACGGCAGCCACGTTCTCGCCGATGGCCCGAGCGAACTGAACGGCGATCAGTCCAACGAAGAGGAGGGCGATCCCGACGGCCGCGATTCGACCCGCGAAACGAAGATGGGGCCGCACGCGCAACCTCAGTGCGGCTTTCCTATCGGCTTTAGACTTTCGGCCTGCCATTCTCCCAACAGCCGGTACTTTCGATATCGCTCCTCCAACAGTCTTTCCACCGGAAGCGCGGTCAAACGCGCCACCGCCGCATCGACGGTTTGGAGCGTACGCGTCACGACGTCGGCGGCATTCCGGTGGGCTCCGCCCAGCGGCTCAGCCACGATCTCGTCCACGATGCCGAAACGGCGCAAATCATCTGCCGTCAACTTCAACCGCGCCGCGGCTTCTTCCGCCTTCCCCGCGTCCGACCAGAGGATGGCTGCGCAGCCTTCGGGCGACGCCACGGAATAGGTGCTGTGCTCCAGCATCATCACGTGATCGGCGATGGCGAGCGCGAGCGCCCCGCCGGAACCTCCCTCGCCGACGATCGTCGCCACGATAGGCACCCGCGCCGTCGAGAAGACTTGCAAGCACGTTGCGATCGCCTCCGATTGCGCGTGTTCCTCCGAGCTGATGCCAGGATCGGCGCCCTTCGTGTCAACGAATGTGACGATCGGCAGTCCGAGCCGCGCTCCGAGCCGGGCCAATCGGCTCGCCTTGCGATAACCTTCCGGCGCCGGCATCCCGAAGTTGCGGCGCAAATTCTCCTTGGTATCGCGGCCGCGCTGCTGCCCGATCACGACGACCGGACGCGCGTGAAGCATCGCGAATCCGCCCACAATCGAGGGATCGTCACGATAATGCCGGTCGCCGTGCAGCTCGTCGAAGCGATCGAAACGAGAGATGTAGTCCAGCGACGTGGGGCGCGCCGGGTGGCGCGCCATGTGCACCTTTTCCCAGGGCGAGAGCGTCCCGAAGAGCTCTTGGAGGATCTCGCGATACTTCTGTTCGAGCGCAGCGACCTCGGTCGACATGTCCAGCGGCTGCGCTGCCGATGCGGCGCGCAGCTCCGCGATCCGCCGCTCCAGCTCGGCCATTCCTTTTTCGCGTTCGACGATGACGTTGTTGCTCATGGGGCCTTGGCATATTCGAGGAGGCGCACCAACGCCTCTTTGAGATTCTGCCGATCGACGACCATGTCGATCGCGCCCTTCTCGAGCAGAAACTCGGCCGTTTGAAACTGGTCCGGTAGCCGCTGACGAATCGTCTGCTCGATGACGCGCCGCCCCGCGAAGCCGATCATCGCCTTCGGTTCGGCGATGATGACGTCCGCCTGGAAGGCGAATGATGCCGACACGCCGCCGGTCGTCGGGTCGGTGAGCACCGTCACGAAGAAATTGCCGGCCTCCATGAAGCGCGCTACGGCGGCCGTTGTTTTTGCCAACTGCATCAGCGCCACCATCCCCTCTTCCATGCGGGCTCCGCCGGAGGCCGCGAAGATGATGCACGGCAGCTTTCTTCGCTCCGCTTCTTCGAGTAGGAGCGTGATGCGTTCGCCGGCCACGCGACCCATCGTGCCGCCGCGAAAGTGAAAGTCCATGACGCCGAGTGCGACCGGATGCCCGCCGATCGTCGCAAAGCCGCAGACGACGGATTCGGAGAGACCGCTGCGCTCGCGATCCGCGCTGAGTTTCGCGGGATACGTCTTACGGTCCGACCATCCGAGCGGATCATTCGACACGACGTCCTGTCCGATCTCCGCGAATTCGCCGTCCGCTATCGAGTCGATCCGGTCCTTGGCGCTCATGCGAAAGTGATGGCCGCAGCGCGTGCAGACGTCGAGATTGGCGGCCAGGTCGCGGCGGTAGAGCACGTCGCCGCATCTGGGGCACTTGCTCCAAAGGGCCGCGTCGCCGCGCTGCTCCTCCCTCTCGCGCCGCCCCTCCGAGGATCCGCCGATCGCACGGCGCCACTCGCGCATCAGGCCTTGCGCTCCTTGGCTGCGGGCAGCAGCCACGCCGCATACAGGCGTCCCAACTGCCTCAAGTAATTGAATACCTCACGCTGGTTGAGTTTCGATTCGCCCGCAACGCGATCGGTAAAGACATACGGCACCTCGATCGCTTTGCCGTACTTCGCCTTGGCAATTACCTCGAGGCCTATCTTGAACCCAATCGGATCTAGCGCGACGCCTTCGATCGCATCGCGTCGGACGAGGAAGTACCCACTCGTCACGTCCTTCACGCGCGTCAGCGGACGCGCGAGCCAGCACGCAACGAGCGACGTGACGATGCGTCGCTTTGGCCAATTCGCGATCCCACCGCCGGGAACATAACGGCTCCCAACCGCAAGGCCATACTTGCCCGATTCCAACGCCTCTACCATCTTCGGCAGTGCGTTGATGTCGTGGCTGAAGTCGGCGTCCATCGCACCGAGCGCCAATGACTCCGGCCGCGCCACCTTCCAGCCTTCGATGACCGCGCTGGAGAGGCCGAGCTTGCCGCTGCGGTGCAGGCAGCGCACGGGCATTTGGCTCGAAAGCCGCTCGACCACTTCCCCGGTGCCGTCCGGCGAATTATCATCGACGACGATGATCTCGCCGTCCAGATCGTTCGCTTCGAACGTCGCGCGCAATGCGCGCAGGAGCTTGCCGATACCGGAAGCTTCATTGTAGGTGGGGATGACGATCGAAAAGGGTAAGAGCATGCCGAATCGCTGCTTCTACGACGTGAAGGCGCCGATCACCGCCAACAGAACGATCGCCGCCGTATCCGTGCGCAGTATGCGCGCACCGAGGCAGACCAACATCGCGCCGCGGCGCTCGGCGAGTTCCGCTTCGGCATGCGTGAAGCCGCCCTCGGGGCCGACGACGACGAGGACGCGCCCCGCGTCCGGCAGCACCGACGGCAGCCGATCGCGCAACGGCTCGGTCTGCGCCATCTCCCAAGCGAAGATCACCGTAGCGTATTCGTCGAATCGTTGCGCAAGCGCGTTGAACTCGACCGGCACAGCGATCCGTGGAACGTCGAGGCGTCCGCTCTGTTGCGCGGCCGTACGCGCCAGCCGCTGCCAACGCGAAAGCTTTTCCACACCGACGTTGCGGCCGACGCTGCGTTCCGAATAGAAGGGAAGAAAAGCCGCGGCGCCCAGCTCCGTGCACTTCTCGATCACGAAGTCCATGCGCCGCCCCTTCGGGACCGCCTGTGCAACGTCGATTTCGAGCGCAGGACGGTTCGAATGCTCGACGACGCGCTCCAGGAGCGTCGCGCGCACCGTAGGGCCGACGTCCTCGATCGCGGCGGCGAACGCCGCGGCCGCGGAGTCGATGACTTCGATTCGGTCCCCCGCGCGCAACCGTAACACGTGCGCGATCTTGTGCGCGTCGCCTCCCGCGATCTCGACGCTCCCGCCAATCTCGCTGCGACCTTCGACGAAGAATCGGCGGGCCGCGGTCACTATTCGGGACGGAACGCGTCCTTCACGCGCTCGAAGAACGTGCGCTCTTCGACGGCATCGCCACCCGCGCGCGCGTACTCTTCGAGAATATCGCGCTGGCGCTTGTTGAGCTTCGTGGGAACCGCGACGTGAATCGTCACGTGATGATCGCCGCGCTGCGAGCCGCGGACGCTCGGCATGCCGTAGCCGCGCAACCGCAGCCTCGTTTGCGGCTGCGTGCCCGGCGCGAGCGAAACCTCGACGTCGCCGCCAAGCGATGGCACCGCGATTGTGGCGCCGAGCGCCGCTTGCGGAAAGCTCACGGGAACGTCCACGAACGTGTCGCGTCCGTCGCGCGTGAAGAGCGGATGCGGCGCGATGCGCAGGTAAACGAACAGGTCGCCGGGCGGTCCACCGCGGCTCCCTGCCTCGCCGTTGCCCGCGATGCGAATGCGCGATCCGTCGTCGACCCCGGCCGGAACCTTCACCGTGAGGCGCGTCGGCGTCTCACGCCGACCGCGGCCCGCGCAGGCCTCGCAAGGGTGCGGGACCACATGTCCCTCACCGGCGCAGCGCGCGCACGCCGATTGCGTTACGATCTGCCCCAGGGGCGTGTGGCGAACGGTCTGGGCCATCCCGCTTCCGCCACAGCGTTCGCACGCCACGACAACGGTTCCGGGCCGCGCACCGCTGCCGTTGCAGGCGTCGCATGCCGCGAGTCGATCGAAGGCGATCTCTCGACTCGTCCCGATAAATGCGTCCTCGAGCGATATCTCGACGTCGTAGCGGAGGTCGGAGCCGCGCTCCGGTCCCGCTCGGCGCGGCGCGGCGCCGCGCATGTTGCCGAAGAACATGTCGAAGATGTCGCCGAAGGAACCCGCTCCGAACCCGAAGCCGCCCGGACCGGTCGCGCCGTTGCCGACGACGCCAAAGCGGTCGTACTGCGCGCGTTTGTTCGGATCGGACAGGACCTCGTACGCCTCGTTGATCTCCTTGAACCGATGCTCGGCGACCGACTTGTCGTGCGCGACGTCGGGATGGTGCTCGCGCGCCAGCTTGCGATAAGCTCGCTTGATCTCGTCCCCCGATGCGTCGGTCCCGACGCCGAGGATCTCGTAATAATCCTTGGTGGGCACGCTAGGTCTCTGGTAAGTGTTCGACGTCCGAGAGCCGTTGGCTCAAGCTTTCCGCGGTGCCGGTGGCGAGCGCGAGAAGACGCCCGTACGGCATCCGCCGCGGCCCCAGGATCGACAACATGCCGAGCGCGTGCGCGCCGAACCGATACGGCACGGTCACGACGGACAGGTCAGACAGCTCTTCGCTTCCAAGTTCGTGGCCGATCTTGACGCTCGCCGCATCGGAGTTCATTGCATCGGCGACGATCTGGTAGAGCGTCTTCTGCTCCTCGACGATGCGCAAGATCGAACGGAGCTTGCGGAGGTCCTGAAACTCGGGCTGGTCCAGGAGGTTCTGCGCGCCGGCGGCCGCGATGGTCGGCTGCTCGTTCGAGCGCGCCGTAACGCAGGCCGCGACGATGGCGCCGCGCAGGTCGTCGGAGACGCCGGCCTCGCGCGCGGCGTGAGCGATCTCTCCCTCAGTGACGTCGCGCAGGGGATGGTTCGCGAGGCGCGCGTTCAGCGCGTTGGAAAAGCGCGTGAGGTCGTCGGGCTGCACCTCCGCGCCCAACTCAAACAGGCTCTGGGCGGTGACGCCGAGCGACGTCACGACGATGGCGACGCCGGTGTGCGGAGAGAGCCAAATCAGCTGGACGTGCTTGAACCTCTGCACTTCCTGCTGCGGCATCGTCACGAAGGCGAGGTTGTTCGAGAGTCGTCCGAGGAGCCGCGTCGTGCTGTCGATGATCTCGTCCAGCTCGCGGGTCGCGTCACAGAGCTCGTCGTGAATGCGCCGACGCTCGGTCTCCGTCAGGTCCTCAGGCTGCATGAGCTGGTCGACGTAAGTGCGATAGCCCGCGTCGGACGGAATCCGGCCGGCCGAGGTGTGGGGCTGCACGAGGTAACCGCCGGCCTCGAGTTCGGCCATCTCATTACGCACGGTCGCCGAGCTCACCCCGAGGTTGTACTTTTGAGTGAGCGAATGGGAGCCGACCGGCTCCGCCGTGGCGATGTATTCGTAGACGACGGTCGCGAGGATGTAGGCCCGACGCTTACCTAGTCCGGTGCTATCTATCACCGCCCTACTGTAGCACTCCCGCCTCGGGAGTGCTAGCCGCGGCGGGAGCCTGCGCTCGCTCGATTGCATCCGCCAGCTCCGTCCAGCTGAGTCCCCCGACCGAGACGTAGCTGACGTCGCCGGCGGGGTCGAGGACCAGTGTAATCGGCCACTTCGAGACCGAGTACAGGCGCGAAATTGCGCCGGTCGTGTCCTCGACTATCGGGAGCGTCAAGCTGCGCGCGCGCAGATAGTCGGCGGCAACGTTTGGCAGCTCCTCGGAAACGGTCACGACCGCGAGGCGGTCGCCGAATGTTTGCTGCGCGCGCACGAAGTCGTCGAGCTCCTCAGTGCAGACGTGGCACCACGTAGCCCAAAAATCGATGACGACGACCTTGCCGCGAAGGTCGGAGAGGTATTTCGTGCCGTGCGCGCCGGGTATCGCAAAGTTCGGCGGTGGCGCGTCGTAGCGGATGGTTGCAAGTCCGGTTGCAGGCGCGGTCGACGCAGCAAGAAGCAGTGCGGCTAACATCTTTTCAGTCGTCGCAAAGCTTCGGCAGGCTTGACTGCGCGGCCTAGGTAACTCGGCCGAATGAGCACGCCCGCAATCGAAGCGCTCTTCGAAGAGAGCCGACGCTTCCCGCCGCCCCCCGAGTTTGCCGCCCAGGCAAACGCGGTCCCGGAAATCTATGCCGAGGCCGAGCGCGATCCTGAGGCCTTCTGGGCGTCGTGGGCGCGCCGTCTGGAGTGGGTCAAGCCGTTTACAACAACGCTGGAATGGAACGAGCCCTTCGCGCGCTGGTTCGGCGATGGCGAGCTCAACGTATCTGTCAACTGCTTGGATCGTCACGTCGCCGCGGGTCGCGGCGAGAAGATCGCCTATTACTACGAAGGCGAGCCGGGCGATCGGCGTACGATCACCTACGGCCAGCTGCTCGACGACGTAAACAAATTCGCGAACGGACTGCGTGCTCTCGGCATTAGCAAAGGCGATCGGGTCGCGATCTACATGCCAATGATCCCGGAGCTACCCGTGGCGATGCTCGCCTGCGCGCGAATCGGCGCCGCCCACTCCGTGATTTTCGGCGGCTTCTCGCCGGAGTCCATCGTAGACCGCGTCAACGACGCGCAGTGCGTCGCGCTAATCACGGCAGACTACGGCTGGCGCCGAGGCGGTAAGGTGCCGCTGAAGCGCAACTGCGACGTCGCGATGGAGAGAACGCCATCGATCAAACACTGCATCGTCGCGCGTCGCGTCGGCGACGACGTCTTCATGCACGAGCGACGCGACCATTGGTGGAGCGAGGTCGTGTCCGGCCAGTCCGCGGAGTGTGAGCCTGCCGCCATGAACGCCGAAGATCTGCTCTTTTTGCTCTATACCAGTGGAACGACGGCGAAGCCCAAGGGAATCAAACATACGTCGGCCGGATATCTCACGCACGTCATGATGACCCAGAAGCTCGTCTTTGATCTGAAAGAAGAACGCGATGTCTATTGGTGCACCGCCGACATCGGGTGGGTCACGGGGCATTCCTACATCGTCTACGGACCGCTCGCTAACGGCGGGACGAGCGTGCTGTATGAGGGCACGCCGGATTTTCCCGACAAGGATCGGTTTTGGGAGATCGTCGAGCGCTACGGTGTGACGGTCCTCTACACCGCGCCGACCGCGATTCGCACGTTCATGAAGTGGGGAACAGAATATCCCACGCGTCACGATCTCTCGTCGCTGCGATTATTGGGAACCGTCGGCGAGCCGATCAACCCCGAGGCGTGGATGTGGTATCGCGAATGGATCGGCGGTAATCGCGTTCCCGTCGTCGACACGTGGTGGCAGACGGAGACCGGCGGAATCATGATCTCGCCGCTACCCGGGGCCACGACGCTGCTTCCGGGCAGCGCGACGCGGCCTCTCCCTGGGATCGCCGCGGACATCGTCAACGATGAGGGCGAGCCGGTGCCCCCAGGCGGGGGCGGATACGTCGTGCTCACGCGGCCCTGGCCGGGCATGCTGCGCGGCATCTGGGGCGACGACCAGCGCTACGTGAAGACGTATTGGTCGAAGTTTCCGCACGTCTACTTCGCGGGCGACGGCGCGCGCCGCGACGCATCCGGCAACTACTGGTTCATGGGGCGCATCGACGACGTGATGAACGTGAGCGGTCACCGCATCTCGACCACGGAGGTCGAGAGCGCCCTGGTCGATCATCCCTCCGTCGCGGAGGCCGCAGTATGCGGCAAGCTCGACGACGTGACCGGGCAGACGATCTACGCGTTCGTGTCGCTCAAAGGAGACCTGACGGACTCGCCCGAGCTCGCCGACGAGTTGCGCGACCACGTCGCGGCGCGCCTGGGCAAGTTCACGCGCCCGAAATACATCACGTTCACGCAGGAGCTGCCCAAGACGCGCAGCGGCAAGATCATGCGCCGTTTGCTGCGCGACATCGCGGAGGGACGCACGCTCGGCGACACGACGACGCTCGCCGACTCCTCGATCGTCAAGGAGCTGCAAGAGCGCGCGAAGACCGAGGTTCGCCAGGAAGACTAACGACCGAAAAACGGGTCCAGGTCGTCCAGATGCTCGATGCGCGTGGCGGGGGGCAGCGTCGCGAGGATCGTCGCGCCGTAGCGCGTCGACGCCGCGCGGCCATCCAACAGCGCGACGAAGCCGCGATCGCTGCGGCTGCGAATGAGCCGCCCGAAGCCCTGTTTGAGGCGCACGGTCGCCGCGGGGATCATGTAGTGCTCGAAGCCGTCGAGGCCACGCGCCTCGAGTGCGCGCACGCGCGCCATCACGAGCGGATCGCTCGGGGGCGGAAACGGTAGGCGATCGATGATGACGCACGAGAGCGCGTCGCCGACGACGTCGATGCCCTCCCAGAACGTCGCGGTTGCGAACAGCACGGCGCCCGGCGTCTGACGGAACCATTCGAGCAGATACAGCCGGGGCAGCTCGCCCTGCTGCCGCACCGGATAGGCCAGCCGCTCCCGAACGAGCGCATACACCTCGCGCAGCCGCGCGTGCGACGTAAACAGTACGAAGGCGCGGCCGCCGCTGCGGTCGAGGCACTCCTCCACCAGCGGGGCCGCGCGCCGGGCAAACTCCGACGACTTCGGGTTGACCTCCATCGGCGCGATGAAGAGCCGCGCCTGGCTCGCATAATCGAACGGCGACGGCGCGATCAACTCCTGCGCGGCGTCGATGCCGAGCGTCCGACGCGCGAAGCCGAACGACTCGTCGGTCGAGAGCGTCGCGCTGGTGAGCACAACGCTGTGCGTGCGAGCGAAGAGCGACGTGCGCAAGAAGTCCGCAACTTCGTGCGGGGCGCACTTCACGCAGTAACCACCCTCGGCGTCGGTGCGCTCAACCCACGCGATCGTCTCCGGCGTTCCCGCCTCGACGCGGTCGATCACCGCCTCGTGCGCGAGCACGGCGCGCAGCGCCAAGTCGCGCCGCCGCTCCCCCTCTGCATCGTTCTCAACGCGGCGTTTCAACGCGTCGTGCCAGTTGGCGTAGAGCCAATTCTCCAACCGATAGAGCGTCGTGCGCAACGACTCCAGCGCCGGCCATGCGGCGTCGTTCGCCTCGATGGGATAGCGGTCTCCGGCAACGTGCGCCAACGCCGACGTGAGCCCACGTACTCCCGCATCAAAGTCCGAATCGAAGGATGAAGGCAAGTCGTAGAACCGGTGAAGCTTGCGCATCATCCGACCTACGGTCGCCGCCGAGAGCACGGCGGTGAGGGCATCGGTCGCCCAGCGCTCGCACTGGTGGGCCTCGTCGAGCACGGCGACGTCGTATGGGGGCAACAGGCCGCCGCCGCTCGTTAGATCTAAAAAGAAGAGCGCGTGGTTGACGACGACGAGGTCGGCGTACTTCGCCTCGTCGCGCTTGGTAAAGAAAAAACAATCGCGAAAGTGTTTGCAGAACTCTCCCACGCACTCGTCCGCGTCGGCATCGAGCTGCTCCCACTCGTGCGCGGGCGGTTGGAAGCGCAGCTCGGCGCGATCGCCGCTCTCCGTGCGGGCTCCCCACTCCCACATCCGCTGCATCGTCCGCGACGGCGCGATCAAGCGGTCCGACCGCATCAACTCGAGTTTCTGGCGACACAGATAGTGACTTCGCCCTTTGAGCAGCGTGACTCGAACGGGCGTGCCGAGCGCGGCCTCGACGAGCGGAATGTCCTTGTGCACGAGCTGTTCCTGCAGGGCGATCGTGCCGGTCGAGAGCACGACCTTCTTGCCGCTGCGAATCGCGGGCACGAGATACGCGAGCGATTTTCCGACCCCGGTACCGGCCTCGACGATCGTGTGCATCCCCTCGAGGATGCCGCGCTCGACCAGCTGTGCCATCTGTAGCTGCCCCGGACGCGGCTCGTAGCCCGAGAGCGTTCTCGCGAACGGGCCGTCTGCCCCGAAGACGTATTCGAGCGTCTCGGTCACGGCATCGGACGGTGCGGGTCGCCGGGTGATTCGTATTCGGAATCCAGCTCGCGCCCCGTGTTCGCATCCACGACGACCGGCGCCACGCGTCGCGGCGGGAAATAGATCGCGTACGTGAGTACAAAGCCGGCTAGCAGCCCGGCGACATGCGCCTGCCACGAGATTGCCGGCACGGTAAACGTGATGATCAAGTTGAGGACCAGGATGCCGATATTAGCGCGCACCAGGTCCATTCCGGGCTTTCCGAGCTTGAACCCGATCGCGAAGAGCGCGCCGAAGAGACCGAAGATGGCGCCGCTCGCGCCGACCGTCGGAACGTCGGGGGCGCTGAAGAAGACGACGCCGAGGCCCGATGCGATCAACGACACCATGTACACGACGAGCATACGCCACGATCCCAGCGCGAACTCGATGAAGCGCCCGAGAAAATAGAGCGACATCATGTTGACGCCGATGTGAATCAGGCCGCCGTGCAGGAAGGCCCCGGTGAAGATTCGCCACCACTGCCCGTCTTGCAGAACGAAGGCGGGAATCAAGGCGCCCTCGTACAGCACCCGCTGGATTCCATTGCCGTTTCCGAAGCCTGAGATCATGCCCGGTCCGCCGACCGAAATTTCCCAAACGTATCCGATGACGTTGCAGACGATCAAAAATCGAGTGATCACGCGATCATGACCGTGCGCGCGAGCTCGAGCGAGATAGCGTGGCGTTCGCCGTCCACTTCGATCGTGACGGGACCTCCGAGCGGCGCCTTCTCGACGACTTCGAGGCGCGCGCCCGGGCGCAATCCCACCTGGCCCAGGTAACGCAACATCTCAGGCATCTGCTCGGTGACGCCGGAGACCGTCACCCGTCTGCCCGGCTCTACCTGCGCGAGCGGGATTCCCGCGCGGACGGGTTCCGTCAGATCCTTGGGCGGGATCGGATGACCGTGCGGGCAGGTCTGCGGATCGCCGAGTGCGGCGACGAGGCGCTCTTCGACGCGATCGGTGATCGCATGCTCGAGGATACAGGCCTCGGCGTACACCTCGTCCCACGGCATCCCCAAGACATCTGTGAGCAGCCGCTCCGCCAGACGGTTGCGCCGCACGACGCCGACGGCGACCTCGAGCCCCTTCCGGGTCAACCGGATGTCTCCGCGGACCTCGTGCTCGACGTAACCCTCGTTGACGAGCTTCTTCAACATGCCGGACACCGACGCCGGCGCGACGCCAAGCTCGGTGGCCAGCGCGGAGGTCGTGACGCCGGGACCCTCGCGCTCGAGACGGTAGATCGCCTTCATATACATCTCGAAGGACTCGGCGAAGTGCGAATGCGAGCGACCGGGCATCTCTCGCTTTAACTTCGCGACCGCGCGGGGAGTTCCGCAAGAGCCGCCGCCAGCTGCGTCTCCATCGCCAGCTTGCGGGACGCGTCCGCGAAGCTGGCGGCGATTGCGTTGCGAACGTAGCGTTCCAGAGCCGGCGCCCCGGCAACTCCCTCGACAATCGCGTATTCGCGTTGCAGCGTGGTCCGAAAAATCGCGGGGTCGTCAGCATCGATCGTGACGACGCAGCCGAGCTTGTCGAACTCGACGTAGGGATGCGGGTGGCCGGCGAGCTCCGCGCCGGTTAGGCGATTCGAGGTGGGGCATATCTCGACGGCGACGCGTCTGGTCGCCAGGAGTTCGACCGTCGCGGGATCCTCGAGCGCGCGAATTCCGTGGCCGATGCGCTCGACGCGCAGCAGCTGCACGGCGTCGCGCACGCTCGCCGGACCGTCCGCCTCGCCCGCGTGCGCCACGCAGCGCAGCCCCACCGCGCGCGCGTAGGCGAAGGCATCGGCGAAGAGTTTCGCCTGAAAGCGCATCTCGTCGCCGCCGAGTGCGACTCCGATCACGTCCAGATCGGCCATGCACGCCATCGTGCGTGCCGTCGCCAGTGCGCTCTCCGCGCCGAAGTTGCGCGTGAGATCCGCCAGCAGCATGAATGTCGCGCGGGGCCGCGCCGCTCGGAGCTCCGTTACGATCGCCTCCAGCGTGGCGCGGACGTCGAGCGCCGGGTTGAAGAACGTCCAGACCGAGGGTGAGACGAAGAGCTCGCCGTAGATTACGTTCTGCGAGAGCGCGTCCTCGACGAACTCCCGCGCCAATCGCGCATAATCCTCGGGATCGCGCAACGCTCGGCTCACCGCGGCAAAGAGCAACAAAAACTCGTCGAAATCGGCAAACGCGTAGACGTTTTCATCCTGAGCCGGTCGAAGGCTGACGTCGCCAGCACGCTTATATCGCAGCGGCACGCCGCGCTGCGCCGCCAATTCGAGGAACGTGGGCGCGCGCAAGCAGCCTTCTAGATGGCAGTGGAGGTGAATCTTCGGAATGCGCTCGGCGAGCGTTCCAGAGCTCATCCGGGCTGCCTTCGGCGCCCGGGAGCGAAGCACCGCGCCGAGCCGAGCGTGGCAGGGGCGCAACCCAAGCCGTCGTAAACTAGTCGTTCCTATCGCGGGGTGGAGCAGTCCGGTAGCTCGTCGGGCTCATAACCCGAAGGACGGTGGTTCAAATCCACCCCCCGCAACCAAGTCCGGGTCCAACAAACGACGCTTTGTTGGGCCTTTTCTTCTCGCAGTTCGACAAGCGCCGGAAAGGCTAGCGGATCGCCGCGGTTTCGATTGTCGAGCCGCGTTCACGGAGCTCGACCCTGTCAAACGGTGCAGCGATGCGCGTAAATAGTCCACTAGTCTGGCCTTGCGGTTGCGTCGTTCCGAGATCGGCGGTTCGGCCGCTGCGCAGACCGTAGACTTCGTACCGATGCGATCCCGTGACTCGGGTCTTCTTCCATCCCGTGAGCGTCCCACGAGGCCCATCCTCCGGCAGTCGAGTGCGGGATCTTGAAGTTGGTGAGATACGCGTTGAAGTCGTTGCCCACGACGTCGTGCTCGCCCGGCAGCGCGACCAGCGGCGCCCTCAGCTTCGAGAGAATCGCGCGCGCATCGTCAAACTGCTGCGGCGTCGAGAGATGGGTGATGTCGCCGGTTGGACGACGAACGCCGGTTGTTACCGCATCGCGTTGATCGCGTCCACTGCCATCTTTAGAGTTCCCGACACGTCGGGATTGGCGGGTTGATGAAAGCCGATGTGGCTGTCGCTGATCTGCACGAACTCGAACGCATCATCGGCCCCCGCGGCCACGGCGCGTCCCGTCAGCAGCCCGCCGGGGCGAAGCGCATACGCGATGCCGGCGCCCGTCCATGCGACGTGCTCGAGGATGGAGGCGCGCCTCACGAGCCCACCCCCTTCGCGACGATCGTGCCCTTCACGAAGGGATGCAGCCACAGAAGTACGCGTAGACTCCGGGCTTCGTAAAGGCGTGGCGCCACACGGCTCCGGTGTCGAGGCCTTTCGAATCGAAGCTGCCGTCGACCGCGGTGACCGTGTGCGCGTCGTCGTCGCCGTTGACGAACGTCACGGTCTGCCCCGCCACGATCGTCAGCGTCTTGGGGATATAGGCGTCATCGTTGACGCGAACGGCGGGACCGGCCGGGGCGGCCGCAGCGGGAGCTGTCAGCAACGCAACATATATGCCGCCCGGCTGGATCCGGTTTGGAGTTAGTCCGAGATCGTCAGTCTGCCCCGACCGATCTCGTAATCGGCCATTCCGTAGTAGATGTCGAACTCGCGCTCGCCGCGACGATCGATGCCGGTCGGAAACACAACGTGACCGACCGTCCCGTGCAGCTCCCCGGCTCGCTCGGGAACGAAGAGCGGATCGGGCGATCGGAAGACGATCTGGTCCAAGTGCCGGGCATCGTGAACCACCACTCCGGCGCAGTATCGCAACAGCTCCGATCCGTGCGGATGCGCGAGCTCGTCGACGCCGTGTATGACGGAGAGCCAGCCCTCGGCGACGCGCACCGGCGGCGTACCGGCGCCGACCTTGACGCGGCCCCAGTTCGCGGGAGGCATCGTAAGGCGGTGCGTCTGCGTCACGGTGCACAGCGCACGCAAATCCGAGCGGACGGCCTCCAGAGGAATGTAACCGATCGCGATGCCTTCGCGTTCGCTTGGCGGCAGGGATTCGATCATCGCGAGCGCGTCCTTGCCGCTCTTGTCGAACAGCTGCAGCGTGGGACGATGATAGAACGCCAGCGATTCGACGCCGCTCGGTGAGCTCACCGGCCCGGGAAAGAACGCCGCGTCCTTGTCGGCCAGCTGCTCGCTGCTGTCCTGGAACTGCATCAGACCAAGCCGCTCCCACATCAATCCGTCCTCTGAGACGGCAGCCGCGACCTCGGGACCGCGCGGGCCATAGGCGACATACGCCATCACGTACCGGTCGAGGGGCTCGACGAAGGTCACGCGCGGGTCTTCACAGCCGTAGCCGCCCGGCGCGTCCCGGAGTTCGTACGGCGCCTGGGGCTCTAGCGCATAGCCGAGGAACTCGACATCCAACAGGCCATCGCTGCGTTCGCGCGCGCGATAGGAGCCGATGCGCGAGACGTTACCGGGGGCAACCATGCGCGGATAGAGCTGAAGCGTGCCGTCCCGCAGCCGAGCGCAGGCCGGATTGAGAATGCCTAGGCACTCGGACGGCCTCTCGTCGGGATCGGGCTTGAGCGGAATCCCAATGCGACGGAAGTGCAGACTACCAAACGATACCGGCATGCGCAAAGACTTGCCCTGAAGCGCTAGCCTTTAAGCAGCGCGGTTTCTTTGCCGACGCTTTCGAACGCGCGCAGCGCTCGATCCATCTCATCCTGCGTCAGCGCGGCGCTGATCTGCACGCGGACCCGCGCGGTGCCCTCCGGCACGACCGGATAGCCGAAGCCCGTGACGAACACGCCCGACTTCAGCAGCTTGTCGCTGATCGCGATCGCGAAGGCCGTCTCGCCCACGATGATCGGCACGATCGCGCTCTCGCTTTCCAAGGGATTGTATCCAATGCGCTTGAGTCCGTCGCGGAAGTAGCGCGTCTTCTCGCGCAGGCTGCAGACGAGTTCCGGGTGGGAATCCAGATAGTCGATCGCGGCCAAGGAGCTGCAGGCCACCGTCGCGGGGAGCGCGTTCGAGAACAGCTGGGGACGGGAGCGCTGGATCAGCGTGTCGATTAGCGCCGCGCTGCCCGCGACGAAGCCGCCCGCCGCGCCTCCCAGCGCCTTTCCGAGCGTGCCCGTGATGACGTCGATCTCTCCGGTCAGGCCATAGTGTTCGACGGTGCCGCGGCCGGTCTCGCCCATGACGCCGGTGCCGTGCGAGTCGTCCACGACGCTGATCGCGCCGTACCGCTTGGCAAGGGCGGCGATCTCGGGCAGTTTGGCGAGGTCGCCCTCCATCGAGAAGACGCCGTCGGTAACGATGACGATCGGGAAACAGCCCTGCACGCTCTTGAGCTTCTCCTCCAGTGCGTGCATGTCGCCGTGTTTGAACCGCTCGCGGCCCGCCTTCGAGGCGAGCCGCACTCCATCGATGATCGAGGCGTGATTGAGCTCGTCGGACACGATCGCCGAGCCTTCGTCGCAAATCGTCGGGAACAGGCCCGTATTGGCGTTCCAGCACGAGACGTAGGTGAGCGCGGCGTCGAGTCCCAGGAAGTCGGCGATGCGATCCTCGAGCGCGCGATGCACGTCGAACGTGCCGCAGATGAAGCGCACGGACGCCGTGCCCGCGCCGTATCGATCGAGGCCGCGCTTCCCGGCGTCGACGACCTCCGGCCGGTCGGCGAGCCCGAGATAGTTGTTGCTCGAGAGCACGATGACGTCGCCGGCCTCCTCCATGTGCACCTCGGGCCCCATCGGGGTCGTCAGGTGGCGCAGACGCTTGTACGTTCCCGCCTTCTTGAGCGCATCGAGGTCGTCTCGCAGCTTGGCTTCGAACGCCTGATTCATGATTTTGCAACATCTCCTTTGAAATCGAGAACGATCTTCGCCGCCTCGCCCTTGTTCGTCAGGTCGAACGCATGCGCAAACTGATCGTACGGTAACACGTGGGTGATGATCGCGCCCGGGTTGACGCGCCCGCTCTTGACCAGAGCCTCCGTCTGATACCACGTCTCAAACATGCGCCGCCCGTTGATTCCGAGCACGGTGATGCCCTTGAAGATGACTCGCTGGGCGAGGTCAAGGCTCACGTTGCCCGACGGAATGCCGAGCAGCGCAGCGGTCCCGCCGTTGCGCAGCAGCTGCAACCCCTGATCGATCGCGGCGCCGCTTCCGGACATCTCGAGCAATACGTCGACGCCATCGCCGCGCGTTCGATCGCGAATCTCGTCGACGAGGCCGGGCTGCGCCGCCAAGAAGGTCGCGTCCGCGCCGAGCTTTTGCGCGAGCTCCAGCTTGGCGGGATTGCGGTCGATCGCGAAGATCGTCGTGGCGCCCGCCGCGCGCGCCACCGCGACCGCCATGAGACCGATAGAGCCCACGCCGGTAATTGCCACGCTCTTGACGCTGACGCCGGCGGCCATCACGGTGTGCACGGCGTTTCCGAGCGGATCGAAGATCGCAGCGCAGACGTCGGGAATCGCGGGATCGAGCCGCCAGACGTTATACTCCGGGATCGCGACATACTCGGCGAACGCGCCGTCGCGGTCGACGCCTATGATCTCGACCCGCTCGCAGATATGGGCCTGTCCCGTTCGACAGAGCAGACACGTCAGATCCACGATGTGGCCTTCCGCCGAGACGCGCTCGCCGACGCGAACCGAGCGCACGGCGTCGCCAACTGCCGCTACCGTTCCCATGAACTCGTGGCCAACCACGCGCGGCGGCTTGATGCGCTGTTGCGCCCAGCTGTCCCAGTCGTAGATGTGCAGATCCGTCCCACAGAGCCCGGCCTTCTCGACGCGGATCAACACATCGGTCGGTCCGATCGACGGTATGGGCACTTCGGTCAAGAGAAAGCCGGGCTCAGGGCCCGGCTTGACCAGCGCCCGCATCGCAGAAGCCATGACGGGCGCGTATTTCACGCGCGTGAAGGGAAACCCCCGCGCTAGACCGCTTGCTGGCCGGACGTGAAGACGGCGAGATCCCGAGGCGTAATGAAAACTTCTTCGCCGCTACGGAGGGCGAGGTCGCGGAAGCGCTCCGGCGCCATCTCGACGCGCACCGGCGCACCCCACTCCGTTACGGCCTCGATCTTCACCACCGGCCCCGCCGCGTTGATGTGCTTCGTGGTCGCGCGAAAATGGTTGGCGCCCTGCGGCTGGCGTGCGACATCAAATGCGTGCGGGCGGACGTACACGACGTGACCCGTCGCCTCCGCATTGATGTATGGCGTTCCGTTATCGATGCGCCCGTGGAACAGGTTGACGTTGCCGAGGAAATTATAGACGAACGAGCTCGCGGGCCGGTGGTACACTTCATCCGGACTGCCGACCTGCTCGATCCTTCCGCCGTTCATCACGGCAACCTGGTCAGAGACTTCGAGCGCCTCTTCTTGGTCGTGCGTGACGAAGACGCTGGTGACGCCGACTTCGTCATGGAGCTGCCGCAGCCAGCGCCGCAGCTCAAGCCGGACCTTTGCGTCGAGTGCGCCGAACGGCTCGTCCAGCAGCAGCACGCTGGGCTCCACTGCCAAGGCACGAGCCAGAGCAACACGCTGACGTTGACCGCCCGAGAGCTGCGACGGATACCGTCCAGCCTGGTTTTGCAGAGCGATCAACTCCAACAGTTCCGACACTCGCGCGCGAATACGTTGGCCGCTCGGGCGAGTCCCGCGCGGCCGAACGCGCAGCGCGAAGGCGATGTTCTCGAAGACGGTCATATGGCGAAACAGCGCATAGTGCTGAAAGACGAAGCCAATCCGGCGCTCGCGCGCAGTCCGCTTGCTGAAGTCCTCGCCGTCGAAGCGCACGACGCCGGAATCCGCGATCTCCAGCCCGGCGACGATACGGAGCAGCGTGGTCTTGCCCGAACCCGACGGGCCGAGGAGCGCGACGAGCCGGCCGCGCGGAATCTCGAGAGTCACCTCGTCGAGAGCGGTGAAATTCCCGAACCGCTTGGTGACGTTGTTGACAGTAATACTCATGCGACCTGAACCCCTCGCGTGCCGACTCGCCACTCGACGAGACTCTTGATGACGAGCGTCGCCAGCGCCAACAGCGTCAGCAGCGAAGCGACAGCGAACGCCGGCACGAACTGATAGTCGTTGTAGAGAACCTCGATTTGCAGCGGCATCGTGTTCGTGAGGCCGCGAATGTGTCCCGAGACCACGCTGACCGCTCCGAACTCACCCATTGCGCGGGCGTTGCAGAGGATCACGCCGTAGAGCAGCGCCCACTTCACGTTGGGAAGCGTCACCTTCAGGAACGTCTGCCAGCCGTTGGCACCGAGCGTGAGCGCGGCTTCCTCTTCGTCGTTGCCCTGTGCGGCCATGAGCGGGAGCAGCTCGCGCGCGATGAATGGAAAGGTCACGAAGATTGTCGCCAGCACGATCCCCGGAACGGCGAAGATGATGTGGATATCGTGCGCGGACAGCCACGGCCCCAAGAGCCCCTGCGCGCCGAAAACCAGCACGTAGATCAGGCCCGTCACCACGGGCGAAACCGAGAACGGCAGATCGATCAACGCGATCAGAAGCGTCTTGCCGAAGAACTCGAACTTGCCGATCGCCCAGGCGGCGCATACGCCGAACGCGAGGTTCGCCGGGACGGCGATCCCGGCCGCCAAAAGGGTCAGCCGAATCGCCGCCAGGCTGTCGGGATCGCGAAAACTCTCGAAATACGCGGAAATTCCCTGACCGAGTGCGACGCTGAAGATCACGGCGAGCGGTGCGAGGAGAAAAACGCCGAGAAAGATCATGGTCGCGCCGATGAGCGAGCCGCGCACGGCGGACGATTCGGCGACGGCCGGCGTGCGCGGCAATGTAACGACCATTAACGCAACTCCATTGCGGGACGAAGGGGTGACGCGACGACGGCTTCGGCGCGTTCTTGCCGCGTGCTCCATCGCTGCAGCATATTGATCGCGACGAGAAAGGCGAACGAAACGACGAGCATGACCACCGCGATTGCCGTCGCACCGCTGTAGTCATACTCCTCGAGTTTGGTGACAATCAGGAGCGGCGCGATCTCCGTTCGCATCGGCATGTTGCCGGCAATGAAAATCACCGACCCGTACTCGCCGACGCCCCGCGCGAACGCAAGGGCGAAGCCCGTGAGCGCGGCCGGGAAAATCGCCGGATAGAGGACGCGCGCGAACGTCTGCCACCGCCCCGCGCCCAAGCTAGCGGCGGCTTCTTCCAGCTCGCGGTCGAGATCTTCGAGAACCGGCTGCACCGTGCGTACGACGAACGGCAAGCCGACGAACGTCAGGGCGACGACGATGCCCAGGCGCGTGAACGCGACGTGTAGGCCGACGGATGCTAGCGGGCCGCCGAACCATCCGCTGCGCGCGTAGAGTGTGGTTAGGGCGATTCCGGCGACGGCGGTCGGAAGCGCAAAGGGCAGATCCACGAGCGCGTCGAGGATGCGTTTTAAGGCAAACGTGTAGCGTACCAACACCCACGCGACGAGCGTGCCGAACACGAAGTTGATCGTAGCGCCGATCAGCGCTGCTCCGAAGCTCAAACCATATGCCGCAAGAGCGCGGGGCGCCAGCACGACGTGCCAAAACTGGCTCCATCCGATTTTCGACGTCTCGAGAAATGTCGCGGAGAGCGGAATGAGCACGACCAGCGACAGGTAGAGTATCGTAAAGCCAAGCGTCAGTCCGAATCCCGGAATGATGCTCTGACGGCGGCCGATGAGCGAGCGCAACATCGCTAATGCGGCTGATAGATCTGGTCGAAGACGCCGCCATCCGCGAAATACGTCTGCTGCGCTCGCTTCCAGCCGCCGAACCGGTCGATCGTGACGAGTCGCATCGCGGGAAACTGCGCGGCGTAGCGGCGCGCGACCGAGGGGAACCGGGGCCGGAAGTAGTGCCGCGCGACGACGTCTTGGCCGGCGGGCGAGTAAAGATAGCGCACGTAGGCCTCGGCAATAGCCCGCGTGCCTCTCTTGTCTACGACACCGTCCACGACGGCGACGGGCGGCTCGGCCAGGATGCTCAGTGACGGTCGCACGATTTCGAACCGTCCGCGACCCAGCTTATTGACCGCGAGCAGCGCATCGCTCTCCCACGCGATCAGAACGTCGCCTATGCCGCGCTCGACGAACGTCGTGGTCGAGCCGCGCGCGCCGGAGTCGAGCACCGGCACGTTCTGATAGAGTTTCGCCACAAATGCCTTGGCGGAAGCATCGTTGGCGCCGCGCTGCGCGAGCGCGTACGCCCAGGCCGCCAAGAAATTCCAGCGGGCGCCCCCCGATGTCTTCGGATTCGGCGTGATTACGCCGACGCCCGGACGAGCGAGATCGTTCCAATCGTGAATCCGCTTCGGATTGCCCTGTCGCACGAGGAACACGATCGTCGACGTATATGGCGTGCTGTTGTCCGGCAGTCGCGCCTGCCAATTCGCCGGCAGCAGCTTCGCCTTATCCGCGATGGCGTCGACATCGTACGCCAGCGCCAGCGTCACCACGTCAGCCTGCAGGCCGTCGATCACGGCGCGAGCCTGCTTCCCGGATCCGCCGTTACTCTGCTGCACGGTCACGCTTTGGCCGGTCTTCGCCTTCCAATATCGCGCGAACACCGCGTTGTAATCGTCGTAGAGCTCGCGCGTCGGATCGTACGAAACGTTCAGGATCGTTGCGGGGGGCTCGGCCGCCCCGGCGTGCGAAGCGCCGACGACGCCCAGAACGCCCAGCGCGACCCAAGCAGAAAACCTCATATTAAGAAGGAAGCTCCTCTTTAATCGTCCGAGAAATGTACTTTGGTCATTCTTTCGCGTTGACCAGATTAATGACCTTGGTCATTAAATGGACAAATGGAGAACCGCCCCGGCGCCAGGCCTGGACGGTTCTCTCTTTTCGGGCTTAGGAGGCTCTAGAAGTCGTACTCGACCTGAGCGCGGTTGTACTTGAAGAGCGGCAGACCGCCGAACTCAGACTGTCCGATCGGCGCGCCCGGCGCGCAGCTCGTGGTGCCCGCTGCGCCGCAGAACGTGTTGCTCAGCGAACGTTGGATGTAGCGATAGCGCAGCGACAAGCCATGGTAGGGACCCTTGCCGGAGTAGTGGCTGAAGCGATAGCGGCCGTCGAGCACCCAGATATTGGTGTTCTCCGGCGCGAGCGCGTTGCCGTAGTTGTACCACGCGTCGGTCGCGATGAAGACCCACTTCTTATTGGTCGACGTGTACTGCAGCCCGACTTTCCAGGACGTCCCCGGCGCGCGCCGGTCGGCCATGCCCTGCGAAACGCTGGTCGTGAAGAGCGGATCGCTGTCGTAGTTGTCGGTGTACGGGCTGGCCCAACCGCCGTAGTAGATCTTGGTCAAGCCGGTGGACGCGTTGCTGAAACACTGCGCCGCGTTGAGCGGCAGGAAGTAGGCCAGCGTGGCCTTTGCCGAGATCTGGTAGTTCGAGTTGTTGCAGGTCACGTCGGTCGGGAGATTGATCGTGTCGGTCTTCCACGGAATCGCGTCGTAGCCGGCGGTAACGAGGAAATTCTTGTTGAACGTGGCGCCGATCTGCGCGCCATAGGCTTGGCTGTTGATCTTACCGATATACGACTGGCCGGCGTTCTGCTCGGTTCCGCCTTGCACTGCGATGAACGGCGCCCAGCTTCCGGGGAAGGTGTACTGAGCATCGCCCCACCACATGTTGACGAGGTCGCTGACGCCGTAGAAGTACCCGTCGGCGGAAAATCCCGTTCCCGAAGGATTGGCGTAGCCGAGCTTGCCCATCGCGAAACCGTTGGTCAAGATCCCCGTACCACCCGGGACGATGATGTTGTTGGCCAGGCCGTTATTGCCGGCCGGATAGCTCGTCAGCAGCGTTTGACGGCCGAACGACGAGCTGGTGCGGTTCTCGTACGCCAACATGTCGGCGCCTTGTACCGTAATTCCGCCGGGCGTCGTATAACCGAGATAGCCGCCCTCGAATGCCGCCGGCTTCAGCCGCGAATCGGCCGGGTTTGCCCACGGCGAGTTGAACAAGATGTTGCCCATCGCGCCGTCCCATCCGTACGCCTTGTACTTCAGATAGGCCTCGTAGAACGAGCTCAGCGTAAAGCCCGGTAGCGTATCGTCGGGATTGGTGTTGGGTGGAACCTGCGTCACGCAGACGGCACCCTTGGCATGGTTGGCCGGGACCACGCACGGGCCATTGATCGGGTTCGCGTACAGATACGTTCCGCCGACGCCGAAACCGCTTCCCGGAAAATCGTATTCACCGCCGACCGCAATCGCGCTATTCCAACTCGCCTGATTCACGCCTGCGCTGCTGTATTTAGCTCCGGGTGTGAAGTTGAACTGCGCGCCCGGATTGTTCGACGCGTTCTGGCGCGTGAAGTAGAACGAGCGTACGAATCCGTGAATCGATAATGGATTTGGCGTCGGCGAGGGCGGCGGCGGCGGTGCCGCGGCCGGCGGCGGAGGCGCCGGAGGCGGCGCTTGCGCCGGCGGTGGGGTCGCGGGGATATAGCGCACGACCACCAGGCGGCGATCCGGCACCCACTGCACGTACGCGCCCATGCCTTCGGAGATCACGCGAACCGGCACCAGCACGTCGCCTTGATAGAGAATCGGCGGCACGTCGAGCGGACGCGACTCGCCGTTGATGATCACCTCCGGCTTCCCGACCGTGACCCGAACCTCAGCTCCGGACTTCGATACGACAGCCGTCTTGCTAGATGGATCGTAAGATACCGTCGCGCCCATTTGTTCGAACATCGAGCGCAAAGGAATGAGAATCGTTCCGCCCCGCACTAGCGCGGCCAAAACTCGGCCCTGTTTGAGGACGTCGGGCCTCGAGTAGACGTGCCGGTCATTGTAGAGAATCGGAATCTGCCCCGGCGGCGGAGCGCCGAAATTCGCGGACGGAGCAGAACCCGTCTGCGCCACCGGCGCCGTCGCGCTTTGCGCCGGCAAGGCGATGGCAACCGCGCCGGCCAAGGCCGCGAGGAACCCCGCACGAGCAAAAGCAGTCTTCATACGAGAAGGAGCCTCCTGTTTATAGAAGTAACTAAAGTCAACTTCGCGAACGCATATCCGGTAACCTTGGTCAATTTCTGAAATAGCTTGCCATTGTTAGGGAAGGGAATCGCCCGGCCGCACGGCCGGGCGATTCGGCGTAAATGCACTCGTCCGAAAATCCCCAATGCAACGCGGGAGACGCCGTGATCGATACGACACCGCAAATAGTCTAGCGGCCGCTGATTAAGGTGCTCTTAACTCTCGCTTAACCGTAGCGGCCCGTGATGTAATCTTCGGTGCGCTTGTCTTTAGGCTTCGTGAAGATCGTCGCCGTCTTGTCGGTCTCGACGAGCTCGCCCATCAGGAAGAACGCGGTCTTGTCGCTGATGCGCGCGGCCTGCTGCATCGAATGGGTCACGATGACGACGGTGTAGTCCTTCTTGAGCTCGCAGATGAGGTCTTCGATCTTGCTCGTCGCGATCGGGTCCAACGCGGAAGCGGGCTCGTCCATGAGGATTACTTCGGGATCGACGGCGAGGCAGCGCGCGATGCAGAGCCGTTGCTGTTGGCCGCCGGAGAGAGCGAGGGCCGAGCGGTCCATGCGATCCTTGACTTCGTCCCACAGCGCGGCTTGCCTGAGGCTGCGCTCGCAGATGCTCATGAGTGCGGCGCGGTTGCGTTCGCCATGAATCCGCGGACCGTACACGATGTTGTCGAAGATGGACTTCGGAAAGGGATTCGGGCGTTGAAAGACCATCCCGATGCGGTAGCGGATCGTGACCGGGTCGATGTCTGCGCCATAGATGTCCTGATCGTCGAGTAACACATGCCCTTCCACGCGGGCACCCGGCGTTAGGTCGTGCATTCGATTCAGCGCGCGGATGAACGTCGACTTGCCGCATCCCGAGGGGCCGATCAGCGCCATCACCATATTCGCCGGCACGTGGAGCGACGCGTTGCGAATGGCGTGAAACGCGCCGTAATATACGTCGAGGTTTTGGACGTTGATCTTCGGCTCCGTCGAGATCGAAACCGCGTCCTCCGTGCTCACGAGCATGCGCCGCCGGTATTCGTCATTCGATTCCAAAGGCCCGTCATCCGATTCGGCTGCCGGTCTTAAGGACGCTTAATGCGCATGATGGGAAGGCGAATGGTAAACGACGTGCCCCTCCCCAGCATCGATTCCGCAGAAACGGAGCCGCCGTGCGCGTCGACGATTCCCTTCACGATCGCGAGCCCGAGGCCCGCTCCGCTGCTGCCTCGAGTGCGCGAGCGATCGACGACATAGAACCGCTCGAAGATGTGCGGAAGGTCGCGATACGGTATGCCCTCCCCGTTGTCGCGGACGCGCAGAACGGCGTCGCTATCGCGGGCATCGAGCTCGACCCGAATGCGGCCGCCTCCCGATGTGTGACGCAGCGCGTTATCGATGAGATTAACGAAGACTTGCGCAAGCCGGTCGGGATCGGCTTCGACGCGCACGGGGCGCAGGGCCGTCAGCTCGAGAGCGATGCCCTTGCTGAAGGCCTGCTGCTCGAACGACGCCACGATCGGCCGAGCGATTTCTTCCAGGTCGACATCGCGCAGATCCAACTTGAGTTGTCCCGACTCGGCGCGCGCCTGCTCGAGTAGCTGACCGACGAGCGCCGTCAACCGGTCCACTTGCGCAAGCGCCTGCGGCACGAACAGATCGCGCGCCTCTTCTTCGGGGGCCTCGAGCACGGTCTCCAGCATCAGCTTTATCGACGAAAGCGGCGTGCGCAGCTCATGCGATACGTTTGACAAGAACTCTTTTCGCGCGCGATCGAGGCGCACCAGGCTCGTTTGATCATCGGAAAAGATGACGACCCGCGGCAGACTCCCCTGGTCGTCGGAGAGCGGGGACACGGAGATTCGATAGGTTCGCTGACCCTGTGCGCCGGTGAGCATCAATGGCGCGACCGAGGCCTCCCCCCGCAGCGCGTCGGCGATGCGCCGCTCCAACTCCACGTTATGGATCGCCTCGATGATATGGAGGCTCGTGGCGCGACCCGAGTCAAAGCCGAACGTCGCTCCCGCGGCCGCGTTGGCAAACTCCACGCGCCGGTCGCGATTGACTAAGATAATGCCGATGGGCAGGGCGCCGACCAGCCTCGCGAACCCGCTATCGACCGAGACCGGGGCAGGCTTCGCCGGGGCCGGGTTCTCACCGGAGTCCGGCTGCGCCGCTTTAGGCGTACGCTGCAATAGATGCGGCACCGCGAGTCCGCCGGCCAGTCCGGCGAGCAGCGCAAGGATCGACCACTCGAGCAGCGTCAAACTTTGAACATGTACCCGCGGCTGCGAACCGTGAGGATGTGGCGCGGCGACCGCGAGTCTTCCTCGATCTTCTCGCGCAGCCAGCGGATGTGCACGCTGACCGTTTGCTGTTCGCCTTCGAAGTCGTATCCCCACACCTTGTCGAGGAGCGTCTGACGTGTGACGACGCGCCCCTGATTCTCCATCAGCACGCGGAGCAGACCGAACTCCTTGGGCGCGAGAGAAACCTCCGATCCCCGAACGGTGAGCTGCTGCCGCGACGGATCGAGGACGATCTCGCCGAACGCAATCGCCTCGTCGGGCCCGATAGGCAGGGAGCTTTGGCGGCGCAGGCGCGCCTTGACGCGCGCGAGGAACTCGTGCAGCGCGAACGGCTTGGTGACGTAATCGTCTGCGCCCAGCTCGAGCGCCAAGACCTTGTCGATCTCCTGATCCTTGGCGGTCAGCATGATGATCGGCACGGGGCTGAATTTGCGAATCTCCTTGCAAGCCTCGACGCCGTCGAGTACCGGCAGCATGATGTCCAGCACTACCAGGTCCGGCTGCTCGCGCTGCGCCATTGCAATCGCGCTGCGGCCGTCCCCCGCCGTGACGACGGCGTACCCGCTGCGCTCGAGATTAAAACGCAGCGTTTGCAGGATCGCGGACTCGTCGTCCACGACGAGGATCTTCTTATTGACGTCCGGACTCTTGACGACCGCGACTCGCGGTGGGCGTAACTCCGACGTTCCATTCATAGGCTTTCGCTATCGCGCTGTAGTCCAGCGCGCCGTCCCCTTCTGCAGAGCGAGTGGTGTAGAGTTGATATGCCAGCCCCGTCGCCGGCATGGGAAGGCTCGTGGCGCGAGCGGCGTCCAGGGCCGCGGCCAAATCCTTGCGGAGCAGATCCAACGCGAACCCGCCGCTGAAGCTTCCTGCCAGCCACGTCTTGGGTAACCATTCTGCAAGCAAATAGTTCGAAGCCGTCGCCGACGCCAGGACCTCGCGCACGGCGGCGAGGTCCGCTCCGGCACGCTGCGCGAACACGAGACCCTCCACGTTGGCGATCATCACGTTCGCGATGATGATCTGATTGACCAGCTTGACCGTTTCGCCCATGCCGACGGGACCGAGGTGGTGCGGGTGTCCCATCGCCCGCAGGACCGGCTCCGCGCGGGCGAACGACGCCGGCGACGCCCCGACCATTATGGTCAGCGTGCCGTCGCTGGCGCGAGCCGGTCCGCCGCTGACCGGGGCGTCTATGAAGTCGACACCACGCTTGCTGAGGCGCTCCGCGAAGCGGCGGGAGGCCACGGGCGAGATCGTGGACATGTCGATCACCAACAATCCGCTCTTCGCGCCCGACTCGACGCCGTCCGCAGCGAAGAGCACGTCCTCGACGTCAGGAGCGTCCGGAACGCAGATCACGACCGCGTCGGCGTCACGCGCGAGCTCGCCTGGGTCCGCCGCCTCGGCGACGCCGTCTGCGCGAAGTCGTTCCAGCGCCTGCCGATGCCGATGCACGCTCGCGATCACGCCGAATCCCGTCTTGCGCAACGACCGAGCCATCCCCTCACCCATCGCGCCCAAACCGACGAATCCGACGCGGTCAATCACGAGCCGCCCCTTTGGGCGCGACCTCAGGATAACCTTCGGAGCCCGGCGAAGGCGCGGGCATGACCACAGCCACGGCAACTCCCTCGATCGCGCGCCCGACCTTTGACGAAATGAACCTCTCGATCGGCAAGCGGACGCGACTGCACCGCCTGATGTACGAGCACGGGCCCGCGAACGGCACCTTGATGATGCTGCCGATCGATCAGGGTCTCGAACACGGTCCCGTCGACTTCTTCGACAATCCGGCGGCCATCGATACCGATTGGATCTATCGCCTGGCGGTGGAAGGCAACTTCTCCGGCATCGCGTTGCACGTCGGGCTAGCCGAGAAGTACCAGAAACACTATGCGGGCCGCGTCCCGCTTCTGCTGAAGGTCAACGGCAAGACAAACATCCCGCCCGACGACGAGGCGTTCAGCCCGCTGACGTCCTCAGTCGAGGATGCCATTCGGCTCGGCGCCGACGCCGTCGGCTACACTTTGTACGTCGGCAGCCCCTCGCAAGAGCTCGACATCGCACAGTGCGACGAGGTGCGGCGCGAGTGCGACCGCTACGGCATGCCCCTGGTGATCTGGGCATATCCGCGCGGCTCGGCCGTAAAGGCCAAGGGCGGCATCGATTCGCTCTACGCCGTCGATTACGCGGCGCGCGTCGCGTGCGAGCTGGGCGCGGACGTCATCAAGCTCAACGAGCCAGTCTGGAAGCCCGACGACGCCGCGAAGCTGCCGAAACCGTACGACACGCTCGCGTTCGACGACGTCGAAGGCCTACGCAAGGTCGTCAAGTCCGCCGGCCGCAGCCTCGTGCTCGTGTCGGGCGGAAGCAAAATGGGCGACGACGCGACCGTTCGCAAGGCCCACGTTGCGATGGCGGCCGGCTGCGTGGGTCTGATCTTCGGCCGAAACATGTGGCAACGCAAGTGGGACGAGGCGCTCTCAATGGCCTCGCGCATCCACGATGTGCTCGCGAATTACGGCCAGCAGCAGTAAAAAACGCTAGGCGCGCTGCACCGCTTGCTGTGCGGCGCAGTCGCTGCAGAACCACCCGACGGCGCCGCCGTGATGCTGCGGGACCATCCGCTCCCGCGGGCCGCGGCGTCCGCAGCCGGCGCACGCATACGTTTCTCCGATCGGCGCGGGCATCGTCGCGCTCTCGTGACGCTTAGCGACGTAGAAGGCGAGATAGATCAGCGCACCGATGACCCACGGCGCCCACGCGAAGAACGCATCGAAAGCGCCCCCGGAGATTTCGGCAATCACTTCTTGAAATATTCTGCGTTAATTTCGGTGTAGTTCTGCCACTTCTCGGGCACGTCGGAATCGGCGAAGATCGCCTCTACGGGGCACGCCGAAACGCAGGCTCCGCAATCGATACAGACTTCCGGATCGATATAGAGCATCTCGTCCTCATCTTTGCCGTGTATGCAGTCCACCGGACACACGTCGACGCACGACTTGTCTTTGGTTCCGATACACGGCTCGGTGATGATGTAGGCCATGACGTTTCAGCTTCCCCGCGGGGGAATCGTGCCCTTCAGACCGCGGGTCTACCGCGAATGGCGCGCAGCAACCACAACAAGACGATCGCCCCGATCAACGCGCAGAGCATGCTTGGTAGATTGAATCCGGTGACGCCCACATGGCCGAACAAACCGTACAGCCAGCCGCCGATGAGCGCACCGACGATGCCAACGATGATGTCCGTGATGATGCCGCCGGGCGCCTCTCCGGGGATGAGCCAGCGAGCAACCAGACCGACGATCAGGCCAAAGATGACCCAAGCAAGAATCCCCAACGTCTTCCTCCTTCAGCTTCCGCCAAATATCGCACAGGAGAAGGCTCTCCCGTGGTGGACGATACGACATTATGAAGCGTACTGTCCTTTGCCTCCTTGGCGCATTCGCGTTTGCGACCGCCGGCGTGCCGGCCGCGCGAGCGGCGAGCACGGAAATCACCGCCGCGGGAACCGGAAGCGTCTCGATGCCGCCCAACGTCGCGACGGTCACCGCCGCCGTGGAAACGAACGCCACGAACGCCGACGAGGCAATTTCGCAAAACAACGCCACGTATAATCGCATCGTGTCCGCTCTCGAGCAATCCGGCGTCGCGCGCAGCGACGTAGCCCTCGCATACTACAACGTCAACTACAGTCCGCCGCCGCAAGTCATGCCGCCGAATCCGACCGGCGAGCGTTACGGCTACACCGTCTCGCGCAGTTTTTCCGTCAAAGTGCGGCAGATCGCAAACGCCGGTCGAGTCAGCGACACGTGCATGGGCTCCGGCGCCACCGCGATCAACGGCGTCAGCTTCGGTCTATCGGACCCCCGACTGGCGCGCCAGCAGGCAACGGCGAAGGCCGTTGCGGAGGCGCGCGCCAACGCCGAAGCGATCGCCGGGGCGGCGGCGCTGCGAGTCGTCGGGATCAAGAGCATCGACCTCGTCAACGAGCCGTCAGGCCCGATGCCGCTCATGCGGGCCGCAGCAGCCGGTCCGACGACGCAGCTTGACCAATCCAACGTCAACGTGACCGTGTCGGTCAGCGTGGTATTCGTCGCCGAACCGTGACCAACGGAAGGCGAAACCTCTCTTGCCGAAGCTGGTACAGTAGGCGATGATGTTTGAGTGTGAAGCGTGCGGGGCGCGTCCCGCGGTCACTTCGTTTGGCGGGCGCCGCGTTTGCAACCTGTGCGCCCAGAAACGCGCGGCTACGAGCGCGCTGCCTTTCGTCGGAGCCGCGCTTGCGGCGGCCGGCCTGATCGCCGGCAGCGCGTTCCTCGCCGAGAAGATGCAGGGCGGAGGTGCTGCCTCGCCGCTGGACGAGCTCGGCAAACGAATTCGCGGCGGCACGCCGACGCTTGCGGCGTTCTCGCGCGACCTGACCGAGCTTGCGCGCAACGGTAAACTCGACCCCGTCATTGGTCGCGATCGCGAAATCGACCGGGTCGTTTCCATCCTCGCGCGGCGCAGCAAGAACAATCCGTGTTTAGTTGGCGAACCGGGCGTTGGGAAAACCGCGATCGTGGAGGGCCTCGCCGCGCGGATCGTTGCCGGTAACGCGCCGCCGTCGCTGCGCGGCAAGCGCGTCCTCGCCCTCTCGCTCGGGCCGCTCGTCGCCGGCACGAAGTATCGCGGCGAGTTCGAGGGACGCGTCAAGCGCATCCTCGACGAGGTCAAGCGAAGCGCCCGTGACGTGGTGCTGTTCATCGACGAACTGCATACGCTCGTCGGAGCCGGGGCCGCCGAGGGCGCACCGCTCGACTTGAGCACGATGATCAAGCCGGAACTCGCGCGCGGAGATCTCCAATGCATCGGCGCAACGACCTTCGATGAGTACCGCAAGTACGTCGAGTCCGATGCCGCGCTCGAGCGGCGCTTTCAGCCGGTCATGGTCGAAGAACCGAGCATCGACGAGACGATCGAGATCCTTCACGGGTTGCGCGAGCGCTATGCGCGCCACCATCACGTCGTCATTGGCGAAGACGCGATCGACGCCGCCGCGCAGCTCTCTGCGCGCTTCATCGCCGATCGCTTCTTGCCGGACAAGGCTATCGATCTCGTCGACGAGGCCGCGGCCTCCGTCGCGCTTGCGAACAAGGGAGCCGTCGATCAGCCGCGAGTGGGGCGTGACGATGTCGCGGCGGTCGTGACGCGCTGGACCGGCGTCCCCCAAGACTCGCTCACGCAATCGCAGGCCAATCGGCTCCTCGATCTCGAGCGGCTCGTATCCCAGCGCGTCATCGGGCAAGACCGCGCGATCGCCGCCGTATCCGACGCGATCCGGCGCGCGCGCACGGGCCTACACGATCCGCGCAAGCCACTCGGGAGCTTCCTCTTCCGCGGCCCGAGCGGAGTCGGCAAGACGGAACTCGCAAAGACGCTGGCCGAGGTGCTCTTCGGCAGCGAGGCAGCTCTGGTCCGAATCGATCTCGCCGAGTTCACCGAACCGCATACCGTCTCGCGATTGCTCGGCGCGCCTCCCGGCTACGCCGGCCACGACGAACCGGGTCAGCTCACGGAACCAGTTCGACGCCGCCCCTATTGCGTTGTGCTCTTCGACGAGCTCGAGAAGGCGCACCCCGACGTCGCATCGATCCTGTTGCAGATCCTCGATGACGGGCGCGTGACCGATTCGAAGGGGCGTACGATCGATTTCCGGCACACGCTGATCATCCTGACGACCAATCTGCAGGACGACGACTTCGCGATCGCGATGCGTTCCGAACTGCTCGACAGAATCGACGAGGTTGTGCCGTTCGAAGAGCTCGGGCTGACGCAGATCGAAGCGATCGTTACAATCCACGTAGAAGCGTTAGCGGGTCGCCTCGGCGCGCGCAACGTCGCACTCAATCTTTCCGACGAGGCCAAACTCTACCTCGCCCGCGTCTCGATGGGCGCCGGCAGCGGCGCGCGTTACGTGCAGCGCACGGTCTCGCACTACGTCTCGACACCGCTCTCGACTGCGCTGCTTCGCGGAGAGCTGCACGAGGGATCGGGCGCCGAAGTGACGCTCGAAGGCGACGTCCTGCACGTTCGCGCCGCCTAGGGAACTAGGGCGCTCGCCGCGTTGGTGGCGGGCGAGAGCGCGAGGGCTAGCGGCGCGCCGATGCCGGTGGCCACCGTAGTCCAGGATGCCCCCGCGTACGGCGGAGGATACTCGGTGAGCGTGTTGTTCCCGTAGTTGGCAACATAGAGGTTGCCCAACATGTCGATCGCGAGCGCGATCGGCTGACTCTGCCCGCCGACTATGGTGGCCGGCGGACTCGTGTACGGTGCAACGTATTCCGTGACGGTGTTGGCCCCTTGATTGGGCACGAAGAGATTTGCCGACGAGCTCAAGCCGATCGTGCCCTGTTCGTTGACGCCGTTCGTGATCGTCGCGATGGGCGTGCTCGCACTCGAGAACGGCGGCGAATATTCGACCACTGAGTTCGGCGTGGAGTTGAGGTTCGCGACGAAAAGGTCTCCGCGCGAGTCAAGCGCCAGCGAGTTAGGCGCGTTGAGACCCTTCGAAATCACCGTCGGCGTTCCGCCATAGGGCGGCGCGTATTCGTTGACCGTATTTGCCGCGGCGTTGAGCACGAACAGGTTGCCGTTCGTATCGAGCGCGAGACTGACGGGATCGTCCACGTCCGCAGCGATGACCTGCGACGGGCCACCCACGTAGGGAGGCGAATACATCGTCACCGAGTTGCTGCCGCTCCCGTTGGCCACGAAGAGGTTTCCTCGGGCGTCGAGGGCGAGCGCCTGCGGGTGATTGACGCCAATCGCGATGGTGCTCGGCACCTGATTGTACGGTGGAGCGTACACGGTGACGCTTCCGGGCTGATTGGCGACGAAGAGGTCGCCGGCCACATCGAAGATCAACGCCTGAGGGTTCGTTACGCCGGTCGAAACGGTCGCCAGCGGTGCGACCTGCCCGTTGACGTAGAGGGTGACGTCGTTGATGTTGGAGTTTGCGACACCCAGCAGCTGACGGACGTCAATGCGCGCCGTGCCGCTGCAGACCGCGTTCGGCTGCACGCAGGGATTGGCGGGGCCTTGATAGCTCGCGGTCGCGCGCAAAATGCTCGAACTCTGGTTGATGGACGCCGGGCCGGAAACGTAAAACACGTTCGGCGCTAGCGCTCCCGTTTGCGTGACCGCGAGCGGAAGCGAGCCGCCGGCCTGACTCAACGCAAAGGTTGCCCCGTAGGTACCGACGATGATGTTTTGGTCGTTGTCGAGCATCTCGACGAGCAGCGCGTGTTTCCCCGCGCCGAACAAGTCGATTCCACCTTGCGCGTTGGGCGCGCTCATAAACGACCCGGGGACGATTTGCACCTGCGCGGGCACGCCGTTTAAGGTAAGGTTGAGCGAGTTGGTCGAGCTCGATGCCACGTTGAATGCCACGGCGGTGCTGCCAATCGTTCCCATATACGTTCCGGCGGGCAGCGTCAATGCAAGCTGACAACTCGATCCTCCCGGCGCCGGCGAGCATCCGCTGGCGCTCGGTCCGACCGTGACGCTCTGGCTGATGCTCGTCGGGCCGTTCATGCTGATCGTAAGCACCTGCGTACCGTTGGCCGCCGGTGCGATGCCGTTCAGAGCGGGCGGCTCAGGGGTCGTAACCGGAATCGCACCGTTCAACGGAAGAGGCGCGGCAGGCGTGGGCAGAGACGCGGGCGACGGGGGCTTCGAGAACGCCGGGGTGCCCTGACTCGTCGCCGGTACGAAGATTCGCACAACGGTGTTTCCGGAACCACCTGCGCCCGCCAACCCGCCGGCGCCGCCGGGCATCAGCGCGCCCTGACCACCGGCGCCGGCGCATCCCACAGCGCACGCCGCCGCGGTGAGAACCGCGGCGGTGCGCAATGCCAACGTTGGGCGGTTCATGCTACTACCGCAAGAGACGCTCGACGTTGCTGCGCATATCGGCCGGAGAGAGTTCGCCGACAACGATCTTTCGGACGACTCCGCTACGATCGATGAAGACGTGCACCGGCAGTCCGTTCACGTCGTACTGGTCGCGCAGCGTCCCGCTATCGATCACGACGGGATAGCTGAGGTGATGCTGGTTTCGGAAAAGCGAGGCCTTGCGCGCATTCTCGAGCACGTCGACGCCAACGACCTGTAAGCCGCGGCCGCCATACCGGCGTTGCAGGGCATCGATCGCTGGCGCCTCCGCGTTGCACGGCGGGCACCACGTCGCGAAAAAGTTGAGGTAGATCGCCTCGCCATGCAGCGAAGCAAGCGTTAGGGAAGGGCCGGGGAGGCTCGGCTCGCTCCAGTTGGGCGCGACGCGCCCAACTCTTGCGGGACCGGCGGCCTCGCCAGGCGATCCCGCGTTTCCGCCGTGGCCGCAGCCGGCCAAAGCGATGGCCACGAGCGCGGATGCGGCCAGAATCCGGTTAGCCATAGCTCGGAAACCCAATTGCGCGCCGGTCGTGCAGCATTTGCTCGATGAGTTCGCCGACCCCGGCGAAAAGCCGCTGCTCGCGCAGGTAGCGCAGCTCGCGCAATGCGAGCTCGCGGCCGTAGATCGTGTGCTGGAAGTCGCGCAGCCACGCTTCCACCGTGCGCGCGCCGCCGCCGAATTGCGGGTTCGTCCCAATCGAAACAAGTGCCGCATAGTCGCGGCCGTCGTAGCGCGCTACCGCGGAATACACGCCGTCTTTCGGCAATAGCTTGAGCGGGACGCAGACGTTCGCCGTCGGGAAACCCAGCGCGTGCCCGCGCCCCGCTCCCACCTCGACGAGGCCGCGGATCTCGTAGCCGGCCCCTCCCAGCAGGCGATCGGCCTGCGCGAGGTCGCCGTTAGAAATGAGCGCGCGAATGCGCGTACTCGAGATCCGTTCGCCATCGTCGTCTACATGCGCTACCGAAACGAAAGCCACGCCTCGCTTCGTGAAGTAATCGCGCATCATCGCGACATCGCCGGTGCGCCGATGGCCGAATCGAAAGGTTGAGCCGACCACGACGCCTCCGACGCGGAGCCGCTCGACGAGCTGATCGAGGAACGTCTCCGGGCGCAGCGTCGCGATGCGTTCGTCGAACGTCGCTACGAAACACTCCTCGAGGCCGACAGACGCCAGAAGGCCGAGACGCTCCTCTCGCGTGGTGATCAGCGGCGGTTCCGTTCCCGGGCGCAGATGGGTTGCGGGATGATTTGCGAAGGTCAACGCGCCTGAGCGCCAGCCGGGCCTGCGCAACCGCATCGTCTGCCGAGCGATCTCACGGTGGCCACGATGAAACCCGTCGAAGAAACCGATAGCGAGTGCTAGCGGACGCACCGAGTCGCGAGCGAGTTCGTGACGGACCTTCAAACGAAGACCTTGCGGGGCGCGAGCAGCGTCCCGAGCGCCTCGCCGACTCCGACGAGAGTACGCGACTCGTCGCGCACGAAGACATGCCGGCCGGTCGCGCCCTCGGGCAATGGGACGACGCGCCCCGCGCGAAAATCCGCAGATCCGCGCAAATCCAGTACGATGGTCGGAAACGGAATGATGTGCTCGGGCGCGATCAACGCACCCTCCGGGCTGCGAGCGATCTCGTCGAGCGTACGCGCTTCGTAAAGGACGAACGGGCCGGAGGCCTCGCGGACGAGCGCGCCCATGTGCGCGGGTGTGCCTAGCGCGACGCCGAGATCATGGCACAGCGTGCGCACGTAGGTGCCCTCGCTGCAGGCGACGCGCAATCGTGCCACGGCCCGCCCTGACCCTGTCGAAGGGCTCGGCTCTACTCCGAGCATCGTCAAGCCATAGATCGTCACGGCGCGGGGCCGCCGCTCGACGGTCTTGCCTTCGCGCGCGAGCTCGTAGAGCCGCCGGCCCTGATGCCGCGCGGCTGAATACATAGGCGGCATTTGCGCGATGCGCCCGATGAATCGGGAGAGCAGCGGCTCGAGTCGCTTCGGCCAATCCGCAGGTGGCGCTGCGCGCTCGACCGTCTCGCCCTGCGCGTCTTGCGTCGTGGTGGCGCTGCCGAGCACGAGCGTGCAGACGTAGCTCTTGCGCTGATCCACGAGCAGCGGGATCAACCGCGTCGCCTTTCCGATCGCGACCGGCAGCACTCCGGCGGCCTGCGGATCGAGCGTGCCGAGGTGGCCGGCGGCCAGCTTGCGATCGCCCGCATATAAGGCATAAATGCGGCGCACGCGCGATACGGCGTTCGCCGAGCTCGGCCCAGCCGGCTTGAACAGGTTGACGAAACCGATCAAAGGCGTGCCCTAAAGCGCGGGCGCGCGCTACAAACCTTCGGCGACGAGCGCAGCTTCCACCGCCGCAAACGCATCGGGGAGCGAACCGTGACACGTCAGGCCGGAGGCGCGGAAGTGTCCGCCGCCGCCCAAGCGCCCTGCCGCGGCCTGGACGTTGATCCGTCCGCTCGAACGCAGGCTCACTCGGATCTCGCCCTCGATAGCCTTGAACAGCGCGGCGACGTCCACGCCTTCTTGCCCGAGCAGCATGTTGACCATGTCCTCCGTGTCTTCACCGTCGGCACCCGTCCGTTCAAGCATTGCATCGTCGACAAACGAATAGCAATAGCGTCCATCGTGCTCGAAGCGCATCTCCTCGACGACCCGGGCGAGGAGCTTCGTCGCCGCGACGCGCTTGCGCAGAAAAATCTCTTCGGTGATCTGCTCCTTATCGGCGCCGAGCCGCATCAGCTCCGCGGAGAGCTCGAGCGCGTCCGGCGTCGTGTTCGAATGCATGAAGCCGCCGGTGTCGGTCATGATGGTCGCGAGAATACAGGTCGCGACCCGCTTATCGAGCGGCGCACCCAGCTCGCGCAAAAGGTGCATGACGACGCTCCCCGTCGAGCACTCGTGCTCCAGCACGAAGTTGAGCTTGCCGAAGAGCGAGTTCCCTAGGTGGTGATCGATGTCGAGCATGTTCGCCCGGTCGACCGGCGGCAGATATTCGCCGGCGCGGCGCCAGTCGCTCATGTCGCAAAACACGTAGAGCGTGTCCTTGGGAAGATCCGCCGGGATGTGGCGCGACACGAGATCGGCGTCCGGCAAAAAGCGCAGGTTGCGCGGCACGCTGTCTTGTTGAAAATACGCCACACGCTTGCCCAGGCGCTTGAGCGCCAGCCCGAGCGCCAGCCCCGCACCGAGCGTATCGCCGTCCGGCTTCACGTGGCTGACCATCACGAATGCGCTGCGCCGCCGCAGCTCGTCGACGACTTCTTGCGTCGACGCAAGACCAGGCGTACTCTCGATCATTCGCTCTCTTCCGCCGGAGAGTGCGCCGTCGCCTCGCGCAACGTCTTCGCGAGCGCAATCGCGCGTTCGGCGGAGCGATCTTCGACGAACACGAGCTCCGGCGTGTACCGCAAGTCGATCTTGCGGCCCAGTTCGCCGCGCAGAAATCGTCCTGCGTGGTTGAGCGCATCCAGCGACTGTCGCGCCTGATGCCGATCGCCGATCACCGACACGAACACTTTGCAGTGCCGCAGATCATCGCTCACTTCGGCATGCGTCACCGTGACGAACGCCAGCCGTGGATCCTGCAGCTCTCGCGAGATCAGCGTCCCCAAGATGCGCTGAACCTCATGATCGATCTTCGCCAACCTCTGCGCCTTCATGCTGAGCACCGCGCTGCTGAAGGCGCGTGATGGACTATGCCTGCCGTCCGCGGAACCGCTCGTCGTCGCACATCGTGTGCTCCTCCTGCTGCCGCGCTCGCGCGGACGAGCGAGCTCGGAACGAAGTGCGCATCCTGCGCTGGTCCGCGCTCGTCGCAGCTTCCGCTTCGCAGCAGGTTCCGCGTCCCTCGCAATCTCATGCTCGTACGAGCTCGGCGGCGACGTGCTCGAGGGCATAGGCTTCGATGACGTCGCCTTCTTTGAGATCTTGGAACTTCGCGATCTGGATGCCGCACTCGAAGCCTTCAGCGACCTCGCGCACGTCATTCTTGAAGCGGCGCAGACTCTCGATCTCGCCGTCGAAGACGACGGCCGCATCGCGAATGACACGCACCTTGGCGTTGCGCGTGATCTTCCCGCTCTGCACGTAGCATCCGACGATGGTGCCGACGCGGCTGACCTTGAACACCTGGCGGACCTCGGCGCGGCCGAGCACGACCTCGCGTTCGATCGGCGAGAGCATGCCGCGCATCGCCTTCTCGAGGTCGTCTTCGATCTCGTAGATCACCTGGTAGAAGCGCAGGTCGACGCCCTCGTTCTCGGCAAGACGGCGCGCCGTCTCGTCGGGGCGGATGTTGAATCCGATCAGCACTCCGTTCGACGCGCTCGCGAGATTGACGTCGTTCGGGGAGATCGCGCCGACGCCGCCGTGAATGACGCGGATCTCGACGTCGTCGGTCGAGAGCGACTCCATGCGCGCGCGCAGCGCCTCTAGCGAACCCTGTCCGTCGGCCTTGATAATGAGATTGAGCACCTTCTTCGCCTTCGGCGGGCATGGCCATGAACGTCTCGAGCGACACCCGCTGCGAGCCTGCGGCAGCCATCCGAACGTCGCGGCGGCGAGTCGCGCGCTTCTCCGCGGTTTCGCGGGCCACGCGCTCGTCGCTCACGACGGAGAGGGTGTCACCGGCGGCGGGAACGTCCGAGAGCCCCATGACCTCGACGGGAATCGAGGGGCCGGCCTTCTTCACTTGTTTGCCCTTGTCGTCGATCAGCGCGCGGACTTTCCCAAAGGTACCGCCGACGACGACGATGTCGCCGACGCGTAGCGTGCCGTTTTGCACGAGCACCGTAGCCACCGCACCACGGCCGCGATGCAGCGCCGATTCAATTACGACGCCGCTGGCGCGGCGGTTCTTATTCGCGCGCAGCTCACGGATGTCGGCCTCGAGCAGCACCGTGTCGAGGAGGCCGTCGATGCCATCGCCGGTCTTCGCGGAAACGGGGACCATCTCGACCGTACCGGCCCAGTCGACCGGCTGAAGACCCTCCTCCATCAGCTGCTGCTTGACGCGATCCGGCTGCGCATCGGGCCGGTCCATCTTGTTGATGGCAACGACGATCGGGACGTTCGCGGCCTTGACGTGCGCGATCGCCTCTTTCGTTTGCGGCATCACGCCGTCGTCGGCGGCGACCACGAGGATCGCCACGTCGGTAACCTTCGCGCCGCGGGCGCGCATCGCCGTGAACGCTTCGTGACCGGGCGTGTCGACGAACGTGATCTTGCGATCGTTGCGCTCGACGGTATACGCGCCGATCTTCTGCGTGATGCCGCCCGCTTCGCCGGCCGCGACGTTCGACTGCCGAATCTTATCGAGCAGCGACGTCTTGCCGTGATCGACGTGACCGAGCACCGTGACGACGGGTGGTCGCGGAGTGAGCATCTCCGGCTTGTCCTCTTCCTGCTCGACGGTCACTTCTTCGCCGGCTTCTTTGACGACGGCGTTGAAACCGAACCGCTTCGCGATCTGGATGGCGACGTCGCTCGAAATGTTCTGGTTGATCGTCGCCATCGTTCCGATCTTGATCAGCTCGGTGATGACGTCGCGTGCCGGGACGATCATGGAGGTCGCGAGCTCTTGCACCGTGAGCAGATCCGGGATTTCGATGGCCTCCAGCGCGCGCGCCGGAGCGGCGACCGCGGATTCGCCCTTCTTCTTGCGCTGCCGCTCTTTATCGAGAAGCAGCTCCTTCTCGCGATCTTTCTTGGCGGCGGCCTTGTCCTCGTGGCTCCGAACACGATCGCCTGGGCGTCCACCCGTTGACGGCGCGGGCATCTCACCTGGCGCGCCGGGTCGGCCCGAAGCGGGGCGCGTCCCGGGCGACATCGGGCGGAATGGCCCGTTTCCTGCGGGCCGGCGCTGCTGGGGCGGGCCAGGGCGGGCAGGCGCGATCAGACGGCCGGGCACCGGTCCCCCGCCCTTGCCTCCCTGGCCGGGCATCGCCTGGCCGGGACGGGGCGCGACGCCCGGCCGCCCCGGAAGTCCCGTCTGCGGTCCGGGCGATGCCGACGCGGCCGTAGTCGGCGGAGGCGCTTGGCGTCGTTGGATCGAGGCTTGACCCGATGGAACGGGGCGAAGCTGTGGAACTGCCTCTGCTGCAGGGCGCCTGGGTTTTGGTTCGCCCTGCGTAGCGGCTGGTGGCGACGACGGGCTCGGGTGTGCGGGCGCGCCCACCACCGGACGCAGCCGCGCAACGGGCGCAGGGGCAGCCGGCTTCGGCGGGACACCCTTCGGCGGGGCGGCCTTCGGCGCAGCGGAGGGCTTCGAGGCTGCCGGCGGCGGGGCGGGTTTCGGAGCCGGCGGTTTCTCGGTTGGCTTTAGCAGCACACTACGGACCAGATCCGCGATCTGATCCGGGACGACGCTGAGCTGGTTTTTTGCCTCGAAGACGCCGCCCAGGCGCTCGTTGAAGAGCGTCGTGAGCTCTTTCGAGGTGAGTCCGAGCTCTTTTGCGAGCTCGAATATCCTTACTTTTCCGGCCAAATTTTCTCTCGAGCGCGTTGGCGCCCGAGTCCCATCAGTTGGTGCGCGGAGCCCCAACCGACGGCTTGGCTCCGCTAGGTAATCAAAGGGTCGCCCTCATCGGAGGGGACGGTCGTCGCGAGACTTCATGAGTTCATTTCTTGCATCGGCTCTGTAATTATTAAACCATATTCGGCCGCGGCCGCGCCAAGCCCCGGGTACCGCTTGTTTTTGCGCGCGCGCTCCGCGCACTCCCGCGAACAGAGGTACGCCCCGCGCCCCGCCTGTCTGCGGCGCGCCGCTCGTGGATCGGCGCTCCACCCGGTCGGGGTGCGCACGAACCGCGTGAGAACATCTTGCGCAAAGCGCCGCCGACAGCCGACGCAGCTGCGAACCGGACTACTCGCCGTCCTTACCCAGGCGCTCGCGGCGAAATTCCTCGAGCTTCCGGATGAGCTCTGCATCTATCTCCTCGCCTTCTGCCGCCGCCTCCGCGGGTTCCGAGGCCGCCGCCTCGGTGGACGTGCGCTCCGCCCGTTCGGCGAGATAGCGCTCGCGCGCTTGCGCCGATTCGCTCTCGCTTGCGATGTCCAGACGCCAGCCTGTGAGCCGCGCGGCGAGGCGAACGTTTTGGCCGTCACGCCCAATTGCGAGCGAGAGCTGGTAATCGGGAACGACGACCAGCGCGACGCCGTCGTCGTCGAAGAGCTCGACGCCGACGACCTTCGCCGGTGCAAGCCCGTTCATGATGAACGTCGCCGGCGTCGGATCGTAACGAATGATGTCGACCTTCTCGCCGCGCAGGTTGTCGGTCACGTTCGCGATGCGGCTCGACTTGGGGCCGAGGCAGGCCCCGATCGGATCGACCTCGGCGCGATTGCTGCGCACCGCGACCTTGGAGCGGCTGCCGGGGTCGCGCGCGATCGCCATGATCTCGACGGTTCCGTCCGCGATCTCGGGCACCTCGAGCTCGAGCAGGCGCTGCACTAGACCCTCGGCCGCGCGCGATAGAATAACTTGCGGACCCTTCGGTGACTTTTTGACGTCGAGCACGTATGCTCGAATGAAATCGTTGATGCGGTAGGCCTCGCCGGGGACTTGCTCGTCCAAGTACATGACGGCCTCGTCGCGCCCTTCGAGGGTGATATACATGTTACGCTGCTCGTAACGCTGCACCGTTCCGGTAACGAGGTCGTTGAGCTTGCGCACGTACTTGTTGTAGACTGTGTCGCGCTCCGCCTCCCGAATCCGTTGAACGATAACCTGCTTGGCCGTCTGCGCGGCGATCCTGCCAAAGTCTTTCGGCGTCACCTCTTCGTCGTAAAAGTCGCCGGCCTGGTACGGCGCGCCCGCCGCCTTTACCGAGATCTCAAGCTTCGGGTCCTGCACATCGTCCACCACGATGCGGCGGTGGAAGACGCGGTAGGCGCCGCTCTGCCGATCCACGATGACGATGGCGTTCGACTCGGTCCCGAAATGGCGCTTGTAGGCGGTGAGTAGCGCCGCTTCGAGCGCCTCCAGCAACATCTCGAAAGATATGTTTCGCTCTTTCGCGATGGATTGCAGGACGTCGATCAATTTGTCGTCAGTTGCCGTGTTTTCTGCTGTTGCCATGCAATTGTTTCCGTTGTAGCTTATCGCGCTTGAAGTCCTGACGCGGGTCGAATTCCAATCGAGCCGACTTGATCGCCGCGAGCGGCAGCGGGAGCTCGCCGCCCTCGCTCTCCACGACGACCGCGTCGCCGCGCAGACCGCGCAGCACGCCGCGATGCGTCTTGGCACCGTTGATCGTGAGCGACGTCACTATGCGCGCGCGCTGACCCGCGAAGCGATCGTAATCGGCTTCGCGAAGCAGCGGGCGATCGAGGCCCGCCGACTCGATCTCGAGCGTATATGCCGCGTCTTGCGGCTCGAGGCTCGCGTTGAGATACGCGGCAACGCGCTCGCATAGCGCTAAATCGACGCCGCCCGGACGGTCGATCGTCACGCTCAACTGGAGCGCTCCGCGAACGGGGCGCGCGTGATGCTGGACGATCTCGAGACCGTCGAACTTCCGGTCGTGCACGATCGCGTCGAGCTGTTGCTCGAACGTCGCGGCGATGCTCGGCGTACCCTTGCTCATGATTGTGAGTTTGTTCCTAGCCTCTTAGAAGCAGCGAAGCGCGGGACGACACCCACGCTCCTCATAAACCCACTTAAGCATACCGAAAAGTGCGACGGGCCGCAACCCTACGGTGGGCGCGACCCCTCGCTCTGTTCTCCTATCTTGCGATCGGCGCGCCGCCGGAAAATCGTCCGGCTGCCGTGGGCGCGCATATGGCGCCCGTTATTCGGCGCGTGCATCGCGGGCTCGATGGCCCGGCGGATTTTGCGGTTCCAACCGCCCTCCTTCGTAACTGACGAAGTGTGCCGGCTTTCCAGCACGACAAAATTGTAATGCGACTAACGTCGAAATTCAAGCGGGAAACGGTTGCGCTCACGGCGACGAAACGGGCGACGGTGCGAACGGCACCAGCAATCGGCCATCGCACGGCTGCGACACCATCCCATCGACGATCGGCGCCAGACCGGCGGCGAAGGGGCTCAGCGGCGCATGGTTGGTCGTACCTCCGCCAATCGAGATCTGCGTACCGTTCGCGGGGCCGCCGTGCACGTCACTGTGGACGATCGACGAGTCCGAAGCCGCGGGACCGGTGTAGCCGCCGCGGACCGCCTGTGGATAACGTACGAGCCAGCCCGTGCAGATCGTCGTCGGGCCGTCCTTGCGCGCGGCGATGACCCACATCTTCACGCGCGCCTCGTTCCCAGTGTTCTTCACCTCGTAGATATACTTCGTCTTCGCGAGTACTTCGGGCGGCGGCGTCGGTTCGAGCCGGCCCGCCAGCGAGTACGTCGGCGTGTAGCTCCTGCTGGACGGATGCACGGGATTGTTCGGCAGCAGTGAGCGCAGTTTGGCGTTGATGTTGGGAGGGCTGCCGCGCGGCTTGGGCGCAGCGGAGGCGCGCGGTCCCGGCCGCGGCGTCGGCGGCACCGCAATCGGACGCTCGGGCGCGGCCTGAGGCTTTGCACCGGCGCCGGTCTTTGGCCCGGGCGAGGCGCCGCCGCTCGGGCCGGGGCTCGGTGCCGTTCCCGTCGTTCGCGCGGCGGCCGCGGTGCTCGTTGGGCTCGGGCTCGGCACGCCCGCATGCTGCGCCGGCAACGCCGACGCGCGAATCGCCGGCGCGGCGCTTGGCGCGGGGCTTGCGCGGGCGATCGCTGCCGCTGTCGGCGAGGCTTGCGGCAGCGCCGGCGCCGGTGTCGCCGGCCGGGGCGTCGCGCGAACCAATGGCGCAGCCCTCGGGGAAGGCCGGGCGGACGGAGCGCTGGTCGGTACCGGAGACGGTGCGGCGGTCGGTGGCGGCTTGAGCGCGACCGCGACTGGTGCGACGGTGGGCACGGTCACCGGAGCCGCGGGCAGCTCGTTTCGCGGCTGCGTTTCGAAAATGTTTTGCGTCGGCTGGGGATTGGGCTGAGGCGTCTGCTGCGGGATCGGGCGCGGGTTCGGCGGCGCCGTCGGCGCGCTCTTCGCCAGCTCGTGCCGATTGACGGGCAGGCGCTGCGATTGCAGCTGCGAAAGCGGCGCGTGCTGCAGCGGCGCCACCACGCGTACGCGCGGAACGGGCGCAACCGCATGAACGGCCGCCGGCTGATTCGCGACGGCGATCGGCGACGTGCGCGCAATCGTGATCACTTCGCCGCCCTGCACGCTTTCGGTTGCACCCTGCTGCGACGAGCTCACGAGCACCGTGAAGAGCAACGCGGCAAGGAGCGCGTGAATAATCAGCGAGGCTAGGAAGCTCCCCGCGAGTCGCTCCGGATAGCGCCGGTCCCGCGGATCGCGCTCGAACGTCACGGCGAGGGGTTAAGTGCGCTTAATCGGGCGCAGGAGCCTGCCGGTCCAGCTGCACAACCCAAGGCCCCTCATGGAATCGGTTTTGCAAAAGCGTACCAAGATCGTCGCGACGGTGGGGCCTGCCTCGCGCGACCCGGCCGTCCTACGCTCACTCTTCATATCGGGCGCCAACGTGCTGCGCCTCAACTTCTCGCATGGGACGCCGGAGGAGCACGGACGAGTGATCGAGAGCGCGCGCGCAATCGCCAATGAACTCGGCGTTCACACCGCGCTCTTGCAAGATCTTCCCGGTCCGAAAGTGCGCACCGGTCCGCTCGCGGACGGCGCGCGGGCGGTGCGGCTGGAACGCGGAGCCCGTTTTGTCATCACGTCGGAACCGGTGGAGGGCAGCTCAGAGCGCGTCAGCACGACGTATCGCGATTTGCCGGCGGACGTGGCCATCGGCAAGCACCTCTACCTGCAGGACGGCCAAATCACGCTGCTCATCGTCGGAAAGAGCGCCAACGAAATCGAGACGACCGTGGAGTTCGGCGGCGATCTGCGGCCCGTCCAAGGCATCAACTACCCCGACGGTTCTCTGAACATCACATCGGTCACCAAACGCGACCTCGAATTCCTGGAGTTTGGGCTGGAACGCGGCGTCGACTACGTCGCAGTATCGTTCGTCCGCTCGGCCGAGGACGTCGAGCGCGTCAAGGCCTTCATCGCCGAGCGCAATCAGCGCGTCCCCGTCATCGCTAAGATCGAAAAGCACGAGGCGCTGGTGAGACTCGACGAGATCATCGCCGCGGCAGACGGAATCATGGTCGCGCGCGGCGACTTGGGGATCGAGATTCCGATCGAGACGGTGCCCATCGTGCAGAAAGAGATCATCGCCAAGTGTAACCGCGCGAGCAAGCCCGTCGTGACCGCGACGCAGATGCTCGAGTCAATGATTGGGTCGCCGCGCCCGACGCGAGCGGAGGCGACCGATGTCGCTAACGCGATCCTCGATGGGACCGATGCCGTGATGCTCTCGGGAGAGACGGCGCTCGGCGCGTATCCGACGGAGGCGGTGCGAACGATGGCCGAAATCGCGCGCCACGTAGAGCAGCACTACCCGCACGCTTTGCTGCGCGATCGCCGCTTGGAAAACTTCGAGCCTACGATCGCGTCGTCGCTCGCGGAGGCCGCGACGCGTGCCAGCGCTGAGCTGAACACTCCCTACATCGTCACCGGAACAACGACCGGAAACACCGCGCACCACATCGCGGCCTTTCGGCCCCAGGCTCGAATCATCGCGCTGACGCCGGATCGTCGGGTTGCGCGGCGGCTCGCGCTGCTGTGGGGCACCGAGGCGCTGCTGATCGACACGTACGCCTCGATCGACGTCCTGCTCTACTTGACCGAGCGCCAGATGGTGCACGAGGGGTTCGTGCGGTCCGGAGATCTCATCGCGTTCACGACCGGGATGCCCGTCGGCTCGGGAGGCACGAACGTGCTGAAGATCCACCAGATTCCGTGAGGACGCCAAACGAACCGGCGCTCTGGCTCGTCGGCTTTGGCCTGATCGCGTCGGCGTTCGCAGTTTCGAGCGACGCGGTCGCGCAGAGTGGAGCACCGACGGCGCAAATCATCGGTGGGCTCGAGAGCAAGTACTATATCGCTGGGGTGCCGAGTGCGCGATATTCTTTGGCCGAGCGCATGCGGTACTATCGCGTTCCGGCGGTGAGCATTGCGGTGATCGACGACTATCGAGTCGCGTGGGCTTACGCCGTCGGCGTCCGCGATGAGGCGTCGAACGCCGCGGCGTCGACGGCGACGCTGTTTCAGGCGGCCTCCATGAGCAAACCCGTCGGAGCCGCCGCGATTCTCGCGCTGTTCGAGGCGAAGCACCTCGACTTGGACGCGGACGTCAATACGATGCTGCGTTCGTGGCACGTCCCTCCGCCGCCGCGCAACTCTTCCGAACGCGTAACGATGCGCCGGCTGTTGAGCCATACAGCCGGCGTCAACGTGCACGGATTCGCGGGCTACGATCGCGACGCCGTGCTGCCGACGCTCGTGCAAGTACTCGACGGCACGCCTCCGGCGAACAACGAAGCGATCCGCGTGACGATGGTACCCGGCAGCGCGACGGTCTACTCCGGCGGCGGCACCACCATCGCGCAGCAGCTCGCGGTCGACGTCAGTGGCGAGCCCTTCACGGACTTCATGCGGCAAACGCTGCTCTCACCGTTGGGCATGACGAACAGCACGTTCGATCAGCCGCTTCCGCAAGCGCTGTGGTCTCGTGCTGCAAGCGGCTACTACGCTAACGGCAAGCCGGTGCATCGCGGCTGGCACGTCTACCCGACGATGGCCGCGGCCGGACTGTGGACGACGCCTTCGGATCTGGCCGCGTTCGTGATCGCCATCCAGAACGCGCTGGGCGGGCGTGGGAAGCCGCCCATCGACGCGAATGTAGCGCGCGAGATGACGACTCGAGCGTCAGACGGGTTCGGATTGGGACCCGGGGTGATGCCGGGCTACTTCTCGCACAACGGCGCGAACGAGGGGTTCCAAGGAGTCTTCATCGGATTGAAGGAGGGCGGCAAGGGCGTTGTCGTGATGACCAATTCCGACAACGGCCTTCTGCTCGCCAACGAGATCGTGCATTCGGTGGCGAGAGCGTACGACTGGCCGATTTTAGCGCCGCAGGCGAAGACCGCGATTCCACTGACCCGCGCAACGATGAGTGCCGTCGCCGGGAAGTACGCTGCGACCGTCGAGGGAGAAAGGATCACGCTCGAGGTGACGATCGGCCGGCGCGACAGCGCGCCGGCGCTCTTCCTGCGAAGCCCGCCCGAAGCTTTCGAGTTTCGGCTCTATGCCGAGGCGCCCTGGCAATTCTTTACGCTCAACGGCGCGTCGGTGCAGTTCGTGCGCGGAGCGGCCGGACGCGTTACTGCCGCTTTGGCCGCCGGGACGAGGTTCGAGCGGACTCCCTAAGCGGAGATTGCAGCAACGTTCGGGCGTGGCGCAGAGCCACGTCGTGCGTCTCTCCGGAGAGCATCCGCGCGATTTCCGCCTCGCGCTCCTCCGCACTGCTTAGCTCGCGCACGCCGATAGTGGTCACGGTGCCGCGCTCGGTCTTGTCGAGCACGTAGTGGCGGTCGGCCCAGGTAGCGAGCTGCGCGAGGTGCGTCACGCAAACGACCTGCTCGCGCTGGGCGAGCTCGCCGATTCGCGCTCCGACGGCGCTCGCGGTAGCACCGCCGATCGCCGTGTCGATCTCGTCGAATACGAGCGCGCCGCGCCCGTCTCGCGCGCCCGATAACACGACGACGAGCGCGAGCAGGACGCGCGAGAGCTCGCCGCCGGACGCGATGCGCGCCAGCGGACGAACCGGCTCCCCGGCGTTGGCCGCAAAGAGAAACTCGACGCGCTCCGCTCCTAGCGCGCCGGCGCGATCGAGCGGTTCGAAGGCGACGTCGAACGAGCCCGATCCGAGCGCGATGTCGGCGAATTCCGCAAGCACTCGTTTCCGCAACGTCGTGGCCGCCTTCTTGCGCAGTGCGGTGAGCGTCGCAGCGGCAGCCTCGAGTTCTCGTTGTGCCGCGACCGCCGCCGCCCGATGTTCCGCGATCGAGCGATCGCGGTTTTCGTACTCGTCGATGGTTTGCCGCTGCCGCAGCGCGAGCTCGACGAGCTCGCCGACGCTGCAGCCGTGCTTGCGTTTGAGCCGATCGAGCAGCGCGAGGCGCCCGTTGATCGCCTCGAGCTCCGCCGGATCGAACTCGGTGGAGTCGAGCGCGCGGGCGAGCTCGGTCGCCAGATCGCCGGCCTCGGCCTGCATCGCAGCGCCGCGCTGTGCCAGTTCGCGCAGCTTCGCATCATAGCGCTCCACGCCGCCCAGCGCTGCCCCTGCCGCTCCCAAGGCCTCGAGCGCGCCGCCGGCGTCGCTCGTCAGCGCCTCGCGCGCCGCCTGCAGCGCCGTCGCGATCCGTTCGACGTTATCGAGGTAGCGTCTGCGTTCGTCGAGATGTTCCTCCTCGCCGAGCTGCAACCGCGTCTCTTCGATCTCGCGCGCTGTAAAACACGCATCTTCGTAGCGCTCACGCGCGCGACGCTCGTCCTGCGTGATGACGGCGAGCGCTTCGGTCGCCGCCTCGAGCGCGGCGTGAGAACCGGCGACCGCTTCGCGCGCTTTCAGCGCCGCCGCGCCGGCGAAACGGTCGAGCAGCTCGAGATGATAGGCCGGCGAGAGCAGCCGCTGCGCCTCGTGTTGTCCCACGATCTCTGCGACGGCCCCGCCGATCTCGCGAACGTACGCAGCCGTCGCGGGGCGCCCGTTGACGCGCACGCCGGACCGCCCGGCCTCGGTCATCTCGCGCGCGATGCTGCCTGCTTCACCGGCTTCGAGTGCGAAGCCGTCGGCATCGAGCCGCGCGCGCAGCGATTCGTCGGGATCGAACGTGAGCGTGACCATGGCCCTGCGCTCGCCGCGCCGAACCGCGTCGGCGCCGGCGCGCGCGCCGAGAGCGAAGTCCATTGCGCCGAGCAGCATCGTCTTGCCGGAACCCGTCTCGCCGGTGAAGATCGTCGCACCCTCCGCGAACTCGACGTCGGCGCGAGCGATCAGACCGTAGTTTTCGATCTGCAGCCTCCCGAGCACGAGTCCTCGTTACCGGCGCGGGTCTTTGATCGAAACGCCCCAGAGCATCTTTGCCTCGAGCCTTTCGAGAAAATGCAAGGGCGTCGTACGCGCGAAGCGGATGCGCCTGGGGTGACACCGGATCACGACGCTCGTGCTCGGCGCGACCTCGCTCAACACGTCGCCGTCGCATTCGAGGTGCGCCTGCGCGCTCTCAAGGTCGCACGTGATCTCGATGCGGGACGTGATGGGCACGATTAGCGGCCGCGAGAACAGCGTGTGCGGCAGGAGCGGAACGACGCCAAAGGCCTCGACGCTCGGCGCAATGAGCGAGCCGCCGGCGGACAAGAAATATGCAGTCGACCCCGTCGGCGTCGCGACGCAGATGCCGTCGGCAGCGATGCGCGTTGTCGCGCCGGCCTCGAAGCGAAGCCCGAACGGCACGATCCGCGAGACCTCTCCCTTGCGAACGACGACGTCATTCAGCGCGAAGAACCGGCGATCGCCGTACTCGGCCTGCAGCGCGGTGCGCTCATCCATGAAGAGGCCGCGGCCCACGAGCGCCGGGAGGTCCGATAGTCGCGGATCGTCTTCGTCCAGCTCGGTCAGAAAGCCGAGTCGGCCCGTATTGATGCCGAGCAGCGGAACGTCTTCTTCCACCGCGAGCCGGGCGGCGCGAAGCAGCGTTCCGTCGCCTCCGACTGTAATGAGGAGTGACGCCGCGGTCGCGGTGGTTCCATCGACGACCTCAAATCCGCTTGCGCGGAAGTCCGACGCGACGCGGCTCGCGATAGAACGCGCGTGCTCCCGAGCCGCGTCGACGTACAGGCCGACGACCTTCTCCTTGATGGCCAGCAGCGTCGTCATCTCGGACCCTCTTCGTCGAGCACGCCCTCGATTCGTGCGTCGTCAAATGGCGTGCCTGCGCGGCGCAGCTCGATCAAGAACTCGCGATTTCCGGCGGGCCCGAGCAGCGGCGACGCGGTCAGGGCGACGGGCCGCAGGCCGAGCGCGAGCGCGGCAGCCCGCAGCTCGCTCAGCACGGCGGCGTGCGTCGAACGATCGCGCACGACGCCCCCCGAGCCGACCCGCTTTCTGCCGGCCTCGAACTGCGGCTTGACTAGCGCGACGATCGCGCCGCGCTCCCGAAGGTAGCCGAGGGCTCGCGCCAGGATCGTCCGCAACGAGATGAAGGACGCGTCGATGACAATCAAATCGAAGCCGCCGGGAAACGCATCGTTCGCGAGGCGACGGAAATTCGTGCGCTCCATTACACGCACTCGCGGGTCGTTCCGCAACCGCCAGTCCAGCTGCCCGTAGCCGACGTCGAGCGCGGTCACGCTCTTCGCGCCGCGTAGCAGCAGGCAGTCGGTGAAGCCGCCGGTGGAGGCTCCGACGTCGAGCGCCTCCGTCCCGCGTACGTCGATGCCGAACTCATGCAGCGCTCGCTCGAGCTTCTCGCCCCCGCGGCTGACGAACCGCCGCGGCTGGGCCACGAGGATCGCCGCGTCCGGCGCGACGTTCTGGCCCGCCTTCGTTGCGACCAACCCGTCGACGGTGACGCAGCCTTCCATGATCAGGCTGCGCGCCTGCGAGCGCGTGATCTTGCTGCGTTCGGCGAGCGCCGCGTCGAGCCGGACCTTCAAGACCATAGATCGTCTCCGCTAAAACGGTATCTGATCGTCCGGTTTGGAGTCCGCCATCGCTTCGTCGATTTGTGCTTGCGCGCGCTTGAGGAGCGTCTCGCAATCGCGCGCCAGGACTTTGCCCTCCTTGAACAATGCGATCGCCTTGTCGAGTTTCGTATTTTCGTCTTCCAACTCTCTAACGATCACCTCAATGCGCTCGAGTTTCGCTTCAAAATCGGAGCTCGCGTCACTCATCTTCGACCACCCGTTCGACGCTCGCGGAGAGCCTCCCGTGAAAGAGCCGAGCTTCGATCGTATCGCCAACGGATACTTCCGTCGCGTTTCGGAGAGTGCGTCCGGCATGCGTAACGATTGCGTATCCGCGCTCCAGAGGGCCTTCCGGATTCGACGAGAGGAGACGGCTGCGCGCGAGCGTCAACGTATTGCTTCGCGCGGAAACGATGCGATCGCGCGCCGCGTCAAGCCGTAGTAGCGTCGTCGTGAGGCGCGTTCTGCGTTCGGCCAGGCGGTGCCGCGGATTTCGCCGTTCGATGCGATTCTGCAGCTGCAACAGGCGCTCGCGCAATCGCGATAGGCGGCGATCGATGGCGGCACGCAGGCGCTGCTCCGCGGCGTCGCGGTCGCGCGCGCGCCGAACCACTTTCTTGTCGATGGCATTATACAGCAGACGTTTCTGGTGCGTCAGGCGTGCCGTCACTTCGGACCACGATCCCGCGATGAACTCCGCGGCCGCAGTGGGCGTCTTGAAAACGGCGTCGGCCACCTCGTCGGCGAGGTGACGGTCGCCGGTGTGTCCGATCGCGGTTACGACCGGGTGGCGGGCTCGGATAATCGCACGCACGACGGCCTCCGTGTTGAACGGGTAGCGGTCCTCGTACGATCCGCCGCCGCGAACGACGACGATCGCGTCGACCTTCGAGCGGGATGCGCGATCGATCGCTTCGGCGATGTCGATTTCGGCTCCGTCGCCTTGGACGCGCGTCTCTATGAACGTTACGGCGACGTGCGGCGACTTCTCGCGCAGTGTCGTCTCGAAGTCTTCCGCGCCCTGCCCGCGTGCGGACACCAGCGCGACGCGGCGCGGAAAGCGCGAAACCTGGCGCTTGCGATCGCCGTCAAAGAGGCCGTCGGCCTGGAGACGCTTGCGCAACGCCTCCACTCGCGCGGCGATCGCACCGACGCCGAGCGGCGCGATGGCGACGACGCGCAGTTGATACTCGCTGCTCTTCTCCCAGATGCCGACCGCGCCGGTCGCCACTACCGCTACGCCGTCGTGGACCGGCGGAAACTTCCTCACCTCTTTCCACCCCGCGAAGCATTTCAGTATCGCGCGGCTGTCCTTCAGGCTAAAGAACACGTTGCCGCTCGGCTGCGGCTTCCAGCCAGATATTTCGCCGACGATGGCGATGCGTGCGAGCTCGGGGCGCTTCTCCAGCCACTGCTGCAGGCGCAGCGAAAACTGCGAGACGGTGAGCTGCAGCATCTGCGGCTCCGGCTCGAAGAGCGTCATTCCCGATTTCAAGGGACTGGTGTCGGTGACGGCGGCAACGTCGGCGACTCTGACGGCGGCGGCGCGAGCGTGGGCAGCTCGTCCGGCGGCGTCGCATTCTCCGGGGGCATCGTCGGCTGCGGCATCTGCGGCGCCGCGTAGGCGTTCGTCGTGCCGCTGGTCTCTGTGTCGTAACCCTCGGCGTAGCCGCCGCACGACGCCTCCGTTCCCTTCAGATAATACTCCGTACCCCCGCACCCGCCGGCCTTGACGACCTCGTCCGCCGGGAACGGGAATTCGTGCGGCGGCGTCCCGCCGAGCGCGGCCTTCATGAAGCGCGCCCAAATCCGAGCCGGGACGTTGCCGCCGTATGATTCGTTCATCGGCGTGTAGTCGTCGTTCCCTAGCCAGACCGCGGCGACGAGATCGGGCGTGTACCCGACGAACCAGGCGTCGCGGAAGTCCGACGTCGTTCCGGTCTTTCCCGCGGCCGGGCGACCGATGATCGCGTTCGGATAACCCGTACCGCGCTTGATAACGTCTTCGAAGATCGAGGTCATGATGTACGCCGTTCCGGCGCTGACGACGTCGTTGGCTTGCGGGAAGCGGTCGTCGAGAACGATCGTTCCGAGCGAGTCCTTGACGAGCCGAAACGGGGTCGGATCGACGTGCAGCCCCTGATTCGCGAGCGTCGAATAGCCGCTGGCCTGATCGAGGACCGTGAGGCCTGACGAACCCAGCGCGAGCGAAAGATTGGCCTCCAAGGGCGACGTGACGCCCATGCGATGAGCGTAGTCGATCACGCGATCCAAGCCGACGCGTTCGGCGAGCTTCACGGCAACGATGTTGCGCGACATGACCAGCGCCTCGCGCAGCGTGATCGCGCCCATGTAACTGTTGTCGTCATCCATGGGGGACCACTGCGTGCCGTCGCCCATCGGATAACTGACGGGCGAATCGTCGATGATCGTCGAAGCGGGCATGCCGGAGTCGATGGCGGCGGTGTAGTCGTAGATCTTGAACGAAGAGCCGGGCTGCCGGTGTGCCTGCCAGGCTCGATTGAATTGATTGCGCAGCGAGAATCCCGTGCCGCCGATCATCGCCACGATCTCCCCCGTGGACGGCCGAAGCGCAACGAGCGCCGCCTCGTGCGCGCCGATGCCTTCGGCGATCGCCTGCTGCACGCCCCAGGTCACCGCTTCCTGACCGATCTGCTGTATCCGCGGATCGACCGTCGAATAGACGGTCAGGCCGCCCTCTTCGACCGCGCTCTTTCCGAAGAGCCGTTCCAGCTGCGCGATCGCGTATGTCGTGAAGTACGGATAGTGGTAGCCCTGCAAGCCCGGCGGCCGCTCCGCAATCAGCCCGAGCGGCGCCGCGTACGCCGCATCCGCTTGCGCGGCTGTAATATAGCCGCTCTCGACCATGCGATCGAGCACGTGGCGCTCGCGGTCGGTCGCGAGCGCGAGATTTGAAAACGGCGAGTATACCGAAGGCGCCGCGACGACGCCTGCCAGCATGGCGGCTTGCGCGAGCGTCAGCTTGTCCACGCTACGCCCGAAGTAGGTATGCGCGGCCGCGTCGACGCCGTACGCGCCCCCGCCGAGATAGATGATGTTAAGATAGCGCTCGAGGATCTCGTCCTTTGTGTAGTAGCGCTCGATCTCGATCGCCAGCAGCGCCTCCTGCACCTTGCGAGCGATGGAGACCTGATCGGTGAGGAAGAGCCGGCGCGCCAGCTGCTGCGTGATCGTGGACGCACCCTGCAGCTGCTGATGCGTGAGGTCGGCAAACGTCGCCCGGACGATGCCGCCGAAGTCGACGCCGTGATGAAAATAGAAGTTGTGATCTTCGTTAGCGATGAACGCGTCACGCACGACGGTCGGGATGCGCGCGATTGGAACCCAGACGCGGTTCTCCTTATAGACCGATGCAAGCAATGTTCCGTCGCGCGCGTAAATGCGCGTCGTACTGGCGGGTTGGTAATCCGCCATGCGGCTGATGTCCGGGAGGTTGCGCGCGTATGCCGCCACCATACCCGCGACCGCGCCGATCGCGAACAACACGAGGAGCAGGGCGGTTACGCCGAGCCCGGCCCACGCGCGGCTCGCGCGCGGGTTTCTACGCCTCTTTGGCACCGGCAACCGCGCTCAGGACGCCGTTGACGAAGCGTCCCGAGTCTTCGGTGGAGAAGCGTTTGGCAAGGGCGACCGCCTCATTGATCGCAACCGCGGTCGGCGTTTCGGGGCGGCAGCGCAGTTCGTATGTAGCCATCTCTAAGAGCAGCCGGTCGATCGTCGGCAGGCGTTCGATTGCCCAGCCTTCCAAGAGCGGGCTAACGATGCGATCCGCTTTGGGGGCATATTCGAGCGTGCCTAGCGCCAGTTCCTCGACGAACGCTCGTTGTCCGCCGTCGGCGTTGTCGCCGACGACGTCGCGCAGCGCGTCGGCGGGCGGGCAATCACCGACGACGACGGAGTAGAGCACCTTAAGCGCCTGCTCGCGGGCGGCGCGGCGCGGCGTCATCGAGGCGCGGGCTCCCGCAGCAAGAGTTCAATGTCGTAGCGCCCGTCCCGGAACGCGTCCGTCGACAAAACCTCGAGGCAAAGATCGATCGTCGTGCTCACGCCTTCGATCAGCGTCTCGCGCAGCGCGCGCTCCATCCGGGCGATCGCGACTTCGCGTGTGTCGCCGAAAGCGACGACTTTGGCAATCATCGAATCGTAGTACGGCGGTATTGCCGCGCCCGCGTAGAGGTGCGTGTCGACGCGAATGCCGGGACCGCCGGGAAACACGATCTTCGAGACCACACCTGCGGCGGGAGCGAAGTGGTTCTGCGGGTCCTCTGCGTTGATGCGGCACTCGATGGCATGCCCGCGCGCGGCCAGGTCGCCCTGCACGTAGCCCAGCGCCTCGCCCGCGGCAATGCGGATCTGCTCCTTGACGAGGTCGATGTTGTACACCATCTCCGTGACCGGGTGCTCGACCTGAATTCGTGTGTTCATCTCCATGAAATAGACGTCGTCGCCGGCCACCAGAAATTCGAGCGTCCCGGCGTTGGTATATTTCACGTACCGCGAGGCACGCAACGCCATGTCGTGAAGGGCGGTTCTCGCGCGGGCGGGCAGATTCGGGGCAGGCGTCTCCTCGATGACCTTCTGATGCGACGGCTTCTGCACAGAGCAGTCGCGCTCGCCGAGATGAACGAGGTTGCCGAATTCGTCGCCGAGCACTTGCACTTCGATGTGCCTCGGCGCGGCGATCAGCTTCTCGATGTACACGCGACCGTCTTTGAAACTGGCCTCGGCCTCGGCCGTCGCGCCCGCGTAGGCGCGCCGCATTTCAGCGGCATCGCGCACGATGCGCATGCCGCGACCGCCGCCTCCGGCCGTTGCCTTGAGCAGCACCGGGTAGCCGATCGAGGCCGCCGCCGCCTGCGCCTCTTCCGGCGAGGCAAGCACGTCGCTTCCCGGTATTGTCGCGACGCCCGCCTCACTCACCATCCGTTTCGCACTCGCCTTGTCGCCCATTAGGGCGATGACGCTGGGCTTTGGACCGATGAAAGTGAGGCCGTGATCGCTACAGATCTCGGCGAAGCGCGCGTTTTCGGCGAGGAATCCGTAGCCAGGGTGAATCGCATCGCAACGCGTGATGAGCGCCGTCGAGATGATGTTCGGAATGTTGAGATAGGAGCGGCCCGCCGGCCCAGGCCCCACGCAGAACGCCTCGTCCGCCTGTCGGACGTGCAGCGAATCGCGATCCGCCTCCGAGAAGATCGCCACGGTGGCGACACCGAGCTCTTGACACGCGCGGTTGATGCGCAACGCGATCTCGCCGCGATTGGCGATCAAGACCTTACTAAACATGCTCGAAGGTCCCGAGCTATTTCGCTCGCGCGACCGAGAAGAGCGGCTGTCCGTATTCGACCGGTCTGCCATCGACGGCCGAGATCGATACGAGTCTGCCTGCACCCATGCTGTGGACGGGCGTGCGGATGCCGAGTGCCTCGATGTATCCGAGCTCTCGATCACCTTCGAAGAGCTCGCCCTCCGTCGGGGCTGGACGGCTCGCGTGAAAAATTCCTACGAGGTCCGCTTTGATGGTGTCGATCCGCGGCGCCACAGTTTCGGCCTGAGCTCGATCCGTGGCGAGCCGCGATGAGCGCGATTCGGGAGCTCGGCGAGCGACCTCTATTTCGTCATCTTGGCGCGCGATTCGAACGCGCACGGCGTCGCCGTCGGCGAGGAAGCGCGCGAGGGCGCGCACTCGCTCGGCGAGGGAATGGGTTTCTCGAACGGGCATCGCCGAATCGCTTTCGCCCAAAGGTGAAACGGACCTGGCTTCGCTCTCCGGCAACGCGTCACGCGTCGCGACAAAACGGGCATCGATCTGCGCCAATGGGACCAAAACAAAGGCGCGCTCACGAAGCCGTGGGTGCGGCACGCGTAGATCGGCTTCGTCAATCTCGAGCTCGTCGTAGAGCAGCAGATCGAGGTCGATGACGCGGGGGCCCCAGCGCTCGGCGCGCGTGCGCCCGAGCCGCTGCTCCGCGGCCTGGAGTGCGCCGAGAAGATCGCGAGGCGAAAGCGACGTACGCAGGAGAGCGACCGCGTTGGCGAACCACGGCTGATCCGGCTTGCCCCACGGCTCGGTGCGATAGATCGACGACGTTGCAACCAGCGTTCCCATATCGGCCATCGCTGCGAGAGCGTGCTCGACGTTCGCGACGCGATTTCCCACGTTGGTGCCGATTCCGATATATGCTCGGTGCTCCATCAGCGCGATCGGCTCAACGTCACGGAAGGCGTCGCGCCGTCGAGGATGCGGGGCTTCGCGATCGTGACCTGCGCTCGCGCGACGCGCGGGTCCTCGAGCACGGCGTCGAGCAGATCCGCGGCGAGGCGCTCGAGCAGCGCGTATGACGTTGTGGCGACGATTCCTACGATTCGCGCGTGCAACGCGGCATAGTCCAGCGTGCGACTCAAATCGTCGCTTGCGACCGCGCCCGTAAGGTCGAGCTCGGCTAAAATTGCGATGTCGAACGGCTGAGCGCGCTCGCGTTCGGCGCGGTCAGCGCCGTGCTTGCCATACGCCCGAATGCCGTCCAGCCTTATCCGATCCATCCCGCCGGCCTCCAATCCCGCACCACCGCGTCTGCGACGGCGACCGCGTCGCGAACTGCCGCGACGTCGTGAACGCGGACGATATCGACGCCCGCTCTGATCGCGAGCGCGGCGGCTGCGATCGTTCCATACACGCGATCGCCGGCGTCGCGCCCCGTGAGCTTGCCGATCGTCGACTTACGCGACGCGCCGAGCATTGTGGGGAATCCCAATCCCACGAGCCGGTCCAGGCCGCGCAGCACCGCGACGTTCTGATCGGCGGTCTTGCCGAAGCCGATGCCCGGATCCAAAATGATTGCTTCGCGCGCGATCCCGCGCGCGACGGCTCGGCAGGCACACTCGTCGAGGTATCGCAACACCGCGTCCACGACATCACCGTCGTATTGCGTCCCCGTTTGGTTGTGCATCGCGACGAGCGGCATTCCGAGCTCGGCGGCGACATCCAGCAGCGCTTCGGAGGCTCCCCAGACCGAGTTAACGATGTCCGCTCCCGCCGCACGCGCCGCGCGAGCCACCGCAGGCTTGTAGGTGTCGACCGAGATCGGCACGTCCAAAAAACGCTTCCGCAGCGCGGCGATCACGGGCACGACGCGCGCGGTCTCTACGGCGTCCTCGACGGGTCGATGGCCTGGCCTCGTCGATTCGCCGCCGACATCGAGAAAGTCGGCGCCGTCAGCCCACCGCGCGGCCGCGTAGTTCGTCGCGGCGACCGGCTCTTCGATGCCGTCGCCCGAGAATGAGTCCGGCGTGACGTTGACGATCGCCATGACGTAGGTCCGCCGGCCCCAGCGGAATAACCGACCGCGAAGCTCTAGCGAACCGCGGTCGGCACGTACCATTCGCGTAGTCCCGCGACGACGAACGTCGATCCCGTCACGACGACCACGTCGTCTACCGCTGCCATCCGGCGCGCGACCGTCAGCGCCTCCGAAGGATCCGTTATCGCGCGCCCCCATCCGCCCAGCGATTGCGCGATCGTCGCTAGGCGCTGCGGGCGAATCGCCTTGCGACCGCTCGCGACGAACGACGTGAACGTGAACGTGGCGGTGACGGTTGCGAGGATCTCGATGATTCTGCGCGCGTCCTTGCTCTCGCCGATCGCGACTACGTAGTGGATCCGCCGATTCGGAAAAGACTCGCGCAGCGAGGCGACGAGGGCCTCGGCCTTCTCCACGTTGTGCGCGATGTCGAAGACGACGGTCGGGTTCGCCCGGACGAGCTCCATCCTGCCCGGAATGGCGACGTCCCCCAAAGCGCGCACGATTTCGTCGGGGCTCGGACGCAGCGCGTCGGCGAGCTGCTCGAGCACGGCGATCGCCGTCGCGACATTCGTACGTTGAAACGCTCCGGCGACCGCCAGGCGCAGCCCGTACGAACCGCGCGGCGTGACCATCGAGAGCATCTGTCCGCCGTGGTCCTCGGCCGCTCGCTCGATGCGCACGACGTCCGCAACGCGCACGATCCGCGCACCGATCTCGGCCGCATAGCGTTCGATCACCGCTCGCGCGTGCGCTGGCACCGGAGCAACGACGAGCGGCACGCCGGGCTTTGCGATGCCCGCCTTCTGGAGCGCGATCTCCTCGATCGTGCTTCCAAGCACGTCGGTATGATCGTAGCCGACCGACGTGATCGCGGCGACGACCGGCAGGATCACGTTGGTGCCGTCGAATCGCCCGCCAAGCCCCACCTCGATCACCGCCACGTCCACTGTCTCGTCCGCGAAGTACTTGAACGTCAGCGCCAACAGCGTCTCGTAATACGTGGGCCGGCCATGCTGCGCGGAGACGCGCGCGATGGCAAGCAGCATCTCGTCGAGCAGCGCGGCGAAACGCTCCCGTGGTATCGGAACGCCGTCGACGCGGGCGCGCTCGGTCATCGCATTCAAATGAGGCTTTGTGTGAAGCCCGGTTCGTCTGCCGGCCGCTTGGAGCGCTCCGGCGATCATGGTTGCCGTCGAGCCTTTGCCGCTCGTCCCGCCCACGTGGATCGTGGGATATGCGCGGTGTGGATCGCCGAGCTCGCGAAGGAGCGCGCGCATTCTGTCGAGCTTGTACGACGTGTGGCGAGAAGTCGTTTCGTCGATCGTTCCGAGCAGATAGGCTTCCGCCTCGGCGTAGCTCGCGACTCGCCTCATGCGTCCGGTGACCGGTCGGCCAAGAGTTCGAGCGCGTGAGGGAGCACCGGCAGCACGACGTCGAGGGTCTCGGCGACGGCGTTCGGGCTTCCGGGGAGATTGATGACGAGGGTGCGATCCCGAACGCCGGCCAGCGCGCGTGAGAGCATCGCCGTCGGCGTGTGCGCCAGCGAGGCGGCGCGAATCGCCTCCGCGATGCCGGGCACGTCGTAGTCGAGGACGGCCGCCGTCGCCTGCGGCGTGCGGTCGCGGGGAGAGAGTCCGGTGCCCCCGCTCGTCAGCACGAGATCCGCCGCGTGCGAGTCGGCCAAGTCGATGAGATGCGCCTGCAGTGCAGCCGGGTCATCGGAAATGATGCTTTCGCGCACGACGGCATACGCCGCCCCGAGGCGATCGCGCATGATCGGCATGCATTCGTCGGCACGCTCTCCCGACGCGGCGCGGTCCGAGAGCACGATCAGCGCGACTTTGAAGGTCATGGCTTGTTGGCTTCGAAGGGGCCGGATTTGCCGCCGCTCTTGCGCAGCAATCGCAGCGACTCGATGACGATACCCTTGTCGAGCGCCTTGGTCATGTCATAGATCGTCAGCGCGGCAACGGACGCGGCAACGAGCGCTTCCAGCTCGACGCCCGTCCGTGCCGAGGTGCGGGCTTCCGTCTCGACGCGAAGCGAGCCGTCGTCACGCCACTCGAAACGCACGTCGACCTTGTCCAGCGGCAACGTGTGAGCCAAGGGAATGAGCGATGCCGTGCGCTTTGCGGCGAGAACTCCGGCGACCGCAGCGGCGACGAGCGCGTCGCCTTTCTCGAGCGTCGCCTCGCGCAGCGCGGTCCGCGCCGCGGCGTTCATGCGCACGACGGCCTCCGCAGCGGCGGATCGAGGCGTGACGTCCTTCCCGGAGACGTCGACCATCGCGATGCTCGCATCCGCCGCGAGATGCGAGAGCTTCACCGAGGCGCGCTCTGGAAGCGGGCCCAAATCAGGCATAGTAGCGCCAGTACCCATAGGACGACGAGGTGCGTGATGTGATGCGCGTGCTGGGAGCCGGACTGCGTGAAGAAATTGATCTTCCCCAGGCCGTAAAGAATTCCGAGGACGAAGAAGATGATCGCCAAGGCGATCGCGACGACTCTCATGTGATTAATCCCTTGCGTGCGAGAACGAGGCAGATCGTGCCAACGATGACGCAGTACCAGCCGAACGGACGCAGATCGTTCGAGCGAAAGTAGCGCGTCAAGAAGGCCACCGAAAGGTATGCGGCGACACCGGCCGCAATTCCGCCGACGATCGCCTGGACCAGCACGAGGTGCGCGGCCGGCACGAAGAGCTTCGGGGCCTCGAGCAGCGCGGCCGCCAAGATCACCGGCGTGGCAAGCAGGAAGGAGAAACGCGCGGCGTCCTCATGGTCGAGGTCGCACAGCAGCCCGGCGACCATCGAAATTCCCGACCGCGAAATCCCTGGCAGCAGCGCGAGCGCCTGTGCGGCGCCAACGGCCACGCTCCCGGCGTAGCTCAGACGCTCGATCGGCTTGTCGTTGCCCGCGGCGGTTCGCCGCTGGTGTCGGCGCAGCGCCTCGCCCGCGAACATCACGAGCCCGTTGATCATGAGGAAGAGCGCCGCAGGCGCCGGCGAGCCGAATAGCCGGCGCACCGGCGTTTCGAAGATTACGCCAAGAATGCCCACCGGAATCGTCGCGACGACAAGCCTCCAGCCGATACGTTCGTCGCGATCCTCGCTTAATCGCCCGCGAACGAGGCTCGCTACGAGCGCGCGAACGATCGCGTACCACTCCGCGCGGTAGAAGACGACGAGTGCCAATGCGGTGCCGAGGTGCAGCACCACGACGAACGCAAGAAACGACGCGCTGGAACGATCCACGTTGTGCCACCCGAGGATGGCCGGCACGAGAATCGTGTGGCCTAGGCTCGAAATCGGAAAGAGCTCGCTCACGCCTTGGAGCAGCGCGAGAACGAGGGCTTGGAAGAACGTCATGAGCCCCGGGCGGCTTCTACCACGCCACGAACTTTACGCTGAACGTGTAGTCTCCCGCAATGGGCTTGCAGTTGCGTAGAGCGGGGGTATAGCGCGCGTCGCGCGCCATCCCGACCGCGACGAGGTCGAGTGAGGAATTCCCGGTGCTCTGCGTCACACCCGTGCCGGTAACTTGCCCGCTCGCATCGAGCTGCACGCGCACGAGCGCGACGCCGCTAGTTCCCTCGGCGCGCGCCGCAGGGGCGATGTCGGGCGGCGCCGGCGAGTCGGCGACGGCCGCTGCAGCGTTGGGTTGTGTGCATCCGCCGGCGGCCCTAGTCGGCGCCGGCGCGGGCGTCGCCGTGGCCGGACCCGGCGTGGGTGCGGGCGGCGTACCGTAGGCGGTTCCGGCGGGTCCTTCGAGGCCGTTCGGCTTGCGCGGAGGAGCGGAGGCGACGGTGCGCGGGGCGGGAGTGCGTTTCGGCCGAGGAGGCGGCGGCGGCCGCATCTTCGTCATTGCGATCGTCGCGGGCCGATGCTCGATCGAGACGACCTCAGCCTGTCCCTGCGGAGTCGGCGTGGGCGGCCGCATGATCAGCGCGACGATGAGATGCACGAGTAGCGAGAGCGCGAACGCAATCACCAGCAAACGCGGAACGCGTTTCATGGCTCATGACGCTCGTGCGGATTAGTCGGGTTGGAAATCTGCTCGGAAGAGATAATCACCCGTCGTCGGCTGGCAGTTAATGAGCTTCGGCGAGTAGGTCGACTGCCGAGCCGCGCGCAATGCCGCCTGATCGATCGACATGTTGCCAGAGCTCTTATAAACCTTGGCCGCGACCAAGTTGCCGCTCGGGCCGACTGTGACCTCGACGTTGACGGTCACGGCGCCGAGGCCGAGGTCGAGCGCGGACTGCGGATAATCCGGCTGCACCGGGTTCGTGACGGTCGCCTCGACGTTCGGATTCGCGCACGCGGGCTTCGGCGTTCCCGCGGCCGCCGTGCTGGCGGGTTGCGGCGGACCTGTGCCCACACCCTGCGGCGCGCCGTTCTCGTTGCCGCTCTTGGGCTGCGCGTAGGTGCTCTCCGTCGATCCGGAAGCGGCTTTGCTCGACACGTGCTGGACGTTCAACTTGAGCTTCGGCTGCGGCAGCTGCTGCTGCTTGGGCGGCGGCGTTGCGTTCGGCGGCGGCGTCGGCGTCGGGGGCGGCGTGGGCGTAGGCGGCGGGGGCGTGTGCACGATAACCTTGTGGATCTTCGAAACGGTCATCTCTTCGGTCTTGTTTTCTTCGCCATGCTTGAGGATGTTCGGGAAGACCGAGCCGATCACGACGTGGATCACGAATGAAATGACGAAGGCTAGCGCAAGGAAGTTACGGGTGCGCTCGCCGGTGGTAATGTAGCCGCCGCGCTTGGCCATCGCCTACTGCGTCGTCCCCTGCGGCGTGCCCTGAACGTGGTTCGCTAGACCGAAGTCGGTGAGATCGACGGACTTGGCGGCGTCCATCACCTGGAGTATTACCCCATAGCTGGTCTTGGGATCCGCCTTGATGATCACGCTCTTGAAGCGGTGGCCGGTGGCGTCCTGCAATTGCCCGAACGCCGCCTTCATGTCAAGTATGGACACCTGGTTGGAGCCGATCTGGACGTGATCGTGCTCGTCGATGATCACGACGATCTGGGACGGCTGCACCTTGTCCTTGTTGTAGGCCTCGGGCAGCCTCGGCTCTTTGGTAACCGACGCTAAAATGATGAAGATGATGAGCAATACCAACAGCACGTCCGTAAACGGCGTGATGTTGATCGTCGACATTACCTCATCTTCGCCTCCACCCGTGGAAACGGCCACGTCCTACCCTCCCTACGACGTCACGAAGCCGACGTCTTCAAGGCCGGCGTTCTTGGCGGCGTCCAAAATCCGAATGATCACCCCATACGGCGCCTTCGCGTCGGCGATGATGGCGACGTGGTGGCGCGGCTTCTTCTTCGACGCGTCGTACATGACGCGGTAGATGCCGGCCTGATCCGTCTTCGTCCCGTCGACGAAGATCACGCCCTTATTATTGACGTCGACCTCGATGTCGTTCTTGTTCTTGTTCTGAGTCGATGGATTGTTGTTCTTGTTGGGCAGCTCTTTTTCGAAGCCCGGCGGCGCGACCAGGGCGGCGAGGATCATGAAGATGATGAGCAGCACGAGCAAGACGTCGGTGAACGGCGTGATGTTGATCTCCGCCATGACCTCTTGCTCTTGTTGAGCCGAGAGCAGTCCCATGGTCGTGCCTTACCGGCTTACTTGGCCGTCGCTCTTGTCGGTTGGTAGAGATCCGTCGGAATCGGCGCGCCGGTGTTGTGGAAGTGAAGCATCTCGGCGAGCTGGTTGGCAGCGACGATCATCTCCTGGTTGTAATTCTTGATGCGCGATTTGAAGAAGTTGAAGAATACGACGGCGATGACGGCGATGATCAGACCGGATGCCGTCGTGATGAGCGCTTCCGAGACGCCGGCCGCGACGACGGCGGGCGTCGAGTTGCCCTTCAGCGCGATGTCTTGGAACGCCCGGATGATGCCCAAGACTGTTCCGAAGAGTCCGACGAACGGCGCGATGACGGCGATCGTTCCGATAATCGCCAGGTTGCGCTCGAGCGAGTTGAGGTGCTCCATCAGCGCGATCGAGAGCGCATCGGTGATGTCGGTGCGGTTTTTCTCGCCGCGGCGCAGACCGAACTCGAGGATCCTCGGAAGCATTCCGCGGTTTTTCTTACAGAGCGCGATCGCCCCGTCGAGATCGTCTTCCGACACTTTGGTGCCGATCTGGCGGAGCAGCCCCTTGGCATCGGAGTGCTGCATCCCGAAAAAGACCAGGCGTTCGATCACGACGGCGAGGCCGACGATCGAAATGAGCAGCAGGAGCCACATATCCCAGCCGCCCTGCTGCATGAGACCCATAAATCCCGAAAACACGGTCTACGATCCCTCCACTAAACGTGCTCTCCGCGGCGGTCTTCCGCCCCGTGAGGCCGCGACATTGGCCTACGCCGGCCTAAAGTCCTGGTAACCTTAACCACCGCTTCCCGACTGCCCGGCGGGCGCGGCGTTGAGGTTCTTTTTTACGAACGATTCAATCTGCAGGGAGAGCGCCTCGTTACCCTCGGCTTTCGCTTGCTGGTCGGCCTTATCAAGGGCGTCGGCGGCCTTCTTCTTCGTGCCGTCGTCGTGGCTGGATACCCATTGACCGGTCAATGCGATCCCTTCCGCGAAATTTGCGGCGGCGTCGTTGGGCTTGAGCGCGAGAGCCTTGTCGGCATACGCCTGCATCCGTTTGTAGTCCGGCTTGTCCATCTTTGCAACCAAGAACGCCGCCTGCGTATAGGCTGTGACGGCGACCTCGGGATCGCCGCCGGCGGCGGCCTGATCGAAGTCCTTGAAGGCCGTCTCGTAATTTTTCGCGTTCGCCGCGTCGACGCCGGCCTTGAGCAAATTGCCGCCGAGAACTCGTCCCGGCAGAGTGCTGCTGGGGTCGATCTGCTTGACCTCGGCGGCCATTGCCTGCATGTCCTGCGTGTCGTTGGTCTGCATGTAGGCATTCATGAGGGCGGTATCGATTGCAACCTTGGCATTGGTCGGCGTCTTCGGATCGGCAAACGCAGCGGCGCGAACCTGTTTGAGCGTCGCGATGGCATCCGAGTACTGTTTGCTCGCCAGCTGCGCCTGGCCGAGAGCGTATTTCGAGTTTGTGCTTGGGTCGAGCGCTACGGCCTTCTGCGCATAGGTCAACGCCTTAGTTGGGTCGCTCGCGGCGACGTCGACGGCGGCCCTGGCGAGGCTCTGAGCGGCAATCGGCTGGAACTGCTTGCCGACCGTCCCGACCTTGTCGAACGCGGCGGCGGCCGTCGCGTAGTCTCCGCTGTCGAAGGCCGCGACACCCAGCATCTGCCGCAGCGACTCGTCGCCGGGTGACGAGAGCAGCTCCGTTTCGGCCTTCGACTTCGCCTGGGAATACTGCTTGGCCCGAATGAGCGCCGCGACTTGGCTCGCGGCACCGCTGAGCGCGCCGCCCGAGGGCATGGCCGGACCCGACTCGGAGCTTTCGCTCGGCGTGGTCGCTACGGACTTGCCGTGAAACTGCAGCGTAAAGTCGTAATACGCGGTTATCGGCGTCGAGCCGCGGTGCGCCGGACGATAGCTGGAGTTCTGCGCGATCTCCATCGCCGCGGCATCGTCGCCGTGATTGGTCGAGCTGATCACCTTGATCGCTCGGTGGGAGCCGTCCGGATGGACCTCGACCTGAACCACGACTTTCCCACTGCCGGCAATGTCCTTGGTCGTCGTTCCTTGGTGGATCAGCTTCGCTGGAACGAACTCGTTCGAATACTGAGCCACTGCCGGCATTCCGGCGAAGACGGCGAGCGCTGCGAAGGCCGGCGCGACGGCCGTGCGGAGAGTTTTCATGGTGCACCTCACGCGGAAGTGGTACGAGGCCGTCACGTCGGCGGCCTGCGGTGCCGCTCGAGGGCGGTTCGCTCGCGCGACGTCACCTCGCGGAAGCGGCCGGGCGGCAGTGCGCCGATCTTCAGGGGGCCGAAGCGCGTTCGCGTCAGCGCGAGTACGCGATGTCCCAGCGCTTCGAACATCCGGCGCACCTGGCGGTTGCGCCCTTCGTGAATCGTCACGTCGACGACGCTCGAATCCCGGCGCACCGCGACGACGCGAACCTTCGCGGCCCCTGCTCGAAACTCCGGAAGCGTGACGCCGCCGGTCAAGCGATGGACGTCCTCGGCGGAGAGGCGCCCGGCGATTGACGCGCGATAGGTCTTCTCCACGCCGAAGCGTGGATGAAGCAGGCGCTGCGCGAGCTCGCCGTCGTCGGTCAACAGCAACGCGCCGGACGTCGCATAGTCCAGACGTCCGACCGGAAACAAGCCCGAATGCCGCGTCATGAAGTCGGAAACGCTCGAGCGCCGCTGCGGATCGCGCATGGTCGTCACGACCCCGGCCGGCTTATTCAACAATAAATAGGTGTGCTCACCGGGAAGCTCGACGACTTTGCCATCCACCTCAACCCGATAGCCGTCCTCAACGACGGTACCGAGCTCTTTCACAACGCGCCCATTGACCCGCACCCGCCCACTCTTAATGAGCTCATCGGCATGTCTGCGCGACGCAACCCCGCCCCGCGCCAAAAATTTATTTAACCGCGTCGCATTCCCAAACAAATATTAAGCGGTAGGCAGCGCGTCGGGCGTGTGACGTGATGTCGAGGAAGCTCGGACCGACGAGCCCTTCGACTCGCTGCGCTCGCTCAGGACAGGCTCCGCCGGAGGGCGGGAGCGAGGAGGCCGAGCAGCAGGAGCGAGCCCGGATGGCGGAGCGACGAGCGGTCCGAGGCGTCATCTGACACGCCCGACGCGCCGCGGTAAGCTTAGTACTTCCCGTTATCTTCGTAGCCGCGCGACATCGACATCGCCTCTTTGGTAACCGACTGCAAGAACTCTTCGTTCGTGCGGGTCTGCACCATCTTGTCGAGGATGATCTCGGTGATGTCGCCGGTGTTGAGGACGGCGGTCGCACGCCGCAGCATCCAGATCTTGCGCATCTCTTCGGGGGAGAGGAGCAGCTCCTCGCGGCGCGTTCCGGAACGTTTGATGTCGATCGCGGGGAAGACGCGCGACTCGGCGAGCTTGCGCGTGAGGTTGAGCTCCATGTTGCCGGTGCCCTTGAACTCCTCGAAGATCACGTCGTCCATCTTCGATCCGGTCTCGATTAGCGCCGTTCCGACGATCGTCAGCGAACCGCCGTTTTCGATCTTGCGCGCTGCGCCGAAGAAGCGCTTCGGCTTGTGGAGCGAGGCCGTGTCGAGGCCGCCCGAGAGGGTGCGCCCCGAGCTCGCGACGACCTGGTTGTACGCGCGGGCGAGGCGCGTGATCGAATCGAGGAGGATTACGACGTCCTTTCCGAGCTCGACGAGACGCTTGGCGCGCTCCATCGTGAGCTCGGCGACGGTCGTGTGGTTTTCGGGATGCTCGTCGAAGGTCGAGGCGACGACCTCGCCGTCGATCGTGCGCTGCATGTCCGTAACCTCTTCGGGCCGCTCGTCCACGAGCAGGGCGATGATATGCGCGTCGGGATGATTGATGGCGATGCCTTGCGCGATGTTCTTGAGCAGCGTCGTCTTTCCGGCCTTGGGCGGCGAGACGATCAGGGCGCGCTGGCCTTTGCCGATCGGGGAGAAGAGATCGATGACGCGCGTTGAGAGCTGCGTCGAACGATTTTCGAGTTTGAAGCGCTCCTCCGGAAAGATCGGCGTTCCCTTTTCGAACACCGGCCTTCCCTTGATGGCCTCCGGGTCGAGTCCATTGACTTTGTCGACGCGGATTAGGCCGTAATACTTCTCGCTCTCCTTCGGGCGACGGGCCTGACCCTCGACCATATCCCCACGACGAAGCTCGAAGCGCCGTATCTGCGACTGACTGACGTAGATATCGTCGTTGCCGATGTAGTAGCCCGCGCGGCGCAAGAAACCATACCCCTCGGGCAAGATGTCGAGGATACCGCTAGCGACTTCGATCCCCGAACGGGCGATCTGCGCCGCAACGAGCAGCGTGACGATCTCGTCTTTCTTGACCTTCGCGGGGGTGGGAATCTCGACTTCGAGCTCCTTCGCGATGTCGAGAAGCTCGCTCTTGGTTTTCTCGCCGAGTTGAGCGGCGGTCAGCATCGGTGGCACTTCGACTTGCGGAACCTGTTCGTGATATGGCGCCGGATGCTGGCCAAAGTGATGCCGGCGACGCGAACGGCGCCGGCGTCCGCCGCCGCCCTGCTGGCGCATTTCGGTATTGAAACGTTGTTCTGTGTTGGGGCGATGTTCGGTTTGCAGAAGAGTATCTCTCTGTTAGAGCCGCACACGTCAAGCTTGCAGATCGAGGACGAGGCGAGGCTGCCTGCTCTTTTCAGACCGGCGACGTGAACGAGGGGGGTGTCAAAGCTTGTCGCAGCCGTCAGCAAAAGCAACGCGGCGCGACAAAAACACTATAACACAGGGCAATCCAACCATCAAGCCGGGTTCAAGCGAGCGGGGCCGCTCACATAGGGATTTCCTGCTTCGTAGAAGCGCAAGCGCCTGTGCGCGGCTTGGGTCACGCCGATCCTGCGGCTGCGTCCTACCCGCACGCGCGGTCCCGTCTTACGCGCAAGCCAAAGCTTCGGATGCGCCAACGGATTCAGACCATCAAACGAGCGATCGATCGCGAGAGCACGGCAGAGCCGCCCCGGTCCTCGGCAGAGATCGCGCACCGCGGATACCTCGCGGCGTGCCTGCATCAGGTCGAGACCCTCGAGCGGCTCTAGCGCGCGAACGAGCACGCCCGCGCCTTCCCCGTCGGGCTCGCTCGACAAATTGAAGCAGAACGAGGTCCCGTAGATTTGATAGACGTACGCACGATGCGGCGGCCCGAAAAGCGTCGCATTGCGCCGGCTCTTACCCCGATACGCGTGGCATGCGGGATCGCCCGGCAGATACGCCTCGGTCTCCACGATCCGTCCGGCCGCCACACCGTCGCCACTTTCGCGCACGATCACGCAGCCCAGCAGTGCTAGGGCGAGTGCTTCGGTTTCGACGGGCAGACATGCCGGCGCAAGCCGGGTGAACGTCACGCCGCTAGATTCAACGCTATTTCGGCTCGTGCCCGTTGCGTTAGGTCGTCCGTTGTTCCCACCGCGACGCTCCATGCGGTGAGCGAGTTCAAGACGCAGCGCAACCGAACGTAGGAAAGGGCGAGCGTCTCGGACGGTTCGCGCCGCTTGGCGATCTCAGCAACGAGCTCCGCGTCGTTAAAAACAAAACGCAGATTATCGTACCCACGCTCGCGCAACACGCGCGCCACCGCCGTCAGCGCGGCATATCCCGCGGCGCGTTCGGAGCCGGCGCGCGGGTTCGTTCGAAAAGCCAGTCTCACCAGCTTCGGGGCACCGGACCCGGCCAGGCGCGCGTAGGCTAAACCAAGCCCGCGCGGCCCGACCGCGTAGCCGATTGCTGTTTCCACCCCTGGCTCCGAAGCTCGCATTCCATCAGCCTCTTACCCAGTCTATAGCGAACATATGTTCGTGGTCAAGCGATTTGCGCGGGTTCCCGGAGGCTCTGATAGAGCGCGAGGGTCCGGTCCGTCTGCGTGTCGAGCGAGAAGCGCTCCGCGGCTTGCCGGGCCGCGGCGCACGCGGCCGCGTCGGGACGCTCGGGGATCTCGCGAAGGACCTGGGCGAAGCCCGTGGGAGTCGGATCGGCGATGATGCCGGCGCCCTCCAAGACGTCGCGGCTCTGGGCAGAGTCCGAAGCGATCACCCGCGCGCCGGCGGCGAGGGCCTCAGCGAGAACGAGCCCCTGAGTTTCGGTCGTACTCGGCATCGCGAAGGCATCCGCGCTCGCATACAGATCGGGTAGTTGCTCCCGCGCGATAGTGCCGAGGAACCGCGTCCGTTCGCTCACGCCGCTGCTGCGGGCGAGCTCCTCGAGCTCCCGCCGCATCGGCCCGTCTCCGGCGATCGCCAGGCACAGCGAGGCATCGCGCGTCTCGGCCAGCGCGCGCAACAACAGCTCGATATTCTTCTCCCTCGCGAGCCGCCCGACCGAGAGCACGAGGCGCTGGCCGGGCCGCGCTCCGAGCCGCGCGCGCAGCGCGTCGTCGCGATGACCCGCGCCGAAACGAGCGAGGTCGATGCCGCTCGGTACGATCTCGACGCGCGCGCGGACGCCCATCTCGAGCATGCGCTGCGCCATCGCGCGCGTCGGCACGATGACCGCATCGGTCAGGTTTGCGAAGGCTCGCGTGAGCGCAGTCGCGGCAAATCGCGTGACGTTCGGCGCGAACGGGACGTAGTGCGCGTACGCCTCGAGCTGCGTGTGATACGTGTAGACGAGCGGCATGCCGTAACGGCGCGAATATCGCAGTCCCATCCAGCCCGTGACGAACGGCGAGTGAACGTGCATGACGGAGAGGCGCTTGATGATGCCGTTGAGATTGCGCCGGCTCACGACGGGAAGCGTCAGCCGGTACGGCGTTCGCGTGGGAAGCGGTAACGACGGCATTCTAAACACGGGACCGTCGGCTTCGTCGTATCCCGGCATTCGCGGTGCAAAGCAGTAAACGAGGTGTCCGCGCGCCCGGAGCCCCTCGGCGAGCCCCTCAACCGACGCTACGACGCCGTTGATCACCGGACGATAAATCTCGGTGAAAAAGCCGACGCGGAGCGATTCCATTGAGCCCAGGTTTCGCGCTCCAGCCCGGCGGAGCCCGGCGAGAAGGGCCTCCCTTGCGGATTGTGACTTTGGGCGTACCACCGCCTCGAATCGGATGTGATATAGTGCGCGGGTCAGATTGAGCCTGCCGAAATGGACAGCAAGCAGGCTTTCGAGTGTCTTGGCGTTTCCGTAGGATCCATCACCCAGCGGCCGCCTTGCGCCGCTTCCAACGACAACGCGACTCGCCGCTCATCGTTCGCCTTAGTGCGTGGTGTGCAGCGCAAACCTTAGCGACGAGCCGGAAATGAAAGGGATACAGGGTTGATCGGACGCGTACTTTGCGCCACTGCCGCGGCCGCCGCGTTATGCGGGTTTCCGGCCTTCGCGGCGACGCCGCTCGCCGCCAACGGTGCCACCAAGGTAACTTGGCACAAGGACGGCGTGCTTACATGGGAACGCGTCGAGCACCGTGCGATCGCGCCACCGACGGTCCACCGCTTCGACGCCGCACTCAATCCCGGAATCTCCAGGGTCGTCGCTCGGGGCATACCCGGCGTCCTCGAGGTGGACGCGCGTTACGCCCAGCGTGACGGCGGTCCGGTTTCGCGCGTCGTGGTCTGGTCTAGTATCGTCCGCCCGGCGCACTCGCGCGTCGTCGAGGATGGAATCGGTTACTCGCCGCTGGCCGCCTTTGAAGCGCGCGGAGTCGCGCGCATGGCCTTTCTCGCACGGGATGCCACGGAGATGATCGCGACGGCCTACACCGCGAGCTGCGGCGGCTGCGACGGAATGACCGCGATTGGCCGGCACGCAGGCCACGGTATCGTCGCGGTAGATCCGCGTGTCATACCGCTCGGAACGCGTCTCTATATACCGGGCTACGGTCCGGCGATCGCCGGCGACACCGGCGGCGCGATCGTCGGGCATCGCATCGACCTCGGATTCGACACCCTGCGCGACGCCATGCTCTTCGGGCGACGCGACGTCAAAGTGTATCGCTTGAAGTAGCGTACAATGACGGGGTGCTCAGCCCCCGTAGACTCCTCGCGCAGGCGGCGATCCGGCCGCGCAAGCGCTACGGACAAAACTTTCTCGTCAACGCCTCCGCGGCACAGCACGTCGCGCGGTTGAGTCTGGCCGGCGCGGCCGCCGGAATGCGAACGCTCGAGATCGGCGCCGGCACCGGCACGCTCACGCTCGCGCTCCTCGAGCAAGGCGCCGACGTCACGGCGCTCGAGATCGATCCCAAGCTCGTCGCGCTGCTTCGCTCACGTCCCGAGTTGGACGACGCGTGCATCGTCGAGGCCGATGCCTCGATCTTCGACTATCGCGCGTGGTCGCGCGGCAATGTATGGCGCATCGCGGCAAACCTGCCCTACAACGTCGCGACCCCACTGATACTGCAGCTCGTCGAAATGATCGGAGGCCCGGAAGCGCTGACCGTTATGGTGCAAAAGGACGTTGCGGAACGTTTGGTCGCGTCGCCGGGGACGCCCGCGTACGGAAGCCTTTCGGTGGCCGTCCAGTATGCGATGACGGTCGAGCTCGCGTTCACGCTGGCTCCGCGATCGTTCTTCCCGCCTCCGAAGGTCTACTCGAGCGTCGTGCGGCTTCGGCGGCGCGCCGAGCCGGCCGCGCGAGTGCGCGACCTCGCGCTGTTCTGGAAGGTCGTTCGAGGTGCGTTCGCGTACCGGCGCAAAACGCTCGCCAACAGTCTCGCGCTTTCGCTCGGTATCGACCGCGCGGCGATCGCGCGAGCGCTCGAGCTCAGCAACATCTCTCCGGAGCTACGCGGTGAACGACTCGACCTCGGCGATTTCGCGCGACTGGCCGACACGCTGGCCGAAGAATAGCTTCAGGCGGGGTTCGACGTGGTTCGTGACCGCTCTGTTGCTGCTGCTCGTTTTGGCGGCCTCCCTCGCGGCGCTCAAGCAAGGCCCCATAGCGCCGATCAGCCCGCTGATTCTCGACATTGGGATCCTCATTCAGCTCGTCGTCGAGGCGCTGTTCGCCGCGATCGTTCTGGCAATACTTCCGGCGCTTTCCAAGTTTAGTCTCCGCGAGCTCGGGTTTCGCATGCCGAGCGCGGCAAACTTCGGAACCGCGATACTCGGCGCGTTCGGAATGGTGATCGTCGCAAACGGCGGCGCCTCGCTGATCGATTATCTGCTCCACAGCCAGCATCAGCAAGACATCGTCCAGATCTTCAGAGAGTTGCACGATCCGACGACGATCGTGATTTTCGCTCTGTTCGCCGTCGTCTTCGCTCCATTCGCCGAAGAGACGTTCTTCCGCGTCTTTTTCTTCAATCTCGGGCTGCGCTACAGCGGCTTCTGGGGCGGCGCCGTGCTTAGCGGGGTGCTGTTCGGAATCGCGCACGGCGACCCGTACGCCGCGCTACCGCTGGCGCTCGGCGGCATAGTGCTCTGCGCCGTCTACTACCGCACGCGCAACGCCTGGGCTCCGATGATCTCGCACGCGTTGTTCAACGGACTCTCCATCGTCGCGCTGCTCTTCATTCCGAAGATCACCCAATGAGCTCGCGGGCGGTCTCCGCGACGACGCTTGCGTCGATGCTTCGGGTATCAACGTAGCGCAGCCGGTGCGCAAGCGACGAGGGCTTCGTCGTCGTCGCCGGACGCCGGTCGAATCCCCGCTCTCGAACGTATCGTCCGACGATGTGAACCGCGTCGGGGTTCGGCTCGTCGTACCAGTCGGGGTGGTGCGCCAGCCATAAGCCAATGGTAGGGACGCCGCCGCGCGCCATCGTCACGTGCAACGGACCGGCGGGAATGCCGACGAAGAGGCTCGTGCGAGCCGTGAGCGCCTCGTAGAGCCGCGCGAAGGGCTCCGTCATGCCGCCGAACAGCTCGCGAAATCCGGCGCCGCTCTCGCCGAGGCGTTCATTGTCCATGGAGACGAAGCGCCAGCGCGGCGACATCGTCCGCATCGCGGCGACGAACTCGCGCGCCTCCGAGCCGTCGCCCCAATTCTTGCGCGACGCCGTCACGCCGGTTCGCGAGACCACGCAGAGCGGCGTGCCGGCCGGCGCGAGCTCCGCCAGACGCTCGTCGACGAGCCGGCGCGTGGCAGCGGGTGCCTCGAAGTCGACCGCGTTCCGCAGCGGCGCCGCCAAGTTGAACGCCGCCAACCGTTCCGGCCGCACCAGCAAACGCGCCAGGTTGCGCGCCTTGGTGTGGAAAGGATATCCAGTGCGCCCCTCCGTTTCAGGGTAGTCGGTCCAGAGCACGACGCCCGGATCGAAGTCCGTAACGCCCTCATCCAACGGCGCCGGGACCTCGAGGGTCACGATTCGCCCATCGCAATGCTTCCGGTTCAGCCCGAGATGTCGCGCGCCCAGTTCGCCGCCGTCGCCCGGCGCGCGTGCCCCGCTGAGCAGCGCGCGCACCAGTGCGTTGCCTTCCATCAGGCTCACGTAGTCGTCGCCGAATCGCGTGATCGCGTACGCGTTGGACGGCTCCAGCAGCGGCAGCACGGCGCCGAACTGGACCCAGTCGCCCAGGCCGTGCGGCCAATAGATGAGGACGCGCGCTTCGCGCAGCGCGGCGAAGCGCCCGCGATCCTCGCGCACGCCACGTACGCGCAGCGACGCGCTCACTGCCGCACCGGCACGCCGCCGCAGAGATGTGGCGGCATGCGTCCGGCGAGGCTGCCGAAGAACGACGCCGCGTTGGTATCGTAGGCGGGGCAGCGCGGAAAGAGCGGATCGGTGCGCGGATCGAGACGCACGCGCGCATTGGACGCCGCGACCGCCCAGAGGCCCTCGGCGCGTCTTGGAAGCACCACCCGCCGATCGGCGCCGCGCACCGCTAGCGCCCGCCCGTATGCGTTCCAGTCGACGACGTACGGCCAGCGCCCCGGGCGCAGCACGGTGTCGTTGAAAGCGAGCAGCACGAGCACGGCCGCCGCGATCATGTACCTTGCGAAATGCGGATAGCGTCGCACGCCGAACGCGGCGGCGAGCGCCGACGCTGCGATCAGCGCGGCGGTGTAGTGCGAGCCAACGCGGCTCGCCTCGTAGTTCCACGGCCGCATCAACACGATTTCCGCCAGCAGCGGCGCACCCAAGAGCAGCCACCATCCGGCGGCAACCGGCGCGAACGCGAAGGGCGCGAGCAGCAGGAATAGCATCGAAATTTTGCTCGCCGGATCGAACACCGCTAGCGCATACTGCGGCAGATTGGGAGCCGTCGCCGAGGCACGCTCGACCAGCCAGAAGCCTACGCCGTTGCACGCCGCGAGCGCGGCCAGGGAGATGCCGATGCGCCGGTCCCACCAGACCGCGCACGCGATTGCGAACCATAGCACGAACAGAATTTGATCTTCCTTCAGTCCCAGGAGCAGCTGCGCGGCGATGAGGGCCGGCACGAGCGCGCGCCGGCGAACGAACAGAGCGGCCCCGAACGCGAACAACGGCACGAAGACGTTCTCCGAGAAGTTGTCGTAGCTCAGCCCCTGCGCCGACGGCGTCAACAGATACGCGATTCCGAGGACATTAGCGGCGGGCGCCTCGAGTCCGATTTCGCGCGCAAATAGCACCAGCGGAATCGCCGCGGCAGCGACGGCCAGCACCTGCACCACGATCAGCGTTTCGGCGCGAGGGAACAGGGCGACGACCGGAACGAGCGCCGCCAGCACCCACGAATCGTGCACCGAAAAGTGCGGTCGCCACTCGCCATAGTTCCACGACGAGCCGTGCTGCAAATTCACAAGCGTCTGCAGATACGTGCCGAGATCGGCTCCATACCGCAGCGCGTACAGCTTGTTCAAATCGAGGCCGATATATACGACCCCAAAAACAGCAACAGCGATGTATAGCGTTCTCACGCCAAACTCCAGAAGGCGGCAGAAAAGAGAGCCGCGCGACGTGATGCTGAGGAAGCTCCGACCGACGAGCCGAGCCATGAAGGGCGGCAGCGAGGAGGCGGAGCAGCAGGAGCGCAGCCCGGATGGCGGGGCGACGAGCGATTCCGAAGCGTCATGTTGGGCGGACCTCTACGTCGCCGCCTTCTGGGCATATACGCGCTGAACGATTGCGCGTAGTTTTTCGATGAACTGCTGCGGCGCGAACTTCTCGGCATGCGCTCGTAGCCGCTGCGGATCGAAGCGCGACGGGTCGAAGTCGCGCAGGACGGCAGCGAGCGACTCGGGAGTCGGCTCGTCGAAAAACACTCCGGTTTCATTTTCGAGGATGGTCTCGCGCGCGCCGCCGGCCCGATAGGCGATCGTGGGGCGGGCGGCGGCGGCCGCCTCGAGGGGAACCAGCCCGAAGTCTTCTTCGCCCGGCACGATCGCGGCACGCGCGTCACCGAACAAATCGTTGAGCTGCGCGTCGGAGACGAATCCGAGCATCGTCGTCGTCGTTCCGCGCGCGAGCTCGCGCAGAGCTTTTTCGGCGGGTCCGGTGCCTGCGACGAACAGCTTTACCCCCGCTAGTGCTGCCCCGCGGATCGCGAGATCGAGGCGCTTGTAGGGCAGCAGACGCGAAGCGGCGATGAAGTAGTCGCCGCGACCGCTGCCGATGCGGAACCGCTCGACGTCGACCGGGCAATGAAGCACGTCGCAGTCGCGGCCGTAGTATTTGGCGATGCGCTGTGCGACGTTCTGCGAGTTCGCGACGAACCGGGTCGGACGCGCGGCCGCGTCGCGGTCCCACGCAATCAGTCGTTCGATCAGCGGACGCGCCAGGGGCGTGCGTACATATTCGTCATACGCGAAGGCGAAGCGGCTGACCGTGTTGATGTAGCAGACGTGGACGGCGTTGCGAGGGACGCGAACGCCTTTTGCCCAGGCCGTCGTCGAACTCACGATCGCATCGAAGCCCGAGAAGTCGAACGTCTCGAAGACGCGAGGATACAGCGGCGCAAACGCGCGGAAGTAGCGGTTAGCCAGGGGGATGCGGGAAAGGTACGAGCTGCGAACCCGCGCGGCCGGAAAGAGATCGCCGACCGCGCGCGGGTCGTACAGAGCGGTGTAGATCGGCGCGTCGGGCCACGCCTGCGCGATCGAGGCGAAGACTCGCTCCGCGCCGCCGCGCTGGTTCAAGTAATCATGAACGAGCGCAACGTTCAGAGCGGGCCGTTAATCTTGAAGGTTTTCGCCGCGGGGAAGAACGAGCGCGATCGTCGGATTGCCGAGATAGGAGCGCGCGACGCGTTGCACGTCATCAGAGGTCGTCGACGAGATCGCGGCGAGGGCGCGATTGATGAAATCGGGAGACGCGCTGCCGCGCGAAAAGACGGCCGCCAGGTAAGTCCGCGTCTCGAGGGTGGTCGCGTCGTTGGCGAAGTCTCCGGCCGCCTCCGCCTTGAACTCTTCGATGGACCCTTGGAGACGCGACGCGGCGAGTACGCTCACGACGGAGAGCGCCGTCGCAAAAGCGCGGCTGGGATTGCCGATCAGGCCGCCATTGACGTACAGGACGAGCGTCGCGGGAGCGCGATCGTAGGCATATACGGTGCCGACCGAGCGTGACGCGAACGTGGGCGAGACGACGCCCGGAACCTGAGCGATGTCCGACAGCGTTCGGCGCACGAATGCCGCGAGCACGAGCATCGGCCCGAAGTCGCGGCTGTCGACATCGGGGGCCGGATACTGCGCGATCAGCCAGGGCGAAGCGATGTCGCGGTGCGCGACGATCTCGTGCGTCGCTCCGTTGAGCTGCGGAACTCGCACCGGAACCGGCGAAGTCGTTCCCGCCGGCAGCGCGGCGGCCAGGGCTGCGAGCGACTGCGGCGCCAGCGCGTCGAGCCGCCCGGCCGCACTGACGACGGCGCCGCCGCGGCGATAGTACGCGCGGTAAAACGCGCGCGCGTCCTCGGAGAAGAACTGCGCGAGCGACGCCGGCGTGCCGAGCTCGGGCAAGCCCGCATTTGCCTGCCGCGACGACGCGGCGTTGAGCATGTCGATGCCGACTTGCAGTGCCACCTGTTGAACCTGAGCGATCTGCCGTACGAGCACGCCGCGACCGTCGCGAATCGTCGCGGGTGAAAAGTCCGGAGCCGCGATCGCCATGCGGAACAGGTCGAGAACCGCCGGCGCGTCCTCGGCCAGCGCCTCGACGTAGAAGCGAACGTCACCCGGATCCACCGTGAAATGAACGGACCCTCCGCGTGCGGCGATCGATTCTTCGAGCGCAATTCCATTGACCGGCGTGCGCACGATCGTCTCCGCTACGAGCGCGGCCAAGCCGTTCTGCTTCATCGTTTGGCGGTCGAGTCCGGCTCGTACGATCAGCGTGACGCCGACGAGCGATGCGGCGCTGTCGGATTGGCGCACGATCAGCATCCCTCCGGCGTTTTCCAGGCTGGGCACCGGTACCGGGACGCTCGCCGCGCGCGCCGCGGTCGGGAGCGCGCTCGCGAGAACCGCGGCAAGGAAAAGCGCGGACGGGGGTTTCACCGAGACGGCTCCTTTTGCGGCGTGGTCGCGACCAAGTCGACGATCACGGGATTGTGCAGATAGCGTCGGACGACATCGGCAACATACTGCGGATCGAGTGCTCGGGCCGCCTGCTCGTACGTTCCGTTGGCGATGCCGGGAGCATAATCCAGATTGCCCTCGACGGAGTACCAGCCTAGGTTGTCGGCGCGTTGCTGCGGCGTCTGCGTGTCGGTCGCGACGTGATAGAGAAACGCTTCGCGAGCAGCCTCGAACGTCTTGGCATCCATCGGCTGCTGCAGCGCCGAGAGCGCTCCGAGGACGCTCTGCTCGGTCTGCTTCTCGTTGCTGCCCCCGATGGTCACGACCATGACACCCGGGTCGTGCAGCGTGATGAACTGCCCGACGACCAGGGCATCGCTGTTCGCGCGATCCAGACCGCGCGAAACGACGCCGGTCTCCTCGCGGAAGAGGTAGTCCGCTACGAAGTCCAACGCGGTCGCCGCCTTTTGATCCGCAATCGGCGGACCGATCCAGGCCAGCCCAACGCCGTCCACCGCACCCGCCGCCGTCGTCGACGACGGCGTTCCGGAAAGCTTCGAATCGTACGGGGCGTCCATCGAGCCGGGACCGCTTCCGTCGGTCACCGCAGTAACGCTCGACGCATCGACGTTGCCCGTCAGCGTCAGCACGGCGTTCTCTGCGCGAAACGCGCGTTTTGCGAACGTCGCGACCTGGGCGGTCGTGAGGCTCGTCAGCTGCGATACGGTCGTCGGCAAGGGCGGATAGTGCGCCGGCCCAGTTGCAAATATCTGCTTGAAGAGCAGATCGTGCAGCGTCGTATCGGATTCGTAGCGCTGCTGCACGCCGAGCACTGCGGCGTTGGCCCGCGCCGTTTTCACCGCCGTGTCGTCGACGGCGGGTGCGAAGTATGCGGCCGTCAAGGCCGCCACGATGCGGCGCGATGCATAGGCCGGGACGACTACGCCGACGCCGATGATGTCGGGATAAACCTGGATGTTGAGCTCGCCGCCGACGGTGTGCACGAGCGCGTACAACGATTTTCCGCTCGCGAGCGGCGCGACAGCTGCGGCCGTCGCAGCCAGATTGGCGATTCCCGGCGCGGCGTCATCGTAACCCGCCGACGGCGCCCGAAACCATAAACCGATCGCCGCAGAACCAACGGTCGGATCGGGGTAGAGCACGTAGGACCCACCCCGCGGCAGCGTGCCCGTCTGCCGCGCGATCGCGGCCGCGGCGGGAGTAGAACACGACAACGATGCAAACGCGAGCATCGTTACGACCGTCGCGATTCGCGCGGTCATGCCGGTTCCGGGGAAATTTTGGCGGGATGCGCGAGGGCTTTTCCACGCGCTTCGCCTCTTCCGCCGGACGCTCCGCCGGCACATCGCCGCCTTCGGCCGTCTCGGTCGCCTTACCGCGGCTGTACGGGCGGCCGTCTAGAATCGCGCGCACTTCTTCGGCTTCGACGGTCTCATATTCGAGGAGCGACCCCACCATGCGCTCGACCTTGTCCCAGTTCTCCTTGAGAATGCTCTTACCGGTTTCATACGCCGATTCTATGAGCTTGCGAACCTCGCCGTCGATCTTGCTCGCGACCTCCTCGGAGTAGTTGCGCTCCTCGCTGATGTCGCGGCCGAGGAAGACCTGGTGCTGGCCCCGTCCGAACTGGATCGGACCGAGATCGCTCATGCCGTATTGGGTCACCATCCGGCGCGCCAGCTCGGTGGCCTGCTCGAAATCGTTGCTCGCGCCCGTCGTGACGTCGCCGAACTTAATCTCTTCGGCGAGCCGTCCTCCCATGGCACGCGTGATCATGGCGATCAGCTCTTCCTTACTACGATTGTGACGGTCGTCTTCCGGCAGCGACCACGTGATTCCGAGCGCCATGCCGCGCGGGATGATCGTGACCTTGTGAACCGGGTCGGACTTCTCGAGCAAACCGCCGATGACCGCGTGACCGGACTCGTGATACGCCGTCGTCTCCTTTTCTTGCTGGGACATCACGACGGACTTGCGCTCCGGGCCGACCATCACGCGGTCGATCGCCTCGTCGCAATCGATCATTTCGATCACGTTCTTGTTGCGGCGCGCGGCCAGCAGCGCGGCCTCGTTCAAGAGATTCTCCAGATCCGCGCCGGAAAAGCCGGGTGTGCGCTTGGCGAGAGTCTCGAGCGAGACTTCCTTTCCGAGCGGCTTGTTGCGCGCGTGCACTTCGAGGATCTTTTCGCGGCCCTTGTAGTCGGCGCGTCCGACGACGATCTGGCGGTCGAAGCGTCCCGGGCGCAGCAGTGCGGGGTCGAGCACGTCCGCGCGGTTGGTCGCCGCGATTAGGATCACGCCGGTGTTTTGATCGAAGCCATCCATCTCGACGAGGAGCTGGTTGAGCGTCTGCTCGCGCTCGTCGTGACCGCCGCCCAGGCCGGCGCCGCGCTGGCGGCCGACCGCGTCGATCTCGTCGATGAAGACGATGCAGGGCGCGGACTTCTTGGCCTGATCGAACAGGTCGCGGACCCGTGACGCGCCGACGCCGACGAACATCTCCACGAAATCGGAGCCCGAGATCGAGAGGAACGGCACGCCGGCCTCGCCGGCAATCGCTCGCGCGAGCAGCGTCTTGCCCGTGCCCGGCGGCCCGAGCAGCAGGACGCCCTTGGGAATACGCGCACCCAGCGACTGATACTTCTTCGGATATTTGAGGAAGTCGACGATCTCCGCAAGCTCTTCCTTCGCCTCGTCGACGCCGGCGACGTCGGCGAACGTCACCTTGGGCCGGTTCTCGGAGAGCATCTTCGCGCGCGAGCGTCCGAACGAAAGCGCCTGACTGCCGCCGCTCTGCGCCTGGCGCAGGATGAAAAAGAGCAAGAGAACCGTGATCGCGAGCGGGCCGAGCGTCATCAGGCTCGAGAGCAGTCCGGTATTGGATTGCTGGTCGAAACTAATAGCGCCGCTCTTGACTTTGCGATAGACTTCGTCCACGAAAGTCTGATCGACGTTGGGAACCGCGACGGTGTACTTCGCTCCGTTTGAAAGGTCACCGATCGCGTTGAGTCCCGTGGCGTGGAATGACTGCACCTGTCCTGCTTCGAGCTTCTGATAAAAGGCGCCGTAATCGAGGCGCGTCTCACCCTCGCTCGGTTGAACGAACCGTTCGACGATGACGAACACCGCCACGATGGCGAAGATGATCAGGATGATCGATTTGAGATGTTTGCTCACGTTGTCGTTAGACCGCTTGACCCTCTCGAAGCTCGGCTAGGTACGGAAGATTACGGTACCATTCCTTATAATCCAAACCGTAACCTATAGCGAAGGTGTCCGGGACGGCGAGGCCCCGGTATTCGATCGGGACTTTCGCCGCTCGGCGCGCCGGTTTGTCGAACAGCACGCAACTTCGCAGCGTCGCCGGCCGGCGCTCTGCTAGTAACGCTCGCAGGTACTCCAGCGTGAGGCCCTCGTCCACGATACCGTCCACGATCAACAGATTCATACCCCGTAGCGGCAGGCTGGCGTCCGCCTCGAGCCACGCCGCGCCCCCGGCCGTCCCCGCGGCGCCATAGCGTTGAACGAAGAGGTAGTCCACTAGGATCTCGCTGGGACCGTCGGCTCTCCCGGCCAGCGCCCGCGCGAGGTCTGCGGTGAGGCACAGCGCCCCTTTCAACACGCCGAGCAGCACGAGCGGTTGCCCCCGGTAATCCACCGCGATGTTCGCGGCGAGCCGCTCGACCGCGGCCGCGATCGCGTCGGCAGAGTAGATCTCGGTCACCGCCGTTGGATACCCCGGATCGTGCCGCGTTCGATTCTCAGAGCAATCCCAGGCTTCATATGAAAGATGCCCGTTCCGCCTCGCTCGAGTGCGCGTACCGCCGCCTCGACGTGCGAAAAGTCGACGTCGCGCAGCCCGTCTTCCGCGGCGAGCCGCTCGCGGATCGAGTGGCGCAGGTCGGCGCGCGGCGATGCGTCGCGCTCGTCCGCGACGAGCTCCGCGGCGCGCGCGACGGCACGGTCGAGTTCCGGGAAGAGCGGGCGCAGCGTGGCCAGCGCCTCACGGACGGCGTTGCGACGCAATCCGAGGTGCGAGTTGGTCGGATCGACGGCGTACGGCAGCGCATTGGCGTGACAGTAGGCGCGTAGCGTCTCCGAAGGCACTCCGATGAGCGGGCGCGCCAGCTCTACATGAGGGGCGATTCGCCGGCGGCGCGGCATGCCGCGCAGCCCGTCGGGGCCGGCGCCGCGCAGCAGCGCGAGGACGACCGTTTCGCTTTGATCTTCCGCGTGATGTGCGGTCACGATAACCCCGCACGCCTGCCGCTTCGCAGTCGCGCAGAGCGCGCGATAGCGTGCGGCGCGCAGACGTTGCTCGTCGGTTCCCGAGGTCGTGAGCGCGATGATCTCGAGCGGAATCTCATAACGCGCTGCGAGCTCCAACGCGACGCACTCGTCCTCCCACGCCGATTCACGCGCGCCGTGATTGATAAACGCGGCGAACAGGGTGAGCTCGAGGCGCTTCGCAACCACGTGCAACGCGCCCGTCAACGCGACGGAATCCGGGCCGCCGCTGCAGCCGATCAGAACGCGCTCGCCGCGGCGGATGGCGTCGCTTTGTAGGATGGCGCGTTCGACCTCGCGCTCGGGGCGCGCGCCTCTCACGATCGGCGCACGTGGGCGGCGATCTCACGCTCGGAGTCGCGGCGCGCAACTGCGGCGCGCTTATCCCAGAACTTCTTTCCGCGGGCGAGCCCGAGCTGGACTTTCGCCAAGCCGCGCGCGAAGTAGAGGCGCAGCGGAACGACCGTCAATCCCTTCTCGGCGACTCGGTTCTGCAGCCGCAGGATCTCCGTCTTGTGCAGCAGCAGCTTGCGCGGCCGCGTCGGCTCGGTGTTGGAGAAGCTGCCGTGCTTGTAGGGGGCGATGTGCATGCCCATGAGCCACGCCTCGCCATCGCGAAATCGCGCGTACGCCTCGCTCAGGCTCGCGCCGCCCTCGCGCACGGACTTCACCTCCGTCCCGGTTAGAGCCAATCCGGCTTCGACTGATTCGAGGATGTGATACTCGTAGCGCGCGCGCCGATTGTCGATCGCGGCAATGTTCTTGCTCATCGCCGCAAGTTGTCTTCGACCGCCTCGAGACGTCCCCGCGAAACGAAGCTGCCCTCGGCGTGGGCAAGCAGGTTGCCCGCGTCGTCGAACACGCTCGCATCGACGCCCAGCACGCTGCGCCGCTGCCACGTCACGCGGCCGCGTACTTGAATCGGGCGTTCGAGCGGGACGGGCTTGCGGAAACGCACGCTGACGGTCGCGGTCACGCCACGATGGCCTGCGAAGCCGGCGGCATGCGCCATCGCTTCGTCCAGCAACGCCATCACGATGCCGCCGTGCGCGATGCCGCGCCATCCTTGGTACTGCGCCCCCAGCTCCACGCGTGCGCACACGCCTTCGTCGTCCGTCGCACGATCGAAGTGCACATGCATGCCGATCGGATTGGTCGGCCCGCACGCGAAGCAGTTGCCGTCGTCGAACGGAATCTCGCTCATCGTCCCACCCGCAGCCGCTCGATGAGGTACGAGGGCAGATGCGCCGCGCGCATCTTGCGCTGGACGTCGTCGATCGGATAGTCGTAACGAATCCATTCGACGCGCCGGCGTTCCGGCTCGTAGATGACGAACGAGGCCTGGGGGTTGAGGTCTCTCGGCTGCCCCACGCTGCCGACGTCGACGATGTACCGCTTCCCCTCCTCGAGCGTCAGCTCGCCGCCCCGCTGCATGTGACGGTGTCCGATCGCTCCTTCGCCGTCGCGCACCCAGTACTCGGCGATGTGCGTGTGGCCGACGAACACGATCGGCGCGTCCGTGCGGTCGAAGGCACGTGCCGCGGTATCCTTGTCGAGGATGTATTCGAAGTAGCTCACCGGCGCGCCGTGAACGAGAAGGAAGTCGGGGAAGCGCAGCTCGTAGGGCAGTAGGTTTAGCCACGCGCGGCTCTCGTCGTCGAGCACGCCTTGCGTCCAGCCGATCGCCGCGCGCGCGGCGCGGTTGAAGTTCTCTACGCCGAAGTTTTCGACGGCGGCCAGGTCGTGGTTGCCCAAAACAGCGTGACGCGCGCGCTCGCGTAATGCCGCGATGCACTCGTTCGGATTGGGCCCATAGCCGACGACGTCGCCGAGCGAAACGACCACGTCGTCGGGCGCCGCGATAGAGAGCGCGCGCTCGAGCGACTGCAAGTTCCCGTGAACGTCCGAGAGAATAGCGTAGCGCAACTTCAGGAACCTTGGATCACGGCCTCGGCGAGCACGGCGCGAAGCGCCGTTTCGAAGGCGCGGCGCATCGGCTCCGTGCCGGCGCTGACGCGGACGTAGGCGTCGAGCGGCGGCGCGCCGGGCTTGCGAATCCAGACGCCGCGTGCGAGCAGCTCGTTCATTACGCGCGTCGCGCGTTCGGCGCCGTCGAAATCAATGCAAACGAAGTTCGTGCGCGACTCGATATAGCGCCGGCCCAGATCGCGCGCGATGCGGTAATAGTCGTCGCGCGCGATCGCGGTCTGCGCGACGACGTAACTCCGGAACTGGTCGTCGTAGAGCGATGCGAGAGCGCCGACCTGCGCATTGCGATTGATTCCGTAATGGAGCCTGATCTTCTGAAAAGTCGCGACGTTCCGCGCGGTAGAGAGCGCGTAACCGATGCGCGCGCCCGCCATGCCGTACGCCTTCGAAAAAGTACGCAGACGGATCAGGCGATCGTCGAACGCGGGCGGCAGCAGCTCCTCCTCGTCGACGAAATCGGCATACGCCTCGTCGAGCAACAGCAGTGTGTCGTGGGGCAGGCCCGCGTAGAAGCGCTCGATGTCGACGCGTGAAATGAATCGGCCGCTAGGGTTGTCCGGATTCGCGAGGTAGACGATCCGCGGCGCGTCGCGCCGCGCGACCGAGACGAGGGCCTCACAATCCGGAGTGCCGTCGTCGAGATATGGGACGGGGATCGGGCGACCCCCGTATCCCACGACGTGATAGTCGAACGTCGGATACGTTCCGCGCGTGCTCAGTGCCGCATCGCCAGGCGCGACGAACGCTCTGACGGCCAGTCCCATCAGATCGTCGATGCCGGAGCCAATCGCGATTTGCTCGGGGCTGCAACGATGTTTTTCCGCGAGCGCGTCGCGCAAATCCAACGATTCCGGATCGCCGTACCACGAGAGCCGCGTCAGCTCTTCCGTCATCGCCTCGACGGCGCGCGGCGACGGCCCGAACGCGCTCTCGTTGGCCCCGAGGCGCACGAGCTCGCGCCGGCCCGTCTCGCGCATCAACTGCTCGGGGCCGACAAAGGGCGTCGTCGCGGGAACCGCTTCTACCGCGGGCGTCGGACGAATCAGAAACCTCCCAAAAAGCGGTGGACGAGAACCGGCGTGCCGACGGGCCATTCCTCGTCGCGCTCTTCCATGATGACGTAACCATCGGCCCGTGCGGTAACGCTTACGGAAAACGAGCGCAAGAGAAGTGGATGCGCCAAAGGGCCTCCTCCATCATCCTGTAAGCGAACCGGAACATACCACGTCCATCCGCGCCGGCTGCACATCGGCGCCGCTAGGCGCGCAGCGACGGTAGCCGCTTCGATGGGAGCGCCGACGAGCGCGGCGACGATCGGCGCCGCGACCGCTTCCAACATCATCAGCGCCGAGGTCGGATTGCCGGGCAGCCCGAGGATCGGCTTCCCACCGTGCGCGCCGAAGAGGGTAGGCTTGCCGGGCTTTACGCGCAGTCCGTGAATGACGACACCCGGACGCGCGATGGTTGCGACGGCGGGAGGCAGACGATCGCGGTCCCCGACCGATGATCCGCCGCTCACGACGACGGCGTCGCATTCGGCGACGGCAACGCGTAACGCCGATTCGAACTCGTCTGCTTCGTCGCGCAGCGTCGGATAGTGCCGCGCGTCCGCGCCCATCGCGCGCAGCGACGCCGCAATCGCGTAGCGATTCGAGTCGCGAATCTCGCCGGGAGCGGGGCGCGCGCCGGGTTCGACGAGCTCGTCGCCGCTCGAAAGCACACCGACGACGGGGCGCGCAAAGACGGGAACGGCCGTGACTCCCAACGTCGCAAGCACGCCGATTTCCGCCGCGCGGATACGCCGGCGCGCGGACAGGACCGTTTCGCCCCGCAGCATGTCGGCGCCGCGCTCGGCGACGCTGTCCCCTGGGTTCAGCCTCGCTTCAATTATAATGGCGCCGTCCTCGATGCGAACGTCTTCGAAGGGAGCTACCGCATCCGTGCCATCCGGGAGAACGCCGCCCGTCGGAATTCGCACCGCCGATGCCGGCGCGGCCGACCCATCCGCGGCGGAGCCCATGCGCACCTCGCCCGCCACGCCGAGCCTGCCGGGTGTCGCTTGCGCCGACACCGCGAAGCCATCCATGAGCGAGCGCGGCATGTTTGGATAGTCGTCGTCGGCGGTGATCGGCTCCGCCAGGACGCGCCCGAGCGCGTCGTCGAGCTCGACTCGCTCGACCCGCGGCGGCGTGAGCGCGACGCGGCTAAAGAACGCCACGAGCGATTGACGCGGCGGGAGCAGCGCCTCGGGCGTAAATGGCCGCCCCGGTAGGACTGGATTTGCGGACTGCATAATGGCGCGCTTCTCCATGCTCGACATCGCTCTTATTCGGCGCGATCCCGACCGCGTACGACGCTCTCTCGTTCGTCGCGGGCTGGATGCCTCGGCGATTGATGAGGTTCTGCGCTACGACGAGGAGTACCGCTCCGCGCTGACAACGGTCGAAAAGCTGAAGGCCGAGAAGAATCGTCTATCTGCCGCGATTGGCAAAGCATCCGATAAGGCGGCTGCCGCGCGCGAGTCTCAACCCAAGATCGCGGAGCTGTCGAAGAACATCGCCGAATCGGAAGAACGCGCTCGGGAGCTGGCGCCGACCGAACAGGGTTCGCCGTTGCGCGCGCTGCTCGACAATTTGCCGAACGTGCTGGACGATTCCGTACCCGACGGCGCCGGTGAGGAGTCGAACGTAGAGGTGCGCCGCTGGGGCGAGCCGCGGCGTTTCGATTTCGCGCCGAAACCCCATTGGGAGCTGGGAGAACGTCTCGGCATCCTCGACTTCGCGCGCGCCGCGAAACTCTCGGGCAGCCGCTTCGCAACGCTCACCGGCGCCGGGGCGCAATTGGCGCGCGGGCTCGCGGCGTACTTTCTGGATCGAGCCACGGCGCGCGGCTACGCCGAAGTCGCACCACCCCTGCTCGTCTCGCGCGAGACGATGTGGTCCACGGGTCAGCTCAGCAAGTTCGCGGACGCGATGTTCGAGGACGCGCAGGCCGGACTATTCCTCATTCCCACCGCCGAGGTGCCGCTGACCGCGCTTCGCGGCGGCGAGATCCTCGACGCCGCCGAGCTGCCCTGCAAATACGCAGCCGCGACGCCATGCTTTCGCAAGGAGGCCGGCGCGGCCGGCAAGGACACGCGCGGATTGATGCGTCAGCACCAGTTCGACAAGGTCGAGCTGGTCTGGCTGAGCCGGCCCGAGACGTCGCATGAGGCGTTGGAAGCGCTGACCGAAGACGCGCGATCGCTCCTAGAGGAGCTCGATCTCCCCCATCGTGTCGTTACGCTCTGCGCCGGCGACACCGGCTTCAACGCGGCGAAGACTCACGACATCGAAGTCTGGATTCCGAGCAGCGACGCCTACCGAGAAATCAGCTCGTGCTCGAACTGCTCCGACTTCCAGGCGCGCCGGGCCGCGATCCGCTTCCGGCGCGAAGCCGCGAGCAAACCCGAGCTCATCCATACGCTTAACGGTTCGGGCTTGGCGATCGGGCGTACCCTCGTTGCGATCCTCGAGAACAACCAGCAGTCCGACGGCTCGATCCTGCTCCCCAAGGCGTTGGAGCCGTATGCCCTCATGAGACGTCTTGGATGAGTTCCAACAATACCTCGCGGTCGAGATAGCGGATGTGCCCATGCTCGCGGCGCAACGCCTTTCGCGATTCCAGTTCCGCGATGGCGCGCGCGGCGACTTCCTTCACGGTACCGCCGGCGGCGGCAATTTGCGACTGCGTGATTGTCGAGAGCGACGCGGAGGACGGAACTAGCCCGCGCTCGGGCATCGCGTACGGAAGCAAGACGCGCGCGATTCGGCCTAGGATAGGGAGCGATCCCTGGATGCTGAGCGCGTCGGCCAAGATCCTAACACGCTGCGCCATGACGATGCCGAGCGCGTTCGTCAGCTCCGGATAGCGAGCCGCGACGCGCGATACGACATCCCACGGCACCTTGAGAACGCGCGCGGTCTTCGAAAAGACCGCGATGCGCGCCATCTTGAAACCGCGATCGAAATATTCGGCGACGCCGAACAGCTCGTAGGGAAAGATCTCGTAGAGAATTCGTTCTCGCTCGCGCCCTCCGCCGTTCGCGCGGGCGACGATTCCCTCCGTCACCATGCCGATGAAGGGCCAATCGACGTTCTCCGCGACGAGAGTCTGGCCGCGTCGTCCCGTCTGCCAAACGGCAGCTGCGGCGAGCTCTTCGCGCACGCCGACGTCGAGCGCCGCAAACGCCGAACAGCGCCCGAGATGCTGCGCGGATGACGTACGCTCGCTGGTCTCGCCGGTGCGATGCGTCAGGCGCAGCTGCCAGACTCGGCTCGCGACGCGCCGCGTCTCGATCACAAAGCGGTCCGGGCGGTCCTGCGTTACGCGAGTGGAAAGTGCCCGTGGTTCTTGCTCAGTGATGAGGGTAAGGGAAGCTCCGGATGGAAGACGGTCGAGGGCTTTACGAACGAGATCCGGACGCTCCCACACGGGAAGACCCCGCAGGTCGATTTCGGCAGGTTGTACCACGCCGGTCACGTTCTCGCCAGGCCAAGCGCTCTACTCCCTTAGAAAGGTCAATCGAGAGGAGTCAGCATGGTAAAGTCTCTGGTTTCGCGCTTCGTGAGCAGTACTGCGCTCGTATGCCTTGCATGGGCGGTGCTAACGAGCGCGGCATCGGCCCAGACGACGACGACGGATATGCATTTCACCACGGCGATAACCCAGGTCTACGGTTCGCAGTATCCGATCACGGGAAGGCTCGACATTCAGATCTTCCCGGCGGGGAATTTGCGCGGTTACTACCACACGTCGTACTACAAGCTCTACATCCCCGTGGTAGGTGGACGCGACGGCAACTACGTCTGGTTCGACATCGGCCCGTCCACCGTCGATCTCGGTCTCGGCGCCGGCCCCGACGGTAAGCTGCACGTGGTCGGGACGCTGGGCACGGACGGCTCCTTCCGAGGGCAGGTCTATCCCGAAACCGCGGCGGTCCTCTCCGGTCCTTCAATGCAAGCTCAGAGTCAGTTCCCCAACCCCGGGCCCACCTCCAACGTGCAATATATCTTCGCCGCCACGCCGACGAACGAGCCGACTCCGACGGTCAGCGGACCGCCGTAGATTAGGGCCCAGCCGCCTCGCTTTTAACGGCCTTCCAGACGCGCTGCGGCGCCGGCGGAAGGCCGTCCATGTGTTTGAGAAAGAGCGCGACCTGCCAGATCTGCTCGTCGCGCAGGGCCTTGCCGAATGACGGCATGCCGGTGAAGCGGATGCCGTGATCGATCTTCCAATAGGTGACGCCCTCGGGATCGTCCTCGACGCCGTCTTTGGCAAGCTGCGGCGGATGCTGATAGAGGCCGCGCGCGATCGGTGAGGGCTCGCCATCCGAGGCGCCGTGACAAACGGCGCAGCTTGCGGCGTAGAGCCGAATTCCAGCGATCAGGCTCGCGTCGTTGAGCGGGATCGGCGGCCGTTGTGTGGGCGCTTGGCGCGCGAGGGTGGCGCGCAGCGACGCGCGCGCCGCCCAGCGCTCGAGCTTCGACGGCTTCGCGTCGGCATTGGCCGGCATCATGCCGGCCTCGACTCCGACGTACGCCGCGAGCCCCAGCACCACGAGCGTCGCGATCACTCCCAAGACGACTCCACGCATCATGGGGGTCGGCTTTTCGACGCTAATCCGCGCTTAACCGGCGGCCCACCGGCTCTCCACTGGTTGTCAGATGCTTTCGCTATGGTGGGGACGCCATGTCAACGATTACGATTCCTCATCCGAAGGGTCTCGGTGGACTCGGTACCGCCGTCGCTCGCATGCCGCGCCTATTCTGGCTCGGCGCGGGCCTGCTTGTCACCGCTCTGCTGGCCTGGGCACTGCTGCACGCGCGTACGCGGGATCAACTGACTACCGCGCCCGTCGTCGCGCAGACGCTCGTGCAGTCCGTCACCGCCTCGGGCACCGTCAACCCACAGAATCTCGTTTCGGTCGGCACGCAAGTCTCCGGAACCATCGCGTCGATTTACGTCGATTACAACAGCAAGGTGAAACACGGCCAAGTGCTGGCGCGGTTGGATCCGAGCACGCTCGACGCGCAACTGCAACAGGCCCGCGCGGCGCTCGCGCAAGCGCAGGCTCAGGTCGCACAGGCGGCTGCGACCGCGAACGGCGCGGCCTCGGGCGTGAACGTGGCGAGCGCGACCGACGCGGCCGACGCGGCCGCCGTCGCCTCCGCGAAGGCCAACGTCGGCAAGACTCAGGCGGCGCTCATGCTTGCGCAGAAGACGCAGGCGCGCGACTCGACGCTGCTCGCGCAGGGATACGTCGCGCAAAGCACCGTCGACACCGACCGCTCGACCGTCGCACAAGATGCGAGCGACGTCGCCGCGGCGCAGGCCGCAGTCGCACAGGCACAGGCGCAGGACGTCGCGGCAGCCGCAACGGTTAGCCAGCAATCGTCGACGGCGAGCGGTCAGGCCGCCGCCACGGAGGCCGCGCAGGCCAACGTGGCCGCCGCGCAGGCCGTCGTGCAGCAGGACGAGCTCAACCTCGAGCACGCCGTGATCACGTCGCCTGTGGACGGCACCGTCGTCGCGCGGGATGTTTCCGTGGGTCAGACCGTCGCGGCATCGCTGCAGACGCCCACGCTCTTTTCGATCGCGCAGAACCTCGGAAAGATGGAAGTCGACATTAACGTCGGCGAACCCGACATCGGCAACGTCAAGCCAGGCGATCCGGTGACGTTCTCGGTGTTAGCCCACCCGAACACGAATTTTCACGGCACCGTCGCCCAAGTCCGCATCAACCCGCAAACGTTGAACAACGTCGTGACGTACGACGTCGTGGTCTACGCTGCGAACGGCGAAGGCGAACTCCTGCCGGGCATGACGGCGAACGCAACCATCGACGTCGCGAGCGCTCCGAACGCGTTGACCGTTCCGCTGAGCGCGCTGCATACGTCGGCGCCGACCGGCGCGACGCCGTGGGGTACGGCGAGCAGCTCGGATGCCGGCGGTGCGATCGCGGCCGGATCCGCCGCGCGGCTCTTGATCGATCGCAACGGCAAGGCGGTGCCCGTTTCGGTACGCGTGACGCTGACGAACGGAACGCTCGCCGCCGTCCAACCCGTCGACGCGGGCGCTCTCGCGGCGGGAGACCTTGTGGTGACTGGATCGCAGGGCCATCAGCAGCACAAGCCGAGCGCGTCGCCGGTGACGGGATCGCCGATGGGCAGCCCGATGCGAGGGATTCACTGATGGCGCGCGTCGTCGAAGTTTCCGGCCTGAGCAAGACGTACGAGCTCGGCGAGGAGCGCGTGCGGGCTCTGCGCGGCGTCGATCTCGCGGTCGAGGCGGGCGAATTCGTCGCCGTCATGGGCCCTTCGGGATCGGGAAAGTCCACGTTCATGCACGTCGTCGGGCTGCTCGACACGCCCAGCGCGGGCACGTACGCGTTCGAAGACGCTGACGTCTCGGCGCTCGATTCCGACGAACGCGCGGACATTCGTGGGCGCCGTTTGGGCTTCGTCTTTCAAGCATACAACCTGCTGCCGCGCACGAGCGCCGTCGAGAACGTCGAGCTGCCGATGGTTTACGCGGGGGTGCCGGAGAGTGAGCGCCGGCGCATCGCACTCGCCAAGCTCGACCTCATCGGCATCTCGCATCTTGCGCACCATCACCCAAACCAGATGTCGGGCGGCCAGCAGCAGCGCGTGGCGATAGCGCGCGCGCTCGTCAATGACCCCGGGCTGATTCTCGCGGACGAGCCCACGGGCGCGCTCGACACGCAGACTTCAAAGGATATCATGAGTCTGTTCGCGCGCCTGAACGAAGAGCAGGGAATAACGATCATGCTCGTGACGCACGAGCCCGACGTCGCCGCGTATGCGCGGCGCGTCGTCACCTTCCGCGACGGTCTGATCACGAGCGATGCTCGTAACGAAAGGCGGGCGGCATGACGTTGAAGGCTACTCTCGCGCTCGCGGTGGCGGCGCTCGTTCGTAACAAAGCGCGTTCGCTGCTCACGATGCTGGGCATCGTCATCGGCGTCGCGGCGGTGATCGTCACGGTCGCGATCGGCGTCGGCGCCCGAACGTCGGTTCAGCAGAGCATCAACAGCCTGGGCTCCAACCTCATCGTCGTGCAACCCGGCAGCGTCACTCAGACCGGCGCGCGCACCGGCTTCGGCGGGGCCTCGACGCTGACGCCCGACGACGGGCTCGCAATCGCGAAGCTTCCCGGCGTGGCGGCGGTTTCGCCGATGGTCTCCGTGCGCACGCAGGTCGTTGCCGGCGCTAATAACTGGCAGACGACGATCGGCGGCGTCGCGCCGACCTACACGTACATCCGCTCGTGGCCGCTCGCGAGCGGGCGTTTCATCAACGAAAACGACGTCGCGTCGGCGGCGAAGGTGGCGGTCTTGGGCCAAACCGTCATCCAGCAGCTCTTTCCGAACGGCGACTCGCCGCTCGGCCAGATCGTGATCGTCAAGGGTGCGCCTTTTACCGTGATCGGCACGCTCAGCGCGCTCGGGCAAAGCGGCCTCGGCCAAGACCAGGACGACACGGTGCTGATTCCCTATACCTCTGCGATGGAGCGGCTCACGGGCGTCACGACCGTCAACGCGCTGATGATTTCGGCCGTCGGTTCGGAGCAGATCGATCCGGTGCAGCAGAACGTGACGCGGCTGCTCGAGCAGCGTCACCGCATCATGTCTCCTGAGACCGACGACTTTCAGGTGCGCAACCTGCAATCGATCGCACAGGCGGCCTCGCAGACCGGAACCGTGATGGAGCTGCTGCTCGCCGGCGTCGCCGCGGTCTCGCTTATCGTCGGCGGGATCGGGATCATGAACATCATGCTCGTCTCCGTCACCGAGCGCACGCGCGAGATCGGGCTGCGCATGTCGGTCGGCGCCCGAGCGGCGACCATCCTGCGCCAGTTCCTGGCCGAGGCGATCGTCCTCGCCACGATCGGCGGCGTGATCGGCGTCGTTGCCGGCGCTATCGGCACGCTCGCCGTCGGGTTCGCGACACACTGGCCGACGGCGATCCCACCGCAGTGGATTCTCGCCTCGGTTGCATTCTCGGCCATGGTCGGCATCTTCTTCGGTTACTATCCCGCGCGCCAGGCAGCCGCGCTCAATCCGATCGAGGCGCTCCGATTCGAGTGAGTACCCGGATCGCGGTCATCGACGACGAGCCGAACATTCGCGACCTGCTCTCGCTCGCGCTGAACCACCGCGGTTTCGACGTGCGCTGTGCCGCCGACGCCCAGTCGGGCCTCGCGCTGGTCCGCGAATGGTCGCCGGATCTGATCGTGCTCGACGTGATGATGCCTAAGGTAAGCGGGATCGAGCTACTGCCCTCGCTGCGCCGCGTCACCGATGCGCCGATCGTGATGCTCAGCGCGCGCGGCGAAGTCGAGAATCGCGTGGAGGGCCTCACCGCGGGCGCAGACGACTATCTCAGCAAGCCGTTTGAGATCTCGGAGCTACTCGCTCACGTCGAAGCGAAGCTGCGCCGCCCGCACCTCGAGGCGCGCGCGACGCTGGAGTACGAAGGACTGGCCGTGGACCTCGACGAGCACGTGGTCGAGCGCGACGGCCGCCGCCTCGATCTATCGCCGCTCGAATACGATCTGCTCGTGACGCTGCTGCGTAGGCCGCGACGCGTCTTCACCCGCGAAGAGCTGCTCGACCAGGTCTGGGGCGATGCCGACGTCGGCACCGGCGCGGTCGAACGCTACATCTCATATCTGCGCGGGAAAGTTGACGACGGCTTCGATCGCCCGCTGATTCAAACGATACGCGGGGCTGGGTACACGCTGCGTGTCTGACGCGTTTTCACCCTTCGCGGCGCGCCTGACCCGCGGATACGTCTTCCTCGCCGTCGCGCTGATCGTGCTGGTTGTCGCGACGACGAGCGTCCTCGCCTTCCTGCTGTACGTTGGCGCGCTCAACGAATCGCTCGGCACGTACGCGCAGCGCGCGACGGCTCGCGCGGCCGCGTATCAGCGCGCAGGCGAGCCGCTCACCGAATACGCGCCAAAGCTCGCCAACGAGATCGGCGGCGCACGCGTTCGCGTCTCGGTCTACGACGACGCGCATCGCCTGATCGGGCAGAGCGCCCGACGCGGCGCCTTCGCCGCCGGACGCGTGACGCGCGCCGCCGCCGCATTCCTGGGTCTGCATCCGGCAGTCGTGGACGTCCCCGGCGGAAGCATCGTCGTGGCACCGGACCTCGCCGGCTTCTCACGTCTGCTCGGACGGTACCTGATGTTCGTGTTGCCGATCGGCGCGCTCGCGGTTCTCGCCGCGTGGCTGATCGGCCGCGCGGTCACGCGCCGCGCGATCGTGCCGCTGCAGGACGTGTCGGCGGCCCTGCGCCGCATCGCGGCCGGCGACTTTGCGCCCGAACCGCTGCTATCGCGTGACGGAGATCTACGCGATCTCACGGCGGCATACAACGACGTCGCGCATCGCCTGACCACGGCGACCGCCGAGCGCGACCGCAACGAAGCCCAGATGCGTCAGTTCATCGCGGACGCCGGCCACGAGTTGCGCACACCGCTGACGATCGTAATGGGCTATCTCGAAGTGCTCGAGCAGCGCGTCGTCGCGGACCCCGAGGGCGTCGCACGAGTTTACAAGACGATGCTTGCGGAAAGCCGGCGGATGCGCACATCGATCGACAAGCTGATCTTGCTCGCGCGTCTCGAGCGACCGGCGCTGCCGCACTTCGAGCGGATCGACGCCGCCGCGGTCGCACGGCGCGCCGTGGACACGCTCGAACCCTTGGCCGGCGGCCGGATCGCGCTTCACGCCAGCACTGAATCGGCGTTCGTCGATGCCGACGAGAGCGAGCTCTACGAAGCCATCAAGAACGTCATCGATAACGCCGTGCGCTACGCGCCGGAGTCCGTAATTACGGTCGACGTCTCTGTCGACCGCGCGCGCGTTACCGTCGAGGTCACAGATCGCGGCCCAGGCATGTCGCCGCAGGACGTGGAGCACGCGTTCGACCGATTCTATCGCGGGACGTCCCGCACGAACGGCGAGGGGTCGGGCCTCGGACTCGCAATCGCCAAGCGCGCCGTCGAGCGGGCGGGCGGCGCGATCGAGCTCGCAAGCGGTCCCGGCGCCGGCACGCGCATCACGCTGTCCTTTCCTAGCGCCCCGCAACCGATTACGCGCGCCGCCGGGTAGAGGCCAGTATGAGCGTCAAAGTTTACGGCATCAACCACATTGCCATCGAGGTGAGCGATATCGCCAAGGCGGTCGCGTTCTATCAAGACGTTTTCGGCTTGGAAAAGCTCGACGAAGGAGAGGGCGATGCGTTCTTCAAGGTCGGCGAGCATCAGTTCCTCGCCATGTTCGAAGGCGGCGACGGGCGCCCGAATCGCACGCGGCACTTCGGCTTAATCGTGCGCGACGAGGCGCAGCTGACCGAGGTGCGCGAAAAACTCACTTCCAAGTACGGGATCGAGCTCATCCCGCCGTTCCGGTGCGATTTCATCGATCCGTTTGGGAATCGGGTTCAGGTGGTGGATCTGCACGACGAGTCGCTCGTGTGGCTTCTGCCATACCAAGAGGTGCAGCGGACGGGCATCGCCTTTAAGTAGTGACGTGTTCGGGGCGAAAGCCCAAACCAACGAGGCGGCCCGGTATGCGCGGCAGGAACGGAAACCATCGCAAGAGCGCGGGCAGCCGGTGCAGCAACGGCGCGCGACCGCGCGCGAGGACGTTGCCGATGATCCTGCGCTGAATGAATAGTTGTATCGCCTGCGTGAGACGCGCGGCGCCTTCGCGGCGGCGCTGTACGGCGCGGAGATCGCCCACCGTAACTCCGCCGCGTACGAGCTTGCCAGCGAGCATGTTCGACGCCGCTACCGCGTCTTGAATCGCGAGGTTGATGCCGACGCCGCCGATCGGCGACATGGCGTGCGCGGCGTCGCCGATGCACAGGAGTCCCGGACGAGACCACTCCCGCAGGCGATTCACGCGCACGGTCAGCAACTTGACGCTGTTCCAGCTCGCGATCTCGTCGACTCGGTCGCGCAGAAACGGCACGATCGCGCTCACCTGGCGGCGAAACGCCTCGAGTCCCGCTCCTTGCAGCGCGCTCAGCGATCCTTTCGGAATGACGTAGGCGCACTGCCAGTACGCGCCGCGATCGATCAGCGCCATGATGCGACCGTCACGGATGTAGCCGAACGTCTCGTGCGGATCATCAACGCGTTTGGTCAGGCGCAGCCAGAGTACGTCCATCGGCGCGCCGAGCTCGACCGGATCGAGCCCGGCCCGCTGCCGCAAGACCGATTCACGCCCGTCGGCGGCGATCGTGAGACGAGCGCGGACTTGTAGCTCGCCGTCGGGCGTCTGCGCACGCACGCCGGCGACGCGACCTTCCTTCCACACGAGATCCTCCGCACACGCGCGCATGCGCAGATCGAACGTCGGATAGCATCGCGCCCGTTCGGCCAAAAAGTCGAGGAAGTCCCACTGCGGCATGAAGGCCACGAACTTGCAGCGCGTCGGAAGATGCGTAAAGTCGGCGACGGTGATGAGCGTGTCTCCGATATTCCCCGCTAGCGTCGTGACCTCTTGATGAGGCCGCTTTAGGAAGGATTCGAGGAGCCCGAGCTCCGCCATGATCTCCAGCGTCGACGGATGAATCGTATCGCCGCGAAAGTCGCGCAGAAAGTCGCCATGCTTCTCGAGCAAGACGGTCGACGCGCCGGCCCGAGCCATCAGCAGGCCGGCCATCATGCCGGCCGGCCCGCCCCCGATGATGCAGCAGTCGGCTTCGGTTTCGTTCACCGGAGGTTGGCAGCATAGAAACGGTACCGCGCGAACTCGGCTTCGCGCCGGTCGACGCGCGCCTGAGTCGCGGCCGCGATCTCATCGATGAAGTTCTCGAGCGAGCGCCCTGCGAGGCCCGGCGTGAGCGTCCTGTCGAGAAACTTTCCGAAGATCTGCATCGGCAGATCGTAGCCGCCGTGCAAAACGATCTTGGATTCGCCGAGTCCGGCGGCTTCGACCCCGAACGTGCCGTGGAAGGTCGGAAACGCGGCAGGAAGATTCATCGAGCTGAAAGTGACGTCGAACAGACCCGCGTTGTCCGCGTGTTTCTTCACTTGCAGACGAATCGGCACGGCCACGTATCCGACGTCTGGTAGGCGCAGTTCTCCAAAGCTGATATGCAGCGCAAAGCCGCGCCAGGGGCCTTCCTGATCCGCGATGGCCTGCAACAACTCGCCGAGCGCCACCGCTCCGGGATCCGCCGGAACCCGCAACGTTCGCTCGAGCCGTACGTCCGGCACGTTTTCCTCCTCGAATGACTCTGCCCGGAAGATTCGCCCGAAGGCTTTGCCTATGATTCCTCGGTTCCTCTGCTGCCTTGTCGTAGGGTTCTTCGAGCCTTGCCCTAATTGCAAGACATATCGCTTTGCTGCCGAGGGAGCTGCTTGCTGCCAGCTCCGGGTATCACCTCGATGACCGGAATCGTCCTTACTATCCCGCAATCCTCAAAAGCAAATCTCATCCCGTTGGATAGCTTGGCGTAAACCAAGACGTCGTAATAAAGGATCAGCGCTCCCGAGAGCCAGCGTTGGCTGTCGCTGCGCGGTACGACGGGACCCGGAATCACGAAGTATGCTGGTTCGGATTTCCTCGCATTCGCGGTTATCGTTGTCGCATCACCGCCACTTGCGAGGCGTCGAACCTCGTCCTTGAGTGGGTTGACTAACTGCGGATCCCTGAGGAGTTCTATGCTGGTCGGATTCGGTTTCAGAACCGCCTTGCCGTACTCCTCAAAGGCAATCGCTCTACCCGTAGTGTTCTCAATGCGCGCATGAACGTAAAAACTCTTTGCTGGACTGCCATTGATCTTGCCATACTTAACTTCCCAGGGGTGGCGCGCCGCAAGCCCTTTGAATGGCACGTTGGCACGATGCCAAACCCATATCGTGCCCGGGATACCCAAGACGAAGATGAGGCCAAAGATGATGATTGCTGACCACTTCAGCGCCTCGCCGGCTTTTCGTTTCGCCATGCGACGGAGTTCGTAGCAAGCGCCGCGCCGCCTCGGCGCGCAAAGCCCCGCCCGATCGCCCGAATCGCCCGATCGCCGAGTCGCCGAAGCGGGAGAAAGGTATGCCTAGCGGAAATCTTAGGCGCACCTAACAATGAAGATCTCGCCACTCCGGCGCCGGGGCGCCCTGCTTGCCTTCGCGCTGCTCCTGGGGGCGGCAGTCCCCGCGGTTGCCCGGGCCGACGCCGATCAGGCCGCGGCCTCGGCGAACTCGACCTCGCTCGGGTTGCAGCCGCTGAGCGCGCCGCTTCCGCAGGCAACTCCCGCGCCCGGCGAATCGTCGGTCTTCCGGCGTCCCGATGGCGCGTATCAGGCGATCCCGGTGAAGCAAGGCCGCGACAAGACTTTTCACATCGTCGAGCGCGCCGCGCCGTGGACGCTCAAGTCGGGCCTGACGGTGATGGCGAACACGTATAACGGCGTCGTTCCGGGGCCGGCGCTGGTCGTGCGGCAGGGCGACACGCTCGTGCTCGATTACACGAACGACGGAACCACGCCGGACTCGATCCACTTGCACGGCGTGCACGACATTCCGGTGAGCATGGACGGCGTCGGCGGTGTCTCGCAGCCGCTCGTGTCGCCGGGGGGACACTTCGTCTATCGCTTCGTTGCGAATCAACCGGGAACGTTCATCTATCACACGCACGACGACGAGGCGATGCTCGATTCCGGACTGTACGGGGCAGTCATCGTCGAGCCGAGCAATCCGCGCGCGCCTGAGCGTGGCCTCGCGCACGACTTTCTCGAGATGATCTCATCGTGGCAGATCCAAAGCGGAACCGAAAACCACTTCACGCTCAACGGTAAGGAATATCCCAGCACTCGTGAGCTGAACGTTCGTTCGGGCGAGCGCTTCCGCATACGGTGGATCAACATCTCGGGCGAAGAGTTCCATACGATGCACACGCACGGGCACTACCAGCAGATCGTCGCGCGCGACGCAGCGCCGGTGAACTATTCCGACGTCGAAGACACCGTGCTCGTCGCGCCCGGCCAGCGTGTGGACGTCGTGGTCGAAGCAAATGCGAAGCCCGGCACGTGGCTCATCCACTGTCACGTCATGGACCACATCGAGGACGCAAGCGGCATGCCCGCGGGCCTCATCACCGCGATCCACTATGTCGGAACTCCCAACACGCTGACCGCGATGTACCGCGCCATGGCGCCGGCCGCGGGTACGATGACGCGCGCTCTGAGCTTCGGCATGACGGTGCTGCTCGGCGCGATCGCGGGCTTCACGATCTTCCTCGGTCTCCCGATCGCGCGCGCTCAGCGGCTCTCGCCTCAGACGATCGCCTTGCTCAATGCGCTCGCCATCGGCATCCTGCTCTACCTCGTCGTCGAAATCGCGCAGAACGCCATCCTCCCGATCTCGCAAGGGCTCAACGCATGGCACGCAGCATCCGGCCCGTTTCCGTCCGGACTCATCGCCGTGTTCGTCGCAGGTCTGCTGATCGGACTGGTCGGGCTCGGCAGCGCGGCCACACACTTTACGCGTCAGGCGGCGATGCACGCCGAAAATCCGATCGTCCTCGCCGCGATCATCGCGATCGGCATCGGCGCGCACAACTTCGGCGAGGGTCTCGCCATCGGGGCATCGGCCGCGGCCGGCGCGACCGCAGTGGCGCTGGCGCTCATTGTCGGCTTCGGCCTGCACAACGCGACGGAGGGCTTCGGCGTCGCGGCGCCGCTGGTCGGGCGCGTCGTTCCGACCTGGGCGCAGATCGGCCTCGCCGGTCTCATCGCCGGCGGTCCGACGTTCGTAGGGACGATCGTCGGTTACAGCTTCGACTCGCCGACTCTCTCCGTACTCTTCCTCGCGATCGCCGTCGGCGCGCTCGTCTTCGTGATCGGAGAGCTGTGGAGCGTACTGCGCCGCACGGGTCTCACGGCCTCGGTCACCGTAACAATGTGCGCCGGCTTCTTGATCGCGCTCGCCACCGAGCTCTTTCTCGACATGAACGGGGGGTAGCGGCAATGACGTTCGCGGAGTTCTATCCCGAGTATCTTGCGGCACATCGCGATCACCGCACGAAGATCGTGCACAGCGTGGGCCTGCTGAGCGGTCTCGCCGTCGGCCTGACCGGCGTCGCCCTTCGGCGCCCGGCGCTCGTGCTCGGCGGTCTCGCGCTCGGCTATCTGCCAGCGTTTGCGTCGCACTGGGTTTTCGAAAAGAATCAGCCCAAGACGCTGGAGCACCCGGCGCTCTCCTTTTGCGGCGACTTCGTGATGGTGTATGAGTTTCTGACAGGTAAATTCGAGCGCGCCGGCGACTAGTCGTCGCAAAGGTGTTCGTTGCACCACTGGCGCTCGTAACCGCGCTGATGTCGGACGAAACGGTCGCGGCGTGCGCGAGCGCCTCGGGCCGGACGCCGCAATCGTACGTCACCCGCGCCTTCGAACTGCGGCACGTGACGCTTCGCAGCGGAGAGCGCACGACGGTCGCAGCCGACCCGTGCCTAGCCGTGAATCAATCCACGCGCATCATGATTTACGAGCGGCTCGACGCCACGTACCGGCGCGTGCTCGACGCATTCATGCTGCCCGCCTTCGCTGCGGTCTAACGCCGACGGTACGGTCGTGCTGCCGACGCACGAGCGTTCACACCGCTTCGACGTGGCGCAGTCTCCACTCTCGCCGAACCTCGCGGCGCTGGAGCGTGGACCGGCACGCTGCCGAAGGCCGGGACGTATCAGCTGCTCGTCTCCGGAACGGACGAGCGTGACGAGTACCGGCGCTTGCGCTACGAGATTCGCCTCGCGATACGCTGACCTGCGAGTTAGGGGAGGACGGTAAAGGCCGTGCCCCAGCCTCCGTTGACCCCGCCACCCTGCGTCGTTCCATAGAGCTTCCCTCCGAGCTCGGTGAGTCGCCCGAAAGGATACGCGCCATCGTGGCCGGCCTTAAAGCTGTACAGCACGTGCTCGCCGCCTCCCGTGGTCACGCGAAACACGGTTCCCCAGTCTGCCCGGTTCCCTTCGACCGTCGTGCCATACAGCACGCCGTTGACCGCAGTGAGCCGCGCGTACGGATATCCGCCATCGGCTCCGCTCTTAAACGAGTGTACGAGGTGCTCCTGATGCGCGCTGTCGATTACGAAAACGGTGCCCCAGCCGGCGGAGCCGCCCTCTTTTGTCGTGCCATAGAACTTATGGTCGAGATAGGTGAGGCCGTCAAACGGGTAAGCGCCGTCTTTCGTACCGGCTTTGAAGCTGTAGAGCACGTGTTCGCCGCCCGCCAGCCCCGACGAGAACACGGTGCCCCAGCCCGTGCTGCCGCCTTCCTTCGTCGTGCCGTAGAGCTTACCGTTGAGCAACAGCAGATCCCCGTACGGATAGCCGCCGTCCTTGCCGGCCTTGAAACTGTAGAGCACGCGCTCGCGCCCCGTCGGCTCCGTTTCGAAAATCGTGCCCCATCCCTTGCTGCCGCCCTCGACGGTCGTGCCGTAGAACTTTCCCTTGACATCGAGCAAGCCCGCGTACGGCGCGGCGCCGTCGTTGCCGGCTTTGAAGTTGTACACGACGCGCTCGCTGCCGGACGGATCCACCTCGAAGACGGTGCCCCAACCCTGAGTGCCGCCGGCCGACGTGGTGCCGTAAAACTTGCCGTTGACGACCGTGAGGCCGGAGCACGGATACGCGCCGTGGGTGTTGTCGAAGCTGTACACGACGTGCTCTTGACCGGCCGTGTCGAGCTCGAAGACCGTGCCATAGCCGGACTTGCCGCCCTGATCGGTTGTACCGTAGAGTTTGCCGTTGAACGCGACGAGCTCGCCGTACGGATATCCGCCATCGTTGCCGGCCTTAAACTTATAGAGCGACTTGTAGCCGGAACCGATCGCCGGCTCCGCATCGGGCGAACGGTCCGCCGACGGCGGCTGACCGCACAGCCACGGCCCCTGCTGCGGCTGCATCGCGGAGGCTCCGCTAGAAAGCGGCGGAGAAAATGGTACGCCAAAGCTGGAATGCGAACAGTTGGCAAGCAGTAGAGCGCAAGCAAGTACAGCAATCAATCTCATGATGCCGCCGTACATACGATGACGCGACGACATCTTCCCTCGATGCGTTAGCCGTGGAGGCCGCCGTGATGCTCGCGATCTACGCCGATGCACCGCACGGCGTCGTTTTCGTCGAGCGAGCCGGGCATCTGCGCCGCAATCCTGGGCAGATCGGACTTCCGGGAGGGATGACCGACCCGATGGACGGTGCCGATCCGGCAACGACGGCGGTACGCGAGCTCTACGAAGAGCTCGGCGTTGCTCCGGAAGCGATTCGCGTCGTCGGACGCTTGGAACCGCAACGACAGGCTTCGAGCGGAATGACCGTTACGCCCATCGTGGGCGTGCTCGAACCCCGAACGCCTCTGCGGATCGACGGCACGGAGACGATCGGTGCCTTTACCGTTCCGCTCGCGTCGATCGTCATGCCGGGCACGATACGCGAGGATCCATCAGTGAGTTTGGCACGCGGGAGAAAGGCGTACGCGCTGGACTACGAAGGTCATCACATCTGGGGTCTGACCGCGCGAATCCTCAAGGTCTTCACTGATGAGTGGAACGCCGACGCGTCGGCGCTCCGCGGCGACGTCGAGGCGACGTTTTGCTAAAACGCCGGGATCGCTACTCCTTCGGGGAGGATGCCAGGTTCGTCGCCCTCGCCGTCTGAAAATCCGCTTCGACGAACTGCTTGATGTCTTCAAGCAGGGCTCGGGCCGTCGCCGCCGCCATCTTCCGCCCGACGATCAAGTCGAAGGCCTTGCCCGCAATGCCAAGCGGCGGCGTATAGGTCCCCTCAAGCGTCAGCGTAGTCGTCCCGGGTGCACTCTCGCTGCTCGTTAGCGTACCGCTAAAGCGCGGTACCGTCTTATCCTGGGGATCCCAGGTCAGCGCGAGCCCTTTCTGCCCCTTATCCTCGGTCAGCGCGTGCGTGACGCGAACCTCGTGAAGGGCTTGACTCGACCCGGGCAGCCCAAGGCTCGAGAGATCGACGCGCAGCATAAGCACGTCCGGCGCGCGATCGCGCCGGTGCACCGTAAAGAAGCGCTCCGCGTGATGCAATGCATAAAATGTCGGGCACGCAACTTCGATCGCTTCTTTGAGATCGCTCATAGCCCGTCTCCTTCGTTAGGCGATCGCGGAAAGATCGAACCGATCCAGGTTCATGACCTTCTCCCACGCGGCGACGAAGTCGCGCACGAAATGATCGGCTTCGATCGCATAGACCTCGGCGATGGCGCGAAGCTGCGAGTTCGAGCCGAAGACTAGGTCGCAGTTCGTGCCGCTCCAGCTGAGTTCGCCGGTGCGCCGGTCGCGACCCTCATAAGCGTGGCTACCGGGGGCCGGCTGCCACTTCGTCGTCTTATCGAGCAGGTTCACGAAGAAGTCATTCGTCAGCACACTGGGCCGCTTCGTGAAGACGCCGCGCTTCGATCCTCCGAAGTTCGCGCCGAGGACGCGCAGGCCGCCGACGAGCGCCGTCATCTGCGGAGCGGTCAGCGTTAGCAATTGCGCGCGATCGATCAGCAGCTGTTCGGGCGAGCGTGAGTGCCCGTTCCCGAGGTAGTTGCGGAAGCCGTCCGAGGTAGGTTCCATCACCGCGAAGGATTGCACGTCGGTGCTCTCTTGGGTCGCATCCGTGCGTCCCGGCGAGAAGCGAACCTGCACGTCGTAGCCGGCGCTCTTTGCGGCCTGTTCGATCGCGGCGCAACCGCCAAGAACGATGACGTCGGCGAGCGAAACCTTCTTGCCGCCCGAGAGTGACGCGTTGAAATCCGTCTGCACCTTCTCGAGCACTTGCAGCACCTTCGCCAACTCCGCGGGTTGATTGACGGCCCAGTCCTTCTGCGGGGCGAGCCGTATACGCGCGCCGTTCGCGCCGCCGCGCTTGTCGGTACCGCGAAACGTCGAGGCCGAGGCCCATGCGGTCGTGACCAGCTGCGGCACCGTTAGCCCGCTGGCAAGGACCCGACTCCGCAGCGCGGCGATGTCCTGCTCGTCGATCAGCGGATGATCGACCGCGGGCAGCGGATCTTGCCAGATCTGCGTCTCGGCCGGCACTTCGGGACCGAGATATCGCGAGAGCGGACCCATGTCGCGATGCACCAGCTTATACCACGCCTTGGCAAAGGCATCGGCGAACTCTGGCGGGTTCTCGTAGAATCGCTTCGAGATCGGTCCGTAGATCGGATCGACTTTTAACGCGAGATCCGTCGTGAGCATCGTCGGGGCGTGCCGTTTGGACGGGTCGTGCGCATCGGGAACGGTGTCGGCAGCGGCGCCGTCCTTGGGCTTCCACTGGTACGCGCCGGCAGGGCTCTTCGTGAGCTCCCACTCGTACTTGAAGAGATTGTCGAAATACAGGTTGCTCCACCGCGTGGGCGCCTGCGTCCACGCCCCTTCGAGGCCGCTCGTGATCGTGGCACCGCCGTTGCCGTTGCCGAACGAGTTACGCCAGCCGAGATTCTGTTCTTCGATGGGCGCACCGGCCGGCGCGAAGCCGACGTATTGGGCCGGGTCGGCGGCGCCGTGCGTTTTGCCGAAGGTGTGTCCGCCGGCGATGAGCGCAACGGTCTCCTCATCGTTCATCGCCATACGGCTGAAGGTCTCGCGAATGTCGACCGCCGCGGCGAGCGGGTCGGGGTTTCCGTTCGGACCCTCAGGATTGACGTAAATCAGGCCCATCTGCACGGCCGCGAGCGGCCGCTCCAGATCGCGTTCGCCGGTGTAGCGTTTATCCGCGAGCCACTCGCCTTCGGGACCCCAGTACGTGCTGTCGTCGGGCTCCCACGCGTCGACGCGTCCGCCGCCGAATCCGAACGTCTTGAAGCCCATCGATTCGAGGGCGCAGTTTCCCGCCAACACCATTAGGTCGCCCCACGAGATCTTGCGCCCGTACTTCTGCTTGATGGGCCAGAGCAGGTGACGTGCCTTGTCGAGGTTCGCGTTGTCCGGCCAGCTGTTGAGCGGCTCGAATCGCTGCATGCCCGAGCCGGCGCCGCCGCGGCCGTCGTGAATCCGGTACGTCCCCGCGGCGTGCCACGCCATGCGAACGAACAGCGGCCCATAGTGACCGTAATCCGCCGGCCACCAGTCCTGCGACGCGGTCATCAGCGCGTACAGATCGGCCTTGACCGCATTCAGGTCGAGGCTGTTGAACTCGCGGGCATAGTCGAAGTCGGGGCCCATCGGATCGGCCAGTACGGACGGCCGGTGCAGCACCGATAGGTCCAATAACTCTGGGAACCAATCGACGTTCACTCGCGGCTTAAGGGGTACGTGCTTTACGGGACAGCCTCGGTCTGCGTCCGACAGTTCGGCAAGCGTGTTTTCCATCTCGTGCTACTCTCCGATGGGGTGAAAAGGTAGGTGGCCGCGTGCCGCCCCGCAGGCGGCGGGGCCACCGAAAGTGAATATCACTTTCACATGCAGAATACCTCCCTCCGGCGGCGGGGCTTGCCGAAAATTTATCGAGCTCATCTACGAGATCGTGGAAAAGAGCGGGATCGGCCGGCACCTTACGCCGTCGGAGATCTTCGCGAAAGCCCTCAAGCGGCAGCCGGGGATCGGTTTCTCGACGGTCTATCGCGGGCTCGAGCGCCTGCGCGATCTCGGATTGGTCTCCGAGCTCTACGTTCCGGGCGTCGACGCGGCGACGTACGAGCCTTCGGGACCTCGGCACGCGCACTTTCGCTGCCGGAAGTGCGGCGAGATCGAAGACGTCCCCTACGCGATTCCCTCGCGCACCGTTAAGGCGCTCGCGCTGCAGCAGGGCTTCACTATTGAAAACGAACGCGTGACGTTCGAAGGCCGCTGCGCGTCCTGCCGCGCATCCTAAGTCGCGACCAGGGAGAGGGAGGGATTCGAACCCTCGAAACGCTCATCACGTTTTGCGGTTTTCAAGACCGCCGCATTCAACCACTCTGCCACCTCTCCAAGTGCCCGCTAACGTCGATTGTTATTGCGGTTTCCGCAAATGGGCTTGCTAACGGAGATCGTTCAGCAGAGCCATTTGCTAACATTTGCTAACGCAACTTTAGGCCCTCTCCGGCGCCAAGAGCGACCGGGCGAGCTCGTTGACCGCCCGGCGTCCGAGGCCCTCGATCGAACGGGCGTAGACCGAGAGCGTCACGACCGGCGAGCTGTGCCCGAGCAACGTTTGCACCTCCTTGATCGAAACGCCGTCGCCCAGGGTGAGCGATGCGAAGGCGTGGCGCAGATCGTGAAACCGAAAGCCTCGCATACCAACCGACTTTGCAAGCTTCGAGAACTGCGTCGTAAGCGTGTCGGGAGGCCACGGCGAGCCATCGGGATTCGGAAAAACGAGATCGTTGTCGACGAAAGCGTCGCCGGCAAAGCCTTTTTCTTCTTCTTGCTGCGCCTTATGGGAACGCAGAAGCATGACGCACTCCGGCGCCAGAGGAATAACGCGCCGCGACGTTTTCGATTTTGGCTCTTTGAACCGGATGCGGCCGCTCGCAGCGCGCGAGTGCTCGAGGGACGCGGCTACGAAGAGCGAGCCCTTGTCCAGATCGACATGCTGCCACCTCAGGGCCAACAGCTCACCGCGGCGCAGACCCGTCACCGCGGCCACGGCGATCGGCACCTCGAGCGGCGTGCCCCTTGCAGCCGCCATCAAGAAGCGGATTTGCTCCCTGCTCACCGGTGCCGGCTCGCGCCGTTCCACTGCCGGCGCCTTGACGCGGCCGGCGACGTTCTCACTGAGAATCCGCTCTTCCCGGACTCCGTACTGTAGCGCTGTATGAAGCGCCCGGTGCACGTGCAGGCAGGTCTGATTCGATAGCCCTTTATCTTTACCAGCCGTGTAGATTTTGCGGACGTGTTCGGGGGTGAGTCTCGAGAGCTTCACGCTGCCGATTACCGGGACGATATGCAGCTTGACGATCGACGCATATCGCTCCGCCGTCCGCGACGCCAATCGGTTGCGCGTTGCCTCCATCCATGAATTGAGAAACGCCTCGACGCTTCTTAACGCCGCCTGGTCACGCGCCATTCCCTTGTCGACAGCGGAGAGGATCTCGCGCTTCTTGGCGTCCGCCTCGGCTTTGGGCATCTTGCCGATGCGCACGCTGCGCAGACTGCGCTTACCGCTGTTTGCGGGTTCGTCGTAGAGCAAGTACCACACTTTGGACTTGCCCCGTTGGTATAGATGACCTTCCACGTTATTTTACGCCTCCTGGAAGGTGGTTGAAGGCGGCGGTCGAGCCTGTTTGCTCGGACGCGCCCTCGAATACCTTCCGAAGCGCGACCTTGGAGATGCGCATTCGCCGCTTGCCCAAGTTCACGGCCGGCAATAACCCAAGTCGAACGGCTTCGTACGCTGCATTCCTCGGAATGCGGAGAAGCGCTGCGACCTCTCTCACCGTCAAGGAATCCGGGGCGGTCTCCCAAGCGAGTTCTTTCTCGGCGCTTCTCACGGCACGGCCCTTCCTGTCAGCGCCGGCGCAGAACTACGCCTCGGGAAATAGATAAGCACGCATTATAATGCGTACTGAAGTCGCGCATAGGCTGACACACCAATTGTTGCGCGCATCGGCGTTGGTGTCAACTGCGCTGCGCGAACTAGTGCGCAGTACCGTCAAGAACTCTACCGATCCATCGACATCGAGCGCGTACGACTAAGAGCGCGCTGCTCTTTGCGGATCACGAACTCGACATCCCGCCGCAAGACATCCGGTACCGTCCGGTAGCCGCGATTGACTGCCGCGGCGAGCCGATCAAGGCGAGCGTCCCAGGCTGGCCCGTCGCAGTCGAGCTGCGCAACACCGGCGCGCTCCAAGACCTTCAGCCGCGTCTCGACCGTAGGAATCTCGTCACGCAGGGCGGCCCGCGCTTGGCGCATCTTGGCTTCGAGGCCAAGCGACGAACTGACGTAGTCGCGGTAAATCCGCTCATCGCTTCGAATGCGTTGTTCAATTCGCTGAGCGGCGCCGCTTTCGAAGCCGCGCGTTGCTTTGGCGAGCTCCGCTTCGTAGCGAACCTGTTGCCCAGCATGCAGTTTCAGCGCTTCCTTCTTGGCCGCGTTACGCACAAACGGATTCCAGGATTGCTGCTCTTTCGTCAGCCGCGCGAGCTGGGCGCGTTCCGCCGCCGTGAACTGCGTTGCCTCGCCGATGTGCGCTTGAATCTCCTTTCGTGCCGACGCGAGTGCCTGCTCGATCGTCGGCGGCCGCTCAACGCGTGTCAGGTGTTGTCGCTCGACGCGAGCGTGCTCGTTGCGGGCCTCGACCTCTGCGCGAATGACGTGTAGTCGCTCGCGCACCTGGTCGAGCGGTACGGGTTGCGAGGGTGCTTTCGTGGGCCGCTCGTGCCGGTTATGCGCCGTAGCCTCGAGTCCGACCAGAACTCGCTGCGCTCCGAGATCACCAGCGCGAGCTCGTTCCGCAACGAACGATCGATAGTCCATCGGCTTCTCCAAGCGCCTTAGCCTCCGCTCCGACGCCAGCACGATCTTGGTTGCCGCCCAGCGCACCCGCCCAGCGTCGTACTCGTGCGTGCGCCGGCGATTCATGATCGTATCGATCGACCAGTAGGCGAGTTGCCGGGCGACCGCGCCGCGCGCGGCCAGCCGCGCCACTGCGCGCAAGAGCAGACGCCCTTCGCGCCGCCGCTTGGCCTCGCAGCGGCGCTGCAGGCTCTCGCGCTCCCATGCTACCTCTCGGCGCGCTGCCGTTGCCTCATGGCGTTCCCCGAAGAAACGACTGCGATACTGCGTGTACTCCGACCGCATCCGGGCGTGGTCGACGATGCGTTGCGCGTCGCGCAGCGCCCAGCGCGGATCCGTGTTTGCCTCGCGCTCGGCCCGATCGCGAAGGCTGCTGCGGCTGCGCTTCGGCGGTTGCTCCGGCGTAAACGGGCACGGGCCAAAGCGTTGCTCGAGCGCGGCTTTCTTGCAACGCGGACGGATCCGCGAGGCGCCACAGCCTGGTGCGCCCGGATCACGCCCCTGAGCGAACGCAAGTCCTTGGACGCGCGTGCCGCGCGCGATCAGCTTGACGACGATGCCGCTGCGAGCGAGCTGCTGCATTAGATCTTCCCATGAACGCGCGCTGTCGATCGCAGTTAGAATCGTTGCGCGCGCGCGTTGCACCCACTGCGTTGCGTCGATCATCTCCTTCGCCAGCTCGTGCGACGGCGTGAACGGCCCGAAGCGCCGCTCGAGCGCCGGCAATGCGCAGCGCGCATCGATGCGTGACGCTGCACATCCCGGCGCGCCGCGCTCGAACCCTTCGGCGAATGCTAGGCCTCGTACCCGCCCGCTGCGCCGAACCAGCTTCGCGACGACACCGTGGGCCGCCAGGCGCTGATGCAGCTCGTTCCAGCTCGTCGCGCGATCGACGGCATCGAGCACGTAGGGACGTGCGCTATCCTGCCACGGCAGCTCGCCTCGCTCGCGCAGCTGCCGATACGCGCCATCGCTCAGGCGCCGCTCCGGATCCGGCGGCGGCGCATACAGGTGGCGCACGCGCTGCACGATGTCGCGATTATGCCGGCCGACGACGATCTCCCAACCACGCTCCGCTGCGATCTCCGCGCAGGTACGCTCGCGCTTGATCCGCTCGTGCCACAGGTCGTTCGCCTTGCCGTTCGGTCCGATGCGATTGGCGATGATGTGGGCGTGGTAGTTCTCGGTATCCTGGTGTGCCGCCAGCACGTACTGGTTGCGCTCCATGCCGATCGCTTTCAGCAGCCGTTCCGCATCGCTCACGACTTGCTCGCGCGTCGGATGCTCGCCCTTGGCATAGGCGACGATAAGGTGATATACGGGATCCTTGCAGCGCCGGGAGAGTACTGCCACCGCCTCCATTTCGAGTGCAGCCGTCTCGACCGAGGTGACGCCGCGCAGGTGCACCCAGGCAGCCTTTTTCGGTGCGCTGGCGTATCCGATGCCATCTCCGAAGGAACGTCCAGCCTGGACACAAGCGCGCTCGTGGGCGTGCTCCGTGATGTAGTCGATGCCGGTTGCGAAGCTGCGGTTGTGGGAGCGCGCCGGCACCGACTTGGAGATCATGACGTCACCTCGCAAAAGAAAAAGCCCCGCGCGAACGATCGCGTCGGGAGCTTTGGATTACATACGCATTATTATGCGGACGTAAGTCGAGTACGTTCTCTCACGCCAAGTATACCACGAACGCAACTTTCCCGCTATACTTTTTCACGCCGTCGTCGTGCCGGCGCGTCGATATTGATTGCCCATCTTTTAAAACGCAAGCCGGTGGTTGTGCCCAACCCCAAAAAAGGCCGCTGCGGCTAGCTGCGCTCAGAGGCGCGCCTCCGGAAGCGATAGCGTTGTATGCCATGCGCCGCCCGCCGTGCGTAAAGACAGCACCAGGCTACTGTAGAGCTGAGGTCATGGGCCCCGGTACTATCGCATTGACCGGGCACTAACTGGACGTGCCAGCCAACGCAAGCGTTCCAAAAAGCTGCTTGGCCGCAGTGGAACGACACCTTCTGGGCTCCTTCGCCTGTGGCGGCAGGGGAGGCCCCCCCCCTTTGCCGTACTCTTCACGCACCGCGCCCAGCGCGCGTCGCCCGTGACGATGGGCGTGCTGGCTAAGCTTGACGTTGGGAGGTAACGCGCGGAGATCTTATCGCTCTGGCGGTCGCCGCTCGATAGAGTTGCGCTCGCTGAAGCAACGGCTCTTTGCGAACGGCAGCCGCGCTGCTCGATTAGCTATGGCGAAGATTTTCACCTGATGACAATCTACAACTACGGCTACTATATTAGCCAACCTCTCGCTACGCCCAGCACTGCGCTCACAGCCATGTTCCACGCAATGGCTAGCGCGACGCCGATTGGGGGGAGGGCCTTTATTCCGCAGAAGAGCTTTTCCCCAGTAGATGCGACGTCGAGCGGATTTACGGTGCCCGACCAATGCGACATCGACGGGTCGGGAGGAGGCGGTACCCTAGGCAGCACGAGCGGCTCAGATTTCTTCCATTTCATCGTCACGCCGCAAGGGCCGGGTGCCTCGATACTTTTCAACTGCGCGGCAAGCTCGTACACGGATGGAGGCACCTATTTTCGCAGCCTAGCCATCCAGTGGGGAGCTTCGTCGCAGGCAGGGGATACCTGCATCTACGCGGGCCTTTGGAACACTCGCGCGATCAACTGCACGTTCACCGATTGCCCCCTCGCGTTCGACGCTAACGCCAACGCCTGTACGCTCGAGCAGTGCACAATCGACTACACCGTGTCAGTCGCAACGGGGCCGAACAACACCACGGCGGTGCTCCTCCGGGCCACGCAAGATGCCGTAATCGGCCCTGGTCAGTTCGTCCAGACCTCGCAAGCCAGCGGCGGTGCGACGGGCTGCACCTGCATCGCTATCGAAAACGCTGAGCACCCGCTCATCTGCGATATGCAGATTCTCGAGTGGGCGATAGGGGTAGATTTCTCTCAGGGCGACACCAGAGATGGGCGCAAATTACAAACTGCGACATCGAGTGCTGGCAGACTGCCCTCAATATTGCCGTGACCGCTTCGGGCAGCCATACCAGCGCCGGCATCAAAGTGATTGGCTGTACGTTGACCAAGACGAGCGACACGACGGATTTCGTAAATCCGGTCGTCAACATAACGACAAATGGGCGCTCCAACCAGTTGCAGCTCAATGACATCTCGTTGATCGATTGCACCGTGTTTAGCATGGCGCAGCAGCCGCTCCTCGGCGCCCAGCACGGCCTTGTTATCGCGGGCGGCTCTGGCATCAAAATCATCGGCGGAATGTATTTCAACAATGGACCCCGCGGTGGTGCCGGAATCGCCATCACGGGAGCGTGTCAAGATATCCAGATCATTGGGACCAACCTCCAACCCAGCTATCCAGGTGCGCCAAACGTCAATAATCAGAAGTACGCGCTTCTCGTTAGCAGCAGCCCGACTGGCGCGGTGCTCGTCTCCGGCTGCGACATGACAGGCTACGGCGGCTCACCGGTGAGCGTGACGGCGCCTCA
>CAVRNN010000005.1:0-96286 GCA_963722595.1 Vulcanimicrobiota bacterium | reverse complement strand
GACTGCGATACTGCGTGTACTCCGCCCGCATCCGGGCGTGGTCGACGATGCGTTGCGCGTCGCGCAGCGCCCAGCGCGGATCCCTATTTGCCTCGCGCTCGGCCCGATCTCGAAGGCTGCTGCGGCTGCGCTTCGGCGGTTGCTCCGGCGTAAACGGGCACGGGCCAAAGCGTTGCTCGAGTGCGGCTTTCTTGCAGCGCGGATGGATCCGCGAGGCGCCACAGCCGGGTGCGCTCGGATCACGCCCCTGAGCGAACGCAAGTCCTTGGACGCGCGTGCCGCGCGCCATCAGCTTGACGACGATGCCGCTGCGAGCGAGCTGCTGCATTAGATCTTCCCATGAACGCGCGCTGTCGATCGCAGTCAGAATCGTTGCGCGCGCGCTTGCACCCACTGCGTTGCGTCGATCATCTCCTTCGCCAGCTCGTGCGACGGCGTGAACGGCCCGAAGCGCCGCTCGAGCGCCGGCAATGCGCAGCGCGCATCGATGCGTGACGCTGCACATCCCGGCGCGCCGCGCTCGAACCCTTCGGCGAATGCCAGGCCTCGTACCCGCCCGCTGCGCCGAACCAGCTTCGCGACGACACCGTGGGCCGCCAGGCGCTGATGCAGCTCGTTCCAGCTCGTCGCGCGATCGACGGCATCGAGCACGTAGGGACGTGCGCTATCCTGCCACGGCAGCTCGCCTCGCTCGCGCAGCTGCCGATACGCGCCATCGCTCAGGCGCCGCTCCGGATCCGGCGGCGGCGCATACAGGTGGCGCACGCGCTGCACGATGTCGCGATTATGCCGGCCGACGACGATCTCCCAACCACGCTCCGCTGCGATCTCCGCGCAGGTACGCTCGCGCTTGATCCGCTCGTGCCACAGGTCGTTCGCCTTGCCGTTCGGTCCGATGCGATTGGCGATGATGTGGGCGTGGTAGTTCTCGGTATCCTGGTGTGCCGCCAGCACGTACTGGTTGCGCTCCATGCCGATCGCTTTCAGCAGCCGTTCCGCATCGCTCACGACTTGCTCGCGCGTCGGATGCTCGCCCTTGGCATAGGCGACGATAAGGTGATATACGGGATCCTTGCAGCGCCGGGAGAGTACTGCCACCGCCTCCATTTCGAGTGCAGCCGTCTCGACCGAGGTGACGCCGCGCAGGTGCACCCAGGCAGCCTTTTTCGGTGCGCTGGCGTATCCGATGCCATCTCCGAAGGAACGTCCAGCCTGGACACAAGCGCGCTCGTGGGCGTGCTCCGTGATGTAGTCGATGCCGGTTGCGAAGCTGCGGTTGTGGGAGCGCGCCGGCACCGACTTGGAGATCATGACGTCACCTCGCAAAAGAAAAAGCCCCGCGCGAACGATCGCGTCGGGAGCTTTGGATTACATACGCATTATTATGCGGACGTAAGTCGAGTACGTTCTCTCACGCCAAGTATACCACGAACGCAACTTTCCCGCTATACTTTTTCACGCCGTCGTCGTGCCGGCGCGTCGATATTGATTGCCCATCTTTTAAAACGCAAGCCGGTGGTTGTGCCCAACCCCAAAAAAGGCCGCTGCGGCTAGCTGCGCTCAGAGGCGCGCCTCCGGAAGCGATAGCGTTGTATGCCATGCGCCGCCCGCCGTGCGTAAAGACAGCACCAGGCTACTGTAGAGCTGAGGTCATGGGCCCCGGTACTATCGCATTGACCGGGCACTAACTGGACGTGCCAGCCAACGCAAGCGTTCCAAAAAGCTGCTTGGCCGCAGTGGAACGACACCTTCTGGGCTCCTTCGCCTGTGGCGGCAGGGGAGGCCCCCCCCCTTTGCCGTACTCTTCACGCACCGCGCCCAGCGCGCGTCGCCCGTGACGATGGGCGTGCTGGCTAAGCTTGACGTTGGGAGGTAACGCGCGGAGATCTTATCGCTCTGGCGGTCGCCGCTCGATAGAGTTGCGCTCGCTGAAGCAACGGCTCTTTGCGAACGGCAGCCGCGCTGCTCGATTAGCTATGGCGAAGATTTTCACCTGATGACAATCTACAACTACGGCTACTATATTAGCCAACCTCTCGCTACGCCCAGCACTGCGCTCACAGCCATGTTCCACGCAATGGCTAGCGCGACGCCGATTGGGGGGAGGGCCTTTATTCCGCAGAAGAGCTTTTCCCCAGTAGATGCGACGTCGAGCGGATTTACGGTGCCCGACCAATGCGACATCGACGGGTCGGGAGGAGGCGGTACCCTAGGCAGCACGAGCGGCTCAGATTTCTTCCATTTCATCGTCACGCCGCAAGGGCCGGGTGCCTCGATACTTTTCAACTGCGCGGCAAGCTCGTACACGGATGGAGGCACCTATTTTCGCAGCCTAGCCATCCAGTGGGGAGCTTCGTCGCAGGCAGGGGATACCTGCATCTACGCGGGCCTTTGGAACACTCGCGCGATCAACTGCACGTTCACCGATTGCCCCCTCGCGTTCGACGCTAACGCCAACGCCTGTACGCTCGAGCAGTGCACAATCGACTACACCGTGTCAGCCGCAACGGGGCCGAACAACACCACGGCGGTGCTCCTCCGGGCCACGCAAGATGCCGTAATCGGCCCTGGTCAGTTCGTCCAGACCTCGCAAGCCAGCGGCGGTGCGACGGGCTGCACCTGCATCGCTATCGAAAACGCTGAGCACCCGCTCATCTGCGATATGCAGATTCTCGAGTGGGCGATAGGGGTAGATTTCTCTCAGGGCGACAGCACGAGATGGGCGCAAATTACAAACTGCGACATCGAGTGCTGGCAGACTGCCCTCAATATTGCCGTGACCGCTTCGGGCAGCCATACCAGCGCCGGCATCAAAGTGATTGGCTGTACGTTGACCAAGACGAGCGACACGACGGATTTCGTAAATCCGGTCGTCAACATAACGACAAATGGGCGCTCCAACCAGTTGCAGCTCAATGACATCTCGTTGATCGATTGCACCGTGTTTAGCATGGCGCAGCAGCCGCTCCTCGGCGCCCAGCACGGCCTTGTTATCGCGGGCGGCTCTGGCATCAAAATCATCGGCGGAACGTATTCCAACAACGGACCCCGCGGTGGTGCCGGAATCGCCATCACGGGAGCGTGTCAAGATATCCAGATCATTGGGACCAACCTCCAACCCAGCTATCCAGGTGCGCCAAACGTCAATAATCAGAAGTACGCGCTTCTCGTTAGCAGCAGCCCGACTGGCGCGGTGCTCGTCTCCGGCTGCGACATGACAGGCTACGGCGGCTCACCGGTGAGCGTGACGGCGCCTCAGACCAGCCTATTCATCTACGATTGCCCCGGCTACAACGATCACAACACCGCGCTGAGTGCAACCTCTTCCATGCTCACGACAGGAGTCAGCGCGGCGACGTCGTCAAATCCCTACTTTGGACCGTCGGTCATCATATATTCAGGAACCGCCGTCGTCACGCTGCACGCATTCGGGAGCGCGACCACCATCACATCAAGTTCTGGAATCGTGTTCCTACCAAGCCCATACGATAATTTCTACTTCACTCCAACGCCACCCACGACGTTTTCGTGGATCGGCAAATAGCGTAGGAGCAGCGACAATGCGAATTGACCGCGTCGCGCGCCGTACCATCGCCATCTGCGCGGGCATGATCATCCTCTCGGGTTGCGGCGGTTCACAGGCCACTACTCTGCCGAGTGCCACTGCCGATCAGACTGGCGCCAGATCGAGCCACGCCTCTCGATCGTGGATCGATCCGAGCGCTTCGGGTCAAAACTTGCTGTATATCTCGTCTAATGACCGCGGAAATGTTTATACATATACGTATCCGCAGGGCAAGTTGATCGGCACACTGACCGGTTTCATTTCTCCGTTTGGGGAGTGTAGCGATGCGGCAGGCGACGTGTTCATTGTTGCATACTCGACGCCGTCAATGACGTCAAGCACGATCTACGAATACGCACACGGGGGGACGAGTCCGATCGCGATGCTGAACGATCCGAATGTGGCGTTCGGATGCGCTGTGGACCCTTCGACCGGAAACCTCGCGGCCTCCGGAGCGGGCATTGCGATTTTCACGCATGCCACCGGGACACCGAAGTTGTACTTCAGTTCGGTCCCTTTCTATTACTGTGGCTATGATCTGCATGGCAACCTCTTCTTGACAGGGATAAACGGTCAATCCGGTAACGCTAATTTGTATGAATTGGCAAACGGTAGCAGTAAGCTGAAGCAGATTAGTTTAGATACGACGTTATACATTGGCTCTCAGGCACCATCCGTACAGTGGAGTGAAAGGCATCTAACGGTTTCTTCAAACCCTTGGCGCAAACCAATAACCGTTTATCGATTGCACATCGCTGGCGGCACCGCGAAAGTCATCGGCAGTACGACTTTAACATCGCGACTGAATTACTACTTCGGGCAGACGTGGATCCAGGGAAAAACGATTATCGGGTTTGGCCTGTTTAAACGAGGCTACCAAAACGCGTATTTCTGGCCCTTCCCGAAAGGTGGCAATCCGCACAGTTCTATCAGGAAGGTCGCTCAGATCAAACAGGAGCTGTCTGGCGCAACTGTATCGCTGGCGCCGTCCAGGTAGTGCCGGACGATGTCTGACTCATCCGAACGCCGCGCGCGTCGAAAACTCCTCGCCGAAGCATACAGCCAGCTCCCTTCTCGTGAGACGCTGCACGCCGCCGCTGAACTCGAGCGTGCGAGAATGCAGCGGGCGGTTCAAGACGAACAGTTCGCGCTGCAGCGTGGCTCGCTCGCCGTCGCCGTGCTTTCGCAAGTGCCCCGTGATAACGAAGAAAATAGGCCGCTTTTCGTCGAGGCCCGCAAGCTACTACTCGAGGTTCTCAAGAGAGGCGTCGCACAGGTTGAAGAAACCGAAAGCGATGAACAGCCAGAGGACGAGGACGCCTTGACGTGATGGAATGCTTGTCACTTTGGCGTTCCCCTTTAGATCTGGTTGCTCTATCGCTAGCCAAATCTCGCGGCGATGGGCAGCCACGTTGCTCGATCGCTTTGGACGAAGATTTCCACTTGATGACCATCTTCAATTACTGGTACTACCTCAGCCAACCAAGTGCCACGCCGTCCTCGGCGCTTACAGCTATGTTCAACGCCATGAATCCCGGGCCGTACGGTGGCGTCGGCGGCCTGGCGTTCATCGCGCAAGAGACGCTTCCTCTGCCTGGTACCGTAACTGCCTCTGCAGCGGGGTTCGCCGTACCCGATCAATGCAATCTAGTCGGCTCGGGTCCTGGCGGTGCCGGGGAGGCAGGTGGTACGCCCTATTACCACTTCACCATCGACTACACAATACCAGATTCACTCTTCCTCAGTTGTACCGGCGACTACACGGCTGGCGGCAAATACTTCCGGAGCCTTGCGTTCTTTGGAACGAACGTGAGCGACACGGGGGATACTTGCATCTTCGCGGGAACCGGGAACTGCCGCGCCGTTAACTGCACATTCACCGATATCCCAACCGCTTTCAACGCTCAAGGGACCGGGTGTGCGCTGGAGCAGTGCACCATCTATTACGATGGAATGTCCGGGACAGCAACAGTCCCGGTCAAGGCCGTTATCGTTGCGGGGGCGCAATGCGAAGTGATCGGCCCCGGCGAGATCTTTCAACGGCCCCAGGAGCCTCACGGGACCAGCGGGCCCGCCTTCTGCAACGCCGTATCGATCGAAGGAGCCGAACATACGGTCATCGCCAACATCCACCTGTCCGACTGGAACATCGGCGTAGACTTCGGACAAGCGGCCGGCGCGCAGCAAACCGCCGTGCGAAACTGCGAGATCCAATGCTGGCAGTCCGCCCTAAATATTCAGCTTCCTACCAGCGTGACAGGTTCCACGTCCGATATAAAAGTGACCAGCTGCCTGCTCGCCAAATCCGACGTAAGTATCGACTTAACCGCCGTCGTCGTGATCGACCCTCAGGGTAACGGAAACTCCCAACTGAGCGACATCACTCTCCTCGACTGCACTGTCTTCAATGCCGCGGCGAGCAGTTCGGGAGCACAACATGGGCTGCAGATCGTCGGTGGCACGGGCATCAAGGTCATCGGCGGAACCTATTCAAACAACAGCGAAGTCGGCGGTGCGGGAGTCGCGATTACCGGACCGTGTGGTGACGTGCAGATAATCGGCGCCAACTTGCAGCCGAGTTACCCGTGGGCCGGCACCACAAAGGGACCCGTTTTGAATAACCAGCAATACGGGCTACTCGTCACGGCACCTCCGGCGGGAACAGTCTACGTCGCCGATTGCGATCTTACCGGATATACGAATGGCAGTCCGCCTCAACAGGCGGTCAGCGTCACGGTATCGCTTACTCGTGGACTCTTTATCTACAACTGCCCCGGTTACAACGACCGAGGCACAACGCTCAACGGCAACGTACCGCCAACGGCCACTACCAACAACGCCGCGACGTGCTCCAATCCGTATTTTGGGTCGTCTGTCATTCTCTTTTCGAGCGCAAGCCCAGTAACTTTGCACATCTTCGGGCAAACGATCACGGAGAGCTTTGGGGTCATCTTCCTGCCCAGTCCCTACGATATATTTTACTTTACTGGGACGCTCCCCACGGCGTTCTCATGGATCGGAACTTAAACGGCAGCGCTAATTGCAGTTCACCGCCCTTTAGCCGCGGATGAATTCTAATCGCCGACTATGATCTCCGCCGGCTAGGCGATACGGCCAGCGATGTAACGTAACGTCCCCGGAAACACCGAACTCGATGTTAGCAAATCGCTGATTTGCTAACAATTTGCTAACGGACGAAGTCCCGATTCGTCCACGCTCGTCGCGACAGGGCTCGTTTTCGTGCTCAATCGACGCTAGCGGTGACTTGTCGTGACGGCCTTAGTGATTTTCAAGACCGCCGCATTCAACCGCTCTGCCACCTCTCCAAGTCCTCGCAGGCCTCGCTAATCCCTTATAATCATTCTTCCCAATGACTTACGAGTGCAGGATGGTACTTGAGTTACGTTACCAAGATCATTACTGAATACGCAAGTCGGTCACGATGCCGCCCTCTCGACCTGGACCCACTTCGCATGTAAGGGCCCCGGGGCTCGAGTCCCCATCTCCACCAAAGAGGTAAAGCCAACGCATTCGATGCATCGGTGTGCGACGACCACAGTTTGGCCCTGCCTATGGCAGCGACGTAATACCCCGTCGTGGCATGTGATTGTAGGGAAGGTTCTACGCTCAGTTCGTCGCTTTCAGCGACCCGGCGCAGGCGAGGGAACGGTATCGCGAAGATGGGGAGTGGGATCCAGATCCAAAACACTTCGAGCGACGTCAAACGTAAGAACGAAGCGCCGCAAGATCTCCATTCCAACTGCCGGCACGGCATTTGATGGACCCCACGCATTGTGTATCGAGTATGGGCCAATCTGTATTGTAGAAAATACGCCGGAGTAGTCGACGTAGGACTGCCCCAGCCCCACGCCTTGCAGGCTCTTTCGCCGCGTCGGCGATTGTCTGACTAGGTCGTCGCTTACTGCGTCGCCTGAGCCCGTATCGATCCGAACGCTTCGCGTCGCCGAGATTCCGTTCGCCAACGACAATTTCATCGGAATGAAGAGATGATTGTTGCGGTCAACGAGAGGGACCGCCGAACCGTATCCAACGTATCGGAAACTTGCGGACGCAAAAACGCTCAACGCCCCCGCAGTCGGATCCATGCGTATGACATAAACCTTGAAAAAATCGGCTCCGAGTAATCCGTACTCGCGCAGGGGCGTTCCAATGTGCCGAAGGTCGAAGATCCACGGATCGTTGACGCGGAAGTGAGCACTTCCGACCGCGATATCGACGGGAACGGCGTGCTCGCGAATGACGGTTCCACGACCGGCGCCTGCCCCGCGATCGGTTCGTACCACGCCGATATGCAGGCGGTTTGCCGTCGCCGTATCGATCACCGTGTGCGGCGCGCCCGTATCGACGTCAAACCAAAGCCGAGTCCCGTTGATGCGAACCGGCACACGTACTAGCAAGCCGTCGTGTCGGCAGTTCACTACCGCCAAAGGCTCGTCGGTCGCCGAGGCCGACGCGATAAGCGGGTTGGCGAGGCACGCCGCGGTCAGACCGATCGCGATGAAACTCCACAGGCGCGATACAGCTTGACTCATTCTGTAGACATGTATACACTATGGTTATGGGCTTGTCAATCAAGGGGACCTCGGACCAAATCGCAGACGTTCTGCGTTTCGAAATCGAGTCTGGCGATCTGCTGCCGGGGTCATCACTCAATCAAGTGCAACTTGCCGACCGCTTTAACCTAAGCCGCATTCCTATCCGCGAAGCGCTGCGTCGCTTAGAAGCCGAAGGCTATCTGACTTATCGCCCCAACAAGGGCGCGGTTATTGCAGACACGCCAAATGCGTCGGAATTGCGCGAAATTATCGAGGTTCGTGAGGCTGTGGAAACGCGCCTGATGGAGCACGCCATTGGGAACGTTGATGAGGAGCTTCTCGCCCGGGCGACAGAAGCAATGAATGCGATGAATCGCGCGCGCGACGAAGTGTCGCTGCGCGGCTCGCATGAACATTTTCACTCGGTGCTCTTCTCTGCCGCGAATCGTCCGCTTATGGCCAACGTCATCAATGCCTGGCGCCTACGTCTTCGCTTCGATCACCAACAGGCGTTTCTTCGTCGTACGCGTGCGGTTCATAAACGATTGCTTACCGCGCTCAGAATCTCCGATGTCGAAGTAGTAACGGCATGCGTGAGGGAGGAGTATGCCCTTATAACCAAAGCGGTCGCTGGCGGCCAATGACCTTGCGTCCCAGTCGGTTCTCGTTACCGAGACGCAAATTTGGTAACGATTTGGTAACGGATTACGTAACGAGAACACGGCTAAGCGCGGGTAGTCATGACTCCGAGGCCTTAGCCGTGCTTGCGGGGACAACATTGAGACAACCGCGGGTGATTTCAAGACCGCCGCATTCAACCGCTCTGCCACCTCTCCGCGCCATATTCTACAAGGGTTTTCGCATTAAGGCCTACGCCTCAAACCGGCGTTTCTCGGGTTGCCTTTCCGGCAAGCCCCCCGCCCGGCACCTCCCCCATGGCGGCCGGAAAGCCTGCGGGCACTAGCCCCGTCCTCACCCGGGGATTGTCTCACGCCGGTTAGCCAAGAAGGTGGCACTCGGCGCAGCAGCGGCTCCTAAGAAATGCAAAGACTCGTACTGTGATGAAAAGTTTCGCGCTCATAAGTCAATAGAGATGCTCTCACGACAGTGTGCCACACGTGGCCGTGCTGTACGTCTTCATGATCGACGCTGGTACGAACATCTTCTCGCCCGTGCGATCGACGAGCGTCTGACCCGTCGTCTGATCGGCGACGAAGATTCCGAAGACGCTGTGCGCGTACATCGGCTTCGAAGTGATGTCGGCAATCGTCCGGCTTACATCCGCGCGCACGTCGTTAGCGGTGACGGCGAGCAGCAGAGTCGTGAGCGCGGCGATCACCGCTTCGATGCGCGCGTGGCTACTGCGACCCCGGCGTCGCCGATGGAGAAGGGGACGGAGCAGCTTTGCGTGGACGGGTCGGAGTGGGCGTCGGCGCCGGGGTCGGAGCCACGGTTGGAATAAACCTCGGTGTGCGGATTGGCGCGGGCGTTGGCGCCAGCGTCGGAGCGGCGGTCGGGACTACCCTCGGTGTGCGGATTGGCGCGGGCGTTGGCGCCAGCGTCGGAGCGGCGGTCGGGACTACCCTCGGTGTGCGGATTGGCGCGGGCGTTGGCGCCAGCGTCGGAGCGGCGGTCGGCGCCGGGGTCGGACCAGTGTGCTTGAAACGAAGTTGCAGCGTTTTCTCTACGGTTTGCGAGGACGATGGATCGGTCGCGGTGATCTTTACCGTCACCGCTTGCTGGCCGAGAAGTGTACTGAGCGTTACCGAGATCCTGAAGTTTCCGCGCGTGCCCGCGGTCGTGTCGCCGCTGAACTGACCCGTGCCCGAGTGCGACGCTCCCGCGGTAACTCGAATTCTAGCGTTCGGGACGGTGGTTCCCGCGACGTCGAACGTGCGTCCGACCGTGGCATTCTCGTCAGGTAGGCGGATGGTGAGGGAGATTGGGGCCGGCCCGGCGCGGCGCACCGTGAAGGACCACGAGCGATCGAATGGCAAGCCGGCCCGTCCGCGGCCGGTTACGTTAACGGTGTGGCTTCCGAAGTCGAGGGGTGCCGGAGGCTTGTAGGAAAAACCGCCGGGCGACACGCCGCTGCGCGAGGTGATGTCGTTTCCGTCCAGCCGGACACGCACGCTCGCAGCCTCGGCCTGCGGCGCGAAGTTCGCCGCGATCTCCGCGAAGCGATTCTCCACGGTCGCGTCCGGCGAGGGCCGCTGGTTGCGCAGCTGCACCGGATTCTCGGGCGATGGCGCGGTCGTGAACGACCATGAGCGGTCGAATGCCAAGCCGGCCCGTCCGCGTCCGGTCACGCGTACGGTATGCGTTCCGAGGTCGAGCGGTGCCGGAGGTTTGTAGGAAAACCCGCCCGCCGACACGCCGCTGCGCGAGGTGATGTCGTTTCCGTCCAGCCGGACGCGAACGCTGGCGGCCTCGGCCTCCGGCGCGAAGGTCGCCGCGACCACTGCGAAGCGATTGTCCACGGTCGCGCCCGGCGAGGGCCGCTGGTTTCGCAGCTGCACCGGATTCTCGGGCGATGGCGCGGTTGTGAACGACCATGAGCGATCGAATGCCAAGCCGGCCCGCCCGCGTCCGCTCACGCGCACGGTATGCGTTCCGAAGTCGAGCGGTGCCGAAGGCTTGTAGGAAAACCCGCCCGCCCAGACGCCGCTGCGCACGGTGATGTCGTTTCCGTCCAGCCGCACACGCACGCTGGCGGCGTCAGCCTGCGGCGTGAAGGTCGCCGCGACCACCGCGAAGCGATTGTCCACGGTCGCGTCCGGCGAGGGCTGCTGGTTCCGCAGCTGCACCGGACTCTCGGGCGGTGGCGCCGGCCGCGTCGTCGTGAACGACCACGACTGCACAAAGCGCAATCCCCGTCGGTCAAGGCCGGCGACGCGCACCGTATGCGTTCCGAAGTCGAGCGGTGCTGGAGGCTTGTAGGAAAAACCGCCCGGCGAGACGCCGCTGCGCGACGTGATGTCGTTGCCGTCTAGCTGTACGCGAACGCTGTCTACGTCGACCTCGTGCGAGAATTGCGCCGCGATCAGTGTGAAGCGGTTACTTGTCAGCGTGCCCGGCGCCGGTTGCCGCGCTCTCAGCTGAACGACGCTGACGGGCGGAGGATTCGGCGGCATAGGGCGGGGCGGGGGCAACTGGGACCTGGGTACGGTGATCGCGATGAGCCGTGTGGCTCCGTTGTAATTGACCACCGCGCCTAGCGACTGTGCGATGAACCGCAGCGGCACGTACGTCGTTGCCCCGACGATGAACGGCGCCACGTCGATGATCTGCAGCTGCCCGTTGACCGTCGCCTGCCGCGACCCGATGCGCAGCGAGACGCTCGTGCTGCCCTTTGTAGAGTTGATCTGACGGTTCTGGTACACGACACTGGCGCCGAGCCGCTCGAAGATGCCCCGTAACGGAACGAAGACGCGCCCGGCGCGCTCGATGGGGCCGGGCTGCAGATACAGGGGCCGCCCGTCGACGACGACGGTAACGCCGGCCGCAACCGTGCGCGCTCCAAGCGTAGCGGACGCGACGATGGCGAGCGCGCACGCGATGCGTACCAAGAAGCGGCGACTCGTGAGCGAAGGCGCGTGAAGCACGTTCCCCTCCTAACCAGGCAAGCCGAGCCCCCCATGTTTCCCCATTGACTTAGCGTCAGCCTACTTGTCGCCATAGCCTCGCGCGAGGGTACCCGTTGGCGGCTTCCTACGACCGTGCCCGAGCACCATGAGGAAAGGCGATTCCGGCGCGTGCGCGTTGAGCTTCGCATAAACGTGCGCAACCGTGCTCTTACCGGTTTGCACACCGACGACTCCAAAATTCCCTAAAAACTCGAATTGAGAATCTGCGGGTCCCCCGGCTTCTACGCCTCGGCGAGGTTACGTTGTAGAGCTATCAGGATCGCACAGGGATGTTAATGATTCGGAATCGGTGCGAAGCGCATATTGCCACAATTTGCTCATGGCTTAGTCGTCGAAAGCTCCGGTTACCAAAGTCAAACGTCTCGCCCGCTTTGGTCGCGTCGTAGCGCTCCTGCGCGCCCGGATTCAGCGGCGGCCGCCGCTGCAGGGTCTGGGTTTTGAAGTTGACGCGATAAGCTGCGCCATCTTTGGCGAAGAGGAAAATCTCGCCGCGCGGGTTGGCGTAGCCGCCGTAGACGGGCGCGGAAACCTCCGCAGGGTCTTTGCCGTTCAAGCGGGACGTGATGGCAAGAGTGGCGACGGGCAAGGGAGCGCGGATCACAGTAAGCATAAACGACGAGAATACGGCAAAGGTCGCAGTTGAGGGAAGCTTTGTGAGAGAATACAGGTTGCGCGTCTCAGGTTGCTGAGCGCATCCTAGGGAGTATTTTCAATAGCTAGACGTAACAGAGTTCGAAAAGTTGGTCCGACTCAGCCGAAAGCTCACGATTCAAACTACATCAAAGAGAGCCCAATCGAGGTGGCCGGCAGCATCAAACAAGTCTTTCCGAGTGCGACATTTTCTGTCGAACTTGACAACGGCCACACCATACTCGCGCATATTGCCGGACGCATGCGCCGCCATCGGATCAGAATTCTGCCCGGTGACCGAGTTGACGTTGAACTTTCGCCGTACGACCTGACGAAAGGCCGCATCGTTTATCGGCATCGTGCGGGCGAAGAACGTCGGGCCTTGTAGGGCGGGACATCCACGTTTTCGCAGTGCGCGAGGATACTTCCGATATACCGAGACGTTCGCAAACCGATGCAAATGCAGCCGTCGGTCCGTGCCACTCTACCTCGTCGACGCTACCGTAGAGCTTCGCGTCCGTTCGAAGCGTCGCGAGCCATCGCACGCAACGCAACCTCGAGCGGTCCGAATTGCGCGAGGAGCGCAGGGTCGACGCCTTCTCCCGTCTTGTATCCGCCCCACGCTCGTTTCGAAAAGATTCGATGACGCGATCGGTGGCGACGCCGAGGTGCGTGGCTCCCTCGGAGGTCATCTGCAGGACCGTGTTAAGCACACCGGCGACGGCGCCGAACCGAGAGCCCTTCGCGCCCCCTGCGCGCCGCAGGCCGTAAACGTGCCGGAAGCGCTTATAGGTTCCGTCGACCAGATGAACGATCACCGGGTAGCGCAAGGTTCGAAGACGTCGAAGATCGTTTCGCCTACGGCTCGACCGTAGTGCGGCTCTGTCTTGAGCCCTTGCATAACCGACCCGGCCGGCAAAGCGCGTTCGGCCGAAGGCGAGTGGCTCTTATCGAAACCGATGACCAGCGTTCCCTTGAGCACGGTGTAGATATCGTATTCGTTGTTCACGTGCCACGGATAGACGAAGCCATCGGGAAACCTGTACCGGAATAGGACGTCGCACATGCCACGTATCGCACGTCTCTCGAGGGATGGCTGATGGGAGGGTGCTTTTCCGGCGACGATAGCATACGTCGCGCCGCCAGGCACGCCTTTGCCCGTGACCGGCATCCAACGTATGCCTTGCGGAAGAGTGTAGAGCGTGCTCGCAAGCACGAGCGTGGTCACTACCGCGATCATAAAATCGGATTCGCCGACGCGGCGGGAATCGCTTGCCGAGAATCTTGATCGCGTCCGAACGCCTTCACTCGCGACGAAGTAAAATTCGCTTTTTTTTGTTTTTGAGGTAGTTAGGGAGGACAAACGGGACGCTTGCTTATATATAAGTGAGCGTGAGCCGCTGCCTCTCGCTAAAAAAGAAGGCGATGCTGCGGCGCCATAGATAGTTTGCTTTAAGGAGTTGCTTATGACGCACCGTGTTCTCGGTTTTCTGATAACGCTCTCGCTGCTGACGCTATCCGCGTGCTCCGGCAACAATAATGTCGGCGTCGAGCCGATCGGTGCCTCAGCTGGAAACGCCATGATCCCGTCGACCAGTACGACGGTGATCACGGCTCTCCTCAAAGGGGAGCCGGTGCCGGGTGTAACGGTCGCGGTATGGAAGGCGGAGCTCCGATGCCTAACTTGCGAACCAAAGCTCGTCAAAAAACTTGCCAGCGGCACGACGGGGCCGAAGGGGAGAGTAAGTCTGTCCGGCGATTGGACGGACAGCACGTTCGTCTGCGCTGACGGTAGCTTCACGCGGGGAACTCGGAAATACCAGGCTACGGTCTGTGAAAAGCCATTCCCGAAAGCGGCCAAGCTAGCGTTCTAGTAACGCTAGCCGTCTACCCGGATCGTAAGAGCGCCTAAGGGCGCGCGGCCATCGAGTCGCTTTCCAGTAGCAGCGTAGTCTGGGACTTGATGACTCGATATTGGTTCACGCCCTCGCTTCGTTCGATCGTGTCCTCGTTGATCGATATCGGAATCGTTCTGTTGAAGCTTAATACATCACGCTCTTGCGTTCGTACGGTGTATTCGTCACTGGTTTTTCGAGACGAATCACAATGTTTTTGGAGGGTGAAAAACCTAAGGGACCTGTCGCTCCAAAGTGAGCCGTACCAGTTCCGTAGCTAGATACTCCAGGGCGTCCGGCGGCGGCGGGGTGGCGCTTTCGCGTCGGTAGATTTTCAACACCGTATCTCGCGATTCTGCTACATTTACCAGCCTCTTGCGTGCCGCTAGTTTGGTTGCAGTGGTCTTCATGCGCATCCAGACGCGCTCCATCTTGGTCATGAAAGTCCCTCTTTCACGGAAACACTTCTACAGATTTTTCATCGCACGCTGTAAATGAAGTCACTGCGCCAGGAACTTCCAAAAACGCGAGAGTCTCGCCTATCCTTACTAACCTGACAGGCGATACCGTCGGCTTTGCCATGCCTATGCGCCTTCGGTGCTACCTTAGTCTGAACCATATATTACTCAGCCTTCAATACGAAGCTTTGTTCGTCCAACTGTTGAAAACCTAAGGGGTTGTGAAAAGTTACCCGATGATCGATACGAACAAGATACGGATACGACACCCAGTTGTTTCAAGAATCCAACGGATGATCGAAGCCGCGGGTTTTGTCAGAACGTATAGGTGCTTCTTGCCGCGAAATTTGAAAGAAAGCGCGCTCAAATCCGCCTGCGAGCGTGGCCAGGCCAGCGCGTTCGGTCGTAGCACGTTGTGGGCGGCGATAACCGCCGCACACAGGATTCGAAACGGGTACTAGCCGCCAATCAATTGCCGGTGCGAGCCGCTGCGCCCGACTTCGCGGAGTCGCTGCATCGATTTGCTCGGGATCTTGATTCGATCGGCAAGCCGCAGAAAGGCGAGCATTCTAACGTGCCACCACGTCATATCGATCTCAAACCAGCGCAGGCCGTGGCGCGCCGAAAATGGAAAGGCATGATGATTGTTGTGCCAGCCTTCACCCCACGAGATGACCGCTACCCACCAACAGTTAGTTGATTGATCCGCAGTCTGGTAGGTGCGATAGCCGAGCATATGGGACGCGCTGTTGACCAGCCACGTCGAATGATAACTGATCACCAGCCGGACGAAAATGCCCCAAATCACCCACGGCCATCCGCCGAGCGCATAGAGTCCGCCAGCTAGTCCGATCTGAAGCGGAATATTGAGGTATTGAAGGACGCGATAGAATGGCTCCGCGTAGAGGTCGGGTGCGAAGTGAAGGATTTCCTCGTCCGAGGGGAGCGCGATGTTGTGCCGGTAAATCCAGTCCATATGCGCCCACCTGAACCCGTGACGAATGTTGTGGGGATCACCCTCGTGATCCGCACGCGCGTGATGCTTTCGGTGCACAGCCACCCATCGGATCGGATCACCTTGCAGCGCGAGTGTTCCGAAAATCGCCAGTAGGTATTCCAGCGGTTTAAAGAGTCGCAAACTGCGGTGCGTCAGGGTCCGGTGGAAGCACAGCGAAATGCCTAGAGCTACAGTGGTATACGATATGACAGCTGCGGCTGCCAGCGCCGGCCACTGAACGAAGCCCGGCAAGAAGACCGCAAGCGCGCCGATGTGAATTCCGAGTAGCCCGAAACCTTTAACGGAACCGTAGATCCTATCCATGCGCCTCAACGTTTCAAGCTTGGCAGATGCGTATTTCGCTTGGCCGCTCCGCCGTTCCCACAAAACGCATGGTGAACTATGGGTGCGAACCTCTGCGGCCCCGTCGCATCATCGAGGCATTTCACGACGCGAACGACGTCGTTCATTTTTAGCAGATCGAAGAGCTTTCGGACGAGTGGCTGACCGAGGATAACGGTCTCACGATCGAACCCTTTGTCGTGGCGACGGGCGTGCATTCTCAACATTTCAGTTATACATGTAGCGTCCAGGTAGCTTACTTCGCTAAAGTCCATGATGAGCTTTGGCTCGCTGCACAGGCCGTCGAGTGCCTCGGACCATTGCCGCTTGCACGTCACATCGTACTCTCCAGAAAAGACCACTAGGGCGATTTGCGACGTCAAGGGTCCTCTATTCGGACCGGTGGGAGTGAGCGTGCCTTACCCGGTCGCACGTTTGGCTCTCTTAGTGTAGCGCGGAAAGGAAGGACCGCGCTATCGTGAAAAGTGCCCCACCTCCCCCGTGCTCTCCCAGCCTAGGACGCGAGCGATCAGCTCAGTGCGGTTCCGGCTCTTGGTCTTGTCGACCATGCTCCTAACGTGGTGCTGAACCGTCGACGTGGCGATGTGCAGCCTTTGGCCGATCTCCTCGAGCCTCTCTCCATCCAGCAACATCGCCAGCACCTGCAACTCACGCGGCGAGATATGAAAGTGTGCAGCCGGCCCTCCCAGCGATTTCGGCGGCCTTAAGCGATCGATACGGACGCCGATGAAGAGTCCCGCCGGGCCCGACATCGGCTGCGTTCGGACGACTAAGAATGGGACCGGATGCGCTATGCCCGTCTTTTGCGTACCCGAGTCAGCGCGCCAGTCGGCTATCAGGCCCCGGACGGCTTCTTCGAGCACCCCAGGGAGACGATCGGCTATCCTAGTACGCAGGCCCGTAAGTGCGACGCGGCGTTGCTGTTCGGCGGTCCATGCGAGTACGATCTGAAGGTCGCGGTCCAGCACGTAGAATGACTCGCCCGAGGCCTCCGATGCTTCGGTGGCGCGCTCTGCATCGCTGGGCCGATCGTGGACGGCTGGGCGAGCCTGTCGTCCGGTCTTGGAGTCTAGGCGCAGCGCGGAGAGGCGCTCCGACGTAGCGTCGAGGGACAATGCCAAAACGCTGATTTCGCTCGACGTAAACGGTCCCAGCTTGCTCGTGCGGAGGAGCGTGAGGATCCCGAAGCTAGCGTTAGCGTCGGCGAATAACAGGGTAATTCCGCTTTCGAAATCGCCGAGCGGACCGAGCGTCGCAGCAATGCGAGGGCCTTTTTTCGCTTTCTCGCGTTGGCGCTCGAACTCGTCCTCGAGCCGCAAAAGTTCGCCTTCGTTGCCCTGGGAGTCAATCAGGAGGCCGGCTAGTTGCCCGTCGGGCATTAGACGCGCAAAGGACCACCGCGAGGCCGGCACTACCCGTAGGATCGCCTTGATGATGGGATAAGCAGGATCCCACTCTGGGACGAAATCCACCGGAACCGTCAACTTACTCTCAGGCGACGATAACGGGACTTTTTCACGATGGTCGGTCTCTAGCTCCCAATGGTATGGTAAGAACACTTCTTCTTCTGCGCGGCGACGTACTGCTTCGCCCGCCTGAAAGCGCAAAAATATGGCCCGCGTATGCTGTTTGGCCGCCGTCGACCCAAAATACATCCCGCTACTCAGCGCTGCACTGAAAGGCGCAGGAGAGCCGGGCCTTACGGTGGCGGCGCATCTCGATGTGGGAGAGTTAGCGAAGCTCGCGCCTGACGTTCTCATTGCCGACGTCGACAGACAAGAAGTGGACCCGCTCGAATTGTTGCGCCAGCTGCGTTTCGTCTTACCGGAGTGCGTCATTGTGGTCTACACCGGAGACGTAAAGCGTTCTTGGGGCCGCGCATGTCATCTAGCAGGCGCCAGCTGCGTGCTCTCCAAAGAATCGCGCAAGCCACTACTTGTATCCGGCTTGCAGCACGCAATACAGAGTGGCTGCTTCACCGACCCACGTGTTTCCGCGCAGGCTCGATGAAACATCGGTACCATTCCCATAAACTCCTGAACTGTTGGCGCCCGAAAACAGCGACAAACCAAGGATCGCAATGCTGGCAGGCCCGAGCCTGGGAACCCTAGCGTAGCCCAGCACCAGTGCAACCACTCACGCCCTTTTAAGGTAAAGCTTAAGCCATGATATGCGCTTCCTTGCCAGTTGCCACGCTAGCTATTACAGGTGCCGTGAGGGGACCGAGCTGTGCAGAGCGTTCCGAACCGGTCTATGGAGGCTACGTCAACGGACGCGGTGACATCGTTTTATTTGCGAAAAACCTCGCCTATCGTGTTAACCTCAAGAACCAGATCTTGAAGGAGCGACCGCCGCTGAATTCTGGTGCGCAGGCGCGCTACGATGCGACTGAAGCCGGCGAAGACTTTGTGTACGGCAATAAGACCTTCCGCCGGCTAAGCCTCGAACAGATCGCGGACATTTGCAGCGCCAGCAATTTTAGAGTTGGCTCAAGATTCTAAAGACGCCAGCGTCATATGACAATGGGCGTGGTAGAGGTTGCCGCCCCTGACATCGAGAGCGAGGCTCGTGAATTTTCCGCGATTAAATTAGTGCTCGTCACCGAAGAACGGATCTTGCGCGATACCGCCCGGTTTACGCCAAGCGAGCGCTTTATACGAGCATTCGTTCGGGCAAAAGGCGCGCTTCGGCGTCATGCATTGGGTTTTTTAACGCGGAAAGGCGCGCTTTGCGACCGAAGCGCCGCACCGCTAAAGATTCTAAAAGACCTGCCCGCAATCAATTTAATTGGATAGTGCAACTCTGGTCGATCTATTGCGTTCACGAATACTAGGACAAGAAGCTAAAGCTAATATGAAAGTTTACTATTTATGATGGACCTAACCAAGACCATGCCGCGTAGCGTCAGCTCGATGATGCTAGGCATCGTGCAGCTCGCCCGGACGACAGATAAGGCAAAGGCGTTAGCGCACGGTAAAATTGCTGACTACAAGTACGATTGCCCGATGGACCATGGCCTCTTCGAGTATCTAAACATGGAGCCGGAGGCGTTCCTCAACGTCGTGAGAGGGGCGAAGAACGATTCCGAGATCGAAACTTATGCGAAGACGTTCGTCGCCAAGAAGGATCCTCGTAATATCGAAGCCTTCAACAAGAAGTGGTTGTCCGCAGTGCCGAGCGGGGAGTCGTTAGAGCACTTCGAGGAACTGCGCAGCAAAATCGCGCCGAGCCGGACCGACGTCGTTTCCTGGTCGGACTTGCTCGATCTGGAAGAGGGTCGGACTGTTCCGCATCGCGGGACCGTTCAAGCGCAGTAGAGGTCAGCGGACATAGGAGCGCGATTGGATCGCGTTCCTTCTCTAAAAAGCGTGAAGCTGCCGAACGCACCGCGTTACGTGACCTGACGCCCTGCGGATCCAAATGCCTTTGCGTAGGCTGGTCAAACGCCGCGCACAGCGCGCTGTATTTTCGCCTTTTTAGAGGCTTTTCGCATCAGCGCACGCAACCGCAAATAGCTCCCGCAAACTAAATCCACGAAAGGCCCCAATGAACCTCAAGGACGCGATAGCGGAAATAATGCGCTGTCGCATAGTAGACCCTACTCGCGCCGCCATGCTCGAAGCACAGGTTTTAAAGCGTGGCTCGAGCGTCAACATCGATCCTCACGACGATCCCGAAGCGGAAGCAGCTCGCAAGGCTCGGCTTGCATAGCGGATAAAACTTGATTGGGCCAGGGCCATTTCGCGGCGACCGCCTTCGTGGCCTGGACCCATTTAGAAGCTACTTCAGGCTCGTGCTGGTACTGGTGCTCGTACTGGTACTAAAGCTTGGAGAAGTGCTCGTGACGTGCTTCCGCCGTTCATGCCCCGTCTTACGAACAGCTCGGTGGGCAACAGCAGACCCCGGTGCCGCTGATGGCTTACTCGTTGTGAAGCGCGGCGTACACGAAGCCGCGAGAAGCAGGATAGCACCCACCCCCGCTGCTCCGAATCGCCTTGTTGCATTCATAGACTGGGAGACTATGCCGCTCCCGTTACAGGCCCTTCTAGCTTAACGGGCCTTAAGGTAGAGCTTCACTGAGTGCATGTCCCGGCACTAGCCAGTCTCGTCGTCCCTTACGTTCAGATCGTTGTCGATTTTGAAGTTAGTCGAAGCTTTCGTTTTCCTCCAAGGCCGTTTAGCCGGCGGCCCGCATCGTGCGCAGTCTTTGCCGTGTTCTTAGCCTCGTGAGTTTCACGGATGTTCCTCTGGCCGGCCCGCGTGACGACGTCTTTCCGACGTTGTCCGAGGCGCAGATCAAACGCGTTGAGGCGCGCGGACGAGTCCGCGAGGTTAGCGCCGGCGAGGTCTTGATCGAGCAAGGCCAGGCGACGATTCCGTTCTTCGTCATTCTTTCGGGGCAGCTGGAAGCTGTGCGGCCGGCGGAACTCGGCAAGCGCGTCATCACGTTGAGCGGACGGGGACAGTTCACGGGCGAGATCAACACCCTCTCAGGACGCCGCACGATGTTTCGGATCGAAGCGTCGGAATCGGGTGAGGTGGTCGAGCTCGACCGACATCAGATGATGGCGCTCGTACAAGCCGATGCGGAGATCGGCGAAATCGTCGTACGCGCCTTCATTTTGCGCCGAGCCGGCCTCGTTTCGGGACACGTCGGGGATCTCGTCTTGGTCGGATCTGCGCATTCGGCCGATACGCTGCGGCTCAAAGAGTTTCTCATGCGCAACGGATATCCGTATGCCTATCTCGACCTCGAGCGCGATGCCGATGCCGAGCAGCTCATCACAAGCTTCAAGATTGCCGCGAGCGAGGTCCCCGTCGTGATTTGCCGCGGCAATAATGTCCTGCGCAATCCGTCGAACCGTGAGCTCGCGGCCTGTCTCGGATTCAACGACGCGATCGATGAGACTCACGCCCGCGACGTCGTCGTCATCGGCGCAGGCCCCTCGGGATTGGCCGCAGCGGTCTATGGCGCGTCCGAGGGCCTGGACGTCCTCGTCGTTGAGGCCACCGCGCCCGGCGGTCAAGCCGGCTCTAGCTCCCGCATCGAGAATTACTTGGGATTCCCAACCGGCGTTTCGGGCCTAGAGCTCGCGACGCGCGCGTTCACGCAGGCCGAACGATTCGGAGCCGAGCTCTTAATGGATCGAAGCGTGCGCTTGGAGTGCGATCGCCAACCCTACCGCGTTCGATTAGAGGGCGGCGGCATAGTCCCGGCGCGATCGATCGTCATTGCCAGCGGAGTTCAGTACCGAAAGCCGCCCTTGGAGAACTTGGAGCGTTTCGAGGGCAACGGTATATATTACGGGGCGACGTTCGTCGAAGCCCAACTGTGCTCGGGCGATGAGGTCGTCGTCATCGGCGGCGGCAACTCTGCGGGGCAAGCCGCCGTCTTTCTTTCCCAATCGGCGGCGCGCGTATACGTGCTCGTGCGATCAGCCACTCTATCCGAGAGCATGTCGCGTTATCTGAGCTACCGCATCGAGCAGACGCCGAATATCGAATTGCTCACACAAACGGAGATCGTCAACCTCCTCGGCCAGGATCGGCTCCAAGGAGTGCGCTGGCGGAACAATCAAACCGGCGTCGTCGAGGAGCATCCGATCGCGCACGTATTCATGATGACCGGGGCCGCGCCGAACACCGCCTGGCTCGACACTTGCGTTGCGCTCGATGAGAGAGGGTTCGTGAAAACCGGCTCCGCGCTGAGCCCCGAAGACCTCGCTGCGGCGCGATGGCCGCTCACGCGACAGCCGCTTCTGCTGGAAACGAGTTTACCCGGCGTCTTTGCCGTCGGCGACGTGCGTGGCGGCAGCGTCAAACGCGTCGCATCGGCGGTGGGCGAAGGTTCGATCGTTATTTCCTTCGTACATCAGGTACTCGCCGAGTGAACCCAACGATGCGTAAGACTCTTTCGCGCGGACTCCTCGTCCTCGTAACGCTTTTCGTCGTCATCGTCTATTACGTGCCGATCGGGCACGTCGACTTCGCGGAGAACTGGGGCGAAGGCACGTTTGGCCTCACCATCCCCGCTCGAACCCCCCTTGTCGCAGGCGTTGATCGCGGCTCTCCGGCGGACCGCGCCGGCGTACGGGCGGGCGACCGCCTCATCGATCGCGGCGATTATGAGATCGCCTCGCGCTTGCGCTCGCCATATCCCGGCGAACGGGAGCGTCTCGAACTCGAGCGCGGAACGGTAGTGTATCGCGTAACTTTGATCGCAGCGCCAAACCCGAGCTTCGGTGTCTGGCCGCGCATCGGCGGAATCTTGGCCTACATCCCGCCCACGGTCTTTTTGATCGTCGCATTTTTGCTCGTTTTCTTGCGGCCGTCGATCATGGCTTGGTCGTTCTACGTTTTCGCCGTAGGCTATTTCGGAACGAGCCCGGCCTTCATGTACTGGTCGCACGTTCTGCCGGCATCGGAATATCTCGTCCTTTCCTTCGTGCTCAGTACCGTTCTCGGTCCGTGGAGCGTCCTGCCGCTGCTTCCGTTCGTATTACGGTTTCCAAACGGCGATGCGCTCGGATGGCGGGGCCGCATCGATCCCTTCGTGTGGATCTTCCTCGCACTCGCATACGCCATGTACGTCGTCGAATGGCGCTTATACTACTCGGCCGAGACGATTCCGGCGTGGGACGCGATCGCTAGCGCCGTGATTCCTCTCGCTACGTTCCTCTTCGCCGGATTGATCCTCGCGAAGAACCTCGCCGAGGCGACGCCGAGCGATCGTCAGCGGTGGCGCTTCCTGGCGATCGGAACGCTCGCGTCGTTCGTCGCGTACGCGGTATACTTCGTGCCCGGCGTGCCGTTCGCGGTCGGGCAAGTGGTCGGCTTCGCCGTCGTGCTGATGCCGATTTGTATCGCGTATGCGGTCTTTAGGCTGCGCGTGCTCGACGTGAATTTCGTCCTGAATCGGGCGCTCGTCTACGGCTTGCTGTCGCTGGGCATCATCGCCTTCATCTCGCTCTTGGACTGGTTCTTCTCGCGCGTGCTTGCCATCGGGCGCCTCGCGATCGGGCTCGAGCTTTTGGTAACCATCGGCGTAGGCTTTCTGCTGGACCGCATCAATCGCGCCACGGAGAACTTCGTCGAATCGCTCTTCTTCCGCAGGCGCCGGCTCGCCGAAAGGCACCTGCGACGCGCGGCCTCGGCGCTTCCCTACGCGACCGACGAGGCGGCGATCGTCGACGGGCTCGTGCAGGTGCCGGTCGACGCGCTCGAGCTCGCGGGCGCGGCTCTCTACCGGCGTTCCGGCGGCGGCGCGCGCTACGAAGGCGTCGCGACCGCGCTCCAGACCCAGGTCGCTCCGGCCGGCTTCGACGCGAATGCGCTGCTGGTGCGCATGCTGCTCGCCGACGAAAATATCGTCTGGCTCGACGAGGTACGCTCGCACCTCGACGCGGAAAACGCCGCGATCTACACGCTCGCCGTACCCGTCACCGTGCGCCACGAGCTCGTCAGTTTTACGCTCTACGGCGCCCACGCCAACGGAGCGCAGCTCGACCCCGACGAGGTGGCGCTGCTCGAAGAGCTCGCCCGTGAAGCGGCCAGAGCGTACGACCACGTCGAGGCCAAGCGCGCGCGCGAGCGATACGCGCAACTCAGAGAGCTCGGGGCGGCGTTGTAGCACGAGTATGGAACCTTCGTTCTTTCGATCGACGCTCGAGACACCGGCCGGCGGCGTGCAACTTGCGGTCAACGGCGCCGGCACGCTCGTCGAGATATTGCTCCCGAATCGCCGGCAAAAGGCGTCGGCGCCGGAACCCCTTCCGCCGGCTGCTGCCAGTGGGATGCGCGCGGCCAGACAACAGCTCGTTGAATATTTTCAGCGGAAGCGTCGTGTTTTCGATCTACCGCTCGAACCTCACGGGTCGCCGTTCGAGCAGCAAGTCTGGATGAAGCTTTTGAGCATCCCGTACGGCCAAACGACGTCGTACGGCGCGATCGCAGACGAGCTCGGCTTGACGAACGGCGCGCGCGCCGTCGGGAGCGCGAACGGATCGAATCCGATCCCGATCGTGATTCCATGCCACCGCGTCATCGGATCCGAGGGCAATCTGACCGGCTACGGCGGAGGATTGCCGTTGAAGCGCGCTCTGCTCGAGTTAGAGGGCGCCATCCAACCGCCGGAGCCCCGACTCTTCTAGATCCCGGCGCTGACCTGTCTACGGAGAACCTCGTCGATGGCCGCGAACGCATGGGGTCGGCCGTTGGCCGACTCGTAGGCGACGTAACCGTCGGGACGCAGCAACAGCAGATCGCGCCCGTCATACGGGCGCACGTCCAAGACGCCTGCGCATCGTTGCTCGGCGCTCCTTGCCGCCGTAACGGCTGCAGCGTCGGAGGCGGCAATGAAGAGAACGAAGCGGCTCCTGATTCCGCGGCCGCCGCGCAGAGATTCGTCGAAGTACCTTCGTCCCGCGCCCTCAACGATCGGGCTCCCTTTATACGAGTTGCCCAACCCGGAAAGCCGTTCGACAAATGCGTGCGCAAACCGCGGAATGTGCGTGGCGAGTGGTATGACGGTATCCCTGATGACTTGAGCGAGAGGATTGCCGGCGCCGAGCGTGGCGGTCAGGAAGTGCGTCGCTTCGATCACGCCTTTGACGATGGGATAGCGCTCCTCTGTATAGCTCGACAGCAACGCGTCCTTCGCGTTCGCTCGCACGGCGAAGTCGAGTTTCCACGCGAGGTTCCACGCGTCTTGGAGTCCGGTATTCATGCCCTGGCCGCCGAATGGACTATGGATGTGCGCGGCGTCTCCCGCCACGAAGATGCGGCCGGACCTCATCCGTGAGACGCAGCGGTGATGAATCCGAAAATACGTCGACCAGACGAGAGACTCGGCCTTCAGTCCCTCGGGGCCACGCTGCTTCAGGAGATCGTTGACGAGGCCGAGCGACGGTGCGTCCCCTTCGAGCCGATCGACCGTCGCGACGAGGCGTCGCCGGGTTGAGCTCATCGGAAAGATCGCGAGCGGACCGTCTCGGCTCGGGCAGAGTTGCATCTCGTCGCCCGGCAGCGCATCGTTGGTCACGGCGTCGGCAAGCATGAACTGCTCCGCATAGTCGCCCCCTTCGAACGGCACGCCCAGGACGTGGCGCACCGTGCTATGCGCGCCATCGCAGCCGACCAGATATTTCGCGTGCACGACGGCCGAGGCGCCGCCGCGCTCAACGGTGACCTCGACACCCGCGCTCGTGTCTCGCGCAGAAACGAGCGTCGTCTCGTACTCGACGTCTCCGCCCGCGCTTCGGAGATGCTCGAGCAGCAGTCTTTCCGTCACGTCTTGCGGCACCATCGCAACGTAGGGATACGGCGTCCCCTTCGGCGCGAACTCGATGCGACCCAAGGTTCGATCGTGAGAGGTGAATGCGACGCGGGTCACGCGATTGGCCGCCGGCAAAAACGGCTCGGCGAGGCCCGCCATGTCGAAGATCTCGAACGTCCGAGGGAAAATCGCCAAGGCTTTAGAGTGAGCCGACTGGCTTGCGTTCGCCTCAACTATATGGTAGCTCATGCCGCGGCGAGCGCACTCATTAGCGAGGAGTAAACCGACCGGCCCGGCACCGGCAATAACAACGTCGTACATTTGCGCGGCGCTGTTCGGAACCGCGAAGTGCATTCCTTCGCCTTCGATTTAGTACCAAAAGGGTCGCGTGGGGTGACCTGAAGAAAATGACGCGCCAATGAAGGCCTCGCCTGAAGTTAACGACTACATCGGCCGCTTCCCGCCGAAGGTTCAGGCGCTGCTGCGTACGATGCGCGCTACGATAAGAAGAGCCGCTCCGCAAGCGCTCGAAAGGATCAGCTACAAGGTTCCTGCGTTTACCGTTGAGGGCAGGATCCTCGTTTGGTATGGCGCGTTCACGTCGCACATAGGGTTTTATCCGGGTGCAGCCGCGATCGCGGCGTTCAAGAAAGAGCTAGCGATTTACAAGAGCGCGAGGGGTTCCGTGCAATTCCCGTTCTCACAGCCGCTTCCTATCGACCTGATTACGCGGATCGTTCGGTTTCGGCTGGAACGCGAGACCTGAGGAGATTTCTGTGACACGCCCCCTCGGTGCATTTGCGCTCCTGCTTGCAGGCGCTCTAGCGGCATCGTGCGGCCCCGCGTCCGCCCAAAGCTCCGCTCCGCCGACGACTCGCGACGGTCATAAAGATTTCGACTTCCTGCTCGGGACGTGGCACACGCACTACCGCATCTTGAAGAAGCGCTTGAGCAACAACCACGAGTGGTACGACTGCACGGGCGCGTCGGTCGTCCGAGCGTTCTGGAACGGATACGGCAATCTCGAGGACGGGGACCTCCGCTGCTCCGGAAGCCACATCATCGGCATGACGCTTCGGATGTACAGTCCACAAACACATCAGTGGTCGCTCTGGTGGGGCACCAAGACGCGCGGCCTCGTGCCGCCGCCGCAGGTCGGCGAATTCGACGAGCATGGCATCGGCCAGTTTTACGCCCACGACAAGCACGAAGGTAAACCGATCATCGTGCGCTTCAAGTGGTCGCTCTTGCCCGGCAACCACCCGTATTTCGAGCAAGCCTACTCACCCGACGACGCCAAGACGTGGGAGACCAACTGGACCTGCCTCTATACGCGCGCTTAGCGCACGGAACGGATGTACGTGACGGCCGAATGGCCGTTGGTATCCTTCACCTGGATCTGTTCGGTGTCGAGCCGACTGCAGGTGCTACCCTGCGGGACGACCGTCCATGCTCCGCCCGTCATGATCGGCGCTTGCACCACCCAGCACTTTCCGACGATGGTCTGCGCGCTGAACTGTCCGGTGTAGCCATCCTCGACCGCGAGGAGCGTGAAGGAGTGCGCGATCGATTGTTCCGCCGGCTGCGCCTTCGTACCCTTAGGCGTGAGCTGAATCACGTTCGGCATAAAGCTGGAGTGCGTGCAGGCAACGATGCCCCCCGCCGCGACAACGGCCAAAACGAACCCGCGCGCCCGTTTCATGCCCGTAACTTATAAGACATCGTGTCGGCCGCCTGCCGTCACTCCTCTCCGGATGCGGCCGACCATTCGGCGCGGGATATTCCGTAGACATAAATGGGCTTACCGAAACGATTGTGCTCGAGGCGCTTCAGGCGACGCATGCCGTTGCGTCGCGCCACCGCGATGGACGGTCGGTTCTCGGTGACGATGAACGAAACGATCCGATCGACGCCGAGATGCGTGAATGCCCAGTCTCGACACGCTCGCGCCGCCTCGGTCGCATACCCCGCACCCCAGTACTCGGGCGCGAGCATGTACGCCACTTCGACGTCCTCCCGCGCATCCACGTCGTCCCAGTGCAGCAACCCGACTTGACCGACGAAGGCGCCGTCCGCCTTGCGCTCCGCCGCCAGCAGCGAATACCCCGGCCGTTCGTATGCCGAGCGCACGTTCTCGAGCACGAGCCGTGCGCGCGCGAGGTCGTAAACGGCGGGATAAAAGCGCATGACGCGCGGGTCGCTCATCAAGCGAAACACGAGCTCCGCCTCGTCCGCGCCGAATCGGCGCAGCCGCAGGCGCTCCGTTTCTATCGCTTCGAGATTCGGCGTCAGCGGCTCGCGAAGAAGCCGTTTGTGTTGCCCGCGGAGTCCACGTAATAGCCCACCAGGTCGCCGCTCTGATTGATGCCGGTCACGACGGTCGTTCCCGCCGCGTCCGGCTCGACGATCTGCTCCCATGAAATGGATGGCTTCAACGGATTCGTCAGCAGGAAGCCGTGCATGCCACCCGAGCTGTCGGTGTAGGATCCGACGATTTGATCGTAGACGGTAACGCCCAGAAACTTCGTGTCGGTCGCACCGGGATAGGACAACTCCGTGTAGGTTCCTTTACGCAACAAGAAGCCGACGAGCTGCCCGCTGCCCTTCTCGAGATAGCCGACGATGTCTCCGCGACCGGAGATGCCCGTCGCCACGGCGTTGTTCCCGCTCGGCGGAAAGAGCGGCCGATACTTGTTGGTGAGGATGTCGAGGGTAAAGGCTTCGTTGACGCCGGAGCGGTCCGTATAGAATCCCACGGCGGTGTCCGAGCCGTTTATGCCCAAGAGCTCGGTGACCGACTTGCCCTTCGGCATGCCCCGGGGATGCTTATAGTTCGTCCATATCCCGTCGACGAAGACGAGCCCGCGAACGTCGTTTTGCGTATCGCGGTAGAAGCCCACGAACGTCGCCTTGTCGTTGAGGCCGGCGAGCTCGGTGTCCTGGGCGCCGGGATAGCTTTCTGTCCGGAAGTTGTTCTGCGTATACGGAGCGACGACGATGTAGCCTACGCTCGGATCGCTCGCCGAGCCGCTGCCGTAGAATCCGACCAGCTTCGCCCCGTCGTTGATCCCCAGAATCTCGTTGAACGACGTATCGGCGGCGTCGTCGACCGTAGTAAACGTGTACCCGGAGGTGGCCGGGGCGCGCTCGCCCGGCGAGGCGGCCGTCATGTTCGAAGAGCCCGCGCCGCACGCAGTCAAAGCGGGCAGCAGCGATCCGAAAATGCACGCAGCAAACGCGCGTTCGATTGACATGAAGTTCTCTTTCTCAAAGGAGCGCGGTAAAAACTGTTAACCTAACTTACCGCTCGGTCGGACTGTGCGGAGTTCGCATCCTCGCCCCTCATCATGGCACCGATTTTGCCACGAATCAACCACGTTAACACGTCAACGCAAGGGGTACGCGGGATTAAAAAGCCTCAGCATCTTCGCGTGAAGTTGTAGCCTCCGCCGCGCATGTGCTTTCCATCCGGCGAGAGCGTCAGTGTGTGCTCACCGTAGTAGGTGAGGACTACGGTCGTGCCTTTGATGATCCAGTTACCCGAAACGCCGTCGCTGTCGGTCATGTTTCCGTTGAGATCGGCCGTCAGGGTGAGACCGGGCTTGTCATCCGCGACCCACGTGCCGACCAGGTTAACGGTGCTGCACCCCGTCGGCACGGGCGTCGGCGCGGGCATGGCCGCGAGCGCGGTGACCGTGCCGCCGTAGAACTTGTGTGCGACGTCCAGGCAGAGCGCGTCGGCGCCGTAGGGGTTATCGGGAAGCTGCACGGCACAGGTAAACGTCACGACGTAGCCCTTCGCGAGCGGGTAGCATCGCACGGTCGCCGCGGCCGTCACCGCACCCGCCCGCGGATTCTGCCCCGTCGCCATCCACTCGCCATTGCCGGGGCTCGACTCGGCAGCGTTTTGCAAGAACGCACTCAGCGCGGCCTTCGCCTTGTCGCTGCACTCTTGCGCCGAGCCATCCGGACTCACGTGGCGGATTCCCACGGATAGGTCTACCGCCGCCGGCGCAGGCGCGCCGCACAGCATCACCGTAAAGAACGCCGCCGCCGGGATGGCACCCCGAAGAGCGCGCTTCATGGCGCTCCCCCGAAGGCCGTGGCTAACTTCGTGCAGAGCGCGCTCGCCGTATCCGTGCTGGGCGGCACCTCCACCGCGCAGGTGAACGTCACCACGTATCCGTCGTCAAGGGGATAGCAGTGGACGGCGGCGGCGGCCGAAGAGTTACCACTCGAATCCGCCGCTGCGTAGCCCCTCCATTCTCCGGTGTCGCCGGTGCCGATTTCGGAGGCATCCGACAGCACGGAACTGAGCGCGCTCTTCGCCGCGGCGTTGCAGCTGCTCACGGGCTGGTTCTTGACGACTTTCCGTGCGCCGACGGCCAAGTCGAGCGCAGCCCGCGCCGGCAGCGTCGCTCCGCCCAGCGCGAGCGCGCAGCCTGCGGCCAGAAGCGCGGCGCGTGCCTTTAACATAGAACGCGCGTGTTCTACAATCGCCGACCCAACCTCCTCGGAAGCGTCAGCGATTTCGCTCCTTCGAGAGTTCCGCCGCGACGTCTCGGTAGAGCGACCGGGTCGCACCCGCGAGCAACTCCGCAACCCGAAAGAGGCCGTCTCCGGAGATCGTTATGCCCTGCCAATTCACCGCCTCGTGTCGATGAACGAGCGCATAGGTGTCGTTTCCGACGTCGAAGATTGCAAACTCGCTCGACTCGGCGATCAGCCGGCAACGTTCGAGCATGTTCCGATCGATGCTCTCGACTAACTTCATTGTTGAGAAACTCCTGTGAAGCGCGAATCTGGAGCGAGCCGACCCCGGCGGGAGTGATCAGCCGCGCCAAGTGGGAAAAGGCAGAGATATGAAGCGCAGGCGAGGCCGCCCGTGGTGGGGCGTAGCAGCAATTGCGATTCTTTTTATCATAGGCCTCGGGGTCTGGCAATGGCAGAGCCTGGCACGGCTCGGCATCGTGGCCGCGGCCGACGCGGTCACCGGCGTACGAGTGGCGTTCGGCCACGTGGCGCTCGGTGCGCACGAAGCCGTATTCGACGACGTGCGCGTCACGTCGAAGCGTAACGAGCCGATCGCAACGATACCGCGACTCACCGTCGCGTACGACCTCAGGGACTGGCTCAGCGGAAAACGGCTTTTTGGTTTACGGGCAGTCGAGGCCGATTCACCACACGTCACGATCATACGCCGCCCCGACGGAACGTATAACGTGCCGATCCCGCGGCTGCAGGCGAACCGTCCCTCCGGCGGCAGACCGTTGATGTTGGCGGCGCGCGTTCGCAACGGCTCGCTCGACGGCGTAGACTTGCGGCCGGCAAGCGACGACGTCCGCCAATTTCACGTGCGCAACCTCGAAGTCGACGCCGACATTTCGACCGCGGCCCGCTCGCGATACACCGCGAGCCTGCTCTACGGTGAGAGCATCGACCGTCTCTTACCGATCAAAGGGCGCGGTGACATCAATTCGCCCGATGGATACGTAGATCAGCGCTGGACGGCCGGAGAGCTGCCTATCGCCGCGGCGGTCAACTTCGTGGCCGGCTCTCCTTCGCTGCGCTTCCTGCGTGGAACGCTGCGCGGAGTCGACGCGCGTTATTTCGGTCTCGCCGATGCGCGCGGTGGGCTGAGCTGCCATCTGACGGCGAGCGCGTCACTGTATGGGGCTCGCATTGCCATCGCCGGTCTCGCGAGGCCGATCGAAGACGTGCGCGGCCCGGTGGATATCTACGACGACGGCCTGATGACGCCGCGGCTGGATGCGAGCCTGGCGGGGACCGCGGTAACGGTTGGCGGCGGCATCTACGGTCTTCGCAGCCCTCGATTGCGGATGGCGGTACGGGGCGGTGCCGACGCCGCGGTGCTGCGCTCAGCGTTCACGCAAGCGAAGCGCCTCCCGATACGCGGCCTGCTGCGCTTTGCGTTGCTCGTCGAAGGGACGACGACCAAGCCGGTCACGTGGATCGCGCTCGATTCGCCTCGGCTAACCTACTCCGCGGCGTCGCTCGACCGCGTCGACGGCCTCGTCGCGTTCGACGGCCGCGAGGCCTACGTGATCGGCATGCGCGGCGCGTATCGCGGACTCGATCTCGACGCGCGCGGACGCGTCGCCTTCGAGCGGCGACCGCGCGCCGTCAATGTGTTGCTGAGAGTGCGTTCGGGACAGAGTGGGATTCCGTATGTCGAATCGTTTTTGCCCGGGATGTCGTTGCGAGCCGCCGCGCTCGCAACGGGCGACGATCCCAACGCGATCGCGGTGCAGGGGGCTCTCTGGGGCTCGAGCGCGACGGAGCGCCTCGACGCGGTCTTCAATGTCGACCAGCGCGGACTGGGACAGGTCGGACCGCTCTACCTGTCCGGCCGCAACGGTTCGCTTTATGCGCGCGTCGCGTTCGATCGCACGCACGGCTCGAGCGTCGGCATCGCACAGGCGCGCAGCCTGGCGCTGCGGCCGCTGCACGGGACATTCGACGGCACCATTTTCGGCGGCCAGGCCGGCGCCGGGCTCGGCATCGGGCTGGCCGGCAGGCTACGGGCGGCATGGGGGGCCGCAAACGTGCACGGAGATCTCGCCTGGCGCGGCGGCGCGCTGCGCGGCGCGCTGTCCGGGGACGTCGGAAGCGAGGCGAGCTTTGGTGCAACGCTGGCCGGTACGCCGCAATCTCCCCGGGTCGCGGGAACCGTCGTAGTCGCCGGCGGACGCTACCGCGACTTCGCCGTCAACGCCAACGCAGGGCTGGCGTATGCCGATGGCACGCTACGCGTGCATGACGCCGCGGTTGCAGTGGGGCCGCTGTTCGCGAGCGTGGCAGGAACGATTGCGGGGCTTTCGCCGCAGGGCGCGAGCGCAGCGCGGTATGACCTCGTCACACAGCTTCATTCCTCCGACGTAGCGACGCTCGTGGCGGCGCTCCATCCGCGCGCGCCGTGGCCCGTTCAGGGAAGCATCGATGCCGCCGTGCGCGTGCGCGGAACCGGAAGCGCCCCATCGTTTGCCGGCACGGTCGCCGCGCCGGAAGGCTCCGTCAACGGACTTGCGTTTCGCGATCTGCGCGCCGGCGTGAACGGCGAAGCTGCAGCCCTGTCGCTGACGGCCGGCCGCGTCGTCGTTGGATCTACCGCGCTCGCGCTGCACGGCCAAACGACGCCGCGCGCGACCAACGTGTCCATCGATGCGCCCCATACGAACCTCGCCGACTTCAATGACTTCTTCGATGCGGGCGACACGTTCGGCGGGACGGGGAGTCTCGCGCTCGTGGCCGTCCTGGTTGGACCGCGCGTGGTCGCGAGTAGCGGAGAGGCGCGTTTTAACGGCGCGCGCTTTCGCCGGCTCGCGCTCGGCACGGTCGCGGCGAGCTGGCAGACGAATCGCGGCACGATCCACAGCAGGCTGCGTTTCGGCGGACCGACGGGTCAAGTGAACATAGCGGGAAGCGTGACGCCCGCGACGACGGCGGTCGACGTGCGCGGCACCGCGCACGCCGTCGATCTCGCCACATGGCTGCCGATGCTGGGATACTCCGCGCCCATCACCGGACGGCTCGACGCGCAGACGGCGCTTTCCGGACGCTATCCGGATATCGCGCTCAGCCTGCACGCCGCCGTTTTCGGAGGAACCGTGGGCCGTATGCCGGTTGCGCTTTTCGACGTGAGCGCGTCGGCCTGGCACGGGCGCGGAACGATTCGGTCCGCTCGCATCGACTTGCCATCGTTGAGCACGACGGCGTCGGGTACTTTCGGTTTACGCCCAAGCGACCAGCTCGCGCTGGCGGCGCACAGCACGAGCGCCGACTTCGGCGCCTTCGTCTTCGCGGCAAGCGGCAAGAAGGCACCGGTCACCGGTGCGCTCGACTCGGTCTTGCGCATCGAGGGCACGTTGGCGTCGCCGCGCATCCGCGATACGATCGCGCTGCAGTCGGTGCGCTACCGCGAGCTCGCGATTCCGCGACTGGCGGCAGAAATCGACGCCGACAGACACTCCGTTTCCGTGCAAAACGGAGAGGTGGATCTGACGCGCGGCAAGATTCTCGCCTCGGCGACCATACCGATCCGCGCGGTCCCACCGCACGTCGCCGCGGGCAGCGGGCCGATCGCCGGATCGTTGCGCGCCGACGACGTCGAGCTCTCGAATTTCCTCGCACTTCTCCCCAAGGGAACGAACGCGAGCGGCCGGGTCGACGGCGAAGTGCTCGCGCGCGGCACGCTCGACGCGCCGCAGCTGAACGGAACGCTGTTGCTTAGAAACGCCGCGTTCAGCGGGCCGATGGAACGTTCGCCGATTACCGGCATCGCCGGCGACCTTTCGTTTGCAGGGAATCGCGCGCAGCTGACGTCGCAGGCGAGCGTCGGCGGCGGCATCGCCAGCGCGCAGGCGGCGGCGGCGCTCGCGAGCCTTCGGCGGGTCACCGGCTCGCTCGTCGACGCGCGGCTCACGGCGACGAACGCGCGCCTCGACATGCCCGGCTACTTCCAGGGAGTGCTCGACGCGAACGTCGCGGTGACGAAACCAACTCCGATCGACCCCGCGCTAAGCGGCGACGTTACCATTTCGAACGCACGCATTCCGCTCGACGGTTTTTTGAGGCAGCGAGCCGGAGGCCAAGGGGCGGCTCTTCCGATCAGCTTCAATAACCTGAGTATCACCGCTGGACCGAACGTGCGCGTGCAAAGCAAGAACGTCGACATCGGCACGACGGGACAAGTCGCGCTGGCGGGAACCCTGAGCGCACCGACGCTCGCGGGGAGCTTTCGCTCCACGGGCGGATCGCTGAACTTCTATCGCAACTTCAACTTGGAGAGCGGCACCGTTGCGTTCGATCCGTCGAGCGGCGTGATCCCGGACGTCGACGCGGTCGCCACTACGTTCGTCTCCGACCCGCCCACCGCGATTCGACTGCGCGTTACGGGGCCCGCCACGAGCATGAATCTGGCTCTGGCCTCGGAGCCATCGTATTCGCGCCAGCAGATCCTCGGGCTGCTGGTCGGAGCGCAGACGTTCGGCGCGGTGCACGGCGTTCGCTCGAGCGGCGGGCAGGGCTTCTCCGTCGGCGCGGCCGCTACGAACGTTGCCCTCGGTCAGCTCAATACGCTCTTCACTCGCAGTATGCTCGAGCCGCTCTCTTCCTCGCTTGCCGGAGCACTCGGCTTCAACGATGTACGCATCACAAGCGATATCCAGAGCGGGGTCGGGATCAGCGCGGCCAAGGCGTTTGGAAAATACGTCAGCGCGATTTTCGCGCAGACCTTCGGTTATCCGAAGACGCAGAGCATCACGATCGAGGCACATCCAAATCCGTTCACCGGCCTGCGCCTCACGGCGTTCACCTCGCAGGGTCCGACGCTTTTGGCCCTGCAGCAGCCAGCGCCCATCGGGATGGACATCATGAACCTCAATCCACTGACGGCGCTCCCGCCGCTCACGGGCACTAACGGCATCCAGTTCTCATATCAGGTGAAGTTCCCATGACGCTCGGCCCAATGCGATCGATCGCGCTGGTCTTCGCCGTTTGCCTCGCCGCGGCGGCGCATAGCGCGGCGCCGGTAGGTTACGTCGACGTTGGGCGGCTGTTGGCGACTCATCCGCTGCATAAGGTGCTCGACGCGTACGATCGCCAGATCGCTGCGTTGCGCGGCACGCGCGCAGTTGCGGGGCTCGGCGATCTCGTCGTCCGTGCCGGCAATGCCGAAATCGCGGTGCGCCGCGACGCTGCGGAAGCGCAGCATCAGGTGCAGCGCATCAGCTCGGCCGGGGGAACGCGCGATCGCACACTTGAGGCTCAAGCGCTCTCGGCGATCAGTGAATCGCGATTTGGCGCGCAGGGTGCATTGGACTCATACGACAGCGCGCTGGCCCGCGAGACCGCAGCGAATCTCCACGGCTACGCATCCGCAATCGCGCAGCGCAGCTCTCGCGCGTTTGCCGCGCGGCAACAGCAGCTCAGGGAAAAAGAACTCACGCTCGCGTACGACCTCGCTCTCCGTGACGCCGGAACGCGGCTCACGCTGCGGGTCAAGCTGGCGGATCTCCATCTCGATCCCGTGCCGCGCGCGCGGCTGGAGGCGCAGCTCGCGGCGCTGGACCGGCGCGAGTCGGCCACGATCGCGACGCTGCGCGCGCAAAACGCTGTCCTGCTGGAGCGGTATCGAGAGCAGCTAAGCCGCGAAGGCTCGACCGCGAACGCGGAGATGGCGGCGCAACTGCGTTCCAAGGCCGACGCGAACCTGGCGCTGCGGCTGGGCGTGTTTCGCATGGCGTCCAGCTCGGCGGCGGTCCTTCCGGCTCGACTTGAGAGCTTCGGCTCGAGCTTCCGGCTCGGCTCCGACGCGAGTGCGATCCAAGGCAATCTGAGCCTCGCCGCGACCGAGCTTCCGCAGCGGTTCGAACAGCTCGCGGATGTGGACCGCGGATCGCGTGCCGAGGCCTCCGCGCAAATCGGTAAGCTGCAGCGCGACCGCGCCGAGTTGCGACGCGTGATGCTCGCGCAAATCGAACGCGATGCGTGGCGGCTCGGCGAGGAACGCGGGCTGCGCGTCGTCGAGTCGGGACGACGTCCTAAAGGCAGCATCGACTTGACCAGCGCGCTCGCGCGCGAGGAGTCGGCCTTTTAGGGGATCTAGCGCAATGGCGTCTGCGCGAGGCCGGACGCCTGACGAATCTCGTCGACGTCCTTGACGAGCGCCTGTCCGGCCGAGTCCTTCGGAGGGCACTCGAGGTCCTGCGATACCCATCCCTGCCACTTGACATGCATCGAGCTTCCGAACGAGGCGCTCTTCATGCAGAGCACGGTGACCGCATTCGTCTTTTTCGCGGTGGCCAGATCAGCAAAGAAACGCGACGCCGTCTCCGGCGGGACGCTGAAGGCTTTCGCCGGACCGGTCGAGCTGCCGTCGCGGTTCTGCGTCGTCAGTGAGGCCTTCCCGTCCGACCAGACGGTGATCGCATAGCCGACCGTATTGGTTGAACCGGAATTGATGATGACGGCGCTATCGCGGGGTGTGGCGGCCACGAGACTTGCGACAGCGAGAACGCAAAGCAGAGTTGCACGGCGCATTTTCTTACGTACCTCCAAACTTGGGCGTCTTACGGCCATGTCGCCAGAGCCACGCGGGCGCATTCGCGCGCACCGCACTCGGCTCGAGCGCTAAGAGCGCGGCCACGATCGGCGCGGCAACCCCGGTCCCGCCGGCCTGTTGCCATCCCCCGCCGGCCGATTCGAAAAACGCGACGCCGGTATTGGGATCCGCGACGGCAACCGCGTCGGCGATGCTCCGCATCGCGCAGCCATGCGCGCGTTGCCAGGACGGCCTAGCGACGACTGCGCTGCAAGCGTTTCCGGAGGAGTGCCACGCGCGTTCGGTCCAGCCGCGGCCCGGTGCGGCGGTCAGCGTCGTTCCGCCCACGCAGACCACGCTCGCATAGCTGCATGGCTGTTTTGCGCTCCCGTCGTCGCCCGCGCTCGCCGTGATTGCTCGGCCGGCGTGGGTATACGCGGCATCAGACGCGCCGGCTTCGTCGCCGCCGTACGAGTTGCTGATCGCCACGGCGCCGAGCGCGGCGGCGGCGTTGACGCCCGCGGCGAGATCGGAATTCTTGTCGCTGTTCGCCTGCACGAGCAACAACTTGCAGTTGGGGCACAATGCCGAGACCATCTGCAAATCGACGGCCTCTTCGGCGCGCCAGTCGTCGCTCGAGTCGGAGTTGAGTTTTGGCAACGGACTCGCGTGGCCGCTCTGATTCACGATCCTCAGACAGCCGCTCGACGGCGTGCAGGGCGGAAGGCCCATGCTCCTGCGATACACGGCGAGATCGCTCGCGACGCCCGAATAACCGTAGGCGTCGACGACCGCAACGAGCATGGCTCGTCCCCGCGTGCGCGCCGCGGTCGCGGCCGCGTACGCACTCTGTAAGTCCGACGCACAGTAGGGCGCGCTTCTCGAACACGCACGCCGCGCCGCAAGGCGGACGACCGCGCTGCATTGCCGGCGCCCCGGCGAGGCGTCTTGCGAACAAACGCGACGGAACGCCGGTTGTGCCGGTGCACGCGACGAGCGCGCGGACGGCGTCGATCGCACCGACTTGGACGGCGTCGCCGGCGGCTTCGTCGAGGACACGGGCGGTACGTCCGAGGCGTCCGAGGAGTCATCGGAGCTGTCGCTCGCCTCGGATGCGCCGCTCGCGGCAGGCGCCGCGGCCGCCGGCTGGGACGCGACCCCCGGGAGCGGCGTCTGCTGGAGTCCCGAGCATGCGGCACAGACCATCGCAGCGACTGCCGCCATGACGCTCAGAATGAAGGCTCGCATCGCTCCCCTAGAATGCGCCAATACCCTTAGGACTTCCCCAGCCCGTCGGACCGTCGAAACCCGCGCGGGCATAGCAGATGTAGTGGATGGACGAGGCGCAGGTCACTCCGATGACGGGATCGACGTTATTGCCGACCGTCACGTCATTGATGTGCCCGGCGTGGTGCTTCCAGACGTTTTCCGCGCCGGATTGCGTCGCGGCGTTGCCGGCGAGCGCATAGACGCCGGAGATGATCTGGGCGGACGCGCTTGTCCCGCCGAACGCGAACCAGCAGTTTCGCGGACAGGAGCCGCTGCTCTCTTCGGAGTTGTAGACCGCCACGGGATTGCGCAACGAGGCCGTCGCCGAAACGTCCGCCTCGGAACGCTTGTGGCATTGGGTGTCATTCTGCCAGGCGGGCTTCCCGATCTTCGTGCTGCAGCCGCTCCCGGTCGCACCGCACGGAGAGCTGCCCCCTCCACAGACGTCGTAGCTCAAATCGTTCCACACGGACTCGCTCCAACCGCGCGCGTTGTGCGCGGGCACGAGGCGCGTTCCACCGACGCACACGACGTACGTGTACGAGCACGGCTGCTGCGGACCGCCGCCATAGCCGCCGCCGCCGTTGTCGCCGGCGGCCGCGGAAATGACGACTCCGTGCTGATGGAAGATCGGGTTGTCTCCACCGGTCTCCGCACCGCCCCACGACGCGCCGACGTACTTGGCGCCGAGCCTGCCGGCGGTCTTCACCCCCGTGTAGAGACTGCTCGTATAATTGTTGTTCGTTTGGACGAGCAGGATCTTGCAGTTCGGACAGATCGCCGACACCATGTCCAGGTCGAGCGACTGCTCGCCCTTCCAGTCGTCCGACGGCGGCGACTCCGGCGGTAGCGGCGACTCATGACCCTCTTGGTTGACGATGCGCAAGCACTTCGAGTCGACGGTGCAGGCCTTCAGGCCCATCGCTGTGCGGTAGTAGGCCACGTCGCTCGCGGCATGGTGGTAACCCCACGCGTCGACGATCGCGACGAGCCTGCCGCCGCCCTTGCTCAGCGACGGGAGAGCGTAGGCGGACTGGAGATCGACGGGGCAGTATGCGTTGGTGAAGATGCAGGCCTTGGCCGCACCCGTTAGATCGGCGCCTACGCCTATCGTCGGCACGACGTCGGTGCGCGCCATCGCGAGGCACTCCATGACCTGCGGATCCTCGGACGCCGGGCAGAGCCGTCGCGCCGGCTTGGGTCCGACGAACGGAGCCTCTCGGCTCTCCGGCCCGGTCAGCGCATTCTGTGCAATCAGCGACGGATTGACCGAACCGCCCGCACATGCGGCGAGCGCGAGGATGGCCAATAGCGGCAGAGCTCGAACGATTCCGCGGTTCACAGGGACCTCCAGGAAGTCATGTTGGTGCAATTTCAGAACGTCGCGCCGGCCGCGGTCGTTCCAGTCTTGGGCACCAGGACTTGCATGTTTACGCCCATAGCACCTATGCAGCATCGCATTCCGACGCCCTTCGGGCGGGATTTGTTGATCGTAAGCAACGGTTCGGCGATCGTCGCGAGCGATTTCGTGGCGCCCAAGCGAGCGCCCGACAAAGCGAGCGACGCTCTCCTCGTTGAGGCGAACGCGCAAGTCCGTGCGTACTTTCGGCGACGACTGCGGCGCTTCGATCTGCCGCTCGCGCTCGCCGGCACGCCGTTCCGCATTGCCGTATGGCGCGCCGTTGCCGCGCTTGCGTTCGGCGAGTTCGTCTCCTACGCCGACGTCGCGCGCGCGGTGGGACGTCCCCTGGCGCATCGCGGGGTCGCGACCGCAATGGGTCTCACGCCGCTCGATTTATTTATCCCGGCGCACCGTGTCATCGGCGCGGACGGCCGTATCAAGGGCGCGCGACCGCGCTCGCTCCGCGTGCGCCTCTCCGCGTTCGAGCGCGGAAGACGCTAAGACGCGTTAGCGTAAGGTTCGGCGAGCGTAGCATTCGCGAGCGTTTCTTCCAGGAAGCGCGCCTGATAGGCAACGATATCTTCGACGAACGGAAACTGTGGATGGCGGCGGCGCGCAGCGAGACGGTAGCGATCGCCCTCGCGTTGTAGGATCTTCCACTCGACCATGCGGGGCAGCGCGGCGCGGACCAGTGTATCGGAGTCGCGCCGCAGTTCGGGATCGACGAAGAGGGCCGGGGGCACCTGCGCAACTCGCGCCGCGACGGCGGCGCACGCTTCGCGCGCGGTAAACTGCACCGTCGACTCGAGCCACGAGCCAAGCACTTGACTCGCAACGATGGGACGGATGGCCGCGAGCGCGCCGGTGAGCTCCGCCATTCCTCCCTCGCGCAGACGCCCGAAGCAGACGACGCGATACAGCATCGATAACCGCCGCGACACGAACGGGTCGTAGCTGACGCCTACGAGATAGATCGTCGCGAGCGGCGCGAGGCGCTCGACGGCGCCCCGCATCGGGCCGATGCGCCCGTCGATCGAGTATTTGCCCTCCGGCGTCAAATAGAACGTACCGCCGCGCCGGACGACGTCTTCCATCAGCCGCAGGTCGAGCTCGATGTTCGCGCGCGTCTCGTCGAGGAGCTCGCGCCTGTACGGCTCGCGCAGCGTCGCGACCTTCACGACGGTGCGTCCCTGTTCGAAGCAGCGCGCGCTTCGGAGGTCGAGTGTCTTGGTTTGCGGCGGGAACAGTGACGCAACGCGCTCGTCGAACACCTCGCTCAGAGGCAACGGACCGCGGCGTTGCTGCACCGACCACGCGAGCGCGCTGACCGCCCGTGCACCGAGCTCGTTCTCGATCGGCAACATTCCGAGCGAAACGAACAGCGGACCCGCGTTCACGCGGCGCAGCAGCGCGCCGAGCCACGGAAGACGCTCCGCTAGAAAGCCGGGCTCGTACATGCGGCGCGAGCTCGCGGTGAAGACTGGGTGTCGCCACGGACCGCTGCACACCGTCGTCGCGGTGACGATCGCCATCGACTCGAGGTCGTGCTGATGATTGGCGACGATCAGCGTCGGACCGCGACGGCGCGGCAGCCGTCCCCATCCGCGAATGCGATACGCGAGGTGATCCCAAGCGAAGTTGGTCAGCACCGCGACGAGACGCAGCGGCCAACCCCAGAGCGACGAGATCGGACGGCGTCCGACGCGCAGCACCGCGAGCGACGCGAGCGCGAAGCTGAAGCCGGACAGACCGAAAACGGCCTGATAGCCTGCACGCGTCCCGTGAAAGAGCCCGATCAGCCAGCCCCCGACGAGCGGCGCGACCACGTTGGGCAACAGCGTCGCGATGCCCCAGAGGCCGAGATCGCGAGCGACGTCGCGAAGCTTCGGAATCGAATCCATTGCGAGCGCCCAGCCGCTCGAGATGACGCCTCCGAAGCCGACGCCGAACAGCACCGCAAAAGGTAGTATCCAGTCCAAGCCGGGGGCCAGCGCGAAGCCGATCGTCGCGATCGCCATCGCCCCACCGGCGAGCGCCGTCACGATCTTTCGCGGGAACCGATCGGAGAGCAGTCCCAAATACAGGCTCGACGCCACCGCGCCGGCGATCGTCGCGAATGCGTACAGAGCGGTACCCGCGGATGGGTCTCCGACCTTCTGCACGTCGCGGAAAAAGTAGAGCACGAACGTCTGAAGCATGATCAGCCCGAAGAATACGAGCGCGCGCGCCACGAATACGACGAGGAAGTCGTGCCAGTCGCGCACGTGCGCGTGCTCCTCGCCGTCGTAGACGCCCTCGACGACGGCGAGCAGCGACAGACCGCCGATCGCCATGATCGCCGCCGCTGCCATGAACGTCAGTCGCGGATCGGGCATCGCGCCCGCGATTGCGAAACCGAGCAACGTTCCGGCCAAAGTCGCCGCTCCGCGCACGCCCGACACCGCGCCCCAGTGCTGTCGCGGAACCGACTCCGGCAAGAGCGCCTGATAGGCACAGAGCGCGACGTTGGCGCCGGCCGTCGCCAGCACGAGGAAAAGCGCAAACCAAAAAAGTGAGTGCGCGTTCGCGAGTGCGATCAGCGCACCTACATCCATGACGATTCCGGCTGCGACGAACGTGCGGCGCGAGCCGCCGCTCCGGCGCAATGCGTCCGACAGCCAGCCGCCCAACGGCGGAACGATCATCGCCGCCAGGGCCGTAACGCTGGCCAGCACGGAAAGCACGAAAACGTGATTGGCGGGCGCCAAATGTGCGGTCGCGGCCGGGACCGCGATCGTCATGAGCGCCGTGTCCTGAAACGTCAGCGGCAACCACAGCGCGTTGAGCATGACCCAACCGCCAATCTCGCGCGCACTGCTCGAGGCGACGTTCAAACGCTGGGATTCTCTTATCAGTGTTTGACCGCGTCGATCAGCACGATGCCGCGGCCGCCAAAGTCGCGCAGTTGTCCTAGCGCGGCGACGGCCGCTCCCAGAGGAGTGTCCGGGTTCGTCGCCTCGGTTATCGAAAATCCGACCTGGCGCTTTGCCTGTGCGTCGATCGGGTCGCGTAGCGTGCGCGGCATGAGCTTGAATTTGCCGATCAAGCCGAGCATCGGGCCGGCCTTCTCGTCGAGAGTCTGCGGATCCACCGCCATGACGACGACGCCGTGACGCCGGCCGTTGTCGGTGTTTTCAAAGGCGACGAAGTCGATGCCGAGATCGCGCGTATGTGCGCGCACGGCATCGACGCCGTTTCCCCGGATCGCGACGGCGTAACCGGCGGGAGGATTTGCGAGCAGATCGCCGAGCCACGCCTCCAGCGCGGCCATCATCGCCTGCGTCCCGGCCACGACGTCGTGCCCGTCGTACGTTCCGGCGCCCTGTGCGAAGACGGCGCTGTCGGCGAGGCCGGGCCGCGCGGTGACTTTCGTGTGCCACGCGTGCTCCGACAGCACGCTCGCCCCGGCAAAGAGCGGGAACGCGATCGGATTCGTCGGCGATGGAGAGGGGTTCCCTGCACCTCCGTGGTTCGCGTTCGCGCAGCCCGCGAGCAAGCAAACCACCACGAGCGCGGCGAGGCATGACTGCTTCACCGAGCATCGCATTCGAGGAGAACCCATGCGCTCCCCGTAAGCCGGATGGGTGCGATTGTCTTATGGATCGTATCTCAAACTGGAAGAGCTGCTTAGCCTTCAGCAGCCGCTCTCGCAACCGCCGCATCATGATGAAATGCTCTTCATTATTATTCATCAGGTGTACGAGCTATGGTTCAAGCAACTCTTGCACGAGCTCGATGCCGCGGCGGCGGCGCTCGACCGCGACGATCTCCTGCGCGTGGCAAAGCAGTTTCGGCGGATTCACACGATTCAGCGCCTGATCGAGCAGCAGGTGGACATCCTGGAGACGATGACCCCGCAGGAATTCAACGAATTTCGCGACCACCTCAATCCCGCGAGCGGCTTTCAGTCGGTACAGTTCCGCGAGCTCGAGTTCGCCTGCGGCCTGCGGCGCACGGACGTGCTGCGCTGGGTCGAGCTCGACGACGAGCAGCGCGCCAGGCTGGAACAGCGCCGCACCGCCCCGTCGCTGTACGATCGCGTGAAGGGCCTGCTGCAGCGGCGCGGCTTCGCGGTCGATTCGAGCGAGGCGCTCGTCGAAACGTATCGCCGGATCTATTGCGACGAAGCCGCGTACTACGACCTGTACCTGCTGCTCGAAGACCTGATCGAATTCGACGAGCGGTTCTTGCTGTGGCGCGGCCGGCACGTCCGCATGGTCGAGCGGATGATCGGGCAGAAGCACGGCACGGGCGGATCGTCGGGCGCGCAGTACCTCGAGAGCACCTTGGCCCATCGCTTCTTCCCCGAGCTTTGGGACGTTCGCACTTACCTCGGGGAAGGGACGTACGCATGAGCGACGCGGCAACGCAGGCACGAACCGCGCACGAATATCGCGCACAGTTTCCGATCCTCGCCAACTCGACCTATCTCGTCAGCCACTCGATGGGCGCGGCGCCTTTGCGCGCGAAAGCCGCCCTGGATGCCTACTGGGGCGAGTGGGCAGCGGACGGACCAGAGGCCTGGGAGCGCTGGCTGCCGAGAATTGCCGAGATCGCCGACGGCATCGGCGCGCTCATCGGCGCGCACCCCGGCTCGATCTTCTTAGGGCCGAACGTCTCCGTGCTGCAGGCGGCGATCGCGACCTGCATCGATTTTCGCGCAACTCGGAACGAGGTGGTCTACGAGTCGCTACAGTTTCCGTCGCTGACGTACGTGTGGCGCGAATGGCAGCGATACGGCGCGGCCGTGCGAGTCGTCGAGTCGCCGGACGGACGGACGGTGCCTACGGAGCGGATTGTCGCCGCGATCACTGAGAAGACCGCGATTGCGGTGATCTCCCACGCATACTACGTCTCCGGCGCGCTGGCAGACGTCGCTGCGATCGCCGCACGCTGCCGCGCCGTCGGCGCACTGCTCTGCGTCGACGCCTATCAGACGACCGGCGTCTACCCGTACGACGTCACCGCGCTCGACCTCGACCTCGCCACGGGCGGATCGCACAAGTGGCTCTGCGGCGGCCCCGGCTGTGGGTGGATCTACGTCAAGCCGTCGCTGCGCGAAACCTTCCGGCCGGCGATCACGGGGTGGATGGCGCACCAGCGGCCCTTCGCCTTCGAGGCGGCGCCGATGGTGCACGCGGCGTCGATGTATCGTTTTGGCCACGGCACGCCGACGATTCCCGGATACGTCGTCGCCGCGCCCGGCCACGCGATGATCGGCGAGATCGGCGTCGCGCGCATTCGGGAGCACAACGTTCGCCTGACCGACAAGATCGTCGAAATGGCGCTCGAGCGCGGGCTGCGCATCAGCTCGCCGCGCGACGCCGACCAACGCACTGGCTGGATCGGGATCGACTTCGAAGAGTCGGAGCGCGCGTGCCGCCGGCTCGTCGAGGAGCGGGTCTTCGTCGATTACCGGCCCGGCTGCGGCATCCGCATCGGGCCCCACTTCTACACCGAAGACGAGGAGATCGACGCGTTCTTCCGCGTGCTGGAGCGCGTCCGGTAACGCCAATGGACTCTTCGTCGATGATCGTCGACCACACCCGAACTGGCGCCGCGTTCCGGCGCCTTTCGATTCCGGTCGCGGTGCAGATGCTCGGCGATCAGCTGCTCGGCACGGCCGACACAATCGCCATCGGCAGCATCGGTACGGTCGCGCTCGCCGGCGCGACGGCGGCGAACACCCTCTTTCTCGCCATCGTCTTCGCGGTCTCCGGCTTTCTGAGCGGCACGTCGATCGTCGCGGCACAGCGAATCGGCGCTCGCGACGTGGACGGCTTCGCGCGCACCTTGCGGGCTGGAATCGTCGTGCCGATGATCACCGGAGTGTTCTGCTTCGGCCTCAGCCTCGCGGGCTCGAGAACGGCGATTCACTGGATGATCGGCGATCTCGCCAGCGCGCACGCAAGCGCGGTATATCTCATCCTGCGGTGCGCGTCCATCGTACCGATCGTGATCTCGGGCACGCTCATCGTCGGGCTCGCGGCCGCGGGAAACCGGCAGCTCGGCGTGCTGGTGCTGCTGGTGGTCAACGCGATCCACATCCCGTTGCTGCTGATGCTCGGGCTCGGCTGGTGGACGCATCACCCGTTCGGGATCGTCGGTGCCGGCGTCTCGTCGCTGCTTTCCGAAACGATCGCAGCAACCTATGCGATCGTGTACGTCGCGCGCCGTCCACACTACCGCGTGTTCGCGGATCGCTCGGTTCCCTTGGCGCTCGCGCGGCGTTGCGCGGTGCTCGGTTTGCCGGAAGCCATTTTCTTGCTGGGCGTCCTGGCGCCGGACATCTTCATCGTCGCGATGCTCGCGCCGCTCGGGGCGATCGCCATCGCGGCCTTCCGCGCGCTCAATGTCGTCTCCGACCTCACGTTCGTCGTTCCGGGCCCGCTGCAGTACGCGACGCAAATTGTCATCGGCCAGCGTCTTGGGGCACGAGATCCCGCGGGCGCGCGCGCGTTCTTCGAACGCGCCCGCCGCCTGTCGTTCGTGGCGACCACGCTCACCGGCGTCGCCACCGCGCTGCTGGCATGGCCGCTGGCGTACGTATTCACGCTCGACGCGAGCGTGGCGACCATCGCGGCGCTGCCGCTGGCCTTGCACATGCTGACGCTGCCGCTCAAGGGCTGGGCAATGATTTCGCTCGCGCCGATCCGCGCGTCCGGCGATACGCGCTTCTCGATGACCGTCGGCATACTCTGCAGCGCACTCGTCATTCCGCTGGCCTGGATCGGAATCGAACGGCTGCATCTCGGACTGTACAGCGTCGCGGTCGGCTGGATCGCGGCCTGGACCGTGCGCGCGCTGGTGACGCAGTGGAAGCTGCGCGACGGGTCCTGGATGCGCCGCACGCCGCTTGCGGCCTAGGTTCCCTGACGGATTTTCGGGCGGAATTGCCTAACGGCGCGGTATGGCGTTTACGGAGGGGTTTATCTCCGAACTGGTTGGACGGCACGCGACGATCGACGACTCGCCGATCGGCAAAGTCGCCGATTTCGTCGTCCGCAAACCCGACGCCGTCTTTCCGCAAGTCGACGGCCTGGTCATCAAGACCGCGGAAGGTCTCCGCTTCGCGCCGATCGATACCGTGGTCGACGTCGACCGCAACGGCAACGTCGCGCTGACGATCGCGCCCACCGAGCCCGCGCCGCCGGAGCACGAGGAGCTCTATCTCGTTGCCGACCTGCTGGACAAGCAGATCGTCGACGTCGACGGCCGCAAGGTCGTGCGCATCAACGATATCGAGGTCGCGAACGCGGGCGGCCGGCTCCGCGTGGTCGCCGCAGATGTCGGCTTCGCCGGGCTGCTGCGCCGCCTCGGGCTGCGCTCGTTCGGCAAGCGCTGGATCTCTCGCATCGCCAACGTGCCGCGTTCGATGATCGCGTGGGATTCGGTCGCGCCGATCCGGGACGTCAACCCGTCGCAGGTGCGCCTGTCGGTAAAAGAGAGCCGATTGGCGCGCCTGCATCCGTCGGACCTCGCCGAAATCATCGGCGACCTCTCCGCGCGCGAAGCGGCGGCGGTTGTGGGACAACTCGACGACGAGACGGCCGCGGATGCGTTCGAGCATCTCGACACCGAGACGCGCAAGAACCTGATCGAAGACATCGGGACCGAGCGTGCCGCCGACATCATCGAAGAGATGGACGCCGACGATGCGGCCGACCTGCTCGCCGAGCTTCCCGAGGAGCAGCAGTCGGAGCTCTTGGCCGAGATGAGCGCGTACACGGCCGGCGAGCTGCGCGAGCTCGTCAAATACCCCGAGGACACGGCGGGCGGAATGATGACGACGGACTACGTGTGGATCTACCCGCACCGTACGACCGAGGCGACGATTCGCAAGATTCGCGAAATCGCTCCGGCTTCGGAGTTTATCTACTATCTGTACGTCGTCGACAAGGACGACCATCTGCTCGGTGCGCTCTCGCTGCGCACCCTCATGCTCGAGCTGCCGACCGCATTTATCGACCGCATCATGGAGACCGATCTCGTGACCGTCTTCCCCGACACGCCGGCCGTCGACGTCGCCTCAGCGATTGCGAAGTATGATCTGCTCGCAATACCCGTTGTCGACGAAGGCGGCAAGATGTTGGGCATCGTCACGGTGGACGACGCCATCGACGCGATCATGCCCGCCGAGGTCGCCAAGAAGCTGCCGCATCTGCGCGCACGCCACCATTCGCATCACGGCGTGACGTGACGCCGCAGGCGATCGTCGAGTACGCCGAGGCGCTCGCGCGCATCGCCGGTTCGGGCGGGGGGCCCAAAGCGCTGACGGCGCACCTTGCGCGCTGCGTCGGCGGCGGCGTGCTGCTGGAGGACGCGCACTGGCGCCATCTCGCCGCGGCGGGAGCGGGGCCGATTCCGGCGAGCGCGCGCGCCTGCATCGAGGCGAAAGCGCCGGGCACGGTGCAGCGCATAACGGCCGGAGCGAATCATCTCGGCTGGCTTTCCGTGTTTGGTGCGAAGGCGGGCACGGAAGCTGACCTTCTGCTGCGACTCACTGCCGCGGTCATCGGCGTCGAGCTGGCGCGCGACGCGACGAGCCCGCGCGGGCGCAAGGAAGACTTCTGGGAAGCGCTGCTCTCGGAGACGTTTCACGACGCTGCAACCGCGCGCGAGGATGCGGCGGCTCGCGGTATCGCACCGGCCACGTCGTACGTGGCCGTCGCGCTCGAGACCGAATCGGCAGATCCCGGCGGCCTCCGCGCACTCGTGACCGACTGCTTTCACAGCGCCGACGGAGAGCTCGGCATCGCGCAGCGCGGCGTCGCGCTCCTTGTGTTCGTTCCGGCGGCGCGCGCCGTGGACGCCAGCAACGCCAAGACCGCCGCGAGCCTTTTGCCGAAGACCGCGGCGAGGCGTTCGCCGAACGTGCGCATTTCAGGCGGCGTCGGCACCGTGGAATCGCTGCTGGGCCTTCCACGTAGTGCGGCCGCCGCACAGGCGGCGCTCGCGATCGGGCGTCGCGTTTACGGGACGGGGCACGTCGCGTCGTACGAGGATCTCGGGGCGTATCCGCTACTCTACGAGGGCGCCGACGTCGAGCGCCTGCGCGCGTTTGCGTCTGAAGCGCTCGCGCCGCTCCGCTCCTACGACGAAAAGCATCAAACCGAGCTCGAACGAACCCTCAAGCTCTACTTCAGGCTCGGACAGAACGTAAAGACTGCGGCGTTGGCTTTGAACGTCCATCGCCACACCGTGTTCTACCGGCTGCGCCAGATCGGGGAAATCACCGCGCGGTCGCTGGAAAGCCCTCACGATCAACTCACGCTTCGTTTGGCGGTAGCAATCGATGAACTCCACAACTCGGCCTGAGCCGCGGCGCCCATCGGCCAGGCGCGACGTCGTCAAGCTCGCACGCGACGCGAAGGTTCGCTTCGTCCGGCTCGTCTTCGCCGATATCTTCGGCGTCAGCAAGAACGTCTCGATCCCGATCGACCAGCTCGAGTCGGCGCTCGACGGTCGCGTCACCTTCGACGGTGGATCCATCGACGGCTTCGTGCGCGGCGAAGAGCTGGACATGCTCTTGAAGCCCGACCCGTCGACGTTTGCGATCTATCCTTGGCGCACCGCGCCCGACGGCGCCGAGGCGCGGCTGATCTGCGACATCGCGATGCCGGACGGATCGTCGTTCGAAGGCTGCCCGCGAACGACGCTGCGCCGCGCGATCGAAAGCGCACCCGCACTGAGTACTCAACGCATCGGGCTGGAGATCGAATTCTATCTGTTCGAACGAAAGGCCGGCGACGGCGCCTCGACGGCGACCTCGGACGTCGGGTCGTACTTCGACTTCTCCGCGAACGACCGCGGGGAGGAGGCTCGCAACGCGATCGTCGCCGCGCTTCGCGAGATGGGGGTACCGATCGTTTCGGCGCACCACGAGCACGGCGCCGGACAACATGAGATCGACGTCGCGCACGACGATCCGCTGGCTGCTGCGGATCACGCGCTCACGCTGCGCACGATCGCCAAGCACGTCGCGGCCGACTTCGCGCTCGACGCGACCTTCATGCCAAAGCCGCTGGAGAACATGGCGGGCAGCGGACTGCACGTCGACTTTCGGCTTCCCGAGTCGGCAGAGGAGGAGACGGCGCTCTACGTGGTCGGCGGTCTGCTCGCGCACGCGGCCGCGACGACCGCGATTTGCAATCCGACCGTCAACTCGTATAAGCGCCTCGTCGCCGCGTGGGACGCGCCGATCTACACGGTCTGGTCCGAGCGCAGCGCCAACGCGCTGGTTCGCATGCCGCCCGGGCAGTCGCCGCCGCGCATCGAGATGCGCAGCCCGGATCCGGCCTGCAACCCGTATCTCGCGCTCGCCGTCCTAATCGGCGCCGCGGCGGACGGCGTCGCGCAACGAACGCTGCCGGGACCGGCGCTCCTCGGATCGACCTACGACTTGAGCGAGGTCGAGCGCCGCGAGCGCGGAGTCGGGACGCTGCCGAAGTCGCTGCGTCAGGCGATCGTGGACCTCGACGCCGATGCCGTCGTGCGCGCGGCGCTAGGCGATCACCTATACCACGCGTTCCGAGACGCAAAGCTCGAAGAGTACGAGCGCTATCGCCGCGCCGTGCATCCGTGGGAGCGCGAACAGTATCTGAGGCTGTATTGAAACCGACGCTTCCGGTCATCGTCACGGTGGTGTGGGGCCTTCTGCTGCTTCCAGGCCTCCTGGGTGCTGGCGCTCTCGCCGATGTTCTTCGACGCGCCGGGATCTATGGAGAATCCGGCCGCGTGGGTGAATGCCCTGATCGTCGTCTCGTTTCCCGTGCTCTGTCTGATTTCAGTCGGCGCGTCGTGGCTCGTGTGGGCCCTCCGAAAGAGCCTCGCGAGGCGGCCGTCGTCCTTGGCCCTCGTGGTGGCGGCGCTGCCGCTGCTGCCGATCGCGTACTTCACCGCCGCGCTGGTGATCGAGACCGCCGGCGTCATCGCGAGCGGTCAGCCGCTCGGATTACACAGCACGATCATCAAGCACTAGAAGAACCTAAACCGGCGGCCTCGCGTTTGAGCGCGCGCCACGCGTGCTCGACGTCCGAGCGCGTCGTGCGCAGGTTTCCGATCGCGAGCCGGATCGCGTAACCGCCCGCGATCTTCGTGTGCGAGATGAACACCTCGCCGCTCGCATTGATCGCCGCAACGATGGCGGCGTTGAGCGCCTCGAGGCGCGCTTCGTCTAAGCCGGGTGGAGCGTACCGAAAGCATACGACCGACAGCGGATGCGGCGCGAGCACCTCCCAGTTTGGCTCCTCGCCAATCCATCGCGCGAGCTCCTGCGCGAGACCGATGTGAGAGCGCAGCCGATTGCGAATACCTCCGGCGCCGAGGCGTCGCAGCACGAACCAGAGCTTGAGCGCGCGGAAGCGCCGGCCGAGCTGCAGGCCGTAGTCCATGTAGTTGATGCCATCCGATTCGGGCGTGGTCAAGACGAACTCAGGCACGATGCTGAACGCGCGCCGCACGATCGCCTCGTTCTTCAGAAAGAGCACCGAGCAATCCATCGGGACGAACATCCACTTGTGCGGATTGACGACGAGCGAGTCGGCCCGCTCGACGCCCGCGAGCAATCCGCGTAGCTCGGGCAAGATCGCGGCGACGCCGGCGTACGCCGCGTCGACGTGCAGCCACACGCCGTGCCGGTGCGCGATCTCGGCGATCTCCGGCACGGGATCGACGGACGTGGTCGAGGTCGTGCCCACGGTCGCGACGATCGCGAGCGGCCGCATTCCCGCGGCGACATCCGCTTCGATGCGAGCCGACAGGGCGTCGGGCCGCATGCGAAACTCCGGGTCGCAGGCGACGCGCACGACGTTGCGCCGTCCAACGCCGAGCGCGATCGCCGCCTTCTCCACATGCGAATGCGTTTCGTCGGTCACATAAATGCGCAGCGCCGGCAGCTCCCGCCCCGTCATTCCGGCTTCACGGATCTCCAGATCGAGGGCCTCGCGCGCGGCGGCCAGGGCCGTGAAGCCCGCGACCGAGGCCGTATCGTAGATCACTCCTTGCCACTCGTCGGGGAGGCCGAGCAGCCCGCGTAGCCAGCGCATCGTTACCTCCTCGAGCTCCGTCGCCGCGGGCGACGTGCGCCAAAGCATCGCCTTGACGTCGAGCGTCGCGGCCAACGCCTCGGCGGCGACGGCGGCGGGTGCCGCGCTCGTCGCGAAATATGCGAAGAAGCGCGGATGATTCCAATGCGTCGTTGCCGGCACGACGATCCGCTCGAAGTCGTCGAGGATGCGGTCGAGCGGTTCGGCCGCCTCGGGCGCGTCGGGCGGAAGCGCCGCGGCGACGTCGCCGGGTTTGACGTCGGGCAGCACGCGATAGCGCTCGGGGTGTTCGTAGTAGGCCTCGATCCACGCGACGACGCGAGTCAGATCTTCACGCAGCACCTCGCTTGCATCCATGGCGTGGAGTGTTGGCGCCTCGCGCGGAGAACGCCCCTAGCATGAAGTACCGGACGTACCCAAACAGCGATGTGACCGTGAGCGAGGTCGGCTTCGGTCTCTGGACGACTTCCACGGGTTGGTGGGGCTCCAAGAGCGACGATGAGGCCGTGGCGATGCTGCGCGCCGCCTACGATCGCGGCATCACGCTGTACGACGCCGCCGATACCTACGGCAACGGCCGCAGCGAGGAGCAGTTGGCTGCCGCATTCGGCGATCGCCGCGAGCGCGTCGTTTATGCGACGAAGTTCGGGTACGACTTCTCCAACGCAGACGCGGCCCGGCGCGGACAGTCCGAGCTGCCGCACGACTTCTCGCCGGGCTTCGTGCGGAAGGCGCTCGAGGCTTCGCTGCGGCGTCTGAACACTGATTGCGTCGACATCTATCAGATCCACAACGCGCGCATGGCGCAGATCGAGGACGACGTGCTGTGGAACCTGCTCGAGTCGTTCAAGCGCGAGGGTAAGATTCGCATGTACGGCGTCGCGCTCGGCCCCGCGATCGGCTGGCTGTACGAAGGCGTCGACGCGGTGCGGCAGCGCAACGTCGCGAGCCTCCAGATCATTTGGAACGTCCTCGAACAGTATCCAGGCGACGAGCAGATCGCGGCCGCAAAAGAATCCAATGCCGACACCGGCTACATGATTCGCGTCCCACACTCGAGCGGGATGCTCGAGGGGCACTATACCGCCGAGACGACGTTTCCGAAGGGCGATCACCGCCGCCATCGCCCGCGCGAGTGGCTCATCAACGGAATCGAGAAGGTCGCGCAGCTGCGCTTCCTCGAGCGGCCCGATAGGACGCTGGGGCAGGCCGCGATCGCGTGGCTCCTCACCGAGCCGCGCGTGATGAGCGTGCTGCCGAACATCTACGATCGCGAGCAGCTCGACGAGTTCGCCGCCGCACCCGACGGGCCGCCGCTCGCGACGGAAGAGCTCGCGCGCATCGACGCGCTCTACAAAACGAACTTCGGAATCGACGAGCCGCCGATGGCATTCAAAGGGACGATGACGCGGGAGGCCGCGCTGCGATGAAGCTCGAGCACGTCTCGACGCCCCACGCTCCCGAGCCGATCGGGGCGTACAGCCAGGCGATCGTGGTTGGAAACGAGCTGTATTGCAGCGGCCAGATTCCGCTCGACCCGCAGACCGGCGAGCTGGTCGACGGCGACATGGCCGCGCAAACGGAACGGGTGCTCGAAAATCTCTGCTCGATCCTCTGTGCTGCCGGCTACGAGTGTGCCAACGTCGTGAAGACGACGATCTACCTCGTCGACATGCGAGACTTTCACGAGGTCAACACGGTCTACGAGCGCTACTTCGGGATGACCAAGCCTGCACGCTCGACCGTCGCGGTTGCCGCCTTGCCGCTCGGCGCGCGCGTCGAGATCGACTGCATCGCCCGGGATTAGGGCGCTCTTCGCTTAGCCTCCAAATTTTCGAGTTCCCTCGCCCCTTCGAACTTCACGGCACTGCTAGCGGCTTCGCACACGCCCCGCGCGCGAACCATGCCACCGGCCCGAAAAAACTCTTTAGGTGATCCCGTCGCGGAAGGCGATCGCTTCGAGTTCGACCCGGACCGCATCATCAATTGGAGTGACAGGCCGCGCCTCGAACACAAAAGCAGGAAGCATGGAGCAAAATTTGTGAACGGCCGTCGGATCATCACAGTCCAGCAACATATAACCACCCCAGTCACCTACGCGAATCACGAACAACTCGATCTTGAAATTACCGGGTGCCTTCCAATCGCGTGAAGACCTCTAAGATCCGCCTCTGCGCATTTTCGTACTCCACAGCGAACCTTGTGGACGTTCTGTCCATGTCAGCATGTACCTCAACGTGACCTCCAGTTCAAGTGGCAAATATGATTATATGGCGCTTACTTCTGGCTATCGCTGCTATGCAGGGCAGTTGCAGTACCACAACGCGCAATGCGCGCAATCCACGACGGCCGCGCAATCCCAGAGTCGGGACTGCCGCTCCTCGATTAAACTACCAGGCGGCCGCGGCGCAAGAGTCTGAAGCCTCGATCGACGCTCGAACGCGCTAGCGGGATTCCGGAAACCCCGGCCGCGGCGCCAAGACCTCCTGGTTCTGGGATGGGCCGAGGGCATGCGCAGCAAAATAACAGAGCTCGAGGAGGGCAGCCCATGTCTACTTGCTGTCGAGGCGTTTTTCGCCGTTGGGAGCCCGCGAAACGACGGAGTTTGACGGCATGGCTTAGCGTCGTGGCGTTGACGGCATGCAACAGCAGCACCACGTTTGTGTCGCCGGTGCCGAGTGGCCCGAAAGGCTCACAAACGTTCGAGTACACAGGCAAGTCCCAAATGTTCACCGCGCCTGCTGGGGTGACACGTGTGACGATCACGGCGTACGGCGCGCGCGGTGATGGGGAATCGGGAGGCAGCGGTCCTCCGGGCGGTCGTGGAGCAGCCGTCAAGGCGACGATTTCCGTTAAGCCCGGCCAATCATTGACGGTCTTCGTCGGTGGCAAAGGCAGCGGCAGCAGCGGGGGCTTCAACGGCGGCGCGGATGGTGCTTATGGCGGGGGCGGCAGCTCCGACGTGCGTTCCGGGAAAGGCGCGCCGTCGGACCGCATCGTCGTTGCCGGCGGTGGCGGCGGTACGGGTGGGCTCGGCTTCTTATATGACAGCGGCTCGTACTTTTGTCCAGGCGGCAAGGGCGGCAAGGGCGGAACGAAAATCGGCGGTAGTGGCGGCATCGGAGGATGTATCTCGGGCGGCGGAGGCGCGGGCGGCTCCGACATAACCGGGGGATCGGGTGGCATAGGCGGACCGGACGGCGGACCATCCCTTGGCGGTAGCCCGGGCTGCGACGGCTACGATGGAAACGTCGGCTCGCTTCTCGATGGCGGCTCGGGTGGTAGCTCCTGCGGCGCTTCCGGGGGCGGCGGCGGGGGCGGATATTACGGTGGCGGAGGCGGCGGAAGCGGGGGTTGCTGCGCAGACCCGACCGGCTTCGGCGCGGGCGGTGGTGGGGGCGGCGGCTCGTCTTTCGTCGAGAAGTCGGGAACCAACGTTCAGCAGACGAGGGGTGGCGGACCACCCGGTAACGGCAAGGTGATCATTTCCTGGTGACTCCGACTTACTGAGGTGCCGTCGATGGGGAGCCGGTGAGGCGCGCCGTTTCCTCTTTGGCGATCTCTGCCACGTCGGGGTCGAACGATGTCTGTGCCGCCTTGAGCTGCGCGAGCGCGAGCGCCTTTTGCCCCTGCGCGGCGTACGCACGCGCGAGTAAATAGCGAACGCGGCCATCGTACGGCGCGGCGGCGACGCCTTTGATGAGCGCTGCCTGCGCGAGCGGATACAGTCCGTTGTGCTCGTAGTCGATCCCGAGGTTGACATATGACTCCGGGATGTACGGGTTGACCGCGATCGCCTGGACGTAGTACGTCACGGCGCGCTTCCAGTCGCCGTCGAGGTCCGCGAGATAACCGAAGTTGACGAGCGCCTCGGGACGTTCGGGCTCGAGACGGTGCGCTCGCTTGAAGTCGTTGAGCGCACTGCCGTTCGACCCGGCCTGGATCTCCGCCACGCCGAGGTTGTCCAGACAGGCGTAATTCAGTGGATCGATGTTAAGGCAATCGTTGAGATAATGGGTGGCAGAGGCATGGTCGCGGAGGTCGAGATATGCCATCGCGAGGCCGTTGAGCCCTGCGATCGAGTGCGGGTCGGTGTCCAGAGCGCGGCGAAAATACACGATCGCTTCCGAGGGACGGTGCAGCGTGCCATAGACTTCGGCCAGCTCTTCTTGCGCGTCCGCGTCGTTTGGATACATATCGGCGGCGCGAACCATCTGCGCTTCATACTGAGGCAGGTCGCCCTTGCGCAAGTGCATCAGCACGAGGTCGCGGATCGAGTCGGTACCCGGCAGAGCGCTCTCGAACTGCGCGATTGCGTCGTCGACGCGGTTCTCCGTCGCATAGACGACGCCGAGCCGATTGTGCGTCTCCTTGTCGCGCGGATTCGTCGCGAGCAGCGCGCGGTATACGGCCTCCGCGCGATCGAACTTTGCCTCGCGGTAGTAGAGATCGCCGAGGAAGCGCTGGGCGTCGGTCGCGGTCGGATGCGAGGCGACGAATTCGGACAGCTGCTTTATGGCGGCGTCCATCTGCCCGGCGGCGATGAGCTCCCGCGCATACGTGATGGCGGCCTGTTGATCGATGCTCGAATGGGCCTCGTTGGGGACGATCACGGTCTCGCCGATGTCGGCGCGGGCCGGCCCGGCGATCGTCGCGGCCAGCGGCAGCGCCAGCAACGCGGCGAAAAGCATGCATCGAGTCATTGGGAGGTACCTCACCCTTACTATAGCGCACCGCGGCGCGCCCCGTGACGGTCGGGCCGGAGAGCTAGTGCGCGAGCGGCAGCACGTTGCTGGGGGTGAGCGGATAAAAGGTCATGACGATCACCGCGACGGCGCAGATTCCCGCGCTTAGCCAGGCCAGCGGAACGAAGGGCCGGACGCCGGCGGGCTCGGAGGCCTCGGGCCGCTCGTACATGGCGCGGATGAACTTGGCGTACGCATAGAGCGAGATAGCGGTCCCGACGATCAGCAGCGCCGCGAGCCAAGGATAGCCGTTCGAGACCGCCGTCGCGAGGATCAGAATTTTGCCGAGAAAGCCGGCCGTCGGCGGCAATCCGGCCAGCGCGAGCAGAAACGCGGTCATCGCGGCCGCGAGCCACGGCCGGCGCCGCGCGAGGCCGCGGTAGCTGCTCAAGTACGCGCCCTCCTCGGCCTCTCCGGAAATCGACGCGGCGACCGCAAACGCGCCGAGGTTCATGAAGGCGTACGCCGCGAGATAGTAGAGCGCATACCGCAGCCCGAGCGGCGTGGCTCCCGCGAGCGCGACGATGATGTAGCCCACCTGAGCAATCCCGGAATATCCCAACAGTCGCTTCAAGTCCGTCTGTGCGAGCATGCCGACATTCCCGACGATCATCGAGAGGCCGGCGACTATCCACACGGGCAGCAGCACGCTCGCTGCGATCGTGGAGGGCAGTGCGGCATAGATGAATCGCGCGAAGACCGCCAGCGTTCCCGCCTTCGTGGCGACGCTCATGAACGCGGTCACCGGTAGCGGCGCGCCCTCGAAAACGTCGGGCGTCCACGTGTGGAACGGCACGAGACTCAACTTAAAGACGAGGCCGATCAAGAACATGCCGGCGCCCGTCCAGAAGAGCGGATTGAACGCCAGCATTGGGCTGACGAAATCCGCCAGCCTGACGCTGCCGGTCGCGCCGAAGAGCAGCGCCGAACCGAACAGCAAGAACCCGGTCGCGGTCGAGCTCAGGATCAAGTACTTCAGTGCCGATTCTCGAGCCGTCTTACGATCCGACGCCGCACACAGAGCGTACAGTCCGAGCGAGAGCAGCTCCAGACCGAGAAAGATCATCAACAGATTCGCGGCCCCGGCCATCAGCATCGCGCCGCACGCGCTCAACAACATGATCGCGGTCGTCCCGGCCACGCGTTGGGCCGGCCCGATCGACGCATACAAAATGAGTGAGCCTGCAGCGGCGATCAAAATGATCTCCTGGAACACGGCTGCGAATCCGCCGACGATGAATCCACCGAAGAACGCATCGTGGTGGTGGCCGAATTGCCGCGCCGCAACGTATGCCGCCGCTGCCACGCCCACCAGCGCGATCCCGATCGACACGTAGCGCTGTTCGCGCGGCCCGGAAAGGAGATCGACGACCAGCACGAGCAGCGCCGCCGCGGTCAGGATGCCGACGGGCGCGATAGCCGCCCAATCGGCCGCGGTAAATGGCGACGTCATGGATGCAACAGCGGCGCCGGATAGACGCCGACCAACGCCAGCGCGGCGAGCAACGGCGCGACGGCGAGTCCTTCGACCCACCCGATATCCGCTCGGACGGGAACGTCGGCCACCGGAGGTCCGTTCATGATGTCCTGATACAGGCGGAGCAGGTATGCCGACGCGAGCACGATGGCGACGAGCGCCACGATCACCGGCCAGACGTAACCCGCTTGGTAGACGCCGATCAAAATGACGAGCTCGCCGACGAATCCCGCCAGACCCGGAAGGCCGAGCGCCGCGAGCGCGGCGATGCAGAGCGCGCCGGCCAGCCGCGGGTTCTTCCAGCCGAGGCCGCCGAGACGCGTGAGCAGGCGCGTGTCCTCGCGCTCTTCGACGTAACCCAACAGCAGGAACAGCGCCGCCGAGAACAACCCGTGCCCCACGATATAGACGAGCGCGCCTTCGAGCGCGATCTGATTGCCCGACGCGACGGCGAGCACGATCAGTCCGAGGTGGGACAGCGACGAATAGGCGACGATGCGCTTCGCATCGGTCTGCACCAGCGCGACCACGGCGCCGTAGATCAGTGAGACCGCGCCGAGAATCATCAACGGCAACGCGTAAGCATGGACGTATTCCCGCATCAGCGGGAGCGCGATGGCGAGGAATCCATACAGCCCGGCCTTGGACTGAACCGCGGAGACCACCGCGGCCATCGGCGGCGGCAGCCCGCTGTACGTCGGGGGCATCCAGGTGTGGAGTGGCCACACCGGCGTCTTCACGAGGAACGCGAACGCGAAACCCGCGTAGATCCATTCCGCCCAGCCGCCTGCCAAATGCGCGCCCGCTCGCCCGATGACGTCGGTCGAACCGTAGATCACCCCGAACGCGGCCGTGGCGAGCAGCAGCGTCAAACCGCCGGCAAAGTTATAGATGAAGTAGCGCCACGCCGTCGCCGGGTGTTCGCCCCAGCCGATCAGCACGAAGAAGACCGGGATCAGCATCAGATCCCAGAACAGCGCGAAGACGAGCAGATCGCGCGCCAAGAAGAGCCCGAGCATCGTTCCCTCGAGCATCAGCAGCAGCGCCACGAAGTCGCGCGTGCGCGTCGTACGAGTGGCCGCGATCGCGCACGCCGTGCATACGGCCAGCAGCAGCGCGATCCAGAACGATACGGGTGTCGCACCGAAGTGGAACGCGGCCTGAAACGGCCGCGAGAGCCAGCGGAAGCTCCATTCGCCGGTGCGCGCGGCGAGGAGCATCGCGAACGTCGCAACGGCAACGGCCGTCCCTATGGCTCGCGAGAGCCGGTGGTCGTCTCGGGGGAGCAAGAACAGGAGCGCCCCGGCCGCGACCGGCAGCAAGATCGTCGCGAGCACGATCGGCATCAGCGCGCGGCTCCCGCGACGGCATAGTAGACGATGAAGCAGGCCGCCCCGAAAACGAGAATGAGCGCGTACGTGCGCACGAGCCCCGTCTGGAACGACCGAACGAGCGCGCCGAGCCAGCGCGCCCAGAAGACGAGATCCCGTACGGCGCCGTCGAGCACGCGGGGGTCGAGCACCCGTCCGGCTGCGGCACCGGCCAGCTGCGCCGGGCGCACGAAGATCAGGTTGATCGCCTCGTCAAAGTAGAACAGATGTGTGAGGAGTGCGGGCATCCTCACGCTTTCGCGGTGCAGCCGTTCCCGCGCGTCCGCCTGCGCGCCGCGCGTCGCGTAACGCATCCACGCGGCGGCGAAGCCCAGCACGACCAACACGAACACGATCGCCGACGTCGCCGTTTCCGAGATCGGGGCGCCCGCGCCCGCAACCGCCGCCGGCGCGCCGAAGAGCGGCGCAAAGAACTTCGCCCACGGCGAACTCTCGCCACCCGTCATGAGCGCGCCTCCGATTGCCACGCTCGGAACGACCAGCACGGCGACGGGCGCGTTCATAATCCACGCCGGCGTGTGCGCGTGGTGCGCGTCGGGGTCGACGTCGCCGCGATAATCACCCAAGAACGCGATGAAGAGCATCCTGAACATGTAGTAAGCGGTGATCCCGGCCGTCACCACCCCCACGGCGTAGAGCCACGGGTGGCCGTGCTGTAACGCGCCGTAGATGATCGCGTCCTTGGAGAAGAAACCGCTGAATCCGGGCGCGCCGCAGATCGTGAGCACGCCGGTGAGCATCACCCAGAACGCGAACGGCATCCGCTTCCACAGTCCGCCCATCTTGCGCACGTCCTGTTCCGCACCGAGCGCGTGAATCACGAGACCGGAGCCGAGGAAAAGCTGCGCCTTGAAAAACGCGTGCGTGAAGAAGTGCGCGATGCCGCCCTCGTAGGCGCCCACTCCGACGCCCATGATCATGTAGCCGATCTGCGACATCGTGGAGTATGCGAGGATGCGTTTGATATCCCACTGCGCCGTACCGAGGATGGCGCCCAGAAGCGCCGTGAGGCCGCCGATTGTTCCTACCAGCATCTGCGCTCCGGCGCTATGCTGCCAAAGCGGCGCGCAGCGCGCCACGAGATAGACGCCGGCCGTCACCATCGTCGCGGCGTGGATCAGCGCGGAAACCGGAGTAGGCCCTTCCATGGCGTCCGGCAACCAGGTATGAAGCGGGACCTGCGCGGACTTGGCGGCCGCGCCGATGAAGAGCGCGAGGCAGATCGCGAACAGCAGGCTTGGCCCGTACGTTCCGGCCGCGGCGAACGCGTCGCCGAATCCGATCGCATGCACGTTGGCAACGATCAGGAAGATCGCGAACATCATGCCGACGTCGCCGACGACGTTCATGACGAAGGCCTTGCGGGCGGCGGCGACCGCGCTCGGGCGCTCGAACCAGAAACCGATCAGGAAGTATGACGCGAGGCCGACGAGGCCCCAACCGACGAGCAGGCCGACGAAATTGTCCGACAGGACGAGCGTGAGCATCGCGAACACGAAGAAGCTCATGTACGCGAAGAAGCGCGCGAACGCGACGTCGCCCTCCATGTAACCGATCGAGTAGAACACGATGAGAAAGCCGACGCCGGTGATGATGAAGGTCCACAGCAATGACAGCGGATCGAGCAACAGGCCGAAATCGAATCCCGCCATCCACGAGAGGAGCGGCTGATGCGCACCGAGCGCGGCGCCCGCGCTCTGCGTCGCTGCTCCCCACGACAGCACGGCCAGCACGAACGACCCGCCGACCAGCGCCGAAACCAGCCATCCGGCGAGGCTGCGTAGCTGCGGCCCGAATGCCCAGCAGATCACCGCGCCGGCGAGCGGCAGCAGCCACAACGCGACGAGCAACGGATACGACCCGGTCACGCCGAGCACGTGGTGCATCATCCGTGGAGCGTCCTCACGTCATCCACATCCACGTATTCTTGGGGGCGGAATGTCGTCACGATGATCGCGAGGCCGATCGCGGCTTCCGCGGCGGCGACGGTTATCACGAGAAACGCGAATATCTGTCCGACGTTCTGAAGCCACGCTCGCGCGAACGCGATGAGCAACAGGTTGGCGGCGTTGAACATCAGCTCGATGCTCATGAGCATGATCAGGGGATTGCGCCGGACGATGACGCCGATGACGCCGATGAAGAACATGACGGCGCCGAGCGCGACGTAGTCGCCGATCGGGATCGCCATCATCCCTCGCCCTCGCGCAGGATCGCCTCGCGCATCTCGCGCTCGATCCTGCGTTCGTCGCGGGGTGTCCCTTCGCGCATCTGCTCGCCGCCGAGCGTGATGACGCCGACGACGGCGACCATCAGGATCAGCGCGGTGACCTCGAAAGGCAGCAGCTGAACCGTAAAGAGGGCCTTGCCGAAGTCGGCGATGCTGCCGAAGACTCCGGCCGAGCCGACGGCGCCGGTAGTCGGCGGAAACGCGCGGGGCGCGTGCGCGACGGCGTACGCCACGAATGCGAATGCAGCCGCGACGGCGATCCCACCGGGCAGCCAGATCTTCGGCACGCGGTCCGGGCCCGATAGGAACGGCGCCACGCCGCTGCTCAGCAGCGCGATGACGAAGACGAAGAGCACCAGGATCGCGCCGGAGTAGACGATGATTTGAATCACGGCGAGAAACTCGGCCGAGAGCGTGAGATACAGAACCGCCAACGCCGCGAAGTTGAGCAGCAGGGCGACTACACTGTAGACGGGCTTGCTCGCGGAGATCGTCCAGACGGCGCTGGCGATCAGGAGCGCGGCCAGCACCCAAAACCCCGCCATCATTCTTTTGGCACTCGTAACAGCGTGAGGCCCTCGCGCTGCGTCTTCAGGATCTCGCCGCGCCACGTCGCGTCGTAACCCCGCTCGACGTCCGTGGTCGCCTTGATCTCGGCGACGCGTCCGAGGTCGCCGGGAATTCCTCCCGGCCGCTCGTCGGGCGCGGGTCCGGCGCCGGCGGCCGGCGGCACGAGCAGCCGGTCTTTCGCGTAGACGAACGAGCCGCGACGGTAATCCGCCATCTCGAAGCGCGGCGTCAGCACGATCGCGTCGGTAGGGCACGCCTCTTCGCACATGCCGCAGAAGATGCAGCGCAGCTCATCGATCTCGTAGCGCGCCGCGTAGCGCTCCCCGGGCGAGCGGCGATCGTCGGGAGCGTTCTCGGCGCCGATCACGGTGATCGCATTCGCCGGACAGACGCTCGAACAGAGCTCGCACCCGATACAACGCTCCTTGCCGTCGCTGTAACGGCGCAGCTCATGAAGCCCGTGAAAGCGTGGCGCGTGCTGTTTCTTGACGGAGGGATACGGAATCGTTGGACGCTTGCGGAACATGAAGCCGAAGGTGATCGACAGCCCCCGCAGGATCGCACCGACGTTATAGAGATGCTTTTTCGACGCCATGCGATCCGACTATCCCGTGTATGCCACGACGACGGCGGTAACGATGAGATTGAGCGTCGCGACCGGGAGCAGCACCTTCCAGCCGAAGGCCATCAGCCGGTCGTAACGCAGCCGCGGCAGCGTCGCACGCAGCCACATGTAGAAGAACATGAAACACGCGACCTTGAGCACGAACCAGACCACGCCGGGAACGGCGGTCAGGCCGAACGCCGCGTTCCACCCGCCGAAGAACAACAGCGTCGCGATGCACGAGACGGTCAGCATGTTGACGTACTCCGCGATGAAAAACAGGCCAAAGCGCAGGCCGGAATATTCCGTGTGGAACCCCGCCACCAGCTCCGTTTCCGCCTCGACGAGGTCGAACGGCGCGCGGTTCGTCTCCGCGACGGCCGTGATGATATAGATCACGCACCCGACGAATTGCGGCAGGACGAACCACCAGCGCATCTGCGCGTGCACGATGCCGTCGAGCGACGTCGTGCCGGCGAGGATCAGCACGCCGATGAATGACAGCGCCATCGCGAGCTCGTAGCTGATCATCTGCGCCGTCGACCGCACGCTGCCGAGCAGCGGATACTTCGAGCCCGAGGCCCACCCGCCCAAACAGATCCCATAGACGCCCAGCGAAGTGATCGCGAGAACCAACAGGATGCCGGCGTTGACGTTGCCGATCGCCCACGTGCCGCTCGACGACGAGCCGAACGGAATCACCGCGTAGACGGAAAACGCGGTCAGCAGCGAGATGAACGGCGCGAGCTTATAGAGCAGCCGATCCGCGGTCTCGGGCGTCAGATCTTCCTTGAGCATCAGCTTGGCAGCGTCGGCGGCCGGTTGGAGGAGTCCCCACGGGCCCACCCGATTCGGTCCCGGTCGGAGCTGCATCCAGCCAAGGATCTTGCGCTCGACCAGCATCGCGTATGCGAACGACGTCACCACGACGAACAGCAGCAGCGCCGACTTGATCAGGACGATCAGCCACGCCGGCATCTACGATACCTCCTCTCGCACGCCGGCGAGCCAGGGATCGTGCAACCAAGTGCCGCCGCCGGAGAGAATTTTGCTTTCACGCCAGTCAGCTGAGCTGAACTTCGTCGAAGCAAAGCGCTCGTCGCCGAACGTGAAGTCGTCGGGCATTCTCGCAACATTGGCGATCACCGCGCTCTCGATCTCGCCGTGCGACGGAAGGGGCGCGCCGAGCTGCTCGGCGACGGCGCCAAGCATCTCCAGGTCGGAGAGCGCGAACTCGGGCGCCTCCAGCGAAGCGTTCACAGGGAGCAGGTCGCCCGCCAAATTCGTCGTCGTCCCGTACTTTTCGAAGGCGCCTTTCGCGGGCAGCACCAGCGTCGCGAGCTCGGCGGTCTTCGTCATGAAGAGCTCGCTGACAACGACGAACGGGATGCTCCCGAGCGCGCGCGTAACGGCCGCCGGATCGGCGCCGTTGCGCGCCGGATTTGCACCGAGGATCGAGACCACCGCCATGTCGCCGGAGCGGGCGGCGTCGAGCATGGCGTACGTGTCGCGTCCGCAGGCGACCGGCCCATAACCCGGCCCACTGCGCGGCAGCATGCCCATCGCTTCGGCGCCGCGAGCGTTGCTTTGCTCGCCGGTAATATAGGTTGAGAGCTCGGGCACGGCCGCGAGCGCACGAGCGTAGCCGCCTCCCGCCGTCGGATCGACGCCGTCCCAGATCAGCGCGACGCGCGTCGCGTCCTTGACGGCTTCGCGCGCATCATCGGCGCTGCGCGGCTGAATGATTCGCGCTCCCTTTCGCAGCGCGGCCTTGCGCAGGCGCAGCCAGAATACCGGCGCGCGCTCCGCCGGCGACTCTCCCGCGACCACGATAACTTCGGCGTCGTCGATAGCCGCGAGCGGAGCGCCGCGTGCGCCGGGCGTCGCCTGACGCTGCAGGCCGGCGCGCCAATCGAGATTGGCGACGCCGAGCGTGCGAAACACGTATTGCAGCGCGAACGCCTCTTCGTTGGTGAGCCTCCCGCCGCCGATCGCGCCGACGCTCGCCGGACCGCGCGAAGCGATCGCGTGGCGTATGGCCTCGCCCCAGAGGATGATCGCGTCGTCCCAGCCGATCTGCGTGAACGCGCCTTCCTTACGGTAGAGGGGCTGCGTCAGCCGTTCGGGCGATTCGTAGAATCCGACATTGTAACGTCCGCGGTCGCAGAGCCAGCCGTCGGAGATCGGATCTTCTTCCACCAACATCGTGCGCAGCAGCTTGCCGTAACGCACGTCGGCGAACTGCTGACACCCGACCGAACACTGCGTGCAGCTCGTCTTCGTGCGATTGAGGTCCCAGGGTCGCGACTTGAAGCGATACGTCCTCGAGGTCAGCGCGCCGACGGGACAGAGCTCCGTTACGTTCCCGGTAAAGTTATGCCGGTACGGCCGTCCGCTCGCGGTCGCAATGATGTCGCGCGCCCCGCGCTCCTTGACGACCAGCTGCTGTTCGTCGGCGATGATGTCGTCGAAGCGCACGCAGCGCTGACAGACGATGCAGCGCTCCTCGTCGAGGACGATCGTCGGACCGAGGTCTACCGCCTTGGGCTTGGAGAGCTTGGGATCCGCGACGTCGGAGGTCCCGCGCGCATAGGCCATTGCGTAGTCCTGCAGGTCGCATTCGCCGCCCTTGTCGCAGATCGGACAGTCCAGCGGATGGTTGACGAGGAACAACTCCAGCACGACGGCGCGAGCCTCCTCGACGCGCTCCCCGATCGTGCGCACGACCATGCCGTCCGCGACCTGAGTGTTGCACGCGATCTGCAGCTTGGGCATCCCCTCGATCTCGACCATGCAGATGCGACAGAGCCCGGCCGGCCCCAGCTTCGTGTGGTAACAGTAGATCGGAATCTCTTGGTTAACGGTCTTGGCGGCCTCGACGAGCAGGGTCCCCTTCGGGACCGTCACGGGTACGCCGTCGATCGTGAGGTTGATCATCGCGCCGCCGCTTCGACGATCCGTGACTTGAACGCGTCGGGAAAGCGCAGCATCACCGACTTCAAGAAGGGTTCGATCGAGTCGCCCAGCGCGCAGAGGTTCAAACCGGTGATCGAGCGTGAGACGCGCAGCAGCATCTCGTAATCGCCTGGAATGCCGCGTTGGTGGACGAGCCGCTCGAGGACGCGTTCCATCCAGCTGCCGCCCTCGCGGCACGGCGTGCACTGCCCACACGATTCGTGCGCGAAGAAGCGTACGAGGTTGTAGGCAGCGTTGACGAAGTCGGTCGTGTCGTCGAAGACGACGAACGCGCCGGAGCCGAGCATCGAGCCCGCTTTGGTCATGCTCTCGTAGTCGTACGGCCAGTCCAAGTGCTCCTCGAAGATGCACGCGGACGAACCGCCGCCCGGCTGCACTGCCATGAACGTGCGCCCCGGACGCAGGCCTCCGGCGAGTTCCATGATCTCGCGCACGGTCGTGCCCAGCGCGACCTCGTAGTTGCCGGGGTTGCGCACGTGGCCGGAGACCGAAACGATCTTATAGCCCTTGCTGCGCTCCGTCCCGACGCAAGCAAACCACTCTGCGCCGTGCTCCATGATCGGCACGAGATACGCGAGCGTCTCGACGTTGTTGACGACCGTCGGCATGCCGTAGAGTCCCTCGACCGCCGGAAACGGCGGCTTGAGACGCGGCTCTCCGCGCTTGCCCTCGAGCGAGTTGATCAGACCGGTCTCCTCGCCGCAGATGTATGCGCCAGCGCCGCGCTGTACCGTAATCTCGAGGTCGTAGTCCCTGCCGAAGATCTTATGCCCAAACAGCCCGGCGCGCCTCGCTTCGTCGAGTGCCGCGCAGAAGATCTCGTAGCCGCGCTTGAATTCGCCCCGGATATAAATGTACGCATGATGGCACGCGATGCCGTAGGCGCCGAGCATCATGCCCTCAAGCACCAAGTGCGGCGCCTCCTCGAGGAGCATGTGGTCCTTGAACGTGCCGGGTTCGGCCTCATCGCAGTTGCAGATCAGGTACCGTGGGTACTTGTCAGCCGGGAGAAACGACCACTTCTTCCCGGTCGGAAAGGCGGCGCCGCCGCGACCGCGCAGGCTGGACTTCTCGGCGAGATCGAGCACGTCGCTCGGCCGCAGCTCGCGCACCGCGCGCTCCCACTGTTTGTAGCCGCCGCGCTCCCGATAGACGCCGATGTCGCGCAGATCGGCCTCGCCGATGCCCGCCGTCAAAATCTTAGTGACCGGCACGATCCGTCCGTTCGTCGATCGTCTCGACGACCGCGCGCGAATCCACGACCGCGCGCTCGGTCGTGCGCCCAAACAGGTACACGTCGCCCGTGATCAGATGGTCGAGCATGATCGTTCCGCTCGCGTCTCCGAGGCCGCCGGGGTTGTTCGGACTCTCGACGGCCACTGCTCCCGAAGACTTCTGTCCCCTGGCGATCTCCGCGTCAGCCGCGATCGCCCAGGTCGGCCCGGGCTTTTGCGTCTGCGCCATCGGCTCGACGGTAAACGTACCGGCGCGCATTGCTGCGAGCATCTCGTCGACCTTCTGCGGCGTCAGGTCGTAGACGAACTCGAGGTTGACCTCCATGCACGTCGCGCGGTCGCACGCTGCCAGACACTCCACCTCTTCGTACGAGAAAACGCCGTCGGGCGTCGTCTGCAGGTGGCCGACGCCGAGCCTCTCGCGGAAATACGCCATGACGTCCTCCGCGCCGTTGATCGAGCACGCGAGCCCGCGACACACCTGCAACATGTACTTGCCGACCGGTCGGCGATAGAGCAGCGTGTAAAACGAAATGACCCCCTCCACCTCCGCGGGTGTAATTTCCAGCATTTCGGCCGCCGCATTCATCGCGTCGACGCTCACGTACCCCTGATGCTTCTGAAAGACGTGCATCATCGGAAGCAGCGCAGAGCGCTTGTACTCGTACTGCGCGATTAACGCATCGAATTCGGGCCGAAGCCGCTCGAGCAACGCCGCAAAATCCTCGGTCATCTCTCGATACCTTCGGCTTCGGCGCGCGACGTGACGCCTCGGAAACGCTCGTCGCTCCGCCATCCGTGGCTCCGCGGCCGATTCACACGCCGCCGCCGCGCTACGTCCAGCCACCCGCCCCTTTGCGGCGTTGAATTCAGGCAATGGATATGTGGGTTTTGCGGCGTCGCTCTCGCTATGAGAGATGCAAGACATTCTCCCGTGATCGATGAGCGGTTGGTCGAGCGAGGCGCGCGCGACGTGATGCCGAGGAAGCTCGGACCGACGAGCGGAGCCACGGATGGCGGGAGCGAGGAGGCCGAGCAGCAGGAGCGGAGCCCGGATGGCGGAGCGACGAGCGGTTCCGAGGCGTCACGTCGCAAGCCGAAGCAAGACCAACCGATCATCGATCGACTTCTCCGAAGACCGGGTCGAGGGAGCCGATCATAACGACGAGGTCGGCGATGAGATTGCCCGTCGCGATGCCTTTGAGCGCCTGCAGATTGTAGAAGCTGGGCGGGCGCGTGCGGATGCGATACGGGCGGTTTTCGCCGCTGCTGACGATGTAGTAGCCGAGCTCCCCGCGCGGTGACTCGACGGCTTGATAGACGTCACCCGGCGGCACGCGGAAGCCCTCACTGATCAGCTTGAAGTGATGGATCAGCGCCTCCATCGAGAGGGCGATGGTTTCTTTTGGGGGCAGCGCGACCTTCGGATCGTCGATCATCACGGGGCCCGGCGTGTCGAGTCGCTTGCGCGCCTGCTGAACGATGCGCATGGATTGCTCCATCTCGTCGAGCCGAACCAGGAAGCGCGCGTAGGCATCACCCTCGGTGCGCGTCGGCACGTCGAAGTCGTACGAGTCGTAGCCGGTGTACGGAAAGGCCTTGCGAATGTCGTACGCGATGCCGCTCGCGCGCAGGCTCGGGCCGGTGACGCTCCACTGGAGCGCCTCCTCGGGAGTCAGGATGCCGACGTCGATCGTGCGGTCTTGAAAGATCGGATTCACCTGGAGCAGGCCACGCAACTCGCGCATGCGGCCCGGGAATTTTTCGATCAGCGCATCGAGCTTGGCGAGGTAGCCGCGCGGAAGATCGCCGTTGCAGCCGCCAACCCGCATGTAGTTCGGGTGCATGCGCGCCCCGCCGTTGGCTTCTTGGAGATCCAAAATGTTCTCGCGCAGATCGAAGCAGTAAAAGAACACCGAGATCGCGCCGAGGTCGATGCCATGCGTCCCGAGCCAGACGCAATGCGAGGCGATGCGAGTCAGCTCCATGTCCAGGATGCGAATCGTCTGCGCGCGCGCCGGGATCCGATCGGTGAGGCCGAGGAGCTTCTCGACGCCCAGCGCGTAGCACAGCGCATTGGACGAAGGCGCGAGGTAATCCATGCGCTCGATGACCGTCTGTGCCTGCGTCCAGAAGAGTCCCTCGGCGGTCTTCTCGATGCCGGTGTGCAGATACCCGATCTCCGGGTCCGCCTTCACGACGTTCTCGCTGTCGATCTCGAGGACGATCTGGAGCACTCCGTGCGTCGACGGGTGCTGCGGCCCCATCGACAGGACCATCGTGTTACCGCGTCTGATCTCCGGCGGCGGCAGCGCAGAGCTCCTCACGACTCGCGCGCCCGTTTCACTTGTTCTTGGAGCGCTTCCAGCGTGCGTCCCGACGGCGGCGTGCCCGCTACGACGTTGCTCTTGTTGGCAAACGCCGGCCGCGGCGCGCGCTCGCGCGCCGGTCCGCGCATCGGATAGTCCTTGCGCAGGGGATAGCCCTCCCAGTCATGCGGCATCTCGATTCGGCGAAGGTCCGAATGCCCGTCGAAGACGATCCCGAACAGGTCGTACACTTCGCGCTCGGCCCAGTCGGCCGACTTCCACAGGTCCATGACCGACGGCAGATGCTCGTTCTCCTCGACACCGCACAGCACGCGCGTCCGGGGGGGCGTCGCTATCTCGCCGACGCCGGCTCGGACGGGCGCGAGCTTGAGCAGGTGATACACAAGGTCGAAGCGCGGCGTGCGACCCAGATAGTCGACCGCGCCGACGTCAAGCAGGACGGCGTATCCGTCCCGCTTGAGCGCCTCTAGGCGCCCGCGCAGCTGCGACGGTTCGACGCGCTCGATCGCCGCGTCGTCGATCGGCGGGCGAAGGCTCGGCGGGTCGATCGCGGCGCCGGCGATCGGCGGATTCTGTGTGCTCGGCAAGTCAGGCGGAGGCCACGATTCCGCCGCGGCCGCCCTCGCGTATCTGCTGTTGAATGAGGTTGACGGCGTAGAGCAGACCGTCGGGCGTCGGCGGACAACCCGGAACGTACACGTCGACCGGAATGATCGTGTCGATCCCCTGAATGATGGCGTAGTTATCGAAGATGCCGCCCGAGCTCGCGCACGCGCCCATCGAAATGACCCACTTCGGGTCGGCCATCTGCTCGTACAGACGTTTCACGACCGCGCCCATCTTCTGCGAGACGCGACCCGAGACGATCATGAGGTCGGCCTGACGCGGCGAGCTGCGAAAGACCTCGGATCCGAGGCGGGCGATGTCGTATTCGGACGAGGTCACGGTCATCATCTCGATCGCGCAGCACGCCAAACCCATCGTCAGCGGCCAGACCGAGGAGCTCTGCGCCCAACGAGCGACCTCATCAACGCGCGCCAGCATGAACTGACCGGGGCCTACCGCCATACGAAGCCGCCCTTCTTCCACACGTACGCATAACCGATCGCCAGCACGATGATGAAGACGAGCATCTCGAGCAGACCGAAGAGGCGCAGGGCATGCATTTGGACCGCCCACGGATAGAATGACGCCGCCTCCACGTCGAACACGACGAAGAGCATCGCGATCAAATAAAATCGTATCGGAAAACGCCCGACCACGGGAGACGTAGGCTCCACGCCGCACTCATACGCCTCTCGCTTGTGAGCGTTCGGCTTGGCGCGTGCCAGCAGACCAGGCAGGACGGTGAAGAGCAGCGCCGCCGCCACCGCCACCACGAGGTAGATTGCGACCGGACCGTACGGATTCATGACTCGTGGTAAAAGTTGTGACAAACCGTTGGTCATACCTGTTGGACCGGGGGGACGTAGCGCCATCCAGACCGTAGATTCCGGCATGCGGTACGCCGTTTTAGGAATGCTTCTGCTCTTCGCCCTGGGCGACGGCTGCTCGCCTCCGCCAAATGTCGTAGGCGTGCAAGACTATGGGCGCGTTACCGGACGCGTGCTCGACGCGATGACCAACCGGCCGATTCCAAACGCGCTCGTCTCGGTCGGCTCGCTCTACACCGGCCGCGCCGACGTGAACGGCGCCTTCACGCTGAAAACCGTCGCCGGAGATCAGACGGTGACCGCGCGCGCCGCGGGCTACTCGACGGCCACGGCCGACACGACCATCAATAAGGACGAAACCGTGTCGATCGGATACATACGCCTGGTTCCCTTGACGGCACCGCAGGGACAGCCGACGCTCGCACCACCGGCGACGCCGGCGCCTCGAGCGTCCGTAACGCCCGCCGCGTCTGCGGCGCCAAGCGCATCGACCGCGCCGGTGCCGTCCGCGGCGCCCAGCACATCGGCCGGGCCGTCCGCGGCCCCGAGTCCCACGGCAACCTAACGACTCAAGTCAGTCGTAGGGCAGCCAGATCGAGGTCGTACTCGATCGAGCGATAGATATCGTCGGGAATCTCGCCCGCCCTTCGCATCGCCACTATCGCCTCGCGCTCCGCGGCGAGCGCCTCTCGCTGGATCTTCCGATCGACGCGACTTTCCCGCTCTTCCATCGCGCCGTCCTCATCAGACTTTCCGCGAAGCACGTCGATGCGCTGGCGGTACTCTTCGAGGACATGTTCGGCAATCTCACGCTCCAGCGCGCTGTGATGTTGAGCTCGGCCGTCCTGCAGCCGCACGATCCCGGCCTCCAGCGCGCGGATGCGCAGCCCCGTTTCGCGCCGATGACTACGGCTGGTTTCCGTGACGCCGAGCCACTCGATCAGCGGTCCAAGCGTGAGCCCCTGCAAGACGAGGGTGACGAAGACGACGCAAACCGTGAAGAAGATCATCACGCTACGCTCCGCGAACGGCTCGTCCCCGAGCGTGTACGGCAGCGCTAATGCGATCGCGAGAGACACAATGCCGCGCATGCCGGCCCACGCCAACACGGCGACGGGCTGCCATGCGGGGGTCAGATCGTGAGCGTGGGGCCGCCGGTCGAAGAGCCGCGGCAGAAAGGTCGCGGGAAAGACCCATGCGATGCGCACGAGGATCACGGTCGCGCTCACGAGCAGCCCGTACAGCGCGTAGTCGCGAACGTGCGGCTCGAGCGCGGCGAGAATCGCCGGCAGCTCCAGGCCGATCAAGAGAAAGGCAAACGCGTTGAGCACGAAGGTCAGCAGGCGCCACACCGACGAGCCCAACACGCGCGTCTCCGGATCGATGAAGCTGGTGGAACGGCGGCTGAGCAAAATGCCCGCGCTGACCGCCGCAAGCACGCCCGACACGTGCAGCTCCTCGGCGGGCAAGTACGCCGCGAACGGCGCCAGCAGGAAGACGACGCTCGCGATCATCGCGTCGCCGAAACCGAGCCGTCCAATCTGGCGGAGGACGCCCTCGAGCAGAAATGCTATCGCGATGCCGACGAGGATTCCGCCCGCCGCCACGACGACAAAGGCGACGCTCGCGCGTGCCAGCGAAAACGTTCCCGACACCGCCGCCGCGATGGCGAAACGATACAGTACCAGCGCCGTCGCGTCGTTCATCAGGCACTCGCCGCTGATGATCGCGGCGACGCGCTTTGGAATGGCGAGCCGCTCGAAGATCGCCTCCGCCGCGACCGCGTCCGGCGGCGAAACGATCGCTCCGAGCGTGAAGGCCAACGGCCAGGTGAACTCCGGCAGCACGGCGTGTACGACGACCGCGACCACCAACATCGTGAAGATGACCAGTCCGACCGCGAGCAACGCGATCGGCCGCGCGTTGCGCTTGAGCGCGATCCAGTCCGTGGACCAGGCCGCGCTGTAGAGCAGCGGCGGCACGACGAGGAGCATGATCGTGTCCGGCTCGATGTGCGGCCGCGGCAGATGCCGCGTAAACGCGAGCCCAATTCCGCCGATGGTAAACGAAATCGGATACGGGATCCGTAGCCGCTTCGCGAGCACGGCGAGCACCACGACCAAGGCCAGGAAAGTGACGAGGAGCGACGCTTGCGCCATCTAGTCGTTGTCGATTGGCTCGCCCGCGGCGCGCAGATCCAGCGCGTATCCGGCGACGACTAGGTACACGCGCTGCGCGTGCTTCGCGAGACGCTGCACCATTCGACCCATCGCGTCTCGGAAGAGCCTCGCCGACGCGGCGACGGGAACTACGTCCCACCCGATCTGTTCGCTGACCACGATGACGTACGCCGGCGAAGCCAGCATCGCGTCGACAAACTGCGCCGCCTCTTTGTCGAACTGCGACGCGAGCACCGAATAGTCGATTTCCAGCAGGTCGATTCTGGACGCGATGCGCGCAGCCAGCCACGTACCGAGTGCGTCAACGAGAAGGCACGCGTCCGGCGACGCCTCGCGGAACAGCGCGAGCTGCGCGTCGTGCGTCATGCCGGCGGTCTCGACTGTCCGCCAGGATGCCGGCCGGTCGCGCACGTGACGCATCATCCGCGCGCGCCACTCCACGTCCTCCGGCTCGCCGGCGGCCGTCGCGACGTAGGTCACCTCGCGTTCGCTGGTCGCGGCAAGTCTGACGCCGAACGCGCTCTTCCCCGAACGCACCGGACCCGTGATGAAGATAACGGCCATCTGCAAAGTTCGTTCGACTCTAGGCGGCTTGCCGCCCCGTTCCGCCGAAGCCATTCAGTCGCACATGCTCAACGTTTTAGCGATCACAATCGGCATCATCGTCGTGCTAGCCACGCTCAACGACGCCTTTCAAACCGTGGTCGTGCCGCGAGCCACCGGAAGGCGCTTTCGGATGAGCTTCTACTTCTGGCGCGCAATGTGGCACCTCTGGCCCCGACTCGCGTGGCGCTTTTTCGCCGCCGACGGGCGCCGGCGAGAAGACTTCCTGGCGATCTACGCGCCGCTGATGCTTGTCTCGATGCTGGCGATGTGGGTCGCGTCGCTGATCCTCGGCTTCGGCCTGGTGCTTTGGGGCCTGCGCTCCGGAATCGTGCCGGCGCATGAGACGTTCGGTACGATGCTGTACTTTGCCGGAACGTCGCTGCTCACGATCGGCTTCGGAGATGTCGTCGGCCGATCCGGACTCCCCCGGCTCGTTTCGCTTCTCGCAGGCCTCGCCGGCCTGTCGTTCCTCTCGATCATGACCGCGTTTTTGTTCGCGACCTTTGGGTCGTTTCAGCAGCGCGAAACGTTCGTGGTGACGGTTGGCGCGCGCGCCGGCACGCCTCCAAGCGGCGTCAACCTCTTGGCGATCGCAGGCTACTCGCTAACCCACGAAGACCTACCGCAGCTCATGCTCGACGCTCAACGCTGGGCCGCCGGGGTTATGGAGAGCCACCTGGCATATCCGATGCTTGCGTACTTTCGTTCGAGCCACGACGACCAGTCGTGGATCGGGACCCTCGGCACGCTGTTGGACGCGGCGACGGTGCTCATGACGACGGTCGACGGCGTCCGCGACGGACAGGCGCGCATCTTCTACAACGTCGGCCGGCATGCCACGGTCGACCTGTCGCGATACTTCCGCCTCGACGCCTCGGATGCGTCTGCCGGAATCGAGCGTGAAGAGTTCGAGCACGCGTGCGACCGGCTCGTCGCCGCCGGTTACAAGCTCTACGACCGCGACGAGGCCTGGCAGCGCTTCGCTAACATGCGCTCGTCTTACGCACCCCAGCTCGGCGCGATGGCGGCTTTCTTCGAGATCCCGCCGCTGCAGTGGATCGGGGATCGCTCTGCGATCACCGTGGCGCCGCACGGCGGATTCAAAATCCGTGACCGGCGTCCGAACGATGAAGAAACTTCGTGACGTCGCCGATGGGAACCGCGAAGCCGATACTGGGCTCGTCGTCGAAGCGCGACTCCGCGACGCCGATCACGTCGCCGGTGTCCGCGACGAAAACGGGGGCGCCGCTCTCGCCGGGCACGACCGGCAGCGTCACCTCGAGCGCATCCTTGCGAATGGACGAGAGACGCCCGGTCCCGAGCGAGGTCGCCAGGCCCAGATTCTCGTCGTCGAACTCGTCCGGAACCGGATAGCCCAATAGCCCGACCTCGCGGCCGACGTCGCCTTGCAGGTCGGAGGAAACTTGAAGCGCGATCGCCGGCAGATTGCGGCGCGGCGTCCGCAGCAGCGCGAGGTCGAGATCCGCGTTCGACGCGACCACGCGCACCGGAGCCGACCAACGATTGGCAACGGTGATGCGCAGGTCCCACGCTCCGTCAATCGCGTGCTGCACCGTCAGCACGTCGCTTCCCCATCGTCCGGACGCGATCACGAACCCCGTCGCGTATCCATCGTCGTAGCGATCCTTCTTATGCTCCGGCGGCAATTTCATCGACAGCAAGACGACGGCGGGGCGCAGCCGACGCGCCGCCGCGACGAACGCGTCGTCCGGATGGCCGCCGCAGCCGAACGGCGCGAGCGCGAGGAGCGGCGCGACGAGTGCGGCGCGACGCATCACGTCCCGACTGCGGTGAGGCGTTGCGCCAGCGTTGCGCGCAGCTGCTGCAGACCTGCGCCCGTACGCGCGCTGACGTAGAGCGCACCCGCTTCGCCTCCTGCGCCGGGAGCGAGCCGATCGGATTTATTGAACACCGTCAAACGTGGCGTACCGTCGAGACGGAGTTCGCGCAGTATGGCCTCCACGGCACGACGCTGGCGCATCCACTGCGGATTGCCGGCGTCGAGCACGTGTACCAAGAGATCCGCTTCTTCCAGCTCTTCGAGCGTCGCCCGAAACGCATTGATGAGGTCTTCCGGAAGGTCGGTGATGAAGCCAACCGTATCAGCGAGACGCACGTACTCGCCCGGCGCGAGATAGGCCCGCCGGATCGTCGGATCGAGCGTCGCGAAGGGTTGATCGGCGACGTGTGCGTTGCTGTGCGCCAGCGCATTGAGCAGCGATGACTTGCCGACGTTCGTGTAGCCGACGAGCGCCACGAGCGGCTCGCCGCGCGGCGAGGAGCGCCGCACGGCGCGCTGGCGCGCAACGCCGGCGAGCAGCCGGCGCAAGACCGCGATGCGCGCCGCGATCCGGCGCCGGTCGATCTCGAGTTTCGTTTCGCCCGGTCCGCGCGTGCCGATGCCGCCGCCCAGCCGCGAGAGGTCGGCGCCCACGCCGATGAGGTTCGATTGACGGTAACGAAGCTGCGCGAGCTCCACCTGAAGCTTGCCCTCTCGGCTGCGCGCGTGTCGCGCAAAGACGTCGAGTATCACCATCGTGCGATCGACGATCGCCAACGGAACGATCTTTTCCAGATTGTTGCGCTGGCGCGGACGCAAATCATTGAGAACGAGCATCAAGTCGGCGCCAACCTCGTGTGCGCGGTCCGCGATCTCACGAGCCTTGCCGCTGCCGACGAGCGTCGCCGGATCGATCCTATCGCGCCGCTGCACGATGCGATCGATGATCCGCGCACCCGCGGCGCGAGCCAGGGCCTCGAATTCGTCGAGCTCCGGATCGATCGCTCGGTGCTCGGCGCGGCTGTCGACGGCGACGAGAATCGCGCGCTGCGTCATGTCTGCGCGAGCGGAGCAATGCGTTCGAGGAGGCGGCGAACGCCCTCGTTATAGTTCGGTCCCGGCCGCTCGAGGACGTCCGGATCGATCGGGTAGACGCGATGCAGCCGCACTGCCCGCAGGCTGCGCCACGGCTCTCGATCCGCGAGCGCCTCGACGTGCGTCGCCGGATCCGTGACGAGAAGGTCGGGCTGGTCGCGCAGCAGCGCCTCGGCGCTGTACTCGCCGTACGCGGCGTGAAGGTCGCGGGCGGCGTTGCTTCCGCCCGCGAGCGCGATCAGTCTGGTGATGTACGATCCGGCGCCTGCCGTCCAGATCGGACCGCTCCCCAGCACGACGAAGACCTTCGGGCGGCGTGCGAAGCCACGCGTGCGCCGTTCGAGCGACGCCGTCTCGCGCTTCAGGCGCGCGACCACGGCTTCGGCTTCCTTTCGGCGTCCGGTAAGGTCGCCCGCAACGCGAAGGTTCGTAAAAATCTGGCCGTACGAATCGTCGGCGAGCAGAACGACGGCGATGTGCGCGCGCCGCAGCGGCTCGACGAATCGGGCTTGCGCCGGTATTCCGATGACGACGCTCGGCCGCAGGGCGACGATTGCCTCGGCGTCGACGCTGCTCGCGTCGGCCACGCGCGGCAGAGTCTTGGCTCGCGGCGTGTCGGTGTACGCGGAAACGGCGACGAGCTGATCGCCCGCGCCGATCGCGTAGAGGTCGTCGGCAAACGACGGCATCAGCGCGACGACGCGGCCCGCCGTGCGCGATGGGCGCGCGTTCCCGTCGTCGGCACCGTGAGCGGCGCAGGCGCAGAGCAGCAGGGTCGACGAGACGATCGCGATCCAGGGGCGCATGAAGAGCGTAACGAGTACGCAGCCGCACGGGCGCCGACCTCTGGCCGACCTCTGAAGGAAGCGGCGCGCCTTTCCGGCAAGCCAACCTTACGTTTGCGCGGGAAGCCGGTGTGAGGCCGGCACGGTCGCGCCACTGTATGCGGGGAGCCGCCCGTTGGGCCACTGTCGGCAGAAATGCGGATGGGAAGGCGCGGGCACCGGCGATGAGCCGCGAGTCAGGATACCATCGCAAACGATTTTCAGCATAATCCGCCTCGCGCTAAGGAAAGGATTGCAATGGTCCCGATAATCGCCGCGATAATCGCGGCATCCCCTGCTCCGTCGGCGTCGCCGACGGCCGTCCCCGAAATTGCGCACGTGGTGACCAGCGACCGCGGCGCCGAATCCGCCGCGCGAGCCGCTCGAACGACGTACGTCGTCACGTCCACGCAGATGGCCCGCGACGGCGACGTCACCATCGCCGACGCGCTCGCGCACGTTCCCGGCGTCAATGTCGTCCCCTACGGCGCCTTCGGCTCGGCCGTCTCGGTCGGCATCCGCGGTAGTTCGTCGCAACAGGTCCTCGTCTTGATGGACGGTTTGCCGGTCGCGGGCGCGCAGATCGACGACGTCAACCTCGAAGACGTTTCGACCAGCGGCGTCGACCGCATCGAGGTCGTCGAGGGCGGTGGCTCGACGCTGTATGGCTCTGGTTCAATGGGCGGCGTCATCAATATCATTACCGCCGGGCAGCCACCGCGCAGCACGGCCGTCGCCTCGACGGGATCGTTCAACCAGCAGACCTATGCGGTTACGACTCCCTTTCTTTCCTTTTCGCGCACCTATGCCACCAACGACTATTCGGTCGTAAACGCACCGAACCGGCAGAACGCTCAGGCCGGCCTCACCGCGATAAAGGCGCGCTACACTCACGCGGTCGGCGCGCTGGATCTCACGTTTACGGGCAGCCTCGACGACGCTCAAGCAGGAAATCCGGGCGAGCTCGGCCTTTTTTCGCCGACGAGCGAAACCAACAACGTCGACCGAAACGTGCGCTTCATCGCTGCGTACAAGGGTGCGCGTTCGACGGCGTCGCTCGAACTCGGAGCCTCGTCGGAAGACCTCTCCTACACGTGCGACACTCCCGTCGATTCGAACTGCCCAAACTCTTCCTATCCGACGCCGGGACCTAAAATGACGTCGAACCCGCCGTACGCGCAAGTGCTTTACGATCAGCGCGCCATGGCTAGCCTGCGCGACGTCGTCGGCGACGAGCAATCGCGTCTCGTTTACGGCGTCGACCTGATGCGCGGCACCGCCCGCGTGGATCCGGGCACCGGCGGCGGATCGCCGCTGGCCGCCGACAACGCTCCGATCTCCGACGCGTACGCGCAGACCGCGGCATACGTACAGTCGCAATGGTTCGCGCGCAACGGCAACGAGATCTACGCCGGCCTTCGCGGCGAGCGGGACGGCGGCGTCGGCGGAGCGTACTCGCCGTCGCTCGGCGGCATCTTGCACCTATTCCCGGCCCTCACGTTGCGGCTCAACGCCGCAACCGCCTTTCGCGCACCGACGGCAGAGGAGCTGTACTATCCCGGGTTTTCCAACCCGAATTTGCAGCCCGAGCGCACCCGCGTCGGCGACGCGACGTTCGCGGAGGCCGCGCCGTGGGGCGATCTCGAGCTTGGGTGGTTCACGACGAGCGGAACGAACCTCATCGTGTCGCCGCCGCCGCTCTACGTGCCCGAGAACGTCGGACGAGCCTCGATCCAAGGATTGAGTTTGATCGCGAAGGCACGCACGTTCTACGGATGCGTCGCCAACCTCGGCGTGGTTAATTTGTATCGCGCGCAAGACCTGATCGCGGACTCGCGACTGCCGGGACGCGGTCCCGTCTTCGCCGTCACGCTCGCGCTGCAATACGAGGCGCCGGCCGATCGCCGATTCGACGGATTCTCGATCGCGGCGCTCACCCAGGGGCCGCAGGAGTCTCCCGATCCGTTTCTCTCGCCGGCGTACGCCGTTTATCAGCCCGCTACTTTCACGAAGATCGAGGGATACGTCGGCTACCGTTTGACGCCGGCGCTGATACTGGCGGTGCGCGGTTACAACCTCGGCAACGACCGCTACGCGCTCTACGCCGGTTATCCGATGCCGGGCCGATCGGTCCAGGTTGAGCTGCGCAGTAAATAAGCGGTACGTAACGTGAAGGGCGCGGCGCTAGTTGCGATTCTCGCGGGGGCGGCGGCCGCCGGACTCCTCATCGGCGGTACTCCGCTTCCGGCCTCGCAGATCGCTTGGGCGCTCGCGCATCCGCATGGCTCCGAGGTCGTTGGCGCGATCGTGTGGCAGCTCCGGCTTCCCCGCGTGTGCATCGCGGCGACGGTGGGCGCATCGCTCGCGCTTTGCGGCGCGATGCTGCAGGGAATGCTGCGAAACCCGCTGGTCGATCCGTATCTCACGGGCGTCAGTGCGGGCGCGGCCGCCGCGATCGCGATCGCGATACTTGCCGGGGCGACGCCCGTAGCCACGCCCGCGATCGGCTTCGTCGCGGGGCTCGGGGCGGCGCTGCTGGTCGCGGCGCTGGCGCGCCGTGGCGGCGGCATCGACGGCAACCGGCTGATTCTCGCCGGCGTCTCGGTGTCGACGCTGTTCGCTGCGATCGTGACCCTCGCGATCGTCCGCGCGCAGTCCGGCGACTACGCGAGCACGATCGTGGCGTGGCTGGCCGGATCGATGGCGGGTCGCGGCTGGCGCGAGCTCGAGACCGTCGCGCCGTACGTCGCGGCCGGCGCCGTGCTCGCGCTCTGGTCGGTAACTCCGCTCAACGCGCTGCGGATCGGAGAGCTGCGCGCTCGCTCGGTGGGCGTCAACGTCGATCGTGCGCAGTGGGTCATCCTCGCGGCGTCGTCTCTGCTGGCGGCGAGCAGCGTCGTGCTCGCGGGACTCGTTGGCTTCATCGGCTTGATCGTGCCGCACCTCGCGCGACGCCTGGTAGGATCCGATTCCCGCGTTCTGTTGCCGGCGTGCTCGGCGATCGGGGCGACGCTCTGCATCGTGGCCGACGCCGTTTGCCGGCGCATCGTCGCTCCGGCCGAACTTCCGATCGGTGTCTTGCTCGCGTTCATCGGCGTGCCCGTGTTCTTGTATCTGTACCTGCACCCCGCCGTCGCGTCGGGCTCCGGCGTCCGCCGTTGATCGAGCTGCAAGGCGTCGAGCTGCGCATCGATGGTCGTCGACTGCTCGAGCACATCGACGCGCGCGTCGAGACCGGCGAGTTCGTCGCCGTGCTCGGCGCCAACGGAGTAGGCAAGACGACCCTGCTCCGCGCAATCGCCGGGCTCCATCCCGTCGCCGGCGGCACGATTCAGTTGAACGGGGAGGCGAGCACGCGGCTCGGACCGCTCGAGCGGGCCAAGCTCGTCGCGCTCGTCACCGGCGACGAGGTCCTACTCGACGCTCTCTTCGTGCGCGACGTCGTCTCGATCGGCAGGTCCCCATACCATCGCTGGTGGGAGTGGCGGCAACGCAGGAGCGACGCGGCGGCGGTCGAGCGCGCGATGTCCGCGGTGCGGGTCGATGCGCTCGCCGAGCGTCTCTTCTCGACGCTGAGCGCAGGAGAGCGCCAACGCGTTTGGATCGCACTTGGCCTCGCGCAGGAGACGCCGATCGTGCTCCTCGACGAGCCGACGAGCCACCTCGACGTGCGCGTCGCCCACGAAATCCTCGCGCTGCTCCGGGGACTGGCGCACGCAGGCAAGAGCGTCGTATGCGCCCTACACGACGTCAACGAGGCGGCCGCGTACGCCGACCGCATTGCGCTCTTGGGCGACCGAAATCTCCTCGCCCTCGCGCCACCTGAGGAGCTCCTCACCGGGTCGCTCCTGGAGCGCGCCTACGGCATCGCCATGGAATACGTCGCGCTGCCCGATGGACGGCTTCGCGTATTTGCCCGTGGGCGCGTCAGTGCGTCAGCAGACGCACGTCGGACCCCAGCACCCAACGCGTGACGCCGCGCTGCGGGCCCGTGGAGATAAGGACGCCGAGCGCGTCGTCCGGCGTGTGGAAGATCGGCGACGTCACGTAATTGGGCACGCACGAAACGACGACCGCGCGCGTGCCCGGCGAGACCAACAGCGCGTGCGGCAGCATCGCCTGAGCCTCGTCGAACGAGGCCGCGTGATATTCCCGCAAACGATCGCGAGAATCCCAGATCAGTACCGAGGGATCGTCCGTCGTGCTGTAGAGCACGACGTGCTCGCCGCGATGGATCCGGCAGTCGGTCGATGCGCGGGCGGACGTCATCGCGAGCAGCACGAGCAGCGCGAGGCCGACGTTACGCACGGGGCGGCTCCGCGTCGCCGACGCGAATCACAAGCACGGCCAGGTCGTCACGCAGCCGATTACCGGCCCGAGCGCGCACCTGCGCCGCGAGCTCGTCCGCCAGCGCTTGCGCGTGCGGACTCGCGCGCTCGATCAATTCGATCGCGCCGCGCTCGGTGAGCTGCGCACCTGACCGGTCGCGCACCTCGGTCAGTCCATCGGTCGTGAGAACCAGCACGTCGCCGGGCCGAAGATCGATCGTTTCGGTTCCGAACGGCTCGTCCATCACCCCGAGCACCGGACCGGTGATGGCCAACGGCGTTACGTTCCCGCCGCTGCGAACGTACGCACAATCGTGGCCGGCGCTGCCGTAGTCCAAATGAAACGTGCTCGTGTCGAGCATGCCGACGAACATCGATACGAATAGGTACGGGTTGCCGACGGCTTTGGAAAGGGCCGCATTGAACTCGGCCAAGATCGCCGAAGGATCGCTCTTCCGAAGGGCGATCGCGCGAATCATGAATTTGATGAACGCAGTCAGAACCGCGGCGTCCACGCCCTTGCCGCTGATGTCGGCAATCAGCACGAGCGCCCGATTGTCAGACAGACGGTACACGTCGAAGATGTCGCCGCCGACCGCCATGTGACTCGTCGCGGAAAGGTAGGCGCTCCCGACCTCGCAATGCGGCAACGGCACCGACTCGCTCCGGAACGCGCGCTGCAAGATCTTGCTGACGGAGCGCTCCTCCTCGAGCTGACGATTGAGACGCGTGCGGTACGTGTTGAAAAGAATGGCGAGCAGTCCGAATACGCTCACCCAAAAGGCGCGCACCCACGATGACCGGTCGAGCTGTTCCTGCGTGCTATGCACGAGCGCGGCATCGGTATTCGCCAGCGCCTGCCTTATCGCCGCGACGGTTCCGGTTTCGTAATCGGAGAAGAGCTTGTTGCGTTTATCGAGCTCGTCGAGACGCTCACCGGGACGTCGCAACAGCGGCGTTGCGACCTCCGTGCGCCATTCGGATTGAAGGTGGTCGTACGTGCCAAGCAGTTCCTCCGCCGCAGTAAGGCGCTGCTCGTGGAGCGTCTGCCGGATCGCGCCCACCTTGGCATCATATCCGGAGGCAGCTTGGTGGTACTGACTCACGTAGAATGGGTCGCGAGTCAGAGAATATCCGCGCAGCGAGTTCTCTTCGTCTATCTGCAAACGCAGCAACTCCTCCAAGTCGATCTGCGCCTGCTGGATCTGCGACTGCCGCGCAAACGTGTTCGCGATTTGACCTCGCATCTCGAAACTACCCTGCACCGCGAAGACGAGAATCAACACGAGGAACACCGTCAGCACCAGCGTCCCTGTGACGCGTGCGAGCGGCGCGTTTTTCATAAAGGCGTCACACAGGTCCAGTCGAAGAACGGCAAGCTGTGCAGAGCCTACTCGAGCCCACGATATTCAAGTCCTACGACGTTCGCGGCGTTTATCCGTCCGAGCTCAACGAAGACGCGGCCTATGCGATCGGCCGCTGCTTCGTGCCGCTGGTTGGCTCGCAGCGCACGCGCGTCGTCGTCGGACGCGACATGCGGGCCTCCGGCCGAAGCCTCGCCGACGCTTTCGCACGCGGCGCGTGCGACGCGGGAGCCGATGTCGTCGACATCGACAGGGTCTCCACCGACGCGCTCTACTTCGCCGTGGGCAAGTACGCGTTCGACGGCGGCGTGATGATCACGGCCTCGCACAATCCGGCCCAATACAACGGGATGAAATTCACGCGTTCGCAGGCGCGGGCGATCTCGCTGGACACTGGCCTAGCGACGATTCGCGAGCAGATCCTCGTGGGAGCGCTCCCGCCGAAGGCGGAGAGACGCGGCAGCGTCTCGCAACGCGACGTCTTGGACGACTTCGCGGAACACTGCCTTTCTTTCGTCGATCGCTCGAAGATCAAGCCTTTGCGGATCGCCGTGGACGCCGGCAACGGGATGGCGGGAGAGACCGTCCCGCACGTCTTTAAATTTCTTCCCTGCGAGATCGTGCCGCTCTACTTCGAGCTCGACGGGAGCTTTCCGAATCATCCCGCGAGCCCGATCGAACCCGAAAACATGATCGATCTGCAGGCTGCAGTGCGCAAGGAGGGGTGCGATCTCGGCGTGGCCTTCGACGGCGACGCCGACCGCATGTTCGTCGTCGACGAGAAGGCGGCGATCGTCGACGGCAGCACCGTGACGGCCCTGGTCGCGCTGAACATGCTCGAGAAGTATCCCGGGGCAAAGATTCTCTATAACCTCATCTGCAGCCGGAGCGTGCCCGAGCTCATCGCGAAGGCCGGGGGCGTGCCCGTGCGCTCAAAAGTCGGCCACTCCATCATCAAGTCGCTGATGCGTGAAGAGGACGTCGTCTTCGGGGGCGAGCACAGCGGACACTTTTACTTTCGCGACAACTGGTACGCCGATTCAGGCATGATCGCGTTCCTGGCATGTCTCGAGCTGTTCAGTGCGGCAACTAAGCCGGTGAGCGAGGTGATCGCACCGATCGACACGCGTTTCCGCTCGGGAGAGATTAATGGCCAAGTCGCCGACGTTTCGGAGAAGCTGCGCGCGATCGAGGAGCGTTACGCCGATGCCGATGTCGATCGTCTCGACGGCCTGACGATCTCGTATCCGAACTGGTGGATGAACGTGCGGGCATCCAATACCGAACCGCTGCTGCGGCTGAACGTCGAAGGCGACACGCGAGCGTTGATGGAGCAGCATCGCGACGAGGCTCTCGCCCTGATCCGCCGAATATCCATTTAACGATGTCCGGACTGATTCTGGGACCTGCATTCATCGCCATCGGCGATGGAACGTCGACGTTCGGACGGTTGGCAATAGAAGACGGGCGCATCGCGGGAGTGCTCGCCGCCGACGGCCCCGCGGACTGCGCGCTGCCGCCCGGTACGAGCGTCGCTCCGGGTCTGATCGATCTGCACACCAACGGTGCGAGCGAATATCTGTTCAACCGGGATCAGGGCAACGCCGTCGGCGTCGCGGGTGTCGAGTACGCTCGAATGGGGGCGACCGGCTTCGTGGCCGGGGTAATGACGGCGCCGTGGGAGTCGATGCTGCACGCATCGTCGGAGATCATCGAGGCGGCCAATCAGCTAGAGGAGGACACACCACGAGGCGCGCGCTGTCTGGGCGTACACTTCGAGGGGCCGTTTCTCAATCCGAAGTTTCGCCGAATTCACAATCACGCGTGGCTGCTTGATGCGAACGCGGCGCGCGCCCAGGACATGGTGGATTCGTGCAAAGGCGCCTGCCTTCTCGTCACGATGGCACCCGAGGTCGAGGGCGCGAGCGAGGCGCTGCGCGTCTTCGTGGAAAACGGCGTCGTCTGCTCGGCCGGCCACACCGCGGCGCGCTATCGTGAAGGGATGCTCGCGATCGGCCTTGGCTTCCGCTCGCTGACGCACGCCTTCAACGGGATGCCGCCGCTCGACCATCGCGATCCCTCGATCTTGGCCGCCTTCATTCAGGACCGGCGCACGCTGGTGCAGGTCATCTGCGACGGCTTCCACGTGTCTCCCGTCATGATCGACATCCTCCATCGCACGCTCGGCGACCGCGTCGTACTCGTGACGGACCACATGCCCGCCTCGGATCCCGGCTATCACATCGAGGGCGGAGTGATGCGTTCGGCCGACGGGACGATTGCGGGCAGCGCGCTGCGCATGGACGACGCGCTGCGCAACTACATGTCGTACGCGCAGATTCCGTTCGCGCAGGCAATCGTCGCGGCAACCTACGCCCCGGCCCGACTCATCCGACACGAGGCTGATTTGGGCCGCGTCACGCGCGGAGCGCGCGCCGATCTCTCCTTCTGGGACCGCGACTACCAGGTCATCGGAACGATGGTCGGCGGCCGCTTCGTCTACAACGCTCTGGAAGTCGCCGTTTAGGGAAGCTCAGCCCAGGGATTCCGCCGCCGGTTCCTGAGTCGCCGCCGCCTGCGTCGCCTCGTGCGCGGCCGACCGCAGCATCGTGATCGCCGCGTAGAGCACGACGATCACCACGAGCCATCGCACCCACACGAGCGGCAGCGATTTCACGAGGTAAGCGGCGATCAGGACGCCGGGCACTCCTCCGAGCGTCAGCCCGAGCGCGGCGCGCATCGAAAACGCGTTGAACTTGATGAATCGCAGGCTCGCTACGGGCATGAGGAACGCGCAGGATCCCATCATGATCGGAAACGCCGCGATCGGGTTCATGCCGAGCAGACTCACCATGATCATACACGGCGCGTACAGGCCGATGCCGATCGTCATCAGCGCACCGAGGCAGAAGCTTATGAAGATTCCGATCCCGAGCCGCGCACCTTCGAGGCCGAGCGCCGTGCCGCTTAGCCCGAAATGGCTTCCCCGCAGGTTGCCGAGGACGAACAATACCGCCGCGGCGACGAGCGCCGTCCCCATCCCGATCTGGACGTAGCGCCGAGGCAGGCGGGCGACGAAACCGGCGCCCAGCCACGCGCCGACGATCGAAGCCAAGATCAGCAGCAGCAGCGTGGGCGGCTCGACCGCAACGATCACGATGAAGATCGCGGCCTCGACGATCGTCGGAAGCGTGTGTCCGACGTTCAGCGTTCCCGGTATGCGCTCGTCCGGAACGAAGCGCAAGAACTTGTAGAGCGACGTCGTCGTGGCGAACGAGCCGATGCCGAGCGTATCGAAGAAGTTCGTAACGAACCCGATCGCAATCGAGATCGCGGCCGAGAGAGGCGCGGGGAGCGCGACGCGCTGCCGCGGCAGGGCGCGGATCAAAGCAACGATCATCACGATCGCCACGACGATGAGCCCGATATACAGGACCGCCCGCTCCGTCATCGCTTCAAACGGTACGCCCACAGGCGCCCGCGGCCTGCCACGAAAAGCGTATCCCGGTCGAGCGCGAGGCCCCGGCCGTAGAGCTTGGACGGGAGAAGGAGGCGCCCGAGGCTGCGTCCGTCGCGCAGGTCGAAGGCGGCGACCGCGCCGTTTGCTTCCGCAACCAGCACGACGCCGCGCCAAATGACCGGCTCCTCGTAGATGCCGTTGGTTACGGTGCGCCAGAGCACGCTGCCGTCGTCGGAGTTCAGTGCCACGAGCTCGCCTTCGGTCGGGCCGTGAAAGAGCGGAACGACGATGCTGCTGCCGCTCGCGGCCGGCGTTCCGATCGATTGCAACCAGTGCATCGCCGCCACCAGCTGGCGCTGCCACAGAATCGTGCCGGTGCGCTCGTCCAACATGACGTACCGCGAGTTTTTCAGCGTGACGCCGACGGCGGGAATTCGACGGCCGTGATAGCTGATCGTAAAGAGACGCGGGGCGGTGAAGACGTCGAAATCGTTCGCGTCGTGCGCCAGCAGCTGCGTCGTCCAGCGCAAGCGGCCGGAGCGCGCGTCGATTGCGATGACGGAGTCCGTGTACGGATCGGGACCCGGCGGCGGAGCGCTCATCGGGGTCGGGTTTCCGGTTCCGATGACGATGATGCCGCGACCCGAATCGACGGCGGCGGTTCCGGAGATGCCGCCCCCGGTGCCGCGATAGCGCACCGGCCACAACGACCAGACCGGAACGCCGGTCGACGCGTCGAGCGCGATCTCGCGTCCGACATCGGTCGGACGGTCTGCGATCACGTCGATGCCGAGCAGGACGCGCCCATCTGCGAGCGCAGGTGAAGCGAACGTGTCGTCGTTCCTTGAGATCGAGCAGACCCGCCGCCGCCAGATGAACGTGCCGCGCGCCGCGTCGAATGCGGCGGCCTCGCAGCTCCCGCTCACGGCGTAAGCAACGCCGCCGCTCACGACGACTGACGAGATGACGCCGCGCGGGTTGCCGTACGTCTCATCGGGGTTGGCGCCCAGCGACGCGCGCCAGCGCACACGTCCGTCGCGTTCGTCGAGGGCGAGCACGTCCCCGCGCGTCGTTCCTTCGTAGACGGCGCCGTGCGCGATCGTCGGAATCGCCAGAAACCAGCCGCGCTCGGCGTGCGTCCACAGATGCAGGAACGCGACGGCCAGCAGCGCTGGCATCGTCAGCTAGTTTTCCGGCACGAAGCTCCCACGAGCCCGATCCAAGGCACGACCGTATTGGCACCGGCGATCTCGTCTTGCAGACGCCACGCAAGCGTTTCTAAGTCGCCGAGCGATTCATACGAGAGATCGAGCCGTTCGATTTGCGGCCGGACGCTTTGCACGGAGTCAGATGCCCACCGCGTGAAGTCGGGGTCGCATCCCAGCTCCATCTCGAGGCGCATGCGGGGCGCGGGCAGCCCGGCTGCTTGGAACGCTCGGTGCAGCTCGATGCCCATCTCCAAATTCACGCCGCCGCGAACGCCTGCCTCGTGAAGCAATGAAATAGCCGCGTGCCAGAGCGGCAGGCGCGCCGAAAGCGATACGAATGGGGTCCACGATCCCTCCTGAAAGGCGACGATGCCGCCGGGTCGCACGAGCCTCGCGACGGAACGCAGCGTGGATACGGGATCGGGAAGGAACTGGAGAACGTAGCGTCCGACCGCGGCATCGAACGATTCGCCTGTCGCGTACTCGTCGATATCGGCCTGAACGATTTGGATGTTTTCCAAGCCCGCTTCAGCCGCACGAGCCTGCGCGCGTGTAGTCGACGTCGCATCCCGCTCGACCGCTACGACCTTACCCGACGGACCCACGATGCGGGCGGCGAGCATCGCGACGTCTCCGACTCCGGAGCCGACGTCCAACACCCGTTGGCCGGCTCCCATTCCGGCATCGCGAAAGAAACGTTCAGTTACCGGCGCCAGCCGATTCGCCTGCCGGATAAGCCGCGCGCTCTCCGCGTCGGTATATCCGAGATGATATTGCATTAGGACGCTGCGAGTTCGCGCGTCGCCGCAGCGTTGAAGTACGCTGCCCGCGGATGGTGCATGACGATGGCCGCGGTGGATTGTTCGGGTACGATTTGAAACGCCTCGGTCAGCGTCACGCCGATGCTCGCCTCGGCATCGAGCAGCGCGAAGGCGATCTCGTGCTGGCGCAGGTCGGGGCACGCGCCGTAGCCCCACGAGTAGCGCTTGCCGCGATCCTCGGCGAGACCCAGTTCGTGCCGGATGCGGCGATGTGTGTATTCTGCTAGCGCCTCGGCCGACTGCACGGAGAATCCGTGCAGGAAATACGACTCGCTATAGTCGCCTGCGGCCTGCAGCGCCGCCGTGCGTGCGGACGCGTTGCTTCCGATGGTGACGATCTGCAGCGCCACGACGTCGGTGGCGCCGCCTTTCCCGGGCTCGCGCAGGTAATCCGCGAGGCTGAGGTGTTCGCCTCCGACCTGCCGCGGAAACGTCATGCGCGCGACCTCGCGGTTCGGATCGCCCGGATCGAACAGAATCACGTCGTCGCCGAGCCCCGCCGCGGGAAAATACCCGTACACGACGCGCGGCTCGAGCAGACCGTTGCGCAGCGCGTCGGCTTGGTAGCGGAGCAGACGCGGCGCGAACTCTTCGGCGACGACGCGTTCGAACGCGGCGCCTTTCAGGTTCGAAGCGCCCCACGATAGACGATAGAGACTGCGCAGATCGAAGCACGGCCAGACGTCGGTGAGATCTATGGTGTCGGGCGACCGCGCTCCCCAGAAGGGCGGCTGGGGCACGTCCGCGCGCTCGCGCTTGACGAGCGAGAGCGGCGTTGCCGCCGCCGGTGCGGCGACGGCGCGCCGGTTGGCCTGCGCGGTGACGGCCTCAGTCTTGGTGCTTTCCAGGAGCTGCGAGCGCCGCGCATCGTCACCGGTGAGCGTGTCGACGATATCCAAGCCCTCAAAGGCGTCGCGCGCATAGAACAGGCCGGGTTCGAAGAAGCGCGTGCCGGCGTCCAGCAGCGCAATGCGCCGTCCGAAGTCGCGATTGATCGCGGCGCCGCCTACGATGACCGGGAAGCGCAATCCTCGCGCGTCTTGTTCCTCCAAGCAGATCGGCATCTGCTTGCTGGTCGAAACGAGCAGCGCGGAGAGGCCGATCGCGTCTGCCTTGACCTCGACCGCCTTCTCCAGAATCACGTTCATCGGAACCTGCTTGCCGAGATCGACGACGGTGTAGCCGTTGTTGGCCAAGATCGTGTGCACGAGATTCTTACCGATGTCATGAACGTCGCCGAAGACGGTCGCGAGCACGACAGTGCCTTTCGTCGCGCCCTCGCGGCGCTCCAGAAACTGTTCGAGATGGGCGACGGCCTTCTTCATCACCTCGGCGGACTGTAGCACGAACGGCAGGATCAGCTCGCCGCGTCCGAACCGGTCGCCGACGTCCTTCATCGCCGGGAGGAGTATCTCGTTGAGGACCTCCACAGGCGTCCGCTCCTGCAGCGCCTCGTCGACCTTCGCCTCGATGCCATCCTTGCGGCGACGCAAGATCGCCTGATGGATGCGCTCCTCGATCGGTCCCGCCGCCTCTTCGGCCTGCGCTTCGGCCGACGCGCTGGGGCCGGTGGCATTGGCCTCGAAGTGCTCGATCAACCGCGTCAGCGCGTCGGCGCGACGATTGAATACGAGATCGTCACAGAGCTCTCTGACGCCGGCGTCGATCTCGAAGTACGGCGTGATCTCCTTGGGGTGCACGAGCGCGCAGTCGAGCCCGGCCTCGACGCAGTGGTGCAGAAAGACTGAGTTGAGCGCGGCGCGAGACTCAGGCTTCAGCCCGAATGAAACGTTGGAAATTCCGAGCGACGTCAACACGCCCGGGAGCGCGCGCTTGATGCCGCGAATTCCTTCGATCGTCTCCATCGCCGAGTCGCGGAACTCGGCCTCGCCGGTGGCGAGCGTGAACGTGAGGTCGTCAAAGATCAGCGCTCCCGGCGGGATCGCATATTCGCCCACGGCGATCTCGTGGATGCGCCGCGCTACCTCGACCTTGCGGTCCGCCGTCTTGGCCATGCCGCTCTCGTCGATCGTTAGAGCCACGACCGCCGCGCCGTGCTCTCGTGCGACCGGCAGGACCGCGTCCATCTTCGCGCGTCCGGACTCGAGGTGCACCGAGTTGATAACGGCTCGTCCCGGATAGTTTTGCAGCGCGACCTCGAGGACTTTGGGCTCGGTCGAGTCGATGACCAGCGGCGCCTCGATCGACTGCGCGAGCCTGCGCACGATCTCGCGCATCTGTGCGTCTTCGTCCGCGCGCTCGGTCAGGGCGCAGCAGACGTCGAGCAGATGCGCCCCGCCCTCGACCTGTTCGCGCGCGACCAGTACGATGTCGTCGTAGCGATCCGCCAGCAACAGTCGCTTGATCTTGCGCGAGCCTTGCGAATTGATGCGCTCTCCGACGAGCAGCGGACGCGGCTGCTGTTCCAGCGAGACTGCGGTGATCGCCGAGGCGGCCTCCTCCGGCCGATCGACGGCGGGGCGACGCTTGCGCTCGACCGATGTGACGGCCTCACGCAACGCGGCGACGTGCTCGGGCGTCGTACCACAGCACCCGCCGACGGCGTCGACGCCGAAGTCCCGCACGAACGCGGCCAGCTCTTCCGCGAGCTCTTGAGGCCCCTCCGGGTAGATCGTTTCCCCCTGCGGCCCCATCAGCGGCAGGCCCGCGTTCGGGACGACGCTGACGAAACAGCGCGCGTTCTCGCACAGATAGCGGATCGAGTCGCGCATCTGCGCGGGACCCGTCGAGCAGTTGAGGCCGACAACGTCGACCTTCAAAGCGTCGAGCGTCGCACAAATCGCGCGGATGTCCGTGCCGAGCAGCATGCGCCCTTCGGTGATCAGCGTTGGCTGCGCCTGTATCGGCACGCGGCGAAGGCCCCGCGCAAACTCGAGCCGGATCCCCGCGATCGCGGCTTTGAGCTCAAGCAGATCCTGCATCGTCTCGAGCAGCAGCAAGTCAACGCCGCCGTCGATCAGCGCACGCGCCTGTTCCGCATACAGGTCGCGCAGCTCCGCGTAGGTGATCTTCGAGAGCGAGGGATCCGACGACGAGACGAGCATGCCGGTCGGGCCCATCGAGCCCGCGACGAAGCGAGGGTGCCGCGTGGACGAGAACGCATCGCAGGCCTCACGCGCGAGGGTAGCAGCGCGCAGGTTGACGTCGCGCGTGCGCTCGCCCAGACCGTACTCATCGAGCTTCAGGCGCGACGCCGTAAACGAGTCGGTCTCGACGACGTCGGCGCCCGCCGCTAAGTATGCTTCGTGGATCCCACGGACGATGTCGGGGCGGCTCAGCACCAGCGCCTCGTTGCAGCCGCGGAGGGCCGCGCCGCCGAAGTCGGCGTCGGATAGCTCGAGTGCCATGAGCTGCGTGCCCATCGCACCATCGAAGATCAGAACGCGCTCGCCGAGCAGCCGCAAAAATTCAGACATCAAGTTGACACTCGTTTTTCCACGGCGCCGGAAAATACGCGGATCTCGCCCACGAGGCGCCCGGCCCGATTATACACGCTCGGCGCGCCGAATCGAGCCAGGGCGGCGGCCTGCCTCGCGCTCAGAGCGCCGAGATCGCGCAAAACGGCGACCGTAGACGGGCCCCGCGCGCGGGAGCCGCCGTCGACCGTCTTCGAGACGTAGCCCCAACCTTGCGCGATCGCCGCGGCGCCGTGTACGCCCTCGGCGCCCGCCTTCGCGGCGACGTTGCCGTCCGCCGCGAGCATGAGCTCGGTGTCGAATTGCTTCGTGCCGGCGACGTACTCTGGATGCGCGACCATGGCGTCGCGGACCGCGCGCAGTGCCGACGCGTCGCGGTCGTCGACGCCACGCAGCGACCCCAAACGCGCAAACGACAGCGCCGCTTTCTTCAGACTCGTCGCGTAGACCGGAATTCCGCAGCCGTCGGTTCCGACCGGCCACGACGCGGCGTCGTCATCGCAGAGGCGCGCGCAGAAGTCCAAGATCCGGCGTTGCGCCGGGTTGTCGACACGCAGGTAGGTCGTCGTGTCAGCGCCGATCACCTTGCAGAGCGCGAGGATACCGGCGTGTTTCCCAGAGCAGTTGTTATGCAGCACGGTCGGCTCTCGACCAGAACGGCGCAACGCGTTCGCGGTTGCCTCGTCGTAGGGCCAGTGCACGCCGCACTGAAGTGCGGAAGAATCCATTCCGATCTTCTCGAGCATCGATTGCACCGCGTCGACGTGGAACGGCTCGCCCGTATGCGAGCCGCTCATCACCGCGATCTCGCGCGGCTCGAATCCGAATCGCTCGCCCGCACCGGACTCGATCACGGCGGCCGCGATGAACGGCTTTGCCGCCGATCGCAAATAGACCGGAGCTTCGACGTTCCCCGCTTCGTACAGTGTCGTGGCGCGCGCATCGACGGCGCAGCCGGCGACGCGATGGACCGACTCGACCAGATCGCCGCGCGTTACCTCGACGAGCAGCGGCGGGTTCAAACCAGCGCCGGTTCGACGATCGTCGCCTCCTGCTCGGCGAAGACCGGGTTGCTGAGATAGCGCTCGCCGGTGTCGCAGCCGATCGTCACGATCGTCTTGCCCTTGGAGTCCGGGCGCGACGCGACTTGGAGCGCCGCCCAAACGTTCGCGCCGGTCGAGATGCCCACGAGCATGCCTTCTTCCCTCGCGAGGCGGCGCGTCGTGGCGATAGCGTCTGCGTCGGTGACGCGGATTACCTCTTGGTAAATTTCGGTGTTGAGCACCTTCGGCACGAATCCCGCGCCGGTTCCCTGAATCTTGTGCGGTCCCGGTTTTCCGCCGGAGAGCACCGCCGATGTGTCGGGCTCGACGGCAATCATTCGGACGCCGGGCTTACGCGATTTGAGCACCTCGCCCACACCGGTGATCGTCCCGCCCGTTCCTACCGCCGATACGACAACGTCGACCGCGCCGTCGGTATCGCGCCAGATCTCTTCCGCCGTTGTCCGCCGATGGATCTCGGGATTGGCCGGATTCTCGAACTGCTGCGGCATGAAGTACTTGCCCGGAGCGCTCGCAAGAATCTCGTTAGCACGCCGCAGGGCCCCGGGCATTCCCTCGGCACCGGGAGTGAGAACGACTTGGGCGCCGTAGGCCTTGAGCAAGTTGCGGCGCTCGATCGTCATCGTGTCCGGCATGACGAGGATGAGAGGATAACCTTTCGCGGCGGCGACGAATGCGAGGGCGATGCCGGTGTTTCCGCTGGTCGGCTCGAGGATTGTCATTCCCGGAAGGAGCCGGCCGTCACGTTCCGCCGCCTCGATCATCGCGACCCCGATGCGGTCCTTTACCGAGCCTGCGGGGTTGAAGGATTCCATCTTGACCAACACCGTCGCCGGAAGGCCTTTCGCCATCCTCGGAAGCTTGACGAGTGGTGTGTTGCCGAATGTGTCGGCTAAGTTCTCATAGATGCGTGCCATAGTACCTGCTAAACCCCTGCAAAGAAAGGGGCGTTTCAGCGCGGGAGGCTTTCGGAACCTCTTTCTTTTAGATGACCGACCATGCTCCGGTCCTCCCCCGTGGTCTACGTAGTCTGCGCGGCGCTCGCGACGGCGCTCCTTCCTTTGCCCGCGCGCAGCGCGGGGGGCTCGACGCTTTCGGCCGCGCTCGCCGCCATCGCTGCATACGCTCCGGCCGCGATGCGCATTCAGGGAACGCCGGGCCTGGCTGTCGCGATCACCGATCGCACGCATACGATGCGCCTGATCACACTGGGCTATGCGAACGTCGACGCCAGGATGCCGGTCACGCCGCGGACTCGTTTTGCCATCGGGTCGATCACCAAGTCGATGACGGCGTTGGCGCTCCTCGAGCAGCACGACGCCGGACAGATCGACTTGAACGAACCGGTGCAGCGCTATCTTCCTTGGTTTTCCATCGACTCGGGAGGTGCGCCTGTCCTCATCCACCAGCTGCTTTCCCACACCGCCGGGCTGCCCGACGACTACGCCGCCGAGATGGGTTATGTCTACGACATCGTCGCGCTGCGCGCGGCCAAGACGCTCTTCGTGCCGGGCACGTCGTGGTCGTATTCCAATGACGGCTACGGCGTCGCTGGCGCCGTTGTGGCACACGTCGACGGACGCACTTGGCCGGACGCGCTGCGCGATCGCGTCCTCGCGCCGATCGGCATGACGCATAGCGTCCCCGCGTTTACGCCGGACAGCATGGCGAACGCCGCGGTCGGCTATCAGTTTCGCGACAACGACAGGCCGCCGCCGCTGCATCCCGTGCTCGTCCCCTCGCCTCCGATGGACTTCGTCGATCCGGCAGGCTCGGTGCTGTCGACCCCCGAGGACATGGCCGCCTACATGCGCTTCTATCTCAACGGCGGAAAGACGAGCAACGGAGCCCAGCTCCTCGCTCCGGCGACCTTCGCCGCGATGACGGCGCCCGATACGCTGAAGAACGGCAAGCCCGCCGGCTCGTCGGGCGTCGTGCTGACGGAGGCGCCGCAGTTCTACCGGCAATACGGATACGGGCTCGCGATCTTCAACGACGGCGGAGACCGATTGATCGGTCACACCGGTGGATTCTCCGGCTACACGGCGTGCATGCAGATGAATCTCACCCACGGATTCGGCGTAATCGCGTTCGCGAATCTCGTAGAGGCGCCGTTACACCCCTGCGCGATCGTGCTCTACGCGATGCGAGCGCTGCGCGCGCAGAGTCTCGGGCAACCGATTCCCGCTCCGCCCCCCGCGCCCGATCCGGCGCACGTGGAGCGCGCGGGCGATTACGCCGGCGCATATACCTCCGCCGGAGGAGCGCTTCTCCAAGTCGTCGCGGCGCGCGACCGCCTTTTTCTCATCGACGGCGGTAAGCGGATCGCGCTGTACCCGCGCGGGGACGACCAGTTCTGGGCGGACGACCCCAAGTACGCCACGTTCCTACTCGCGTTCGGGCGCGATCAAAGCAGAGGCGTCGTGGAGATGAATTACGGCTCGCAGTGGTTTGCAAACGACCGTTATCGCGGACCGAGGGCGTTTACGTATTCGGCCGAATGGCCCGCGCTGACCGGAAGGTACGAGAACGTGTTCTTCGGCGCGCCGGAGATCGCGCGCGTGGTAATCGTCAAGAACCGGCTAACGCTCGACGGCATCGACGAGCTCAAACCGCTCGGCAACGACGAGTTCGCGCTAGGCGCGTCGATCGTGCGCTTCGAGGATTACGACGGTAACCAGCCGCAGCGCCTGAGCATCGACGAGTCGAGCCTCTACCGCGTAGAACTACCCTAAAGCGCTTAACTCCCGATGTCCCACAAGAGGCCGAGGTCTTTCTTCGAGAACGAGCGGAACGCGATGAGCGTTTCGGTTCCGATGATTCCGTCGAGCGCGGCGACGTGCTCCGTGACGAGATCGTTGAGCTCCTCGTGCTGGCGCACGCGCGCGACGGCGATGAGGTCATAGGGTCCGGCGACGGAATAGACTTCGGCGATCCCGGCGATCGCGAGTAAATCCTCGGCGATCGTGCGAAGCCGCGGCCGCTCCACCTCCATCAAAATGAACGCAGTGACCATTACGCGGAACCCGCGCCGGCAAGCAGCGCGCCTCCGCAGTTCGGACAGCGGCCGTTCATCGCCGAGCAGCAGTCGGGGCAGAACGTGCAGCCATGCGAACACGCGCGAGCGTCATCTTCATCTCGGAGCGCCCGCCCGCAGCGCTCGCACGAACTGTTCATGGGCCACCATTACGGGATCGCCGAGGGCGCCACCTCGCCGTTTGGTGTCGACCGAGCCGGGAAACAATCGCTTCCATGAAAGCCGCGGTGGTCGAGCATCGTGGCGACGCCGGAACGATCAAGGACATTCCGGTGCCGCAGCCCGGGCCTCATGACGTTCTCGTTCGCGTGGTCGCCGCCGGCGTGAATCCGATCGATTGGAAGCGGCGGGAGCGCGCGGAACAGCGGTTGCCGTTCGTGCTCGGCCAGGACTTTGCCGGCATCGTCAGCGAGACGGGCGACCAGGTGCAGAAGTACCGCGAGGGCGAGCGCGTCTTCGGCATCGCGCGCGAACACGGCGGGTACGCGGAGTACACGCTCGTTCCCGAAGACTAGCTGGGCCAACCCATTGCCAAGATTCCCGACGACGTCGGCGACGCCGACGCCGCCGCGTTGCCCACGTCGGGACTGACGGCGCTCGCCGGTATCGAGAACCTCGGGGTCGCCAAGGACACGACGCTGCTCGTGCTCGGCGCCACGGGTCCCGGCCGATCCCAGGCAATGCTGACCCTTCACCGCTAGAGTCGATTGAACACGAACTGCTTGGGGCCGTTTAGCTTTCCCAACCCAGCCTGCGTGCGAGTGACTCGCCGCGAGCTAAGGCGAGGGCAGCAACTCGTAGTAGATACCGCCGGTGCGCGAGACTTGCTTCAGTCCGCGTCTCGGCGACGTGGGGGACACGCTGGC
>CAVRNN010000004.1:0-134391 GCA_963722595.1 Vulcanimicrobiota bacterium | reverse complement strand
ACTGTAATGCCCTCCATTCTAAAACGGAGAGAACTTGCGGCGTGGTGGATGGGTGCGAGACGATTGAGGAGATCGGCAAACGCGAGTAAAGACTGTTTCCCGAGTCCTCCTCCGCCCACAACTCTAAGGTTGCTCCGCCTAAGTGTTTTCTTTGATCAGTACGATGTGTGCCCCCAAAGTGTGGCGTTGCAATCGAAGGCTAGCCGGCGACGAGAAAGCGCTTGCGGAGCAACTGCTGGGTCGCGCCGTCGATGCTAAGCCCCATCTCGAAGTAGCTTTCCATCGAGCCGTAGCGCCGATCCACCTCGTCGAAGGCCGCGTCGAGATATGCTTTTCTTACACCCAAGACGGCGCTCGTGATCTGCGGGTCGCCACCCTTTGCGACGAACGCATCGATGACCGATTTGTATGCGGGAAGTATGTATTCGTTACTACGGAGGTAATCGGCATAGACTTGTGCTTGTGAGACGCCAAGCAGCGTCAGGAGAGAAGCCGCCGCCCAGCCGGTTCGGTCTTTACCCGTCGTGCAATGGAAAAGCGCTGGCCCGTTCCCCGGATGGGGCAAAGCGACGAACAATCGATGATAAGAAGATTTCGCACTCGGCAGCGAGACGAAATCTCGGTAGCTCTGGATGAATAACGCCTCCGCTTTTCCATTTCCGAGCGTGGCATCGGCCTTCTTGGGATCCTTCAGAAGACTTCCGAGTTGAGCAGCTCCGGCGCCCGGCGCATCTTTCAGAACGTCGAGCCAGACGTACTCCACGCCAGGAGGAATCATATCGGGAGCGTGGTCGCGTTCGGCTTTCGTTCGGAGGTCGAAATCGGTCTTGAGCCCGAGCGCAGCGATCTTGTTCAAATCTGCGGAGCTAACGGGATTGAGCTGATCCGAGCGATAGATCAACTTATAGGCTACGACGGAGCCGTGCTTAGCGGTGTAGCCGCCCAGGTCGCGTAGGTTCGGTACGGACGCGATGCCGAGGCTGACGCCCGGATGATCCTCTCCTGAGACAGCGAGCGTCTCTCTACCGCTTTGTGCTAGCGCGTTTGCACCCGGCGCGGATGCAATTAGTAAGCCGCCCAATCCTCCTAATAAGAAACTCGGCCGTTTCATAGCGTCTCCTTTACGCGGGATGCTCCTATATGACGGTCGCTTTCGAGCCGTCGCCGGTGATTCCCGGCGTTCCGCGTACGATCCGGCCGTTGCGGATTTACAAGGTCACGCATGCGGTTAAGTCTCCCGATGTGAGAATCTTTTTTAAGTCGGATAACTTTTGGGCTGCGAGCATCAGAGGGCCTAGATGGTTGACGAAACGAACGCGATGGTTCGTGCGAAGGTCCTCAATCACGCCCGCGACGCGGTCGATAAGTGCTAAGGCGATGTGACGCCCAACAACCTCATAGTTTCCATTTTCTACACTACGCGCTCTTCCTGACTCAGGATTCAACAACTCGTCCAAACCCGATCAGCTTACTATAATCGCGCGGACCTCGGCCGCGCGCCCATCGACCGGGATCACAGGCAGTCCGCCCACGCTTGCAACAGGCAGACCCCGGATGTGGTCCATGACCGCCTGCCATTCTTTGATCTCCTGGACGGCGCCGTTCTCCACGACGGTGTCGACACTGGCCACATCCGTCGTCGCCGGCGGAGGCAGCAGGTCGGGAGTGTCTCTGCGGGGATCCGCGAGCGCGTCGGTGCTCGATTTGAGCGGCTGGCCGTTCTTGTTCTTGGCCACAATCGCAAGCTCGCCTTTGCTATATTTCGGTATGGCCGTGATAACCTTCCCCATATATAGCGAGGTTGTGACACTGTAGAGATGCTCGTCATTCCCGCTGATGTCGATCACACGGTAACCGCGATCAAGGTCTCCGATCTCGATCGCAGTTACGACGTCGTACTTCGGACGCGCCGGGTCGTAGCGGAACCTCATGCCGGACGCACGGGGGAATAACTCGCCGCTGGCGGGGTTGTTAGCGAGGGAGAATTCGAGTAAATTCTTCGAGTTCAAGGCCTGTGAAGTAGGCTGTCACCAGCGCGCTTCCGGCCGTCGAATCCACGACGCCAGCGCCGATGGGCGCCACGGCGAATACGTCGTAGACCGTTTGAATGCCCGACTTCCCTCGCGTAAGGCCGGTGCGGATCAGCGCGGCTGCGGTTATCCCGATGTCGGCCTTTGTAGCGTTTCGGAATGCGTCCGTGACGAGGTTGGCGAGGGGGGTGCTCGCTACAATGTCGGTGTACGTGCAGTTCACGTCTCGCGGCGCCACGGCGAGCGGTTGATCGAAGCTGTAACCGCGGGACGCGAACACGACCTCGGTGACAGTCTTCTTTAACTTGTCGATCTCGTCTTCAATGGCGCGGTCACCAAGGACGGTGTTGTCAATCGGATGGATCTGGTAGGACTCCACCGTCAGCCTGCCGCCATCCACAGTGATCACAAGTTCGCCGAGGTGTTCTCCATACTTTCCGGCCTGGACTACCGGCGTGCGGTCGTTGACCATAATCGCCTCTTGCAGCGCGATGTGGCTGTGGCCGCCGATCACAACGTCGATGCCCGGCACCATTTGGGCTACGCGGATGTCGTCGCCCTCGGTGTAACGCCCGTCCTTCCCTTTCGCAACGCCGCCATGGCTGAGACAGATGACCACATCCACATTCTCGGTCTCGCGGAGAAGCGTAACCATTTCCTTGGCGGTTTCAAAGGGGTCGGAAAACGACGTGGCCCCCGCCGCCGAAGCAAAGAAGATTGCTTCCTTGCCGAGCAACCCGAAGATGCCGAAGCGAATGCCCCCGCGCTCGATCACGAGGTATCGGCGGATCACGCCATCCTTGGCAAGCCGTTGGAGATCGGCGAGCGTTGGATCATGCCCGAGGAAGTCGGTATTCGAAGCGACCACCGTCGGAACGCGGCCCGCCTTGGCGGCCACGCCGATGGACTGGCCCAAGCCATCAGACCCGAGGTCAAAATCGTGGTTGCCCAAGGTGACGGCGTCGTAACCCATTTGAAAGAGGAGCTGCAGTTCTGCGCCGGTTTCGCGAGTGGCGGCGCCGAAGGCGGTCCCCATACTGTAGTCCCCGGCATCAACCACCAGCACCGGACCCAAAACCTTGCGCGCCGACTTCCTCTCCGCGATCATGGTGGCCAGACGCGCAAACCCTCCCAGGGTCTCGTCGTCGTCATCATTGGTCTTGTCCGGGGCGTAGTCCAGCACCGGGGCCATGCCAATAAAGTTGGAGTGAAGGTCGTTGGTGTGCAGGATCGTGAAGGTCTTCTTGCCCTCGGCTGCCGCGCCTAAGTCCGGATATAAAAGAATTGTCGCAGAAGCCACCACTGAGCGAGCCACGAACTCGCGACGAGATGGTCTTGCACTTCCCATGAGGTCTTGTTCCTGTCTGGTTTTCACTGTTGTGGCCTTTCAGTGGTGGCTTCCGTTCGAGGTTCAAGATTCCGAATATGTACGGCGTGGTCGCGTTGGTTGTAAGGTACGGGCTGACGTTGCGGTAGCCCTCGAAGACCCCGAAGTCACCGTCGCGAGCGCCCGAGTTGGCCTGCATGTATCGGCAGCGCCTAGAGATGGCACTGCACCGCGCGGGACCGACATGTCGCAGCTGCTCGAGCGGCGGAAACTTCCTATCGGGGTCCTTCGCATCGTACGTCCTAACGCCGACGTGCTGGGTATTGGGAATTGGGAGTCCTGTCGGCCCGCGCGTCAGCCATTACGAGCCCTCCTTTTCAGATATCCGACGAATCGATGGGGAGAATGACGGTTGGCGGACGGGCAGGCTCGCCTCCTCGAGTGCAAAGGCGACAACCAATGACGCCCGGCGGCCGCCTCGTTAGCTATTCCCGAAGACGAGACTCAAAGAATGCGGGTCCCATGGCGCATCATGAACTGATAGGCCTCGACTTCGTCGTGCGCCTCGCACCGAAGCGTTCAGCCCTACCCTTGGCTGGGGCTGGGACAATCAACCATCGAAAGTTTCGGTCATATGGGGAGTGTCGGCTAAGGAGCAGCGCCATGGCTCGATTCGTTTGGCTCGTAACACTTGCGATCGCGTTTTTGATCGCGTTCCCCTCGGACGCTCGCGCGGTCGCCGTTCAGGGCGTCGCCCGAGATGTGCCGTATCTCATTGGATTTGCCCCGTTGAATTCACAGCAACAACCGTATCTCGGTCAGATGCACTTGAATCTTAATAACGGCATTATCAGCGGCCGCTATTCGGACATCTCCATTCGGCCGGGCAGCCCGCTTGCGAACGCTCATAACATTGCGGTATCCGGGGGGCTAAGCGGCGATCACGTGTCGCTCCATATTCGACAGATCACGTTTCGAGGAACGATGAAGGGCACGTGGATGAGCGGCAGCACAACGATCCGCGGCGGCATCTACAACTTCGAAGCCGAGCAAGGAACGCCGGCCAGCGGACGGTAGGCGGGACCATTCTACTTCCTGAGCCAGCCGTACTTCAACCAAATATCGTTTCATCTCGAGTGGTCGAATAGCGGAGTCGGCTGGTCTTTAATTTTGCCTGCGGAGCTTCGTTGTACGCGCCGCAGGATCGCGTGTTGTCGTCACGGGCGCCTCCCGTGCGAGACGTCTGGCTCGTGGTCATTTGATAACGCTAATTGGGAGTCATATAATATCGCCGACGACTTTAGCCAAGCGGTTGACTTGGCAAACACTGAGCCTGAGTGGTTGCGATCTCTGCAAGACCTCTTCATGGCCGACGCAGCTAAATATAACGTGTTGCCAGTGGATGACCGCATGGCCGAGTGGATGGACACGACTCCTAGGCCAGGCGTTTTCTCCGGTTGAGATACGATTACGGTTCTGATTTTGTGACACGCGTTTCCGAAGCAAGCCATGGAAATGACAGAAGTGTGACCAACGTCTGCGCCGTCGCAAAGGTCGGCGAGTTATTGCGCTTAGCAGAGGCCATACGCTGAGGCGGATAAGATAGCGGCTGCTTCTCTAACGGCCGTCTAACGGATTACGCAAAACTTGTCGGGATTCGAAGGGACTAGCCGGGGCTCAAAAACGCGAAAACCCGTACAGGAAAGGACTCTCGGGTATTCGACGGGAGCGGCCGGGACCCCGATACACGGGTTCGATTCCCGTTGGCGCTACCAAATCTTTCGAGCGCGTGCTCGCATGCGGCTCGCACTAGCAACATGTCATCCTGAGCGGAGCCGCGGAGCGGCGGAGTCGAAGGACGCGTCGAACAGTTGAGTCTAAGCTCGCTGAAGCGCGCGGGTAGGAAGGTTTGGGCGTCAATGCGGCATTCCGTTGCTATCGCATTGGCTTGCGTGACCCTCGTGGGGTGCACGAAGACCGCGCCGTCGGTGTCGGTCGGGGGACGCCACCCGTGGACGATCCCACACGTCCTCCGTATCGCTGAAATGTCCGATCCGGACCATCTCAATCCATACCTGTCAGATATGGGCGTGACGAGCGATGTGGCATCCCTCGTCTATTCTTATCTCGTCATCGCTGATAATCGGGGGCGGCTAAGCGGCGACCTCGCGAGTGTCGTGCCATCCTTGGCAAACGGCGGGATCTCATCCAACGGGCGCACATACGTATACCACTTACGCGCGCACATCGTTTGGCAAGACGGCGTGCAATTTACCGCGCATGACGTTGTTGCGTCGTGGCAAGCCGTCATGAATCCGCGCAGCGATACCTTCGAGCGCGAGGGATTCGATCGAGTGGTCTCGATCGAAGCCGCCGGCCCTGCGACCGTCGTGGTGCATCTTCGCGATCGGTACCCGCCGTTCGTGTCTCACTTCTTTTCACAGGAAGACGGCAAGCCGGTGCTCCCGGCACATATTCTCGCACGCGATCGCGATTTCAACACAGGGGAGTTGTCGACGCACCCGATTGGAACGGGACCATTCCGATTCGTTTCGTGGGCACGCGGCGATCGTATCGTGTTAACGCGGTTCGACCGGTACTTCAAAGGGCTCCCGAAGCTGACACGAATCGAAATGCGTGTCATTCCCAACGCGCAAACGACCGCCGTCGAACTGCAGGAGCATCAGATTGACCTGATCTCTACGCCACAATCTTCCTTGATCGACCAGTACCGCTCGATGCGAGGCGTGATCGTAGAAACTGCGCCACTGAACGGTCAGGCGTCCCTCGTTATCAACGTAAGCAAACCCGCCTTACACGACGTGGCCGTGCGACGCGCGCTCGCCTTCGCAGTGCCGTACCACACCATCTTGCAGGATGTATGGCACAGTGTCCCTGCCGAGGCCCGCAACGTCTTGCCGCCGGCCGCGATCGGCTATGAACCATTACCGCCACGGACGTACGACCCCGCCGCGGCCGCGAAGGTCCTGGACGAGGCTGGATGGCGGCGCGGCGCCGATGGAGTTCGGGCGCGCAACGGCGATCGTCTGATCTTTACGCTAGCAACGATTGCAGGCTTTACGAGTGCCGAACGGATCGGATTACTGCTGCAATCGTCCCTTAAAGCTGTCGGCATCGAACTGGCAATCAAAACCAATCCGTATGGCACGATGTTTGCGTCGAACGGACCGCTCTACAATGGCTCCTTCGATCTCGCCGTATACGGCGAGACGCTCAACTCTGACCCCGACCTTTACAACTTCTTGGCCTGCGATCGCTGGTACCCAAGAGGAGAGAACGTCTACCGGTTTTGCGATCCGCGCCTCGATGCGCTCGAACGCGCCGGCCTGCTAACCGACGACCCGTCACGGCGGGCCGCCATCTATCGTAAGGCGAGCCGCCTGATTTGGTCGGAAGTGCCGTACATCCCCTTATCGGGCGGACGCAGCCTGATCGTGCGCTCCTCGGACTTGCGAAACTATTTCGACAATCCGAGCGGTGGGTGGAGCGCCTGGCAATGGGATATTTAAGCCGAGGCCTCTTCAACAGCCTGTTCTTCGGACATTGCAGCGCCCTCGGCCGTGAGATTCGCGACCGTGTCGGTGCCTGTCGCGCCGCGCAGCACGGCGAGGATCCGATCGTATTCTTGCCGCGCCATGCCATCTAGGGACGATCCAAGCGCCGCGTAGCGAGCGTCGACGAAGCCTATGACTCGCGCAGCCCGTTCGTAAGCGATAGTATCCGGGTCTCCGCCTTGCCGTCGCAGCGATGCGATGGCTGCGAGGCGCAGGAGCGCATCGGCAACATGGACGTCCAAGTGGTGCTCGCGTGCAAGCTCGAGCGCTTCGCGCGCGCTCGTCTCGGCCTCTTCGTACTGGGCGAAGGAGATGAGATAATCTGCGACTGTGCAGAGAGCAGCTGCAACGCCGCGCGCATGGTTGATTGAGCGAAACGTCGCAAGCGCATCCGTCGCATGCCGAAGGGCCGATTCGCCGTTGCCCGCGCAAAACTCCGCGCCACTAAGCTGCTGTAGCGTAAATGCGACATCGATTTTGGCACCCACCGCTTCATAGCACCGGAGCGCCTCAGTTATGTAGCTACGTGCCGCTATATGGTCGTTATCTGCCGAGCTGGCTGCTGCGGACAGACGTAGTATCCACGCGATTAGCCAGTCATTACCTACGCTGCGACCGAGTGGGAGAGCTTCATTTAGCACGGCATTCGCTTCTCCAGCCCGTCCAAGCTGCAGCAACGCTTGAGCCTCACGACTCTGCGCGAGGGCGATGCCAAGCGAGTCGCCGACGACACGATAACGCGCGACAGCAGTCCTGCTGCTCGCCAGCTGCAAGTCCAGTTGACCAAGCGCCATAGCGACGGTGGCTTCGGTGTAACTAAGCCTAGCGAGGATCCCCACCGGCGTTCGTTCGTCGAGCAACTCCAGCGCAGCGACCAGCCAACGCCGTCCTTCAACTGTCGCCACAAGTTGCCAGAGTGCACATAGCTCGCCGACGAGCCGCTGACCCAAAAGGACGTCACCGCGGTCGGTCAGCGCCCACTGAAGCGCCGCCCGCCAGTTGTCGAGTTCCTCGCGCACCTGCACTTGCATCACTTCGTCAGGTTCATAGAAGAAAACGCGGTCAAGCGTCTTGGCTACTTCAAGATATGCCAGCGCGTGACGGCGAGCCACGACGTTCTGGCCACCGTGTGCCGCGAGCTTCTCGTGCGCATACTCCCGAAACGACCCTAAAAGGCGATAGCGCGGCTCATTTCCTTCGAAATCGGCGACTACGAGTGACTTGTCGACCAGCGACGAGAGCAGGTCGAACACGTCGGCCGCCGCCGGCATCCCGTCGCTGCAAACGGTAGTTGCGGCGGCGAGCGTACAGCCGCCGGCGAAGATCGAGAGGCGCTCGAATAGCTGCTGTTCCGGTGCAGAGAGTAAATCGTAGCTCCAGTCGATCGTCGCGCGCATCGTCTGCTGTCGCGGTAGGGCAGTCCGCTCACCGCCCGCGAGGAGCCGAAAGCGATCGTCCAGTTTCTCCGCGATCGCTTTGACCGATAACAGGTTCACGCGTGCGGCGGCCAGCTCGATCGCCAGCGGAATGCCGTCGAGGCGCCGGCATAGGTCGGCAATGATCGGCGCATTCTCGTCGGCGAGTCCGAAGCGATGGTCCGCAGCACGAGCCCGATCCGTAAAGAGGACGATTACTCCGTACTTGCAGGCGTCGATTGCTCGAATATCAAGGGCCTCCTCAGGCGAAGGGACGCTTAGTGAGGGTAGCCGGTAGGCGTATTCGCCTGCGGCCCGTAGCGGTTCGCGACTCGTAGCCAGGATTCGAACGCGAGGGCAGCCGGCCAATAGCGCGTTGGCGACGATCGCAGCTCGCGTAATAACGTGCTCGCAATTGTCGACGATCAGCAGCAGCGCTTTGCTTTTGAGATAGGCAACCACGGTTTCGAGCAGCGGGCGGCTAGGCACTTGCTGCACGCCCAGCGTGGATGCGACCGCAGCAACCACCAACGAGGGGTCGGCGATCGGCGCAAGTCCGATGAAGCAGACGGCACGGTCAGCGCTTAGCGCGGTCGCGACGTGCAACGCGGTCTGAGTCTTGCCGACGCCGCCTGCGCCAGTAAGGGTGACCATTCGATGATCGCGCATCAGCGTCGCGATCTCATCCAGCTCCGCGTCGCGCCCAACGAAGCTGGTCAGTGCGAGAGGCAAACTGGGAATCATCGTATCGGTCCAGGGGCCGACGGTGACCGAGGCGCCGCCGAGTCGGCGCGGCAGGCCCGAACGCGCAGCGGCCACCTCGAACTCTCGGCGTTGCTCTTCGTTGAGCGCTAGCGCACCAGCTAACAGGGCGAGGGTCTCACGCTGCGGCGTGCGTCGCTCGCCCCGCTCGAGAGCGCTGATGCCCTTGCTGCTCATCCGAGCGCGCTCGGCAAGAGCCTCTTGCGAGAGTCCGGCGGCGAGCCGGCAGCGCCGTAAGAGTATCCCGAAGGCCGATGAGCCAGTTAACCGCCCTTCGTGCTCCATCGTGCTGGCGAAGTTCGCGCCGCCGTCAGCGCCATCCTCACGACTGTTGCGGCCAAGTGTGGGGGTCAGTCGTGGGATTGTGGGTTACAGCCGCCGCGATTCGGAGTCATGATCGCCCTGACCGCATTAGCGCTCACATCAGAAAAGGAGCAATTTCGAAATGAGAATCTCTATATCGGCGTTTTGTACCGTCGGCATAGCGGCGGCGGCCGCCGCGTTCGCCGGCTGTGGCGGCAGCGGGTCGCAATCGGCGGGGCTGGGGCCCTCCTTGCCGGGCTCCACAGCGTTCGATTTGAGCCAGTCGGGCCCAAACATTGTCGGTCGATCCAGCATTCCTACGTTAGCTGTTAGGCCGGTTACGCAACACTCGGATCACCGTAAGTCGTGGGTTTCTCCGGACATCGAAAAGGCGGGGCCACTCCTCTTTGTCACCGATCCAGGCGTGGGGGACGTGTACATTTACACGTTCCCGAGGCTGAAAACAATGGGAACTGTGACGGGCTTCAACGGTCCGCAAAGCGAATGTTCCGATGCGAAAGGCCACATATGGGTCGATGTCGCGGCCGCACAGCAGATCGTCAAACTCTCGCGCAACGGCACGATATTGCATATCTTAAACGATAAGACCGGATACCCCGTCGCGTGCGCCGTGGATTTCAAGACTGGCAACCTCGCTGTCGTGAGCGCCGGCCTCAGTTCAGGACCGGGCGACATTTTGGTGTATCGGGATGCCAAGGGCACCCCGAAGGCTTACACTGATCCTAGCATGCCCTTTCCCTATTTCGATGCCTACGACGACAGTGGTAACTTCTACGTCGACGGCCAAGACTCAACCGGAAAGTTCGTCCTCGCCGAGTGCGCGGTAGGCTGCAGCTCAAACGGGATGTCAACGATCGGCATCAGCGGCGGCACCATTTACTTCCCTGGTTTCGTCCAGTGGTATGCGCCAGACGGGTACCTGGCGGTCGGAGATCAGGAATGCAGTCACCTCGAAGAATCCTGCGTGTACTCGGTCTCAATCTCGGGATCGACCGGAACGATCGTCGGGACGACTAACCTGAAGAACTCATCGGGCGGTCCTGTCTGCGATGTAGTGCAGGCTGTTATATTTCCAAGTAATAAGATCACTGGGACCGATTACGAGCACTGCAAGCGCACCGCCACGACGACGTATGTCTGGCCGTTTTCCGCCGGCGGCAACCCGAAGGACTCTTATGCCAACCCTGATTACATGGCGCCGGAGGGTGCGGCGGTCAGCAGGTAGGTTCACGTAAAACCTACGCGGCCCGCCTCCGGTGGGCCGCGTTTCCATTTCGGCTAACCCTGCGCTTTGACGGCACCCGCGTCTAACGTTCGTCTAACGGATTACCCAAGACTCACCGGGGTTCGAAGGGACTACCCGGGACTCGAAAACGCGAAAACCCGTACAGGAAAGGACTACCCGGTACTAGACGGGAGCGACCGGGACCCCGAATTGCGGGTTCGATTCCCGTTGGCGCTACCACTAAAGGCCCTATTCCAGGGGCTTTTTATTTGCCCGACGTTTCCACGGGTGCAGTCAGTTTCCGGTCTTCTTCTTGGCGATCGCATCGAAGACGTCGCCAAGACGATCGGTCGCATTGCGTTTTGCCTCGCCGAGAACGTGACCATAAACGCCGAGCGTGGTCGTCGGCGTCGAGTGCCCGAGCACCGCCGGTGTTGTCGCAACGTCAACACCCGCAAGCAGCATCGTCGTCGCGGCCGTATGCCGGAGGTCGTGCAATCGCGTCGAGGACAGCTTTGCTTTGGCGGCGATCCGGGCGTAAGCGCTCGTCGCGGCCATGGGTGAGATCCACGAGCCGAGCTCATCGGCGAAGACGAATCCAGCATCCCGGTAGAGTGCACCCGCGCGAAGTTTGTCTGCTGCCTGCGTCGCGCGCTGACGCGCTAAGGCGTCGAGCGCCGGACGGGACAGCGGAATCGTGCGGGTGCGATCGGTCTTCGTGCCCTTGAGCGAAACGCCGTCCTTCGTCTGCGAAAGTGAAGCAGCGATCGTAACAGTAGAGTTCTCAGAATCGATAGTCGACCAACGAAGCGCAAGCAGTTCGCCGCGACGCGCGCCGAGCGTAAGCGCAAGCGTGACGAACGGCGCCCAACGAGTGCTCGCGGCTTGCAGCAAGTGTCCCATTTCGTTACGCGTCAGTGCCTTCGCATCAGATCGCCGCACGACTGGTGGATCCACGGCGGCGCAAGGGTCAAACGCCGATGTTTGAAAAAGCGGGTAGATTTCTTTTATGGCGATTCGCTTTCGAGCTACGGTTACAGCGTCACAGCGCACGCCACTCATGGACATGGATCGGTATTGGCCGAACATCAGCTTTGACTTTCTCGACCGGAGCGGTATAACCTGACAAGGCTCCCACGACTTTGAGTCACCTTTTACTTCAGGCGAGACGAAGTCGGCGCGGTGACGATGCTTGGGCATTTCCGCGTTCGCTGAACTGGCCAAAGTGTTGGAGGCGGGGATGAAGTTTGGGCTCTTTGAGGGCGGCCACGAGGCTGCGCGTGGAGTGATTGACGAGGTCGAGGACCGGACCCTAGACGTAAAGCCGTAGCGGCCTCAAGGCGGATACAGCGAAGTCTCGCGGTCTAGAATCGGTCGCGCACCTCAATGCGCTCAAGGCCTGCAAACAAGCCATCTTTTTCCAATAGCGGGGCCAGCACGTTCCGTGCAAATGCAGTAACCTCGGCGTCGCTCACGGGCCTTCCCTGATGGAAATAAGGGTCCGCAGAGGCGGTATGAATCAGCCTGAGGACGCGCCCGTCGAACGAATGTGTTGACAGGCCGCGTTGCGCCAGCATCATCGCGTAACTTGGGTGACCGTCGTCTTCCACGTTGACCTACGTCCTCGATTCTGCGCGTGAAGTTGGACTCAAGCACGTCTGCTCCACGGTTTTCTCTTACCCGGTATTCGCGGCCACGTGGACAACTGTGCCCCGCTTTTCGTTGAAAGTGTACGGACAGGCTGACTAGAAATGGCAAGCAGGCAGAGTTGGAGACTAGCTCGGCGAATTCTGCTCGCCGGGGGATGGACGGCGCCAAACGCCGAGGGGTGAAAGTATGAATACATTACCTTTTCCACGCGTGTCATTGTGCACTAGCGTGGCCGTCTTGCTATTTAGTGGATGCAGCGGGCAAAATCCGATTACGGGGACACTTGGCGTAGTTTCAGTCGGGTCAGAGAGTATCGACATGCCGCAAACCCGCAGCCTAATAGCGCCCGGTACTAGTGGCCAGGACCTTCTATATGCGGTTGGCGGAGACGGCGCTTACATAGTGTCTTATCCGGCCGGAAAGCTGGTCGGAACAACCTCAGCCATTCCCGACCCGGAGCAACCTTGTTCAGACGCTGAAGGGAACGTCTACATAACCAGTGGTCTGCAGGCACCGGGACAGATTTTCGAATTCGCTCACGGTGGCACTCAACCTATTAGGACCTTGAACGATGCCTATGGGGTTCCTTCTGGCTGCGCCGTAGACCCGACGACGGGCGACCTCGCGGTCGCGAACGAGGGCGGTTTGAATGGCAGCCACAGGGAACCTCCTAGTCTACAAAGGGGCTACGGGGACACCCAAGGTCTACAATGCGCCCCAGTATAGTGGCTATCTCTTTTGCGCTTACGATGACAAAGGTAACTTGTTTGCCAACAACGCTAACGTCCGCATAGATAAGTTGGTTCGTGGCACGTTGCAAATCGTCGCGATAATAAAGAACCCATTGAAAGACCCAGGCACGCTACAGTGGGACGGACAAAGTCTTGCAATCACCGACTCTGGGCATAGCGCCGTCTACAGGTTCAAGGTTGTTGGACTGACTGCGAAGCTCGCGGGCAAAACACACCTCTGAAAAATTGGTCACAGGTTTCCGAAAGGCAATCTTCGATTTATCAGGGCGCCTTCATTACGCCGACCGCCCACGTAGCCGACAAAATCGGCATCTGGAACTATCCCGCGGGCGGAAAGCGCATCGCAACATGGGTATTCAGTTCAAGCACGCTGACAGGCGTAACCATCAGCGTTGGTACAAAATAGCCGGTGCCGATTGTGCTTCTTTCCCTCACGACTCTTCTCTAGCCGCGACGGAGATACGAAATGCCCAGTTCGTATTCGCAACCTGGCATTTACAATATCCTCGATTATGGAGCCGTGTCAGGCGGCTCCACTTCAGACTACACGCAAGCCCAAAATGATGTCGCCGCCATTCAAAAGGCAATTAGCTGCGCACGACTCACGCGATCAGCCGAGCCTCGGCAATCGCTTCGTCTTCAGTCATCGCTACGCCAATCGTCGTAAGCCGCGCAAGTTCGTCGGAACCGAGCTGCGCGCGCAGGACGACGAGCATCCAATCGTATTCCTGCTGTTCGATGTAGTGGCGTCGAAGCTCGAGCGACTCCAAAAGCGCGTCGACGAAGGCGAGCAACTTTGCGGCGCAGACGGCGGTGGAGTTGCCAGTCGAAACGTCGCGCGGCTGACCGGACAATGCAACCGCTGCTACCCGTTGCAGCGCGACTGCGAACATGAGATTGTACTGCAGCTCACACACCAAGTCAAATGCCTCGCGCGTGTGCGACTGAGCCTCTTCATAAGAGGCTAGCGTTACGAGGAATGCAGCAATGCTCAGCAGGTCCTGGACAACGTTGTGCGTTTGGCCTAGCGCGCGGTGGGCAGCGAGCGCATCGCGCGCGAGCCGCAATGCAGCTTGTGTATCGCCAACTTGAAACTCGAACTCCGCGAAATTCGTCGCTGCGATCGCCGCTTGACCTTCAGCTGATAGCGCCTTCCAGGTGTGGAGGAGCTCTTCATACAGCGTGCGAGCCTCCGCGATGTCGCCGCGAAGTTGAGCTACGTAGGCGAGCCTCGAGAGCACCGATGCGAGCAGTCGGCGATTGCCGAAGTCGCGAGCAGTTGCCAGCGCGTCGTGAAGCAACCTCTCTCCCTCGGCGATGTCACCAAGATACGTAAGAGACCCCGCGGCGACAGTCTGTGCGAACGCCGCTTTAACCGGTTCGCCGAGCGCTCGATACGATACGAGAGCGCGCTCGGCCGCGGCCCGCGCGGCTCGATGCTGGGAGAACGCGCTTGCGAGCCCCGCTTCTGCGTAGTCGAGCTTCGCGCGCACCTCGAGCGGCGTGTGTTCGCCGATGAGGTCGAGCGACAAGTGAATCCAACGTCGCCCTTCCACCGGCCCGACCCTTCCGAAAAGCAGTCGCAATGCGCCCGCCAGCCGCTGCCCCGTAACAACGTCGTGGGATTGCGAGAGAGACCACGAAAGCGCCGCGCGCCAGTTTTCCAGTTCAGGTCGAGCCTTAGCGAGCCAGGCCCGTTCGGCCGTCGTCTCCCACTCGCCCTCGAGCTGCTCCGCAAGCTCGCGGTATCCTCGGGCGTGGCGATTCGCGATGACGTCATGCTCTCCGCGCTCGGCGAGCTTTTCGCGCGCGTACTCTCGTGCGGATTCCGAGAGCCGATAACGCGGCTCTGCGGCTTCCAACTCCGCGACGACGAGTGATTTGTCGACGAGCGACGCCATCAGCTCGAAAAGCGCACTTTCCTCGACGCCGTCCCCGGCGCACACGGCGTCGGCCAGTTGAAGCGTCCAGCCGCCCGCGAAGACCGAAAGTCGATCGAAGAGTCGCTGCTCCGGCGGTGAGAGAAGCTTATAGCTCCAATCGAACAGCGCTCGCATCGTTTGATGGTGTGGCAAGGTGGTGCGCCGGCCGTGGGTAAGGATCGTAAAGCGCCGGTCAAGCATCCCTGTAAGCGCTTCGAGCGACAATACGTTCACGCGCGCGGCGGCAAGTTCGATGGCAAGCGGAATTCCGTCGAGACGGCGCGAGATCGCTGCAACAAACGACGCGTCTGCGTCGGTCAATGCGAAGTGCCAGTTGATCTGCCGTGCGCGCTCGACAAAGAGTTCGGCTGCCGCCGGCAGGTCTAGCGGAGGGACCAGATAGATTCGTTCGCCCGCGACCTTGAGAGCCTCGCGGCTCGTAGCCAGGAGCCGGACGCCCGGACAACCCCGCAGGAGCGCGTCGGCAACGACCGCGGTCTGCGCTATGAGGTGTTCGCAGTTGTCGATGACGAGTAGCAGCGATCGCCGCCTCAGCCGCGCGATGAGTCCCTCGAGCGGGCGGTTCTCGGGGAGCCGCTCGATCCCGACCGCTTGCGCGATGCTCGCGACGACGCGGTGGCCATCGGCGACCGGAGCGAGCTCCGTCAGCCACACGCCGTCCCGAAATCGATCGGAAAGCTGCGCCGCGAGCCCGAACGCCACACGTGTCTTGCCGACGCCGCCTGGACCCGTGAGCGTTACGAGCGGGTGATCGAACAAGGCGGATCGGATCTGCTCGATCTCGCGCTCCCGCCCAATCAGTCGGCCCGTTGGCAACGGCAGGTTCGTCTTCGGCACTTGGGCGAGCCCGTCGCGGAAAACCCGCGTCGCAAGCTCGGTCCGTGACCTAGCGTCAAGCTTGATGAAAAGGCTGGCCACGTGCGACTCGACCGTCCGTTCGCTCAGCCAAAGCCGCTCGGCGATCTCGCGGTTGGACAGCCCCGCCGCCACTAATGTTACGATCTCGGTTTGCCGCCTGGACAGCATCTGGCCGCCACCTCCGACGCGCGAACTTCAGTGTTTCCACGGATGCGCTCGCACTTCTGCCGGGCCTATGCTTTCGCCACTATGGCACAGGTTCCGACACGCCCACGCATTACCGATTCCGTGCCATCCGTTTATGGAGTCATGGAGGGCCAGGGCGCCTACAATAAACACGCAACCCTTCAGGCAGCGGGCGCAGCGTCCGCGTTTCGGGACCTGCACGGTGCGGCGCGCGCCCTAAATATCGGCCGCGACGGTCCGATCGTTATCGCCGATTACGGATCGTCGGAGGGCAAGAACTCGATGGCTCCGATTCGCTCCGCGGTAGCGTCGCTGCGCTCCCGTTGCGAGCCACAACGGCCCATCTTCGTCGTGCACGTCGACCTTCCCGGAAACGATTTCAACAGACTCTTCAACGTGATCGAATCGGCACCGGACCGCTACATGGCGGACGATCCCTTTGTGTTTTCATCGGCGATCGGACGCTCATTTTATACGCCGGTCTTCCCGCCCGATTGGGTACATCTCGGCTGGAGTTCGTATGCTGCCGTCTGGCTCAGCCAAGTTCCGGCGATCATCCCCGACCACTTCATCGCCTTTCGCAGTCGCGACAAGGCCGTTCGGGCCGCGTATGCACGCCAGGCCGCGGCCGATTGGAAGCTGTTCCTGTCGCTGCGTGCGGCTGAGCTCCGACGCGGTGGACGGCTCGTCGTCGTCCTTCCCGCGTTTGACGACGCCGGTTCGTCAGGATTGGACGACTTCATGGATCACGCGAACGCAGCGTTGTGCGATCTCGTCGATGCTGGGGCGATCGGAACTGATGAAGTGAAGGAGATGGCGCTGGCAGTCTCTCCCCGCTCGAAGCGCGACCTGCTTGCGCCGTTCGCGGCGGACGGATCGTTCCGCGGTCTTACCGTCGAGCATTGTGATATGAAAATCGTTCCCGATGCTGCATGGCTCGCCTACGAACGCTCGCGAAATCTGCGCGCCCTTACGCGCGAGCATACGCTCTTCTTCCGGGCGACCTTCATTCCCACGCTTGCGAGCGCGCTCGGCGCCGGTCGCTCGGAGGACGAGCGCTCCACGTTCGCAAACTTGCTGACGGCCGCGCTCGAACGGCGACTCACCGACGCGCCTGCTCCGCTCGATCGTTTCGTTGCGACGATCGTGCTCGCGAAGGGCACCGCCAACGGGTCGTAACTACGCGCGAGTTACGCCCGCGCGACCCGACGTCGATAACCGCGAGCTCGATCGCGCTATTTGTTCTTGAACCGGGCGACGCGCTTTTCGTTATAGGCGGCGAGGCCTTCTTTGGCGTCCTCGCTCTTGAAGAGCAGCGATTGCAGCTCGCGCTCAAGCGCGAGCGCGTCCTGTAGCGGCAGCTCCGCGCCCGTCTGCACGCTGCGCTTGATGTGGCCGACGGCCATCGGCGCCTTGTTCGGCGAGCAGAATTGCTTCGCATAGCCGGCGATCTGATCGCGGAACTCTTCGGCATTGCCCTCGAAGAGATCGGTGATCATGCCCCACTCGAGCGCCTGCTCGTAGCTGACGGTCTTTCCCGTCGTCATCATCTCGATCGCTCGAGACTTCCCAATGAGCCGCGGGAGCCGCTGCGTTCCGCCGGTTCCGGGAAGCACGCCCAGCGCAACTTCGGGGAGGCCGATCTTACCGGCATCCTTGCGCGCGATGCGCAGGTCGGCGGCCATCGCGATCTCCAACCCGCCACCGACGCAGTGCCCATTGAGCGCCGCGATCACGAGCTTCGGAGTCTGTTCGAGGCGCGACAGCGTCTCGTTAGCGTGCAGACAGAACATGTACTTGAACTCGGGCGTCACCTGGTTGAGCATCCCGATATTCGCGCCCGCGGAGAAGAACTTCTCGCCCTTGCCGGTAAGGACGATCACTTCTACGTCGGAATCGAACCGCGCGTCGAGGATCGCTTCGTCGAGCTGCCGCATCATCTCGTGCGTGTACGTGTTGGCCGGCGGGTCATCCATCTCGACGAACGCGACGTGACCGTCCTTCCAATAGTTGATGACGCGCTTGCCGTCAAGTGGACGTGCTTCGCGTCCGAACGGCGTCTGCTGCGCCTTTCCGTCGACCGTTGTGCTCATAACAATTTCCCCTTCGGTGCGATCCAGTTGGGATCTTTGAAATACTCTTTAAGTTTTACTTCGTCCGGTTCCATCGGGAGGACGGTCGGGGCATAAGCCTCCCACTCGCCTTCGGTGAGCTTGCGCCCGTCGACCGCATATCGCTGCCCGGCGTAGTCGCCGATCTTGCGATTGAACTTCATGTCGGGGAGATAGAACTTCGTCTCGCTCGGGTTGACCTCGTTCACTCGCGCTACGGTCGCCAGTGCCTCATCGAAGAACTGCTTGCGCGCGCGCTCGTTGAGGTGCTCCTTGTCCGGCTGCTCGCCGACCTTGTCTTCGTCGACGCGTCCCTTGATGCCCCACGTGTAGGCCCACTGCGCCGAGCCGGAGTGATCGGTCCCGAACAGATCGAGCGAGCCGGAGAACCACTTGTTGTAGTACTTCTGCTGGATCTCGACCGGAATCACGCCCGCGTTGGCGATGCGTCGCAGACCGGTAATGCCGGTGCCCATGTGAAACGACTCCTCGCGCAGCATGGGTCCCATCGACGCCGCGAGCGGCGCAAAGCTAGAGTGCGAGAGCATTGTGAGCTGAAACTTGCCGTCGCGATCCATGAAGTTCGTGTACGCGAAGAAGTCGAGCCAGTGCGTCACGTCGTCGTTGAACGCGTTGAGCAGCCGGTTCTTCTTGCCGAAGGCGCGGCGCTCGAGCATCTTCTGTGCCTCGATCTTCCCCTCGCTGCCGAAGTGCTCGACCATCAGGTGGCACATCTGATAGCCGTGTCGCGTTTCTTCGACCATGATGCGGACGAGCGAGGCGAGGTCGTACTCGCTCGGCGCGTTGTTGACCAGGAAACGCTGTTGCTCGTTGGACGCGAATTCCGTATCGCCCTGATAGACGACCATGTTGAGGACGGCGTCACGCATCCGCTGGTCGGGAATTTCCCGAATCTTCTCCCAGCGCCGCTCACCCCGGAAGTCGCCGAAATAGATCTCGGTCGTCGGCAGCTCGCCATACTTCGCCTCGAAGCGATAGCCCGGCATGAAACGATCGACGAGCTCGCGATCCAGCCCGATGTCGTGCCGCCACTCGTCGAGCATGCCGATCCAGTCGTCGAAAGTGGATATTCGATTCATCTTGCGCTTCCCAATATAACGGTTTTTTATCGAACGGAGAGAATACCGTTATACTAAGTGGAATCCGGGGTGTCAAGGCCGGTCACGCGGCCGAATTCGCTGATCTTCACGCTGTACGGCGACATGGTGCACCGGTTATCCGGCGATGGCTCGCTCTGGATCGGCGCGCTGATCCGGATCATGGCTTCCTTCGGCGTCTCGGCGCCGGCCGTGCGCCAGGCCGTTTCGCGGATGTCTCGTCAGGGTTGGCTCGAGGCTCGCCGCCGAGGCAGCCGAGCGTGCTATGTCGTGACCGCTCGGGGGCGGCGGCGTATCGAGGAGCTCAGCCCGCGCATATACGGGCCGGTCATCGAGTGGGACGGTTCGTGGCGCCTGCTCACATACGCCATAGGCGAGCGCCATCGCAAGCGCCGTGAGCGCCTGCGCAAGGAGTTGGCCGCCCTCGGCTGGGCGACGCTCTCCCCATCGACGTGGATATCGCCGTCCGACACGCTTGCCGCGGCACAGGAGGCGGCACGCTCCACGCTTACGCTGGACGCCGTCCATCTGTTCAGCAGCGAATACCGTGGGCCGCTGCGGGATCGGGAGCTGATCGAGCGCTGCTGGAACGTCCCGGAGATTGCCTCGGCCTACCAGCAATTCATCGCTCGCTACGCGCCGCAGCTCGAGCGCGAGCGCAATCGGGCCGATCTAAGCGACGAGGCCGCCCTCGTCGAGCGCCTCTGGCTCGTGCACGACTATCGCAAGTTCGCCTACCTCGACCCGGGATTGCCGAGCGAGTTGCTTCCGGCGCACTGGCCCGGGACCGCCGCCGCCGCGCTGTTTCGCGAGTACTACGTTACCCTCGACGCCAAATCACAACGATACTTTCATCTGTGCGCAAGCGGCGCGAACGGGGCCCGACGCTAACGCGTCGAAGCGACCCGCCCATGCCCAAACGTCTCATGATCGTTCTGGCAGCTGCCGCGCTCGCAATTGCCGCCTGTCACAACAGCAGCTCCGTAACGCCGCAGCCGTCGGGGTCCGTCTCTCCGGTTCCGAATCCGTCAGTCACTCGCGCCAACATCCTGGTCACGGTTCTCGGCTCGCCGGCCGCGCGGATTCCGGTCGAGGAGTCGACACCCAAAAACACCGCGAGTCCGCGCCCCGGAACGCCCTTCCAGACGAAACGCACCAATTCCAAGGGCAAAACGTTCTTTGGCCATCTCAAACCGAGCAAGACCTACTGCTGGGTGGCGATCCTCGCTCCCGGGCACACGTCGTCGGAGTGCGCCGGCTGGGCCATCTGGCAGACCTCCGTCATAACTCTCGGCACTTAGTCTTTTATTCGTCGTCGTGGAGGTGAAGGTGACAGCCGTCTTCAGCCTCCGATAGTACGTCGCGCGCCTCGGCCAAGACGGCGTTGGAGAGCGGGCGCGTCGGCGGATCGATCGAGCCCTCCTCGGCGAGAAAATCGACCTCGCTCCAGTCTTCCCAGGTCTCCAACGGCTCGCCATCGAGCGTCGCGGGATATCGTACGCAGAAGCCCTGATCGACGTGAAGTCCGACGACGCTTACCTGAGTGCCGCGCGCGAAGTACGTCCCATCCTTCCAGAGGGTGCCGTACGTCGTGCAGTACTCGCCGCCGATCCTCAACGCATCTCGCATACGGTGCCTATACCCCGAACGGGTTCATGGGTTTCTCGCCGACGTACGTCAGCACGCTCTTGGTTTCCGTATAAAGTCGCATCGTCTCCATACCGAGCTCTCGGCCGTATCCAGACTGCTTGTAACCGCCGAACGGAACGCCGGGGAAGACCGCATAGGGCGTGTTGATCGCGACGGAACCGCAACGAATTGCGCGAGCTACGCGATTTGCGCGTCCGACGTTCGTCGACCAGACGCTGGCCGCGAGCCCGTATTCGCTCGCGTTGGCCAGCGCGATCGCTTCGGCTTCGTCGCCGAATCGAATGAAGGTCGCAACGGGACCAAAGATCTCCTCGCGCGAGATTCGGTGCGAGCCCTCCGCTTCGAACGCGGTCGGACTCCAGAAATTTCCTGCCGCGAACGCGCCGCCCACATCGGCCGGCGCCGCGCCGAACAGCGCCCTCGCGCCCTCCGACGCCCCGATCTCGCAGTACGTTTTGATCTTCTCATACTGATCTGCGTTCGTGATGGCGCCGATCTGCGTCTGGGGATCTTCCGGATCTCCGAGCCGCAACTTTTGCGCCTTTTCGGCAAAGCTGCTCACGAAGCGATCGTAGACTCCGCTTTGCACGAGGATCCGCGTGCGCGCCTCGCAGCACTGCCCCGCATTGTAGTACACCCCGTAGAGCGCGCCGGCGACCGCCGCGTCTACGTCGGCGTCGTCGAATACGAGCGACGGCGATTTGCCGCCGAGCTCGAGCGTCACGCGCTTGAGCGTCCGGGCCGCCGCAGCGGCGACGGTCTTCCCCGTAGCCGTCGATCCGGTGAAGGCGATCTTATCGACGTCCGGATGCTCGACGAGCCACGCGCCGATCTCGCGCGTGGCGCCGGTGACGACGTTGAGCACGCCCTCCGGAACGCCGGCCTCGAGCGCGAGCTTGCCCAGCTCGATTGCGGTGAGCGGGGTTACCGACGAGGGCTTGAGTACGACGGTGCATCCCGCGGCCAGCGCCGGCGCGACCTTCCACGACGCGAGCAGCAGCGGGAAGTTCCAGGGAACGATCGCGCCGACGACGCCGACCGGCTCGCGCACCGTGGCGGCCAAGTAGGTGGGAATCGGCGGCGGCAACGTTTCGCCGGTAATTTTTCGTTGCCGCGCCTGCATAAAATTCGAACGTATCCACGATGGCGCCGAGCTCGCCCTTGGCCGTACCGATCGTCTTGCCGTTGTCGCGCACTTCACAGAGTGCGAGCTCCGCGCTGCGCTCCGCGATCAGCTGCGCGAGCTTGTAGACGATCTTGGCTCGGCGCGAGGCTGCCATGGTAGGCCACTTACCGGTGTCGAAGGCGCGCCGTGCGGCAGCCACGGCGGCGTTGACGTCGTCGCGTGTCGCGTCGGCGACGTCGGCGATGGGAGCGCCGGTTGCGGGGTTCGCATCCCGGTAGGTTCCTTGATCCGAAGCGTCGCGCCAAGTGCCGCCGATGAGCAGCTGGGTCTTCGATAACGTGGAGGTCGTGGTCATCGCGCTGGCTTCTCCTCGACACGTTCGAATACCGTTGCGATGCCTTGTCCGACTCCGACGCACATGGTGGCCAAGCCATAGCGTCCTGCGCGCCTGCGCAACTCGTGCAGCAACGTCGCGACGATGCGCGCACCGCTCGCCCCGAGCGGGTGGCCGAGAGCGATCGCGCCGCCGTTGACGTTGGTTCGGGCGGAATCGAGACCGAGCTCACGCACGCACGCGAGCGCTTGCGCGGCAAACGCCTCATTGATCTCGGCGAGGTCGAGATCCGCTACCTCGAGCCTCGCGCGAGCGAGTGCCTTGCGCGTCGCCGGAATCGGGCCCAGGCCCATCACGTCGGGCGCGACGCCCGCCGACGCGCACGCGGCGAATCGCGCGAGCGGCGTCAGGCCGAGGCGCCGAGCCGTTTCGGCCTCGCACAGCAAAATGGCAGCCGCGCCGTCGTTGATTCCGGACGAGTTGCCCGCGGTCACCGTGCCCCCGCTTTTAAAGGATGGTTTGAGCGTGGCCAGCACCTCGAGGCTTGTCTCGGGGCGCGGATGCTCGTCCCGCACCATGAGGGCCTCGTCGCCTCGCCCTTCGGCGATCGGCACCGCACAGATCTCGTCGGTGAACGCCCCGCGCTCCATCGCCGCGATCCATCGCTTCTGCGACTCGAGGGCGAAGCGGTCTTGCTCGGCACGGCCGATGCCATACCGCTCGGCGACGATCTCCGCCGTTTCGCCCAGCGAAATCGTCCACTCGGCGGGCATCTTGGGATTGACCATCCGCCATCCCAGAACGGTGTCGAACAGGCGCTGCCGGCGGCCGAACGCGGCGTCGCTCTTCGGAAGGATGTAAGGCGCGCGCGTCATCGATTCCACGCCCCCGGCGATCATGACGTCGCCCTCGCCGAACGCGATGGCCTGCGCCGCCGAGTTGATCGCCTGGAGGCTCGAGCCGCAGAGCCGGTTGACGGTGGCTCCCGGGATCTCGATCGGGAGGTTCGCCAGCAGGACGGCCATCCGCGCGACGTTGCGGTTGTCCTCGCCGCTCTGATTGGCGGCGCCCATGTAGACGTCGTCGATCGCCGACGGTGCGACTCCGGTTCGTTCGACGATCGCTCGCAACACCAGCGCCGCGAGATCGTCGGGTCGCACGTTGGCGAGCCGTCCGCCGACGCGGCCGATCGGCGTGCGCACCGCGTCGATCACCCAGACTTCGCGGCTCATTCGAGCGCCTCCGCGGCCTCGACAGGTTCGACGTCGAGCACCCACAGCGAGCGATGCGGCGCGAATGCCTCGCCTTCGGCCTGCGCAAGCCGCCGCAGGATACGCGTGAGCCGTCGTCCGCCGATCTCGCGGCCCCACGCGATCGGTCCATGCGGATAGTTCGCGCCGAGAAGCAGCGCGGTGTCGACGTCCTCCGGTGAGGCGACGTGCTCGTGCACCGCGATCATCGCCTCGTTCACGATCGAACCAATCGTTCGGCCCAAAAAGAGACCGGGTGCGTTCTCGACCAAGATCGCGGCCTTACCAAAGTTCGCGAACACTTCTTGCGCCAGGTCGAGCGCGTCGTCGGACGCTGCGGAGTCGACGATCTCGACCGCGCTCTGCCCGCTCAGCAACCCCAAGATACCGTATCCGATCACGCGCTCGGGGTGGCGTAGCCGGGGCGCGCACGCCTCGAGATCGGTCGCGTATGCATCGACGAACAGGATCGTCTCCTGGCCGAGAACGGCATCGAGCTTCTCGATGACCTCGCCGCGACCGCTCGCGCCGTCGCCTACGTCGATCACGATCGTCGCACCTTGCTCGAGCTCGCCGAGGAGCTCGTCGTTCTCGATGCGGCCTACGCGCACGTAGCGCCGCGCGGCCTCATCGGCGAACTCGTCGGCGACGCCGCCGAAGCCCAGGACGATAACGCTCTCCTCCGCGTCGCGGTCGCCGCTTTGCGCCTCCGCAATAGGCTCGAACCGCTCGTTTCTCCCGTCGCGATACGTATAGAAGCCGGAGCCGGTCTTTCGTCCGAGCCGGCCTTGCGCAACCATGCGCCGCTGCAGATCGACGGGAGCGAGGCGCCGCGCTTCCGTGCGCTCGTACACCGATTCGGTCGTGGCAAGATTGACGTCGAGACCGATCAGGTCCATGAGCTCAAACGGCCCCATGCGAAATCCGGCCGCGCGCGCGAGCGCATCGAGCTCTTCCGCCGACGCGACGCCGCGCTCCAGCGCGCGCAACGCCTGTAAATAATATGGCCGAGCGACGCGGTTGACGATGAAACCGGGCGTGTCCGCCGCGAGCACGTAGCTCTTACCCATGCGCGTCACGACATCGAAGGCGCGTTCGACCGCTTCGTCGCTCGTCAGCGGCGCGCGCACGACTTCGACCAGCTGCATGCGCGGAGGCGGATTGAAGAAATGCAGCCCCACGACGCGCTCGGGATTGGGCACGACATCAGCGAGGTCGGCGACCGCCAGGGAAGACGTGTTCGTGGCGAGCAGCGCTTCGGGTGAGAGAGCTCGCGCAAGCGCGACGAACACGTCGCGCTTGAGTTCGAATCGTTCCGGCACTGCTTCGATCGCCGCGATGGCGTTGCTGCTCGGCGGTATCGCGTCGATCCAGCGAATCCGCTCCGCGATCGACGCTTCGCCGCGGCGCTCCGCCTCGCGCGCAACGTACGCCGCTCCCCGCTCTCGCGAAGCGATTTGCGGCTCGACGACTTCCACGGAATAACCGGCCTGCGCGGCGACGACCGCGATTCCGGCTCCCATCGTACCGCCGCCCACGATCAGCACACCATCTTCCATTTAAGTTCGCTTCGTGAGAGGAGGCGCAAACGCTTCGTCGGTAGTCATGCCGCGTGGAAAAGCCGGTCTGGCGCGTGCGCTCGTCGAGTTACGTCGTCGACTCGCCGTACATGCGGCTGCGCGTCGACGAGATCGTGCTGCCCGACGGCACGATCGTCCCCAACTATTACGTGCGGGAATCGCTCGGTTTCGTAACCGTCCTGGCGCTGACGCACGACGAGCACGTCGTACTCGTCCGACAGTACCGCTACGGATCGGACTCGATCCATCTCGAGCTCCCCTCCGGCATGCTGCTACCCGGCGAGGACCCACGCGAGTGCGCGCTGCGCGAGCTCGCCGAGGAGACGGGGTACGGCGTGGAGCGCTGCGATCTGATCGGCGAGTACCTACCCGAGCCGGTGCGCTCCGCGGGGCGCGCTTACGTCTTCGCGGCGTCGGGCGCCGTCAAAGCGCGTGAGCTGCAGCTCGACGCTACCGAGCACCTCGAAGTCGAGCTGGCGATGCTGTCGCGCTTCCGGACGATGCTCCGAGACGGGACGATCGACGCGGGCGGCTCGATCGCGGCGGGCTACCGCGTTCTGGACTACCTAGGGAACCTGCCGTGAAACCTGGCGGCGCGCCTCCGGTAGATAACGACGCTATGCGTACTCCGACCCGGCCAGGCATGCACCCGATGGCCGCGCTGTTCCTCAAGCTCACGGCGCTCGTCGCCGTCGTCATCGTGGTGTTCGTGGTTACCGGCTACCTTTTGAAGATCTTGATCGTCGCGGCGGTGATCGCGGCGCTCTTGCTCGGTGGATACTGGCTCTACAGCGCGTTCCGCCGCCGTTCGAAACACCCCGTCATTCGTTAGCGGTTAACCAGCGCGCGAGCGCGTCGCTCACTCGGCCGGGCTCTTCGAGCATCGGCAGGTGCGCGCTGTGGGCGCACTCTACGAGCTCGGCGCGCGCAAAACGGCGCGATACGTCCCGCGACTCCGCGAGCGGCACGACCTCGTCGCACGCGCCCGCGATAACGAGCACGGGCTGCTCGAGGTCCTCGGCGATGTCGTCCGAGGGCGCGCGCAGCGCCATTCCGCGCAGCGTTGCCGCCGCGCCCGAAGGGCTCGTTTGCCGCGCGATCGCATAGGCGCGTTCGACGACGTCGCGACGCTCCTCGAGCGTCGTCCGCGACAAGAGGCGTGGCAAATATGCGTCGATGACCGGCTCGATGGCGCCGGCGCGCTCCGTCCGGTCCGCGAGCTCGCGCCGCGCCGCCGCCTGTTCCGGCGTGTCCGCTGCTAACCGACTCGAGACGAGCGCGAGGTGCGAGACGCGCTCGGTAAACATGCGCGCAAAGGCGAGCGCGACGTATCCACCCATCGAGTGACCGACGAGAGCAGCGCGCTGGATGGCGAGCGCATCGAGCAGCGTCGCGACATCCGCGGCGAGCCGTTCCATGAGATACGGACCCTCGGGAACGCTCGACGTTCCGGCTCCGCGTAAGTCGAGACTGACGACGCGAGCGACTGCGCCGAGCGCTTCGCTTTGCGCGTCCCAGATCACACGCGCGAACGGAAATCCGTGGATGAGAACGACCGCGCGCGATGCTGCGCTTCGATCGACGCACGCATCGATGCGCGCGCCGTCGTCCGTCAAAACTTGCATTGGCGCTCGTAATACTGTATAAGGTAGGCAACACCCCTGGTCGATTGCTGGCCAGAGAAAGGATGACTCCACTACCAATGGCAGTCAAACGTAGAAAGAAGAAGGCGGCAGCGAAAGCGGCGCCTCACAAGAAAGCGACGCGCAAGAAGGTGATGCGCAAGAAGGCGCGCAAGGGCGGTCGCAAGGTGCGCAAGGCCGCGCGTAAGGGTGCGCGCAAGGCGCGTAAGGCAGTCCGCAAGGGTGCCCGCAAAGTGCGCAAGGCTGCACGCAAGGGCGCTCGCAAAGCGCGCAAGACGGCCCGTAAAAAGGCCGCGTAACCTCCGCCTCCTCGAAACTCCGCCGGTATAGCCGGCGGAGTATTAGCGAGTCGCCTCCGGCGACTCGCTTTTTTTGTTCGGAAATTCGCGCGGGCTAGGGGACGTTGCCTAAGCGGAAGCTGCGACGAGCGCGGACCAGCGCACGATGCGCACTTCGTTCCGAGCATGCTCGTCCGCGCGAGCGCGGCAGCAGGAGGAGCACACGATGTGCGACGACGAGCGGTTCCGCGAGGCAACGTCCGCTAGCCAGCGCGAATTTCCGAACAAGAACCCTATACTTTGCGGACTGCCGGGGCGGCGAACCAGATCGCCAGGAGCATCGCGACGCAGATCGCGCCGGCGAGCGCGAATGTGGGACGCAGCCCGATCGCCGCGGCGATCGCGCCGTCGACGAGCGATCCGAGCGGGACGACGCCGATCGCGATCATCGTGTAAACGGAGAGCGCCCGGCCGCGCACGTCCTCGGGAGAGAGCATTTGGATGAGGGTGTTCGTGATGCCGAGCGTCGCGAGCGTGCCGACGCCGATGGCGAAGAGCACCGGCAGCGCCCACCCGAGCGTCGGAACGAACGCGAGCGCTAGGACGCCGACCGACATCAGCAGCCCGGACTGCAGCCACAGGCGCGAGCGTCGCTCGCGTTGCGCGAAGTACGCGGTGACGAGCGCGCCGCCGAATCCGCCGATGCCCGCCGCCGACACGGCCCAGCCCAAACCGCGCGCTCCCGCGTGCAGCACGTTGACGGCCAGCGCGGGAACGAGTTGGCTGTACGGCCGCGTCAAGATTGCCGTGATCAGCTGCGCGAGGAGGATCCAGCGCAGCGCCGGGTGTCGCGCGATGAAGACGATCCCGTGGCGCATCGCATAGAGCGTGGACTCGCGGCGCGTCGCAGAGGGCGGCGACGGGCGCATCAGCATCACCGCGACGACGACGGCGAGCGTCGCCGCCGCGTTGAAATAGAACGCTCCAGCGACGCCGACCCACACGATCAGCAGACCGGCTAGCGCGGGGCCGATGACGGCCGGCGCGTTGAACGCGACCGAATTAAGCCCGACGGCGTTTCCGACGTATTGGCGCTCGACGAGCAGCGGAACCCAGCTCTGGCGCACCGGCGAATCGAAGCCGTTGGCGGCCGAGTTCAGCGCCGAGAGAACGACGAGGCTCGCGAGATCGAGCCGGTGGGTCGTTGCGAGCACGGCGAGCATGAACGCGGCGAACGCCATGGTCGTGTTCGTGACAAAAAGGACGCGCCGGCGCGGCAGGTGATCGGCCACGACGCCGGCGAGCGGCGAGAACAGCAAGACCGGGACGGCGCGCGCCGCGCCGAGGATGCCGAGCTCGAGCGCCGCGCGGTGCGGCGAGCCGGCCATGCGCGCAACGAAGAAGCCCATCGCAGTGAACTGCATCCACGTGCCGAGGTTCGAGACCAGCAGTCCGAGCCAAAGCAGGCGGAAGTCGCGATAGCGCAGCGCCGCGAGAATGGAGGCGCGACGGCCGGCGGACTCTTCGATCACGCGCGTCGAGCGCGTACGGCGGCAACGATCGCGGCCGCGCTTTGGGCGGTATCGAGCCGCGACGTGTCGATGCACAGATCATAGGCGCGCGCGTCGCCGAACGTGACGCCGTACCATTGCTGGAGGTAGGCGACGCGAGCGCGATCGACGCGGTCGACTTCGGCCTCGGCCGTCTCCCGCCGGATGCCTGTCGCCTCGACGACGCGCCCGACCCGCCACGCACGCGGCGCACGCATGAAGACGCGCAGCACATCCGGCCGAGCGCCGAGAATCGCGGAGGCACCCCGACCCACGATCACCGCGTCGCCGCGCGCGGCATACTCGCGCACTGCCTCTTGGACCGCGCGGAGCAGCGCCTCATCGAAGGGCGCATCCGCCGATGCCTGCGCTAGCTCGGGCGTAGCGCGCTCGAGGCCGCTGAGAAGGCGCTCTCCCAGCGAGCGTTGAGCGTCTTCGTTCGCGTCGACGTCCGCAGGAGTGATCTGCAACCGCTTCGCGACCACGACGGGAAGCTGCTGATCGACGAAGACGTAACCGAGCTCGTCGGCAACGCGAGCAGCAATTGCGAGGGCTCCTGACCCGTACTCGTTGGAGACCGTTACTATCACCGGAAAAGGAGTACGCAGGGCCGAATGAGCGTGTCCTGCCGATCGTAGAAACGCGCGACTTGCGCAAAGTCTTTCGTACCCCCAAGCGCACGCCCGGGGCTCTGGGCGCCCTGCGCTCGATTTTCTCGCGCGAATATGAGGAGCGGGTCGCGGTGGACGACGTTACGTTCTCCATGGAGCCCGGCGAGCTCGTCGGCTACATCGGCCCGAACGGCGCGGGAAAATCCACGACGATTAAGATGCTGACCGGCATCCTCGTCCCTACGTCCGGCAGAGTGAGCGTCGCGGGGATCGTTCCTTGGAGGCAGCGCAAGGAGAACGGGCGCAACATCGGCGTCGTCTTCGGTCAGCGCAGCCAGCTCTATTGGGATCTCCCGCTCATCGAATCGTTCGAGCTGTTGCGCGCCATCTATGGAATCTCGGCGGACGATTACCGCCGCAACTTGCGCGAGTTCGCCGACATCCTCGAGCTGGATGCGTTCATGCGGACTCCCGTGCGCCAGCTTTCGCTCGGCCAGCGTATGCGCGGGGATTTCGCGGCCGCCCTCCTGCACGGTCCCAAGATCGTCTACCTCGACGAACCAACGATCGGTCTCGACGTCGTCGCGAAGGAGGCCATCCGCGAATTCATCGCGCGAATCAACGCGGAACGAAACACGACGATCATTCTTACAACGCACGATCTCGCCGACGTGGAGCGCCTGTGCCGGCGCATCATTCTGATCGATCGGGGGACGTTGATTTACGACGGCGACATCGAGCGCATCAAGGGCGAGTACGGCCGCTTCCGCACGCTGGTCGTTCGCTTCAGCGACCCGGTCGAGAGCCCAGACCTGGACGGAGCGCAGCTCGTCGGCACAGAGGATTCGACCGCGCGCTTTCGTTTCGATCGCAACGCGCAACGCGCGGATCTGCTCGTACGGCAAGCGAGTGAACGATACTGCGTCGAAGACGTCAGCTTGGAGGAACCGGACCTCGAATCGATCATCCGCCGCATTTACGTCGAGGGGTACGGGCGGCGACCGGAGGAAGACGCGTCATGATCCTTTCCAGCGGCACGAAACGACCGAAGATCCATTCCAGTGCGTACGTGGCGCCTACCGCGATCGTGAGCGGCGAGGTGACGATCGGCGCGGGCTGCGCCGTGCTGCACGGCGCCGTCGTCGCCGCCGAGGGGGCCCCGCTGCAGATCGGCGAGCAGTGCGTGATCATGGAGAACGCCGTGCTGCGCGCCAGCGGCGGAAGCGCGCTATCCTTTCCGCTAACGATCGGCAATTGCTGCATCGTCGGGCCGCACGCCTACCTCGCCGGCGCCACGATCGGCGATGGCTGCTTCGTAGCGTCAGGCGCGAAGGTTTTCAACGGCGCTACGCTGGAAAAGGGCAGCGGCGTCGCGCTCGGCGCGATCGTGCACGTCAACTCCCGGCTGCGCGCGGGCGCGAGCGTGCCGATGCAGCACATCGCCTTCGGCGATCCCGCGATCGTGTATCCCCCCGAGAAGGCGCCCGAGATCCACGCGAAGATGAATTTCTTCGCCGACGTCTTCAACCTCGAGGCCGGCGAGGACTCGCGCGCGCAAGCCGCGCAAGCGTATTCGAAGTTTCTCCGGAAGGTTCACGCACAAGACTCGCCCCTCGAGGAGCACCGCAACGTCAAGCCGTCCCCACGGCGATCGAGTGAGGAGCCTCCCCAAACGCAGGCGACCCAGGTGGACAAGGTCGTGGACGTCATGATGCTCGAGCTGGAGGAGATGGAGCATCGGCGCCAGGAGGCCATCAAGCGGCAAAAGGGTCGCTGATTAGCGTGACGCCGTATCTCGAGTTCGCGAGGAAAGCCTTCGCGCGCGAGGCCACCTATCGCGTGGAGGTGCTCACCGAGATCGGCTCGCTGGTGCTGCGCGTCTACATCCTGCGATCGCTCTGGACGGCGCTGTATGCGCAGAACGCGGCGCCGCTCAACCTCCCGCTGCACAGCATGATCACGTACGCGACCGTTGCCATGCTGATGTCGCTAATCCTCGAGGTAGACGGCACGCGCTTGATTCGCGAAAAGATCCGCGAGGGAACGATCGCGACCGACTTGATGAAGCCGATCAGCGTCCCGCTCTACTTCTTCAGCGACGGGCTCGGTCAAACGCTACTGCACGCCCTGCTCGTGATCCCGTCGCTGCTGTGCGCGCTGCTGCTCGTCCACATCGACGTGCCGGGTCCCGCTACGTTCGCGGCGTTTCTGCTCGCCTTCGCGATCGGCTACGGAGTGAATTTCTTCTTGAACTTCCTGATGAACAGCATCGCCTTCTGGACGCTGGAAACGTTCGCCGCGCAGCTGATCGTCCGCTGGGCATCGGATCTTCTCTCGGGGCAAATCATCCCGCTGACGCTCTTTCCCGGAATCGTCGGGCGCGTCGTCTTCGCGCTGCCGTTCGCGGCGATCTATTCGACGCCGCTGCTGATCTACGTCGGAGTGATCCCGCCCGAGCAGTGGGCGCCGAGCATCGCCGCACAGGCCGGGTGGTTGGCGCTTTTCGCCGTCGCCGCCACCGTCGTGTGGCGCGCCGCGTCGAACCGCGTCGTCATTCAGGGCGGCTGACTGCGGGCAGGTCCCAGAGCACGAGCTCGCCCGCGCCACCGACTTCCAGCCGCGGGATATCGTAGAGCCGCACCGAATCGCCGGCGCCCAGCGCCGCGCCGTTGGCCTCGACCGCTCCATCCGCCACAAACAGAAAGCCGTAGCGTTTCGGCGCGAAGTCTAAGGCGAGCGCCGCCCTTTCGGCGCGCGCGACACGCAGGGTCGCCTGCTGCGTGATGCGGATCGGCGCCTCGACCTGCGCCTCCCCGCTCACGACCGTCAGCCAGCGATCGCGCCGCTGCTCGACGGAGAACGCCATCTGCCCGTACGACGGCGGCGTGCCGAGGCGTCCCGGAAGCACCCACATCTGTACGAGGTGCAGCGGCTCTATCGTGCTGTCGTTATACTCGCTGTGCGTTACGCCGGTGCCCGCGCTCATAAACTGAACTTCGCCCGGAGCGACGACGCCCTGATTCCCCATGCTGTCGCGGTGTGCGAGCCGGCCCGACAGGACATATGTGACGATTTCCATGTCGCGATGCGGATGCGCCGGGAATCCGCTCCCGCCGGCGATCGTATCGTCGTTGAAGACGCGCAGAGCGCCCCAGTTCGTGTTGCGCGGATCGAAGTAGTCCGCAAAGCTGAAAGAGTAATACGTGTCGAGCCAGCCGTGATCGGCGTGAGCACGCTCGCCGGACCGGATGACCGCGAAGACGGGTGCGGTAGCCGTTTCCATGCTGTTGGGACCCGTTCAGACCGGAACGAGGTTGCGCAAGCGTCCGAGCAAGAGGTGATAGTACAGCATGCCGCGCACCGGGCCGAGCCGTTCGAGCAGCGCGGCTTGATCGATCGCGGCGTCGCCGGAGAGCAGCGCGAGGCTTCGCGCCACGCCCGAGTCGCGCAAGGGAAAGACGTCGAGGCGCCCCATGCCGCGCAGCAGCACAACCGCAGCGCTCCACGGTCCGATCCCACGGATGGAGCACAGGCACTGCGCCGCTGCGGGGGTCGAGAGCTTCTGCAAGGTGCCTTCGTCGATGCTTCCGTCATCGAACGCCGCCGCAGCCGAACGGAGATGGGCGATCTTGTTGCGCGAGAGGCCTGCGTCTCGAAGGATCGCGTCACCGACGCTGCGCCAACGTTCGGCTTCGGGGAAAGTTACGCAGCGCACGCCCCCGACGCTTACGGGCTCGCCCAGCGCCTCTATGGCGCGGCGCATGATCGAGGCCGCAGCATGGATCGAGATCTGCTGGAACACGATCGCGTGCGCGCACGCTTCCCACAGACTCGGATAGCGCGGAGGCTTGAGGCCGCGTAGCGCCGCGGCGATCGGCCGCAGCCAGCCGATGCGGTCGCTGCGGCGGTACCACTCCGACAGATCCGCAGCGGTGCCAAGCAGACGCTCGACCAGAGGCAGCCAGCGCTCCGGCCGTCGTCCCGTCGCCTGGAACTCGATCGCCGAGCCGGAGACGGCGCGAACGGCCAGCAGCGCGGTCGACGCGCCGTCGCGCACCGCGCGATAATACGCTCCGCTCGAATCGACGACGTCGACGACGTTGCTTGCCAGCCTGCGCAACGCATCGACCGTGAGGTCCAGCCGAAAGGGATCGCGAACCGGGACGCGCACCGGAGCGCCAAACCGCTTCGATAAGGGACTCAATGCTTCAGGCCTATTTGCAATATCCTAACGTGGTAACATACCCTCATTGAAGCAAGAGGGCCCCGGCGACGGGTTAGGTCGCTAGGGCCACGCCAACGGAAGGTCGAGTTCCGATGACGGCCACGATTCTACCGCAGACCCTCCCCGTCGCCGCAAGTGCCGATAACGGGCTCGCCCTCGTTGTGGATCGCGCCCGCGGCTATGCTGATGCGGCTCACGCGCAGAACACCCGCCGCGGGCGAAGCTTGCGACGATTCGGCTGTATCTCGTTGCCATTGCGCAGAACCACAAAGAACCGGGCCTAGGAAGCCCTGTAGCGCACGAAATGTTGCGCCGGGTAGTTCGGGGCATCGCGCGTACCATTGGCGCGTCACAGGCCCGCAAAGCCGCCGTAACGCTCGACCACCTGCGGGCGATGCTGCTCGAAGTCCGCGGCGACGATCTGAAGACCAGCGCGCGACCGCGCCATTGTCCTGCTCGGTTTTGCCGCGGCACTCCGGCGCTCCGAACTCGCAGCGCTATGCGTCGAGGAGGCGCTCGAAGCAACGCTTTTACGATTACCGTAGAGAGCTTTTGATTTACGCACGCTCCGTTCAGGCGCCCCCTTTCCGTTCAGCGTCACCCGCTGGCGCAGTGCACTTGCCCCCATGGGGCTTTCTAGAGCGACGACAAGTATTTGGCAGCCGCTACTTTGCGCGCCGCCGAACCAGTATCCACGCCACCCCTGCGATCGCTACGATCATCAGCTCGTACATCCAGCGCGTACTTGCCTCGCGGGCATCCTGCCCTCTACTCCCCATCGGAGTGCCGGGTCCCGCCGGCCACACGTGCTCGTATCTACCCTTGGCGGCATTCGTATATCTTGTCAGGAACCAGGAATAGTTCGCTACCGAAGCGACCAAAAAAAGAATCAGAATTGCGATGCGGTACGGGTGCATGACTTCTTCCCAAGACTTCTTGAACGTTGAGAATCAACCCGCTTTTGCTGCATCTCACATCGCCAAAGGGTCAAAAGTGAGGGCGGCTCGCTATAGGCGGGCGTCCTTCTTTTTGCCATGCCTTGGGATGGCGGGTCCGCACTCTGCGTTGACGGCAGCATGATAGCAGAGATTGATCGTTTGTGAATCCCGAGGAGTTAAAGCATGACCTGCGGACGATACCCGCTATCCTTGCATCGGCCTGACGGATCACCGCCGCCTTCAGACGCTCGAAGCCGCTGGGGAGAAGCATGCCGTTGCGCCCGTCGATTACATCTTTGAATTCGACGTGCGACAGTCGAGCACGTCGAGAGGACCAAGAGCCTGAACCTGCTCGCGGCTGGCATAGTGCGAGTGCGTCATGGTGATTTCCTTTTGTGGAATGTTGTTAGCGCTGCGCGCGCCGCCCGATTCCGGCTACGGCGACATGACCGTCCGGCCCGCGCGGCGCCGGGCTCCCCGACGCCCGTGTCATGAGGCGCCGGATCGGCGGCTGAGGCTTGCTCAACGCCTGGCAAAGCGGCCGGAATCATCAGGTAGCAGCTCGAAAAGGCTGGTCATATGGGGAATCCCGGTTAAGACAGCCTTTTGCGTGAAGCGAAACCTCGTGTTGCCGGTAACGTCGCTCCTCTCGATCCTTCTCGCATCATTCCACCTGGTGGATGACATCGTATACGGGTCGGACAAAGGCGTGGCATTAAACCTCCTGATGGTAGCCATTCTTGCTGTTTGGCTGTACGGAACGGTGATGCTGCCCGAACGTCGGGCTGGGCATGTTATCATGCTGCTCGGATCGCTACTCGGGCTGACCATTTTCTTGGTCCACGTAACCGGCACCGGAGGCCTCCAAGGCATCGAGATCGGCAAAATGAGCGGAGCCTTTTTCTTCGTCTGGACGCTCCTCGCGCTTGCGGTTGTTTCTCTTTTGTCGCTCACGGTCTCAGCGCAAGGTCTATGGAGTCTGCTGCGCTCGAAGGCGCGGCGATGACATGGGCGAAGAGCGCAGCGTCCTTTGCGTCGGACACGCGACGCGGGCTTACGCTGGAAAGATCACGATTGATATCTAACGGCTCTCCCGGGACGATTCCGAGTAAGTCGAGCGTTTCTATACTAATTTAGTCAGTCCGAGCTTAAAACGCTACGATAACTACTGTTCAGCTAGTTCAATTTGCGGCCACGTAAAGCCGGGCGGCGGAGGACCCTTCGGCGGTGGTGGCGCTCCGACTGGAACCGCGGTCGGAGACGTTTGATGTTCCTGTCGCCAGAGTACAGCCTGGGTGCTGGTAAGCCACCCGGTCACCTTTGCATGGGCAACGCCCGCCCCCGTGCCTAGGGCCGTGATTTCGTCGAGCAACGCGGCGCCGACACTCTGCAAATGCTTTCTCGGCGGCTTGGCGCTGGTGTTCCGCTGCAAGCGCAGCCTTTAGTTCCTCTGGGGCATTCGCCCAAGGGATGCTCGAAGCCGATACGGCTGGCGAGACGAAGGGCGCGATCGCGATGCTTCAGGCCTTCAATGCTGTTCATATTTCTAACCTTTCGTTGGTAGCTGTTCGAGAAGAGTGAGAGGCGACGTGCTGATGAAACGTCGCCTCTCGATCGCAGACGGTCGAACAGCAGAAAAGCCGTCCGCGAAAGCTGAGGGTTCCGAGTTAGAGTTGGGATGTGAAATTGTTTTGTTTCGCGCAGGCCGAGCCAGCGCTATGGCGCGTGATTTCCGCTACGGAAGGAGTGCGCTAGTGGCTTAACACATTGTTAAGGTCTCGAAGGAATCAGACGAAGACGTCGGCGAAGGGCGCGATTGAATCTGCATGCAGGAACGTAAGGACGAATTTAAGTCACCGCAAGCGGTGCTCGACGCTATCCAGGCCGCACGCGAGGCGCAAGAGCGGGCGTGGGAGGCGTGGTTCGCAGTGCGCGATGTAGATTCAGATGACTTCGAATCAGCACGGCTTGCGTACACAGATGCTAATTTGGAAATAAATCGCCTGGTCGAAATCTACAACAGTTTCCGTCGGCAGCGATAGCTCGAAAAGCGGCCTCGAAATCGGTATCGGGACATCGTCCCAGGGTGATCTAAAAATTCGAGGCATGTGCACCCCGCTCTACCCTCCGGAAAAAAGGGGAAGCCGGTACGTCAGGCTTCTGGAGGATGCAGGTTTTGATGGCGTTGCACGCCTTCTGACGCGTCGCATGAAGTTGTATTGACTTCCCGAACCCTTGATCCGCCAGGCGCAGCTTCGAAGGCCCCACAACGACGCATTACATGATTGCGTGCTGTAAGGTGGCCGACCGAAGCCGTACAATCGCTAGGCTAATCCGCCGCGAATCGTTGGTTATCGGTAACGCGTTGGTGCGGCTATTTGCGGCCTCAGTATCTGAGGCCAGCGGTAGCATCGCATGGCCGTCGCCCTTCAAAAGTCCGCCAATCCGCGCCAGCGTGTCGATCGATCTTTGACAGCGGTCAATGGCCAGCAGAGTGAGGCGCGAATCAGAGTCCTTCTCGGCCGTAAGCGCGATTCGTTCACCGATCGCAAGCACTTTTCAGCCCGTTTGACGATGACGGTAGCATCCAGCGCGCCGTCGCCTCACCAGTGAGCTGGCCGCAAGCCACACATCGGCCATCATCAGAATCGAAGCGGTGCGATGCGCCGAGATTTTAAATCGCTCCGAAGTGCCGCGTATCGAATCACCATTGGACAAGGCTTTGGTGATCGCTGAGGCTTGTGGATGGGTGCAGACGCTACAGTGTCTTGGCATACTTTTTCTTTCTTGTCGGGTTCGGTTTGCTAAGCATAGGACGCCAACCCCTAGCGGACCCCGTCTGGGTCTGTTACGCTGGCAGCATGTTTAACGAAACATCAAGAGCCGCGCCTAAAGACGCGAGCGAGATTGCCTATCAGACCGGAATCTGTTCCGGGAAGACAAATTATCGAATCCGTTACTATGCGTGCAGGGCACATCAAAACCATGGAGGCAAATCCGCCTCGTTAGAGCCGACGAACTTGAGGCGCAGTTTATCACACTCCTTGGCCGACTTCGCGCCTCGCCCGACCTCGTGCGTCGTTACCGCAACCGCGCTGCGGCCCCCGTTTCCCGCAGCCTCCTGGACCGAACTCTACGCGAACTCCGGGTCGAAATGTCGGAGCTTGAGCGGAAGCGAGAGCGGGTCTTCGATCTGTATCTCTCCGGCGACGTGCGGCGGGAGGACGTCCAGGGTAGGCTCGACGCCATGGCTTCGAGACGCGACGGGCTCTCCGCCCAGATCGCCACTACAGACGAGCAGATCGCCGTCGCGAAAGCGCCCGCCGACCGAGATAAGAATGCCGATGCGCTCATGAGGCGCGCCGCCCAGACGCTTCAGAGGGCCACCGAGGCGGAACAACGTCTCATCGCACGAGCGGTCGCCCTTGAGCTTGGCGGGCTTCACGTTGACGGGGGGTCACGGCTCAAAGTCGGGCATTCCCAAGCGTCAGCGGGGGGTTCGCCTTAATTGTGACCTCCATAAGGGTATACTTGCAATACTGGCGCATCAACTTTCTCACCCTTCTCGAGTATCGCGCGAACTTCGTGATGTGGTTCGTCTTCACGATCGCTTACCACGGCGTGGCGCTAGCCGCGCTGTACGTGACCATGCGCCAGTTTCCATCGATGAATGGATGGAGCTTTCGCGAGGTCTTCTTCCTCTATGCGCTCTGGATGAGCGGCCACGAACTGCACAACACGCTGTTCTTCACCGTCGTCAGCGTCCCCGACTACGTGCGCGAAGGCCGCTTCGACCGCTTCCTCGTGCGGCCGCTGGATACGCTCTTCCAGGTGCTGACGGTGCCGCAGCAAATCGTCCCCGACGGCCTCATTCTGGCGATCGCGACACTCGCGGTGGCCACGAGCGCCGTTCACGTCCGCGTCGATTGGGTCTTCCTCGTCTTCGTGCCGCTCGTCATACTCGGCGGCGCCTTAATCGACCTCGGCATCTCGCTGGCGGTTGCCACGGTGTCGTTCTGGGTCATTCGCGTCGACACGCTGCGCTGGGTCGTGATGTCGCTCGAGCAAGACTTCACCCGCTATCCGATCAGCATTTACACGCGCGGCGTGCGCATCATTCTGGCCTTCGTGCTGCCGTTTGCGTTCATGAACTACTTCCCCGCCACCTATTTCCTGCAGAAGGCGGACACCGGACTGCACCTGAATCCCGCGATCGGTCTGTTGACGCCGGCGATCGGGCTCGGGTGGCTCGCTGCCTCTTACGCGTTTTGGCTCATCGGGCTGCGCCACTATCAGGGGACCGGCTCGTGAATCGGGGCGCGTTCGTGGCGTCACTCGGTGCGCTGCTCGTTGCGAGGCGCGCCGGCGCCGCCGAATCGCTAAACTCGCGCGTACACGCCATCGCCCGCGCACTGCCCGGTCGAATCGGCGTCTACGCGCGCACGCTCGCGCCGGGACCGCCACTCGTCAGCTATAGCGCGTCGGAACATTTCCCGACGGCATCGACCATCAAGGTGCTCATTATGGCGACGGCTTACGAGCGCGAGGAGGCCTTTCCGGGCTCGCTCGACGATCGCATCACGTTCTACAGCAGCGAGCTGATCGGCGGATCCGACTTCATGGCAGAGGTGAACGACGGTCACGTCTTCACCGTGCGCGAACTCATCCCGCCAATGATTGTGGTCAGCGACAACACGGCGGCGAATCTTCTCATCGGGCACTTGGGCGTCGCCGCGATCAACGCGACGGGGCTCAGGGCAGGGATGGAACGCACCCATCTCGCGCGGAAGTTCCTGGACTATACCGCGATCGCGCACCACAACGACAACGTGTCCACGCCCGCCGACATGGCGCGCCTGCTCTACGCCATCGAGCGAGGCGCGCGCGAGCGTACGCGGACTGTTCTGTCAGCGAGGCACTGCCGCGAGATGGTGGCGATCATGCTGGGTCAGACGGATCGCGACGGCATTCCCGCCGCGCTTCCTCGCGGCACTCCGGTCGCGAACAAGACTGGCGAGATCGAAGGAACGCGCGACGACGTCGCGATCGTTGAACCGTTCGGAGACTCGCCGTTCGTCCTCGCCATCATGACGCGAGATGCCTACGACTACGCGGCGGCATATGCGGCAATTCACGCCGTGACGCGCGTCACGTATGCCGCGGCGGCTCGGACGTTCGAGTAGACGCGGCAGCCGAACGCCTGGCCGCTGCCGATTACGGCGAGCTTCTGTGCCCGGCGCAGCCGCTTGAAACGCGCCTCGTGGGACTTCGCCGCTGCGAATGTAGCCGGATGCCAGTGTGCCAGCAGGCTGACCGGGAGGCGCCCGCGCGTATATTTTGCGCCGCCGCGGCGATGGGCGCAGAGGCGCTGGCCCAGGTCGACCGTAGCGCCGGTGTAGAGCGAGCCGTCGCGGCATTCCAGCACGTACACGGTGGGTTTAGAGCGAGCCGGCTGCGGAAGAATATCCTCGGTCGACACCAGATGAACGTTCTCCGAATGAGTATCCCACCGCTGCCCCGCTTCGCCGGCACTGCGCGCACGGCGTTGTGCAATTTCGCCGGCGTGCACTCCGTCACGCCGCTCGACCTGGAAAACCTGATCTTCGCACTCGGCGAAGCGATCGCCAACGCCATCCAGCACTCGCAAACGATCGAGGCGATCGAAATAAAGGCGCACGTCAGTGGGGACTCGATCGTCGTCACGGTCGCAGACCGTGGACGAGGCATCTCGGCTCCTCCCCACGGCACCGTCTCGTTCCCCAGCGTCTTCGCCGAAGCGGGACGCGGCTTCGCGATCATGCAGCGCTGCACCGACTTCCTCGAGATCGAGAGCGAGCCGGGAGGCGGGACGGTCGTCACTCTGGGCCGCTATCGGCGTCCCCGTCAGGAGCTGGGGACCGCCTCGTAAAACATTGAGACGATGAATCTCAAGGTCGCGAGCGCGACACTGCTGGTTGCAGCGCTTGGCGCCGGTCCCGCGATGCCCCCGCTCACTCCCTATGCGCCGATTTCCGCGATGGTCGACGCTGTGCAAGCCGCGAGCCTCAAGAGCAGCGTCGACCGACTCGTCGCGTTCGGCACACGCAACGACTTCTCGGAGACGGAGTCGACGTCCGGCCACGGCGTCTTCGGCGCGAGAGATTGGATCGCGCGGCAGTTCGCCGCGATCGCAACGACCGCCGACGGGCGCATGAGCGTCTCACTCGACACGTACGTTCAGGCCAAGACCCCCCGGACGCCGCGAGCCGTAAGGGAGTCCAGCGTCATCGCCACTCTGCACGGGACGGCGCCGGGGCGCGTGTACGTCATGTCCAGCCACTACGACGACTGCGACGGTCGCTGCACCGACGGTGCGGGCACCGCCCCCGGGGCGGACGACAACGGCTCGAGCGTCGCTGCGGTGCTCGAGGCGGCGCGCATCATGGCGCCCACGCGCTTTCGCGGCACGATAATCTTCGCATGTTTCGACGGCGAGGAACTCGGCCTATGGGGCTCCGATCACTACGCTCGCGAACTCGCCGCGCGTAAAGTGCCAGTTCTAGCCGTGCTCAACAACGACATCATCGGCAACTCCGTGGGCGGCGACGGAGCGTCGGAGCCCGGCGTCATCCGCGTGTTCAGCGAAGGCATTCCCGCAGGCGCCGATATCGCGCGAACCAACCTCGTCGGATCCGAAAACGACTCGCCATCGCGCGAGTTATCGCGGTTCATCGCCGAAGTCGTCCCCGTCTACGTCCCGGACCTGCGCGTACGCCAGATCTTTCGGGCCGACCGGTTCATGCGCGGCGGCGACCAGGAGTCGTTTCAGGCCGTCGGATACTCCGCCGCCGTTCGCTTTGTGGAGTCGCATGAGAACTTCACGCATCAGCATCAGGACGTGCGCGTCGAAAACGGCGTGCAATACGGCGACCTTCCGCAGTACATCGACGCGGAGTACCTGCGCCGCGCCACGCAGGCCAACGTGGCCGCGCTCGCGACGCTCGCTCTCGGGCCGGCCGCACCGACCGGCGTGCAGATGGAGCTGCGGCGGCTCGGATACGACACGGCCCTGCGCTGGAAGCCTGTCGCGGATGCGGCCTCGTACGAGATCGTCTGGCGGCGCAGCGACGCGCCGCAGTGGGAGAACGCGCGCAACGTGGGCGACGTTACGCATGCGACGGTTCCTGTTTCGAAAGACGACTTCGTGCTCGCCGTGCGCAGCGTGAACCCAAACGGCCTGCGGAGCCCGGCCGTCTATCCAGTGGCCGTCCGAGAGTAGCGTGAGACCATCGCTCCGCGTCGCTTGCGCGTCCGCCGCGCTTGCCGTGTGCGTCGCCCTCTTCTGCGACGTTGCGCCCGCTCGAGCCGATCCGGCCGATCGAATCTTGGAGTTCGACGGCGGATCGGGATGGCTCAACGGCGCGCCGCTGACGCCGGAGGAACTGCGCGGTAAGATCGTCCTAGTCGACTTTTGGGAGTACACCTGCATCAACTGCCTGCGAACGCTCCCCTACCTTCGCGAATGGTACCGACGCTATCACGACCGTGGCTTCGTCATCATCGGAGTGCACACGCCTGAGTTCGATTTCTCCGCGAACCGGCCGAACGTGGCGGCCGCGGCGAAGCGGCTCGACGTTACGTGGCCGATCGTCCTGGACGATCGCTTTACGATCTGGAAGCGCTACGGCAACAGCATCTGGCCGCACGAATACCTGTACGACCAGAGCGGAAAACTCGTCGAGAGCGTCGTCGGTGAAGGGGGCTATCCGCAGACGGAAGCGAGAATTCAGGCGCTGCTGCGGGCCGCCGATCCGCACGTCGAGCTTCCCGCGGTGATGCCGCTCCTTCCTGCAGACAGCTACGACAAGCCGGGCGCCGTCTGCTATCCACATACGCCCGAGCTGGTCGTGGAACGCAGCCCGATCGCCGACGCTCCGGCGTCGAGCAACTTCGCGCAGGAGACGGACTACGCCGACACCGCCTCGAGTCCCCCGGACGGCGCGATCTACCTTCAAGGCTTTTGGCACCTGACGAAGGAGGCCGCCGTCTCGGGTGAGAGCGACGGCTATCTCGCGCTGCGCTATCACGCGATCCAGCTCGTCGTCGTAATGCGGCCGGAGGCGGGCGGCGCGATCCGAGTCAATGTCACGCAAGACGGCAAGTCCCTAGCGAAAGAGGACGCAGGGAAAGACGTACGCTACGACGAGCGCGGCCGCTCGTATGTTACGGTCGACGCCGCGCGCGCCTACGACGTCGTGATGAACGCGCGGTTCGGAACGCACGATCTCAAGCTCTCGCCCGCGAGCTCCGGCCTCGGCATCTACGACTTCGCGTTCGAGTCGTGCGAGGTGCCGCAGAAGTAATCGCGCAGCACGGCGAGCGTATCGTCGACGTCTCGCGCGGTGTGCGCGGTGGAGACGAACATCACCTCGTTCTGCGACGGCGGCAGCAGCACGCCCCCCTCCAGCATCGCGCGATAGTATGCCGCATAGGCGCGGTGGTCGGCGCCGCGCGTGTCGTCGAAGTTTCGCCCGGCCGGCCCCGGACGGAACTTGAAGTCGACGACCGACTCCTGCTGCACGACGGTGTAGGGAAGCCCGCGCTCCGCGAAAAGCTCGCGAATGCCCTTCGCCAACCGCTGCGCGACCGCGCGCATCACAGCGTAGTACTCGGGATGCGTCTCGAGCAGGTCGAGCACCCGATGCGCCATCGCGACGCAGAACGGATTGCCGCCGTGCGTCCCGCCGGTGAACGCTGCGCCGAGCGGCGCGAGCGTGGCCATCGCGTCTTCGCGTCCGCCGAAGGCCGCAATCGGAACGCCGCCGCCCATAATCTTGCCGAGGGCGGTGAGATCGGGAACGATCCCGATGCGTCCCTGCGCGCCCGCCGTCCCAAAGCGCAGCCAGGTGATCACCTCGTCGAAGATCAGCAGCGCGCCCCATCGCCGCGCGCGCTCGAACAGGCCCTCCAAAAATCCCGCATCGGGTACGACCAAGCCCATGTTGCCGGAGATCGGCTCGACCACGATCGCCGCGAGGTCGTCATGCTCCCCCGCCGCGCGCTTGTCGACGGAGGCCAAGTCGTTATAACGCGCCACGATCAGGTCGCGCCTGACGCTCTCCGGAATTCCGCTGCGCGCGCCGACCGTCCCGGCGGAGGCTCCCGCGTCGAAGAGCGCGAGATCGAAGTGCCCGTGGTAGCCGCCGGCAAACTTCAGGATGCGTGAGCGTCCGGTGAATGCACGCGCCACCCGGACGGCGCTCATCATCGCTTCAGTGCCCGTCGTGACGAACCGCACGCGTTCCATCGACGGAAGATAGGCGCGAATCCGCTCGGCGAGGCGAATCTCCTCCGGATGGGTCGCTCCCCAGACGAAACCGTTCGCCGCGAGCGCGTCCAAGCCGACGATCAGCCCGGGATCGCTGTGGCCGAAGAGCAGCGGCCCGTAGGCCATGACGTAGTCGATGTAGCGGCGCCCTGCTTCGTCGTAGGCGTACGCGCCGCGCGCCGCGGTCTGGATAAACATCGGGCCGCCGACACTCCACGCCGAGCGCACCGGAGAGTCGCAACCGCCCGCAAGCACGGCGCTCGCGCGCTCGATTTGCATACCCTCGCGCGGTTCGCAGGTTCAACGGAGAAGCCATGCCCGAGATGAACCGGCCGATAACCGCCCAAACGAAGATCGACGAGCTCGTGGCGACCCTCCCCGTCGCCGCCGAAGTCATGCGCGCGTTCGGTTTGGGCTGCGCCGGCTGCGGCGTGAGCAAGTACGAGACGATCGAACAGGGGGCGCGTGCTCACGGCCTGCGCATCGAGCCCGTTTTGGAAGCGCTGGAACGCGCTCGCACTAGCGGCAGCGTGCCGCCGATTGCGGAGGCCGACCGGCAGCCCGTGCGCCGCGCGCCGGGCGCGTTCGCGAAACACGCCGCGATCGCACACACGATTCCCGTAATGTCCGGTAAAGGAGGCGTCGGGAAGTCGCTCGTCACGGCGCTGCTCGCAATCGGACTGCGCCGTAAGCATTATCGCGTCGGCATTCTGGACGCGGACATCACCGGTCCGTCCATCCCGAAGCTCTTCGGCCTGCACGAGCCGATGACGATTTCGGCCGATCCCGTCAAGACGACGCCACAGGGCCAGCCGCAGCCGCTGATCACGCCGGCGATCTCGCGCAGCGCGATCGAGATCGTTAGCGCGAACCTGTTGACGGACCGCGAAGACACGGCGATGATCTGGCGCGGGCCAATTGTCGCGAGCGTGATTCGCCAGTTCTACGAGCAGGTGCTCTGGGACGATCTCGACTTCTTGCTCGTCGATCTCCCGCCCGGGACGTCGGACGCGCCTCTGACCGTCCTACAGTCGCTCTCGATCGACGGCGTCGTGCTCGTCACGATGCCGCAAGCGCTGGCGACGATGATCGTGCGTAAGGCGGCCAATCTCGTACACCAGCTGAAGAAACCGATCCTCGGCGTCGTCGAAAACATGTCATATTTCGTGGCGCCCGATACCGGCGTGCGCTACGAGATCTTCGGACCGTCGTATGCACAGCGCGTCGCGGAGCTCGCGCGGGCGCCGGTCCTAGCACGGCTTCCGATCGATCCCAACAAGGCGCGGCTCGCCGACGAGGGGCGAGTCGAGGAGCTCGACGACGTGGTCTGCGACGAACTCGCCGAACGGCTGCTCGACGAGGTGGCCGCGCATCCCAAACCCAAGGAAACGATCTCGATCGTTTAGAGAAACGTCGCGCGGGAAACATCGCGGCATGGCCGCCAAGTATTGGTCCAGCGACATCACCCAGAACAGCAACGCGCTCGATCTGGAGTCGGGCGTCTTCGCCAAGGACGACCCGAAGGCGATCGCGCGTTCGCTGAAGCGATCGGCAGAGCGCAGCAAGCGCAGGAAGAGCTCGTCCTATCGCTCGGCGATGTCGATGTTGACCTTCTACATCAACCGTGCGGGTAAGAACCTGTCCAAAAAGCGCCTGCGCGTTCTCGAACGAGCGAAGGAGGAGCTGCGCGCCGAATACGGCCGCGCATGAGCATTCGCAAGATCTTGCTGGGCCTCGGCGCAGGGCTGACCGTCGGCTACGCGCTCGCGCGGGCGATCGAGGCCGCTGCCGAGCTGCGTTCGCCCTCGCCCGGGCTGCCGAAGGACGCCCTCGCATACGCTCGCGCCCGCCGCGCCCTCGAGCTCGCCGACACCGCGCGCAACGTCGCCGGGACCCTGGCGTTCGCCTATGGACCGCTCGGGCTCGCCGCCGATCGGGCGACGAGCTTCGCGCCGGCATGGCTGCGTCCGGCGGCATACGTCGCGCCGCTGTCGCTCGCGGCGGCGCTGCTCGATCTGCCGGCCTCGTTCGTGCAGGAATACACGCTGGAACGCCGGTTTGGTCTGAGCGAGCAAAGCCGGGGCGGCTGGCTCTCTGATTACGCCAAGAGCGCGCTCGTGGGGACGGCACTGGTGACACTCCTCGCGTCCCTGCTCGGCGTGGCGGTGCGGCACGCTCCGCGAGCGTGGCCGTGGATCGCGAGCGCCGGCGTGTTTCCGCTATCCGTGATCGGCAACCTTATCGTGCCGATCTACGTGATGCCGCTCTTCAACGCGTTCGAACCGCTGCACGGCTCGCTCGAGGAGCGTCTGCGGCGGCTCGCGGCGCGCTTCGGCGTCGGCGACGCGGCCATTCTCCGGATGGACATGAGCCGCCAGACGCGCAAGGCCAACGCCTTCGTCACGGGCATCGGGCGAACCCATCGGATCGTGCTTGGCGACACCCTGATCGCCGCCTTTCCCGAGAACGAGACGGAGTTCGTGGTCGCGCACGAGCTCGGGCATTATGTCAATCGCGACACGTGGAGGCTCATCGGCATCGGACAGGTTCTCGCGACGGTGCTCTTCCTGATCGCCGATGCCGCTGCCTCGCCGGCCTCGCGCAAAGAACTGCGTTATCGTCCGCTGCTCTTGGTGCGCCTCTACGCGATCATGCTCGTCGCGACGCAGGCGCTGCGTCCGTTGCTCTTTGCCTTCTCGCGCTCGCGCGAATGGGCGGCCGATCGCTTCGCGCTCGCCGCGACCAACGATGCCGCCGCCGGCGCTTCGGCCTTCCGCCGTCTGCGCGAGCAGAACCTCGCCGACGAAGATCCGCCCCGCTGGTACGAGCTCTTCTTCTCGTCACACCCGTCGCTACGCGAGCGCATCGCCACGCTGGAGAAATCCTAGGCTTCCTAAAGTGCCATAAGGATTGAGGATGGGCGCGTGCGCAGCCACGCGGTCGCGTCGGTTTTGGAGGTAACGTACGTCCCGGTCCGCAGCTCCTCGCGCAACTCTCCGAAGAGCCCGTAGCCTTCGGCGAACGCGTCGTGCTTGTGGATGGACTCCTCGTTGACTTGGCTGGCAAAGACGAACGTCTCGTCGCCGAAATCGGCGTACATGTCCAGGGCACGCGCGAGGATGCCGCGCACGACGTCCTCGACGAACTTCGGGTTGTGATGCGCCTTGTTGACGATGAAGAATTCGTCAGGTCGCTTCAGCAGATCGTAGGTCTCGCTCGACATCGAGTTTTCGACGATCTCGACGAGATCCTCGGCTCGAATGTCGTCGTGCGTGCGGCTCCGCTGCGCCGATCAGTACCGATCCGCGTCCCCGCTGGTTGTGGGTTGCGACGGGAAGCGCGTCGAGCGCGCGCTTCGCGTCCGCCTCGCTAAACCCGGCGTCGACGAGTTCATGCAGCGAGTGCTCGCGCACCATCGCCTGCGCGCACGGACACGCCGTCATCCCCTCGGCCTCGACGCCGACCACGCGGCGCGTCCCGAGCTCGTCGGCATGCGCGATGCCGACGAGCGTGTACGTCTCCTCGCCGCGCTTGCCGCTGACCGGCGTCCAACGCTCGAGGCCGAAATTCGCGCGCAGCCGCACGTCGGCACGTATCGCGCGCTGGCTGCCGACGATCTCCCGCGCGATCGATTCCGCCAGACGCTCGATTCGCGCCGGCTTCGCGTCGCGCGCGAGCACGTCTAACGTCGCCTCTTCGAGGATCTCGGCGAAGCGCGACATGTGGAGGCCGGCCTTGTCGGGCGCGAGGTCCGCGACCATCGAGAGCTCCCCGTTGTATACGCGAGCGTGCCCGTCCACCTCGAGATGCAAGACTCGGCGCACGCGCGAAACGCCGGCGCGGTTGAGCGCGAGCCGGATCTCGGGCTCTTCCGACTGGCGGTCGGTATCGAACCGTAGCCCCCGCTCCCGCCGGCGCACGCCGCCGTCCGGCGGCGGGGCAACGATGTGCGGCGCGATCTCGGCGAGCGGCGCGACGTTGTACGGGCGCGCGTCGAGATGCGGCTGCACGACGGCTCCGTCAAAGATCAGCAGATCGACGTCGATCGGCCGGGCGGCCAGCCGCCGCGTTCCGCGAGCGCGCCCGACGGCCAGCTCGACGTCGCGGGAGAAGCGCTTGAACTCCTCCGCGTCGAGGTCCGAGCGCAATGCCGCCGCGATGTTGAGATACGCGGGTCCTTCCGCTCCGTGCGCCGCCGCCGACTCGAAGAACGAGGAGACCGCGACGATCTGCGCACGCGCGCGCAGCCGCTGCAGCGCGGCGAGGATGTTTCCCTGCCGGTCTCCGAGATTCGAACCAATCCCGATGTAGAGCTCGTGCACCCACCCATCTTCGATGGGAATTCGCGGCTATCCCAGCGTATGTGGGCGATGTGCAAAGCGACGCCGTCTATCCCTATCTTCTCGACCCGAAACTCACGACGCAGGTATGGGGCGGCGACGAACTCGTGCGCATCTACGGCAAGCATGGCGATCCGAACGCGCGGCTCGGAGAATCCTGGGAATGCTGGGATACGGATCCGGTGATCAACGGCGCACTCGCGGGCTCGACGGTCGCGGACCTACGCGCCAAGCTCGGTCATACCTTGCTCGGCGATCTCGATCCCAAGCAGATCTTTCCGGTGCTCACCAAGATCATCACGGCGCACGATTGGCTCTCGGTGCAGGTGCATCCCGACGACGCGTACGCCCAGCGCGTCGAGCATCAGCCTTTCGGCAAGACGGAATGCTGGTACGTGATGGACGCTCAACCGGGGGCGCAGATCGTCTACGGCTGGACGCGTGCGACCTCGCGCGACGAATACGAGCGCCGCGTCGCGGACGGCACGCTCGGCGAGCTGCTTCGAAAGATCGCCGTCAAAGCCGGCGACTCTATCTACATCCCCCACGGCGTCGTGCACGCAATCGGGCCCGGCGTCACGATCTTTGAGACGCAGCAGGCGTCCGATCTGACCTACCGGATGTTCGACTACAACCGCCTCGGCCTCGACGGCAAGCCGCGCGAGCTGAACGTGCGCAAGGCGGCGGACGTCTTGAACTACGTGGCCGAGACGGGTGGCGCGCTCCTTCAGATTCCGTACACGTTCGAAGGACTCGAACGCACGGCGCTCATCGCGGACACACACTTCGTCGTCGAGCGGACCGTCGCTCGCGGCGAGCCCGCGACGATGGCGACCAATGGACGGCCGCTGATCCTGATGTCCCTCGATGCGCCGTTGGAAGTGACGAGCGGCGGTTCCACCGCCGCGCTCGGACGCTATCAGACGGTCTTGATCGCGGCGGGTTCCCAGTGGTGCACCGTACGAGCGGCGGCGCGCGACAACGCGCCGTTCATGTTCGTGACGCCGCCCGAAAGCCGAGAGATCCTCGCCGCGCGTCTGATCGCGGCGGGCATCGCGCAAGAACAAATCGATCGTTTCATGGAGCAATTCTGACTGCGCTCACAGCCTGGAACGGAGCGCTGGCTCCCGGTCACACGCGCGATCCAAGCGGCAACCTGATCCTGGGAGAGATTCCGGCACGACGCCTCGCCGATGCGTACGGAACGCCCTTGCTCGTCGTTGACCTCCGTGTCGTCGACGCCGCGCTCGACGCGCTCGAGGCCTGCGCTCGGCCGCACGGCATCGGCATTTCCTATGCGGCGAAGGCGTTCGGCCCGATCGGGTTCGTCCGGCACATGGCGCGGCGCGCCGTCGGGCTCGACGTGTGCTCCCTCGGCGAGCTCGTCACGGCGGAGCGCGCGGGCTTCCCAGCGGACCGCGTCACGCTGCACGGCGCGGGAAAGAGCGACGAGGAGCTCGCGGCCGTCTGCGCCGGCCGAGCCGGCTGCGTCGCGGTCGATGGCATCGAAGAGCTGCGGCGCCTCGCGTTCATTTCGCGCGACACGGCCGGTGCGAACGTTCTTCTGCGCCTCAACGTCGGCATCGAGGCTCACACGCACGATTTTCTGCGCACGGGCGGCGACGACACGAAGTTCGGGATCCATCCGCGCGACGAGGCGTCTGCCACCGAGGTGCTGCGCACGACGCCCGGGCTGCGCTTCGCCGGCGTGCACGCTCATGTCGGCTCGCAGATCTACGAGACGACGCCCTATGTCGAAGCCGTGCGCGAGCTCCTCGCAGCGGCGAAGCGCTTCGCCGCTGCCGGCCTGCCGGCGAGGCGCGTCGTGATCGGCGGAGGATTCGGCGTGCAAACGCGCCCCGGCGAAGGCGGCGAATCGCTCGACGTGGGCACGACGCTTGGCGCCGCGGCCGAACGCGCCTTGGCGGATGCGCGCCGATACGGCATCCCCGCGCCGCGGATAGAGATCGAACCCGGACGGGCGGTGATCGGGCCGGCCGGGACGACGCTCTATCGCGTGCTCGCCGTCAAGCGCCAGTCGCGACGAACGTTCGTGGTCGTCGACGGGGGAATCGCCGAAAACCCGCGACCCGCGCTCTACGGCGCCTACCACCATGTCGTCACCGCGGCGCCGGCGCGCGGCGACGTCGCCGACGTCACGCTCTGCGGCCGCTCGTGCGAGAACGACGAGCTCGGGGTCGTTTCGCTCCCCTGCGCCGTGCGCGACGGCGATCTACTGGCGATGTGCACGACCGGCGCCTACACGTACAGCATGGCAGGCAACTACAACCGGTTCCCGCGACCCGCGGTCGTCGCCGTGGCGGGCGGGTCAGATCGCCTACTGGCCCGGCGCGAGAGCATCGATGACGTCCTGCGTAATGACGTGGAGTGACGCATCCGGGAAGGCTCGCCGCGCGTTGAAAAGGGTATGAACACGCAAACCGCAACCTTCGCGGCCGGCTGCTTTTGGGGAGTCGAGTCCGCGTTCCGCCAAGTGCCCGGCGTGCTTGACGTGGTCTCGGGCTACACGGGCGGCCAGACCGAGCATCCAACGTACCGGCAGGTCTGCGGACACACGACGGGCCACGCGGAGGCCGTCGAGATCACGTTCGATCCGCAGGGCGTTACGTACGACGAACTCCTCGATAGATTCTGGCAGATCCACGACCCCACACAGCTCAACCGCCAGGGACCGGACGTCGGAGATCAATATCGTTCGGCGATCTTCACCCACGGCGACGAGCAGGAGCGTGCGGCGCGGGCGTCGCGCGATCGCGAGCAGCGCACGCAGGGGCGCCCGATCGTGACGCAGATCCTTCCCGCGCACCGATTCTGGCCGGCCGAAGAGTACCACCAGCGTTACTTCGAAAAGAACGGCGGTGCGGCGTGCCACGTCATACCGCGAGCTCGCAGTGAAGCGCGCTGAGTTCGCCGCGGCTGCGGCCGCGCTGGTCGGCGCGTTCGCCTTGCCCGGGCGCACTGCGGCCGCTGAAGGGGCCTACGAGGTTACGCACAGCGACGCCGACTGGCTCGCGCTCTTGGGGCCGCAGCGCTTCGACATTCTGCGCCGCGGTGGAACCGAGCCCGCATTTTCAAGCCCCCTCCTCGGCGAGAGACGCGCGGGGATCTATCGCTGCGCGGGCTGCGCGCTCGCGCTGTTCAGCTCGACGACGAAGTACGACAGCGGCGACGGCTGGCCGTCGTTCTGGAGCGTGCTGCCGAACACGACGCGAACCCAAAACGACTACGCGTTGATCGAACGGCGCACCGAAGTGCACTGCCGGCGCTGCGGGGGTCACCTGGGTCACATCTTCGACGATGGGCCACCGCCGACGCACCTGCGTTATTGCATCGACGGCCTCGCCCTGCGATTCGTTCCGGCCGCTGCGCGGTCGTAGCGGCGCCGAATGCGAATCCTCATCACGAACGACGACGGCATCGACTCACCCGGGATTCGCGCGCTGACGGACGCGCTGCGCAACGAACATGCGACGATCGTCGTCGCGCCGTCCGGAAATCGTAGCGGCGTCTCGCACGCGATCACCGCGGACGAGGCGATAACACTGGAACGCCGTGAGGATTCGGCGGTGCTGGCGTACGCGTGCTCCGGGACTCCCGCCGATTGCGTGTTTCTCGGTACGACGGAGCTCTGTCCACGTCCGGATCTCGTCATCAGCGGTATCAACCACGGGCCGAATCTGGCGGATGACGTCTATTATTCCGGAACCGTTGCGGGAGCCGTGGAAGGCTCGCTGCTCGGCATTCCGGCGCTAGCGGTCTCGCTCGCGTGCAATCATTCCGAACCGCTCGGGCGCCGCTACTGGGAGAGCGCCGCCGAGATCGTCCGGCGCTGCGTCGCGGCCGAGTTCGACGGGCTGAGCGACACGACGCGCTACTGCAATTTGAACGTCCCCAACCTGCCGCTTTCGCAGATCCGCGGCGTCGCCGTCACGCGCCTCGGGCGCAAACGCATCTGCGGCAGGATGGTCGGGCAAGAGGGCGGCGGTACCACGCGCTATTACCGCGCGTGGGAGTCACCCTTCGAAACGGATCGCGAAACGATCGGCACCGATATCGGCGCCGTCCATGCGGGCTATGCGAGCCTTACGCCGCTCTTGTTGGACCGAACCGCGCCGGTGACGCCGTCGCTGGATTGGCTGCGCCTCGGGAGGCTTCGCCCCGTGAATTCAGCGATCGGCGCGAGCCGCCGCATCAAGCTGTCGAACTGATCGCAATCGAGCGATTGCGCGCCGTCCGAGAGCGCGTTGGGGGGATCGGGATGAACCTCGATCAGCAATCCGTGTGCTCCGGCCGCGAGGCTCGCAATCGCGATGGGCGGGACCAGGCGCGCGATTCCCATCGCGTGCGAAGGATCGACGATCACCGGAAGGTGCGTCAGCTCCTCGAGCAGCGGCACCACGGAGATATCCAGCAGGTTGCGCGTCGCCACGTCGAAGGATCGCACGCCGCGCTCGCAGAGCACGACGTTCTCGTTGCCGCCGAACATCACGTATTCGGCGGCCAGCAGCCACTCTTGCACCGTCGCCGATAGCCCGCGCTTCAACAGCACCGGCATGCGCGTCTGCCCAACCTCGCGCAGCAGCGGGAAGTTTTGCATGTTGCGCGCACCGATCTGCAGCATGTCGGCATAGCGCGCGACGCGCTCGACGTCGCGCGGATCGAGCACCTCGGTCACCACGCCGAGGCCGTAGCGATCGCCGGCGTAGCGCAACATCTTGAGCGCTTCCTCACCGAGACCTTGAAACGAATACGGCGAAGTGCGCGGTTTGTAGGCGCCCCCGCGCAACACGTTCGCGCCGGATTGGGCGACGCTGCGGGCCGCGTTCTCGAGCTGTTCGCGCGACTCCACGCCGCAGGGGCCCGCGCAGATCGCAACCTCGTCTCCGCCGAACGTCGCACCGCTGCGCAGCCGCACGACCGTCCGCTCCGACCGCGCGTCGCGCCGGACCAGACGGTACGATTGCGGTACGTTCACCCCTCGCTCCACCTTTCTCGCTTCGACGAGGCCCCCGGGCCTCATGCTTGCTCTTACGAGGGGAACCTCTGAGGAACGGCCGTTCCCCTGCGTGAATCAGGGCAGGAGTGGAGCACGTTGCCGTCACCGGAGTGGGAATCGTTTCGCCGATCGGCTACACCGTCGAGTCTTTCTGGCGCAACCTCATTGAAGGGAAGCGCGGGATCGCTCCGATGTCCGACGGCGCGCGCGTTTCCGGCAACGCGCTCTGGGCGGCGGTGTCCGACGACTTCTTGGAGGAGATGCCGCTGCCGCCCGGCACGCTACGCAACACCGATCGCTTCACACAGTATGCGATGGTAGCTGCGGCGGAAGCGCTCCGGCGCGCGCGGTATGAACAGCCCGCCGAACGAACGGCCGTGATCATCGGCAATACGATGGGCGGCTTTCCGTTCGTCGCCGAGGCGCAGACGCGCTTCCTCGAGGGCGGCGGTCGCGCCGTCACACCGAAGCTGATGGCGCTCGTCATACCCAACATGGCTAGCGCTTTGATTGCGATACACTGGAAGCTGCACGGCCCGCAGCTCGCAATCAGCACGGCGTGCGCGTCGTCGCTCGACGCTATTGGTTTGGCTTCCGGAATGATCGAACGCGGCGAGATCGACGCGGCGATCGCGGGCGGCAGCGAGACGCTCCTCTCTCCGCTCGTGTACGAAAGCCTGGTACGTGCCGGCGCGCTGTCTCGCAACCCAGATGCCGAGCGCGCGTCGCGGCCGTTCGACGTCGAGCGCGATGGTTTCGTGATGGGTGACGGCGCCGCAGTGCTCCTGCTCGAGTGTGCGGAGCGGGCCGCGGCACGGGGGGCCACGATCCTCGCGCGCATCCGTGGATACGCATCCGTGGCGGACGCCCACCATATCACGTCACCCGACCCGTCGGCGAAGTACGAGGTGGTCGCCATGCGCGACGCGCTCGAACGGGCCGGAGATGCCGCGGATGCCTGTCACGTGGTGTACGCGCATGCGACGGGGACGGTCGTGGGCGATGCCGCGGAGGCGCGAGCGATCGATTGCGTCTATGCGGATGGCGGCGCGGTGGTCACCTCCATCAAGGGCCACCTCGGCCACAGCATGGCGAGCTCGGGCGCGATGTGCGCGATCGCGGGAATCACCGGCATGCACGAGGCGCTTATACCGCCCACCATCGGAACGGAGCGCCTCGATCCCGCGACACGATTCGACCTCGTGACGTCGCGCCCGCGCGCCCACGCATATTCCGCCTTTCAAGTAAACGCCTTCGGTTTCGGCGGGCAGAACGCATCGCTCGTCGTGTCGCGATGACGGCGGCGCATCGCGGCAGGGCGCGCACCTTATCGCTATGAAGGTTCACATTCGCCGATGAATCTTCTCGTCAAGGGAACGAGCGGACCGCTGACCGGCGAGGTCGAGGTTCCGAACTCGAAGTACCACGCGCATCGCGCGCTGATCCTCGCGTCGCTCGCCCATGGCACGAGCAGGATTCGCGGCCTCTCCGATGCGCGTCACGTGCAGTACACGATGGACGTGCTTCGCGCGCTTGGCACGAAGATCGAGGTCGACGGTCAGACGCTGCTGGTCACCGGTGGACCCTACCACGTACGGCGTAGGGTGGTCTCCGTCGGCAGCTCGGGCTCGACGCTCTACTTCATGATCGGTCTCGCGGCGCTCGCGGACGCGCCGATCACGTTGACGGCTCAGAAGTACTTCCGGAGGCGCCCGGTCGGACCACTCCTCGACGCTCTCGCGCACATGGGAGTGCGATTCGAATCGGCGCAAGGGTGCCCGCCGATCGCCATCGAGCCGGAAAGACCTCGCGGCGGTACGATCGTCATCCCCGGGACGCTTTCGCAGTGGATCTCGGGACTGCTGTTGCTCGCGCCGTTTGCGCGGGAGCGGACGATCATCGAAGTCGAGGGCGAACCGAACGAGCGCCCATATATCGCGCTGACCGTAGAGATGATGCGCGAGTTCGACTTGCACGTACGCGTCGCTCCCGACTTTCGCCGTTTCGAAGTGGTACCGGGCCAGAGCGCGCGCGCGGCCGCCGTCGAGCTTCCGCCCGACATCGGCTCCGCGGCGTTTGGACTCGCGGTCACCGCGATCCATCCATCCGACGTGCTGTTCCGCGGCCTACAGAAGCTTCCGGGCGAGCTGCCCGATCATCCCGAGGGCGTATTCCTCGAGATCGTCCGCGCGATGGGGTTGCCGATGGCGTACGACGCGCACGAACGCGCCGTGCGCGTTCGGCACGACGGCGTCGAGCTGCGCGGGGTTCGCGTCGACTGCCGCGATATTCCCGACATGCTGCCGATTCTCTCGACGCTCGGCACGTTCGCGCACGGCGAGACGGTCTTGGAAAACATCGAGCACGTTCGACTGAAGGAGTCGGATCGGGTCGCCGCGATGCTGCAACTCAATCGCATGGGGGGTCGACTCGAGCTCCACGCCGATCGTCTCGTCGCTCACGGCGTTTCGCAGCTCTTCGGCGCGAAGCTCTCCTCTTTCAACGATCACCGGATTTTGATGTCGCTCGCCGTCGCCGCCTCGCGTGCGGAGGGCCAGAGTTCGCTGACCTATCCAAACGCGTACCGAATTTCGTATCCGCGTTTTCTGGAGGCGATGCGCAGCATCGGCGTCCCGATGTCGGTTTCGGACGGCCCCGCGAATGCTCGCAGCGACGCGCCGAAGCCGCTCGCGCCGATGCTCAAGCCGGACCGCGCGGCGGGGACGACGCTTCCGGACCTCCTGATCCGGCACGCGCGCGAGTCGCCGTCGGAGCTGGCCGTCATCGAGGCGCGCGAACAAAGCGATGCGACCCTCAGCTGGGGCGAGCTGCTCGATAGGGTCGACCGCACGGCGATGCTGCTGTTGCAGCTTGGTGTGAGGCCGGGCGAGGCCGTGGCGTTTCAGCTGCCCAACTGCATCGAATTCGTCGTCGTCACCCTCGCGACGCTGCGCGTCGGCGCGATCTGCTGCCCGCTGATGCCGATCTTCCGCGAACGCGAAGTCGCCTTCTGTCTGCGGCGCTCTCGCGCGCGCGTGCTCTTCGTCCCCGACGAGGCGCGCGGGCGCCGGCACGCCGCCGAGATCGCAACGATGCTCACCGAAGCATCCGTCTTCAGGGGCAGTTTACCGTTGCAACTCGAGCACGTCGTCGTCTCGACGATCGGGCGGAGGATGCACGCGCTGCCCGTGCCCGATAACGCCGACGGCTCGGTGCACTGGCTGCGCTTCCAAGAGGCGCTCACCGCGACCGAAATCGACGCCGCCTTGCTCGACGCGCGCCGCAGCCCCCCTACGGCGCTCGCGCAGTTGCTGTTCACCTCGGGGACCTCCGGCGAGCCAAAGGGCGTGCTTCATCGCAACGACGTCTTGATGCGCGCCGCGGCAATGGAAGTCGAGCACCTGGGTCTCTCCGGCGAAGATCGGATCTTCGTTCCGTCGCCGCTCGCACATCAGACCGGCTTCCTGTACGGCATGTGGCTCGCGATCGTGATGGGCGTGCCTCAAATTCTCCAGACCGTTTGGGACGCGCCGCGCGCCCTGCGCGCACTCAACGACTGGGACGGCACGTTCGTGCAGGCGGCGACTCCGTTCTTGGCCGACCTCGTCAAGGCGGTCGAAGACGGAGCCCGTCCTCCCGCGGCGTTGCGCATCTTCGTGGCGACGGGAGCGGCAGTGCCGCGCGGGCTCGCCGAGCGCGCCACGCGCATTCTCGGCACGGCGGTCTGCGGGGCGTGGGGGACGACCGAATCGTGCCTCGGATCGCTCTCCGCGCCGAGCGACGAGGCGGCGAAGGTATGGGGTACCGACGGCCGCGCGCTGCGCGGCATCGGTCTGCGCATCGCGGGCGCGGAAGGACGCCCGCTGCCGACGGGCGAGGAGGGACACTTCGAGGTGCGATCGCCGACGATGTTCGAGGGGTATGCCGACCACGCCGACTGGACGTCGGCCGCGTTCACGCCGGACGGATGGTTTCGCACCGGCGATCTCGGCGTCATGGACGAGTCGGGATACATTCGAATTACGGGACGCGTGCGCGACGTGATCAACCGCGGCGGCGAAAAGATTCCGGTCGCCGAGGTCGAGCAGCTGCTCGGAGATCACCCCGCGATCGACGACGTCGCGATCGTCGCGATGCCCGACGCCCGGCTCGGGGAGCGGGCCTGCGCATTCGTGGTGCTGCGCGCCGGCGCCCGGCTCGATTTCGATCAAATGCAGCACTATCTCGACGCCTGCCAAGTCGCCAAGCACTACTGGCCCGAGCGGCTCGAGATCGTGAACGAGATGCCGCACACGCCGTCCGGCAAGGTCCAGAAGTACGTGCTGCGCGAGCGCGCCAAGGGCTTGCGACCGAACGCGCGAGTCACGGAGAAGATCTCTTGAAGCAACTCGAACGCGCCGGCGGCTTCGACGAGGCCTCATTCTCGCGGCTCAAGGACGAGATCGCCGCCTACGTCGCCGGACCGGCGGAGGCCTGGGCGCAGCGGATCGAGTCCGCACGGCGCGTCCCGCTCGAGCTTTGGGAGGAGCTGCGCGGCCTCGGCTATCTCTCGCTCGCGGCTCCGGCTTCGTACGGCGGACGCGAGATTCCATTCGGCAGGTATTTGGAGCTCGTCGAGCTCTTCTCGATGTCGCACGCGTCGATCCGCATGATCGTCCATGTCGTGAACGGTACGTGGCGCGCGATGGATCGCTACGCTACGCCGGAACAGCGCCAACGATTCGTGATCCCGTCGGTCAAGGGCGAGATCAAGGTCGCGTTCACGCTGACGGAGCCAACCGCCGGAACGGGAGCCGATCTGCGTTGCAGCGTCGTGCGGGAAGGCGATACGTACTATCTGAGCGGCGAGAAGCATCTCATCACGTTCGGGACCATCTGCGACTACTGGCTGCTCTTCGCGCGCGTGGCCGGCACGCGCGGCGCAGACGGCACCGTGGCGCTCCTCGTCGAGCGGAACGCACCGCGCTGCGCGGTGGCCGCGATGGACGAATCGATGGGCGTGCGCGGCACCGATCACGCGCGACTGAGCTTCGATCGCGCGCCGGTTCCCGTGGCGAACCGGCTGGGAGCCGAGGGCGAGGGCCTCTCGGTCGCGCTCGGAGGGTTTCTGACGCCGAGCCGCATCTCCGTGGCGATGAGCTGCGTCGGATTGGCGCGGCGCGCGCAGGAGCTGGCCATGGCCTACGCCGCCAAACGCGAGACGTTCGGCAAGCGGCTCGTGCAGCGCCAAGCGATCCGCTTCATGCTCGCGGAGAACGCGACCGACATCGAGGCGGCGCGCCAGCTCGTGTTGCATGCCGCGCGGCAGTGGGAAGACGGTGCCGCGGAGGCGGCGTTGCTCTCGTCGATGTCCAAGCTGCAGGCCGTCGAGATGCTGACGCGCGTGACGGACAAGGCGCTGCAGGTCCACGGCGGAATCGGCTTTTGGCAGCCCAACGCGATCGAGCGCGTCTACCGCGACGCCCGCGCTCAGCGCTTCGAAGAGGGCACGAACGAGATTCAAAAGACCGTCATCGCCCGCGAGCTCCTCGACGACGCGGGAGCGGGCGCATGAGCGGGCGCTTCGACGGAAAGGTCTCGTTGATCACCGGCAGCTCGCGCGGAATCGGCCGCACGCTGGCGCTCACGCTCGCCCGCGAGGGCGCCGCCGTGGTCGTCAACTATCAGCGCAACGCCGAGATGGCGGCTGCGACCGCGCGCGAGATCGAGGCACTCGGCTCCCGCGCGATCGCCGTCCAGGCGAACATGGAGAGTACGGAAGATATCGACCGGCTCTTCGAGCGCGTCGAGGCTGAGTTCGGCAGCATCGACCACTTCGTTTCGAACGCCGCGGCGAGCTCGTTCAAGAAGATCGCCGATCTGAAGGCGCACAACCTGGACCGCTCGTTCGACCTCAACGTTCGCGCCTTCGTGTTGGGCGTACAGCGCGCCGTCAAACTGATGAAGCGCGGCGGCCGCATCGCGGTGCTGTCGAGCTACGGAAGCATTCGCGCGTATCCGACGTATGCCAACCTCGGCTCGAACAAGGCGGCGATCGAGGCGTGGGTGCGCTACATGGCCGTCGAGTTCGCGCCCCAAGGCATCAATGTCAACGCCGTCAACGGCGGCCTGATCGACACCGAATCGTGCGCGTACTTCTATCAGAAGGTCCCCGGCATGGCGCCGATCGAGTCCGTCCTCTCTAAGATACCGAAGGGCCGGATGGGCACCACGCAGGAGGTCGCCGACACGATCGCGTTCTTGCTCGCTCCGGAATCGGAATACATCACCGGCCAGACGATCTGCGTGGACGGCGGCTTGAGCGTAATCGCGCCGCCGTTCTATGCCGACACCTCGTCCCCACTATCGCCCACCTAGGAAAACGTTAAGAAGCGTGCCTTCGAGCGAGCACTTCGCGCACGCGCTGCGTCCGGGCACGATCGGCACGCTGTCCCTGCGCAATCGCATCATCATGGGCTCGATGCACATGGGAATCGAGCACGACGCGGCCGCGCTCGCGGCCTTCTATGCCGAACGCGCGCGCGGCGGCGCCGCGCTCATCGTCACCGGTGGATCCTCGGTCAGCCGAGTCGGTGCGGGCGGGCGCAACTATAGCTTCGTCAACGACCCGCACAGCGGACGGGCGCTGCGCGCCGCGGCCGACGCCGTGCACGAGGCCGGCGGACGCATTGCCCTACAGCTCTTCCACGCCGGGCGATACGCGTTTTTCGCGTCGTTCGGGCTCCAGCCCGTCGCGCCGTCCGCGGTCGCGTCGCGCTTTTCTCCGGATCCGCCGCACGCGATGGACGAGGGCGAGATTCGCGCGACGATCGGCGACTTCGGGAGCGGCGCGGTGCGCGCGCGAGAACTCGGATTCGACGCCGTCGAAGTCATGGCGTCCGAGGGCTACCTGCTGAACCAATTTCTCTCGCCGCTGACCAATCGGCGTGAGGACTTTTGGGGCGGAGACTTCGAACGCCGGATGAACCTGCCGCGCGCGGTGCTGCGCGAGATCCGAGCCGGCGTCGGCCGCGAGTTTCCCGTGATCTTCCGCATCTCCGGCGCCGATCTGATGACCGGTTCCACGACACACGAGGAGACGCTTCGCTTTGCGAGCGCGTTGGCGTCCGATGGCGTCGACGCGCTCAACGTCGGCATCGGCTGGCACGAGTCGTCGATACCGACCGTGCAGCAGATCGTCCCGAGCGGCGTGTGGGTGCGCTTCGCCGTCGCCGTCAAGCGCGCCGTGGGCGACCTGCCGGTGATCGCGAGCAATCGCATCAACAGCCTAACGGCGGCAGAGGAGGCGCTTGCTGCGGGCAGCGCCGACTTCGTGTCGATGGCGCGGCCGTTTCTGGCCGACGCGGCGATCGTCGCCAAGGCCGCGCAGCCGCAGCTCGTCGACACGTGTATCGCGTGCAATCAGGCGTGCATCGATCGCTCGCTGCTCGACGAGCCGGTTTCGTGCATGGTCAATCCGCGTGCAGGGCGCGAGCGCGAGTTTCCGGAGATACCGGTACCACCGGATGGAGCCCGGCGATTTGCGGTGATCGGCGGCGGGCCCGCCGGGATGGAGGCCGCGCGTGCTCTCGCGGCGCTCGGTCATCGCGTCGAGCTCTTCGAGGCCGACGGCGAGCTCGGCGGCCAGTTTCGCATGGCGCGGCGTATTCCGGGAAAGCGCGACTTCGGCGAAACGATTCGATACTTCGCGAACGAGCTGCCGAGGCTGCACGTCACCGTTCACTTGTGCCGGCGCGTCGCCGCCGCCGCGGCGCTGCGCGGCTTCGACGCGATCGTGCTCGCGACGGGGGTCGTTCCGCGACCCGCGCGCGTCGCGGGCGGCGATCTTCCGAACGTGATGTCGTATGCAGATCTCCTTCTCCACGGTCGTGAGGTGGGCGAACGCGTGGCCATCGTCGGCGCCGGCGGCATCGGCGTCGACGTCGCGCACTACTTGAGCTTCGGCGAATCGGATGTCGACGAAAGCACGCGCTTTCTCTACGAGCAGGGCCTCGCCGCGCCGCCGGACGGCGCGCTCGTCGTCACGGGTCGAAAGCGGGTCGCGCTGATGCGCCGCGGGACGACGATCGGCGAACGCATCGGCAAGACCACGCGCTGGGCCGTGCTACGGGCGCTGCGCGCAGCCGGCGTCGAGAGCTACGCGCGTGTTAGCTACGACGCGATCGTGCCCGGCGGGATTCGCATCCGCGACGCGGAGGGCAACGGGCGCACGATCCCCGCGGACACCGTCGTCATCGCCGCAGGCCAAGAGCGCAACGATGCGCTGCTACCTGAAATTCGAAAACTCGACGTACCCTATCGGGTTGTCGGAGGCGCCAAGGACGCGACCGAGCTCAACGCGGTGCGCGCCTTCGATGAAGGCTTGCGCGCCGCGCACGAGCTCACACGCGCACTAGCGCACGGGATGTCGACCGGCGTTCGGTAACGGGAACGTTAGCGCCGGCAGCGCCACCGCTTCCGGCGCTAGCGTGAAGTTCGGCTCCTTGGCGCGCGACGCGATCAAGACCTCGGTCCCGACCTGTTGGGAGCTGAGTTTTCCCCAGTTGCCCGCGCTCATCGCCCAACCGTTGGCGTACGTGTCGTTCTTATACGCTTCGACGATGCAGGCGAACCAGTACTGACCCTTCGCGAGGCTTCGCAGATAGTACGATGCCTTATAGGTGTTGTAGAACCCTTGAACCGGATCGAGATTCGCAAACTTTTCGACGACCGCGATGGAGTGCTCTCCCTTGCGCTTGCCGCATTCCGCGGGCATGCTCATTGGACCGATGACGGTAAAGTCGTCGGAATAGAGCGTCTTTGGAAGCGCGCCGTTTCCCGGATACCAGTCCGGCACCTTGACGGTGCCGCGCTTGAACGGCAGCGGCTCGCGGCCGCCTGAGCGAACGTCGATGTATCCGCCGCTAGGCAACTCGAAAAGCTGCGTCAACTTGTTATATCCTTCCGCTGGCTCCGAGAGCGTATAGCGCGACGGAATGCCGAGCGACACCCGCGTCGTCGACGCGTAATTGCCTTGGATCTTCCTGCGGCCGAGGGTCGCAAACGATATCTGGCCCGCATACGTTCCGTCCGCGGCCTCGGTGTAGGCGTTGTTTTCTTCGAATGCTCCCTTTCCGGAAAGGCTTTGGTCGACGTCCGACGTGTGCGATGCTGCCGCGCTCCACCGGTTTCCAGTCGTCAGCGGAAAGTCGAACGAGTTCTGCCCGTTGGGATACGTGTCGGTTCCCTTTTCGCTGAACGGACCTTCCACGAAAGTATAATCGTCGGAAAGAATGATTTGCGCGATGCCGCCGCCGTGCGGGAGAAATCCGATGGCGCTATGGAGGTTCTCGACGTATCCGGTCTTCGAGTCGATCCGCTCGAGGACGTTGTAGATGCCGGCCTTCTTGTGTACGAGGTTGAACCTGACCGTCGTCACGCCGTCGTCGCTTCCGGGCGCCGAGCTCGGCGTCGCGGTTGGGCCGGACCACGTTTTGGTGGTCCATTTGTTCGCGTAGGGATAGAAGATCGTGACGGGTGCCGTCACTGGCGGGGTGACCGACGGGGCCGCCGGTGATTGCTGCAGCGGCGCCTGGACGCCGCTCGGAAGGGCCACTCCGCTTCCGGTCTGTCCCGAGCAGCCGACGATGCCGGAAAGCAAAGCGACGCCGAAGAAGGCGCCGCCGATTTGAGCGTAGCGTTGCATGTGCAACTCCTTTGCGTAGCCGCGGTGATGGGGCTTCATTATACCCCTTTGCGCGAGCTGCGATCACGCGTAGCGTGTTTGTTCGTCGCGCCGGTAGCCGATCGCCGCGGTGGCCGCGGCGAGTACCCGAAAAGCAGCGCTTCGCCGGAATCGCAGGTGCGCAACCCCAGCGCGATTTCGAGCGCGGTGGTCTTTCCCGCGCCGTTGGGACCGAGCAGGGCCACGACCGCGCTGCGCTCGACGGCGAACGACAGCGCGCCCAAGGCGCGGATCGCTCCATAGGACTTGCCGACCCGATCGAATTCCAAGATCATGGGACTCTCCTTCATTGCGCCGCCGGCCGCAGCAGCGACTGCAGCTGAGAAACGTGAGCGGTGAACGCCTCGCGCCCGCGTTTCGTGAGGCGATAGCGCGTAAGCGGGCGGCGACTCACGAAGCTCTTCTCCTCGGCCACGTAGCCCGCGTCGACGAGCTTGCTCAAGTGCGCGCCAAGATTGCCGTTGCTGACGTCGAGCGAGCGCGCCAGCTCCGCGAAGGCGATCCAATCGAAGTTCAGGAGCTCCGCGATGACGCCGAGGCGTACCTTCGAGAGCAAGAGTTCGTCCATTACCTAACGGACTTATTCGCGCGCAAGCAACTCGGCGACGCCGAACCCGCCGTAACCGGCCAGCATCCCCGCGCCAAGAACGTAGCCGGCGACGCCCGAGGAGACGAAGTTTGCGACGATCAGCGAGGCTACGACGATCACGCCTGCTATTTGGGCGCGCCGGTTTCCGTGCATACCGATGTAGAGCAGAACGATCGTCTGGGCGACGCTCCAGATCGCCGCCGCCGCGAGGCCCGAAAAGATCTTGTACGCGGCGATGTTACTCACGAATGCGAGCCCAATGGTTAGCCAGAGTACGTTGAAGAACTCGCGCTGGATGAGCGAGCTGCGCGCGAGCGCGGCGCGATTCGTGCGGCCGCGATAAATCGAAAAGAGCGCGCAGAGCGCGAGCACGACAGGCACCCACCACAGTGCTCCGTCCGGAACGAGGCCGTTGTTGACGAGCTGGAATAAGGTCGTGACGAAGGCCGAGCCTATCCCCCAAACGACGAAGTATTCCCCACCCGCGCAGAGCCGCTGTTGCGACTCGGCCAGAATCCGATCGATCATCTCGATGTGGTCGCGCGCGTCGGAAGCGTTGAGGCGTTCCACTATTCACACCCCCGCCGACCAGATCGCGAGAGCGAGCCCACCAAGCAGCGCGACAGCCCACGCCACCGCGTCCCCCAAGGGATCGTGGGGAACGCAACGCCAGAGCAGGGACGCGGCAAACCCATAAAGCGCCCACGTAAGCGCGAGCCTTTCTAAACAGGGCGCGTCGCTGATGCGTATTTCGCGGTGCTGCAGAGTAATCTGTTTCATAGACTACTCTGTGATATCATGCCGATGAGTGGTTCGTCAAGTCCAATGGGTTCGCGGGTTCGCAGAACGGCGTTGACGGTAAGCGGGGTGCCCTGGTATCGTACCGAGGTCATGTACGCGATCATCGAGTCCGGCGGCAAGCAGTACCGAGTCGCCGAAGGCGACGTTATCCGCTGCGATCTGGTCGCGAGCGAGGTCGGCTCGGAGGTGACCTTCGACCGCGTGGTCCTCGCCGGCGAGCGGGACGCCCTCAAGGTCGGCAGCCCTACGCTTGACGGAGCGACCGTCAGCGGGACCGTGTTGCGCCAAGCCAAGGACAAGAAGATCTTGGTCTTCCGCTATAAGCCGAAGAAGCGGGTGCGCAAGCTCAACGGCCACCGCCAGCCTTACGCCGAAGTCAAGATCACCAAGATAACGCTCCCCTAGGGCAGAGGCTCCAAGAGCGCCGTGCTCGAGGTCATCTTTTACCGGGACGCGCGCGATCGTCTTGCGGGCATTTCAGCGCGCGGCCACGCGAACTTTGCGCCGCACGGACGGGACGTGGTCTGCGCGGCGGTATCCGCCGTCCTGCAGGCGGCACGCCTTGGGCTCGAAGAGCACGCCGGGATCGAGCTGGAGGCTCGCCAAACGCCCGGAGAGCTGTCCCTCTGCTGGCCCGAACAGGGACGCGAAATGGAAAGCTTGCGCGCAATCGTCGCGACGGCGGAGCTCGCGGTCGCCCGGATCGCGCGGCGTTTCCCGGCCCACGTGCGTCTGCGCCGCCGCAAGCTCACACGCGAACCGAGAGCGAGGGACGCCGGACGGGTATCAAGCTTGGCAGACCGAAGGAGGCGACACGATGTCTGAAAGTTTTCGCACGACGCCACATGACCAGCCGTGGTCCGGGAGCCCGGGCAACGGATACCAGAGCGACTCGGGCGGTCGCCCGTCGCCCGACGATGATAGCGCAGAGGCCGGCAAGGTCGTGCTCGTCGGCGTGCTCGGCGGTCTGCTATCCGCCGCGGGTTACATGATCTACCGCCGCCTGCCGGACGAACAAAAGCAGCGGCTCCACGCCCAAGTGCGTCAGGTCGTGCAGCAACGCATCACGGAGATCCGTCAGAACTTCAACATTTAAGGCTAAGGGGCACCGGCATCGTCGCGGACCTCCGGCGCGGGAGGCGCCGGCACCGGCGGTTCCGGGCTCTCGGCGGCACGCTCCATCTCGGCAACGAACGCGTGCGACGTGCTCTGCACCTCGCGCATGAAACGGCCGGCCTGTCGCATGACCTTGGGCAGCCGGTCGGGTCCGAAGAGCAAGAGGGCCAGGACCGAGACGACGAGGATATCGGGAACCGAGAACATCGCAGCCCTTGTTTCCGGGGGTGGCGCCGGACTTCCGCCGCTCGGGAGGGCTTACCTCGGAACCCGTGCAAGCATCAGGACCCGCCCGTGAAGATCATCTACACACGCGGCAATCGCACCGAAACGCTGGCTTCGCTGGCGACGTTGCGGAAGATCCTCAACCGGTTCGTTGCGCATCGCGTCTTCTACGAAGTCTCGAGCCGCAGCAAGCGCGGGCACGAATTCTTTTCTACGAAGAACGTCTTCGTCGTAGGCCTCATCGAGGTGACCAACTTCGACCACCTAAAGATCCTGATCTTCGATGCGAACAGCCAGTCGCATTCGGTTGAGATCATCAATCCGCAGACGATGCGGATCTACGACGAGCTGCCCGGTCGCGGCTTCGCGGTCTCGTTCACAAGCGGCGATGCCAACGGCGTCGAGACGCGCTGCTACATCCGCGACGAGGGCGAGGATAGCGAACGAGTGCACGAGCGGACGGCGCTCGAAAAGATCACCTTGCCGCAGCTCTTCGAGTACCTCGAAGAGATCACCGCGGCCGAGCCCGCCGCCAAAAAGTCGAAGCGGTAGCTCGCGAACGCTGCTCCAGCCGCTGCGCTTCGCGCAGCGCTCGCACGGAGTCCGCGATTCGTCCAACCCGCTTGTACGCAACGCCCAGGTTGAGATACGCGACCGCGTAGTCGCGGTCGCTCGCGATTGCGCTCTCGTAGCGTGCGATCGCGCCTGGCGCGTCGCCGTCCTCCAGCAGCACATTTCCGAGATTGGTAAGCGCCGGGGCGTAGTCCGGCTGCGACTCGAGCGCATCGATGAAATCCTTAACGGCGAGCTCTCGCAGCGCGAGTCCGATCCTCGCGACGCCGCGCTTGTTGAGCAGAAAGGCGCGCTCCGCGGCGTCTCTGGGCCGTTCGAGCAGCTTGCCGAATGCGCGCTCCGCGCCGGAAAACTCACCACGGTCGAGCGCTGCGAGCGCGCAAGCAATTGGGTCGCGACTCCGGAACATTCTAGAAGGCATATGTTCACGATCGACGTCGTCACGCTTTTCCCGGAGCTCTTCGCGCCATTCGTCGGCCTCTCGATCGTCGGGCGCGCGATGGAACGTAACCTGGTCGCCGTGCGCTACCACCATTTGCTCGACGAGCTGGAGGAAGGGGAACGCGCCGACGATGCTCCGTTCGGCGGCGGGGCCGGCATGGTGCTGCGGATCGAACCCGTGGCGCGAGTTCTCGACCGGATCGCGGCCGAAGCGCCCGCGGGCGAGCGGCGCGTTATCGTGGTGCCCAGCCCCAGCGGGGGGCCCTTCGGCCAGCGCGAGGCCGCGCGCTGGGCGGCCTCGGATCGGCTCGTCATCGTCTGCGGCCACTACGAAGGCATCGACGAGCGCCTCGGCCTCCTTTATCCGATCGAGGAGTGGTCGCTCGGCGACTTCGTGCTGACCGGCGGCGAGATCCCCGCCCTGGTGTTCATGGACGCCGCCGTGCGTCTGGTGCCCGGCGTAATACGCGCGCAGTCGCTCGAGAACGAGTCGTTTGCCGCCGGCACGCTGGACTATCCGAGCTACACGCGGCCCGCCCGCTTCCGTGGCGTAGATGTGCCGGAGGTGCTGCTTTCGGGAAATCACGCAAAAATCGCCGAGTGGAGGCGCGAGCAATCGCGCCTGCGCACGGAGGTCCGGCGGCGGGATTTGCTCACCGACGCCTTGCACCCCCAGGAGGGCCCATGATAGGATGGGTCGTTGTGCCGGGCTCCGCGCCCGGCTATTCTTTGCGCCGCTTACGCATGGCAGGATTTGCATCATGAACGTCATCGATGTCCTCAACCGCGACCAAGTCAAGGATGGAATTCCACAGTTCCGCGCCGGTGATAACGTCAAGGTCTACTCCAAAGTAACGGAGGGCGGTAAGGAACGGACGCAGATGTTCGAAGGCGTCGTCATCGTTCGCAAGGGAGGCGGCAGCGGCGAATCGATCACGGTGCGCCGCATCGCGCACGGCGTCGGCGTCGAGAAAACGTTTCTGCTTCACAGTCCCCGGGTCGAACGGATCGAGGTGGGCAAGCGCGGCATAGTTTCCCGCAGCCGGCTGTACTATCTGAGCGAAAAGGTTGGTAAGGCTGCGCGCATCAAGGAAAAGAAGGCCAAAGGAACCTAGCGCGTCGCCCTGACACCGCTTCAGCTGATCGCTTTCGTTTGCATCTTGGGCATCGCGCGAGTCGCGCTCTCCACCAAGCCGTTCGCGACCGGCAGCGCGAACGTCGCCGCCTCGCCGGCGCGCGCGTGTCTCGACGCACTGATCGCGGCGGGTCTCGTCGCGCTCTTCCTGGTCACATTCGTCATTCGCACGTTCTACATTCCATCGGTCTCGATGGTTCCCACACTGCAGGTTCATGACGTGGTGCTCGTGGACGAGATCGCGTATCGCCTGCACGCGCCGGGGCGCGCCGACGTCGCGGTGTTCACGCCACCCGTGAGCTCCGGCGGAAACGACTACGTCAAGCGCGTGATCGGCGTCCCCGGAGATAAGATCGTGGTCACGGGCGGCACCGTCTATCGAAACGGGGCTCCCCTGCGCGAGCCCTACGAAAATCAACCTCCCCGCTACGATCTGGCGATCCGCAACTATGACATCTACGTAAACGGCGTCGCGCTCGATCCGCGTCAGGCAAACGTACCACCGCGCGCGATGTGGCAGGCGCCGGACCGAATACCCGGCGGTCTTTACTTCGTGCTCGGCGACGACCGGAATTATTCCGACGATTCACACGTCTGGGGATTCGTGCGGGCGCAAAGCTTCGTCGGCCGGGCGTTCCTCATCATCTGGCCGTTTGACCGCGTGCGCGCGTTAGAGCGGTGATCACAGGATGACGCCGTACGAGCTGCTCGCGATCGTAGCCGTCATTGCCCTTGCGCGCGGAATTCTGTCGCTGCGTCCCGTCGTCGCGGGCTCGTCGGGCCGGAGCACGGCGATCGCGCGCGAATTCCTCGACCCATTCATCATCGCCGGCATAGCGGCGTGGGTGCTCATCACGTTCGTGGCGCGTACTTACTATATTCCGTCCGGCTCGATGCTGCCGACCCTACAGATCCACGACGTGCTGCTCGTCGACAAATTCGAGTACCGCTTTCACCCTCCGCGAGAGGGCGACATCGTCGTCTTCCCGCCTCCCGTTCCGACGCCTGACGATTTTATCAAGCGGGTAATCGGACGTCCCGGGGACACGCTGCGCATCGCCGGGGGGACGGTCTTTCTCAACGGGTCCCCGCTTGAGGAGCCATACGTCGCCGAGAAGCCGAGCTACAGCCTCGAGATTCGCGACTACGGGATCTATGTCAGTTACGGCGCGGGCTGGCAGCGCCTGGACGCCAGCGCCGCCAACGTGCCGCCCGCGGCTCGCTGGCGCGCGCCCAATCGGATTCCGCCCGACTGCTATATCATGCTCGGCGACAATCGAAACGACTCGGAGGACTCGCACATTTGGGGCTTCGCGCAAGACGGCGGACGGTTCGCAGCGGGACCGCGCAGCAACGCGCCGGCCGGATTTACGGGGCGTGCCTTCCTGATTTTTTGGCCCCCTTCGCAAGCCAAGATTCTCTAGCGCGGTAAGCGAAGTCGCCCTCCGTGGTCCGCTTCTTGCGATGGCGATCGGTGGCGAACCTGGCCTTGCAGCTCGCGGTGCTCGCACTGCTGATTGCAGCCTTCTTCGTCCGCCTCCCGCAAGTCTCGGGTTTCTCGATGGAGCCGCATATCCGCTCCGGCGAGTACGTCCTCATCAATACGTTTGCATATCGGCTGGGGCAGCCTCGGCGCGGCGACATCGTCGCGTTTCGGCATGAAGGGGACGCCCGTGCCGTCTTCATCAAGCGCGTCGTGGGCCTTCCAGGCGATCGCGTTCGCATCGTTCGCGGCCGAGTGTATCTCAACGGCGCGAAGCTCGACGAACCCTACGTGCAGCACGGGGATGACCGCAGCTTTGCCGAGACGACCGTGCCGGCGGCGAGCGTCTACGTCCTCGGCGACAACCGCGCGGAGAGCGAAGACTCGCGCTTTTTCGGCCCGGTCAGCGACAGTCTGTTGATCGGGCGCGCCCTGGCAGGCATCTGGCCCCCGCGCATGCTCGGCGGATTGTGACGCGGTGGGAAGCTCCTCTGGGAACTATCCCGGCCACATGGTGCAGACCACGCGCCGAATCCGGGAATACCTGCGCGTCATCGACATCGTCATCGAGGTGGTCGACGCGCGCATCGCGCGCAGCGGCCGCGCGCCGCTGCTCGAGCAACTCGCGGCCAAGCGCGCGCGCGTCATTGCGTTGAGTCGAGACGACTTGGCCGACCCTGCGACGACCCGGCTCTGGCTCGATGACCTTGCCACGCGCGGCGCGCACGCGGTCGCAATCGACGGGCGAAAGCGCGGCAGCGTCGCGCGCCTCGCCGCCGCGATCGCCGCCTTCTCGCGGCAAGACGGGCGCGCCGCGACCGTCGCTCGGGCAATGATCGTCGGCACGCCCAACAGCGGCAAGTCCACGGTCGTCAACGCCCTTCTGCGCAGGGGGGCGGCGAAGACTGAAGACCGCGCCGGCGTGACGCGGCAGCTGCAGTGGTTTCGGCTCGCCCCGAACGTCGAAGTGCTGGATACCCCCGGCGTGCTGCCGCCCAAGATCTCCGACGAGGCCGCGCAGTGGAAGCTGGCGATCTGCGGTGCCGTGCCGCGCAATCGCTACGATCCGGCAGACGTCGCGAGCGCGTTCCACGCCTGGCTCGTAGCTCGCCGCCCGCGCACCGACGTGCCCGATCTGCAGGCCTTCGCGGCCGCCCGGGGCTTCGTTCGCCGCGGCGGCGACCTGGACTATCACAACGCGGCAACGTCCTACATCAGCGCGTTGCGCGACGGCGTCTTCGGACGCATCTCGCTCGAGGCTCCGGATGACGCCGAAGCAGCGTAAGACTCGCAACGCCTACGAGCGCGAGCGCCGCAGGTTGCACCGCCTGCACCGCTTCGAGTACGCGGCGCGCGAGCGCGGGTTCACGTTCGTGGGCGGGGTGGACGAGGTCGGGCGCGGGCCGCTAGCGGGGCCCGTCGTCGCCGCGTGCGTCGTCGCGGAGCAGCCGCTCTTGATTCGAGGGCTTAACGATTCCAAGCAGGTCCGCCCCGAAATCCGCATCGAGATCGCCAAGATCATCAAAGTCCAAGCGGCGGCGTGGGCGGTCGGCAGCGCGTGCGTCGGCGAGATCGATCGACTCAACATCTACTGGGCGAGCATCCTCGCGATGGAGCGTGCGATAGCGGCGCTGAGCTACGCTCCGCAATATCTGATCACCGACGCCGTCCGGATTCGCTCCTTTGTCGGACCGCAGGAGCCGCTGATTCACGGCGACGCGCGATCCGCCGTCGTCGCGGCGGCGTCGATCCTCGCGAAGGTTCACCGTGACGCGTTGATGGTCGAACTCGACCAGCAGGATTCGCGGTACGGCTTCGCGCTTCACAAAGGCTATTCGACGCAGTACCACATCGAGGCGTTGCGCACGCATGGCCCGAGCGTCCATCATCGGGCGAACTGGGCGCGCGTACGCGACGCTCAACTGGCGCTCGGCCTCGAATCGGTCGAAGCGATGGAAGAGCTGGCCGTTGGATAACGCCGAGAAGGGCCGCCGTGGAGAGGACCGCGCAAGCAGTTTTCTGTCGGAGTGCGGCTACCGCATCGTGGCGCGCAACGTCCGGGTGCCGGGCGGAGAGATCGATGCCGTATGCCTCGACGGGCAGACGCTCGTCATCGTCGAAGTGAAGCGGCGTGACACTCGCACGTACGGCTCCGCTTTGCGCGCGGTCGATGCCCGCAAGCGCGCGACCCTCCGGCGCGTCGCCGCCGATTACGCGCAGATCGTCGCTCCGGCGGCAAAGATCCGCTTCGACGTCGTCACCGTTGACGGTCCGCGGCTGAGTCTGCACCGAAACGCATTCTAGGTCTTTGGTGGAATCGAAGCGGTCCAACCCAGAGCTGCGCCGGACCGTTACGCCGTGGGGCTCGTTTTCGTGGGGCTATTCCGACGTCGGCGCGGACATCTTCGTCGGCCTCGGCCTCGTGCTCGCGTGGGCTGCCGGCGCGTCGAACGTCGCGTTCCTCTTCGCCGGCTGCGTCTACGTATGCATCGGCTTAGCCTACACCGAGCTCGCCGCGACCTATCCCGTGGCCGGGGGCGGGCAGTATTTCGTGATGCGCGGCCTCGGCGACATCTTCGGTTTCATCGCCGGATGGGCCGTCCTGCTCGACTTCACGATCGACGTGACGCTCTTCGCCTGGGCTTCGGTCGATTATTCTAGCCAGCTGGTGCCCGCGCTCGTCAATTCGATCCATCCGTGGCTCCACTTTGCCGTCGTGCTCGGCCTCGTGCTAGGACTCTGCCTACTCAACGTCGTGGGCGTACGGGAGAGCACGGCATTCAACGGCGTCGTGTCCGCGCTCGACGTCATCAGCGAGACGTGCATTCTGTGCTTCGGTTTTCTGTTCGCCTTCAGGCCGCATCTGCTGATTCACACGATGCAGTTGGATTGGCCCTCGCCCTATCAGCTGATGCTCGGAACGTCGCTCGCGATCATCTCGTTCGTCGGGCTGGAATCGATCTCGCAAGCGGCGCAAGAGACGCAGCGTCCCGCCTCGATCATTCCGCGCACGTCGGTCTCGCTGATCCTGACCATCCTGATCTTCGCGCTCGCCTATTCGAACCTCGCGCTCGGCCTGCAGCCCTGGCACCCCATCCTCGACGCGCACGGACACGCGCAGCAGTTCTGGCAGATTTTCCCCAACAACGCGGACAACCAAGGCAAGGCGGTCGCGCTGCTCGCCGCCCAGGTGCCCTACTATGGCGCGTTTGCGGCACTCTACGTGCCCGTGCTCGGTGCCGTGCTCGTGCTGATCTCGTCGAATTCGGGCGTCTTCGGCAGCTCGCGCATCGCGTACGCAATGAGCAGCAGCAACCTGCTGCCTTCGATCTTTCAGCGCGTGCACAGCCGCTTCCGGACGCCCGCGATATCGATCGTCTTCTTTTCCACGATTGCGGTGATCGAGCTGCTCTTCGCGGCCGGACCCTCGCTCTATCCGCATGTCGCCGCGCTGTACGGCCGTTTCTTCCACGGGGAGAACGGCTTGGAGTTCCTGGCGGATCTCTATGCCTTCGGCGCGGCGACGAGCTACTCGTTCGTCTTTCTCGGCCTGATCGGTCTGCGTCTCACGGACCCATTGAGCCCGCGCAAGTTCAAGATCCCGTTGAACGTGCCGTTCCGCTTCCGCGGAGAGCGCGTCGAATTCCCCATCATCGGCGCGATCGGTTTCGTCGGCATCGTTTCCATTCTGCTCTTCACGCTGCGGACGCACGCGCTCGGCCGGATCTTCGGGCCGAGCTGGCTCGTGCTCGGTCTGATCATGTACCTCATCTACCGGAACCATCGGCGCCTTCCGTTGCTGCGCTCGCAGCAGCGGGATTGGCGTAGCGCGCAGACCGAAATTCTCCGCCGGGCCGGGGAGCTCGAATTGATGGATGAATATGTCGCAAACCTCAAGTCCAGCGATGAGCGGCGCGCCGCGAGTACATCATAGCGTGCTCCTGATCCGCGCGATACTTTCGCTCGCGATTCTCTTGTGCGGACTCGTGATCGTCGCGCGCATGCTGGCGTCGGCGCGCGAAGGCGGCTTCGCTATCCTGCCCGGCGTGGTGCTGGGCGGCGCAATGATCGCGCTCGGAATGCACCGGTTGGCGCTGATTATGCGCGCGCGAGGCGCGCCGTAGTGCCGGCCGCGGCGCACGTGACGGCGGCGGGCTCGATCGTGGCACTGTTCATCGCCGGGGCCGTGGGCTCCACACTCTGGTGGATGCTCCACCCGCCGCAGTCCTACGTGCAACGGATCGCGGCCAAGGCCGAGCACGAGCTCGAGCGCATGGTCGGCAGCTTGATCGTCGTCTTCTCCGCCGAGATCGACTCCGCGCACATGATGGCGCTGGGCGTTAAGCTCGCGCGAGGCGAGCGCTCGGAGCTGCTCGCGCTCTATATCATCGAGGTGCCCTACACGCTGCCGCCCGACGCGGAGATGCCATTCGAGGAGCGCCAAGCGCTCGACGCGCTCGGCGCCGCCGAAACGATCGCCAACAAGAGCAACGTCGCGCTCCGCACCGAAACGATCAAGGCGCGCTCCACCAAACAGGCGGTGCTCGACGTCGCCAAACGGGAAAAGGCCCACCTCATCATCCTCGGCTCATTCCGCGAAGGCAAGTACAGCGGCGCGCCACTGGGCCGACTCATCGAGGAGATCGCCGCGGATGCAAAATGCGATGTGCTCATCGGCGTTGAAGGTAAGCACGGTACGCTGCTGATCGATGAAAGCGTGCAGCCCAGCTCGCAAACCGTCTGACTTTGAGAGGAGCTCCGTGAACCTTTGTCGCTCGCCGCTATTCGGCGCCGTCGTTTTCGGCCTCGGCGTCCCGCTGTGGACCGGCGCCGCGACCCTCGCCGCCAACACCGCGCCCGCGATCGCGGCATTCGACCGGGCATTCGCGTCGATCAACGACTACACGTGCGTGCTGCACGTTCACGAAGCCAAGGGCAGCGCGACGCAAGATCGCGTGTATCAATACTCATTCATGAAGCCGCACTACGCCAAGACGCTGATCCTCGACGGCGACGGCAAGGGTTCCGGCGGCGTCTGGGTGGGCACCGACCAGATCAGCGGTCACCAGGGCGGCTTCTTGTCCGGCTTCCACCTCAAGGTCGACATCCACGACCACCGCGCCGTCTCGCTGCGCGGCGTGACGATCCCCGAGGGGCTGCTCCAGCACATCGTCGAGATTTACGCGACGACGCCCGGCAAGCTCACGCAGACCGACGGGGGTAAGGTTTCCGGCGTCGCCACCGATCGGCTCGACCTCAAGGTCGCCGATCCGGCTTCGAACTCCGACGTCTCAGAGCAGATTCTCTATCTCTCCAAGGAGACGCACTGGCCGGTTCGTCAGATCATGTACTCCGGCTCGCAGATCGTGCTGGACGAATCGGTCTCCGATCTCAAGACCAACACCGGCCTCACGCAAGCCGACTTCCCGTTCTAGCTTCGCTGCGCTTCCTGCGTTATGGCGGGGCGGGGGTCGGCTCAGTCCACTTCTCCGCGAAGATCGCTTTGCGCAGCGTGTCTTCCAGTCGGAAGAACGCTTTGCCCTGCGCGTCGTCGAGGTTCGCCTCGCCGCCCTCCGTGATCGTCGCCAGCGACGTCTTAACTCCGCAGCGAACGACGGTTACGACGTCTTCGGGACCATCGAGATAGCAACAGAACGGCGCGGTTAGGTGCATGTCGAAGTATTTGCCGCGCTCGAGCACCGCCACGATATCGCCCAAGGTTCGCTCCGGATCCACTGCGACGAAGCTGCCGATGAACGGAACGGCCCGCCGTGCCACGAGCGACACGGTGGGCGCCGCCTTCCTCCGGGCCGCGGTGGCCTCGAACTCGAAGGACGGGTAACGGATCCCCGTCAGCGAGTACTGGCGAACGTAGACGTAGGAAACGTCGCCATACGAAGGTACGCCTCCCGGTAAACAGCTCGCGACGACTGGGGCGGGAATGAGGAGCGCGGCGGCGGCAAAGAGGCTAGCGCGCAAGGTAGCGCTTGCGCAGCTCGTCGAGCACGACGGCCAGCAGGATGACTGCGCCGAGCAGTACTTTTTGTAAATAGGAATCGACGTTGAGCAGGTTCATCGCGTTGTAGAGCACGCCGATCAAGAGTGCCCCGAAGAACGTTCCGATCACGCTTCCCCGCCCGCCGGTCAGGCTCGTGCCCCCAACGACGACGGCGGCGATCGACTCGAGCAGCTCATCCCCCGTTCCGGTCTGCGGCGACCCCGACGAAAAGAGCGCCATGTAGAGAAAGCCCACGATCGCAGCGCACGCGCCGCTGATCACGTAGACGGCGGTTTTGACGCGCGCGACGTTGATGCCGGCGAGTCGCGCCGCCTCCTCATTGCCGCCAATCGCAAATACGTAGCGGCCGAAGCGCGTGCGGGTCAGGATCACCGACGCGATGACGATGATGACGAGCATCCAGATCACCGGCATGGGGATGCTCGGCAAGTGCAGGGCCGTCGTGACGCCCCCGAGGAACGAACCGATCCCGGTGTTCTGAAAGTCCGGGCTGGCCAGCGCTACCGGACGGCCGTGTGAGAGGATGAATGACGCCCCGAGCGCCATCTCGAGCATCGCGAGCGTCGTGATGAACGGCGGCAAATTCAGGCGAACGACCGGTAACGCGTTGATCCAGCCGGCGAAGCTCCCGACGCCGACCGCCACGATCAGCGTCGCCGCGATCAGCGGAAAACCGCTGAGGTGGACGGCGTTGGCGAGGAGCGCGGCCACGACTCCGGTGAGCGCGACCAGCGAGCCCACGGAGAGGTCGATGCCGCCCGTGATGATGACGAACGTCTGGCCCACCCCGAGCACGCAGTTGTACGTGATCTGGCGCAGGACACGCACGATGTTGCTGGGTTCCAGAAACGAGCCTCTCGAGGCCACGTCGACGACGGCGACGAGCACGATGACGAACGCGGCCGCGGCGGCGATGCGCAGCCAGTACCACGCGCGGCTCTGTCCGTTCACGCGGCGGCACCCGTCGCGACCGCAATCACCCTGTCCGGCGTCGCCTCCGCGCGCGTGAACTCCGCCGCGATGCGCCCACCCCGCACGACGAGGATGCGGTGGGCCATCCCCAGCGCCTCGGGAAGGTCGCTCGATACCATGACGGTGGCCGCGCCGCGCTGCGCGAGGTCGAGCATGAGCTTATAAATCTCGGCCTTAGCGCCGACGTCGATCCCGCGCGTCGGCTCGTCGAAGAGAAACACTCGAGCGTTGCCGAGCAGCCATTTCGCGAGCACGACCTTCTGCTGCGTGCCGCCCGACAGATTGCGCGCCACCTGCTCGGTGCTGGGCGTGCGAATGCGCAGCTCTTCGATCAGCCGTTTGGTCGCGGCTCGCTCGCGCGCCGCGTCGATCAGCAGGTCCCGGTCGACGAAGTCCGCGAGGTGCGCGAGGGTCACGTTCTCGCGGACCGTCATTCCGAGCACGAGGCCTTGCGCCTTGCGATCCTCGGTGATGAACGCGACCCCCGCCGCGATCGCGTCGCCGACATTCCCGGAAGGCAGCGCGGCGCCGTCGATCCGCACCTCGCCGCCGTCGCGCGCGTCGGCTCCGGCGATCGCGCGCACGATCTCGGTTCTACCCGCGCCGATCAGCCCGGCGAGCGCGACGATCTCGCCCGAGCGCACGGAAAAACTCACGTCGTGGACGAGAGGCGCGCGAGACATGCCGCGCACCTCCAAGCGAATCGGCGCCTCCGGCGCCGGTTTCGCGAGCTCCGGAAAGTGCGAGTCCAGCCGGCGTCCGACCATCGCACGAACGATCTCGTCCGGCGGAAAGTCCGCGGCGTCGCGCGTCTCCACCACCCGGCCGTCGCGCATGACGGTGAGGCGATCGGCGATGCGCGAGAGCTCCTCCATGCGATGCGAGATGTAGATGATTCCGGCGCCGGCGGCGCGCAGGCGTCGCACGATCTCAAAGAGACGCTCGATCTCGCGATCGGAGAGCGCCGCCGTCGGCTCGTCCATCACGATGATCCGCGCGGAGCGCGCCAGCACCTTGGCGATTTCCACGAGCTGCTGCCGCCCGACGGAGAAATGCGAAACCGGAACGTCGACCGGGATCTCGAGACCGAGCTCGCCCAGCGCGCGCTCGGCGCGCGCGCGGACCGCGGCGGTATCGATGAGGCCGGCGCGCGTCGGCTCGGCTCCGAGCGCGATGTTCGCGGAGGCCGTGAGGTGCGGGACGAGGGTGAACTCCTGATAGATCATGCCGACGCCGAGATGCTGCGCCACTTCCGGCGTCGCGATACGGACCGGCTTGCCATCGATGCGAATCTCGCCTTCGTCCGCCTGCAGCGCGCCGGCGAGAATCTTCATCAGGGTAGACTTTCCGGCACCGTTTTCTCCCACGAGAACGAGCACCTCGCCCGCGGAGAGCGTTAGCGAAACGTCGGATAGTGCGCAGACTCCGGGAAAGCTCTTCCCGATCCCACGCATCTCGAGAAGCACCGCCAACTACGGAGAACTCTGCGGCTGTCCCAGGGACGCTTTCGTGAAGGTCCCGACCCCGATCTTTACCATCGGCGGCGGCGTCTTGCCGGCGAAGTAATTCGCTATCACGTCGATCGTCGTCGAGCCGATCTTAGCGGGATACTGAATCGCATCGCCGTACATCTCGCCGCCGCCGATGGCGGTGCGGGCCTCGGACGTCGCGTCGTATCCGACGATGGCGACCTTACCGACGAGCGCCGCGGCCCGCACCGCCGCGAGCGCGCCGAGCGCGGAATCGTCGTTGATTCCGAAGATGCCCTTGAGATCGCGATGCGCCTGAAGGATGTCGCCGGTGTCGCTGCTCGCCTTGTCGCGCGTGCCGCCCGAGTCGACGTCGGCGACGATCTTCACGGCGGGGCAGCGCTGCGCGATCGCCTCTTTGAATCCCTTGACGCGATCCTGAACGCTCGTCACCTCGGGCTCGTCGATGATCGCAATGCTCCCGGCGTTGCCCAGTGCTTTGCAGATCAGCGTTCCGGCCTCGAAGCCGCCCTGCACGTTGTCGCTCGCGATGTGCGCGACGACGTGACCTTGCGAGCTCGTGCTCGCGATGTCGGCCGTGAACACCGGAATGTTCGCCGCGTTCGCCTCCTCTATCGCGCTGCCGATCGCCTGCGAGTCATACGGGGTCAGCACGATCGCGTCCACACGCTTCGAGATGAAGTCTTCGACCTGGCTCTGCTGCTTGGCGTTGTCGCGGCTCGCGTCGACGACGATCAGCGCATAACCACGCTTCGCGGCCTCGGAGCGCATGCCCGATTCCATGTCCTGATAGAACTGCGCCTCGCGGTTCTGGATCGAGACGCCGATCGTCTTTCGCCCGGCCGGCGCGCTAGCCGCGGGCGACGCGCTCGACTGCGACGTCCCGTGCGCGCAGGCGGCAAGACCCGTCGCGGCGACGAGCGGTAAAGCGAAACGAGCGAGCGCTCTTTTCAAATCCTTCTCCTTTATCAACCTTAAGTTTCCCCGCTGTCCACAACCTGTGACGTTAGTCTTGTGCAATCTGTGGAGAAGCCGCCGCGGCGGCGCCGCTCGGAGCGTTCGGGGCGTCCTGGTGCAGCCAGCGATCCGGGATCGGGACGCGAACGAAGTCGCGAGGCGACATCCCCTGCGGGTTCCGCTCGATCCACGCCATGGCGCGCTGCGCCAAATACTCGAAGTCGTGATACTGCGCCTCCCCGCGGGTCCGCCGCATGATCGCCACCGCGGGGGCGATCTGCCTCCAACAGTGCGCGATCAGGCGCGCGAAAAGATCCATGAACGTGTCTTCCGACACTAAGCCCCGCTTCACCAGCGTCCCCATCTCGTTGAGCCAGTTGCACGCAACCATCTCGGGATGCAGCGCCGGATCGATGAAACCGATCGTCTCGAGCTCGCGGCGGTACGCGGGGTCCTCCAGCTTCGTTGGCAGCTCATCTTGCACGTATCGCAGTGCAGATTGCATCGCCGGCCCGCGAAAATCGCGCTCGAGGGACAGCAGGGCCTGCAGCTGATTCCCCGCTCGGATGTGGCGCAGTTGGATGAGCGCCGCAATGACGCTCGCGCAGATAACCACGAGCGTTCCAGACTCCGCCAGCGCGCTCACCATCTCGGGTGTCACGGCAGTCGTTGTTCTTGGCATGCTCGTGCTACCCCTAGACATTCGAAAACAGGCGCGCAGAAGGGTGCTGAATGCTGTCCCTGTCCTTCTCGGCCGCGATGCTCGGCATCGAAGGCTACGTCGTGCGCGTAGAAGCGGACAGCGCCCCCGGGACGCCGGTCTTTGCGATCATCGGCCTTCCCGATCGGGCTCTCAACGAAGCGCGCGAGCGCGTCCGCGCGGCAATTCTCAACTCGGGATTCGCCTATCCCGCAGGACGTCTGCTCGTAAATCTCTCGCCTGCGGACGTGCGTAAGGGCGGCCCGGCTTTCGATCTGGCGATCGCGCTCGCACTGATGGGAATTGACGAGCAAGTCGAGCACGCGAGGCTGCGCGAGTTTATCGCGCTCGGAGAGCTCGCTCTCGACGGCAAGCTCCAACCGGTCAGCGGAATTCTGCCGATGGTGCTCGGCGCTCGCAACGCCGGCTTCACGAAGCTGATCGTACCGGTGCGCAATGCCGACGAGGCAGCTCTCGTCGCGGGCATCGAGCTCTACGCGGTCGATTCGCTGCAGTCGGCCGTCGCGGTCCTCTGCGGACACGGCGCGAAGTGGCGCAAACGCACGGCGGATCCGGTGCTCGAACCAGCCGACGACCTCGTCCACGGCGATTTGGCCGACGTCCGAGGTCAACTCGCGGCGAAGCGCGCCCTCGAAATCGCCGCAGCCGGCGGTCACAACCTGCTGCTCGTCGGGCCGCCCGGCTGCGGAAAGACGATGCTCGCGCGCCGGCTGCCGTCGATTCTTCCCGCGATGTCCTTGCACGAGGCGCTCGAGGTAACGAAGATCTATAGCGTCGCGGGCCTGTTGCTCAGCCGAGCCGGTATCGTTCGCGCGCGGCCCTTCCGCTTTCCGCATCACACGATCAGCCAAACCGCGCTCGTCGGCGGGGGGGCGCTCGTCAAGCCCGGCGAGATATCGCTCGCGCATCATGGCGTGCTGTTCCTCGACGAGTTTCCCGAGTTCACGCGCAGCGCGATCGAGGTGATGCGGCAGCCGCTCGAAGAGGGCACCGTCACGATCGCGCGCGCCGCCGGAACCTTTACGTATCCTGCTCGCTTTCAGCTCGTGGCCTCGATGAACCCTTGCCCGTGCGGCTATCGCGGTACGCGCAGCGCCGAGTGCCGGTGCGACGATGCGATGGTGGCAAGATACGTCAGCAAGCTGTCGGGGCCACTCCTCGATCGCATCGACCTGCAGATCGAGATCGCGCGCGTCCCCTTCGACGACATGGTGCGCTACGAGTCTGCAGAGCGCTCCGCGGTCATTCGGCAACGCGTCGTCGCGGCACGCGAGCGCCAAACCGGGCGATTTGCCGGTTCGTCGCTGCTGTGCAACGCGGCGATCCCCGGAAACGCCATGCGGCGTTACTGCGCTCTCGACGACGCCGCGATGCGCCTGCTCGCGCACGCCAGCGCAAGGCGTCAGTTCTCGGCGCGCGCCCTGGATCGCATCGCCCGCGTCGCGCGCACCATCGCCGACCTCGCCGGCGAGGACGCGATCGCCTCCGCGCACGTCGCGGAGGCGATCCAGTACCGCAGCCTGGAGCGACTTGGCGCCGCCGCGTGAAGCCGGAATCCTAGCTCGGTTCGAACTGCGGGATCGCGTCGCCGTCGAGGAACACGTTGAGCTCCCCCGGCGAAAACTGCAGCCCGGCCCAGAACGACCCGAAGTCGCCGTAGCGGGCGCTTGCCTCGTCGAAGCGCATCTCGTAGACGAGCTTCTTGAACACGTGCGGGTCGTCGGCGTAGAGGTCCACGCCCCACTCGAAGTCGTCGAAGCCGATCGATCCGGAGATCACCTGAGTCACGCGCCCGTGATACGAGCGTCCCACGACACCGTGCTGACTCATCATTTTGGCACGGGCCTCGTATCCGAGGATGTACCAGTTCTGCACTTCGCCGCGTCGTTTGCTCATCGGGTAGAAGCACTGGTAGCGGCGAGCTGGAATCTTGGCCCACAGGCGCGGCGCGACGTAAGGGCTCTCAGCCTGTTTGCGCATCAGCTCGTCGAACGCCGCGATCCACTCGGGCGATTGCGGCGGAAGCTCGCGCTGATTGAGTTCGGCATGAATTTTCGCGGTCGCATCGTAGAGGCCGAGCTCCAGAACCGAGACGTAAGACCCGTGCGGCGCTAGAAACTCGCGCAGCTCGAGCTTGTCGACGAGCGTCTGCGCGTACGCCAGGCCATCGAACGTGCGCGCGTAGTGCGTCAGCATGAGGTCGGCCTTATGACCGACCACCTGGGTGAGGCCGACGTCGCCCTCGTCGTTGCCCTTAAGGTGATCGAGCAAATCTGCGGCGTGACCGGCGTACTTGTTGCGACGCTTTTCGGGCAACGCATCCCACTGTCGCCGGTTGAAGGCGAACATACGATGGAGAATCCACCATCCTTCCAGGGACTCGGGGACGTTCGGATCGCGCATAATATCGGTTGTTGAGTTCGGTCTACCCGCGGGCTAACACTTTCGTGCGCTTGACTTCGGCCTCAACCTCGGCTTCGAGCATCTCGGGTCGCTCCCGATACTTTGCCCAAAGCGGCGGCGTGTGCGCGATGTCGTTGAGGACGCGCGCGTAGACCGAGTTGACCGGAGTAGGAACGTGCCGCTCGAGTCCCGCCGCGGCGACCGCTCCATTGAGCACGTCAACCTCGGTCTGGGGCCGCGCGCGGCGGAGATCGAGGAGCAGCGACGGCGGCTTCGTGCCGCGCGCGCCGGCGATCGTGTGGGCCAGTAGGCCGCGCGAAACCGGGGTGGGCAGGCTCGCGACGCCGAACAGCGCGCGCACGGGATAGCGCGGAAGGTCGATCGGCTCGATACCGAGCGCGTGCATCACCGCACGGACCTCGCGTATCATGCGGATCTCCAGCGTAAAGATCTTGTCGAAATGCACGAAGCGATTCGGCAGGACGTTGAGAATCGCGCAGCTCGCATTGGCGACGACGTTGAGCGCCAGTTTGCTCCACTTCAGCGCGCGCCAGTCCTCGACGACCTTGACGGTCAGTCCCGTGCTCGCGAACGTCGCCGCGAGCCAGTTGTAGGCGTTCGATCCGAGCGGGGCGAGCGCGAGGCCGCCCTCTTTCGCGGGTCGCGCGTTGCCGTCGCGATCGCGATCGACCGGCGTCGTCAGCGCGGCCGCGACGACGTTGTCGGCGCCGAAAACGGCTGCGAGCCGCTCCTCGTTGCCGACGCCGTTTTGGGGAGAGATGAAAACGCACTTCTCCGGGTAGGCGATCGCCTTGCGCAGGGTCTCGATCGCGCCGCCGGTGTCGTACGACTTCGTCGCGACGAGCGCTGCGTCGGCGTCGTAGGGAGTCACGGCGTCCAGCGAGCGCGGCGCGTACGCGACGTCGACGCCGACGCCGCGCAACAGGTCGCCGACGAACGTGCCGACCGCGCCCTTCCCAACGATGTAGACGTTCACGCCCTGATTCCCGTCGAGCCGAATCCTCCGTCGCCGCGCGACGTCTGCGGCAGCTCCTCGACGAACTCGAAGCCCGCGCGCAAAACGGGCGCCACGACGATCTGCGCGATGCGATCGCCGCGCCGAATGACGATTGGCTCGTTGCCGAAATTCGCGAGGACGACTGCAAGCTCGCCGCGATAGTCCGCATCGATCGTCCCGGGCGAGTTGAGGCACGTCACCCCGCTGCGTATCGCAAGGCCGCTGCGCGGGCGAATTTGCGCCTCGTACCCGGGCGGAAGCGCGATCGAGAAGCCGGTGGGAACCAGCGCGCGCGCGCCGGGGAGGAGCGTGAGCTGCTCACCCACCGCGGCGCACAGGTCGGCCCCGGCGGCGTGCTCGCTCATGTATTGCGGCTGCGGCAGCCCCTCTCCGTGCGGCAGGCGCTGCAGCGCGACGCGGACTTCGGTCAACTCACTGACGTCCTAAAGTTGCGCCAGCTCTTCGCGGAAGCTTTCGATGTCGCGAAACGACCGGTAGACGCTCGCGAAGCGAATGTATGCGACCGGATCCAGCTGGCGTAACGCCTCCATGAGCTTCTCTCCGACCAGGGCGGACGGCACCTCGCTTTCGCCGCGCGCGAAGAGCTCTCGCTCCAAGTCGGCGGCCACCGCTTCCATGCGGCTCTCGGAGATCGGTCGCTTCTCACACGCCTTGCGCAGGCCGGCGAGGATCTTCTCGCGGCTGTATTGTTCCCGGCGGCCGTCTTTCTTCACGACGAACAGGCGTGGGGCTTCCATGCGCTCGTACGTCGTAAAGCGATGTTTGCAGCGCGGGTCCAGACACTCGCGCCGCCGGCGCACTACCGTTTCGTCATCGCGAGAGTCCACGACACGCGTCTCGCTCTTGCGACAAGTCGGGCAAGTCAGCGGTAAGTCTCTCCACCCACGGCATATCTTGTGGGTGCACGTATTATACGTTACTACGGGTAGGGAACGCAAAAAGGCCCAACGTGCGTCAGCACGTTGGCGCCTTCACCGATTCGACCGCGGAGCGCTCAGGCGGCGCCGATTTTGAACATCTTCGTACCACAGACGGGGCACTTGCCTTCGGTCGCTGGGCGCCCGTTCTTCATGGTGATCTGAACCGCGTCTTTGATCTCGCGCTTGGCTTTGCACTTGACGCAATACGCTTCTGCTGCCAACTCCGGTACCTCCGTGCGGCCTGGCTATTCCTTCGGGCGCTCCTGATTCCCCCCGGCGCGAAGGCCCGCTAGCACTTGGGCCCAATCGCGTGATGGAAGCGCGATGCGGGAGCCGGCGTACGTAACGCGGGCGGCCATCGCCACGGCGCGCGCCGGCCGCGGTTTCGAGGCGGCCGCTCCCGGGCTGTGGTGCTGCGGCGACCTGAGCGGGCTGGCGCACGCCTGCGTCGCGATCGTCGGGACGAGGGCCGCGACGCCCTACGGGCGGCAGCTGGCGCTACAGATCGCGGCCGACCTCGGACGCGCCGGCTGCTGCATCCTTTCCGGGCTGGCGCTGGGAATCGACGCCTCCGCGCACGAGGGCGCCTTGAGCGCCGGCGCGCCGACGATCGGCGTCCTCGGGAGCGGCCACCGGCAGTTCTTTCCGCGCCGCAATCGGCAGCTGGCCGAGCGGATCCTGGCCGCGGGCGGCGCCGTGCTTTCTCCTTATCCGCCGGACCAGCAGCCTTTCCGAGGCCAGTTTTTGGAGCGCAACGGCGTCGTGGCCGCTCTGGCCGACGCGGTGCTCGTCGTCGAGGCTCCCTCCCGGAGCGGGGCGCTCAACACGGCAGGCTGGGCCGCCGGAAGAATCCCCGTGCTCGCCGTTCCGGGTGACGTCGATCGCAAACACGTTGCGGGCTGCCTGGCTCTGATCCGCGACGGCGCGACGCTGGCGCGCGATGCCGGCGACGTGCTGGAGGCGCTCGGACATGAACGCCCAGCTCGGGCGGCGCGCGCGGAGCCGCCGCGCGATGCGACCTCCAGCAGGCTGTTGCGCGCGATCGAAAGCGGAGCGACGGACTTCGACGAGATCGTTGCGGCAAGCGGCGTCGGCGCCTCGGAGGCGCTGGCGTCGCTCGCGATGCTCGAGCTCGAGGGCGCGGTCGAGTCCTGCGGTGCCACGCGCTATGCGCGGGTCGAAACTCTACCGCGCGGCGAACATCATGCGTAATGGAAGTTGATGACGCGCTGCGCGCGTTTGCCGACGCCGTTACGGACGCCGTGGCGGCGAGCTATCCGTCGGCCGAAGCGGCCGTCGCATTCGAGGCGCCGCGCCGTCCCGAGTTCGGCGACTTCTCCACGAACGTCGCGCTGACGCTGGCGAAGGCGGCGCGGCGGGCGCCGCAGGAGCTCGCGGTCGACCTTGTCGCGGAGACGACGCGCCGCGCGCCCGAGCTCGAGCGGCACTTCAGCCGCATCGAGCCCGTCGCCGGATTCATCAACCTGCGCCTCGCGCCGGCCGTGTGGCACTCGGCGATCGCGCGAATTCTGCGCGAGGGAGAACAGTTCGGCTCCAAGCCGAGCAACGGGATGCGCGTTTCGTTGGAGTTCGGAAGCGCGAACCCGACGGGACCTCTCGTCGTCGTGCAAGGACGGTCGATGTCCATCGGCGCGGTGCTCGCGAACGCGATGCGATTTTGCGGTTATGAGGTCTTCGTCGAATGGATCATCAACGACGCCGGTCGTCAGCTCGACGCGCTCGGGCGTTCCGTCTACGCCCGTTACCGCCAATCGTTCGACCCGTCCTATCCCTTCCCGGAGGACGGCTATCCCGGCGAGTATCTGATAGCGGTCGCGGACCACATTCGCGAGCGCGACGGCGAGCGTTGGACCGGGGCGGGCGAATCGGAGTGGCTGCGCTATTTCTCGAAGTTCGCACGCGACGAGATGGTCGCCGAGCAGCAGCGCACCGCGCGCCGATTCGGGGTGCAGTACGACCGCTGGCAGAGCGAAAGCGAGTTGCATGACGCGGGCAAGGTGCGCGAGGGGGTAGACCGGCTCCGCGAGTTAGGACTGACCTACGAGCAGGACGGCGCGCTCTTCTTTCGCGCGACGCGTTTCGCCGACGACAAGGACCGCGTCTTGCTCCGCGGCGACGGGCGCCCGACCTATTTTTGCATGGACGTGGCGTACCATTACCAGAAGCTGCGCAACAGCGATCGCGTCGTCGACATCCTCGGCCCCGACCACCACGGATACATCGAGCGCCTCAAGGGTCTTTCGGCGGCGCTCGGGTTTCCGGGGCGGCTGGAGGTCGCGATCGCGCAGCAGGTGACGTTGCTGCGCGGCAGCGAGCAGGTCGGCATGAGCAAGCGCGCCGGCGAGATCGTGACCCTCGACGAAATCCTCGACGAGGTCGGCGTCGACGCGGCGCACTTCTTTTTCATCCTGCCGGCGGTCGAGTCGCCGCTGCAGTTCGACTTGAAACTCGCCGTAGAAAAAGAGAACGAGAACCCTGTCTACTACGTGCAGTACGGCCATGCCCGCATCGCGTCGCTGCTGCGGCGCGCGCTGCGGGATGACGTGCATGCGGCCCAGACCGTTTCGCTCGCGCCGCTCATCCATCGGTCGGAGCTCGCGCTGGCGCGTCGGCTCGCCGAGTTCCCCCACGTCGTCGCAGGCGTCGTGGAGCATCTGGCGCCGCATCGGCTCGCGCGCTACGCGCGCGACGTCGCCGCGGACTTCCATCAGTTCTACACGGAATGCAAGGTCCTCACGGAAGATGCGGCGACGCGTAGGGCACGCATCGCGTTGTGCCTCGCGTCCAAGACCGTCCTGGCGCGCGCGCTTTCTCTCGCCGGCGTGAGCGCGCCGGAGTCGATGTAGCGTTCACTCCGCCGTGTCGGGCGTTGCGGCCGCGCTGTGGCTCCTCGGGCTCTTCGCGGCGGCCCCCGCGCTGCGCAGCGACGAACGGTACGGCTTCGCCGATCGCCTGCGCGACGCGCTGATCCTCGGGATCGCGATCGCGTTCGCGCTCGGGTTCGTGCATCTGCTCTATCCGATCGCGTGCTGGGGCGCACTGGCGGCGTGCGTCGCGGTCGCATACTATCGCCGCGGCGCGTGGAGGCCGGCGATCGCCTCCCCCGCGCAGCCCCCGCCGTATCTGTTGATCGGCGCGCTCGTCGCGGTGGCGTGGCCGCAGCTCATGCGTCCGCTGTTGGACGGCGACTCGCTCTCGTATCACCTTCCGAGCGCGGCGTCCTGGGTGCAGCAGCATTCGCTCTGGGCGACGGCGACGCGATACTGGTGGTATCCGCCGGCTTCGGAGCTCTTCGCGAGCGCGCTCTACACCACCGGCGGCCCGTTCGCGCTGCCGTGGTGCGGCTTCGGCGCGCTCGCGCTGCTCGGCTTTCGCATCGCGCGATGGGCGATCGAGGAGGGTGGGGCGCCGCTGCTCGCAGATGCGCTTGCTGCGTGCGCCGTTACGGCGTATCCGCTCGCAGTCCAGGCCGGAACGTTGCAGAACGACGCGTGGCTGGCGGCGTTCTGGATCGAGACGCTGTGGCTGCTCCGCGCGGCGCCGAAGTCCACGGCGGCGACGCGCACCGCCGCGGTCACCGCGCTAATCAAGCCGCAGGGCTGGATTCTGACGGCGGTCGCGCTCCTCGCGTCGCGCGCGCCGGCGCGCGTGTGGCTCGCCGCGGGCGGCGCGCTCGGCCTCTGGGTGATGCACGACGCGGTGCTGTGGAACCGCGCGCTCGTCGCTCCTGCGAGTGCGGCGACGGGAAGCGCGTTCGGTTCGACGATCCTCGCGCACGGCTGGCCCGCCCTGGCGCTGCTCGATCGGGTGGCGCTCGCGGCGTCGCCGTTCGCCGTCGTTGCATTTTGCGCGGCGCTGCTGGGACCGACGCTTGCGGCCGACCGGCGCTTCGGATTGGCGGCCCTCGGTTCGGCGCTGCTCTTGTTCTTGCTGCCGTTCGGCTACAACACGTGGATCGCGCAGCTCGCGACCGGTGCGTCGCTGCGCTTCGCCGCGCCGGCTGTCGCGGCCGGCACCGTGATCCTGGTACGACCGGCTCGAGCGCTGGGCGGAATCGTAACGGCGCTGCTGATCGCATCGGTACTCTACGGCGTCTGGATCGTGTTCGCCATCTTCTGGAACGACGGTCTCACGCGCATCGCGCTGCCGGTCGCCCTCCTCGCGGTCGCGCTCGCGGCCGCGGCCCATCGCCGGCGCATGGCGTGGCCGTACGCGGCGGCGTTCGCGCTCGCGGTCGTCGCGACGACGTCCTTAAGCGCGCGACATCCGCTCGACTATTATGCCGACGCGCTGCGCGTCGGCACGACGTCACCGGGGATCTATCGCTGGATCGAGACGCACCGGCCGCCCGCGCTCGGCGGCCTCGGGCTGCGTCTCGGCGTGGCAAACGTCGTCTCTCCGGCGACGCGCACGTTCGACCTGTCGGACGCCGCCGCGTGTTCACAGGCACGCCGTTACAACGTGCTGCTCGCGGCGGTCGCCGAGAACGACCTTCCGCCAGAGACCAACGCGCAACGGATGCGCGCTGCGCGCGCCTGCGGAGAGGTGCTCTACGACGACGGGATCGGCGTCATGGCCTATCCAGCTGCGCCTTGATCCACGGCGCCATGAAGTAGCGCCAGAGGATCTTGATCAGCGCGGCGGCCGGAATGCCGAGGATCAACCCGGGAATGCCAAAGAGCTCGCCGCCCGCGAATACCGCAAACATCGCGCCGATCGGCGAGACTCCCACGGACTGCCCCATGATCTTGGGCACCAGAACGTTGTCGCTGATTCGTGCCATCCCGAACATCACCACCTGTACCCACACGATCATCCAAAGCCCCTGCGGCGCCGACATCGGAATGGCGATGAGCTGGGCGATCAGCATACCGATGACCGGGATCGCGTACGCGATCGCGGAGATTATGCCGATGATGAGCGAGAACTTGAAGCCTAAAAACGCCGTGGCGACCGCGATCACCGCGCCCGTGATGACGCTCACGATGACCTGCCCCGAGATGTAACTGCCGAAGACGTCGGTCACTTCGGCCGCAAGTTTGCGCGCGGTCTGGCGCTTCTGCTGCGGGAACAGCGCCGCGAACCCCTCCGAAATCTGCGTGTCGTTGAGCAGGAAGAAGATCGAGAGCACGATGGCGGAGAACGCGATAAACAGGCCGGTCGCCGTGTTCACCGCGATCGCTCCGACCGATGCGAGTGCGCCGCTGATGAAGCCGGACATTTGCGTGGCGCCGATCTTTCCGAAGTTTAGGCCGTATGCCGGAAGCTTGAGCGTCGGGAAATGCGTCTCGACCGAGCTTTCCAGGCCGATGAGCCAGGTCTGCGTGGTCGCCGCATAGGCGGGAATGTTCGTGACGAGCAGTTGCGTCTGGCTGACCGCGAGCGGCACGACGATCACGAGGAAGACCGTCACCAGGACGAGCAGCCCGAAGAACACGATGCTGACGGCAATCGGCTTCGCCATCCGCCGCTCCAAGCGCGCGACGATCGGCTGTACGCCGAACGCAATGAAGGCGGCGATCACGAAGATTGCGATCGTCCGGGGAATGTGCGCGGCAAACCACAGCGCGGCCGCCGCGAGCACGACGGCGCCGGCGATCCAGCCGATGCGGCGCCAGAGGTCCGTGCTTATAGCGGCTTGCACAGCAGACGACGCTCCGTGCGATATTCGCCCCGCTCGTAGAGACGGCGCGCCGCCGCGTTCTCCTCGGTGACCATGAGCGACATATACGGTAAACCCCGCCGTCTCGCCTCATTTTCGGCCGCCCGCAGGAGCGCGGCGCCCACACCGGCCCCGCGGCACTCCGGCTCCACGGCCATGTACGCTACGAAACCCTGAGGGAGGAACGTCACCTCGTCGGGGAGCCCGTCCAGGAGCAGGAGAAATCCGACGCGCCGCTCCGCACGCTGCGCGATGAGTGTTAGGTGCGACTGCTCGTCGACGATGTCGCACAGCCGCTCGAAGGCGGCGCGCACCGCGGTCTCGCTCGCGCGGCGCAGAGGGCCGACACTCGACATCGCGCAGCGCCTTCCGAGCTCCCGGACGAACGCGCGGTCGGCGTCGCCCGTTTCTCCCGCTTCCTCGGAAGCGCGCACGTGCACCGTCACGCGCGGCGCGAGCCTGGATCGCTGATCGGCTCGCCGGCGCGGCATTGCGGACACTCCTCCTGGGCGTACGAGTGCAACGGCAGATCGAGCAGAGCGTGAAAAGGAATTGCCGTGTCATCCTGACCCTTCGACTCGGCGCCTAGCGCCTCGCTCAGGACTGCGCTTCGCGCAGGCACAAAGGATGCTTCGCCACGCGTTACCATCGCGCCGACCCCGGCGATCTGCGCGCCGTGTTGGCGCACCACATCGATGACTTCGCCGACGGAGAGTCCGCTCGTGACTACGTCCTCAACGACGAGCGCGCGATCCGACGGCGTCAGCATGAAGCCGCGGCGCAGCACGGGTCTGCCGTCTTCTTTTTCCACGAAGACGGCTCTGACGCGCAAGTGGCGCGCGACCTCGTAACCCAACAGGATTCCGCCGACGGCCGCGCTGACGACGATCGTCGGCCGCTGGGAACGAAAGCGTTCGGCGATCGCGCGTGCCACCGGCTCGAGGATCGCGGGATCTTCGAGGATTCGAAATTTCTGCACGAACCGATCGCTATGGCGCCCCGAGCTCAGGCGAAAGTGCCCCTCCAGCAGGGCGCCGCGAGTCTTTAGCGCCGAGCGAACGTCGAGCTCGTCGCCGCTCATGCGGTTACGGTCATTTCCTCGAGAATCGCCTTCACCGCTGCGACCGGGTCGTCAGCGTCCACGACCGGGCGGCCGACGACGAGATAATCCGAGCCGGCGGCGACCGCCTGCGCCGGCGTCGTCACGCGTTTCTGATCGCCGTGCACGCTCCCGATCGGACGAATTCCCGGAGTAACCGCGAGGAAGTCATCGCCGAAGAAGCGCTTGAGATCGCGCACCTCCTGCGCGCTGCACACGACGCCCGCGCAGCCGGCGTCGCGCGCCAGCGCGGCCAACCTGATCGCGTTCTCGCCCGGGCCGCCCTGCAGTCCGAGCTCGTTCAGGTCCTCCGGCGCGATGCTCGTGAGCAGCGTGACGGCGATGACGTGCGGCGGGGCAACGCCGAGCTCTGCGGCGCGCTCGCCGGCCGCATCGACCGCAGCCCGTATCATGTCGAGGCCTCCGAGCGCGTGGACGTTGACGAGCCGTACGTTCGGGCGCACGAGGTGCACCATCGCCGCCGCGACGGTGCGGGGAATGTCGTGCAGCTTCGCGTCGAGAAACACGCGCACGTCGCGCGCCTCGCAGTGCGCGAGAATGCGCTCGGGATATCCGAAGAGACCCTCGAGACCGATCTTGACGATGACGTCGAGCTCGTAGAGTTGGTCGACGAGCCATTGCGCTCGTTCGGCGCTCGGCACGTCCAGCGCGACGATCAGCTGGGCCACCGCATCACCCCTCGTCTCCTCCGTATTGCTCCGGCGATGAAAGCGTCACGTTCGCCTTCCCGACGATCTCCTCGAGCGACGCCAGATTGCGCCGTGCGAGATACTCCTGCAGGTCCGCGGAGATCCGCTCCGGGATGCGCGGGTCGGTGAAATTGGCCGTGCCGATCGAGATCGCGGACGCCCCCGCGAGGAAGAATTCGAGCGCGTCGGTCAGACTCTCGATGCCCCCTTGTCCGATGATTGGAATGTCGACCGCTTGCGCGACCTCGTAGACCGCTAGCACCGCGATCGGACGGATCGCCGGCCCCGACAGGCCGCCCGTGATGTTTCCCAACCGTGGGCGCCACGTCTCGACGTCGATCGCCATTCCGCGCACGGTGTTGATCACCGCCAGAGCGTCGGCGCCGGCCGCCTCGGCCTCGCGGGCGACGCTTGCGATGTCCGTTACGTTGGGGGAAAGCTTGACGATCAGCGTCTTATCGGTCGTGGCGCGTGCGGCCCGCACGACCTTCGACGTGAGCTTGGGATCGCAGCCGAAGGTCTCGCCCTCGCTCGCCACGTTGGGGCACGACACGTTCAGCTCTACGGCCGCGATCTCGTCGCGCGCGGCGAGACGCTCGCAGAGATACGGGTAGTCGTCCACCGAGAAGCCCGCGACGCTGCCCACGATCTTGCAAGGCCTTTCCGCATACTTGTGGAGCTCGCGCGCGAGGTACCAATCGATGCCCGGATTCTGTAAGCCGATGGCGTTGAGCATCCCCGCGGGCGTGTGCACGAGCCGCGGCGTCGCATTACCGAGGCGCGGCAGCCGCGTGACGCTCTTGAGCACGATGCCACCGATCTTGCTGAGATCCGCGAAGCGCTCGTACTCCTCGCCGGAGCCGTAGCAGCCGCTGCCCATCAGTGTCGGATACGCGAGCTCGAGCTTTCCGAGCGTGACGGCGATCTTCGGGAGCGTCACCATCGCAGCTCGTCGGCCCAGAAGACCGGGCCCTCCTTGCAGATTCGCGCGCACACGACGTCGCTGCCGCCGAGCTCCGGCGGCGGAAAGCTCGGCGCCTGCGCGCTGCGCGCGGCAATCGGCACGACGCAGCCCCAGCAGCCGCCGACCCCGCACCCGAAGGTTTCTTCCAGCGACAGCTGCGCGCGCACACCGCGTTCGGCGGCGGTGCGCGCGACGGCGCGGAGCATCGGTGAGGGACCGCAAGCATAGATCGCTTCGGGCGGCGGCGAGCTCGCCAGCGCGTCCGTGACGTAGCCGCGCCGGCCCAGCGTTCCGTCGTCGGTCGTCAAGATCAGGTCGCAGCCCGCATCCGCAAACCGTTGCGCATCCACGAGCAACTCCCTGGTTCGCGCGCCGTAGAAGAGACGAACGCGAGCTCCGTTATCGAGCAGCGCTTGCGCGCATAACAACACCGACGCGATACCGACGCCGCCCGCGACGATTGCGACGTCGCGCGCGCCGCCGGAACAGTCGAAGCCGTTGCCGAGCGGTCCGAGCGCGTCGAGCCGATCGCCTTCGCGCAGCTCGCTTAACTCTCGCGTGCGCTTGCCTGTTATAAAGAAGAGAATGCTCGCGAGCTTGCCTTCCGCTTCGTAGATGGCGAGCGCGGTCGCAGCCGACGAAGCGCCGGGCGGAATCGCCATAAGATACTGACCCGGCCGGGTCGTCTGCGCGAGCTCCGGCGCCTCCAGCGTCGTCAGGATGACGCCTGGCGCGAGAATGCGACGTCCGATCACCGTGGTCGCGTGAACGCGGGCGTGCAGGTTAGCCGTCGCCATACTCACAGCCTATTTTCTGCAAATTCTAGAAAAATCTCCGGAAATCGGTACACGCCCTTGCTCCCTGAGCCGTTATACTGTATAGAGAGCGTAAATAATAAGGGAAAGGAGGGTCCGCAGATGGCAGGTCTTATCGTCTTCAAATCGCTAGCCGACGCACTCAGAGCGGGCTATCAGGTTTACGATCGGACTGCGGACGGTTATCTGGTCAGGACTCGCACGGCCGCCGGCTGGGCGATGGCTCTGGTGTCCTGCAAGTAGCATCGTCTTCGTCTTTATTACAAGGTTAACGCCGCCGGTCACCGACCGGCGGCGTTAAATCTTGTCGGACCTTCTCTCGACGCTCAGCGGTAGTCCGGCGGGGACGCCGGCTTCTCGATCTCCGGCGTGGATCCGGGGCGCCACCCGCCGTAGGTCGGCCCCGGCGGCATTCCGCTGTTCGGCGGAGGAGCCGAGGCGCTCGCGCCGGTGTCAGCCGGACCAAAGTGCTGGCGTGTCATTTGCGGACCAAACGTCGCACCGCTCATGACGGCGCCGATAATTTGCGCGACGCCGACGAATAACGGAATCAAGCCGCCGAGCAGCCACGGACCCGGATCGATATGGCCGTCGCCGCGGTAGCCGATGAAGCCGAGCCCGATGAGGAGCGCGAATCCGACGCACGCCACTTGCACGCCGCGGCGAAGCTGGCGCTGAGTGTAATAGTCGGCCGGATAGTAATATTGATTCGACGCGCCGGGCATCGGTTGACCGGGCATCCAGCCATACTTCATCGCCTTGCGCATGTCGCGCGCATCGGGCGGTGGTACGATACCCCGGCGCATCATCTCCATGCGTTCCTGATGCGCGAGAACCCGCGAAACGATCCAGCCGAGGACCGGTAATCCGAAGATGCAGATTACAGCAAGGGCGCCTATGACGTTGTCATCCATAACTATTGGAGTTCTCCGTTGGTGTAAATATTAATCGATCCGTCCGACGTGCCGACCGCCATTTTCGCGGTCCCTGCACCGAGACGAATCGTGCGCTGGGCGGAATCGTTGCTCTCTTGCGACACGCCGTCGACGACGATTCTTCCGTCACCGGTCGAGGCGTTGATGCTGACGTCGGCACTGGGTGGGAAGTGAATCCGGATTGAGCCGTCGTCGGCGTGCATCGTCGCGGAGGGACTCGCGCCCACCAAATTCAATCCGTCGGCCGTGATCCGGCCGTCGCGGGTCGTCGCAGCGAGCGACTCGACCGCGACGTTCTGCAGCGAAAGATGGCCGTCGTCCGAGTCCATCGCGAGGCGATCGCCGCGCACGTTGGTAGCCTCGATGTAGCCATCGCTGCTGTGGGCATCGACCGTGCCCTGCAGATCGGCGAGCGTAATGTGCCCGTCTTGCGACTGCACGCTCACGCCGCCCGTAACGCCGCTAACGTCGGCGCCCGAGCAACGTGCGATCTCGAGTCGCGAGCCGCGGGGTATCTCGACCTCGATTCGCTCGTTGCTGAAGCCGAAGATGTCGAGGGACAAGTGACCGGAGCCCGGACGCTCGATGCGAACGCCGTCGCCCGTGTGCGTCACTCGCAGCTGCGGATAGGAGCCGCTCGAAAAGACGGCGCCGCGCATCTCGGTGAGGTCACGCACGTGGACGAGTCCGTCGTTCGAGATCGTCACGGCGACTCGCGACTGCACGTCATCGATCACGACGTGCGGCGTGTCTCCCACGGCGATCGGCGCCTGCGCCACCGGCGTGAAGTCGACGTGGTGCATGCCCGAGACGAACGTCGTGCCACCGCCGCCGACCGCATACACGGCCATCCCGACGATCAGGACTTCGGCGGCGATCAGCATCGCCACGATCGAGGCGCGCGACACTTAGAGCCGCGGCCCCCATCCGTCGAAGGTGGGGCGCAGGGACTGCGCGGAGTCCCATCTGTCGGTCGGCAGAGTCGGCGGAGCGCTCTCCGGCCGGCTGCCGCCTGGAAGGGTTTTGTTGGGAATGGTTGTCATCGCTGGGTCGATCCTCCGTGAAATTTCCTGCCCTAGTTACGGCGCGGCGCCCCGCATGTTTCGCGACGGGAGCCCCGGGCAGCCCCGAAACAATCCGCGCGCGCCGCGCGTAGGAAAAACGTGTCGGCAGCCTTGGCAGCCTGTCCCGAGCCGGTTCGAAGGACGGCGCCTGCGCGGGTGAACGCGGAGCCAGAGGACGGCAACCTCGTCGCGATGACGCTGCGGGGCAACCCGGAGGCGTTCGCGACGCTGGTCGAGCGGTACGATCGCGCCGTCTACCACCTCGCGTACCGCACGCTGCACGATGTCGAGGAAGCACGCGATGCGACGCAAGAGGCCTTTTTCAAAGCTTTTCGCAGCCTGCGAACGTTCAAGCCGGGGTCGAAGTTCTCGACCTGGATCTTCGCGATCGCGTATCACGCCTGTTGCGACCGGCTCAACCGGCGCAAGCGCTACGCGAGCGAGGAGCTGCCCGAACGCGCCGACCCCGCGCCCGGGCCGGAGCAGCAGGCCATCGCGCTCGACCAAGCCACGCGGCTGCGTGCCGCGATCGATGCGCTCCCCGAGAAGTACCGCGCGGTCATCACACTCTTCCATCTCCAGGGCAAACAGTACGACGAGATCGCGAGCGTCCTCGGCCTGCCAATGGGTACTGTGAAGACACACTTGTTTCGCGCCAAGGAGCAGCTACGCAGGCTTCTGGGCGAAATGGAGGTAACCGAATCATGAACATGCACGACGACGTCCACGGACGGACTAGAGCCAGCGACGCCCTCGAACGGGCCCTCTTCGCGCTCCCACTGGAGGAGCCGCCGGCCGGATTGCGGGCCTCGATCCTGCTGGCGACGGCCTACCGCACCCGCCCAGCCTTCTCGGTTGCGGAGCTCGTGGTAATCGGGGCGCTCGGAGCGATCGGCATCTGGCTGTTCGTGCTGCTGGCCCTGGGGGGCGGCGCACTCTTCGTCCACACCCTCCAAACGATCGGCACCTTCGTATCGCGGATACTATCCAGCGCCACGACTCTGGCGTGGCTGGCCGCGGGTGGCGCGACCGCCCTCTGGCTCTCACTTTTCACCGGATCCCAACCCCTCGTCGTAGCCTCGCAAAGGTCCGGACGGAGGGCCAGCCGATAATCCCTCTGCATGGAGAAACGGCAAGCGCCGGAGCGGCGCCCATATAGAATACTGGTCGTCGAAGACGACGCCGCGATCAGCCGCGTCCTGCAGCTCGAGCTCGAGCACGAACGGTACGAGGTCGACGTAGCGCGCGACGGCCTCGCCGGCTTGGAAAAGGCGCTCAAGGAACCCGATCTCGTCATCCTGGACCTGATGCTTCCGCGCATGGACGGCATCGAGGTCTGCAAGCGCATTCGAGCTAAGAGCCGCGTGCCGATCATCATGCTGACCGCGCGCGATCGTGTGCCCGATCGCGTCGCCGGGCTCGACGTCGGCGCCGACGACTACATCACGAAGCCGTTCTCCACCGAGGAGCTGCTGGCGCGCATCCGCGCCCGCCTGCGCGAGCGCACGCCGCAAGGCAACGTGATCGAATACCGCGACGTGGTGATGGACCGCGACCGTCACGAGGTGCACCGCGGCGGAAAGCCTGTCGCCCTCACCGCCAAGGAGTACGCGCTGCTCGAATACCTGCTCTTGCATCGCAACAAGGTCCACACTCGCGACGAGCTCTTCAACGGCGTCTGGGGCAGCGATTTTCTCGGCGACTCCAACCTCATCGACGTCTACATCCGCTACCTCCGTGGAAAAATCGACGACGGCTTTGACGACAAACTCATCACCACGGTACGAGGCGTCGGTTATACCATAAAGGATTAGGGCTCGTTGCTTTGATCCTTCCCTTGAACCTGGGCGACGCGAAGCCGCTGCTCGCTCCGCCATCCGGGCTCCGCTCGCGCTGCACCACTTTTTCGGGTCAGCAGGCTTTGAAACAGCCCTCCGTGGCTGGCCCGAAAAAGTTGGAGCCTTCGCGTCGCCCAGGTTCGGCGCTCGGATCAAAGCAACAAGTTAGGGAAAGTCGCGGCTTGGTGGCGGGATAAAACCGTGTCACTCAAATGGAAAATCGCCCTCGGATATTCGGCGCTGCTGATCGTCGCGATGACCGTGATGAGCGGCATCATCGTCTGGCGATTTCAGCAGATCCTGTACGATCAGGCGGCGACGAGCGTGAACGCCACGATGAAGACGATCGTGCAGTTCGCGCAGCAATCCACGACGCCGTTCTCTCTCGAGGATTCCTCCGCCGGTACGCTGCAGTTTCTCTTCAACAGCAGCAACCTCGCGACGTGGAACTCGGCGAACAGTTACGTGCAGGTGGACTCGAGCAACGGCTACCCGCTCGCGAAGACGGCCAATCTCGGATCGCTGACGATACCGTCGAATTCGAAGCTTTCGCCCGCGCACGACGTCGCGTTCCGGCAGATCACGCTCGGCACGCGCTCGTTCCTCGTCGAGGACCGCTATCTGCGCGAGGGAGCGAGCGCGGCCATCATCCACGTGGCCGAGCCGCTCGACACGCTGCAGCGCACGTTCGCGCGAGCTCGCGAGGCGATCGCGATCGCGCTTGCCGTGACGGCCGCTGCGGTCATCGTGCTTTCCATCGGGATCGCGTCGCAGGCGACGACGCCAATCAACGAGCTCTCGCGGGAGATGCGCGAGATCAGCTCCGACCGTCTACGGATCGCCGCTGGGAAGGGCGTGCTCGACGGGCGCCGGCGCCCACGGCTCGGACGCGACGAGGTCGGACGCCTGGCCCAGAGCTTCAGCGATCTGCTGGCGCGCTTGGGCGAGGCGTTTGCCCGCGAGCGCCAATTCATCTCCGATGCATCGCACGAGCTCAAGACGCCGCTGACGTCGATCAATGCGAACGCGCAGCTGCTGCTGCGGTGGGGTGATCAGGACCAAGCGATTCGCCGCGAGAGCCTGGAGACGATCGTGCGGGAGAGCGGCGATCTCGCGGGCATGGTCAACGGGATGCTCACGCTTGCCAAGGCCGACCGAGGCGACGAGCTTCCGAAGGAGCCGCTCTCGCTCGCGCAGATCGCGAGCGAGGTGTCGCAGAACGCCGCGCCGCGCGCCGCCGAGAAGGGGCTCGCGCTGCGCTTCAGCCACGCGGCCACGCCGATCGTCTACGCGGATCCCAACCTGCTGCGCCAGCTCGTCGGGAATCTGATCGATAATGCGATCAAGTTCAGCGAGCGGGGCAGCGTCGACGTCGCCGTGGGCCAGAACCGGGATTCGGCCTGGGTCGACGTGACCGACACCGGCCCGGGCATCCCGGAGCCCGAGCTCTCGAATATCTTCGAGCGGTTCTACCGCGCCGACAAGGCCCGGTCGCGCACGGTGCCCGGAACCGGGCTCGGCTTGGCGATCGTACGCTCGATTGCTCGTGTCCACGGAGGAGAGGCGACGGTCAGCAACTCGCCCGGGGGAGGGGCGCGATTCCGTGTCCTCTTACCGCGCGTCCAGCCTCCGTTCACCTAGCTTTCATGTTGGGTGCGCCGCACTCCCGATACAATCGTTTCGTGCGTGAAATCCTGAGTCGAGGGGTCATCGCGATGCTCCTCGCCTCGCTGTCTTGGCTGGTCCTCGCGGCGCCCGTGCGCGCCGACGAGCAGTACGACGTTGGCCCCTCGGCCGTGCTCAACGTTCGCCTGAACCGCGGCAACCTAACGGTCCAGACTTGGGACCGCCCCCAAGTGCAGATCCAATCGGATCAGCCGCTGGACGTGCAGCATCTTCCGCCCTCACAGGTCGAGGAGCCGAAGCAAGTTCAAATCTCGTCGGAGCAGATCCAGACCGAGCATGGTCCCGTGACGATGCCGGCGGAGACGTTCGTACTTCCCGACATCCCGGGCACGCAGCACGACGCGATCATCGCGCGCGGCGCGGGCAACGTGACGATCACGGTCCCGCGCAACACCGGTATGGTGATCGCGCACGTTCGCGCCGGCCATCTGACGCTCAACGGTTACCACGGTATCTTCGTCGTGCACACTCGGGCGGCGGGGATCGACCTCAACGGCGTGAGCGGGACCGCATTCGTCGAGTCGCTGCGCGGCAAAGTCGTCGCGACCAACTCGTCGTTTGACCGCCTGCGCGTGCGCACGGCGACCGGGAACATGCTGTTCATGGGCTGCACGTCGCATCAGATTCAGGCGACGAGCACCTATGGCTCGATCGTCTACGACAACGGGCACTTCCAGCCCGGGCTCGCGCGGTTCGAGTCCGAGCACGGAAACGTCGCGCTCGGCGTTCGCGGCGGCGCGCAGATCGGCGCCCACAGCGGCGCCGGTCACGTGGTCTCGAGCTTCCACGCCGAGGCTCACGTGCAAGGCAATCCGACGACGAAACAGGCGACGGTCGACGGGGGCGGACCGGTGGTCACCGCGACGTCGAAGAACGGATCGGTGTACCTCTACAGCGGGTCGATGAACGAGCACCCGCACGTGCGCGAAGAGCTCAGCGGCAGCACGCGACTTCCGACGACGCGGAGTCCGAGCGCGGCCCCGCCTCCGCCGCACGAGCAGCCCTTCGAGCGCTTCAATCGGCTGCGGCAGCAGCCGCCGCGACCTCCGTTTCCAAGTCGACCGTAAGCCCGTCGTAGGCGGCAATCGCGCGCAGCCCGAGCTCGTCTTCGAGGCGCTGCGCGAGCTTGCGGGGGTCCGCCTCGAGCATCTTCGTGCCGAAGTGCTGGAAGATCGCGACCTTCGGACGGACGTCGGCGATGACTTGGCGCGCGTTCGGCCACGTGAGGTGGTCGACGTTCATCTCGTCGCGGTATCGCAGGACGTTGACGATGAGCACGTCGGGACGGCTGCTCGCGTAGTCGGCGGCGAGTCCGTCGAAGTATCGCCCGCACGGAAGATACGAGACTCGTAAACCGTCGTGGACGAAGTGCAGGCCGTGCGTCTGCACCGCATGGACGTGGCGCATCGACGTAAAGAGCTCCACGCTGCCGATGCGATATGGCCCGCTGCTGGGCTCGAGGTACTCGATCCGTTCCACGAAATGCCGCGCGTAAGGCAGCACGACCGGCTCTTGCTCGAAGGCGTCGGCGGGAGCGAAGACGGCGCCGCGCCGGCGGAAGCCTCCGGAAGTCATCGCCTCGATGAGCACGTTGACGTCGCTCGAATGATCGAGATGCTTGTGCGAGAGCACGATCGCCTCGAGCTCGCGGGGATTGCAGGGCGGCACGTGGTTGAGCGCGCGCACGAGCGCGCCGGGGCCGGGATCGACGTGAATCTGCGTATCGCCGAAGCGCATCCACATGCCGCCGGAGGCGCGCAGCTGGCGCGCGACCACGAAGCGTGCGCCGCCGCTGCCGAGAAAGAGAATCGAGCTAGGCAAGCACGGGGAGCTTTTGAAACGAGCCGCCCAGCACGGTCGTCGACGGACGGCCAAGCCAGCGCTCGAGCACCGTCGCGTACACGCTGCGGAAGTCCACCGTGTAGCGGAGGTTGCCCATGTTCGTCGAGCGCAGGTCGGGCAGCGTTCCGTATAGCCCGCCCTTGACGCCGCCGCCGATCAGGAACAGCGGCGAGGCCTCGCCGTGATCGGTGCCGCGGCTGCCGTTCTCCTCGATGCGCCGGCCGAACTCGCTGAACGTGAGCGTCAGCACGCGCCGCTCGTTGCCGTGCGCGGCGAGATCGTCGTAGAAGGCTCCGACCGCATCGGAAAACTGCGCCAGTAGCCGGTTCTGGATCGCGACCTGGCTGACGTGCGTGTCGAACGAGCCGTGCTCGACGTAGATGGCCTTGGTTCCGAGATTGCTGCCGACGATCTGCGCCGCAAGCGCCAGGCTGCGACCCAGCGGCGTCGCCGGATACGAAGCCTTCGTCGTGTAGCCGGCCACGAGTCGGGGCAGCTCCTCCGAGCTGCGTTGGGCGTTGCCCTCGATCTCCATCACGTGTGCCAGGTACGGTGACTCGAACGGCAGGTGGCGGTCGCGCGCCTCGGTCCAGAACGCCTTGCTGGCGGCGGTGTTGCGGTCGGCGACCAGCGTGTATTGTGCGAGCGCCGGTACCGCCGGGATGTCGGTGTGATTGGAAACGAGCAGCTCCGGCAGCACCTGCGACACGGCGACTCCCTTGAAGAGATTCTCGCTCGGAAGCGACGCCTCGTCGAAGTAGCGGCCGAGCCAACCGGTGTGCTCGTAGCGTTCGGGCGCCGCAGTCTGCCAGATTTCGGTCGAACGAAAGTGCGAGTGATCCGGATCGGGATAGCCTACACCCTGGACGATCGCGACCATGCCCTTGTCGTAAAGCGCCTTGAGCGATCGCATGCCGGGATTCAAGCCCACGTTCGCATCGATTGCCAACACGTCATTGCGCGCGATCGCCAGCGCCGGACGGAGGCGGTAGTATTGTTCGTCGCCGTGCGGCACGACGCAGTTCAGCCCGTCATTACCGCCGGCCAAGTTGACGATGACGAGGCAGCGATCCTGACTGCCGGGCAGGCCCGGCAGCGGCGTCTGCGCGAGCGCCTTCGCGAACACGTGCTCCGGGTTGGCGACGATCGCCAAGCCCGAGGCGGTTGCAAGCAAAAAGTTACGACGCTTCATTAGTTTAACTGATACCCGGGCGTGGCCATCGCGAGATACGCCGCGCCGGCGACGCGTTGACCGTAGTTCTCCGCGGAGAGCGACGGCAGTGCCGCGCTTCCCGCTCCACCCAAGTAGCTTTCCAGCTCGAACAGCGACGCGGGCGCGACGTCCCCTTGCAGGATCGTGTCCGCGAGGACGCGCGACGCGCTTGACGGCTGTAGCGGCAGGCCGTGCAGCCACGAAGAGGCCGCCAGTGTCTGCGATCCGAGCAGACGAACAAGGAAATTCTGCCGCGCGAGCATCGTACCGCTGGTCAGCCAGTTCTGGCCTCCCGGCCAGCCCGCTACGTTCGGCGGAAAAAACAGCCGCTGGCCCATCTGCTGCAGCGCGGGCAAAACGGTATCGTCGACCTGATTCAACCCGAGCGCCTTGTACGTGCCCACGACGAATTCGACCGGGCTCTTCACGAGCGCGCGGTAGGCACGCGCGCTGTAGAATACGTTGCTGCTCAGAATCGTGCCCACGACGGGCGCGAGCTCGTAATCGTGCTTGCGCAGGAGCGCCGCGACGGAATCGACGAGCTGCGGCTCGGGATTGTTGTAGACGAACCAGTTCAGCAGACTCGCTGCGAAGAACCGCGCGCACTGCCGCTGCGCGAAGATGATGTCGACGATATCATCGCCGTCGAAGTTGCCGGTGCGTCCGAGGAACGCCTTCGTTCCCCCGTCGTGCAGGGCGGCGTCGAAGCTGACGGTGTCCGTGCGGTTCACGACGTGCCAGCCCGTCCAGGCGCGGGCCGATTCGCGCACGTCGTTCTCCGTGTAATGATCGACGCCCAGCGTGAAAAGCTCCATCAGCTCGCGCGCATAGTTCTCGTTCGGGTGCGCCGCGACGTTCTGGTTGCCGTTGAGGTAGATCAGCATCGCCGCATCCTTGGAAACGTCTTTCGTCAGGTCGCGAAGATTGCCGAGGGCGTACTTTCGGAACAGCGCGTTCTGGTTATAAGTGATCCACGGAAATCGCGGCGTCCCGCGCGAGGTGAAATGGCCGTGGAAGTAGAGCGCCATCTTCTCCTGCAGTGGAGACGCCGACAGCATCCGGTTCAGCCACCAGACCTGGAGCGCGACGATCGCCGCCTGGGCCGCGCGGCGGCGCGCGCGCCCGATTGTCGCGCGATCCATCGCTTCGCTCATCGCGTACGGCCGCGAAGTGTCGTCCAACTCGGACGGCGGCGTGACGGCAGCCGCGGAGGGTACGTCGATCAGCGCGGCCACGGCGTCGGGAGCGTGCATCGACGCGAAGCGGGCGACCTCGTCCGGCGTGCCGCCGAAACCCGCACGGCGGAGCAAATGCGCTGCGGCACGCGTGCCGAGCGTTCCGTGGTGCGGCTGCAATGCCGTCGTGAGATCGGGGCGACCCTGCGGACGCAGGATACCGCCGACGTCTACTTCCGTCTGGGCGGCCATTGCTGTTACCTACGCGCCGCCCCTCGAGCCGACCTCGCGTTTCGGCGCGGGTCTAACCGGGCTCTAAGCGCGGGGCGCCGAATGGCCAGCGGCGATGGCGGTCTTGGAGTCGCGACTCGATCGGAATTCGGAAGCGTTTGGAGCCAATGGCCAGCGGATGGAGCGCCTCGTTGCCGAGCTGCGCGAGCGGCTGGTCGGCGCCCGAGCCGGCGGCGGCCCCGAGGCAGTCGAAAAGCACCGCAGTCGCAACAAGCTCACGGCGCGCGAACGCGTCGAGCGGCTGATCGATCCGGGCTCCGATTTTCTGGAGCTCTCGCCGCTCGCCGCGTACGACATGTACCGCAACGACTCGCTCTCGGCCGGGATCCTCACCGGGATCGGCATCGTGGAGACGCAGCATTGCGTGATCGTTGCGAACGACGCAACGGTGAAGGGCGGCACGTACTACCCGATGACGGTCAAGAAACACCTGCGCGCGCAGGAGATCGCGGAGCAGAATCACCTGCCGTGCATCTACCTCGTCGACTCCGGCGGGGCGTTCTTGCCGCTGCAGGCCGACGTGTTCCCGGATCGCGACCACTTCGGGCGCATCTTTTACAACCAAGCGCGCATGTCGAGCAAGCGAATCGCGCAGATTGCCGCGGTCATGGGGTCGTGCACGGCGGGCGGAGCGTACGTTCCCGCAATGAGCGACGAGACGGTGATCGTCAAGGGCAGGGGAACGATCTTCCTCGGCGGGCCGCCGCTCGTAAAGGCGGCGACGGGCGAAGAGGTGACCGCCGAGGACCTGGGCGGCGCCGACGTGCACACGCGAATATCGGGCGTGGCCGATCATTTTGCCAACGACGACGATCAGGCGCTCGCGATGATTCGCGAGGTCGTCCGGAACCTGCACCTCGAGCTGCCGCGCCAATGGGACCGCATCGATCCGCAGCCGCCCAAGCACGACCCGCGCGACGTCTACGGCATCATTCCCGCAGACAGTCGTACCGGCTACGACGTGCGCGAAGTCATCGCGCGCCTCGTCGATGCGTCGGAGTTCCACGAGTTCAAGGCACGCTACGGCACGACGCTCGTCTGCGGCTTCGCGCGGATCGAGGGCCACCCGATCGGGATCCTCGCCAACAACGGCATCCTGTTCAGCGAGAGCGCGCTGAAGGGCACGCATTTCATCGAGCTCTGCGCGCAGCGCGGCACGCCACTGCTGTTCCTTCAGAACATCACCGGTTTTATGGTCGGCAAGGAGTACGAGAACCGCGGCATCGCCAAGGACGGCGCGAAACTCGTGATGGCGGTCGCGTGCGCCGAGGTGCCCAAGTTCACCGTCGTGATCGGCGGCAGCTTCGGCGCAGGCAACTACGGCATGTGCGGACGCGCCTACGCGCCGCGCCAGTTGTGGATGTGGCCCAATGCGCGCATCAGCGTGATGGGCGGTCCCCAGGCGGCCAGTGTGTTGTCTACGGTTCGGGGCGAGATGACGAGCGAAGAAAAGGCCGCGTTCGAGGCGCCGATCCTCGAGAAGTACGAACGCGAGGGAAGCCCGTACTATTCGACGGCGCGTCTCTGGGACGACGGCATCATCGATCCACTCGACACGCGCCGCGTCATCGCCATCGGCCTCGACGCCGCGGCGCACGCGCCGCAGCCGCGGACGCAGTTTGGCGTCTTTCGCATGTAGTCGCGAGCGATGGCGAGCGCTATGCCGGCGGCAAGTGTCCTACGTACAGCTTGTAGTAGCTCGGCGACTCGACCCAGTGGCCGCCGCGATAGCGCAGCGTCGCGGTCGCGTTTGTTTTCGTCGGGCAGCACAGCGGGGCATTAGGTCCGTAGTACGCGCCTCGCAACAGAAGTGCGTCCTTGCCGGGCGCGATGGTCGCCGTCAACTCGCACGAATTCGCGACCGAAACGGCGGGGGCGACGTTCGCCTCCGGGCCTCCGGCAAATACCGCGACGGTCGCCGACCCGCAATCCGCCGCCATCTCGTGCGACTGCACGACGAACTGCTGCGCCCCGTCGCCCTTAAGGGAGGCGACTCCCACGAGGTGCAGGTCCTGCACCGGAAACCACATGTCGCTGCCGTTTCCCTTGACCACGCGCGCGAGCGGGCCGCCGTTGGTCGGCGACTGATAGCGCAGCCGATACGCGTGCCGCCGCGAGCCGTAGAAGGAAAGGTACCACTGATAGAATCGCCGGCCGTTCGACTCACCCAGCGGCTGTCGACTCGTGACGGCGCGCCATTGTGCGTTGGGCGCGACGCCGTTGAGGTAGGCAAAGCTGCTCTGCACGATCGTTCCCGGAGGGCTCGGCACCATCGGCCCGCTCGCGGGACTTTCCGCGGACGCCGGGACCGCACAGCACGCGGCAACGATCGCCGCTACGATTGCGCGACGCGATTCGGTCATGCGTCAGCGCCTTCGAGCTACGGCCTGAAATTGCTTGTTGGAATCGCTGACGGCAGTGTCATGCTGCCGAGGCTCTGCTGTGGAGCGCGCACCACGCCGTGCAGCATGTCGTTCCAGGCCTCGGTCAGGATGGGCAGCAGCGTCACGAGGCGGTGGATGCCGCCGGGTTGCGAGTAGAACGACACGTCCAGCCCGGCGGCCTGGAGAAACGCCGCCGTCGCGGTGGGGAATTGCGTCGGGATGCTGTCGTCCGCGCTGCCGGTGAGCACGTAGAACGGCGTCCGGCGCATCGTCGCAACGAGGCGCTGCGAGTCCGATCCGAGGAGTGCGCCCGCGACGGACATCACGGCGGCCCAGACCTGCGGACGTGCCGGCGCGACCTCGAAGACCGAGAAGCCGCCCATCGAGTATCCGGCGATATATCGTCTGCGCGGATCGATCGAGAAAGCGCGCGTCGCCGCGTCCAGCGCGTCGTAGACATCGGCACTGGATCCGCGAAAGTCGTAGTAGCCTCGACCCCACGGCGCGACGACGATCGCGCCGCTTCTTTCGGCGAGGTCCGCTATGTACGGCGGCGCGATAACCTGCGTTTCCGACTGCGGGCGGCCGTGCAGCAGCACGACGAGCGGGGCCGGGCGCGCGGGCGAGTAGCTCGACGGAACGTACACGGCGACCGGCTGCATCGTTCCGTCGCTCGACGAGCGCACGAGCGTTTCGCTCAATCCGCGCACGGCGCTCATGGAATCGTACGTTTCGCGAACCAGCTGCGTCGCGAGGCTGAGATCAAGTCGCGCGATGCGGGTGACGGTTTGCGACCAGTCCGCGGCGGAATAGCCCTGCGGAACGCTGGGATCGTCGAGCAGATCGCCGTCTTCGTTGAGCCGCTGGTAATAGTCGTAGGTGGTGTCGCGGCCGGCAATCGGCCCAATCTTCGGCATGCTCGCCAAATACGCGGCCGCCGTAGAACGCAGGGAGACGCGCAGGTCGACCGCGGAACTCCCCAGCAGGAGAGCTAGAGCAGCGGTGACCAGCGCGCCTCTGGTCATGACAGTACCGTAACGCGCGAGGCCGCGCCGCCGTGACCGGCGCGCCTCAGATGCCGGCGTACCACTCGTAGCCTTGGTCTTCCCAGTAGCCTCCCTGGCCTCCGGCGATCCGCGCGAAGCTGCCGACCACCTCGATGTGCCCGATCCACTTCGCGCTCTTGTAGCCGAGCTGCGTCGGCACGCGCAGCCGCACCGGCGCGCCGTGATCCGGATCGAGCGGGGCGTCGTTGAGGCGCAGCGCGAGCAGAGCCTGCGGGTGATAGGCTTGGTGCATGTCGAGGCTCTCGTAATAGAGGTTGCCGGCGCCGTCGTTGTCCATGCATCGAAACACGACGTAGCGCGCGTCATCGCGCGGCTGTACGGCATCGAGCAGGTCGCCGAGGCGAATGCCGCTCCACTTCCCGATCACGCTCCATCCCTCGACGCAATCGTGTCGCGTGATCTGCGTCTGCTGCGGCATCCGCTGGAGCCGCTCGAGCTCAAACGCATGCGGCCGAGCCACGGCGCCGTCCACGACGAGACGATAGGATGAGAAAGCGTCGGCCAGCAAACGAGTGTAACTCGCGTCCGAGGGCGTGGCGAAGCCGTTCACGCGAAACACGCGATCGACGTCACTCTCCCGATATTGCCGCGCGAGCCCGCGCGTGCCGATCAGGCGATGGTTGAGGCTCTCGACCGAGCCGAGCGCCTTCATGAATTTCTGGTTTTGGCTGAGCCCCGCGCTCAACGGGCCGCAGCCAGCGAGCACCGAGACCGTCGACGCGATGAAGAGCCGGCGCTTCATTCCGGCTGAAACCAGCCCGTAATCATCGACCGCATCTGGTTGACGATCCCCTGGGTCGCCACCTGGAACGTGTGGATCGCGAAGAATATCAGCAACAGCAGCATGCCCGCGAAGTGCCAGAGCCGCGCGAACTGACGGCCGCCGAAGAGCACGGTCAGCGGATTCGCGATCGCGTCAATGCCCGGAGACAGCGCGAGGCCGGTAATGACGACGAGCGGCGCGATGACGAAGAGCACGGCCGTGTAGCTTGCCTTCTGCAGAGGGTTGTAGATGCCGTACGGCGGCGGCGACCTGCGTAGCCTCAGATAGTATGCCTGCATCGGCCACAGCTTGGGCAGATCGCTCGGGCGCAGGATCATCTCACGCAGGCTGCCCTTGATCGCGGCCGATAGCAGCCATGCCAACCAGCAGAGCGCAGCGATCCACGCAAAGAAGAAATGCCACCTCCGGCCCCCGGCGAGGTCTTGAAAACCCGGGACCGTGATCGTCGCGGCAAACGCGTGCGCGCCGCGCGAGCCCATCCCGTCGCTCGTCCAGCCGAGCCATCCCGTCGTGACGAACGTGTGTCCGAAGATCGTCGTCGTTCCCACGCCCTCCGCCGGCGATCCGATGGCGAGCACGCGCCGAGCGGGATCGCTCTTGTCGGAGGCGTCCAAGTTCGGGGAGGCGTTGAAGATCTGCAGACCGCTTCCGACGAGAATGAAGAACGCGAGCACCCACAGCCAATGGCTCGCGCGCGTCAAAAACGCGTAACGGTAGATCGCGGGGCGCCGGGCGGCCTTCATCGTCACAGTATAACGCGGGCGAGGCCCGCTCGGATGAGGCCGCGAACCCTCCAGGCCGCATGCCTGAGATCAAGCTGGACGTCGCCGACGGAATCGCCCGCGTCACGCTCGCCCGGCCCGAGGTGCGCAACGCCTTCAACGCCGAGCTCATCGCGCAGCTGTACGAGACCTTCACGGAAATCACCGCGGCGGACGACATCCGCGCCGTCGTGCTCGCCGGCGAGGGGCCGGTCTTTTGTGGAGGCGCCGACATCAACTGGATGCGCGCGTCGCTCGATCTGGAATTCGACGCGAATCTCGGGGACGCCGAACGGATGAGCGACATGTTTCGCGCGATTGACAACTGTCCCAAGCCGGTCGTCGCGCGCATCCAAGGTGCGGCGCTCGGCGGTGGCGCGGGGCTCGCCGCCGTCTGCGACATCGCAATCGCGGCCGAGGATGCGATCTTCGGCTTCACCGAGGTGAAGCTCGGCATCATCCCGGCGGTCATCTCGCCATTCGTGCTCGCCAAGATCGGCGCGTCGCACGCGCGCGCGCTCTTCCTCACGGGCGAACGCTTCGACGCGCGCCGCGCGCAGACGATCGCGCTCGTCCACGAGGTCGTGGCCTCCGAAGCGTTGGACGCGGCCGTCGATCGTCGCCTGGCGGAACTGCTTACGGCGGGACCGTCCGCCGTTGCGGCGGCGAAGCTTCTCGTGCACCGCGTCCTCGACAACGGCTACGACGACTCGCGAACGATCACGACGCGCGCGATCGCGCAGCAACGTGTCGGCGCCGAAGGCCAGGAGGGACTGCGCGCCTTCCTCGAGCGGCGCCGCGCCTCGTTCGCCGGTGATTAGGCGGCTGCTCATCGCCAATCGCGGCGAGATCGCCGTGCGCGTAGCGCGGGCGGCGCGCGAGATGGGCGTCGTCCCGCTCGGCATCTACTCGCAGGCCGACGCCGACGCGTTTCATTTGCAGTTCGTGGACGAGGCCCGGTGCGTCGGTCCGGCGACGGCGGCGGAATCCTATCTCGACGCCGATGCGATCGTCGCCGCGGCGCGCGACATGAAGGCCGACGCGCTGCATCCTGGATACGGATTTCTCTCCGAGCGCGCACCCTTCGCGCGCGCGGTGCGAGAGGCCGGGATCGCCTTCGTCGGGCCCGGTCCCGAGGCCATGGCCGCGATGGGCAGCAAGATCGAGGCCAAGCGGCGCGTGCGCGACTTCAGCGTGCCGACCGTTCCGGGCTACGACGGCGACGATCAATCCTTGACGGCGCTGCGGGAACAGGCCGAGCGCGTCGGTTTTCCCCTGTTGATCAAGGCGAGCGCCGGAGGCGGGGGGCGCGGCATGCGCGTCGTCGAGTCGGCGGCGCGCTTCGCCGAGGCGCTGGAAGCCGCGAAGCGCGAGGCGCTCGCGGCGTTCGGCGACGACACGGTTCTGCTCGAGCGCTATCTCCGCAGCCCGCGCCATATCGAGTTTCAAATCCTCGCCGACGGGCATGGCGCGACGATCCATCTCGGCGAGCGCGAGTGCTCGATCCAGCGGCGGCATCAAAAGGTCGTCGAAGAGGCGCCGTCGGTCGCGCTGACGCCAGAGCTGCGGGCCGAGATGGGCGCCGCCGCCGTGCGCGCCGCGGAGTCGGTCGGCTACGTGAACGCGGGCACCTGCGAGTTCATGCTCGACGCCGACGGCGCGTACTATTTCCTCGAGATGAATGCGCGTCTACAGGTCGAGCACCCGATCACGGAAATCGTCTGCGGGGTCGATCTCGTGCACTGGCAGCTGCGTATCGCGAGCGGAGAGCGCTTGACCGTCGCGCAGTCCGACGTGCGACCACGTGGTTGGGCCATCGAGGCACGCCTCTATGCCGAGGATCCGGCAAACGACCTCCTGCCCTCGACCGGGACCATCGAGCGCTGGTCGCCGCCGGAAGGGCCCGGCGTGCGCGTCGACGCGGGCGTCGGTACGGGCAGCGAGGTGACGCATTACTACGATCCGATGCTCGCCAAGCTCATCGCGTACGGCAACGACCGCGCCTCGGCGATCGCGCGACTGCAGCGCGCACTCGAAGAGTGCGTCGTCGACGGCGTCCGCACGAACCTGCCGCTGCTGTTGTGGATCGCGCGGGACGCCGCGTTCCGCTCCGGCGAGACCACGACGCGCTTTCTCGACGAACGGCTCGACGAATCGCTCTTCTCGCGGGCCGCTCCGCCCGACGAGGCCGTGCTGCTCTGCGCCGGCGCGCTGCTCGCCGACGGGCGCGCACCGTGGCGCTTGGCGGACACGGGGATACCGCTGCGTCTGCAGTACGACGGCGGAACGATCGAGCTTAGCGCCGACGCGACGGATCGCGCCGACGCATGGCGCATCTCGGGCGATTGCAACGGCAGGCTGCAGGCGGAGCGCCACGGATCCGCCGTGCATGCGCGTTTCAACGGAGAGGCGATCGCGGGCGCCGTCACGTATGCGGACGACCGTTTCACCGTGCATCTCGACGGACGCGCGTGGCCGTTGCGCTTTGCGTCGCCGCCGTCGAGCGAGGGCACCGGGGGCGGCCACGCGGCGGCCGTGGGCGCGCACGTCGCAGCGCCGATGCCGGGAAAGATCGTCAAGGTGGCGGTCGCCGCGGGCGACGACGTCGACGAGCACGCGCTGCTGGTCGTGCTCGAGGCGATGAAGATGGAGCATCGCATCGAAGCGCCGGCGGCCGCGGTTGTGAAGTCCGTAATGGTCAAGGAAGGCCAAATCGTTTCCTCCGGCACCCCGCTCGTGCAATTATCGTGACACTCCCAAAACGCGTTACCATCTTCGAGATGGGCGCGCGCGACGGGCTGCAGAACGAGAACGCGCGCATCTCCACCGACGACAAGGTGCGCTACATCGACCTGCTCTCGCAGACGGGTCTACGCTGGATCGAGGCCACCTCATTCGTCAGCCCGAGGGCGATCCCGCAGCTCGCCGATGCGGCGGACGTGTTCTCGCGCATTCGCAAGGCGCCCGGCGTGCGCTACCCGGTGCTCGTTCCGAATCTCAAGGGCTACGAGAGGGCGCGCGCGGTCGGCGCGGACGCGATCGCGGTCTTCACGGCCGCCTCGGAGAACTTCACGAAGCGCAACATCAACATGACGATCGACGAATCGCTTGAGGCGTTTCGCGGCGTGGTGCGCGCTGCGAAGAGCGAGGGCGCGTGGGTGCGGGGATACGTCTCGACGGCGTTCGGCTCGCCGTTCGGCGACGTGGTCACGCCGCAGATGGTGCTGGACGTGAGCGCGAAGCTGATGGAGCTCGGGTGCGACGAGCTCTCGATCGGCGACACGATCGGCGTCGGAGTGCCGAGCCAGGTCGAGGCGCTCGTTCCGCTGCTGACGACCGAGATCCCGCTGGATCGCATCGCTCTGCACTTCCACGACACGCGCGGCACCGCACTCGCGAACGTTTACGCCGGGCTGCAGCAGGGCGTCGCGAAGTTCGATGCTTCGTCAGGCGGGCTCGGCGGCTGCCCCTACGCTCCCGGCGCGACCGGTAACGTCGGCACCGAAGACGTGCTCTATCTCCTCCACCAGATGGGCATCGAAACCGGGGTCGACATCGCAAAGGTGCGCGATGCCTCCCGCTTCATCGCCGGCGTCATCGATCACGCGCTCACGAGCAAGGCCTATCAGGCGATGGAAGCCACTACCACCTTGTCACCCTGAGCGGAGCGAGGGTAGCGAGTCGAAGGGCGGAGGATGACAAAGGGAGCTGCGCTCGCTGTCCTTCGACTTCGGCGCTTCGCGCCTTCGCTCAGGATGACAAGTTTGAACGTTACCACTTACTGACAAAACGCGGGTCTATCGAGGATTTCACGGCGCTGGTGAACTTCGCGAACGGGCAGTCGAGGCTCGGGCAGCCCGGCACGTAGACCGGAACGCGCACCGGATTCTCGCCTTGACCGGCGCGCATCGCATCGAGCGTCTGCGCGACGAAATACGTCCGGACGAATGCCGTGCCGCTCGACGGGCGGTGCAGCTCGAAGATCAGCGCACTCCCCGGGGGCGTGTCGTTGAGCTGATCGCCCTCGATCAGCCACGAGAGCCGCAGCAGGGCGGAGAACTCCGCGAGCTGCGTGTCATGGCCGGAGAAAAAGACGAACCGTGCGCCGGGCGGCACGCGCGTGCCCGCTACGGCATGACCCGTCGCTCCCTCTTCGAGCGTCTGCAGAATGTGCGCCATGATGTCCGAGGAGTGTGCGCGCGCGGCGTAGCGGTTGTGCTCGAGCCCCTTGCCCAAGATGTGGAGCGCAAGCAGCTCGAGCAGCCTCGCGTGATCGACGCGACCCCATCCGACGTCCGCGTGGCCGTCGGTATATTCGAGCAATAGATTCTCGCCGACGTCGGCGGCCATGTCGAGCCCGCCGGAAAGCGTCGCGAGCCCGCCGTCGCCGTCGTTCGCGACGCTCGTCGGCACGTCGGCGATGCGCTTGCACGGCGCCGGCGCGGCACAGCCGAGCACGTCTTCCATCGTCGCGAACGCGGATCCGTACGCGGTAAGCAGCGAGCCGAAGTTTCCGCCGACCGATCCGAGGATCGAGTCCTTCGACTCCACCTTGTTCACGACGCCGACGCCGGGCAACGGATCGAAGAGCGGATCGGGGTCGCTCGGCGCGTGACCGACCGTGATGCCGCAGCGCGGCGCAAGCCCCTGCACGATGGCCTCACCGGTCGCCTTGGTGCGCTGATCCACGTCGGCCCACACGAAGACGGCACCGCTCGGCGGACATCCCTGCGTGCCAAGCAGCGCGCCGTACGTCCGGCGATAGTAGGCGCCGAACTGGCGCATCAACAGCGCGCCGCGCTCGGTGAGGTCGCCGGGATGACCGCTCCACGCGGGCCAGGGCTGACGCGAATAGGGATTCAGCTCGCTGGGATGCGTCGGCGAGCGTACGCCGTGCCGGCTGACGATGATGACCATCCGCAGGTCGGACGACGACGGCGCCGCCGCCGAGCGAACCGGCGCGAGACCGCAAAAGACGATTGTGGCAACAAAAAACGCGACGAGACGCAATGCATTCATGCCGCGATCATACTCGCTCCAAATGAAGCCAGCATTAAGCGCGGTGATCTTTTCTTAACGCAACGCGAGCGGAATGACGAAGCGCGTTGCGGTGTGCGAATCGCTGTACGCGCTGATCTTGTTGTCGACGAGACCTGCGGCGATGCCCGTGGCTCGGACCTCGGCGTCCGTCGGTGACGCTCCGCGGCCCTTCGGATGGAAGACCCAGAGCGCGCCGTTGGACTTCAGGTGCACGACGGCGCGCTGAATCCGCGCCAGGTCGCGCGGAGCGTCGATGCGCAAGAAGATCATGTCGTAGCGCGTGCGCAGCGACTGCGACGCAGCCTTGGCCAGGCACGCGTTCAGACTGGTCGTGAACGCCGGCTCGTGACTGCCGACCAGCGCGACGTGGGCACCGGCGACGACGCCCAACTTTTCGAAGAGCGTGCGGCCGGAGTAGTCGCGCTCCGCCCGAACATTCATGAAAAGTCGAGGTTCTCAGGTCTCGGCGGAATCTCCGTGTACGCCATGGGGCGGTCCCACCAGTCGTGCCGGCGGGCCTCGAGTTTCGCCTCGCCGGGCGGCGGCGGCAGGCGCGACGCGAGCGCCTTCGTGTAGGCCTCCAGGTAGCGGTCGATCATGCGCTCGAGGCTGAACTCGCGCTCCACGTGCGCGCGGCAGGCGCGACGATCGAGCGACGCGAGGCGCGGAACCCTCTCGACGGCATCGGCGACGCCGTCGCACAAGAAGCCGGTTACGCCGTCGACGACGATTTCGGGCATCGACCCCATCCGCGCCGCGAGCACGGGCGTGCCGCAGGCCATCGCCTCGACCGTCGTCAGGCCGAATCGCTCGGGGCGGGTCGTCATGTGCACGAGCGCGAGCGCGTTGCTCAGCAGTTCGTTGCGCCCGTCGCGCTCGACCGCGCCGAGGAACTGGACGCGGTCGCCGTCGATATGCGGCGCAACCTGCTCGTGAAAATACGCCTCGTCGTGCGGTATTGCAGCGATCTTTAGGCGCACGCCCGCGCGCCGAGCGATTTCGATCGCGAGATGCGTGCCCTTCTCGGGGTGGAAGCGCCCGAGAAACGTGAGATACTCGCCCGGCCGGTCGCGATAAGTGAACTGCGCGGGATCGATGCCGTTGTAGGTCGTTGCGAGATAGTCGAGCCCGGGGTCGCGGTCGGCATTCGAAATCGAGCAGTAGAAGCTTCGCCGCGCCCCAGCGTAGTACGCCGCCAGTATCTGCGGCGACGAGAAGCCGTGGATCGTCGTGAGCAGCGGCGGGGCCTGCGAGCTCAGCGCATACGTCAGCGGCTTCCAGTCGAGGTGATTGTGAATGAGATCGAACTCGCCGGCGCGCCGAAAGAGCTCCGCGATATGCAGCGCCGTGTAGACGTCCTTGTTCAGCGCCGGATCCTCGTTGAGGCCGACGGGCACGACGGAGGCGAGGCGGCCATCGAAGTGCGAGTTGCCGGTCGCGAAAAGGGTGACGTCCAGGCCGCGCCTGCGCATGCCGTCCGCGACGTTGAACGCGATCTGCTCCCAAGGCCCGTAGCCAGGCGGAGGCGCCGGCCACGAAATTGCGGCCAGCACGGCGAGGCGCAGTCCCTGCAGCTCCATCGCTAGCGGTCGCCGTCGACCGGGTGGTCGTTGCTCTCTGCTTCGGCGAGCTCGAAGCGCGTGCGGCGAATCATGCGCTGCATCGACAGCTCGGAAAACGACGGCACCGGCGTGGTGCGCGCGAAGTCGAACATGTCATGGAGATCGTCGTCGGTCGAGTCGCGCTGCCCGAGCGATCCAAGATTGAAGTTCGTCTCGATGAACTTTACGATCGAGGTCGATTCGCGGCGTGTGTGCGAGACGTACGGACGTGCGCGCGGCCGGTTCGGATCGTAGCCCGAGCGCGCCCACGCCGACATCACGACGATCGGTATCCTAAAGCCCCAGCTCGTGCCGTCCGGCCCCGCCGGCGGCGGGACGTGATCGTACCAGCCGCCCGAATCGTCCCACGTCAGGATCAATGCGCTGTCCTTGTAGTAGTTGCACGCCGTGTGCTGGCTCTGCACCATCGCGAGGTAGATCGAGCCGACCCAGCCGGGACCGCCCGCGCTCAAGTTGCCCGCGTGGTCGGAGTCAAGCCAGTTCGGCATCACGAACGACACCTGCGGCAGACGGCAGCTTTGGATGTCGCTCAGGATCGTGCCGGACGGCGTGATCACGTTGCGCTCCCAGCCAGCGCCGTAGCGGATCTTGCGAAAGGCGTCGTAGATATTGACCGCGGGGTCGCTGGCGTCGTCGTACGCGCCGGTGTAGTACTTCCAGCTCACGTGGGCGGCGTCGAGCAGATCGCCAATCGTCGGCTGATCGAAGCACGGAAAGACGCCGGGCCGAATCATCGTCTCGCCGAGACCGAAGAGCGGAACGGTCGTGCCGGGCTTCGAATCGCAGCCCCAGATCGAGTCGTTGGGATTGCCCGCGATGCGCGGCTGCGCCGTGGCAAGTGCAAAATGGCTCGGGAACGTCGGGATCAGTCGCGTCGCGAAGTTCTCGTCGGCGAGCGCATAGCGCGCCGCGAGCACGTGATAGAGCGTCGTCTCCGAATCCGGCAGGTAGGCGTACGGAAAGCCGGGCGCGGGCGGGGGAAATCCGGTGACCGTCGTGATCAGGTCGCGCGCAAAGCCATCCATCTTCCCGCTATCCCACTCGCCGACGAGCGAGACGTGATTGTGTCGCGGGTCGGCCGGGTACTCGAACGGCACCGGCCGGAGGCGCATCCGCTTGCCGTCGACGGTCGCCACCTGCGACGTGTTCGCGCCGGGATACGGGCCGCCGCTCGCGAGGATGGACGACGCGAAAAGGTTGTCGAATGTGCGATTCTCCTGAACCAGCACGATGACGTGCGCGATCGGCGTCGCCGGCAGCATCGCTACTGGATCAGGCCGCCCTTGAGCACGAGCTGGGGATCGCGCAGCACTCGCACGTCTTCGCCGACGTCGCCGCGCAGCAACAACACGTCGGCCGGCTCGCCGATCGCGAGGATGCCGTTGTGCAGGCCCACGAGCTCCGCGGCAACGTTGGTCGCGGCATGCAGGGCCTGCTGCGGCGTCATCCCGAGGAGTGCCCACATCAGCTCGGCCTCCTGCGCGTAGTTCTCGTGGTAGTTGTACGGGGTTCCCGCGTCGGAACCGCCTGCGATGCGAACGCCGCTCTCATAGGCGTGGCGTATGTTATTCAGCATCACCTCGTTGAGCCCGCGCGCCTTCTCGATGATGTAGCGGGGCTGGTGGCCGTCTTCGAGGTGCGCCATGATGCACGTCGGTGCGCTTAGCGTGGGAACGAGATAGACTCCGCGCTCCTTGAAGAGCGCGATGCACTCGTCGTCGAGCATCGTGCCGTGCTCGATCGAATCGATGCCGGCGCGCAGCGCGTTTTTGATGCCCTGCGTCCCGATCGCGTGTGCCGCGACGCGCAGACCGTGTCGATGCGCCTCGTCGATGGCCGCCGCGAGCTCGTCGGGAGCGAGCTGAGCGTTCCCCGGCACGGCGCCCTTCGTCAGCACGCCCCCGGTAGCGATCAGCTTGATGCAATCGGCGCCCGCCCACATCTGCTCGCGCACAGCCTTGCGCGCTTCGTGCGGGGAGTCGACCGCGCGCCCGATCGGCCAGCCATGCCCGCCGGTCATGCAGAGCACCGCGCCGGCCGTGCGCATGCGCGGCCCCGAAATGCGTCCCTCCTCGATCGCCTCGTGAACGTCGGACGCGATGCGATTGGAGCTCCCCACGTCGCGAATCGTCGTCACGCCCGCCTTGATCGACTTGCACGCGTTCTCGACGGCACGCAGCAGCCGCTGGTTGGGCGTGGTCGTTTGGATCATGCTCATCATGTCCGGCTCGCCGCTTCCCTCGAGGTGCGCGTGCGCGTTGACCAGCCCGGGCGTGACGCACGGCGCCTCGAGTTCGCACGGCCCCTGCGCCGCGCGAATTTCCTTGACGCGCCCGTCTTCGACGATCAGATCGACGTTGCGCTTCGGCGGCTCCAGCGTGCCGTCGTAGAGGACTCCGGCTCGGACGATCATCGGGGCAACTATTCGAATGCAGGCGATGTGCTCCTAGGGATCAGCGAATCTTCAGATTCGTGAGTCCCCCGATGCCATTGATGATGAGCTGCACGGCAATCGCGGCGACGATGATGCCAACGATTCTGCCTACGGCGTCCACGCCGGTCTTTCCAAACCACTTCGTAAGCTGCTGCGCTCCGCGCATGAAGAGATACGTGATCGCCACGACCACAAGCGCGATGATTACGAAGACGCCGCTGTGCAGCTGATGCCCCGGGCCCGGCTTCACGAGCGCGACGGCGACGGTCAGAGCGCCCGGGCCGGTGATGATCGGGATCGCCAGCGGGAACACGGCCGGATCCGTGACGGGCTTTGCCGCGTCGGCGGTCTGCCTGTCGGTCTTCTCCGCGAAGACCATGTCGAATCCGACCTTGAGCAGCAGCAATCCGCCGGCGATCTTGAAAGCGCTGATTTCGACGCCCAGCGCCCCGAGCAGTGCCTCGCCCGCAAAGGCGAAGGTGACGAGCGTGATAGCGGCGACGATCGAAGCACGCCGCGCGATCTGCGCCTGCTCTTGCGCAGAGCGTCCCTCGGTCAACGTCGCAAACGCCGCCGCCGCCTCGATCGGATTGAGCATCGCAATGAGCGTGACGAAAACATAGAACGCCTCGCCCAGCTGTCCGGTCAGCATTGCGTCCAGTGCAGCTTGGCGTGCGCGGCTTGTGCGCGCGCGATCGCGGCGTCGTCGACGGGCCCGTCGACGAGCATCGTGAAGTGGCCCATCTTGCGGCGCGCGATCGCGTGCCGCTTGCCATAGATGTGGATTACGATCGACGGATCGCGCAGCAGCTCGGGAATGCCGGCAAGATGATCCCCGCCGCCGTCGCCGAGTACGTTCATCATGACGGCGTTGGCGAGCAGGCGCGGGGGCGATGGCGGCAGGCCGCAGATTGCGCGCACGTGCTGCTCGTACTGCGAGCAGGGCGTTACGTCGATCGTGTAGTGGCCGCTGTTGTGCGGTCGCGGCGCGATCTCGTTGATCAAAAGCTCGCCGCTCGTCGAGAGGAAGAACTCCACACAGTACGTGCCGACGATGCCGAGCCCGCGGCCGACGGCCGCGGCCGCCTCCTCGGCGCGTTTGGCGACCTGCGCGTCGACCCGCGCGGGCGCCACGGTCATCGCGAGGATTCCGCGGTCGTGCGTGTTCTCCGCGACGGGATAACTCACGATCTCGTCGCTTGCGTTGCGAGTCGCGATAACGCTCAGCTCGCACTTCAGCGAGACCGCGCGCTCGAAGATCAGCTCGGCGCCGCCGGCGGCCTGCAACACGGCTTCGGCCTCCTCGAGCGACCCCACCCGCCACTGGCCCTTCCCGTCGTAACCGCCCATCGCCGTCTTGAGGATGGCGGGGAATCCGACGCGCTCGGTCGCGGCTCGCAGGTCCTCCGCGGAGCGCACGCGCGCAAACGGCGTCGTGGCGAGGCCGGCTTCGCGCACGAACTGCTTCTCGCGCAGGCGATCCTGCGTGACTCCGAGCACCTCGCTCGACGGCGTCACGGGACGCGATAATGCCTCGAGGTGGCGGACGGACGCGATGTCGATGTTTTCGAACTCGTAGGTGATCACGTCGCTGCGGCGCCCGAGCTCCTCGATCGCATCGAGGTCGCCGTAGTGCGCCACGATCTGCTCGTCCGCGACCTGCCCGCAGGGAGAATGCTCCTGCGGATCCAGGGTGATGACGTGATAACCCATCCGCTTCGCGTCGAGCGTGAACATGCGTCCGAGCTGGCCGCCGCCGATCACGCCGATGGTTACGATCGGCTTCAATCGAGCTTGCTGGAAGCTGCGGCGTCGTGCATGCGCACAACATACGCCGCGAGGCGCTTCGCGACGCGTGCGTCGTCGAGCGCGACGATCCGCGCGGCGAGCAGCGCCGCGTTTACGGCACCGCCGATCGCCATCGTCGCGACGGGAACGCCGGGCGGCATCTGCGCGATCGAGAGCAACGAGTCGAGGCCGCCCAGCCGCGCCGACTGCACGGGAACGCCGATGACCGGAATGAGCGTCTTCGCCGCGGTCATCCCCGGCAGGTGCGCAGCCCCGCCCGCGCCCGCGATGATCGCACGCAGACCGCGCCGCGACGCAGATTCGGCGTAGTTGAACATCTCGTCGGGCATCCGATGCGCGGACACGACGCGAACCTCGCACGGGATTTCGAGTTCGTCGAGCGTGCTGCGTGCGCCCGACATCGTCTCCCAATCCGAACGGCTGCCCATGATGATTCCGACGATCGGTGCTTTGCCGGCGCGCGCCATGTAAAACGCCTTCGCCACAAACCGGATAAACTCCGTTGAAGAACGAAAGGGCGCGCATGTCGCGATTTCTACTCGGCATCAACTACTGGCCGCGCAGCAGTGCGATGTACATGTGGCAGCGCTTTGAGAGCGACGAGATCGGCGAAGATATGGCGCGCATCAAGGAGCTCGGCCTGGACGTCGTGCGCTTCTTCCTCATGTGGGAGGCATTTCAACCCGAGCCCTCCGTGACGGACTCGAGCGCGCTCCGGCGCTTCGACGCCCTCATGGAGCGCATCGCCGGCGCCGGCCTGAAGGCGATGCCGACGCTCTTCTGCGGCCACATGAGCGGAGTGAATTGGCTGCCGGCGTGGACGCTGGAGCGCGGCACGACGCACGGCCGATTCCGCACGATCGCAAACGATGCGGTCCTGGACCGTTCGATCGGTGACTTTTATGCGAACCCGGAGCTGCTGCGCGCGCAGACGCTGTTCGCGCGGAGCATCGGGGAGCGCGCGAGAGAGCACCCGGCGCTCTTCGCATGGGATCTCGGCAACGAGTTTTCCAACCTGCGCGCACCCGCTACGGCGCAGGACGCCGCGCAGTGGAGCGCGCGGCTGAGCGACACGCTGCTCGAGGCTTCCGGCGCCGGCACGACGGGCGGAATGCACGGCGAGGATTTAGAGCAAGATCGCAACCTGCGGCCCTCAAGCATCGCGGCGCCGTGGCCGTTTGCGACGATGCACGGCTACTCCGTGTACAGCAAGTTCGCGCGGGATCGCCTCGATACGAGCGCCGTCCCGTTCTTGTGCAGGCTGCAGCAGTCGTTCAGTCGCAAGAGCGTGTTGTTCAGCGAGTTCGGAAATCCGGAATGCCCGCCCGGCAGCGCGAGCGTCAACGGCTTCGCGTGTCTCGACGAAGACGAGATGGCGCGGTACGCGCGCGCGGTGTTCGAGCGGCTGCACGCATCGGGCGCGCTCGGAGCATTCTGGTGGTGCTGGGCCGACTACGACCCCTCGCTCGCGAAGCTTCCGCCATTCGATCGGGCTCCGCACGAGCTTCGCTTCGGCGTCGTTCGCAGCGACGGCAGCGCGAAACCCGTGGCGGCCACGCTCGCCGCGTTCGCGCGTGAAAAACGCGAGGTCATCGAGCCGCCGCCTCCTCCGATTGCCGATGAGGGCGAGCATTACGCCGGCCTTCCGCAAAGCATCGAAAGCGAGTACCGCACCTACTGCGAGTCGCATGGATGAAGACGGCCGGACGCTGATCGTCACGGGAGCGAGCTCCGGCATCGGTCACGCCCTCGCGGTCGCGGCCGCGCGCGACGGCTATCGCGTTGTAGCGGTCGCGCGCCGCGGCACCCGGCTCGAAACGCTCGCGCAGTCCATCCGCGAGGGTGGTGGGAGATGCGCGACAATCGCCGGCGACGTCACGGTGCGCGAGACGCCGCCGCGCATCGTCGAGGCCGCGCTGCGTGAGTTCGGCCGAATCGACGTGGTCGTGAACAACGCCGGGCGCGGCACCTACGGCGCACTCATCGACGAGAGCGACGCGCAGATCGAGGCGCAATGGCAGCTGAATTTCGTGGCGCCGCTGCGGCTCGCGCGTGCCGCGCTGCGCGCGCTCGAGGCGACGCGCGGCCAGCTCGTGTTCGTCGGATCCGGAAGCGCGCGGATCCCGCTGCCGAACTACGGCGCCTACGCGCCCGCGAAGGCAGCCGTTCGCGCGGCCGCGATCCAGCTGCGCCGCGAACTGCGCCCGCGCGGCGTCGGGGTGACGTACGTCGATCCAGGCCTCGTCGCGACGGAATTCCATGCGACGATCGGCATCGAGCGTGCCAAGCAGATTCCCCCTGCCTCGCCGGAGCGAGTCGCCCGGGCAATTCTGCGCGGCATCGCTCGCCGCGCCAGCGTCGTCCATGCCGTGCCGTGGCAATCCGCCGGAACGGTGGTCGGAGAATCTCTGGGCGCGCTCGCCGACCCTCTTATCGTGCGCACCTTTACACCGAGACGCGTTCGACATTGTCATGCTGAGCGGAGCAGCGAAGCGGCAGAGTCGAAGGGCGAAGCACCGGCAGGCGAAAACACTTCATTCGAGGCGGCGCTCGAGCCGGTGGCGCGGCGGATGGAGCGCGTCAAACTGCCGCAGAGCTTCCTGCGCGAGGCGCTCGTGCCCGGCGCGCGGCTGGAGCTGAACGCGCTCGCGATGCGCTGGGCGGGCATGCCGAACAAGAACGAGCGCGCCGCATTGCGCGAGGCACTCGAGGCGCTCGAAACGGGCGGCTATCTACGACGACTGGAGGATGAGACGTGGAACGTCGTGCGCGCACCCGACTGATCGCCGCGTTCGCAGGAGTGGTCGCACTGGCAAGCGCCGTCGCCGGCAGTCGGGCCGCGCCGAGCGTCGAGCAGCGCGGCATCTTCGCACTGCTCGGCGGCGCACCCAAGATCGTATCGGCGGCACGGTCGGAGGCCTTCAGCGATGTAGCGGCGACCCTGGTGATCCGGCAATCCCAAAGCGACGGCAAAACGCCGATCTTCAACTACGATATTGACATGCAAAAGCTGATCCATCTGATCGTCGTGCGCGACGATTTTCAGACGTTCATGCACCTTCATCCGGTGTTCCATCGCGACACCGGAGCCTTTCGTCAGCCTTTTTCGAAGGACGCCGGCCATCGTTACTACGCATACGCCGACACCACGCCACGCGGGCTCGGCCAGCAGGTCTTCCGTTTTACGATCGCGCCCGACGGTTCCACGGGCGCAACGCAACCTACGCCGCAGCCGTTCTCGGCGACCCCGTCGCCGGCGGGCGCCTCCGCGGGTCCATACGGCGTCGCCCTGGCAAGCACGACGCTGAGCGCAAACGCGCCGCAAAGCCTCGACGTCACCGTATCGAAGGACGGACGCCCGGCGCAAGATCTCACGCCCTATCTCGGCGCCGCGGCACACGCCGTCTTCATCGATACGGCGACGCTCGAATACGTCCACATCCACCCAGCGCTGCGCGGCGCGCCCACGACCCAGATGGGAGCGATGAACATGGGCGTAAGCGCGCACGCCGGGCCATTAATGACGCTGGAAGTACCGCCGCTGCCGGCGGGCACGTACAAGCTCTGGATCCAGTTCAGCGGCGCCGGCGGCGCCGTCTACACCGTTCCGTTTACGATACGCGTACGGTAGCGCGACGCAGATACTTCGCGGCGATCGCGGCGAAGAACAACAGCGTCGCGAGCAGCACGATCGTCGCGCCGCTCGAGGCGCGGACGTAGTACGACAGGTAGAGGCCACCGACGGTGCTCACCGACCCGAAGATTGCCGCCAGCGTCATCATCGGCGCGAAGCGCGACGTCAGCTGGTAGGCCGCGGCCGCGGGGGTGACCAGCAGCGCGGCGACGAGCACGATGCCGACGGCCTGCAGCGAGACGACGATCGTGAGCGCCAGCATGACGAGCAGCGCATACTCGTAGGCCGGCGCCGCGATGCCGCTGGCCTGCGCGACGATGGGGTCGAACGTCGTGTAGAGCAGGCCGCGGAAGAACACCACGACGGCCGCGGTCACGATGATGCTGAGCGCGAGGATCAGCCAGAGGTCCTGCGGCTGAACCGAGAGGATGTCGCCGAAGAGGAAGCTCTGCAGGTCGATTGCGTAGCTGCGCTGCTGGCTCATTAAATAGACGCCCAGCGCGAACATGCCCGTGAAGAGCACCCCGATCGTCGTGTCGAGCGAGATGCGGCCGCGGCGATGGACGAACCCGATTCCGACCGCGGTCAGCACCGCAACGATTCCCGCGCCGACGTAGAAATTCGCGCCGCGTAGATAGGCTATGACGATTCCGGCGAACGATGCGTGCGCGATCCCGTCGCCGATGAACGAAAGCTTGCGCAAGATCACGTAGGTGCCCATGGTCGAGCAGAGCAGTCCTACGGCAAGCGCGGCCACGAAGGCGCGCTCCATGAAGGCGTAGTGGAACGGCTCGGTCAGGACCGTCACGGCTTGATCTCGGGATGTACGGCGTGCGCGGCGTGGGGCTCGTGATCGTGGCGCAGGTGCCCGTGGGTGTGCGTGTGCTCGCGAATCGCGCTATACGCGCCTGACGCGACGACTTCGCGAGGCGTGCCGAGCGCGAGCACGCGCCGATCGAGCACCAACAGTCGGTCGAACCATTCGTCGACGCGGTCGAGATCGTGCGTCGCAGTCAGCACCGTCAAGCCGTCTGAAGAGAGGCGACGCACGATGTCGCGCAGCGCTTCTTCCGTCGCCGCGTCGACGCCCGTCGTCGGCTCGTCGAGCAGCAGCAGCCGGGGCTCCTGCGCGATCGCGCGCGCAACGAACGCGCGTTGCTGCTGGCCACCTGAGAGATGCGCGATCGGCCGAGCGGCGAGCTGCGTCATGCCGACGAGGTCGATGGCGCGGCGCACCGCCTCTCGATCGCGCGCTCCGAAACGCTGCCAGAATCGAAGTCGGGCGAAGCGCCCCATCGCGACGACGTCCCAAACCGTCGCGGGAAAGGACCAGTCGACGGCCTCGACCTGCGGAACGTAGGCGATCGTCCCGGGAGCGAGGCGGCGGGGCGACATTCCGAGTACGCGCAGCTCTCCGCTCGCGGGCTGCAAGAGGCCTGCGATCGTCTTGAGCAGCGTCGACTTCCCTGAGCCGTTTGGCCCGACGATGCCGAGGGACTCGCCGTAGTACACGGTGAGCGTCGCACCGACCAGCGCCGTAAAGTCCTCGTACCGCACGACGAGATTTCTGGCGATGACGGCGTCCGCTTCTCCCGCGTCCCCCTGAGCCAGCCTGCCCTGAGGAGAGTCGACGGGAAGGGTGACTTTGCTTCCACGCATCACTTTAGCGTCTTCACGATGATGCCGGTGTCGTAGTTCAGCATCGCGATGTAGTTCGCGACGCGAGGATCGGCGCCGATGGAGTCGTCGTATAGATCCTCGACGACGCGGATGCCCGCGCCCTGCGCGATGGAGTAGAGGATTTTCGGGCTGTATTCGGGCTCGCTGAATATGCCGTGGACGTGATGCGCCTTGGCGAGATCGATCAGTCGCGCGATTTGCTGCGGATTCGGTTCCTGCCCCGGATTGCGCTCGACGAAGCCGAGCGTCGTGATACCAAACCTGTCGTTGTAGTACTGCCAGGCGTTGTGAAACACGATCATGTAGCGATGCGACGGCGGGATGGTATCGATCTGGCGCTGGATACTCTTCGTCAGCTCGGCGAGGCGCCGGTTATAGCTCGCAGCGTTTTGCCGGAACGCCCGCGCGTGAGCCGGATCGGCCGCTGCGAGCGCGTCGCGGATCTTCAGGACGTAGCGTTGCGCAAGCACCGGGTCCATCCAAAGGTGCGGATTGAGATCCTTGACCGGCAGACCGTCGGCACCGACGACCACGCGGAGATTCCGCGAGCCCGCGTCGCGCAATAGCCGGTCGAGCCAGGTTTCGAGACCCGCGCCGTTCTCGACCAGCACCTGGGCGTCCGCGACCGCCGCGACGTCCTGCGGCGCGGGCTGGAACGTCTCCGGCGAAGCGCCGACGGGAACGATGTTTTTGACCGTCACGTGGTCGCCGCCGACGCCCTCCACCAACGAATTGAGCGTCGAGATCGTCGTCGCCACCGCGACCTTACCAGGACTCCCTGTGTCACCCTGAGCTTGTCGAAGCGTGGCGTGCGAACACGCCGTTACGGCGACAAGAAGCGCAAACGCTGCGCGCGTCATCGGCACGAGCGGCACCGTCCGAAGAACTCCAGCGCGTGACCGCTCAGTTCGAAGCCGTGCAACGCGCGCAACGATTTCGCGAACTGCTCCATCGCGGCGCAGTCGACGTCCTCGACGCGACCGCATTGGCCGCAAATCGCATGGTGGTGGTGATGCGCGGGCTCGCAGAGCATGTACGTGGCCTCACCCTCGGCGTCGGCGCGCGCCGTCACCTCGCCTTTGCTATTCAGGCGGTCCAGCGTGCGATAAACCGTTGACAGCGACACACGCGCGCCGGCGCGCTTGAGCGCGCTATGGATTTCCGCCGCCGAGAGAAATCGTTGGTCCCGCGATAGAATCGAAGCGATCCATTCCCGCGGTCGCGTTGCATAGTCGGCCCGAACTCCCATGCCCGACTATTTGCGAACTGTTCGCAATTCTCCCGCGCCTATGGGCTGGGCGAGGGGCTCGGCGTTGCGCAACTGTCGATAGCGGCCTTGGCCTTGTCGCGCACCTGGGCCACCCAATAGGCGGATGTATCGGCCCACGCCGGCAGCGTGAGGCCGACGGTGACTGCCCGCGTTTGAACCTTCGGAATGACGCCGGAGAAGGAGGCGGGGACGACACCCCCGCCGGCGTTGACGACATTCGCCAGAGCCAGCCACGCGTCGGCCAGCATGATCGTGGGGAGCGCGGTCGCGGCCGCCGGGCAAGACGCGTTGAGCTTGGCTGCCACGTCGGACTGGAGTGCAAGCGCCCACGCGGAGTACGCGGCGATTTGGGCGAACAGCGGCGCGCGCTGCGCGTCGCTCCCGCACATGCTGTCGAGGATGTCGCGCTCCTCGTTGAGCGTGGCGATCACCTCGGCGATGGCGCCGTAGCGTTGGAGCAGCCTTGCCGATCCGGTTCCGGGCCCGTGCCGATCGTACTCGCGGATGCGCGACGACGCGTCATCAATCGTCTGGCTGTTGCACCGGTTCGATGCCACTAGGATCGGCTGCGCCGAATACGTCGGCACGGCCGCTCCGAGCAACACGACAGCGGCCAGCGTAAAGGCCATATGACTCGCGGCTTTCCTCATCCGCTTTGACAGGTGCCCACGCCGGCACGTACAATCCTCCACGGTCGCCGAATCGGCAACCCCGTGGGGATGTAGCTCAGCTGGTAGAGCACTTGCTTCGCATGTAAGGGGTCGGGGGTTCGAGTCCCCCCATCTCCACCATCGGAAACGCCTTACTCTGTAAAGAGTTTTGGCGTTTTTGTTTCCGCGGCAATGCGAAGCGATGAGCCGCATTTACGACAATCGTACGACAATTGGGTTCGAGCGCGGCGAAGATCCGGTCGGCGGTTTGGGCGACGCGCTTGGCCGTATGGTCGAACAGGTGGCCGTAACGCTCGAACATCATGCGGGTGTCCGAATGCCCCAAACTGCCCGCGATCGCGAGCGGATCTTCTCCCGCCTCGATAAGCAGAGAGTTGGCGGTATGGCGAAGGCTGTGGAACGTAACGTCGGGCAGTTCCGCCTGCCGAAGCAGCGGTTTGAAAACGCGTTTGAGGAAGTTGTTCTTCCGAAGCGGCGTGCCGGCAGCCGACGTGAACACGAAGCCGCTCGGCGAGTCGCCTTCTGCTCGAAGCGCGGTAAGCGCCGTTCGTGCGAGCTCGGGAAGATAGATGACGCGCCGCGACTTCGGCGTCTTCGGCTCTGAGCGCACGAGATGACCCTGGCGGTCTTCTGCCAGCGTCCTCTTGATAGAGATCGTCCTAGCCGCCAGTTCGATGTCATCCCAGGTGAGCGCAAAGATCTCGCCTTGACGCATTCCAGTGGTAACCGCAAGAGTCAACAATGCACGGTCGCGAGTATTGCGCGAAGTGGCGAGAAGCTTAATCACTTGTTTCCCATCCAGAACGGACACCTCGGGCCGCGGTGGTTTCGGGCGCGGGACGGTCTCACACGGATTTCGCGCGATCTTGTCTTCACGAAAAGCGACATTGAGAGCGCATGAGAGGGTGACGAACGCCGTCCGCCGCGTAACGAGGCCGACGTCGTCATCCTTCCAGCGGCGTAATAGGAAGCGTACGTCATCTGACGTGAGCTCACTAAGCTTGCGCGCTCCGATATGCGGCACGATATGCTTGCGGATCATGTGTTCGCGAAGCTTGAACGTACTCGGACGAATGCTCAGAGCGTTGAGCCAGGTTGTCAGATAATTGGCAAGCGTCACTGCAGTCCGCGTGACGACGGAGGTACGGTGCTCCTCGCGGTACTCACGCATCTTGTCGGCGATCGCACCGCGGGTCTTGCCGTAGAACGACTTGCGGACAATCGCCCCATCTGGAGCCTTAAGGGTCAACTTCCCCTCAAAAGTGCCGTTCTTTCGCCGGGATATGGTGCCCTCACCGTGAGCTCGCTTGCCCATTAGGAAGCACTCCGTTCAAGGCGGCGGGCGCGCAGTCTTTTCACAAACTGCTGGACGGCTCGGTACTCGACCCGACGGCGCCCCGTCCTCCGGTCAAGCAGATATGGGAGCAGGCCACGCTTCATCAAGCCGTAGACTTTCGTTTTGTGGTATCCAAGGAGCCCGCACACCTGCGGTACCGTCAGCAGAACAGCTTGACCGCTCGGCGGACCGTTGGCGCCGGCTTGGATCGTTTCTGAAAGCTTCTGCAAGCATTCACGCACATCATCGAGGCTACTGGTTGCTGCATCAAGCGCCATTTTAATCCGTTCCAGAGAAGATCCGCCGGCCGGCGGCCACAATTCGGCAAGTTCGTCGCGAATGACGTTGACGGGGCTTTGCTCTAAGACTCGTGTTGGTTGCATTCGAGTGATCCCGCGCGCGACAAAAAGAAAAGGCCCTCGGGGGCCGTTACGTACGCCTTTTGCCTGCATTATTATGCGGGCGAAAGTCGGCTTTACTCTTACATGCCAATTATCTCGCGCGTCCTGGCGGACGTCAAGCGGCGGTCGTGGCTACGAGCAGTTCAGCGCGCGATTTCTACGAGGCCCTTTGCGCCAAGAGTGATGGTGCTACCGTCGTCTAGCCACAAACGAACGCCATCTTCTTCGATCGTACGCACGTCCACGACGACGTGAAAGCCGGCCAACCGGCGCACGAGCATGCCACGCTTGATCTCCCGGATGCAGGCAAGTGTGGTACCGTAAACTTCGATCACTGTTTCTCTCCCGCGGCCCGACAATGGCGCCGCCGCACGGCGGCGTAACCGCGCGCGAAGGGACCCGCGCGCAAGGCCGGAGCGCAGCGGAGCCGCGTCAGCGGTCGCCTTGCGAGTGGGATGCGCCAGCGCGGTAGCCTTGCCGGGTGGCGGCGCCGGGCATCGGGCCGTGGGCCACTACGATCGTGCTTCGGATCCGCTAGACGACTGTTAGACGAAGAGGGTTAAGTCGTCAGCTTCAACCTCAAGCGGAAACGGCGATGAACCGGGGACCCGTGCGCATCAGGTGACACTCTCGCGCATCAAGCGCCGCAAAAGCGCATGCGCTTCCACAATATTGAGCAGCTCCGACGCAAAGAGGATCAGTCTCAGCGTTCGCTTACCATCGATCTCGTCGACACGACGATGCGACGGTGGGTTCTTTAAGTAACCGATCGCTCCGGCGAATAGATGCGCGAGCGCGTCTGCCTCGGGTTTTAGCATCCCAGGATCAGTGAGCGGGCCGTCAGGGTACGCGAAGGCGGCGCGCACGAGCTCAACGCCGACCTTGCCTTCGATCCCAGAAGTCTCCCTCACCGCGATCTCTACTTCACGAAAAGCCTTGAATTGGGCGTCTGCGTAATGCTCGAAGCCGCGATCCATCTCACGAAGCGCATCTTTGAGGCGCGGATGTACAAGTTCCGAAGCGCGCGTGTCTGAAAACACGTACTCCGTCGGTGTAGCTTCTAAGACTTGCTTCCCAAGTCGTGAAAGTCGAAGAACACGCGAGTCGCCGTATCCGTGTTTGAGTTCGTGTACGAGCAAACCCTCGCGGAGAAGGTAGTCGATTGCTTCGCTCAAAGGCTCGTAAAGCTTCGGATTGTGTAGCCTCTCCTCGATAAGCCATCGGGCCATGTCTTTGATTGGCCTGCTTTCCCGCTCGCTGCGCGCAAACCAAGGTAGTAGGGCCAAGCCAAGCTCGCGGGTCGAAAGCTCCTCGATCTGCTTTTCCGAAGGCGCGTCCTGCATGTTCATCGCGTTTTGTTCTCTCCTTAACGCTCGCGTACCGTCGCAAGAGTTCGCCGTTCAACCGTTTTGCGACCGCCATCGCTACATCGATCGAAAAAGGCCACGAAAAATAGGCGTGCTTTGGCGTAAGCGTGTAGGAGGTTCTCCTAACGTCCCCGCCACTACCCTCTGAGCTTCGAATATCCTTGCTGGTACTGGCCATTTTGCACATATGGCTACGAAAACCAATAGAAATCGCAGGCCGCTTTTGGCCGATTCTGTGTAGTGAACGGTGTAGTAAGATTTTGAGTCCCAGGTACTTCGCCCTGGGCTGCCTGGCGGCCTAACTTTAAGGCGCGGTCGTGACGACACTACGCGGGCCACGTTCACGGCTTGTTGAGTCAAGCTGTGATGACCGCTCGAACCGGATCCTGTCGCTACCACCGCTCAAGAGGAGGCACCCTCACGGATCGGAAGGCAGAGCTATTGCTTTCTTCGGCTTCCGGGTCGCGACTGCCGTGCATTGTACTCGGCTACCGCCTGATCGAGTTTTCCAGATTCAATAAATTCCCTGACTGCCTTGATCGCCTCGTCCGAGTATCTCTTGTGCTTCTGGGTTCCGAACTCAAACACATACACAGCCGCCGGATCATCGTCCAGGTTCACGGCATGGCGTATGGCATAAAACTGATGGTCGCTCAACCCGACCTTTTCCGCAACGTCGTGCGCTGCGTAACGGAAGCGACGCTGCAGGTCAATCGTTCGAATCGCGGCCGCTTCTGTCGGGTCGTCCCCAGCCACATAACGAACAGGTGCCCCGCCCTTCTTGACGATTGTGACTTCAATGTTGACTCCTTGCCCTGATACTATGGACGAAAGGCTTGTCAAGCGAGGAAAGACCTCCGCAATGCTTTTGCCAGCCTTAATCGCTTTTTCGATACGGTTGACGTCCTTCTCGAGCACCTCAACCTCATCGGCAGCGTGTGCTTCTACGGCTAACAAAGACCGGATTTTACCTCTGGCCTCATCGCGCTGGCGCTTCCCCGAGAGCCAAAAATTTTTTGATCTGGTCAAATTCGGAGTTGAAGAGAACGGTGAGGTCTCCGCTAGGCGGAAGAGTGGATATCGGTAGAACTCTAAGCGGAAGTACATCGGCAATCGATTCAGCAAATAACTGCTTCAAAAGCTTATCAAATGCGGTTACAAATGCTCGAACCTCAAGAAAAAATAGTTCCTCCGACATATTGCCAAACCAGTGCTGCTCGACGTCACGATGCGCATCTATGCTTCGAATCGGCCCAGCAATTGTTTCATTAATCTTCAGATCAGAAACCACCTTAGCCAGACACTTCTTAAAGCCAATGGACTTGGATTGTCCGCGCTCAAACAGCGCATGGCCGCTCTGAAGCAACGCAGCCTTTAGCAGCATCTCGGCCGAATGTTGCAGGTGAAGAAGGACCGAGGTGACCCGGCCTTCATCGCTAAGCCCGTTGAACGCGACGAGGCCGGATTTAAGCGATGACAACGCTTTTGTTTTGAGCCTGCGACAGTCCCGCTTGAGCTTCTTATGTTTCGTTCCAGTCTTCGGGTATGCCATCTTTCTATATTCGTTCAGAGGATATCTAGGTTATCAAGGGGTTGACTTTAAGGGAACATTGCCAGCACTCGATAGACGATCACGCGCTCGCATCGCGAGCGGTCATTGAAGGCGCAGGTCGTGCTCTACTTATTTCTCACGTACGCTATCGCGCTGCAGCCGGTCACCTTGGGTCTCCTCAACGACGAATCTGCCTAGCCAAGCTAATTCCGGTGACTCCCTTTGCGCCGCCGTCGTGGATTAGACAGCGGGCGACCTCGTTTAGCGTGTGACCGGTCGTATAGAGGTCATCAAAGACTATAATACGCCTACCGCGGGTCCTTGCGCGGTTTGGAACGGATAGCGCACCCCGAAGTTCACCTACGGCTATCGCCTCTCGCTGCGCCCAGGTCTTTTGCTTCATGGACTCGGTATGCGTGGTCTTTACGATCGCTAGAGGCGAAGCGGTATCGAATGGCCAGTTTTCGTTATCGATTTGGGCCGCAGTTGCAATCACGAATTGGGCGTTATCTTTCGGGGCATCAGTACCAGGCGGCACATATGCTGGAACGGCGGTGATCAGGTCATGATTCAAGAACTCGAAAATGTGAGCATTCAGGAATCCGAGCAGGACTCGCGCGAAGATCAACCCCCAGCCACGTGCGCCACGAAACTTGTAGAGGTTCATCCGATCTTCTAAGACGCCCTCTCGATATGATATTGTGTAGTTTCGATCATACCAACGCTGGCGATTACAGATCGGGTTACCGCACGCTCCGAACTCTAACTCCGGAGCACCGCAATCGCCACAGCCGTTGCCGCTCGGATAGGGTCGGCATTTCTGCCGAAAACAAGCGAAGCATATTGCCGGCGTACCGGTGTCGCGGTACGCGCACTTGCCACACTGGCCGAACCCGGCGGGTAGGGGACTCAGCTTCGACAGGTCGAGCGTCACGCAAACTGGAGCGCGAGGGTCCTTTGATGAGCGTTGGCGTTACGAAGTGCGTCGACGGATCGGAGACGTCTGATGACGTCATCGACTGTCCGAACCTCGATCGCTCCACGCTGCACGTAGCGTTTGGCCCAGTCGTGTGTGTCGACGAGCGACTTTAGGATGAAAACAAGCTTCCCGTGTTCAAGCGCAAGACGTGCCTGCATTTTAGCGCCCGATGTCGCTGAAGCTTCGATTACAACGGTTCCTTGCCCGAGCCCGGACGTGACGATATTTCGACGCGGGAAGTTATATCCAGCCGGCGGCGCATCAGGCCAGAATTGGGAGACCACTGCGCCAGAATCTCCGATTTTCTCGGCAAGGCCGAGGTTTTCACGGGGGTACACATTGAAAAGCCCCGATCCCAGTACGGCGATCGTTCGCCCGCCAGCGCGCAGCGTTGCTTCGTGAGCTGCGGTGTCAATGCCACGCGCAAGCCCCGATAGCACTGTCACACCGCGCTCAGCCAAACGCCGAGCCATCTCCCGTGCGCGCTTGAGGCCGTCCCGCGAGGGCTCGCGTGTTCCCACGACGGCAACCGAGAACGCATCATCCTGACGCAGCTTGCCGCGGTAGAACAAGAACGGCGGCAAATTCGAGACCGTTCGCAGATTCAGCGGATAATCATCATCGAGAACCGTCGTCAGCTTGATGCCCGCTTTGAGCCATTCGCGGAGCTGCTCAGAAACTTCATCGATCGGCAGCTCCGCGGCCAGAGACTGCTTTAACCCCCGCCGGTTCTTCGGCGATGCGCGCCGTTCGGTCAGCTCGCCCGAAAGAAGCGTTCTCATCCCATCAGGGCGGAGTGCCTCTCGCGCAAGCAGCGACCAGTCGACCTGATTCTGGCGGCATAAAGCCAAAAGCTGGACCATCTCGCGCCGCATAACGGGCGGGTTCGTCATAGTCAGCCGTCCTCCGGTCTTGGGGCGCGGCCGCCGACCATCGATTTCGGCATTAGGTGGGGGCTTAGCGGACTGCGCATCGAACACCTGTTCGCCAACCTGCCGGCACCTCAGTAATCGGCCAGACCATCGCCGCGGATTCTCAGGGTGAAGCGCCACCGGGAGCAATGAGTAGTGGCACCGCCACGGCTTTGAGATCCGTTACCGAAGCAGGCCCCCAGTAACGCGAGTCCCAGCTGCGGTCGTCGGCGGCATAGAGCCAGACTTGGACAGACGTCAGGCGATAGCGGCCGCGCGGCCACTGCGCCAACGGCCGCCCGGCGCGGTCGCGCCGAACGGGCCTGGTGTGCGGCAGTAGGAGGGCGTTGACCACTACACCCGCGGACGTCACTTCAACCTTATCATCGGGCGCCCCCGCGATGGCTTTCAGCAGGAGCTCGGTGTCATTCACGCAAGGCCCGGCGGCTAAATAACCGCGTTGCCGGCCGATGTTTGCAGCACGGGCGGGAGGACAGACGGCGACGAGCATGCCACGTTTGACGTGGTCGGGCCGAAACGGGGAGAGCAGATAGATGCCGATGGGCATGCTGCCGGTGAAATTGATTCGCAGGTGATCGTGCTCAAGCGCAACGGCCGCCACGGCAATCAGCGCGCTAGCCACACTGAGCCTAACCACAGACTCGCCCGTCGGTCAGCAGAGGTGCCGATCGCGATAGCAGCGGTAAGGACGGCCGCGATCGCGAGCGCGAGGGTCGCCGTGAGAACTGGCTGGCCCATTGCAGCTCAGAAGACGACGACGTGCGGAACACTCGACACGAGAATCGGCGAGCGCGCCGGTGTTACTCGTTGACGATGGGTCTCGCGTCCTCCGTGCCGCGTGGTCGCCACGCGCGCGAGCACAGGGGAATGCATCGCGTCGCGCTTCTCAGCGACGCGCGAGCTCTGAGCGTAGCCGTCAGGGATCGCAGCGGCGGCGACCACGCGCGCAATGTAGCGCGCTCCAGCGTTTAGGCGCCCGGTGTTGTACATGCCGATTGCATGACGCAGCGCGACCTGAGCGTCGCGATACCTTCGCGCCGCGAACGAGTAGTCGTCGCTGAGGATCTTAGCGCCGATGCTTAGGTTAATGCATGGATCGAAAATCGTGTGCACGTTAACGCCGAAGCCAGGGAAGTTCATGCTGTCGATTTGAGCGATCCCGAGGTCAAGCAAGTGCCCCGCGTCTAACAGCCGGCGTGCCAGACGTTCCGCGGCCGCGCGGTCGTGCGGGTAGTACGAACGCCTTGTGGTATTGTCGCCGATTGCGAGCGGATTGCCGCCGCTTTCCACCTGTACGATCGCTGTCATGGTTGATGGCGCGACGGTGGGCGCACAATGCGCCATAAGCGCCGTCAGTGCAAGTGCATGGAGCGTCATCGTGCACCCGCCTCGCCGTACGGTGCGGTCAACACGATGTCACGATCGACAAGCGCGTTGAAAAGATAACCTGGCGGCACTGAAGGGTCGGCGGGATTTCCAGTTGCCGCTGCGTGAGTTGGATGCTCGTGTTGCCGATCTGCTGTCCGAAGGCGCCCGCGATGGTTTGCCCAACGCTCGGCGCCGCGTACAGGCTCGATGACTGCTGCGGCTGGCTTAATTGCGCGCCCGCGCCGATGATGC
>CAVRNN010000003.1:0-23457 GCA_963722595.1 Vulcanimicrobiota bacterium | reverse complement strand
CTCGGCAAAGCTTAGCGCCGTCGCTAATGCTGCTCGGTAAAGTCTCCGGGGACGCTAAAGATGGGGTCGCTTGCATTGATCGAGCGAACGTCGCCGCGCTCCATCACAAACGTCGCCTGGCGATTGCCCTGCACGAAGCCGACCGCATTCCACATGGACAGATCGGCGAGCGGAATGGCCGGCCCACTCTGCGTGATGCTTATCCGTTTGTCGAGTCCGCTCGCTGCGAGCGCCTGCATCAAGCGAGAGATCCCGGCCGTCATGTTGGGGCCTGCCTGACCCGCCGGAGTATGCGCGAGTTCGTCAAAACGCGAACACTGCGCAACGACGTGCGGGATGTTTGCATAGTAGCCGATCATATTCATTTGCTGGGTCGTCGTTTCGCCAGAAGTCTTCGTCTCGGTCAGGGTAATGTCGGAACGGTAGCCGTTCGTCGCCTCGCCACCGTACTGTAGGGAGCCCAAAGCTTTGTTTGCAACGACGATGGCGAGCTTGCTCATGTCGTCACCGCTCGGTTTGCCGCCCCCGCCGCCTCCACCGGAACTGGGCGCGCCCGGCTGATCCATAGATTCCACCCGATAGGTCTTGTTGCGAAGGTCAAGCGTGGTGATCGTGCGCGCCCCGCAGTCGGTGATTATCGCGGTTTGCGAGGAAAGCATATCCGTACGCTCTTTCGAGCCCGCCACGTAGTGCTTCTCGGCGAGGCCGCTCTGCATCATCGCCTGCATGCCCTTTCCCATCGCCATCGCCTGCTTGAACTTTGCCGTGAGCCCACCGCCTGTCGACTGCGGAAGCTGCACCGCCGATGCCGCCGCGAAGTCGTCCGCGAACGAGCCGGGTTGCAGTGTCGCCGGGTCGGCATTGGGCAGCAGTTTGACGACTGAGTCCCACGCCATCCCGTTCGAGGCGGCGGGCGCGACGCGCGGCGCGGCCGCAAATCCGATACTCAGCACGAGCGCCGTAGCAAGAAAGAGACGAGGCTTCATTCTTCTTCTCCTATCGTGAGCGGTCTGCAGCGCTTGCTTGTGCGCGCGCCGTCGCGGCACCTCGTTGGTGAGGACGGCACCCGCGCGGCGTCGAAGCGACGGCTCATGAGGACCTGGGGCGTGGTCGTCCTCGCCTCGCTTTTTGCGGCATGCGGTGGTCCGAGCAGTCCGTCCCTGCCGGGCGGCCTTGCGGTGCTGCCCTCGACTTCCAACGGCTCGCCGATCCAACATGTCGTGCTCATCGTTCAAGAGAACCGCAGCTTCGACAATCTCTTCGCCCTCTTTCCGGGCGCCCACGGCGCGACGCGCGGCAAGATGAAGGTAAAAGAACACGGCAAGTACGTCGACCGCTGGGTTAAGCTCACGGCGCACGCGCTCGTGATGCCGAGGGACATCGAGCACTGCCATGCCGCCTTCGAGACCGATTACGACGACAAAAAAATGGATGGGTTCGGTCTCTCGCACTTCGGCGTGTGCCATTCAGCCGACGAGCCAGTCGGGACTGCCGTCTATCAATACGTGGAGAAGCAGCAAATCGCGCCATACTGGGCGATGGCCCAGCAGTACGTTTTCGCCGACGCGATGTTCCAAACACAAGGCAGCGGGAGCTTCACCGCGCACCAAGATCTTAATTCGCGGCGCGACGAGCATCGACAGCAACCGGTCCGGAAGCGGCTATACCGAGAGCATGATCGACACCCCGGAGACTTCTCCCTGGGGTTGCGACTCGCCCAAAGGGGCAAGGATACCGCTCATTACAACCTCCGGACAGTACGTGAGGGACGGTCCGCATCCGTGCACCTCAGCCTTCCCATTGTCGGGCAAGAACTATTTAACGCTGCGCGATCTGCTCGACGCGGCCGGCGTTTCTTGGAAATACTATTCCCCGTGCTTTATCGTAAGCGACGATTGCGACCGTAAGCAAACATGCACGCGCTGCGCCGGCGCCGAACTGAACGCTTTCGATGTGATCTCCCCCGTGCGCTACGGTCCGGAGTGGGGAACCAACGACTCGATGCCCGCGACCAACATCTTCACCGATATCAAGAATGGAACGCTGCCCGCGGTCGCCTGGGTGATTCCCACCGACAACGACGACGACCATCCGGGCGAGAAGGTCGACCACGGACCCTCCTGGGTGGCTAGCATCGTCAATGCCGTCGGCGAGAGCTCCTATTGGAACTCGAGCGCGATTGTCGTGATTTGGGATGACTGGGGCGGCTTCTATGACAACGCCGTTCCACCGTTTCAGGACGACCAAGGCGGGCTCGGTTTCCGGGTCCCGGCGATTATCGTTTCGCCTTACGCGGTCAAGGGCAACTCGAGCCTCGGCGGCTACGTCTCGCACACGCAGTACGAGTACGGCAGCATCCTACGCTACATCGAGGACAACTTCAGCCTCGGCCGGCTCGGGACCACCGACAAGCGCGCGACCAGCATCGGCAACGTCTTCAACTACAACCAGCCGGCGCGGCCTTTCTCCGCGATTCCATCGGACTACTCGCCAGAGTACTTCGTGAACCACAGCGAAGCGTTCTCGCACGGCGATCCGGAGTAACAGGCGCCGAGCCTTCCGGCTGCGAAGCCGGTATCGCGGTTTTTCGGCACGGGAAGACCGAGCCGTCGGAATACATCACAAGCAACCTTATAGTGAAGCCAATCGAAGACTTTTTTGATGAACACGGAGATCTTTATTTCTCCGACCAGGATACCGGCATGTCAGAGGTGCCGAAAGGATCCCAGAAAGTCGTCTCGCTCGACCTACAGGGTTTGACTCATGCAGACGGCGCTACTCTAGGGGCTTCTGGGAACCTCTACGTAAACCATTACCCATCGTATACTACGCACGTTTACGCTTCAGGTAGCAAAGACCCGCACTATAATTTGCGCGCCACATTGCTGGATACTACATGGCGGATGGAACGATTGATTCTAAGAAGTATATCTTTATTGCAGACCTGTTTTCGAGCCGCGTGTTCATGTACCGGGATGATGGCTCCAAGAAGCCGAAAGCAATCATTGCTACACAGGCAGAAAGCGCGGGTGGCGTGGCCTTTAAGCCCGCTGGCGTTCCATAAACGCGCCCGGGAATAACGGAGCGAGAGAGATGAATACTTTACGTCTGAGCCGGCAGGCGGCGCTCAGCAGTTGCGTGGCAGCGGCAACGCTCACAGGGTGCGGTACATCGCAGCCGCCGATCGGCGCGCCCGGCGCGATGCTGCAGGCGCAGCAAACTCACCGTTTAAGCAGCGGCAACTGCCCGGCGTATTCTGGTGGAACGGGGATCCTTCCCGATGGCGATTTTTCACAAGAGAGCAACCCCGGCAACGGCTTCGTCGAGCCATCGAAGGGCATGGCTTTTGCCCCGGATTGGGAGGTCGCGAAAAGGAACATCGATTTTGTCGGAACGGGCTTTTGGGATATGGATGGACTATGCAGCGTGGACCTTGATGGAAGGGTCGCAGGTGGAATCGAGACGAGCGGCTTTCTGACACACAAAGGTACCATCTACACTGTAAGGTTTCTATTGTCCGGCAACGGCTGTGAGGATTCCAGCGGGGACCATTGTTCTGCGAAAAAGAGTATGAAGCTAGAGGCGGCAACGCAGTTTCAAACCTACACCTGGAACACCGCGAATGACAACGACGCAGAGCATGACATCTACGCGCGGGAGAGTTGGGCATTCGTTGCCGAAAGCCAAGTAACTGTCCTGAGCTTTATTAGTGAAGATGTGAAATCCAGTGGTCGCGGCTGCGTCGTAGCGGCAATAGCGGTAGCGAAGCACAAATGAAGCTTCGCGACGCCTGTATCTCCGGTACCCTCGCATTACTCGCAGGTTGCGGTGGATCGCAGCCGCCGATCGGCGCGCCCGGCGCGGTCCCGGAAACCTCCACCCTTACAACGCGTGCCGAGCGCGGCACGTCCTGGATGCTTCCGGAAGCGAAGAGTGAAAACCTACTCTACGTCGCTGACTACGGTAGCGGGGTTCTCATTTATTCGTACAGACCGGCGCGAATAAAGCTCGTTGGCTATCTGTCGGCGCCGCAGCTCGCATCAGGCGAGTGCGTTGACAACACGCAGAATGTCTTTGTCACGAGCAGCGAAGATGAGATATTCGAGTACGCTCACGGAGGAACAAGCCCAATAGCGATCCTTACGGACCCGGTGGCTACCCCAATAAATTGTTCCATTGACTCGACTACCGGAAGTCTTGCCGTCGTCGGCTATCCTGACTTGCACGAGCCATACGGCGCCGAGATTTATAGGAAGGGACGGGGCAAGCCGACGTTTTACGCGGATGGCAGCTTCGGAGACTACGAATGCGGCTACGACGATCGAGGAAATCTATTTATTGATGGCTACGTTTACAGCGGGCGTCTGAACTTTGCTGAGTTACCTAAAGGCAGCGGTACCTTTAAGAACATCACGCTCAACCAAACGTTCAGAGCAGCCGGCGGGATTCAATGGGATGGCGAGCACGTCGCAGTCGGCGATTTGTATGCAGCGGTCATTTACCAGTTCGATATAAGGGGAAGCAGGGGCACCGAAGTCGGCTCTACGCCTTTAAGCGGGTCAGGCACCGTTTGGCAATTCTTTATTGATGGTGATCGAGTGATCGCGCCGAGTACATTTCAGGATTACGCGGGGTTTATTAAGATCTACGACTATCCAATCGGCGGTTCAGCCAACCGGACGTTAGACTTATACAGTCCTGAGGGCGCCGTAGTCAGCCGCAGTCGGTTGTCGAATATGTGAAGGTGCGCGGTGCAATGGGCACTCGCGCTGCTCCACGCCCACAGCGCTCGCGAGGCCGCATCGGGTTAGCGAGCGTCACGGCTTAACGGCCTGGAGCGTCACCTAAGCGGCCCGGAGCGTCGCAGCTGCGCAGCCCCGTGCCCCTGCCCCGCGCACGGCGCAGTCGCGGAGCGTCGCGCCGAAACACTCCGCTCTTGGGTCGCGGACCTCTGAAGATCGGCCGGACCGGACGTTTGGAAGCCCTTCCCTAATATCCCATGGGAGCTGCTGCGAGACACTACATCAGGCCCTCGGCAGTTCCGGTCACCACCGAGGGCCCGGAGCGAGGGGCAGAGCTCTTACCGCAACGGCCTCGCATTCGCGAAGCCGTGCAAAAGAGGTAGAGGCGCGGGGCGCGCCTGTCGAATTAGTTAGAGTGAGTCAGAACGACCTGAAGAAAACGATCTGCGAGGAGGATTTCACGATGCGCCTTCTGGGACTCATGTGGATCCTGACGACTGCCATCGGAGGGTGCGCTCCGCGGACAAGCCTGCCGCCCGCAGAGTGGAGCGCCTTCGCGCGGCGCGCCGTGCCGGCCTCAACCGTAAACTTCTTCTTTGAAAACCCTAACGACATCGCCGAGTACGACGCTAAGCACCGTCTCGTTCGTACGATAAGCGACGGTTTTCAGCAGAACGGCGTCAACACCGGAAGCCTCGCCTTCGATTCGGCTGGCAGCCTCTACGCGATAACCGGGTACTACACAATATCGGTCTACGCTCGCGGATCGAGGACGCTCGTTCAAACGATCACCAACGACGTCGATGGCCCCAACGTCATCGCAATCGACGCGCGAGACAACCTGTACGTCGGCAATATCTTCAGCGGCGTGGCCGTGTTTCCGCCGGGCAGCGCCACGCCGGCGTTTACGCTCAAGGGCACGAACGACCCGGTGGCGATCGACTTCGATGCCGCGGGCAACATCTACGTCGCAAATCTCGCCGCCAACAGCGTCACGGTCTATTCGCCCCAAGGAAAGTTATCGAAAAAGATCACTAAAGGGCTGCGCTTCCCGGACGCCATGGTCGTGGATTCCAAGGGCTATATCCTTGTAGCAAGTAACGATTACGGCTACGGCCGAGGAGTTGTTACGGTGTACGCGCCGAAAACGTATGAGCTCATCCAGACGATACGCGATGGCGTCGACGGCCCGTGGTCGATCGCCGTCGATTCAAAAGACCGGCTTTACGTTTCAAACGGTAACGGCGCGCTAACGACGTACAGCGCTGCCGCGCGTACGCTCGTCCGCACGATCACGCATACCGACGGCCAGGACATCATTGTCGACGCTTCAGACAACGTCTATGCCCCGGTGGGCGACCCGCAGTCGATCGACGTGTATCCGCCCCACGTCGTGCGGGCGCGCTGGACTATCACGAAGGGTATTGAAGGTGAGCGGTCAATGGCCTTCGGTCCCCCTTAGGATGTTGAGGACATCCTCGTTGTGCTTTGTAGTTTCGCGAATCTGCTTCGGGGTGCTCGGAAGTGGCGAGGTCGTCTAGTTCATGTGTAGTATCAATCGGACTCTCCCACCTTGAGCCGCAGGAGTATACTTTGAGAGAGTGGATAAGTGGCTTCCGATCGATACGCCGCGCCTGTTGCTTCGTCTATTCACCGAGCGTGATGAAAGCGATGTTCACGAGTATGGAAGCGATGCCGTCGTCGCTCAGCACACGGACTGGGGGCCTAACACCGCGGCTCAAACTCGGGACCGAATACAGGGCTACCTCAAAGACCAGATGACGTGGCCACGAGATGAGGTGTACCTTGCGGTAGAGCTTCGCACCGAACGCAAGGTAATCGGCACGATTCGCCTCAAGATTCAAGATAAGGAAACCCGCACGGCCGACTTTGGATTCGTGTTCCATCGACGATATTGGAACCAGGGATACGCCACAGAAGCCACCAGCGCCGTTTTGCGCGTTGCGTTCACAACACTCGGACTCCATCGCGTATGGGCGACCTGCGACACGCGCAATGTCGGCTCGTGGCGAGTTATGGAGAAAGTCGGGATGCAACGCGAGGCAGAGTTTCGTCAGGACGCCCTTCAGAAGGGACAGTGGCGCGACTCGTACCTCTACGCGATGCTAGAGGATGACCAGGCAGCGACCGGCCTCAGCTAACCGTAAGTACCGCGAGCGCGCGGCGCCTTATGTCCAGACGATCCCCTGTGCGTGGCCGTCAGAAGTGCAAATCGTCGTTTCTGAGCTCGAACTTGACCACGTTCTAACGTTGGTGTAATAGCTGCCATGCCTTAGCTCCAAGCTAATATGCGCGAGCGGACCATGCGCAGAGGCTTGTTCCGCGATGGCAGCGATCACTTCGTATAGCTCGACTCGTTCGTTCGTTGACAAGTGCTCTTCGATAACAGTATGCATGATCGCAGTCGTGTATCCTCGGCGGCATCTCACTTCGCGCGGAAGCCACGTCGAGAAGGTTTCAGCGTTAATGATAACTGGTGTCTCCTTCGCCACTTCAATTGCCGAGCGAAGCCGATCGAGACGGTCCGCCTGGTCCGGCCAAACGAACGACTGTAAACGTAACCTGTCATTTTTATTGCTCAGATCGATCGGGGAAAGATCGCAGCCGCGTCGCTCGACTACTTTGAGATTCGCGTTGAGATACTTCGGGCGCCCCTGTTTAGAACGATTGCACAAAACTAGCGCCGAACCGGCGTCTCCCCAAGACCAATCCGGCTCTTTGTATCTGTAGCGATCGAATCGCAGGTTTAATCCGGCGCTGGCGCCCACTTCAAAGATCCGGATTGGAAGGTTGAATTGTGCCGCGATATATAGGGAGGCGCCGAGGACTGGCATCGATCGGGCTGGCTCATTCGTCTGGACAACACCTGTGAATACTCGCTCAACTCGATCGCGATCCTCCGCTAAAATGGCGCGACCTGCGATCCACGCCGCGCGTCCGTCGCCGTCGCCTCCGAGCGATGGGTAGTGCTTTGAAAGTGTAGGTTCTCCGTCCAGCGCCAGATAATGCAGCGCGCCGGCAAGATTAAGGCCGCATCGCGGGTAGTAGGGATACGAGTCGAGCAAGTCGCGGATTGGGCCGCCCCTGTGATAGTCCGATAATGCCGCGCAAATGAGCGCCGCTGTGAAAGGCGAGCCCATGGCAGCGCACGCTTGCGCTTGTAACTCTAGCCTCTTAGAGATATCCGCCATTCCCTAAGCTTCTCCGTCTAGGTGGATTCGGCCGCGGGGCAGAGGCGCGGAGGGCGCTTTCCGCTAGAAGTGTGTGTTAGCGGTGCCCCGGCTCAGGGCAACGCTCGACACGGCTATAGCATTGCTGGAGATCTGTCTCGCCGTCGATAGTGGCGATCCGCCGCAACCCGCTAAGAACACAACGACGGCGGTGACGTTAGGCGCGTAGCGAGATAGAACTGTCATCCTAATGAATGGCGATGCCCGTGGGCCAAGCAAGACCTGTGCGATCTCCCTCGATTGTTTGGATGGGACGCACGCTACCATTTGCACCCGCCGCGTAAACCGTAATGCGGCCCGTAAAGGCCGTCTCCTTTTTGTTGTAGACATTCGCTACGTAGATATCGCGATCGGTATCGACCGCAACGCCAAATGCACCGGCTATCGTGGTTCGACGGCCGTGAATCTGCTGGAAAGGCGCGACATTACCGTTGGCACCCGAAGCGTAAACATTCGCGCTCCTGCTCTCGTAGTTGGCTAGGTAGACGTTGAGGCTTGAGTCAAGTGCAACCCGAGTAGGCAAATGTATCTCCGTCATGTTGCCTTCAATGGTCCGCGTCGGTGCGACGTCTCCGGCGCTGCCTGCGGGATAAAAGGTGACGTAGCTGTAGCGGTTGGTGACGTAGATGTTGCCGCTTGCATCTAATGCGAGGCAATTGGGAAATGTGAGGCGCGTGTTCGGGCCTTTAATTACCTTCGCTGGTTTGGCGTTGCCATTCGCATCTGGCGTGTAAACGGTTATCGAACCATCTCCGTAAGAATCGGTTCGGTTGTTTAAAACGTAGATGTCTCCGTTCACCGAGTCGATGGCGATCCCGGTTGGGAAGGCCAGTCCGGTCCTCCGGCCGATAATGGTCCGGATCGGCTTGGCGTTGCCCGTCGCGCCGGGCGCGTAGACGGTCACGGAAACGGAACCCGTATTTGCAACGTAGATGCGGCCGGTTGCGTCCACTGCGACGTCATGCGGGCTGAGCAGGCCGGTTTTCGAGCCCTGTATCTCTTGGATAGGCTTCACATTCCCGGTCGCGGCTAATGGGTAGACCGTCACGCTGGTGGTGCCCCTGACAGTGCCCCGATTGGCGACATAGAGGCATGGGCACGACGTGGGGCGGTGCTGGCCCAAGAGTGCGCGGTGAGCGTGCGCTGTGAGCGCAGAGGTTTGCGGCATCGCGCCGGACGCGGCGATCGGCGACTGCGATCCACCGCACCCGGCAAGCAACGCAACTGCAACGCCTCCACTTAGGGCGTACGTTCCAAGGCTAAAGCTCTTCATTCTGCGTGCTCCCCGTCGGTAACGAATCGACCGCTGGGAACGTTCGGGGCGCCGGCCTCCGTTCCATCGCAGATCGAGCCGGCCTTACGCCGGCAATGCGGCATCGCTAGGGCGCGCCGGCGGGAACCGCGCGATAGGCGGCAACCTCGTCCGACATGATATTTTCGGTCATCACGTATTGTCCGCCGGCATCGACCTCGATCTTCCACTTTTCGTACGCCTTCGCAGCGTTGGCATTGAAGGCGCCGTCGGGAATCTTGCCGAGCGCGTTATACCGGTAAAGGTTGACTTTCCCGCCGCGCTTTAGGCCGGAGACCGTAACCGTGAGCACAAGATGCTCGGGCGCAGGACGCTTCCCCGAACCTTCCGCGATCTGCGGCAGCTCGTAGTTGAGGTTTGTCGTGACGCGCACCGGCAGCGCCTCGTGGTCGAGATCGTTTACGCCGGCGATCGCGATGCCGAAGTCCCGGCTCTCGTCGGAGAGCGAATAGACCGGACCGTGGCGCGCATTGGCCTCTTCGCGCGTCCGTTGAAACGCCCCGAACGCATAGCTGAAGAAGTATTGGGCGTTGCGGCGGCCCGCGCTCCACTCGCCGTTGTCGCTGAACGTGATGACGTCCCTTGGATAATAGCCGCGGTCGTCGCGCGGATGCCCCGAATCGATGCCGAGCACCGGCACGATATGGTCGTACTGCGGCGAGCCGGCGCGTGGATTGCGGTTGCCGTAAAAGCGGAACTGATTCATGAAGATGCCGATCGCGACCGGACGCCCGAGCAGCACGTTGCGTTTTACCCAAACGAGAAAGTCGCCGGTGCTCTTAGCCCCGCGCGGCGCACCCCATCCAGAGCCCGTCAAATGCATCACGCGCGTGGCGCGCAAGGCATTGACGCCCAACAGCAACTGACTGGCTCTGCGGTTCTGCGGAAGGTCGCTCGCCGCAGCGCGCGCATCGTACTGTGAGATGTACTGTCCATAATAGAGTCCCGCGCTCAAGAGCGAGACCTCACCGCAGTAGCCATAGTTGTGATTCCACTGGTAGCGCGGACCGATTGCGTTTCGCCACGAATGCTGCGGGCGAACCAGCGCGGTCGGGACGACCGGTAGGAGCGCAGTCGGATGTAAAGCTCCGCCGCAGGCCGCCAGCAGCGGAAGTGCGAGTGCGACCACGACACGCCGCGTGGTGCTCACGACGTCAGCTCGTGCGTCTTGCCGCCACGCGCAGCGACCGCCAACGCCGCGACGGCCGCCAGTGCCACCAGATTCGAGATCAACGTGAAGCGGTCGTTGAGCGTCATTGAGGCAGCCGACATGCCGGTGACCGCGCTGCCGATCACGCGTTCCATGATCGCGCCGGCCAGCATCGCGCCTACGGTGAAGAGTGCGACGAATGCCCACGTGAGAGGCGGCGGAAAGGACTTACGGTAGATGCCGATCATCGGCAGGATGAGCAGATCGCCGTAGATGAAGGTCGTGTTCGCGCCCAGCGGAATCCCGGCGTTCGCGAGATAGCGCGCCACCGGCACGTTGCCCATCGAGCAGACGAAGGTAGCCACCGCAATCAGCAGACCCACCAGCAGCAAAAGAACGTAGCCGATGCCCGGAACGGCGCCGACCGCGCGCAACGCGCCGGCCAGGACGCCATTGGGAATGAGCGCGGCCGCGAAGCCCGCAATGAGATAGCCGACGATTAACTCCGTGCGCAGCATCCGCACGTCGGCGAGCGCCGTCCTCGCGACCGCACCCCAGCCACGGTCGGCGGGCGACGATGCATGATGACCGCACTCCATCTCCTCCTCCCGCGCCTGGGTTGCCGCCAGGTACTCCCGCTGCATTCGTGCGAGCCTCTCTCCGCCGAAGAGCAGCGAGAGGCCGAGAACCACGATGACGATGATGATTGCTCCGCCGAAGAACTCCGCGAATGCAAACTTCCAGCCGAGCAAGGACCAAAAGAGAATTCAGAATTGCGAGGTTCATATTCGTCGAGGAGATCAAGAATGCGAAGATCGAGCGCGCATCCGCGCCGCTGCGATAAAACCCGCGTGCCGCCGCGGCAGCTCCGTAGGAGCACGAGGACGAGATGATTCCAAAGCCCGTGCCGTAGAGCAAACCGCGCAGTCCCGGACCGAGATAGCGTTCCAGCGTCGCCGGCGTCAGCATGACTTGCACGATCGCCGAGACGAGAAAGCCGAAGATCAGCCCAAAGAGGCTATCCCAAAAGAACGTCGCCGCCGCAAGAACGCCCGCGGCGAGCGCGTGAGCGAAGCCGGTGAGCATTTAGCCGCCGATGGCAACCGGCGCGTGGCCGAAGAGCGGCGGGATGAAATGCCCCGCGAGATAGGAGACCACAAAGACCCCGCAGCCGTAGAGTGCTACCTCGATGCCTTTGCCCACCGGGCCGCGTTCGCTGAGCGTTCCGGCATAGTATCCGACGGCGAAGAGGCCGCCGAGCGCAAAGAGCAGCGAGGTCAGCGTCGCCGAGCCAATCGAGAGCGGGAAGATGTAGCCTGCGATCGGCAGCAGCGAACCGACGGCGAAGGAGCCGCCCATTGCAAGCGGCGCGCGCAACCCGGCGTAATCCGCTTCGCGCGGGTCGATGCCGAACTCGTCGCGCACCATTTCGTAAAGATAGATCTCCGGGTGCTGCGTTAGCCGCCGAACGACCATCTCCGATTCCTCGTCCGTAAAGCCTTTCAGCTTATAGTAGGCGACCAGCTCTTTGAACTCGCCTTGCGGATCGGCCTCCATCTCCCGCTTCTCCATATCGATCGTCGCCGCGACCACTTCGTTCTCCGATTTTCGCCCGAGGTACTCGCCGACGCCCATCGAGAGCGCGCCGGCCAGTAACGCGAGAAAGCCGCTTATCAGCACCGCGCTTCGCGCGCCTTCGGCGACCCCGACGCCGGTGATGATGCCAAGCGTCGTTAAGATGCCGTCTTGCATACCAAAGACGATCTCGCGAATGCTTCGGCGCTTCTCTAGCGTCCGGCGCTGCCACGTATCCGGGATCCGCGCCTGGTCCGGCTGCGCGTCCGAGACGTGTGTGCTCGGCTCGGTCATAAGCAGACCTTGACGGCAGCCTCGCCGAAGTCCTCGCCCATGGCCAGACTACTCTTGATGTTGGCCGCCGTCGCCGGCCTTCTTCCCGCGACGCTTCTCCCCGCGGGCGCCACCGATTGGCCCGTCTTCGGATTCGACTCCGCGCGCAGCTCCTTTAACTCCGCCGAACATAGGATCACCACCGGAAGCGTTCATCGCTTGCACAAGCGCTGGCAGATCGCACTCGGTAACGTCGCAGACTCAACGCCGATTTTTCTGCAGCACGTCCGCGTCGGACGCGCCTACATGCCGATGCTCTATCAGACCACGACCAACGGTGTGACGCTCGGCATCGAGGCCGCCTCGGGCAAGATCCTGTGGCATTACACCACGCCGGGCGATACCGTAACTCAGTCGACGCCGGCTGCCGATCCGTCGGGGACCAGCATCTACGTTCCGGGCGTTGATGGAAAGGTGCACAAGCTCAACGCGGCAACCGGCCGCGAAGAGCACGCGCCCGGATTCCCGGCGCGCATCACGCTGCTCCCGCAGACCGAGAAGGACGCCTCGCCGCTCAACGTCGCCAACGGGTATCTCTACGCGGTGACGTCGGGTTACTACGGCGACGCGCCCCCGTATGACGGTCACGTCGTCGCCATTCGACTCAGCGATGGCAAGAAGACCGTCTTCAACTCGCTGTGCAGTCACTACCGCAAGCTCGTGAAGTCCAGCACCTGCTCGCAGCAGCGGTCGGGCATCTGGGGGCGCGGCGGCGCCGTCGTCGATCCGGACAGCTCGATGAACGGCCGAATCTACGCCGCGACCGGCAACGGGCAGTTCGACGCCGGCTCCGGCGGCGATAACTACGGCGATTCGCTGCTCTCGCTGAGCGCCGACCTTTCGAGTCTGCTCGGCAGTTACACGCCGACGGACTTTCAGCAGCTCGAAAATGGCGACACCGACCTCGGGAGCTCGTCGCCCGGAATTCTGCCGGTCCAGTCGTCCAGCCAGACGCCGGCCATGATTATCGAAGGCGGAAAAGATGCGATCCTCAAGCTGCTCAATCGCGCCGCGCTGCCGGGCGTCGGCGGCGAGCTGCAACAGATCGATCTACCGGGCGGCCTCTTCTCGGCCCCGGCAATCTGGACGGACGCATCGAACCAGGCTTGGGTCTTCCTTGGGTTCAGCAACGAGGTGATGGCGTATCGATTGCAGACGAACTCGTCGGGCCTCAGTCAGCTCAAAAGCATCTGGCAGGTAAGCCCCGGCAACAGCTCGGGTGAAGGCTCCTCGCCCGTCGTCGCCGATGGTTTGGTCTTCGTCGCCTTCGACAGCGCGCTGGTCGCGCTCGATGCGCTCAGCGGCAAGGAGCTATGGAGCAGCGCCGAGACACGCGCCGGCGGCACGATCGGTCCGATTCACTGGGAGAGCCCGATCGTGGTGAACGGCTGGGTTTACTGCTCCGATCAGAACGGAAACCTTACCGCCTACGCGCTGCACTAGCGTCGAGTCGCCGCCGCTGCTCCTCCGAAAGCGGAGCATGCGGCGGCATTGCGCGCTCCCAATCAGGATCCGCGCGTAACGCCGCGGTGAGGTAACGCATCGCCCCCACGAGCGGAAGACCGTCGAGCGCTGCGCGGGCCACGTTCAGCGCATCGGCCAAGGTCGCGTCGTCGCGCTCGAAGACCGACTTTGCCAGCTCCGGCCAGAGCGCGACGCTGCCGGAGATGCAACCGGAGGCGCCGCGGGCCAGCGCTTCGCGCAGACCGCTCTCCGAGCCGGGCAGGATCGTAAAGCTGGGTCGCCGCCGCGCGATCTCCAACTGAAGCGCGGGATCGTTCGAGCTATCCTTCATGCCGAAGATACTCTCGCCGGAACGCGCGACCAACCGGTCGACCAAATCCGCATCGAGCGTGATGCCGCTCATCTTCGGAAAGTTGTAGAGCAGTAGGCTGCCCGGCGGCGGCTTCACCGCCGCGATGAGCGCATCGTAAAACGCTACGATGCCACGCTGCGTCGCTTCGCGGAAGAAGAACGGTGGCAGAATCAAGGCCGCGGCAAAGCCCCACTGTAGCGCAGCGCGCGTAAGACGTATGGCGTCGCCGAGCGAGGAAGCGCCGGTACCAACGATCGTTCGATGCAGCGGCAGACCGCCGGCAACCAGCGCCTCCATGTACCGCAGCCGCTGATCGGCGCTAAACGACATCGCTTCGCCGGTCGTCCCCATGACGTTGATTCCGTCGCAACCTCGCTCCAGCAGCTCGCAATAGTACGGCAACGCCTTGGCCGCATCGGGCTGAAGAGCCGCATCGATCGGCGTCAGTACGGCCGCCCAAATTCCGGCGATCATCTTCGAGCCAAGGCATTCTTGAGGAAGAACGTGAGATTTGCCGGGCGCTCGGCTAAGCGGCGCATCAGGTAGGGAAACCAGTAGCTGCCGTACGGTATGGAGAGGCGAACACGATAGCCGCGCTCGACGAGACCGCGCGCGAGCGGCTCGGCGATGCCGTAGAGCATTTGAAACTCGAAGCGCCCGCGCTTTGGCAGACCGCGCGCGGCAGCAAACTCTTCGATCCTCGCAATGATTGCCGGATCGTGGGTTGCGATTGCCGTGTACCCTTCACCGGCGAGGGCGCGCTCCGCGAGCTTGAGGTAGTTCTCGTCGACGTCGCGCTTTCGAGGAAAGGCCAGCGCCGGTGGCTCGAGGTACGCGCCTTTGACGATGCGAACGTTCGGCGCGCTGGGAAGCATAACGGCGAGATCTCCTTCGCTGCGATAGAGATACGACTGCAGCACGAAGCCGGCGCAACCGTAGCGCGCCTGTAAGCTGCGATAGATCGCGAGCGTCCGATCCACGTAACGCGACTGCTCCATGTCCAGGCGAATCGTGCTCTTGTCGGCCTGCGCCTGCGCGGTAATCCGCGAGGCGTTTTCGAGCGCGCACTCGGAGCCGATATCGAGGCCCACGTGGGTCAGTTTGAAGGCGACGTTAGCGTCGAGGCCCTCGCGCGTGAAGGCGGCGATGAGCCCGCAGTATTCCTCGGCGACCGCGCGCGTCTCCGCCGCATCGCCGATGCTCTCGCCCAGCAGCGTGGCCGCGACCGCAAACCCACGCCGATTAGCCTGCCGCACGACCGGCAACAACTCAGCGACACTCTCGCCCGCGACGAAGCGCCCCGCACCTAGCCGCATACCGTAGCGCGTGACGCCGCGCCGCACCAAGGCGTTGTCGGCGGCGGCCAAGATGGCGGTGCGCAAGGGGCGATCGAGCAGCTCGCTCATGCGAGCATCTTTGGCAGCGCCCGCACAGTTCCGCTGCGGGTCCGGCCAACGCGACGGAGAACGGCGCAGTCGTGAAGTTGCCCTGGGTGCTCGTCGCGGCGATCATCGGATCGGCGATGCCCTTCGTCGATAGCACGGCGGTCAACGTCTCGCTGCCCGTTCTCCAGCGCGAGCTTCACGCCACGACCAGCCAAACGCAGTGGGTCATCGAAGGCTACGCGCTCTTTCTTTCGGCCCTCATCCTCACCGGCGGCGCGCTGGGCGACATCTTCGGACGCCGCCTGATCTTTGCGTGCGGGGTCGTGCTCTTCGCGCTGGCCTCCATTGCGTGCGCGTTCGCCGGCAGTATCGACGTGCTGATCGCAGCGCGTTGCATTCAAGGTATCGGCGGTGCGCTGCTGACGCCCGGCAGCTTGGCGTTGATCAGCGCCGCTTACTCCGATGATGAGGCGCGCGGCCGGGCGATCGGTCTTTGGTCGGGTTTCTCGGCGTTGACCTCGGCCGCCGGCCCCGTGATCGGTGGCTGGCTGACGCAAGAGTTCTCGTGGCGCTACGTCTTCGTCATCAACGTTCCGCTTGCGATCGGCGTCCTGGCGATACTTCCGTTGGTTGCGGAGAGCCGCGACGACTCATCCGACCGGCACGTCGACTTCGTCGGCGCAACGCTGGCGACCGTGGGGCTGGCACTGCTGGTATACGGCCTCATCGCGATGAACGCCGGACGCGTAACTTCGAGCGCACTCGTCACGTCGGTCGCCGGACTCGCGGTGCTCGCTGGGTTCGCGCTCTTCGAGCGGCGCACCGCCGATCCGATGGTTCGTTGCGATCTCTTCGCGTCGCGTAGCTTTAGCGCCGCAAATATCTACACGCTCTTCCTCTACATGGCGATCGGCGGAAGCCTCTACTTCGTGCCGTTCGTCCTCATAAACGTGCACCACTACACGCCGACGGAAGCCGGCGCCGCTCTGCTGCCGTTTATCTTCATCATGGTCGCGGCGTCGCGCTGGTCGGGCGGCTTGGTCGCGCGGGTCGGCGCGCGAACGCCCCTCATCCTCGGCGCGCTGCTGGCGGGCGTTGGGTTCTTGGCATTCAGCATGCCCGGGAGTGACGGATCCTACTGGACGACCTTCTTCCCGGCCGCGACCATCCTCGGCTGTGGCGGAGCGCTCTTCGTCGCACCGCTCACGACGACGGTTATGAACTCCGTGCCCGTCGAGCACTCCGGCGTGGCTTCGGGCATCAATAATGCGGTCGCGCGCACCGCCGGCTTGATCGGCGTCGCCGCCCTCGGCGTGATCGTTACGAATGCAGCCTCGTACGTCGCCGGCTTCCGCGGCGCGATGATCGCCTCCGCACTGCTTACCCTCGCAGCGGCCGGCGTTGCCGCCGCGGGATTCAATCGTCGCTACCCGCGACCTCAAGCGCATGAAACCACTATTCGACAATAATCTTTCGCGCTGAAGTTTAGAACTTCGTTAACGACGCTCTGTTAGTCTGAAGTGTGCGCACCTAGCTCTGTGCGAACTCGGAGGTAGCAACACACTATGCGTCGTTTATCGGCAAAGCCGGGAGTTCTCGCCATATCATTGGCCCCAGTGAGGATGGCGGCGACTAACCCGCATCCATGAATCGCCGTATCGCGGCGAGGTCGTCGAGCGCCGTAGCCAAGCTGCGGCCGGCGATCTCGTCCGCGAGCCGGCGCATTACGGACGTGCGCCCCAGCCGAGCGCCAAAGCGTTGCGCGATGAAGATTGCGACCGGAATCACCGCGAGTCCAAAGAGGACGTTGGCCGCCAGCCACGCCGAACTCGTTTCCGCGTAGATATCCGCGCCGAAAAACCCGCGCCCCGCAACGATTAGAAGCGGGAGCCACATCAGTGGCGCAAAGAGCAACGTCCAGATCGTGCTACGAACGCGCGCGACGCGTAGGCGCTGTAGTTGCTCGGCGACCGCAACCACCGGCTCGTCGTAATCCAGTTTCCCGAGCTCCGCCAGTTGACGAACGTTCGCTGCGGCGAGCGCAATTGCGTAACCCCAAGGAGGATCGCCGGGATGAGAAACCGCGGCTCGCTCACGTGATCCGCCGCAAACCAGCCGAGCAAAAAGATACCGGCGAGGTTTGCGGCCAGCTCGTAGACGATACTGCGTCCCAGGCGTCTGAGCGACGTATCGACGCGGCGGCGGCTTGCCGTCGTCTCGAGCTTTCATACCAATTTTGACCAATACAGCGGCCATTATCGGGTCGGATGGGCGCGGAACCGCGATCTGGCGCTATCTGCGATGGTTTCATAATCGCACGGCCGAGACCTATGTTCCCTCCGAGACGACGATTCGCCAACTCGACCGTCTCGGCTTCGAGCGGATGGTTTTGTGGAAGCGAGGGGTCGATCGATCGCTGTTTCGTCCCGAGCGGCCTGGCCGCGCCGAGCTGCGCCGGGCGCTGGGCTGGTCGGCCGATGACCTGGTGGTCACGCTACGTGAGCCGGATTGCACCCGAGAAGAACGTCGACTATCTGGCTGAAGCACTGACGATCGTGGCGGACGAGAAGGCCGGATGTCCGCGTCCTGCTGGTGGGCGACGGGCCGACCCGCCCTGCACTGGAGCAGCGGATCGGGCCTTCGCGCACTTCGCGGGTTATCGCCAGGGGGAGGACCTTGCCGACCACTACGCCGCCTCGGACATCTTCGCCTTTTGCAGCCTGACCGAGACCTTCGGCAACGTGGTGCTCGAGGCCATGGCGTCGGGGCTCCCCGTCGTGGCTCTCAGGGCCGGCGGCGTGGGCGAGACGATTCAATCCGGAACAACCGGCGTGCTGGTTGAGCCCTCGGAGCCGCCCGAAAGCTTCGCCGATGGCGCTTCTCGGCTTGATCGACCGAGCCCGAGGAGCGGAAACGAATGGCCGGCGCCGCCCGCAATTACGCGGTCAGCCAGAGCTGGGACGCGATCATGGGAGGTCTCCGCGAGCGTTATCAAGCGGTGCTCGACCGAGGCAGCCGCTCCGCGGACCGCGAGCCCGGCTGAGTTCGGGACGCAGGTTCCCTGACCTCGCTCGGCCCGCCTCGAAACGCCCGAAACCGTCGCGCCGCACCCACAGCCCGCGCCCAGACGCGAGAGAAATATCCTTCATTCAGGAAGGCCTGGAGCTGCCCGAAACGGCGGATAGCCCGTGAAGACCAACGCCGGCGGCCGGCGCCGCAAGCTCGCGACGATTTCCTCGGTTCGCGGCTCGATCAGAGGATGATGGCGATCGGCCTGGTCGCGGAGCAGGTTGTCGACAAAAAAGTGGCGGGTCGGGCTGTCCAGCCGTGAGTAGAAATGGAGCGGGCTCTGCCAGCCCCAGACGTAGAGCTGCGGGCTGGTCCCAGACCGTCGCCCGCCGGGCCAGCTCGCGTCCCATCTCGCGCAGCACGACCCATTGCCTGCCCCCTTTGTAGCGGATCGTCAATTCCTCGGGAGGCACGAGCAGGTAGTCTCGAACCTGGATGAACACGGTCGATCCGACCGCCGCTCCGACTAGCAGCACCACCTGCCGCCCAGACCACGCGGCCGACGACCGGCCTCGATGCCGGCGGTTCCGGTCCGGTTCCGTCGCGTCGCCAGGACGCGTCTGAACCAGGAGCGTGGCCGCATCGGTGAAGTCAGGCGCGACCGACGATCGCCACGCCGGCGATCGGCAAGAGATAGTAGTGCGGCCAGTAGAGACCGGGAAGGATCACCTGGGCCCATGCCGCCAGCGTCCAGGCGGCGAGCAGACGCCGGGGGCCCGTCGATCGCCGGCTCAGAGGAGGCGCAGCCAGAGCCGGGATCGAGGCCAGCCAGAGGGGCCAGCTCCCGGTCCCCCACCACACGAGGTAGTCGGTCTTGCCGAACGGCCAGGGGAGCTGTCCCGACGGGTCGGCATTGCCCGTGATCCAGCGGACCCAGAACGACGGGCGCTCGGGCTCCGGCAGTGTGTCCGTGGCCAGTGCTCGCCCGTACTGGAAGATGTCTTCGACCGCGGAGTGGCCCGCCCCTTGAACGAACAGGACCCCCGCCGCCAGGGCCACGATCGACGCGAACCCCGCCGCAAACGCCAGGACGATCGAGCGAGCGCTCGTGCGAATCGCTCGTCGCGGTCGATCCTCGCGACCCCAGGCCCGAAGCGCAGCGCCAGCACGAAGACGCCCGCCTGGACGATCGCGACCTGCTTGACCAGGACGGCCGCACCCAGGCAGACTCCCGACGCCAAAGAGGCCACCGCTGGTCTCGCGTCCCAGCCGCGAACAGAAGCGCGCAAGCGACGCCACCGAAAAGAGATTGATGAAGTGCTCGAGGTTGGCTCCGTTGCCGAACAGATAGGGGTCGGTGCTCGAGACAATAAAGAGCCCCGCCGCCAGGCACGCGGCCGCGGGCCCGCCGGTGCGGTACGCGATCCACCAGACGAGCACGATCGTCGCCAGCACGTAAGGGATCGGCATGATGCGGATCGCCAGCTCGTGATAGCCGCCGATCGCGACCGCCAGCGCGTACAGCCAGTAGCCCAGGGGCGGCTTGTTTTCCGTCAGGTCGCGATAGAGGACGTCGCCCTGGAGGATCCGATGCCCGATGTAGGCGTAGGCCGCCTCGTCGCAGTCGAGCGGCTCGGTCTTCGCCGGCGACACCCGGCCAGAGGCTCGTCGGCGACGCTCTTGCCCAGGCTGGGCCCGAAGGTGTGGCCACGGTACCAGACGTCGAACACCAGGAGCACGATCAGTACCATCGAGGCCAGCGCATCGGGGAGTTCCGGGTGGAATGGCGTCACGCCGTGATCTGATCCCACGCCGCTCCGAGGCTTGGGAGTCGCTCATGGCAGCCGATAAAGCCGCACGGGGAAGAAAATGTCATGAGACGTACGGTAAATCTCTGTCCTCTCGGTCAATCCCAGGGCGAGCCGCAGTCGTGTCCAGCTCGGCGGCCCATGACTCCGGGTTGATTTCATAATAAGGCGGCGGCTCGAACGAGCCCCAGAGGATGTGCGTCACTCCGTATTGACGCACGACCTCCTTGATCCGCCGGATGTTGTAATTGCGAGGCAAGAGCACTGTGGTACGATCGCTCGTCACCCGCAGCTCCCAGGGGAACCACGTCATGATCCGGGACTGGGCAGGGACTTCACGCCGGATGCGCTGGATATACTCTCCGGCCTCCACGAGCGCGGCCAGTGGAGCTGATAGCGCTTCACCAGCCACGAGGCATCGTACGCCCACGTCGGGTCGGCCCAGACGAGGCGCAGTACGTGACAGCCAGCCAAGGCCCCGCGGCCGTGCCGATTCGAGACTTCAGCCAGTCGTTGAGCCCGGCGATTCCCGCGGGCAAGATCAGCGCGAATACGGGGAGGTAATAGCGACCGAGCTGTGCCACCTGGGTCACGTCGGCGATGCTCTTCAAGGTTGCCAGCACGAAGACCACGAGCAGCGTCGCTGCCAGCAGGTCTGTCTCGCGTCCCTTGCCCCCTCGGGTCGTCAATCGCCGCCAGAAACCCGCACGACGGGCAGCCCGACGATCATGGTCGACGTGACGGCGATGATCAAGAGCAGCGACTTGAGCTTGACACGCACGATCTCGGGCAGGTTCTCGGCCGTGTAGAACTGCGACGGCGTGGGTGTTTCCCTTGTCGTAATGGTGTACCGTCCACGAGAAATTATATTCGAAAAGCTCGTGTAGGAGTAAAACGGCGATTGATACTCGCGCCAGGTGACCCAGGCCCACGGCAGGCATACGAGGGCGGCCGTCGTGACCCAGACCAAGAGCGGGCCGAAGCGTCTTCTTGCCGTGCGTCGCGACCGCAAAGAGCCCGCGGCCACCAAGAGCGCCAGCCCGGTCGTGCGTGCGAGCACGGCCAGCCCGCCGTTACGCCGGCCAGGGCGGCCCAGCGTAGGCCGCTTGTCCCTCTGGGCGTACCATACCTCCGTCAGCATCCAGACAGCAACGATCGACACGACCGCGACCAAGCTTTCCCGCAGGATAAAGCCGGCGTAAATCGCGTGGACGGGCAGGACGGCGAGAGCGGCCATTGACCAGAGGCCGACCTCTGGGCCGTAACGCCGCCGCGCAAACGATAAAGTGCGGGCAGGGCCAGGAGGTTGAGCACGAAGCTGCATGCCTTGGCGGCGCAGTCGGGCATCGAGCGAGCTCTCCGGGCCGATCCCGGAGATTCGGAAGAAGCCCGCGACGGACGTAGGCGTCGAGCGGCGTGGCCCAGTCGTCGAGGACACCTTGGCCGGCGCGAATCCGATCGTAATCTCGGAAGAAACTTTCGACATAGTGTTTGACCGGTCCCTCGCCTCGCTCGACCGACGTCGCCACTTCGAGATAATGGCAGCTATCGCCCGGAACCAGAGGTAAGTTGCCACCGCAGATCCAGATGCCCGCGCAGCAGGTAGGCCGCGCCCGATGATCGCCATCCATTGCGTCCATGCCGGTTCAACCGCGATGCCAAGAGGAGCCCGACACGAGCAAAGTCGACGCGATCGCGAGGTGCCAGCGCACCAGCACGAGTTGGGACGGCCGCGGATGCGAGCGAGGAGAGGAACCTCGTAGAACAGATGGGCAACGGCGTCGAACGCCGGAGTGATCCACCCATACCGCGCGTCCAACCAGGCGGCGACTGCTGCCAGGCCCGCCGCGGACAGAGCGAAGGGAACCCAGAGACCGCCGGTTTCCGGCTTCACCGCTTGACTCCCGCGGGGCGATCCGCCGGCGCGGCGGTCGAGAGGCTGTCGCGATTCATGGCTTGTACGATTTGAGCATCGCCTCGCGCTGGCCTTGAACTCGCTCTGGGTTTCCATTCCGGGAAGCGATCCCCCTCCGCGACCCGATAGCCCAGCTCGAGGAAGATCCCCAGGTCGGCGGCGGCGCCGATCAAGTCCCAATCCGGCTTCACCTGGTCGCTTGGCTTGTGATAATCCTTGGCTGTGTACTCCGCCTGTTTCCGTTTGCCGAAGTCGGCTGACTTGCCCACATACTCGCGGCCCCCTTTGGGGTCGAGTGCGGGGACGCCCTGCTTGGCGAACTCGAAATGGTCCGATCGGAAGTAATACCCTTTCTCAGGGTCGGCGTCGGGTGTGACCGTACGGCCGCGCATCCGTGCAATCTCGACTAAGAGGTCATCGAGAGTCGAATTGCCCATGCCGATACTGATCAAATCGGTGGTCGGCCCCCAGAGGTTGATCACGTCCAGGTTGACGTCGGCCAGCGTCCGTTCCAGGGATAGAGGGGATGGGTCGGCGTAATATTTGGCCCCGAGCAATCCTTGCTCTTCGGCGGTGACGCAGAGGAACACGATTGACCGTTTGGGGCGCGGTTTGACCACGTGAACGCTCGGGCGATCTCGAGTACCGCGGCAACGCCCGAGGCGTTGTCGGCCGCGCCGTTGTAAATCTGATCGCCCTGAAGCGCAGCATCTCGCCCCAGATGGTCCCAGTGCGCGGTGTAGATGATGGATTCGCTCTTGTGCGTGGGGTCCGAGCCCTCGAGCCTGGCGACGACGTTCCGCGAGTTGACGGTGCGTAAGACGTTGGTGATGGCGAACCGGCGCGGTCCCCAGGAGCTCGGGTGGAAATCGCGGCTGGACGGCTGCCTTCTTGAGCGAATCCAGATCGCGCCCGCACGCCGCGAACAGCTCTTTCGCCTTGTCGAAGGTGATCCAGCCCTCGACCGCGACTCGCGCGGTGTTTGGCCGGTTTGCGGCTGGGCGATGTCGAAATTCTCGCGGCTCCAGCTTCCCTTGACCACCTCGAACGGATACCCCGCCGGCCCGGTTTCGTGGACGAGAATGGCCGCGGCCGCCCCTTTTTCCGAGGCGATCTCGAACCTGTACGTCCACCGCCCGTAGTAGGTCATTGCGCGACCTT
>CAVRNN010000002.1:0-4214 GCA_963722595.1 Vulcanimicrobiota bacterium | reverse complement strand
CAGGTAGGGTTTTACCCCCATGGTGCGGTGCGCGCGCCGGCGCTAGAGTACGGTCATGAAGAAGAGTTTCACGGCCTTCCGTCTACCTTTTGGTGTTGCCCTCGCCGCACTGCTTGCCGCATGTTCGGCGGCCGGAGGCACGCCGCCGACGCTCGCGGGAGCGGGCTCACGCGTCGCCCACCCGAACATTATCCAGGGCAACAACGGCAATCCGTGGGTGACGATCGCCGTTGACGAAAATGCGCCGTACAACGCGAACGTTCTCGCCGGAAACGGCGTCGTCTACGCCTTGGGAAACTCAAAGTATACCGAGGGGCAAACTTTCGCCACAATCGGAATGAACGGGAGCGTCTCGCACGCTCCGGGTCCGCCGACCTGCTACTACTCGGGCTCGACGTTCGGCACGTACGATATGTACGCGCAGGACATCGCACTCAACAAAGAGGGCAACTCCGTCTACATGAATCCCAATATCGCTTTTCCAGGCTCGAAAGAGGAGTTCGGCTGGACCTTCGTCTCGCCGAGCGGCGCGCAATCCGGATGCTACTTGGTCAACATCGGCAATGGCGGTAACGTCTTCGTGCTCGCACCCGGTCCGAAGGATACGATCTGGGGCCTCTCCTCCGCGGGTTACCTCTGGCGTTTCTCGTCGAACGGCGCATCCGCGTATTTTTCTCCTCCCTCCGGCGTGACCGGTTTTGAGTCGCTCGTCGAAGGGCCGGATCACGTCATGTGGGCACAGCCCTACAATACGGAAACGGTGATGCGCATCAGCCCCAACAACGGCAAGGTGTTGAGCACCTACAGTCTCCCATGCACCCCGGTCGACGCACTGACGGTGGCGTCGGGGTTGGTCTGGGGATTCGGCAATGGCTGCGTCTACTCGGTATCGCCGAGCGGCTCCGCCAAGGAGTATTCCGTCAACAACCTGCTAGCTCAAGACTCCGCGCACGCAATCGCAGCCGGCCCCGACGGAAATCCATGGTTCATCGACCGCAACGACGGAAACGAGCTGGGAACGGTCGATCGGAATACGGGTTACGCGACGATAACTTCGCTGCCAAACGGCGCGAACTACGGCCTGGCGCTGGGCGAGGGCCCCGATCGCAATCTGTGGGTCATGGACGAGGACACCAACATGTACGTCTACACTCCAACGCCGTTGAGCACGAGCCCCACCTCGGTAACGCTTCCCGATGTCGGGAAGAGTGCGAAGGTTACGGTCACGGAGCCGGGCACGACGCGGTGGACGGCCACCTCGCAAGATCTCTCGATCGCTACCGTCAAGCGAGGCTCGGCCAAGAACGTCTTTACGGTGAAGGCGGTCAGTGCAGGCAATACGACGGTAACCATCCAGGATAAGATCGGCAACTCGGTCGCCGTTCCGGTTACCGTTGAGTAGCGATCAAATGCTCCCGGAGCTCTCGTCGCGACGAGACGCCAACTTTGCGGAAGGCCGTAGCGAGATGTTTCTCGACCGTCTTATGACTAATCGAGAGGACGCGCGCGATCTCGAGGTTCGATTGTCCGGCGGCGGCCATCAGCCCGATCTCTCGCTCGCGGGCGGAGAGCATCTCCGCGGCAACGCTCGACGCCGCCGTGCGTGCCTCGTCCGCCGCACGTGGCTCCTCGAGTCGGCGCACGTCGTAGGCCGCGCCGCAGCGCCGGTACAATCGCAGCGCGGCTTCACGTTCGCCGGCCGCTTCGAGCGCGGCGGCCTCGAGCAGCGGCGCGCGCAAACGCCGGAAGCGCGACGCGCTGTCCATCGCAAGTGCCTTGGCCTCCTCAGCCTGCCGCTCGCGCTGCAGAGAGTACGCATCGAAGAGCGGCAGGGCGGCGCGCTCGAGCGAATCGGCCGGGCCGCCGGCGGCGCGCGCGAGGTGACTCCGCGCGTATTCGCGGTCTTCAGCATCGCCATACCGCCCGACTGCTAGCAACGTCAGCACGCTGCCGCGAATCAGTTCGCACTGAGGAAGCACACGGTGCAGCAGTTCGGCCGCATCGCGCGGGCGTCCGCGCCGCACCATGATTTCGGCAGCTCCCGCGCCGTAATCGATTCCTAGCCTGCGGTCGGCGGCAGCCTCGAACGCGCCGAACCATTTGTCGATCATCGCATCGTCACCCAGGTGTGATGCGACGACCATTCCCCACGCGGTCGCCATGATCAACACGCTGTGATCCTCCGATGCCGGCGGCACGGCTTCCACGGCCGCGCGCGCAGCCCGCAGGTCCCCGCGAATCAGATACGACATGGCACCGAAGGCATTGCAGGCCTGCTCCAAGAGCGGGCTTTGCGCGGCGCGCGCGATCGAGATCGCCCGCCCGAGCTCGGCGTGCGATTCCTCGTGGCAGCCGAAGAAGGTGTAGCACATCGCGCCCATGTTGTGCGCGGGCGACTGCGTTCGCACGCCCACACCTCCGACGGCGTGAGTGTTTTCGACCCAAGCCGCAAACTCGCTGCGGAAGGTATCGAGATCACCAACCGTCATCGCAATCCACGCAGCGACGCGGTGAAAGGGCGCACCCATCGCCGGCGCTTCGCGCAACGTGCGCTCTTCGACGCGTGCCAGATGCGCGGCGGCGCGCGTGGGGAAACCAAAGGTTGCGAGCAGCCACGCAATCGCCAAGTTCACGCTGCTGCTAGCCGCGTATTGGCCGGGCGTCAGCCGCTCGAGCATCGCTTCGAGCGGTGCGGTCGGTGCCGGCCTTCCGAGATTGTAAGCGATGACCGCGGCGTTCGCGCGGCAACGCGCCTCGCGATCGTGGGCCTTCGCCTGGGCGAAGATCTCGGCGGCTTCGTTGTACAAGGCCCATCCCTCTTCCGAGGAGCCGAGCGCGAGTCGCCGTTCGGCGACCTTTTGCAGAAGCGAGGCGCGCGCGCTCGGCTCGAGCGTCGCCGATTCGAGCGCGCGTTCGAAGAATGCGATGGCATCCTCGTGCGCGTGGAGGCGCCCAGCGGCATCACCGGCGGCCTCGTTATGCTGCGCCGAGCGTTCGTCGTCGCCCGCCGCCCACCAGTGGTACGCCAGCGCTTCGATGGTTCGTTGCGATTCTGGCAGGTTCTCGAGCGCCACGGCGATGGTGCGATGGAGCGGCCGCGTCTCCGCACCGAGAAACTCGTCGTAGATCGCTTGACGCGTGAGACCGTGCCGGAAACGAAATGCGAGCGGCCCGAGCTCCTCGACGATCTGGAGGTCGCGAGCCCTGCGTAACGCCGGGACGAGAGACTCCGGTGCCCTACCGACCACCAGCGAAAGCAGCTCGAGATTGAACGTGCGCCCGATAACCGCCGCCGACGTCACCACGCGGCGCGTCTCGTCGTCGAGTGGCGCGATGCGCTCGACCAGCATCGTGCGCAGATTTTGTGGTAGACGGCGCGACTCGCGAACGCCCCCACGAGCGGGATAGACCGCGCTCTTGAGCAGCTCCTCGGTGAAGAACGGATTGCCTTCGCCCGCCAGCGCGATCGAACGGCGAGCGGCGTCGGGAAGCTCGGCGCCCTCCAGCGCCGCATCGATGAATGCTTGCAACTCAGTACCTTCGAGCGGCGCAAGATCGATACGCGCGCTCTGCGCGTTTCCGGCGAACTGCGCGCTGGGACGACACGAGGTAACGACGAGCGCGCGCATTCGCGAAAGACGCGGAGTCAGAAACGCGAGCAGATCGAGCGTCGCGGTGTCGGCGAAGTGCAGGTCTTCTATGACGAGTACGGTTGCATTGCGCCGTGCGATGGCTGCGAAACGCTCCGCAATAGCGCCGAGCTGCTCTTCACGCGAATCGGCGGGCTCGAGCCGCCGTTGAGTCGCGTCGATTCCCGCAAGCGCGTCGAGCACGGGTCCGTATGGGCGGTGCTCCGAGTTCGTGCACTGTCCGTAGAGGACGCGCCAGCGCAAGTAGGCGAGCGAGTCGCAGAACTCCGCGATCAGCCGCGACTTTCCGACGCCGGCTTCGCCCGCGATCGTGACCAGGCCGCCATGAGACGCGCCGGCCGCCAAGCGACGTTCCCGCAGGTACGCCAGCTCTTCGCGCCGCCCGATAAACGAACGACAGACGATCGGCCGTACGATCATGGGAAAACCGCCGCGGTCTCAATCACCACGGACTCAAATTTTTTGATTTCAGCCTCGCTTCCCTGGGAGGCTCAGAGTGGACGGCCTGGTTCTTCCTTCGACTCTACTTCGACAAGCTCAGTGTCGCTCCGCTCAGGATGACAG
>CAVRNN010000001.1:0-2153187 GCA_963722595.1 Vulcanimicrobiota bacterium | reverse complement strand
ACCGTCCATGCTGGCAGCGCGCCATCCGGCCGTCTTGGCCCAGATCTCGCCTTTAAGGTCATGAACGACGGCGGAGCGTTCCCACGAGAGGAGCGTCGGGATGACCAAGCCGACGGTCTTGCCCGACCCCGTGGGCATGAAGGCGAGGCAATGCGTCGGGCTCGCGTCGCGCAGGTACTTCGTCCGCTTCGATGCCGGGTCACGCCACGCGCCAACGTAGACGCCCCGATCGCAGCCGATAAGACCGGTAGCTCGAACTTCGTCCGGTGACGCCCAGTGAGCCGAACCATGGAGATCAGTGCGGCGTTGGAGCCGTCGAACGCGCCGCACAGCCAGTGCAGCGGCCCCAGCGACGCCGAGGGCATTGCCGAGCAACACGATCTCATACGCATGAACGAACACCTGATGGATCCCAATCCCAAAACGCGCGGGATGATCGTACTTGATCGCCCATGCGAGCAGCTCGAACGGCGAGTAGATGTGCTCGAAGAGCGGCCGGCCGAGCGAGGGTTGATAACCGAACGTTCGCGCGACGTCTTGCGTCGCGACCCAGCAGGATGCGGCCCCAAGCCAAATGAGCAGCCCGATCGACGGGAAGATGATGCCCATCGGATCCCGCTCGCGTCGCGGTAGAGTGTACAGGTATGAATTAGATGACTTCATCAGCTTTCAAACAGAAGCATGAGTATAAAAAGAAAAAGCCTCGAGGACAATCGTGCCTCAGAGGCTTTTCACCCGCATTATTATGCGGGTGAAAGTTACGTGTGCGCTTACACGCCAATTATCGCTGCTGCATCGTCCGCCGTCAAGACGGCCGGCCGTCGACGTTGAATCAGTAGGTGGCGCGACACGGAGCTGCCGCACGGCGCAGGAACCGCCGGCGCAGGGGCTCCGCGTCAACGCCGAGCGTAGCGAGCCGAAGGGAAGCGTTTACGCGGAGCGGTGCCGGTGGTAGCCTCGTCGGCGGCGCCGAAGTAGAGGGCCGCCTACTATAGTAAGATGTGCTGCCGCGTGAGGTATCGCCTTAGCTTCGCGCTGGCGGCATTTTGCTCAACTAGGGCGTACTATTCGATGCGAACCGCATCTGCGAGACCGAGTTCCTCAAGTGCCTGCTGAAGCTCTGTTACTAGGCGTCGCGCAGACTCTTCGGGCACAGTGACGACAAACTCAAGCCCTATCGACAGCTCGGAGCCCGATCGCAGCTTCGGTAGAATGCGCGTCCCTAAACGATTCCATACTTCGGGCGGAATCGTGCCCACAAGACGTACCGTCCGAACTGCCGCCGCCGTCCCGGGTTCCTCTGCTTCTCGAGGCTCGGGCGGAGTCGGAATCGGCGGTTCCTCAGGCGCTGGTGCCTTCGGATCGCCCGCTGGAGTGGGCAGCGCGCTCTTAAGCGCCTCCGCTCTTTCCTTTCGGATCAAGAAAACATCGTCTTCAAATGCAATCTCGTCGGGTGGCAGTAGTTCCCGAAACCAAAGATGTTGATAGGTTCCGTCCGGAAGTTGACCCGACGCAAATCCGAACTCCCCGCGATCGACAAACTCTGGGATCTTGTTCCTAAGGACCGAATCGGGATCAAGCAGCCGGGTGAGAGAGCCATTGAGGAAACTCTGACGTACGCTTGCGAGTGGCCACGCACCAGCTTCCCGAAGGGCTGGTGGCCAGTTTCGCTCGATGTAGCTAGCACCAACACTTTGATTGAGCAGCGCTTCCGACGTCAGGGCAGCTAGAACACGTCCGCAAAGCGTTTCGCCGCTGGACGAATGTCCCGCGCCGAGGTCGATGATTCTCAAACCGTCCTTCCCATGAGCATCAGCAACGATTGCAAAACGATAGTCGCCCCACACTTCATCCTTGACGGCATCCTCCGCTAACTTAACGTTGGCCTCAAGCTCAACCCGGTCGTTCCGGTCAAATTCGCCCCCAAGTGTACCGCCTCTAACCTCTTGTGCGACACGCCGCCATGCGAGAAGGAGTTCGACACGATCGCGCAGCTCTCGACCTGGCTTTTTCACGCACCACACGAGAGCGGCGGGATAAAGGCGCGGTGAGCCACCTCGCGTTCGCATCCATTCGCTAATCTCCATGCGAATTGGGCCGGCATCGGTCCATTCGGCATCTGGGTCAGCCACGACCAGCGTCAGTCGCGGCGTGTCTGGAACAGCTGCTCCATCTGCCGGGAAGGGCTCTACCTTGATTGACGCGCCGCGCTGAAATTCTGTCGAAACTGCTCTTCGAAGTTCCGGTTTCACTTCAGTTTCGTCATCCAGCGATGCCCGTCGATCATTGACGACCTTTTTAACAGTCGGTTGGTAACCAATTCGAAACCCATCGGATCCGACTTTGCGGATAAAATACCCACGGTCTTCAAGGGAGATCGCTGCGTTGTCGATTGACGTCGTATCTAGTTCCGGCTCGCCGAGGTCAAAGCGCAATTCCGGAAGGTGGGCAACTTTGTCGGTTTGCCCCCCGGAGGATTCAAATAAAATTGTGGCACCAACGCGGCGATGTATGTCCCGAAGCGGCCCCTTCGTATCGACGTCGAGAGCCCTAGCGTGCGAATGTTCTCCGGCGATGTCTGTTTCTATCGCCGCGATCAGGCGCGATTCACCAAGTTGTCCGAGAACGACGCTGCGGAAGTTTGGATCATCAAGAGGCGCGGAGCCAAGGGTAATTAGTGGCTCCGTGCGCGCCTTCCGAAAGGACTCTTGTGCAGCAATTGAAATCCACTGCGCAAGCATTGCCAACGTTCCGCGAGTTTGTTGATACTGTGGCAAAGCCTGCCACTTACGCTGGAACACCGATAACGTACCTGGATGGAACGGATAGCACGCCGCAAATCTGTTTTGCAAGAACTCACGGGCTTTCGCTTCAGTAGCCGCCGTGTCTACCGCTGTCCATTCTGGCGGTAACTGAGCTCGCCGCTCGAAACACCAATCGCCAAAAGCGCGGGCTACATTCCTACGTAACTTATCAGTGCCGACATCGTCAAAGAGTCGCCTCCGCACAACCTCGCTGATTTCAGCCTCATCATTTGCGATTAAATCTTTGGCTACCCGCCGCACGACCTTGGTGATCTTCTCTTGCCACTGCTGATCCCACTCGGTCATTTCGACCTGGCTGCGTGGCAAACTAATCATTGCCACTCCGTTGGGAATGCCGGTCATCGCGCGGACTAGATTATCGATAAATGCATGGAACGCATCGGCCATCGAACGGTGACGATTTACGAAGTTTAACACCTCATCGAAGAGCAAGAGAACTGGAGCGTTCGCGGCGGCAAACAAGCGTGCCAGAGCGTCCGTGCCAGGCGGCGTTGTTTTGGCGGCTGGCCCTAGCTCGGAGACGCCCTTTTCTCCCGCGAGCTGTCGTGCGATATCGATCCATGGCGTCTCATGGCCCTCTCGCGGATCCCACGCATTACCAACAAAAACAGCAACGCGCGCCTTGGGCACGGTCGGAATGCCTGCTTCTCTTAACAGTTCTGGCACACCGGGGCATCGCGCAACGGCATCTCCATTCTTCGCGAGATGATACAATGCCGTAAGCGTGTGCGTCTTGCCGCCGCCGAACTGGGTGATGAGCGTCAGCACAGCCGCAGCATTGTCCGTCTTTCCACTAAGACGCCGTAACACCATTGCGCAATGCTCGCGTAGCGCACGTGTGAAAAAAGTGCGCGCAAAGAATTGCTCGGGGTCGCGATAGTCAATGGGCGCAGTTCCAGCGACCACCTGTTCGAGTTGAATCGCAAACTCATCAGGGTTAAAAGACCGACCCTCCCGAACTTCTTTGCGAAGAGTGACGACTCGGTACCACGGTTCCATCTCGATTCTCCTAGGGTCGCTGAAGCTTAGCAAAGAGGTCGGCCGCTGGACGTTTCAGGCGCATCAGGTTTGCATAGCCAGCCGGCTCGTATGATCGGGATCCATCGTACATACGATAGCGAGCGCCATCAGTAACGATGACGTTCCTTGGCACGCCAAGTGCGGTAGCATAGCCCCTAGCCTGGTCAAGAGCGCCCTCAACCCCGGCACCAAGGCGCTTGGTCTCGACCACGAACAGGCAGTTTTCGGGCGTCCTCGGAAGCGCGGAGAATACAGCAACGTCTATCCACTTCCATTTGACGGCGATGCGCTCGGGCGGCCATCCGAGCGCATGGAAAAATGGAACAACTAGGTGGGCGATCAGCTCGTCTTCGGCCGGAGGTTCCCCGAAAGCGTTGCCGTCTTGAAACAACGGCACGAGATCCGCTACACGCGCAACGATGGCGTCCAGGCTTTTCGGCAACTGATCGAGGGGCGGGTCTTCTTTTGGAAGCTGAGGGAGCGCCGCAGTCTGCCAATGTGTCGGTTCCGAATTCAAGAAGCGTTCGGCAAAATCGAGGGCCTCTTCATTCCAAACGCGAGAGAAACGAGGTGGGCTAGCGCCGAACACGGGACCCGAGAACGAATGCAGAGTTGGTAGCGCATACCAACGGACGCGTCGAGCGTGCTGTGCATCGACGCCATTTAAATCATCGAATGCGTCGATGTATTCATAAGAGCTAGCCACGAGGCCGACCGCTGCTACTGTCGCAGTTCCTGTTCGCAATAGTACGATATCTCCTGGGGTTACCTCGCTCGCAAACCGTCGAACGAGGACACTCCCAAAGTCGCTATCGTCTCGTGAGCTCTCCCAGGGGCCAGAGTCGCCTGGTCCAATCAGCGCCACGCCGCAGGCAAGGAACACGTTCGCATACGATCGCGATGGCGGACCCGCCGAGATTTGCCATACTACGCGCGACGCCATTGCTGCCTCGATTCGTCCAACTATCTTGGGACAGCCAGAAGCATGGCATCCAGGAGCCGCTTCTCTTCGCTACCCTTCGGATAGAGTGCAGACAAAGCGTTTGCAAGGCGAAGGAAATCCGACCCACGTTCTTGCTCCGCTTTAAGAAAGGCTCTAAGCTCGTTCGTGCGTCCGGCTGATTGGAGCAGCATAGCCGCATGAACCCTATCGAGTGACGTTGCCTCGCGATCAGGAGAAGCATTTCCCGCCGATAAGATCCCGTGAACCCCTAAGCCTAGGCGGCGCCGGCTATGCGCCACATCTAACTCTGGGAACAGCATCCCTTGTGTCGATTCATCATCGCGCCCTTTTCGCGCGGTTATTTCCGGACCATCGGAACCGAAGAGCTGCTTTGATCGTTCAGCGACCGGCAGTAAGCGCACCACGTCCTTTTGCGTCTCGATGATCCTGCGTTCCCAACGCCCCAGATCGATTCCAAGTGGCTGCGCAAAGCGACGGACAACGTCGAAGCGAAGAGTGGCACCTTTGGGACCGTTGCGGGGAACAGCGGACTCCTCGCTCTCTGCGACATCGTCGCTAATGGGCACTGCCCCGCCAGACGAATCGGTGCTCGCGCCGTTTGAGCCCTGGAGTGTCCACAGGAAGAGCGCCGTGAGGCGCGCATCCTCTTCGAGCGCAGTTGCCGCCGATGTTTCGTGGAGGACGCGCTGCAAAGCTGTACGGCTCACGACTTCCCAGACTCGTTCAAAGTATTCGGAAAGCAATATCTCGCGCCCATCCGCTGCCTCCACTCTTGAGTGGCGCGAATAGAGTTCTAGCGCGGGCCCGATGCATGCAAAGACAAGGTCCGCCCCCCGAATGTGCTCGGCATGGAATCGCTGCATGCATTCTGCAACACGTCCGGGGAGTTCCCCGAGAATCTGCGCCCAATCGCCAACCGCTTTCTCGCGCCTTGGCCGGCAGATAAGATGAACGCTCGTCTCAAGAGCCGCGTATCCTTGTCCACGCATGCGCTGTTGGCGCTCGGTTGCAATAGGCCACGAACCAGTAACTCGCCAGCCCGCCTCGATTAGCGCCGATACGAGCGACTCCCATCGATCCGTGTCTTTATGTGCAAAGATAACGCCAGCGATTCCATCGTCTCGGGCCGCGTCCTTCAGGCGCGTGAATGCATCTCGCATGTGTCGCTCATACCACTTACGGTCGTGAAGTCCGCCGTTTTGAACCGCACGATTCTCAGTAATCTCGCGGGCTTTTTCTGTTTCCATCGCGGCGAACGCTTCGGGTAGCCTATCGCGTAAGCCAAGGCGCAACCAGCCGTAGAAGAAATCGGCGAGGTGCGCGTACGGGATCTGATTAGCGTAGGGCGGATCAGTAAAGACGACATCGACGGACTCATCGGGTAAAATCGGGTCCAAGGCATTGCCGAGAATCGGCGAGGACGATGGCAGATTGGCGGCTGCAAGGTAACGCAGCGCGCTTCGCACACTACGTACGGAGTATTCGAGACCATCGCAATTCGAGCTTAGTGGATTCCCTTCAACGAAATCAGCTCGCATCGGAACGCCACTGCCCTGTATAAAGACCGACTTAACACCTTCAGACAGCCATACGCATAAGGAGGTGTGATATTGAGCGTTGTCCGAGCACGCAGCATATAGACAGGCCGCAAGCGCATTGGTCAGCTGCTCGTCACCGGTCTCCTCCCTAGCTTTTGTAAGGGCATCCTCGATGACTCCATGAATGACGGCGCGCTGAAGATGCTGCCGCGGCGTTAACGTATCAGCCCAACTTGACATGCCGTATGGCCCCGGGGGGAACGCTCTGGTGTCGTTCAGTGGAAACGGGGGCATTTCTATCGGAGCCTTGCTCGCAAGTTGGGCAGCTAGGCGAATCGCCTGAAGATCCGTTTCAGTGGGGGCGTGATAGTCTTTTCCCCGACCCGTTGAACCCACGCGGGCTACGGCAAGCAGCAGTGCGCTAGCGGCGCCACCGTGTCGCTCACGCAACTGCGCCTGGACGCGCTGGCGGGTCATCGGCGCGCCGCACTTAGGGCAGATTGCTTTAAATCCGGCGGTCGTGCCGGGCGCGACTTCCGCTTCCGACTTCGGTGTGAAGATTTCAACGATGGGCTCGTCGGTCTTGCCCGCATACTTGAACCGGATAGCCCGCTTACGCTTCGGAGAGTTTGACAAGGTCAGGCTGCGTACAAGGGGAATCACGGCTCCGCACTTCGGTGCTTCACAGCGAACCGTTCGGGCCCAGAGATAAGCCAACGGTTTTCGCCGATCTTTATCTGCCGGATAGTGTTCCGAAAGCCGGCGTGAGGTCTCGTCGAGCACCCACCTTGACCAGGTCTCGAACTGCTCTGCCAGTTTGGATCCATCTCGGCCGCACCATTCCAGCATGATCTTCAGGAGGGTCCAGGCGACGGGGTTGAGTTCGACCGCCGCAACGTCGCAACCGAGTCGCAGAGCTTCAACGGGGATAGACCCACCACCAGCAAACACGTCGAGAACTTGCGGCGCGGTTCCCCCGTAAGCCTGAATAACGAGCCTCCGTGCAGCCGCGGCGTACCTGCCAATATCCGGGAAGTTCCATCCCGCAAATTGCCTGACAAAGTCCAGTAGTCCGTGCCGCAGATCTATATCCTCGGGGCCTATCGGAACAAACGCCCCTAGCTCCCGGCGCGCTACATCTTTGAACGTCTCGGAGCATAGCGTGTCGGCGGGATCGGGCAACAGCATCGAAAGAAGCAGGGCACGGCAAGAAGACAGTGGCCGACGCGCCCACCAACTATGAAGCAGGGAGATGTGACCGCTGTCGATCCTGCTCTTCCTGTTGTTTTCTTCGACGCAAGCTGCGTTGACCGCCGACAACGGGAAATCAACCTCGGCAAGTCGTCTTGCAGTCCTTCGGGATCATTGTCGAGGTTTCCGCCGTCATCGTATCGACATCAAGGTAATAATGCGCAACCTTAGTCACTTCGTACCAAGGAAGACGCGCAGGATCGCGTATGGGTTGTCGCAGTTCGGGACGGCCGCTGCTACAATGCGTGACAACGTACAACCAGTAGCAGTCTCGCCTATCCTCCGCGACGCGACGCTCGTTCGGCGTCAGTAGCACCGTGCCGGTCGTCGCGCCCAGACCCTTCACTTCGATTAACCGTAGTTCGCCGGAGGCAAGATCGAGGCTCGTCACGTCGTAGCCAAGGTTCTTTTCCGAAACATCGGTGACTTGACAGCCCTTGGCTCGTTCGTGTTCCATTACGACGCGCATTGCGGCGGCTTCGGTCTCGGGATTGGGGCGAAGACGCCGAATGTCTGACGCACCGCGCTCCGGGTGTGGAAGCACAAGAACGCTCGTGATTCGCTCGACTTGCTGTAACGTCAAGGATCGTTGGCGTTCAAGGTCGGCTCGGCGCCGATCGCGTCGCACCAGTAATTCCGCGTGACGTGCCTCTGCTTGCGCGAGTCGTCCCTCGGCACCGGCCACTTGTCGTTCAACCTCTGCCGCGGCTCGACCGATCTCCTCATCCGCGCGTTGTAGAGCTCCGTCAATGAAAGGTCAACATGCTCGGCCACACGCTCGATCTCACTGATACGCTCTCCACGGATTTCGTCCACGAACGGCACCAGTGCATGCTCGTGCAGCCAAACAGTAGGTTCCGGGATAGTGGCTACCGACGGGAAGTTCGGACGGCGGCGCAGCAACGGTGAAGTCACCCAAGATACTGGGCTCGCGAAGCCGCATTTCGCCGTCATCGGATGTCTCTACGGCAAAGAGGCGCTCATGTATGACATGCCCGAGTCCGTCTACGACGCGCGCGCGATAGAAGTCAACGCGCGCGGGCAGTTCATGTTGGAGGGAGTAAAATGCCGCGCCGGCAGCGAGCGCTGCACGAGCTTCGGCGCGCGTGTGGCGGCGAACCGCTTCAAATAGGGGATGCCCCGGAGTAACCCATTCGAGATTATGCGTTTCGGCAACGTCGCGATCAGTTGAAGACCGCGGATAACGATCCGATCAACGCCGGAAGCTTCCAGTCCGGCTCCTCTTTCGTATCGACGCAATACGGGCGGAACGCGAGAGGGTTCAAACGTGTGCGGTAGGCTCGGAACCGTCTTGAGCGTCAGCGGCACTGTTTCGGCCGCTTCCTGCAAGAAGCGCGCGATTGTTTCCGGGACTACGCGTCGTTCCTGCGCGCGTGCCCGTCGCTCGATAAGCATTTCGAGATTTAGCCTCTTTGTCGCGAGTCCCTTCGAGTGCGTTCTGGCAGATTGCGCGAAACTGCTTTTCATCCACGTCACGAAGTAGACGCTCCTCCAGATCCGCATCACCAAGTCGTCCCGAGTAGTAGTCACGCAAGACTCGCTCGACATGCGCTGCCGGCAATATCTCTCCAACGACATTGAAGACGGCGTCGTCGTCGAGCGCGTCGCGAATCTCTTGCAGCTTTTCTAAGAGTCGTTGCAAAACGCGACCCTCGATCGTGTTTGTCGCAACGAAGTTGAAGATTAGACAATCCTTGCGCTGACCGTAGCGGTGGATTCGGCCCATTCTTTGCTCAAGGCGATTAGGATTCCAAGGAATATCGTAGTTAAACATGATGTTGCAAACCTGAAGGTTGATGCCTTCGCCCGCAGCCTCAGTCGCAACCAAGATCTGAATCTGCCCCTCACGGAATTGCTGCTCTGCAAAAAGTCGAGTCCCGGCCTCATCGCGCGATCCCGGCCTCATCCCGCCATGAATGAAACCGACGCGAAACCCCCAGGAGCGCAACCGCTCCACAAGGTATTCGAGAGTGTCCTTAAACTCCGTAAAGATGAGCAGCCGCTGGTCCGGGTTGTCGAAGAACCCTTGCTTCTCCAGTAGCTCCTTTAGTTTCGAGAGCTTGACTTCGCTGCCAGATTCTTCAACGGCGTGAGCTTGCTCGGCGAGCCGTCGAAGTTCTTGGACCTCCGCGCGAACCTGATCGGCATTTCTGGTCAGCGTCACGGCCTCGACCATCGCCTCAAGGCGCTCGCGCTCGCTCTCCTCCATCTCCTCGATCTCCTCGGGATCAGGAAGTTGCAACGGCGCCAAGCAGCGACATCTCTTGCGCGCGTTTCAGTCCTTCTTCGAGGCGCCGTGCCCGTTTTCAAGCGAGTGCCGCATCGCATAAGTGCTGGAGGCGAGACGGCGCTGATAAAGGGACATCAGGAAACCGATCGCGCGAGCTCGCGGATCTTCGCCTTCGGCAGCCGCGCGGGCGCTCTCGCGTTTAACGAAGCGCGTGACGTCGCGATAGAGTTCGAACTCCGGCGCCATCGATTTGGAAGTCTACCGTGTGCGGTATGCGCTTTGTGAATATCTTACTGGCAGCCCACGTGCCGTCTTCACGCAGCTCAGGGAAATATACCATCGCCTCTTTCGTCCGCCGCAGGTAGAATGGCGCCTTGCGGCGATCCATAGCCTCGCGAATCGAACTGACGTCGGCGTAAGCGTCGGCATCAAGCAGTTGCAGAAACAGGCTGAAGTTCGCGGGATCGCCCTTATGCGGCGTTGCCGTCAGAAGGAGCAGATGATCGCAGCTATCGCGCAACAGCTCGCCAAGCTTATACCGCATGCTCTTATGCGACTCGTCGATCGCAGACATGCGATGGGCTTCGTCGATGATGATTAGGTCCCAATGGACCTGCTTCAATCCCGGCAGAATATCTTCGCGCTTTGCCAGGTCTAGCGATGTGATTACTCGATCGCGTTCCAACCATTGGTTTAAGCCGAATTGATCGCGGATATCCTGGCCCTTGACGACGACGAACTTCGCGTCAAACTTTCTCTTTAAGTTCGCGCTGCCATTGGAATGCAAGGTTCGAGGGACACACTACGAGGATGCGCTCGGCTAGGCCTCGCAGCTCTAGCTCGCGGACAAGTAACCCCGCCATAATCGTTTTGCCGGCGCCGGCATCGTCAGCGAGCAGAAAGCGCACGCGGGCGGCCTTTAGTAGGTAGTCGTAGACCGCCTCAAGTTGATGCGGTAGCGGATCAACGCGAGAAATTGAGAGCGCGAAGTACGGATCGAACTCGTAGGCGATACCGAGGGCATAGGCCTGAAGGCCCAGTCGCAGTAGCCGGCCGTCGCCGTCGAAGGAATGAGCCGCCTCAACGATCGTTAACTGCGCGAGATCCTCACGCGTTAGGGTCACTCGTCGAAATCGCTCTGATTGCGACCCGACAAGGCCAACGACCCAGTTACCAGGGTTCTCCTGCACGCTCTCGACGCGCATGGGCTCGTTAAATAGCGGCCCAACGAGGGTTTGCCCAACGCAAATGCGGCTAGAATTCAGTAGCATCGCTGTCTGCCATCTCATGAAGTTTCAGGCGGCGCTAGCAGTAAGCGGTTGACTTGCGATCCTCAACACGTGAGTTGTCCTCTTTGTCAAGTTATTGGGAAAGGGCGTCACCCAAGCATTGCCGGATTGATCAAGCCGAGATTCACTAGCCGGAAAGTCAAAGCCTGAAGACTTACTCCATATCGACTTGCCAGCTTGCGAACCGTCGTCTCGTCGGAGAGGCTTAGGCCTTCTGGCAACTTCTTAACGTCTCGTTCCAATAAACTGCTAGGCATTAGTAACTCGGCCGCAAACGAATTTGCTTCACGTTCTTCGCGGTCTGATCCGTCCGAAGAATGATGGTCGCGGAACTTAATAAAAAAGTCGCTGTCATCGACGTGGAGGCCACCACTACTGCGCTTATGCAACAGAAAATGGCCCAGCTCGTGAGCGAGTGTGAACCGCTGGCGAGTCTTACTATGGCTTATGTTTAGGCCAACGACCGCGTGGCTCGTTTCCGGCGTCAACATAAATTAGCCCCGACGTTTCGTCGTCGAATCTGTTTCGCGCAATTTCAATGCCCTGAGCGCGAATTAGATCGTCAACAGGGACCGGCGGCGATTTCACCTTTGCGTCAGTTAGAAGTTGCTCGACAGTTCTGCGGATTTGGGTCGTGACGGGTGCTCATGGCTTACTTTCCTCCGGTTGGAGTATTGAACGCGCAAAGCGCCGTGCCGCAGGACGGAGTTCCTCGCGGTCTAAGTTGATCCTCACAGTTGGTCGCTCAAGAGGCGGCAAAAGCTCGGATACGTTGACGCTTAGCGCTCTCGCCACGTCAAACAGCGTGTGTAGCATGAATCGCTGGCGACCGAGTTCGATATTGGCGACAGACTGGCGACTTAGTCCCGTTTCCGTCGCGACATGGGCCTGGGTGATCCCCTTCGACGTTCGAACCTCGCGAAAGCGTCTTCCGACGACTCTGTAGATTCCGTCGAGTCCCCGTGCGTCGGCCATTATGTCGGAGCATAACACCAACCAGGCCGGCGCGCAAGTGGTACAAACACTAGTTTGCCGTGCAATACCATAGTAAAGACATAATGTTGGCTTGACAAACTATCCCGGGCTGCGATAGGGTCGGAGTACGGAGTGAGGGCGTCTTAGGAACACGTCACCGCACATGGTCGGGGTGAACCCTTGCAGCCGTATCCCGATTTTTAGAGGAGTTGTCGACGGTGGAGCTCACGGATGCCCATTACCAGCAATTCGTGTCGAACCAACTCAAGTTGCCGAGTGGCAAGCGTTCCGAATACCTCACGCAGGTCGATACGCTAATCGAACGCCTCCGGAAGGCCGCCGCAGACGTGCCCGACCTCAAGATCCGCAAGTTCCTCAAGACCGGATCGATGCGCAAAGGCACGGTATTAAAGCCGAAGTACGGATTCAACCCGGATGCCGACGTCGGCGTATTCATCGAACTCGACCTCGACGGCGACGTGCTCGACCGCCTCCACACCCTCTTGAAGCAGATGCTCGTCAAGGCATACCCGACCAAAAGCCCCGACGACTTCGCTATCCAGCCGCGTACGCTCGGCATCGAGTTTCTCGACAGCGGGCTTCTGGTCGACCTCGTGCCGGTCATCCCGATCGAAGGCGTCGGCGACTACGGCTGGCAACCGTCGTCGCAAGGCAAGGCGCTCCTGAAGACGAGCATCACGGGCCAACTCGAGTTCATCCGATCCTATAAGGACCCGTATGTGAACTGGACGGCGGTCGTGCGTCTGCTCAAGCGCTGGCGCAACACCCACGAGCTCGACGAACTCCGGTCGTTCACGATCGAGCTGATCGTCTGCTATCTCCAAGCAACGCAGGGCGTACCGACAAGCATCAGCGACGGGCTTTCGCGCTTCTGGTTGTTCGTGGCGTCTAAGCTCGGTTCGCAGCGCGTGGCGTTCTCCGCGACGCAGGGAGGCCAAGGCGACGCGGTCAGCGGAACGCACGCCGCCGTCGTCGTCGATCCCGTCAACCCAAGCAACAACGTCGCGAGCCGCATCTCCGGCGAGGAATTGAAGTCGATTCAGACCATGGCGGAGACGGCTTGGGAACGGCACCACGAGTCGCGCACCTACCGGACGAAGGGCGAGACGATCGAGAACCTGTCCACCATCTTCGGCAAGGATTTCTTCGTACGAATAATGAGCAGTTCATCATACCTATTCAGTTAGCAACTCATACACGGTCGTCGACGTGCGTAAGGTGATGGACCAGATTCATGCCGATATGCGAATGATTGCGCAACACACGGGATTGTCGAACGCAGGTCAATGCCGATTGGTCATGGGCGACATCATACGATTTGCCGAGAAAGGCTATCATGGAGCGCGTCCAAATTCGCCTTGTAGGTGCGAGCGGCAAGAACGCCCAGCGTGTGCAGACTATAAGGTGAACGAAGACGCGTCGCGGGTGGTCAAGTGATCACGCGGGTGGGAACCTCTCGAATGTTGCAGCGACCCGGATGGCAATCACGCTCAACTACTCGGACAAACTGGACAGCCTTTTGACCGCGGAGCAAGCAGGCGACGTTTCGGAAAGGGCTCAATCGGTCTGGCCGTCCGACAACCGACGACTTATCGGTCGACCATCTGCAGATCCGCAGTCGAACGAACATATTCGAGCAACGGCTACGGCGTAAAAAGTCGGTGTACGAGTGAGTGCACCGGCGCCTTCGAAGCTCGCCGTCGACCTTCCCGACGAAGCCTTCGACAACGAGGCGGCAACGTTACTAGGTTTCGAGCCGCGATACACGCGCGTCGAGAAGCACCTCAAATTGCTCTCCGATCCGGACGGGCTCCGACGCTGGGCCTCAGAAAAATACAAAGGGAAGATGCCGCCGATCTTCGATCTCGTAGGCGGCCAGTACCCTCTGTTTGTTCTGGCCGGCGACGTCGGGACGGGAAAGACGGTGTTCGCGAGATGTTCGGCGAGCAGGATGTGCAAGGCGCTGAAACGTGAAGGCCAGTTCTTCGCGTTGAGCACGCGCGTTCGCGGCAGCGGCCGAGTTGGCGAAGCCAGCACGCGTATAAATGAAGCGTTTGACTACATCACCGGTCAACTAGGGAAAAGCCGGCTCGTTTTTCTGCTCATCGACGAAGCAGATTCGCTGCTGACGGCGCGCTCAGACGAGCACAATCATCTTGAAGACCGAGTCGCCGTCAACACGATCATCCAAAAGGTAGACGACCTTCGTCGCCACGGCGGCAGGCTTGTCGTCTTTCTCGCGACCAATCGCCTCGACACGCTCGACCCGGCGATTCTTCGTAGAGTCGCGATGTACGAGACGTTCGAGCGACCAAATGACGAAGAGCGCCTGCAACTGCTCAGCCAAGACCTTGCTGGTCTAGAGCTGTCCGACGCGTTCATTCGTGCAATCGCGGAGCAAACCGGCCCGCAGAACGGCACGCCCGGTTACACCTATTCCGATTTCAGAACTCGCCTTTTGCCGCGCATCGTAGCAAACGCGTATCCCGAACGAGCAATTACGGAGGCCAATGTGATCGAGGCAGCAGACGTGACTAAACCGTCTCCGGCAATGCTATGAACGACACGTACGTCTCCGTCGACGTCGAAGCGTCCGGACCGATAATCGGCGTGCACAGCATGGTCCAGATCGGGGCGTGCCTTGTAGACGATACGGGCAAGACTTTCGAAGCACTGCTCGTTCCTGTTTCCGAGCACGCCGATCCGCAGGCTATGGAGATTGTCGGCAAGCCGTTGTCGCACTTCGCGGAACACGGTCGCGATCCAATCGATGTTATGCGCGACTTCGGTGGGTGGGTGCACTCCGTGTGTGACGGCACCCCCGTCTTCGTCGGGTTCAACGCAGCATTCGACTGGGCATTCGTGAACTGGTACTTCCTAAAATACAGCGACGCGCCGAATCCGTTCGGCGTCTCGCCCCTCGATGTCAAGTCGTACTACGCGGGGCTCAGCGGCTGCGCATGGAGCGATACGCGCTCTAGCAGAATCCCGGACCGGTTCAAGTCTGCGAAGCGGCACACACACGATGCGCTTGACGACGCCCTCGAGCAGGCGGAAATCTTTCGTCGGATGCGCGATTCGCGGTGAGTGACGACACCGAAACCATTCGTGAACGTCTGAAGAAACTGCAGGAGCGCGCCAATCTGCAGGCGAGCGCGCATGCCATGCTTCGCGACCACTACGCCTTCTGGAATTACTGGTTGACGATCGGCGCGCTGATTCCGACCGCGATGCTGCTGCTCTTCCCGCTTGTCAGCGACGACTTCATCACCTCGGCGTTCCATATGTCGCCGTCGGCGTTCAAGATCCTTAACGCCGCGGTCGCACTCTTCGCGTTCATCATGGTGTTGATACAGATGGTGTGGCGGCCGGACTCGCGCTCCAAGGCGCACCGCCATGCAGTCGAGCACTACACGAACGCGAAGTTCGCAACGCGCCGGTTGCTCGAAAGCGAAACGATCGATCCACGCGACGCGAAGGCTCTGGAAGAAGGCTATCTTGCTGTCCGCGGGCTGCCCGACATTCCCGAGCACAAGTTCCTGCGACTCAAACAACTTCACCTACAGAAAGTACGGTTGAGCGCCGAGCTCGATAAGAATCCATGGCTACGCCTGCCGGCTGTATTGAGACGAAAGAAACCATAGCTTCGGATTTTCTGGGGGCCAGAATCCAATCATCGCACGCGATGCCTGAGCGGAACCTTGGCGCGTCGACTCCAGCCCAGCAATACTCCGGGCAGTACAGCAGCGATCAAAATTGCTAGCGTAAGGGCCTGCAGAAGCGTTGCCAAGTTTATCCGGTGACCCGGACCAAGAAGAATACAAACAAATAGCATCGGGAGTGCCACCAAACAAAGCCCGTACGTCCATCGAATGAAACCAGAGACCGGCTGTAGCGCATCCAGCTGGAGCTTACGAAACCGAGTCGTGTCGTAAATTGCCCTTGCCACGGGCGCGCTCCACACTAGGAGAGTGATCGAAGTGGCCGTGCGAAGCGCCAGCTGCGGGGCGTGTGTTGTGTGAGCAAGGACGAGTGCGAAATTTGTCCATACGAGTACGGCGGCAAAGAGCACGATCAGTCTACGTAACGAGATCGGCTTCGCAGTCAAAGCGAGGTAGATCAATCCGAGCACTATCGGCCCCACATCGATATTGATTCGCGCGAGCGATCGCGGTCATGCTGCTCGCTGCGGATGCGGGACTCGACATCGCGCCGCATAGCCTCTGGCAGTATCCGATACTGCCGGTCGATTGCGGCTGAGAGCTGCTTTAGATTCGCATTGAGGTTGGCATTCCTCAAGCTGCGAAACTCCCGCGCGTTCAAGGACGCGCATACGGTGTTCCACCTGGGGTATGCGCTCGCGAAGAGCCGTACGCGCGTCACGCATTTGCCCTTCAAGGTCAAGTGACGTGGAGGCGTATTGCCGGTACCGGCGCTCTTCGGCAGCTACGCGCTTGGCGATCTGCGGAACAGCACGCTCGTTCGAATTCGCGCATCGCTTTCGACGACTGCCGCATCGTAGCGCGAGCGGCGCGTATCGTGGAGTTCTGCCTCAGCTTTCGTCGCCACCGCTCGCGCGAGAGGATTCCAAGAGCGCTTCTCTTGGGCAAGTTGTGCGAGTCGAGCACGCTCTGCGTCGGTGAACTCCGTGGCATTGGCGATTTGCTCCTGAATTCGCTTTCGCTCTACTGCCAGAACATCGTCGAGTGCAGCCGGCTGCGCGACGCGTTGCAGGCCCGCGCGCTCCGCGCGCGAGCGCTCATAGCGTGCCTCCTCCTCCGCACGGATAACCTCAATGCGTGCGCGCACTTCGTTGAAGCTCACTCGACGCGGCTCGGCGCTTGGCGCGGTACGTTCCTGGTTGCGACCCGGCGCCGCTAGCATGTCGAGCACGCGTAGCGCGGCGGGGTCGCCGACGCGCGCCTTTTCGGTGACAAATGAGCGATAATCCATGATCTTCTCCTGTCGCGATACCCGTCGCTCTGATGCCAATACGATCTTCGTTGTCTCCCAGCGAACGCGCGCAACATCGTACTCTTGCGCTCTCCGGCGTGCGATCACGGCGTCGATCGACCAATACGCCACTTGACGCGCCATGAAACCAGGCGCGCCCAGACGCGCCACGGCACGTAACATCTGCCGTGCCTCCCGCCGGCGCCGCGCTTCGAGCTGGCGCTGCGCGCGCTCGCGCTCCCACGCTGCATTCCGGCGAGCCTCGAGTGCACGATTGCGTTCGGCGAAGAAGCGGTCGCGGTATGCCGCATACGCGGAGCGCATGCGAGCGTGGTCGGCAATGCGACTGGCCTCATGCAACGCCCAGCGGGGATCGCTACCAGCCTCGTGCTCCGCACGATCGCGCAGTGTCTGATTGCGCTGACGCGTTTCTCCGCTAACGGTTGCTTCACGGCTGCGCTCTTGCCGTTGCTGCTCATCGAGCGAGAAGGGGCCAAACCGCTGCTCGAGCGCTGCCTTCTTGCAACGGGGGTCGATGCGAGACGCTCCACAGCCTGGCGCATCGGGGTGACGGCCCTGTGCAAATGCAAGACCCTGCACGCGACCACCGCGTTGGACGAGCTTGATAACAATGCCGTGCTGATCCAGTCGCTTTCGGAGATCTTCCCAGGAGTTCGCCGCATCCACGGCCGCAAGAATCGTTGGACGAACCGTGTTGTTCCATGGCGTACCGCGGGCAATGCTAGGAGCAGGCTCATGCGAGGGCGTGAACGGACCGAAGCGGCGTTCGAGCGCGGAGATCGCGCAGCGCGCGTCAATCCGTGACGCGGCGCAGCCTGGCGCGGTGCGATCGAAGCCCTCGGCAAATGCGAGACCCTGGACGCGCTCACCGCGGCGGACGAGCTTCAGGACGACTCCATGCGCGCCAAGGCGCTGGCGCAGGTCATTCCAGTCTCGTGCGCGATCCACGGCATCGAGAATGTACGGCCGTGCGACGTCCTGCCACGGCGGCTCCCCGCGCTCGTGCAGGCGGCGGTACGCGCCGTCGCTGAGCCGGCGTTCCGGCTCCGCTGGAAGATCGTGGAGGCGCTCGATCCGCTGCACGATGTCGCGGTTGTGGCGCCCTGCAACGATATCCCACCCGCGCTCCGCCGCGATCTCCGCGCCGACGCGCTCACGGACGATCCGCTCGCGCCAGAGGTCGTTGGCGCGGCCATCCGGCCCGACGCGGTTCGCGATTACGTGCGCGTGGAAGTCATCGGTGTCTTTATGCGCGGCAAGGACGTACTGGTGGTCGTCCATTCCGATCGCTTTCAGGAGGCGCTCCGCGTCGCTGACGACCTGCTCGCGCGTTGGGCGTTCGTGTTTCGCGTAGGCGATGATCAGGTGATAGACCGGATCGCGGCAGCGCGCCGAGAGTACCGCAACCGCTTCCATCTCGATCGCCGCCGTCTCCACTGACGTGACGCCGCGCAGGTGAACCCATGCGGCCTTCTCCGGCGCGCTCGCGTACGTGACGCCGCCCTCGAAGGTGACGCCGGCGGCCGCAACGGCGCGCTGGTGCGTGTGTTCGGTGATGTAGTCGACGCCGACGGCAAAGGTCCGAGTGTGGGCGCGCGCCGGGACGGACTTGGTGATCATACCGACAACCGCGCCAAGGTCGACGAAACCTCGGCCAGGCACTCTCGAAGCTCGTTCTCGTCGATGTTTCCCTGCGCGAGCGCGATCGCAGTCAAGCTGCGAATGCCCGCCGCAATGTCGGTGAGTTGCCGGATCGTCGCGGCGTCCTCGGCGGCTAAAACACCGCGCCCGGTCGAGAATCGGGCGCCAGTCCCTCGTAGGACCGCTCGGCGGACGAAATCTGAAAGGCTCAGCCCTCGTGCTTTAGCTCGGCGCGCAACATGCTCGGCCTCTTGTTCGGTAAGGCGAACGCGGAGCAGGCAATCCCGAGTGCCGCGAAGCGCACCGGCCGCACTCGTCAGGCTGCCGTCGCGCTGAGCGAAGCGACCGCGACGGCAGCCTTTGTTGCGAGCTGAGCGGCGCCGAAGGCGACGCGACCTCGCTCTCTCTGGTTGGGGCCGCGGCGCCGCAGGCGCTGTGGCCACAACCACCGGCTTGCGTCGTGAAAAATCGTTGTGGCGTGTTGCCTGCCTGGTGCGCCGGTTGAAGGGCCATGCTAGAATCATAGCAAGCTCCATAGTAAAGTCAATCATTTCATATGGATGCAAATCCATAGCAATAACGAGGCAACAAATGCTGTCGGATGAGTTGATCGCAAAGATCGGCGATACCCTCGACGCGATGCCACCTAAGCCGGCATCACGGCGCGAGCTCGACGTATTGGTCTCGCGCATCGAAGGAAAGATTCGAGCAGCGCAAGAGCGCGGGGCCACATATGCGGAGATCGCCAAACAGATAAGTGAGAGCGGCTACCCGATCAAGGCCAATGCTCTGCGCATCGCCGTGCAGCGCCGGCGCAGACAACGGTCAGACGTAAAGGATCAGGGCCGAAGAACCGCCGCGCGACGTACGGCGCCGCGGGCGCGTAACAGCGGTGCTGTCGCCGCGCAGGCGCCAGAATCAAAACGGGCATGAAACCGCAATGGTATTTCTGCGTCGGAGCGACGCTCGTGATACTCGCCGGATGCGGGCATGGATCGGGCGACGCTCTGCTCGGGAAATGGACGAACCATCACGTGGTGGCGAAGCAGCCCGCGATCGTGTCGATCGAGTTCCTACCGAAGAGCACCGTGACCATCAACGCAATCGACACATTCGCGGCAGCGGGATGGCATTCGCCGACGACGTCGACCGGCCAGTATCAAGTCATCACCCCGAATAGGCTCAAGATCACCGAAGAGCTCGGCAGCGCGATGTTGGACTATCATATCGACGGTACGCGGCTGGTGCTCTCCGGTGATGGCCTTACGCAGCTCCTCGGCAAGGCTGAAGCGCCGCAGGTACTCGACAAGACGAGCGAGTGAAGCGGCCGCGCTACGCGGCCGCTCATCGAGGCGTTACGGGAGTGCGTCGCGCCTAAGCGCGGCCTTTGCTTCGGCGATGCGCGCGGCGTGCATGCGGCAGATACTACATTCCAGCGCGTCGTTATCGCAGTCGCTACGGTGGGCGTCGCGCGCGGCGCGTCGGATCGCGAGCTCGCGCGCGGCATGGAGGAACTCCCCGCTGATACTGCGGATGAGGCGGCGGCCTCGGCCGCGCACCGAGGCCGCCTTGTTCTCTATCACGTATCCTCGGTGCTGCCGGCGGCCGCGAGATCGAACTCCTCGCCGCATTCGGCGCAGGCGCCGCGCGACGGATCGTCCTCGTACGGCTCAACGTCGTCGTGCAGACATACCTCGTCCTCGTCTTCGTCGATCGGCGTCGGCGTGACGTTCTTCGGGCCGAGCGGATCGTCGACGATGTTGTAGCCGGCCAGGATCGACTCGTCGAGGCCTTTGCGGCCAATCGTCCCGCCGGCTCCGACGTAGTCGCGCTCCTCGACCGGTGCGAAGAGCTCCAAGGCGCGTTCGGTCGCAAGATGCGAGCTCAGCTCGCCGATGATGTCGCCGAGCTGCTTCGTGAACTTCGAAACTTTCGGCTCGTTCTCGGCGCCGTACTTGAACTGACGCGCGCCGATGGCAGCGAAGCGGGTCTGAAGGTGCTGGAGGTCGCGCAGCAGCGTGTGGTCGATCCGGTCGGCGCGACCGTACTCGGCCTCGAACTGGCGGATGCGCTCCTCGCGGTCCGCTCGCGCCTCGTGGTAGATATCCTGGGCACGCTGCTTGAGCAGCTTGTTCGCCTCGGAACGACTGATCGTCGGCAGCGCGGGCGGCTCGACGGTCGCAAGCGCGGTGCCGTTCGAGTTGGATTTGCGGTTTCGTGGCATGGTTGATCTCCTGTTTCTGGCGTTAGTTAGGGAATGAAAGGCGCTGAGGCGCCCAGGATCGAGCGCCGCAGCGTGGATCTGTTTGTCGCACCGCCGTCTTAGGCGGCGAGTACATGGGGCGCGGCCAGCTTGTAGCCGGCGCCGTGAACGGTCAGGATGAGCCGCGCACCGAGGCGGCGGCGGAGGCGAGCGATGTGGACGTCGACGGTGCGCTCGTCGCCGTCGTAGTCGCGCGGCCAGACGCAGTCGAGCAGGTGCGCGCGCGAGAAGACTTGACCGGGATGGCGCGCGAGGATCTCGAGCAGACCGAACTCGCGCGGCTTCAGATCGAGTTCGCGGCCGCCGAAGCGGACGGTGCGATGCATCGCGTCGACGACGAGGTTACCGACGACGATCGGCTGCGGCGGAACTGCCAATGGGCTGATTTCCGGCGAGAGGCTGATGCTGTAGCCCGCACGCTCGAACATGAGGGCCGCCTGCCTGACGCAGTCGAACCGCAGCGGATTATCACCGCGGTAGGTAATGTCAGCGATCGCTCGGATTTCATCGTCGCGCAGCGATCGCGTGGTGAGCCGGTCGCGCTGCGGCCGCTCCGCCTCATCGCTTGTGATTTCTTGGAACGTCGTAATCATCGGAACATCTCCAAACGTGTAGAAAAGCGAAGAGCCCGCCGCTATGGCGAGCTCTCGTGAAGTTTGGGTTTGCGAGGCGGGCGCTACGCCGCGTTGGGGCGGCGTCGCCGTCGCGCTTGCTCGCGTGCTTCGAACTCCGAGGCATCGAAGGTCGCGGGCTCCTCGCTGGGCTTCTCGACGTCGTCGAGCGGATGCACGCCGAGAACGCGGCGCACGGCGTAGCCAGCAGCAAGAAGCTTGGAGGCCTCGCTACGGTCGAGCTCGTCGATCGCTAGCGGCTTCTCCGCGGGATCGAAGCCCCACGCGAGCGCTCCCGTGCCGTCGGTCACCATGGCCTGCAGCGCTTCGCGCATCCCGATCGTCGGGCGCGTCACGCGGTAGAGCTCAGCTGTTGCATTCGCGTGATCGCTCGCATCGCGGAATATCCACTCGCGCGTCACCGGATTCCATTCACCGCCATTGGCCTTCATTGCCGCGCGGCAGTAGACGGTCCGTTCATCTTTGATCGTATAAAGTTGAGACATCGTCGATTCTCCTTTCGCGCCCGAGGCGCTCGCCGTTGATGGGTCCGGTAAAGCCGCGACCGGCGAGGCGCGCAAGGACGAAGCGCAGCGGAGAGGCGTGGACCGGAGCGCAGTGAGGACCGGAAGCCGGTCCTTGCGCGCATCGACGGGCGTGGCTAGGATCCGTTAAACAACGGCGAGCGCCTCGGGCGCGAAAGAGCGAGGCTCTACGTCGGAAAGTCTTACGGAATTACGAAGCCAGAACAGCTTAGGGTCACTTACAGCTTAAGAAACCGTTGAACGTCTTCTTCTGAGTTCTCTCCCCCATCGTCGACAGCAGCCGCGCTGATGCGGTTTAGCATTTGCATGGAAGACATCACGACCTCGGCTGCTTTGTGCTTCTCGCCGCTCTTTGATTCGTATGGACGGATTGTCAAACGGCCTTCGACTAGAACCGATGCTCCTTTTCGAAGGTAGGTGCTGCTCGTCTCGGCAAGTTTGTCCCACGCGACGACGTCGATATAGTCGACGGAGTCGTCCTGCTTTGTTCTGCGATTGACGGCGATCGTAAACCTCGTCACCGGCGACCCGCTCTGCACGTAGCGAATCTCGGGATCGCGGACCAGGTTGCCCGCGAGGATTATGCGGTTGTAGTTTCCCATCGTTACTTCTCCTTTGCGCTGCATGCGCCGCTGGATGATAGAAAGCAAAGAGCCGCACGTGCGACCGCGAGGGCAACGGCGTCAGAGGCGGGACCGCGAGCCGTCGCTTGAGCGCGCCGTGGCACGTGTGGCAAGCTGAACTGATCATTCCGGCGGCGTTTCCGTCGAACGGAAATACTCGGCGACGTACTCGTCGGCGAGCTGGCCGAGGGATTTCTTCTCGCGTCGCGCGCGCTCGCGAAGGACCGCGAGCTTGGACGGTTCGATGGTCGTCGTAATGCGGACGCGCTTCGGGCGTCCCGACTTTGGGCGCCCGGCGGACGGCCGGCGCTTCTCCGCGCCCACGGTCTCGTCGTCGTCAGGACACACGCGAAAGCTGTCGGGCGCAATCGTCAAAGACGTCGGCGAGCGTGACGTGGTGTTTTACGAGAATATCGCGAGTTTCTTGAGCGATCATCGTCTGCACGTGAACCCGCGCCTCCGAGCCGATCGTCGGCCGGCCGACGCGCGCCGCCGGTTGCCGATAGGTTCGTGTGGCGCCTGGATTACGCTGAACCGGCGTTGACAAGTGGCGGCGGCGACGCCCGCGCGACCCAGCCAGATGAGGATTGATCTCGTGGCGCATGAGCTCGGCGATCGACGGCTCGCGCTCAACTAGGTCGAAGTCAACGTCATCCGGTACCTCCGGAAGACTGACGATGATCCGGCCTTTGTGATCAATTTGAACGCCGCGATCGCGCAGCCAGTTAAGCTCGTCGTCGTAGGACATGCGAACTAATCTCCTCTATAGGCCGGGCTGGCCAGCAGTCTGGGCATTTACGCTTCTCGGCTCTAAACGCAGGAGCAACGCCATCGCCTCGACCTCCGTCAACGCATCGACCTCACCCACTCGCCCTCTCGAAGCTGCGCGGACCACGTTCGCCATCTCGCCCGAATCCATAGAGCGCTGCGCGAAAGCGCGACGCAGATCGCGCCGTTGCTCGTTCGAGAGGGGTGCCGAGCCGGTAACTATCCGCCTCAGCATGCGGTCGATGAGGTGCCGGCGCATCGCGTCGATCTCCTCGCTGTACGCCTGTAGAAGCGTGACGTGGTCTTCCTCGATCCAGCGAAGATGTTTCTCCGCGAACCGAATAGCTGAGCGAAGCTGCTCGTCGTTCAGCTGCGAGTAGTCAAAAGGGTTAGCGGAAGCACTTGAGACGTCTGGGTCCATAGCAGCCATGTCGTAATCGCGAGGGAAGGCAAGGGGCGTGGTGGCGACCGGGGGGCCAGGGCTACGGCGTAGGGTGCGCTATCGCGGAGGCCCTGACCCGAGGAGGCATCGCGTTACCCTTACTTCCTATGGATATCATAGCAAACTCACGATAAAGGTCAATAGGAAACTATTGACTGCGTATGATATCCTAAGTTAGTGACCGTTGCTAATTTCAGCAGACGTTTTAAGGAGCTTGTTCGAGGTCTGAATGACACGGAGCTGGGCTACATTCTCGGAGTCTCAGCCGACGCGGCGCGCAAGATGCGCACCGGCGACATCAAGAGCCTCAAGCTGCAGGCGGCTCTGCGACTGTCGAGGGAGCTCAAAGTTTCGCCGTGGTACCTGGCGGGGGAGCCAGAGCCGGCTATCCCGCTTTCGGCGGGCCCTCCGGACGCGGCTCGGGGCCGGAAGAGGCGTCGGGATGGGAGTCGGGAGCTTGAGCGGACTCAATTGGAAACCGCCGAGAGCGCCCTGCTCCTTCACGACGAGGTGGTGGAGTTGCGCGCTCGGGTTCGTCGGCTTGAAGCCGCTGTCGAAGAATTGCAATCACGCGCAACAGCTTCGTCCTCACCGTAGCTAGCCGGTCGTTCGGTCCCTTGTCCACGCCTCAACTCCCCGATCGTCCTAAGCCGGGCGATCGGCGGTAAACTTATTGCAAGCGGGCCTTCAAAGGCTCGTCTACTTATAAGAACGCGAAGGCGTGGCGATTCGTTCATTGCTGGGCATGCAATCAGCGAAGTCGCTTCCTTCGCCGGCGACGGCGCCGGGTTCCGCGTTTCGATTCTTCATTGTCGAGGCGAAGCACGAGGATGGCGATCACGCGTACAAGTTTGCGTCGCACGACAGCCAATCGGTTGCTCGATGGTTTGTCTGGCTCGCGATCCACACGTCGATAGTATGTGGCAGACGGAGCGCGCGTCTCTAGTCATTTGAAATTAGTCCGATCGGGATTTCCGTTTGGGATAATGATTAAACGTGCGGTGCCTTGCATTCAAGCTTCGTGATCGGACTTATTAAGAAATTTGTCTAGCCATAGCGGGCTTCGCATCGACATTGGCATTATGCAGCTTGATCGCGTTCGATCAACACCGACAACGATAGCCCCGGCCTCGAAGGGGAGCTTTGCTCCGCGCCGTACTTTCCGGCCTCCGGCCCAGCGACAAGCCGACCTACCTTAGGTACTCTGGAGGCGAACCATGGCCACTTCAAACGGGAAGCCATCTTCCTCGAAACCCGTTCAGCGTGAGGTACTTCCCATTCCCGACCAGCCGTATGCTGGTTTCGTCGCTTACGATGCAAAGGATCCCGACTCAAAGTTTCCGCCGATCGAGCCATTGCGGCCGCCCAAGAGCGCACCAAACGTCCTTATCGTCCTGCTCGACGATGTCGGGTTCGGTGCGTCGAGCGTATTCGGCGGTCCATGCCAAACGCCAACTGCCGAGCGACTCGCCAAAGATGGACTGCGCTTCACGCGCTTCCACACGACGGCGCTCTGCTCGCCAACGCGGTCGGCGTTATTGACGGGGCGCAACCATCATACGGTGGGCTTTGGCGGCATTACGGAAATGGCGACCTCCGCACCGGGCTACAGCTCGATGCGGCCCAACTCGATGGCAACGCTTCCGGAGATTCTCCGGCTGAACGGCTACTCGAGTGCGCAGTTTGGGAAGTGCCACGAGGTTCCGGTATGGGAGGCGAGCCCCGTCGGGCCGTTCGACCGGTGGCCGACCGGGTCGGGCTTCGAATACTTCTACGGCTTCGTAGCCGGTGAGACCAACCAGTGGTATCCCTCCATTCACGAAGGCACGAAAGTTGTGGAGCCGACGAAGACGCCCGAAGAAGGCTACCACTTCATGGAGGACATGACAGACAAGGCGATCGCGTGGGTCCGTCAGCAGCGACTGCTTGCCGGCGACAAGCCGTTCTTCATGTACTTCGCGCCGGGCGCGACGCACGCGCCGCATCACGTACCCAAAGAATGGGCCGACAAGTACAAAGGCAAGTTCGACCAGGGCTGGGACAAACTGCGTGAAGAGACGTTTGCGCGTCAGAAGCAGCTCGGAGTCATCCCCAAAGATTGCGAGCTGACCGCTCGACCGAAAGAGATTCCGTCGTGGGATTCCCAAACGCCCGAGTTCAAAAAGGTCCTCACGCGCGAAATGGAAGTGTACGCGCGGCTTTCTGGAGTTTGCCGATCATCATGTCGGCCGGTTGATCGACGCGCTGGAACAAATTGAGGCTCTCGACGACACACTGATTTACTACATCGTCGGCGACAACGGCGCGTCCGCCGAAGGCACGCTGCGAGGCTCATTCAACGAAGTAATCATGGCCAACGGAATGACGGCCCTCGAAACGGATGAGTTTTTAACACAGCGCCTCGACAAGCTTGGAGGGCCCGAGTCGTACAACCACTATGCGGTCGGTTGGGCCCATGCCATGGACACGCCCTACCAATGGACCAAGCAAGTCGCCTCCCACTGGGGCGGCACGCGAAACGGCGCGATCGTCCGCTGGCCGAAAGGAATCAAAGCGAAGGGTGAAGTCCGTCACCAGTTCCACCACATCATCGACGTGGCGCCAACAGTACTCGAAGCCGCGCAGCTTCCGGAGCCCTACATGGTCAATAGCGTCGCACAGGTTCCCATGCAAGGCGTCAGCATGTGCTACTGCTTCGACGACGCCGGCGCTCCCGAACGCCGTGAAACGCAGTACTTCGAGATGTTTGGCAATCGAGGCATTTACCACAAGGGCTGGACCGCGGTGACTCGCCATCGTACGCCGTGGATCGTGACGGGAGAGACGCCACCGTTCGACGATGACGTTTGGGAGCTGTACGACACGAACAAGGACTGGTCGCAGGCGCACGATCTGTCGAAACAGATGCCCGATAAGCTGCACGAGCTGCAACGCCTTTGGATCATCGAAGCCACCCGAAATGGCGTCTTGCCGCTAGACGACCGCGTCGCCGAGCGGTTCAACTCAGACATGGCCGGTAGGCCGGTGCTCGTACGCGGAAACTCGCAGGTGCTTGCCAACGGAATGGGTGGACTCAACGAAAACGCCGTCCTCAACATAAAGAACAAAAGCCACTCCATCACTGCGCAGGTCATCATTCCCGAAGGGGCGACCGCGAACGGAGTAATCCTCTCGCAAGGCGGAATCGCCGGCGGCTGGATGTTTTACATCAAAGACGGGAAGCTAACATATCTCTACAACCTCTGCGGTCTTCGCGAGACCGAGATTACATCCACCGAAGCGCTAACCACTGGAACGCATCAAGTGAGGATGGAGTTCGTCTACGACGGTGGCGGTCTCGCGAAAGGCGGAACGGTTACGCTCTTCATCGATGGTACAGCCGTGGGCAACGGTCGCTTGGAGGCAACGCTTCCAATCGTATTCTCTGCTGATGAGACGTCCGACGTCGGGGTGAAGCACGGCTCGCCGATGACGCCGGAGATGCCGCCCGGGAACAATGTGTTCAACGGCACGGTGAATCTTATCGTCCTTGAAACGAGCGGCGAAAATAACGACCACCTCTTAGATCGCGAACAAGTGCTCAATATGATCATGGCGCGGCAATAAGCGGTACAGGGTCGCTCGTATGGACGGAGAGGTCAGCCACGCGTGAGGGATAGCGATCTTCGTCGTGTATTAACGACGTTAAGGAAACACGCTACAAAAATAACCGGGAGTCGCATAGAGCTTCGGCGCGAGAGGCACGTCTTAAAGAACCGTTCCGATCTACTAACCCGACTCAAAGGAAGCTAGTCATTTGCGCAACAAAGGCTTCGTAACGCCTCCCGTCACGTACAACCGCGGTCGCGAGCCAATGCTAGGAAGAAGACCATGACAAACAAGTCAGAGGCCCAAAACGGCAACGGAACGACCTCCATGGATCGCACCGTGCTGCCTGTCCCACCACCTCATTATCCACCAACCACGGAGCTTGATGCTCACAACGCAAAAGCGCCGCCGCGGTTCGAGGTGAAAGCGCCGAAAGGTGCGCCCAACGTGGTCGTCATTCTTCTCGACAACATGGGCTTCGGCGACATATCGACCTTCGGAGGACCGATCCAGATGCCGACGCTGGACCGTCTGGCCAAGACCGGATTGCGCTACAATAATCTCAAAGTTCCCCCGTTATGTTCGCCCGCCCGCGTGGCGCTGCTTACCGGCCGCAACAGCCATAGCGCAAACTTCGGCGTGATCTCGGAGATCGCCACCGGTTTCCCGGGGTACACCGCAGTGCGCCCCAGCAGCGTCACGAATCTGCCAGAGATTTTGCGGCTCAACGGCTATAGCACCGCCATGTTCGGCAAGTGTCACGAGCTGCCACCGTGGGAAGGCAGCGATGTCGGACCCTTCGACCGCTGGCCGGTGCATAGCGGCTTCGAGCGGTTCTATGGCTTTATGTCCGGCGAGGCCGACCTTTTTCATCCGGTTATGTACGACAACATGACCAGGGTGGATATGCACCCCGATGCCGATTATTACGCGAGTACCGACATCACCGACAAGGCGATCCTCTGGCTGCGTTCGCAGCGTTCGCTGGCACCCGACAAGCCATTTTTCGTCTACTACGCGGCAATCGGTACTCACGGCCCATTCCACGTGCCCGAGACGTGGCGCGACCGCTACAAGGGCAAGTTCGATCGGGGCTGGGACCAGGTGCGCAAGGAAACGTTGGCCAGGCAAATCGAGCTAGGCGTCGTGCCGCCGGGCACCGATGCGGCGCCCAAGCCGCCGGGAATCCAGGAATGGGACGACTTGACGGCCGACGAGAAGAAGGTCTTTGCCCGGTATATGGAGATCTATGCCGCCTTTGCCGAGGTAACCGACTACGAAGTCGGGCGATTCCTGGACGAGATCGAGAACCTCGGCGAAATGGACAACACGCTGATCTTCTACATCACCGGCGACAACGGCTCGGTTTTCCAAGGCGGCCTCAACGGCGCCTTCAATGAGTTGTCCGTGTTCAACGGGTTGCCCGAGCCCCTAGAGGTTGCGCTGAAGAACTTCGACGAGATTGGCGGCCCAAAATCTCACCCTTTGTATAACAATGGCTGGGCGTTTGCCGGCGCCACGCCCTTTGGCTGGGGCCACCAGGTCGCCTCGTACGGCGGTGTCTGCCAATCCATGGTGGTCCACTGGCCGAAGGGCATCGAAGAGAAGGGCGGCCTGCGTACGCAGTGGATGCACATGATTGACATTGCCCCGACGGTCTTGGAGGCGGCTGGTGTGCCCGAGCCGGGCGTAGTCTCTGGCGTCCAGCAGAAACCGCTCGAAGGCGTGAGCGTGCTAGACACGTTGAATAACGCCGATGCGAAGTCGCGCCACACCTTGCAATACTTCGAGATGGCAGGCAACCGCGGCATCTACCAGGACGGCTGGTTCGCCACCACGGTGCACCGCCCGCCGTGGGAGCCCAAGCCGCGGGCGACGTTTGAGAACGACAAGTGGGAGCTTTACAATGTAGAGGAAGATTTCAGTTGCGCACACGACCTTGCCGCGAAGTATCCCGACAAGCTTGAGAAGCTGAAGGGAGTCTTCCTGGAAGAGGCCGCCAAGTACCATGTGCTTCCGCTTGACGACCGCGCGTGGGAGCGCTTCAACGCCTCGCTGGCGGGCCGTCCGGATCTGATGGAAGGTCGCACCGAGATAACGGTCTATGAGGGAATGAAGGGTATTCCCGAAAACGCCTTCATCAACATCAAGAACCGTTCTTTCGTGGTTAGGGCGGACATCGAGGTTCCGGAGGCAGCCGCGGAGGGCGTGGTCATCGCTCAAGGTGGAGAGATGGGCGGCTGGGCCCTCTATGTCACGGACGGCGCACCCCGGTTTGCCTGGAACTATCTCGGCCGCGAGATTTACAAGATCGCCAGCCCCGATCGTTTGCCGACGGGGCGAGTTTCACTGCGCTTCGAGTTCGCTTTCGACGGCGGTTTGGGCGCGGGTGGTAACGGTGTGATCTTCGTCAACGATGAGGAAGTCGCCGCAGGGCGCGTCGAGCACACGCAGCCGTTCGCATTTGGTGCCGAAACAACGGACGTAGGTGAGAACCTCTATACGTGTGTCAGCGACGACTACAAAGCGGGCGATAACGAGTTCACCGGCAAGATTCACAAGGTGACCGTCGCGGTCGGAAAGTCCAACCTCAGCGAGGAAGCCCAGAAGGCTCTCGCAGAGTTGCGTATGCAGAAAGCGCTGTTCGTCTAATCGCGCCGTTGAGGAAAATTCCACGGTGCGCGGCGCATCGATTGCAGCTGCCATCTCGGTGCAGCCAAGCTCGCCCTGACGAAGCCGGCGTTCGGGCGATCATAGAACGCGCATATTGATGGCACGGCACCACCGGTCGCTCATACTAGCAAGCACTTGATTGCGTACGACAATCTTACGACAATTCGCGCGGAAACTAGCGGAAAGCGCGAACGCTAGCGGACAAAAAATGGGGCTTAAAAAGACTGATGCAGCAACGAAAATGGGCTATTTCTTGCGTTTCGCACGCACTGTAGGTTTCGATGAGCGTTTACTTCGCATGTAAGGGGTCGGGGGTTCGAGTCCCCCCATCTCCACCAACGAAAACGCCTGACTCCGCAAGGAGTTACGGCGTTTTTGTTTGCATGGCTTTTCCGAGCGATCGGACGCGTTTACGACAGTCGTACGAGAATAGGGTTCGAGCGCTCCGGCGCCCATGAAGTCGCTCTGATTGCTCCGGCCTCTTGGTCATATTCGCTGCACCAGCCACTTACTTGAGGATGCTGGCCGATACCAACGCTATTCCAAGATGTTGATCGTGCGCGCGGCGACGATCGCGATCGTGATCAGGGAGATGCTGCTTTGGAGCATGACGAGCAGTTTGGCACGCGGCGTCATCGGCATTGCTTCCGTCGGGCTGAATGCGGTGGACGTCGTAAAGCCTAGGAAGAGATAGTCGATGATGCCGGGATGCCAGTTGGGCCGTACCGGCGCGGACTCGTCCATTGCCGGAAAATCAAAGTCGGGATAAGGGGTCTTGTGGTTCAGGCGGGCGTCGGGTCCGCCGCTGTCGACGAGCCAGTAAATCAAGCTGAAGATCAGGAGATTACCCGTCCAGATTCCGATGGACGTATAGAATAAGGGAACCGGTTCCAGTTTGCCGGGGTTTTCGACGAGGTTGTAAGCGGTGACAAGAAGATTAGCCGAGTTCAAGACGAGCGCCGTGCCGACGGACGACGAACTCGGCGACGCGTTCGAACCGTCGCCAGAGCGGATGCCCCTGCGTTATCCAGACCAGGATCATCGGCAGCAGCATAAACGTCGTCGCCAAATAGCCGAACCAATTCGGCAAGAGATGGTAGCGTCGCGGCAAGAGCGCGATGAGCATGATAATTGCGAGGACAATGAGCACCGCCCCTAGGCGCGGGGCGGTCCGCTCGCTCGACTCAGATTGCACTGAGTAACGGCCGTCTACGCGTCGAGGTCTCCCAGCCAGCGCAACGCACTCAGACTTGGCAGGAAACAATACTCGCCGCCACGCGTGACGACGAATCGCGGCAACGCCGTGAGGACCTTTCGTATCGGCCGGCGTGGTATCGGGAATATTCCGCTGTCGTCGGCTGCGCCGGCGATCGGATCTCGCTCCGACGCACCACCAAAGAAGGCGCTATCATTCATCCATTCCGACTGGACGAACTCGAATTGACGGCCGAGATTCGCACCGACGAAAGCGAACATCAGCCCTCGATCTGCACCGTCATCCTCGAGAACGCCCTCCGGCAGTGGCGGCCCGTACGCCGTCCCGCGCCGAATCATTCGATGAATTCGCGGCACGCCCGCGACGTCGGCATCGCGCGGATTCATTCGCCGGATATGCGAACCCAGCGGCGTCTTGTATCCCAGCGGATCGTCTGCTTTGAACAGAAAAGTCGTTATTCTTTGTCGAGTCGACACCGATCGCGGGGTCGTCGTGAACGGGACACGACGAGAGCGGAGCTCCGCTGCGCCAGCGCCCCATCATCTTCGCCGCCAAGAACTCCTCTTCATCGGCATTTGACGCGTTTGCCTTGAGATATCGGCGAAATGCGGCAACGCGCTGGTGCAACTTTCGAAACGCGACGTAGCTACCATTGCGGCCCAGGATCTCCGGTTGCGGGACCGCCGGGAACGCCGCCGTATTCGTCGGGTATCCGAGAACGAACTCGCCCGGCTTCAATGGAACCTCGTGCGGGTTCGTTCCGGGTATACCGCTGCCTTCGATCGCCGGATGGCTGATGCCGTCCTTGAAACCGAACGGTTCGGTCTCGCTGGGAAGAGCGTGGCAATCCTGCCGCCAGATCGGCGTGATTCCGGGAGCATTCTGATACGCCGCGCGCGCCCGCGCCGATCGCCTTTTCCAGCTGCACCGCATCCGTCGAAATTCCCGTCAGCACGACGTGCACGTCGTCCGTGCCGAGCGGCTTCTCCCAGTGTTCGGGAGCATTCTCCCCGACGTCGCGCAACTGTCGCGCGCGAGCCGCCATGCCCTGACGGAATTGCGGCGAAAAACTGTCGAGCGAAGCCTGCGAAACGCCCAGGCTCTTGAGCCCAGCAAAAGTGAGCGACGCGCTCACCCATGTATCGCGCGCGGGACTCTCCGGATGGGCCGCCGAGGCGACGATCCCGCTCAGGCGGCGCATCAACGCCCGGCCCGCGGCGCGATCGTCGATTCGAAGGAGGATGTAGGTAGCGGCAAATGGGGTCGGGCGCGGACGTAGCACTCCGCTTTGAATGTCGTCGAGTTCGAGAAGCGCCATCGTCGTCTACTTCGTTGCGAGGTTTTTCCAGAAGCGAGTTAGGCTTTCATCGCCGCCAAAGAGCGTCGTGAAGATCGTCGAGTCCGCGAACAGGATGTCGCCCGCGCGTTTGCCGGCGGGTGGCATCCAAATGAACATGTTGATCTCCCGGTTCCCGGCTTCGGTGAAAGGATGGGGTTTCGAGAGATCCACCGGCTGACGGGCAAGCACGTGGACGCCTTTTGGATTTTCTTCCGTAAGCGCGTAGTGCGGCAGGTGCATGTGGAACACGAACGACGAGACGCCGGTCAGCCAGCCGCGCGCGTCTAAATCGTTCGCAGCGACGATTGGTACGGGGCGCGTCGTGCCCGGGTGCGTCGCCGGCCGCAGCCCGTACCGGTTTTCGACCGGCGTTCCGAGCCCTTTCATCAGCCCGCGCACGTACTTCGCGAAGCGTTGCTGTCGCGGCACGAGCGCGTCGCCGTGATGGTAGTATTCCATATCGCGTTCTTTCAAATCCGACGACGCGCCGACGTCGTGATGAGGTCCGAGAACGAGACAGGTCCCTTCGCGACTCAAAAAGTCCTCGAGCGCCGCGATTTCTGCCTGCGACGCTTCTTCTTCCGCGACCATGTGGTCGAGGCCGAATATCATGAGCGTGTCCGTATCGGCTAAGATGCGCTCGTCGAGCGGCAGTCTCTGGCCGGCCTGATCGACGCGCTGGTACACGGCCACCGCGTTACCGGTAGCTTCCTCCACTACATTTTGGAAGTTCACAAGAGAGAGATGGAACAGTTCGAGCGTTCCGGCTATTCCTTGTAAGAACATCTTCGCCGAATATTCGTTCGTTTCGTAAGCCGGCCACCCAACGCGCCGAACTTCGGTCATCGTCGAAAAGCGATTGTCGAGCCCGGTGACGTCGCGATTCGCCTCAAACGGATAACTCCAGGTCCAGTAAACGCTGAATCTGCGCTTCCCCGCCGCATACTTTCGCGGTACGTGGGGCTGATTATACGTCCTGCCCAATGGTCGAGTCGTCGTCATGTCTCATCTCCCCGTGCGGCGAGGCGCCGCAGTCCGTCGAGTGCTGCGTATTTATACGCGTAGCTGTACGTCGGCGTATTGAACGACATCGTCGCTAAGGTATTGAGCGTGCCACCGCAGCGAATCGCCATCTGGCCTATTCCGACGATTTCCGATGCGATCTCGCCGATGCAATGAACGCCGACTAGTTTTCGGTCCGCTTTTTGGAAGATCAGCTTGAGCATGCCTCCGCGCCCCGCAATCGCGCCGCGCGGCGTAAGCGCGAGGTCGGCGCGGCCGACCTCATAGCTCAATCCGCGCTCGCGACACGCCTCCTCCGTAAGACCCGCACCTGACAGCTCCGGCATGCCATAGATGGCCGAGACGGGTGTCGGATCCACGTTTCCTTCGAACGGGATCCCGAAAGCTGAACAGGCTACCGCGCGTCCCTGCTCCATCGCGATCGAGGCGAGCGTAGGTCTGAGGACGTCGCCGGCCGCGTAAACACCGTCGGCCGACGTTCGAAAGCTATCGTCCACTTTGATCCGCCCGCGCGCGTCGACGTTCACGCCAGCCGATTCGAGCCCTAGACCTTCCGTATTGGCGACGCGACCGGCCGCGATCAGCACCGTGTCCGCGGCTACATGAGCTTGCGTCGAAAGCGTGACGTCGAGAGCGCTGCCTTTCGCGGCGACGTCTTCCGCCGTACAGCCGAACTTCACGTCGACGCCCAATTTGTGAAAGAGTTCCTCGATGCGCGCCGAGATTTCGCCGTCCATCATCGTTGCCAAACGCTCGCCGCGATCGACTATCGTGACCTTGGATCCCAGCGCTCGGCAGATCGTTGCGAACTCGATACCGACCGCGCCTCCCCCCACGATAACGATCGCCTTTGGCGCGCCGCGCTCCCGATACAGAATCGTATCGGTATCGAAGACTCCGGGTGATTCGAACGCGCTACCCTTCGGCCGCTGCGGACGCGATCCGGTCGCAATTAGGACGAACTTCGCGTGCAGGGTTGCCAACGCGCCTCCCTCGCGCGAAACGCAAACGGCGCCGTCGCGATCGAGACGCGCCTCTCCCTCGATGTAGTCAACGTTGCGGGCCAGGATGTTCTTCTTCGTAAGTTCCTGAAGCTGCGAACAAACGCCCCAAGTTCGCGTGCGAATGACGTCTATCGCGAGCTCAGCCGGAACCGTCATGCGCAATCCGTAGACGTCAGCATCCCGGAATCCGGAGACGAAGAGCGCCGCTTCGCGCAACGTCTTCGTTGGTACGCCGCCGGTCGTGGTGACCGTCCCCCCGGCACGATTCCTTTCGACGACGGCACACCGCAGGCCGAAGAAGGACGCCAGCTCCGTGGCACTCTCGCCGGCAGGTCCAGCACCTATCGCGATCAGATCGTACGTCTGGGTCACGGCCTTTCGCTCGATTGCCCTATTGCATCTGATCGAGCATCTCCCCGAAGCTCTGCTTGATTCGTAGCGCCTTCTTTATTTCATCCGCGTTGACATACGGATACTCGCCGTACTCCATGAAGCTGGGCCGATGGTGATCGCGAACGAACTTGACGAAGGCGGGAACGTTCGTTTTCCAGTCTTCCGGAAAGCCCTCGAGATTTTCAAACGCCGTCGACACGCCGGCCTTTGTAAACAGCGCGACCGCATCGTCCGTGTACTTGTCGAAATCGGTATCGAAAACTCCTTGGTACATGAAGTACGTTTCGCCGCCGATATCGAAAAGCACCCACTTCAAAAAGTGGAGCTTTAGGGGAGCGAGAAATTGCGGGTCGGCTTTCATCGCCTTTTCTATCGTATCGGCATACGTCCGCATCGCGACCTCGCGCCCCGGCTTTAGCTTCGCGATGATCGTGAAGCCATAATTTGCCGGCGTCCGCGGAAAGACCGGGCCGTAGTTGCCTTCCACATGTTCGAAATATCCTTCTTTGGGAATGGCCATCGCTTGCGGATTTTCCCAGATGGCTTCGTGCGTACTCATAACAGCGTGCTTCCTCCGTTTTCTAAATGCCCTTTGCGAGCGCAGTCCGAATGGCAAAAAAAGCGAATTGGATGCTGAGCGCCACCTGCAATACCGATAGCACGGTTCCGAGCAGCCCCAGCGGGACGCCCATTACGCGCATGATGGGCTTGACGAAGAGCATCATGATTAAGTTGATCAGCATGACCGCGAGCAGGGTGATGTAAATCTCCATCCCGCTTTCGGGGGCCAGCGTCAAAAGGACGATGAGTGCGCCGATTCCGTACGGCGTGGCGATATAAGGAAATACCAGTTGCGACCACGCCGTCAATTTCACTCGGAGCCGCAGAGCTGGCGTCTGGCGCGGAACCTCCATATAGGGCCAAGATTGACTTCATGGCGGCAACGAACAGCACGATCCCGCCAGTGAGGGCGATCGCCGGGACAGAAATTTGCCATTTCTCCAGCATGAAACTTCCGACGATCGCCGACAGCACGATGGCGACCGTCGCAATCGAAGCACTCCTAACGGCGAGCCCAACGAGCGCCTTTGCATCGGCGCCGGTCGTCATCCGGTAAAAGCGATTGATGAAATTGATCGGCCCGAAGGTTACGAACAGAATGATGAAGACCTCGCTCGATCCGAGAAACTCGCGGCCAGGTGCGCCAACGAATATGTTCATCGTACTCCGCGCACGTCGCGCCGTTTGCGCAAAAAGCGGGCCAAGGCATCGCGAGGCGTTTCCGTCGCCCCGTTCGGCGCGCTCGAGTCAAAAAGTCTCCGCACAAATGTCCCCGCTAGCAGGCGAGCGGCCTTAATCGTACACTCATAAATCCACACTGTCAAAGCGGCGAGTCGTTTTTGAATACCCCCGCCCAGCGCACTGCCGAAGAATGCGACGTTACGGACCGCCACCTCGGAAGGCGCCCCTCGCGAGTGCACCCTCTGCGAGGGTTAACGAAACGTGGCGTGGCACGGCATCTAAAGAAGTAGATGAGCGTCACGCATCTACGGAAGTGGGATGTCACGGGCATCGAGGTCGCTCTGGATTTGGAGATGCCGCGCCTCCTCGACCCATCGCGCTTCGTCTTCTCCGGACCGGCAGAGCCGCGCATCTGCCTAGTGGCCGGTTTTGCGCTAGCGTCACAGCTAAAACGCATCGCCGCCGCCGTCGATCGAACGGTTCCCACTCGACCGCCCTCAGGACTTCGGATAACCCCGGCGATGGCACGGTCGGCGGCACCACCGATAGACGTGACGACATCGATCCAACCGATGTTCGCTCTCCTCCGACTGCATAGGAGTTCGCAAAAAGATCGCAAAAGATTCCTGAGGTTGTGCGTCGTCGTCCTTACCGATCAAAATGGTTTCTGAACGAACACGACGTAGCAGCAATGGGAAAGTACCGTTGGTGGGTAACCGTAGTTGGGTTCCTCGGCGGCTTGCTTGTTAGCGCTGTGGCTCTTGCCATTTTTCTCTTGTTTAAGCCCCCACGGATAGCAATGGCATGGTAGCAGCTACTTCAGAGATGACGCGCCAGCCATCACGACGTGATGTCGCAGCCGCAGGCAAAGCCCTCCGCGAACGCGTTCCACGCGTTTCTCATCGCGAACTCAAGCTTCGTTCACAACGCGATCCGCTGGGTATTCTGCACCAAGCCGACGCCGATCGCTTGCCGGAGTTAGTACCCATTCGCTATGGCCGTATGCTTCAGTCGCCGTTTGCCTTTTACCGTGGATCGGCCGCAATCATGGCGGCGGATCTCTCACATACACCGGCGACCGGTGTTACAGTCCAGACGTGCGGCGACTGCCATCTAAAAAACTTCGGCGGCTTCGCAACGCCGGAGAGGAACATTGTCTTCGACATAAACGACTTCGACGAAACGCTCCCGGCCCCGTGGGAGTGGGATGTCAAGCGCCTCGCCGCCTCCTTCGTTCTCGCGGCGCGCGAGAGCGGATTCTCAGACGACGTTGCGCACGACCTGACCGCGTTGTGCGTTCGTTCGTACAGAAAGGGAATCCACACGTTCTCCAGCCTCGACCCGCTGACCGTTTGGTACGCCAAGTTCGAAGCCGAAGATTTCCTCGATCTCCTTTCAGGGAGCAGACGCGCCCGTGTCGCACAACGAATCGCAAAGGCCCGGCGCGGGCGCGGCTCCCACATAGACTATCCCAGGCTGGCCGAGATAGTCGACGGAGGTGTTCGGATTAAAGATAGCCCACCTTTGATTTTTCACCCGGAAGTAGCGCGTACGCCCGACTTTGCGTTGGGCGTGAAAAACATCCTGAAGGAGTATCGAGAGTCCCTCCCCCAAGATCGCCGTATTCTGTTCGACAGCTATAGCTTCGTCGATGCGGCGATCAAAGTGGTCGGCATCGGAAGCGTAGGAACGCGCTGCTGGATCGCGTTACTCCTATCGGCGTCGAAAGAGCCACTGTTTCTACAGTTCAAGCAAGCCCACGCATCGGTATTAGAACCTTACGCGGCAAAGAGTGAATACTTTCATTACGGCCAGCGCGTCGTTATGGGCCAGCGTCTCATGCAAGCGGCCTCTGACATCTTTTTGGGATGGACTACCGGACCTGGCGGGGATTATTACGTACGCCAGTTACGCGATGCAAAAGTTAGTGCCAACGTTGAAACGTTCGACGAAAATCTGTTCAAAGTATACGCTCGAACATGCGGCTGGAACCTCGCGCGAGCTCACTCAAAATCGGGTAATAAATGGGTGATCAGCGGTTATCTAGGAAAGACTGACGCGTTCGACGAGGCGATCGCGAGGTTCGCAAAAGCGTATGCTGACCAAACCGAGCGCGACCACGCCGCTCTTAAAGGCGCGGTCAGCGCTGGCAAGATCGAGGCTTATAGTGAGTAGGCCCTAGCGTCGTTGACCAGCTCCTTCTCGCGTCCCACCCGTATGCGCAGAAGGGTCGCGCTAATCTGCACCTCGGGGTCGCGTTGCATGTTCCGCAGCGTAAATGCCCCTTGAACGACACTCACGCCGTGCATCTCGGCGGATGGCTTCGCTAAGGCGACAGCCCCACTGGGACCCCGCTCTCCATTGGGTCGCATTGGCCAAGCGCTTCGGCGCCGTCTAGCGCCGTTGTTGACGATCCTCAACGCGGTCCTCCGTGGGGAGACCAATGGGGAGAAAGCAGCGCAACAGGCCGAAAAACCCTGATGCGGCAAGGGCCGGCCCAATCGGTCTCCCTGCTTCGCATGTAAGGGGCCGGGGGTTCGAGTCCCCCATCTCCACCAAGCTAAAACGCCTGGTTTTAGGGTCTTTTGCGTTCTGACTTCCGCTGCGCGGGGCTGAATATCGTGACCACTTACAAATGGTGTAAGTGCTCGCGGTCCGTTCTACGAGGAACAAACGTGATTCTATAAGGACTTTCTGGATTTTTCGTCCACAGGATCGACGCCGCTTACGACAATTGTGCCACGCGCCTACACTTACTAACCCGCGGGGCAGAACTCTCCAACACCCGATAGCTCTGCATCCAATCGGAAACGCCATTGAGCGCAAGGCGGATTGCTTGATCGCTCCTCGTTCTTCCCACGCTCGCCGCTCGCCATTATAGAGTCGTACGCTCGCGCGGCCAGAAAGAGGTCTTTCCTGGTCTCGGTCGGCGATCGCAAGCAATCCGGCATGTGAGCAGACGCGAACTCCAGCAGGTCGCGCTCGGGGCGGCGCGGCGCTCCGCGGGCCGGTGTGGCAGGATTCTCCGGCAAGGCTTGAAGTGTTGCATTGTGCAGGTCTGGGAGCGACTCACCGTGCTCGCCGCGATTGGACAGCTGATCGTCATAGCTATCGGCGCAGTTTTTGCGTACAAACAGATAAGAGGCTTACGTCAACAGCAAGAAGCTGACCTCGTTCAGCGCATCTTTATGACGCTCAACTCGCAGGAATTCGCCGCTGCGCTTAGCTTCGTTTATAATGACCTCGCGGCGCTCCTTGCCGACAAAGGCTACGTACGCGAAATAGCTGAGGGGAAAGCAACGGCAGCTTCTCATCGCGAGTTCGTCGTCATGCACTTCTTTAATGGATTGGGTTTGTTAGTGCACGCACGAATGGTCGGCGAATATCCAACGGTGCTGATTGTCGCGTCGCCGTGCATGCGGGCGTGGGATCGTGTCGCCCCGGTTGTTGAGCTGCTGCGACGGCGCTATCCCCACGCCTATACGCCGTTCGAGTCGCTGGTGGCGCGCTCGCGGGCGGTCGACTTACCAAAGATCAACGATCGCTTTCGGTCAGAGACGCCGCATCTGCAAAAGCAGTGGGAAACGACGGCGCGTGACCTGGTTGAAAAACGTATTGAGCTCTAGGCCAGGACCGCCGGCGTGGGCGGGGCGTATCGATTTTCTCCAATACAGCGCTGCGCCCGTTCGCACTAGTGCGCCCACGCCGTACGCGCTTACGACGGATGCTTCATGTGTTACAACACGTTGCTATGGATTGGGCAGGACCTTTCAAATAGAACCAAGCCTCGTTCACCGGCGGCGATGCTGTTTGAAAACTGGAGCACCGATACGACGACGAAAAGCAAAACCGTTGCGAGCAGCACCGGCGTAAAATCAAGGCGCATACTTTCTTAACGCCCGAGCGGGCGGTTTGGATGCACGGCGGGCGGTCGCTTTTTATGCAAATGCGTTCACATCGATTACGGCCTGGGCAAAGGCCTGTGGGGCTTCTTGTGGCAGGTTGTGACCAATGTTTCCGGTGAGAAGCCGGTACTCATACTTGCCGGAGAACTTCCCGCGATAGGCTGCGGCCGGTGGATGTGCCGCGCCGTTTGCCGCTCCCTCCATCGTGATCGCAGGTACGGCAATGATAGGACCTCCGGCAAGTCGCTTTTCTAGCTGGTCATACTTTGACTCGCCTTTCGCTACGCCGATGCGCCAGCGGTAGTTGTGAATCACGATTGCGACGTGGTCTGGATTTTTAAACGATGCGGCAGTACGTTGGTAGGTGGCGTCGCTAAAGTTCCATTTCGGCGAGGCGGTTTTCCAGATCAGATGGTTAAAGGCATAGAGGTTTTTCCGGTAGCCTTCAAGACCGGTTTTCGTGGCGAAATAATACTGGTACCAAAATGCATATTCTGCTGCCGGCGGGGACGGCATGCTATTGGCGGCGGGACTGCCGATGAGATAACCGCTTACGGAGACGATGGCCTTGCAGCGCTCGGGCCAGAGCGCGGCAATAATATCGACCGTCCGCGCTCCCCAATCGAACCCGCCGAGGATTGCCTTGTGGATCTTGAGCGCATCCATGAGCGCGATGATATCGAGAGCGACCACCGATTGCTGACCGTTCCGGAACGTCGCACTTGAAAGAAATGTCGTCGAGCCGTAGCCGCGCAGATACGGCACGATCACCCGGTAGCCCGCCGAAGCCAAGATCGGAGCGACGTCGACAAAACTGTGGATGTCGTACGGCCAACCGTGCAACAGAATTACAGGATAGCCGGAACTCGGACCAGCTTCAGCATATCCGATGTTAAGGAGGCCGGCATCGATCTGTTTGAGTGTGGCAAACGAGGTGTGCGCACCCGGTTGAGCACCAAGATCGGCGGTTTGCGGATTGGCGGTTTGCGCGTTCGCCGAAGTGAACGTGCCTAGCTGTGCGGCCGCAATGCTCATGGCCGCAGCGCCAAAAAAGCGGCGGCGATTGACGTTTAACTCTTTCGGCATTGAAATACGCTCCTTTTCATTCACGCTGCTGTGCGAACCGTTCGCGAATGTCGCGCGACTGCCTTCGGAAAAGGCTGCGGCCTCTTCCGCGCGCCGAAGTGGCCGCCAACGTCGTGTCTCTTGTAGCAGACCAGTTTGGATAGGCCTTCTCCGCCCAGCTCTGGCGGCGCTTGATAGATCTCATGGGGAAACGCACTCATGCCTGGGAACGGTCACGCCCTGCACGCTGAAGAAGCTTAGTTTGTTCTCCCAGTACAAGTGCGCCGATGAGATCGCCGTCCCAGTCAGCCAGTACATCGTAATGTAGTCGAGAACGTCGTCGCGCGAAAGGCCCCCGGTTTTCCGAAAAAGGCGAGAGCGGTCATTTCATAACTGTTTTTTTTCGTGGCCACGTTAATGGAGTATCGGTGCATTACAGCGTCTGCACGACGGCGGCGGCGCCCGCAAAAGCGCGCAAGGGGCTCTGGCAGTTCGGCACGACTTTGGGAAGAATTCGCTCGAGACGACAACGTGTTGTCTCCACTCACTAACGTGGACGTACATGCTAGCATAGTGCGACGCACATGGGAAGCAAGCGAGAGGTGACCTCAGCTAACGCCCGTCTCCCTGATGAACTAAGGAATATACAAAGTGACGGCTGGTATGACTCATTGGCAGACAGCATTTATCCAAGCTAGTGTAAGCTAGTATACGACAATCTTACGACGATTCGCGCGGAAGCTGGCGGAAAGCGCGAACGCGACCGGACAAAAATTCGATCTCGAAAAACCCGGCGCTGCAAGAAAAATGGGCTATTTCTTGCGTTTCGTACGCACTGAGGCTTTCGAGCAACGTTTACTTCGCATGTAAGGGGTCGGGGGTTCGAGTCCCCCCATCTCCACCATCGGAAACGTTCCGATTCCGTAAGGGATCTCGGCGTTTTTCTTTTTGCAGGCGCAACGAAGCGGGGCGCACTTATGGAAGTGGGTCTTGCGTAGCCGCATGCGAGCGGCCCGAGGTGAAAGATCATCCGAATACTTGCACAGCACGTAAGGGATCGGGGCTCGAGTCCCCCGGTCTCCTCAGTTCGACTCGGCGCTTTGGAACCGTCCGCGCTCATCGAAACACAGCACGGCAGACCCCAAAAAGATGACAGACGGCGACATCGGACCCCGATCATCCATCGCCTGACGCATTCATTTGCCGAGGACCGTCGATAGGACACGATGCCTTCCTTGAACCCGTACTCGTACTCACCTCATGACTGGCAGATCTGGGCATTTCAAATCGGAGGAAACGGGCTGCTGAAGCCACTTTCGGATTAAGCTCCGGCCTCCATCTGCATTGAAATGGAGATCACCAGCCGTGCGGCGTTCGGCCAGAAGGAGCTACCCAGCAGCCGAATGGTTCATCGACCGCAACCGCATTCCAGACGATCACGCGTTGACCTTCGAGGGCGGGGCTACGCGGCTTCAGGCTTTCTCAGAAAAGCGACGAACGGCAAGTTGAGGAGAGAGACGAGGGCGACGACTTTAGAGTTGTCGATGTAGGCAAGGATGGCTGCCTGCTGATCGACGAGGAACGATATCGTCGGCAGCGTCGGCACGATACCGATCGGCACTAAATGGCTCAACGTGGCCTCGCCCGCGAGCAGAGCTTGATACCAGGCCCAGCTGTGATCGTAAATGACGGCGAGGGTGGTAGAGGCGACGGACCCGCCGAGTAACAACACGATCTTAAAAATTGCAATGCCCTCAGCGCGTACTTCGGTGGGGAGCGAGCGGACCAGCACGTTTGCAATCGGTGAGAAGAGACACGCAAACCCGGCACCCGAGACAACGAGGGCGAGCGCGAACGTGGTGAAATCTGATCCTGATGCGGTATGCGTCACGAGTAACAGGTACGAAAGTGGCACGAGCAGGAAACCTATTACCACCGGGATCCTCACGTCGATCTTGTCGGAATTTACGAGCATCACGACAATCGGCGCCACAAGCATAATCGCCGGGATTCGCAGCAGCAGGAGCGCGCCGGCAGTAGAGGGTGGAAAGCCAAGGCTTGTTTGTGTGTACTGCAGGAAAAGATTGGCGCCAAAAAGCGGCACACCGAGCCCGAACCCGAGGACACTCCCGACCGCGAGATTTCGGATACTAAATAACCTTAATTGGATGAAGCCACACCGGTCTTCACACAAATTCGCGCCAGATGAATCCCGCAAATCCGACCGCGGAGAGGAGGCAACACCAGACGATGTCCGGGCTTGAAAGCCAATCTCTGCGTTCACCGAACGATGAGGCGTATTCGAAACAGAAGAATGCGAGTAATGCGAACGCGACGCCCGGGACGTCGAAGCGCCCCGTCCATCGAGGACCCGGCGCTTCCAGCAGCGTGAAGACGACTACGCCCGCGAAGGCGGGGAGTAAAGCATACAAGACGAATGCGTCGCGCCAATACGCATGGTCGATAAACCAGCCGCCAATAAACGGTCCGGCCGCGGCGCCCGACAGCGAGATTACCGAAAAGACCGAGAATGCTAAGCCACGAAACCTTGCCGGAAAGAGCGTTAACACGGTGGCCACGGCGCAGACGAAAAACGTCCCTTGCGCCATGCCTTCAAGGCAGCGACCGACGACGAAACCGCTCAATGAGACGGTCATTGAGAGGTACAACGTAAGAACGCCGAACGTCAGATGTCCGAAACCGAAGACCGGTTTTCGCCCGAAGCGGTCGATGAGCCATGGGGTGAGCAAAAGCGTGACGTAGTAGAACGTATTGAATCCGATCAACGTCCAGGGCAACTCATCGGCGCTCGCACCTAGGCTTCCGCCCGCATACTGCTGGATAGATTGATACACCCCGTTGAATGATTGATCAATAAAAAGCGAGATCAAAGCGGCAAGCATCACGAAGACCTTGCTGACGCTGATGCCTTCAGCAAGCTCAATTTGAAGGAACGGCCGGCTACGCGCCGCTATCATATTGCGCGGCGGCTTCGCCGCAGCGACCCATGAAGCCGCCCAGCTCTTACGAGGGCGTCGACCGTCAAAGCCCATCCAAGCGACCAGCCGTCGTGAGCGATTATCGCCTCGATGCTGCCGGCCGGCGCGCATTAGGCAACCCGCTTTGTACGATCGACTTTTTTCGTACAGTTTCGCGTCAAGCCGCTAGGAATAAGTCTTGACAAAATAATACGACCGGTCATCGTATCACTACGATGAGAAAAAGGAGAAAGCTCGGCGTGCCAAAACTGAGCGTCCGCGAAAAGATTGGGGGCGGAGCGTCTTCACGCGCTTGGCTACAACGGTGGACCGCACTTGTTGCCGAGACAATTCGCGAAGGGCAAACCGACCGAAGCATCTCGTCTTCAATCGATGCCGAAACCACAGCTCGCTTCCTTATCGAGAGTTGGGGCGGGGTGACGGGTGCCATGAGGCTCGCCGCGAGCCGTACGCCGATCGAGGATTTCTTTTCCGTCGCTCTTAGCACGCTGCTGCGACCGGGCTCGCCGACGTCGAGACAGCGCGAGACGCGACCTTAGCATGGTCTTTCCGAGCGTTTGATCGGCTGGGTCGGTCAGCCTTGACATAAGAGGACCGGTCGTATTAAAAAATGTGAACTCACCGTCGCACCAAGCGGCTGTACCCGAAAAACTTTTATTGGGAGACGAACGATGACCGAAACCACGGAAACTAAAAATAAGGCGCTCGTGCTCGAGGCCTTCGACACGCTCTTTAATAACGGGACTACGTCAAGGCCGAGAGGTTTTGGTCGCCGAACTACGTCCAGCATAGCGCGCATATTCCGCCGGGGCGTGAGGGTTTATTCGGTCTGATCAAGAGTCTGCCACCCACGCTGAAGTATGAGGATGGCTTGATCCTCGCTGAGGGCGACATGCTGATGCTGCACGGCCGGTTTAGTGGCATTGGCCAACCCGCAAACTGGATTGTGCTCGACATCGTACGCATCGAAGACGGGCGCCTCGCTGAACACTGGGACGTCATCGAGGACGAGGCGACACGCGAGGCGTTTGTCAGCGGGTTGCCGATGATCGGAGCAACGTTCCCCGAATCCAGTGGATAGTAGTGCACCAGGGATTTCCGGCGTAGACGATTCCCTTCGCATTCTCATAGTGGGGGCGAGTTGATCGTCGTCGCCGTGCATCACGAGGACCGGCACGATGATTTTTTTGAGATCTTCGGTGAAATCGGTTTGCGAGAAGGCGACGATGCCGTCGTAATGAGCGGATTTTTCGAGGCTACGCAGCGCTTGGGAATTGCTCAAATGCAACAAATAATGTACCTTTAGGGTTCGAACTGGCCGAGGCCGGTTACCATGGCCAGAATCCGGCTGTTGCTATTTATCAAGCTGAATGCGGTGGGAAGCACTCGTCGCAGTAAGGAGCATACGATGAGACGTGGCCACGAACTTTTCCTCAAGCTCTTCCTGGTCACACTTTGCTGGCTCGGGGAATCAAGCGGTGTGGCTTACGCTTTCCCCGTCGACTTTGGTCCGGGCTTTAGAATGCATGTCGTGAGCGTCGACGGTGCTCTCGTGAGCGTGGCGGTGGGTGGCCGCGGGCCAGCGGTCGTTCTGTTACACGGCTACGCGGAGGATTCGCGAATGTGGAAGCCCCTCGCAATTGCGCTCGCACCGCGCTTTACCGTGATCGCCCCCGATCTGCCGGGGATAGGGAACTCTTCAATCCCGTCGAGCGGATTGGATATGAAAACCTCGGCGAGACGCGTTCGCGACGCAGTCCACGCGCTCGGCTACAAGCAAGTTCGGGTCGTTGGTCACGATATAGGTCTCATGGTTGCCTACGCCTATGCGACCATGTATCCGCACGAAGTCGAACGGCTCGCACTCATGGATGCGTTCTTGCCGGGCGTAGCCGGGTGGGAGGCGGTCTACAACAACCCGGATCTCTGGCACTTCCGGTTTCACGGACCGACACCGCTGGCGCTCGTTACCGGCCGTGAGAACATCTACTTTTCATACTTTTGGAATGACCTTGCCGCCGATAAGGACCACTCGCTTTCGCCCGAAAGCCGCCGGGAATACATCGCGGCTTATTCGAGGCCCGGACGGATGGCGGCAGGGTGGGCTTACTTTGCATCATTTCCGAAAACCGCCACGGACTTTGCGGAGCTAGCAAGGACGAAGCTCTCCATTCCGGTGCTTTCGATCGGCGGGGATAAATCGCTCGGCGTGGCACTGGGCGCGCAAGCCAAGCTTGTAGCGTCGGACGTGACCGTCGTGGTGATCAAAAACGCCGGCCATTGGATCATGGAGGAACAGCCCGCGGCAACTATGGCCGCCCTGACGCAGTTCTTAGAGGGCACTACACGGGGGGCACCGTGAACACCTTCGAGGGGAGAACAATGGGGAGAAAGCGGCTTAACGAAGCGAAAACGCTGATGGAGCAAGGCTTCGTCAAACCGGACTTGTTGCTTCGCATGTAAGGGGTCGGGGGTTCGGGTCCCCCCATCTCCACCACTGGGAACGCCTGATTCCTTTAGGGATTGGGCGTTTTTGTTTTTGCGCAAGACGAAGCAAAGCGCGGCGCTTGGGGAAGCTGACCTCGCGTAACCGCGTTCCGGCAGCCGCGATTAAGGATGAATCGGACTGCCTGCATAATACATAAGGGGGTTTTTGCAACCCAAGGCCGGCGGCGCCGGTTAGCCCGAGTATGAAAATTCTCGTTATCGGTGCCGACGGCACGATGGGCACCGCGGTCGTCGACGAACTCAAGCAACGGCACGAAATCGTCGCTGCGGGAAGGTCGCATGGCGAACACAAGGTCGACATCGCCGATCTCCAAAGCATTCGCAACCTATTTGCAAGGGTAGGCAAGGTCGACGCGGTCGTAAGCGCCGCTGGCAGCGTGCACTTCGGTCCGTTGCTCGAGATGACTCCCGAACAGCTTCACGTCGGAATCGGCAACAAGCTAATGGGGCAGGTTCATCTCGCGTTGGAGGCGGCGAAGCATTTGAACGCCGGAGGTTCGGTAACACTCGTCGCGGGCACGCTCAGCAAGGACCCCATTCGGTACGGTGCGAGCGCCTCGCTCGTAAACGGCGCGCTCGAGTCGTTCGTGCGTTCGGCCGCGCTCGAATTCCCCGCCGGAACGAGGATCAACGTCGTCAGCCCAACGGTTCTACGCGAATCGATGGAAGCGTATGGCCCCTACTTTCCCGGCAGCGAAGGCGTTCCGAGCAAGCTCGTCGCCCTCGCCTTCGCCAAGAGTGTCGAAGGCGCTCAGACCGGCCAAGTGTACTACGTTGTAGAGTAGCGCTGTACGTCCATCCGCCAAAGTTCGATACGACCGTCGCGCTACAAACGATCGCAACCATCCGATGCCGAAACGGCATCAGCGGGGAGCGTTGGCTTGAGAGCCGATCGACGGACACAACGCTTGGCATTTGAAAACGTGCGAAGCCATAGGCGAAGAAACCCCTCAATATGCCAGTTTAGCCGAGGCGACGTTCGTGCCGGCGCGCTGTAAGGTGATCGATCGGATGCGCTCGCGCGGATGCACCAGAAGCGATGCCGTCTCGCCCGTGCTCAACAGTTCGCCGAGATCGGCGACGCTACCCGCCGTGTGCGCGATCGCATGCAAGGCGCCGCCGGGCTTATCGGCGATGATGTAAATCCACGAGCCGTCTCGCGCGTAAAGAATCTTTGCGGCGACTGGATTCGGGGACTCCGGGCTCATCGAGACATGGTTGAAATGGCTGTGGACCATGGTTACGAGCGCGACGTCTTCGGCAGCCAGCCGTTGGCGCAACAGGAGCGTCTGCAGACCGAGTCCGAGAAAAGCTATCAGGAACGCCGCCGCAATCGCAAAGCGAAGAACGTTGGCGCGCGTTTTGCGCACGCCAAGCTGCGGTCGCGTGGATTCGCGTAGCCTTCGCTCTAACGTCGGCGATGGCGTCGCCAACGGCAATGCTGCCGCGAGCGAGGCCGCGACGGCTTCCGCTCGAGCGACGCGCTCCGCGCACTCGGAACAAATCGCGATGTGACGTTCGACCTCGCGAGCAGCATCGTCGTCGAGTATCCCGAGCGGATACAGCTCCGCGTTTTCGCCGAGATGTTCGGTCACGAGCGGTGCCCCTCGGCACTTGCCAGGTCCGTCTGCAATTTGCGCATGGCCATCGAGATGCGGCTCTTGATGGTGCCGAGAGGGACGTTCAGCTCCTGCGCGATCTCGACGTGGGTCTTGTTTCCATAGTACGCGAGTGCGAGCGCTGTGCGCTGCTCATCGGGAAGCCGCCCGAGGGCGGCCTGTAATCGTTGCGTTTCGACGGGGTCGACCACCGGCGGATCGACCGAGGACACGGGAGCAAGGCGGGCCGCCTTCAATTCCCGGGCGTCTCGGCGGCCCTCGCGTCGAACCATCCCGAGCGACTCGTTGCGCACGCAGGTAATCAAATACCCCTTCAACATCTCTCGATTGCCGGTAAAACGGTTGGGGGACCGCCAAACGCGCACGAGCGCGTCGTGCACGCAATCTTCAGCGCGGCCGCTATCGGCGATGACATGACGGGCGACGCTGAAAAATAGACGCGACCAAAGCGCATAAACTTGCTCGAGGCCCGACGGCCTGCGCGCTGCAAAGTCGTCGACGAGCTGGTCCATCTAAGGGAAGACATACGGCCTCGCTCGTTTCACACCCTTGAAATGCCGCCGTGGCCGCAGCCGGATGGCCCGACCAATCCGCCGACGGCGCCGGCGACATATGCACCCACATGAGCAGATTATTTCCGGGCCTGCAGGCAGCGCTGCTGGCCCTCGCCCTGACGGCCGGCGCAAACGCCGCCGTTCCGCCCCTCCTTCCTTCCGTCGCAACCGTGCACATCAAAGATTTCAAGTACCATCCGCCCACACTCACCGTGCACGTGGGCGACCGCGTCACGTTTATTAACGACGACGACGAGGCGCACACTGTGACAGCCAGCGACAAGTCCTTCGATTCTGAAGGCCTCGATACCGCCGGCACATGGCAGCACGTGTTTGCCAAACCGGGTACCTACCGCTATTTCTGCGAGCTGCATCCATACATGAAAGCCACAATCGTCGTGATGCCGGCAGCGCCGGCACAGTAAAAGGAGTCAACTATGAAACGCGACGACTTTCTCAAGCACGTTGCTTGGACCGGGACCGGCATAGCGTGGTCCTTGTCGAGCGGCGGCCTCTTCAACGCGCAGAGAGCGCTAGCCGCGGGTAGCGGAATTTCATTCGTGCAGATCAGCGATAGCCATATCGGCTTCTCGCACCCCGAGAACCCTGACGTCGCCGGGACCTTTCAGCAAACCATCGACGCAATCAACGCGATGCCCGTGCAACCAACCTTCGTCGTCCACACCGGCGACGTCACGCACCTTTCTAAGCCCGCCCAGTTCGACACCGCAAAACAGATACTCGGCACGCTCAAGGCTCCGCTCGTCGTTCTCCCCGGCGAGCACGACGTCATCGGGACGCCGGGGGCATTCTTTGCAGCGTTCGGCAAAAGCGACGCCCCGAAGGGCTGGTCCTCCTGGGATCAGGGCGGCGTGCACTTTCTCTCGCTCGTCAACGTCTTCAACTTCGAGATCGACGGAAAGCTCGGCCCCGAGCAGCTCGATTTCGTCGAGAAAGACCTTGCGGCGCAGAAAAGCTCGACGCCGATCGTCGTCTTCGCCCACGTTCCGCTCTATGCGCTCTTTCCTCCCTGGGGCTGGACGACGGAGGACGGCTCGCGGGTGCTCGCGGCGCTGCGCCGCTTCAACGCGGTGACCGTGCTCAACGGACACATCCATCAGATCGTGCAGCACACGGACGGCAACATTCGTTTCGCAACCGCCGCTTCCACGGCATATCCGCAACCCGCCCCCGGGACCGCCCCCAAACCGGGCCCGCTTCAAGTACCGCAGAGCCGTTTACTGAGCGTACTCGGATATCGCAGCGTCGAGATCGCGCGCAATACTGCAACGATCTCCGACCACTCACTTCAAACGTAGCGTTTATACTTTTCTAATCACACTAACTTATCATTATAAAATCGACACACACCAACGTTCACTTAAAGGAGCCTCAGATGAAACCACCCTATCACATTGGAGCCGTCTGCATCGCCATGGCGCTTGCAGCGTGCTCCGGCGCGCAAACCGGCGTAACGCCAAATACTCTTCCCGCGCCCGGCGCGCCGCAGACTTCCTCCCTCGCCGGCGTCCACAAGGCGACTACTGCGCTCATTCTCGCCGCGAACGAAGGCGCCGGCATGGGCGGTTCGATCCTCGAATTCCCCGAAGCCGCAAATGGGAACGTCGCCCCGAGTTCGGTCATCGCGAAAAACCGCGGCATACCCGGACCATTCGCCGTGGGCTTCAATTCAACGCAAGGCATCGCCATCGCGGACGGCAACATCGACTCGAGCGGCTTGGATGGCGCCGAAACGTTCGCTTTCTCGACCGGCGATTTCTTGACGGGAATCACGTGCTTCGGCAAACCCAGTCAGACGAATGCCGTGGCGTTCGATAGTAAGGGCCAACTCTTCGTTTCCGCGTTCTTACCAGAGGGCGGCAGCGCCGTCGAGGTATTCGCGCCTGGAGCAAACGGCGGCGTTAAAGCGAAGCGTACGATCTCCGACGAGGGCGGTCTGGCCATCGACAGCAACAACGTTCTCTACGTGGCGAATGCGAAGACGGCAACGATCGATATCTTTCCGGCGGGATCCTCCACCATGCAGGCGCAGATCGGCGGAAGCAACACCGGGCTGGGAGCTCCCGGCAGTGCCCTGCCTCCCGACACGGTCGCCATTGACGCTTCGCACAACGTCTACGTCTTCGATGCTACGACCGCTACGATCAGCGAGTTCGCCGCCGGAGCGCACGGCAACGTCGCGCCGATCCGCACCATTTCCGGTTCGAACACCGGGCTGAGCGGTGGGAACGGTTTCAGCTTTGGGTTAGCGGTCAGCAAGGCGAGCGGTAAGATATACGTCTCTAACCCGGGCACGAACGCGATCCTTGGCTTCGCAGCGACTGCAAGCGGTAACGTTGCGCCGATCCAAACGATCGCCGGCAGCGCCACGGAGCTTGCCGATCCACTGGGCCTTGTCGTAACAGAGTAACGCTTAGAGCGGAGCCAAACTACAAGACCCACAACGCGAGGCACAACTCCCTGGCTACCCCGCACACGGCTTCGCAATCGCGAGGCCGTCGTTGCTTTGCAACCTCGCTCGCATCGCAGCGGCGAATGCCCTCGCAGCGCGTCCGCTTGCTCACGTGGAGACGATAACACGTCCCTCGCGGCGAGAAAAATGGGGAGAAAGCGGCTTAACGGGCAGAAAACCCTGATGGAGAAAGGCTTCGACAAAACCGACTTGTTGCTTCGCATGTAAGGGGTCGCGGGTTCGAGTCCCCCGTCTCCACCATCGAAAACGCCTGATCTGCGCCGCATGGCGCAGACTGCGGGATCGGCTCCGAGCTATTGGTCACCTCCAGCTGCCTGTAGAATCAGCGCCGTGACACGAGCAGTCAAGGTGCTGAGCAAGGATGCCGTCTGCAAGTACGACGCACATGTAAACCGTCTGCCGGCGAAAAGCGGCACGGCTGAAAGTGAGCATAATCTGTGCGCAATGCATTGACGGGCCATTGCGTGTCGCTCTAATGGTTCGAGCGGCTGTGATCAATCAGAGATAAGCCGCTCGTCTTCTTGCTCGCGTCGCGCAGTTAGTGCCAGGGAGTCGCGGTAACTTTGGGGCTCGGCGGCGTCGCTTGCGGCCCGGGCTTCGCGCCCTTCTTAACAACGAGCACGTCGCGCATGCCTTCGCCATAGTGGAAGGCGCAGCCGATCTCGTAGGTGCCGGCTTTCACCAGCGTGACGGTCACCGACTTGCCGGGGCTAATCGGCCCGCTCGCATACCCGGCTTCAAGCTTGCCGTCGCCTTTTGCCGGTATCGAGAGCTTCGGGTTCGGCGGAAAAACGGCCGGTGGCCCCGAGATCACTTTGACCACGTCGAGCGTGTGCGTGATGCTCGAGGACAGGCTGTGAATCGTGATCTTCGTTCCGGGTGGGAACGCGAGCGACTGCGAGCGCTGCGTCTGCGTGAATCCGCCCAACGTCGCCTTCCACACCGACGACTTAATCGATCCGACGCCCTCTTCGGGGAGTTCTTCGCCGATGGTGTCTTTCGGAAGGGTAGCGGTCATTGCCAAATCCGAGTCGACCGTGGGAAGCGAGTACGTGGTGCCATTCATTAGCCCGGTGTTTCCAGCGCCGACGCTGCCCGCTCCGCATGCAGCGAGCGCGAGAGCGACAAACGTAACAGCGAGGGCACTGAGTTTCTTAGACATGAATCCTCCGACAGTGCGTGTTTTGCCGGAGTCTACCGGTTCGATATGAATAAAGTGTAAAGCGCGAGTGCGGCGACGGATTCATGCCGTTGAAAAGGCATTATACTTTCTTCATATCGGCTCGAGCGATCGCACTTCGAGGAGGCCTGCGTGTTGCTTGACACGGCTTCGTCGCGCCCACGCCTGTGCGTTGGTGGAGCGATGACGATCGCATTTTGAAGGCAAACGACGCCGGCAATGTCGCGGCTATTTCACGCTGCTCAAGGGGGTCGCCCACCACATCGGCGGAGCTGGGCGGGGATCAGGACACAACTTTACGTGTAGGCGCTAACCTCGACGAAAGTCGCTTTTACGATTTTTTCATAAATGGCACGCAGAATGCCTGAATGAATCGCTCATTGATATTGCCAAGCTCCTGTTTCGTATTGCTTGCGTCCTCCGCGTGCGCCGGGACGACAACCCCGGCCGGAGGAGTTACTCCGACCACGCATCTCGCCCATTTCACGGCCGTCCGCGACGGCAGCTCACTCGGCCCCGTGCTGACGACCTCCGACGGCGGCCAGATTTTCGGCTTTGACATCGATCAGAACGGAAACGACGGCGTCCTCGCTTCAGCCTCAGACGCTCAAATCTCCGTGCAGACGTTCGACGAAACGACCGGCAAGATAACGAAAACCATCGGCGCTATTACGGGCAAGAAGGTTGTGAAAGGCGACGATTACGTTGCCGACGGCATCTTCGCCGGCGACGTCGGGCTCGTGGATTTTCAAAAGGCCGGGATACCCGGCCAGACGCCGACAAAAGACATGTACCACCTCTTGAATCCGGTGACGCAGAACCGCCTCAACGGTAAGTGGGTTCCACCGCTTAAACTCTTTAACGTCGTCGAGTGGGCGCCAAATCAAAGTACGGACACGAGCGTCGTGTTCGGGTACCAGCGCGAAGGATCCGATCCGTTGGACCTCATCGTCTCCGACATCGGTAAGAATTCGTTTGGTAAAGTGATCGGCTTGAGCCAGGCCGACTTCGCACTCGGCACGCAGCCGCAGCTCGCGCAGGATACCGTCAACAATCTCGCGGTGATGGCGAGCTCGCCGAGCTTCGGCGCGGCCGGCGGCCCGCCGCCGGTCATCTGGACAATTAACCTGAAGTCGGGCAAGATGACGCATTTCTCCGGCGTCAACTGTCCCGGGTCGGTCGGGTGCGGCTACGCCAACGGCATCGGCTACGACTCGAGCACCGGCATTGCGTGCACGACTACTGAGCTGGATGCCGGTGTGGAGTTCTATAAGGTGGCCAAGCAGACGGGCATTCGCGTGCGGCTGCCTAACAACGCTAGCCAACTCTCTGCAGGCGCGTTCGTTGCAAGCGACGCGACCCACGGACTCTTTCTCATCGCCCAGCCTGTCTCGACTACGGGTTCGGGCAGCAGCATCCAGGTCTATAACGAGAGCGGAACGCTCGAAGAGTCCATCAATGGCTTCAATTTCTCCGACTCCAGTACCGTCATTCCGGTGCGCATCTCCGTCAATCCCACATCACGGATCGGTTGGGTGAATGGGCCGCAAGCCGACCAGCTCCAGGAATTCTCTTACTAGGGATTCCCGAAGGCTACTGGCCTTCGGAATCCGGATCGAAACGCCCCTGAAAAGACGCTAGAGCGGACGCGCTCAATATGCGAGTTTAGCCCGAAGCGCCGGTCGTGCCGGTGCGCTGCAAGACGATCGATCGGATACGCTCGCGCGGATGCACGAGAAGCGTGGCCGATCGTTGTCTTCGCCCACGTTCCGATCTATGCGCTCTTTCCTCCGTAGGGCTGGACGACGGAGGACGGCTCGCGCGTCTTGGCGGCGCTGCGCCGCCTCAACGCCGTGACGGTGCTCAACGGACACATCCATCAGATCGTCCAGCATACTGACGGCAACATCCGGTTCGCGACCGCCGCTTCCACGGCATATCCGCAACCTGCACCCGGCACCGCTGACAAACCCGGCCCGCTTCAAGTTCCACCGAGTAAATAGCTCAGCGTGCTGGGCTATCGCAGCGTCGAGATCGCGCGCAATACTGCAACGATCACGGACCATTCACTACACAAGTAGCTCAGACTTTCTTCAGAATGGCATTCACACTTTTTTTATAAGACGAGCTCATACTCACAGCATCAACAGACCCACGACACCCCAAAACACACATCACCTTTGCAGGAGAATCAAAATGAAATTGCCTCACCACGTTGCGGGCATTAGCCTCGCGTTGGCGCTCGCAGCGTGCTCCGGCGCGCAGACCGGCGTGACGCCAAGTACGCTTCCCGCCGCCGGCGCGCCGCAGACCTCCTCCTTCACCGGCGCGGCGACGCCGAGTGTCGGTAAAGCCCAACATCAGGCCGGCGTCCGCAACGCCGCGACCACCGCCCTCATTCTCGTCGCCAACGAAGGCGGCGGCGCAGGCGGCACGATCAGCGAGTTTTCCGAAAGCGCGAACGGAAACGTCGCGCCAACCTCGGTCATCACCAACCACAATGGTGGACCCGTCGCCATCGCCTTCAGCTCAAAAGAAGGCATCGGCTTTGCGAACGGCCACATCACCTCCGGCGGCCAGTTCGGGGTCGAAACGTTCTCGCTGGCCGGCGACTTCTTGACGGGGATCGAGGGGTTCGCGAAAGACACCGGGACGAACGCCGTAGCGTTTGATAGCAAGGGCCAACTCTTCGTTTCTGCGTCCTTACCCAAGAGCGGCCGCGCCATCGACGTCTTCGCGCCCGGAGCCAACAACTCGGGCAGCGGCGGCGTCGCCAAGCCGAAACGCACGATCTCCGACGAGGGCGGCCTGGCCATCGACAGCAACAACCTTCTCTACGTCGCGAACAGCACGACGGCAACGATCGACATCTTCCCGTCGGGATCAGGCACGATGGAAGCGCAGATCGGCGGAAGCAACACCGGGCTGGTAGCTCCAGGCACGGTTGCCGTCGACGCTTCGCTCAACGTCTACGTCTTCGATACTAAGACTGCGACGATCAGCGAGTTCGCCGCCGGAGCGACGGGCAACGTGGCGCCGATCCGCACAATCACCGGGTCGAACACCGGGCTCAACGGTGGGGACGGCTTCAACTTCGGACTCGCAGTCAGCAAGACGAGCGGCGACATCTTCGTCTCGAACCCGGCATCGAATGCAATCCTTGGCTTCGCAGCGACTGCAAGCGGCAATGTTGCGCCAATCCAAACGATCACCGGCAGCGCCACGAAGCTTTCCGTGCCACTGGGCCTTGCGGTAACGGAGTAACGCTTACGGCAAAGCCAAACCACTCCAGGACCCACAACGCGAGGCCGACTGCCTCGCTATCCCGCACACGGCTTCGCGATCGCGAGGCCGTCGTTGCTTTGCCGCCTCGGTCGCGATCAAGCGAGAATCGCTTTGGAGACGATTCTTGACACAGTCTTCAGGGGGAGAACACTGGGGAGAAAGCGGCTTAACGGGCAGAAAACCCTCATGGAGAAAGGCTTCGACAAAACCGACTTGTTGCTTCGCATGTAAGGGGTCGGGGGTTCGAGTCCCCCCATCTCCACCATCGAAAATGTCCGATTTCATTAGCTTTTTTGGAATCGGCGTCTGTGCGTCTGAGGCGGCGCAGGTTTTTTGACGACCATTTGACGACCAATCTCGAGGTCGCCGAAAACACGGTCCATCGTCTCGGCGGCTTGCCGGCGCGCGCCTTCGAACATATATTCAACATATCCCTTGCGACACTCACGGGGATACCGTCAGTTTCTGGAAAGTCGGCAGTTAGCGGTGGAATTACGTTGCAACCAGGGGTCAGGGATTCGTTCCCGCTCATCTCCACCACAAACGCGCGATCAATATTGCAGCCTGGGCGTCGTCGCGCCAGCGACCCGCGTGCTCGAGGACGAATTCACGCCGGATCTCTGTCCGAATCTGTTCGCTCTCGACCAAGGTTCCGCCGATATCGAAAACGATCCATTGACTGAAGGGCGTCAGCATCGGCTACCTACAGGGCCATCCTTCGACGAGCTCAGGATGACTGAGCGGTGACACCGCTCAGCGTTCAGAATTTTTTCATAACTGATTCGTACCCTGTGTTTTACAGGCTAGGCACGTTGCTGCGGAGGGAGAAGCCGTATTATGCTGAGAGACTCGCGTTTGCGTCGGGCATTTGACCTTCTGGCCGTCGCCGTGCTCGTAGGGACATTCTCGGCCTGCGCCGGTTCGATCGGCGTCTCTGCAGGAAGCTCGGCTCTGCCTGCTGCGCGATCCGTGCAGTACTATCGCGCCAGCGGCCGTGCGGCGCGGCACACCGTCGGGCTGGGTCCCGTCGTACAGTCGGCTTTCGGCGGAAACATCTATGGTTTTGACATCGACCAGAACGGCAACGATGGCGTCCTCAGTGAGACCGTCAATGAGAATAGCCCGCCATACTTCTTGAACGCAATCGAAACGTTTGACGAAGCTACCGGCAAAATCACGAAGGTCGTTCGCAAGACGCGCACCGAAGGGAATGGACCCCTTCCCGTCGTCGAAGCTATCGCGGGGAACGACATCGGGCTTATTGACGATCAGGCCTACTTCGTCAAAAACGGCTTAATCGTGCGAGACGACAAGTACGTCGCGATGAACCCGGTCTCGGAAGAGAAAGTCAACGGGAAGTGGACGCCGCCAAAAACGGTCAATCTCGTTCCGAACTTCGTTAGCAATAACCAGGCCTCGTCGAGTGAGTTCATGGTGGCCTATCATTACGGCAAGAATTTCTCGCAGAAGGCAGAACTGTATGCGTTCGACGTCACCACGCGCAAATGGCAGCGGCCCTTCGTTTTCCCGAAAGCCGAATACACTAACCCATATCAGCAATACGCAGCTGTCGACACCAAGACCAACACCGCCGCAACGGGCTTCGAGACGATCGCTTACGGTACCCCATCTTTTCACGTCTTTGACGCGGCCACCGGCAGGTTGCGGCGCACGTTCCAGGGCTTGGGGCATGGATGGATCAACGGTATGGCGATCGATTCCACAACCGGCATCATGTGCACGACGACGTTTAGCGACCTGAACGTGGAATTTTATACGTTATCGAACGGCAAGGGATTCGAGGTGACGCTTCCGGGGTCGGGCGGTGCGCTGACTAGCGGCGCGGCAGTAGCCGGCGACTCTATTAACCACTTGTTCTTAATCGCACAATTGAACTCAACAGTCAGCCCTTCCGGCGGGAGCACCGTCTATGTGTACGACGAGAAAGGCAATCTCATCGAGACCATTAACGGCTTCAACTTTCTCAACTTGTTTTCGCCGGTCGTCCCGCATCTCGCCGTCAACCCGTCGCAGCGCATCGGTTACGTCAACGGCCCGAACCAGAACGAGCTCCAGGAGTTTGCGTACTAGCCTGCTTTGCCTATAAGTGGTCGGGGGTCGAGTCCTCAGACATCGGGGTGACGCTCGCGCGCGCTCCTTTCGCATGCGCGAGAGTTTAGCAATCACCGCGTTGGTCATCGTGCCACCTCGACGAGTCCCGCGCGCCCGAGCGTGATCGTATTTCCGTCATTCAGCCAGAGCCGAATCGCGTCGTCGTCGACGGCTTGCACATCGACAACGACATGGAATCCGACGAGCCATCGCACAAGCACGCCCCGCTTGATCTCAGTGACACGCGCGAACGTAGAACCGTAAACTTCAATCATTGCTTGCCTCCGCGCAATCTTGGGTAAGAACCCACCAAATTGGCCGGTGACCGAAAGGCGGTTTAAAGCAGCAGAACTCGAACGCTTCCGTTCTTGGAACCCGGCGAAGGCAGCCGGTGCGATCTTGAATTTCAGGGCCCGACGCAAGCGCACGAGATCGCTGCAGACCTGCAACAGATCCTGTAGACGGGAGGTCTCGTGGTTCATTTCGACGACGCGCACAGACGGGTTCACCTGCCCGATGATCGGCGTATGGTCGTCATCTTGCGACGCCGGTATATCATCTGGCTCATCCTGGTTGTCGCTATTCCCATCGCGCTCGCATGGCTGCAGGTGCTCACGTTCGGCATCCACTCGGCCTGGTCGCCGGTCGGCGGCATCACGGGCAGCGGGCCGAACGGCGCGCCACGTGGCTTTCCCGTCTGGATCCGCTGGACCCATTTTGCCAACCTGTTCTTCCTGTTCTTGCTGATGCGCAGCGGCCTCTCGATCCTCATGGATCATCCGCGGCTATATTGGAACGACGACTGCACGCCGGGGTCGGAATGGCTACGTCTCACGCCGCTGACCGTTCCCAAGGATCGCGTTTGGACGGCGAAGGAGGACGCGCGCTACATCTCGCCGCTCATCGCGCTGCCGGGTTACCGGCACACGGTCGGAATGGCTCGATCTTGGCATTTCATCACCGATTACGGCTTTGTTCTCACCGGTGCCGCTTATGTCATCATGCTGTTCGTCAGCGGGCAATGGCCGCGACTCGTTCCAACGTCGTGGGCCATTTTTCCGTACGCGTGGCAGACCTTCGTCCACTACGCGACCTTCCATTTCCCGCTCGAGCCGGACGGTTTCTACGCGTACAACGCGCTTCAACAGCTTGCGTACTTCGCGGTCGTCTTCGTCATGGCGCCGCTCTCAATCCTGACCGGCATTGCGATGTCGCCGCTCGTCGACAGTGCCTTCCCTTGGTATCCGCGGATCTTCGGCGGGCGCCAGGGCGGCCGCTCGCTGCACTTCTTGCTGCTCTGCGGATATATCGCCTTCACGACCGTGCACGTCGCCCTCGTTCTCTCGACGGGAGCGCAACGAAACTTCAACCATATAGTTCTCGGCACCGACAACACGCGTCCACTCGGGCTGTTCCTCGGCTGCATCGGGCTTGCCATCGTGGCTGGATCCTGGGTCGCGGCGTACGTCGTCGCCTGGCGGTATCCCCGTGCGATTCAACGCCTGCACAAGACACAAATCTTGCCTCTCGAACTGAGCCTGAGCGCATCGAAACGCTTCAACCCGGCTGAGCGCTATACGCGCGGCGACATTTCGCCGTACTTCTGGCCGAACGGCAAAATGCCAGATTCTGATGAATGGAATCGGCTTGCCGAGAACAACTTCCGTGAATACCGCCTGCGCGTCGGCGGCTGCGTCGAGAATCCCGTCGATTTGAGCCTCGGCGATCTGCGCGCGCTGGGGCACGACGAGCACATCGCCTTGCATCACTGCATCCAAGGCTGGAGCGGGATCGCTCAATGGGGCGGCATCTCGATGATGCGTCTGATTGGCCTCGCGAAGCCGCTAGCAACCGCGCGCGCCGTCGAGTTTATTTCGTTCGGCGATGGTATTTTCGGCGGCGTCTACTACGATACACAGCGCCTCGAAGACGTCGTCAAGCCCGAGTGTCTTCTAGCCTACGAGATGAACGACGTGGCACTTCCCAAAATTCACGGCGCGCCATTACGCCTTCGTGTCGAAAATCAGCTCGGCTTCAAGATGGTCAAGTGGATCCGTGAAATCCGCTTTGTTGAAACCGCCAGCTCGGTCGGCAAAGGCTATGGCGGAAAGAACGAAGATGATGAGTATTTCGATCTGTTGCCATATATTTAAGGGGAAGAACCTAGTAGCCGGTATATTCTTCCATGCTTGGAGCAATACTTGCGGTGTTCCGATCAGCAAGCGCCGCGCAAACCGGCTTGTTGCTTCGCATGTAAGGGGTCGGGGCTCGAGTCCCCCCATCTCCAAAGAACGCGCCGATTTTATAACCTTTCTTGGGGTCGGCGTTAACTGCTCACGCTTGTCGGCCGTGACGGACTTCTGACGACCATTTGACGACCATTCATGCGGAGAAGCCCAGAAATCGTCGAGCATCCTGGAAAATTCGAAGACGCTAAGAAGACCCGATCGCTATGAGGCGCCAACCAACAACCTAGAATCAACGTTTGATCTGCCGTACGATGGCCTCCGCTGTCGTTTGAACCAACTCATGACCGGCATTGAGGACGTCTGGGCCGCCGATCAGGCACAAATCGGCGATGTTCCAAAGCCCGACCGATGTCCATGCGGGATCATAGTAACTCCACCAACGCACGCCGATGTGGATGCCGCGTTCAAATATACGTCGCGCCCAGCGCTGCGTAATCTTGCGGTTGCGAATAACGACTTCGCTAGGGCGCTCGATCCCGAGCGACGCGAGCGCCTTGACGCTATCCAGGTCGAAGATCGGCGCGTCATCGGGTAGTTCGTATGCGGCTAATGCCAGCGGACTGCCGCCTGCACGGACAAAATCAGCCGGGTGCCAGATTGAAAGCCGCCCGAAGGCCTCAGCAATCCCAGCTTCGGGTTGCAGACTTAGATAAAGTTCGCGATAGAGATCTGGATTCGCGATGCGTCCTGCGGTGCTGCCCGGAACAAAAAGAGCGCCGCCCTTTTCATTTGGAGCGGCGTTCGGTTCGTACGGAAAGACCCGAAAAAGCTTCAAGCATAGGCTCCGACATCGATGTTGTCCAGTGCCTCAATCACCGGTGCGGCGCCTCTGATCGCCAGCACGTCGATCGGACGCTTATTGTCGAGAAACGGCTCATTGCCAACGAGCCAGCGCGCTGCCGTGGAGGGCTGGAAGACTTGAAAGGCGCGGCTGAGGATGTCATGCAGATCGATTATGCGTCGCGTCATCTCCGCGCTGATCTGCCGGTGGCCACTCATCCAGTTGGCCACTGTACCTGGACGAACATCAAGTAAACGTGACAAGGGCCGCGGGCCAAACGCTCTAACGAGGCGATCGAAGAGTGGATGCACGTCGGCAAGCTCATCGGGGTTTTGCGGCGGATCGATTCGTTCCACTGCGATCGTCCAGGCCATTGCGACACAGTCATCCTTCCTTATAGTCTCAGGCCCTCAGCATAGTCTCAGGCCCTCAGCATACGGTCTCGCGCCGGAAAACGCAAGCCGTTTTCCCATAGTTGGAAAGGGTAAGCGAAGCTAGCGCCCGGAAGCGTGCGACAATCTTACGACAAATTCGCGCGGAAACTGGCGTAAAGCGCGAACGCTAGCGGACGAAATCCAGCCTTGAAAAGCGAGACGCAGCAACAAAAATAGGCTATTTCTTGCGTTTCGTACGCAGTCTAGGTTTCGAGCGACGTTTACTTCGCATCTAAGGCCTCGGAGTCGAGCCCCCATCTCCACCAACCAAACGCCCGAGGTGATAAGGCATTTGGCCGCGTTGCGTTGTGCGGCAGTGCGAAACGACCCACCGCATTTGCGAAGATCGTACGACGAAAGGATTCGTGTGCAGGAAAACTCCGATTGGGTTCGGACGCGGCGAGATTTCGAGCGCTCGATTACGCGAGCCCGCATAACTAAAAGAGATGGGCGTGCGGCTCGATCGTTGTGCGACGTCGGCAGGGCCAAAACTGTTCGCCGTCGCGCGCTCAGCTTGCGCGGCCTTCGGTCTCAGCGAGTCAGCCTTTCCGCTTAAGGCCGTACAAGGTCACGTCCGGCAGCTCGGCCTTTTTGCGTAACGCTCTTCGTCACGAGCACGCCCTTGTTTGGACTGGTCCTAAACGACGCGAAGACGCCCCCTAACTTAGCTAGCTGGGGGAGCGAGGACGTTTACCGGAGTCGACGACGCAATGATTGCGAGGATGCCTCAAACCCACGTTCGAAGCGTTAGGCCCGGCCGTACCGTCTCGTTTCGGTGTGGCGGGGCGCACTTCACATCGTGTCAGCGAGCTACGCTTGAAAGGATCGTCATGGATTTCGTAGATGACTCTCTCTATCCGGAGAACATGGATCCGCTCATCATCACGGTTGCTCCGTACGGCCCGTCGTGGATACCCGGCGATGCTGATATTCCCGTCACGTGGAAGGAGCAAGTGCAGGCGGCCATAGATTCCTATAACGCTGGCGCAACGCATCTGCACATCCACGTGCGCAATCCCGCTACGGGCATGCTCTCGAAAGACTTCGACCAGTTTAACGAGTTCATCGGGATGCTGCGGCAAGCAGTCCCCAAGATGATCCTTTCCGTTGGCGGCTCGATCTCGTTCGCCCCGAAGACCGATGACGCCAAGGCGAAATGGTTAGACTACGATACGCGCCATATGCTAACCGAGCTCAACCCGAAGCCCGATCAGGTTACCATCGCGATCGGAACCGGAATGATGGACATTCTTCAAATGTGGAGCGAGGATGACATCAAAGGAACGCATCTCGAAAATAACGAGAAGGCGCAGCAAGCTTGGGCGGGGCTGTGGGCAGATGCCGGACCAGCATTCTACATCGAACACCTGAAGCGGCTGCGTGCGAACGGCATCCAGCCGTATTTTATGCTCGGTTATATTCACCAACTCGAGATCGTCGAGCGCCTCATCCGCAAAGGTTTGTATATGGGGCCGCTCAACCACTGCTTGGTCGCGGTCGGTGGAGGTGCGTGTGGGCGCAATCCCTTCGACTGGATGGAGTACCTGCGGCGGTCCCCACAAGGCTCGATCCTATGCTGGGAGAACACGATGCGCGGCGTGATTCCCATGAACGCGATGGCGGTTGTCCTCGGTATTCACATCCGCCTCGGAAACGAAGACAACATCTGGCGCGTGAAGGGCGAGCGGTTTCCTTCGGTCAAGCAGGTCGAACAAATGGTCCGATTGTCGGAAGCCTATGGGCGCCGGGTTGCGACTGCCGAAGAGGCACATAAATTGATGAAGACCGGCGTTTGGTATAACAGCGTTGACGAGACTCTGCACGAACTCGGCATGACTCCAAATCGCAAGAGCGGCGAACCCGGATTCGTCAAGTGGGAAACCGAGGGAAAGAAAGGCCTCGCCGAGGAGGCATCGGATTCGCATCCGATGGCCTATTGCATGGCGGCGCCGGAGTAGGTTCGTGCCCGCCGCGGTGACGCACTTCGAGATCTATGCCGAGCGGCCCGAGAAACTCGCAGAATTCTACCGGGAGCTGTTCGAATGGACGATCGACAAGGCGACGGCGGTGGACTACTTCCGAATACGGACGGGATCGGGCGACGATAAGAGCATTCAGGGCGGGATCCTGCACCGCCCGATTCCTGCACCGCGCAGCTGGGTGCACTACGTATCGGTCGAAGCGATCGACGAGGCCGTCGCGCGCGTCGTCGCCTTGGGTGGCAAGATCGTTCGGCCGAAAGCGGCGGTTCCAAAGACGGCTTGGTATGCGATCGTCGAAGACCCCGAAGGTAATGTCTTTGGCGTCTACCAGCGCGACGCTGCCGCCTTTCCTCCGCCGGAGCCCGACATTTGAGTGACGTTATGAGTGAGCTACGCAATGGCTGATTTCGTAGAGGTTGCACGGCTCGACCAGATACCAGTCGGCAGGGGCTGGCCGGTCTCCGTGGATGGCAAAGAACTCGCGCTCTTTAACGTTGACGGCACGATCTACGCAATGGACGACACCTGCCTGCACCAAGGATTATCGCTGGCGATGGGCGAGCTCGACGGTCCCATCGTGACCTGCCGAGGACACGGCTGGCGCTATGACGTCAGGACAGGGAACACCACGCACGTACCGGATTACGGCGTCGTGACATATCCCGTAAAGGTTGAGGGAGACAAGATCATGGTGCGTCTTTCTACGAGCAGCGAATCCTGAACGCACCATACGGCGGAAGGAGTACTAGACACGAAGGGAATCTTACCCCGTAAAACCGTCGAGTTAATCGGAATAGCCCTCAACGCCGCGTGCACGAGTCTCAACGCAGACGGCGTGCGCCGACACATTCGGAGCGCGGTCGATGCCGGTGCTACGCGAAGAGCGGCCAGCGTCGAATTGCCAGAGCCTTCTTCTCAAAGCCTTCCGACGCCAACCGTCGATCGCACGCGAGCGGCTGGACTATGGAATGAAGCGTGGGATCCATTTTTTTAGCTTGACCCCGTTTGGACGGACCATTTCATGAGCGTTGGCCTTGGCGTTTACACGGGCGACACAATTTCACCGAAACTAGCCGAGCTGCTCAGTATCGCGGGAGCGGTCCGAACCAGTACTAGTCTCGCGCCTTGGCCATTGCTGGGCCGATCACCGCGTGATCGGCTGCGGTCAGCTGCTCCGGACCTAGCTGATAGGTCAACTTATTAATCGTACCGGTAAACTTAAACGGCGGCTGATAATCGTTGTCGTCGACGGGTGTGCGCGTATCGCTTCCAATATCAAATGTCTCGTCCAGCGTCATGAGAAATGGAATCGTATGTGGCACAGCCTGACTAACGACTTGAGTGCCGTCGATTCCGAGTACGCCGGTCCCACCTTTACCCGGCCCAGGCCCGTCGTAAGTGAACTCGAAAACAATCGTGTGCTTACCGGGCGTAAGCGCTTGCGGAGCCTCCCAACGGAAGCGCTCCAGATTCAGCAAGTTGTAGACGAAGACGGGCTTGCCTTTGAGCAGATACAACCCGTAGCCGCCAAAGCGGCCGCCTAACGTCGCGATCATTCCCTCGCCGCCACCTTGAGGAACCTCGATCTCGGCAGTGATCGAGTACGATTTGTTCAGCAGATTTGGTGCAAAGGCCGGATCGATGCCGGTGAGCGCGCGGCTATAAGTAAAGACGCTCTTGCCGGCGGTCCCGCTCGGCCGGGGTGCGATGATCCGCTGAGCTACGGAGTTGTCCAGCGGCAGCACGTTGTACTTCGCTGCCTCTACGAGGAAGAGTTGCTGCAGTTCGCGCAGCTTGTCCGGCATCTTGGCCGCGAGATCGTTCGCCTCCGAGTAATCTTGCGCGATATTGTAAAGCTCCCAGTTGTAGCCGTTGACCACATCAGGCATCTGTGCAAGCCCGAGGAGCCACGGCGGCTCGGGTGGAGTCGTGGCGGCGATCCAGCCGTCGTGGTAAATTGCCCGATTGCCGAACATCTCGAAATACTGGGTGGCTCGCGTCGATGGAGCATCGGCATTGGCCTTGTCCCAGGTGTACGCCATGCTGACGCCTTCGATCGGCTTCTGCGCGATGCCGTTGACCATCACGGGCGCCTCAATGCCAGCCGCTTCCAGAAGCGTCGGCACGATATCGATCATGTGATGGAACTGAGTGCGAACGCCGCCGGCATCTTTAATTCGATTCGGCCATGAAACCGCCATGCCTTGGCGCGTGCCGCCGAAGTGAGAAGCTACCTGCTTCGTCCACTTAAACGGGGTATCGAATGCCCACGACCAGGCAACCGACATATGCGGATAGGTCTGGTCGGATCCCCAAACATCGTAGTACTTCAGCTGAACGTCGACCGGGACATTGATGCCCTGATACCCCGTCATGACGTTTGGCGTGCCGATCGTGGAGCCTTCGGCGCTGCAGCCATTGTCGCCGCTGATGTAAATGATGAGCGTATTATCCAGCTTGCCTAAATCTTCGACCGCTTGGATGACGCGGCCAATCTCATGATCGGTGTAGGCGGCATACGCGGCAAAAACCTCGGCCTGACGCGCAAAAAGCCTCTTTTCGTCTGCGGAGAGCGAGTCCCAAACCGGCAAATCCTTGTCCGGCCACGGCGTCAGCTCGGTCTCCGGCGGGATCACGCCGAGGCGCTTCTGGTTGGCGAAGATTTGCTCGCGCAGCGCGTTCCAGCCCATGTCGAACTTGCCTTTGAACTTCTCGATCCACTCTGCCTTTGGCTGATGCGGTGCATGAGTGCCTCCAGGCACGAAGTACAGGAAGAATGGTTTGTCGGGCATCGAGGCATCCAGTTGTTCTAGATAATCGATGGCTTCATCGGCGAGATCGGTCGTGAGATTGTAATCCGTCCGTCCGATCCACGGGAAAATCTGCGTTTGATTCTGGAAAAGGTAGGGTTGCCATTGATCGGTCTCGCCGCCCATGAATCCGTAAAAGTACTCAAAGCCCATACCAACTGGCCACTGCTCGAATGGGCCGCCGATGCTGTATTGGAAGCTCGGGGTGTTGTGCTCTTTGCCGAACCATGAGGTTGCGTAGCCATTATGCTTGAGGATCGCACCGATCGTCGCGTTTTCCGGGCCGATGATCGAATCGTAACCCGGATATCCGGTCGATTGTTCGGTGATAACGCCGAAGCCAACCGAGTGATGGTTGCGGCCGGTAATCAAGGCCGCCCGCGTCGGAGAACAGAGCGCGGTGGAGTGAAACTGTGTATAACGTAATCCAGCCTTAGCAACTCGGTCCAGCGCGGGCGTCGGAATGACCCCGCCGAACGTTCCCGAGACTCCGTAACCGGCATCGTCGGTCATGATCAAGAGTACGTTGGGGGCGCCGGTGGGCGGAACGACCTTCGGCGGCCAGAATGGCCTGGACTCCTCCGCGCTGAGATTGATCTCTCCGCCGAACGGTGCCGGCACTGGCGGGAGATATTTACCGTCAATCGTTTCGGTATCGCTCGGCGATCCCGGAGCGACTGTCGGTTTACCGTTGGGGCCGGTGCTGCTCATGATGATTCCCTTCAGAAGCACGGTGATGGTGGAACGCTGGAAGTTACTTCTGCCGTCCTCCCGTTCCCCCGTCCGTTAAGGACATTAAGTTTTTTAGAACGCGCGAAACTACTCGCCTTAATCGGCCATTTGCTCGGTCAGTGTTGTCGGCCCCGGATCGGCGGCCGGCGATTCGTGTTGGTCTCGGCAAAAGGGTGAGCTGGATGAGCTACGCTACGCGATCGAGTTTCTTCTTGGGCTTACCACCGCGGCGCCCGTTACGTTGCGACGCCGACGGGTCGAAGGGCCATCGCTACCTCGGCCCCGCTTGGCCTTCGTCCTCTGTGTGAATCAAGCTGCACCGGTGAAAGCCGTACCTTCATGAGCGATCCGTTTATAGAAGACATGAACGTGCGGATCGCCTTGATCCTTCGTGAATACGCGAACCGCGTAGCGGCCCACTTCGACGACGGTTGGCACACGCCGCAGTATAGCCTAAACGTTTAGGTTTATAAACCTGCCAACTCCGAGCGCCCTCGCTCGGGCGGTTGCCAAACCCGAGCAAGCGACAGGCAGCATACGACAATCTTACGACAATTCGCGGGAAGCTGGCGGAAAATGCGGACGCTAGCGGACGAAAAAAGTGGCCTCGAAAAGTTCCACTCAGCAAAGAAATTGGGCTCGTGGCAAAGCGCGCAGATCGGCGGAATTCACATTTCATATTTAAGAGCTCGGCGGGGTCGAGCCCCCAATCGTGGCTATCCTAGGAGCGTCGCCGCAGCCGCCGATGATTGCCAGTACTACTCGGTCAATGACCAACCTTTCAGCTTCTTTGCCGCCACACCATAGTTCCCGAGCTGATAGACCGAAACACCCGCCGGCGAAAACGTAAAATCAGTGAACGGCTCAGCGAGCATGGCCTTGAGGTAGTCCTCCGTGGCGAGCCCGATCGTCACGTGCGGGCTGAAGCTCTTTCCGGTCTGATTCGGCACGAAGCTGGCGACATATTCGATCAGCGGCTGGACGATGTCGGGATCCTCAGGCGTTGTAAAGTAGGCGGCGGCCGTTCCCGATGGCACCGTGAATGGCGCGACGGCTTCGATCAATTCTTGCTGATACTTGAGAAGAGCATCAGTCGGATGGATCACTATTCCGGCAAGGCCCAAACCCTTCCATGGTATGTAATAGTATTTATACGCTTTCAACGTCCATGTCGGGGGATGCTGAGTAGCTAGGACATTGCTTATGGCAGCATAGATATTTTTGAGAGCATCTGTTCTTACGTACCGTTGCAAGCAGGAAATGTGAGGCTGATGCGCGGCGTCCAATGCGTATCCTTTCGGGAATTCCTTAAGTAGGCGCGCATTAGCGGCCTGCGCATGCCGTAGCATTGAAGCGTCAGGCTCCAGTAAAATATCGATCGCTGTAACGTCACTCAAGGGTCGTTCTCCGATCCTCTTTCAATTTTAGAAGGACTAACTTATATTGCGTCGGAAGCCCCCTCGGTTCCTTTTGAATGGGGAAAGCCACTCGCGCTACTTTTAAAAAAATGAGTTGGATGGAAGGCGCACACAAGATGTCGGACGGAACGCACAGCAAAATCACGCGGCGCGGATTTACCGAAAGCGTCGGAATAGCGGCTGTCGCCGCCGCACTGCCGCGCCTCGCGGTGGCCCAGAGCATCAGATCCACAGCCGATCGCAAGAACGCGCTCGATCACATCGTCGTAATCATGTTTGAAAACCGTTCGTTCGACAACGTGCTCGGCAGGCTCTATGACCCGGGGGAAGTCGAGTCATTCGAGGGCGTGGTCGGCAAGAACCTTACAAACCCCATCCCCGAGTGGGCGGAAAACGGTGCGAGTCGCAAGTTAATAGATTACGGCGTCGCGGCAAACATGAACACACCTAAGCCGGATCCAGGTGAAGAATATCCACATATCAACACCGATTTGTTCGGCGTTGTGGATCCAAAGAACCGATTCGTACCCTTGTCGAAGATGGTCGCCCCCTATAACGCTCCGAATCCAGGCCAGCAACCTACTATGGACGGATTCATCAGCGACTACATCAGCGCGTTTACCGCCGAGATGGGGCGCCAGCCGGCCTATGAAGAGTACGCGCAGATTATGACGGGCTACTCGCCTACCCAACTGCCAGTGACGTCCTCGCTTGCGCGCGGATTCGCCACCTTTGACCATTGGTTTTGCGAAGTACCCTCTCAGACGTTCACCAACCGCTCGTTCTTCCACGCAGCTACCGCGTCCGGTTACGTGATAAACTTTCCACCCGCCGATGCCTTTCCCGTCCACAATACCGCAGAGACGATCTTTGAGCGGCTTGAAGCGAAGGGTCTCACCTGGCGCGTCTATTGCGACGCGCCAAGCCCCGCGTCTATGACCGGCATCATTCACGCTTCTCGGCTGCACGGCCGTTTTGCTACGAACTTTTTCACAGTCGCAGATTTCCTGGAAGATGCGGAGAACGGTCGCCTCCCCAACTACGCGTTCATCGAGCCAAATATGTGGCATGGCCATAACGACATGCACCCTCCGATCTCGGCGTTGCTACACGGCTTGCCGTGGGATCCGCCTTCTTCGCTCCTTGGCGGCGAAGCGTTGCTTGCGAGGGTTTACGACGCCATCAGAACATCGTCGGCGTCGAACGGATCGAACTATCTCAACACCTTGCTGCTGGTTGCCTTCGACGAAGCGGGCGGTACCTACGATCACGTCGCGCCGCCGGCGGCTCCTCCGCCGGACGCTGCGGCCCCGCTGGGACAAATGGGATTCACATTCGACCGCTCGGGCCAGCGCGTGCCGGCGATCGCGATTTCGGCGTGGATTCCCGAACGCCGCGTGGTTACAGAAGAGTATCGGCATACATCGCTGATACGAACGTTGCGCGAACGATGGTCACTCGGACCGCCGCTGACGACGCGCGACGCAGTTGCCGCCGATATCGCACCCATTCTCTCGCTCGATACGCCGAGGCCCCCCGAGCAATGGCCGGACCTCACACCGCAGGCGGTACCGCCGTTCAACACCGCACTGCTCCCACCCAACCTGCCGCTTTCGGTTCTCGGTAAGGGGATCTTCTTTGGAATCCTTGCCTTTGAGAAAAGCCTCGGCGCGAAGGTACCCCAGGTCTCGCGAGATACGGACATTACGGGCGCCCAGGCGCAGGAGATCATTCGCAATATGGCGCTCGAGATTTTTCCAGGATTGCGGTACAGCGGATGACGGCCGATCGCCACGACAACGCACGAGGAGCGGACCCTCTTCCCTCGTGGAATGATGGTGCCACAAAACGCGCGATCACCGATTTCGTAAAGAACATCACAACCGAAGGAGGCCCGGACTACGTCCGCGTGCCGGATCGCATCGCGCTGTTCGATAATGACGGGACGCTGTGGGTCGAGCAGCCGATGTACACACAGCTTGCGTTCCTACTCGAAGACGTTCGGAAACTTGCTCCGCAGCATCCCGAGTGGAGGACGACGGAGCCCTTCAGCTTCGTTTTAGAAAATGACCTGGGCGGGTTAGCGGCGGCTGGTGTAGCGGGTCTTATGGAGCTCTTAGCCTCGACTCAATGCGGAATGACGACCGAAGAGTTCGCCAAAACGGCAAAGGACTGGATTGAAACGGCTCGCCACCCTAAATTTAAACGCCTCTACACGCAATGCGTCTATCAACCGATGCTGGAGCTGCTCGAATATTTAAGGGCAAACGATTTCGAAGTCTATATCGTTACGGGCGGTGGCATGGAATTCGTACGTCCGTGGGCGGAACGCGTGTACGGCGTGCCGCTGCGACGAGTTGTCGGCAGTTCATTAAAAACAAAATTTGAAATGCGCGACAACGAGCCGGTTCTCATCCGCACCTCCGAGATCAACCTCCTCAACGACGGTAATGGTAAGCCGGTTGGGATCCATGAGTTCATCGGGCAGCAGCCGATCGCGGCCTTTGGAAACTCCGACGGCGATCTGGAGATGCTGCAATGGACGGCGTCCGGCACCGGCGCTCGGCTGATGCTTCTCGTGCACCACACCGACTCCGAACGCGAGTATGCGTACGACGCTCATTCCCCCTTCGGCAGACTCAGCAAGGCGCTCGACGAAGCTAAGACCAGAGGTTGGCAGGTCGTGGACATGAAACGCGACTGGAACACGATCTTTCCGCCCGTTTCACAGTAGCCGCTCCTGTCGCCGCTCGGGCTTGCGGCACACTGCGCTGCCTCCAATGTTGAAAGGGCTCGACCAAATCTACACCGTGTCGCCGCTGGTATCAACGCCATGACCGCCACTTACCGGGAACTCCTCGCGCTCGCCCTTCTGTTTGCCTCGCCCGTAATGGCGCGAGTCGCACAGGCCGACTCGCCCGCAACCGTGCCGCGCTTCGAGCCGGCGACCTGTCCAAAAATTCAGGGCGTAGAATGGCTCGCCAACGCAGACTGCCACTACCTTGTCGTCCCGGAGGATCGCAGCAGGCCGAACGGTCGCACCATCGAGCTCATGGTCGCAAGACATCGAGCACAATCGTCGGCAAAGCGGCCCGATCCGATTCTTTATCTCGAGGGTGGTCCCGGCGACATTGCTCCTCTTGAAATCGACGGAATCATCAAGGCGAACTTCATTCGCGACCGCGACATCTGGGTTGTGAGTCAGCGCGGCACCTGGGCCTCAAAGCCGGCGCTGATCTGTGCGTCATCTAACGACTATGCCAGAGAACTTCTTGGCCTTCGCTTTTATTCAGAGGCAACAAAGCGCGCACATTTGGCTGCAAGCGAAGTCTGCCGTCGCGAGCTCATCGCTACCGGCGCCAACGTGAGTTCCTACAATTCTACCGAGAGCGTCGCCGATCTGGCCGACCTGCGCAAAGCGCTCGGCATTGCCGAGTGGAACGTTTACGCGAACTCGTTCGGCACGTATACGGCGCAGATGCTTATGCGCGACCATCCCGAGGGGATCCGCAGCGTCGTTCTCGACTCCGTCCTACCGGCGAACTATAGCATCCCGGTAAACTGGTGGAACACGCAATACGCCTTCGACAACATCTTCAGAGCCTGCGCAGCGCAACCGGCCTGCAACGCCGCCCATCTCCACCTTGAACAAACCTTTACCGGACTGGTCAACAAGCTCGAAGCCAAGCCCCTGACGCCAACAATCACCGATCCCAATACCGCCAAGAACATCACGGTGATGATCGATGGCGGAGCGCTAGTCGACTGGCTGCGCAACCAAACGTACAGCATTCCCATGCTCCAAGCCGCGCCGGATACGATCGTCGGGCTTGCTGCCGGTCGCCGTGACTCCATTGAGGCGATTGCCAAGGATCGCACAGGCCGAGCGCCGCCGTACCATCCAGGCGCCCCTGCCCTCGGCGACGGTCTGGCCATCGGCACCACCTGTCGCGAAGATAACCTTGCGACGCCGCAAGAACTCGCCGCGGCCGGACGAGAAGCGTTTCCGGATTATCCGGTCTCGGTAACACGCGAAGGTATCGGCGGCTGGGCGTATGTTCAAGAAGACTGTCGCGAAGTCTGGAAACTCCCGCGCGCTCCAAAGTCAATGCACGAACCAGTCGCCAGCAACATTCCGACGCTTCTCCTCTCCGGAACCTTCGACACGTTGACGTCACTGACGGGAGCGAAGTCGGCAGCAGCGCGGCTTTCCCGCGCAACCATTATCAGCATCCCGGGAGTCGGGCACACTGTCTCCTACCAGTCTTCTTGCGCCCAAAGAGTCATCGTTTCGTTCTATGCCGCTCCCGAACGTGCGCTCGACACGTCCTGCGTCGGCGCACTCAAACCGGCTAGCTTTACCTCAAGGACTTCACGTTCGAACTAACCTTAGCGATGAAAGGGAAGAAGAAAATGACAACGATTGTGGTGATTGCGAAGTGCAAAGATCAGGCAAAGTGGGAGGCGGGTTTTCGCACCCACGGCGATCTCTTCAGAACAGCGTACGGAGTTTCCACGCCCGTCAACTACGGGATGGGCGAAGACGACTACGTTGGCGCCTGCTTTGAGACCAGCGATTTGGCGAAGGCCATGTCAGCGATATCGTCCCCCGAGACGGCCGCGGCGATGGAGAGCGACGGACTATTCCGCGATACCGTCAAGGTCTTCGTGTTTGACAAGGAACTCGCCGTTTAGCTCGATTCGCCGAGCCGCAGCGAACGATCAAACGATCGGCAGCGTATGACAGGGTTCGAGAGAATCGACGCTCGGCGGGCATCCTGATCGCTCCGTCTTGACGCGAGGAGGCGATTTGTCACGGCGAGATCCTGAAGACTGTTCCATAGCCGGTCGTGCCGCCGACTGGGGTTGTGCCGTAGAGTGCACCGTCGACGTTGATAAGGCCCGCCGTCGGATATGCGCCGTCGCGGCGCGAACGGCACTGGCCTTATCGCAGATCGCCGACGCGTCGACGTGGCGCACGCGCGCCGCCCAACCGGCGGAGCCCTCCGTTTTTAAAATCTTCGGCGTCAGCTCCCGCGCCACGCTCATCGTGCGCGGCTTAGATGTACGTCGGAATCCGGCATAGGTTTTTTCTTCGGTTCGATTCGCGCCGACGGTGATATTCAAGACACGTTTAGCAGCACTTTGATGGCCCGCCGTTCGTCCATGGCCGCGTATCCCTCGGCGACCCGGCTGAGCGGCAGCGCGAGGTCCAAAACCGGCGACGGGTCGATGCTTCCTGCCTCGAGGCTCGCGATGAGCTCCGGGAGGTATGCGCGCACCGGCGCCGGGCCGCCACGCAGCGTAATGTGGTTATCGAAGATCGTTTCGACCGGAACTTGTTCCACGCCGTGCGGTACGCCGACGAAGCCGACCGTACCACCGGGTCGCGCAACATTGATGGCGAGCTCCAGACTCTTCTGATTGCCAACCGCCTCAACGACATGCGGCGCTCCGTACTCCGTAAGCTCGTCGATTTGCTCCTGCACATTCGGATCGTGTGAATTAAATGTGTGGGTGGCGCCGAACTGCTTTGCCATCTGGAGCCGCTTGGCGTTATGGCCCACGGCAATGATGCGTTCGGCCCCCACGACTTTCGCCGCCGATAGAACGGCGCATAGGCCTACCGCGCCGTCCCCGACGATCACAACCGTTGAGCCCGGGGCCGTTTGCGCCGCGACGACGCCGTAATGACCAGTCCCCATTACGTCGCAGAGCGTTACGGCGGCGTCGAGCTTGAATTTGTCCTGCGCGATCGCCTCCGGCATCTTCACCAGCGTGCCGTCGGCATACGGCACCCGTACGAGCTCGGCTTGGCCGCCATTCTTTTCTTCGCCGCCGAAGAAACCCGCGTGGACGCACGATGTCTGCAGGGCCTCGCGACAGAATTCGCAAGTGCCGTCGCTCCATGCAAAAGGCGATATTACGGGATCTCCCGGCCGAACGCTCCGGATTTCGGAGCCAATCTCCTCGACCACGCCTACGAACTCGTGGCCGGTTCGGGTTCCCTTTTCCGGCTGCGACACGCCACGATAGAACCATAAGTCGGATCCGCAAATGGCCGCGCGAGTAATGCGTACAATGGCATCTTTTGGATCGAGGATGCTGGGCTCCGAAAAGTCTTCGAGCCGAATATCGTGAGGGCCGTGATAGACTGCCGCCTTCACGGTTGCGCTCCGTACTGCTCATCGCTGACCTTCTCGAGCCAGTCAACGTTTTTCCCGTTCATTTTTTCCTGGATAGCGACGTGTGTCATCGCCGTCGTTGGCGTTGCCCCGTGCCAGTGCTTCTCGTCGGGCGCGATTAAAACGACGTCACCGGGCCGAATTTCCTCGATGGGGCCTCCCCAACGCTGTACCCGCCCGCAACCGGCCGTCACGATCAATGCTTGCCCAAGCGGATGCGTGTGCCATGCCGTGCGAGCGCATGGCTCGAACGTCACCATGCCACCGGTCGCACGCGCCGGATCCTCTCGATCGAAGAGCGGATCGATTCGCACGGTTCCGGTAAAATATTCAACCGGCCCGACTGCCGATGGCTGAGAGCCGCTGCGTTTAATGTCCATTTCAAACCTCCGACTTAGAGCCGTTTCTATCGCCGCTATTATGATTAAGCATATGCGGAGGGGAGGCAATGTCAAGGTTAAGGTGCCCAGAAGGAGCGTCTGGGCGCCCAGGCGCTCCCTACATGATGACGCCGGGAGGCTGCGGAGGCGGGTAGGGCGTTTCGCCGAGGCAGCCGTCGAGCAGCGGATGGATCGTCCATTGGTTTTCGGGACGACTCTGAATAATCGGCGTCGTCGGAGAGTTGATCTCGACGAATATGTCGTCCAGTCGCTTCCGCATTCCACACGCCTTCGGCCAGATGCCCTTCTTGAGGTCTCCCTTTCGCGCGTGGCCGATCTTCAGCATGTAGTGGACGGGATGAAGCTCATTGCCGCCGGGTTGATGCAACGAGTCGTACACCCAACGGCCGAAGACGTACGCGAGGTCGACGGGTGATTTATCGTTCGCTGCGTCTTCGTACGCGTCGAAATTTACCGCCCCATTTGCCTCCCTGGGGCGGCGTCGCCTGATCGTTCTCGAGCGCCGGGACGCCAACTCCGAGCCCGAGAAGTGCGAGAAGGCCAGCGATGAGGGCGAGAATCCAGCCAACGACGGGAATCGCCGAGAGTGCGGCTCCAACGACGAGCAAACCGAACAGCGCCCACAGCAGCACGAGCAGGTCGTACATGCCGCGGCCCTCGATTTCACAGTGCACCATGAAATGCTGATCGGAACCCTGAGGAAGCTTGACGTCGTCTGGGGCGACGGCGTTTTCGGTTCGCGTGGGAAGGCCGATGCCGGCGACGCGCGGCTGCTCTACGATAAGCCCGATTTCATCGGCGACGTCAGAAAACGGCACGTTCGTCGGAACCAAGCCGCTCAAGGTCGGCCAATCGGTTTCGAGCTCAGCAAGCGCGGTGGAGAGCTGTCCGGAGGTTGCCGCCGTGCTGGCGGTGTTCTGCGCAGCGACATATGACTGCGGGAACTGATTGCGTGGGCTGAAGTGGCAGAGCAGCAAGTTGAAACTGTAATCCGTATCGAAGCCCGAAAAAAACTTATCCGCGCCGCTTGTCGGGTCGTAGTCGGGCACTGGAGGCTCGAGGTGGTAAATCGCCCCGATCGCGCTGCGGTCGCCGCCGAGGCAGACGAGCCGAATGTCCAGCCACCAGTAACAGAACGAAATCGCCGCGAGACAGGCCGAAGCAAGGAGCGCGTCCACGCCGCCAAGCGCGAGACCGCCCGGGCCGAGCGCGATAGCGGCAGCGATCATTGCGGCGAGAACCCCGACACCCGTGACGCCGACCAGCACCATGTTCAGAACCGGCGGAGGAAAGTAGTTCTCCGGTTCGCTGCAACTGGTCCACGACGGGAAGTAGGTGTGCGGCTGCGGCATTAGGGCACCTCCACCGTTAGCGTCACGCCGCCCACGACGCCGTTCTCATCGAATCCCGTCACGTTGAACGGCATGCGTCCGTGAAACCCAGGCGGCGCCGTAATCGCCGCCGACACGTCCGCTTCCTCCCCCGAAGCGAGCCGCAGCTCCTCGGGCGCCAGCGTCACGGTCCAGTCTTCTGGAACCGGTGGCGCAGAGCGCACGAGCCGGGCCGCCGCATCGCCCGCCTCGCGACAATCGCGCAACGGCGGAATCGCGTACGTGTCGACACGAAAGCGCACGGTGCGCGGCCACGGCAGCGCATGGTTGCCCACCGAGAATGTGAACGACGCTGGGCTCGCCGGCTGCGTGACGTCCGTGTTGCGCTGGCCCATGTTGTTTTGCCAGTTGCTGTCGTCGGCCGGCTCGAGCAGCACTTGCAGGCAATAGTGGCCCAGGGTCGCCGGCGTCGTCCAAGTGATCGAGGCGAACCCCGGACAGCCGGAAAGGCCTTTGGCGTTCACATCCGCAGATGTCGTGCCGATCGGGTTCGATTGCGTTCCCATCCCGAACGAGAGATATGAAAACGCAACCTGCATGTCGAGCGCCGGCGCATCGGTCGAATTGTTCCAGATGCGCGCGACGACGGTGTACGCCGTGCTCGCCATTAAATTGTGTGGGTCGACCGGCGTAGAGCCGAGGAAGATTGCGATATCGGGATTGTCCCAGGTCACGGGAAGGCCAAGGCTCGTGAGATACGTCTGACTGTAGATGAAAGGATCCGGCTGCTTTAGCGCCGGCGGGCATACGCAATGCTGATCGATCGTCTTCGTGCCGCCCAACAAGAATCGAAGGACGTAGGCGAAAAAGGCCAGCAAGTCCCGGAAAAATCTGCGCAGTTTGTGCAACAATGCGTACCGCTCTTAGCGCCGTACGCTACTTCTGCGGGGCCGAAATCCGATGACGCAAGACGAGGATGCTTCCGACGGCAAATCCCATCGCAGCCTCCGCGAGGTCCAGCAGACCGTACGTCCAGGACTCGTGGAATTCGCCGCTGACCAAGAAGGCGGCGAGTGCGATCGCCCCCGTGGTTCCCACAGCATACGCAACGCGCAGAGGGCGCGTTGGAACGATGGCACCGAGGTCGCCGAAGCAAAAGCCGAGCAGGACGGGCAGCGCTTCTTTCATCGAAATTCTCCTAACCGAAATCCCGAGAATTTGAGGCGATTTGGCGTTCGCGGTTCCCCCTGAACGAGCCTCCCGCGGAGCCTGCTCTTACCAGGCGGCCCGGAGCGGCGGTACCGCCAGGAGTCCGAACCTGTTTGCGCACAAGGCGCTGGACGCAAGGAAGCAACGAATGTATGAGCAGACCGCGGTTACGCTTCGATAGGGTCGCTATCGCGTTCGTCGACAAAGTGCGCGCGGCGCTGCTTCCGTATGTGCCTCAGGGCGGCGTCTTGATCTTTACCGTCACGGCACCGATTCGAAAGGATTCCGAGACGTCCGAGGCGCTCATCGTGTTGCTTCGCGAGCTATTGCGGAGCGATTCCCTCACGAACGAGCATCACACTGAGATTAACGGCAACCGCATTCGCGTGCGCCTTCACGCCGCCGAGGGCAACGCCCACGTGCTTGGTTTCGTTCATAATCCCGGCGACACCGATGCGATCTTCGAGGCAGCAGAGCGGGGTGCTTTATGACGCCGCGCCTATGGCGCCAGGCTCTCCCCGCTCTAGCTACGTCGCAAGCATGCCTCGAATAAGGCAGGCATCGAGGCCGTCGAGATTCGCGACGACCCGCGATGCGAGCGCTAACGCCTCGGCTCCCGGTGGAAACTCGCGGTTCGGAATTGCGACCACCGCGATCCGCGCGGCGTGCGCGGAGCGAATGCCGCTGGCCGAGTCTTCGACGGCGGCAGCGAGGGCGGGGGCCGCACCGAGCAGCTCGAGCGCGCGGAGGTAAACGTCGGGCGCCGGTTTCCCACGCGGAACTTCGTCAGCCGATACGACGACGGCGAAGAGATCGTTCCAGCCAGCTGCCGCGAGGACGGTTCGCGCGACCGCCAGGGCCGCAGACGACGCTAGTCCGAGCCGAAATTCGCTCGCGAGCCGCCGGAGCGCCGCGTCGGCGCCGGGCATTACGGGAGGATCCTTGAGCCGCTTCGCCACCATTCCAACGACGCGCTCGGCAATTGTAGAAGGCGGGATCGCGACACCGAGTTCGTCATGAATGTAGCGCGCCCACTCGTCGGTTCGCATGCCGATCATCGTGGCTTGTGCGTCAGATCTCCAATGGCCACCGTTCGCGACGACGAACTCATGCCGCACGTCCCCCCAAACCTGCTCGCTTTCGATCAGCGTCCCGTCGAGATCGAACACGACACATTCGAACCCCACTAGGGCTACCTAGCGATAGTGGCGCGCGAGCTGCTCGACGTCGCCGAGCGAAATTGCGGACAAATCTGCGTCCTGCGTTGCAGCGACGCGATCGGCGATATCCTTATGTCGCTCTTTCAGATATTCGACGAAGTATCGCAACGCGCTGCTCTTGCCCGTCGCATCGCCTAGGATCAGGATGGACGGTGCATTTTTTAGGCGCTGCGCGATCCGCTCGTAGAACTCATCGGCTTCGGGGGCGCGCTGGCCCCGGTAGTCGGCTTCTTTACGATGCTCGAGGTGACGGCGAAAGCCGTGCGGATCTTGCGGCTCGAGATGCCCGCTCTCTGCGAGACCGCCCAAATCCGGCGTCGATTCAAAGAAGCGGGCATGGTGATGATCGATAAGCAAAACGGTCATTCGGCGATTATTACCGATTGGGCTCGGAGAACCCCTGAAGCTTAGCGTGTAAGGGCGGCGCTCCTAGGAGGCGCACGCGTTGCTCGAGATCGCGGATCCGCACGGCAGCGAGCGCGCGCCCGACCGCCGAGGCCATGTTGTTTTCTTTGTTGCCGCAGAGCAGCGTGCCGAGCACACGCCGTTGTCACCGGCGGCAGCAGGCAGTAGCAAACGAAGGCGGCCGCGGCGGCGATAACCGCGAGCGCGAGTCTATTCAGCACATTGTTCTATGCCGGGGCGCCCTCTTTCACGATCGAACGAAGCGACGTCCGCAACTCCGGTGAGTCGGCGTGCTTGTGCACGGCGACGGCGTGCTGCGTTGCCGCTTCGATGAGCTCCTCGTCGCTGTCGGCGGAGATTGCGATCGTGCAGTTCATCTCGCTCGGATATTCGCGGCAGTCAATGAATTTGCGAGCCATAACCTTCTCCTTCGCCCGGGGCTAGCCGGGCCACCGTCTTCAGCCTCGCCGCCTGCGGTTCCCGCGGCATAACCGCGCCGGGCTACTTAGATGCGGCTATTTGTTGGCCGACCCATTTGATCACGTCGTCGCTGCATTGCAGGTCGATGTGCGAGAGCTTGAACGTCGTGGGCACGGGGTTCGGAAGAGCGGTGGAGTTGGCCGCGATCGTTTCGACGACGCCGTCCCAGGGCAGCTTGACGTCGCTCCCGTCGATGAGCTGTGGGTAAAACTTCTCCTCGGAGAGAATGCAGACGCCGCCGAGAGAGTAGAAGCAGATCCACTTCGTTCCTGCAACCTCGACGAACTTCGGTTTGGTCGTCATGTCGTTGATGGCGTCCAGTATTCCGGTGAGATCCCCGGAGTCCGGCCTCAACGACGCAACCATGCCGCTGTCGAACGCGCGATCGACGACGCTCGGCGGCTCGCCGGAGTACCAATCGAGCAGGCCAAGTATCATGCCCATCCGCCAGTGGTTTTTCGCAAGGGCGAGGGGCGTGCCGCGCAGCGGAAGCGGTCCGCCGAGCGTCACGACGTTGTCTACCTTCAGCTTCTTCGCGGCGAGCGGAACCGCCGCAAGCGAAACGACGGAACCGTAGCTGTGCGCTTCGATCGTCACCGACGACACACCGGCGTCGCCGATCTCCTTGAGGAAATCCGCGAAACGGTCGCCGCCGTAATACGGGGGCTCGTTCCATTTGTAGTCAAAGCCCAACACCTGTTTGAACCCGCCGGCCTTGGCGATGCGGTCGGGGCAGGGAGTCTCTTTCGACTTTGGGCTCGGCGACGGAAAGGATTCCTCGACGCTCGAAAAGATGCCGTGAATCAACACGACCGTCTTTTGGTTCGGCTGGATGGTTCCGCTCTTGTCCCAGTTCTTTCCGGTCCAGTATCGCGGGCCGGGCGGCTCCGCCGCATATGTGATGTTGTCGGTCCCAAGCGCCAACGTCACGCCGGTGGCGCCGTCCAGAAGCGATGCCGGCAGCTCGGCAGTGATGCGCCGATGCGTCGCATCGAGTGCGCCGGGCGTCACCCAGTGCACGCTTGTTCCATCGGAATACACGATGACGGCGACGAGTAAGTGCGCGGTGCGAACCGCCGCCGCGTTCTTCTCGGGGTAGGAAAGCCCCAGGGATACGCCGGCCTGTCCAACCGTGTGGAAAGCTGGGACGAACCCAGCGTGCAGCGTTCCGGGAACGATCGACCACGCCGCGGGCGCCGGGATCACCGCACGCGCATCGTACGTCAGCTTCATCGTGCTGCGGCTCGCGGCCGGCGGACTCCCAGGAGCTATCACGCCTCCACCGCCGCATGCCGCTAGTCCGATGCCGATGAGACCTAGAACGATAAGCCAAAACTGAGCACACTTACGAGAAGTAGCTTTCATGCGCGCGGCCTTCGACGGCTCGTTCGCCATATCATGCCGGCGTTATAGGCCGAACGCGTACACCTTGTCGTCGTTGGATCCGATGTAAACCGTTCCGTTGACTACCGTGGGCGATGAGGCCACATAGTTGCCGGTATGGTAAGACCACAGCTTCGCCCCGGTGGCGGCCTTGAGCGCGTAAACGTTGCCGTCCTCGGACCCGAAGTACACCACCCCATGCGCCACGGCCGGTGACGAGAACACATAGTTGCCAGTGGTGTAGGACCAGAGTTTGGCGCCCGTAGCGGCATTGAGCGCGTACACGTTGCGGTCGATGGAGCTGACGTAGATCGTTCCGTTGGCGAGCGCCGGCGCCGAATTTATTTCATCGCCGGTACCAAAGGACCACAGCTTGGCCCCCGTGGCAGCGTTGAGCGCGTACACGTTGCCATCGTCCGAGCCGACGTAGACGACGCTGTCGGCGACCGCCGGCGACCCATAAATGGAGTTGCCGGTCGCGTGAGACCACAGCTTGGCTCCCGAAGTGGCGTTCAGAGCGTACACGTTTCCGTCCACGGAGCCGACGTAGACCACTCCATTAGCCACCGCAGGCGACGACTGTACGTTGAGGCGGGTGGTGTAGGACCACAGTTCGGCGCCGGTGGCGGCCTCTAGTGCGTAGACGTTGCCGTCGTCGGAGCCGACGTAGACCACGCCGTTGACGACTGCCGGTGAGGAGCTCACGGTGTAGCCGGTGGTGTAGGACCAGAGCTTGGTGCCCGTAGCGGCGCTGAGAGCGTACACGTTGTGGTCGAGGGAGCCGACATAGACGACGCCGCTGACTACCGCCGGCGACGAAAATACCCTGTCACCGGTGAGGAACGACCACTCCTTGGCTCCGGTGGAGGCGTCAAGCGCGTAGACGTTCCCGTCGTAGGAGCCTATGTAGAGCACGCCGTTGACCACTGCCGGCGAGGAGTCCACGCCGCAGATCGAGCCGACGCATCCCGTGAGAAAAGACCATTGCTTGCGCAGCCGGTGCGCGTTGCGGGGCGACAGAGTCCGCTCCTTGGAATTGAAGCGGCCGGCGGAAGGGATAAAGCCGAACTCGGGCCAGTTTACCGAACCGCTCCTTACATGGCGACTCAGCATCGATTCGGTAGGCAGGATCGGAGGGTGGTTGGCATTTCCGGCGCAGCCTCCAAGACAGACGAAAACGAGCGCCCGAAAAACGAGTGAGCATTTGCGCGTACTATCGAACATCCGACACGCTCCTTCGCGTATGCGGACGATACGCAACGAGCATGAGGAAAGTATGAACCCTACCCTTAGTCCATCATCGCTCCGCAGCGACTATGGCCGCCGCCATTGCAAGCTTGTGATCCTGGTTCCATGGCGCGCCGACGGCCTTACGCAAATTGAGAAAGTGAGCGTCGAAGTCCTCGACGCGCAAAGCCCTGGCCGCCGCACCGAACACCGTCTTCGCGTCGTACCAGTGCACCGGCCAGCCGCGCGTCTCGGCGGCGGAGGCCAAGGCCATGCGGTACATCACCCAGTCGGCGACGTTCCGAGCACGGTAGTCCTTGATGCGCTCGGCGATCGTAGGCGGAAGCTCTGGACATTCGCGAAGTGCGATGCCGAGGATTCGCGGCGCGGCCGCCGCGACGGCGTCGAGCGCAAGTACCGCGTGTCTTTCCGCAGATTCACGCACGCGCTCGACCAACGCCACCGCCTCGTCCGGCGGCAACATCTGGCCTTCGTGGTGATGGGGAATGGCCGGCAAGTCGTCATCGACAAGCTCGACGCGACGGCGGTCGAGGAGCGCCCCATCGCGGGCCGCCGTCACCAGCACCGCCCAGCCGCCGTGATCCGATACCCCGACGATGCCGCCATCTTTCGACACGATATCTCCTCGCCGTTACTGCGCCGCGCGCCCAAGATTTTCGATGCCGTAGTGTTTGAAGACCGGCCAAAGTTGCGGCAGCGGGGGATGCATGCCGCGGCATAGGACGATAGGCCGATCGCGCTCGTACGGCATCGCGTAGGGCGACGAGCCGAACGTTGCGACCACGCGCGCGGAATCGCAAATTCTCGACCACTGCGCTGGGTCGACGTTGACCGCGAGCACCACGGCGCCGTCGTAACCGCGCGGTCCCCAGAGATAGTAGTTGTTGCTGCCGCTGAGCGCGGGCGGGAGACCGTGGCCGTAATAATCGATGGCCGCCGCCTCGCCGTAGTTGGAGGCGAAAATTGCCGCCTTGGCGCTATCCGCCGGCGGCAGAGCGCCGTACGCATCCTCGACGGTTCGGGCGAGACTTTGCCAGCCAAACTCGTCAGAGAGCATCTGCATCAGGGGCGCGCCGACGCCGGCGGCCTCAATCGGACGCGGCCCCGGATGCATGTTGTCGATCATCGCCTTGAGCCGGTCGGGCGGCAGCACGGGCAGCACGAGTGGCAGCGAGACGGCGCCGTTTGCAGCGATGAGCACCGCCCACAGCGCCACGAGCCAGCGCGGCAAACGCGCACATGCGGCGGCGCCCAGCGCAAACATCGTCGGATAGGCGCCGGCGAGATAGTAGCTCTTGCCGTGCGTGATCAGAATGAAGATCGCCATCGCCACGAAGGCTATCGATAGAAAGCGAAACGCCGTGAGCCGCTTCGATGCAAACGGCGCAACGACGGCTGCGATCCAGAGGGGCGCCAGCGCCACGTTCACCGAGAGTATCTGGTCGGTCGCGAAATAGAGCGGGGTGCCGGTGAAGTTCCCGGAATTGTCGTTTCTAACCAGCTCGAGGAACGGGAACCCGTGCACCGCCTGCCAGATCGCATTTGGCAGCGCGAGCGCCGTAAAGATTAGCGAGCCGATCCAAAAATCGCGAGAGCGCAGCGGTCGTCGCGGACCGGCCAGCGCGAGTCCGAGCGCTAGCCAGAGTGCCCAAAAGAATGCGCCATACTTCGCCTCAAAGGCGAGACCGGTGATCGCGCCGGCCCACCAGAACGCGCGCCGCTCGCCGAGCAGCAGCGCGCGTACCGTGAAGTATGCGATCAGAGTGAAAGCGATCGGCTCGAAAGTCGACGTCGAGAGCGTCGCAGTCATTGCGGTCACGAGCGTCGCGCTTGCCGATGCGATTGCGGCGAGCCACGCACCGCGCGTGCCGGCGCCGAGCAGCTGCGCCAGCATTACTGTGACCGGCACGAGGAGCGCGGCGGCTAGTATCGCGGGGAGCCGCAGCAACCAGAGGTTGATTCCGGCCGATTGCGTCAGCGCCGCGAGGAGCGGAACTAGCGGCGGCTGGTCGACGTAACCGAACGCCGGGTGGCGTCCACAGATGATGAAGTACAGCTCGTTTCGGAACGCGCCGTACTCCGTTGCGACCGCGAAGTGCACGACCGCGACGATTGCCGCGACGCTCCACGCGGCCCAAATCGCACCTTTCGCAATTCGAGTATCAATCGGGCTCGAATCAACGGCTGTCGACATGCGGCGCACTACGCCGCAGGGGGGCTATTTCCCGCTGCCGGGCGTCCCCTGTTGCGCCGCGAACGTGTAGATGCTTCCGTGGATCGTTGCGCTCCCGCTCATCTTGTTGCCGTTTATCGTTCCTCGAAACGTGACTTGTCTAATGTTCAGCGTCACGTTCGAGCCGCTGACGCCTCCCGTCACGGGGATGTTGTAGGCGTTTGCAAATGGACTCCCCGGCCTATTGGAGATGTCCGTGTAGGTTCCGCTGATTACGCCGTGACTGAAGTTCAGGTGCAGTTGACCGACGTACGGATGTTGCGAGGAGTGCATAGGGTGAAAGCCTATTACGTACGGCACGTTACGAACGCTGCCTTCGACCGAAACGGCCTGGACATGCGCCGGAAGCGCGAGCCACATCGCGACGGCAAGACCGGTATAGAAAAAACGTCGGGCCATATTTTCTCCTTCGGCCTCGGAAGCCGGAGGTCCGCTCAGTTGGTATTGAGGACGGCGCGCGCGTGTGAACCGCCGTCGTGTCGCCGGGTGACGTTGAAGTCGTCGGTCAGCGACCAGACGATGTAGAGCCCGCGTCCACGCTCGCTGAGGAGGTCGGAGGGCAGCTTGGGAACGAGCGTGAAGCCGGGCCCCCGATCGAGAACGTGCAGCACCGGGGTGGGCTCGCTCCAGTCGAAGAAAATCTCGATCGGCCCGGGCGCGAAGCGTACGACGTTACCGAGCAGCTCGCCGAATACGAGCTCGGCCGTGTCGAGTCGATCCTCGGGCAGCCCCCCGTCACGCAACGCCGAAACGAACGAATGACGTGCGCCGTGCGCGGCGCTCGAGTCGTTGGTGTCGAAAGCCCAGCGGCGTGAGCGTGGACCCGCGATGGCATAGCTGCTGGGTTCGGCAGCGCTCTCGAGCCGCAGCGTGAGGACGACGACGTCGTCCGCATTCCCGTCTTGCAACATCGCGCCGTACAGAGCATCGGCTGGATTCGGGCTATCGGCGATCTCGGGCCGCGCAGCCACTAAAGCGAGCCGCTCCAGCCCGTCGATGATGTCACGCTCGGCCTCGATCAAGCCGTCAGTATAGAAAACGACGAGGCCGGATTCGGGCAATACCGTGCTCGTCGCCGTTTCCCCGCGGAGGCGTAGCCCAAGCGGCAGTCCGCTCGAGTCGAGCGTCCTAATCGCGCCGCAATCCTCTCGAACCAGCGGCGCGGGATGTCCGGCGGATGCGTAGGATAGCGTCCGTGCAACCGGATCGAATACGCCGACGAAGGCCGTGACGAACCTGTCCGGATGCTCCGTCTTCAACGTGCGGTCGGCCGCATCCAGCATCGCGACCGGATCCGGATACACTTGCGCGACTCCCCGGATCACTTGGCGCATCGAGGACATGATGACCGCCGCGGCGAGTCCCGTACCGGCGACGTCGCCAATCGAAATCACGACCCGTCCGTCGCTCAGGCGCAGAGCGTCGTACCAATCGCCGCCGAGCAGCTCGCGATCGTTTGCCGGGACGTAGATCCCGCTGAAGCGCAGGCCGGCGACCTGCGGAAGCGAGATCGGTAATGCCGCGCGCTGAAACTGGGCCGCGATCTCACGCTCTCGCTCGTAAAGACGCGCATTCTCGATCGCTACGGCCGCCCGCTTCGTGAGCTCCTCGAAAAGCGGCAGATCCTCTGTGGCGTATTGGCGAGGCGTCCCGGACCAATACGCGACGAGGGAACCGATCGTTCGGCCTCGCGTACGCAACGGAACCGTCACGGCCGATCGCGGCGCAAGCGCTCGAATCACTTCGAGCAGGTCGGGAGCGGCGGCTTTTTCGATCTGCGCGTCGCCCACCTCGCGTAGGATCAGCGCCTGATTCTTTCGCAAAACAGCGGCGATGTGGGGCTCTACTTTGGGATCGTGATTGTAGCGGCCCACCAGTCGCTGCACGAGCGGCGTCTTCCGTGGATCGGCGTGGATGGCGGCTACGGTCTCTAGCCGGTCATACTCGTCGAAAAGATCGATGGCTGCCCAGTCTCCGAACTCGGGAACGATGATCGCAAGCAGCCGTTCCAGTGTCGTCTGAAGGTCGAGCGATTCGGCGAGCACCTGACCGGCCTTCGCGATGAACGCAAACTGTTGGCCTTGCCGCTTGTAGTCGTCGATGTCGGTACAGATCGCAAGCCAGCCCGTCGCGCCGTTGCGCGCCGAGCCGAGCGGCGACACTGCAACGCGAAACCATCGGAAGGGTCCGCCGACTCGCCTCAGTCGCAACTCGATGGAAAAAGCCTTGCCGCTCGCGATTCCCTCGCGCAGCGCCCGACGGCCCAAACGGCGATCCTCGCGATGAATGGCGGCGCTCCACTGGCGCTCTAGCTCGTCCGCGCTCGCCCGCGCAGACCGGCGTAGCCCGACGTAGTCGTACCATTCTCGATTGAATTGTTGATTTGACCGGCGCTGGTCGCGGTCCACACGATTTGTGGAAGTGCGTCTAATTTCGGACGCCTGCAAGTGCATGTGCTGGTTCGAGCTCGTCGCTCGATATTCGGCGCGAAGGGATTCCTCGTCCTAGAGAGCTAGCGAGGCCCTTTTTCTTTGCGGACGCCGCTCAGCTCCGCTTGCACGGATGCCGTTGATGCGTGGTCGGGCCCGAGTGCCTTTTCGCGAATCGCCAGGGCCCGTGCCAGGAGATCCTCTGCTTCATCGTCGCGGTCCTGGCGGCGATAGAGGCGCGCAAGCTCGTGCAGGCATGTCGCGACGTAGATGTGGTCCTGGCCGACCGCATTTTCAAAAATAGCAAGCGCTCGCAGGTGCAGGGCTTCCGCTTCGTCATAACGGCCCTGCTCGCGATACACGAGGGCGAGCCCGTTAAAGCCGTGCGCAACGTGCGGATGGCCGGGGTCAAGGGTCTTCTCCCAGATCGCCGCGGCGCGCTTGAGGAGAGCCTCCGCCTCATCGTAGCGGGCCTGATGCCGACACACGGTCGCGAGACCATGGAGGCTCAAGGCGACGTCGGGATGCTCCGTTCCAAGCGTTTTCTCTCTGATCTCCAACGCACGCAAGTGCAGCGCTTCGGATTCGAGATGATTCCCGAGGTTGTTTTGTACGACCGCAAGATTCTCGATGGTGTAGGCGAGGTTCGGATGGTCCGGCCCCAGCGTCTTCTCTTTGACCGCGAGCGCCCGCGAGAGCACTTTATCCGCCTCGACGTCGTCGCGGTCGACGTAGACGCCGGCGAGGTTATTGAGCGTGCGCCCGAATTCCGGATGGTCCTCGCCGAGACCGCGCTCGAGTATCTCGAGGGCGCTCCGGTACAAACGTTCGGCCTCTTCGTATCGGCCTTGCTCGCGGCAGATCACCGCGAGATTGTTCAGGATGTTGCCCCGACCGAGTGGATCCGGGGTTGCCGCGTTTTCGCAGATCGTCAACGCGCGCATAAGCAGGTGCTGCGCTTCGTCGTAGCGGTACTGGTCGACGTAAAGCTTGCCGAGATCGTTGAGGATCGGTGCCACGCTCGGATCGGTCGAGCCGGATGCCCGCTCGCGGATCTCGAGCGAGCGCGCGAACAAGGCCTCCGCGGCCCGGAATTCGGCGCGCCTCCAGAGATAGACGCCGCATCGCTGGGCGAGCCGGCTTCCCAACAGAAACGCGGTGCCGTCGGGCAGCTTCTCCAACGCCGCTCGTGCATGCGGCAGCAGTCGCTCGCATTCTGGCCACGTGCCGAATTCGACGGCGGGGAAAGCGGCATCCGCGGCCGCGACCGCGCACTCACGCCATGCAAGCGACTCCGCGACGGTCGCATCTTGCGATGCGAGCTGGACGAGCCGATGAACCGCATAGGTGCGAGCGGTTTCAGAAAAATCGAGCAGCGAGAGCCGGTTCAGCGCGCCCAACGCCTCGTCCAGCTCGAACGCATCGGCGAGCGAAGAGCGCAGATCCCGAGCGAGAATTCCGTTCGATAGAGCCGGCTGCAGCGTTTCTTCGTAGGAAGCGATGGGCTGATGGAAGAGCTCGTCGGGAATCGCATCGGGCGCAAAGAGCGCCGCAAAGCAGAGCACGGCGGCGGCGCCGGGAGCCTCGCTTTCGGCTTGCACGATCGCCGCGTTGAACGTGGCGAAGACCGACTCAGGATATTCGGATGCGCGCGGTGCGCTCTTCAGGTAATCGCCAATCCGCTCCAGGTATCGCCGCGGCGTAACCATTCGGTGGCTGCGAAGCGCAGCCGCGGCGTGCGAGAGCGCAAGCGGAAGCGCGCCGAGCGCTGCCGTAATCGCGCACGCATCGGTATCGCTCAGATCGGTGCGCGCGCTTTCGCGTTGGAGATAACGGGTTGCGGTCTCGCGATCCCATGCGTACAGAGGAATCGCCGTGACCTCGGCGCCCCATGCTGCGTTTCGCGAGGTCACGAGCGCTTGGACGCCGCCGGTTCGCGGCAGCCACGTGCGCAGCAGCCGCTCATCCTCCAGGTTGTCGAAGATCAGCAACGCGGGTTTCGAGAAGCCTCGCAACACCGATCCGGTTACCCGTTGCGCCGCGGCGCGGCGATCGGCCAGTTGATCCAAGCCGCGCACGAAGAGCCCTCCCAGGCGCAAGAGGCCGTCGATGATTCCGTCTTCCTTCTGCGCCATGAGCCACCAGATGACGGAGTACCGCTCGCGATTGCGCCACGCATACTCCCGCGCTAAGGACGTCTTGCCGACGCCGCCCAAGCCGTACACCGCGGCGATCGTGCCGTCGCTCGAGAGACCCGCCGAGATCGCGGCGAGCTCCTCCGCACGAGCGCTGAAGCTCGAAACGGGCCGGATGGCTTCGGTATCGACGACGGAGCGCGGCGCACGCCAATACGGCCCGCTAGCAGAGGCGCCTCGGCGGTCCTCGCGCACGGCGTCGAGCACGATGTGTTGCAGCAAGGCGCGGTCCTCGCGGACCGGCACGAGGTCCCAATAGGCGAGGCCGCTGAGGAGTCCGACTGGCTCACACTCGGCGACGCGCAGCAAAATCAGCCGCGATCTGTTGTTGAGCGGATCGTCGGCGATTGCGTTCTGCCACTCGGCTTGGCAGTGTTCGCTGCCCAGGTACTCCGGCGAGAGCAGCGCGACTACCCGCGCGCCGCCGGCCAGCGCGGCATGCATTCGCTCCATGAAATTCCGGTTCGCGAAATCCCACTGTTGGAGGACGACCTTGTGGCCGGCGGATTCTAAAATCTCACCGATGACGGTACCGAAATCAGCGTCCGCCCCGGCCCTGCTGACAAACAGAGCGCCGGAGTTCATCGGCTCACGGCACGGCCTGGACGCGCTCCAGCGCCAAACCAACGGCGATGTAGTCCTCGTCGCTCAGACCCATCGCAACCACCTCTTGAAACTCCGCGAGCGTGCAATCCATGACCGGCGCATTCACGCGCAATCGCTGCCGGGCTGCCTGCGCGAGGCGCAGATCTTTGAGCAACGCGCCGGCCGAAAATCGCGGTCGCGTGTCGCGGTCGAGGAGCTGCTGACGTTTCGTCGCGACGCGCTCGAGCATGTAGACGAGCGTATCGACCGCGAGTGAACGATCGACGCCGGCTCGTCCCATGATGTTGAGCAGTTCTCCCATGGAGTCGGCAATTACGCCGAGCATACAGTTACTCGCGAGCTTGAGATGCCCGCTGGCCGCCGGCGATCCGGTAAACCGAATCGTAGAACCCATCGCGCTCAACAGTTCCCTGCCGCGTTCGAATGCCTCGCTGCTGCCTCCCGGGAAAAGCGTCAGAGTGCCGTTGCGCGCGCCGTCGACGCTGCCGATGACCGGACACGCGAGGAATTCCGCCTCTCGCCGCGTCGCCGCCTCGGCGAGCTCCTGGTACATATGCGGGGAGAGCGTGGTCGACTCGATAACGAGCTCGCCTTTGCGCGCGGCGGGAATGATCCGCGCGAGGGAGATTTCGCGCGCGACCTCATCGTCCCAAAGCATCGCGACGATCGCATCCACGCCCTCCACCAGCGACTCGATGCGCTTACATCGCGTCGCGCCCGCAGCTGCCAAAGGCTCCATGAGATCGGGCTCGACGTTCCAAACGGAGACCCGATAGCCGCGGTCGAGCAAATTGCGCGCCATTGCGCTTCCCATTTTCCCCGTGCCCGCAATCCCGACGTGCATCGCCAACCCCACTCGTCTACCAGCCGGGAATCGCTTTGGGCGCGAAGAGCGCGATGCCGGCGAGCGCGCCAAGCGCCGCGCCGACCGGCGCGACGATTCGATTGCCCGCCGGGGTCGCCTTCTCGACGAACATGATCGCAGCGAGCACGCCCATCCACGCGAGATGCGCGACTCCCGCGGCGAACATCACCAGCATCAGTGCCCAGCAGCAGCCAAGGCAATAAAGCGCGTGACCGAAGCCTAGGCGCAGCCCGTTGAGTGCGCCGCGCCGATAGTGTCGCATGAGATAGACTCCGGGGTGGCGGCACGCCTTGAGGCAAGCGTCCTTGAATGGAGTGAACTGGTAGATAGCCGCGAGTCCGAGCGTCGCGGCCGGTATGAGCGTCGCATGCGCAGCGAGCCAGGGCCACGCGTCGACGATGCGGTGCACCTCCATATCGACGGAAAACGCCGCCAGCGCGAATGCCGTCCATACGACGAAATAGCCGGCCAAGAACGACATCAGCACGGCTGGGAAGCCCGGCGCGCGCCCTGCCGTCGCCGCATAGAGGCGGATGACGCCGAGCGACGAGGGCAGCATCATCGCGGCGGTCATGAACTGCCACGCGCCCAGGACGACGAGCGCGGAGAACCAATATGGTCGTCCGCTTTCGTAAAGCGCGTGGTGGTGGATTCGCGCTGCATTACCGCTCAGTTCCACCCACGCGCAGACCGCCCACGCGGCAGCGATCACACAACCGAGGATGTTTATGGTATTGAGGCGGACGTGTCGGTGCGCGGCGTTCGCCGCCATTGTCTTACGCCTCTAGCAGAAAGTCGCCCTGAATGGCGTTGCGATCCTTGAACGTCCATACCATTCCGTGCTCCGGTATGTTAACGACGTGTTCGGAGGCCTTTGCCACATAGGCCGGCGCGCCGGGTATCGTGCTGAAGATGCTGTCGCGCAGCGTCGTGACCGCACCATATGCGCTGCGATAAGGCGCCATGGTAGCGCGAAGCTTGTCTCCGACGGTGAGCGTGCCTTCGCCTCCCTTGAGATCGTGGTCGATCTGCGCCGTCTCGATGGCCACGTCTTCGCCGATCAAGCCGTTGAGGTCGGCGAGCGGTCCGCCCAAGCGGCCATGCCAAGCGTCGAGAATCACAGCCTTCTGTTCATCGGTCGCCCGCGCGTCGACGTAGCTCACGCGCTTCCAGCTGTGCGGTGTAAGCACGTTGCCCGGAATCTTTACGACTTGCACGTAGTTCAGGCCAGTTACATCGACGCCGTTGATCTCGCCCTTATCGATGTGATACGCGAGGAACGAGTCGCATGCGCCCCCGTCGGGATCTTCCCCGATCCAGCAGCGGCACAGCGTCCGGCACGAACACGCTTCGAGCAGCGTGCCTTGCAACGTATATGGCTTTGCGGAAGCCTTGGGAACGGGCTGAGTCTGGGTCATAGAATGGTCCCTCCTCGGCACGTGGACTTCCAGCCCCTACATTCGGAGGCCTAGCGGGAGCCTGACGACCAGGTCCGGCTCCCGGACGCGCCGCCCGCGGCAGCAGGAACAACCGTTACGAGCAGCCCGCTCGAGAATCGAGCCATATGGGTAACAGCGAGAATCGGAGGTTGATGCATGAGCCTGGTAGCGTTAGCAAAGGAAACGTTTGGAGAATTTCAACGCCACAAGGCGCAATGGCTTGCCGCGGCGATCGCGTATTTCACCGTGTTCGCGGCGGCGCCACTGATCATCGTGCTCGTTGAGATTGCCGGTTTCTTCCTCGGCAGCCACCAGCCCGTTCTTCATCAGCTCTACGTCTATATGTCGACTACGGCCGGTCCTTCGGCTGCGCGCGGCATAGAGTCGATCGTGTCCGCGACTTTCTCGCAGCGAAAAGCAGGGTTGATCTCTCAAATCGTGGGATGGACCGTTTTCGCAACGGCGGCGATTGGCCTGTTTTCGTCCCTTCAAGATGCCCTGAACACCGTTTGGGACGTCGTCCCTGCGAAACGGACGCTGCTAGAAACCATTAAAGCGCGGCTCCTGTCCTTTGGCGCGGTGCTCGGGGTCGCATTCCTGCTCTTGGTTTCTCTCGGACTCAACGCATTGCTGACCGTGGCGAGCGCCACACTCGTGCACGTCTTTCCGCAATTCCCGACGCTTCTGAAAGTCCTGGACTTCGGCGTCTCACTGGCGCTGGTCACGGCCTTGTTTGCCTTGATGTTCGAGTTTCTTCCCGAATGCAGGGTCGCATGGCGGGACGTGTGGCTCGGGGCGGCCGTTTCGGCGCTGCTCTTCGTAGTCGGGCAGTTCTTACTCGGCTGGTACCTCGGGCGTGCCGGAGTTTCGTCCAGCTACGGCACGTTCGGCGGCCTCGTCGTCTTCCTGATCTGGGTGTATTACTCCGCGCAGATCATGCTGTTTGGCGCGGAGTTTACGCACGTCTATGCAAACCGCTTGGGCTCTCTGCAGTCCGCGCCGGGCAACACTATCGCGGCGATGATTTAGCGTTCTTCCTAATAGAAGGCAGCCGTTATGTCGTTGCGCTTTGTGGGAAGGAAGGGATAGTGCTTATGAGCTCGCCGTCGAACGCTATCTCATGAGAATCGTACCGGGCATCGCTATGGCGGTCTTCAGCGCGGTGTTCCTAACCGCGTGCGGCGTTCCTTCGGCGCTGCAACCGATCGGTACGGGCACGCTCCTTCGTGCGCAGCGCGCGGCGCCGGGACCTCATTATCGGGTGCTCTATCGCTTCGAGGGGACTCCCGACGGCGCGGTCGCGAACGGAGGCCTGATCGCGGTTGGCGGCACGCTGTACGGAACGACGCTCGCCGGCTCAAAAATTTCTGTACGCAATCCTGCTTCGGGAACGGAAATCTCTGCTGGGATGGTTGCGGCACCGTGTTCTCTCTCGACGCTTTCGGCGAGAGAGTCGTCTACAACTTCGAGGGCAACCTCAACGGCGCAACCGACGGCTCGTGGCCGTTTGCCGGCCTAACGCTTTACAAAGGGCTTTTCTATGGCACCACCTCGAGCGGGGGCCGGTTCGGACACGGCAGCGTGTATGCCGTCGACACCACGGGCAACGAACGCGTCATCTATAGCTTCAAAGGCGACACCGATGCTACGATGGATGGCGCATACCCGACCGCACCGGTCATCGCGGTCGAGAACAGGCTCTATGGCACCACCGCGAAGGGCGGAGCGATAGCGTGCGGCGACGTGGGCTGCGGCACGGTTTATTCGCTAACGACGAGCGGCAAACGGCTCTTTCTCTACCGATTCAAGGGCGCGGCGCAGGCCGACGGCGCGGGCGCCTATCCCGGCCTTGTCCCCTTGAACGGTGAGCTCTACGGCGCGACGTACGAGGGAGGGCAACAAGGCGGCACGTGCGGCACCTCCGGGTGCGGCACGATCTACGAAGTGAGCCTGGAGGGGAAGGAACGTGTCGTCTACAGCTTTCTGGGCGGCTCCGACGGTTCGGTTCCAAACGGACTGAGCGCCGTCAACGGCGTCCTCTACGGAACGACGCTGACGGAGGGCGAGTATAATGAAGGTACGTTCTTCTCGATGACGCCGTCGGGCACGTTGAAGACGCTGTACAACTTCGAAGGCAAGCCCGACGCCGCGTCGCCCATCGGCCCGCTGATCTATTCCAATGGCAACTTCTACGGCATCTCGCAGTCTGGAGGAGCCGGCGGCAGCAGCGCCTTTGGTCTCGGCACGATCTTCACCGTAAACGACTCAGGCCAGGAAAGGGTACTGCACAGCTTCCGTGGACTCAATGGCGGAAGTCTGCCGCAGGCTCCGCTGTATTTGTGGAACGGCGCGCTCTACGGTACGACTGCGTATGGCGGCAGCACCGGCTGCCATAGAATCGGCTGCGGAACCGTGTTCAGACTCTCACTTTAAACCCGCGCCCCTCGATGAAGGCACTGCGAATCGATCGCACCGGCTCGCTGGACACTCTCTTGGTGCGCGACGTTCCCGAGCCATCGGCCGGCCCAAACGACGTGCGCATTCGGGTCGAGGCGGCCGGAGTCAACCCGAGCGACGTCGGCATCGCACTGGGCCGGTTTCCACACCTCGTGCTGCCGCGCACGCTCGGACGCGACTTCGCGGGGACGGTCACCGAGGGACCTCGGGATCTCGTTGGAAAGCCCGTCTGGGGCACGGGCGGCGGAGAACTCGGCCTCACGCGCGACGGCGCGCATGCCGAGATGCTCGTCGTCCCGGCGGCGGCAGTGGCCGTGCGACCGCCGCATCTCTCACCCGAGGGCGCCGCGGCAATGGGCACGCCGTTTTTGACGGCGTGGAGCGCGCTCGTGGATTCGGGGCGCGTGAAGCGTGGCGATTGGGTCGTCGTATCCGGCGCGGCCGGCGCGGTCGGAACGGCATCGGTACAGCTCGCGAAAGCGGTCGGCGCCCATCCAATCGCGTTGGTACGGTCGACCGACGATGTATCGGAGCTCGAAACGTTCGGCGCCGCCGCGATCGTTCGCTCCGATCGCGACGACGTTGCGGCGCGCGTCAAGGAGTTGACCGGTTCGGGAGCCCAGCTCGCGACGAACGCGGTCGGCGCGCCAATCTTCGCATCGCTGCTCGACGCGCTCGGCGACGACGGCCGCATGGTGATCTTCTCCGCAGCCGCGGGCCGGGTGGCGGAGCTCGACCTGTTTCGATTTTATCGTAAGCGTTTGACCTTCTACGGCCTCGACACGGCTTCGTTTTCGCTAGTGCGCGTAGGCGAAATTCTCAGGAGGCTCGATCCACTCATCGAGTCCGGAGGGCTGCGCGAGCCCAAGGTCGCGGATCGCTACCGCCTAGAAGATGCGCGCGAAGCGTACGAACGCGTCGCTGCGGGAGTTGGCGGCAAAGTCGTCATCCTACCGTAATGTGATCTGAAAGGGCCAATCAGCATCCGCCCTTCGTGCCGAACGCTAACGTTCCCGAATCGAAGTCTTCTCCGCCATAGACCTGCTCGTAAAAGCCGGTGCCGATGTGGCCGTTGCCGGCTGAAGCCGCGAACACCAAGCCGGCGTTCTGGCTGCCACCCTGTTGCTGGATGGTCGCCACGAGGATGTGATCGATGACTTCGAACGTTCCGTACGGCAATTGACTGCCACCGATCGTGATCGACGCCGAGCCACTCTGGCGGAAGCGGCCGCCGCGAGTCTGGGTCAGCGTCAGGCAGTACGTGCCGTTGCCGTGAAGCGAGTGGCTTACGGTGACCGGCCAATTGCCGCTGAAGCCCGCCGCCATGGCGGCGCTGCTTGAGGCGACGATCGCCATGGCCGCGGCGATAGCGGTTATAGTCCGCTGCAAAACGCGCATGATAGTTCTCCTTCGCGCCTTGAGGCTAGCGAGGGAACGTGAAGGAACTCTGAAGCGCTACTTGCCTACAATTATGGAAAGTGAATTGCGGTCTCTGTGAATTGGGGTCTCTAACGGAGAAGGGCCTCGCGTGGCTCTTTCGACGCGCGCGAAGATCTTCACGATGTGTGCGGCGCTGATCGGCGCCAACGCGATAGTCTGGATACTGGCCTTTCTCTTCCTCGCCCCGTGGGGCGACGAAGGATCACGGCGCCGGCGCGACGTCCCAGATGCGGCACGCGCGCTGCTGCGCGCGAACACGCAGGTCCGGCGGCGAAAGCGCGCGCGCGATCGAGCCGCCGGCCAATACCGCCGCGAACGCGAGCGCGCACGTCAAGTCCCTCGTCATCCCGGCTCTCCGAGAGAGCACGAACGCCGCTGCGGGCGCGAGTGTGACGCTGACTCGTCGCCCATAGCCGCCGCTTCCCATGCGATGAGCATCATCCATCCACAGTAAACGACGACCAACAAGCGGTTGGCATACCCTACGAGCGCGATGACGCCGGCAGGAAGCACCGTTCCAAGCGGAAGCGACCGCCCGTCGGAGGGAACGTGACCACCGGCATGCACGAAGGTGACGTACTGTATGGCGAGGCTCCCAATCATCACGACGACCACGATCCACGTCGCGTTTGCCGACCACAACAGCAGCGCACCGGCGCACAGCGAAGGCTGCGCACGTCGGAGCGCCAGGCTGATCAGCAGCGCCGCAACCGGGAGACCACCGATGCCGAGCAGCCCCGCCAGCCCGTGCAACGGCTGATTGATGTCGAAGATCGCGGCCAGCGCCTCGCCCGCACCGGCGGCGACGAGAAACGCCAGGCCGAGTCTGACGGTGACCACCGTCACGAGTGGGCGCAGCGCGAGAGCGAGTGCCCACGAGCTGACCGCCCAACACGCGAACATCAGCGAGAGCACCCACCCGAATTGCCCGTTTGCGTACTCGCTCACGACCCGCCACGCAGCATCAAATTCCGGACTCAGCACATGAAGAGCGCCGAGCAAAATTAAGACCAGCGCCGACATAATGAGTGAAACCCACGCCGCTGCGCGAACCCTCATGACGCTCGCTCCTTTCCGACGATCTCTTGCATGCGATCGTAGCTCATCGACATTCCCTCGGTCATGCCGGATTCGAGTGCTGTGTCGCGCGCTTCGCGAGAGCCAAAAACCATCGTCAGCGTGAAACGCGTCTGCGGACCCGACTGCGTAAACGTCGTCGTGCAAAGCGCTTCGCCCGGTACGCCGTCCATCGACTCCGTATGGACGAGACGGTGAGGCCGATCGATCTCGCGAAACTCGCCTTGCACGCCGAACTCACTTCCGTCGGCGTCATTGCGCCAGACATAGCGGTACCGGCCGCCGACGCTGAGGTCGACCTCGCAGATCGGCATGCTCCAGCCCGGAGGGCCCAGGAGCCATTTCTTTAGGAGGTCCGGCTCCGTGTGGCATTCGAAAACCAGCTTGGGAGACGCGTCGAACGCGCGCGTTACGCCGATCTCGCGTTCGGACGGCGTCGTGACTTCCAGGCGTGAAGACATCAGTTTTATCTCCTTATGATGCGTTGCGCGATGATGTGTTGCGCGTTTTCAGCTCCTCGGCTAAGACGGCATCGAGCCGCTGGTACGTCCTCTCCCAAAGCTCACGATAACGCTCTATCCACGCGAGGACGTCGGCGATCGACTGCTGCTCTACCCGCGCGGGCCTGCGCTGCGCGTCGCGGCTGCGCCGAATCAGGCCCGCGTTTTCGAGCACTTTCAGATGCCTCGAGATCGCCGGCTGGCTGATGGCAAACGACTCGGTGAGCTCGTTGACTGTCGCCTCGCCGCGGGCAAGCCGAACCAGGATCGCCCGCCTCGTGGCATCTGAAAGGGCAGCGAAGGTAGCATCCAGCCGCCCGGTATTTAGGATCATTTTCATAACAGTTAAGTTATATAACTGATATGTTATCAAATGCCTACGGCGGCGTCAAGCCTGAAAACTCAGCAAGTCGCGTCGGACGAGTCACGCACCGCGCTATGGCGGTTAGAGAACGCCATCGACCTGTTCGTAAAAGCCCGTGCCGATGCGGCCGTTGCCGGCGGGAGCTGCGAACACCACGCCCGCGTTCTGACCGCCGCCCTGCTATTGGAAGGTCGCCGCGAAAATGTGATCGATGACTTCGGACGTTCCGTAAGGAAGTTTGCCGCCGCGGCTCATGAGCGACGCCGAGCCGCTGTGCCGAAAGCGGCCGCCGCGTGTCTCAGCATCAGGCAGTATGTACCGTTGCTATGAAACGAGTGGCTAACCGTGCCGGGCCAGTTGCCGCTGTTAGACTTGCGCCATGGCGGGGCTGCCCGAGGCGACGATCGCCGTGGCCGTGGCGATACGGTCAGAGTCCGCTGCAAAAAGCGCATGGTAGTTCTCGTTCAACGCTCAGCTTAACGGGGAGAGGTGAAAGAACTCTGAGGCAAGTACGATAAAGGAGTCCGCGCGCTCGATCGACGCTCCGAAGAGGGACGACAGATCATCGAGATCGGCAACTTCTTCGATGGTGCGGTCGCGCCGCTCGTCAAACACGGCATGGTCGACCGAGATCTGGCGTGCGACCTGTTCTACTTTCCGGTCGTCATGTGCTGGGATACGCTCGCGCCCTACATCGCGAGCGCCCGAACGACCGTGGGCTATCGAACGTAGGAAGACTTTGAGTACTTTGGCGCTCTGCAAGGATTTTCGCGCGCGTTATCCGCGCGGCACGTATCCAAAAGGCTTATCCGCGTTGCCCTTGCCGGAGCCATGGTCGGAGGCGGCTCTCTAATCTCCGAAGCCGACCATCGAGGTCTTAAATGGCGGGCGATGATACTCGCTCTCGCAGCTCGCCAGGTCCAAGTCCTTGGCGCTGCGCGCGCGGATGAACTCGACGATGAGCCGATCTCCGCAGCGCGTCTCAGTTCCGTGCGACGCATTGCGAATGAGCAGAATGCGCGCATTGGAAAGATATCGCAGGGCCTCCTGCGCGTAGGCCGACGGGCTGCTCGGATCGTCAGTGCCCGAGATCATGAGGATCGGAGCGTCGCTGCGCACTGGGGCGACGAAGGATCGTGGTGCCGGCGCGACGTCCCAGATTCGGCACGCGCGCTGCTGCGCGCGAACGCGCAGGTCGCCTTCGAATGAATCCGCGCTCGTCCGCGCTACGTCGCTGCGCGTAATGAACGGGATGTCTTCTGCGCAGGTAACGGAGAGGTTCAGACCCTCCGCGAGCTCCTGCGACAAGCCTTGCGTGACGACGGCCACCATGGTCGCGAGCGGCGCGTAGTCGCCGACATACGCGCGCTCGACGATGAACGGCGCGTACGCCGCCCCGTCCGGGTAGTACAGCAGCTGCCGCAGCCGATCGGCGAAAACTTCCTTCGAAAGGCGCAGGATAGCGATGCGTTTGCTCGCGGCATCCTCGAGCGGCACGCGCACCGGGCCACGGTCGAAGCGCCGGACGAGCGCGTCGAAGTGGGGGCCTAACGATGGAAAGCGCGCCTTACATGCGTCGTCGCCGCGGCACTCCGCGATTACGCGCGTCATGGCGTCCTGCGCGCCCCCGGCGTCCTCGAGCGGGATGAGGAGCAGGCCCGGCGGAACGACGCCGTCGAGCACGATGCTCTCGACGCTCAAGGGATGCCGGCGCGCGTAATCGAGGTAGAAGCGCGTCCCATAGGAGCCGCCATCCAGCACGAGTTGCGGATATCCCAACGCCGCGCGAAGATCGTCCAGGTCGTCGGCGGCGATCGACGTCGTGTAGAGGCTCAGGTTCGCGGTGCGCGCCAACTTCGCACGACAGCTGCGCACGAGCGCGTCAGGCCAAACGTCGAGAAAGTACGGCGCCGGACGATCGAACGGCGCGAAGTCGCAGAGCTGGGGCGCCGACTTGCCCGTTCCACGGTTGTCGACGAGCAAGACGTCGTAGCGATCGCGCAGCGCGCTCAGCTCGCGCGGAAAACCGCCGTCGGCGACCGCATCCGCGCTTGCCGTAGAGGATGCACCCGGGCCGCCGGGGTTCCACGCGATCGCGTGGTGCGAGGGGTGTTCCGCCTTGATGACGATGAAGTGCAGCTCGATCGTGCGTCCCGAGCGAGCCGCGCGATCCTCATAGACGGTGTAGATGCCGCACGTGGAGGGAACTCTGGCCCGGCCGGCGGTGCACGGCCAGGCGTGCAGATGACCCGACAGGGCTACGATCAATGCGTTTGCCAGCATCCATTGCATGGTATTGCCGGCGCCCCGCGCAGCCAATCAGCGCCTTATCAAAAGGCCGATTGGAGAATTTACGAGCGGGCGAGCGACCAGGCTTCTACGGGAAAATGGCCATCGTTGCACTCGCGGCCGCAGCCCTGTAGCGACTGAACACGCTGCAGGTCCAGGCCGCGGGCCGCTCAGACTTGGCGCAAAGAATCAGCGCCAACGCGGCGATGCTCTGCTCGCGGGCCTGCTCGTGCTCGGCGCCACGGTCGCTCTCGACCAGTTGCGGGTGATCCTCGGGCCGCGCGGCTTATCCGCGGTGCGCGACACTTCGCAACGGGTCGGATAACGGCGGCCACGACCTGAGCGCGCGCTGAGAAGGCGTTGGCCGATTCGATTGCGTAGCCTTGAGTTCCGATGTCGGCGAATCGCGCGTTGCTGTGCTCCGTCTTGACGTGTGTGCTCGCATCTTGCGGCGGGCAATCGCAACCTCCGGTGACGCCGCCACTCGACGCCACGCAGAATTTCTCCGTCGATCGGCTGCAGATGGCGACGCCGATTCGCCACGTCGTGATCATTTTTCAGGAGAACCGCACGCCGGACTATCTCTTTCAAGGCCTTCCGGGGGCGGACATCGCGAAGAGCGCGATTGATTCGCAGGGCGAGCGCGTGGCGCTCCATCCGGTCTCGCTGACGGCGGGTTACGACCTCGCGCACGGCCACGACTCATTCGTCACCGACTACGACGACGGTAGGATGGATGGCTTCGATCGAGGGCTTCCGGTAAACCAGTACCTGCGCCCGTTCGGGTATGCACCGCTCTGGGAGGTACGGCCCTATCACGAGATGGCAAAGCAATACGTCTTTGCCGACCACATGTTCCAGAGCAACCAAGGCCCGAGCTTCCCCGCGCATCTGTACATCATCAGCGGAAGCTCGACCGACGAAAAGCTGCTGCCGTACTTCGTCGCCGACAATCCGCGCATCAGCGGGACGAATAAGGCTGCCCCGGGCGGATGCGACGCGCCTAAATTGACGAGGGTCGAAACGATCGACCGGTTCGCCGGCGGCCCCGGTCCGTCGCCGTTTCCCTGCTTCAACCCGACGGTGCTGTCCGATTTTCTCGATGGGAAAGGCGTGTCGTGGCGGTACTATCAGGAGGAAGGTGGCGCCGGTATCTGGCGCGCCTACGACGCCGTTCGCCACGTCCGCTACGGACCAGATTACGACAAGGTCCGTTGGCCGTCGCCGAGGGTCCTGCGCGACATCGCGAACGGAGAGCTCGCCGGCGTGACCTGGATCATGCCTAGCGGCCCCTGGTCGGATCACGCCGGCAAGCACAGTACCGCCAAGGGACCGTCGTGGGTCGCCGCCATCGTCAACGCCATCGGCGAAAGCCCGTTTTGGAAGGACACCGCCATCTTCGTCACGTGGGACGATTGGGGCGGCTGGTACGATCACGTCGCGCCGCCGATCATCAACCATTACGAGCTCGGCTTCCGCGTGCCGCTGATCGTCATTTCGCCGTACGCGCGCCATGCTTATATCTCAAAGAAGCAGCACGAGTTCGGCAGTATCTTGGCCTTCACCGAAAAGACGTTCGGCATACCGAAGGGCGCGCTGCACGGAGCGGATGAACGCGCCGACGACCTCATGGACGCTTTCGACTTCAAGCAGAAGCCCCGCGCATTCAAGCAAATCGATGCGCCGCCGTTCAAGCGCGGCGCGGATGCGTATCTCGATGAGGAAGACCCCTAGCCGCGTTCTAATCCTCCTCAGAGCGGGTATGGAATCACTCATGAGAGCAACATGGAAACCCCACGAGAAACACGGCAAGCTAACGATGCGGAGCGACCTGCCCTCGAGCGTCTACGCGTTTCCAAAGCAGCGCAAAGAGCCGTTGACAGACGCGCGACACGTGCGCAACGCGGTCGCCCGCTTCGACCAAGTGACCGACGCCTCCGAGGCCGATCGCGCGCTCGCCTTCGCCAACATCAAGAAGGCCGCGCAGCACTACGGCGTCGAGCTGGGCGAGAGGGACTGGCACGCGCTGGGCGTGCACCCGCAGACCAATCGCGCTGCACATGCCCGCAGGGGAGCGGCGACCCGAAAGCGCACCGGCGGCGCACGCAAGGCGGCGAAGAAGGCCGTGGCCACGAAGCGCCGGACCGGCACGCTGCGCAAGGCCGCCAAGAAGGCGGCGCGCACCCGAAAAAAGCGGACGCGGTAGCGAGCCGAGGGACGCCTACGACGACTTGGGCGTGTACGCCATGCAGTAGCCGTTGGGAGAGATCGAGCCGTCGACGATCTGGCAGGTGCCGTCCGATGCTGCGTTCTTCCCGGGTATGAAGAATTTGCAGATAGCGCAATGCATGTTGCCGTTGGGCGTCGATTGATAGTGCATCTGCACCTGCGGCGCCTTTGACGCATCCGCCGCGGCGACTCCGGTAAGCGCGGCCGCGAGCGCGGGCAGCACGATCGCGCCTTCCAAGAACGTGCGCCGCGTTACGTTCGTCGCCTCACGATTCATGTCGCTAGCCTCCCTGATGCGAGTGCTTCGAGGGCAACGCTAGCGGCAATCTATGAGGAAAGCATGAATCCGGTAGCGTCGAGAGCGTAGGCGAGGTCGGCGATCAGGTCCTCGGTATCTTCGATTCCGACCGAGAGCCGCAAGAGGTCGTCGGTGATGTGCAGGCTCGCGCGCTCCTGTGGGGTCAGCGAGCCGTGCGTCATCGCTGCGGGGCTGCAGATCAGCGATTCCACGCCGCCGAGCGAAACCGCCAGCCCGAAGATCCGCGTCGAGGTCGCGATCGCGCGCGCGCGTTCGGGGCCGCCGACCGGGCGAAATGCGACGATGCCGCCGAACCCGCTCATTTGTCGCTTGGCGAGCTCGTGTTGGGGATGGCTCGGCAGGCCCGGATAGCGGACCGACAGCACGTCCGCGCGCCGCTCGAGAAATTCCGCGACCGCCTGCGCGTTGCGCACGTGCGCGCGCATGCGCAGGCTGAGCGTCTTGGCTCCGCGGAGCGTGAGGTACGCGTCCCACGGCCCCGGAACCGCGCCCACGCAGTTCTGGTGGAACGCGATCCGTTCCGCGATGGCGCGGTCGTGCGTGATGACCGCGCCGCCGATCACGTCGCTGTGGCCGCCGATGTACTTCGTCGTAGAATGCACGACGAGGTCCGCGCCGAGCGCGAGCGGCCGCTGCAGGAACGGCGACGCGAACGTGTTGTCCACGGCGATCAGCACGCCGAACGGACGCAGCCGCGCGATCGCCGCGATGTCGCTCAGGTTCAGCGTCGGATTGCTCGGCGTCTCGAGCCACAGCAGGCGCGTGTTGCTTGTTGCGGCGCCCCACGCGGCGTGCGGATCGGTCGTGTCGACGAACGTCACCTCGATACCGTAGCGGCCCAGCACCGCCGTGAAGAGCCGATGCGTGCCGCCGTAAATGTCGCGCGTCGCGAGCAAATGATCGCCGGCGGACAGCAGCGAGGTCGCTCCGGCGACGGCCGCCATGCCGGAGCCGAACGCGCTCGCGTACTCTCCCTCTTCCAGCGCCGCCAGCTGGCGCTCCATCGCGAGCCGCGTCGGGTTGTTGGTGCGCGAGTAGTCGAAGCCGTTCGTCACGCCGACGTTGCGCAGCGTGAACGTCGCGGTCTGGTAGACCGGGACGATCGTCGCGCCGGTCGCCGGGCACGCGTCTTGACCGCTCCAGACGGCGCGCGTCGCAAAGCCGTTCAACATCGGGCGGGCTCCAGCGCGGCGGCGATGAGCGGCTTCAACAGCGCCTTCAGCGCTGCCGGCTCGGCGAGAAACGCATCGTGACCGTGTTCAGAGCGAAGCTCGACGTACTGGGCGTCGCAACCCGACTGCGCACAACGCGCCGCCGCCGCGCGAACGTCCTGCGGACGGAAGAGCCAGTCGGAGCTGATCCCGACGAAGACGAGCTTCGCTGCCGTCGCGCGCATCTGCGCGCGTGCGTCGAAGGAGTCCATGGCGTGCGTCAGCGCCGCATAGCTCGCGCCGTCCATGCGTGCCTCGAAGAGATCCGCCTGCCGCTCGAGATAGCCCTCGACGTCGAACAACGGCCGCCCCTTTCGATCGGGCCTACGCTCGTGACGCGCGCGCAACAGCTCTTCGCTCTTATACGTGAGCATCGCGATCTTGCGCGCCAGGCGGATGCCGCGCGCCGGGTCGAGCGCGATCGCCTCGCGCTGCAGCGCGTTGAGCGCGACCCCCATCGCACTGTGGTGGTCGTGGGCGCCAATCGCGACGCAGTCGCGCACGCGCTCGGGCGCCGCGACCGCCCACTGCAGCGCGCGCATCCCGCCCAGCGATCCTCCGATCGCGACAGCGATACGTCCGATACCCAGCGCGTCGAGCGCGCGGATCTCGGCACGCACGATGTCGCGGACGGTGATGCGCGGAAAATTTTCGACGGACGACGGCCCGGTCGAGCCGTAGCAGCTTCCAAGCGCGTTGATTCCGACGACGCACCAATGGGCGGGATCGAACAGCCCGCCCTCGCCGACGATGCCGGGCCACCACTCCGGCGCCCGGCTCGATCCCGTTAGCGCGTGCTCCACCAGCACGACGTTCGATCCGTCGCCGCGCGGAGCGCCGTAGATCGTGACTCGCTGCTTGGCGTTCGCGAGCGTTTCGCCGCAGTCGAGCGGCAGCGCGCCGATCTCGACGGTCTCTTCGCGCATCAGGCGTGTGCCAGCGCGCGTTCCGACGTCTCGGCCGCGGCGTCGTCCCAGACCGGATAGGCGGGAAGCTCCGGAACCCGTTCGAGTCGCTCGAACCACGGGCGAATCTCGAGCGCGGGTGAAAGCGCGGCATCGCGCGCGCGAAACGCGCCGCGCAGCACGTCGACGACGTCGCCCAGCACGGCCGAGGCGGTCGCCGCGCCCCCTGCGCCAGGCCCGCGCAGCACGATGCGATCCGCGTCGCGCGCGACGACGGCGATCGCGTTCTCCGCGTCCGTGGTCCGCGCGAATTCGTGAGACTCAGGCAGCAAGACCGGTGCGACCTCGGCGAGCATGCCGGAGTCGGTCTTGCGCGCGGCGGCCACGAGGCGGATGCGGAAGCCGAGCATCTGCGCGCGCGCCACGTCGCGCCGCGTCACCGCGACGATGCCGGTGCGGCGAATGCGCGACGAGATGACCGCGAGCCCGAATGCCGATTGCGCGACGACGGCGAGCTTGTGCGCCGCGTCGGTGCCCTCGACGTCGTTGGCGGGATCGGACTCGGCATAACCCAGTCGCTGCGCGGTCGCCAGCGCATTGGCGAACTCCGCGCCGCGCTCCATCCCGGAGAGGATCGAGGTACACGTGCCGTTCACGACGCCGGTCACGGCGAGCACTTCGTCGCCGGCAAGTGCCTCGCCGAGCGTGCGCAGGATCGGAATCGCGCCGCCGACGGCCGCCTCGAAACGCAGCGCCGCTCCTCGCGACGCCGCTAGCGTGCGCAAGCGCGGCCCCTGCGTCCCGAGCAGGTCCTTGTTCGCCGTCACCACGTGGCGCCCGCGCCGCAGCGCGCGCTCCACGAGCTCCGCGGCGTCGTCCGTTCCGCCGATCAGCTCGACGACGAGGTCGACCCGAGGATCGTCCACGATCGAGCGGGCGCTGCGCGTGAAGAGCCGCCGGTCCAGCGAGTGCGGGCGCTCTTTTTCCGGATCGCGAATCGCGATCGCGCGCAGTTCGTAGCGAACGCCGCTTCGGCGCTCGATGGCGTCGCGCTCGCGCTGCAGGCGATCGGCGACGTTCGCGCCGACCGCGCCGCATCCGAGCAGCCCAATACCGATTGTCATTTGCTCCAGGCCTCCTGTTGCGATGGGAAAGCGAGGAAAACATCGCGCCCCTCGTCGTTGCGGCGAGGGGCGCGAGAAGCGTTATGATCTAGGAGCTATCCGGAGCGCTTCACGACGACCCTGCCGCATGCAACATGCGCATGCAGCCCATCGAGAACATCGAGCGTCCGGCGTTCAAAGACATGGTCGCAAAGATAGCACGGGCACCGGGTCGCGTCAAGCCTTGGGAACCTTGCTCATCGGGCGCGCGACGGCTTCATAGACGGCGCCGGCCCCCACGATCAGCGCCATCACGAGCAGCGTGATCCAGCCGTAGTTGAAGATCGCCCGTCCGCTGCCGAGCGGGCTCGGCCAGACGATGTTGAGCAGCATCAGCGCGAGATAGAGCGCGCCCGCCACCGTCACCGGCACGCCCCATCGTCCCAAAGTAAACGCTCCGCTCGGCATCCAGCCGCGGCCCCTCGCCACGAGCGCACCCGCGACCGTGAGCAGGAACGCGAGGTAGATGCCGGACGTCGCGAACGAGACGAGCGCGTAGAGCGCGTTGACGTTCGCCGGATAGTCGAACCACAGCACGTGCACCGGCTTGCTGGGATTGATCAGGACGAGCAACAGGAACAGGAACGGAACGACGGTGCCGATCAGGATCGCGTTGGCGGGCGTGCGATGCCGCGGCGAGATGCGTCGCACCCAGGCGCTGCACGGGAGGCCGCCGTCGCGTGCGAGCGCGTACGCGACCCGCGCGCCGGCACCCTGCACCGCCGTTCCGCAACTGAAGAACGCGACGATCACGAGCACGAGGAAGAATCTTGCACCCACGGCGGCAGCGTGGCGAACAGCGTGTTGATGCCGCCGCTAACGACGCCTCCGATTCCCGACGCGGGCGTCGCGAGCAGGAGCCCCAGCACGAGCACGAACGAGGCGATGCCGCCGTAGAGCAGCGCGTTGCGCATCGCCTTCGGCACCTGACGCTGAGCGTCGACGGTTTCCTCGGAGATGTCTCCCGCCGATTCGAACCCGTAGAAGATGTAGACGTTGGCGAGCACCGCGACGAGCGCGGCCGCGGTCCACCAGTTGCCGCCGAAGTTGAGGCCGAGCGGGCTGCTCTTCGCGATCTCGACGTGCTCGGTTGAAAAGACGAAGCCCAGGTGCTGGTGGAAGCCGAGAGCCGCGAACGCGAGGAAGACCCCGAACGTGCCGATCGTCTCGACGTAGACGCCGTAGCGCGCCACGCGACCCAGGATCTTCGCGCCGACCGAATTCACGATGGCCGATAGCACGATGATGCCGCCGGCGATGCAGAAGATCGTCGCGTGGTCGTCGGGGCGAAGGTGCGTGTGCAGCCAGATGTTCGAGAGCGACGTCACGTAGCCGACGGCGCCGGAATCGACCGACGCGACCGTCGCGAGCAGCGCGAATCCGTAGATCCACCCTATGAACCAGCCGTAGCGCGGACCGACGCAGTACTTGCCGTACTGATAGAGCGCGCCCGACAGCGGGTACTCGCTGGCGAGCTCGCCGAAGACGAGCGCGACCAACAGCATGCAGCCGACGACGACCGGCATCGTCCAGATGTAGCGCGGGCCGCCGCTGCCCAGCCCGAGCGTGTACAGCGAGTAGATGCCCACCATCGGGCTCAGGTAGCTGAACGCGACGGCGAAGTTGTCGAAGAGCGAGAGTACGCGCGCGAGCTCCTGGCGGTAGCCCAGCGCGCGCAGGCGGTCGTCGGCTAGTGGGCCGCCCACGCCCAGGCCGTGATGCGCCAGCCGGACGCGCCCTTATTCAACACGAGCGTCCAGACCGAGCCGGTCTCCTGCATGGGTTTTCCGTGCTGCTTGTAGGAGTACGTCGCGGGCACGACCACGTACGCAACGTTGCCGGTAATGTCGACGTGCCAGGGCTTGCCGAGGTTGACGATGCCGTCGGTGATGCCCTGGCGCGCGTCATCCGCGGCGTAGGCGTGCGCCCAGTCGGCGCAACTCTGCCATTGGTGGCGGCCGAACTCGTCGATGATCGACGCCGGCGTCGCGCACGTGGGCAGCCCCATCTTCATGTCGCCCTTATTGAACCCGTCGACGAATTGATTGACGGTCGCCATCACGGCCGCATTTTCCGCTGCGGCAGCAGGAACCGCCGAAAACGCCGCAGCCAGCACAAATAGCGCTAACGAAAAACGTTTGAACATCGAAACGCCCTCCCTATTTCGGGGATATCGGTGCAGTCACGTCCAATGCCTGCCGACATCTTGAGGTCGCGCGCCGTGTTGGTCGTCGGCATGCATCGCAGCGGCACCAGCGCGATCGCGCGCGGGGTTGCGGCGCTCGGCGTCTACCTCGGCAACGACTTCCTCGATGCGCAGCCCGAGAATCCGACGGGCTACTGGGAGGACAAAGGCATCGTCGAGATCGGCGAGCGCGTCCTGAAGGCGTTGAACCTGCGCTGGGACGACGTCGCGCCGATCGCTCCGGCCGCCTTTCGGCGGCTCCGCATTCGGTCGCTGCACGGCGCCGCGGTGCGCTATGTGAAGCGAACGTTTGGCGCGCATCCGCTTTGGGGCTTCAAGGACCCGCGCACGATCCGACTCCTGCCGTTCTGGCGCAACGTCCTGCGGAAATGCAACGCCGACGACAGCTACGTGATCGCCATTCGTAATCCGCGCAGCGTCGAGGCGTCGCTGTTCCGGCGTCAGTCGATGGACGCCGCAACCGCGCAGCGGCTGTGGCTCGTGCACATGGTTCCGTATCTGCGCGAGATCCGCGGGCGGCCGGTCGTGGTCGTCGACTACGACCTGCTGATGCGCGAGCCGCGCCCGCAGCTGGAGCGCATCGCGCGCGTCTTGAGTTTGCCCAAGCCGGACCCGCGCGAAATCGATCGCTTCGCCGCGGAGTTTTTAGACGAATCGCTGCGGCACAGCGTGTTCTCGTCCGACGACGTCGACGCCGCGACGGATCTCGGACGGCTGACGCAGCGTTCGTATCGGCTGCTCTCCGATCTCGCTTCGGATCCGCTCGCGCCGGACGACGACGCGTTCTGGCGCGCGTGGGAAGAGGTCGAGCGGGCGTGCGCATGATGCGCGGATGGATTCCGCCGCTGCCGCTCGCGCTCGGCGCGGCGGCGTTCGGGCTCTCGTGGATCGTGCTCTTCGCGGCGGCCGGCGCCGCTTCGACCGGCGTCTCGTTCGTCGCGCTCGCGTGGGTGCACATCGTCGCGCTGGGCTGGATCGTGCTGATCGCGCTCAGCATCCTGATTCACGCAATCCCGGCGTTTCTCGACGTGGAATGGCGCCTCAGCGGCATCGCACGGATCGCGACGCTCTTCTTCGCCGCGGGGACCGCGGTGCTCGTTGGCGGCTTCCTCGGCGCAGATACTGCGGCGTTGCAGGCCGGCGCGGTGCTCGCGCTCGCGGCGCTCGCGGTCTACGTCGCGGCAGCGTGCGAGCCGCTCGGCGCGGCGATTGCGCGCAAGGGCACGGCGCGCGCCGTCGCGCGCGCCTTCGGAACGACGTTCGCATTCGCACTCGCGACGGCTGCCCTCGGCACTCTGTTCGCGTTTGCGCTGGCGGGCGCGGCGTCGCCAAGCACACTCCTAGAGCTCCCGAAAGCGCACGCGGTCTTGGGCCTCGCAGGGTGGCTCTCGTTGCTCGTCGTGGGCGTCTCGGCGCGCACGCTGGGCCCTATCGCCGGCGAGCGCTCGCGTCGCATCTGGGCGCACGTGCTCTCCAGCAGCATGCTGCTCGCCGGCGCGATCTTCGCGGCGGTTGCGCTCGCGTTCAAACTCGAGGCGGGCATTCTCGCCGGCCTCGCGTTACTGCTCGGCGGCATCGGCGTCTACGCGTACGACCTGTGGAGCGTTCTGCTGCGCGCGACGGTCCCGCATCGCCCGCCGCAAGTATTGATGGCGTGCGCGGGGCTCGGAGCGCTCGCCGCAGCGGCGCTCGCGATCGGCGCGGCGCTCGGCCGGCCATGGGGACTCGCTGCCATTTACGTGGCGTTGCTGGGATGGATCGGGAGCGCCGTTCTCGCGCACGTGCACCACATCGGCATCCGCGTGCTGCTGACGAACGTGCGCGGCGAAGACGACGAGACGCGCCCGGAAGCCGTGCTGACCGCGCCGCTGACGTGGACGACGACGGCGCTGTACGAGCTTGCAGTCATCGGCGGCGCCGCCGGACTGCTGACGACAAGCTCCGCGCTCGTCCAGACCGCAGCCTGCGGCGGCTTCGCATCCTTCACCTCGCTGATCGTCAACGTCGCGAGGGCGGCCTCTCGATCGCGCGCTTGAGGTCGTTCAAGAACTCGCGCGCGGTCGTTTCCGCGAGTCGATGGCCGATCGCCTCGTCAAAAATTTGCCCCGCCGCCCCGAAGGGCGGCACGTAGCCGCCGTCGAGCTCCAAGTAGCACGCGCCCCGGTCATCCGCAGTCCAAAATACGAGCGTCCCGTCGAAGCAAGGGAAGATCGTCTTGCCTTCGGGACTCCACGCGATATGAATCACTTCGTTGGCGTTCCGCGCATCGCGCTGCCGCGCTGCTTCGATGCGCACCTCACGATCGAGCGACAGGCCCAACGCCGCGGCAGAACCCACCGAAACGCGTAAACGCATCCGCGACACGCCGTCGGCCGAGCGCAGCGTGTCGAAATAGGCCTCCAGCCGCGCCTCCGCCTCGCCAATCGGACATTCGACGGTCGTTTGCTCGCGCAAATGCGTCATCGGCACAGTCTAGGGCAGGATTGAGAACGGACGAGGAACGCGCCCGTTCCTGACTTCTTCTTATGACGAGTCGGTCGACAGCGCCCGCTCGACCGCCGCGAGCAGCTCCGGGGGCTCGGACGGCTTGGGGAGGACGTGCCGCACGCCGTAGGCCTCCATGAAATCCCGCAGCGCCGGGCTCATCGCGGTCGCGGTGTAGAGCGCGACATTGGCCGATTTGGAGCGCGAGTCGGTGCGCAGCGCTCGAACGAACTCGGTGCCGCCCATCGAGGGCATCGAGAGGTCGAGCACGATCAGGTCCGGGCGGTCGCGCGCCGCCGCGGAGAGGCCCTCCATGCCGTTTGACGCCTCGATTACGCGATGCCCGGCGTGCGTCAGCAACGTGCGAAGCAACAGCCTCGCGTTTGGATCGTCGTCGACGACGAGGATGGTGGCCATTACGGAGCGGCTGGACGCAGATACGATTCCACTTCGCCCACGAACCGCCGCGGGTCGATCGGCTTCGTGATGCAGCCGTCGAAGCCGGCGGCCGCGATGCGTTCGCGGTCCGCCTCCATGGCCAGCGCCGTGAGAGCGATCAGCGGGGTCGACGACAGGCGCGCGTCGCTCTTGAAGCGGCGCGCGAGCTCGTAGCCGTCGATCGTGGGCATCAGGATGTCCGTCAGCACGATCGCGAAGTTGCCGGTGCGCGCGGCCTCCAGGCCGGAGGCCGCATCGGCGCGGCCTTCCACGTCGTGGCCGAATGCGCGAAGCAGGTACACGGCGAGCTCGAGGTTCGCTGCGTTGTCGTCGATGACGAGTATGCGCGCGCTCAACGCTCGCTCGGCGGCACGCGGAGCAGCGTCAGCGTAAACGTGCTGCCTTCGCCGTACCGGCTCGTCACGCTCAGCTCGCCGCCGAGCATCTCGGTGAGATTGCGGCAGAGGTGCAAGCCGAGGCCGCTTCCATCGAATTGCCCGAGGTGCGAAAAATCGAACTGCTCGAAAGCGCCGAATAGCCGCGCTTGATCCTCCGGCTTGATTCCGATCCCCGTGTCGCTAACGCTCATCGCAACGGACGGTTGACCGTCCCGCGTCGCGGCGCGAACGTCGATTCTTACGGAGCCATGCTGCGTGAACTTGATCGCATTATTCGTGAGGTTGAGCAAGATCTGCCGCAGCGAGCGGCGGTCGGTAACGACGAACTCGCAGTCTGGCGCGACCAGCGTCGTCAACTCGAGGCCTTTTTCGGCCGCCAGCGACGCGTGCGAGGCCGCGACGTCGGCGACCACTTGGGCGATCGGAACGCTTTCGAAGACTACCTCCCGCTTGCCCGAATGAATCTTCGCGAGGTCGAGGACGTCGTTGATCAGCGACAACAGGTGGCGCGCGCTCCACTGCACGATGCCGAGCTGGCGCTCCTGCTCGTCGTTGAGCGGTCCCGGAAGCTTCATGAGAAGCGTTCCGGTGAAGCCGATGACCGCGTTGAGCGGCGTTCGCAGCTCGTGACTCATCGAGGCCAGGAACTGGTCTTTCGCGCGATTGGCTTCCTCGAGTTCGGCGTTGAGATCCTGAAGCCGCCGCTCGAACGCTCGGCGCTCCGTGACGTCGCGGATCGCGCTCGCGACGAACTTGCCTTCGCTCGTGACGATCGGGCTCAGGCTGATCTCGACCGGAAATTCGGTGCCGTCCTTGCGGAGCCCGTAGAGGTCGAGGCCTGCGCCCATGGGGCGAACATGTGGATCGGCCGCATAGGCGTGCCGCTCGGCGACGTGCTCGCGGTGGTAGCGGTCGGGGATCAGCGTCTCGACGGGTCGCCCGAGCAGCTCCTCGCGGTAATACCCGAAGAGCCGTTCGGTCTGCGCGTTGACGAGTTGTATCGTTCCGCGCTCGTCGACGATCACGATGGCGTCGGGCGCGTGCTCCAGGAGCGACGCCTGACCCCCGACGATCTCTTGGATCGTCGCCTTCGACTCGTTCACGGTTCCGAAAATTCGGCTCCCTTCACGCAAACCCGTTCTCGTAGGTCAGAAGCGCGGCCGTCGCGCAAAAGCAGGATGTGCAGCAAGACCGGCTACGCCACGAACTCCGCAACCAAATCGGCATTGCGCTCGCGAACGTCGAGGGCATGATCGATGGCCTCGTCCCCGCCACCCCGCCGCGCCTCGCGGGGATCGCGGAAGCCTTGCGAGAGGCGCGGAGGCTCCTCGAGCAAGCAGGCGAGCAAGGCTCGTAGATGGAGCGCAAGAGAGTCCTCGTCGTTGACGACGAGCCGCGCATCTCCAACGTGCTGCGCGAGTATTTCGAGCGCGACGGCTTCGCAGTAGAGGTCGCCGGCACGGTTGCGAGCGCGCTCGAGGTGCTGCGGCTACGAGTTCCCGACGTGCTGCTGCTCGACGTCACGCTGCCCGACGGCAGCGGGCTCGACGTGCTTCGCGCCGCAGCATTGCCGGACGCGCGCGTTCCGACCATCATGCTAACCGCGCGTTCCGACGAGGCCGACCGGATCGTCGGCCTCGAGCTCGGGGCGGACGATTACGTCACGAAGCCGTTCTCGCCGCGAGAAGTGCTCGCGCGCGTCCGCTCGCTGCTGCGCCGCACCGGCGAGACGATGCCCGCGACGGCCGGCAAGCCGACGCGGAAGACGCGCATCGCCGACCTCGAGATCGATCACGACTTTCACGAAGTGAGCATGGCGGGCCGGGCCGCCGAGTTGACGGCCACCGAGTTCAAGATCCTCGCGCTCCTCGCGGAGAACCCCGGCGAGGTCTTCACGCGCTCGCACTTGCTCGACCGCCTGGGCGACGACGGAGCGATCTACGAACGCACGCTGGACCGGCACATCAACAATCTGCGCAAGAAGATCGAGGAGGACCCACGCAATCCGGAATACGTGCTGACCGTCTATGGCACCGGGTACAAGATGCGGCGGAGCTAGAGTTGTGAAGCGGTTTGGAAGCGCCCTTCGGGAGTTCTTCCGATCCGGCCGCTAGGATGGCGGCATGACTCAGCTACTAGAACGCCGCGTCGTACGCTGCCCGTACCACCTCGCCCAGCGGTTTCTCGCCGATAGCGTCGGACCGAGTGCGCAGTCGGGAGTGGCCACCCGTCTCGAGCTGACCGTCCCGGGGCCGGGTCTAGAACTGACGAAGAACGTCGTCGCGCAGTTCGCCCCCTCGACGGACCCCATGCACTTTGACCAACCCTGGAAACTCCACTGGGATCCGAAATCGCGGCGATATCCGGAGTTTGACGGCGAGCTCACGGTGCGAGCGGACGAGACGTACGAGAGCTCGCTGCTCGAGATGCGCGGCTCGTATCGGCCGCCGGGCGGGGCGCTGGGGACCGCGTTCGATTGGGCGGCCGGATCGCGCATCGCCACCGCCACGGCGCAAGAGCTGCTGAAGCGCATCGGAAATGAGATGGAGTCGCGCTATCAGCGCGACGAGCAAGCCAAACTACATCCCAACGCCTCGTGAAACATGACGAAGTTCCGCTCGTCGGCACGCTGCGCTTCGTATTCGCGCTCGGCGTCACGATTGTGGTAGCGTGGCTCGGCATGTACGTGCTGCTCAAAGCCAGGTGGTAGCATGAACATCCATCGCTACGAGCGCTGGTGGATGACCTTCGGCGTCACCATGCTCGTCGCGTTCCTCGCGCTCATCGGCTTCGCGGCGTTCGCCGACAACATCAATCCACCGTCGGACATGCAGCAGATCGACCCGACCAAGGTCGCGCAGACGCCGCCCTTCGATCATCCGGGCCTTCGCCGCGTCGATGCGGACGCTTACGAGGCGTACTACGTCGCGCGAATCTTCCAATTCGAGCCTGCTGTCCTGAATGTTCCGAAAGGAAGCTTCGTCCGCTTCTACGTCACGAGCGCCGACGTCGTGCACGGCTTCTTCATCCCGAACACGGACATCAACATGATGGCCGTACCGGGCTGGGTAAACACGCAGGAGCACCGGTTTACGCGACCGGGAGAGTACCTCCTGATCTGTCACGAGTACTGCGGCCTCGGCCACCAAGCCATGTTCGCCAGAATCGAGGTGCGGTGAAGATGCACGACACGCTGCAGGTGCGCCGCGAGAATCGCATCGTCATCGCGCACGTCTACACGGCGACCGCCGCGATCGCACTCGGCGCGGTCTTCGGCGTCTTTCAAGGCTTCGCGCGCACGTCGGTGATCGCGGCGCCGAGCTGGTTCGACTACTACCGCGTGCTGACGATGCACGGCGTGCTGATGGCGCTCGTCTTCACGACGTTCTTCATCACGGGACTGGCGCTGTTCGTGACCTATCGAGCGATACCGCGGGAACGCAAGCTCGGGATCGGATGGTTCGGATGGGTGCTCATGCTGGCCGGCACCGCAATGGCGGCGGCGACCATCCTGCGCGGCGACGCGACCGTGCTTTACACGTTCTACGCGCCGCTCAAAGCCAGTCCGTGGTTCTATCTCGGGGCGACGCTGCTCGTGTTGGGCACCTGGGTCGTCGCGTTCGAGTTGTTCGAAAACGTCAACTATTTCCGAAAGGCCAACCCGGGTAGTCCGATCCCGCTCGTCGTCTTCTGTGCGGCGGCGACGTTCGTCATGTGGGTCGTCGCGACGCTGGGCGTGGTCGCCGAAATGGGCCTGCTGATTCCGTGGGCCTTCGGCTGGACGCCGGGCATCAACGTGATGCTGACGCGCATGCTCTTTTGGTATTTCGGCCATCCGCTGGTTTACTTTTGGATCATGGGCGCGTACGTCATCTGGTACAACATCATTCCGACGCGGTACGGCGGCAACGTCTTCAGCGACGGCCTGACCCGCCTGACGTTCATCATGCTGATCCTGATCTCGACGCCGGTCGGCATCCACCACGAGTTCATGGAGCCGGGGATCTCGCCGGCCTGGAAGATGCTGCACACGATCACGACCTATGGCGTCGCGATTCCGTCGTTCATCACTGCGTTCGCGATCTTCGCGTCGTTCGAGCTCGCGGCGATCAAGGCGGGACGGCGCGGCTTCATCGCAACCGTCAAGAGTCTGCCGTGGAACGATCCGACCTTTAGCGGCGCGGGGCTCGGGATGCTGCTCTTCATCCTCGGCGGCTTCGGCGGGCTCGTCAACGCCTCATATAGCATGGACACGGTCGTCCACAATACGATCTGGATCGTCGGACACTTTCACGTGACCGTCGGCGGACCGGTCGCCCTCACGTTCCTCGGCGCGGCCTACTGGATAATCCCGCGCCTCACGGGCCGCGCGCTGTGGAAGCCGGAGCTCGCGCTCTTTCAAACACGGCTGTGGTTCTTCGGTATGCTGATCATGTCGCTCTCGATGCACTACGCTGGCCTGCTGGGCGCGCCTCGGCGCACGGCAGACGTCGGCTATCTCGGCGCGAGCGGCGCCAACGCGTGGCAGCCGTTCATGCTGCTCGCGGCCGCCGGAGGATTCTTTCTGTTCTGCAGCATCATGGCGTTCGTGGCCGTCGCAATCGGCACCCTGCTGCAGAACGTGAAGTCGGAGCCGATGGAGGCGACGTTCGCTACGGCGGCAGAGCCGGCCGCGGCGACGCCGCCGCCGCTGCAGCATCTCTACCGCTGGGGAGCGATTGCGCTGGTTCTCGCGGTTGCGGCGTACGCGGGTCCGCTCGGCGAGTTGCTCCGGCATCCCGGCTATCTCGCGCCGGGAATGCGGACGTGGTAGCCGCTAGTGGTGCCGCTGAGGGGGAACGATCATCACAGGAACCGGGGCGCGTCGCACGACGCCTTCGGCGACGCTGCCCATCAGCGCGCGCCCGAGGCCGCTGCGGCCGTGCGTGGCCATGACGATGAAGCTCGGCTCGATCTCGCCCGCGACCGCTTCGATCTGATCGACGGGCAATCCGTCGACGACGCGAGTCGACGCATACACCGTTGCCCGGACGCGCGCGCAAGCGTCCTCGACGATGCGCTGGGCCTCCGATCGCATCTCCTCGAGACAGCCCGGGATGAGCTGCGCCTGGCCGCCGCTCAACATGGCGACACGCGCGAGATCGACGACGGCGAGGATTACGAGCTCTGCGTTGGTGTCGGCCGCCAGGGTGGCGGCGAAATCCAGTGCACGCAGCGAGAACTCGGAGCCGTCGACCGGCACCAAAATTCGACGAGGGGTTTCGACCATGACGCGGCGCAGGTTCTTCTCGCACACGACATAACCTTGCGCCGATGAGCGGCGGCGAGCTCGTGTTCCGCGTTTTCGCCGTATCTGCGGCGCTATTGGTTTGTCCTCGTCCTCGTCGCGGCGCTCGGGGTCTTCGCGCCCTCGATCGAACACTTCCCGTACTCGGCCCAAGGCGGCACCGGGACCGAAGGCGCGCTGCACGTCCAGGTCATTGCGCAGCAATACGCCTTCACGGTGCGTTCACCGCTGCCGCTGCGCAAGCCGATCGTCTTCGACGTCACCTCGCGCGACGTCAACCACGGCTTCGGCATCTACGGCGATATGTCGGCAAGATCGCGTCGTATCTCGCCGCCATTCCCGTGGTCGTCGTGACCGTACGGCGGCGTCATGCTCGTGCATCGCTCGGGACTCCGCTGGTCGCTCGGCGCGATGTTCTTATACGCCGGGATGATCGGCTGGGTCGTCGGCGGGATCGGCGCCGTGCTGGACGCGACGATACCGGCCAACCTCGACCTGCACAACACGCTCTGGGTGCCGGGACACTTTCACACCTATCTCCTCGAGGGCGTGCTGCTATTTCTGATCGGCTGGGTCTTCGTCACGCTCGAGCAACGCGCGGACCGCACCTCGAGCGCGGTCGTGCGCTGGCTCGTCGGCGCCGGAGTCTTCGGCGGCGGAAGTCTGTTTTTGCTGTCGTTCTATCTCGCCGGAGCGGCGGGCGTGCCACGCCGCTACGCGACCGAGCCTGCGCCCGGGCCACTTTTCGCCGGCATTGCGACAATCGGCGCGCTGCTGCTGCTGGCCGGGCTCGCCGTCGCGTTGATCGAGGGCATTCGCCTCGCGCGGGTTCGGCCGGCCGCGACGCGATGAGGGAACGCGTCTTTTTCGGGGGTATCCTCTTGTTCGCGACGGTGGCTTTCGCGCTCGCGCCGCTGGTGCGACGCAACGTAGAGATCTCGATCGCGGAACATCATCTGCTGCACGCGGCCGTCCTTGCCGGTGCGGTGATCGCGGGCATCGTCTTCGCGTCGGCGGACCCGCGCCCGCGCGCCGGCGGCGCGGGCTGGCTCCTCGTCGCGCTGGTCGCGCCCGTGCTGGCGATGCTGCTGATGTGGCCGTCCGAGTATGCCTACTTCGGGACGCATCCGTACGGTCACGTCTTGGAGCATCTCGGACTCGTCGCGCTCGGCGCGCTTACGGGGTACGGGGGACCACGCTATGCGTGAGGCATCGGACGGGCCGCCGGATTGAGCGCGGTCGCGATGGGGCTTCTCGCGGCCGCGGGCTACGGCGTCGGGCCGCGAGCACAAGCGGCGAAGCCGCCGCCATCAGGCTCACAGACGTCCACGATATCGGCGTCGCCCGCGGGCGCCGAGCTCTTCAAGAAAAACTGCGCGGTGTGCCATGGCGTCGCCGGCGCGGGCGCAGAAGGCCCGTCGCTGCGCAACGAACGCTCGCGCAAGACGCCGGCGCAACTGGAAGCATGGATCGAAAATCCGGCCCCGCCCATGCCGAAGCTGTATCCGAGCGTACTATCGCGCCAGGACGTCACCGACATTGCGACTTACGTCGAAACGCTACGCTGAACGTCGCATTTCCCGGTGCATTCACAACTAGTTCCTCGATTCTTCCAACGCGACTGAGATGCTGGGCGCATGAAAACCATGAGCTATACCCTTCGCAGTCTTACTATTGTCGCCGCGTTTGTGAGTTTAATCGCAACGCCTTTCGCTTCGGCGTCGACAAGCAGCATCGGGATCGTCGCTTCGAATTGGAAGTTCACTCCGTCAACGATCACGCTGCACGTGGGCCAGACCACGACCTTGGACCTGACGTCGAGCGAAGGCGTTCACGGCCTACAGTCCGACGAACTTGGCATTCCACTGCAGACGATCGCGCCGGGATCCGTCAAGAACGTTGAAGTGACGCCGAAGAAGGCAGGCAAATACGTGCTGCGATGCGCCATCATGTGCGGCGCCGGTCACCCCAACATGACGCTGACGGTCAACGTGGTGCAGTAGATAGGACGTCTTGTACGGATACAGCGGGAACGTTGTTCCCCCACGACGAGCGCACGTAAGTCGCCACCGCGGCGATGTCGCCCGCCGAGAGTTGGCCCCGCCAGGACGGCATGAGGTTTCGGCCCTGTAGGATCGTCGTCAGCATTGCGGTCGGGTTGGAGATGTTGACGTGCGGGTTTCCCGCAAGCGCAGGGCCGATTCCACCCGCTCCGCCCGCTCCGTGACAGGCGGAGCAATTTTTCGCGTAAATCGACGCTCCGACTTGAACGGAGACCGGCGCTCCCGCCGCCGCGACCTGTTCTTCCGTCACCGGCGAGGCGTTGTTGCCCCACGCGGAGCGGACGTAGGTGGCTACCGTCGCGATGTCGGCGTTGGTGAGCTGCCCTTTCCAAGTCGGCATTTGGCCGTTGTACGTCTTGCCGTTGACCGTGAGCGGTCCGCTGCGGCCGTTGACGATCACGGCGATCATCGCGCCTGGATCGGCGGAGCTGACGACCGGATTTCCGGCAAGCGGTGGAAACGCGTCGGTGCCCTGTCCCGAGGATTGATGACAGGCCGAACACCTCGCGGCAAAAAGCGCGGCGCCGCTCAAGGCTTCCGGTGAGCGGGCGGCCGCGACCTGATCCTCGGAAACCGCCGGCGCACTATTTCCCCACGCCGTGCGCACGTACGTCAAGACTGCCGCGATCTGGGCGTCCGAGAGTTGATTGCGCCACGAGGGCATGTTGCCGCCGTATTGCCCTCCGTTTACCGTAATCGGACCGGTACGTCCGTTCAGCACCGTCCGGATCAAACTGGCGCTGTCGACCGCATTGACGTCGGGATTTCCGGCCAGTGGCGGATACGGGCCGCCGCCCTTCCCGGACGGTTGATGGCACGCCGCACAGTTTACGGCGAAGATCCGCGCGCCATCGGGCGATGGCGCGCCGATGACCCTGCTGTGGGGATGCGCCAGTATCGCGGCTATAACGGCAATTCCGGCGAGCAGCATGAACTTTGTTATACTCTTCAAGTGCGGCTCCAGTTCAAGCAAGCTACGAACCTAGCATCTGCTCAATTTCTTCTTCGCATCTCCTTAAGTTGCCCGCTTCTTTTTGCTATGTTCCGGCTATGAAGCTCGACTGGGAAGTGCGCATTCTCTCAGGCTGTGCGGTCGTTGCTTTCGCTTCGATCGTGCTTGCCATGGGTCGGCCGGCTCAGTCCATGCCCAACTTCGCGCAGGCGTACGCCATCAAGTGTTCCTATTGCCACATCCAAATTCCGGCGCTCAACGCGTATGGGCGTTATGTTCAACGCACGGGATATGCGGGCTTGAATCCGCACGTGCTCGAGCGCGAGTCGCCCATCTGGGTCGACTATCCCGTGGGCTACTCACAGCAGGCGCCGGGCCCGGCTTCGTGGGACATCGGCTCTCTCGGATTACACGCGGACGGCGCGTTCGGGACTCCGAACAGCGAATGGACGTATCACGTGCAGCAGTGGCTGTGGCAGGGGAGTCAACCCGGAGGACTCGACACGGCCTGGGTTGCCTACAACAACTTCCTTGATGGCTCCGGCCATATCTTCGCGGGAAAGCTCGAAGTGCCGGCACCGTCGGAATTCAGTCAGTGGCTCGACGTCACCGGCCTGAGCGTCAACTCTCAGGCCGAGATCACCGTCGGCGAACACACCTACGAGTTGGACGCGAATCGCTGGGGCTACAAGTTTGCCTACGTGCGCAACGCCCTCGACGCGGAAGTCTCGTACGGGGCCTCGTCGGCAGACCTCAACGGGTTCAACGATTGGGACTGGACGCAGGACAAGACGCTGCAATATAAGCTTGCGTACGCCGACCGCAGCAATCCGCTGGAGTTCGGTTATTACGGCGCGCGCGGCTCATGGCCGCTGAGCGAGGGCGGATTCGACCAATACTACAGCAACGGATTTTACGCGCAACGCGATCCGGTCAAGGGCGTACCCGGCTTCCTCGCGACCTACCAGATGAATCACGACAGCAACCCGGGTTTAGGCGCTCCTCCGGCCGGCAGCAACGGAATTTCGTACGAACTCTACGACACGATCGGCCAGCGCGCGCTCGTCTCGATCGGAGAGCAGCTCACCAACGACGGGCTGGGCAATCATACGCACATCGGCAACATCGACGCTTCCTACCACATCACGCGCTTCATCATGCTCTACGCCGAAGAGGCCCTCGGCTCGGGTCAAAAGCCGACGTGGAATGGCCTCATCTGGTTCGCATTGCCGACCGGCCCGTTATGGCCGCCCAATCTCGCGCCGCAGTGATTCAGGGGTTGTCGGGCGTCGAGCAGCGCCCGCGCTTCTCGAAGACATCGATGCGATAGGCCATGCCCGGTCCACCGGTGCGTGCGACGAACGTCCGCCAGGCCTCGATCGGCGCTCCCGCTGCGGCGGCGACGATCCGCAGCCGCTCGCTGATGCGCTCTACGGCGTCGAGCGCTGCTTCGCCGTGAAGCCTTCGAAACGTCCCGCGAGCGATGACAGACCGCCAGTCGGCGGCGTTCTCCACCCGGTCGACCTCGACGCAGACGTTCGGCTGGGCCACCATGTTCTCGATCTTTGCGCCGAGCAGGCTGTAGCCGTAAAAGGCCCGGCCGTCATAGGCGTATGTGATCGGCACGATGAACGGCAGGCCCCGGCGGTCGACGTAGGCGATCCTGGCAACGGTTCCCGCGTGTAGCAGAGACTCGATCGCATCGGGCGTCAGCTCTCCAAACACCCTTCAACGGTAGCGCCGCGGCGAGAAGAACTCGTGAATGTCCAGTTCCCAAAGCCTTCACCGCCACGATGTATGTTAGGCCTAGCAAGCAATATAGGGGGCAAACGAACATGCAAACATTGACCTTGGGCCTGCAGGAAGACGTGATCGAGCAGCTTGCCTTCGATCCTCGCATCGACTCCGACGACATCGCTGTCGCCGTAAAAGAAGGCGTAGTGACGCTACACGGGCGAGTGGTGAGCTTAAATCAAAAATGGCTCGTCGAGAACATCGTCAAGGCGGTGAAGGGCGTTCGCGCGGTCGTCGACGAGCTCGTTATCGACTTGCCGGCGACGCACGTCCGCACCGACACCGACATCGCGATTTCGGTCGAGCGGCGCTTCGAAACGAATTCGCTCATTCCACGCGACATCACGCTCCTGGTGAGAGGCGGCCACGTGACGCTTCAGGGTGAGGCGGAGTGGCACTACCAGTCGCAGGAGGCCGCCTCCGAAGCACGTCGCGTGACCGGCGTCAAAAGCGTGGTCAACTCGATCGTGATCAAGGGGGCGGCTACGCCCGATCCCGCCGACATCAAGCGCCAGATCCACGCGGCGCTGCAGCGCCTGGCCGACGTCGACGCCAAGAACGTTTACGTCACCGTCAGCGGCGGCTGCGTTAAACTCTCCGGAACGGTACGTACTTGGGCGGAGCAAGACAGTGCGACGGAGGCCGCCTGGAGCGTCGCCGGCGTGACGCGCGTCGACAACTTTATCGGCGTCACTCCTTGGTGAGGAGCAGACATATGTTCAAGAAGTTGGTAGTCGCGTTGGATGGCTCGCGCTGTGGCGAGGAGGCCCTCGAGATCGCGCTCAAACTCGCTCGAACGGAAGGCGCCGCGCTGGCGATCTGCTCGGTGATGGACCCAATCATGATTGCCGGCACGGCGCCGCCCAGTCCGGCGATGGATATCGTGATCGGCGACATGGAGCGCTTCGCGAAACAGCTGGTGGCCGGGGCGATCGAGAAAGCCCGCGAGCGCGGCGTCGTCGCGAGCGGCGAGACGCGCTGCGGCGCGCCTGCATTCGAGATCGTTGCCTACGCCGAAAGCGAGGGCGCCGACGCGATTGTCATGGGGACGCATGGCCGCGGCGGACTCCAGCACTTCTTCATGGGCAGCGTAGCTGAAACCGTGCTGCGTGAGGCGAAAGTTCCCGTCATCGTGGTACGCGAGCGGGAGCGGGAACGGATTCCCGTTCACTCATAAGCGGTTTGTTCGACGCCGGAGCGGAGCGGCTGGCCCTCCTTCTTGGGCTGTCGCTCTTCTTCGGTTTCGCCTTTGAAGGATTTTACAGCGAGGAACTGCCGCGCCGTCCCGGCGGCGTTCGAACGTTTCCGCTGCTCGCGCTCGCCGGCGGCGGCCTCTTCTTGCTCGAGCCGCGCTTCGCGGCAGCATTCATCGCGGGCCTCGTCGTCGTCGGCTCGTGGATTTACGCGTACTTGCGACACGCGTTCAAGTCGGAGCAGCACGAGGGCATGTTCATGGTGCCCGTCTGCAACCTGTTGGCCTACGCGCTCGGCCCGATCGCCCTGACGCAGCCGCTCTGGATCGGCGTGACGGTCGCCGTCGCGGCGGTGTTGCTGTTGGGCGGCCGTCACACGCTGCACGACTGGGCACGGCGCGTCTCTGGCACAGAGGTGATGACGGCCGCGCAGTTCCTGATCCTCGTCGGCGTCGTCTTGCCGCTGCTCGCGGGCAAGCCCGCGATTCCGTACACGTCGATCACGCCGTTCGGCGTGTGGCTCGCGGTCGTGGCGGTCTCGTCGATCTCGTACGCGAGCTACTTGCTGCAGCGCTACGTCTTCCCGGGGCGGGGGACGTTCCTGATGTCGATCCTCGGCGGTCTCTACTCCTCGACGGCCACGACGGTGGTCTTGTCGCGCCGCGCGCAGGACGAGGGAATGACGCGCGAGCTGCAGGGCGGCATCGTCGTGGCGACCGCGATGATGTACCTGCGCGTGCTGTTGGTCTGCACGCTCTTTAACGCCGGCCTCGGACGGATGCTGGTCGTTCCTCTCGTTGGCCTCGCGATCGTCAGCGGTGCCGTAGCGTTGGTGTGCGCGCGGCTCGGCAAAGGCTCGCCCACGCAGGCTGATCCGACGAACCCGCTGCAAATCTGGACGGCCGTCGTCTTCGCCGTGCTCTTCATCGCGATCTCGATGATCACGACATTCGTGAAGAGTCACCTGGGCAACGCGGGCGTCTACGGGCTCGCGGCCGTCGTCGGCGTGACCGACATCGATCCGTTCGTCCTGAGCCTCGCGCAGGGCGGCGCCAACGGGGTCGGGCTCGCCACGGCGGCGACGGCGATCGTGATCGCGACGTCGTCAAACAACGTGCTCAAGGCGGTCTACACCATCGCGTTCTCGCGCAAGCGCGAGAGCTGGTTGCCGGCCGCGGTTCTCGGAGGAATCGCGCTGCTCGGCATCGCGGCTGCCGCGCTGCTGCCGCGGTGATCGAGTCGCTCGCCGTTCGCCGCGCGTCGGCGGACGATCTCGACGCCATACGCCGGATCTACAACGAGGGCATCGAGGACCGGGTCGCGACGCTGGACGTCGAGCCGAAGACACCCGGCGACATCGACGCCTGGTGGCGCGAGCATGACGGCGCGTACGCCGCGCTCGTCGCGACCGAATCCGGCTCGGTCGTCGGCTGGGCGGCGCTGAACCGTTTCTCGCAGCGTTGCGCGCACGCGGCGATCGCCGACCTGTCGGTCTACGTCGCGCGCTCGCATCGAGGCCGCGGCGTCGGGTCGGAGCTGCTGCGCCGGCTCGAGGACGAGGCGCGTGCCGGCGGATTTCGCAAAATCGTGCTGCACGCGCTCGACTCCAACGAGCACGGCAAGCGGCTCTATCGCAGGCGCGGATTCCGCGAGGTCGGCGTGTACGAACAGCACGGCATCATCGGTGGCGGCTTCGCCGACGTCGTGGCTATGGAAAAACTGCTGTAGCCCGGCCGGGCGGGAGGGTGAAGAGTCCGTGCGCTCGTACGCTTCCCCAAGGGGGATCAAAACATGCGGACATTCGGCACGCTCATTGCGGCGATCGTGATTGCGGTCGTTGCGTTTTTTATCGGGCGCCTATCAGGCCCGCCGCCGGATGGCAATCCGATCGGCTACCATCTTCATGGGCTCGCAAAGATCGACCAACAGCAGGTCAATCTCAGCTCGTGCTCGAGCTCGAACCCGTGCACCCTGAACTTCGACGTCTACTTCAACACGTCGGCGGCGCCGGGAAACACCGCTTCGTGCGGTACCTCGCCCAGCTGCTTCTCGTTCCACAACTTTCCGACAGACGGTTTGAAGACGCAGATGACGGTCACGATCGACGAGGCGACCTCGCCGAGCTACACGGGAAGCGTCTACGCCCAAGGCGCGGTCACGGGATCGTAGAAAGGTAGGCATATGCGTTTGGATGGCAAGACGCTCGGCGCGGGCTTCGGTGTCCTCATTCTAGGCTTGGTCGTTGGGTTTCTCGTGCACAAGTGTCCGTGCCCGGCCGACGGCAACCCGATCGGCTATCATCTTCACGGCCTCGCAAAGATCGACAAAGGGAATGGCATCGACATCAGCCATTGTCCCGATCAGGAGTCGCGGAGTTCCTGCGTGCTCACTATCAACGTCGCCATCGGCAAGGCCGGCGCAAACCCGGCGGATACACCGACGCCCTGTCCTAATACACGCAACTGCGCGAACTTCTCGGGCTCGGCGCTGACCGAGAGCAGCGTCGACAGCTCGGCGACGCATACGCCGGAACCGGTCAAAGCGATCGGGGCATTCGAGTTAGCGCCGTTTCTACCGAGAGGATCACCACAGATAAAGCGCTGACGCTACTGCGCGTCCCAGTATTCGGCGTTGACGGGATAGCCGAGCATGTTACGCGCGAAGCCGGTGGCGCGCGGCCCCACAGCGTCGAAGAAGCGCGTGTAGTCGAGCGGGATGATCGGGAGGCGATCGTAGACGATCCGCTGCATCGCGATGAAGTCGCGCTCGCGGCGGCGCTCTTCGGCAGTGATCGCCTGGTCGCGGAATGCCGCCTCGAAGCGCGGGTCGCAGAAGCGCTGCAGGTTATTTCCGTTGGGGCCGACCTGATCGCACGAGAATACGACGCTCTGCTCCGGATCCGCCCCGCCGATCCACCCCTGCGCCGCCAGGTTGAATCGGCCGCTGCGCAGCGGCCCCTGCGGTGCGTTGAACGTACTCGATGGAAACGACTTGATGGTGACGCGGATTCCGACTTCGGCGAGCTGCCGCTGAATGATCGCCGCCATCCCCGGTCCTTTGCCCAGCTCTTGGCGCACGAGCAGCACGTCGAGCGGCGCGCCGTCCTTCACGCGGACGCCCTGCTGTAGGCGCCACCCCGCGCGATCCAGCACGGCGGCAGCCGCGGCGTCATCGTGCGCGATCGGCCGCAGCGCGGCGTCGCTCCAGGGAAACACCGGTGGCAGAAAGGCCGCGGCATCTTCGTATAGCCCGCGGGAGGCGCGCTCGATCACCGGGACGTCGAGCGCCAACGCCATCGCGCGGCGAACCGCGACGTCGTCCGTCGGCGCGTTCTTCGTCTGAAGCGCGAGGCTATCCAAGCCGTTGATGGGCGTCGACACGATCCGCACGCGCGAAGGCGGCGCGGCGGCCTGGTCCGGGGCGACGCGTCCGAGATCGAGCTCGCCCGTACGCACGCCGATCACGACCGTGTCGAACGTGGGCGTCATGCGCAGCTCGAGGCGTGACAGGCGCGGACGCGGCGAGAAATACGGGTTGGGTACGAGCACGATCCGATCGCCGCGGCGCCACTGTGTCACGCGAAACGGTCCCGTGCCGAACGCGTGCGCCTCCCACGGGGCGCCTTGCAGCGCGGTGCTCGCGAACGCGTGCGCGGGAAGGATGCCGAAAGCGAAGTCGGACTGGGCGAAGAGCTCGCGCACCGCCGCGTTCCACGGCGTGCGCAGGCGCACGACGACGGTGTGCGGGTCGGGCGTCGTGAGCGCCGCGACGCGGCGATACGCGTCCTCGCTCTGCACCGGATTGCGCGGGTCCTCGATTGCGCGAAACGTGAACGCCACGTCGGCGGACGTCAGCGGCCGCCCATCCGCGAAGCGCACGTCGCGGCGCAGCCGGTAGACGATCGTGCGGCCGTCGGCGGAGATGCCGCCGTTGGCGCGCGACGGCACGCGCGTCACCAGCACCGGCACGAGGCGGTTTCGCGCGTCGAGGCCGACGAGCGTCTGCACGAACAGCAGATCGAAGCCGATCGTGTCCTGATCGTGCGCGAGGAGCGGATCGAGCGACGACGGATCGGAGATATCGGCGATGCGTAGCTCGTGTGGCGGCGCCGTTCCGACGCGCGCGCACGCCGCGCAGCTCGCGGCGATCGCCAGTGCCACGGCTCGGGCGACCCTCATGCCGACGCTCTGCCGCGGCCCTCGGCCCGCAGCGCGGCGAGGGCCTCGTCTACGTGCATGCGCGCTCCCTCCTCCCGTAGGGCCGCACGCTGCTCCGGCCGCATCGCCTCGAGCAATTCCGCGGCGATGTCGTAGGCGATGCTGTCGCGCAGCTCGCGCCCGCTCTCCTCGAATATCCGATCGGCGAGGCCAAGGAACCGTGCCGCCGACTCGTTTGCGCCCTCGAGCGCCTGAAGCGCGGCGAGCCCATGAAACGCGCGCGCCACGTAGTCCTTGACCTGCAGTTCGTTGGCGTCATCGAGCGTCGCTAAGAACTCGGAGCGTGCCTCATCGCGGCGTCCCTCCTTGAGCGCGACGGTTGCGAGACCTTGGCGCGCCGCGCACATGCCATAGCGGTCGTTCGCGTCACGCTTTTGCTGGAACGCGCGTTCAAAGAGCCGCCGTGACTGCGCGAGGTCATCCAGGCCGAGCAGAACCCAGCCCATCGCTACGGTTAACTCGCCGCCGATGCGGTGCTCGCCCAGTGCGGCCGCGCGACGACGCGCGTCCTCGAGCAACTCGGATGCTTGCTTCAGTTCCCCGCGCTGGCGGGCCAGCATGCCGAGATTTCCGAGACAGAGCATTTCGCCCAGGTGGTCGCCCGCCAGCGTGTAGCCCTCGAGCGCCTCGCGGTAGAGGCCTTCGGCGCGATCCAGATGGCCCTGACGGTGCACGGCGATGGCAATGTGGAAGACGGCCCGCGCTAGGCCGTGCGCGTCCCCGAGCTCTCGATAAATCGTCAGCGCTTCGCCGGCGAGTTGCTGCGCCTCGCCCAGCGCATCTTGCAGCGCCGCGAAACTCGCCGCCAGGCAGAGCAGCGCGCCGCGCTCCTCGTCGCTCGGGGCGACCGCCTGGATCGCGCGCGACAGCCACGAGCGGGCCTCGGTAAGCAGCCCACGCGTGCGCCAATATGGAGCCACCGTTTCGACGAGCTTGGCTGCGGCGACGGCGTCGTGCTCGATCGTCCACTCCAAGGCGGCGCGCAGGTTTGGAAGGTCGTTGTCGATCGCTGCATACGGGCCGGATGCAAGCTTCGCATAGTAGGTCGCGTGTTTTTCCCTGACGTCCGCAGCGACGGCTGCGTCGAGCTGCTCCTGCGCGTACTCGCGGACGATCTCGAGCAGCCGGTAGCGCCCGTCCTCGCCCGTATCATCGAACGAGAGCAACGATTTGTCGACCAGCGAGCTCGTCGCGCTGTCGACGTCGGTGATCGTGTCGGCGACCTCCCCGATCGCCTCGGCCGTGCATCCGCCGCTAAAAACCGAAAGAGCGTTCAGCGAGGCCTTCTCATCGGGCGAGAGGAGGTTATAGCTCCACGCGATCGTCTCACGCAGCGTGCGATGGCGCTCGCTCTCGGTCGCGTCCTTGCTGCGCAGCGTGAGCCCGGAAGTCAGCCGGCGCGCGAGCTGTTTCAGCGGCATCGAAGAGAGGCGCGCGCAGGCCAGCTCGATCGCAAGCGGCATGCCTTCGAGTTTCTTGCACAGCGCGGCGATCTCGCCCAGCTGCGCCTCGCCGTAGGATTGCGACGGCGACGCCGCCCTCGCGCGCTCGATGAAAAGCTTCGGGGCGTCGTCGGACATGGGGCCCACACGATACACCGTCTCTCCGGCGAGGTGAAGCGGCTCGCGGCTCGTCGTCAGAATCGTGATCTCGGGACACTGCGATAGCAGCATTCGCGTAAGCCGCGCCACGCCGGCCAGCACCTGCTCCGAATTGTCGATCAGCAGCAGCGTTTTCTTTTCGCGAAGGTACGCTATGAGCGTCGTCTCGATCGGCTCGTTGGGCAACTCTTTGACGTTGAGCGTCATCGCGATCGTCTGCGCGATGAATTCGGCGTCGCGCTGAGCCGTGAGATCGAAGAACCATACGCCGTCGTCGTAGCGCTCGACGACTTCGGCACCGAGTTGCAGCGCCAGGCGAGTCTTGCCGATGCCGCCCGGCCCGGCGATCGTCACGAGGCGGGACTCGTACAGCGCCGCGCTCAGCTCGGCGAGCTCTTTTTGCCGCCCGACGAAGCTCGAGATCTGAGAGGGCAGGTTGTTGGGGCGCGCGTCGAGCGACGCCAGCGCGGGGAAATCTGCGCGCAGGCCCTCGGCGACGACTTGATACGTCGGCTCGGGTTGGCTGAGATCTTTGAGCCGGCTCGAGCCGAGGTCGCGTAACGCGATTCCCGTGTCCGCCGGCACGTCGCGGACAAGCGCCGCCGTTGCGCCCGAGACGAGGATCTGTTGCCCGTACGCGACCGCCGCAAGCCGCGCTACCCGGTTGACGGCCGGCCCGAAGTAGTCGCCGTCGCGAAGCGTGCATTGCCCGCTGTGAATTCCCATGCGAACGCGGATCTCGCCGAGTTCGCTCGGCCACGACGCCGCGTGAAGGACGCGCTGGCTCTCGACGGCCGCTAACAGTGCATCGGCTGGATCGTCGAAGGCACAGTAACACGCATCGCCGACGGTCTTGAAAACGATGCCGCGATGCGCTTCCACGATGCGCCGCAGCAACGCGTCGTGCGCGGCGAGCGCCTCGCGCATCGCGTCCGGAGCGCGTTCCCAAAGCTTCGTGCTGCTCTCGATATCGGAGAACAGAAACGTCACCACTCCCAGCGGCATCAAGGTGGACACGCGCCTACACCACCGGGCGCGTCGGGAGTACCGCGATCGGCGGCTCCTCGAGCGCGTAAAACGTGTCGTCGATGGGCAGCGCGACGAGGTTATCCGTCGCGGTGATGACGCCGGGCAACTGTGCCGCGGGCACCGACTGACTAATCAGCGTGACATACGGCGTCTGCGCCGGCACCTCGGTAAACGGCGCGTAGCCTTCGTGATAGCCTTGCGCCCAGCGCGTGAGCGCGCCCATGATCGCGCGGTAGCGCAGCCAGCGATGCGCCTTCCAGCCCGGCGCGTCGCCGTCGCCCGCCGCAAAGACGTTCAACAGCGTGCCGCCGGCCGACATCCCGAGCCCGGTCATTTGCTCGATGATGGCCGGCGGCATGTTCAAGTTCAGTCCACCCTGATCGGGCGACAGCCGGATGCCGACGATGCGGCTCGCGTTTCCCGGCAGCGTTCCCAGCGTCACGTCCTGCCAGTTGCGCGCAGCGTCGAGGATCGACGACGCGAACGCCAAGACGTTGCCGCGCGGGCCGCCGCAGTCGAGCCGGTTCCACGGGTTGACCGTGCCGCGCGGCATCTCGCTCTCCATAGAGACCGAACCCGACGCGTACTCACTCGGGATGTGCGCCCGCACGGAAGGGGTCTCCGGCGCGCCGGGCAGCAAATCGATCGCGAACGTCGGCCAGCGCGGCAGCGGGCTGTCGAAAAAATGAATCGGAAAGTTGCTCGACAGACCGCCGTCGGAGAACCACAACTTCTGCATGCGGCCGTTGACGTCGAGCGCGTACAGCGGAACCGCGCAGAACAGCACGGGAAACGACATGCTCATGCGCGTCGCCACGACGATCGGCACGCTCTCGGCCGCCGGAAAACGATGGTAGACGCGCGCATCGCCGTCGTGCTTGCCGAGCGCCGTGATCGCGCCGCAATCCGTCATGTGGCGCACGACGTCGGCGGAGAAATAATCTTTAAGATCCTCGGCGCAGAAATAGATCGATGGGCGGCGGCGCTTCTGCGCATCGAAATCGGTGGCGGGATCCGGAACCTGGCTGAACTGCTCGCCGGGATCGAACGGCAGCTCGAAGGGCCTCCCGAGCGTGAGGCACGTCGTGACCATGCGAAAGTCGATGCAGCGTTCCCCCGCAGACGCGGCGTGCCACGGCGGCAGCGGCGCGCCCCAGAGGTGTGAGAACGTGAGCGGCTGCGCGCGCGGCGTGCCGGCCGTCTGCGCGATGAACGCCTCGAGCCAGTTGAAGAGCGGCGGAACGTGCGCGGCGTCGAGCTGCGTGACGTCGCTCGCCGTGATGTCGGCCTTTGGGTCGTAGCCGTGACACCAGCCGAAGGCGTTGCCGTCCAGCACGCGCACGAGCTGGTAGACGAAGCGGATCGCAATGCCGACGAACGCCGCGATGAGACCGAAGACGATGGCCGCGCCGAGGCAGCGCCAGACGACGCCCGGCGGCAGCGGCCACGCGACGCCGACGAACGTCCCGAAGATCGCCGCGATCGTGAGCACCGGAATCCAGACGTACTGCAGCAGCAGCGTTCCGACTAGGCGCAAGAGCTTGACGATCGGCGACGCGTGGCCGATCGGAATCAACGCGACCTTGAATAGGGCGCGCGCGACGGGGTCGGGCTTGAACAGCGCGAGCAACGCGCCCGAAGCGCCGAGGAATCCGGGGAGCTTCGCGAGCTCCGCATAGCCCTGGCCCGAGTTGGTCTGCCGCCGCCGGTACTCCGCGGCCGCCGTGATCGCCGCGGCGATCGCTCCGACCGACGTGCCGCCGATGTTCTTGATCGCATAGGTCGTCGCGAGCCGGCAGATCGCCATCGGGTAGACGACACCGCTCGTCACGCCGCCCTTCATCACGACGTCGCAGAGGCGGCGGATGTCGGGACTCTCGAAATCGGCGACCCCAAACGCGGGAGCGGTCATATCGTCATCGCCTCCGCGACCGCGCGCTCTTCGCTCAGCAAGTTGCCCTCCTCTCTCAACGTCGCGAGCTCGCGCTCGTCGAACGCCGCATTGAGCGAGGCGATCAGCTTGTCGTACTCCTGCTGCTCGGTGTATTCGCGCACAGCGTCGAGGCCCGCAAGACGCCTGTCGGCGTACGCGAGCACGCGCGCCGCGCGCCTGCGATTCTCGCGTGCGCGATCCGTGCCGTCGCCCGGCCGAAGCGCAGCGACCGCCGCCAGATGCTGCAGCGCCCAGGCCGCGGCGACTTCGTAGTGCACGTCGCGGGCGAGCTTCAGCGCTTCGCGGGCACGCAAGCGCGCATCATCGTAACGCCCCAATGCGATCAGATACGCCGCGATGTTGCACATCAAGAAGGCGACGCGATACGTGTATCCCCCGCGCGCCACCGCATCGAGAGCTTCGCCCGCGAGCTGCAGCGCCGCCTCGGCGTTGCCGGCGCTGAACTCCGCCTCGGCGAGGTTCGTCACGACCGACGGCGCCAGCCGCTCCGCTCCGGTGGCCTTGAAAATCGCGAGCGCCTCCGCATAGTACGCTCGTGCGCCGTCGACGTCGCCGACGGCGTTGCGCGCAATCGCGAGATTCTCGAGCGAGGCACCGGTGAGCGTGCTCGCGCCCTCCGCACGAAAGGCAGCAAGCGCCTCACGCAGCAGGGCCTCTCCCTCGGCATATTGCTTCACGAAAACGAGCCCGCGCCCAACCTGCCTCTGCGCCATCGCGATTCCGCGGCGGTCGCCGAGCTTGCGATACCGCTCGAGCGCGCGTTGCGCGACGGTATAGCTCGCCTTGTGCAGCCCCAGCACGCCATCGAGCTGCGCCTCGCAGAGCTCCAGCTGCGCGATCACGTCCTGCGGCGTCGTCTCGTCGACGCTCGCCTGCGCCGCCGCGATCCATCGGCTGCCTTCGGAGGCGCGCAGAAACGCCCAGCCGCGCGTGAGCGCGCAGGCCAGCCGCTGACCCAGCACCACGTCCCGCCGTGCCGTCAGCGTCCACTCCAGCGCGGCCCGCCAAATTCTCGATCTCCGGTTCCACCTGTGCGAACCACTCGTTATCCTGCGTCGTGTCGTACGAGCTCTCGAGCCGCTCTGCGAGGGCGAGGAACGCGGCGGCATGCGCGCGCGCGACTTCTGCGTCTTCGCCGTGCTCGGCGAGCTTCTCTCGCGCGTACTGACGCGTCGATTCGAGCAGCCGGTTGCGCGTCACGCTGCCGCTCGGCTCGGTTTGAACGAGCGATTTATCGACTAGCGAGGTGATCAACTCGAGCACGGCGAGCTCGTCGAGCGTTCCGCCTCCGCAGACGACGCTCGCCGTCTCGAGCGTAAAGCCGCCGGCGAAGATCGCGAGCTTGCGAAAGAGCACGCGCTCCTGTTCGCTGAGCAGATCGTAGCTCCAATCGATGAGCGCGCGCATCGTTTGATGCCGCGGCAGCCCGCTTCGGTCGCCCCCGGTGAGCACGCGAAAGCGCTCGTCGAGCTTCTCCAGGAGCTGCTGCGGCGACAGGACTTTGACGCGCGCCGCGGCGAGCTCGATCGCGAGCGGGATGCCGTCGAGGCGCCGTGAGATCTCGGTAACGAGGGCCGCGTTTGCGTCGGTGAGTTCGAAGCGCGCGTCGGAGGCGGCGGCGCGATCCGCGAACAGCGCGACGGCGCCGTACGGACGGGCCGCTTCGGCGGTCAACTCCTCATTCGCGGGCGGCACCGCGAGCGACGGCAGCCGAAAAACGCGCTCCCCCGCAGTGTTCAGGCTCTCGCGGCTCGTGGCTAGGATACGAACTTCGGGACACGCGCGCAATATCGCGCCGGCGATGTTGCGCACCTCGTCGATGAGGTGCTCGCAGTTGTCGAGGATCAGGAGCATGCTCCGCTCCTTTAAGTGTGCGAGCAGCGTGTTGAGCATACTCTGACCGTGCGACTCGCGCACGCTCAAGGCGTCCGCGATCGTGAGCGCCACGAGCGAGGGATCGGAGATCGCGGCGAGCTCTATCAGCCAGACTCCGTCGGCAAATGTGTCGAGCATCTCCGCGCCGGACTGGATCGCGCAGCGCGTCTTGCCGGCCCCGCCGCTGCCGACGAGCGTGACGAGCCGGGTTTCATGTAGAAGCGTTTTGATCTCCCGCACGTCGTCGTCACGACCGACGAACGACGTGAGCTGCAAGGGCAAATTGTTGGGCAGCGCATCGGGCGAGCGCAACGGCGGAAACGATTCGCGCAATCCCGGCGCGACGAGCTGATACACGCGTTCGGCGCGCGTGAGGTCCTTGAGACGGTGCGCCCCGAGATCGCGCAGGCTGGTCTGCGGGGGCATGTCGCCCGCGAGCAGCTCCGCGCTCGCGCCCGAGACGAGGACCTGTTCCCCGTGACCGATCGCCAGCAGCCGTGCGACCCGATTGACCGCCGGGCCGAAGTAGTCGCCGTCGCGCTCCTGCGGCGTTCCTGTGTGCAGCGCCATGCGCACCAACGCCCCGGCGACCGCCGAAAAATCTTCCGCAGCCAGCGCGCGCTGGGCGTCGATCGCCGCCGCGACCGCCGCCGGCGCGGTGGAGAACGCGGCGCAGAAGGCGTCACCGACCGTCTTGAACACTTCGCCGCCGCGCGCCGCGATGGCAGCGCGCATCAACGCGTCGTGGCGGCTGAGCGCATCCGCCATCGCGTCGCGGTCGGTCCCCCAGCGCTGCGTGCTGCCCTCGATGTCCGTAAACAGAAAGGTCAGGGTTCCGCTGACCATGCGCCCACGTTCGAGCTTGCTCCCTTGTCATCCTGAGTCCATCGAAAAATGCCAGGCGTATGGCACTCCCCGGTAGCAGAATAGATTCATGCAGCGTCTCGACGGGCGGTTCATCTACGCCGCCAGCGACCTGAACGACTACCTTGAATGTAAGCGGCTAAGCGAGCTCGAGGCGCTGGTGGCGCGGCATAAGCTTCCGGCGGCCGGCGCCGTGGACGAGCGGACGGCGCTGATCCGCCGCAAGGGCGAGGAGCACGAGCGCGCCTACCTCGAGGCCATGCGCGAGCGCCATGCCGGAGCGGTCGTCGAGTTCGAGCGCTCCGAGGCAGGCATCGAAGCGTATCGCCAGGCCGAACGCGAGACGCTCGAGGCGATGCGCCACGGCGCGCCGATCATCTATCAGGCGACGTTTTTCGACGGGCAGTTCATCGGCCACGCCGACTTCCTGCGCCGCGTCGACGGCGCGCCCTCGAACTTCGGCACCTTCAGCTACGAAGTTATCGACACGAAGCTGGGCCTGTCGGCACGGCCGTATTACCTGGTGCAGCTCTGCAACTACAGCGAGCATCTCGAGCGCCTGCAAGGACGCATGCCCGAGTTCGGCTACGTCGTTTTCGGCGACGGCGGCGAACAGCGCTTCCGGCTGCACGACTACATGGCGTACTATCGGCACCTCAAATCGGCGTTCTTACACTATGCCGACACGCTCGAGGTTCGAGACGAACCGCACGAGTATCCGTTCGAGGTCAAGCACTGCAGCATCTGCGATTGGAACGAGCGCTGCAAGCAGCAGCGCGTCACCGACGACCACCTGAGCCTCGTCGCGTGGATGCGGCGCGATCAGATCGCCAAGCTCGAGGCTGCCGGGATTACGAGCGTCGCGCAGCTGGCGGAAACGCCGGACGAGGGGCGCCCAAACGGAATGACGCCGGAGACGTTCGTCAAGCTGCGCCGTCAGGCATCGCTGCAAGTGCGCGGCCGCACGAGCGCGGAGCCGATCTACGAACTCCTCGAACACGCGCCGCCGCTCGGGTTCGCGATCATGCCGAATCCCTCACCCGGCGACGTCTTCTTCGACATGGAGGGCGACCCGCTGTACGAACCCGGCCGCGGCCTCGAGTATCTCTTCGGCTGCTGGCTTCCCGACGACGAGCCGAAGTATCGCGCGTTCTGGGGAACGGCCCGCGACGACGAGCGGCGCGCCTTCGAAGGCTTCATCGACTTCATCGTCGCGCGCCGGCGCGAGTATCCCTCCATGCACGTGTACCACTATGCGAACTACGAGAAATCGGCGCTGCGCCGGCTCGCGCAGGAGCACTGCACGCGCGAGGACGAGGTCGACGACTTGCTGCGCGATGAGGTGCTCGTCGATCTGTTCGCCGTCGTGCGGCAGGCGCTTGCGATCTCCGAGGACGGCTACGGTCTCAAGAAGCTGGAGCGCTTCTACCAGCTGGCCCGCGAGACGGAGGTCAAGAAGGGCGCCGACTCCATCGTGATGTTCGAGCGCTGGATGAGCGAGCGCGACCAGCGGATCCTCGACGACATCCAAGCCTACAACCGCGACGACTGCCGCTCGACGCAGCTCCTGCGCGACTGGCTGCTCGCGCGCCGCAACGAGGCCGTCGCGAAGTTCGGCATCGAGCTCCCCTTGCGCGAACCGAAGCGGCCCGACGAGCCGTGCCACCCGGAATTCGAGCCGACTTGCGGCAAGTGCGTGAAGCGGCGCGACGACGAGCGCGAGGACGCACGGCGCAGCGACGTCGAGCGCGAGCTGCTCGCCGGCGTACTGCCGCCGCGTACCGAGGAAGAGTATCGCCTAATGCACTCCGACAAGAGGGAGCGGTACCTTCTCGCCAATCTGACGGCGTATCATCGCCGCGAAGAGAAACCCGGTTGGTGGGAGTACTTCGATCGCTGCGAAAACGTCGACGAGCTGCTGGAGTTCGACAAGACCGCGATCGGCGGATTGCAACTGCGCGAAGACATCACGCCCTACAAAATCAAAAAGAGCACCGTCTACACGTACGAGTTTCCAGATCAACTGCACAAGCTGGGAGCCGGCGACGACGTCGACAACCCGCGCGGGCTGCCGAAGAAAAGCGCGGGAACCATTGTCTCCATCGACGACAACGCGAACCTCCTCGAGCTCAAGACCACGGCGAGCCTGGAGACCGCGCGAACGATTCACGAGTTGATCCCGCAGGGACCACCCAAAAGCATCGCCCAACGCAAGGCGCTGGCGCGCCTCGGCAAGGCCTATCTCGACGGCACTTTGCAATCCGAGTACCCCGCCGCGGCGGACCTGCTCGACAACCGCGATCCGGCGGTTCGTGGACGCACCACGACCCTCCAACCCACCGTCGTCACCGCGGCGTCCGTTTCCGAGGTCGTGCAGTGCCTCGCGAACAGCTATCTCTTCATCCAAGGGCCGCCGGGCAGCGGCAAGAGCACGATCGGATCGCAGGTCATCTGCGACTTGATCGAGCGCGGCAAGCGCGTCGCGGTCACGAGCATGAGCCATAAGGCCATTCACAACCTGCTGCACAAAGTCGAAGCGTGCAGCGCGGGGCGCGGCAAGTCATTTCGCGGACGCTACAAGCACTCAAACGGCGATTCTGAGTACAAGTCCGAGCTCGCCGAGCCGCTGATCGAGTCGGTCGACAAGAACGAGGACATGGACGGCGACGACTATCAGCTCGCCGGCGGCACGAGCTGGCTCTTCGCGCGCGAGCAGCTGGCGCACAAGTTCGACTACATTTTCATCGACGAGGCGGGACAGGTGGCGCTGGCCGACGCGCTCGCGGTGTCGCAGTGCGCGAAGAACGTCGTGCTGCTCGGCGACCCGTCGCAGCTCGCGCAGGTAAGTCAGGGGCGCCAGCCGCTGCATGTGGGCGATTCGGTGCTGCAGCATCTGCTCGGCGACGCGCAGACGGTTCCGCCCTACCGCGGCATCTTCTTGGACGTCTCGTACCGCATGCAGCCGCAGATCTGCGCGTTCATCTCCGATGCGATGTACGACGAGCGGCTGCAACCGGCCGAGGCGACGGGGCTGCACGGCATCACGCTGGGATCGGAAAAGTTCACCGGCCTCCACTACTATCCGATCGAGCACAGCGGCAACGGCGCGAGCTCGCCTGAGGAGGCCAACGAGATCGTACGGCAGATCGCGCTGCTGCGCGAGAAGGGGATGGTCGTCGACTCGCAGCCGCCGGAAAGCAGCGGCGTGCCGCGGCCGCTGAAGGATAGCGACGTCATCGTCGTGACGCCCTACAATGCGCAGCGCCGGCTCATCGCCGTCAAGCTCCGCGACGCGGGGCTCGACGTGCGCGTCGGCACGGTGGACAAGTTCCAGGGTCAGGAGGCCGCGGTCGTCTTCTATTCGATGGCGACGTCGAGCGGCGAGGACGTGCCCCGCGACGTTCAGTTCCTCTTCGAACGGAACCGCTTCAACGTCGCGGTTTCTCGCGCGCGTGCCGCAAGCGTGCTGGTCTGCAGCCCGCGCCTGCTCGACCTTCCGTGCCGCACGCCCGAACAGATGGTGCTGGTGAACCTGCTGTGCGCGTTCGTCAAAGCGGCGTCCACGCTCACCCGTTCGGACACGATCGAATGGGATGCGGCTGTAGCGCCGGATCCCACAGGCGCTTCGTCCAGCAGTCGCCCAATAACGAACAGTAGCACAGCGTGAGGTCGACGCGCCGGGCGACGCCCATCGCGCGGTGCGTCAAGAACTTGCCTTCCACGCGTAGCACCTCGAGCTTTTGACCCGCCGGAACCACGTCGCCCGGCAGGATAGAGCTCGCCGTCATGCTTTCGCCGCCGTGCTCGTGCGCTTTGAGCTCGTCGGCCTTGGCCTCGGCTCGCTCCGGGTCGATCGCTGCTTCGATCGCGGGCTCCGGGATCGGCGTGCCCCCGCCGGCAACGACCTTGCCGTCGCGCGTGATGGTGGAGTCGAGGATGAGCGCCGGCCCGATGCCGGCGTTGCTCACGTCGAGCTCGAAATATCTGTCCGCCGACGACGTCGTGACGAACGAGATGTAGGGCCACACCGTCGCGCTAAACTGCTTGCGGATCACGTACGTCTGATACGCCGACGAGCCGGCCGCGATGCCGCTGATCAGCAGCGCCAGCAGCGCGACGAAGAGATCGAACCGAAACCGCCTCTCATCCACCGCGTAGGGGGTTCACTGTTCGACCAGCTGCATCATCTCCGGAGTGTAACGCGCGCCGGCGGTCTGTTCGTGCAGTCCCTCGAGCTTGTCGAGCTGCTCCTTCGTGAAGTGTACGTCGAACGCGCCGACGTTCTCCTCGAGGTAACGGCGGCGTTTGGTGCCGGGGATCGGCACGACGTCGCTACCGCGCGAGAGCACCCAGGCGAGCGCGACCTGCGCGGGCGTGGCGTTGCACCCCTCGGCGACGGCACGGACGGCATCGACGATACGCTGGTTGGATTGTGCCGCCTCCTTCGAGAATCGCGGATTGGTGCGGCGCCAATCGTCTTCACCGAGCTTCTCGACGTTGACGGCGCCGGTGAGGAAGCCGCGTCCCAGCGGACTGTAAGGCACGAATCCGATGCCGAGCTCGCGCACGGCGGGCAGAACTTTTTTCTCCACGCGGCGCTCCCAGAGCGAATACTCGCTTTGCAGAGCGCTGATCGGATGCACGGCGTTGGCGCGACGCAGCGTCTCCGGCGAGACCTCCGAGAGGCCGAGGTAGCGCACCTTGCCCTCGTCGATCAGCTCTTTCATCGCACCGATCGTTTCTTCAATCGGAACCGCCGGATCGCGGCGGTGCTGGTAGTAGAGGTCGATCGTGTCGATTCCGAGGCGCGCGAGCGATTCGTTCGCGACGCGCTTGACGTTCTCGGGCGTGCCGTTGACGCCGCGAACGCCGTTGCCGAACTTGAAGCCGAACTTCGTCGCGACCACGACGCCCTCTCGCCGCCCGCGCAGAGCGCGTCCGACGAGCTGCTCGTTGGCATACGGCCCGTACACCTCGGCGGTGTCGAAGAAGTTGATGCCGAGCTCGAGCGCACGATGGATCGTCGCGATCGCCTCGGTATCGTCGGGCGTCCCGTACGCGAATGACATGCCCATGCAGCCCAGCCCCATTGCCGACACCGCGAGCCCCTGCGTCCCCAGTTTGCACTGTTCCATAGGCCCACAAGACGATGCGGCACCGCCGGAAGTTGCACCGGCGCGTCGAAAGGCGGCGCATGAAACGTCTGCGCTTACTTCTCGTTCTGTCTTTTGCCGCGACGCTGACCGCGTGCGGCGGCGCCCTCACCCCAGCCGCCCCAAATTCCGCGGCGTCGAGCGCCCGACCGCACGCTCCCGGCGCGATAAGCCCGGCGGCGTCGGGCTACAAGCAGCTCTATGTATTTAAAGGAACGCCGGACGGCGCGAGCCCGTATTCCGGGCTCGTCGCGGTGGGCAACACGCTGTACGGCACGACGCTCAACGGTTCGAAAAACTACTGCGGAGGAAACTGCGGGGGAAACAACTGCTACCTCGGCTGCGGCACGGTATTCGCAGTCGATCGTACCGGCGCGGAACAGGTCGTCTACAACTTCGACGGCAACTTCAACGGCGGCAGCGACGGATCGTGGCCGTTCGCGAGTCTGACGCTATTGGGCGGCACGCTCTACGGCACGACGTCGAGCGCAGGAGCCCACCGGCACGGCACGGTCTTCACCGTCGACCCATCGGGCACCGAGCACGTGATCTACAGCTTTGCGGGCGGCACCGACGGCGAGGGGCCGGAGGCGCCGCTCATTTCCTATCGCGGCAAGCTCTTCGGCACGACGGTCTCCGGCGGCAGCGCGGGCTACGGCACGGTTTACAGCGTCACGACGGGCGGCTCGGAGAAAGTTTTGTACGCGTTCCAGGGCGGCAGCGACGGCGCCAAGGTCTACGCGCCGGTCACGGAGCTCCACGGAAAACTCTACGGCGTGACGCTCGAGGGCGGCAAAGGCTGCAGTACGACCGGTTGCGGCACGATCTTCGAGCTGAGCACGAAAGGCACGAAACATACCATCTACAGCTTCAGCAACAGCGGCGACGGCGCGTTTCCGAACGGGCTGACCGCCGTCGGCGGCGTGCTGTATGGCACGACTGAGAGCGGCGGCACAAGAAACTCCGGCACCTTCTTCTCGATCACTCGGAGCGGCTCGCTCAAGACGCTGTACAACTTCCTCGACATTCCCGACGGCAATCTGCCGGGCGCGACGCTGATCTACTCGAAGCCCTACTTCTACGGCACCACCGTCGGAGGCGGCACGAACGGCCAGGGGACGGTGTTCAAGGTGACGGCGGCAGGCGGTGAGACGGTGCTGTACAGCTTCGCGGGCGGCAGCGACGGCGCGGATCCGCAGGGACCGGTCTATCTTTTCAAGCGTTACTTGTACGGCACGACGACGTCGGGCGGCGGCACGGGATGCGGCGGCTCCGGCTGCGGCACGATCTTCAAAGTGAAACCATGACATGAAAGTACGTAAACTCAATCACGCGGTGCTGCGCGTGCGCGATCTCGAGCGCAGCCTCGCGTTCTACCACGATGTGCTCGGACTCGAACCGATCGCGCGGATGGGCAAGGTGATGGCGTTCATGCGCGCGCCCGGCTCGGAAAACCACCACGACCTCGGGCTGGCGTCGGTCGGACCGAGCGCGCCGCCGCCCAACGAGCGCGGCGTCGGGCTCTATCATCTCGCGTGGGAAGTCGACGAGATCGAGTCGTTGCGCGGCGCACGCGCGGCGCTCGAGCGCTACGGAACACTGAGCGGCGCGAGCGATCACGGCGCCACGAAGTCGATCTACGGCTACGACCCCGACGGTAACGAGTTCGAGGTGATGTGGATGGTGCCGCGCGAGCACTGGGGCGAGTACGAAAACGCGGCGCCGACCCGTCCGCTCGACCTCGAGGCCGAGATCGCGCGCTGGAGCGTGAAAACATCGACGGGCTGATCGTCGCGCCGTACTCCGGCGAGCTGCCGCCGCTCGATCCCAGCGCGGAGAAGGCGGTGCGGGCGCGCATGCGTTCGATCCCGGTTTTCCGCAGCCTCGGATTTTCGAACATTCGCCTCGGCGCGGGCGCGCTCGAATGCACGGTCGCGCGCAATCCCGAGTTCGACGGCATCTTCGATTCGTTTCACGGCGGCATGCTGATGACGGCGGCCGACTCCGCGGCGGCGATCGTCAGCCTGACGATCTGGGGCGCCGACAGCCGCATCACGACCACCGACATGAACATCCGTTTTCTGGCGCCCGCGCGCAGCGACGTCAAACTCTTCGCGCAGGCGATCAAAAAAGGGCGGACACTCTGCCCGGTCACCGCCAATTTCTGGCGCGACGACGGTGCGTTGGTGGCCGTCGCGCAGGTCACCTATATGCGGCTTGTTACCGGCTGAGCCGGCGTGATAGAGTGGTGTGCAGCCATGTCACAGACCGAGATCATACTGCCCGAGACAAAGCCCGAAACGGAGTGGGTGCGCGGCCGTGCGCTGCAAAAGGTGAGCCCGCAGCGAACCCACTCGCTTTTGCAGGCTGCCTTGGCGATGCAGCTGGGTCGGTGGCCGGAGCGCCGTGGCGAAATAGGGACCGAGTGGCGCTTTCGCGTCGCGCCGCCGGGCGAGGTGCGCCGGCCTCTGGTCCCTGACGTCTCCTATGTCTCGAACGAGCGGCTCCGGCCTCTCACCGACGCCGAGATCGAGGTTCCGCCGCTCGCGCCGGACGTCGCGGTCGAAATTCTTTCACCCGACGATCGGCGCATAGATATCGACGACAAGATTTCGGTGTACTTGCGCGCCGGATCGTCGCTCGTCGTCGTCGTGGATCCGCGGCGCCGCGTGGTCGAACTGCATGACCCAGCCGGCATCGCGCAGCTCGATGAATCGCAGACGATCGAGCACCGGGCCTTGCCCGGCTTCTCCTATCCGGTGCGCGACTTATTCGCGGTGCTGCGTCGCTCTTAGAGCGGCTTGCGCACCCACACGCTGGTGAGCATCCAGCACTGCGTCCAGCAGTTCGGATCGCGCAGCAGCGCGTTAGCGGCGTCGAGCGTCTGCGCGTCGACGAATCCTCCGCCCGACGACGCGCTCGCGCACCGTCTCGAAGAACAGCTGAAAGTAGACGGCGTCGCGCGTGGTGCCGCGGATGTTCGGCACCTCGGTCTTGGCGTCGGGATGGCCCAGGCCGAGCGACTGGACTATCGCGGGCAACCGTCGGCCGATGAACCACTCTACGCCCTGCGACTTGCCCCACGCGATGATGCCGTTCCACGCGTCGCGCCACGCTTTCGGCTCGCACGTGAGCGCCAGATGAAAGTCGGGCTCGCAGACGAACCAGCCAGCCGCCGGGCTTCAGCGCTGCGGCCATTTTCTCGAGCACGGCCTGCGCGTAATCCGCGATCTGATGCAGCATCGCGCGGCACATCACGAGGTCGAACGGGCCGCGCGGCAGATCGGCGGTGCGCAGGTCGGCCTGACGCGCGGTGAGGTTCGGCGCATCGACGAGCTCGATCAGCTGCGGATTGATGTCGACGGACGTAACGCTGCCGCTCGGCCGACCCGTTCGCAGAGCCATTGCGTGATGCTGCCGTTGCCGCCGCCCAGCTCGAGGCAGTCCCAGCCCTCGCGCACGCCGAGCGACAACAGCGACGCTCGCGTCCATGGATCGAGGATCTTCGACATGAGGTCGAGCCGCTCGTATTCGGCGGTCGACGCTTTTTGGTCGAACATATAGGAATGCACAAGGCGCGGCCTTCTGCACCGGCCGCGCCTTATCCTCAAGGAAATCGCAAGCGTTAGTGCGACATCGCGCGGCGGATCGCGGCGAGCTGCATTGGGGTTAGCAATCCAGGCGGGCTGATCAGATCAACGCGCGTTCCGCGCGCGACCCAGGTGATCGGCTCGACCCGAATGCGCTGCGTCACGCTGCCGTCGCGGCGAAACTGCACGAAGGCGTGTTGCCCGGGCGGGACGTTATTCATGAAGTGCGGCGCTTGCGGAGGCGCGCTGCCGGCGGTCATCCAGAATCGCATTTGCGCCGGTTCGGTTCGCCGCGCGCTGCTCTCCATGATGGTCAATCCGGGGCCACCGCCGGCAGCATCGTATTGAAACATCAAATGCGAGTCGATTCGCGACGAACTGGGCATGAGCTCGTCGATGCGGGGGAGAGCCCGGCGGGGATCGCGGCAGGCGCGATCACGGTGAACGGCATATCGCGCCGAGCCTGATCGAGCGTAACGTCGTTTACCGCGACGGGCACCTGCTGGCCGCCGATGACGGCGAACGCGCGCAGCATCTGCTCGACCTGCGCGCGCACGCTGGGCGTGGCGAAGACGAAGGCCACGAGCACGACGCACGCCGCGGCGGCGGCCGCTGCCCAGCGCCGCATGGCGCGCCGTGGGGCTATTGCGCTTGAGCGCGCCCGAACGGCGTGCGCGTTATACTGAGGGATGTCGATCGTTTCGACGTATGCGCCGACCGCGTCGCGCGCGCGCTCAACCTGCTGCGATTGATTCATCTTTAAACCTTCCATCTGGTGCGGCGGTGTGTTGCGAAGGTGAAGCGGGATCGTCGAGCGCCACGCGCAGGCGGCGATGCGCGAGCATCAGCCACCAGCGGACCGTGACGGCGGGCGCGCCGAGTACCTGCGCGATCTCGCCGCTGCGCAGGCCGTAGTAGTAGCGCAGGACGATCGGCAGGCGCAGGCGCGGCTCGAGCGCCTCGACGGCCACGCGGACCGCGATGCGATCGTCACGCGCCGCTTCGTCGTGGGCGGCTGCCGCCTCGACCGGCTCGTCGCGCCGCATCGAACGCTGGGCGCGCTTCGCCTCGTTGACGACGATCCGGTAGAACCACACGGCGAAGCGCTCCGGCCGGCGCAGGCGCTTCAGCCCGCGCCAGGCGCGCGCGCACGCTTCCTGCGCGGCGTCTTCCGCTGCGGCACGATTCCTAACGACGGACCACGCGATGCGGTAGGCGTCGGGCCAGACGGCGCAGATCAGATCGGCGGCCGCCGCGTCGTCGCCGGCGCAGGCTCGGGCCACCAGCCCGTCGTTTTGCTTCACACGAAATAGACCGCCATACCCACCAAAACGTTGGACCTACCCCGTGCCACCCTGAGCCATGTCATCCTGAGCCTGTCGAAGGACGAAGGGCGACTCGGCGATGAGGGCGGCGTAGGTGCGGCTCGCGTCGGTGGGGACGCGCTTGAGCTCGGGATCGGTGTCGAGATCGATGTGGTAGAGCCCGAAGTCACTGCCGTCGTCGAAGGGCAGGCCCCACTCGCGATTCGAGGTGATGCTCCAGCAGAGATAGGCCTCGACGGGGACGCCGCGCGCGACGGCCTTGCGGACCTCGTTGACGTGCGCCTTGAGATAGTCGGCACGGGCCATGCCCGACGCGCGCCCGACGCAGCCGTTCTCGATGACGATGATCGGCTTGCCGGGAAACTCGCGCGCGGTCTCGGCGAGGATCACGCTGAGCGCGCCGGGCCAGACGGGAGCGCTCGCGTATTGGAAATCGGCGGCGGCGCTGAGCCGGTGCAGCTCGCCCGGCCAGAACGACGGCACGCCCCAGTAGTAGTCGAGGCCGACGAAGTCGAGCGTGCCGACGCATTCGGGCGGGCATAGGAATTCCGGCAGCTTGCCGGCCATGCCGAGGTTCCACCAGTTCGTGCCGAGCATCGTGGTGAAGATCGCGAAGCTCTTGCGCAGCGCGAAGAGCGCGTGCAGCCACGACGAGCGTGTCGCCTGCAGGCGCCGCTCGCCCTGTACCGGTACGAACTCGACGCGCTCGGGATCGCCGAAGATCAGCTGCGCAACCCGCCTAGCAATCTCCGGCTCGAGCCCTTCGTATTGCGGCTTGTCGGGCGCCGCCTCGCCGGCGGCTGACATAATCAGGCCGGCTCGGCCTATACGACGCGTCGCCCGCATCGACGCCAGCGCCGCCGCACCAACTCTGTCATCCTGCGCCGCGCGCGAAGGGCGCGTGTCGAAGGGCGCAACGGTGCACAACCCTTCCACCCCCGGACTGATCCCCACGCGCAGCTTCCCGCGCTTGCGGATGCGTGCAAAGGCACGATCCATCTCTGGCACGGCGCCCTTCGCGTCATTCTGCGCGTCCTGTTCGCGGCCGATGTCCGCGACGGTCTTGCGATTGAAAGCGTCGGGGATCTCGGGATGCTCGGCGCGCAGATCGCGGATAGCGCGATCGACGATGTTGAGCAACGTGCGGCTCCCGAGCGCCATGGCTACGGCGAAGTATTGCGGCGGACCGGAGAACTGCGTGAGGGCGAGCGCGTCGACCGCATATTGGCGCAAAGAGGCGTCATCGTCAAAAACCGCATCAGCTTCGCCGCGCTTGAGGGCATCAACCGCGTCATCCATCGAGTCGTAATAGCTGACGGTCGCGGCGGGAAACGAGCCGCCGACGATGCTGGCCGGCAGCGTGTCGGCGACGACGGCGACGCGGCCGCGCCACGTCTGCATGTCCGCGGGAAGCGCGAACGAGCCGGCATGCAAGGCGGCGAGATGCGCGCAATAGTACGGTTCGGAGAAGAACTCGTGTTGGCCGCGCTGGAGCGTCATGGTGATCTGGGCGATCGAGCAGTCGACGCGCCCGCCTGCGTCGACGTCGGATTGCGCGATGCGCGCGGCCTGACGCTTCGCGTCCTGCGGCGACTGCAGGTGCGTGGCGTTGCGATCAATCCAGCGCTGCAGCCACTGCGGCAAGCCGAGGACGAGTGGGTTAGTGCCGACGCGGGCGCTGGGGCGGATGCGCCGGATGGCGTCGCGCGCGCTGGCATGGGCGCGAAAGAGATTGGGGATCAGGGTGAGGACGTCGTCCATTTGCGCGTCGCCGCTTTGATACGGCGGCTGGCCGGGCGGCATCGCATAGGCGCGCATCCAGAAGCCCTTGATCCAACCGTAGACGAGCTGGTTGGGCTCGTTGAGGGTGACGTAGTCGTCGATGAGATCGCCGAGCCGCTGAGCGACCTCGGTAGCGAAGGCGGTTACGCGATCGGGAAAGCCGGGATCGAGAGGGCCGGCGCCGTTGCCGGCGGCTTGGACGTAGAGCGGCCAGCTGTTGTGCACGAGGGTGGCGACTGCGGACATGCCGGCGTCGCGGATGGCCTGCAGGACGTCGCGGTAGTGCGCGAAGGCCTCGTCGCTCCAGGCGCCGGGCTCCGGCCCGAGGCGCGCCCACGATAGCGAGAGGCGGAACATCGTGCAGCCGAGGCCGCGGGCGAGCTCGACATCCTCTCGGTAACGGTTCCAAAAATCGGTGCCCTTGCCGCGAGGAACGAGCCCGCGCACGCGCTCCCAAACGTCGCGAATGTCGTCGTGCCCGTCGTAGGCTTCGCATTGATGGTCTGCCGTCGCGACCCCAAACTTGAGCGAGCAAGCCATGAGCTACAGTTGCCGGACGCCGCGGACGCATCCTCGTCTAGGCCAGCGCGTGCCTCGCAGGTGGGACTTCCGCGCGCCAGGTCGTCGCTCGCCGACGCTGGGATAGCAGAAGCGCCGGCAAGCAGCAGCCTGTGGCCCTTCAGTGCCTGATGCATACGGTGGTGCTCGGCGTGGGATACTACATAAGGGCCTAGGAACTTCCGGTCTGGAGTTACTTGGAAGGTCTGACCCTCCGCGGACTTTACTTGAACGCCTTAAGATCGGTCTGATTCGCGTCGCGCATGTCTCTGTCTAAAAGCGCCGCGCCTTTCGAAAACTTTTCCGCCTTTGCTGTGTCCTCTTCTTTATGATTTTTGAGCAGGCCCTTGGCCTCCGCGTTGAACCATTTGTCGGCTTCAGCAACGTTATCTCTGAGCAGTTTTACGTATTGGTTTGAACCTGCGATCCTTAGGGTCAAAAGCGTTCGGGCCATTTAGACCTGTTATCTCTCCCTCAGCACTCTTATTCTCTTCCGTAAGATGCTCGATCTTTGCTTTCGCGGCGTTTACTTGATCTTCGTCATTAGTGCTTTTCAAAACACCTTTTGCGCTGCCGTCGCTCATTGCTCGGACCCCGACGCGTAGATATCGAGGAAATGGGCTGCCCCGGCGCGACCAAGTCGATTGAGGACTCGTGGATCGGTGACGAACTGGTAACGCTGGCCGCAGCTACGGATCGCTTTACCTCTGAACGGCTTGAGTTCGCCGGTGTCCCGGTAACGTAGAAGTTTTGCACAGCGATGCTGTAGCGGCTGACGCGTGAGGCCGTTCGGGAGCTGGTCGTCGTCACGGCAACCTCGCCGTGAGGCGTGAGCAACCGCATTCGGCGTCTCAGTCGATCAGTGGGCTTGACGTAGAGTCGACCTGACCGTTCCTCCAACGCCACACCGGCGTATTTTTTTACGGTCTTCGTCGTCGTGCCAACCAGCCTCGAGGCCTTGGTCAGGGACGTTCCTGGAAACCGTCGAGTCAGTCCGACGGCGTCGAGACTGCGCCGATAGGCATCTTCGTGGAAAAAGACCCGGCTACCGTCGAGGAACTTGCGCCGAATGGCCATAGTCCTTGGCCTCCTTCTGACGGCCTTTACGGCGCTGAACGGGGCCAATTTACTGACAGGTTCGCGCGGAGCCAAAACGCCCCGCGCCGAATACTTTGCTATGAGCGAAGGGCCTTTTCTGAGGGACGGCCTGAATGAGCTACGCGCGGAGGGGTATGCGATCGGTTCCGACCGTTTCCAACTCCTCCGATGCTTCGGTATCCGGTCAGCTCGCTGCGGGCGAAGCTACCACATCATGCCACAGACGCTTGCCGATCTAAAGGCTCGGGCAAGGCTTGCACAACTGCGAGAGGCGGGCCTTAGGCCGGGGCATGGTGGCGACGCGGCGAAAAGCCGCGGCCTCAAGATCTCGTCGAGTAATAGGCGGCGGGCGCTTTCCGCCATGCCTCCTCCAAATAACGTGGTCACAGTGTAGCAATGACTGATAGCTCGTTTACTAGCACTGTTCCATCCCAGCGTCAACTCGAAGCCTATTGCGGCCTATTTCGGATCGAGGTCTTTCTACGCGAACTAGTAATCGATGAGCTTTCGCGCCTTGGCCCTCAATGGCGGCGGCAATGCATACCGCCAGACGTCAGAGAATCGATGCGCAATGGAATAGCGTCTGAAAAATCGGCACCAATGCAACGCGTACGTCTCCTCGACCCGATCTACTATACAGACTTTCCTGATCTAAAGAAGATAATAGTAAAAGGCGACAATTGGGAAACAATCTTCCGGCATGTTTTTCCAAACAAGGACATCATTGCAGCGAAGTTACTGGAGTTAGAACCTATCCGAAATGCAGTCGCTCATAGTCGCTCGATTAGCCAAGACGAACTGGAACTCGTTAAGGTCGCCGAAACCTACATGCTAGCAATCGTTGGAAAAGATCAATACCGGGTGCTATCGCAACGAGAGTCGAGAGCACCGAGCGTTGCGGATGCACTCGCTAGAACATACGCGTACTGCGCGTCCGTCATTCCTCGGCTGAAGCTCTGCGAAACAATTGAAGAGCCTTCTGATCTCATCACCATGCATGATCGTGGACTCTTAGATGAAGTCTTCCTAGGCATAAGCGCTGATTTGGTGGTGACGTTTCTGCGAAAGATAAACGCTTATCGCCGTCTTCCGAGACGTCGCGGTGAGGGGCATCTCATCGAACACTTCTGTAGGCGAGAACGGCTTGAGGCGTTAGCGGAAGACACGCAAGCTTTGTTAAAGCAACTACTTAGCTAGAGCTCGGCGAGGACGACGATGATCGGCAATCCCTACAACTTTTCCAACCCCGTACGCGAAAAGGCGCTCTTCTCAGGTCGGGCAAAAGGGCTAAAGGACCTGACGTACTATATTGAGCAAGCGGCCACTGCGCCACACCCGATCAACATTGCTCTATTGGGGCCGAGGGCGTCAGGCAAAACTAGCTATCTCAACATGATCCAACTCGAAGCAGAGGATAAAGGCTTCTGCGTGGTTCGCCTTGACCTCAACGAAACCGATGTCGCAACGACCGGAGCCTTCTTTACGAAGCTCATCGAAGAATTATTTTTGGCCGCGGTTGCTCGAACCAAGCCATCAGGAGAGTTATGTTTCGGAGGACAGGACGGCAGAACTTATCAGACATTTATTGATCTAGTTAGCGAAATAAATGTCCAGCCAGATCCGCTATTCATGCCTCTCTCGGTTCCGATAATCGCCGCGAAGCAGCGACTTGCGTCTGGAACCGTGAGCCTTCTTCCAGAAACGCTCATTAAGAAAGATTTGGAAGTCCTACGCAAAGAGCTAGAAAGGCCCGTTGCGATTGCCATCGACGAGTGTGACCTCCTCACCAAAAATGGGGCAGTTCTTCAGATGGTCAGAAATGTTTTTATGGCATCATCAGGGTTTCTACTGGTGTTTGCAGGAACACCCTCGCTTTTTCCCCTTATGGACGAGGTTTTTTCTCCAGTCGTTCGTCAGTTTAAGAAATTCGACGTCGGGCCGTTTGAAGACGTCGACGACACGAGAGAGTGTATCCTGGCGCCACTAAAATCAATATCAAACGATGCTGTTGACAAGTACCTCGGACACGAAGAAGACCAGATAGTCGGGGAAATACACGAGATAACGGGCGGGCGGCCGTATGAGATCCAGCTTATGTGTTTCTTCATGTTCAAGAACGTACAACTCCACGGGGCTCACAGGATGCAGCTCAACATTGGTATTATTGAGGAAGTTAGACATGAGCTAGACATACGACATGACCTTGTAACGCGTCCGCTTATAGAACGAATTAATGCACTTGATCATGATGACCTGCGGGCGCTGAAGGTACTATTAGGCGTGGACACCGGAGCGACTATTGAAGAAGCGTGGAACATTGACCGCATTGTCCAACAAGCGGTTGAAATGCCTTTGGAGCAACTTCGGACGGAAAAGCAGCACTTGGAATCGCTGGGGTTGTTTGAGGCCGGCGAAAAACTCGTATTTAAAGGCGATGACGTCGACAGGCTTTATCTAAAGTACAGAGCTTTAGCACACGACGTGCGCATTCCGTCGGGCGCCTTTCCACCGAGAATTGCACTGTACTTCAAACTGTTGCAGCATTTTCTGAGAAAGAACCTGCTTGCTATAACGAGGCGAATATTCGACGACGTTAGAGGCATGGATGAAACGAGGGCGGTTCATCGAGCGCTCGCACTGGTGCTAGATGGTGAGGGTCTTTGCGATCAGGATCAGCGAGCCGACTTGATAAAGGAAGCCTGGGTCGCGGGATGGACGCTAAACGGCAAGGCAACGAAGTTGGAATTCCTCAATTTTAAAATAGAAGGCGACAATGTAACGCAAGAAGTCGTCTTTTATTCGCCGCGTGTCGCGGAGCTTTCATCTATGCCTGAGCTTCTTACGGATTTGGACGCAATGACGGGGCGGGCTAGGGAGATCGGCGTAATGGTAAGTGCCGACTTTGTAAGCCATTCAGTGCCGTCTCGCGACGAACTTCTTGCACGTAGGGACAGACTCTCACCGGAAGCGCGAAGGGAGATCGCGGAATGGCATCAGTCACGGATGAATCCACTTTACGTTTCGGGCGATAGCTCACAAGCGCTTGCACATGCGTTAGCGGCGTATAAGGTGGATCCAACTTTAGTCGGTACAAATATAGCGTACGTGTTTCTAGCGTCGGGTAAGCTGGAGCTGGCGACCAAGGTTTTGGATAGCGCACTTGAAATGGACTCAGGGAATCCGCTGGCATGGTATGACCTCGCCATGTTAAACCTAGCGAACGACGATAGAGTTAGCGCTAAGCAGAACCTGCGTCGATGCGCTCACGCACTTGAGGCTGGGGATATGGACTGTATCAGAATGCTCGTTCCTGAAATTAACGGCGACAAGCTTAGGCTATCAGAGTTGAAGGAATCAACGTCGGTCAAGGCTTGCCTAGGTAACGCTTTGATCGCCCTAGATGCTCTGCCAAGTTAGCAATTGACCGAATGAGCTGAAACTGCACTAGGTTTTCGGCGTCAGCGATCATGAAACCATGGGGCGCCACTTAAAGCGAGCCTGACCCGGAACTAACGGAGCGCTTATGTAGGATCGGCGGTCCGAGATTGCGAGACCGCGTAAGCAAGCGGCGCCGGAAGTTTGAAGGTCCTTATGTACTATCCCGTGGTGCTCGGCGTGGGATAATACAGATACCGGCAAAACGTCCGGATGCCCAGGGCTAGGTTGCTTGCTTAGGTCCATACCTGTTGGAGGTAGCAGGCGAACTTGGGCTATAAGACCTGGCTTTGATGAGTATTCCCGATATCGATCATATCAGGAGCTTTTTGAGTAGTCTCAGCTCGGAAAAACCCAGGGAACCTGGCTTTATCAGTGAGACAGTGGAGCCTGCAGGATTGACGCACGACGAGACGGGCATCGTTGGATCATACCGAGAGGTCCTCATATGGTACCGTCCCGTCGACGACTTTTCACTGGACTCGATGGTTGAGCTTGTTAAAAAAAGGCTTCACGCGCACGGTCATCTCGCAACTGCGAGAGTCGCCAAAGCTTTACTGGCATTGTATCTATTGGATCCATCGAGACTACGAGATCCCGTTGGTGAGCTTAACTGGCTACTCTCTCTAATCACTCGCGGGCGCCTAAGACAGATATATGTAACGGCGCTGCCAGGGGGTTCCTTCAAAGATTTCTCTTTCGGCGATTTTAAGTTGGGGTTACTAAATGCCGAGAGCATTCGTGCAGAGACGACCGCTGTCGGTTCACCTGACTTTTTTCTACGATACGGACCGACTCTTAGACAAAAGTGGTCCATCGAGCGCCTTAAAGACTGTCGGATCATCGATCATAATCGATATGCGGAAGAGATCCCAAGCGCTGAAGAGACAAAAGCTTATCCACTATTTGAAGAGTATTTTCGATCTCTAGCTGACTCTTTTCTTGAAGATTTCTGGATTGAGTTTGAACGAGCTCAAGAACTCCAGGTATGCTTTGGAGCTCCCTTCATCAGCAGCACTGTGTTGACACAACTAGGCAAAACGCAAATGATATCGATTTTTAAGGTTAGTGCCCATGGCAGAGGATGGGTGGCTCCGACTAGCTCGGTGCTAACTCTACAGATACCAGATCTAGATACCAGAATCCCAGCCGTTCTTTCAATGCTCGCACGGCCGCCATTCAAGTTTGCTGGTTTCACTGACACAGAGTTTGATGGCTTCATTCGCAGAGTCGTCAGTTACATTTATCAAGGCAACCTCGCGCAACTTGATGGAAGATACTCTGACGGATGTCTAAAACATGTCATAGCTCTCGATCTGTTGTTCGGAGACTCAAGCAAGGCTACGGAATCCGTAAGCCATAGGGCCGCCGTACTTATCTACCAAGCGTTTGGGGTGTCCCTCAGAGAGGCAACAAAACAAGTCGCTGAGCTTTACAACGTCCGAAGTCTTTACGTTCACGACGGGCGACCAATCGCGGCGGAAAAGGCTGCGGTAGCGCAGCGCTGTTGCGTTGAGGTACTACGTTGTCTAATTAGAGCGCGCCGGAATAAGGATGGCCAGTGCCCGGGATTCACACAACGCTGGCTTAGAATTCTCGATCACATTTGGCATAGCGACGATGCTGGTAAACAAATAGATCCCTCGGACTTGATTGAGGCGGGGGTCTTGCCGCTCTGACCGTTCCGGATTCGGCCAGGATTAGATTAGCGGAAGACACAACCATTACCAAGCCGTGGCAAAGCTTTCAGAGGCCGAGATCAGGACTGTAGCCATAACGATTATTCAACAGCACTCCGCTGGTATTCGATACAGGCAACTACTCCAACTTATTCTCGATCAACACCCAGAAACGCCAAGCAAAACCGTTGAAGGAGCGATCTGGGATTTAGAAAAGCGCGTTCCTCAGGAGGTCTCGAAGCCTAGGCGCGGTCTGTACGTTCCTATTCCTTAATCGCCGATGAGTCTAAATGGCCCTATTCGCTCAGTCGCGGTACCGGTAAGCTTCCACCATTTGCAGACGCTTCGAAGGTCTCAGCTTACTTTCGAAAATGTTAGTATCGTTTCGCGAACCATGCGGGAGTCGAGTGGCGTTCCCGTCGCAGCCGAAGGCGGTGGTAAATATCTCCGACGGCCAGGGATCGACCGTACGCGTTTCGCTACCACACGGAGGCCTTCACGACGGCATAAATCTGTCAGCAGATTCGCATTAGAGGTCTTTGATCGCTTATTGTCTCCAACGACGCATACGAAACAACCTGCCACCTTCAAGATTCTTGATATCTCGTGAATCATCGCTTGAAGATCTGAGGCGTACCGCGCGCCTATTGCCTCCGTACGCTTCAGCGACCCGCCCGCAAACCTTCCTGCAGCCTCGGAGCCAATCGAGCGCGCGCGTGTCTGCCGGATCGCCATAACAGTGTAACCCAACCAAATTAGGGAGAGACGATGGCCTCGCAGATAATCTAAGGCATTTACATATGGGGGCGACGTAATCACAAGGTCGGCGCATTCCGTTTTTATGGGAAGCTGCCGACAATCACCCAACCTTATTTGAGGTGCTGGTATGCTTACGGATCTCTTTTCGTATATTGCTGCGATCCGGCGTAATCTTTTTAAAAACAGTTCCTCAGCGGGGCGTGGCACCAAATCAACACAGAAATGAGGACGGCTGTGGGCAACGTCTCGCGCAAATGAGCATCCCGATTGCTTTACGACTATTGTGCCGGAGAGAACTATCTCCAAGACGTTTCGAACGCTACTATCTCGTACTGAACGTATTCGCTGCGATAAGTATGTCAAGATCGGCTGATTGTATCGCGGAAACCAACGATCACAGAACTCCTTCGTTTCGTAGTCGAAGTACTCGGGATACCTTTTTAGCGTTCTACGGTCGACCCGGTTGAGGTCCTCCAAGACAGTCATCCCGTGGGACAGTAGCTTACCGGGGGAGACTTTGGCACACTCCGCACGAGCGATTCGTACAGCCAGCGGGTCAAGGTCGAAACCCAATGGGTGGTGACCGCATACCTGAGCCGCGTGCATGGTTGTGCCCGAACCAACCATCGGATCCACAACGATCGCTCCGGGAGCAATCGATCGTAGTTCACGAAGCGCTATCTCAGGCGCCATCCGCGCTGGAAACGGGTGAATGTAGTGATTCATCATTCGATGAGCTTGCGTTTTGAAACACAGGGGTCGATTTGCACCACTACGGGATGCCGATACTGTGGACTAACAATTACACAGCGCCCTTGCCCCATAACACTAATATCTTTCCAGACACCCTCATTGATCGTGCCCGCCGTACTCTTGAGCGCGTCGATGTTACGCCTGCCATTCGTCTCATGAACGAAAAGGGTATTGCATAGCTCGAAAAGCTCTGCCGGCAAGTGGGAAGGCTGCTGAGAAATAAACGTTAATCCTAGCCAACGCTTGCGACCCCGCCTGGCGATCTCTCGGAGCTTATCCATCGTGGCCTGCATCTGCCGCACGTTATCCCGCGATACGAACGTGTGCGCCTCCTCGATGACAATCATTACCTTGGGATCCGGGTGATTCTTCTTGAATTCAAAAACGCTTCGAAGTACGTCGGCAATGACGAGGTTATTAACTCGGGGGTCAGAGGAGTCGGAAAGATTAATTACAGTGACTCTACCTTCATGTAGCATATTAGAAACATCAAGACCTTTAGCACTTTCCACGAAGATTCCGAGTCGGTGAATGCCACGAAGCTGAGACTTAACCTTATTCCACGACATATACGATGCGCCACTTATTTCTTGTCCTAGGTCGTCGTGTCGATTTTGCAGCCACGTAAGGAGCTTAGCCATAAGCTGCTGTAGTGTCACGTTGGCTCTGCTCATCTCTTCATCAACGAGCTCTAGCTCGGTGAGTGCGTCCGCAGCACTAGCTTTGGCCGGCGGAGAATCGGGGCCTTGTTCTTTTTCGCCGCTCTCCTTACTGCTCGTCGGCCCGAGGATACCGCGTTTTGAAGCGGGCCGCCCCTTCCGGGACGCCGTCTTCTTAGCATCCGGTCGTGAAACGATTGGCTTTGGGGGTCCAAAAAGATTCTCGCGTGCACAAGCGTCGTAAAGTTGGAAAAAACGCTCTTGCTGCGCGTCATTCATGCCCACTAATTTCAGCGATCATAGATGCAGGAAGGCCACCGAAATTCACGGCAAAGGCCCGCGAGGACTTTCTATCCTCAGGTTCCGATCCAACCGGATGGAGAACCTGGAAGTCCTTCAAGCCCTCGGCACGTTTGCCAACCGCCTTCAGGCGCTCCAGCAATTCCGTTGACTTTTGATTCATTTGTGTGTACTCGCCCTCGACATCGAGTACTACTACGGCCCATCCCGCTGTGCTCAGTTGCTCTATGAGTACCTGCGAAGTATTCGTCTTACCCGAACCAACCGTACCAAAGATACCCGCATTTCTTGGAAGAACGTGCTTTGCATTGCTTCGCATGGATACCTCAATATTGTCGTATCCATCAAGCCTTCCGAGGTGTACGTCCCCGTCAATTCGCAAAAGCGAGGTTAAACGCGATCCGTCTACTGATGTGACGCGGCTTTTTGGCAAGGGACGAGTTGTTAGACCGAGCAGGGCATCGCCTTGAATTTGCCCGAGTACTTCGACGCTCGCATAAGCGTGATAGTCGGGAATCATGGCAATCGTAGCCGCCTTCTGGATGGCGACCCTCGCTATCGAGGAGTCGAGGCCTACGAAATCGGGCGAGTAGTAGGGTCCCTCTACGATTCTACCGAGATACTTAACCTGACGACCGTAATTTTCGAGTTCGACATAACGACCGCGTCTAAATGATTCGATGAAAGGCTTGTCGACTATGACTTCGGAGGAATTCCCATCGCCTGACCGACCGTCGAAGTTAACGAATCCTACCAATGATGATGGGGCATTGGGCAACTGCGGTCCTGATGAGAGACCATTCTGTTGGCCGTTCGATTGTAGTACCTTCGTTGAATCCTCGCTATCGACCGGCGCATCCGGCATCACGGAAGCTCCGTAGGCCGGTGCGTTCTGCCTATCTGGAGCTGTGGCCATATCAGCAGGCGACGGCCCTGCGCCGACCCGTGCTCCGAACCTTTGCTTCCTCTTCTTGGCACGTTTTCTGGACATGTGTTCCTCTTTACCTCGATCTAGTTGCTCTCTCGGAAAGCTCAGACAATAGGTCGCCTTCTAATGCGAGCTCAAAGTTAACACGCCGCTCAAAATCGCCGGCGCGAAATAGCGACGCACAAACGCTATCGGCGTAGTCTATTAGTAGAGGGAAGCCACGTTCTTGAATATGTGAAGAATCCGCCATTATAAGAGCGGCGAAGTCTTCAATTACATCCTCATGAGCATAGAATATGAAGGGCCGCTGGCCTATTCGGTAGACGCCCTTTATAATTTGACTAGCGTATTTATCGTTGAACGCTTTAAATTTCGCTTCATCAGCGGGATTAAACTTTGCGCCACTTTCAAGCCATTTGTCGTATTCGTACTTAAGATTGGTGATTTTGAAAAACTCTCGCGGTTCAAGAGCAAATCCGTAATTTATATCGGGGCTTGACGTATCTGATACGACAGCGCCAACGGTTTTCCGGTCGACCATCTTTGCGAACAGGTTTAAGGCTATGTCCAATCCGCGTAACTTGCCAAGCCCAGACCGCAGCTCAAACGGAAACAGTTCTCCCTGTAAGATGCACCACGTTTGAGGTTGCTCAAGTGCGCGAAATCGTTCGTTGTAAGCAAGCATGGCGCGCACGACAAGCTCGCTTACCGAGAAATCGTCTTTGGTTCGGCGTTCTATGACGTCCTCAATATCGGCATCCGGATCAAAATCTGAATAGGTCACCTCAGTGACGTACGTAACGTAGCTCGTCATTTCTCCTGAATACCGAATGGCTACGACACCCAGTTGGCCGCGTATACCGCTCAGCATAGAAACCTGCGCACGCGTACCATCTATGGCCACCGTATCGTTTGCGAGAGTTATTCTCGCCTTGGCCAGGCTTGCGTCGCTCACTGCGCATAGCCTGTCACGGTGCTTGCTTTCAATTCGCTCTCGAAGTCGTGCTCGGATGTCGCGTTCCGATGCGACACTTTTCTGAACTTCCAAGCGCAGCACGCCTTGCGACGTTTCAATATACTGCTCGAAGCGCGACCATTCGGCAGTCTCTAGGAACTGCCTAAAGGTAAGACCGTCATTGCGATCGTCCACTGTCACGCCCCCAAAAGCCCTGGGTAATGGCCCAGGCGGTCTTGCTGGACTTCGAGGTAGCCAAGCCTTTCCTTGCCAAGGCCTGTCTAAACAACTTTACCTCCAGGCCGTCTACTCGCTGTCGGCCTCGGTCGAGTTCACCCGGCTAAGCGCCAGCCGGATTATTGCGTACCGGTGCGCTCGCCGCGCTTTTTTCACCAGACCCGTTCGCCAACGTGATCCTCAAGAACGGCAATCTCTACGGCACGACGGCCGTCGGCGGCGACGTCTACGACTGCTACGCCTATGGCGGCGACGGATGCGGCACCATCTTCAAGATCAACCGCAGCGGCAACGAGAGTCTGCTCTATCAGTTCAGGGGAGATTTTGGCAGCACAGTTGACGGTCAGGATCCGCAAGGCGCCCTCGTCGCCGACTCCGCCGACAACCTCTTACGGTACGACACCGTGCGGAGGAACGGACGATTACGGAACCGTCTTCAAGGTCACCAGTGGCGGCAAAGAAACGGTTCTCTGTTCCTTCACTGGGGGAACCGACGGCGGGCGGCCCTACGCCGGTGTCGTTCGCGACGCCACCGGCAACCTGTATGGCGTCGCGTACGTCGGCGGACCCGCCGGGTGCCTCAACGGATGCGGCACGATCTTCGAGCTGAGCAGAGGCAACACGCTAACCACGCTGTACAACTTCAAAGGAAAGCGCGACGGGGGAAATCCGATCGGAGGCCTCGTCATGGACGGCGCCGGCGCCCTTTTCGGAACCGCGCAGAACCACGGCAATCTCAACTGCAACAAGCGCGGCAGCAACCCGGGCTGCGGGTAGGGTGTGCGCGTGTTCCGCGGCATCGCCGACGGAGCCGCCCCGTCAGAGACGCTGATCCGCGAATCGCAAAGGCGATCTCTATGGCGCGACGTCGTTCGGCGGCGCTAGCAAGCGCAGAAGCGGCGCCGCGTGCTGTGTAGTGTTCGAGAGGTTCCCTACGGCAGCGTAGCGCGCGACGCCGCAGACAACCTATACGGCACCACCGTGAGCGGCGGAGTCGGCCCGTGCAATCGCAGCTGCGGAATCGTCTTTAAGCTGAGCGTGGGAGGACGCGCCGGCGGCGCGGGCGAGTAAAAGGGCTTTGTCGCGAGTGTTGCGAGTGAGGGAGGCGGCGCGTTCGAACTCTTCGCGCGCTTCGGTCGTGCGACCGAGCTTGGCGAGCAGATCGGCGCGAACGCTGGGGAGCAGATGGTATGTCCGGAGCGCGGGCTCGCCGCGCAGCTCGTCGACGATATCGAGGCCCGCCTGCGGGCCGTACGCCATGCCGACCGCGACGGCGCGATTCAGTTCCACGACAGGCGATGGTGCGGTGTTTGCAAGCGCGCCGTAGAGGGCGGCGATGCGGCGCCAGTCGGTTGCGTCGGCCGTCGCGGCGCGGGCGTGGCACGCTGCGATCGCGGCCTGCACCGCGTACGATCCAAGTATGTGACCCGGCGCCAGCCCTTCGGCGCGCGATAATGCGGCGAGGCCGCGGTAGATCAGCAGGCGGTTCCATTTGCTGCGATCCTGTTCGAGCAGCAGGATCGGCTCACCCGACGGGCCGACGCGCGCCCGCATCCGCGACGCCTGTATTTCCATGAGCGCCACGAGGCCATGGACCTCGCTCTCGTCGGGCATCAGCGCGGCGAGCATGCGTCCGAGGCGCAGCGCGTCCTCGGCGAGCTCGGGGCGCAGCACGTCGTCGCCCACCGTGGCCGCATAGCCTTCGTTAAAGATGAGGTAGATGGTCTCGAGAATCGACGCGCGACGCCGCCGGCGCTCCGAGCCCGATGGCACTTCAAACGGAACGCGCGCCTCCGCCAGCGTCCGCTTCGCGCGCACGATGCGCTGCGCGATCGTCGCTTCCGCCGTGAGAAACGCGCGGGCGATCTCCGCGGTGGTGAGGCCGCCGAGCAACTTGAGCGTCAGCGCGACGTGCGCCTCCCTCGACACGACCGGATGGCACGCCACGAACATCAGGCGCAGCAGATCGTCGTCAATCTCCTCGTACGCCGCGGCAAAATCGGTCTTTGATTCCGGGACCGAGAGCGAGTGCGCGAGCTCTTGGGACTTGCGCGCGAGCGTCTCGTCGCGCCGGATCGCATCGACGGCGCGGCGTTTCGCGATCGTCATCAACCACGCGCCGGGATTGCGCGGAATACCCTCGTCCGGCCACTGCGAGAGGGCCGCCACGAAGGCATCCTGCGCGAGATCCTCAGCCTTGCCGACGTCGCGCGTCATTCGCGAGAGGCGCGCGATCAGCTTCGGCGATTCGATGCGCCAGACTGCGGCAATCGCTTCGTCGACGCGGTCGATCACGCGGGAGGAATGCATCTCATTTGAGCTGCTCCCGCAGGCGCGACTCCGAGGCGCGGATTTCGGGGGTGAGGTTCTCACCGAAATCCTCGGCCTCGAAGATCTGCCGAATCTCGATGACTGCGCCGCCGTCAAACGGCGCGTGCGTGAAGCGTTCGACGATCTCTTCCTTGGATTTGCCCTGCACGATCCAGAAGCCGGCGACGAGCTCCTTCGTTTCCGCAAACGGGCCGTCGGTGACCGTCGTGCGCCCGCCGTCGAAGCGCAACCGCACGCCCTTGGACGATGCCTGCAACCCCTCGCCCGCGAGCATCACTCCGTCCTTGGCAAGCCCTTCGTTGAACTTGCCCATCTTCTCCAGCATCTCGCTCGACGGCAGCCCGCCCGCCTCGCTGTCTTTGTTAGCCTTGACCAGGACCGCAAACCTCATGGGGTTCTCCTTTTAGTGAATTTCTAGCGTTCTGCTGATGCGTCGAACGGAGCCTCGTGTTTTCGACACGAGGAGCGCGAATTAACCAAGCAAGTTAGCGCTCAGGGCGACGCGGGAGGGAGGCGGCCGTTCGCAGCGTCGACCGGATGCGCGACGATACGATAGTCGAAATCGAGGTTCGACCGTCCCCGCTCGATCTCGCGCACTACAAAGCCCAGCGCGGTCTTGCGGCTCACGAACAAGCCACGCGTCTCACCGAGCGGCGTGAGAAACACGTAGTACCAGCGCCCGTCGGTCATCGCGGCGAACGCGGGATCAATCCGCACGTTGGCGGCACCATCGACCATTCGCGCGGTCCCGACGTCTTCGATCGTGGCCGTTGCCGACTCCGGCGCGTACGCGAGCACCTGTTCTCCGGCTGTTGCGATGCGTCGACGTAACGCCCGAACCAGCGGTGATGTTGCCGGTGCACTCGAGATTCGCTTTCGCATCGATGACGCGCTACCGCGACGGCAACGCCGACTACCGCCTGTTTCACCACTCGCTCCTTTTAAGGTGTAACTTCGTTACATCAAAGTTCGCGGCGCGCGTCCTGCTGCGGCCTGCTCCGCAACAGTGAGCGCGACCAACCGCCGGACGTTCTCGCTGGTCGCCGGGTAGCCGGCAAGCGTGGCGCCGACAATAAGGTTTCCGTTGAGCGCACCAATGCCCACGTGCGTCTCCTTACCCTGCGTCACTCGACCGGCGAATGTCGCCTGGCCGATCGTCGGCACTTTCAGCGGCGAGAAACCCGGGATCTTACTCTTCGACACGGCTTCCTTATAAGCGGCTGAAGCGTCGCGAACGGTCGCGTACCAATCAACCGTTATCGTTACCTTTTTCGATGCATCGCCGTTGATGAAGATCACGCTACGCGTCGCTGTCGGATTGCCCGCGGCCGTAGAATTGCTGCCCGAATATTGCTCGTGGGCCACTTGCGGGAAATACTTCTGAACCGTGCTCAGCCCGACGACGATGGACCGTGGGAGGACGTTTTGCCCCGCGCCCGCAGCGCCGAGCATGATAAATGCCAACGTGAGAGCTCCAATTCGCATTCGCGGGGCTTTCCGCGGCGTTCAACGTTAACCTGGGGGTCCTTCGATTTCGTCCTTCGACTTCGGCGCTTCGCGCCGTCGCTCAGGATGACAAAGGGCGTCGCGGCCTGAAACGACTGCCTCGATGAAGACCTTCGCCTACGTCGCCTTGTTCGCAATTATCGGCGCATCCGCCAGCTCGTCGCCGAGCGTGTTGCCCAACGACTGGGTGCTGCAAGCGCCAACCGGCACGGTTGCGCAAACGCAGACGTTCCCGCAGGGCGCGGCGCTCTCGCCCGACCGCGCGACGCTGGCCGTCGTCGAGGCCGGCTTCAATCCGCCGGATCTCGCGTTCTATGCCACGAACGATCTGCATCTGGTCCGGCGCGTCGCTCTGCGCGGCGCGTCCGGTCGCCCGGTGTGGACGGCCCACGGGATCCTCGTCGCCGGCGCGAACGCCGACGCCGTCTTTGCGGTCGATCCCGCAACCGGCAGCGTTCGCACGATTCGCATCGCGCGCGGCTCGTATCCGATCGCGGTGACGGCGCGAGGCAACGTCGTGGCGGTGGCGACCGATACCGACGGATCGGTGCGCATCGGCCGGCTCGACGCCCTGCGGTCGGCGCGCCGCATCCTCGTCGGGCGGCATCCCGGCAACATGGCGTTCTCCAACGACGGCGCGGCCTTGTTCGTCACCGTGAAGTCCGACCGCTACGTCGCCCGCATCGACGTGCGCGACCGCGCCGTGCGCCGCATCTCCACCGATCTGCATCCCAGCGACGTGCTCGTCGTCGGGCAGCGGCTCTACGTCGCGCAAGCCGACGCCGACACGGTCGCGGAATACGACGTCGCGAGCTTGCGGCGGCTGGCCGACGTCTTCGTCGGAACGATGCCACACTCGATCGGCTCCTCGCCGAACTCGCTCTCGGCGCAGGCAGGTTCGGTCTTCGTCACGCTCGGCGCGGCGAACGAAATCGCGGTGCTGCGCAACGGAAGCGTCGCGGCGCGGTTGCCCACCGGCTGGTATCCCAGCGCGGCCGTGCCCGACGGCGCCAACCTCTTCGTCATCGACGGCAAGGGCGAGGGCACAAAGCCGAATCCCAACTTCAACGTGTATAGCCGCAGCACCGTCGGTTACATCGCCGCGACGCAGTTCGGCTCGATTCGCACAATTGCGCTGAACGCCGCGGCGCAAACCAACCCGCAAGGCGCGCAGAGCCAAGGAGCGCCTCCGGCGGGAACTATCGTTCGCGCCGGCGGCCCGATCAAACACGTCTTCTTCATCCTCAAAGAGAACCGGACGTACGATCAGATCCTCGGCGACATGCCGCGGGGCAACGGCGACCCGAAGCTCGTGTTTTTCGGCGAGCGCGTCACGCCCAATCAACACGCGATCGCGCAGCGCTTCGGGCTGCTCGACAACTTCTACACGAGCGGCGAGGTGAGCGACGCCGGCCATAACTGGGCCGACGGCGCCTTCGCTAATGACTACGTCGAGCGCACCTGGCCGCCCGCCTACGGCAATCGCAACGATCAGGACGACGTGCTGACCGGCGTCGGTGCCGGAGTGGCCGCCAACGGCTACATCTGGGACGCCGCGCGCCGCGCCGGCGTGACGTTCCGCGACTACGGCGAGCTCGCGCGCTGGCCGGCGATCGAAGGCCACGTCGCCACGACCGCGCCGAGCCTCGGCAATCGCTTCGACCCGCGCTACGTGGCGTGGAACCTCGACTACAGCGACCTCGACCGCTACAAAGAGTGGAAGCGCGAGTTCGACCGCTTCGTCGCGACCGACGCGGTGCCGCAGTTCGAATTCATGTGGCTCCCCAACGACCACACCGCCGGCACACGCCCCGGAAAGCTGACGCCGGCGGCCTACATCGCGACCAACGACTACGCAGTTGGCCTGATCGTCTCGGCGATCTCGCATTCCAACATTTGGAGCTCGTCGGCGGTCTTCATCACCGAGGACGACGCGCAAGACGGCGCCGATCACGTCAGCAATCAGCGCTCGACGCTCTACGTCGTTTCTCCGTACGCGCGCGGCGGCGCGATCCACGAGCACTACTCGACCGTCAGTGTCTTGCGCACGATCGAGCTCATGCTTGGCATGCAGCCGCTCTCGAATTACGACGCGTCGGCGGCCCCGCTGTACGCAGCTTTCGGCTCGACGCCGAATCTCACGCCGTTCGACGTGATCGAGCCCCAGAGTGACATTTACGCGCGCAACGCGCGCACGGCATACGGCGCGGCGATCACCGAGCGGCTCGACTTCAGCCGCCCCGACGCCAATCCGCCCGGCGTGCTCGCGAGGCTCATCGACCGCGCGAACGGGCGCCGCTAGAACAGGAAGGGCACGAGCATCTTCGTCCGCTGCCGATAGGCTGCGTATTGCTCGGGGAAGGCTTGCGCCATGATGCGCTCCTCGGACCGCGCGCTGTAGACGAAGTACGCACCGAAGATCGCGAGCGGAATGAGCCACAGGACGCTCTCCGCCAGCGCCGACCCGATCATGCCGAGGAGGATACCCGAGTAGATCGGGTGGCGGACGTACGCGTACGGTCCCGACGTCACGAGCTCCGGCTGCTCTTTGCGCGACATCGGCAGGCCCCAGTTCCTACCGAGATACGCGCGCGCCCAGATCGCCAGCGCGACGCCGAGCGCGCAAAGGATCACGCCCGCGAGGCCGAGGCGCGGGTCGAACGTTACGAGATAGTGGCGTGCCGTGTGCCACGTATGCGTCATCACCGGGACGCGCAGCGCAAGCACGATCAGCACGAACACGATGAGGCGGAGTCCGACATTCGCGCGCCACCATCCGGGATCGCGTTGGCTCCGCTTCGCGCCGGTCGCCGAAATCAGCCAAACTAGTATGAAGATCAGCCACAGAGCCCCTATGGCCCAGCGATAGGTGATCACCGGGTCATCCTTCGCCCTTCGACTGCGCTGCTACCGCGGCGCGCTCAGGATGACATCGCTCAGAGTGACATCTGCTGCGAACTGCAGCTCGGACAGCTACAGCAGCAGCCTGCTGCTGTCTCAGCCGGGCGTCTGCGCATCGTCGGCCACGTCTTCGATCTCGTCCTTCGTCTCTTCCGCTACGTTAAGGAGCTCGATCGACTCAACAGCCTTGGCGTCGTGAATCGCCGCGAGGCGCATTTCGTTGGTCCCTAAGGCCTCGTCTACATCGTACCACTCGATGGCGTATGGCGCCTTGACCTTGAGCTGGGCTTCATAGCCCGCCACCAATTTGCCGGTCAGCGTACGACCGCCAAACACCAAGCGGATTTTTTCGCCGGCAAATCTCTGGAGCTCTTCGTCTGTCATCGTTCAGTTAGTTTCGTTGACACGCTGCCTCCACCTTGGAACAACAATTGAACGACACCGATTGCTCGTGCCGGCGTACTATTGCTAAAATGGCCACACAATGCTCGACCACATATCCATCGCAGTGTCTGACTTTTCTCGCGCCACCGAATTCTATGATGCCGTCCTTCAGACGCTCGGCTACGTTCGGGTATGGACCATGGACGACGCTGCGGGTTACGCTAGCCCAGGCCCGAGTATGGCGTAAACTACTACGCGGCCTTCGTTATCGACCACGATGGAAATCGCATTGAGGCAGTGCATCATGGCTAATCCGACGGGGATGGTCGCAACCACCAGTTGACACCGTTCTGGCCCGCACGGTGTTGCACGAGTCGTTATGAGCACGAGAACGATGCGGGCGGCCGTCGTGCCGTCCGCGCAGGATCATCGCTTGGAGTTGCGCGACGTCGCGATTCCGCAGCCGGGCCTCGGCCAGGTGCGCATCAAGGTCGAGGCATCGGGCGTCTGCCACAGCGACGCCGTCACGGTCAACAGCGTTTATCCAGGCATCGCTTATCCTCGCACTCCAGGGCATGAGATCGCCGGCACGATCGACGCGCTCGGCCCGCAGGTGAGCGGATGGAGCGTGGGCGCGCGCGTCGGCTTGGGCTGGCACGGCGGCCACGACGGCACCTGCGACCGCTGCCGCCGCGGTGACTTCATCACCTGCCGCAACCAGCAGGTGCCCGGAGTCGCCTACGACGGCGGCCATGCGCAGTACGTCGTCGCGCCGGCGGTCGCGCTCGCGCACATTCCCGACGAGCTGACCTTCGAGGAAGCGGCGCCGCTGATGTGCGCGGGCATCACGACGTTTAACTCGCTACGTCACGGCCCGGCGCGTGCCGGCGACCTCGTTGGCGTGCTTGGCATCGGCGGCCTCGGGCATCTGGCCGTGCAGTTCTCCTCAAAGATGGGGTTCAACACCGTCGCGATCGCGCGCGGGCGCGACAAGGAGGAGTTCGCGCGATCGCTCGGCGCTCTGCACTACATCGACAGCAGCACGACAGACGTCGGCGCGGAGCTCCAGAAGCTGGGCGGCGCGAAGGTCGTGCTCTCGACGGTCACCGCAGCATCCGCGATGGAGCCGGTTCTCAGCGGGCTCGACGTCGATGGGCAGCTGCTCGTTGTGGGCGCGTCGCCGGAGCCGCTGCCGATCAACACCGCGGGAATGATCGGCAAGCGCAGTTCGGTCAAATCTTGGCCGTCGGGCACGTGCGCCGATTCCGAGGACACCATGCGCTTCGCCGTCCAGACCGGCGTTCGCGCCATGATCGAAACGATGCCGCTCGAGCGCGCGCCCGAGGGCTACGAACGCATGATGAGCGGCGCCGCGCGCTTCCGCGTCGTGTTAAAACCGTAAGCGAGGAGGAACCATGTCGCAGCTGGGATACGGCGATCGCGTGATGATCGAGAACCTTGGGATCGAGGGCGAAGTGATCGAGGTCGACACGCGGTCCGTCGTCGTGCGCTATAAGAAAGAGGATGGCGAGCTCATCGAGCACCGCTTTCGTCCGGACGACCTGCGGTATTTGCCGAAGCCGCATTTGGAATAGACGCGACGGCTGAGGATGACATAGGGAGGGCGAAACACGGGCGCGCGCTCGGCCGTAGAGGGGGCATGAACCTGCTGCGCTTCGCCGCGGCGGCGCTGGCCGCCGTACCTCTGTTCGTGCCGGGCCTCGCCCGCGCCGACGCTCCCGACTCGCGCGTCACTGCGTTGATCGCCGCTTCCGGTGAGGCTCAAGGCATCGCCGCGTTGGCATCCGTGACGACGCTCCGCGTCGACGCGAAAATCACGGGCGTAGGCTTGAGCGGAACGCTAACCCGGTACGTCGACGTGCGCGACGGGAGGTTGGCCGAAACGACGAACCTCGCACCGCTAGTTCAACTCGACGGCTACGACGGACGGGGCACTTGGAATGCCGACGGATCGCACCTCGTGTGGAACGACGGAAGCGACAGCGGACGCTCGTCGGAGATCAATCAGGCCTACATCGCAAGCTACGCGCTATGGGCGCCGCAGGCAGCCGGGGCGGCCATCTTGTGGATCGGCCCGAAAACCGCCGCCGGCCGCACGTACGACGCGCTGAGGATCACGCCCGCGGAGTCTAAAGTACCGTTCGAACTGTGGTTCGATCAGACGACGCACCTGCCGGCGCGCGCCAACTTCATCAACGGATTCACCTCGTCGTCACTGACGTTCTCGGACTACCGACGCGTACGCGGGCTGAATTTCGCCCACGCGATCCATCAAGATTCAAGCGACGGGAATAATTCCGACGCGCTAATCGCGAGCATCGCATTCGACCCGCCGGACGCGCAAGCCGCGCTGGCGCGCCCACAGACGCGTCCGAACGATTTCTCCATGCAAAATGGCAAGACATCGACGGTCGTTCCGTTTACGCTAACCGAAAATCACGTGCAGCTCGACGTCATGCTGAACGGGAAAGGGCCGTATCACTTCATCTTCGACACGGGCGGCTCAAACGTCATCGATCCGGCGGTTGCTAAGGAGATCGGCGCCTTCGGTACGGGATCGGCGCAGGGCAGCGGCGTCGGCTCGCAGACGGAGTCGTTCAGCTTCGCCAACGTCGCAAAGCTCCAAGTCGGCGACGCGGTGCTCACGCATCAGTTCTTCGCCGTCATCCCGACGCGGATGGGCTTCGGCGTATCCACCGGGCGTCAGGTGGACGGATTGATCGGGTGGGAGGTGCTGGCGCGTTACGTCACCACGTTCGACTACGCCAACCGGCGGATCGTCCTGCGCCTGCCCGGAACGGCGGCTCCGCCGGCCGACGGACACGTCGTGCCGTTCGTCTTCTATAGCACGCAGCCGCAGATCGCGTGCACGATCGACGGCATCCCCGCTAAGTGTACGATCGACACCGGCGCGCGCGACACGATCAGCTTCATGACGCCGTTCCTCGCCGATCATCCGCAGATCGTTCCGGCGGCCACGACGGCGGTCGGCATCAACGGCTTCGGCCTCGGCGGCCCCGCGCTTGGCAAGCTCGGCCGCGTGCGAGAGGTGGGCATCGACGATCTCACGCTGACGAATCTCGTCGCGGATTATTCCACGCAGACGGCCGGCGCGCTCACGGCGCCGTTCATCGCGGCAAACGTCGGCGGCAATCTGCTGCGGCGCTTCGCCGTGACGTTCGACTACGGCAACGGCACGATGACGCTCGTCCCGAACGCCGCTTTCGCGGAGGCCGACGCATACGAGCGATCCGGGCTGTTCTTGATCCGACGCGGCGCGAGCATCGTTGTGGCGGACGCGCGCCCAGGAACACCCGCCGCCGACGCGGGCGTCGTGAAAGGCGACGCAATTGCGTCGGTCAACGGCAAGCCTGTCAGCGGGATGCCACTCTACGCAATACGCGACCTTTTCGCGCAAGCTCCGGGAACCGTCGTCACGCTCGGCGTAGCGAGCAAAGACGGCACGCAGCGCTCCGTGAGGTTCACGCTGCGGGATTACGTGTAAGGCCGTCGCTCAAATCGCGGCTAGCTCTAATGGCACATCGGTGGGATCGGCGTCGGCGGATGCATGGTTAGGTGAACGTGCCAAACCTTCCCCTTCGTGTATACGTCGAACGGTTGCTGTATCGGCAGCATGAAATTCTGGGTTACGGTGCACTTGTAAGCGGAGCCGCTGCACATCGGTCCTCCTCGTTGCTCCACGATAAAGGTCCGATGCAAACCCGTCGATACGGTATACGTACGAATGCGAGCCGCGTAGCACGATTGCGGCATTGTCAGATACGCGTCGATCACGAATGTCGACTTGCTGCTTACGCCACCCGTAACGCTCGTCGCGGTTGCGGTTTGCCACGAAGTCGCCGCCGGTGCGATCGTGGGCGGCAGACCGAGCAGCGCGGCCATTGCTAGACCAAGATAACGCATTGGAACCTCCTCGGTTGGGACGCTGTTTGGAGGCTTTTTAGAAACCAGCCGCCTCCCCCCTTTTTAGCCTAGCCGCTCGGCGGGTAAGCTATCCCGCATGAACTGCTTGAATTTTGCTCGTGCCGCGACGGTCGCGGCGCTCTTCGCAGCCGTTCCGGTGGCTGGGTCCGCACAGATCACCGTTGGGATCGGCATCAACATCGCGCCGCCCGCGATCCCCTATTATGTGCAGCCGCCATGCCCGGTAGCAAACTACATCTGGCAGCCCGGCTACTGGGCCTGGGGCCCCGGTGGCTACTACTGGGTCCCGGGAACGTGGGTGCTCGCGCCGGCGATCGGGCTACTCTGGACCCCAGGCTACTGGGGCTGGGGCTCGGGAGCCTACTACTGGCACCGCGGTTACTGGGGGCGGACCGTCGGATTTTACGGCGGGATTAACTACGGGTTCGGATACTTCGGCACCGGCTATGTCGGCGGCGGCTGGTATGGGAACGTCTTTCGCTACAACACGGCCGTCACTCGCGTCAACACGACCGTCATTCACAACACGTACAACAAGACCGTCATCAACAACTACAATCACTCGCGCGTGAGCTACAACGGTGGCCACGGCGGCGTTGTGGCGCATCCAACGCAAGGCGAGATCGACGCGCGCGCGCACGGTCAGGGGCCGACGCCCGAACAGCAAAACCACGAGCAGATGTCCGCGCAAAACCGCAACCATCTCTCGACGGTCAATCACGGACAGCCCGAGACGGGCGCGGTTTCGCATCCGTATAACTCGACGAATCGGCCCACGCACTACGCGCCCGTGACGAACGCCGATAAGCAGGCGGCGCGCCAGCACGAAGCGCCTCCGTCGAAGGGGCAAAAGCCTCCGCTATAAATCCGGTCTTGAAATTGAAGGCGGTCGCGCGCCTATAACCCCGCGCGCGCGACCGTCTGCAGCTTCTCCGGATTGCGCACCACATAGATCGCGGCGACGCGTCCGTCGTCGTCGATCTGCAGCGCCGCGACGTCTTGGACGCCCGCGCGGTTGAACGTCACGATGCCGGGCAGGCCGTTGAGCATCGCGACTTCCATGCGCACGACGTCGCGCCAGCCCTGCTTTTCCTTCAGTCCGAAGAGCAGCTTCGTGACGCGCTCCGGTCCGATCACCGGAACCGTCGCCGCCGGAGCCTTGCCGCCGCCATCGCTCGTAAAGACAACGTCATTCGCGAGCAGTCTCTCGAGCGCGCTCGGATCGTCGCCTTGCACCGCCGCCATGAACGCGTCGCGAATGCGCAGCAGCTCCTTGCGGTCCGTGCGTGAGTGGCGGCCGGCGTCGCGCACGTGGTCGCGCGCGCGGGTCGCGAGCTTGCGAACCGCTGGCTCCGCGCGCCCGAGCGTCTGCGCTACTTCGGCGAACGGCACGTCGAGCACGTCGTGCAACAGAAACGCCGCGCGCTCCAGCGGCGCCAGGCGCTCGAGCGCGAGCAAGAGCGCGAACGAGATGTCATCGGAAAGTGCGGCTGCGGCGGCCGGATCGTCGCTGTTGTCCGAGATCACCGGCTCGGGGAGCCACGGGCCGACGTAGACCTCGCGCCTCGCGCGAGCCGAACGCAGCCGGTCGAGGCAGAGGCGCGTCACGATCGTGCGCGCGAGCGCGCGCTCGTCCTGCACCGGCGCCTTGTCGAATGCGGCGTCCCAGCGCAGATAGGCGTCTTGCGCCACGTCCTCGGCCTCGCCATACTCGCCGAGCATGCGATACGCATGCCGCACGAGCTCCGGGCGGAGCGCTTCGAAGCGTTCGGCGCGCTCAGGGATCAAGCGAAGGACGGCCTCTCCATCGGCATGGCTTCGCCGCCGACGCGCAGCCGCACGCACGCGTGGCCGTGTCCGATTGCATACTTGAAGGCCGGATACGCCTGCGCGGCCACGATCGAGTATGCTAGCGACACGAGCCCCGCGCGTCCCCAGCGCCGCAGGATCTCGGCGCGCGCCTCGTCGCCGCTGCCGTCGCCCGCGATCGTCGCGAGAGCGAGCTCCGCGCCGAGCAAAGCTTCCTTGGAGCACTTGGCGTAGTCGCCCTCGAGGATCGCGCGGATCGTCTGCGGCTTCACGCCCTGCGCTTCGGCCATCGTCACGCCGAGCTGGAGGCACGGCCCGCAATCTGCTGCCTTGGCGGCGGTCAGCGCAGCGCCGCACAGCGCGTCGTCCGGAGCTTTTCTGTACGCTGTGAGCTTGCCGAGCGCTTGCATCGGCATAACGGCGCCCACGCCCGCATCATCCACGATCTCGCGCATGTAGCCGGTATCGTAGCCCCAGCGCCGCCCGAACTTCTCGAGTTGTCTCTTCACGAACCACTTAAACATGTCGATTTCCAACCTCCACCGCTTAGACGGAAGAGCGCGGCGAAAGGTGACACTTCAGACGACCGCTGCGTTATATTCCCATCGCGACGCCGGCGGGCGTGCGCCGATCGCTGCCGCCCCAGAGCGACCCTGCGAGCGGATCGCCGACGATAATCTGCGCGGAGCCCCACGGCCCGGTGCGGCGCAACGTGTAGCCCATCGCGCGAAGCCGGCGCGCCGTGGCGCCGGAGAACGCGCCCGTCTCGTATTGCAGCTCGTCGGGAAGCCACTGCATGTGCGTGCGGGGCGCATCGACCGCGGCCTGCGCCGTCATGCCGTAGGCCAACACGTTGAGGATCGTCGCCAAGACGATCGTGATGATCCGCGATCCGCCCGGGCTCCCGGTCACCATGCTCAGCGTGCCGTTATGCGTTACGATCGCCGGCGCCATCGACGAGAGCGGCCGCTTCCCGGGCGCGATCTCGTTGCGTGCGCCCTGCACGAGCCCGTACAGGTTCGGCACGCCCGGCTTGGCCGTGAAGTCGTCCATCTCGTCGTTGAGCAGAAAGCCGGTGTCGCCGGCGACAACTTCCGCGCCGAACGAGTCGTTGATCGTGTAGGTCACCGCGACGGCGTTTCCCCAGCGGTCGACAATCGAGTAGTGCGTCGTATCGGCGCTCTCGCTCGAGGGTGGCCCGAGGCCGGGGTGCACGTCCGCCGATGCCGTCGCTCGATTCGGCGAAATCTTCGCGCGCAGACTCGCTGCATAGGCCGGCGCGAGCAGCTGCGAAACCGGGTTGCTCACGAAGTCCGGGTCGCCGAGATACGCATTGCGGTCGGCGTAGGCCAGCCGCTCCGCCTCCGTGATGTAGTGGATCGTGCGCGCGTCGCGCGGGCCCCAGCGGTCGAGCGGATACGGTGCAATGATGTTGAGTATCTCGCAGAGCGTGACGCCGCCCGAGCTCGGCGGCGGCGCCGACGCGATGTCGAAGCCGCGGAACGAGCAGTGCAGCGGGGCGCGTTCCTGGACGCGGTAGCTTGCGAAGTCGTTGCGCGTGAGGATGCCGCCGTGCGCGTCGCTCGCGGCGACGACCGCCCGCGCGATCGGACCGCGATAGAACGCGTCGGGTCCGGCACGAGCGATTAGCTCGAGCGTGTGGGCGAGCTGCGGCTGCGTGAAGGGCGCGCCGACGCGCTCGTCCGAGCCGCGCCAAAGCTCGTCGCCGGACGTGACGACGAACCCACCGCGCGCGAGCGCGATCGCCGGCGCGAGCAGTTGCGCGCGCGACATCGTCCCGAGCTCGCGCCGCGCGGTCTCCAGTCCTGCGACCGTTCCCGGCACGCCGACCGCGAGCCAGCCCTTCGTCGACGCGCCGGGCCGCACGTTGCCGCGCGCGTCGAGATACATCGCGCTCGTCGCGCGCTGCGGCGCCCTTTCGCGGAAGTCGATGAAGCGATCGCGTCCGTCGTGCAGGCGGACGAGCATGAAGCCGCCGCCGCCGATATTGCCGCAGCACGGATCGGTCACCGCCAGCGCGTAGCCGACGGCGACCGCCGCATCCACGGCGTTGCCGCCCGCGCGCAGCACGTCGATTCCCACCTGCGTGGCGTTGTGCTGCGCCGTGACGACCATCGCATGAGGGAATGGAGCCGCGGCGCTGACCAGTAGCGCCGCGGCGAGAACTGCTACTGCTTTGTGCAGGTTCCCTTGCCGGTCATGGGCTTGCCCTTGTCGGTCCACGTGTCGGTCCAGTTCCATGACGTCGCAGTGAACGTGTACGTGGTCTTATCGTGCGTCGGATCAGGCGGATAGGCAGCGATGACCATAAACGAGGTCGCGGTCGGCGAGGCCTTCGCGGTGCCTACGCCCCAGTCGCCGCCTGGCAGCGTGTTACCCCCAAAGCCGACGTATTGGCCCTTCTTGCTGTCGTATCCGACGAGCGTGGCGCTTTCGTGCGCTGGCGTGGTGCCGTACGCGCCGTCCTTCGAGGTGAGGAGGTCCCAATTCGAGTTCTGACTCGACACGGTAAGCGTCGACGTCTGCGTACCCTTCGGGCCGTGATAAGTGCAGCTCCACGATCCCTGCATCATCGTCAGGATCACGGGCTGCTGCGCGGCGGCGCGCGCGAGCGCGACCGCGCCTCCGACGGCGAGGCTCGCTATGCAAATAGCGTACAGAAAACTCCGAGAAAAGCTCATACACCGCCCCTTTCTATTGGCGAACGCTCTAGAGCTTGGCTAAGAGAAACCGATTGCCCTCGTCCACAGCGAGCACGTACCAGGCACCGAAGGTGCGCCACCCTTCGCCCTTCGACTGCATCGCTACGCGGCGCGCTCAGGATGACAGAGTGGACGCATCGGAGGGAGGCATGGGTGGGTTGTGCACAGCATGGCACCGAGCAGCCCGATCAAGAGCGTCGTGATCATCGTCAAAGAGAATCACACGTACGACAATTATTTCGGAACGTTTCCCGGTAGCAACGGCGACGCGACGCTGCCGCAGGCGCCCAATCCGCCGCAGTCCGATCCGAATCACACGCACGAGGCGTGGCTCAAGCGCGCGACGAGCGCGGTGAGGCTCGGCTACAAGGAGGCCGACATTCCCGAGTATTTCGCGTACGCGCGACAGTTCACGCTGTGCGACAATTACTTCACCGCCGTCGCCGGCCCGTCGACGCCTAACCACCTGATGCTCGTCACCGCGGACTCGCCCGTGATCGACAACCCGCCGTCCTCTGCCGGTCCGTATGACCTGCCCTCGCTGCCGGACTTGCTCGACGCAGCAGGTTTGACGTGGGGAAGCTACACGACCGGCTATCCGTTCACGTTGATCGCGAAGCTCGGCACGCGGAACAGGAAGCCGCAGAGCGACTTCGCGAGCGATGCCGCCGCCGGAAAACTACCGAACGTCTCGTGGATCTACGGGCCGTCGGGGCTCGACGAGCATCCCACCGCCAACGTCACGACCGGCATGAACTGGACGGTTGGGGTCGTGAACGCCGTCGCGCAAGGCCCGCAGTGGGCGAACAGCGCGATCTTCATCACCTGGGACGACTGGGGAGGATGGGCGGATCACGTCGATCCTCCGCAGCTCGAGACGTGGACCGACGGCACGCAGTTCTATCCGGGCGGCCGCGTCGGCTGCCTCGTGTTAAGTCCGTACGCAAAGCGCGGTTACCTCTCGCACGCGCAGCACACGCACGTGAGCCTCGTGAAGTTCTGCGAGGTTACCTACGGCCTGGCCTCGATCAACGCGCGTGACGCGGCGTCGGACGGGATGGAGGATTGCTTCGACTTCTCCAGCCCGCCCAATCTCGCACCGCCGCAGTAGCACTCTACATCGCGGTGAGCGTCAGCGTCTCCGTGTTGAGCCGATAGTTCCCCGCCGCGACGAGGTTGTTGGGGTTCGCGCAGATCACGCTGTTCTGCGGACCGTACACGACGACGAGACCGGCCGGCCCGCACTGCACCTGCGTGAGCTGATAGTTCGACAGGAACGTCGCCCCGGGGCTGCTCGGCTGCACCTGATACGACGAATAGGTGACGTTGTTCGAAACGACCGAGCCGTAAACGGCCGCACCGACGGCCGCCGACGTCACGCCGATCGCCATAGCGCCCCAGAAACCGCCGCCCCAGTAGCCGTAGGCCGGAGCCCACGCCACTCCGCGATTCCAGCCCCACGCCGTGTTGTTGACGTAGACCGGATTGCGGACGACCGTGTTCCCGCTCACGTTGACGTTGCGGTTGACCGTGTTGTTGTTGAAGTTGTTGCGGTTGACGTTGCCGTTGTTGATGTTGGTCCGGTTCCCGTTGTTGACGTTACCGTTGCCGACGTTGCCACGATTGCCATTACCCACGTTTCCGCGGTTGCCGTTGCCGACGTTGCCGTTGCCGCGGTTGCCGTTGCCGACGTTGCCGTTGCCGCGGTTCCCATTACCGACGTTCCCGCGATTGCCGCCTTGCGGCGCGCGACCCGTATCGCGTCCAAGATTGAAGCCGCCTCCGCCGCCGGACGGGCGAGCGCCACCGCCGCCGCCGCCGCGCATGCCACCGCCTCCACCGCGCATGGCGCCTCCGCCACCGCCGCCGCCCGGGCGAGCAGTCGTCAGCGCGGGCTGCAGCGCGAACAGGAGTACGAGTAAGACGCTAAAGTATCTCATCATCTCACCACCTTGTCGATCAAGCCGACGAGGTTCACATACGTGCCGCGTTGAGTGGTGAACGAGCTCACAATGCCCCTGGCGGGCACTTTCATCGTCGAATGCGCCAGCGACTGCGGCTCGTGCGTCATGTTGACGTATACTGTTCCGTTGCGAAAGTCGAGCGGACTCGTCTTACCGGATTGAACGAGCGTCGCGCTCGTTACGAAGCAGACTAAGATCGCGCCTTGATATGCGCACGCCGCGCGATTGATCACGAGCGTGCCTTTCCCGTCCGCCGACGTCACGAACAGAGCGTTATGGATGATCTTGATCTGGACGTCGCGGTAGGTATTACGGCCGCCGTCGGCCTGCTGGATCGTCACCGTTCCCATCGCTTGGGCCGGCGACGAAGATACGCCAACCGCCGTTGCGACCGCCAGCACCGCCGCGGCGGCGCCAAAAAGGCTTAGTTTCATTGCGATTTTCCTTCGGAGCCTCTCGAGAGCTGATGGAGGCTCCGCTCCAGTTTTTCTGCGGCAGGCGGAAGCTTACTGCCCAAGGACGCGCTCGCCTCGGGCCGACGAGAGTTTTAACGCTTTTTTCATGGATTGGAGCTACGCTCGCCGCACGGCTTGAGGGGTCGCGTCGAGGCGAGGTGGCAGTGTCTGGGGGATACCGAGCGAGCGCCGCGGCACCTCAGCCGCCCTTTAGGGCGAGAGGGACGCTGCCTGGTGTCGTGACGGGGACAGCTTGATGTAGGTCGGGTGCGTCGCGAAGATCGCGGCGAAGTCGGCGGCGCTCATGCCGCTGCGGATGCGGCGGCGCGTCAACTCGTATGGCGACTGCGCGTCGGTTTGGAAGCGCGGGTCGGTCGTGAAACCGAACATCAACCCGACCTGCTGCTCCAGCGCAATCGTCACCGCATCGAACGCGCCGCTCGGATAGGCGTAGGCGAGCACGTCCGAGTGCAGACGCGCGCCGAGCACCTCAACGCAGCGATCGATCTGATAGCTCTGCGCGGTCGCGTCGAGCTCCGAGAGGTCGGCGTGCGTCACGCCGTGACAGCCGATCGACATCCCGGCGCGCGCCATCGTCTCGACCTCGTCCCACGTCAAGTGCCGCGGCGTTCCGATCGTTCCAACGTTGATGAAGAACGTCGCGACGTCGCCGTAGCGCTGCAAGATGGGAAACGCGTAACGAAATTGATCGGCATATCCGTCGTCGAACGTCAGCAGCACGTCGTGCGCCACCGGACGCTGCTCGCGCACGTCGCGCTCGAGCTCCGCGATTCCGGCCGTGTGCAGATCTTTGTCGTGCAGAAACTGCAGCTCCGCCGCAAACTGCGACGGCGATACGGTCAGCGCCTGCGAGATGTAGTCGCTCGGGGCCGACACATCCACGCGGTGATACATCAACACCGTCGGAAACGCCAGAAGAACCGCGAGCAGCGCCGGCATCCCTTCGTCCTTTTATTCGACCCGAAGCGGGGCCTGCTCCACCTGTTTGACGCCGGCGGCGTTGCGGGCGATGATTTCGAGCTCGTAGGAGTGGCGGCGCGAGAAGGGCGGCACCTCGAGGATGCGCGTGTGGAAGCGATAAAGCCCGGGCGACACGTGCGCGGTGTTGATCGAAAACGCCGCGGTGCGAACCTCCACCGAAGCGACGTTCGTGCTAACGACGATCGTTCCGTCGAACCACATCCCGGGGTGGAGGGTCAGCGTCGGAAACCACATGGCGACGATCTGGGGCGGCGCCGAGGGCTTGGCCACCGGCGGCGTCGGCCACGCGTTCGGTTTCTTCGCGCCGACGAAGAGATTCGACGGAATCGCAACCTCGTTGGGCGAACATCCCGCGACGCCTAAAAGCAGCGCCCCCGATAGCAGTGGCGTGAGGGCGAGTCGAAAAGGGTTTCGAGTTACGAAGGATGACCGCCGATACATGGATCTGATCGAGTCGCTTTCCCCTCCGGCTGAAGCCGAGCCTTCCCGGCGAATCGACTTCATTATCGAGCCGCCGGGCTTGGCCACGCGGCTGGATTGGCTAGTGACGTTGGCCGGCGTCTGGATCATCACCGGCCTCTTCATCGACGCGCATCAGCACCTGTTTCTCGCGGTCGAGTCGTTTTTCAATCCGTGGCATATGACGATGTACAGCGGCGCCGTGTTTGCCGCGCTCGTCATGTGCGCGTCGATCCTAGGGAACTATCGCAGCACCGGTTCGTTTTGGAAGGCCATTCCACCGGGCTATTCACTAAGCGTCGTCGGCGTTGCGGCGCTGCTCCTCGGCGGCGCGCTCGACTTCGTGTGGCACTCCATCTACGGATTCGAGCATCAGCTCGACCTGCTCCTGAGCCCCCCGCATCTCTTCTTGCTCTCCGGTCTGTTCTTTTTGGTAACCGGTCCGGTGCGCAGCGCCATGCGCCGCCTCAACGCGCCGAACCTCTTCGAGCAGCTGCCGATGATCGTGTCGCTCGGGCTCGCGATAGAGATCGTCCAATTCATCACGCAGTTCGCGTTCTATCCCGAGGCGCTCTTTCGCGATCATCCCCTCCCGCAGACCGATTTCGTCCGCGAGCAGTTCGTGCTCTCGGTGTTCCTCTATTATCGCCAGGCGCTCGAGCTGTCGATCGTGCTCTGGCAGAGCCTTCTGCTCTCCGCCGCGGTGCTGTATCTCTGCGTTCGCAGGCGGCTGCACTTCGGCGCCCTCGCGCTGCTCTGCGTGCTCGTCAAGCTCTGGATCGGCGGCGAGCTCTCCAGCGATTGGATGGAGCTGCTGCTGATCGTGCTCGCGTCGGTCGCCGCCGGCCTGGCGGGCGATGCGATCGTCGCCTACCTGAAGCCGTCGGCGCGCAGGCCGAACGCGTTCCGGCTGCTCGGATTCGTCGTTCCGGCAGCCTATTTTGCGGCGTATTTCGTCTTCGCCGTCCCGATGTTCGGCGGCACATGGTGGGATGCGAGCCTCGTCTTCGGTTCGATCGCCGCCTCCGGGCTCGTCGGCATCTGCGTTAGTCAGCTCTTGCTCGCGGGAGCGCAAAGCACCAGCGCTTCTGCATGAGGCTCTATCCAAGCGCGTACGTCATCGCGCTTGCGACCGCCGCTCTGCACCTCGCCTTCTGCCACCGCTTCGGATACTATCGCGACGAGCTCTATTTCATCGACTGCGCGAAGCATTTGGCGTGGGGCTACGTCGACCAGCCGCCGCTCGTCCCGTTCTATACGTGGCTGACCGCGCCGCTCGGCTATCCGGTTTGGGCGCTGCGCTTCCTTCCCGGAGTGCTCGCCGGCGTCACCGTGCTCTTCGGCTGCGCCATCGCGCGCGAGTTCGGCGGCCGCGGCTTCGCGCAGACGCTGACCGCGCTCTTGATCGCGCTCGCGCCCGGATTAATCGGCATCGCGTACGGCCTATCGACCGAGATGCTCTCGCCCTTAGCGTGGACGGCGCTGATCTATCTCACGGTTCGGCTCGTCAACACGCGGGATCGTCGCCTCTACATCCCAATGGCGCTCGTCGTCACCGTCGCGATGTATTCGAAGTATTCGATCGCGGGCTGCGCGATTGCGCTCGCCGCCGGGCTGCTGCTCACGGGCCACGCGAGCCTGCTGCGCTCGCGCCGCCTCGCGTGCGGCGTCGCGCTCACGGTCCTGCTGCTGTTGCCCAACGCTATCTGGCAGATCGCGCACGGCCTGCCGATGCTCGAGGTGATTCACAACGATCAGCTCAACCGCCACGCGCTCGCCAACGGCATGGCCGACGAGTCGCGCTACCGCGGGATCAACGCGCTGTACATGATCGGCCTGCAGTTCGCGTACAACAACCCGCTGTTCGCGCCCGTATGGGTCTGGGGATTAGCGTGGTTGTGGCGTGACCATGCTCGATACCGTTTTTTGTGCGTCGCATATCTGCTGCTGCTCGGGGTTCTCATCGGGACGATCGGGCGGGGTTACTACATTCAGGGGCTCTATCCGGCGTTGTTCGCCGCCGGCGCGGTGGCCATCGAGCGCGCGCTGGCGGCACGGCCGGCGTGGCTGCGGCCCGCGCTGCTGGCCGCCGCGTTCGTCGCCGGGCTGCCGATGTTTCCGCTCTCGCTGCCCGTGCTCTCGCTTCCCGAGTACATGGCCTACGAGCGCGCGATCGGCCTGAGCCGGCCGGCACCACCCGACTACAAGAGCCACCTCATCAACCCGATGTTCGCGGATCAGCTCGGCTGGAAGACTATGACCGCGACCGTCGCCGGCGCCTACTGGTCGCTGCCGCCGGCGCAGCGCCGAATCACCGCCGTCTTCGCGGATCGCTACGCTTACGCCGGCGCGCTCGATTTTTACGGCCCGCGCTACGGCCTTCCGACGGTGATCAGCCCGAACAACCAATACTATCTGTGGGGAACGCGCGGCCATAGCGGCCGCTCCATGCTCGCCGTCGGCGCGACGGACTACTACCTGCTGCTGCACTGGTTCGGCAGCGTTCGCCAGATAGCGGTCTATCGCAACGACTACCGCTGGATGCTGGAGGGCCCGCTGCCGATCTACATCTGCACCCAGCCGCACGTGCCGCTGGCCGTGATGTGGCCCGCGTTCAAGTACTACGGCTTATAAAGAGGAAACGCCGCGGCTTGGGTAAGACCTAGAACGCCGTATGGAAAACGTGCACGCAGAGCGCTCCGCCGGCTGGTCCGTGCTGTGCTACGTCGGCGTCCTCATCATCGCGACGCTCCTCAACTACGGCATGCCGGCGACCGACGTCCGGCCCGCCACGGCGGCGCTGCTCATCGACGCGCATCGCTTCGGCCTACTCTTTGGCGCCTGGCTCACCTTTCCGGCCGCGGCCTTCTTCCTGTGGTTTCTCGTCGGTCTGCGCAGCTATCTGAGCTACGCGCCGGGACGCCAGGAGGGGCTGCCGACGTTCGCGATGATCGCCGGAGTCGTGATGGTCGCCGGGTCGCTGCTGGCCGCCGCGCTGGAAAGCGCCGCGCTCTACGCTCCCCCCGACGTGTTCGCGCACAACGGGCTCGTCGGCGTCTACGACGCCTTCATCCTCACGCAGGGGGGCCTCGGCTACGGAGCGGTCTCGATCTTCCTGTTCGCTGCCGCGCACAGCATGCGCCGGCACGAGTCCGCGCCGGGCTGGCTCGCCGCGCTCGGCTATATCGCGGCGTTCGGCTCGGCGATCGCGACGCTCTCGATCTTCTTTACGACGACGTACTCCTTCATGGCGCCCGGCCAGCTGGGGCCCAGCGTGTTCGGCGCGATCCCCGCCGCGATTTGGCTCGTGTGCACCGGCGTCGTCATGATTCAGAGCAGGCGCGGCGCCGCGTCGGCGAGCACGTCGGCCGCGTCGTAGTTCGCGTTATTCACGCGAGTTGACACCTCGCGGACCGTCATCAGCGCCGGGTCGAGCGGCCGCAAGAGCGACGCCGCGACCTCCGGCGGCAGCGGTTCCGGATCGAGCCACAACGTTATTCGATCGCCGGTGAGCAGCACCGGCATGCGGTCGTGCACGGGGGCGACGACCGCGTTAGGCTCGCACGTGACGACGTCGCACGCGGCGGTGCCGTCGAACGGCTCCCATAGCCCCGCGAACGCGAACGGCTCGCCCGAGCGCAGCGTGTAGTAATAGGGGCGGCGCTCCTTCCACTCGTAGAAGCCGTCGGCGAACTCGATGCAGCGACGCCGAACCGGATTGCGCCGCGCGAGGATCGACTCGGCGCGGATGTTGATGCGGCCGCGCACGCCCCAGCACAGCTCCTCGACCACGTCGCGCCCGTCGTTGCGCACGCCCAGAACTCTTTGAGTCGGCGCGATGTTGTAGCGCGGCAGCCCCGTCTCGCTGAACTCCCGCAGCTCCGGAAACTTCAGGTTTGGAAACGCGGCCCTGAGGGCCCCCGGCTTGATCAGCGTGAATCTACCGCACATGACGGGCCTTCTTTCGGCGCTCGCATCCGGCATTCTCTTCGCCGTCGTCGCGCAATATTTCGACGCCCACAATCACATCACGGGAGTTCTCCCGTACCAGGCCTACGCGAATCTCCCCGCGTTCATCGCGACGCTTTCCGATCCGCGCGCGCAGGTCGGTTACGGCGATCGGCTCGCCCTCTACCGGTACCTCGCCGACGTGTGGTATCCGCCGAAGGAGGGCGAGCTCGGCGACGCGCTCTTTTCGCCGGCGGACGGCCAGCGTTTCGCGCTCGGCGCGCGTGCGGCGCTCGTCGTCTATCGCGGCGCCGTCGCCGGCAGTGCCGTCGCGCTCGACGGCACGCTCGAGCGCGTGCTCAGTGCTACGCCATGGACGGAATTCGACAGCGCGTATGCGTTTCGCGGCGGCCCCGCGTGGACGTATCTGCGCAACCGGTTCTACGGCGGCAGCGACGATCGCCTGACGTCCGACTGGTGCACCGCGACGATCCTCGATCTCGCGGCCACGAACATCGATAGCTCGGAGCAGTCCATTCCGTTCGTAGGCGGCTGGCGCTTCGAAGCCGGAAAGTCCGGCACGCTCGACTCGATCGAGTGCGTCCTGCGGGCGCCCGTTGACCCACATATACAAGCCGCGCTGCGCATTATGCGGCGTCCGATGCCCACCGTGAAGGTCGTGCTGATGACGCATACGGCGCAGCTCGCGACGCAGCCCGGCGGCGCGAGTTACAGCGAGTGGTCGAAGACGGGGACGTGCAAGGCGGTGGCGCTGCCAGCCGGCCTCGTCACGACGCCCAAGATGGTCTACGACGCCCTGATGGGATGGGATGCCGGGCGTCCCGTCGTGCCGGCGGCCCAAGCGCGACCGTATTTCGACTCGGTCGTCGGCATCGATACGGCGGCACCCGAGACGACCTGCTTCAGCGACGCCGGCATGGCATATTACCAAAAGCTCATCGGCGCGGTGTACGATGCGGCCAAATCACGGCGCATCGCCGGCTGGCGCGGCAAGCTGCTCGTGCACACGCACGTCGGCGAGGGCTCCGCGATCTATTACACGCCGACTCCTCCGCCGATGCCATGGAGCTTTCAATCGATGTTCGCGGCGTTGCCGTCCGCGCGTACGAATAAAGACCAGGCGCATGAGAACATCTCGATGCTACTGGCGGCGATCGCGCGCTTCGAGCGCGCGCACCCCGACGCGCACGACTACATCCTGTTCCGGCTCGCGCATGCCACGTGGGCTAGCTCAGAGCAGGCTGCGATGATGCATGGCGAACGGGTGGAGGCCGATGTCAATCTCGAGAGCAACGTCGCGACCGGCGCCTACCCGGTGGCGCGGATGCCGCTCGGCGCCCAGCTCCTCGCGGACCGGATCGATCCGCTCGCGCGCAATCCGGCGACGAACTTTCAACTCAACGACCTGCTCGGCACGCTGATCGGCGACCCCGGCGATGCGTCGCAGGTGGGCGGCGTGCTGGGAAACGCGTCGCTACGCTACTTGCTCGAGGCGCGCGTGCGCTGCCTCTTGGGCAGCGACGCCGACGGCGTCGAGCATTCCGACATCGTCAAAGAGTACGAGTACGCCGGCTCGCTGATCGCCTATTGGGACCGAACCGATCCGGCCTTCCGCGCGCGCTCGGGCGACGCCAGCCGAGCGACGCTCTTCGCCAACGTGCGCTGGCACCTCGCGAGCATGGCATCCGACGCCGCCCTGCCCTACTAGGGTATCCCCTGCCCCTCGCGGCGCCGGTTGTGGCATAATGAGGTAGGTTCCCGTAGCCTTCGCACGAGGAGATTTATTGTGTATCGTCGTTGGATTTTGGCGTTTCTTGCCGCCGCTTTAGCCGCGTCGCCGGCTGGAGCCCTCGCGCAGCAAACGGGCGCGCGTCCCGCGATTGCCGTTCTCGATTTCAGCACGAACGGCCTCACGTCGAACTGGTACGGCTCGTTCCAGCCGGGCGTGGCGCTGAGCGACCTGCTCACCGACCGGATGGTCAACGAGGGCCGCTTCAACGTGCTGGATCGCTCGCACCTGAGCTCGACGCTGGGCGAGCACCAGCTGGCCGCGAGCGGCGAGGTCGATCCGCAGACCGCTATCTCGGCCGGTCGGATGACCGGCGCGCGCTATCTCGTGACCGGCAACATCCTCCAGCTCGACCAGACCGGTCAGAGCGGAGGCAACGCCGGAAGCTTCCTGCCATGGCCGTACTCGGCGGCCGCCGGCAGCGTCAACACGCATCGAGTGACGATCAAGGTCGCCGTGCGCGTGATCGACGCGCGAACCGGGCAGATCGTGCAGAGCTTCGCCGACGAGGAGACGCGTACCGGAACCTCGTGGAACGCGGGCGGCTTTACCGGCGGCACGTGGGGCTCGTACAACAACGAGCAGTTCGTCAACAGCGACATGGGACACCTGATCGACGACGAGGCGGGCAAGATCGTCGCTAGCATCGATCCGAGCCGCTTCAATTCGGGTCCCGCCGCGCCGGCACTGACCGGCCACATCGCCGCCATCGACGGGCACAACGTCATCATCGACATCGGCTCCAACTACGGCGTCCAGCCGGGCCAGCAGTTCAACATCGTCATGAACAAGTCGCTCGTCGACCCGACGACGCACCAGGTGCTGCACGTGAGCGAGAACATCGGCATGCTGCAGATCGACACCGTGAGCTCCAACGCCGCCGTCGGACACGTGATCTCGGGGAGAGCCGCAGTGCGCGTCACCGTAACGTCAAGCCCATGAAGCTGTTCGCGGCGGTTGCGTTGCTGCTGTGCGCGCTCGGCGCGAGCGCGACGTCTGGGCCGGCGGCGGCGGCGGCGAGGGGCTCTTCACATACCAGCCCAAGCCGCACGCGTGGCTCTTCGTCGTCGTCGAGCCCGAGCGCAGCGCCGCGTTGTTCAACGGAGCACGTCGACTACACCTCGCCCACGCAGTACACGATCCACTCACAAACCGCAAACGGTAAGACGATGACGTCAACGGACGTCTGCACCAGAAGCTGACCTCCCTTCGTCCTTCGACTTCGCTCAGGATGACAAAGAAGATTTAGGTGCCGGTGAGGCGGGCCACGACGCGCTCGACCTTCACCACGCGCGTTTTCGTCAAGCGGTCGTGCAGCAGGACGCGCCGCCAGATGAAGCTCAGCGGCACGATGGCCCACCACATGGCAAAGACGATGAGGTAGCGCACGATCGTGCGCGCGATGCTCGGCTTGCGAAAGTCGGTCGTTACGACGCGCAGCCCGGCGATCATCATGCCGAAGGTCTGTCCGGCGAAGATCACGAGCACCGCCAGATAGAGCGGGAACCAGAAGAAAAAGCCGAGCCGATGGATGAAGGCGCCGACGAAGTTCGAGAGCGCCTCGACCGAGAGCGGCTGCACCTTGTTGCCGAGTTCGAGCCCGATCCCCAGATCGTTCAGCACGAAGGGCCCGAGCTGGGCCTCGTCGCCCGAGGTCGACTGCGGCTTCGGTGCGGCGGTTGCACGGGGCGCGGCCGTTCTCTTCGCGCGGTCCTCACCGCGAATCGTGATGTTTCCGAGCGCGGACGACGTCTCGACGTCCCCGGGCGCGATCGTAACGCTCGCATTCGGGTTGTGAGTGCCGCCCGTGATGCTGCCGCCGAACGACGTGATGATCGCGCTGATGACGACCGCGTCGATGCCCCACGCGGCGAAGCGGCGCCACCAGCCGGCGCAGTCGCGCGGCGCGACGGTGGTCTGTCCGGGTTCGGCGAGCACGGGCGGCTCCTCGCTGCGCTCGCGCAGAAACCACGCCTCGGCGTTCTCGTAGCGTTGCGTCGCGATGAACGTCCGCAACGATGCGATGCGCCGCGTCGCATACGGCTCGCTGCTTAACCACTCGCCCCAGCGCAGCACCGAATCGCTCTGTACCTCCGCGTGCTGCTGCGCGAACGCCTCGTAGTCGACCTTGCGCCCGAACTCGTGAAACGCCCCGATACCCATCGCGCGGACCGCCGCGTCGATCGATCCGCAGCACAACAGGCCGACCTTGTCGCAGGTGAGCGCGCAGCGCCGCAGCCACGCGCCGAAGATCAGCGAAATCAGCGGGTTCTCGTTGCCGTTGACGCTCAGCAGCGAGTGGAAGCGCGTGTGCCCGGCCGCGATGTGCCCGAGCTCGCGGCCGATCATGAAGGCGAGCTCGTCGTCGCTGAAGAGCTCGATCCAGTGGCTCGAGAGCACGAGCGCGTACGGCTCGCCAAATCCCAGCGCGACCACCGGGACGTAATTGTCTTCGCGCACGAAGATGAGCGGCATGGGAATCTCGAGCGCCGCGCAGGCGCGTTTGACGATCGTGAAGACGCGCGGATACTGCAGCTCGTTCACGCGCACGCTCGAGCCGAGCAGGCGCCCGCGCGCCAGCGTGACGTAGACCATTGCGATCACGATGAAGAGCGCGACCTGCGACGCGCCGATCGACTCGTGGAGCAGATAGCCGATCAGCAGCGCCGCGGGGAACGCCAGGAACGCCGTCAGCCAGAACGCCCAGCGTTCCGACGGCTCCCGGAGCGAGCCGGGTTCGTTGAAGAGCGCATGCACCGCTGTTCACTCTGACGGTGCGAGCGGCGGCTCCTCTTCCCAAGCCGTTACGAGCCGCGTGCCATGAAGTAGAACATCCCGACGGTCGCGCCGCCCATGAGCGCGAAGGTCGCCCATCCCCACGCGCGCGCCAGCGAAGAGCTCCTCCACTCGCCCATCAGCCGCTTGTTGGACGCGAGCCACACGATCACGCCGATCAGCGGCACGGCCGCGATGCCGTTGAGAATTGCCGACCAAAAGAGCGCCTTGATCGCGTCGATGCGCAGCAGGTTCATCGCGATGCCGATCAGGATGCCCGCCGCGATGATCGTGTAAAATCGGGGCGCACGATGCACCGGCTCGCTCAAGCCTTCGCGAAAGCGAAACGTCTGGGCGGCGACGTAGGCCGACGAGGTCGCGAGCACCGGAACGGCGAGGATCCCCGTGCCGACCATCCCGAGCGCGAAGAGCAGCTCGGCGAACCGGCCCGCGAGCGGGCGCAGCGCCTCCGCGGCCTGCTGCGCGGTCGCGATGTCGTGACGCCCGTGCGCGCCCAGCGTCGACGCCGTGGTCACGATGATGAAGAACGCGACGACGTTCGAGAAGATCATGCCCGCGTTGACGTCGGCGTGCATGTCGCGCACCTGCGACGCGTCGGTTCCGCGGCGGTCCGCGATCGTCGACTTGCCGGCCTCTTTATCTTCTTCGACCATCAGCGACGACTGCCAGTAGAAAAGATACGGCGTGATCGTCGTACCCAGTACGCCGACCATCGTCGACAGCCAGCCGGAATCGAGCCGTATGCGGGGGACGGCGAAGTGCAGGAACACCTCGCCCCACGGCGGCCGCACGACGAAGGCGGTGATCACGTAGGCGAACAGTGCCAAGGTCAGCCACTTGAAGACCTGGGCGATCTTCGCATACGACAAGTACGTCTGTACCGCGATCAACCCAATACCGAACAGAAAGACCAGCGCGCCGACCGGCACGGGAACGACGAGATGCAGCGCGTCGGCCATGCCGCCGATGTCGGCGCCGAGGTTGAACGTGTTGGCGGCGATCACGAGACACGCCAGCGCGTAGGCGAGCCAGACCGGCAGACGCTTGCGCATGATCGCGGCAATGCCTTCGCCGTTGACCATCGAGATGCGGGCGCACATGCCCTGAATCACCGACATCATCGGCGTCGAGATCAGCGTGAGCCAGAGCATGGAGTAGCCCGTCGCCGCGCCCGCGACGGAATATGTCGAGATGCCGGACGGATCGTCGTCCGCGGCGCCCGTGATCAGGCCAGGCCCGAGTATGCTAAAGAACTTGCGGATTCGTAAAACCACCGGGCCGCTTATACCCGGCTTCGGGCCGAACTAGGCCGGTGGCAAGAGTCCGGCGATCTCGCTCCCGCGCATCGCGTCGCTCGTCACGCCGAGGTCGCCGTCGTGCAACCTGCGCGCCGCTTCGGCGAGCGCGGTCAGCGCGAGACGATAGAGCGCGCCGCCGAAGCTGATGCGCCGAACGCCGGCCGCAGAGAGCTTCTCGAGCGAGACGACTCCGTCGCCGGGACCGATCAGCACGTTGACCGGCTTGGGCGCCACGGCGCGTACGACCGCTTCGATCGCATCCATGCTGGGCAACCCTGGCGCATACAACACGTCGGCGCCGGCCTCGGCAAACGCGCTCAGCCGACGGACAGTGTCGTCGAGATCGGGACGGTCGTTGATGAAGTTGTCGGTGCGTCCGGTCAGCAGAATCTTGCCGCGCGCGGCACCGGCGGCGGCGCGCATGCGCGCGACGGCTGCGTCGAAGTCGTGAATCGGCCGCGCGGGATCGGCCGTCGTGTCCTCGATTCCGAGCCCCGCCAATCCCGCGCCGATCGCCGCGCGCACGGTCGCGACGCAGTCCTCCGGTGCCGGGCCGAAGCCATCCTCGAGGTCGCCGTTGACGGGAAGGCCGCTGACGCTCGCGAGGAGCGCCGCGTGCTCGATCGCGTCGTCACGCGAAACGGCGTGACGTCCGTCCTGACGGCCGAGCGAGAACGCGAGTCCCAACGACGTGCTGCCCAGGGCCGCGAATCCGGCGCGCGCGAGCAGCGTAGCCGACGCGCCGTCCCAGGCGTTGGGCATGACCAACGCGCCGGGCCCCTCGTGCAGCGCGCGAAATCGTTCGTACGCGGATGTGCTCATCGCTATGCCGGCGCCATAAAGGTTCCGGGGCTCTGCGCCGTTCCGGTTCGCCAGGACTCGTCGGGCGTTCCGGCGGGTTTGCCGAATTCCAGCAGATGCTGCGCGTAGATGTTGTTGAATGCCTTGACGACCGGACGGTTCAGCTGCGTCGCGACCCAGCGGCTCTCGGTCATTCCCGCCTCAATCGGCTCGATTCGCCCGTCGCGCTCGCGCGGGTAGTAGTTCCCGGTGTCGATCACGACCACGCTCGCGGGCACTTCGGCAAACAAGTCCGCTGGCAAGTTCTCGACGTGACGTTCCGGGATCGTGACGACCACGACGTCGCCGCTGCGCGCGGCCTGTTCGACCGTCACGGGAGACGCGCCCGTCTCCTTGGCCAGATCCTGCAGCGTCCCGGGTCCGCGCGAGTTCGCCACGAAGACCTGGTGACCCACGGCCCGCAAGCGCCGCGTCAGGTTGCCGCCGATGTTACCCGCGCCAATGATTCCGATCTTCATCTCTGTTCCTCGCTTTTGTTCTTCGACGGAGCTTGTCCTGAGCGAGCGAAGCGAGTCGAAGGGCGCCGCGCGGGCTCAGCATGACAACAAGAGGAACCGAAGAATGCCGGTCTGAGATGCAGTCTTGGGAACGGCTTGCGGCGCTCCTTGCGGCGGCCGTCGCGATCGCACTGAACGTGGCGGCGTCGGTCCAACTGTTCACGCCGCCCAGCACGTTCGGCTACCGGCTGGTTTACACCGACGGCAACCGCGTCGCCGAGGTCGATCCCGGCACGTCGGCCGATCGCGCGGCCATTCGCGCAGGCGATCGCCTCGACTTCTCGCGCTCGAGCCTGCACGATCGCATCGTCGGCCTCGACTATCAGCCGCCGGTAGCCGGCGAGCGCACCACGTTCGACATTGCCCAACGCCCAAAGACACTGACGGCGACGCCGTTGACCGCGGAAGAAGCGCAGCACGCAACGGTCTCGCCGCTGGCGTCGTTCCTGCGGCTCACCGGTTTCGCGTACATCGTCGTCGCTCTGCTGATCCTGTTACGGCGGCCGAACCGCATGACGTGGGGACTTTTCCTCTATCTCGTCTCGGCGACGAACGTCGCGTATTTCCGCTTCCCCGTTTCGGTGCTGCCGATCGTGCAGCTCGCGTCGGACATCCTTACGGTCGCCGGGCTCGTCGGTCTCGTGATCTTCGCGGCACGCTTCCCCGACGACAAACCCGCCGGATGGCGCGTCGCGCTCGACCGTCTCGCGATCCCGGTCGGCGGTCTCTTCGTGATTCCCAACCTGGCTTGGGACGCGACATCGTTATTCGGGAGCGGCAGCCCGGCGCCGTGGATGTCGCTGGGATCGGTGGCGGGCGCGCTCGCGCTGATCGTCGTCGCTAGCGTCACCCTCGTCGCCGCCTACTTCGGTGTCGCGCGCGCGCAGCGGCAACGTTTCGTGTGGGTCATGGCCGGCGTGCTGTTCACGCTGCTCAGCTACGCATCGGACTGGGCGCGGTACTGGTCCGCGACGTATAGGCTCGCAAGCTCGGATGCCCTCGTTTGGCTCGGCGTCGTGCTCTACGCGATCGCGCCGTTCGCGATAGCCTACGCCGTCGTGCGCCAGCGAGTCTTCGACATCTCGTTCGTCGTCAGCCGCACGCTGGTCTACACGATCCTGACCGGCTGCATCTTCGCGATCTTCGCGTTCGTCGAATGGCTCGCGGCGCGCGTCATCGAGCAGAGCGGCATCACGATCGTCTTGGTCGCGCTGACCGCGATCGGCATCGCCTTCTCGCTCGAGGCCGCGCACGCGCGGATCGAGGCCTTCGTCGAGGGAATGCTCTTCCGGCGGCGGCACCTGGCGGAGCGCCACCTCGCGAGCGTTTCCGCCGGGCTGCCCTTCGCGGAGAACGGCGGAATCGTTGACGAGGCGCTCGTGCGCGAGCCTCTCGAGGCCTACGCGCTGACCAAATCGTCGCTCTTCAAGCGCGACGACGCCGGCGACTACCTGCGCGACGAGGAGCCACTCGAGGCGGCGGTTTCGCTGAAGCTGCTCGGAACGCGCCACTCCGTCCGCTTGAACAACGGCGACGCAGTGCTGGCCGTGCCGGTCTTCGTCCGGTCGCGGCTCGAGGCCGTCGCAGTGTACGGCCCGCACGCCAACGGCGAGGACATCGATCCCGACGAGGTCGCGTCGCTCGAGGCGATGTGCGCGGCCGCCGGGACGGCGTACGACCATCTCGACGCGCTGCGCACTCACCGGGAGGTTGCGCGCTGGCGCAGGCTCGCGGAGCGCCAGGCCCGCGAGCTCGCGACCTTACGCGGGCGCGCGTCGTTACTCGGCGAGCATCTCGCTGGCGATGACGCTCACGGGAACGGTCCCGTGTGAGAGCAGATCGTCGTGGAAGGACTGCAGGTCGAACGCGCCGGCCTTCTTCGCCTTATACTGCGCCAGCAGCGCCTCGATCTGCGTCTTGCCGACCGCGTAGTCGAACGCCTGACCCGGCCCCAGCGCGAAGCGGCTGACCTCGCCCAGCGCGGTGTCGGCATCGACGCCGGCACTGCTCTGGAACCACTTCACCGATTGTTCGAACGTCCACGCGCCCGTCGCGAGCTTCGTGTCGACGATCGCGCGCGCGCCGCGCAGCCGCTCGAACTGCGCGACGGCGTAGCGCCCGTCGAGATCGTTGCCGTACAGGCCGTCGCGCTCGAGCAGCGCCTCTTCGTAGAACGCCCAGCCCTCGGCGAAGACGCTGTCGAACGAGAACCGGCGCACCGGATCCGCGTTGTGCTTGGCGATCGAGAGCTGCAGGAAGTGGCCCGGGAAGCCCTCGTGGCCGCTCGTCATCAGCACTCGATCGCGGTCGAAGTCTTCGAAGATCGCACCGTTCGCGGCAGCCTTGGCCATCTGCGGGTTGGGCGGCGGCACGAAGTAGATGCCGTCGACCTGCTTGGAGAGAATCGGCGGCGGATTCATCGACGCGCCCGGCAGGATCGGCAACAGGAACGCCGGCGTCTCGACGATCTTCATCTGCCCGACGTACGCGGGAATCGTCACGATGCGCTTTTTCGCGATGAACGCGCGCAGCGTGTCGAGCTGCGCCTGAAAGAATGCGAACTGCGCGTCCTTCGTCGTGGGCGTCATCCCGCCGCCGTTAGCGGCCGCCTGCACCGGATTGGAGAGATTCACCCCCTTGGCCTTCGCCTCGGCCTTGATCGTGCGCTCGGCAGCCATGGCCGCATCGAGCGTCTTCTGCCCGATGGCGGCGATCTGGTCGGCGTCGTAGGGCAGGAGCAGCTCATCGCGCAGCATTGCGTTGTACGCGTCCGCACCCATCGCGTAGTTGATGGGCCAGCTCGCGGCGTTGTCGTGCATCCATCTCGTCCACTCCGTCATCGACGCAACGAGCGCGTCGCGCGCCTTCACGAAGCGCGCCCGCTGATCGGCGGGCAGCTGCGCCGACATCGGCGTGAGCACGTAATAGAAGAGGCCCGGCGCCAACGCGAGCTGCTTGAGCGCGACCTGCGCCTGCAGGCGCCCCGGATGCGTGATCTGCGGCCGCTGCGCCGCCATCCACGCCGGCGCCTTCTCCATGCGCGAGATCAGGTGGTCCCACCAGACGGTCGGATCTTGCTCGTCTTTGTGCAGGATCATCGTGAAGACCGCGCCCAGCACGGTCAGCGGCGGCGCGGAGGGATCCTTGCCGGCCTCCTGATCGGCGATGCCGCGGCGCTGCCCTACGATGAAGGCGCGCATCAGGCGGATGTCGTTGCGATCCTGCAGCGTCGCGCCGGTCATGTCGATCGCGTCGACCTTCTGCTGGAAGGACGACAGCATCGCCTTGAAGTGCTCGATTCCGGCCGGCGTCGGATCGCTCCAATCGCCGTCGTGGCTGTAGTCGCCGAGGAACGTCGCGACCTCGGGCGAGGCCGCCAGAAAATCGTTGAGGGCCTGCATCTGCGCGGCGGCGATCTGCGCCGCGGGCGTGCTCTGCGCCGGTGCGGACATGGGCAAAAGCGCGATCAGCGCGGCCGCGAGAGCGGCCGGAATTCGTACGTTCATGCCGCTTTTACGGCCGCTTCAGACCGATTGTTTCGGCTGGCGCGGCTATAGCTTGCCGGCTGCGTGCAGCGTCTTATAGAGGCTGAGCACGAGGTCGCCGACGTTGTTTTGTTTGCCGTCCGGCTGGCTGTTGAGACCGAACGCGAAGACCGCGTCCTGACGAGGAAAGTAGACGTGCACCATGCGGTAGCCGAGCGTCGTGCCCTCGTAGAACCAGACCGTGCCGACCACCGGCTTCGTCAACTGCGCCACGCCGAGGCCGAAGCCACCCGGGTCCTTGAGGCTCGTCGTGGCGATCGGCTTGCCCGTCTTCTGCGAGACCAGGCTCATCAGCTCCGAGCGCTGCCTGGAAGCCAGGATGCTGCCGGCGTAGAGGGCGCGAGCCCAGCGCGTGACATCCTGCGGCGTGGAGACGATCCCGCCGGCGCCCTGCATCCACGAGACGCTCAAGTCGCGCATGTCCCTGCCGAGCAGCGGCGCGAGGCCCGCGTTATCGGGGTCGTGATTGAAGAAATATCCCGACGGCATGCGGCCGGTGATGCTCGGCGGATACACATACGGCTGGTAGTACGTGCTGTCGAGACCGAGTCCGGCGCGCAAGAAGCGCTGATTGAGCTCGTCGGTGTAGCTGTGACGCGTGACCTTCTCGATGATCATCTCGGCGAGAATGTAGCCGGTGTTCGAATACGAGTAGCCCGACGTGGCCGGCGGCGCGCCGGGCGTCGTCGGGTACGCGTAACGAACGAGCTCGGCCGTCGTGAAGTGGCGGTTCGGATTGCTCGCGTAATCGCGCAGCATCGCGTTCGAAAAGTCGTAGCCCGGGATGCCGCTCGTCATGTTCAACAAGCGCTTAATCGTGGCGCTCTTCCACGCGGGGTACTGCGGGAGAAATCGCCCGACCGTCTGATTGATGTTCAGCTTGCCTTCGGCCTCGAGCTGCAAAATGATCGCAGACGTGAACGCCTTCGTGTTGCTGCCGATCTGCCAGAGCATCTGCGTCGTGATCGGCGCGCCGCCCCCGCCGTAGCGGGTCGTTCCGGCGGTGACGTCGATCGTCTGCGGCACCCCGTGCAGGCTGACGCTCAGCGCGACGCCGGAGATGTGTTCGGGCTTGGCGCGCGCCGCGAGATACTGGTTCAGATCCTTCTGCAGCGACGCGCGCAGCGCCGCGTCGGGGCCGGGGGAGGTGGAAAAGGCGCCCAGGAGGGCACCGCACAGCACGAGGGTGACGAATCGAGGCATGGCCCGCTTGCATTCGTGCACGAGCTCGGAATACCCGGCGGCGCGGACGGGTATATGATTGGCGAGTCGGCTCTTCGAGGAAGGGAGCGAAATGATTCGAACGATTGCCATCGTCATGTTCCTGCTCGTGCAAACCGCCGGCGCGGCCGTCGCCGCGACGTGCGCGGGGGCGAATCCGGCGGTCACCGCCGTCGCGGTCAAGAACGTCACGAGCGACGGAAAGCTGAACAATTACCACATCGTCGGCACAGTGACCAATCTCGGCAGCGCGGGCCAGCCGAGCAACACACTGCAGTTCGTCGACATCTGGCAGTACGGAAACAAGCTCGACGACAAGGCCATCCCGCCGCTCGCGGCGGGCGCGTCGGCCAATTTTTCGTACGTGTGGCAACGCTCCACGGACGCGGCGAGCGGTACGACGACGCTGAACTTCCGGATCCGCATGGAACAAGGCTCGGACTGCAATCCGGGCAACGGAACCTACAACCTGCGGCTTTAGATACGGAACATTTGGGCGAAGCGGTCGAACAGCCGGCGCTTGCCGCTGATACGGACGATTCCGTTTTCGATCGCTTCGTTCGGCGTGATCTCGCCGGCCATCACGGCGCGAATGCCGGGCCCGGCCTCGATCACGCAGTCGGCTCCGGGCAGCGGCGCCGCGGCCGCTTCGACCGCACCGTCGTGCACGCGCGCGCTGATTACGACGTCGCCCAGCCGTAGCTCGTATCCGGCGCGGACGCCTCCCGCCGCTTCGGGACGGAACGTCGAGCGCAGCGCCATCGCCATCGAGTCCGGCGTCACGATCTCACCGGGATGCGGCTCGCCGAGCGACTTCGCGCCCCAGCGCCCGAAGCGAATCATCACGTCGTCGAGCTCCCCCCCGTACTCCGTCAGCTCGTAGACGATCGAGCCGGCCGGACGCGGCAGCACGCGCCGCCGCACCACCTGGGCCGCCTCGAGCTCCTTGAGGCGTGCGGTCAGGACATTGCTCGGGATACCCGGCAGCCCGCGCTGGAGATCGGTGAAACGCTTCGGCCCCATGAGGAGGTCGCGCACGATGAGCAGCCCCCAGCGCTCGCCGAGGATCTCGACGGCGCGGGCGAGGCCACAGTACTGCCCATAGGCTCGGGTCGCCACACTTGCTATAATACAGCAAAATATATTTTCTGCAATAGTACTTGTTTTTTACAAGTTCACTTTGGTATGATCGGGGCCACACGGCTCACCGCTAGGAGGAACCCCTCATGACCGCTCTGATTCATGGGCTCCCCGCAGAAGCTCTCGACGACCGGCTCGCTCGCTACGGTCTCGTCGCCGCGCGGGTCGTAGTAGGGCTCGTCTTCACGCTCGCCGGGGCCTCGGTCTTCTTTCTTATTGGGCACCCGCCCCCGATGCCACCGGGCCTCGCCGGCACGTTCGCGTCCGCGTTCTTCGCATCGCGCTGGGTCGTCTTCGTCGACCTCGTCGAGATGACGGCCGGCGTGCTGCTGCTCGCCAATCGCGCCGTGCCGTTCGCGCTCGTGCTGCTCGCGGCCGTCCTCTCCAACATCTTGGTCTTCCACGTCACGATGCAGCCCCAGACCATCGCTCTGCCGCTCGTCCTCGCCGGCCTGTGGTTCGCGCTCGCGTACCGGCATCGGGCGACGCTCACTGCACTCTTGAAGTAAAGGGAAAGCAACGACAATGCAACTGCAACCGAATCTGGCATTCGACGGAAACGCCGAAGAGGTGCTCGCGCACTATTGCGACGCGCTCGGCGGCGAGATCGAAATCACGCGCTTCGGCGATACGCCCGTTGCGCACGAGGTGCCGCCCGAATGGGCCGGCAAGGTCGTATATGGAACACTGCGCTCGCCGGCAGGGGTCATCAACGCGATGGACGCGCCGCCCGGCCGGGGTGGCGAACCCGGCGGCAACTTCATGCTCGGCGTCCAGACCGAGAGCCGCGAGCAGATCGACGCGATCTTCTCCAAGCTATCGGCCGGCGGCAGCGTCACGATGCCGCTCGACAAAACGTTCTGGTCGCCGCGCTTCGGGATGCTGACCGACAAGTTCGGCATCAAGTGGCTGCTCAATCTCAACGAGGCTGCGTAACGCATGAGCGAACGCTCGCACTATTCGCCCGGCGTCCCGTGTTGGGTCGACACGCTGCAGCCCGATCCGGAGGCCGCCACGCGCTTCTATGCCGAGCTCTTCGGCTGCGCGGACGCGACGCCCCGCCCGCGGGCAGGCTCGCGGCCGTGAGCGATCCCACGGGAGCGACGATCTCCTTATGGGCGGCGCGCGGCGCGGCAGCGTCGTCACGCCGCCGCACGACACGCCCGGATTTCGGCGCTGCGTCATTGCCGATCCGCAAGGGACGGTCTTCAGTCTGAGTCAACTCGTCCGATTTTAATTGAGGAAGTTACCATGCAAAACATCACGCCGTTCTTATGGTTTGACGACAACGCCGAAGACGCCGTCAACTTTTACGTCGCTACGTTCAAGAACTCGAAGATCGCTTCGGTAAATCGCTTCGGCGAGGGCGAACACGGCGCTATCGTAACGATCAGCTTTCAGCTCGACGGCACGGACTTCGTGGCGCTCAACGGAGGGCGTACCGATCGCGACGGCACGGAGCTTGGTCCGCGGTTCGACCTTAGCGCTTCGTCCGCGGTGTCGTTCGTCGTGACCTGCGAGACGCAGGCCGGCCTCGACGAGGTCTGGGAAAAACTGCTCCCCGGCGGCGAGGCGATGCAGTGCGGCTGGATTCGCGACAAGTTCGGCGTCACGTGGCAGATCGTGCCGCAAGGCATGATGGACCTCTTCGCCGACCCGGACGCCGAGCGAGCACAACGGGCGATGGCCGCGATGATGGAGATGGTACAGCTCGACATCGACGCGTTGAAAAAGGCCGCCGACGGCGGGTGATCTGCATCGGACTCGGCGAAACGAGCCGAGGAGATGAAAAGTCCGAATTTGAGCCGGTCTGCGCTACCGCTCTGCTGCGTCGTCATCGCGGCATGCTCGCAGAGCACCAGCCTCGATCGTTTGCAGTACACGCCGAATGCCGGCACCGCTGAGCGGGGGGCTAGCAGGACGGGCTACGGCGTGCTGCACAGCTTCGGCAAGGGAACCGATGGCAGTTTTCCGCGGGCAAGCCTCATCGACATACAGGGCACGCTCTACGGCACGACGGCTCAAGGCGGGGCGAATAGCGCCGGCACGGTTTTCAGCGTGGCGGCGAGCGGCACGGAAAAAGTGCTCCACAGCTTCGGCAAGGGGAAAGACGGCAACGATCCCACCGCGGGACTGATCGACCTAAACGGCACGCTCTACGGCACGACGTTCTACGGCGGCAAGTACGGCGGCGCATACGGCCTTGGCACAGTTTTCAGCATTACGACGGGCGGTAAAGAGAAAGTACTACACAACTTCGGCAACAAGCCCGACGGTCACAATCCCAACGGGTCCCTGATCGACGTCGGCGGCGCGCTCTACGGCACGACCTCCGCGGGCGGCGCGCATGGTGGCGGCACGCTTTTCAGCATTACGAAGGGCGGCACGGAGAAAGTCCTGTACAGCTTCGGTCAAGGGAAAGATGGCCGAACTCCCGACGCAGGGTTGGTCGACGTAAACGGCACGCTCTACGGCACGACCTCTGCGGGCGGCACGTATTGCTCCGGGTCCGGTACCTGCGGCACCGTCTTTAGCTACGCGAGCGGTACGGAGAACCTGTTGTACAGCTTCGGCAGTGGGACCGACGGCGCAATGCCCGTGGCAGGCTTGATCGACGTGAGCGGCACGCTCTACGGCACGACAGAGCATGGCGGCACGAACGGGCAGGGTACGGTCTTCAGCATCACGACGAGCGGCACGGAGAACGTGTTGCACAGCTTTGGGGGCAGCGGCACGGACGGCAGTCTTCCCGTGGCGGGCCTCGTAAATGTTAACGGCGTGCTGTACGGCACGACGACCCGCGGCGGGACACACTCCTGCGTCGTCTCGTTCACGTTCCCGTGCGGAACGGTCTTCAGCATGACGACGAGCGGCACGGAGAACGTGGTGCACAACTTCGGCTACGGAAAGGACGGCAGCGATCCCCAGGCGAGCTTAACCTACAAGAACGGGACTCTCTTCGGTACGACGGCGGGCGGCGGCGCTCACGGCGCAGGCACGGTCTTCTCGCTCACCCCGTAGCGCACGCCCGCTGCGGGCGTTGCGCGTGGGCATCGACGTCGGCGGGACCTTCACGGATCTCGTCGCCGCCGAATCCTGGAGCGGGCGCGTCGTTACGCGCAAGGTCGCGAGCACGCCGCGCGAGCCGCAGCGCGCGGTGATGGGGGCGCTGATCGCGCTGCTCGGCGAATACGAGGAGCGCCCCGCGCTCGAGTTTCTCGCCCACTCGACGACGATCGCGACCAATGCGCTGCTCGGCCAGCTCGGCCTCGAGCTCCCGCGCACGGCGCTCGTCACCACGCACGGCTTCCGCGACGTTATCGAGATCGGCCGCCAGAACCGCAGCGAGGTCTACAACCTCTTCGTCGAGCGGCCGCGGCCGCTCGTCGCGCGCGACGATCGCCTGACGGTGCGCGAGCGCGTGGATCATCTCGGCAATGTCCTCGAACCGCTCGATGAAACGTCGCTCCACCAGGCCTGCGAGCAGCTTCGCCGTCGCGACGTCGCGGCGGTGGCCGTGTGCCTGCTGCACTCGTATGCAAACGACGCGCACGAGCGGCGCGTCGCGAGCGCGATCGCGGCCGCGCTTCCCGACGCGCGGGTGACCCGCTCGTCGGATGTCGATCCCGAGTATCGCGAGTTCGAGCGATTCTCGACGACCGTCGTCAACGCCGCGCTCGCTCCGATCGTCGAGGCGTACCTCGAGCGGCTCGTGCGCGAGCTGCGCGAGCGCGGAATCGATACGGGGCTCTACGTGATGCGCAGCGACGGCGGCATGGCCGCGGCCCACCGCATCGCGGCGCGGCCCGCGGCGATCGTCGAGAGTGGGCCCGCCAGCGGCGCGATCGCGACGGCGGCCCTCGGGCGGAGCATCGGCGCTGCGCGGCTGCTCTCGTTCGACATGGGCGGCACGACCGCGAAGGCGGGCACGATCCTCGACGGCATCGCGCAGGTCGCGCATGAGTTCGAGGCCGCCGGGCGCACGCACAGCGGACGCGCGGTCAAGGGCAGCGGCTATCCCGTGCGCTTTCCCTTCGTCGATCTGGCGGAGGTGAGCGCGGGCGGCGGCACGATCGCCTGGATCGACGACGCCGGGGCGCTGCGCGTCGGGCCGCTCTCGGCCGGCGCCGACCCGGGCCCGGCCTGTTACGGCATCTCCGATCGGCCAACGGTCACCGACGCGAACGTCGTGCTCGGGCGCCTGAATCAAGAGCATCTGCTCGGCGGCGCTTTTGCCCTCGACGCGTCACGCTCGCGCGCCACCATTGCAGCGCTCGCGGAGCGCCTCGGGCGCGGCATAGAAGCGACGGCCGCCGGGATCGTCGCGCTCGTCGACGACGCGATGGCGAAGGTGCTGCGCATCGTCACCGTCGAGCGCGGACTCGATCCGCGCGACTTCGCGCTCGTCGCGTTCGGCGGCGGCGGACCACTTCACGCCTGCGCGCTGGCGGACGAGCTGCAGATCGCGCGCGTGCTCGTTCCCACGCATCCCGGGCTCTTCTCCGCGTTCGGTCTGCTCGAGGCCGACTTGCACTTCAACGACGTGCGGCCGATCCTGCGCGCGACCCGCGACGCCGACGCGCGGGCGCTCGCGCAATTCTTCGACGGGAGCGAGGCGCGCGCGCGCGACGAGCTGCTCGCACAGGGCGCCCACGCCGCGACGGTCGCTTTTTGGCGACAGTACGACGCGCGCTACCGCGGGCAGAGCTTCGAGCTGACGATCGAGCACGACGCCGAGCCGGACGCAGTCGCGCAGCGCTTCCATCATATGCATCGATTGCGCTACGGCTACGACGTTCCCGACGAGACCGTGGAGCTCGTCAACGCGAGGTTAACGGCGAGTGGGAAGATAGCGCGACGTGATCGTCAAGTCATCCTTCGACACGCTCAGGATGACAAGGGAGGAAGTACGAAGCGCTACGCGTGGATCGACGGATCGTTTGTCGAGGTCGATGTCCATCAACGCGGGACGCTCTCCGCCGGCACGAAACTCGATGGTCCCGCGATCGTCGAGGAGTACGACAGCACGACGTACGTGGCTCCCGCATGGTCGTTGAGCGCCGAGGACGGCCTGCTCGTGCTGCAGCGGCAAGTGCGATGATCGATCCGATCGCGGCCGAGATCGTCAAGAGCGCACTGGTCTACGCGTCGGAAGAGATGGGCATCGCGGTTCGCAACAGCGCCTACTCCCCGAACATCAAGGAGCGCCTCGATCACTCCTGCGCCTTGTTCGATCCGCGCGGGCGGCTGATCGCGCAGGCCGAACACATCCCCGTGCACCTCGGATCGCTGCCGTGGGGTTTGCGGCGAATGCTCGCGCTCGTCGAGCTCGAGCACGGCGGTTTGCGCGAGGGCGAGATGTGGGTTGCCAACGACCCGTACGTCACCGGAACGCACCTCAACGACGTCACCGTCGTGCGTCCCGTCTTCTTCCGCGGACGGTTAGCCGGCTTCGCGGCGAACAAGGCGCACCACGCCGACGTGGGCGGCTCCGTTCCCGGCTCGATGCCGGCCGACGCGAAGGATCTCTTCGCGGAGGGGCTCGTCGTGCCGCCGCTGCGGCTCGTCGAGGGCGATCGCGTCGTGCCCGAGACGGTCGAGCTGTTTCGCGCGAACTCGCGCACGCCCGACTCGCGTAGCGGCGACCTGCGCGCGCAAGTTGCGGGAAACTATACGGGCGAGCGCCGCCTGCTGGAGCTCTACGAGCGCTACGGATTCGAAGGCATCGAGGTCGCGATCGAGCGCGCGCTCGACGCCAGCGAGTTGCGCATGCGCGCGGCGCTCCGCGCGATCGGCAACGGCGCGTTCGAGGCGAAAGATTACCTCGAAGATCTCGAAGGCGCGCCGAGCATCGCAATCGCGCTGCGCCTCGAGCTGCGCGACGGCAGCGCCGACCTCGATTACTCCGGCACCTCGCCGCAGGTCGGCTTCCCGCTCAACGCTGTCTTCGGCGTGACGCTCTCGGGCGTGCACTACGCGCTGCGCGCCGTTACCGACCCGAGCATCCCGATGAACGACGGCTGCTTCCGGCCGGTCACCGTGCGAGCGCCGCTCGGATCGTTGCTAAATCCGCACCGTCCCGCGCCGGTCTCCGGCGGAAACGTCGAGACGAGCATGCGCAACGCGGAGGTTGTGCTGCAGGCGCTCGCAAAGGCCGCGCCGCAGCGCGTGCCTGCGTGCAGCGGCGGAACGATGAGCAACGTGATGCTTGGCGGCGCGCGTCCCGACGGCGCGACGTGGGCGTTCTACGAGACCAACGGCTGCGGCATGGGCGCGCGCTCGAACTCCGACGGGATCGACGGCATCCACTGCCACATGACCAACACGCTCAACACGCCGATCGAGGCTATCGAGCGCGAGTATCCGCTGCGCGTCGTGCGTTATGAGCTCGCCGATGGAACGGCCGGAGCGGGCGAGCATCGCGGTGGGAACGGATTGATTCGCGCGCTGGAGCTCGTAGAGGGTTCCGCGCGCGCCACGCTGCTCGCCGATCGCCACGCGCTGCGCCCGCCCGGCGCGCAGGGCGGCGAACCGGGCGCGTGCGGTCGACACACGCTCACGCGCGGCGGCAAGGAGGCGCCGCTTCCCGCGAAGACGTCGCTGCCGCTGGAGCCCGGCGACATGCTGACGATCCAGACACCCGGGGGCGGCGGCTACGGAGCCGGGCGCTCCAATCCGTAGCGCGCGGCACAGAGCAGATCGACGGCGCGGATCGCGCTGCGCCGCGGCGAGAAGCGCCGACGCGCCTCGGCCGCGACGAGCTCGCCGTAGTGCCGCCGCGCCGCCGAATCGGCGAGCAGACGCGCGATGTTCTCTCCGAGCGAAAGCAACCCGCCAATGACGGCGACGTCGGGCGCGAAGAGCGCGCGCAGCTCGTCGCGCTCCAGCACGATCGCGGGAATGCCGGCCTGCGCGAGCAACACGTTGCCGTACGCCGCAGGATCGGTCAAGCCGAGATGCACCACGCACGCGAGCTCGATCTCGCGATCGCCGAGGAGCATCTCCGGCGTGATCGGCACCGCATCGATCGAGCGCTCGAACTCAACGCTGCCGGCGTCGCCCGGCTCGCCGGCGATTCCGATCGCTCGGCACGCCGGATCGTCGGAGCGGCGGACCGCTAGCGCGTCCGCGCGTTGCGGCGACGCGCAGGGTAGCCAGGGCAGATCCAGCTCTACCGCACCCCGCGTACGAATCGTTGCGAAGCGCGACTTGCCGCCAATCGCGATGCCGGGCGCCTTTTCCAGTTCGTCAAACCACGCGATCGTCGCGGCGTTACGAATGCGCCGGTCGAGCCGGCGCCATGCCGGAATCGCGCCACGCACGACCGGATGGCCGAAGGCGCGCAGCGCTTCAGTGAGATCCGCGAGCGCCGCCTGGAGCAGCGGATCGCGGGCGCGCGAACGCTGCAGCGCGATCGCGCCGACCTCGCCGCGCGCGGTGCGCGGCAGCGGCGCAAAGCTCCTCGCCCAGCGCGCGTAGAAGCGCAGCTCGTTCTCGGCCTCGCGCGCGAATCGCCCCGCCGACGCCGCCTCGTAGTGTGCGAAGCGCGCGTCCGCCACATACGCAATCGCGCGCCCACCTTCTCGCGCGCGCAGGCAGAGATCGACGTCTTCGAAGCCGTTGACGAACGACTCGTCGAAGCCGGCCGCGCCGACGAACCATTCCGTGCGCACGGCCATCGCGGCGCCGGACACGGCGAGCGCGTCGCGCGAGGCCCGTACTTCCTCGAGCGTTGCCGGCAGGTTGCGAAAGTAGTAGTGCCAGTGCGCGTTGCGCAGCAGCACGAGCCCGGCGGCCTGCGTGACGCCGTCTTCGAAGAACAGCGCGCCGCCGGCGATGGCGACGTCGTCGCGCTCGAACGCGGCCAGCAGCGGCGTGAGCGGGTCGCCGAGCGGATAGGCGTCGTTGTTGAGCAGCAGCGTTACGGGCGCTTGCGCCAGCCGCGCGCCGGCGTTGCACGCGCCGGCGAAGTTGCGATTCTGCTCGTGCCGGAAGTAGCGCACCCACGGGAAGTCGGCGATCGCCCGCGGCGTCTCGTCGCGCGACGCGTTGTCGACGACGATCGTTTCGAACTCGAACGAACACCTGCCGCGCAGCTCGTTCAGGGAGCGCAGGCAGCGCGCCGTGAGCCACCAGTTGTCGTAGACCGGAATGACGATGCTGAGGCGAGCCGCCATCGATTGATCTAAGCCCGGACGCGGATGCGCTCCAGCAGCTCCTGCTTCGTCTCCGGCACCATCGCGCGCACGAAGACGATCGTCACGATGCAGAGCCCGGCGTAGATGGCGAACGTGCCGGAGCGCCCGAGGCGTTCGACCATGGTGAGGAAGAACTGCGAGACGAGGAAGTTGCCGACCCAGTTGCTGAGCGTGGAGATCGACATCCCGAGGCCGCGCGCGCGCAGCGGGAAGATCTCCGAGATCAGCAACCAGACGATCGGGCCGAGGCTGAAGGCGAAGCAGCCCACGTAGAGCATCATGCTGCCGAGCGCGATCGCGCCGAGTGAGCCCGAGAGGTGCGACTGCGCGAACGCGGCCGATAGCGTCGCGAGCGCGACGAACATGCCGGCGAGCCCCGCGTAGAGCAACGGCTTGCGCCCAAGCTTGTCGACGAAGAAGATCGCAATGAGCGTCATCCCGCAGTTCACGGAGCCCACGAGCGTCTGCGCTAGGATCGAGGCCGACGCGGAGCCGATGCCGGCCATCTGAAAGATCTGCGGCCCATAGTAGATCACGGTGTTGATGCCGGTGATCTGCTGCAGCACGGCGAGTCCGATGCCGATGAACAGCGCGACGCGGAGTGCCGGTTCGCGCAGCGCCTCCCAGCCCTGGTCCTTGGCGCGCAGGCTCTCCTCGATCGATTCCACCTCTTGAGCGCGCGCCGCGGGATCCGGGTAGATCCGCTCCAGCTCGTCGCGCGCGCGGCCGCCGAGCAGCACCTTGAAGAGATAGCGCGGGCTCTCCGGCATGACGAGCATCCCGACGACGAGCACGATCGACGGAACGACGGCGAGGCCCAGCATCCAGCGCCACTGGCCGTGCGCAGCGAGCGCGTAGTCGACCAGGTACGCCGCGAGGATGCCGACGGTAATCGCGAACTGATAGAGCGAGACGAGCGCGCCGCGCACGTTTGCGGGTGCGACCTCCGAGATGTACAGCGGCGCGACGACCGAGCTGAACCCGATGCCGATGCCGACGACGAAGCGGCCGCATAGCAGGATCGCCTCGTCGGGCGTGAACGCCGAGACGATCGCGCCGGCGAAGAAGACGACGCCCGCGACCAGTAGCGTCCAGCGCCGGCCGATTCGATCTGCGAGCGTCCCGGCGACCGCGGAGCCGGCGATGCAGCCGATCAGCACGACGCTGATCGTGAAAGCCTGCTCGCGCAGCGCCAGCGCGAAGTCTTTCGTTATGAAGAGGATCGCGCCGGAGATCACCCCGGTGTCATAGCCGAACAACAGTCCGCCGAGCGCTGCGACCGAAGCGACGAGCAGAACGTACGCTCGCATGCAGGCGCTTTTGCGAGTCGCGTCAGAACGCTCCTTCCATCGTGACACAAACGCTGGACGTCGAGGCTGCAAGCGAATACGCCCGCGCACGCGGGCTGCACGCGATGATCGTCGCGCGTGGAAACGACGTGATCGCGCAGGAGTACGGCGAGGGTTTTGACGCGCGTACCCCGCGTCCGCTCTACAGCGGAACGAAGAGCTTCTGGGGCGTCGCGGCGCTCTACGCAAGCGCCGACGGGCTGCTGCAGCTCGACGAAGCGATCGCGGATACGATCGTTGTGTGGCGGGAGGATCCCTGGAAGCGGCGCGTCACGGTGCGCATGTTGCTGTCACTGACGGCGGGCTTCGGCTTCGGCGGGCTCGGCGCGAGCGTGCCGGCTTATGACAGTGCCCTCGCGATGCCGCTCAAGCATGAGCCCGGCTCGCGCTTCACCTACGGCGGCATTCCGCTGCAAGTCTTCGGCGCGTTCTTCGCGCGCAAGCTGGCCGGTCGCCGGCAGACGCCGCACGAGTATCTCCGCGAACGCGTGCTTGATCCGGCGGGCGTCGAGATTGCAAGCTGGCGTACGCTTCCGGACGGGACGCAGCCGCTCCCCACCGGCGCATCGCTAAGCGCGGAAAGCTGGATCGCATACGGAAAATTCATAACAATGAATCGCGCGGTGCTCGCGCCGTGCTTCGCGGGCTCGCGCGCGAACGCACGATACGGGCTGGGCTGGTGGCTCGGCGCTCGCTACGCGCCTCCGGACCTCGCCTACGCGAGCGGCTCGGCAGGGCAAGCGCTCTATCTCGTCCCCTCGCTCGACCTAGCGATCGCGCACTTCGGCAGAAGCGCCTCGTACCGGCACGAGGCTTTCATGAAGCGGCTGTTCGGCGGTGTTTCAAAACGTGGAAGGAGCGCTCGCGAGACGTGGCATACTGCCACGCCATGAAGTATTCATACGCCGTGAATGTCGCGGCGTCGTTCGCACTTATCCTTTCGATATCAGCCTGCTCGTCTTCGATGCGGTCGCTGCCCTACATGCAGCAAAGCGTCGCACTGTCGGGACTCAATGCGACCGGCGCGGGCAAGATCAAGCACATTGTCTACATCGTTCAAGAGAACCGAAGTTTCAACGACCTCTTTCAGGGCTATCCAGGAGCGTTGACCCGCTCGTGGGGCCTCGATTCGAAAAACCGCCGGGTCAACCTGAAGCCCGAAGGCCTCGCCGCGTACTATGTGATCGATCATTCCGCGGAGGCGATGTTCGCCGCGTGTGACGGCAAGAGCGGGCTACCCGGAACGCACTGCCGCATGAACGGCTTCGATAAGGAAATCTCATTCGGTGGTCCGCCGAAAGATCCGGAGTACGTCTATGTGCCGCACTACGAGTCGAAGCCCTATTTCGACATGGCTCACGAGTGGGTCGTGGCCGATCACATGTTCCAGTCGCACCTGGACGAAAGCTTCGTCTCGCACCAATACATCATTGCAGCGCAAGCGGATAAGTCGGTCGATCTGCCGTACGGCGCGTGGGGCTGCTCGGGCGGCAAGTACGATGAGATCGCGACGGTCACGAAGGAGCGCACGACGAACGGGCCTCCCGAACAGCCGTGCTGGGATTACACGACGCTCGGCGACGAGCTCGACAAGGCCGGCCTCACCTGGCGCTTCTACGCGAGCAAGTACGGCACCCAGGATAGCGGTTCGGGCGCATATTGGTCGAGCTATCAAGCCGTGCGCCATATCTATTACGGACCGGACTGGAAGAAAGACGTCATCTCGCCCAACTGGAAATTCATCAGCGACGTGCGCGCCGGCAAGCTCGCGAATTTCACGTGGATCACGCCCGTCTGCGCCGACTCGGATCACGTGAATTGTCCGGGAGGCTACGGACCGTCCTGGGTGGCGGCCCTGGTCAACACGGTTGGCGAGAGCAAGTTCTGGGACTCGACCGCGATCTTCGTGCAGTGGGATGACTGGGGCGGCCTCTACGATCCCGTCGATCCGCCCTACGAAGACTACGATGGTCTGGGGTTCCGCGTTCCGCTGCTCGTCATGTCACCGTACGCGAAGCATGGCCTCGTCGCGCACGAGCAGTACGAGACGGCCAGCGTGTTGCGCTTTGCGGAGGATCTGTGGGGCCTGCCTCAGATGGCAAAGGCGGATAAGCGCGCCAACTCGCCCGCTAGCGAGTGCTTCGACTTCAATCAAAAACCGCGTCCCTTCGTAAAAATAGCCGCACCCAAACCGGCGAAGTTCTTCATGGGGCCGCTCCCGGACGATTACCAGGCCCCCGACTACGAATAACGAGTCGGTAATCGTCGAGAGGCTCTCGCAACACGCGGGAGCCTCTTTATTTTTGAACTCCTAGTTCATCCTTCGACAGGCTCAGGATGACACAGGGAGTTATGGCGAGACGGGGTTGGCGCCCGTGAGCGGTTTGAGGCCGGCTTTCTTCAGCTCCGCTTGGAGCGGCGCAAGCGACGCGACGTAGACGTTGTATTTGGCGACTGCGGCGGAATACGCGTCCTCGAAGCGGCGGCCGTAGTCGAGCTGTTCGGCCGTCGGAGGGAGCTGGGCTCCGGGGAAGCCCGTGCGCGGAACCGACTCGCGCAGCGAGCCGGCGCGTTGGATCGAATCCTCGTCGTTCTTGTAGTCGGCCGTGAAGGCGCCGAACACGCCGCTCCACTGCTGCTGCGCCGAAGCGACGTCGCGCTGGATCGACGCGTCGCTCTTCCCGGCAGCCGCAGCCGTGTCGAGCGACTTTTTGATCGCGTCGAGGTTGTTGAGCGCCTCGTCGATCTTCGAATAAATCGTCGCGTACTTGCGCGCGAAGTCGTAGCCGGCGCGATACTGCTGCGCAGTCCAGCTATCGCGCGGATCGCCCGCGACGGTGAAGCTTTGCTGGAGGGCTTGGCCGGCGATCGTCAGTCGCGTCGTGTACGTGCCGGGCACGACCATCGGGCCGCTCTTGGGACCCTGGTAGTCCTCCTTGGCGGCGCCGTACCACTTGACCGGCGCGTCTTCGCTGAAGTCCCAGACGTAGCGGTTGATCCCGGCCTTGTTCGAGACGTACGGCTCCTCTTTGCCCTTGACCTTATGCGTGCCGCTGACGGTGCGGATCACTCGGCCGCTCGCATCGAGAATCTGAAGCTCGGGCGGGCTCTTCTGCGGCGCCGTCTGATAGAAATCGATGATCGCGCCCTTCGGCGGATTGTCGCCCGCAAAGCGCGTGTAGTTGCCGAGGTCGTTCGAGTGGTAGTGGTATTCGTACGACGTCCGCGGCGTGTAGAGCATCGTCCCCGCGCGCACCGCGTTGCCGAGCTGTTGAATTGAAGTCAGGTCGTCCAGGATCCACGTGTCGCGGCCGTGCGTCGCGATCACGAGGTCGTTGAAAGCCGGCTGGATGCGGATGTCGCGCACCGAGACGGCCGGAAGGTTGATTCGGAAGTTCTGCCAGCTCGATCCGCCGTCGAACGAGATCCAGAGGCCGTTCTCCGTCCCGGCGTACAGCATGTTCGGATTGCGCGTGTCGGGGCGAATCGTCCGCACGTACTGGTTGGGCGGCAGGCCGCTCGTGATCTTCGCCCAGGTCGCGCCGTAGTCGTGCGTGACGAAGGCGTACGGCGCGTAGTCGCCCATCCGGTGGTTGTCGGCGACCACGTACGCCGTGCCCGCGATCAGCTGCGACGGCGCCGTCGTCTCGATGCGCGCGTACTCGGGCGTTCCCGGCGGCGTGACGTTGCGCCAGTGCGCGCCGGAATCGCGCGTCATCTGCGCGTAGCCGTCGTCGGTACCGGCCCAGATCTCGCCGCGGTCGATTTGCGAGCCTTCGATGTACAGGATCGTGTCCGAATACTCGGCGCCCGATACGTCCTTTGCGAGCGGTCCGCCGGAAGGGACCTGGTGCGACTTGACGTTGCGCGTAAGGTCCGGACTGATCGCCGTCCATGTTTCGCCGCGATCGGCCGATTGAAAGATCACGTTCCCGCCGAACCATGCGAGGTGCCCGTCCCACGGCGCAAACGCGATCGGCGAATCCCAGTTGAAGCGATACGGCACGGAGCTCAGATCGAATGGCCCAAGAAAGCTGCCGGGGAACGCGTCGTACGGGCGGATGAATCGCGTGACCTCGGTCTTGCGATCGAACAGCGTCAGCGCGCCGTCCTCGAGATCGGCCCACACGTAGCGCGGGTCGACCGGATCGGGCACGGTCCAGACGCCGTCGCCGCCGACGACGTCGGTCCAGTGACGGTCGAGAATGCCCTCACTGTCGAGTGAGTTCTCCGGGCCGCAGAATCCGCCGTTGTCTTGAAACGCGACGCAGACGAAATACGGGTTCTCGTTCGAGAGGCCGACGTGGTAGATCTGTCCGATCGTCAGATTGCGCGAGAACGACCAATGCTCGAGGTCGTTGGTCAGCGCGTAGCCGCCGTCCTCACCGACGATGATCCGCTTCGGGTTCGTCGGATCGATCCAGATCGCGTGGTAATCGACGTGCACGTCCTTCGCGATCTCGGTGAACTTCCTGCCGCCGTCCTTGCTTTCGGCGAGCATCTCGGAAACCGCGTAGACGTGATTTGGATTGCGCGGATCGACCGCGATGTGCGTGAAGTAAAAGGGGCGTTGATCTACGAGCGTGTCGCTGCTCGTCATCGTCCAGTGCGCGCCGGCGTCGTCCGTGCGCCACAGGATGCCGCCCTTGGCCTCGATCAGCGCAAAGACGCGATCGGGCCGGCTCGGCGCGACGGCCAAACCGATGCGCCCGGTGTAGCCGCTCGGCAACCCATTTCCCACTAGCCTCTTCCACGTGCGCCCACCGTCAATCGACTTGAAGAGCCCGCCGTCGGAGCCGCCGCTCGTGAAGGTCCACGGCACGCGCCGAAAGTGCCACATGCCCGCATAAACGACGTTGCCGTCGCGCGGATCCATCGCGACGTCGCTCGCGCCGCTCGCGGGACTGAGGTAAAGTGACTTCTTCCACGTCGCGCCGCCGTCGAACGTGACGTAGACGCCGCGATCGGTCGAGTCGCGGAACGGGTCGCCGAAGCCGCCGACGACGACGTGACGCGAGTCGCGCGGGTCGATCGCGATGCGCGAGATGCTCCAGACACCCGCGAGGCCGATGCGCCGCCACGTCTTGCCCGCGTCGGTCGACTTATAGAGGCCGTCGCCGTAGCTGACGTCGTTGCGCGGATTTGCTTCGCCCGTTCCCGCCCAGACGACGCGCTCGTTCGTCGGATCGATCGCGACCGCGCCGACCGCGGACACCGACTGCTTCTCGAAGACCGGCTCCCACGTCGCTCCGCCGTTGATCGAGCGCCAGACCCCACCGCCCGCGGTGCCCAGATAGTAGAGCTGATCGTCCTGCGGCGTCCCGGCCACCGACGCGACGCGACCGCCGGAGACCGCAGGACCGATCGAACGCCAAGTGAGGTTCGCGTAAGCGGCCGCCGCGATCAGGATGGACGATATCAGGATCATGTTGCATTGACTGTTTTGATGGCCGGCAGCTCTTTCATGCCGGCCGCCTTCAGCGCCGCGTTCGTGCCGGGCAGAACGCTGGTCACGAACGTATTGTAGCGAGCGACCCCCGCACGATAGTCGGCGTCGGTCCGCGCGAGCAGGTCCGTGACCGCCGGCGTGATGAGGCCGTTCGCCTGGAAATACGCGCCCAGGAGGTCCTCGTGCAGCCGGCTCTCGTCCTCGGTACCTTCGCCGCGAACGTTTACGGCGAGGGATTCAAAGAGCGTCTGCCGCGCGGTCAGCGCGTCTTGGAGCTTGGCAGTCAGCGCTGAGTTATTGGCCTTCTTCGCCGCGTCCGCCGCGGTGTCGAGCGCCTTTTTGAGCGAATCGAGATTGTTGAGGATCGTGTCGACCTGCGACAGGTAGCCCATCTGGCGCATCGCGGCGTCGAACGTGCGCTGGTAATCGGCCTGCGTGAACTGCGAGCGCGGATCGGGCGCCACGTGAAAGTGCTTCACGTACGTGTGGCCAGAGAGCGTCATCCGTACGCTGTAGTCGCCCGGCACGACGCCCGGCCCGGTGTTGGGGCCGTTGAGGAAGTCGAGCGCGGCGCCGTTCCATTTCACTGGGCCGTTGACGTTGAAGTCCCAGATGTAGCGGTTCAGCCCCGCCTTGTTGGGAACGTAGGGTTCGTCCTTGCCGCCGACTTTGTGCGTGCCCGCGACGCTGCGGATCACGCGTCCGTGCGCGTCGAGGATCTCGAGCTTCGGTGCGCCTTTCTGAGCGTCGCGCTGATAGTACGTGATGATAACGCCGTTGGGCGGATTGTCTGCCGCATAGTTGGTATAGGTGCCCTCGTCGTTGCCGTGCAGCGTCCACTCGTATGCGGTGCGCGGCGTGAACAGCCACGTGTTGCCGGCAATGGCGCGCTGCAAATCCTGAATGGGGGCCACGTCGTCCATGACGTAGACGGAGCGCCCGTGCGTGGCGATCACGAGATCGTCCTCGCGCGGCTGCATGCGGATGTCGTGAACCGAAACGGTCGGGAGATCGTTCTTGAACGACTGCCAGTTAGCGCCGCCGTCGAATGAGATCCAGATGCCCTCCTCGGTGCCGAGGTAGACGAGGTTGCGGTCGCGGATGTCCGGCCGCACCGCGCGCGCCCACTCGCCCGGTGGGAGTCCGTTGACGATCTTTGTCCAGCTCTTGCCGAAGTCGTGCGTGACCCAGACGTAGGGCGCGTTGTCGCCCATCTCGTGGTCGTCCTCGATTGCGTAGGTCGTGCCGTCGACCAGCGTCGACGGGGCAACGGTGGCGAAGCGGCCGTACTGCGGCGCGCCGGGCGGCGTGACGTTGCGCCAGTGCTTGCCGTAATCGCGGGTTAGCTGCACCAAGCCGTCGTCGGTCCCGACCCAGATCTCGCCGCGCGCCCGCTGCGAGGCCTCGATGTCGAGGATCGTGTCGGTGTACTCGGCTCCCGAGACGTCGTTGACGATAGGACCACCAGCCGGGTTTTGATGCGGCTTCAAGTTGCGCGTGAGATCGGGGCTGATCACCGTCCACGTCTTCCCACGGTCGGTCGTCTGGAAGATGACGTTGCCGCCGAACCAGCCGATGACCTTACCGCTCGCCGTGCGCCACGTGGCGAACGCGATCGGCGACTCCCAATTGAAGCGATACTTGCTCTTTGAAAGCTGCCACGATTCCACGCCGGTCTGCAAATAGGGTTGCGCTGACCACTGGTCTTGCGTAACGCGGTTGTAGATCGTCAGCGAGCCGTTTTGCGAGTCGGCCCAGATCCAGTTTGGATCGTCGGGCTCGGGGACGGCCCAGGTGCCATCGCCGCCCGAGACGTTGATCCAAAATTTCATTCTGGATTCCGGACGGGTCGAGCGAGTTCGACGGACTGCACCAGCCGTTGTTGTCTTGCAGCCCGCCGCAGACGGTGTACGGGTTGTCCGAACCTAAGCCCACGCGATACACCTGACCGATCGGCACGTTCATGGAGAAGAACCAGTTCTCGCCGCCGTCGAGGCTCAGCACGTAGCCCCCGTCGTTACCCAGGATGATCCGCGTCGGGTCGTTGGGCGCGATCCAAATCGCGTGAAAATCCGAGTGGACCTGATCCGCAATCGCCTTGAAGTTCGCGCCGGCGTTCGTGCTGAGCATGACTTGGAACGAGACTGCGTAAACCTTGTTGGGATTCTTCGGATCGACGGCGACGTGCGAGAAGTAGAAGGGACGCGCGTCGACCTGCGTGTCTTCGCTGACCTTCGTCCAATTGGCGCCGGCGTCGTCGGAGCGCCACAGCACGCCGTCCTTCGATTCGATGACGGCGTAGACGCGGTTGCCGTCGCTGGGTGCGACTGCGAGGCCGATGCGTCCGATCGGATACGCCGGTAGGCCGTGGCCTTCGAGTTTGGTCCAGGTCGCGCCGCCGTCGGTCGACTTGTAGATGCCGTCTTCCGTGCCGCCGCTGACGAACGTCCACGGACGGCGCTGGAACTTCCAAATGCCGGCGTAGACCACGCTCGGGTTCTGCTCGTTCATCGCGAGGTCGGACGCGCCACTCTCGGGCCCCACCGAGAGCGTCTGCCTCCACGTTCGGCCGCCGTCGTCGGTGACGTAAACTCCGCGTTCGGAGCTGTCGGCGAAGACGTCGCCGAGTGCGCCGACGATGACGTGGTTGTGATTGCGAGGGTCGACCAGGATGCGAGAGATGTATCTCGTGCCTTTCAGCCCCACGTTGGTCCAGGTGTCGCCTCCGTCCGTCGTCTTGTAGACGCCGTCGCCGTAGCTGACGTCGTTGCGCGGGTTCGACTCGCCGGTTCCGACCCAGACGATGTCGTTGTTGCTGGGATCGACGGTCACCGCGCCGATCGCCGCGGCGCCCTGCTTCTCGAACACGGCGTTCCAAGTCTGGCCCGAGTTCTCCGACTTCCAGACGCCGCCGCCGGCGGCGCCGAGATAGTACAGCTTGGGGTTGCTCGCGGAGCCGGCCACCGCCGTAACGCGGCCGCCCGTAAGGGCCGGACCCATCTCGCGCCAGCTCATGTTGCCGAACGCTGGCCCCGGGGACGGGGTCGGAGTCGGCGACGGGGAGACCGACGGCCCGGGCGACGGCGAGGGGACCGCCGCGCGCGCGTGCGTCGCGGTGCAAAACATGAAAGCCATGAGCGGCAGCAGCGGCGCAACGCGTCGTAACAACGGATAAACCTCCATGAATCAACGCAGTAGTGGCGCGCGCCGCACTATCCTGCGCGCGCCCATTCAAAGAACTATCAAACCATGCGGTCAGCGTGTCGCGGTGTGGTGGCGTGACTCATACATCGGAACGTTTACATGAATCGCGTACCATTGCGACCAAGCGATCATACCGCACATCACGACGAAAACGACGACGGCGATGACGATCGCCCAGCGGCGCCGCGAGGAACCCGGACGGGGAGGCCCCTCCCCGGAAGGCGCGCCGGACGCGCGGCTCGAACCCACCGGCCCCATAATGCGAAGGACCATCGCCAGCCTCCTGGCGACAGCGATCGTTCCATTGTGCTCGCTTCTCTTTACGTGCGCACCCGCGCAAGCCGCTCATCGCGCGGTCCCTGCGACTCCTGTCGCAATCGACGTGTACGCCCGCGTGCTGCGGCACATCAATCCACAGCTGCCGGGATGGCAGAGCCGCAGCCTCGCGCGACGCGTTCTCGTCAATGCCGAGCGCTGGCGCCTCGATGCGAACATGCTCGTGGCGATCGTCGCGGTCGAATCGGCCTGGCGCACGCACGCGGTCTCTCCCGCAGGCGCGATCGGCCTCGGCCAGCTGATGCCGGGCACCGCGGCGCTGCTGAAGGTGAACCCGCGCGACCCGAGCCAGAACCTCTACGGCGCCGCGCGCTACCTGCGCGGCCTCATGCAGCGCTTCGGATCGAGGCATCCCGACCTCGTTTTCGCCGCGTATAACGCCGGACCGAGGGCCGTCAGCGAGTACGGCGGCATCCCGCCGTACGACGAGACCGAGAACTACGTCGTGCGCGTCGTCGACACGTGGGCGCGCCTATCGCGCAATGTCCGCCTCCCCGCGAGCGCCTACGACCAGTGGCCCGCGCACGGCCTCGACATCGACTACTGGCTCAACGGCGACGAACACCCGTAAAGCGATACCGAAGGGAGCTCGTAGCCCCACGACTCGGACGCTCGTCGCACGCCTCGCTGCGGGAGCTACGGGTTTCTTCGCGTCTTAAGTAGCGCTTGCTCAGGGTGACATCGAGAGAATAGCTTCGACGGCGTCGGCGAGACCGTGAGGCCCGTCCACCTTTAGCGGGATCGCGCCGGCGCTGCGCGCGGCCTCGACGTCGCTGTCCCGGTCGCCGACGACGACGCAGCACGCAGGACGGACGCCGAGCGCGCGCGCCGCGTCGAGAATCAATTTCGGCTTGGGCTTACGGCACTCGCACGCGTCGTCGGGCGCGTGCGGACAGACGAAGAATCCCGCGAACGGGCCCAGCAGCTCGCCGATCTTGCGGTTGACGGCGTCCACCTGTTCGATGGTGAGAAGGCCGCGCCCGATCCCGCTTTGATTGCTGACCACCGCGAGCGGCAACCCCGCCGCGCGCAGCCGGTCGAGCAGCTCGCGCGCGTTCGGCGCGGGAACCACCTTGGCGGGATCGCCGTTGAATGGCACGTCAACGACGATCGTCTCGTCGCGATCGAACAGCACCGCGCATACTCTTGTCAGGGAGACACCGGGACGTAGACATCGCCGCCGGCCTCGACGAACTCGCGGGACTTCTGGGCCATGCCGCGCTCCGCGTATTCGCGCACCTCTTGCGTGATTTTCATGGAGCAGAAGTGCGGCCCGCACATCGAACAGAAGTGCGCGACCTTGGCGCCCGGTGCGGGCAGTGTCTCGTCGTGGAACTCGCGTGCCGTGTCGGGGTCGAGCGAGAGATCGAATTGATCCTGCCAGCGGAACTCGAAGCGCGCCTTCGAGAGCACGTCGTCCCAGTGCGCGGCGCCCGCGTGTCCCTTGGCGAGATCGGCGGCGTGCGCGGCGATCTTGTACGCAATCACGCCGTCCTTCACGTCCTTCTTGTTCGGCAGCCCGAGGTGCTCTTTCGGGGTCACGTAGCAGAGCATCGCCGTGCCGTACCAGCCGATCATCGCGGCGCCGATCGCGCTCGTGATGTGATCATAGCCGGGCGCGACGTCGGTTACGAGCGGGCCCAGCGTGTAGAACGGAGCTTCCTTGCAGACCTCGAGCTGCTTACGCATGTTCTCCTCGATCAGGTGCATCGGCACGTGCCCGGGCCCTTCAATCATCACCTGGACGTCGTGCTTCCAGGCGACGTCCGTCAGCTCGCCCAGCGTCTCGAGCTCCGCGAATTGCGCCGCGTCGTTGGCGTCGGCGGTGCAGCCTGGGCGCAGACCGTCACCGAGCGAGAACGCGACGTCGTAGGCCCTCATGATCTCGCAGATCTCTTCGAAGTTGTCGTATAGGAAGTTCTCGCGGTGATGCGCGAGGCACCACTTGGCGAGGATCGATCCGCCCCGCGAAACGATGCCGGTGATGCGGTTTGCCGTGAGCGGAACGTAGCGCAACAGCACGCCGGCGTGAATCGTGAAATAGTCCACGCCCTGCTCGGCCTGCTCGATCAGCGTGTCGCGGAAGAGCTCCCACGTGAGCTCCTCCGCCTTGCCATCGACCTTCTCCAGCGCCTGATAGATCGGAACCGTGCCGATCGGCACCGGCGAGTTGCGCAAGATCCACTCGCGCGTCTCGTGGATGTTCTTCCCCGTAGAGAGGTCCATGACCGTGTCGCCGCCCCAGCGCGTCGCCCAGGTCATCTTTTCGACCTCTTCGTCGATCGACGACGTGACGGCGGAGTTGCCGATGTTCGCGTTGATCTTGACCAGGAAGTTGCGGCCGATGATCATCGGCTCGCTCTCGGGATGATTGACGTTCGCGGGAAGTATCGCGCGGCCGCACGCGATCTCGTCGCGCACGAACTGAACTGCGACGTTCTCGCGCAGCGCGACGAACTCCATCTCCGGCGTGATCTCGCCGCGCCGCGCGTAGTGCATCTGCGTCACGTTGGCGCCCGGCTTCGCCTTGCGCGGCGGACGCGGCGACGGGAAGCGCAGCGCGCCGAGCTCCGGCATCGCATCGCGCCCGCGCCGATAGATCGACGACGGGCGCTCGAGGCGCACCGTGTCGCCGCGCGCCTCGATCCACGCGTCGCGCAGCGGCGGCAAGCCGCGGCGAAAATCGGTCGTGGCGTCGGGATCGGTGTACACGCCGCTGGTGTCGTAGAGCGTGTGAATCGTGCCGTCCGTCAGCGCAATTGCGCGGCGCGGAACGCGAATCGACGGATCCGATCCGCTAACGTAAACTTTCATTTGCACCTCCCTACGCCGGCATTATCCGGATCAGGTTCATTGCGGTCGGCGAAGCCCTCTCAGCCCGCGTGCCGCGAGCTCCCGCTGCCAAGGATTATACTTTCTTGGTCCTTCGACTCCGCTTAGAAACTTGGAACCAACCAGGCTAGCGATTGGATTGGTCCATTTGGATGAGATATGCGTGGCGGACTCAAAACAGGAGGGTCCTGATGAGCACCACCCTCACGACCGATCCCGATCCTCAAGAGACCAGCGAATGGCTCGAGGCGCTTCGCGGCGTCATCGAGATCGAGGGCCCGGAGCGCGCGCGCGAGCTGATCGCGCGACTCGTCGACGAGGCACAGCGCAGCGGCGCGCACGTCTCGCTCGGGCAGCAGACACCGTACGTCAACACGATCCCCGCCGACCAGCAGCCGGACATGCCCGGCGACCGCGAGCTCGAAGCGCGGCTGCGTCATTACCTCCGCTGGAACGCGCTCGCGACCGTGGTACGCGCGAACAAGGTCAGCTCGGAGCTTGGCGGTCACGTCGCGAGCTTCGCCTCCGCGGCGACGCTGTACGACGTCGGCTTCAATCATTTCTTCCGCGCGCCGAGCGACGCGTTTGGCGGCGATCTCGTCTTCTTTCAGGGGCACTCCTCGCCCGGAGTCTACGCGCGCGCGTTTCTCGAGGGTCGCATCACCGAAGGTCAGCTCGAAAACTTCCGTCAAGAGGTCGGGGGCCGCGGCCTCTCGTCGTATCCGCATCCGTGGTTGATGCCGGAGTTCTGGCAGTTCCCGACCGTGTCGATGGGACTCGGCCCGATCATGTCGATCTATCAGGCGCGCTTCATGCGGTATCTGCACGACCGCGGGCTGCGCGACGCGACCGGGCGCAAAGTGTGGGCGTTCGTCGGCGACGGCGAGATGGACGAGCCGGAGTCCCTCGGCGCGATCTCACTCGCCGGCCGCGAGAAGCTCGACGACCTGATCTGGGTGGTAAATGCCAACCTCCAGCGTCTCGACGGTCCGGTACGCGGCAACGGCAAGATCATTCAGGAGCTCGAGGGCGTCTTCAAGGGCGCCGGCTGGAACGTCATCAAGGTGATCTGGGGAAGCCGCTGGGATCCGCTGCTCGGAAGCGACGCGGGCCCCCGCCTCGTGCAGCTGATGAACGAGTGCGTCGACGGCGACTATCAGACGTTCAAGTCGCGCAACGGCAAGTACGTGCGCGACGAGTTCTTCGGGCGTTATCCCGAGACGAAGGCGCTGGTGGAGGACTGGACTGACGAAGCGATTTGGAATCTGCAGCGCGGCGGGCACGACTCGGTCAAGGTGTACGCCGCGTATAAGGCCGCATGCGAGCATCGCGGCGCGCCGACGGTCGTGCTCGCAAAGACGATCAAGGGCTACGGCATGGGTGAGGCGGGCGAGGCGCAGAACATCGCGCACCAGGCAAAAAAGATGGAGATCGAGGCGATGCGCACGTTCCGCGATCGCTTCGACCTGCCGATCACCGACGATCAGCTCTCCGGCGAGAAGATCCCGTTCCACAAGCCGCCGGAAGATTCCGAGGAAATGCGCTACCTGCGCGAGCGAATGGCCGCGCTGGGCAGCGTCCCGCAACGGCGTCGCAAGTCGGCCTCGCTGACCGTGCCGGAGCTCTCCGCGTTCGAGACGCAGCTGCAGGGAACGGGCGATCGGCACGTCTCGACGACGATGGCCTTCGTGCGGATCCTCAACACGATCGCGCGCGACAAGGAAATCGGCCCGCGGGTCGTGCCGATCGTCGCCGACGAGTCGCGTACGTTCGGCATGGAGGGCATGTTCCGCCAGCTGGGCATCTACTCGTCGGTCGGTCAGCTCTATCACCCGCAAGACGCCGAGCAACTGATGTGGTATCGCGAAGACAAGCTCGGCCAGATTCTGCAGGAGGGCATCAACGAGGCGGGAGCGCTCTCGTCGTGGATCGCGGCGGGAACCTCGTACTCCAACCACAACCTGCCGATGATTCCGTTCTACATCTTCTACTCGATGTTCGGCTTTCAGCGCGTCGGCGATCTCACGTGGGCGGCCGGCGATAGCCGCACGCGCGGTTTCCTCCTCGGGGCGACGTCCGGGCGCACGACGCTCAACGGCGAGGGCCTGCAGCACGAGGACGGGAGCAGCCAAGTCGCGGCGTCGTTCGTCCCGAACTGCGTCAGCTACGATCCCACCTTCGCGTACGAGCTCGCGGTCATCATCCAGGACGGGCTGCGCCGGATGCTCGCCGATCAAGAAGACGTCTACTACTACATCACGCTAATGAACGAGAACTATCAGCATCCCGCGATCCCGGCCGACGCTCGGGATGGGATCCTGCGCGGCATGTATCTGCTGCGCGATTCGGGGCCGATCAAGGGCAAAGCTCCGCGCGTGCAGCTCTTCGGCTCGGGCGCGATCCTGCGCGAGGTGATCGCCGCCGCCGACCTGCTCGCCGACGAGTGGAACGTTACGAGCGACGTGTGGAGCGTCACCAGCTTCAACGAGCTGCAGCGCGGCGGCGTAGCGGCGCGCCGCTGGAATCTGCTGCACCCACAAGAGAAGCCGCGGCTCTCGCACGTCGAGCAGTGCCTGAACGACCGCTCGGGCCCGGGCGTCGCCGCCACGGATTACATTCGGACCTTCGCAGAACAGATTCACCCGTTTGTTGGACGTCGTTACGTAGCGCTCGGGACGGACGGCTATGGGCGCAGCGACTTCCGGCGCAAGCTGCGCGAATTTTTCGAGGTCGATCGCCACTTCGTGGCGGTCACCGCGCTACGCGCGCTGGCCGAGGAGGGCAAGGTGCCGCAAGTGACCGTCGCCAAGGCGCTGGAGAGGTACCACATCGACCCCAACAAGCCGAATCCCATCAGCGTGTGAGGACATGAGCGAAACGATCGAGGTGCGCGTTCCCGACATCGGCGATTTCAAGGACGTGCCGGTGATCGAGGTGCTGGTCAAGAGCGGCGATCGCGTCAAGAAGAACGACTCGCTGATCACGCTCGAAAGCGAGAAGGCTTCCATGGAGGTGCCGGCGGACAGCGACGGCGTCGTCGGAGACGTGAGGGTGAAGGTCGGCGACAAAGTCTCCGAAGGCGCGCCGATTCTGACGCTGAGCACCGACAGCGCGCCGGCCGCGCAGGCTGCGCCGGCCCCGACGCCGCAACCTGCTTCCGCGCCCGCCCCGGCTTCCGCTTCCGCGCCCGCGCCGCCGCCCGCGCCCGCCGCCGAGGAGCCGGCGCGCAATGGCCCGGTGCACGCCGGCCCAGCGATTCGCCGCTTTGCGCGCGAGCTCGGCGTCGATCTCGCTAACCTACGCGGCAGCGGCCCGAACGGACGCATCACGCGCGAGGACGTGCAGGGCTTCGTGAAAGGCGCGCTGGAGCGCGGCGGCGGCGCAGGCGCACCGACGTTCGGTGGACTCCCCGCGTGGCCGAAGGTGGACTTCGCGCAGTACGGCACGATCGAGCGCCTCCCGCTCTCGCGCATCAAGAAGTTTTCCGGCCCGAACCTGCACCGCAACTGGCTGCAGATCCCGCACATCACCAACTACGACGAGGCCGACGTGACGTCGCTCGACGCGTTTCGCAACGAGGTCAACGCCGAGCGCACGCCCGAGTCACGACCGAAGCTCACGATGCTGGCGTTCTTGGTGAAGGCCGCCGTCGCGGCGCTGCAACGCTATCCCGAGTTCAACGCGTCGCTCGATGCAGGCGAGCTCGTGCTCAAGCGCTACTACAACATCGGCTTCGCGGCCGATACGCCGGACGGCCTCGTGGTGCCGGTGATCAAAGACGCGGACCGCAAGGGTCTGTTCGAGATCGCCGCCGAGACCGGCGCGCTGGCCGCGAAGGCGCGCGACGGCAAGCTGCCGCTGCAAGACATGCAGGGCGGCACGTTCACCATCTCGTCCATCGGCGGTATCGGCGGCACGGCGTTCACGCAGATCGTCAACGCACCCGAGGTCGCGATCCTCGGCGCCACGCGCACCGCGATGAAGCCGATCTGGGACGGCGAGACCTTCGTCCCGCGGCTCATGCTGCCGATCAGCGTGAGCTACGACCACCGAGTCGTCGACGGCGCCGGCGCGGCGCGCTTCCTGACCTACGTCGCCGCGCTGCTCGCCGACTTCAGGCGCGTTCTACTCTGACGCAATGGGAGCAATGGAAAGGAACTTGTGCGCGATCAAGTCCTAGTTGCGCCGCATAGCCGCTGCATCATCGCGATCCGTTTGATCGACTCTTGGTTGCTCAGGCTTTGTGTGAGCCCGCCAACGTATTTACCGCTGACGCTGCGCTATCGGCTTACTCAGACCTCGTAACGCTCCTTCAATGATCGGCCCTACTGTGAGATGCCCCGCTCACTTGATCGCGATGCCCCAGGCGCAGCCGGCCTGCGTAATGTCGGAGTTCGTGTACAGCACCGATGGTGCTAGGCTCGAGCTGAACGGCTTCTTGCTCAATGGCCAAACGTCGACGCCGGCGCTGGAGCCGTTGCCGCAGTTAGCCGCATAGAGATCGCCCTGCGCCGTAAAGGCAAACGCCGCTTCGTATGTCGATGCCGGAATGCCGGTCGTATCGACGATGCTCGGCGTGTCACCGCTTTTGAGATCGTTGCTGTCGTAGCGAACCACCGCCACCGAGGACGCATTGCTGGACGCGTAGAGGTTGCCGTGTTTATCGAAGGCCAGGCCACCCGGCGCCGTCAGGCCGTTCAAGAAATAGGGGTTGCCGGTGTACGGCGGCGCGAGAACTCCGATCGAGTCCGTGCCGGTGCTTTTGAAATTGGAAGCAAACAGGTCGCCGGACTTGTCGAACGTCAAGCCGTACAATTCGTATCCGCTCGGCACACCGACCGTCAGGGCAGGATTGAGCGTTCCACTCTTCGTGAAGGGACCTTTGTATTCCAAGACACTCCCGTTCCCCGGCGAGCTCACCCAAAGATTACCCGACGGGTCGAAAGCGAGCGCATTGCACCCGTTGCTGCCGGAAAGAACGAACGTGTACTCCGGGACCGACGACGCCCGCAGCGGCAGCTTGAATACCTCGACCTTCGACGGCTTGGAGCCGTATTTTCCGTTGAAGCTGATCACCCACAGGCGCCCCTTCGAGTCGACGCCGAGGCCGCTCGTGTAGCCGAGCCCGTTTTCTTTGCTGCAATAGTAGCTCGTTTGGTTGGACGTTGTCTTTAGCGGCACTTTCGCAAACTGGACTTGCGGATAGTTGCAGCTCGCGAAGAGCGTCCAGTAGACGTAGTGATGTTTCTTCCTATCGGGCTGTAGCGCGGCAGGCGGAGCGAGAGCCGCCCCCGGAGCGACGCTCGCGCCGGCGGCCGGCGGCGCAGGCGGCGCCCACGAAGCGCCGGAGCACCCGGCAAGCGCGGCAGCGAACAGAATGACAGCGACGGTCCGTAGGGTCATCGGTAAGGTCCTCCTGCCGTCATAGTAGCCGTTCGCGCCGGTCGCGCGTATGTCGGAAACCCGCACCTCGCGAAACAGCGGCGCGCCGCGCCTGGTAGTTACGATATGATCGGCATTCTGCGATCCCCCGACGTGTCGCTCATCCGGCTCTACCTGCTGCGCGCGCTCTATCTGCTCATCGGCCTGGCCCAGGGCATCCAGACGTGGCCGGCCATCCTGCACCACACCAGGCCCTGGGATTTCTGGCACGGGGTCGGCATGAGTTTCCTCGGAGCGCTCACGGCGCTCGCGCTCGTGGGAGTCCGCTATCCGGTCCGGATGCTGCCGCTGCTGATCTTCGAGTTCGCCTGGAAACTGCTCTGGGTGCTCGCGATCTGGCTGCCGCTCTGGATGGGGCACCGCCTCGACCCCGACACCGCCGACAACGCGTTCTCGATCTTCTTCGGAGTGGTCGTCGTGCCGCTCGTTCTCCCGTGGGGCTACATCTGGAAGAATTACGTGACGGCGCCGGCCGACCGCTGGAAGTGAGCTACCAACGGCGCGCGCTCAGCGATACGTCCGAATCGGCCCCGCGCGGGATGAGGAAATAGACCACGACGGCCAAGTAGAGCCCGAAGCTCACGACGGGCAGCACGAGCGCGATGAGCGTCGCGCCCGCGTACACGATCAGCCCCGTTCGGTAGCCGCGCACCGTGAAGGCGATCGTCGCGTCGTCGACCTCCTGTGCGAACGCCTTGGAGCGTACGAGATGCAGGAGCATCAAATTGTAGAACGCGGCGCAGGTCGAGAGCACGACGCCATATAGGAACGTGGACGCCGAATACGTGGGGTACGAGCCGAGCGTCGTCGTCGCAAACGGGATTAAGACCGTCGCCGCCAGCAGCAAGAGGTTCCAGAACACCGTCTTGCGGTCGACCGTGCGCACGAGACGGAAGAGCGCATGATGATTCTGCCACATCAGCCCGATTACCGCGAAACTCAGCGCGTACGCGATGAGGCTCGGCCAGAGGCCCAGCAGGGCGGAGGCAAGTACCCGATTCGAAGGCTCGTGCAGCTTCGGCAGGACGAAGCCGAGCGCCAGCAGCGTGATCGCGAACGCGAACACCCCATCGGAGAACGCCTCGAATCGCGCCTTGTTCATGATCCGGATTTCCATATATGACAGTGGATGTCATGTATGGCGCATACGCTCGTCCTATGAGCAGCATCAAAGGAATCGATCTCACCGCGTACCTCGTACGCGACCCCGAGAAAGCAGTCGCGTTCTATCGCGACGTAATGGGAATGACTCCGACCGCCATCGACGACCAGGGGCGCGGCGCCGAGTTCACGTTGCCGGACGGCTCTACGTTCGGCGTGTGGAAGCCCGACGACGGCGAAACGGGCGGCGCGATCATGTTCGCCGTCGACGACGCGCGGGCGGCCGTCGAACACTACCGCAAGCGCGGGCTGCAGCTCAGCGACGTGATGGAATCGCCCGTGTGCCTCATGTCGTTCGGCGCGGACCCCGAGGGCAACTCGATCATCATCCACCAGCGCAAGGTGAAAGACTAGCGCCCTAGCCCTGCGGCTGCAGCGGCCTGGTCGTGAACGCCGCCCGCCATTCGCGATCGCCGACGCGCAGGACCCAGACGAACGTTCGATCGGGACCGAGCGGCATCGGAGAGATCATCATCGCAAACGGCGCGTTGATCGACGAGCCCGGCTTGGTCCCGGGAGGACGGCCGACTTCGATCTCTTGCTCCATGCGGATCGCGGTCGCGCTCTCGGGGCCCGTCTGCAGCACGACCGGCTTGCCGTCGGCGTCCAGCAGGTCGAGCGTGCATTTGATCTTGCGGTTCGTTTCACTCCAGGGCACGTGCAAGATGAACGCGACGGCCGATGGCGCGGTCACGGGGCTCGCGGTGTTCGTCCAACCGATGCCGAGCGCGTGCAACTTGCCGTCCGGCGTGACTTGCGCGGCGTCGCAGAGCAAGAGCGTCGCGTCAATGTTGGGCATATCGATCGAGCGTTCTTCGCGCCCGCGTCACGAGCGCCTCGCGCAGCTCGTCGGGCTCGACGAGGGTCGCGACGTCGGACCAGGCAACCAGTTGAAAAACGGCGATCTCCCAGCCCGGAAACGTCACTCGCAGCAGCGCGCCCGCTTTGTCGTGCGACACGAGCTCCGCGGGCCAGTATGCGCTCAACCGTTCGAGCGCGTCGCCGCGCGTCCGCAGGAGCACGACGCAGTCGGTGCTGCGCGAGACCTCCGTGAAGCGCGCCGACGACTCGTGCCAGTAACGCTCGAGATCGAACGCCGCCGGCCGCTCGAAACGCTGCCCCAGCTCTTCCGCGCTTCGGATGCGATCCACCCGAAAACTGCGCAGCTCCTCGCCGTGGCGCGCGATGAGGTACCACACTCCTGCCTTGGAAACCAGTCCCAGGGGGTCGACGGTGCGCGTCGAGGACGCGCGGTTGCGGTCTTCGTAGCGAATGCGCACGCGGCGATCGTCCCAGACCGCGCGCCGCAGCGCCGTGAGGATTGCCCGCGGCGGCTCGGGCTGATTCCAGCGCCGCTGATCGACGTGGATCCGCGCACGCGACTTCTCCGCCGCGCGCCGCTGCACGTCCGCGAGTCCGCCGTGCAGTTTTTCAAGCGCGCGGTCCAAGCCGCGCTCGAGGCCGAGATCCGCGAGCGGGCTCGCGCCCGACACGAACAGCGAGCGAATCTCGTCTTCGCTAAACTGCGTGAGCGCCCGGCGATAGCCGTCGGCGAGCACGATGCCGCCCGCCGATCCGCGCTCCGCATACACCGGAACGCCCGCCGCGCCGAGCGCCTCGACGTCGCGATAGATCGTCCGCTCGGAGACCTCGAGACGCTCGGCTAAAACCCGCGCCGAGCACTGCCGGCGCGACTGCAAGAGCAAGAGGAGCGAGATCAGCCGATCGGCCTTCACGACTCAATCAAACTCACCAAATATGACAGCTAATGTCAAGTATTCGGCGTTAGGATCGCTGCATGACTACGACCGGAATCGACGCGCACCACTATCTCGCCAAGGATCTCGACCGGGCGCTTTCGTTTTATCGCGACGTGGTCGGACTGCGTCCGAGCCCGGACGCGACGTGGGCGCACGGCACCGAATTCGAGCTCGGCGACGGCAGCATCTTCGGCATCTTCAAGATGCCGGACGACAGCTGGTACCCGTGCGGCGGAACGATCTTCGCCGTCAGCGACATCGAGGCGGCCGCGCAGCGCCTGCGCGACGCCGGCGTCCACTTCTACACCAACGGCATCCTAGAAACGCCGGTGTGCCGCATTGCCTGGTGTCAGGACCCCGAAGGCAACAACTTCGCGATCCACCAGAAAAAGTAGGGTTGCCTCCAGTCACCCTTCCACAGGCTCAGGGTGACACTGAGAGAGAGCGGAGGACGTATTGCAGGATGCCGCCGTGCCGATAGTATTCGGCCTCGTTCGGCGTGTCGATGCGGACGCGCGCCTCGAACTTGATGCCGCGGCCGGTCGCGGGATCGGTCGCCCTCACGCGGACGCGCATGTGCGGCGTGATGCCCTCGGCGATGCCGGTGACGTCGTAGATCTCCTCGCCTGTCAGGCCGAACGTCGAGAGGTCCGCGCCGTCGAGATATTCCAGCGGCAGCACGCCCATGCCGATGAGGTTGCTGCGATGAATGCGCTCGAACGACTCGGCGATCACGGCCTTGATGCCGAGCAGGTACGGGCCCTTTGCGGCCCAATCGCGCGACGAGCCCGCGCCGTACTCCTTTCCCGCGAGCACGATCAGCGGCGTTCCGTCGGCGCGGTACTTTATCGCGGCGTCGAAGATCGATAGCTGTTCGTCCGTCGGCAGATAGCGCGTCACGCCGCCCTCGACGCCCGGCACGAGCGCGTTGCGCAGGCGCACGTTGGCGAACGTTCCCCGCACCATCACCTCGTGATTGCCGCGGCGCGCGCCGTAGGAGTTGAAGTCCCCCGGCTCGATGCCGTGCTCCATCAGATAACGGCCGGCTGGGCTGTTTTTCGCGATGCTGCCCGCGGGCGAGATGTGATCGGTCGTGACGGAGTCGCCGAGCACTGCGATGACGCGCGCGCCGTGCACGTCGTGCGGCGGCGCCGGCTGCGCCGGCATCCCGTGGAAGTACGGCGGCTCCTTGACGTACTCCGACTTGGGATCCCACGCGTAGCGCTCGCTCGGAGCGACGCTCAGCGCGCTCCAGTTCTCGTCGCCCTTGAAGACGTCGGCGTACTCACGCGCAAACATCTCGTCGCTGATGCAGCTCGCCATCGTTGCCGCAATGCGGTCATTACTCGGCCAGAGGTCCTTCAGCCACACCGGCCGTCCATCGCTGCCGGTGCCGATCGGCTCCGTCGTCATGTCGACGTCCATGCGTCCAGCGAGCGCGTACGCGACGACGAGCGGCGGCGACGCCAAATAGTTCGCGCGAACCTGCGGGTGGATGCGCCCCTCGAAGTTGCGGTTGCCGGATAGCACGGCCGCGACGATGAGGTCGCGATCGGCGACGGCCTCCGCGACGTTCGTCGGCAGCGGGCCCGAGTTTCCGATGCACGTCGTGCAGCCGTAGCCGACGAGGTTGAAGCCGAGCCGATCGAGATACTCCTGCAGACCGGCCTTGGCCAAGTAGTCCGTCACGACTTTCGAGCCCGGCGCGAGCGACGTCTTCACCCACGGCTGCGTCCGCAGTCCCCGCTCGACGGCATTGCGAGCCAGCAGCCCCGCGCCGATGAGAACCGATGGGTTCGATGTGTTCGTGCAGCTCGTGATCGCCGCGATCACCACGGAGCCGTCGTCGACGTCCTCTGCGGTCTGCGAGATCGTCATCGTCGCACCGCCGCCCTCGTCTTCGAAGCGCGCTACGGCGCCGTTCGTACGCTCCCGCGCGGCAGACCACTCACCGAGCGCGCCGAGGAAGGAGCGCTTGACGTCGTGCAGCGGAACGCGGTCCTGAGGACGCCGCGGCCCGGCGAGGCTGGGCTCGACGCTCGCAAGATCCAACGCTAGCGTGTCGGCAAACTTCGGATCGGCGGAATCGTCGCTGCGGAAGAGGCTCTGTTCCTTCGCATACGCCTCGACGAGCTCGACGTGTGCGCGCGGGCGCCCGGTAAGCCGCAGATACTCCAACGTCCGATCGTCGATCGGGAAGATCGCGACGGTCGATCCGAACTCCGGCGACATGTTGCTGATCGTCGTGCGGTCGACGACGGGCAGCGCCGAGAGCCCCGCGCCGAAAAACTCGACGAACTTGCCGACGACACCCTTGCGCCGCAGGATCTCAGCTACGGTCAGCACGAGATCGGTCGCCGTCACGCCCTCCCGCAAAGCGCCACTCAAACGAAAGCCGACGACCTCAGGGATGAGCATCGTCACCGGCTGGCCGAGCATCGCGGCCTCCGCCTCGATGCCGCCGACGCCCCACGCGAGCACGCCCAGGCCGTTGACCATCGTCGTGTGCGAGTCCGTGCCGACAGCGGTGTCAGGATAGGCGAGCTGACCGTCACCTCCAGCGGCACCGGGGAACACGACGCGCGCGAGATACTCGATGTTGACCTGGTGCACGATCCCGGTTCCGGGCGGCACGACGCGTAGGTTCGAGAGCGCCGCCTGCCCCCATTTGAGGAACGCGTAGCGCTCGCGGTTCCGCTCGAACTCCAAATCGGTGTTCTTTGCGAGCGCATCGCGCGAGCCGAAGTAATCCGCCTGCACCGAATGATCGATCACGAGCTCGACCGGCTGCAGCGGATTGATCGCCGTCGCATCGCCGCCCATCGCGGCCATCGCGTCGCGCATCGCCGCCAGATCGACGATGCACGGCACGCCGGTGAAATCTTGCAGCAGCACGCGCGCGGGCGTGAACGCGATCTCGCGCTCTGCGGCACCGTGTTTCGTCCAGCGCGCCAACACCTCGACGTCCTCCCCGCGCACGACGCGACCGTCTTCGTAGCGCAGGAGATTCTCGAGCAGGATCTTCAGCGAGAACGGAAGACGCGACAGGTCCGAAAATCCTGCGCGCTCGAGCGCCTCGAGCCGAAAATATGTGTAGGCACGATCCCCGGCGCGCAGCGTGTCGAGCGCTCCGAAGCTATTCGGATGACGATTCATCGGATAATCGTACTTTCGGATCGCCCTGTTCGTAGCCTTCGATCTTCAGCGCGGCCGTCCCCGAGCAGAGCCGCCAGAGCGGCTCGGCCACCAGCGCGAGCCTCCACGGCTGCAGCGCGAGCGCGCGCTCGAACTCCGCGCGGTCGCGCGGAATCTCGCGCGCGAGCCGTTCGAGCGCCGCGCGCGGAACGAGGAGGCTCGGCGGCAGCTCGGCTTCGCGCGCGATCTCGGTGATCGCGGCGCCCAAGTAAGCTACAAGAGCGTCGCGCGCCGGCGCGGTGGGCCGCGCTGGCCGCTGCGGAAGGTCGGACTCGTCGAGAGCGAGGCCGCGCGCGACCGCATCGAGAATTGCCGCGCCGAGCTGGCGTTTCATCGATCCGTCGAGACGCCGCAGCTGCGAGAGCTCGTCGGGCTTGGTGGGCTTGAGCACGGCAAGCCCCGCGACGACGTCGTCGGGCAGGACGTAGCGTACGGGCAGATCGCGCGCGCGCGCCGTCGCGTCGCGCAGCTTCACCAACTCGTTGAGGATTCCGAGCTCGCGGCGATTCATTCGCATCGCGCCGGGAATGCGCAGATACGCGCGCCGCTCGTCCATCCGATAGCGCTCGATGTCGCCCAGCTCGGCACACTCCTCGTACACCCACTCGTAGCGGCCCTTCTTCTCGAGCCGCGGGCACAGCACGTCGTACGCCGGCAACAGATAACCGACGTCGCCGACGAGATATTCGATCTGCCGCGCCGAGAACGGGCGCGCCGACCAATCGCTTACGGTCTGCGACTTCGCGAGCCGCACGCCGCATACGCTGCGCACGAGATCGGCGAGCGAAACCTGCATGCCGTAGCCGAGGAACGCCGCGGCAACCTGCGTGTCGAAGACGCGCGGCGGTACGAGCTCGAAACGATCGGCGAAGATCTTCAGGTCTGCGGATAGCGCGTGACCGACGATCGTCGTGTGGGTCAGCGCGAGCGCGAGCTTCTTCAGGTCAGGCAATGCGAGCGCGTCGACGATCGCCGCTCCCTCGTCGAACGCGATCTGCACGACCATCAGACGCGGCGCGTAGGTGCGTTCGGCGTGGAACTCCGTGTCGAGCCCGACGCGCGCGGCATCGGCGACGCGCTCGCATAGCGCGCCGAGCGCGCGCTGTTCCTCGACGATCAGCGGCTCGGTCACGTCGGCGGCGCCGAGGGCGGCTCGCGCCGCCGGAAGTGGAAGTGCAAGCAGCGATGCGTCTCGCAATAATGGTGCGCGTAGTGGCGCGCTCGCGTCTCGTAGCCGTGCACGGCGATCGTCAACCGGTCGCCAAAAATCGTCAGCAGCGCGCAGACCGGGATCGCGATCGCGCACATCGTCCAGACGTGCACCCACACCGGCACGCGAAACGTCGCCGCGGTCGCCGTGGCGACCGTGCCGCCGAAGCCGGGGATGACGCGCACCGCCAGCAAGAAGGCCGGCGAGCCCACCGGGAAGCGCTTCACCCACGCCGGCAGCCGGTGCAGGTATTCGGGCAGGTCGAAGACGCGCGAGGCGTGCCGGTTGATCCAATAGCCCAGCAGGGCGGCCAGCACGAGCCCGACCGCGTCCACGATCGTGCCCTTCACCGGGCCGAAGATGGCGCCGTTCATGATCGCGAGCGCGTCGGTCACCGAGAACGGCGCCGAAGCGACGAGCGCGAACACCGCGATGGCCAGCGGGTAGGCGAATGGGCCGATCGTTCGGATTTCGTGCGCCACGCGCGGCTGGTGGCGGATCACCCAGAACGCGAGCAGGAAGGACGCCGCCAAAAGCGCGAGAGCGGCACCCTTGCGGAGGGAACGATTCAAGCGATGGTCGTGCGCGGATTGATCACGTTGCTATGCGGTGTTGGGCTCTACACTTCGCTTTTCATGCTGGGTAAGAGCCGGCGGGCCGAGCGCGGCGCGGTCCGCGGGCCGAGCGTCGTCAAGACGCCGCGCGCCCGCCTCTACGGCGTTCAGAACTCGCTCGTCGGGACGATATACTACCCGGCGCTGGCCCTCGCCGTCTGGCTCGTCCCCAGGGGCGCCGCGACGCTCGCTATCCTTGCCGCCGCGCTCTTCGCGGCGGGCACGTCGGCGTATCTCGCCTATTCGCTGCTCTTCGTGACGCGCCGCGAGTGCCCGTACTGCTGGACCGCCCACGGTGTGAACTGGGCGCTCCTGCTCCTCATCGGCTGGTTATTTGCGCGACCATCTTGAGTCCGGGTATCTGATTTTGGTAGAATCGGCCTCTCTGGTCGGACGGCACGAACGGGCGCCGAAACCACCGGAAGAGAGGGCCGGCTGCGTAGCGTTAGTTCTACGTTCCGGCGAACGGCAGTTCAATAGGGGGTCGCGCGAGTGCGCGACCCCTCTGCTATTCCTCGACGTCCGAGATCATCTGACGGTAGGCCGGATCCTCGGTGGGAGCCGCCGCGAACCAGGCTTCCAGCATCTCCTCGGCGAGCGCGGTGCTGGTCGCCCGCAGGCTGAGGCAGAGGACGTTCGCATCGTTCCACTCGCGAGCTCCGGCGGCGGTCGCGGCGTCGCCGCACAGGGCGGCGCGGATGCCGGCGACCTTGTTGGCCGCGATGCTGACGCCCGTGCCGGTCCAGCAGCAGAGGACGCCGTACCGCGCATCGCCGCGCGCTACTGCGCCCCCGACCTCGTGGCCGACGGAGGGCCAGGCGTCGCCTCCGCCGGAAGCGAGCGCGCCGAAGCGGCTGACCTCGTGATCGTGCGCGCGCAGCCATCGATCGATCGCCTCGGGCAGATCGCCCGCCATGTCGCTGCCCAACGCAATCCGCATCGAGAGGTTTTCTGCACACCTCGGCAGACTCCCAACGCGTGAGCCAGGTGCGTCTCGCCGCGACGGTCATTCTCGCGCGGCCAAGCTTCGAAGTCTATCTGGCGCGCCGGAGCACGCGCAGCGCCTTCGCGCCCAATGCCTTCGTCTTTCCGGGGGGAACGATCGAGCCGCAGGATGCGTCGGGGGCGGCTCAGCGGCGGACGCTGGGCCTCGAGCCGGCGCGCCTCGCCCGCGAGTTCCGCGCGGAGATCGCGTCGGACTTGCACTCGTCCGAGCAGCCGATCGAGCGCGACGCCGCGCGCGCGTTGCTGGTCGCGGCGCTGCGCGAGCTTTTCGAAGAGGCGGGCGTGCTTTTGGCCTGCACGGCGGCGATGCATCCGATCGCCGCGGACGCTGCGGAGTGGGAGCGCGTTAACGCCGAACGCGCGCGCGTGCGGAGCGGCGAGATCGCCTTCGCCGATCTGCTCGCCGCGCACGACTGGTACGCCGACGCGCGCGAGCTGATGCTCTTCTCGCACTGGATCACGCCGCCGAGCGAGCCGCGCCGATACAACACGCACTTCTTCTTTGCGACCGCGCCTCCCGAGCAGGCCGCGCGCGCCGACGCGTTCGAGACGCACGACGGCATCTGGATCGCTCCGGACGAAGCGCTCGCGCGTTACCGCCGCGGCGAGATGCACTTGGTCTACCCCACGATCAAACATCTCGAGCGGCTGAGCGCGTTCGAGTCACTCGACGCCGCGCTGCGCTTCGTCCGCAGCAAGCCGATCGTCACGATCATGCCGCGGGAAGGCGCGGACGACTTCGTCCTTCCGTCGCGTCTGGAGGGCGCGTGGTAACGCTGGTGCGCGCGCCCAACCCGTCGGCGATGACGCTGTCCGGCACCAATTCGTACGTCGTCGACTGCGGCGACGGCGCGGCGCTCGTGATCGACCCAGGCCCCGAGATGAGCGCGCACGTCGAGGCGCTCGTTGGAGCGGCGGCCGCGCAGGGCCTCACGATCCGCGCGATCGCGCTCACGCACGGTCACCCCGACCACGTCGGCGCCGCGCCCGAGCTCGGCGCGGCGACGGGCGCGCCGGTTTACGCGCATCAGGCGACGCGGGCCGCGCATGCGCGCGACATTCCGCTCGAGGGCGAGCTGCGGGTGGGGACGACAGCCCTGCACGTGATCGACGCGCCGGGACACACGTTCGATCACGTCGTGCTCTACCTGCCGCACGAGCGCAGCCTCTTCACGGGCGACGTCATCCTGGGCGAGGGCACGTCCGTAATCGCTCCGCCGGGAGGCGCGATGCGCCCATACCAGCGCACGCTGCATCGCCTCGCCGACGAGTTCGGCGACGCGAAGACGATCTACGGCGGGCACGGTCCCGCCGTGCGCGACGCGCAAGCCAAGATCGAGGAATACGCCGAGCACCGGCGCATGCGCGAGGCGCAAATCATCGACGCGCTGCGCGCCCGCCCCGCGACGATCCCCGACGTCGTGCGGCGCGTCTACGGTCCGGAGCGCAGCGTGCTCTGGCCGGCGATGGCGCGGCAGATTCTCGCGCACCTCATCGCGCTCGAAGAGGAGGGTCGCGTGCGCGCCGCGCCGCTCGATCGCGCGATGTCGGCCGAGGAGTCCGCGATGCTCAACCCGCGCATCGAAGAGCTGGTCGGTCCGGAAGAAGCGGCCGTCATCGTCGCCGAGTTGGGGACCGAGATGCGCCTGCAAACGCTGCTCGAATACCGCGTGACGGAGGGGTAACTCCATGCGACTGATCCTCGCGGCATCGATCGTGGCGCTGGCGTCCTGCACGCAGTCCGCCGGACCGCCGCTGCCGCCGGGCGCCGGCCCGGCATTCCAAGGCTGTTATCGCATCAAGCAAGATCCCACGACCGTCAAGGCGACGATCACGTTTTACGGCTGGCCCGACAATTCGCCGCCCGGCAACGCGATCGCGCACCCCGTCATCCACAAACACGCCGGCGGCGACGGCACGTACTGCAATCCCACCACTTTCGCGACGGAGCACGCGAACAACAAGCTGATTCCGTACGGCATTAAGATCTACGTGCCGTTTCTCAAGCAGTACTTCATCCGCGAGGACCTCTGCTCCGCGTCAGGGCCGCCGACCGGCAGCGGCAACAACGGCTGCTACAAGCTCTGGTTCGACCTTTGGATCGGCGGCACGACGACGTCGAAGGCGCATGAGGTCGTGCGCTGCGAGCGTCTGCTCACGCCGGGCAAAAAAGTCGACGTGATTCTCTACCCGCGCGAGGGCATGCCGGTCGCGCATCCGGGGCCGCTCTATCGCAACAGCCCGCCGCCGAACGGCTCCTGTTACGGGAAGAAGCTGGCGGGCCTAATCGATGCGTAGAACGACCTTGCCGAACTGATTCGCGGCGGCGACGTGCTCGAACGCCGCGACGACGTCGTCGAGCCCGAAGACGCGATCGACGACCGGGCGCAAACCGCCGGCGAAGAACTCCAGCGCGGCCGCGAAGTCTTGCGGGCTACCCATCGAGGTGCCTAAGACGCTGACGTGTTTCCAGAAGAGCGGAAAGAGCCGGATCGTCGCCTCGCCACGCGTGCCGCCGTAGACGACGATGCGGCCTCCGGGGCGGATGACGTCGAGCGCCTTGCGCAGCGTGTCGCCGCCCGACGAGTCGACGACGAGATCCACCCTCTCGGAGCGCAGCGCCTTGTGCCAGTCGGGCATCGCCGTGTAGTCGATGGCGACGTCCGCGCCGAGCGCCGTCGCGCGCTCCAGCTTCTCCTCGCTGCTCGACGTCACGATGATGCGCGCGCCGATGCGCTTGGCGAACAGGAGCACGAACGTCTGGACGCCGCCGCCGACTCCCGTGATCAGCACGGTCTCGCCCGCGCGCAACGCCCCGCGCGTCACGAGGGCGCGATACGCGGTGAGTCCGGCGAGCGGGATCGCCGCGGCCTCCTCCAGCGAGAGGTGCTCGGGCTTCGGATAGACGTTTTCGGCCGGCACGGCGACGTACTGCGCAAACGTTCCCTCGCGCGGCATGCCGAGAATGCCCGACTGCGCGGCGTCCCAGACGCGCGGGTCGTCGCCCCACGCAAGCATCGGATCGATCACGACCTCGTCGCCGAGCTCGAGCCCCGCGAAGACCGAGCCGAGCGCCGCGATCTCACCCGCGCCATCCGAGCCGAGCGTCACCGGCAGCCGAACGTTTGGATAGAGACCTTGCGTGATGAAGACGTCGCGGCGGTTGAGCGCCGCGGCGCGGATGCGCACGAGGACGTCGCTCTCGCGCAGCGGCGCAACATCGATCTCGTCGACCTGCAGATTCTTCGGTCCGCCGATCGCGTGCAGCCGGACGGCCCTCATGGTCGCCGCCGTCATTCGTGCACGGTGAAGATGAACTTGACCGACGCCGGCTGCACGAAGAGCGCGTTGGTCGGGATGTTCGCCAGATACTGCGAGTTGTTCGCCCCGGCGTAGAGGCCGCGATACGGAACGCCGGCGTCGTAGAGCGTGAACGGCCCTGAGACCGCGTTGAAGATGTTCGTCGCGGCGAGCGTGAAGTCGAGATGCCCGAAGTTCTTCCCGATCGCCGCGTCCACCAGCGTGTATGCCGGCTGATGCAGCGTGTTGTTGTTGCCGGCGAACGTGAACGCGCTCGACGCGTGCCAACCGTTGCGCGCCCAAATGAACGTGGCGGAGCCTTGCTGCTGAGGAACGCCGAGGAACTGCTCGTCTTGGATCAGCGTGCCGCCCGAGGTCGGGTTCGAGACGAACGGTCCGAGCGCGTACGGATAGGCGACGTTGAGGCCGTAGGAAAAGGTCGCGGTGAGGTTCAGTCGCGGGAAGAGCTGCTTGTAGCGCGCCTCGGCGCCTTCGTACACCGCGTTGCCGATGTTCACCGGAATCACGTAGGCGAAACCAAGCGGCGTGTTGCAGAAGCTCCGCGCGCCGCCGCCGGGGTAGTAGTTCTCGATCGTGTCGCGCAGGTTCGAGCGATAGACGGAAACGTCGAGGTTCGACGTGTTCGAAAACAAATGTGAGAAGCCCAGCTCGTACTCGGTGGCGTGCTCCGGCCGTTCCGACGGATTCCCGTTGGGAGCGACGCAGTTGGAGTCTTCCGGCCCCGCGTTGGGATTGGGCTCGAGCTTTCCGTCGACGAGCACCGGCGGGAAGAAGTAGCGCTCGATGAGCAAGGGCGCGCGAAAACCCGTGCCTGCGGAGGCGTGGACGACGCTCGACGCACCGAGGTCCTGACTCAGGCCGAGACGCCAATTGAGCGTGTTGCCGAACGTCGAGTAATCGGCGTCGTAGAGTCCCCCCGACAGCCGGAGATTTTTGCCGATCTGCTGCGCGCCGCGGAAGAAGTAAGAGTTGATGCTCTGCGAGAGCGCGTTCGGGATGCCGAGACCGGAGAGCGACTCTTGGCGGCTGTAGCCGCCGAAGGCGAACTCGCTTTCGTCGAACGTTCGGCCCCACGACAGGCCTTCGTTGTAGCGCGTGTCGAGGTGCGAGACGTCGTACGGCGAGACGGAGCCGCCCTCGAAATCGATGTTGTCGTTATTGGCGAAGAAGTCGGCGAGCAGCGTCCCAGAGCCCAGCGGTACGCGTCCGTACGCATCGTACGCGCGAATGGACTGGGCAAACGTCGCCATCCCCTGACCGACGTAATCGCCGAAGACCGGGTTGGCGACGACGTTGGGCGAGCTCGGCGACGGCGAGAACGCGCATGCCGTCCCGGGACCGCTGAAGACGCACGTCGGATTCCCGGCGATTCCGTTCACCGCGCTCGACTCGTCGCGCTCGTCGCCGAGCGAAAAGACGCGAAACCCGACGTCGGAGCGCTGCGAGAAATTGTAGTCGAGGTTGACGAGCCCGAGCAGCGCTGAGATCGTCGACCCAAGGTGCGTGTACGCGGGGCAGTTCGGGGTCTTGGTCTTCGTCGCAGGCCCGCAGTAAATGGGGAGGTTGTTGGCGGGGACGACCCAGGCATATTGATCGACCTGGCCCGACTGATGGTAGTCGTCGCCGGCGAACGCGTAGCCGAGCTTGCCGATCGTGCCGGTCGCGTTGAGCCAGCTCTGCGTCGTGCCGTACGAGCCGACCGAACCGGAGAAGTTGAGATGATCGTCCAGCGTCGGACGCAGCGACTCGAAGTTGACCGCGCCGCCAAACGTGTTGCTTCCCTCCGCGTCCGTCGGTCCGAGTCCCTCGCTCACGCTCACGGCGTTGAACGCCGGCACGGCGAACTGCGATAGATCGATGTCGCCGGTGTTGCCGTCGTTGAGCTGCTGACCGTCGAGCGTCACCATCGCTTCGGACGGATCGGGGCCGCGAAGCGACACGACGGCGGGTGCCGTCTCCGCGCCCGAATCGGGGTGCTGAATCACGACCGACGGAACCTGCTGCAACGCCTCGAGCACTTGCGTGTAGCCGAGCGCGTCCATCTGCGCGCGCGAAACGTCCATCGTCGGGATGACGTTGCGGTCGAGCGTGAAGCCGCCGTTGGCGGTCACTTGACCGATCGTGCGCAGTTTCGGCGTGTCGGTGGGCTCGAGCACGACGTCGACTCGCGAACCGTCGTGCAGCGCTCCCGTGTTCACGCTAACGGTGACAAACCCGACGGCGTTGACGGTGAGATCGTAGCGACCCGCGGGCAGGCGCACCGAGAAGTCTCCCTTCGCGTCCGTCGTCAGGGTAGCGCCGGCGGGACCGCGTAGCGTCACACGCGCGTGCGCTATCGGTGCGCCGCTTGGCGTGTGCACGTTGCCGCCGATGAGGCAGCATGCGGCTATCAGCACGGGAAGCATTTCGTCGTGAGCTTCGCGCACCGTGTTGGACCAGGCCTTCCGGCGCGCAGCGTTGTAGAACGCTTGAGATGAACAACCGAGCAAGGAATCTACGCGCATTCTTTCGAGGCATGGCGCGCATGCAACGCGCGTTTTCGATCGAGATCGGGCCATTGCGCGCGACGGGCGTGCCCGCGATTCTCTTGGGCGTCACCGGCGTCATCCTCGCGAGCGGTGTTACGGCAGCGCTGACCAAGGGAGCGACCCGCCTTCCCGAGACGCTGGGCGAGGCGCGCGGGCTGGCCGACGCGTTGAACGCGGGCTCTCCAAGGCTGAAGTCATGATCGACGACGCCGCGTTGACGCAGCTTATCCGCGACGAGCTACCCGACGCTGACGTGGGCATCTTCGACCGCACCGGAACGATGGATCACTTCAACGTGACCGTGCGCTCGCATGCATTCAAGGGCAAGACGCTGATCGAGCAACATCAGCTCGTCTACGGCGCGCTCAAGGCCGCACTCAAAGACGGACGCGTGCACGCCGTCGAACTCAAAACGATCGTCGCAGAGCAATAAAGGAGCCAATATGTCGGACGAATTAAAAGGCGAGATCGCGCGCGAGGTCGCCACTCACAAGATCCTCGTTTACGGGAAGGGTACGAAGACGGCGCCGCGCTGCGGTTTTACGCTCGAGACGATCGAATTCTTCAACGGCTTTGGCCACCCGTTCGAAGTCATCGACGTTCTCGAAAACGTCTCGAAGCGCGAGGCGCTCTCGGAGATGACGAACTGGCCGACGCTGCCGAAGGTATTCATCGACGGCGTATTCTACGGCGACACCGACATCCTCGGACCCATGGCGCAGAGCGGCGAGCTGCAGAAGAAGCTGGAGGAAGCCTTCGGCGGTCCCGCAGAGGGGTCGAAACAAACGATCAATCTTCGCTAGTGGCGTTCATGACGATCGTCTCGCCCGAGGAGCTGCACGCGCATCTGCGCGATCCCCGCTTCGTCGTTCTCGACTGTCGGCACTCGCTCGCGGACTTCGCGCTGGGACAGCGGCTCTACGACGAGTCGCACGTTCCGGGGGCGTTCTTCGCGTCGGTCGAGGACGACCTTGCGGGCCCCAAGACCGGAACGAACGGCCGGCATCCTCTCCCGGATCCGGAAACCTTCGCGCGCTTTCTGCGCGGCGTGGGCGTCGACGACGACACGCAGCTCGTGGCCTACGACGCCGGCGCCGACATGTTTGCCGCGCGCTTCTGGTTCCTCTCTCGATGGATCGGGCACGACGCCGTCGCTATCCTCAACGGCGGCTTCGCCGCATGGACTGCGCGCGCATACCCCGTGACGGAGGCGCCGTCGGAGCCGGCGCGTGAAGGCACGCTCACGGTCCGTCTTCGGCGCGAGCTCGTCGTCGACGCCGAGTTCGTACTCGCCCATCTCGGCGACCCGGCGATGCAGCTGCTCGACGCGCGCGCGATGGAGCGTTTCACCGGTGAGACGGAACCGATCGATCCGGTGGGAGGGCACATTCCGGGCGCACAGCACCGCTGGTTTAAAGACAACTTCGCTCCGGACGGCACGCTCAAATCGGGCGAACGGCTGCGCGAGGAGTTCGCGCGCTCCGGGCTCGATCCCAAGCGTACCGTTCATCAATGCGGCTCGGGCGTTTCGTCGGCAGTAACGCAGCTCGCGATGGAGCACGCCGGCCTCGGCGGCTCGCGCATCTATAACGGATCGTGGAGCGAGTGGGTCGCGGACCCCTCGCGGCCAGTCGCCAAGGGCGACTAGATCGTCAGCGCTTCGCCGGCAGAGGAACGGCGAAGGGCTTGGCGACGGTGCCGGCGGGCGAGGCCTCCAGCCGCGCCAGCTCCTCGTCGGTCGGCGCTTGCGAGAAGTCGCGACAGGTATCGACGAGGCAGTAGAAGCCGAACGGCGTCGCGCCGCGATTGACGAACTGGTGCAGCTCGAGTGGTCCCACGTAGATCACGTCGTTGGGCCCGATTTCCGTAGCGGTATCGCCGATGACGGCATAGCCGAGACCGGTGCGCACGATCACGTAGTGCTCGTGCTCGTGTTTCTCGAGGCGCGACGCGGCGCCCGGCTGCACCTCGAAGTAGCGCAGTTCCATCTGTGGTCCGGGCTCGCCGGGCTCGCTCTTGCGGCTGCCCACGAGCGTGTGGCGCGCCACGCCGGTGCCCGGAGCACCGGGAGTATAGCCCGCAGGCTCGACACCCTCCCAACCGTGTTCGCTCGCGCGAATGACCCGCTTCTGCATCGGTGCCCACGATAGCATATCCGCTAGGAACGCGCCATAAAAGGTGAGTAAACGCGCTCCCTGATGGCACGCCACTGGCTGTTCAAGACCGAGCCGGGCGCGTATTCGTTCGAGCAGCTCCGCGCGGACCGCACGACGCCCTGGACGGGCGTGCGCAGCTTTCAGGCGCGCAACAACATGATGGAGATGCGCGCGGGCGATCTCGGCCTCTTCTATCACTCGAGCATCGCGGAGCCAGCCGCGATGGGCGTGTGTAAGGTGGTCAAGGAGGCCTACCCCGACTTCACGCAGTTCGATCGCGCGAGCGAGTACTTCGACGGCCGCGCGAAGCCCGACAAGCCGATCTGGTTCATGGTCGACGTCGCGTACGTCGAGGCGTTCGAGCACCCGGTGACGCTCGCGCAAATGCGGGCCGAGCCGCGGCTGGTCGGCATGGCGCTGCTGCGCCGCGGCCAGCGGCTATCGGTTCAGCCGGTGATGCCGCACGAGTGGAAGATCGTGCTCGAGCTCGGGGAGTCTTAGCCCAGCGCCTGTGCCTGCGTAAGGAAAACGCGCTGCGCGTCGATCGGCATTTCGCCCGGGCCGGGCGCCAGCCGGGGATAGGTGCCGTCGGTCTGCAGCTCGCGGCTCTTGATATTGTCCGACAGCAGAATGGTCAGGATGTGCGACGTCAGTGTCTCGGACATCACGGGATCGAGCACCGGAACGGCGAGCTCGACGCGCCGGTCGAGGTTGCGTCCCATCCAGTCGGCACTCGCAATGTGCGTCTCGCGACTTCCGCCGTTTTCGAACACGTAGATGCGCGAGTGCTCGAGGAAGCGTCCGACGATGCTGCGCACGCGGATGTTGTCGCTGACGCCCGGTACGCCCGGCCGCAGCACGCACATGCCGCGCACGAGCAGGTCGACGGGAACGCCCGCCTGTGAAGCGCGATAGAGCGCGCGCACGACCTCGGTCTCGGTGAGCGCGTTGATCTTGGCGCGAATCCCGGCGCCGCGGCCGGCCCGCGCATGCTCGGTCTCGCGGTCGATGCGCGCGATCAGCTCGCGGTGCAGCGTGACCGGCGCCACCCAAAGCATCTCGTAATCGGTGACCTTCGAGAAGCCCGTGAGCGCGTTGAACAGCTGCGCGTCGTCGGTGCCGAGCTCCGGCCGGCACGTGAATAGGCTGAGGTCGGTGTAGAGCTTCGCGGTTTTCTCGTTGTAGTTTCCCGTTCCGAAGTGCATGTAGCGCCGCAGCCCGTCGTCGTCCTCGCGAACCACGAGGATGCTCTTCGCGTGCACCTTCTGATTGGCAAAGCCGTAAACGACGTGGGCGCCCGCTCGCTCCAGCCTCTTGGCCCATTCGATGTTGTTCTCTTCGTCGAAGCGCGCTTTGAGCTCGATGACGACCGCGACTTGCTTCTCGTTTTCCGCCGCCGTCAGCAACGCTCGGACGATCGGCGAATTTTTTCCCCGATGTCCGGTACAGGGTCGCCTTGATCGCGAGCACCTTCTCGTCTTCGGCCGCCTGTTGCAAGAACTGGATCACCGGATCGAACGACTCGTAGGGGTGGTGCAGCAGGATGTCGCCTTCCCGGATCTGCGCGAAGATGTCGGTGGCGCCGATCAGTCGCTTCGGAATAGCGGGCAGGAACGGCTTGTCGCGGAGCTGGTCGTAACCCGGCACGTTCGCGACCTGCCATAGGTCGCTCAGCGCCATCAGCCCCTCGATCTCGTAGCTGTCGACGGGTTCGAGGTCGAGCGAGTTGCAGAGGAAGTCGCGCATGTACTCGGGCATCCCGCGCTCGACCTCGAGGCGCACCGGCTCGCCGAAGCGGCGCCGGCGCAGCTCCGACTCGATCGCGCGCAGCAGATCGTCGGCCTCGTCCTCCTGCAGGTCGAGGTCCGCGTCCCGCGTGACGCGGAACAGGTACGAGTCGCGCACGTGCAGGCCCGGGAACAATCCGTCGAGATGGTGCGCGATAAGGTCGTCGAGCAACACGAAGCGCCGTTCGGCCGGCGGTCCGCCCTCGACCGGGACGAAGCGCGGCAGCGTCGGCGGAATCTTCACCCGAGCGAAGTGCAGCTCGACGCCCTCGCGCGTCGTCTCCTCGAGCTCGACCGCGAGCGAGAGCGAGAGATTCGAGATGTACGGGAACGGATGCCCGCTGTCGACCGCGAGCGGCGTGAGCACCGGGAAGACGGTCTGATCGAAAGTTTCCGCGAGGGCGGCCTGCGTCTCGTCGTCGAGCTCGCTCACGTGCATCAGGCGGATTCCTTCGCGCTCGAGCGCCGGCAGCAGCTCGTCGTTGAGCACGCGCATCTGCAGCGGCAGCGAGGCCCGCAGCCTCCGCGAGATCGCCTCCAAATGCTCGGTAGGTGTGCGGCCGTCCTCGGACCGGCGCATGACCTGCGCCTCGATTTGCTGTTTGATCGCGGCGACGCGGATCATGAAGAACTCGTCGAGGTTCGTGCCGTAGATCGCAACGAACTTCAGGCGCTCCATCAATGGATTGCCCGCGTCGAGCGCCTCTTCGAGAACGCGGTCGTTGAATTCGAGCCACGATAACTCGCGGCTGATGTAGAGCGATGGATCGTCGAGCGAGACGGCGGCGATCGTCGCCTGCGCCCGCTTGGGCTCGGTAATCATCGAGTGAGTGCTTTGCTTAGCGCCACAGACCGGGTTTCGCCTCCCGCGCGGCAAAAAACTTGCCGCATGGCCGAGCTGTGGGCACACGTCGCCCAGCATCTCACGCTCGCGAGCGCGGCGCTCGCTCTCGCGCTGCTTGCGGGGCTGCCGCTGGGCGTCCTCGCGGCCGAATCGGCCGGGCTGCGCGGCGGCGTGCTGGCGTTGGCCGGCGTCGGTCGTACGCTCCCCAGCCTCGCCGTCCTGATGCTGCTTCTGCCGTGGCTTGGAGTCGGCGCGGCACCTGCCGTCATCGCGCTCGCCCTGCTCGCGATTCCGCCGATCGTGATCAGCGTCGATCTCGGCATTCGCGGCGTGCCCCGCGCCGCGCTCGACGCGGCCGCCGGAATGGGCATGACGCCATTGCAGCGCTTCGCGCGCGTGGTAGCGCCGCTCGCGTTGCCGGTGTCGTTTTCGGGCCTGCGCACGGCCGCGACGGAGACGATCGCGAGCGCGACGCTCGCGACCTTCATCGGCGCAGGCGGCCTTGGCGATGAGATCGTTCGCGGCCTCCAGACGGACGATGCTGCGCTGCTCTTTACTGCGGCGGCCTTCGTAGCCGCGCTCGCACTGGGCGCCGATCTGGCGCTGAGCGCCGCGGCCCGCCTCGTCGCGCCGCGCGCGTGAATCGCCGCCGTGCGATCGCGCTGCTCGGAACGCCGCTGCTCGCGCGCTGCGCGTTCGATCCGAATGCCGTCAAGGTCGGATCGAAGAACTTCACGGAGTCGTTCGTCATCGCGGAAATCTACGCGCAGGCGCTGGAGGGCGGCGGGATGCGCGTCGAGCGGCTCTTTAACCTCGGCTCGACGCAGATCGCCATCGCCGCCATGGAACGCGGCAACATCGACTGCTATCCCGAGTACACGGGGACGGCACTCATCGACGTCCTTCATCTATCACCGATCCCCGACCCGCGCGCCGCGTACGCCGTCGTCTCTCACGCCTTCGCGCAACGCTACGGCATCGTCTGGCTCGACCCGTCGCCGATGAACGACTCGCAGGCGCTGGCGACGACGCGTGCAATCGCGCAATCCAAGCGTCTTGCGACGCTCTCCGACGTGTCGCGAACCGCGCCGCAGCTGCGCCTCGCGACGATTCAGGAGTTCCTCGCGCGCCCGGACGGGCTACCGGGGCTGCAGCGGTTCTACGGCGGCTTCCGGTTCGCGCAGGTGCGCACATACGACATCGCGCTCAAGTACCAAGCCCTGCTCGAGGGCAGGGCGGACGTCGCCAGCGCCTTCAGCACCGACGGCGAGATCGCGACCGATGCGCTCGTCGTGCTGCGCGACGACCGGCGCTTCTGGTCGGCGTACAACGTCGCCCCCGTCGTCCGGCGCGCCGCGCTGGTCGCGCGGCCGCAGATCGCGCGCGTGCTCAACGCCGTCTCGCCGGCGATCACCGATCGGGCCGCGCAGACGATGAACGCCGCGATCGAAAAGTCCCAGCAGGACCCGGCCGACGTCGCGGCCGCCTTCCTCCGCTCGCTCGGTGCGCGGCGTTGAGCGCGATAGGATTCGAAAACGTCACGGTGCGGTATCCCGGCGCGGGACGCAACGCCGTCGAGAACGTCTCCTTCGAGTGCGGCAACGGCGAGCTCGTCGTGCTGCTCGGGCCGTCGGGCTGCGGAAAGTCTACGCTGCTGCGCACCGTGAACCGCCTCGTGCCGGTCGATTCCGGACGAGTCACGCTCGAGGGCAACGACGTAACAGCGCTCGACGCCGTCGAGCTGCGCCGCGGCGTCGGCTACGTGATCCAGGCCGTCGGCCTGTTCGCGCACATGACGGTCGCGCAAAACATCGCCGTCGTTCCGTCGCTGCGCGGATGGACGCGCAACGAGATCGCGCGGCGTGTGGACGAGCTGCTCGGCATGGTCGGACTGGATCCGGCGGCCTACCGCGACCGCCGCCCGAGCCGGCTCTCGGGGGGCGAGGCGCAGCGCGTCGGCGTCGCGCGGGCGATCGCGGCGCGGCCGCGCGCGCTGCTGATGGACGAGCCCTTCGGCGCCGTCGACGCGCTGGTTCGCACCGCGCTGCAGCGCGAGCTTGTGCGGATCGTCGCGGAGCTTCAGACCACGACGCTGTTCGTAACGCACGACGTCGATGAAGCCTTTCGCCTGGCGGACCGGATCGTGGTGATGCGCAGCGGCCGCGTCGAGCAGGTCGCGCGGCCGCACGAGCTCTTCGAGCGTCCCGCCACGGACTACGTGCGCGATCTCGTTCACGCCGGCGACGACGTCTACCGGCGCTACTTCATGCGCGGGCGCGAGCTGCTCCGAGGCCTCGTGCAGTGAGCTACCTCGCGAGCCATCCGCTCCGCGTCGCCGCGCTGCTGGGCGGCCACGTCGAGATCGTCGGCGTGGCGCTCGCGGTCGCGCTCCTGATCGCCATGCCGCTCGGGCTCTTCGCGGCGCGCCGCCCACGCGTGTCGCCCTGGCTGCTCGGAACCCTGGGGGCGATCTACACGATCCCGAGCCTCGCCCTGCTCGCGGTGCTGGTGCGCGCGTTCGGCCTGGGCTTCACGCCGATCTTCGTCGCGCTCGTGGTCTACGGACAGTTCATGCTCACGCGCAACGTCTTTGCGGGCATCATGGGCGTCGACCCGGCGCAGGTGGACGCCGCGCGCGGGCTCGGAATGTCACCGCGGCAAGTGCTGTTGCGCGTCGAGTTTCCGCAGGCGCTACCCATCGTCATCGGCGGCGTGCGCATTGCGGCGATCGCGATGATCGCGATCGCGACGTTGGGCGGCTACGTCGGCGGCGTCGGCCTCGGCGTGCTGATCTTCAACGGCCTCACTCTGCACCAGCCGCAGATGATCGTGGCCGGAAGCGTGACGGCCTCGGCGCTCGCCATCGCGGTGGACGCGCTGCTGCGCCTCGCGGAACGAAGCGTTTCTACTGCTTAATCGAGAACACCGGAGATCAGCTATGATTTTTCGCCTTCGCCCTCATGCCATAAGTCTTAGCCTCGCCGCCGTATATTTAGCCGCGTGCGGCGCACAAGCGGCAGGACCCAGCGCCGTGCCACCTGGCTTGACGGCGCAGAAGCCAACGCGTCACGCGACCACGCAGAGTGCTATTGTGTACGTCGGTCGCTACTCTAAATACGTTGACATGCTGAGCTATCCCGGGCTTAAATTTGTTGGAAGCTTTACGTATCCGAGTAAGCAACCGTTCGGTCAGGCGTGTCCCGACGATCTTACCGGAAGCATCTATTTCCCCGCTTACGACGCCCAGGGCAACTCGGAGCTTGTCGAGTATGCGCACGGCGGTACAACGCAAATTGGGTCTCTGAAGCCACCCGTGGGCTACCTCGCGGTGAACTGCGCGATAGACCCAACTACGGGTAACATTGCGGTCGTCCTTGGCACGACGGCGCGCACATCCGGCTACATTGGTATATATGCACCAGGTTCGAATCACCCAACTAAGTATTCGTATCCGAAGCTGAGGTGGTACGCGTACTGTCGCTATGACGGCTCGGGCAACCTCTTTGTCCTTGGCGTGACGACGTCACAATCATTTTTTCTCGAACTCCCAAAAGGCGGCAAAACGCTCACGAAACTCTCGCTCCCTTTGAAGGCTTATATATTTGCGTATCCGATTCTCTGGGACGGTTCGTATATTACCGTCGAAACCGGCAATGTTCAAAATCACATTCTCACAATTCTTCGCATATCAGTTTCGGGTTCTTCGGCAAAAGTGGTTGGCAAAACGGACCTGCACGGGGCGGCCATGGCGATTTGGATACAAGACGGCAATACGGTTATCACCGGGCGATACCCCAGGAACCTCAAGCATTACCGAGACCTCGGGTTCTACGATTACCCTAGCGGAAAGCTCCAAAGCATATTCCAGGGTTTGCCGTACAAAAAAAACCAGATCCAATTCCTGGCAGTTGCAACGTCTTCGTCTGGTTCTCGCGCCCGCTAGAGAGCGACGGACCCGCCCTACTCCTTAACGAGAAGCTGCACGCTGAAGCGTTTGTTGCGGTCGTGCCATGCCGAGTGCGGGCGGAATCCGGCGGCGCGCCCTAGCACGGCGATCTCTTCGTCGCTGAACTTATACGACGACTCGGTGTGGATGCGCTCGCCGGCGCCGAAGCTGACGCGCAGGCCGAGCGATCGGATCGGAACGCTCATGCGCTCGCGCGCCTCCAGAAACGAGTCTACGGATCCGCGCGTCGCGTCGTAGTGCACGACGTGCGCGAACTTGCCGACGTCGAACGCGGCGTCCAGCTCGCGGTTGATTCGCGCAAGCAGGTTGCGGTCGAACGCGGCCGTGACACCGGCGGGATCGTCATACGCGAGCTCGAGCGTCGCCGCATCCTTCTTGAGATCGGCGCCCAGCAGGAGCCCGTCGCCGGGGCGCAACGCGCCGCCCAACAGCGACAGCAGCTGCTTCGCCTCGTCGGGCTCGTAGTTGCCGATGTTCGATCCCATGAACATCGCGAGCATCTTGCGCTCGGAGGCGAGCGCGTGGGAGCCAAGGACGTCGAAATAGTCCCCGGCGTAGGCGCGCACCGAGAGCGCCGGATAGCTCTCGACGAGCGCCATCGACGACGCGCGGATCGCGTCGACCGAAATGTCGATGGGACTATACCGCAGCTGCGACTGCACACGGAGTGCCTCACCGATCAGGAGACGCGTCTTGATCGCGCTGCCGCTCCCGAGCTCGACGAAATCGAGCGGGGCATCGAGGACTCGGACGATCTGCCATCCCCACTGCGAGAGAATTTCGGTCTCCGCCTTCGTGAGATAGTATTCGGGGATCCGAGTAATCGCATCGAACAGCGCGGATCCAACGTCGTCGTAGAGATACTTCGAAGGCAGGCGCTTCGGCTTCGAGCGAAGGCCGCCGGCGACGTCCTGCGCGAACGACGGAACGCCGCGAGATCGGGGAACCGTGATGAGTTCGAATCGGTCCGAGACCGCAGTGTGGATCGTCACTTGTCCGCCCTCATGCCCTGGTGAGTATACTCATAAACCCACGCCCAGGCAAAAGTTGCAAAAATTCAGGGTTCGATCAGCTCGATCCTCAGACGTGAATTCCAGAACCCATAGAGGGCGTAGACGACGAGCCCGACCAGAAACCAAATGCCGTAGCGAATCCAGGTCGCGACCTGCAAGCCGGTCACGAGATAGAGGCATGCAGCGGCCCCCGCAATAGAGAATAACGGCAGGAGAGGCGCACGGAACGGCCGCGTCGCACGCGGGTTGACGACGCGCAGCACGAGCACGCCCGCGCAGACGATCGCGAAGGCCGCGAGCGTGCCGATGTTTACGAGCGTCAACAGCTCCGTCAGCGGCAGAACGGCCGCGAAGATCGCGACCACGAAACCGGTGATCATCGTCATGCGCGCCGGAGTCCGAAAGACGTGATGGATTCGCGCGACGCCTGGCGGCAGCATGCGATCGCGCGCCATCACGTAGAAGATGCGCACCTGTCCGAGCAGCGACGTCAGCATCACCGTCGTGTTTCCGGCGAGCCCGCCGATAGCCACGATCCAGTAGAGCGCGTGGCTCTTGCTCACCGAGCCGAGCGCGTCGAGCATCGCGGCGCCGTCAGAAAGCTTATCGAAGCGCAGCACGCCGACCGTGCAGAGCGTCAGCGCAACATAGAGGATTCCACCGAGCGCGAGCGCGAGGATGATGCCGATCGGTACGTTGCGCTCGGGATGCTTCGCCTCTTCCGACGCGACGGTCACCGTGTCGAAGCCTATATACGCGAAGAATACGAGCGCCGTGCTCGCGAGCACGCCGTGGTAGCCGAACGGCGCGAAGGGGCGCAGGTTCGACGGATGGATCGCATGCGCGACCGCGGCGACGAAGACGAGCATCGAGATGATCTGCAGCACGACGAGCGCGCCGTTGACGCTCGCGGACTCCCGGATGCCGGCTGCGACGAGCAGCGTGACGGCGAGCGTGACGATGAATGCGAGGAGGTCGATCTGCGGGTGCGCGGCGTGCACGTTCGCCGTCTGCGCCCACGCCGGAAAGGCGATCCCGACGTTCCCGAGCATGTGCTGAAAGTAGTCGGAGAGCGACGACGCCGTGGGCGCGAGCGAGAGGCCGTACTCGAGGATGAGATCCCAGCCGATGATCCATGCGACGAGCTCGCCGAGCGTCGCGTAGGCGTAGGTGTACGCGCTCCCGGCGACGGGCACCATCGAGGCGAATTCGGCATAACACAGCGCGACGCACAGGCTCACGGCTCCGGAAACGACGTAGGCCGCGATCACCGCTGGGCCGGCGGCGTGCGCACCCGCACCGATCGTAGGAAAGATCCCGCCGAGCATCGTGCCGAGCCCGATCGCCGTAAGCGCCGGCCAGCCCAGGACCCGGCGCAGCGCCGGCCCCGACGACGTCGGCACAGTCCACGCGAGCGGCTGACGCGCGAAGAGCTGTCTTAGTGCACCGTTGAGCCGCGGCAACCGATTAGGATTTCGGGCAGAGCTCTCGCAATGCGGCCTGTGCGGCGAAATTCGGCCTAGCCCCGATCGGACGAGTGTAGAGCGCGAAGTAGCTCGTGCCGTTGACCGTGGTGATCACCATCTCCACGTCCTCGTCGCCGCGCTTGGGCGAGGTGCCCCGCCCGCGGACGTACGTCGCCGGCTGGGTGCCGCAAATTTGAATCGCATGGCGCTGCTCGATCTGCATCCCCTGAAGCGTGTCCTTCATCCGATCGTTCGAGAACACGTCGTTGGCCGTAATCGGCTTCGGCGACCTGAAAAGGATCAGCGCCTCGCGATCGTCGGGAGTCCGCCAGAACTGCATGAAACCCAGGATCGCGGGCGAGGATTGCCAGCCCGTCGGCGGCTGGAATCGCAGCCCTTGCGCGGGACTCGAGTTGAACCCGCAGGCCGCGAACGCGAGCGCGCATCCCACGGTCGCAACTGCGCTCTTGAGAACCCTCATCGTGTGGTTTCCTTCCGTCCCTTCGCACCATTGTCATCCTGAGCCCTTTGACTACGCTTTAGGATAAACTGCGTCGAGGAGCTAGCGTTCATACGACACGATGCGCGCCCAGCGGTCGTAGATCAGCGCGATGTATTCGCGAGTCTCGGGATAGGGCGGAATGCCGTGGTACGCCGCAACGGCCAGCGGGCCGGCGTTGTACGCGGCGAGCGCGGCAGCGTACGAATCCTCGTAGCGATTTCGATATGCAGCGACGTAGCCGCCGAGCAGCGCCGCCGCGCCCGAGATGGCGTCGAAGGGATCGTACGGATCGACGCCCGCAGCTGCGGCGGTCTCCGGCATGAACTGTGCGATGCCGATGGCGCCGGCCGACGAGATCGCCGTGGGATCGTACGCCGACTCTTGTAAAAGGGTGGCCGCGAGAAATTCGGGCGGCAGCGCCTGCGCGCGCGCCGCGTCCGCAGTAGCGCCGGCAAAAAGCAGCGCGTACGACGCAACGATGCGCGGATTCGTGCGCAAGATAGCGCGCGCGATCGCAAGCTCGGGTTGTACGAGCGGACCGCCGTCGCGAACGAGCACTCCTCCTGCGAGCGCGTCGACGTCTGCGGGCGAGGGCCAGCTTAACACGGTATTAAGGGCGCGATGGAGGCGCACGCGTGGCATAACGTGCGCGTGGTTATGGTATATGCTATTACCGGCGCAGCCGCACAACGACATGGCGAGCAGGGAGATCCAAATGCTTTTCGTCGTCGCCTTCATCATCACACTCGTCGTGGGCGATTTCGCCTCGACGTTCTTCTATCACGTTCCGCAGCATCTCTGGTTCACGCTTCACTTGCGCACGCACCACGATCGGCGCCGCTCGTACTTCGACCACGCCGTGCTCTCGAAAGAGCCCGGCGTTCTGCTGGACGGTTTTCTCGGGGCGCTGCCATACCTGGTCGTCGCGGCACTCGCCGCGCGCCTCTCGCTGCCGGGCGCGCTTGCGGGCCTCGCATTTGGGCAGCTTCACGTCTGGTGGCGGCACACGACGGACCTCGGCTGGCGCACTCCGGAGGGCGTCCGGCAGGTCCTGCGGCCTCTGGGAATCGTTCTTCCCGAGGACCACGACGGCCATCACCGAAACCCGAACATCGAGTTTGGCGACATCTTCCGCTTTTATGACGCCCCGGCTCGGGCGCTCTTGGCTAAACTCGGCCCGACGAGCCGACGGGCCCGCAATGCCGGCCGGCGCTCCCACAAGGAGGCGCCGGCGAGAGCCTAATCGGGAGAGCGAATGACCAAACGGGCGCTGTTGTTGATCTCGGACACTGGCGGAGGCCACCGCAGTGCCGCCAATGCCATCGCGGCCGCGCTGGACGAGATCTCCTCGCCGAGCGCGTTCGAGCACCGGATCGAAGACGTCGCCGCGCACTGCGCCTTCCCGCTCACGCAGCTCGGCCGCGGCTACAGCATGGCGCTGCGTTACGCACCACCGGTCTACGGTGCGCTTTACTATGCAACGAACGGCCGCCGGCGCTACCGGGCGCTCGTGCGTTTTTGCGAGCCGCTCTATCGCGAGCGGCTGCGCGATCTCTTCATTGGATATCAGCCCGATATCATCGTTTCCGTCCATCCGCTGCTCAACCACGCCGCGCTGCGCGCGCGAGAGGACGCGCGCATGCATCACGTCCCGATCGTCACGGTGATCACGGACCTCGGCAAGGTGCACGAGTCGTGGCTCGTGGCGGACGCGGATGCGGTCGTCGTGCCGGCGCGAGAGGTCTATCAGCGCGCGCTCTCGCGCGGGGTCCCGCGGGAGCACTTGCACCTGCTCGGCCATCCGATCTCTCCGAAGTTCGACGACGTCACCGGCAGCAAGGCCGAATTACGCGCCGCGCTCAAGCTCCCGCAGAACGCGTTCGTCGTGATGCTGATGGCGGGCGGCGAGGGCGGCGGCAAGCTCCTCTCGACGGCGCTCGCGCTCGCGCGCGCTCGGCTGCCGATCGAGCTCGTCGTCGTGTGCGGCCGCAACGAGCCGCTCGAGCAGAAGCTGCGCGAGCTCGCCGGAACGCTGCCGACGCCGATGCACGTGCTTGGCTTCACCAACAAGGTTCCCGAATATTTTCGGGCGGTGGACCTGCTCGTAACCAAGGCTGGACCGGGAACGCTAGCCGAGGCGAACGCCGCGCAGCTGCCGGTCGTCGTCTACGACTACGTGCCCGGACAGGAGCGCGGCAACGTAAATTTCGTGCGCGACAACGGACTCGGCCTGACCGCGCTGCGCAGCGCCGTTTCCGTCGTCACCGCCGTTCGTACGCTCATCCGCGCGCCCGAGCGGCTGGCAACGATCCGGCACAACCAAGAGATCGTCGCGCCGCGCCACAGCTCGCGCCGTATAGCCGCTCTCATCGCACAGATCACGCAAACCGGGCGCCTCGAAGCCACCGCCGCCGCAGTGTAGCGGAAGAAGTTCCTTCTACCTAGCGAACTTAATTAGCGGAGGTGCCGTTCCAGGTCGTGGCGTTCGGGAGTATCTCGGGGCCGCGCGGTTTTTGCGCGAAGTCGAAATCCTTGCGCAGATCGCCGAGAATCGGCACGTTCTCGCGAACGCTCGGACGGCGATCGGGGCGTCCGTCCGTCGTCGGGTCGATGCGCTCACTCGCAAGGAAATCGTCTTCGATGAATTTGACGTATGCGTCGTGGCTGAGCACTTGGTGGTCGATGAAACCGCGACGCGCGTACGGGCTGATCACGATCCCGGGCACTCGCAGGCCGTAGCCGTTTTCATCGACGCGCGGAGGCACGACGTGATCGTAGAATCCGCCCCAGTCGTCCCAGGTCAGGAAGATCGCCGTGCTCTTCCAATCGGGGCTCCGCATGATCGCGTTGATCAGTCCGGTGACGTATGCCTGGCCGACGCTCACGAGCGCCGGCGGATGCTCGCTGTACTCCGCCGACGGCGCGATCCAGACCACGCTCGGCAGAGTCCCGGCTTTCGCCGCGGCGTAGAAGTCGCGCAGGTCGCGCACGTTGCCGAGCTCGCCGTCCCGTTTTACGGTGTCGAAATACGGCAGGATGTTCCAGATGCCCGGTGTGTGCGCATTTTGCGGGACGGCAGCGCAGTCGTCGAGGTTGGTCGCGCAATCCGGCTCCGTGCCGGCCATCACGTAGTACCCCCAGGTGACGTGATGGGCGTGCAGCAGATAGGTTAGATCGGTCCACGCGTAGTCCGGGCGCCCGGGGCCGTGGCGCGCCGAGTTGCGCGGGTCGAAGTCGTTCGGAAAGTCCGGAAATTGCAACTCGTTGACGCACGATATCGGATCGCCGAGGCGCTGACAATGCGCCGACCATTCCGAAACCATGAAGAGATGCTGCGGTAGGCTCCACGAGGCGTTGGGTTCGAACAACCGGTCCTGCAGCACGAAGTCCCGCGCATACTTCCAATAGTTGGGAAGATCGCGTCCGTCGTGGTAGCCCATGACGTCGGCCGTGCCGGCACAGTTCGGCGCGTTGGGATCGCGGCATGCGCGTCGCGCGTGCTCCGCCTCGGCGATGAACCCATCCATTCGCCCGTCCGCGACATCGGCGACCGCGGCCCGCGCGTTGTGCGGCCCGCCACGGTTGCGGTCTTGCGGGTCGTGATACGGACGCACGCACGTATGTTCTTTCGGATCGGGGACGCATGCGATCGGCACGCCGTTGCTCGTCGGAATGCCGTCCGCGCCCGGGAAGGTGCCGAAGTAGGAATCGAACGAGCGATTCTCTTGCATGATGATGACGATGTGGCGGATCTTGTGAACCGGGTCGCCGATTGGATGGGCGGGCGAGGCGGCGGTGAGGACGAGCGCCAGCAGCGCGGTCTTAAACCGCAAGCGCGCTTCCCGTCATCAAACCGCCGCGCAGCGCCATCGTCGCCGCGCCAACTTGTCCGGCGTCGTTGCCCAAGGCCGCGAGGACGATCTGCGTCGTCCCGCGCGGCACCATCGTCGTCAGCTCGTCGACGCGCGGACGCACCGCGTCGAGCATGAAGTCGGCGGCGGTCGAGACGCCGCCTCCCAGCGCGATCCTCTCCGGGTTCACGAACGCGATGATGTTGGCGAGTCCGATGGAGAGATCTTCGGTGAAGTTCTTCCAGGCGGCGAGTGCATGGCCATCGCCGGCTTGCGCCGCGCGGCGAATCTTCTTCGAGCTGAGCTTCTCGCGCGGCAGATCCAGCAGCGAGCTGCGCGGAAACGAGCTCGCTACGGCAAAGGCGTGACGAATGAGCCCCGTGCCCGACGCCTGCGCCTCGAAGCATCCGATCTTGCCGCAGCCGCAGACGAATCCGTCGCCTGGCCGGATCTGGTGGTGACCGATCTCGCCGGCGCCCCAGCGATTGCCCAGGAGCAGCTCGCCGGCCGCGACGATCCCGCCCCCGATTCCCGTTCCGAGCGTCAGCAGCACGAAATCCTTGGTGAGTCTGCCGGTACCGAACGCATGCTCGCCGAGCGTGGCACAGCGCGCGTCGTTGGCGACGAACACCGGCACCGAGAACTTCGAGCGCAGCGTCTCGCCAAGCGGGGCGTTCGTCCAGCCGAAGTTCGGGCTGTAGAGGACCGCGCCGGTGGCGGCGTCGATATTACCGGGCGAGCCGACTCCTATTCCAGCGACGTTTCCGGCATCTTTGAGCGCCGCGCCGATCACCGTGTCGAGCGCGGCGGTCACTGACTCGAACTTGAGGTCGTCCAAGTCCTCCTCGTGCTGATGCCGGATCGCGCCGTCCTCGGTGACGACCGCCGCGGTGACGTGCGAGCCGCCCAAATCGACGCCGATAGCCGTTTGCATGGCCGCTATCTTTGGCGCTTTGCGGAGGCCGTACCCGCAAGGCGCGGGAATCGAAGACTCGTTATGGAGACGATCGACCTCATCAATCTAAAGAAATACACGCGCGAAACCGGACAGGCGACGCACCCAGAGCTCTTGGACGCGCGCCCCCTCGAACACGTCAACAAGATCGAGATCGACGAAGAGCACATCACGATCGAGTTCGACGAAAAGACGACGCACTATTACAACGCAAACGAGATTACTCATCGAGAGTGGATCTATAAGTACAACGACGATCCGGCGTTCGTCGCCGCGGTCGGCCGCGTCATCGAGCTCGCGCGGCGGCATCTCAAGGACCTGCCCGAAAACGTCGCATGCCCGCCGGGCTGCGCCGAGTGCTGCAGCGGCTACGAGCCGTTCGTCAGCAAGGCCGACGTGCAGCGCATCGCAGATCACCTCGGCACGACCTACGCGCAGGTGATGCGCGAATATGTCGTCGAGCGTCCCTCGGCCGACGGCTACACGGTCGGCTGGCTGCGGAAGATCAGCGACGACATCGCAGACCGTTGCGTCTTCCTGATGGGCCCGCGCAGCGGCCGTCACTACTGCGGGATCTATCCGGCGCGGCCGCACGACTGCCGCGAATTCAGCCCCATCGGCTGCGACGACGTGGACGCGTCGTTACCGCGCCGCTCCACGTTCAAGGTCGGCCCGGCGTTCCGGCCCAACCGGCGCCGCCGCGGTCGCAACGGGCGGCGCGCGTAGCGGCGGATTCGAACCTTGGTTAGCAGGCGATGCATCGAAGGTTGCCGGTCGACTTAGCGTAGGCGCGAATTTCCCGATCTCGCGTTACGAACCGGGCGCCGTACGCGGCTGCGGTGGCAATGAGGATGCGATCTGCGGGATCTGCACGTAGCGATTCAGGAAGCGCCGTCGCCGCCACCGCAATGAGCGGCGTCAAAGTAGCGAGCACAACGCCGGGCTGACCAAAAAGCGCTCGAACGTAGTCTTCGATCGTCGATGAGAGCGCCAACCGCCTTTTCTTGACCAGCAAGCCGATCTCCCAAGCAGTAATCGGCGACAGCAGGAGTTCATCGCGTTCTGCGGCGGACTCGATGAGCGCGGCGACCTCTTCCTTCAGCACTCCATCCGCCGCCCATACCGCCGCATGCGTGTCAAGTAAAATTGGATTCATCGCCCGTCCAGGGAACGTCGAGAGGCCTCACGAGGTCTTTCTGGGCGGTGACCATTCCGGCGAGCGATCCACAGAAGCGCTGAAACGCAGGTCGCGCCGGCACGAGACGGGCGACGGGCCTGCGGTGCTTCGTGATGACGATCTCCGTTCCGAGACGCTCGACCTCACTCATCAGCTCGAGGCAGCGCGCCTTGAATTCAGCAGCTCCGACCTCTCGCGGCTTGAGCATCAACAGCGACACGTGGGCGCCCCTGCGCTCGGTTGGATATTTTTTTCTGGTCATATTCTCTGTCCATAATATCTCATACGCGCGATCGCAACAAGCCGAGCCCGGGATAACGCAAAAACGCCGTCGTAACCGGGCGCATGCACCGTCCTTTTACCCTTGCGCTCATTCTCGCCGCTGTGACTTGGGTTTCGCCTTCCGCTCGCGCGCAAACGTCGAGCGTGTCGCCATCGCTCTATCAATCGCTGCGGTGGCGCTTCATCGGACCGCTGCGCGGTGGTCGCACGGTGGCGCTCGACGGCGTCGCGACTGAGCCGAACGTCTTCTACATCGGTGCCGTCAACGGCGGAATCTGGAAGACGCAAGACGCGGGCCGCACGTGGACTCCGATCTTCGATCGTGAGCCGACGGGCTCGATCGGCGCGATCGCCGTCGCTCCCAGCGACCCGCGGGTCGTTTATGCGGGCAGCGGCGAGGGGTTGCAGCGCCCCGATCTCGCGGTCGGCGACGGCATCTATAAGTCGGTCGACAACGGCGCGACGTGGACGCATCTCGGCCTGCGCGACGGCCAACAGATCGCATCGATGGCGGTCGACCCGACGAACGTGACTCGGCTGTTCGTCGCCGTGCTCGGACATCCGTACGGACCGAATGCGGAACGCGGCGTATACCGGTCGCTCGACGGCGGCGCGACGTTCCAGCGCGTGCTTTTCGAGAACGAGAACGTGGGCGCGTTCGACGTCGTCCTCGATCCGCGCGATCCGGACGTCGTCTACGCAACACTCTGGGCCGCGCGGCAGGCTCCGTGGGAGATCGGCGCGTCGTTCGAGATCGCCGGCAGCGGAATCTTCAAATCGACGGACGGCGGCACGACGTGGACGCAGCTGCGCGAAGGCCTCCCGGCGCAAATCGGACGCGCCGAGGTCGCCGTGGCTCGCGGCGACCCGCGGGTGGTCTACACATACGCGGACGTCAAGTCAAAGGGCGACGAGTCAGGCGCGCTCTATCGCAGCGCCGACGGCGGCGCGCACTTCGCGCTCGTCAACAGCGCCGACGAGATCGCGCAGCGCGGCGACGACCTCGTCTCCATCGCGGTGGACCCTACCGACGCGAACGTCGTCTATCTTACGAATACGTCGACCTATCGCTCGACCGACGGCGGCAAGACGCTGGTCGCGATCAAGGGCGCTCCGGGCGGCGACGACTACCACACCGTTTGGATCAATCCGCGCAACCCGCGTATCGTCGCGCTCGCGAGCGATCAGGGCGCGACGATCTCCGTCGACGGCGGCGCGACATGGAGTTCGTGGTACAACCAGCCCACGGCGCAGATGTATCACGTCAACGCCGACGAGCGTTTTCCGTATTGGGTGTGCGGCGGTCAGCAGGAGAGCGGCTCCGCGTGCGTGGCGAGCCGCGGAAACTGGGGCGAGCTGACGGAGCGTGACTGGCATACGGCCGGCGCGCAAGAGTACGGCTACGTCGTTCCCGATCCGGTGCATCGCGGCATCTTTTTCGGCGGCAAGGTCGAGAAATTCGACGAGGTCACCGGCCAGGCGCAAGAGGTCTCGCCGATCGTGCTTCCGACGAAACGGTATCGCGTCGTGCGCACGGAGCCGCTCGTATTCGATCACTTCGACAAGCGCCGGCTCTACTTCGGATCAAACGTCGTCTTCGCGACGACCAGCGGCGGCCAAAGCTGGCACGCGATCAGCGCGGATCTCACGCGGACGCATCCCGGCGTACCCGCGTTCATCGAACCGTTCGAGGGCGACGACCCGCAGCATGGCGCGCATCGCGGCGTCGTCTACGCGCTCGCGCCGTCCTACGTGCGCCCCGGAACGCTCTGGGCCGGAACGGACGACGGTCTGGTCTGGATCACGCACAGTGCGGGGCGGCATTGGCATAACATAACGCCGCCGGGGTTGACGCCGTGGAGCAAGGTCGCGCAGATCGACGCGTCGCGCTTCGACGACGACACGGCGTTCGTCGCCGTCAACCGTTTTCGCCTCGACGATATGCGCCCGTACGTCTACGTGACGCGCGATGGCGGCGCAACCTGGAGGCTCGCCGTCAACGGCCTACCCAATGCGCCGGTCAATGCGGTGCGGCAAGACCCCGCCGAGCCGCGGCTGCTCTACGCCGCCACCGAAAACGGCGTCGCCGTATCGTTCGACGGCGGTGCGCACTGGCAGCCGCTGCAGCTCAACCTCCCGCACACGTCCGTCCGCGACTTAATCGTCCACCGCAACGACGTCGTCGTCGCCACGCACGGTCGCGGTTTCTGGATCCTCGATGACGTCGAGCCGCTGCGCGAGTTAGCCAGGATGCCCACGTTCGCGACGCGTCTCTTCACGCCCGAGCTCGCGTATCGCGTGCGGCGCAGCACGAATACCGATACGCCGCTTCCGCCCGAGGAGCCGACCGGCGAGAATCCGCCGGACGGCGCGCTCATCGACTATGCGCTCGGCGCGCCTGCGCGGCGCGTCGTCATCTCGATTCTCGACGGCTCCGGGAACATCGTGCGTCGTTACGCGAGCGACGATCGTCCCCCGCCGCCGATCGAGCATCTCGACAAGCCCGCGTACTGGGAGCGGCCCTTCACGACTCCGGCGACGAGCGCGGGGATGCATCGCTTCGCCTGGGATCTGCGCGAGGCGCCGCCCCGCTCGCTGCAGCCGGATCTCCCGATCTCCGCGGTGCCGCACGACACGCCGCGCGTGCCCGAGGGCGTGCTCACCGTGCCGGGACGCTACGCCGTGCGCCTGGACGTCGATGGCCATACGGTCGAGCGTCCGCTGGTGGTGGCGATGGATCCGCGCGTCGCGATCTCGCCGAGCGCGCTCGAGCAGCAGCATCGGCTCGGCAGCGCGATCGCCGCGATCGTCGACAGCAGCTACGACCAAAGCGCGGCGGCGAAACGAGCCGGGCGCAAGACCGCTGCGCAGGACTTCGCCTCGCTCAACGCCGACGCCGCATCGCTGTTGGACACGGTTGAGGGGGCGGACGCGCCGCCGACACTCCAGGCCGTCGAGGCCGCTCGGACGCTCGAAGGTCGGCTTGCTGCAATCCAGAATCGGTGAGGCCTCGAAAGGAGTCCGGCATGAAAAGTATCCTGTGGCTTACTTCGTTCAGTCTTCTCTGCGTCGCGCTGGGTCAGCCGGCGGCGGCCGCGCCCAGCGCCGTGACCGTGACACTGTCAGCGCAGAACGGCTCGGGCGAAAACGGAACCGCGACGCTGACGCAGGTTGGCGGCGACGTGCAGGTCGTGATCGCGCTGAGCGGCGCGCCGGCGGCGACGGCACAGCCGGCGCACATCCATACCGGCACGTGCAGCGATCTCGGCGGCGTCGCCTATCCCCTGACCTCGGTCACCGGCGGGAAGTCGACGACTACCGTCAAGGGAGTGACGATCGCCGCGCTGCTCGCGAAGCCGACCGCGATCAACGTGCACCAGAGCGCGGACGACCTGCAAAAGTATGTCGCCTGCGGAAACATCACCGCGCCGTCGATGTAAGCAGCTCCGCGTAGCGAACGGGGTCGATGTTGCCGCCGCTGACGATCGCGCCGACGCGCTTGCCGGCAAGATCGGGAATGCGTTGACCGAGCAGCGCGGCGAGCGCAGCGGCCCCGCTCGGCTCGATCACGAGCTTCATGCGCTCGAAAGCGAACCGCATCGCGGCGCATAGCTCCTCGTCGCTCACCGTGACGACGGCGCGCACGTGTTCGCGCGCGATCGCAAACGTAACCTCGCCGGGCGCCGTGGTCTGCAGCCCGTCGGCGATCGTCCGCGGCACGGGGATCGCGACGCGCTCGCCGCGCGCGAGCGACTGCGCGAAGTCGTCGCCCGCCTGCGGCTCGACGCCGTAGATCGCGATCGACGGATCCAAACCGTGCGCCGCGATCGCCGTTCCGCTTATTAGCCCGCCGCCGCCGACCGGCACGACGATCGCGTCGAGATCGGGCACGTTCTCTAGCAGCTCGAGCGCCGCCGTGCCTGCGCCGGCGACGATGCGCGCGTCGTCGAACGGCGGCACGACCGTCGCGCCACGCTCCGCAGCCATCGCACGAGCGATCTCTTCCCGGTGCGAGCGCTCGCGCTCGTAGTGCACGACCTCGGCGCCGTAGCCGCGCGTGGCCGCGAGCTTGACTTCGGGCGCATCGGTCGGCATGACGATCGTCGCGCGAACGCCGAGCAGACGCGCGGCCAGTGCGACGCCCTGGGCGTGGTTGCCGCTGGAGAAGGCGACGACGCCGCGGCTTCGTTCTTCCGGTGACAGGGAGGCCAGGAAATTATACGCGCCACGAAATTTGAAGGCACCCATGCGCTGGAGGTTCTCGCACTTTACGAAGACCCTCGCGCCGGCTCGATCGTCCAACGTTCGCGACGCCACGACGGGCGTGCGGTGCGCGACGCCCTCAAGTCGGCGCGCCGCGGCTCGAATATCGTCCAGGGTCACCGAGTCCGGCAAGGCTACTGCGTCGGAGCCATGTGAAAGTCCCAGTCGACCACCTTGCCGTTCTCGTCGAAGCGCATCCGCTCGACGTAGTTGTGCTTCTGGAATTTCACGTCGAAGCAGTGCCAGCCGGGATCGCAGCCGGCCGTCGTCTCCTTCACCGAGAGCAGCTTGCCCTGATCGTTGAGCTCGTCCGACCATTGCGCGACCTTGACCCGCGTGATCGTGATGTCCTTGGCGATGTCGTCCTGGACCGGGCGCAGGTCGTTGTCGATGACCGCGCGGGTGATGCGGTCTGCCTCGCGCTCGTTGCGATTTTGGAACGTACACGCCGCGAGTGCTGCGACCGCGGCCGCGATCAGCGGGCCCCGCGCGGGCGTCACGACGCGAGCGCCTCCGCGTCGCTCTGCGCCGGGAATGCTGTGAACTCGAGGCCCGGATTCCACTCCTGCGCGAGACGCAGGCTCCACTCGCTCTCGAAGAGCGCCGCCGCGCGCCCGTCCCAGCCCTCGACGAGCTTCGCGTTGGACGGCCAGTGCGCGCGCCCGATCGCATCGCGCTCGCCCCGAACGTGCCGCGCGAGCGTGTACGGAAGCGTCGAGAGGATTGTCTTCACGTTGTATTCTGACTCGAGCCGGTACTTCGCGACCTCGAACTGCAGCTCGCCGACTGCCCCGAGAATCGGCTCCGTCCTCGGAACGCCCCACGGATAGAAGACCTGCACCGCACCCTCCTCGCGCAGTTGCGCGATTCCCTTCCCAAACGACTTGTAACTCGCCACGTCCGTGCTCCGGATCGTTGCGAAATGTTCCGGTGCGAAGGCGGGAATGGGTGGAAACTCGACCGGCTGGTCCTCATAGAGCGTGTCGCCGATTGCGAACGCACCGGGATTGGCGAGCCCGACGACGTCGCCGGCGTACGCGACGTCGAGCGAGACGCGATCGTCGGCGAAGAGCCGCATCGCGCGCGATAGCCGGACCGGCGCACCGGTGCGCGCGTTGCGAACGGTCATGTCACGCGCGAATTCACCCGAGCAGATCCGCACGAACGCGACGCGGTCGCGATGGCGCGGGTCCATGTTGGCCTGGATCTTGAACACGAAGCCGGTGAACGCGGCGTCGGCGGGCTCGACGCCGGCGCGCGGCGCCGGCGGCGGCGCCATTTCGACGAAGTCGTCGAGGAAGAGCTGCACGCCGAAATTCGTCACGGCGCTGCCGAAGAAGACCGGCGTGATCTCGCCGCGCAGCATCGCAGCGCGGTCGAAGCGCTCGCCGGCGCCGTCGAGCAGCTCGATGCCTTCGCGAAACTGACCGTAGACGTACTCGCTCACCATCTCGCGCAGGGCGGGGTCGGCGACGTCGGTGACGGAGAACGCCGCACGGGTCGTGCCGTGACTCGAGCGCTCGAATCGATGCACCCACTGCGTGCGGCGATCGTAGACGCCGCGGAATTCGTCGCCACTGCCGAGCGGCCAGTTCATCGGAAACGCTCCGATGCCGAGGACGTTCTCGAGCTCGTCGAGCAGCTCCAGCGGATCGCGGCTCGGCCGGTCGAGCTTGTTGATGAAGGTGAAGAGGGGAATGCGGCGCTCGCGGCAGATCGCGAACAGCTTTTTGGTCTGCGGCTCGACGCCTTTGGCGGCATCGATCAGCATCACCGCGCTATCGGCGGCGAGCAGCGTGCGATACGTGTCCTCTCCGAAGTCTTGATGCCCGGGCGTATCGAGCAGGTTGATCGTGTGGTCCCGATACGGGAACTGCAGGACCGTCGACGTGATCGAGATGCCGCGCTCGCGTTCGAGCGCCATCCAGTCGCTAGTCGCCTGCCGCTGGCGCTTGCGCGCCGAAACCTGTCCGGCGACATGAATTGCCCCGCCGTAAAGCAGCAGCTTTTCGGTGAGCGTCGTTTTACCCGCATCCGGATGCGAGATGATCGCGAAGGTGCGCCGTTTGCGCACCTCGTCTCGTATGGCCACGTTACCTCTTCAACTGTTGCGCCGGCTCGTACACCCGCAGCTGCGCGCCATTCGAATCCTCGCGCATGAGCGCGAGGAGCCCGAAGGCGCGATAAAACTGCACGCGAGGCGGGATATGCAGACGATCGGCTCCCCGTCGCACGTAGGCTTGTTCACCGGCGATGGTGATGGTGCAATCACCATACACCAACGTGGCCGGCGGCACAATCGCCGCCGCGCCGCTCGGCAGGCGCGACCGCACATACGCAGCCGGGCCCGACGACTCCGATACCTGCGTCAAGCACTCGGGCAGCGCCGAGAGTGCCCACGGCGCGTCGCCGCGGAGCGCGCGGCTTTGCGCCCGCGCCGGCGCGCCCGACCCACCGGGCTTCGCGGGCACCGGGGCATAGACGCTCCCGATCTTGATGCGAATGAGATCGCGATTCGCCCAGGCAGTCGCGAGCACCGCAACGCTCAAGATGATGACGGCCGACAGAATCAGGTATCGCAGCACTCAAGCCCTTCGACGGAGTTTATCCCGAGCCAAGTCGAGGTACTCAGGACAGCGGTTGGATCGACACGCGCGCCGCGCCGACCGAGTAGTCCCCCATGCCGTAATAGACGTCGAAGGTGCGCTCGCCGAGATCGGAACGCGGATCGATGCCGGTGGGAAACACGACGTTGTCGACGACCCCGCGCCGCTCGCGCCGCGACTCGGGCACCATGATCGGTTCCGGCGATCGATACAGCACGCGATCGGGACGCTCGAGGTCCGCAATCATGATGCCCGCGCTGTAACGCAGAAACGGCTTGCGAGCGCCGTCGCTAATGACGTCGACGCCGTGGAAGATCGCCAGCCAGGCGTCGCTGCCGTTCAACGGAATTCGCACCGGGGGCGTGCCGGCGCCGAGCTTGATCGATCCCCACTGCGCGTCCGGCGAGAGCACCTGGATGGTGTCGGCGACGTTGCAGAGCTTGGCATGGTCCTTCACCGCCGGTCCGAGCGGAACGTACGCGATGCAAATGGACTCGCGATCCTCGAGCGGCATGCGCTCGATCATCGGCACGGCGGCGCGCCCGTCGACGCTCGAGAGATGCAGCATCGGGCGATGATAGAAGGCCAGACACCGTTTGCCTTTCGGCGACATGACCGGCTCGGGGAAAAACGCTGCGTCCTTGTCGTCGCCCGAATGCGTGGCCGTTCCCGGAAAACGCACGGGACCCAAACGCTCCCAGCGATACGCGTCTTTAGAGATCGCCAGCGCGATGCGTGGCCCGTCGGTACCGACCGCGGTGTACGTCATCACGTAAGATCCGAGCTCGGCGACGTAGGTCACGCGCGGATCCTCGCAGCCGTAGCCAGGGCGCGGACGCAGCTCGTACGGCGCCTCGGGTTGCAACGCGAAGCCGACGCGTTCGACCTCGAACGTGCGATTCGCGATCTGCGTGCGAACCATCCCGATGCGCGAAATGTTTCCTTCGGCGACGCAACGCGGGTAGAGCAGTAATTCGCCTCCCGGCGCACGCGCTGCACCGGGATTCAGGACGCCGCCGGCCTCGGTCGGGTCTCCGTCGGGCTCGAGCACGACGCCGAGACGCTGCACGCGGACGTCGAGCGCCGCGAAGGGCACGAGTGAGGTCGTGGCCTTACGGGGAGAGATCACGGCAGATATGTGGACGCGATCGGCTCGTTGCTGGGCGTAACGACCTCGACGCGTACGCCGCGCCGATAGACGCCGTTGGGGACGATCCAGAGCGTAAACGAGCGATAGGCCGGCCCCGGCTCGCCTCCGTCGGCGGGCGCCTGTTCGAATGCGACCACCCTTACGCGTTCGGGCGTGGCGCGGATCGATTCGACGATCTGCTTGTAACCGGTGCGGTCGTGCGGGCCCATGAGCAGTACAACGCCGAACTCCCATTTAAAGTGCGCCGGCGCATGAATTCCGAGCTTGCCCAGGGCTTCCGCATCGCGTACTATTAGGATTTGGTTCCCTCCAAGAACGGTGGTCGTGCCAACTGCTAGGGTCTTCACGCGAACTTCGCGACATCCGGCCAGCAAGATGAGCCCTACGGCTAGACCTGCCGGGGCCAACCAGCGCTTCACGGCCGTCCGCTTCGCCCGTACCGAGCGGCGGCCTCCCCGACACACGAAAATTTTATCCTCAATTGTCGTTGCCCGCGCCGCCGCCTCGACGGTACGCTAAGGGACGATGAAACAGCTCCTGCGTTTGGCGTTGGCCGCCGACATCGTAGCGCTGATGACCGTCGTGCTAGGGAGCTGGACGCGCATCAACGGTGCCGGGCTCACATGTCCGGACTGGCCGCTCTGCCGCGGACGACTCGTGCCGTCGATGACCGACGGCACGCTCTGGGAATGGACGCATCGCCTGCTTGCGTTCGCAGTCGCGCCGCTCGTCGTCGCACTCATCGTTGCCGCATGGCGCAAACGCGATCGGCCGTTCATCGGCCCCACGCTCGCCGTCATCGTCGCACTGTTCTTCGTGCAGGTTTTTCTCGGCGCCGAAACCGTGCGGCTCGCAAACACGCCTATCTCGGTGGTGCTGCATTGGGCGACCGCGATGGCGTTGATCGCCGCGCTATCGGCGATGGCCGTGTTCGCGGCCGCGCATAACGCGACGCCGCGTGACCCGGCAGCGCGCGGCTTTTCCGCCGGCGTCGCCGTGGTTGGCGCCACGGCGATCGTCGCGTTCGTAACGATGTGCGTAGGAGCGTACGTGAGCTCCAGCGGGGCGGGCCTCGCGTGCCTCTCGATACCGGAATGCGCCGGCAACGTGGTCGTATATACGCCCGGTCAGTTCGTACAGATGCTACACCGCATCGCAGCCGCGGCGACGCTGATCTGCGCGGCCGGTGCGCTCGCGATCGTGTGGGCGTGTCCGTCGTCGCTTCGCTTGCGCGCGGCCGTCTCGGCCGGCGTCGGGCTCGTCGCCGTCCAGGTGCTGCTGGGGCTGCTCAACGTCGCGTTGCGCTTGCCGACGGATCTGCGTGAGGCCCATGCCGTCAACGCCGCGCTCGTGTTTCTCACCTTTTTCGTCGCGACGATCTTTGCGATGCTCGACACCGTGCCGGCAGTCGGCGCTCGGCGCCTCCGCGAAAGCAGCCCGCAGCGATGACGGCCCTCGCGCGGCTCGAGGACTACTACGAGCTCTCCAAGCCGCGCATCATCGCGCTGCTTCTCGTCACGACGGCGGCGGCGATGGTCATGGCCGCACGGGGAGTACCGCGTCTTTCGCTCCTCTTCTGGACGCTGCTCGGCGGCGCGCTTGCCGCCGCTTCGGCGGGCGCACTAAACTGCGTCTGGGACGCCGACATCGATCGCGTGATGAAACGCACGCAATCGCGTCCGATACCGGCCGGGCGGATATCGAGACGCAACGCGACGATCTACGCACTGCTGGCGGGCGGCGCGTCGTTTGCAATCTTCTATCTGCTCGTCGATCCGCTGGCCGCGTGGCTGTCGCTGGCGGGTAACGTCTACTACGTGGGCGTCTACACGATGTGGCTCAAGCGCGTCACGCCACTCAACATCGTCGTCGGAGGCGCCGCCGGTTCCGTGCCGCCGCTCGTCGGTTGGGCGGCGGTGACGCACTCGATCGGCGGTCCGGCGCTCGGCCTGTTCGCGCTGATATTCCTCTGGACGCCGCCGCACTTCTGGTCGCTCGCGCTGACGACCGAGACGGAGTATGGCAAGGCAAAGATTCCGATGCTGCCCAACGTCTGCGGCACGGAGCGCACGAAGCGTGAGATCGTCTACTACAGCATCCTGCTCGTCGCGGCTTCGCTCGCGCTCTACCCCTTGCGCATTATGGGCGCGTTCTATTTTGCGGCCGCGGCCGTGCTGGGCGGCATTTTCGTTCTCGATGCCTTTCGCACGTGGCGCGAACGCAGCGGCACGCTGCAGGCGCGAAAGCTCTTCCGCTACTCGCTCGTCTATCTGGCGCTCATGTGCGCGGCGATGGTGATCGACCGCATCGTAACGTGAACCGACTGCTCTGGACGCTCGGGCTAGGCGTCTTCGCCGGAGCGCTCGATCTCAGCGTGCTCTCACCCGCGCTCCCCGCGCTCGGCCGCGAGTTCGGCGTGCAGACGGGCGATCTCGCGTGGGTCTTCACCCTCTACCTGCTCGTAACGGTGGTGTCGATCGCGCTCGCCAGCACGCTCGCCGACCGCTACGGGCGGCGTCCCGTCTACGTCGCGTGCGTCGCCGTGTTCGCGGTCGGCAGCATGCTCGCGATCGCCGCGCCCAGCTACGCCGTCTTTCTCGCCGCGCGCGCGATCCAAGCGCTGGGCGCGGGCGGAATCTTCCCGGTCGCGACGGCCACGATCGGCGACGTCGTTCCGGCAGGCCGTCGCGGCGCCGCGCTGGGCACCGTCGCGGCGACGTGGGGGCTCGCCGCCGTCGTCGGCCCGAGCCTCGGCGGCCTGATCACGCACTACGTTTCGTGGCGCTGGATCTTCGTGGCGAACGTCCCGCTCGCCGCCGCCGTAATCGTGCTCGCGTTACGGCAGCTGCCCGCTGACGCGCCGCGTCGGCGCGATCGCCTCGACTTTGTCGGTCTCGCGCTGCTCTGCATCGGGTTGCTCGCGGTGATGGACGGACTGATCGGCGCGCACCTCATAATCGGGCTGCTCGGCGGCGCCATCCTCTCCGGATTCGTCGTCTGGGAGACGCTGACGCCGTCGCCGATCGTGCCGCTAGATCTGCTGGGCCGTCCGCAGCTCGTCAAGACATACGCACTTGAGGTGCTCATCGGCGTGCTGGAGGGCTCGCTCTTTTTCATTCCGACGGTGCTCGTGGGAGCGCAGGGCCTTTCCTACGCGGCCGCGGGCTTCATCGCGACCCTCGGCGCGCTGACGTTCGTTGCCGTGATCCCTGCCTCTGGGCGCGCGCTCGATCGAATCGGAAGCCGCGACGTGCTGCTCTTCGGCACGATGCTGACCGAGCTCGGGCTGGCGATCTTCGCGCTCGGCTTTGCGTCGCTTGGGCCGGCGCTGCTCGCGGTGATCGTCGCGGGCGCCGGATTCGGCGCGCTGCTCGGGGCGCCGACGCGCTACATCGTGACGAACGAGACGCCCGAGCGGGCGCGCGCCACGGCGGTAGGGCTCTTGAGCCAGGCGCTAATCGTAGGACAGATTTTAGGCAGCGCAATGGCCGGCAATTTTTTCGCGACGGCGGGTAGCGAGATCGCCGGCTATCGCCACGCATACCTTGCGTTTTGCGGCGTCGCGTTCGTGGCACTACTCATCGCGGCGAGACTCAAACCACTGCGCGATGAGCGCAGCCGCCCGATCGAAGAGGCAGCCGCCGGAGCGCTCTAGCACGATGGCGACGCACGTCGTGGAGAATCAGCCTCCGCCGCTCGAGAACTACAACGCCTTCGAGTCCGATCGCGCGCTGAGCGCCGCGCTCGCGCACATCGCTCCCGAGGCTTCAACCGCCGAGATGCGCGCTCTGGGCGAACTCGCCGGACGCGCCGACGTCGTCGCGCTCGGCTTCGAGGCCAACGAGCATCCGCCCGAGCTGCGCACGCACGATCGCTTCGGCAATCGCATCGACGAGGTGCGCTTCCATCCGGCCTGGCACGCCCTGCTGGGTCACGCCACGCGAGCTGGACTTCACGGCACGCCGTGGCAGGACGCGCGACCCTCCGCGCATTTGCGCCGCGCGGTGAAATTCTACGTATGGGGCCAGGTCGAGTCGGGCCACGGCTGCCCGATCTCGATGACGTACGCGGCCGTTCCCGTGTTGCGCGCGCAGCCGGAGCTCGCGGCGTGGCTGCCGGCGCTGACGGAGCCCGACTACGACCCGCGTCTGGTTCCGATCGCGGGCAAGGCTTCGGCGCTGTGCGGCATGGGCATGACCGAAAAGCAAGGCGGTTCCGACGTACGCGCCAACACGACGCGAGCGGAACCGGCATCCGCGCGCGGAGCCGGGCGCGAGTACCGGCTCACCGGCCACAAGTGGTTCTGCAGCGCGCCGATGAGCGACGCGTTCCTCGTGCTGGCACAAACGGCGCGCGGACTATCGTGCTTCCTCGTGCCGCGCGTGCTTGCCGATGGCACTCGCAACGCGTTTGCGATCGCGCGACTCAAGGACAAGCTCGGCAATCGCAGCAACGCCTCGGCCGAGGTCGAGTTCGATGCGACGGCGGGCTGGCTGATCGGCGAGGAGGGCGAGGGACTTGCGCGCATCGTGGAGATGGTGAACTACACGCGACTGGATTGCACGATCGGGTCCGCGGCGCTGATGCGCGCCGCGCTGGTCGCGGCAATCCACCACGCGACGTATCGCCGCGCGTTCGGTAAGACATTGATCGAGCATCCGCTGATGCAGAACGTGCTTTCCGACCTTGCGCTCGAGTCAGAGGCGGCGATGGCGCTCTTGGTGCGCGCCGCTCGCGCGATCGACGATGCCGCAAGCGACGCGCGCGCGGCCGCTCTGCGGCGCATCGGCACCGCGCTCGGGAAGTATTACGTGTGCAAGCGAGCGCCGGTCGTCGTTGGCGAGGCGTTGGAGTGCCTTGGTGGAAACGGATACGTCGAGGAATCGGTGATGCCGCGCCTCTACCGCGAGGCGCCGCTCAACTCCATCTGGGAAGGCTCGGGTAACATCAACGCATTGGACGTTTTGCGTATCCTTCGCAAGCAGCCGGAAGCGTTCGCCGCGTGGCGCGGCGAGATCGCGCCGGCGCTGGCGGAGCCGCGCGTCGCAGCGCAAGCGAAGCGCCTCGAGAACGACCTCCACGATGCGGCGCTCGGCGAAGCGCAGGCGCGCGATATCGCCGAGCGGATGGCGCAGCTTTGGCAGGCCGCCCTGCTGCTCGCCTACGCGCCCAGCCACGTCGCCGACGCGTTCATCGCGAGCCGCATCGGCGGCGGGCACGGCCGGACGCTCGGAACGCTGCCCCGCGGCGTCGCATTGCACGCGATCGTGAAGCGCGCTGCAGTATGAGTAACTCGCTGGCTCGCCGCGCTTGGACGAAAAAGGAGCGCGCGGTCGTGTGGCGCGGGCTCACAGGACGCTTCTCCCTCGCGATCGAGCCGCTGCTGGGGATGCTGTTCATGGGTCTGCTCACATGGGGCATCGTCTACCGCGCGCAGCACGTGCCGTCGGACGCCACGCTGATCAAGATCGCGTGGATCTTCGCCGTCGGCGCGATCGCGTTCGGCGGCTACTTCGTCGCCGTACTCGTCGCGCCGGTCGTAGCGTATTTGCAGACGTTTCGGCCTATCTATATCCTCGACGGCTACGTGCGCTATCGCGCGCCCGACGATCGTTCGCAGCCGGGCGCGTGCGGCTACGCGGCCGTCCTCTTTCCTGACCGAAGCGTCGCCGGCGAATGGGAATGGCTCGGCAAGAAGCGCTTACCGAACACGACGATCCCGGCGCTCGTCGAGTTCTCCGACTACGCCGGAATTCACAAGATCGACGGCAGGCCGACGGGACTATTGCCGGATGAGGAGATTCCGCTCCTAGCGATCGGAATCGCGACGCGCCACGGCCGCCGCGCTGATTTATAGCCGCTCGTCGAACGGTCTCGCGGTCTACATTCCGGTCACGTTCTTACGAGCGCCTTTGCGCGCGTAATTAGGGGGCCGGATTGTTGAGCGGCACGCGCAGCGTCGTGTTCGACGGCCAGTTGTGGCCGTAGCCTGAAAGCAGCACGACCGATCCGCCGATCGCGAAGATGACCAGCACCCCAATGACGACTACGCGATAGAGCGCCGCCGGCACCCCGCGACTCTCCGGAACCGTGCTAAAATCTTGATACTCGTCGTCGCGGACGATCACGGTGAGGCTATGCTCCTTTCGGCACGAAGCCGACGACGTCGAGCCCTGCAAGGAGCGCCAGGATCGCGCCGATGCCGAGCAGGAGCAGCATCAGCTTGAAGACCTGGTTCTCCACTCCGGTGGCGTGCCAGTCTTTGTAGAGCGCGTAGAACGCCACGGCGCCGACGATGATCCCCGCGATCACCGCGCCCAGCCGTTCGATCAGTGCTGCGTTCACGTTCGCTCCTTACAACAGATAGAAGATCGAGAAGAGCACTACCCAGATCACGTCGACGAAGTGCCAGTAGAGCGTACCGGCCGTGATCCCGAAAAACTTGCCGCGCGTATAGACACCGGCGGCGGACTGCAGCACCAGCACCGTGAGATAGCAGACGCCGATGAAGACGTGCATGCCGTGCATACCGGTGAGCGTGAAGAACGAGGCGCCGAAGATGCCGCTCCCCGCCCACGTTACGTGCTCGCCGTAGATCAGGTGCGTGTACTCGTAGCCCTGCCCCCCAAGGAAACCGGCGCCGAGCACGATCGTCGCGAGCAAGAACCACATGTAGCGCGTGAAGTTGCCGTGCTTGAAGTTCTCGAGCGCGTAATGCATCGTCGCGCCGGATCCGAACAGCACGACCGAATTCCAGGCCGCGAAGGCCACGTCGAGGCGCTGAATCCCCGGCGGCGGCCAGCCCTGCCCGCTGTTGCGCATATACAGGTAGGCAAAAATGAAGGAAGCGAACAGCACGCAGTCGCTGACGAGGAAGAGCAGGAAGCCCTGGAGACGCAGCTCGCGCGTCTCGATGTAGAGCTGATCGACGTCTCCGTGCGCGTCGAGCGGCAGCGATGCGGCCGTCATCAATGGGCTCCGGCGGCCACGGGCGGCGGCGAATCCGTCAGCTCCTCGTCGAGCCCCTTATACGGCAGCGGTTGGCTGAAGTCGTAGGGCAGCCCGTAGACGGTTGGGACGTGCTTGAAGTTGTAATAGTTCGGAGGCGACGGTATCTGCCATTCGAGCGTGCGCGCTCCCCACGGATTCGGGCCCGAGCGCTTGCCATTGCGGATGCTCCAGATCACGTTGACGAAGAAGATCAGGATCGAGAGCGTCATCAGGTACGACGCAAAAGACTCGAAGCGGTTCCAGAACGTAAACTGCGGATCGTAGGTGGCGACTTCACGCGGCATCCCCAGCACGCCCAGCCAGTGCATGGGGAGAAACGTAAGGTTAAAGCCGATGAAGAAGAGCCAGAAGTGAAGCTTCCCAAGCGTTTCGTTCAGCAGCCTGCCCGACATCTTCGGGAACCAGTAATACATGCCGGCGAAGATTCCCATTAAGCTGCCGCCGACCAGCACATAGTGGAGGTGGCCGACGATGAAGTACGTTCCGTGGACGTGTAGATCGAAGGGGATCGCGGCCAGAAAGATACCTGTGATGCCGCCGATGGTGAAGAGTCCGACGAAACCGATTGCAAACAGCATGGCGGTCGTGTAGTGGATCTTCCCCCGGAAGAGCGTCGCGGTCCAGGAAAAGATCTTGATACCGGTCGGCACGCCGATCACGTATGTGAGTATCATGAAGGGCAGCTGCAAGAACGGCGCCAGCCCAGACGTGAACATATGGTGCGCCCAGACCATGAAGCCCAGCAGCGCGATAGCCATAGAGGAGAACGCAATCAGCTTGTAGCCGAAGATCGGCTTGCGCGCGAAGGTCGGCAGCACTTCGGAGATGATGCCGAAGGCCGGCAGAACCATGATATAGACGGCCGGATGCGAGTAGAACCAGAACATGTGCTGCCACATCACCGGACTGCCGCCCTTAGTCGGGTCGAAGAACGGCACGCCGAACACGCGGTTGATGAAGAGCGCGGCGAGCGCGGCCGCGAGCGCGGTCGTCGCAATCATCAGCAAGGGCGCCGTTGCGAACTGCCCCCAAACGAAGAGCGGCATGCGCGTAAAGGTCATGCCAGGCGCACGCATCTTGAGGATCGTCACGACGAAGTTCAGGCCGGTCATCGTCGAGCTCACCCCGACGAGGAATATCGCCGCAGCCCACATCGACGTTCCCGCCGCGCCCTGCAGCGAGACCGGGGGATACTCCATCCAGCCGGCAGTCGGCGCGCCCATTAAGAACGACGAGAAGAGCATCAAACCGGATACTGGGAAGATCCAGAAGCTGAGCATGTTCAGCCAGGGGAAGGCAACGTCGCGCGCCCCGATTTGCACCGGAAACACGAGATTACCGAAACCTCCGGTAAGCAGCGGGATAGTGACCAGCCAGACCATCGTGCTGCCATGAATGCTGTAGATTTCGTTGTACGTGTCCGCTGCGACGAATCCGCCGTTCGGATTGAGCAGCTGGGTGCGGATCGCCTCGGCCAGCAGCCCAGCGAGCATGAAGAAGACGAAGGCCGTTATCAGATACTGGATGCCGATAATCTTGTGATCGAGCGAGAAGACGTATCGCCGGACGAACCCCTGGGGCTCCGGATGAATGTGGTCGGCGATCCCGCCGGCGGGTACAGCTGCTACTGCCATAGTTCTTTCGATTGTATCATTTCAGTGAGTCGAGGAATGCGACCAAGTTCGCGATGTCCTGGGCGGAGAGGCCGTTTGCGCTGGCGTTCGGCATCGTACCCATGCTGCCGGTGTAGCCGTTTTGCAGGATAGCCGCGACATTCTCCGCAGTCGCGGGCTGCCCGTTCACAAGATTTGGATGGGCGGGGTCGTGCAGCACGCCCTTGAGACCCGGGCCGACGAGCTTCTCATCGAACGCCGCCAGCTTGTGACACGCCGAGCACTTCTGCGAAAAAAGCTGCTGACCGGCCGGCGTGCTGCCGCCTTGGAGGGAGATCGCTTGGCCCCCCGCCGCCGGCAGTGCGTTACTGACGTGCGCGTTCTTTTCTTGCCAGCTCTTGAACCATTTGTCGAACGCGGGCTTCTCCTCGATCACTAGCGCCTGCTTATCCATCTCGCTGTGCAGCACGCCGCAGAACTGCGTGCAGATGATTCGATACCGACCGTCGAGCCGGGGCGTGAACCTGATCGTCGTGACGAGGCCCGGCACCGTGTCGTTCTTGAGGCGCATCGCCGGGACCCAGAAACCGTGGATCACGTCGGCCGCAGTTAAGTTCAGCGTCACCGGCACGCCGCGCGGCAGGTGCATCTCGTCGGTCACCTCGCCGTTGATCTGCGGGTAGCGGAACGAGAAGTAGAACTGATGGCCGATCGCCTCGACCACCAACCCGTTCTCCGGCTCCAACATGATCTCGTACCAGATTCGGACGCTGACGATGGAGAGCAGCACGACGAACAGCAACGGAATCAGCGTCCACCAGAATTCGAGCTTGTGGTTATCGTGGATCTGAACCCCGATGGCATCGGGCGGATCCGTCGGCTTAATGCCAAACGCGATGGTGAAATAAATCAGGTAGCCGGCCACGAAGATGTAGAGCGCGCTGCCGGTCGCCGCCATGAAGCGGAAGAGCGTGTCGACCTGCCGCGCCGTGACGATCGCCGCGGGCAGATACTTCTCTAGCGGAAACTCGTACCAGAAGACGATCGAGCCCGCGGCCAGGAGGCCGAGGATTGTCGTGACCGTCCAAAACCCCCGGCCGAACCGGACGGGCTGAACCGTGTTCTCAACCAAAGAAAAGCTCTCTCCCCAGGGTTACTATAGAAGCCCAAGCGCGAGGCGCGCATCGACTAAACGGGCTGTTAAGAGACTCTGTCGGCGGCCCCTGCAAACTCGCGGACCAGCCAATCGATGTTGGTAATCGCAGTTCCGACCACGGCGGCGTCCGCTCCGGCGTCGAGTGCGGCGCGCACGTCCCGCGGCGAACGGATCCCTCCTTCGCATATAGTGAAACCCCCGCGCCGAGCGAGCTCGCGAACGAGATCGAGCGCGGGCAACGCGAGGCCCTTCGTCTCGGCGGTGTAGCCATACAGCGTCGTCGCGACGGCATCGGCGCCCGCTTCGCGCGCGGCGAGCGCGTCGGCGACTGCCGCACAGTCCGCAAGCGCGAAGCGGCCTGCCGCATGAATCGTCTCCACCACCTTCGACAGTGCGGCGCCGTCGGGCCGGCGGCGCGGCGTTGCGTCGAACGCCACGAGCTCCGCTCCCGAGGCGATGACGGTCTTCACGTCGGCGAGCGTGGGCGTAATGTACGGTTCGAAGCCGGGATATTCGCGCTTGATCAGGCCGATTACGGGCAGCGCCACGCACGCGCGGACCGCCTGCAAGTCCTCCAAGCCGGCGACGCGGACCGCCACCGCGCCGCCCTCTTGGGCGGCCCGCGCCATCGCTGCGATGACGTGCGGGTCGTCGAGCGCCGAGCCGCGCCATGCCTGGACCGAGACGATCAGGCCACCGCGCAGGCTTTCCAGCAAGCTCACTGCATCTGTCGCTCCGGCTCGACGCCGATCTCGCGGTAGGCGAGCAGCAACGCGCCGACGGCGGGCTCATAACGCGCTTCGAATACGTCGGCGCCAGAGACTCGTTTGCGAATTCCGTCGCCGACCCGAGCGCGAAACGCCGCGTCGCGAAAGATTCCGCCCGATAACCCCACGCGCGCGACCCCACCGACGCCAATGGCGCGGCACGCGAGCTCCGCGAGCCGGTCAGCGCCTCGGTTTGCCGCAGCCCTGAAGCGCTCGAAGCGAAGCGCAATGGGAGCGAAGGCCGCGAGCCGGTCGCGCGAAATCTCGCCGTGATAGAAGCGCCGCGCGATGTCGCGCAGCGACGGCGACTCGAAGAATTCGCGCGTCGCGTGCAGCTCTTCGGCGGGCGACGCGTCGCCGTCGTCATCGGCTCGCATTAGGTCGGCGAGTGCGTCGCATGCGATGCGAAACGCGCTGCCCTCGTCGCCGAACAGGAATCCCCAGCCGCCGAAGACGCGCGGCGCACCGCCGCGATCGCGCGTATATGCGACCGAACCCGTGCCGGCAATCACGACTACGCCGCTCTGCCCTCCGAGTGCTCCGGCATGCGCGATCGGCGTGTCGTGCAGCAGTACGACGCGGTGCGCCGGCAGTTCCGGCGCGCGGCCATAGACGCGTCCCTTGTAACCGCTGATACCCGCGACGATCGCAGCGCAGCGCGTGCCGGCGGGGAGGCCGGCATTTCGAAGCGCGTGGTCGAGCGCGTTCTGCAGCGCGTCGCGCAGGCGCGTCGATTCGGGGCCGACGCCGATCTCGTCGGATGGCCCGCTCGTTCCGCGCCCCAGGACACGGCCGCGGTCGTCGCCGACGACGGCTACGGTCGAGCTCTGGCCGCCGTCGATCCCCGCGGCCACGATCGTCATGCGGAACGCTCCAGCAGCGCGCGAGCGAAGCCGTCCGCCGCCGACTCCCGCGCGCCCCGATCGGGCAACCTCGGAATTTCGTCGATCGCTTCGCGGTGATGGTAGAGCTCGTGTCCGACCGCGAGCACGACGAACTCACCGAGCTGCGCCGCCGGAAGCCCCGCCGCGACCGTGAGGTTGAGCCGAATTTCCGGAACCGAGGGATCGTATTCGGAGCGCAGCTCTGCGTCGCCCCAATCGCCAAGATCGGCGAAGCGCACGGCGACGCCGTAGGCGCGCGCGAGATCGAGCGCCGAAGTCACAGGCAAACGCCGTCGGCGATTAGCTGCGCGCGCAGCTCGCGGCCCTCCACGTCTCCGGCGAGCGTACCGCGCTCGCACGCCAGCGCCGCCGCGGTTCCCGCGGCTTGTCCGAGCGTCATCACGGTCGGCGTGAGCCGCGTCGAGGCGAGGGCCTCGTGCGTCGTCGAAATGCATCGGCCCGCGACGATCAGCTGCTGCCGGTTGACGGGCAACAGGCAGCGGTACGGAATCTCGTAGCTCTCGCCGGGCGCTAGGCGATGCGTCGTCGTTCCGCTGCCGCTCGGATTGTGGAGATCGATCGGATAGGCGCTGCGCGCGACGGCATCCTCGAATCTGCGACCTTGCAACACGTCGTCGCGTGTCAGGGTGTAGCGCCCAACAATGCGGCGCGACTCGCGGATGCCGATCTGCGTGCCGGTCGCCGCGATGCGCGCGTTTTCGAATCCCGGCACGCGGCTGCGAAAGAAGTCGAGCAGCTGCATCGCCTGCAGACGCGATTCGATTTCGGCACGCGTCAGGTCGTCGGGATCGAGCGGGTCGACCTCGACGACGCGCGTCATGTTGACCGTGACCTCGTCCGGATAAGGCGAGATGAAAAACGACACGAGCTCGCGCGGCACGTCGACGATTCCGTCCTCGCGCGCGCGCTTCCACAGCGAGTAAAGGCCGGCGACGGCGGTGAGCGCGGACGCGGTGATCTGCTCCGCGGGAAGCGACGTCCGCACTTCTTCCGGATGTTCGCGGAGATACGCCGCGAGCGCACTTAAGTCGACGTGACTGATACGAAAGATCAGCGTCGCGGGCTGCACGCGGCCGCGCTCGTCGCCCTGCTGGGTCGGCACGCCGGCCGAGGCCGCGACCAAGGCATCGGCGGTGGCGTCGATCACGACCGATGCCCGATGCTCCCGCGGACCACCGATCGTCGCGAACGTCGCGCCCACGACGCGCTCGCCCTCGACCGGCGCCGACAGAAAGTACGCGTGAAGCAACAGCGACACGCCGGCCTCGCGCATCATCTCGAACAGCAGCGCCTTGTGCACCTCGGGATCGAACGGCGTGATCGTCGCGACGTAATCCGAGGAATCGGGGAGATGTCCGGGCGAGGCGCCCTTGCGCACCAGACGATCGACCATCTCCTGCGCTATGCCGCCAACGATGCGCTCGTTCCCGGAATGAAACGTCATCCAGGGGCCTACCATCGCCGCCGTCGCGGTGCCGCCGAGAAAGCCGTAGCGCTCGACGAGCAGCGTTCGCGCGCCATGGCGCGCGGCCGCAAGCGCGGCGGCGCAACCGGCATTGCCGCCGCCGACGACGAGCACGTCCATGCGCCGCGATTCGTCGCCGCGCATAGCAGGCCATTTCCGCGGCTTCCACAATAACCGAACATGCAAGTTCCTATCTCTTCCCAGGAACGCAATTGGGCGATGGCGGCGCATCTGAGCGCGCTCGTCGCCGTAGCAGGCCTACCCTTCGGTCACGTGCTCGGTCCGCTCATCGTGTATCTCATCAAGGGTCACGAGTCGGAGTTCGTCGGCGAGCATGCGAAGGCGTCGCTCAACTACCAGATCACCATCTCGATTCTCGCGCTCGTAGGAATCCTCGTCGCGGTCGCCTTGAGTCTTGGCTTCTTCGTAAACTCGGCGGCCGATAACACGAACGCGGGCCCGGCGATTGGATTCGGCGTGCTGTGGATCGCGATCGCCATCGCGGTCGTCCTGCTGCTGCTGTTCTCCATCATCTTCATCATCATGGGAACGATCGCCGCGAACGAGGGCAGGCTGTACACCTATCCCTTCGCCATTCGCTTCCTGCGCTAGGAGCTGCGGATGTTGATGCAACGAGTCAAGCCGCTCTCGCGGATCCTCGCGGAGGGAAGCGACGAGCAGCACGGCCTGAAGCGCTCGCTCGGGCCGTGGGCGCTCACCGCAATGGGCATCGGTGCGATCATCGGCACCGGCATCTTCGTGCTGACCGGCGTCGCCTCGGCGACGCGTGCGGGCCCGTCCCTGACGATCTCGTTCGTCGTCGCAGGCATCGTGAGCGCTCTCGCCGCCCTCTGCTACGCGGAGGTCTCCAGCAAGGTTCCGATCTCGGGCAGCGCCTACACCTATACGTACGCGACGATGGGCGAATTCCTCGCGTGGATCGTCGGATGGGGCCTGGTCCTGGAGTACGCGCTCGGCGCGGCGACCGTCAGCGTCGGGTGGTCGGGTTACTTCACGTTCATCCTGCACACGCTGTTCAATTGGAACATTCCGCAAGCATGGCAGCACAGCCATTGGGACGCCATTCCCGGAATCGCCAATCTTCCGGCCGCAGGGATCATCTTCTTGATCACGGCGCTGCTCGTGCGCGGAACGAAAGAGTCCGGCTCGGTGAACGCCGTCATCGTCGCGATCAAAATCGCCGTCGTGCTCTTCTTCATCGCGATCGGCCTCGGCCACATCAATCCGGCGAACTATCATCTGCCCCCGGGTCCGCAAAGTGGCCTCGGCGGCTACTTCCCGTTCGGCATCGCCGGCATGCTCGGCGGCGCGTCCTTCATATTCTTCGCCTACATCGGCTTCGACGCGGTCTCGACGACCGCGGAGGAGGCCAAAAACCCCGCTCGCGATCTGCCGTTCGGCATCATTACGAGCCTCGTAATCTGCACGGTTCTCTATATCGTCGTCGTGGCGATCCTGAACGGCATGGTGCCGTTCTATACGCTCAACGTCAACTTCCCCGTCGCCTTTGCCGTCGATAGCGTGGGACTCGCTTGGGCAGGCGTGGTCATTTCGTTCGGCGCAATCGCCGGACTCACGACCGTCTTGCTCGTGATGATGTACGGTCAGACTCGAATATTCTACGCGATGTCGCGCGATGGATTGATTCCGCCACTCTTCGTGAAGCTGCATTCCGCTTGGCGGACGCCGTGGATCTCGCAGATTCTTTTCGGCGTGCTCATCGCCGCCGCAGGTGCGTTTTTCCCGATCAGCATCTTGGGATCGCTCACGAACATGGGAACGCTCGCGGCCTTCGTGCTCGTCTCCGTCGCCGTGCCGGTCCTTCGCACGCGCCATCCTGAGTTGAAGGGGGCATTCACGCTGCCGTTCGGCCCGTATCTCGTGCCGACGTTCTCTGCGATCACGGCGCTGTTCCTGATCTACTTTCTCAAGCAGGGTAACCCGGTCGTGTGGGGCTTCTTCCCGCTCGTTTGGCTCGGGTTCGTGATCTGGTTTGCCGCCGGCATGATCTTCTATTTTTCGTATGGGCGCCGGAAGAGCACTGTGGCGCTCGAGGAGACCGAAGGCTTAGCAGTCGCGCAGCCGAGGGTAAATTAAAGACATGAGCCGCGAAGATCGCGGAGACGCGCTCCGCGAGGAGGTTACCGCCGCGGACGACACCGGGATGATCGCAAACGAGGAGTTCATCACGGAGGCCGAAACGCGGCCCGTGCCTCCACACGAGGAGCTCCACGCGGCGCTGCCGCGCGAGCATCCGGCTCACTCGGTCATCGATGCGCTTCATGCGGAGATGCGCTCTCCATCCCCCGACCGTCGCAAGATCGAGGCCCATGTCGGCCAGCTTCGCGGAATCCCCGAGCTCGAGGCGACGATCGTCAGCTGGTGGGAGAAACCGGCGGTGCAGCGCGTGATCGGCGACCTCGGCCAAATCGGCCTATAGGCGACGCTTCCGAGTTCGGTCTTGACCTTATAAACCTTGAACGGGTTGCCGCCCTTCGGATAGTGCCAAAACTCGACCTCGTAAATGCCCGCACCGGTGCACGATAGGTTGACGCCCACGATAACTCGGCCTTGCCGGTTCTTAACAGGCGTGTTCTTATCTCCCAATATGAACAGCGCGGGAATAGAAGTAGAACTGCCCTTGCACGTATCCGTGAGGATCACTTCGTGGCTACGCGGCGCGGGCGACGAGGAGGAGCGCTACAGTTTCGTCGGGGCTGCATCCTTCCGTCTCTTCCGCCGCAAGGGCGACGGCCTGATCCACGCTCGTTAGCCCCTCGAACGCGGCAATGCGCCCTCCGCGCAGAACGTAGAGCGCCGGTAACGCGCGGCCCACGTCGCCGAACTCCGTCGCGCGCTCGATCCCGGCGCACACGCGCGCCTCGATCTCACCGGCCGTCGTCGCCACGAGCACCGGATCGCGCAGCGCCAACCGTACGACGCCGCGCTCGTCTACGACGCGCACGTCGCGCACAGTGAGCGTGCGTCCGAAGCGGGCTCGTTCCGCGAAGCTGCGCGCGTATCCGCGCAGCGCGCCGGTCAGCTCGAGAGGCTCGAGCTGCGCGGGATCGCAATCGAGCGAATGGGCCGCGGCGGAGCGGCGCTCGGCCTCGCTCGCTGGGCTGCCAGCGGCGGACTCCGCCAACGCCGTCGCGCCCGACGCCGCCGCGGTGACGCGATTGCGTTGCGTATCGATCTCCACTTCGACCTCGACGGATTCAGGCAACGCGCCCGCGGCGATAACGCGATCGGCCGCTTCGCGCCGAATTGCCGCGATCTCGTGCGGCGTCGGCGAGAAGATTGTTCGCTCGACGACGTCGCGCACGAGCGCCAGCGCGACGCCGACCGGAGCGATCACTTCGGCGTCGCGCGCGATGCGATGCGGAAGGCGCATCACCGCGGCCAACGCCGGCACGAGCGCTCCCGCGCCACCGCCTCCTCCGACGATCGTGACGCGATGAGACTCGAACGCGTAATCGACGATCAGCCGATCGATCGCGCCGCGAAGCTTCTCGACCGCGATCGCGAGCGCGCTGCGGGCGAGCGCCGCGCCGTCGCGGCCGGCCTGACGCCCGAGCAGGTCGAACGCGAGCCGCGCGCTCTCCGCGTTGCCGCGTGCGAACGCCTTCTCCGGAACGCTGCCGAGGAGGTTTGCGGCACACGTTGCCGTGGGCGCGACGCGCGCGCCGTTCCGGGTGACGAGCACGGCGTAATCCGCGCGATCCGCAGCCGTGGGCGCGACGAACTCGACCCGCGCGCTCTCGAGCTCCTCCGGAGAAGTGAACGACGCATACGCACATCCGGCGATGTGCGCGCTGCGCGGGCCGACGTCGAGCACGCCGTCTCCGCTGACGCGCAGCATGCTTCCGCCGCCGATTCCGAGCGTGCGGACGTCGAGCGTGCGCAACATCGTGCGGTGCCCGCCGATTCGCGCGGGACTCATCTGCGGGCGACCCGCACGGATCGCCGAGCAGTCCGAACTCGTTCCGCCGACCTCGACGAACACGCCCTCGCTCAGGCGCTCGTAGAGGAGTGCGCCGGCGATGCCCGCGGCCGGACCCGAGAGCATCGTCAGAATCGGCCGCCGCTCGATCTCACCGACGTCCATCACGCCGCCGTCGCTGCGCATTACCATCAGTGGCGCAGGAATCGCCGCGCGCGCGACGGCATCCGCCGTCATCCGCGCGGTGCGCGTCATCCTCGGCAGAATGGCCGCGTTGAGCGCGGCGGTGCGCGTGCGCGCACGCAAACCGTACGCCGCGCTGACGTCGTGGCCGGTCGTCGCGTCGACGCCGCGTTCGCGCGCGTACGCGACCGCCTGTGATTCTCGCTGCGGCCGATCGACGCCGAAGCTCTCGCTGGCGGCAATCGCCTGCGCGCCGCCGGCGATCAGCCGCTCGACGCCCTCGCGCATCGCCCGATCGTCGCAAGCGCGCGCAAACGCGAACGTCGGAGCGAACTGCGCGCCCGACCCGAGGTTCAGCGCACCGAAGCGCATCTGACGCCGCGCGAGCCACGCCATACCGTCGACCAGCCCGAGCACGCCGACCGGCGCGAGATCTCCCTCGAGCAGCGCGTTTGTCGCCTGCGTCGTCGAGTGCGCGATGAACGCGACGCGCGCGGCGTCGACGCCGGACTCCCGCAGCAGACGCTCGATGCCTGCGACAATGCCGGCCGCGACGCCCTCCGCCGCACCGTGGCTGGTCGGAACCTTCACGGCCGCGACCAGCCGGCGCGTGGCCGCGTCGATCGCGACGACGTCGGTGAACGTTCCGCCGACGTCGATCCCGACGCACAGCCGTGGCGCCTCGTTCACGCCGGCCAATCCGCGACGAGCACGTGCGTCACCATCGCGAGCTCCACATGGTTGCCGTCCCGATAGCGTTCGAACAGCGCCTGCAAGTCGCGGCGCAACGCAGCGGCGTTCTCTCCCGAGCTCGGCAGATAAGACGACGACGCTGCGCGCCCGAGCAGCCCGTCGCGGTCGAGCCGCTGGCGCGAGCACGCCCGCGTGGCGCTCACGACCGCACTCGGAAAACGCGCGAACGTTGCCAGCGCCCGCTCCCGGAGCGCTTCCGTGTCGTCGGTCGCGTGCGCGCGGACAACATCGCCGTACGCCTTTGTGAACGCGTGGCGTTCATCGCGTTCGTACTGCAGCGAGACGGCGCGCCGGCGCGCGACGCGCCGGAATTCTCGCATCGCGGCCGGCGTCGCGAACCAGTGGAAGGCCTGACACGCGATGACCGCGTCGACGCTTGAGTCGGCGAGCCCCGTGCGCTCCGCCGTTCCGTCGCGCCACTCGACGCGCGGATGCGGGTGTGCGTTCGCGCGCATGCGCGCGTTGGGCTCAATCGCGATCACTGCGACGCCGCGCTCCGCGAAGAGCCTCGCGGAGATTCCGGTACCGGCGCCCACGTCGGCGATCGTCAGCGAGCGCGGATCGCCCAAGCCCGCGAGCGCCGCATCGATCGCCTCGGGCGGATAGGACGGCCGGAACGCCGCGTAGGCGCCAGCGCGCGAGCCGAAGCGCGCCGTGGAATCCATCAGCCCCGCGCCGGCAACACGAACGGTTCTGTGAGCCGAATGTCCATGTAGCGCCCGCCACGCTCGATTTCGAACGCGTGCGGCTTTCCGTCGTACGCGCGCTGCTGCGCCTGATACGTGCCGTAGCGCCACCACTCGAGGCCGTCGATCTTCTCCACGATGTCGCCGGAACGCAGCCCCGCATCGTAGGCCGGGCCGCCCGCACGGACGTACGCGCGCATGTTCCCGTCGCCGCTCGTGAAGAACGCGTAAAAGTACGTCGGCGGCGCTCCAGGCTGCGCCGCGACGCCGGCGTCGAACAGGTTCTTGCTTCGGACCGGCTCGGCGAGAGCCCAGGCGCGCATGCGCGACATGCCCTGCTGCGCGAGATCGCGCGCGGCGCTCAACGAGGGCGGCGGCACGACGAGCTCGTGATCGTGCCACTCGTTCACGATCCACCCGCCGCAGTCTTCGAGGCGCAATTCGACGTCAACGTCGTCGCCCTCGATTAGCGTAAACGTCGAAGCCGCGACGCGCACGTACGCCGAGTAGCGCTTGTGCGTGCAATCGCTCGCGTTGGGATCCTCGTGGAGGCGCAGCGGCCGCCAGGGCCCGGCCGCAAGAGCCGCCGCCGTGGCGTCGGCGGCGGCTCGTCCGAGCGGAGATCCGTCGTCGTCGACGGCGACGACGTCACGCGCCGTCGCGGGCGCGTAGAGGCCGGGCATCGCCTCTTGCGCGCTCGCGGCCTGCAGCGCCGGCGGGAAGGCGCGCGTGCCGAAAAACGCCGGCGCGCCCAGCACGACGGCCAGCGTAGCTGCAATCGCCACCGCCATCTGATACGGCAGCGTGCGTTTCGTTATCGTGTCGATGTGCACGCCCGTGAAGTTGGCGATCCAGACGTTGGCCGTGTTGGTGGGGTCGCATACGTTCTGAACCTGCACGACCGCCATGATCGCGGCGACGAGCACGACCGGCGGCAGCACGTGCGCCGTCAGCAGCACGGTGAAGATCGCGATCCCGACGCCGAACGGATTGAGCGGCCCGCGATAGAGCACGAGCGGGCTTGCCACGCCGAACAGCGCGACGTACGCGATCGGATTGCGAAGCCAGCCGCCGGCGACGAGGGGACGCAGCGCATCGACGAACTGCGGGCGTTGCGTCGTCACGAGCAGCATGCCGATTCCCATGAACAGGAGCACGGCCGGCGCGACGTCTTCGAGCCCTCGAATCGCCGCAGCGACCAGTCGCTGCACGGCGCGGTCGGGACGGGTGACGACGGCGCCGAATACCGCCGCGACGACGAATGCCGGCGCGGCCTCGAATCGAAACGCGTAGTACAGCAGCAGCGGCAGAACCGGCGTGACCAACGCGACTGCCGGTACTCGCGGCGTCTCCTCGGGCTGCGCCAGCGCCCACGTCGCATAGCCCCGCTCGCGCCGGAACGCTATCGCCGCGTAGATCACCAGCGCGAACGCGTCCAGCACCGCCAGCACGATCGCGTAGCGCACGAGCTGTTCCTGTGCGACGCCGAAATACTTCGTGTAAAACGTCCAGTTGGCGATGTTGAAGATGAAGCCCAGCGCAAAGCCCATAAGGAAGGTCGTCGCGGCGATCGTGCGCGGCACGCCGGCCGTCATCATGATGGGCAACACGATCGACCCCACCATGATGATCCCGCCGAGCCCGGAGAGCGACGTGAAGAGCAGCGCCACAATCGCGCACAGCCCGAGCGTGAGCGCGAATGGCTGCTCCCCGCCGTACTCGGCCGCGAGGTTGACGATCGCTCGCGCAATGCCCGTGTCGATCGTCACGCGTCCCAGCAGCGCGCCGAAGACGACGGCGACGTACACCGGTGCGAGCGCGACGGCGCCGCCGGTGACGATCCCGCCCAGCTCGCCGGCCGGCACGCGCGCCGCCAGCGCCATCGCGATCGCCATGCAGGGTATGGCGACGATCGCCGGCATCCAGCGCAGGTACATCGCCAGCGCAAAGGCCGCGAAGACGACGAGGATCAGGATGCTCACGTTAGTGTGACAGGATCTCGCCGAGCGGCGGGAGCGTCTTATTGCGCTCGTACTGCGCGGCCGCGCGATAGAACGCGTCGGCCAGATCGATCGCCTTCTGCGCGGCGAGATGGTAGCGCTCCAGGTTGCTCGCGAGATGCCCCTCGCGGCTCTCGTATCTCCATGCCCGCGCGTAGAGCGGCGCGAGCTCTTCGTACCCGTCGCGTAGCTCCCACATCCAGTACCGGCACCAGAGCAGATCGCGCTCGGTCGTTTCGGGATCCGTCGCCGCGCGAGCGAGCGCGTCGGCGTACATCGCTCGCACCTCTGGGCCGATTTGAACCTTGCGGCCGAGCGCGTCGTACCGGCGCGCCGCGAGGAACATGACGAACGCGGCGTTGGCGTGCAGCGGCGGCGCAACAAAGTACAGCGCTTGCTCGGCGGACTCCGCGGCAAGCCGCGCGGCGCGCGCATTCGGGGGCGAGACCGCGGTTAGCTCGGGATCGAAGGGGCCGCTCCAGAAGAGCGCGTCGGTCTGTGCCGGCGATGGGAATCCCGCCGGCTCGAACCGCGCGAGTGCGCCGGCGAGCTGGGCGACACCTTGAGAATAGCGCCGATCGTCAACGCCGAAGAACGCACTGGGGAAGTCCGCTGCAAACTGTTCCGGCGCGACATCGGCCGCTTGCCATGCCGCGGCGGCGGCGTAGAGCACTGGATACCAGGTTGCCTCGTAGAGCGTTTCCCCGTCGTCGTGCCACACCGTCTGGAAGAGGCCCAACACGCGCGCCGCCTTGCCTTCGTCAATGAAACGCCGCTCGTTGACGAGCGCACGATCGACGTTCGGAAAAATCTCGTTCCAGTTGCTGGCGCCGGGCGCAACCATCTGCTGGAAGCCGCCTCGCGCGATCGTTTGGATATAACGCTCGAAGCTGGTTTCCGCTCCGTAGTGCCAGTTCGCGACGACCGCCGTCGAGGGAATCAGCCTCAAAATCCCGGGATCGGCCTCGATGCCGTCGTCCCAGAGCATGAGCCGCGCACCGGACGGCGCGATCAGGCGGTTCAGCGCGACGATGTGCTCGGCGTAAACCTGCGAGCGCCCTCGCGCCGCGACGTACGCGTGGGTCTGCCCGAGTCCCAAGGTCGCCGTCTCGTCAGACCCGATGTGGAAGAACGGCGGGCTGCCGACCGCAGCGAGCTCCTGCGACACGACGCGCGAGAGATACTGCAGCGACAGAGGGACGTTGGGCGATAACAGGAACGCGTGCGGCAGCTCCGCGGCGCCGGCATACTGCTCCACGCGCAGGGTGTTGTGCATGTGCGCGAAGCTCTGCTGTTCCGGGATCAGCGCCACGTGAAAGCGGCGCGCATAGCTCGAGAGCGACCGTAGCTGCGCCGGCGTGATGCCGTCCAGCGGGGCCGGCAGCGGATCGGTCGGGCTAACGAAGACGTGCTCCATGTACGGCGAGTAGCCGTTCATCTTGAACGCCGCGATCGTCCGGATCCGCTCCTCGAAGTAACGCATCGTCGGCAGCGGCCCGCGCGATACGTCGTCGGAGAGGATGCGCCACTGAAGTGCCGGTCGATCTTCGATGCGGACGCACGGGACGCTCCAGCCGCCCCGCGTTCGCACGGGCATTTGCGCCAGCGTCATCGCTGCATAAAAGGCGCCCGCCGCGTCGGTGCTCTGGATCGTCGCACGACCGTCTCGAACGGTGAGGCGATAGGCTTGCGGCGCGAGCGTCGCATCGCGCTCCACCGAAATGGTCGCATCGCGCGATCTGGTCGTGCGAAGCCGCCCGATTCCGAGCGCGCTCCACCGCTCGTCCATCTCGGCGTGAGCGGCGTCGTCGAAGCTCGCAGAGACAGTGCGGGGCACGGCGGATTCGCCCGAAGGGCACGACAGGTTTTCGATCTGTGCGGGTCTAGGCAGTAGGTGGAGCAGCGCCGCTGCTACCGCAAGCTCTACCGCCAAGGGCGGTTACGCGCGCAATGCGGCGGCGCGCATTGCCGCATCGCGGCGGTCCAGCGTCGCCGCGATCTCGTCGAGGTACGATCCCACGGCGGCGGGCTCGACGAACCCAGCCTTATCGGCGATGTCGACGATGGCCGCGTCCTCGACTGCCACCGACGTTTCTGCGCTCGCGACGGCGTGCACGGCGGCAGCGCCGTGATGGATCGCGAACGACTTCTGATCTGCAAAGCCGACGCGCAGGAGCAACGCGTCGACGCGCTGCTTCATTTCCGGTGAGAGCGAGTTGCAGCGAACGTCGAGGTCTGCCAAAGCCTCGCCGAGATAGGAGCGCACGAACTCGTCGGAGCGCCTACGGTCGAGCTCCTCGTCGTAGCCGGGAAATCCGGCGATCCGCGCCCGCAGCTGCTCCAATGGATCCATGGCGGCAGAGGTACGACGCGTGCGTTCGAAGGGCCTCGAAGCGCCCGTGGGAAGATACCGACGGTGAAGCAAACTCCGGCGTGGCCGGCGTATCTCGTCGCGGCCGCCTGTTTCGCGATCGCGTTGATCTCATCCATCGTGAACATCTCGCTCATGGGTCAGATCAAGCAGCAACAGGGAGAGCTCGTGCACCTGTCCGCGCGCTCGAACGCACTCGCGCGCAGTCTCACCGTCGAGCGCACCGCGCTCTTCGATACGATCGACACCCACGCCCGGCGCTATGACATGGGAAATGGAGAAGTCATCGCCGACGGCAGCCGGATCTACGTCGCCATCCACGCGCTGCCAGAACCCCCGCGCGGCAAGGTCTACGAGGTCTGGACGCTCTCGCGCGGTGCGACCCGCTTCGCGGCGTCGCCGACGTTTCTGCCCGACGCGCGCGGGGTCGCGTTCATCGTGCTGCCGGTGGACGGCCGCACGACGAGCGGCGTCTCCGTCACGCTCGAACCCGAAGGCGGAAACCGCGAGCCAACCGGAAAGCCGCTGATGGACGTAACGCTCGGGGCGCCTTGAGGGCTGATGCGGACGGAACCGCTCTCCGAGGCGAACCAACGAGAGGCGCTGCGCTATCTTGCGCGCTCGCCCTATCTCAACGTCTTTCTCACGCACGTACTGCTGCACGACCCGCCGTCACGCACGCGAAGCGACGTCGTCGTTGCGACGGATGGCGGCCGCGTCCACGGCGTGGCATATTGCGGACGCCAGCTGGCGATCGCGGCGGACCCCCCGGCGCTGCCGGCGTTCGCGGAGCACGCGAGGCGGCGGCGGGGTGAGCGAATGATCATTGGCGCACGCGATACCGTGCGCGCGTTTTGGGAGCTGGTGGCGAGCTGGCACCCGCGGCCGCGCTTGGTGCGCGATCGTCAGCTGGTGATGATGCTCGACCGAGCGCACTTGCTCCCATACGAAGCGCGCACGACGGTTCGGCACGCGCTCCCGCAGGAGTCCGCCGCCGTGGCCGAAGGCTCGGCGCTGATGGTGCGTCAGGAGCTGGATTACGATCCGCGACGCGGTTCTCCGGACTTTGCAGCCGCCGTGCGCCGCATGGTCGATCGCAAGCTGTGGTGGGTCGGAATTGCCGGCGGGCAGATTTGCTTCTTTTGCAACATCGGACCGTGGTGCACAAAGACGGTGCAGTTGCAAGGGATTTGGACGCCCCCAGCGTTGCGTGGCCGGGGCCTCGCGACCGCCTCGCTCGGTGCGATCTGCGACCGCCTGCTCGAGGTCTCTCTAACGATCTCGCTCTACGTCAACGACTTCAACGAACGCGCGATCGCCCTCTATCGCCGCGTCGGCTTCGAGCACGTCGGCGATTTTCAGACGATTCTCTTCTAGATCGTTCGCGCCACGACGAAGTTGACCCCGGCCCCTTGGAGTACGTAGGCGTTCGGCAAGATGACTGGTTGCCCGGGGAGCGTTCCGTACGGCACGCCTCCGCCCACGATTGTGAACGGATTGCTGTAGACGTTCGTGAGGTTCGTGCCGTACAGCCCGTATTCGTAGCCGGCCCGGCGATATGACACGTGTGCGTCGAGCGTCGCGAACGGCGAGCGGTTGAGCTCGTTATAGGTGCCCTCGTAGTTCAGGCGGGCGCCGTATGCCAGGCCTTGCGGAGCTTCCTGATCGACGGACAGGTACGCCTTGTGCAGCGGCTGGCCCAACGACTGCTCGCCAGGCACCAGCGTTCCGTCTTGAATCGAGGCGGGGATCACTGTGAGAAACGAACTGTCGACGTCCCAGCCCGCTCGCACGTGAAAGTCCGCACCCAGCTGCTGATCCGCATGAACGTCGATACCGCGGTAAATGCCATTACCGGCATTGACCGGATAGCTGACCGGGCAGGGCGTCGGATTGCGCCTCGTCTGGCAATTCGGAATCGGTGTGACGTTCAGTTGACTCGACGGCGAGCGGAGATTAGTCTGATACAGATCCGCCGAGAGGTGAAGCGGATGGCGCCGGCTGCCGAAGATCTGTTCGCCTCCAAGATCGAAGTCGGTGGCACGGTCGGGCCGCAAGTTCGGATTCCCGACGTAGATGATGCCGCCGACCGGCACTTGATCGGCCGGCGGCGGGACGACGAGTTCAGAGAGCTGCGGCGTCTGAAAGGTCGTCCCCACCGACCCCCGCACCGCGGTATTCGACGTCGGCGTCCAAACGATTCCGGCGCGCGGATCGAAGCTCGAGCCGAAGGTACTGTAGTCGCTGTAGTAGGCCGCTAGCGCCAGGTGCACTTGACTCGTCAGGTCGCCGGTGTAGCGCAGCACCGCCGAGCGCTGCGTCTGCGACAGCGGGAGGGTTTGCACCGGCGGCGCCTGCGCACCCGGGGCCCCAAGCCCGTTGGGAAGCATCCCGGCGGACGGGAAGATCGGGCCGGTCGATTTCGCCTGAGCGGTCACCTGGCCCTCGACGTAGTTCGTCGTGAGCGATTCAGTCCAGACGTCGTACTTGAGTGAAAGCACGCCATCGGGGAAGTGGTGATCGAACTCGAGCCAATCGTCACCGAGCGAGTCGCGCTGATTGTAAAGGTAGGGCAGCGTGTCGGCGCCGGGGCCTCCGACCGACTGCGAAGAGAGCGTCGTCAGATGGCTGAACAAAAGGAAGTTCGCCGGAGCACCGTCGACCTGTTGGCTGCCCAGCGGCAGCTGAGCGTCGAAGCCGTAGTTCGATTGGTGGGCGCCCAGCGTGGTCCCAGCGAAGCTCTGATAATCGCTAGCGGCCTGATCGGCATCCATCGGCGAGAGCGTCGCCGGCAGATGCACCGCATCGTCGCCGCCGCCACCCGTGAAGCCGGGAGGCGTGAACGTCGTCAGCAGCGCGGACTCGTCCTTATAGACGTTCTGGTTGCGAAAATCGAACTGAAGGTAACCGTAGCCGTTCGATCCGCCGAGCTGATAACGCAGCTTCGTCAATATCGAGTTGCCGAAAGACGAGCTGCCGACACTCTGAGACGTGTTTTCGTCGGAACTGCCCGATGCCGGCGGCGCGAAGATCGTCTGGTTGACCGACCCCGACGAGTTCGTCGCGTGCAGCGAGACGGCGTAGCCGAGACGCCCGTCCGTTCCGGTCGTTTGCACAGTCTCCCCGTACGTGCCGTATGATCCGCCGAAGATTCGCATGAGCGAGTGCGGCGTGCTCGTGGGCTCCAGCGTGACGATGTTGATCCCGCCGCCGATCGTATTTGGGCCGATGAGCGAGGACGGAGAGATCCCGTAGACGATCTGTACCTCTTGCAGCGCGGCCGGGTCGACCAACGAGAGATCGAAGTCGCCGGTATTGCCGTTGTTCACTTGGTGCCCATCGATGTCGACGGTCGTCTCGGTTGGATCTGGGCCGCGAATCGCGAACGTCTGCGTCGCATTACTGCCGCCGCCCAGCGGAATGACCGGCGTCGTCGAGAGCTGGGTCCAGATCATCGGACCGACGTTCGTGACGCCGCGCGCAGCGGCGTCTTGGGCGCTCATCGTTACCACCGGTGCCGATGACGTGGAGACGGTCTCGCCCGCGGACGCCCGCACTTGTCCGATGACGGTGAGCGAGTTGGTCGTGGCGGGCGAGAGCACGAGCGCGAGGGTCCGGTTCGCGGCGTCGAGCGTCACGGTACGCTGCGAAAGCGGCGCATATCCCGGTGCCGCCGCCCGAAGGGAATACGTACCGGGTACAACGTCGTCGAACTTGAACTTGCCTTGCGCGTCGCTATGCTTGTTCTTGAGATATGCCTGCGACGAAAGGACGATCGATGCGCCGGCGATTGGGCTGCCGTCGTTCGCGGTGATCGTGCCCTTTACGTCGACGGTGTTCTTGTGGTCGTGATCGCGGTCGTGGTCGTCATGCGCGCGCGCGAATGATGCCGGCGCGAGGACGGCGACGATGACAAAGAGCGCGCACGCTGCCCGCGCGCCTGCGATGAGGCTTCTCATGTGGTTGCTCCTGAAGCGGTGGTGAGTTAGATGGGGGCTATGCGAACAGGAGCCGAGGCGGTCCGCGCTTGCACAGGCGCAGCGCGTTGGGGGTTCGACGGCGGCGCGGCGTGAAGCCGCGCGCCGTGAGCGTGTAGGTCGATGCGGGGGTAGCTTCGGCCATCCACCGCAACAGCGTGACGATGATCGTGACGATCGAGTCACGATGCGAGACGAGCCAGTGGACAACCGCGTAGATCAGCAGCGCTACGGCGGCCGCACAGACGACCGTCGTGACGAGACCGAGGAGCAACGAGCCACCGAATGCATCGTCGAGCGTCGTCACGGGTGTGCCGGCGAGGCGCCCGTCGAGCCATTCCATGGACGGTACCAACGCCGCGCTGCCGGCGACGGCCGCGGCGACGAACGCAAGGAGTTGCGGGAAACGAAGCGCCGGCACGGCCAGTCGGGACCGATTGATTGAGGCGATCTCGCAGCAGGCGCGCAGACCACGGCCTGCCAGGATAACGGCGAGGACCAGGGCCGCGCCGCTGAGCACTTCTCGGGACCCGTGGGCGACGTGATCGTAGGTATCATGGGCGAGAGCGTAGTCGCCGACGACATCGACGACGGTATGCGCCAGCGCCGCGCCCGCGGCGGCGGCGCATAAGGCTAAAGAGAGGACCGTCCGAAACCCAACGGGCACGGGTCGCGGCTTCGACGCGCTCCGTGCCCGTCCTACAGGCGTAATTGAGCTAGATTGCTTTTATCAATGCGAAGGAGCAATCCAGACGGTGCCGCCCGCCCACTTGACTTGGACCGGGAGGCAGCTCGACGTTTGCGCGCCGGCGTACGTCACATCGTTGTACAGGCTAAGCACGTGGTCGATCGTCGCGCCGGGCGCGAACGAGCCGACGTCCTGCACGCGGCGGAGATAGTGCTGTGACGCATTGCGGTAGCCTACCGCGAACGTGATCTCGGAGGCGGTCTTCTTACCAAGATTGACGTACACGATGTGCGTGCCGCCCGCCATGTGGCTGAGCGGCTTCGGCTTGACGACCGTGCAGCTCTTGATGAGGATCGGAGCCGCGGCCTGCGCAGGCAGACTCGCTGCAACCATCGCGGCGATGCCCATTACCGTCAATGCAGCCAGGCGACGTAGAGAAGTCATTCGGTTTTTACTCTCCTAAAGGCTAAAGAAGTAAGCGGGAGGTGGCTTTCCGTTTTCCGGACTCTTCTCCTCCGGGAGTCGGAGGTTCCCAAACGGCGCCGCAGGAGAATCACTACAGTGGCTGGTGGGGATCTGACGAGGGACGAGCTCGAACGCGTGGTCGAGGAAGCGATCGAGTCGCTTCCCAAACGGTTCGCCGATCTCGTCGAAAACGTGGCGATCGCGGTCGAAGAGGAGCCGTCCGCGGAAGATCTCGAGAGCGTCGACGACGATCCCGACGTCGAGCTGCTCGGCATTTACCGGGGCGTGGCGCTCACCGAACGGTCATACGACGCGCCGATGCTGCCCGACGAAATCGCGATCTTCCGCGGCCCGATCAATCGCGTCACCAACTCGTGGCACGAGGCGGTCGATGAGGTCCGCGAAACGGTGATGCACGAGCTCGGTCATTACTTCGGGCTCCGCGACGACGAGATGCCGCAGTAGGGGGCGACGTCGTTCGACTCATCCAGTCGCAACCTGCGGCGCGCCGAGAACATCGCACCGCATGCCGGCACGTCCGGCGCGAACGCGGAAAGGCCGATCTTCTTTTTGACGTCGTCGTAAATCGCTTCCATCCCGCCGCGGATGAAATAGGTTTCGTGCCAGAACCCCGTTCCGCCGGAGTTCTTCACGAAATTCTGCCACCAGCGTTGATGCGGTTCACTGCGCGCCCAGCGCTCGAGCGAGTCGAAGTCGCGCCAATACTGACGCATTCCTACGTGCGGCGGAAAGAGCGAATAGAGCACGTACTCGTTGAGCAACAGGCCTTCCGGGCGCTGGTCGATGCTGCCCTGGATCTTCGGACCGAACCCGAAGAGCGTGCCGAGGCCGCCAACGTCCGGACGCGCATTCCGAGATAGATCACGACGAGATCGGGATAACGCGAAAGGTCGACCGTCCGGCGCTCAACGAGATTCATTCCGCCGCCTTCTTCGCGGGTTCGAACGCTCCGGCGGAGCGCTCGGTGCTCTGAAGGCACGTAGCGCTTGGCGGCTAGCAATACGAGCTTACGCTTTCGGCTACGCGGCGGCGGATTGTCGTTCTCTGCGGGATGGATTCATAAAGACGCGCAAGTCAGTCCCGACATCGTCCTCACGTACTACGGCGGCCCCGTGCAGGTCATTCCGATGGTCTTCATCACGTTTGGGGTGACACGACGTACGGCGATTCGCGCGGAGATCGGCGACATCTGCGCGTGGCAGAACATCCAAAACGATCCCTTCGGCTCCAAGTCATACACGATGCAACCGATGTTCAGCAACGCGACTCAGTCCTGCGTGCACTCCTACTAGCGCGCCGCTTCTTCTAAACGGCCCCAGGGCCGCTGAAGCAGCGGCCCTGCGCATTCAGGTCGGACGGCGATCGTCCACGCCGTGACAAGATTCAGCAAACGTCATCGGCGAAGAGCCTACGCGAAATCGAGCAATCTCTCAGCTCGCAAGGACTGATCGCTAGGGGATCATAACAGCAGCTTTGCGAATGCTCCCATCCATGCTACCCCTTATGCCGGTAGTGATTTAGCGCAGACTGCGTAGCGAGGCGTCGTAGATGAAAACCGCGTCCTCAATAAGAGCAACCGACCTCCTTTGTTTTGTATTGCTCTGTGGCTTTTCCGGGTGCTCCGGAGCGGGACTTGCGCCTATCCCTCCCGTTCCCGGCGGTTCCACGCCCGGAGCAACGGTAATCGATCAAAGCTCGACGGCGTGCAGCGTTTCGTATGAGGGAATTATTTGGTACCAGGTACCCGCCGGGCAGTTTTCGCCGATTGACGTAAAACACGCGCGTTGTCAAAATAGTCTTTCTACGATCAACGCCGCTCCGCGCCCAATTTGGGCTATCCCACGTGGCCAAACGCAGACGCGCTTCGTAGCCACATCCTTACAACAAGCGCATTTCGTTTCCGGCGGAATGCAGAGTATCGAGGCGGACGCTCGCCAAAATGAACTGCCCGTTTCCTGGATGGCCGGCGCCATAGACTTTGTCAGCGAGGCCGGCGACCTCTACGACCTCTATCACAAAAAAAATGGTGACGACATCGAGGGCGCCAGTTATCCGCTGCTTATCCGTTATCTAAAGGACAAGTTTCCTTGGTACGTTCCGACGGTAAGCGTCGAGGGTGCGGGGCACGAGCGCAACATCGCCGGACTAATGGCACTTCACGAACACGCGTTTTGGGGGATTACTTGGAATAGCCACGGCGTCGACGGAACGTACGATTACGGGGCACCCTGGGGCAGCTACTGCGCCGATCCGACGTCATACAAGCGCCCACAGCCGGACGGCCAATGTTCGTTACTGGCCCTCGAGTGGACGGCAAGAGATTTGACTCGCGCATATTTGAGCGGCGACGAAGATTATTTTTCGACCGATCCGGATGATTTGCAGCAACGGGCGGGATTTTCGACGAGTGGCGCGGAGCAGTATATCCGTGCGCTGGCCGATGCATACGCGGCGGCTGGGGAAACTCAACCGATCGTGATGATGTCGCAACAAGAAAGTAACTTCAATAACGTTACACCCGGTGATTCGGAAGTTTTAGCGGCGTTATACAATCAGGCCAAACAGGACGGCATGAAGACCGAGACGTTGAGGGAGGTCGCCGGAGATGCCAAAACGTTCTCGGCGGCACCGCGGGCGGTGGCCTTCCCATTTATCCCTGGCGGCGTCGCCATTCCATCCTCGATCGTCAACGGACAGACGGTCTACCCGGCGACAATCGACTATCATGACGCGAAAATCGGCATGAGCTTCTTGGCCGGCCACACGTTGCCGACGCGCGCGTTTCGGTATGCGGACGATCCGGTGTCGAGATACGACGTCCCGCTCGTGTCGCTTCCCCACGATGCTTACCCGACACTCGAAAAGGCTGCTGCCAGCAAAGGACGGTTAGTGCTAGAGTTAACATCCCCGGTCGCGTTGCATTTTGGAATAGCGTTATGGGCGTCACCGGAAATATTGAAGATCGATCTACCGAACGCAATTCCCGCGGGTCGCGCCGGCGAGGTCGTCACCTTCGATTTACAGTCTGGTGAGAATGACATCGTGATTCACTGTCCGGGGTGCACCTCAACGACTTTGCAATATTCGACCTAAGTGCGGCGCTGCGTCGAGCCGTAACTACCGAGAGCGCGCTGCCGCTAAAGCTCGCGGTTAGAAGAACCGCTCCTCTTGGCAAATCGCACGGTGTCATCGCGGCTGCTGCCTCCGAGGGCGTCTTCCCGATCGACCTCGAAAGAACTTTGGCCCGACCGACAATCGCGGACCCCGAGCGACGCGCAGATTGCGATTCAGACTTTTTTCACTTTTGAACGGCAGGATAGCCTGAACACCTTCCCGGTTCGATGCGAAGTGAGGAAAAGTCTCATGGATCGTCCGTATCTCGGCTGCGCCCTTTAGGCATTGGCTGCTCTTGCCTTTGTTACGGCGATCTTGGACTAGTGGCCGCGGTGATCAGCCCGACTCGGGGCCGCCACTAGCGCCGGAGCGTGCAGCCCAAGGTGTTTTATCGGAGGAACGAGTTCCCATGACACACTTGCGGTTTGGTCGCATTTTCGAGAAAACCATCGGCATTGCCATCGCGATGGCGTTGTCCGCGTGTGCGGCGAATGGCAATGCGCCCAATGGAGCGCCCGCCGCCATCGGCGGGTTGCAGGTAACGGGCCAGTCGGTCGCGTCAGCCTCAATATCGGGGAGTAACGCGAAAAGCTCGAAACGCGTGCTATTCGTCTCGAATCTTGACGGAAGTATTCGCATCTATACGGCAGATATCCACGATCAGAACCCGCCGATGCTCGGCCAAATTACGCAAGGTGCGACCCGGCCTCTTGGCGACTGGATCGATCGCAATGACATACTGTATGTCGTAAACGGGGCGCAATATCCGACTCCAGCCGACGTCGTCGAGTATAAGCGCGGCGCATCGGCGCCGTTTCGTACGATCACCGATGGCGTTCTCACGCCATATTCCGTCGCAGTCGGGAAGGATGGCACCGTGTATGTGAACTCGATTGGTGAGTTACCTAGCGGAGGAACCACGGGCATGGTAGTCGTGTATCCTCCCAACAGCCTGACGCCTAAGCTGACCATTACGCTGCCCGAGGCTCCCGAATACGGCATGTCGGGCGGAGGCATTGCACTGGATAAGCACGGCAACGTTTACGTCGCAAACTTCGGCAACGCCGTCGTATCGCAGTTCTTCAAGATCACACCGGGCTCATCGCAGGCGACTAATCTCGGGCTCACAGGATACGGCGGCGATGCGATCGCTATTGATGGAACCGGAAATCTCTATACGGGTGGTTTTTCGGGCGGCAGCTATTTCGTAGCGGTCTATCCTCCCGGAGCGACATCCCCATCGCGAACGATTCCGCTAAGTTTCGAAGCATACGGCCTGACCGCCACGAGTAATGGCACGCTTTATGTCGTCGGTGATGACGTGGTGGCGGAGTACGCGTCCGGCGCGAGCGAACCAATCAATACCATCGATACGCTCTACGGAGAGACGTTCACTTACGACGCGGCGGTCGGCTCCCAATAAGGACCGCGGACATGAAGGTCACGCCCGTGACTCGCCAATCATCGCCGCAGCCGATAAACTAGCGCGAGTTGAGCAACAAAGAACAAGTACCCGTACCCGGCGCGCATCGTCAGCCCTGGCTGGCTCGGGTTGAAAACCCACGGCAAGCACGGCGATAAACTTCATACTTGACGCAACCCTTTAGGCGCTGCCGCGAACGGCGCGATCAAGTATGCCCTTGCTCTCCCCTTGCAACTCCGCTGCGTAGAGCAGCAACGATGATTATTTCGCTGCTGCCACCACGCCGAGCGGGGTGTCGAAACTGCCCGTAAAGACCGCAATCGATGAGCCGCCGGCCGGGTACTTGAAGACCTCGCCGTCGTCGTTACCGGCATCCCCGCAATAGAGGAGGCCCTTCACGATCCAGGTCTGCGCGCAGTCGCTCGAATCCGTGAGCGTGACCGTGCCCTTCAACGTCGCCTTCGTTCCACTAACCGTGTATTGATACGTCGAGGCCGCGTACTGATCGAAGACGGTGAGGTAGGTGCCATCCCACTGCACGGAGCCAGGGAACCCCACGGTGTTGCTCGTTTTGATCGTTACGAATTTACTGCTGCCCTTCGGGAGCTCGGCGAGCGCAAAGCCCGAGCGGTCGCCGGTAAAGCCGTCGGCGAAGAGATTGCCCTGGTTGTCGTAGCCGTCGAAGAACTCTTCGTCCATTGGCGTGTTGTAAACGGTAGGCGTGCCGCTCGCGTTCTTGAAAATTGCGACTTGGCCGCCATCATAGTTCCCGACGGCAAGGTCGCCGCTGGTGTTCATGGCGCAGCTGGTTGGAAAAGAGAAGGCTACAGACAGCGTCTTGATCGGCTTCGAGGGAACCCTGTACTCCGTGATCTGGTCTTGGCCCGCGACGATCCAGATGATCTTCCTTCCGTAACCGTAGAGGACGTTCGTGCACCCTTGACCACCGACGTTATTGATCTTACCGATCTCCTGAACGCTCTTCGGATACTTGAAAATGCCGGCATAGCTGCCGTAGCTGTTGATAACGTACTCAAAGGTCGTCGACCTCTTATGCCGGTCAGGAACAATCGGCGCGTAATGGGGCAACGAGCTCAGATTCGGGAGCCGCGCTGCCGTTACCGGCCTTCCGTTCACTGAGAGCGTCCTACCGGCGTATGCGACGTTCGGCGCACCAGTCGACGGCGCTCCCGTAAGCGAAGAGCATCCGGCGAGTGCGAACGCGATCGCGGCCAAACCATGAATCGCGCCCAACGAGATACGACTGTTAGCTAGCATGTGCAACCTCCGGCAAATATAGCCGCCGAATTCGAGCGAGTTATAATCAATCTGAAGCGGACTCGTGAAGAATCTCTGAATGTATCCGATGGTGTCCTCCGTAAGTACGCCGACCCCCGGCCAAGCCCTCTGCGCCCCGAGCGGCGAATCGCGGCGCGGGCGCCCCCCAGGCCTCTGGGCGGGGAGCTCAACGTCGCGGGCGTTAACGAATCGCTCTTGTCCTCGTGCGCATGGGAGAGAATACGATTCTGGCAGGAGCGTGTAGGAGGTTCCCCTAGCGTCCCCCACACTACCCTCTGAGCTTCGAAAGCCCTGATAGTACTCGCGTTTGCGCATCGGACTTGCGCCTGTCAATAAGGACCGAAGGCCAGCTTTGGCCGATTCTGTGTAGCCGTTTCCGCTAGCGTGGAGATCGCAGGGTCTTCCGATCTACCATTTATAGGGTCGTTAAACGAAAATCAGTCGAAGCTGCGATACTGCTAGCATGGTAACCAGTTTTTCGCTAGCGCCGGCGGGAATCGAACGCTCGGGAATTCCAGCTAAACACCGTCCGTTACCGAAAAAGTTTTAATCCGTAAGGTTATTCCGTCGCGCTAGTCGAGCGGAAGGAGCAACGGACATCCGCCCACCTCCGGCGATCGATATGATCCGCTGGAAAGACCTCATGCACGACGTAGTCTCGATACTTCCGCGAGATTTCTGCCCGGCGATGTGATCTCTCCGGGCGGCAAGGATTACACCGCGTGTCAAACCGGGCTCGACTGCATCGAAGTCCGCGACGCCGATGAGACAAGACGCGTTATTGAAGCGATCGTCGGGTGTTTGGCTGAGTGCGGGCCCGCATCTCGTTTACGTGACTAAGCAGGTACCGAGAGGGTGGCCGCCAACTCAAGCGCCCTATGGTCCCGAGGGCTCGCCTGGGGATCTTTTGCGGTCCCTCGTTGCCGCCCGAAGATCGGCTTGCCGCGGACGGCGTCGCCTACTTGCCGCCGGCGGGTCGCGGAGACGTCGAGCGCGCCGCTGCAGAGTTCGATGCCGTTCTTCTGATTGATGGCGTCTTTCACCAGGATCTCGCTCCCTCACCGAAAGAGTGCTATCGTGCCGTGCAGATCGCGCGATGCTTCGGCGCTTCGAGCATGGGCGCATTGCGTGCAGCAGAGTGCCGGCCGTATGGGTTCGTACCCCTCGGCGCGATCGCGCGCTGGTACGTCGAAGCCGTCGTCGACGGCGACGATGAGGTCGCGGTCCTGGTCGATCCCGGCACCCAGCGTGCGTTGACGGTTCCGTTGGTAAACGTTCGCTACGTCGCGTGGCTCGCGCGACGCCGACAAATTCTCTTGGCGGACGAATGTGCGCGCTTGATCGCGGAATCGCGAGAGATGTTCTACACGGAACGTACCTGGCGCGACGTAGCGGAGCTCGCTCCAGCCCCGGCGCGTAATGCGATTCGCGCAATCGCAGAGCGCGAGGGCGACCTCAAGCGCCACGACGCGCGCTTCGCGCTCCGCTTCATGCTGCGCACCCGCATGATGCCCGCGTATGCTTGACGTCGCAACGGCGCCAAAGGCCGCCGGATCGTACGACCGATGCGTCTCGCTAGAAACAACGCTGAGCCAGGTGCCGCAGCTACGCGCGGCTTTCGGCATCACACGGGTCGGCGACACAACGCGGCTGGATCGCATCGGCATCCCGACGTTTTGCGCGATCGTTCCAAGATCGCCCGATCTACTCGGCGTCTATAACGGGAAGGGGACGACCACGCAAGCGGCCGTCGCGAGCGCCGTGTTCGAGGCTGCTGAACGCCAAGTTGCCGCCGCACCGACACTCCCCATCGTCCGCGAGAGCGTCTCGCGGATCTGCGAACGGCTCGACCTCGATCGACTTGGGATTAAGCCATCGGCGCATGGGCGGATCGTTGATTGCGTCGAGGGTGTGGATCTGCTCTCGGGGCACAGCATGCTCGTACCACTGGCCGCGGTTCAGCATCCCTGGCCAGGAGAACGCATCTTTTCGGTCACGACGACCAACGGCTTGGCCTCCGGCAATACGCTGATTGAGGCGACTTATCATGCGGTATGCGAGCTTGTCGAGCGCCACGTGTGGTCGCTCTACCACGCGCGTTGCGTACTGTTGCCGCTGATGCTCGGCGGGGCGGAGGCCGCCAATTTAGGGTTTGCCTCAGAGCTTCGCATCCCGAGCGGGGATTGCACCATCGATCTCTTAGCGGATCGCATTCGATCGGCGGGTCTGCGCTTGCGCGTGATGTTTCTGGATGAGCCGGACCTGCCGTGCGTCATGCTCGCAAGCATCGTCGAGTGTGAATCGGTGCCGCCGATGTCTCACATAGGACTTGGCTGCTCCCTATCACCGGCACACGCCGCAATCAGAGCGATCACCGAAGCCGTCCAAAGCCGCGCCACCGATATCCAGGGCGCACGAGAGGACATTCTACATGCGGACGACCCCCCTTGTTCGATGGGAGACCATGGCCGCCGTGTGCGCGAGCTACCGAAAAACTGTTGGTTCTACGACGTGCCGGCACCGGCGGTTGATTTATGCGCGATACCCGACAATTCGAGCCGTGATCTCGCAGAAGACCTGAGGCATACCCTGAAGGGTTTGGGTCGCGCCGGAGTTACCTCCGTTACGATCGTCGATCTCTCTTTTGCGGCCGTTCCGGTGAACGTCGTTCGGGCAATCGTTCCAGAACTTGAGACGATGTGCGCGGATGGGAGGGTCGGACTGAGGGTGATGTCAGCGCTTAACCCCTTTAGCACCAATCACAACTTGAGAGGACAGTCATGAACGACGTGCAATGCCAAGCTGCCGCGATGGGTTTTATCCACGCACTCAAACAATCGGAGGAGCTCCGAAACGAATTGGTAGGCGCGCAAAAGGAGAGCTTGGCCGCAGTTGGCAGCCTTGTTCAAAAGACGCTCGGCCTTCAGAGCCGACCTAGCACGGCAGATTTGGAGGCGATGCGCGCGTATACCGCAACTGCGCTAATGCCTCATGTAAACGATATAAAACAAATGCGTGGCGGAGCAGAGATGCCTGCCGTTTGCATTCCGATGGGAAGCGATTGCGACGGTCCCTAGACCGCAAGTGATTCGGTAACCGCGCGTTCTTCGCCCCAAGCGGAACCTTCCGCAAAGAGATCGGTGAGTTCGGTGGTGGTCAAGACGGCGCTCAGTGCGTCGAGGGTTACCGAATGCTCTTGCGCTTCAGCAAAATCCCGCGACTTTTCCAGGGCAGCCAACCGAGCATCGACGAACCCCATAATCCGCGCAGCGCGACGGCAGTCCCTGGAGCGCCGCTCAACGTTTTTGGCCGGACGACGGGCGGCAATCGAAGCTAAGTGCTCGAGGGCACCCGTAAGCGAGATCTGCATGTGTCGTTCGCGCGAAAGCGCAAGACCCTTTCGGGCGGAATCCCGCGCGTTATTCCATCGGCCGAGGGCGATCGAGTACGCCGACATGTTGCACAGACTCAGCACGATTCCGCGCGCATCGTTTGCCGCTCGGAACGCCGCCAATGCGCGACCGACTGAGCGCAGCGCCGCTGCCGCATCGCCGTTGCGAAGCTCGGCTTCGGCAAGGTTACCGGCAACTATACCAATCGATCGTTGCGCACCGATTGACTCGAAGATGCTCATTGCTTCCATGTAAAGCGGGCGCGAACCGCCCACGTCGCCGGCCAACATTCGCGCGAGCGCCAGGCATTCGATTGCGACACCGGTCGAGCGCCGATCGCCGAGCGAGCGACATGTTGAAAAGGCTGCCTTCAGAAGTGTTTCGCTCTGCTTGACGCGCCCTAATAGAGCAAGTGCACGGCCGGCGACGATCCGCGCCGCCGCAATTCCACGCTCATCTTTGCTCCTAGCGAACAATCGTAACGCTCGCCGCGCCGACGCCAACATCTCCCTCCACAGGAGAAGATAATAGGCGAGCTTCGCATCGGTCAGCTCGAGCCGCGCAACAACCGCTGACGGCGTCTGCTCACCTGCTGCATTTAGCCCCACACGGACCCAGCGGCGGCCTTCCACTGCGGTCATCCTGCTCCACGCGACGCTCAGCGCCGCCCCTAGACGTTGTCCGGTTAAGACGTCACCATGTGGAGAAAAGGACCACTCCAACGCCGCTCGCCAGTTGTCCAGTTCAGGTTCGGCGAGCACGTCCCACTCGCGATCGGACATTGTTTCCGACGCAACTTCCAAACGCTGTGCCAAATCGAGACAAACCGTCGCATGAGCACGTGCCACCGCCGCACGCTCACCGTTTTCAGCCAAGCGCTCGCAGGCGTAAAGACGGGTCGACTCTAGGAGACGATAACGCGGTTCCATGCCGGTAGCGTCGCCCTGTACTAGTGATTTTTCGACAAGCGACGCGAGAAGGTCGATAATCTCGAAGTCGGCGATGGACTCGTCGCCGCACACCGCGGTGACAAGATCGAGCGTAAAACCGCCGGCAAAGATCGCTAGGCGTCGAAAAATCGTGCGTTCCCGTTCGGTAAGCAGGTTATAGCTCCAGTCGATGAGCGCACGGAGTGTCTGATGGCGCTCGAGATTCGTTCGGCCACCATGGGTGAGCACCCGAAAGCGGTCGTCAAGTTTCTCGTCGATAACCTTCACGGGGAAAACCTTGACGCGCGCAGCCGCCAGCTCGATGGCGAGGGCAATACCGTCGAGTCGGCGACAAATATCCGCCACAATCGGTGCATTTGCGTCGCTGAGCGTGAAACGAGCATCCGCCGCCTGCGCTCGCTCTACGAAGAATGCGACAGAGGCGTAAGTAAGCGCTTCGGATGCCCTTAACGTTTGCACCGGTCCGGCTGGGACGTCCAGCGACGGCGTACGATACGTCCACTCGCCGGCGATGTTCAATGCCTCGCGGCTGGTTGCTATGATTGCCACGTGTGGGCAGCCGCGAAGGATTTCATCGACGGCATTAGCTGCCTGAGCAATGACGTGTTCGCAATTGTCGACGATGAGGAGCAGCGCCTTGCCCTTGAGATACGCGATAACCGTCTCGATCATCGGACTGCTCGGAGATTCATGTAATCCCAGCGCCGCTGCAATCTGATTCGGCACCAGCAAGCCGTCCGAAATCGGCGCGAGTTCGACGAACCAGGCACCGCCCGGAAATCCGCCGATTACTTCCGCCGCGACTTGCAGCGCCAAGCGCGTCTTCCCGATGCCACCTGCGCCAAAAAGCGTGACCATTCGGTGCTTTTGCAGGAGCCCTTCGATCTCTGCCGACTCGATTCCACGGCCGATGAAAGTGGTCAGTTGCGGCGGAAGATTGTTCGGCAGCGACCCGAGCGATCGCAACGCGGGGAATTTGTGCCGCAGCCCCAGAGCAAGCAGTTGATGCACTCGTTCCGGATCGGCGAGATCCTTGAGGCGATGCTGCCCCATGTCGCGCAAACCCTCGCCCTTGGGGAGAAGTCCCTGCACCAAGTCAGCCGCTGCGGCGGAGAGCAGGACCTGCCCGCCATGGCCGATGTCGAGCAGGCGGGCGACGCGGTTCAGTGGCGGCCCGAAGTAATCGCCCTCGCGCTCGTCGGCCGCGCCGGCATGCAGCGCCATCCGGACGCGCAGGCCATCGACGGCCGAAAAATCCTCGCTTCCGAGGTCGCGTTGCGCCGCAAGCGCGGCAGCGACGCCGTCTTCGGCGCGAGCGAAGGCGGCACAGAACGAGTCGCCGATCGTCTTGAAGACGTGCCCACCGTTCGCTTCAATGGCGCTGCGGAGGATCGAGTCATGGCGCTGCACCGCCTCTTCCATCGCGGCGCGATTGCGATCCCAGCGCTCTGTGCTGCCCTCGATGTCAGTAAACAAGAACGTCACCGTGCCGGTCGGCGACGCGTGTGCCTTGACACTTCGTGAGAGCTGCGAGCTGGCCGTCACCCGAGGGCCATTCGCCGTCCCCCAACGCGCGCCCCAGCCCATGCGCCGAGGCGTACAGCTGCGAAGTTCTCGGCAGCGCCTTCCCGGGTGCGAGGCGCGGCTAGGCGAATCCATACGCGCGGCACCAATGCCGCCCAGGCCGAGGCTTCCCTTGCGCCCGTACTGCCAGCGCCTTCTCCGCCGAGCCCCTCGTAGTTCGAATTGCCTAAAACCTCCTCAACCCGCACCACCAGCGACGAGAATGCCGACGCCTCCATGCTCCGTCGCAGCATGTCCCGGTGCCCGCACCGTCCCCGCGTCGTCGCCTCGAACAGGCGGAGTATTTCTTCTCGGCTGGGACCCGCCCCGACGGTGGCACGCTGCTGTTTGAGCGCGATGGCCAGCCATGGAATCCGAACACGTTCGGAATATGCGCAACAAAGCAGTCTTCTTTCGTCTGATCGACAGTTCTCTGATCAAATTCGGCTGGGCGATGTACTCAACCATTTCTGCTGTCGGCGTGAGTGAATCATCCAGCGTACGCGCAAACGCCATCTCATGAAACTCGATTAGGTGTACGTTGTATTTGTTCGAGATGCGTTCATGGTCTCGCGTTTATCTACGCGCTCCGTTTCTAGTAGGGAATTAGGTGCCTACTCGCATACCAACCGTCACGTCGTGGATTGACCCAGTCATTCGGCCACCCTCCAAATTTAACGGCAGCGGCGTAGACGGCATCGGCGAACCGTAGCACTGTACCTTGTGGGTTCTTACTGGCGCGCACGACGTCCCACGGGAGCACAACGAGCCCAGCCGCGGCTTCGTAGACGGCCTCCTTGACGCCGAAATCGGCGCACTCAATTCCGGCTGGAGGCGGGGAAATGTAGGCATAGAAGCCGGCCGCGCGCGACTGCGAATCGCCGAGGCTAAATCCGACGGCGACCACTTCGCCGTTCATGCCGTTCTGTTGAAATATCGGCCGGTCGTGAGGGGGCGCCAGCGATCGGCCGTTATATCGCGGAGCGAAGAGATCGAACCCGCCCCACATGATCCCGACGGGAGGGCGAGGTCCGATGTAGGCGGACTGCCAAAGGCTCAACGCACTTGCGACGCTCGCGTAAGCCGTCCACATTTGGCGTGCCATACCCGCATCGTAGGGACGATCGACGGTGTCCGAGTCAAAGTGCAGCGCTCCAGCGATTTCCGTTTCCAACGTAGTGCGTGGAGCCGGGATACGTAGGACGGCAACTGCGTCGACGAACTTCCTGTAGAAGTCCGCTACCGTGCCAGCCGCGAGCGGGAGGGTAGTTTTGCCTGTCGACGCCGTAACGACGACTTGAGAATCGAGGATCTCGTATTCGATATCGAATAGAATGTCATCCGTCCTCAGCGTCCTCGTCGCGATGCCCCGCGGCGTAACCAGCAGGGTGATGTCACCCCAGTACGCTCCAAAAGGCTGATCGAGCGTGTATTTTCCGGCGATCTGGCTGAGTCGATGAAGGTGATCAACCGTCGACGCCATCTCATCGTACGGAAGGGATGGCCATGAATCAGTAGCACTAAGATCAATATTCAACGTTGCTCTCCTGTGCGAGGGGAGCCGCTTCCGTTCGCTCGAGCGAATCGCGACTCCGCCGAGTGGCCGGCTACGAGCTGCACGCGGTGCAGCCTAGGTTACGTCACGCTCGCTGTCCTGGGTGGAACCTCGCGCTTTTCGTCGATGTCGAGGAGGTCGGGCCATGTGGTCACGTCGCTACGGTCGGGCGCGATTTCCTCGCGCAGATTCAAGAAGGCTTCACGCGAAGGACCCTCAGGTTCATGCGATAGCCACTCCCGGTTCCAGCGCTCGACCTCGTCGCGCGACTTCGCGTCGACGAAGCGGCGAGTGAACGCTTCGATTTGCGCATCGCTCCTAGCGTTGCGAATAGCGTCGAGCAGCCGTTCGTGATCCATGGCCAGAAAACGGAACACCGCTTGATCCATTGGACAGTTATAGTGGTACTCGCCGATGTTGCCGCCAGCTTTGGCCTTCCCCTTATCGATCGTGCGTCCCAGCTGAACGATGCCTTGCCACTTGTCGCGTACGCTTCGGGGGTACTCTTTGGTCAAATCCATCTCAAAACTCCTCAGGCTCGGTGCATGCATGCTAGGACCCTCGGGGACTCTGCGCCAGTTGCGGTTGGAAGCCACGCGACGAGCATGATCGCATCGCGCTAGCCTTGAACGGAATCCGCCCAGCTAGCGGGCCTAGAGGCGTGAACCGGAGCGAAGTGAGGAACCCGAAGCCGATGCTTGCAGAGCACCAGATGCGGGGACCGCAAGGGTTTCGTAGAGCTCGTTGGCTTCGACTCGCTGACGGCGTTTGCAGAGGCGAACCGGAACTGTGCGGCAGTAGAGGTCGCCGCCCGCGGCGCCAAGTAGAGCGTGGCTAGTGGCCGTAAAAAAACGCTCGACCGGGGCATCGCCGCTGGAGGCGTTCCGATATCGAACGTTCGCGAAGCTCTGGGTCGCTACGATCGTTTCAAACATCGGTGGCTGGATGTACAGCGCGGCCGCCGGCTGGCTCATGACGAGCCTTACGAAGGATGCGTTCCTTGTTTCGCTCGTTCAAGTAGCGAACAGCGCACCGCTGTTTCTTCTGGCGATGGCCGCCGGCGCACTTACCGACATTGTCGACAAGCGTCGCTTGCTGATCTGGGGTGAGAGCGCGACCGCCGTGCTTTCCGGCGTCTTTGCTGCGTACGTGTGGTTCAACTGGGTTACACCGATCTCGCTCCTGTGGTTTATGTTCCTTGTCAGCGTTTGCGGAGCGCTGACCTCGCCGGCATGGCAGGCGGTCGTTCCCAGTCTCGTGCCCAAAGACAAGCTTCCCGGTGCCATATCTGCAAACAGCGTCGGTTTCAATTTAAGTCGAGCGGTTGGACCGGCGCTAGGGGGAGCGATCATCGGTCCACTTGGAATAGCCGCGCCGTTTGTCGTCAACGCCGTCAGCAACTTTGGCGTCATCGGAGTGTTGGTCGGGTGGCGCGGACCTAAAATACCGGCGGGCGCCCTTCCTGCGGAGCGCTTCGGCAGCGCGGTCGGAGTTGGCCTGCGATACGCGATCAATAGCACGGCCTTGCGAAAGACGTTTGTTAGAACGATCGCGTTCTTTCTGTTTGCGAGCTCTTACTGGGCATTGCTCCCCCTCGTTGCTCGGCTGCGCGTGAGCGGGGGACCCGCGATATACGGCTTCTTGCTCGGCGCGATCGGCCTGGGGGCGGTGGGTGCCGCATTCGTGATGCCCCATTGGAAGCGGCGATTTGGAGCCGATGGATTGGTTGCCGCGGCGAGCATCGGGACGGCGATCGCGCTCGTGCTTTTCGCAATCGCACGCGAACCAATCGTCGCCTTGTTTGCGAGCATCGTGGCCGGAGCGGCGTGGATCTCCGGCGTGGCGACGCTGAACGTATCGGCTCAACTTGCGCTGCCGGACTGGGTACGCGGTCGTGGGCTTGCGATGTATATGACGGTCATGTTCGGATCTCTGACGCTTGGCAGCGCGGCATGGGGACAACTCGCGACGCTCATGAGTCTTCAGGCGGCACTCTTTATCGCTGCGGCCTCAATGCTTGTGGCAATCCCGCTCACATGGCGCTGGAAACTGCAAACCGGCGAGCGGCTCGATCTTACACCGTCGACACAGTGGCCAGCCCCGGTTGTAACGCGCTCGATCGAAGGAGCGGATGGACCCGTGCTTGTGACGATCGAATATCGCCTCGCACGCGCTGACGACCGGGAAGCGTTTCTATCAGCCCTAGACGAGCTTCAACACGAACGGTTGCGGGACGGCGCCAGTTCGTGGGGCATCTTCGAAGATACGTCGCAATCGGGTAGGTTTCTGGAGACCTTCCTCGTGGCCTCGTGGACGGAGCATCTGCGCCAGCACCAGCGTGTGACGAACACCGACTACGTGCTGCAAGGGCGCGTGATGCAGCTGCTTCAAGGGGATCCGCAAATATCCCATTTCATCGCTCCCAGAGCATAGCTGGCGCTTTATGCGCAGTCGACCTTCACCAACGCGCGTAAGCTTGTCGAGTCGATCAACGGATGCGGCCTCAGTTACCGGAGGCCGTAATCTCGACTAGCCGAAAGCCCTCGCGCTCGAGGGAGAGCGCCGTGGAGCTCAGTTGGCTCCGCGAAAGCATCCCCCGCGCTTCCCAGCTCTGGCGCTCGCTGTTGTAAACGCGGACTGTTGCGCGTTCTGGAAGCAGCTGCGCGTCGGCGAATTGAATCGGGACGTAAATCGTCTCGGCGCCGGTGTTGCCGATTAGCAACACGAGATCTTCGTCGCGCCGTAGTGCAACCGCGACTGCATCTTTGGCGTAGACCCACACCTTGTCTGATACGTCTTCCGAATAAACTTCCGTACGCCAATCGCAATCGATGCTGCAGGTTGCATAGACGCGAGTACCGCTCTCCGTTTCCCGAACGAGAAAATATGAGAACGGACGACCGTGATACGGAACGTCGCGCAACGCGACCCAGTTCCAACCCGTCGGCATGAGCGGATTCACGCGCGGTGCTCCCGGCAACAGCACCAGGCCGCAGACGCCCTCGACCGCAGCCCACAAGAAGCGCGGCGGTTCCCATGGCGAAAGACGCATGCCGCGGTTGGCCAGGCTTTCGCCGTCGAACCATTCGCTAAACTGTCCGGGCACCGTGTTGTTTCGTTCCGGATCGATGCCATAATGCTCGAACGACGAACGTAAGGCGCGAACCATCGAATGCGGATGGTATCGCGCAGCTCCGAAAGCATACCACCACGTCAAGCCGGGCCAGACACCGCCCATCAGGCCCGAGTGCGCGCTCGGATCGAATCGTGGATCGAGATTGGAGACCGTGCGCAGGCCTGCCGGCGTCCAAAAATCCGGCGAATTCAGCCGGCTGATGATGCGAAAACCGGTTTCTTCCGAGCATGCCCGCATGATGACCGGAAAGATTTCGTCACCGGTTACGTCGGTGCGCGGCGATCCATCGACGTCGACGTTGAGATAGTAAAGTCCGTTCGTCGGATTGACCAGGTGGGCATCCATCGCGTTGCGGATTCTTTCCGAGGCCGTCGCAAACACTTCTCGTTCGTCCTCCCGGCCCAGCTCGTCGGCGAGATGCGCAGCATCTCGCAATGCGGCCACGCATTCTGCGTTGATCTCCGTGACGGCGCCGCTAATGCGATAGCCGCTAATGATGTTGCGCCACCCCGCGATGCCCCACACGTTCCCGCGAGGGTCTTCAGCGGAGCAAAAGACGAGCCCGCGATCGTCAATCTGCGAAATGATGTAATGAGCCGCCCGTGCGACGGCTGGATACGTTCTTGCTAACCAATCCCAATCTCCGGTAGCACGGAAATGATGGTTGACGGCCAGAACGTAAAGGGGTGTATCATCGTTGATATTCAGTCCGTCGTCCTCGACTTTTCCGCTGATGCCGTCGAAGTACTCCGGCATTTTCCCACTCGAGTACTGGCGCTGGGCGAGATTGTCCAGCAAGCTGCGCGAAAACGCCGGTAGGAAGTGATCATTGCCGTACACGAACCAGGCTGCGTCGCGCGTCACAACGTTCGCATAGCTTCCTGGATCGTTGGTGAATGCCGGCCCCGTGGGATAGGACGCCATCACGCGTCGCATGTTGACCTTACTCCAGAGGGCGCCTTGATTGATCACAGGGTCGGGCGTGAGCACGCGAGCGGCACGAAGTATCTCGTCAAGGGACGCGACGGTCTGAGCAAGCGCGTCATCCCCGCTGGGAATGCGCGCGAATCGTTGCAGCGCTTCCTGCTCACCATTCGCATACACTCCAACGGCGAACCAAAAGCGGCGGCGCTCGGCCGGCGCGAGGATGACATCCCGCTGGAGCCGCCCGATTATGTCACCGGTCGCGAAGCTTCCGTCTTTCAGCGCAGCCTGGTACGCTGGATCGTAGGACCGTGCGAAGTCGGAATCGGTGCCGAATCGCGAGGGGGCTTCCGATACGCCGAAAACGCGAATCCAGTCGGGTTTGCTCGCGTTGCGCGCGACAAGGGCGCGGGCATCGCCGTCGTATCGAGCGATAACGTCGGCAGCCGTGCGACCGCGAAGCATCGCGGAGGCAGTAACCCGCAGCTCATGCGCTATGATATCGCGATTATGCAGGTCGACGACGACGTAAGCCACCGGCTCGTCGTCGCCCGGCGCACTCCTCCCAAACGGGAGAAATGTCGTCTCAGCGACGTCGATGACTTCAGCAATTTGAAATCGCACGCATTGATACGCGGGATGAATTTCCAATACGCGTGGCCCTACGAGGAAGATCCCTGAAAAGAAGGACTCCGCATGTTCCGGGCGGCCGGCGTAGCGCATGTCAACCGTTCCGACCAGCGACTCACCGATCGAATTCAGAAAGATCCGCTCGATCGCGCCATCGCCTTTGGTCTGAATCCAAGCCGCGCTGTTGCCCAGGCTTGCGCCCATAGCTAGCCGGGAACCGGCGACGCTGAACGATTCCATTTTAGCGTTACTGCGGTCGCGATCTCGCGCGCTTATGAAGTCTTGACAGTAGCCCGTGTCTCGCTACGCGACCGGTAAAGGTCCCAATACTTTTCAGCGATGACCGCGGGGTCGATAGAGTTACCGTTGCCCGTAGGAGTGCCCTTAATAGTGCCGTTGACCATTACCTCTCCGACGTAGACTCCATCGCCTTTTAGTCGCTGCGCTAGGAGCCCGACGAGCTTGTGTTTTGCCGCGTTAGCAAGCGCAACCCCCATTACGCCAAGTTTGGTGGCGTACTCATCTACCTCCGGCGACACTTCGCCGAACGCGCCGTTTGCTACGAGTATAGCTCCGGTGTCGCTGCTCTTCAGATCGGGAAGAGCTTCGTCCGTGGCGGCCAAAAGGCCAAATACAGCCACGTCGAAGATGCGGCGCAGCGAGGCAGCGTCAGCCGCGAGCAGGTCCCCGGCTTCGGTGCCTCCGTATGCGTTCCACTGCACCACGGTTATTGGTCCGAGCTGTGACCGTACACTTCTAATCGCCGATCGAATCGATGAGGGATCGGAGGCGTCTGCTGGGAACGCAAACGCAGAAATGCCTCGCGCTTTCAGGGCTGCAACCCCCGCGGCTAGACGCTCTTCATTCCGGCCTATGAGGGCTACGGAGAAACCTTCCGCGCCGAATTTTTCGGCCGCGGCGGTTGCGGTGCCTGGACCGAACCCCACAATCACGATAGTTTTTGACATGTTGCCTCCTCTCAATGATACGCGCGTCGACCGCAGTCCAGTTGCCAGGCGTCCTAGGCCACTCAAAATCGGCGACACCCATTGCGGTACGCGGTCGGCCGGAGACTATTTGGAACCAACCTCACGCCGTGCCGCAGTGACCGTAAGCCCTAATCGAGACCGCAAAGCCCCGCATTATGGGCGGCCTTTTGTGGGGTTGTTGAAGAGCGTCAGTTCGCGTAAGCTCTAGCTTTGACGCGGGTCGTGAAAAACTCCAGTAGGTCGGCGCACAAACGATCCTTCAATGTGGTGGGCAATCCGTGCGGCGCGCCTTGATAAACCTTCAACTCGGCATTTGGAACCAGCTTTGCCGACTTCAACGCCGCGGCCGCGATCGGCACGATTTGATCGTCGTCGCCGTGGACGATCAAAGTCGGAATGTCGAACCTCTTCAGATCCTCGGTTTGGTCGGTCTCCGAGAATACTTTAATGCAATCATAAACGGCATTGAAACTCGCAATCATGCCTTGGAGCCAAAACGTGTCGCGCACGCCTTGCGAGACTTTGGCCTCCGGGCGATTCGCCCCGTAAAACGGCGCGCTTAGGTCCTTCAAAAACTGCGATCGGTCCGCGTGCACGCTGGCGCGGAGTTGATCGAACGCCTCGATCGGCGTCCCTTCCGGATTCTCTGGTGTTTTCAGCATGAGCGGAACGATCGCGCTGACGAGCACGGCCCCGGCAACCCGGCTGGTTCCGTGACGCGCGATATAGCGTGCTACTTCGCCGCCGCCGGTCGAATGGCCAACGTGAATTGCGTCGCGCAGATCTAACGCCTCGACCACGGCGGCGAGATCGTCCGCGTACGTGTCCATGTTTTGGCCCGTCCAAGGCTGACTCGACCGGCCATGCCCGCGGCGGTCGTGAGCTACACAGCGATACCCGCGCGATGCCAGAAAGTACATTTGGTCTTCCCAGGCGTCGGCATTAAGCGGCCAGCCGTGGCTAAATACGACCGGTTGTCCCGAGCCCCAATCCTTGTAATAAATCTCGGTATTGTCAGGAGTTTTAATCGTCAGCATTTGCGTAATCTCCCGCGCGCACGCGCTCGGTGTGTGAGAAACCCATGCTAGCACCTAGAGGCAAGTCGAGTACCAAGGCTCCGAACCCTAGCTTGGGAGAGCCGATTCCCGCGCTCAGACAGAGGGCCCGGTAAGCCATAACTGTCGGTGCAGGAAGCCGCAGACACTCTGGGCATCTCGACGACTCAAAATCGGTCACCCTCCCCTGTCCCCGCCTGCGCGCGGAACCCGTTCCCCTTTGCGGTACGTCGTCGCCGGGGTCTCACTTGATGTTTACCGCCCCCGCCTCGCGGTTGCGCGCCACTCCTGACAAATACCCCGGTACCAACCATTTGTGATACCCAAATCGCGCGTACGTACATCTCACGGCAATCGTGTTCGACGATACGTTACTGTGTTCCGAGCGTCGAGTTCGGTCTTCTAGCGTCCGATGCTATTTAGATTTCTTTTCCAGCAGGAATGAGATCTTTGCGTTGATGCGATACTTGGTGATCTGGTCTTTCGACACGGCCGCTTCGAAGTTCTGCACATAGATCGACTTGATGTCCTTCAGTGTTTCCGCCGCACGCTTGACGGCATTTTGAGCGGCATCCTCCCAACTCTTATTCGACTCCGCAAGTATCTCTACGACTTTGAGCATATCAGACATTTTGTTCTCCTTTCGAGCAGCTAGTGTTCATAGTCTTGCGGATGCCGGTAATCGCGAGATCGATCAGCCCACAGGTCTCGCTGATCACTCGCTCATCCGCAACGTCAGCCAGCATGTCGGCGCATGGACGATCCAGTTTGGTACGTCCATCCAATGGATGGTGAGGCCTCGCTGGCGGTTCTGCCAAGCATTGTCGCGGCGATTCGGATCATTGGATTCGAAGCCTCGGCCTTGCGCATAGCTTGGCCAACGTTCGGTTCGCATTTAGCCGTTATCCCCCGCGGGGCCCGGTTGTTCCCCTCCAGATTACCGCTTCATGGCTCCGGAGGTCACTTGAAAGCAACATGACGGCCTTTCACGGAGCTTATTTGCGGTGAACGCAGGCGAATATCTCGCGCGAGCATCAGCGTTTCTTTGACCATTACACCGCACAGCGTCTGAAAAGGAAGGCGCCACCTAAAGTCGTAAGCGGCGGCGATGCTCGAAATCACCAGCGGCGCTGTGAGAGCGTACTACTTATTCGACGTCGCCGACACGATCGATTTGGCTAAGATGAGTGCGCTCACTGGGGATAATCGCGCGCCAGCCGCACTTCCGTTGCGCCCGCACGCTCCCCCTTACTTACAGTTTCCGGTTCCGCCTCTGGTCGCGAGTCTGCCGGAGGTTGATTTCGATGGCTTGAGCTGTTCGATGCGTCTCAAACTCTACGATTACGGCGTCGTTTCGCTTCGATTTAGCTTCTTTGTCGCTGGCACGTGGAACGATCTAACAACGCTTACCGAACGGGCGCGCAGTGACGAGCGCATCCTGCGCGTTGCCGAATCTACCGTAGCGCGAATCTGCGATGAATACGCCTATGCGTTGGACGAACGCCACCCGGCTTTGATTGAAGATTATCTGATCGTCGAGATTGAACGCTTTCGCGAAACCGTGGACGCTGCGACGCTCTTGGACGATCATTCCGGCGCGCTCGCGAGCCTGCTACTCGGCGAGCGCAAGTTGTTGTCAGCGACCGAAACCGACGAGGCCCTACGGATGCGCTTCTCCTACCACGAGGACGATCTGACTATCGTGCAGTGGGACACGGCCTTCGTCTACGATCGACGGGAGAGTGCGCGCGCGATCGAGGACATCTTAGAGTTTGCCAACTCTCAGCTGCTCGAGCTGCGCACCTACGATGCCCTCCTCGACCGCGAGCTAGACGTGATCTACAAGATGCAGCCCGCGGGTCCGCCGCGCTCGTTGCGTGGGCGCCGCGAAGCCGACCAGGCCGCAACGCTGCGCTACCTGATCGTCGACGTGCTCGAGTTGACGGACCGCTCGAGCAATGCATTAAAAGTCGTGGGCGATGCCTATTACGCGCGTATCTACCGATCCGCGGCGGGGCGCCTAGGTCTCGCGGACTGGCAGCGTCATATCGACACCAAGCTCGCCAGCGTCGGCGAGATGTACCGCTTCTTCAGCGACCAGGCCCGCAGCCGCCGGGACGAGTTCCTCGAGGTGATCATCGTGGTGCTGGTGGCCGTCGAAGTCGTGATCGGTGTCCTTACGCTTCTTCATTTCTAGCACTGACTACTTATGTAAAGGCCTCACCCCGAACGGGCACACACGGCATACGCCACCCTGCGCCGCCTTTGAGCTGTAAAGAAAGCTGTCAGACGGATTTTAAGTCCGTTGGAATCGCCAATAACGATTCAGGCAACCGACCAAGCATCTTCCAGGCCCGTCGGGCCAGGCTCTGAGACGGCACATCGGCTGTGATTGTCAAAGTAGAGCCTGGGCGAACAGTTTAATGTAATAGCCGCCGCTCCTAACTACATCTTTCAGGGGGGAAAAGTGACTGTCCGATGGGCGCAGAACGAACAAACACTTTTGCGATGCGAATAATGGCCTAACCAAACCGCATGAATGAAATACAGCTGGCACTTGAGCGATGGGCGAGTTTTTACTTGGCCATGTCCGCGGCGGCCGCGACTTTGATCGGTCTTTTGTTTGTCGTAATCGCGCTCGTCACCAGCGGGACTGTGAAAGACGCGGCGGACGGCGCGGCGAAGATTCGCGTGTATCTTACGCCGACAGTTGTCTATTTTGCCTCCGTGCTCTTCGTTGCCGCGATTTTGATCTTTCCGATTCATACTCGGCTGACAGCCGTTCTTTGCATCTGCATCGCCGGCGTCGCCGGCCTACTTTACACAGGCTCGACCTTAATCGGTGGCGATAAGCAAAATTACTACAAACGGCTTGACCTCGTCCCTTATGCGGGTCTCCCATTTTCGGCGTACGGACTCCTCGTATTCGGTGGAGTTGTATTACTTCATGATACGGAGCATGGCCTTACCTTTGCGGCGATTGGCATGCTGATATTGCTTGCGATCGGTATCCGGAACTCGTGGGCCATCGCGATTGCCATCATCTTCTCCACGCGTCCTGGGCACCTTTAATGTAAGCGCTTTACTTCTGCGCCCCGCTTTCTATCAGCGTTCTGTCAAAGATCGAACGCGACGCACAGAGTTCCGATACGGCTAAGGCTGCGGCTCAGTACTTGGCCGGGGCGGGTGCGTCGCTCTCGATCAAACCTTCGACTCGAAGATCCGACCAAAAGGCGGCGGGAATCTTCGTTCTCAGCGATGTGTAGTCCGCGAGCACCTGCTGCGGATTCGAGCAGCCAACGACCAGCGCGACCGAAACGTCCGGTGCTTTCGAGAACTGTAGCGCGGCGGTTCGCAGATCTACGCCGTGCCGAGCGGCGACCGTGCGTAGCCGGTCGCGCTTCTCGATCACATCAGAAGGAATTTTGTAATTCCCCTTGCCGTAATTAAAGCGCGCGCTGCCGCTGATGAAGCCGGCGTTGAGCGATGAGCCCATGACGAAGCTCATTCCTCGGTCGCGTGCCTTTGGAAAGACGTGATGCAGCGCGTTCGCGTGATCGATCAGCGAGTATTGTCGCGCCATCAGGCACACGTTCGCGTCCGCGACGTCCATCAGCTTTAGAATCGGTTCTGGTGAGTTTACGCCAAGTCCCCAGCCCTTGATCAAGCCTTCGTCACGCATCTGAGTGAGAGCAGGGAACGCGCCTTTACGCGCGATCTCGAACTGCTCTTCCCACTTTCCCGGCAGCCATGGATTATCGGGAGAGAGATCGTGTACGAAGACGATGTCGAGTGAATCGACCCCTAAACGCTGGAGGCTATCTTCGATCGAGCGCTTGACGCCGTCTCCGGTGTAGTCGTACCGGAGATTGTTGGGCGAAGACGTGAACGGAAAGTACTCTTTCGCGTTGTTGTCGCGCGATGCCGTTAGCAACTTCCCGACCTTCGAGGAGAGAACGTACTCGCTGCGCCTCTGTTTATGCAAAAAGCCGCCGAGGCGCCGCTCCGCAAGTCCCAGACCGTACCACGGAGAGGTGTCGTAGTAGCGTACCCCCGCGTCCCACGCCGCTTCCATTGTAGCGAATGCCGCTTCATCGGTAACGTATGCGAACTCGTTGCCGAACGGCACGCCGCCGAGGCCGAAGGGCTTCTCCGCAAAGATTTTAGTCGCGTTCATGGAAAGGCTTATTCCCACCACCGGAGGCACCTTATGAACGGCAACGCTTTTCCTTCAGTGGCTGCGACCGCCCTGGCTTTCGCGACCGGCATAGCGGTGGGGGCCGTGTTCAGCCTCGTCAAACTGCCCTCACCCGCACCGCCGTTTCTTGGGCTCATTGGGCTAATCGGTATGTTCGTCGGTCAACGGCTTTGGCCGGCGCTGCAACACGTCGTGTCGCACAGGCTCTAGTTACGCTATGGTCGTGAATCGCATCGTCAACATCTGGTCCGACGTCATTTGACCGTTCTGCTACCTCGGCTCAGTTTGGGCCGAACAGGCGGCGCGCAAACTGCAAGCGGCTCCACGCTGGCTTCCCTTCGAGATTCATCCCGAGACGCCGCCCGAAGGGACACCGAAGCCGCTCGATCCGGAGGATTGGCCACGGGTTCGCGCGAGGCTAGAGCGTTTGGCTCGAGAAGTCGGACTTCCAATTGATCCGCCGACGCGTAACGTGAACTCGCGTTTCGCACTCGAGACGGCCGAGCTCGTGCGTGCCCACAAGGGGGACGGCGCAACCGGCGCCTTTTATCACGACGTTTCACGCGCATTCTTCACTCAACACGCCGATATCTCGAAACCCGCCGTGATCGTCCCGATCGCTGAACGCCTCCGGCTCTCCGCTTCAGACGTGGAAGACGCCTGGCGCGAGCGCCGGTTTTCTCCTGCAGTTGACGCGTCTATCAAAGAGGCGCACCTCGCAGGCGTCGCCGGCGTCCCGGCCATGGGATGGCCGCATCGGCGCGCGACCGTGGGAATGATGCCGGCAGCCGATCTCGTGGCCCGACTTGGAGGGGCAGCTCGCACATGAAGAACGTAGGAATCGCCGGAGCGGGCAAAATGGGGAGCGCGATGGCGCGCAATCTGCTCGATCGGAGCTACCGGGTTTCCGTATGGAACCGCACGCCCGCCGCAGTAGAAGAGCTAGTCGCCGCAGGCGCGATCGCATGCCAGAGCCCCGAAGCACTCGTTGAAGGAGCGGATGCGGTCATCGCTATGCTCTGGGACGACGCGGTTGCACGCGACATCACGCTCGGCCGGATCATCCCGTCGGCGCACGCAGGTCAGTTGATCTTCGAATCCTCGACGCTCTCGCCGCAGATGTATCAAACGCTTGCACAGGCCGCCGAAGCACGGGGTGTGGCTTTTCTCGCTTGCCCGGTGGTCGGCAGCGTCGACAGCGCGCGCACCGGCAGCCTCACTGTCTTCCCCGGTGGCTCGACGACCGCATTCGAACGCGCGCGCGAGTTATTGGCTGCCATGGGTTCGCGGGTTACGATTTCGGGCTCGCCGGCGGCAAGCGGCTTTCTGAAGCTTGCGAGTAACTCCGTGCTTGGAGTGATCGCCGATTCTATCGGCGAGTTGCTGCAAATGACCGAGAGCGCCGGCGTCGAGCGCACGCTCGCCATCGACGCGATCGTGCGTGCGTTCGAGCGCGTCGGCGGAAAGCGCCAGCAGCTCGTAGACCGCGACACGGAACCGCGCTTCTCGGCGAGCGCTCTGCTCAAGGATCTGCGCCTCGCCAGAGACGCCCGCCGCAGCGTAAACGCCGCGGGAGACGTCATGGATTGCGTTCTCGCGGAGTTCGAAAAAATGGTCGAGCGGGGTCTCGGCGATCGCGATTACATCGCCGTCGCGCTCGAGCACGAAATGATCACCTAAGCGTTTCCCTATTTTCCTGCGCTCACCAGTTTCAACTCGTTGAGCGAGTCCCGCATCACGGCTGCGAGGCTACGCGCGCTCGGCTCGTTGATCCACCGGTCGAATGCGATTCGGAAAACGGTGACGCCCATTTCCGCAGCGAGGCTCGCCGCCGGATCACCGACGCCGCGCCGGCGTAAGCCCTCCGCGAGTTCAGCCGCTAGCGATGCGAGCTTAATGCGCTCGCGTTCCTGCAGCTCCGGATTTTCGGCAATGATCGCTTGCCGCTTGCGAGCGAATTCTTTGCGCTGTTCAAAGAGACCGGCCGTCGCTTCGATGGCCGCGCCAACGGCGTCAATCGCAGAGAGGGAACTCGGGGCGTTGTCCAAAGCGTCGACGAGCCGGTCTCGCAACGCGTCGCGCCCGGAAAACAGCACTTCGCGCTTGTCCGCAAAGTAGCGGAAGAACGTTCGCTCGGTAAGTCCGGCCCGCTCGGCGATTTCAGCGACGGTTGCTTGCGCAAAACCACGCTCCCTATAGAGGGCAAGCGCCGCCTTCTCGAGGCGCGCTTGAGCGCCGGGCTTCCATCGGGCCATAAACGCAGTATATCACGCGATGACAGTGGTTGACATGGATGGTATACTAAGTCATGACAGCAACTGACATCGCGTAAATAGGAGTTTTCAAATGCGAGTTTTCGTCACCGGCGCGACCGGCTTCATCGGGTCGGCCGTCGTCCGAGAGTTAATCGGCGCGGGACATCAAGTTCTCGGCCTCGCGCGCTCGGACGCCAAGGTAGCGTCGCTTGCCGCCGCAGGCGCTCAAGCGCATCGCGGCGCCCTCGACGATCTCGAAAGTTTACGCAGCGGCGCCGCTGCTTCGGAAGCCGTGATTCACACCGCCTTCGTCCACGATTTCGCGAACTACGCGGCCGCGGCCGCAACGGATGAGCGCGCGATCGAGGTCCTCGGCGCAGCGCTCGCCGGCTCCGACCATCCCTTAGTCGTTACGGCCGGCACCGCGCTGATCGCGCCGGGACGTATAGCGACTGAAGAGGACGAACCCGATCCGGCTCTCAGCGCGAAGTGGCCGCGCAAGTCCGAAGAAACGGCCCTGGCAATGGCCGGCCGCGGCGTTTGCGCTTCGGTAGTTCGGCTCCCACCCTCCGTGCACGGCGAGGGCGATCATGGATTCGTTCCGCGCCTGATCGGAATCGCGCGCGAAAAGGGCGTCTCGGCGTACGTTAGCGACGGGCGCAACCGCTGGGCGGCCGTGCACCGGCTTGACGCTGCGCGGCTGTTTAGACTCGCGATCGAGAAGAGTTCCCCCGGCGCGCGCTATCACGGCGTCGCAGACGAGGGGGTGCCGTTTCGAGAGATCGCCGCGGTCATAGCACGGCACCTGAACGTCGCGCTGGTGTCAAAATCGAATGAAGAGGCCTCGGATCACTTCGGATTCCTCGGCCTCTTCGCCGCCATGGATCTCCCCGCGTCGAGCGCGTCGACACAGCAACGGCTGGAATGGCGTACGAGTCAACCCGGGCTGATCGCAGATCTTGATCGCGGGCATTACTTCGAGAAGGCGACGGTTGTTTAGTATGAAAACTGCGCCCGCGGGAACGTTCGCTGTGGCGAACGGCCTGGCGGTCACGCGCATGGGTTACGGCGCGATGCAATTGGCCGGACCGCATGTCTTCGGTCGAGCCGCTGCCGTTGCAGTGCTGCGCGAAGCGATCGATCTCGGGATTATGCACATCGATACGAGCGATTTCTACGGCCCGCACGTAACAAACCAAATTATCAAGGAAGCTCTGTATCCGTATCCCGCGGACGTGCACATCGTCACGAAGGGAGGCGCGCGCCGCGACGAAACGGGCGGCTGGCCCAGAGCTTTAGCACCGCAAGGGTTGCGTCAAGCCATCCACGACAACCTGAAGCACCTCGCGCAGATAGGCATGGTGAACGGATTCGGGTTATACGGGAACTGCCATCCGCCGCGGGAAGTTGGCGGCGGCCAATGGCGTCGGGTGTGGAGCAGGCAGCACGAGCGAAGCCATGAGGAAACTGACCGAAACAATCATTCGGAAGATCATAAGCTCACGACGCTTCGGCCCTACTGCGCGCGCGAACGCGGAACCGCTCGAGACCGGCGACCGCGAGGAGCACGATCAGCGGCGCCATCGGCAACAACAGGTGGGGCCCGACATCGTCCACGGGACTAAGGAAAATCATAATTGAGACTACCGCCGCGGAGACGATTGCAATGCGGACGGGCCCGTTGTCGCGGTAGGAGCGTGCTCCAAGTAGAGCAAGAACGACAAGGACGATTCCGCCAAGCTGCGGGATGGCAAGGATAATTATGTCATACGCGTCTTTCAGCAACGCGCTGATGTACCAGAGGATGGGGCCATGCCCCGCTCCAAATCCGTGGATCGAGTGTTGCCAAGCATAGAGCCAGTGAAGTTGGGCGACAACCCCCGGGCCGTGGACGCTCGCGGTGTAGACGAAATAGACGAGCGCAGCTGATGTGGCAGCCACAAGGGGAGCAAGAGCGGTGGTCGTCCGGAACGACCGGCGCATCGCGCCATACGCGCCGATTGCGGCACCGATTGGGAGAGGGAACGCTGGGCGCGTCAACGTCAGGGCCATCGACGCGAGGCATATTCCAGTCAAGGCGAGCGTGCCGGGCCTGCGTTGATACGCAATTATCGTGCCTAGCGCGCATGTCCAGAAAAGGAGTGCGAGCTCGTCGGTCGCATCCATCGCAGCAAAGTTAAGTACGATCGGTTCCGTTCCGAAGACGAGCGCTCCTAGCGCGGCTATAACGGGGGACGTTATTAGGAGCAGGAGCGCGAACATTACAACGACGGTCAAAACATACGCGACCGCAGAGACACGCTTGAGAGCGGTGGGGCCGAACGCAGGGTAGAGAAGTGCGGAGAGCAGCGGGTAGAGTGGGCGGTTCTGGAACAGGGCGAACTGCTCGACGTAGAACCGGGGCGGATGCTCCGCGTACAGGCTGGGATTGGCATAGGGATCGGCGCGGTCGAGCTTCTCCAGCATCAAGCGATTCACGGCCTCCCGCGCGGAGTCGGGCGGCACGCCTCGATCCTGCATGGTCATCCTTAGATAGATCGCTCCATCAGGCGTCCAGACGTTGCCGTTACGATGCAAATGCCAGGCAGCGATGCACGTGGCCGTGAGCGTCACCAAAAAGGCGGCGCAAAGTATCTGCTTTACCTTAGGCATCGCGAATGAGTGAGGCCGTTCTCTCGCATGCTCGCTCCCTTGGTATCACATTTCCTGCTGATCCTCTGTTAGTCAGGCTTTTTTAATATGCAATCGGGAAAGCTTCTCCAGCTGCTCGGTCCGGAACCCGCCAAGGGCCTTGCCGGATGACATCCGCCGATGGATCAAGCTGTTCTCGACCGGCGAAGCAACTGGACGCGCGACGTACGACGATCTCATCAGCTGCATTCCATTTGTGGGAAACGCTTCGTTTGGACTGGGCATCACCTGCAGCGCCGGCTGGTATGGCTATACCGGCGCGCTTCCGGGGTATAACACGGCCGACTATTATTCGCCTTCGAGCGGCACAACGATCGTCGCCTATATCGATTACCAGGCTCCCCAACCGATCGAAGGTGTCGCGAGCGTCATGATGCGCGACATTGCGCGAATCGTAACGCCAGGTCACGTTCCGTTCGTGTACACGCCGAGCGAGCTTCGGCAGTTGACCGGTAAATGACAAGACTCCGAATTGAGGTTCCTTTCGATAAGCAACTGATACCGGAAACTCCCTTCTGTATGATAAGGCGGATCAGTGGTCGAGAGGACTTCTCTCGATAAGGCCCCTCCGCAACGCCTAGGCCCAGGTGATTCTGTGTGACAAACGGTGTAGTAAAAAGCACCGACCCCCCGCAAACCCCATGTAAAATAAGGCGAAAATCGCTAAATGGAGTGAGCGTTTTGACTTGGCGGGATCGTGTAGGAGGTTTTCCTAGCGTCCCCGCCACTAGCCTTTGAGCCACCCCAAACCAGACGCTTCGCGACCCCCGCCGATTACAGCAGGCAGAAGGTCTCGCGCGGTACCCAGTAAGGCGATGCAGCGACGGCTTCGCGAGGTCGCGCAGCAGCGCGGGAACGAAGAGATAGACGGTTTGCGCTATTGACAGATTCAGCGAGCGAGGCGCAGACTGTGAAAGAGGAGACCGCCACGGGGACCGCGCTTCAGCCGGTTTGCCGCCGTGCGCTTTGGAAGTAGCTATTCTTCTCGCCGTCCCTGCGATCGTTGCTTTGGCTGCGATGGCCCCCGCCACTTCCGAGATGCGTCGCAGTGCGCATGAAGTTCCTAAGGAAAGATTCAAATATGAAGCAAGCAGCACTCGCAGCGCTTGGTGTTATCGCCTTAATTTTTGGGCTGGCATCAATGCCGTTGATCTCGGCCGCGTCGCCCGCTCCTGCGCCGACGCAGGTTCCCATGGCGCGCCCCGATTTTTCTCCCATGATGTTTTTAGCAGGTTCGTGGTCGTGCACGCAGATGTTGCGAGGGAAGCAACGTCCCGATACCAGCACGACGACTGTTGCCATGGACGGCGCATGGATGGTGACGCAAGATACGGCGCCCCCGTTCGATCAATATCGAAACTACACCATTACAGGCACGACCTATACGACCTATGACACTTCGATTAAACGGTGGGTTCAGACCGGCGTCGATAGTTCCGGAGGCTATGGGACCGGCACGTCACCGGGATGGCAAGGGAGCACTATTACTTGGACGGGCAAAGGGCTCGACGGTAGCAGCAGCACCGACGTCGTGACAAAAATTAGCGATACGGAAACGAGCGATGCTTCTACCGCGACCGATCCGGCGGGCAAGGTGGCAAAGGTCACGATCCACTGCGTTAAAGCAGCGAACTAGTTTGCCCATTAGCGAAACCGGAGCGAGGCGAATGCCTCGCTCTTTTCGTTCCCTTTCAACACCACGGGCCGTTGCCGTAGACGGCCCGATGAAGACGGGGCAGCCGTTGAAGATCCCGACGCCGTCCGATCCGGGTGGGTACGGGCTGGGCATCGAGCGGTCGCTGTTCAAACCGCTCGGCACCGTCTGGCTCTACCAAGGCGTCTCGCTCGGCTATCGCACCGCCTGGGTCTACTTGCCGAAATACGACACCGTGTACGTCGTCAGCTTCAACAGCCAGCCGCGCGAGGACGCGTTCGTGCCACTCCTCCAGACGATTTTCAAAACGCTCAAAGAGCACGGCGCCTTGTAGCGCTTACGAACATCGCAGCGTTGCGACCGCGGACGGCGCCGTAGACTAAGGCTTCCAGACCGGGAGCAACGCGAAGCCGGCTTTTTTCGTGGCGTCGTAATAGTACGTGTAAGGCTTGCCCATCAGCTCCACGGAAAAAGCCGCTATTTGCACCGTGCCGCGGTCGTCCAACACGAGCGACGCGAGGTGTTGCGGCGGCCCATACTTGCGCCCCATTGCAGCAAAATCGTCGCCGAAATCTGCGGCCGTTTCACGGCCGTCCAACGCGCGCTGTAGCCATGCGAGCGCCTGTGATTGCATCGCTGATGGAGGATGCGGTAAACGCGCGGGCGTTGGGGTTGCTACACCGTTCTCGGGAATGTAGAGTGCGGCGATCGCGCGGATCAACTGCGGCACGGCAGTGAGGCCGCCGTTGCAGAGCACGGTGATCGACATGTGGTCGTCAGGAAGCATCCAGTTTTCGCTGGTGCTGCCGACGTGGTTGCCGCCATGCCAGATCAGGCGATGGCCACGAAACTCCGTGACGTACTCGCCCGCGCCGTATCCGGTCGACGATCCGTCGCGGAGCGTTCCGGCGGTCGTCATGATATTCCACATCGCAGCGGAGACGACGCGGTGGGCTAGCAGCGCCTCATCCCACGCGGCCATGTCGCGTACGTCGAGCCACAGATCGCCGGACGCACCGAGCAAATTCGTTTTTCCGGCATTAGGATCGGGATAACCGCGAATCGGCGTAGGAAAGAAGTAGCTCGTCGCCCGATCCCGCGGCAGCGTGCCGGTGCCGAGGAGTGTTCAACTGCGCAGTTGCAGCGGTTCGACGATGTTCGTTTGCATAAACGTTGCGTATGGCATGCCGCTGACGCGCTCGATCAGCAGGCCGAGCAGCTCGTAGTTGGTGTTCGAGTAATTGAATCGCGAGCCGGGCTGGAAAAGCAACGGTCGCGCGGCAGCACGCGTGATGCGCGTGGCAAGAGGGATGGTGGCATCATCGGACTCTTCGCTAGTGTCCTGATAGCCCGAAGTCATGCCGTAGAGCTGCGCGATCGTTACCTCGCCAGCATGCGGAATCTGCGGGAGGTAGCGCGAGAGAGGCGCGCGGAGGTCGATTTTTCCTTGCGTCGCGAGCAACGCTAGTGCGGCTGCGGTGAACTGTTTCATCAGTGAGGCGCCGTCGTAGGCAGTATTGGGTCCAGCCGGCAGCTTCGGGTCAATGCTGCGGTCTCCAAAGCTCTTGGCATAAACGACCTGTGCGTCGCTAGTAATCGCGATCGAGACGCTCGGGGCGATTCCTGTGCCGAGGAACGCCTGGGCGTACGCGTCGATTTGCGTGCTCGGATCGGATGTTTCGGCCGCTGCGACGGGGCCGGTCGAAACGAGTGCAGCCAAGGCAACGGAAAGGCCGACGGTGCGCATAACTACAAGCGTTCGGTAGTAGGCAAACGTCCCCTTGGCGCGCGTTCCTCGTGAGGCCGCCCGCGCGCTGCAGTGGCAAACGAAACCGGATTCCGCGCCGGAGTTGGAGGGAATCTGAAAATGCTCAATCGCATTTTTCGAAGGACAGCCCGGCAAAACGGTGTAGTGAAAGACAAGTCGCGCTGCAAAACGCCAGTAAATACAGCATAACTTAGAGGTGGCGGGAGCCTGTAGGAGGTTCTCCTAACGTCCCCGCCACTACCTTTTAAGCGTCGAAAGTCCTTGATAATACTGACCATCCTGCGCATAGGCTCGCTCATCACTAATGGAGACCGGTGACCACTTTTGGTCGATTCTGTGTAGTAAATGGTGTGGTGATGAAGTTCAAACAATCGGCAGTATCCTGGTGCACGCGAAACGGCTGCATCTCGAGCCCGCTAAAGGCTCGCAAAACTGTGGTGGTGCCGTTGGAACGCAAGGTCAAATCGGGCTGCGGCGGGTTTTGAATCGGCCGTGTCCCCCGCGCCGGGTCCTCCTAGTATCGCGACAGATTGGCCGCGGTAATTAGAAATCGCTGCATGGATTGCAAGTGCGGTCGAGATTGCCCGCGTTCTTAGTGCCGAGCGCGCCTGCCTTCTGGCTCATCCGTGATACCATAGGAAGCGATGGCTCGACGCGCGCTGATCTCGCTTTTCGCCGCTACGGCGAGTCTGATGGAAATCGGTGCGGCCGCCGCGCCGCCCGCGAGTACGTACAGCCGTTTGAACGTGGCGCACGTCCTCGCGACGACGCCGCAAATAAAACGCGCGCGCCCGCCGGCGACTCTGCCCTTTGCGTACTACCGGCTAAAAGGAACCGACGTTAGCGGCTTCGTCATACCGAATCTCATCGGCGACGGTTACCTCAGCAACCATCAGGAGGTGCTCGTCGTCCCGCTCGATTCCGGCGGCAGTGGCGGGGTCTACCACGTGTTGCTCTGGACTCGCGTCGCCGGCGCCACGTGGCGTTTTGCAGGCCAGATTACATCGCCGGACGGCCGCTTGGACGTCTCGATCAACGAAGGCGAACTGCTTGCGGTTTTGCCCAAGCGCGCACCCAGCGATGCCGATTGCTGCCCCTCCGGGCATAACGACGTTCGCTACACGCTGGACGGCACGGCACTCCGAAAGATCGAAACACCCAGCGCCTGCGCTGCGACGCCGGCCGACGTCGTCCAAAAGTACTACCAGCTCCTGGGTTGGCAACGCTATCGGGACATGTACGCGCTGCTCAGTGCACGGTATCGAGCCGCTCACCCGTACGGCGCGTGGGAGCGAGCGCTGACGTCGGCGCGAGCGCCGATCGTCAAGACCAGTTCCGGACCGGCCCCGACCGACGTGCAGATTCGGCTGTATCTCGCGGATACGGGCGGCAATCAGCGGTCGTATCGCGGCGTCTGGCACGCCGTTCGCTCCGGCACCTCGTGGTTGCTCGACTCTTCGAACATCTCGCAGGACCCCATGCTCGCGACCGATCTGCTCAACCCGCCCGATCACTCGCCCGCCGAAGAATGGCTTAACGGTCAAGCGGTGCTGAAGCCGAGCGTGCTCGGCAACCTCGTCAACAACCCGTATGTGCATCTGCGAACGAGCACGTCGAGTTTCGATTGCCTGGTCGACGCCAGCGGGCATGCGAGTCTGGAAACGTCGGGCTACGCTGCCGGCTGCAGCTCGATCGACGGTGACGGCTTGGAGTTCCAACTCGGGCCCGCCGGCCCGCAGGAATACGACGTGCTCTACGACGGCGCGCATCGCCTCGTTTGGTTCGAGCGAGGCTGCTGCAGCGAAGCCGAGGACGTGCTGCTCGCCGGCGTGTCGCCGCCGCCGTTCTGCTTTATGGATATCGCGTCGCTCGCGCAGATGCGCACGCGGCTCGGCGTTCGACTCGGCGAGCCGCAGGACGTCATCGAACGCATCTACGGCCGAGCGCGCCCGGTCACCGCCGGCACCTACGTGCTCTTACTCTATCAGTATACGCCCAAGGCGCAGAACGACGCAGTACGCGGCGGATCCTGCATGCAGAGCTCGTTCGCGTTCTCGAAGGACAGACTCGTTGCAATCGATTTCTTAAACAGCTGCTAGTCTCTCTTGGAGCTTGGACCGGATCCGTTCAACAACCGTCCAGTTCGATCGCTGCCAGCCGGTTCTTCGAAAAGGCAAATGAGGCGCCGCAGTACATCCCCGGCACGCCTTGCGAGCGGTTTTCGTAATCCAGTTCGGTATAGGTCCCCACGGTGTTCGGTTGCGCTTTGCCGTAGGCGCGCTCGACGTCGGCGAGCGTCGCGCCCAGCCGTATGCCGTGCCTAGTGCGGACCTGCGTCAGCGGCATCGTATCGGTGATGCACGTCGGCGGCGCCGAGACGTCACTGAGCAGATATTGGTGAAAATCGCTGCAGCAGCCGCTGAGAAACCAGACCATGCCGTCGGAAGGGTCGTAAACGACTTGGTAATCGGTCGGGCCGGACGGCCCCACGCGGAATTCGTACCCGGCGCCGTCGATTAGGCTACAGCCGGCGTCGCGACCGGTCGTCGGCTTCGCTCGACCGCTCGGATCGACAAAACAGTCGGTGGTCGCCATCACCGCCACTTTCGCGTGGCTCACCGTCGCTTGGAGCATTCGCAAGAGCGTCTGCGCCTTCAGCCACCGCTCGGTGGGCGTGCTGCTCGGCAATTTGAATAGGCTGGCCAAGAGATCCGGCGGCGGCGTCGCGTATCGCGCGAGCGCCGGCGTATCGAGCAGCCATGTATCGCCGGAACGCGCCATCTGCCATGTTCCGTGATATGCCGTCGCCGTACCGTCGTTGCTTTGCATGTAGACACGCACTTGCACCTGAGCAGAGTTCCGCCCAGGCGTTGCGTCGGCGGCGACTCGATCGGGGGACCCCAGCGTACGCACCCACCGGCTGTACGGATGAGAGGCTCGATATGCTGAGCTGAGCATCGCGTACATCGTGGGATACCGCTGCCAGCTCCAAAGCTGGTAGTACTTGCGCACGACGACGGGGGGTGTGCGCGCGCAGGAGGTTGTTGCGGCGCTTGTCGCCGAACACGCGGCGGCACTTACAAGAACGAAGATCGAGGATATGAATCGACCGTTCACGCAGCCCACTACGGCCTCAGTCGCTACGAGTCCCCCATTCGGGGTTGGCCGGGTATGTGCAGAAGCGCGGCGAATGCGTGCGCATGAGCAAACATCTTTCGTCTTTACTGATTGCCGCGACGCTCGTGCTGGCGGTGCGCACATCGTCCCTCTCCGCTACGCAAGCCTGGAACTGTCCGATGCAGCGGGCCTGGTGCGGCAGCACCGACGGCAAGTGGTGGCAGCAACTATCTGCGCAGGCAAAGACGTCGGTCGTGACCGGCATGATCTCGGCGTACGAGCTCGCGTATGGCCTTGCCGAATTCAGTATGTACAGCTACTGGCTCACGGCGTACGAGAGCGATCCCGACCAGCAGAGAAAATCGCAGTACCGCAAGGTAATGCTATCCGACAAAGGGCCGGTCTTCAGCAAGAACGCCGCTTCGTACGTCGCCGCGATCAACAGTTTCTACGCGCGCTATCCCGCCAAGATAAACTTCAAGGTGACAGGCCTCCTGCGATGTCTGCAAGACCATCCGGAAGCAACCTGCGACGAAATCGGAAGGAGCGATTTGCTCCCGTGGCCGACCGGCCCGTAAGCGTCTTCCTTACGGCCGAGTGGCGACATCTGGCGATGTTGAATTACGCGGTTGATCCAACGTTGCTCGCCAATCGCGTTCCCCCCGGAACCGAGCTCGATCGTTTCGATGGCCAGACTTTCGTAAGCCTCGTCGGATTTCGATTCCTTCGTACCCGCGTGCTCGGCGTGCGCGTTCCGTTTCACGAAACGTTCGACGAAGTCAACCTGCGATTTTACGTCCGGCGGCGCGGGACGGCCGGCTGGCGGCGGGGCGTCGTCTTCGTCCGCGAGTTCGTCCCCAGCCCCGCGATTGCGTTGGTCGCGCGGGTAGTTTTCAACGAAAACTACGCGACCGCTACGATGACCGATGAGGTGCAGGATACAGGAGACGGCGCGCAGCGTACCGTCAACGTCGCCTACCGTTGGCGACGACGCACGGGCGCGGGTGTGATCGTGCTACGCGCGCACGGAGATCCAACCTTGCCGCAGGAGGGTAGCCTCGAGGAGTTCATCACGCAACACTATTGGGGATACGTAGTCGATCGTCGCGGCGGCACGCTCGAATACGGGGTGCGCCACGATCCCTGGCGCGTGTGGCCCGGCAACGTCGCCAAGTTTTCCGGCGACGGCGCGACCTTTTACGGGGCGGATCTCGCGCGGGCGCTCAGCGTTACGCCGCAATCGTCATTTCTAGCCGAAGGCTCGCCGATTCAGGTGCTGTCGGCTCAGAAAATCGCGTAGCTAGCAGCTATATACCTGGAGCTCGTCCCCGGCCGCACTCACGGTGCGGGCGATGCGGCCGCCCCGCCGAATCGCGTGACACCCAAGCGCATGAGGGCCGCGCTATAATGCATCCACACGAGGCAGACGACGGTGAGCGCGTAGCAACCGAAGAAAACGAGCAACGGCGTCGCCACGATCGCGCACAGCGGAAAGACAACGACGCAGAGGGCCGAGGTGAGCGCAACGGCGATCAAGGTGAGTTGGGGAAAGAGCCAGGCAAAGACGAGGAACGCGCACGTTTCCCAAAAGTAGCCGGTCGTATCGCGAAGCGTTTGTTGCAGAGGTTCGTCGGCACCCAGCAAAAAGTAGGCCGTCCACGGCGCCAGCTTCACGGCCGCATAGAGCCCCGGCGCGATGAAAAATGCAATCCCGGCAGCGACCGTTGCGAGCGAGAGCCAGACCCGGGCAAGCCATCCGATCAGTATACGCAACGTCATGACGAAGTCGGAGCGTTCCGCTCGGACAGCATCGGCGAGGATGAAGAAGAACGCAACGCCCAGTAGACAATCGGTTCCAACGAGCATCGTACGGATCGGGTCGAAACCCTTACCCGAGCTCGGCGGCACGATCGCAGCGCCTATTCCAAGTGCGAGCGCCGCGGCTGCGAACACTGCAAAGAAGCTTCGTTTCGCGAGCATTCGTCCCGGCGCATCGCGAAAGCCCCGTACTAGTGAAGCCTTCAGCATCCTTGCCCCGTGAGTCTCGGCCGCTCTCACCATCGAAAGCCATTATATTGGCTTCGGTGCCTCACGACCTGTGAACCAGAGCCGGGCACGCGATTGAGGCAGTCGATCGTACATGGAGCCGTGCCGCGCAGATAATATACCGGCAGCGTGCCGACATCACGATGGTTTCGGGGCAGCCTCGAATTGCGGCAATGGTTTCGAGCACGCGGGTGATCCGCTCACCACAGAAGGCAAAGTCGGCTTCCAGCGCAAGGCTCTCGCGCAGTTAAGAATAGCCGTCGATCGGCGCCCTGGCCGCGATCCACCCGAAAGCATTTTGTCGACTAACTCATACGCCCGTCTTGCGAACTGAAGGCGTTCTCGCTCTTTGCCGGACCAAGGCTCTGCAACATGCGGAACAAAGGGCCGATCAATAGGTAGAGCATCGGATCATCGGGCCAGTCCGCGACGTGTTCTTTAATCGCATCCCCGAACTCCGGTAGGGTTTAACTTAGCATGGGATCACTTCGGCTTGCTCGATGGTCATCGAAGTCTTAACGCTCAGGGGTTGGAGGGAGTGCGCAAATGCCAATCCGGTTTTTCGAAGAAAAACGAAGCAAACGGTGTAGCGAAGCGTACGCAGCATCGCAAAAATCCTTGCAAATACGCGAGAATTTGGAGGTGGCGGGAGCGTGTAGGAATCGAATCTCTTGAACCTCGGTTTTGCCCGTTGCGGTTCGCGTAGCGCAGCCACATTTCGTGCGTGGGTCCGTTTGTCTAGCGACGGTTCGTTGAGCTTGGCCGACGTTCGTTTTACTTCTTGTGTGACCAATCCGTGACCAGCGGAAAGGGTCGCGGTTGGCGGCGACGCGATTCGGCACAGCGGCGCCAATGCGGCCCCGCAGCGCGGCTCCGCCCCCTGGGCCAAGACGACCTCGCCCAGCATCGAGATCGTGCTCTTAGCCCGCTTGAGCGCCCAAGACACACGCGACGCGGGCGCCTTAGAGGCTCGGCACTATCGGAGGGCCTTCCGCTCTCGGGACCTTGCACACGTGCTGCCCCGCAGCGGGATTCTTCCGCTAAGTGAAGCGGCGACAAAAAGACCGTGCACTGAAAGCGGCCAGAACCCCTTTGCCTGTTATTCTAGCGCACTCCGGCACGAAAGACGGCCGACGTGTACCGGAACGCGCAGGTTTCCAGGTGATGGTACCCGGCGGGTCCCCCAAACGCCACTCGGTACGCGCGATTTCCCGGTACCCTTTGCCTGTTATTCTAGCGCACTCCGGCACGAAAGACGGCCGACGTGTACCGGAACGCGCAGGTTTCCAGGTGATGGTACCCGGCGGGTCCCCCAAACGCCACTCGGTACGCGCGATTTCCCGGTACCCTTTGCCTGTTATTCTAGCGCACTCCGGCACGAAAGACGGCCGACGTGTACCGGAACGCGCAGGTTTCCAGGTGATGGTACCCGGCGGGTCCCCCAAACGCCACTCGGTACGCGCGATTTCCCGGTACCCTTTGCCTGTTATTCTAGCGCACTCCGGCACGAAAGACGGCCGACGTGTACCGGAACGCGCAGGTTTCCAGGTGATGGTACCCGGCGGGTCCCCCAAACGCCACTCGGTACGCGCGATTTCCCGGTACCTTTGCGCGGCTCGCGTGATAGAATAGGGCAGTGCGAAGTCGCAGTCGCGCTTGGGGGAAGTTCGTTGGCTTCTATGCGCCGCCCGCGCTCAAACGCGATTTGCGGAAGATTGCTCAGGCGGAGGATCGTTCGCTGAGTCACACCGTCTGTGGCCTGCTGCGGCTCGGCATCGGCCGCTACTTTGACCTTGCCGATGCAAAGCGGGTAGCGCCGCTGGCGGCCAAGCTGCGCGAGAAGCTCAAAGACGTCTTCGGCAATCCGTTCGGCTCAAAGACGGGCGCAAATGCACAACGCGCACGACTTGCCCAACGGGCGGCGAACGCAGCGGCGTTCGATGAAGCGATCGAGACCGGAAAACGTGAGTTTGCCGAAAAGTACGTGGACGGCTCTCGGACATACTCGCGAACATAGGTAGTAGCGCCTACATCCCGAGGTGATGCGCCATCCGCTCATGGAGGGGATGTGGGATAGGAGACAGAGGCTTTTAAAACGAGGCCCCCCTCGCCGGGCGCTTGGCTGCCGGGCTTCGAGCTGCTTAGCCGATCGCGCTAAGGGCTTTCAAAGCGAGACCTCGCGCGGTTGCGACATTTAACTTACTTAGCCACAACGGATTGACTTAGGGCCGAATTACTTATCGACGAGTCTAGTTTCTCCGGAAATCCATAACTGGCGTTTGATGACTCGCAAGTGCGAAGGCCTGAGCCTACACAATGGTCATAACTGCCTCCTTCAACGTATAGTTGTTGACTGGAGGCGTAGGTAAGTGTTCCTGCTCCGCCCGTTTTGAAATGCACATAGTGGCTGTTGGTGCTGACAACATTCGTTTGAAATTCGAGAATACGAAGTGGATAGCAGAACCAGTTCGGAAAGAGAGGGTCCGAGTCCCAGGCCGACATCATGTACACATTAGAATAGTTGTCTTCGACTCCAAAGATTACATCATTAACATAGCCATTTGCATCAGTTTCAAGGAATAACCACAATGAATAACCAGCAGGTAAGGTGTTATTCTTCGGTAACGTGAGGGCAAAAAAGGGGAATGGTGACCAGTCATGGTCTATACCATCGGGCGTCCCGGAAGCATATTGTATATGTGGCGTAATTGTCTGTCCCTGCACATAGAATATGTACTGAACTATTCCGCCGGGGGGTTGTCCAAATTTCCCGACATCCTTTGAATAACAATTGAATTGAACCACAACCCCCCCTGTTGGCAGGTGCGCAAGGGTTCCGCCGGGAGGGTTTTGAGCGCAATCAAGATTAAGGTCATACTCCGCTTCTATGTCTTGCGTTACTTCAAAGACAGCTATCAGGCCCATTAGCGGAGCACACTCATTATAGATAATATAATTCCAGTTACCCTGCGCTTTTTCGCCCAGAGGGTATATACAGGTGCCATCGTGACTTATTTTTCCTGCCGGACAAGGCAGACGCTGTTCGATCGGAGCGGAAGCAAGAGCGGAATCTTCTGCTGACTGCAATGCTGCAATAGTCCTCTGCGCGGCAAGGACAGGAGGCTTTTGCACGCTCACGCCTACCTCTGCCCGCCGCCGGAGTACTCTGCATCCGAACCCCTTTAGGGCAGAATTGAGTTCCTTGGCTTCAGTGTGTTTTAGCATATATATGACCTTTCGGCGGAATCGCCAATGCGACTACTTAGTTCGAGCTGCAACCGGATGTTTCCGGTCGCTTTTCTGTAGCGCATAGCCGTCCGCTCTCGCACGACGCCCCCGGGCGCCCAGCCAGGGATCGACGATCGGCGCACCCTCGTCGCCGTACGCGACTTTGATTTTGAATCGTTGAAGAACCAACGGGTTTCAAAACGAGGCCCCCCGCCCGGCCCGACACTCGGTTCCAGCGGTCCGGCTAGAATAAGGCTGTGATCCGGCGCGGCCAGGCGGCGGGGCAAGCCGTATTTTGGTTGCCGTTGTGAGCTTGAGGCTACGGGCTGACTACCGCGCTAAACGGAGTTACGCAGCTCGAAATACCGAATTCGCCGATCTCCGAACCGCCCCGCGGATACAAGTAGATCTGGACGCATGCGCCTCCAGAGCCATTCGGCACGATATTCCTTGAACCTGAGGTCCTAACTCCCCATGCTACGTCGCCGTTGTTCAGGCCGCCTAAGCTTCCGGTGTCGTCAAAGAGCGTGAGCGTTTTCTGGGTCAGTTGGCCTGAGCCTATCTTCGTCCCATATAACGCTGCGCAACCCGCAGGCAAGTATACGCAACCGCTGCCCGAGGTTGCGGGGATCGCTTCACGATCTCCGACATCCAGGTGCCCGCGGCCATCCCAGACGATCGCACCCGGCCATTGAATGGTCGACAAGTTTACGCCTTTGAGCCGCAGTGGACCGGAGAAAACTCCGGGACAGCAACTAGGCAACTCTTCTATTTGAACATCGCCGGGCGCACCGCACGTAGCGAAACCCGTGCAAAAGGCCACACTGCCATCTGCGAAGAGGTGACCCATATCATCGTAGCCGACGAAATACTCGGCGTTCGTCGGTGGCGAGCCTATTTTGCGGAACTGAACGGGAGGGCCCTTGCCACCCGGGTAGACGTAGACGCTGCCAGGTCCTCCAACGCTGCTTTCCAGGTTCGCAACGGCGATATTCCCGGTCATCTCGTCTACCGCGCAGCTAAAAGGGACGTTCCCGGGGTCGAGCAGCTTATGGCTGGGGCGTCCAACAGCACCGTGTGCCCACTCGAAAATCTCGCCGCTCTTGCCGTTGAAGTTGGTGACGTAAACGTTGGCCTTCTTGTCAACGCACACGCCTAATGGCTCGGTGAGCGGATCTCCCAGCTGGCCCATATAGGTTCCTCGTTCGAATCCGGGCACGTGCCAAGCAAAGATATAAACTACGCCCGCGAAGGTGTCGGATATATAGACGAGGCTACCCGCTTTTGCGCCGGCATTCACATACGAATCGCGGTGCATTTTCTGATCGGCGGATAGGGGTTGCTTGTCGGTAAAAAGCCGGTTGAGCATGGGGTTCAGCATTCTGCCTAAACCCCCGCTTGCGGCGTACTGCTGCGTACGAGTTGGCGCGAGAGCAGATTGCGATCCGCCGCATCCTACCAGCAGTGACGCAGCGACACAGCTGCCAAGCGCGTAGCGGCCAAAATCCAACCTTCTCATCTGCGTTGCTCCTCGCTGCATCAACGGATCGGCGGCTATGGACGTTCGGCCCTCGCCGCTCAGTTCCGGCGCAGCGACCAAGCCTGCAGTGTCAAAGCCGCCCACGGACGCCGCAGCCACCTCGCCGATCGGCGGCCCCTCGTCGCTGTACAGCTGGCTCCGGTCGAAGCCGCAGGCCTGCTCTACGCCGGCAGTAGGCGCCTGAGCGGCGCGGTAACGGGACTCGACCGAGCTGCGCTGTACTATTTCCAAGCCAAGGAGCTCGTAGATGCCACGCTTTGGAATCCGGGAAACGGTCTTTGACAGCGCCGCTGAACATGACGTCTTTCGCGCGCTCGGATCCCAATGGTCCCCACCATTCCAAGTCTTTGCTCAGCTGCCCCTGTCGAACGTCCTGGCCGATCCCCCGCCCGGCGCTACCCAAACCGAGCAAAACTTCCATCGGAAGACCAGCATCGACTTCACGTTGTGCGATCAGAACCACCGACCGTTGCTTAGTGCCGAGTTCGACGGCATGGGTCATGGCTACAGCCGCGAGGGCGTGTACGTCGCCGCCCAACCCGTTGAAAAGGACCCGTACCGAAAGACAAAACTCGACTACAAGTTACGCCTCGCTAAACAAGCGGGATATCCGATGTTCGTCGTTTCGTTCGACGAAACGCAACCCATCGAACAAGGCGAAACGTTAACCGTCCTCGATGGCATCATAGGTCGAGTCCTAGCTCGAGCGAAAGGGCGCGAGTTCGCTCAGCAAAGCGTCGATGAGCATCAACAGCAGATCGACCAACTCGAACACGAGGCTGACGATTATATCTCGGACCTCGTGATCGAAGCCGATTACCTTGCCAAGCTAGAGCACGACGCGTTCGAAAATTCGATTGCTAAAATGAAACACGATCTTTGGCAGATTGGCCAGCCGGAATTCCCGGAGATCGAACATTTCGAATTGCCTCCAGCACCCGTACCGTCCGGCAACATCTTTGATGGAACGCTCAATCCAAAAGCTGTCGCGGACAGACTCGACGCATTGAAGAACGCCAATATCCACGGCAGCAAGGCAGTTTTGAGACTTAAGGACGGTCCGATCATCGTTCGCAAGGTTGCGGTGCGGGCAGTGGGGGATTGGTTTATGGCAAGCCAGCTTTCTGAGCAGATAGCCAAGTATCTTGTGCTACGGCATGCGACCGTCATTTTAGGTTTAGGAACACCCGCAAACTAAAAGAAGCGCATTTTCGCCTGGAAACCTTCGAAAACCGCGTCGGTTCGGTCCCCGTGTGTGCCGAATCGCGCCGCCTTTACTTTGCGGCGAACGGGTCCCGTGCCGAGGGAGTCCTCCTGCGACCTCCGCGCGATTTTCCGGGAGGCTCGGCACCCTTTTCACGCACGAAACCGGCCGAAGACGCTCGAATCCGTCACAATGCCGACGCAAGGTTTCTATACGAGGCCGCGCAGGCACGGCGATGCGGTGGAGGGCAGCGGGGCCCCACCGCGCCCCCGCGCCGACGAGATTTTTGGATGCTGTTTGCACGTCGTGCGTGTCACGAACGACGCTGCGTTTGTGAGCGTTCAGGACCCCCAGAGCCTAGCGCGCTCGGTAGCGATTTTATTTGCAGTAGCCCGTGCGATTAGTCGTTTCTGTCGCGTGTTGCTCAAGTTGCTTGCTTCTTCTAACCCCCGTTGTGCTTGAATCTTCCGCCTCTGGTCGTCTCAGCTGCTATAATCTGTGGGTGAACCGAGGCTTCAAGGACTGGGGAGGGCTGTTTGTATGGGCCTTTGTTCTTCTAGTCGTGATCTTCGAGCAAACAAAGCATCTTTGGTTTGACTCCATCGGCGCTGCCAACAAGCCCCTCTTCTGGACAACGCTTCTCGGCCCGGTTGTGGCTGCAATAGGCTGGTATGTCGCCGCCAATGAGAACTATCGAAAGAATCGCGAGCTGGAGGTTGAGCGCCAGGACCGAGATCACCGCGGTATTTTGCGTCAGGTTAACATGCTTCTGCGCGTGGTCATCAAAAATCTGCGGGGCGCCTTCTTAAGTTTACCTTCGACAACGAGGACATGGCGAATCGCGTAAAAGGTGCCTTCGAGCGGGCTATTGCGCTTTGCGGAGGAAAGCCCGAGCCATTCTAATGGGCGCGATCGCGATGCGCGCTACGAAAAGCAGATGGGAGGGATTGTAATGAAAGCACGATGGATCGCCGCCTTAACGGCGGTGCTGCTCTTGGTCGCGCCGGCTAGCGGCCAAATCCTGAGGCCAGGCCTCGTCGCCCCGATGGGAGAGAAAAAGGTGGGGCAGTACGTGTGGGTTTGGCGGTCCGAAAGGCTACGGATCCGTCAACGCGCGGAGATTGAAGCGCCTTGCCCCACGGGTTACGTCGTTTTGGGCGGGCGGCTATCAAGGCGTAGCGCACGGAAGCTACTACGACGCGACTAGCATCGCGAGTCGACCGAGCGAAACGCTCGACGGGTGGGTGGTCGATGCTGCGGGAGGAGCGTACGAGATGGTAACGGTCACGGTGTATGCTTCGTGCGCGCCCGCGAGGTAACCCAAGGCCAGGAAACATAGGCGTTCGCTGCTCAAAGGGCGAGCTTGGTCTGGACCGGATCGCCCTCAAGCAAGCACTGACCGACCGGGCCGCGCAGCATCTCGTCGCGCAAGAGCCGCGCGCTCGGTCTAAGAGCGATGCATGGCTCGAGGAAGGCGATGACCTTTTCTTCGTGGTCCGGTTCCTCGTTCTCAGATTCGCTTGCGATCCTCTTTCCTGTGTCTAATTCATGGTCTGTTCTTGGTCTGTTAGTGGGAACCACGAGGTTCACCCTAAGTGTACTGGGTTCCATCACCTTAGATGCTCGTCGTCGCGTGGCACTAGGGGTGATGGTTTCCGGCACCTTTAGTGCTAGACGGTAGAGGTTCGAATCATGTGGCCGGCGTGCGCTTGTAACGATTCCAGCCGCCCTGAGTGTGTTGAGGCCCTGATACACGCGCCGTCCTGAGATGCGAAGGTGCGCCGCGATCGTTTCAACCGCAGGGAACGCCTCGCCGTTCTTATCCGCGTAGCTTGCGATCACGCACAGAACACGGAGCGCAAGCGATCCCTTCACGCGGAGCGCCCACCAGAGAAAAACCTTGCCGAACGCGCTGCGTTCGTGTGCAAGGCGCCTTTCGGCTGCATCTCGGTAGCTTTGAGGATCGCGCGGCGCGTAGACCGGGCCGCCCTTCGCGATAGCCTTCCCGATCGTGCGCTGGCCGTAGGTTTGCGCTCCATGCCGCTCGTCCCATTTGGAGCGCATGAGCCCCGAGCGTCGGAAGAGCCGATCCATTTGAATGCAATCTGCGCGAGTGTAGAAGCGCAGCTTGGCGGAAAGAGCGAGGTCGGCCTCGCTTTGCGATGGATAGTCGGACCAGTCGCCGTCGTAAAGGCGACGCCACTTCGCTCCGTCCTTTGCACCGAATATGGCTCGAAGGAGCCCGTCGTCGTCGAGAGACTTGGGCTTGTCGGCACCTAGGTCGCCGGCGTTTGCGGCCTCGGAGTCTTCGGGAAACCATTTGGTTCGAAAAGCGTCGAGGGCGACTTGCGCTTCTGGTCCTTCCCGAAGCTCAGAAACACCTCCGACGCTATCGCCGGTAACCGTCAGATAACGCGATGAACCCTGACGTCCGTCATAGATTTCGCGGCCTGGCATTTCGTCGTGGGCGCTAATCTTGAGTGGTCTGGAGATCGTTCCTCGAATCCAAACGTGCAGGCCGCGCCCGCTGGGGCTTTGCTCTACGTAGGTTGCAAGCTCAATCGCGTCGTTGGCTATCGCGTCCAGCGTGCCATCGGCGTCGATGCAGCCGTCGAGATCGATGCCGACGATACCCTCTCCGAGAACGAAGCCTACGCCGTCCGCATCTCCACGGTCGACCCAATCCCGGGCTTCAGAAACGCGAAGCCATTCCGCAGGCTTGTGGATCCGTTGGAGCGGCTTCTTCGTGGGTTTAGTACGCCGCGTTACGCTGCGCCACGCGACCCAGCGGCGCTGCCCCCGTAGGTCAGCTGGGAACCTGCCTAAGTTCGGCGGCTTGGCCACCTAAGGCTGTGAATCGTCCGCGCAACACCGCTCCCGGTCATCACTTTCGGGTTCGCCTCGTATCTCGGTGTGGTCAGGCGATCCGCCCAAGAGCTGAAGCAACGGGTTCCGGGGAATGCGTATTAGCCGCCCGACACGTATCGCCGCGATCGTGCCTTCGCGAACGCCCCTGCGAACGAAAGCGTCGCTGGTTCCGATTAGCGCAGCGGCCTCACGCACGTTGAGCGTTAGCGGCGTCACGATCTGACCCTCTGGAGCTCGACGCGAATCTCGAAAATGTCGTCGAAATGAAGCGCCAACTTACGGCAAATGTTCGCACGGGTTTTTGGCGACGGAACAACCTCGCCGGCTAATAGTCGATAGAAGTGGCGGTCGCTGATGCCAAGCGTTCGCGCCAAATCATCTAGGCTTTGATTGCGCCGCGTCGCCGCTTCGCGAAGCGCGTCCGGTTTGAGTGCTACCGTTGACTTGCGTGCCCCCACGACAGTATTATGGCACTAGAATGGTCACTAGGAAAGCCAGCAACTCTAGCGATAATCTCCGCGGCTTGGCAAGAGCCGTCGTCGCTGCTAGGCACCCTGTCATGAGACGCCTAGGCGAAAGGGCGCTAGCGCGCGGCTTTTCGCAAGAGGAACTAGCGAGAATGCTCAACGAGCGTTTTAGCCTGAAACTAAACGGGGCGAACGTCTTCGGCCACTTCACGGCAAAGCCGCAGGCGCGGACGATCGACCGTTACGCCGCGGTGCTAGAGATGACAGACGACGAGGTGCAGGTGGTTGAGCGCGGAGTGCTCGACGACAATCGGCTTCGCTATTGGGAAGGCAAAGTGTTTCGCCTGCTCAGAGGCTACATTCCGGACGAGCTTAAACCTGCTGCTGTCCAAGCGGTGAAGGATGCCTTAGGGGACGCCGCTGTTCGAACACGAGTGCTCACTGCCACGGCGTTGTCGCCGCATGAGGTTCGCTACGAATTTAGCTATGGATTGAGGCGTTTGCCTCTAGAGCTACAGCCTTTTGCTGCGGCGATCTTGCCGCACCTAAACCTCCGCGATTTCCTTCGTGAGCGGCAAGATGGGGAAGAGGCGCTTTGGACGATTTACAGCGAGGCGCTCCGGATTTATGGCAAGCATGAGAAGGCTCTGGCCTTCGTCGATGCTTGTGCAGCGATTCTAAAACTCGACGGATTTGAGACGAGGCCAATGTACGAGCGTATGCGCGAAACAATGCGGGGAATCCGCAGAAGGTGGGGTAAACTATGAAAGGCTGTTTCAAAAAGCGCACCTACGCCGATCGAAAGAGCGGCGCCAAGCGAAGCGTCACAACCTGGACCGTCACCTACGACGAGCCGGTGGGTCCGGGCGAACTGCGCCGGCAGCGCCGTAAGAGTGGCTTCGCAATCCGGAAAGACGCCGAGAAGTGGTTTGACAAGAAGAAGGCACAGCTTGAGCGCGGTTTCGCTGGAATCGACGAGAAGACTACGGTCGGAGCGTACCTCAAGCATTGGCTTGCAAACGCTTCCGTAGGCGCGGGCACGCGCCGCATGTACGAATCTTATGCCCGGCGCTTCGTCGCGCCAGCACTTGGTCAGATCCGGCTCTGCGACCTCAAGCCATCGCATGTCGAAGATGCGAAGCGCATATGGGCACGCAGGAAGAAACACGACGAGGGCGATCGCCTCGTCTCGAGCCGCGCGGTTCGCCACGCATGGTCGGTTCTAGCTGTCGCGCTGAACCGGGCGAAAAAGCAGCAGATTATCGCGTTCAACCCGTGTGAGTACGTCGACGCGCCGCGCGTCGAACGCCGCGAAATGCGCTCCCTCGACGCTGCGAGCGCCACACGCTATATCCAAGCCTTTTCCGGCGATCCGGACATCGGCGCGGCGATTGTGCTCGCGACTGGCAGCGGCTTGCGCCGCGGAGAGCTGCTTGCTCTGCGTTGGTCCGACGTCGACCTCGACAGCGCAACCGTGCGCGTGAACCGCTCTCTGGAGCGCATCGAAATCTTCGAAGCCGACAACACAGAAAGACGCACGCCAGAGCTCCGCTTCAAAGAGCCAAAGACCGCTGGTTCACGACGGTCGATTCCGCTGCCCCGGTTTGCCATCGACCGACTGCGTCAGCACCGCCGGGAACAACGCGCGCGGTTCGAGCAGCTTGGCGTGTGGCAGACGAACGACTCGCTCGTCTTCGATCACGCCGGAGAGCCTTGGAATCCCAACACGTTCGGCACAGAGTTCGCGCGCCGTGCCCGCAAGTTCAAGCTCCCTCCAGTCCGTCTTCACGATCTGCGGCACTCGTACGCGACGCTTATGCTCGAAAGTGGCGTCGATCTCAAGACGGTCTCACAGGCGCTTGGGCACTCCACGATCCGCATCACGGCCGATACCTATGCGCACGTGACGCCGGCGATGCAACAGTCAGCCGCGGAACGGCTTGACCGCATCATCGGCGGCCGGAAGAACTTGTAGCGAGTGCATATTCCGGCGGAAGTTGCGCAGAGCGCGACAGCCATCTTGGAATACAGTGGGCATTGGTTTACAAGCCGTTTGGAGGCCGCGCCGGGAGATTTCTTTTGGGATCAAGGAACAAAGGCGCTGGTTCGACTTTTGTTTCCCAAGCTAGCGGAGGCAGATCCAAAGGAGCTGAAAAAGCGTATCGAGCGCCTTGAGGCTGGCGCTCTAGGCATGGAAGAGGCGATGCGAGCCTTGCGTCAACAACGTCCCAACTACGATACTGCAGCGGAGTTGCAGGAGCCGGCGACGCAGGAATTCGTTGTGGACTCTCTCGCGGCTATGATGGAAAGTCCGAGCGAGGAGAAACGTGAGCTTCTGGGCCGATTCATCGCTAAGCGGCTTTACATGGCTACGGAGTCCTCCGAGGAGTTGAGTCTGCGGCAGGCCGAAGCGACCGCCCAGAGGATGAACCGACGGCACCTCTACGCGCTTGCGACGCTGTACCTAGTTCACTACACGCCCGTTCCTACCGGTCTAAGCCGTCAGGAGATCCATGCTTGGATGGACAAGCGGTTGCTCCCGGTCGTAAAAGTCGTGGCTGAGACGGACCCGTCGCCCGAAGAATTGAGTTACCTCACGTCGCTCGGCGTCGTTCATTACGACGCAAGCGACACCAGCGAGGCCATCATAGCCACCAGCCGTCCGCCGGCGATCGAGCAGAATATAATTTCGGCGACCGGCGAGACGTTGAGTTTTGGCAGCAGGTTCGACCTGGGTGCCTTTTACAAGTGGGCCAAAGACCTGTACAACGGCAGCCCGCCAATGCGCGGCGGTCCCAATCGCGGGCCTGTCGCACCGTATATCCTCACAGCCCCAGGCTTGACGATCGCAGAGACCGTGCTTGAGCGGTTTGGAGTCGACGCTTAAAACGTTCGTTCTCGAGGCTCGTGACCAATTCGTGACCAGTCAGCGCGCTTCTACGGTCGTTTCGTGCTCAAATCTGGCGGGAGCGTGTAGGAATCGAACCTACCAGTCGCCTTGCGACGACCTCAGCGATTTTGAAGACCGTGCGAGCCACCAGACCCGTACGCTCCCGTGGTGTAGAAATCGCATTATTCTGCGCCTTCTTGATATACCTAGCCGCGCCCATGATCTTCGCACCTCGTACGGAACGGAAAAAGTGCTGCGCGAATTCGGCAAAGGGAAAGATGGGCGTGTTCCCGCAGGCGATTTAGCCTACAAGGTGGGGACTTTTTCGGTACGACGCTCTACGGCGGCGTTTATGTACGTGAGCACGACGTTGGCGGGACGGTCTTTTCCCTGACGCCATAACAAGGTCGTCAGGCGGGCTTCAACCTCCAGCCGAGCCAGGTCCACGAGACACCCGCGAAAATGAAGTTCAGTCCGACGACAAACCCGATGAACCAAATTGCCGAAAACGGCCACTGCGCCCAGAGCAGAATGCCCAAGATGATGCTGAGGACGCCGCTCGTGGCCACCCAGCCGTAGTTCGGAAACTGCATCAAAAGGGCGGTAATGAAGCGAAAGACGCCGCCGAACACGAGCAGCGCGGCGAGGAGCAGGGTGACCACGAGCGCGCCCCCAACGGGATGCTCGAGCAGCATCAAGCCGACGATGACGTCCAGCACTCCGACGAGCAGCAGCAGAATTATGTGGCCCGCACCGCGCGCCATGAAGGCGGCAACGAGCTGACCGATCCCCGCGATGACCAGCACGATGCCGAGCGCAAACACCGATGCTAGCGTGGCCGCCCCCTCGGCCCAGATGGCATAGATCCCGACCAGGATGAACAGGATGCCCAGCGCGACGTACCAGCCCCAGTTCTTTTGGGCCTCTGCGGCATCCGCGACGATTTGCCTCATGGTGATTCTCCTTACGTTAGGCTCCGACTAAAGGGTTCTGCCTCTTATCGTATCCGATTCGCCCGGCCACTGTCAGCAGCAGGCGCACGATGACCTTCGCATCGGCTTGCGCCTTGGCGCTAGGTTGCGCCCGCGGCGACTGCCGGCGGCCGCGGACGATTCCGCACGAGGTCCTCCATGGCCTCGGCCTTGAGCGTCAGCCGAGCGATGATGCGATGCATCTGCGCGTTCTCGGCTTCGAGCTGCTTGTGCCGCGCCACGTCGCTCACTTCCATGCCAGCTACTTGGCCTTCCAGAGCCGGATCGTGTTGGCGTGAACGCCGTGCGATGCGCGAGCTCAGCTGGTGGATCTGCTCTCTTGCCCCTTTGGGCGGAAATCCACAGTTATCCATGGCTCCCGATTTGGGACCTATCCGCTCGCAACCTCATGCAATTTGTGGCGACTTTGCGGCTCTTCGAGTGTTTCGTTCGGTAGACGCTTTTTTCGAAACTACGAGCAGCGCTTCCGTGTATGGAGTAGTATGACAATGATAACGAAAGCCGCGCATTCGACGCTGGCTCCCGACGAGGTAAGCGACGCCGCCGTCACGCAGAGCGGTGTCGACCGCAGCGCTTGCGACTACCAAATTTTTGGAACTTCGAAAAGAAGAGACTTTATCTTCAGCGTTCGGTAGCAAGCAAGGTCGGTAGAGTCCGAGGTCCTTTTTACTTGTGCGCCGAATGTGTGGATCAGTGCCTTCGATCCTGGCGGCACGCAGCTCCCAGCGCGGGAGCGAGATGAGTGAAGCCATCGAACCCGCAACAACCACGAAGCGCCGTCCGAAGATCGCTAAAGAGTACCCACCACACGAGCATTTCGGAAGCCCGCTAAACGTTTGCCGCATATGCGGCGAAAAGTATTCCTACGTCGAGAAGCCCCAGAATCCGTTCGCGGTGGGCAAGCAGTAGGTTAGCCCCGGAGCCGCTCCTGCATCGCCTGGCTGGGAATCGTTGTTCGGTCAACCCACGCATCTGATCGGGGGCGGATTCCAACGCCCGTCGAGCGCAGGTGGCTTGGGTGCATAGAGGCGCAGCGTAATCCCGAGCACGCCCTTCTCCGTCGCCGGCAGCCAGTTCGATTCCTTATCGGGTCCTGGATTGTCGTGCTGGATGAAGAGATCGAGTGAAACGTGACACGAGTGGATACAGATAGATGTATGCCTCCTGCGCTATGGGGCCTAACTCGTCCGCGGAGGCTGCCTGCGATTCAGAACGTGTCGTCATGAGAAGATTCTCGTTTCGTCCTTCTGCCGAGACCGGCGTAATCGCCGCGAACGCTGGGTGGTCCGGCCCGGCACTATTGATCGGGTAAGCGGGGGGCCTGACCGGTACTCGCGGATTTAGGCGCGTTTCGGCGGGTTTCCGAATGTTCTGCGCGAATTGCGATATTGTACGCCGGGTTGGAGGAATCATCGTGACCGATAATACGCTGCTCGGCAGCTACGATTCGGTGTTCGAATCGCGCTGGCTGCAGGAGATCGCGCCCGACCGCTGCTTTCCGCAAGACGAGATGCCGGGCGACTGCGCCTTTCAGATGGTGAACGACGAACTCTTTCTCGATGGCAGCGCGCGTCAGAATCTGGCGACGTTCTGCCAGACCTGGGACGACGAATACGTCCACCGCCTGATGGACATCTCGCTCAACAAGAATTGGATCGACAAGGAAGAGTATCCGCAATCCGCCGCCATCGACCGCAAATGCTTGAGCATGGTCGCCGACCTTTGGAACGCGCCGGCATGCGAAGACGCGACCGGCACCAACACGATCGGCTCGAGCGAGGCGTGCATGCTCGGCGGCATGGCCATGAAACGTCGCTGGCGCGCCAAGATGCAAGCGCTCAACAAGCCGACCGACAAGCCGAATCTCGTGTGCGGTCCGGTTCAGGTGTGCTGGCACAAGTTCGCGCGCTACTGGGACGTCGAGCTGCGCGAGATCCCGATGGAAAGAGACCGCCTGTTCATGGATGCGGAGCGCATGATCGAAGCGATCGACGCGAACACCATCGGCGTCGTTCCGACCTTCGGCGTCACCTACACCGGAACCTACGAATTCCCCGAGCCGCTCCACGACGCGCTCGACAAGCTGCAGAAAAGGAAGGGGCTCGACGTCGACATGCACGTCGACGCGGCCAGCGGCGGGTTTCTCGCTCCATTCTGCGCCCCCGAGATCGTCTGGGACTTCCGGTTACCCCGCGTGAAGTCGATCAGCTCGTCGGGGCACAAGTACGGCCTCGCGCCGCTCGGCAGCGGCTGGATCGTCTGGCGCGACGCCGCGGCGCTGCCCGCCGAGTTGGTGTTCGACGTCGACTACCTCGGCGGCAAGGTCGGGACGATCGCGATCAACTTCTCGCGACCCGCGGGCCAGGTGATCGCGCAATACTACACGTTCATCCGGCTCGGCCGCGAAGGTTACACGAAGGTGCAGATGGCCGCGTACCGAGTCGCGGCCTACCTGGCCGCCGAAATCGCGCCCCTCGGACCGTACGAGTTTATCAATACGGGAGACCCGAAGGCCGGGATCCCCGCCGTTTGCTTCCGGATCAGAGCGGGAGAAGACCCGGGCTACACCCTGCTGGATCTCTCGGACCGGCTGCGCATGAGCGGCTGGCAGGTCCCGGCCTTCGCACTGGGCGGAAACGCCTCCGACGTCACCGTCATGCGGATCATGTGCCGGCGGGGATTCGAGATGGATTTCGCGGCGCTATTGATGCGCGATTTCAAGACGGCGATTGCGTTCCTAGGGAGCCATCCTCGTCCCGAGATACGGCCCGCGGAAGGAACGGGCTTTCACCACTAGTCTGCGTTACGGCGCTCTCGCCGCACCGGGCTTGGCGACGAAGTCGTAGAGTCCGCCGTTGTAGTCGGCAGTTCCGGAGATCGTGCCGTCAGCAGCCATCGTGCCTCTGACCGCGATGGCGTTTCCAACGTTGAGCTGCACGTAACCGTCGTTTTGGTTGACGCTGCCGGCCACCGACTCGATTCGATCGTTCAGCCGATCGGGACGAGCCGAGATACCCGTGTACGTACCCTGGATCGCACCGTCATGCATAATCAGCAGCATCTTGCCGACGTACGGCACCGCGTACCCACCGAACGCCGGAGTGAACGCCGCGACGTAGGATGCATAGGTCGTCTCGCCCGCGTTGGTCACCGCCTGGGCGGGCGTCGCGAAGCAAGCTGCAGCGAAGAGGGCGACCGCCGGCACGGCGCGGGAGATGTCGAAGATGTTCATGCCTTCAGGATGCTCCTGACGGCTAGACGGACGCTGAGTTTTCGATGAGCGCCGGATTAGGGTAGCGAACAAACGGGGCATGAAGACCCGTCCCGACATCCGCAACGTGGCGATCGTGGCGCACGTCGACCACGGCAAGACCACGCTCGTGGACGCGATGCTCAAGCAGAGCGGCGTCTTTCGCGAGGGCCAACAGGTCGCGACGCGCGTGCTGGACTCCAACCCGCTCGAGCGCGAGCGCGGCATCACCATCCTCTCGAAAAACACCGCCGTTCGGCACGGCGACGTGAAGTTCAACATCGTCGACACGCCGGGACATTCCGACTTCGGCGGCGAGGTCGAGCGCGTGCTGCAGATGGTGCAGGGCGTGCTCCTGCTCGTGGACGCCGCCGAAGGCGTCATGCCCCAGACACGCTTCGTGCTGCGCAAAGCGCTGGAGCTCGACCTGCGCGCGATCGTCGTCGTCAATAAGATCGACCGAAAGGATGCGCGCCCGCAAGAGGTCGTCAACGAGACGTTCGATCTCTTCGTCGAGCTGGGCGCGAACGACGAGCAGGCCGATTTTCCCGTGCTGTTCACCAACGCCAAGGCCGGCATCGCGAAGCGCTCACTGGAGAAAGAGAGCAACTCGCTCGAGCCACTGTTCGAGACGATCGTCGCCCGCGTGCCGGAGCCGCCCGCCGAGGAAGGCCCGTTCCAGCTGCTGATCTCCGCGATCGATCACAACCGCTACGTCGGGCGCGTCGGGATCGGGCGGATCTTCCGCGGCAGCTCGCGCCGCAACGAGCCGATCGTCAAGCTCGGCCGCGACGGCGCAGCGACGACCGGACTGCGACTCGCCACGCTGCTGACCTTTGCCGGCCTCGAGCGGATCGACGTCGAGGAGGCTTCGGCCGGCGACATCGTCTGCGTGTCGGGGATCGAGGACCTTAACATCGGCGACACGATCGCAGACGCCGACGCGCCCGAGCCGATCGCCGCGACCGCCGTAGACGAGCCGACCGTCTCGATGTTCTTTTCCGTGAACAACTCGCCGTTCGCCGGCCGCGAGGGAAAATTCTTGACGTCGCGGCAGATCCGCGAGCGCCTCACGCGTGAGCTCGAGTCGAACGTCGCCTTGCGCGTTTCGGACACCGCCTCGCCCGACACGTTCGAGGTGCGCGGCCGCGGTGAGCTGCACCTCGCGATCCTCATCGAGACGATGCGGCGTGAGGGTTACGAGCTCGGCGTATCCAAGCCGCAGGTCATCGTTACGGAGCGCGACGGCAGGCGCTATGAGCCCGTCGAGTACGTCGTCGTCGACGTGCCCGAAGAGTACTCCGGCGCCGCGATCGAGGCGCTTGGCCGGCGCAAGGCGATGATGTCGAACATGCTGACCGTCGGGGACCTGCAGCGGCTCGAGTACACGATGCCGACGCGTGCAATCTTTGGGCTGCGTGGCGAGCTGCTGACGCTGACGCGCGGCACCGCCGTGCTCTCGCATACCTATTACGACCACCAGCCGTGGCAGGGCGAGCTCCCGGGACGCAATGTCGGCGTTCTCGTCGCGAGCGACACGGGACGCTCGACGGGCTACGCGCTGATGGGGCTCGAGCAGCGCGGGCGCTTCTTCATCGGGCCCGGAGTCGACGTCTACGAAGGCATGATCGCCGGACGCGCCAACGACGAGTACGACGTCGCCATCAACGTCGTGCGCGAGAAGAAGCTCACGAACATGCGCGCCGCCGGCTCGGACGAGAACGTCAAGCTCGCGCCGGCCGAAGAGCTTTCCCTCGAGCGCGCGCTCGAATTCATCGACGACGACGAACTCGTCGAGGTGACGCCGAAGACGCTCCGGCTGCGCAAGCGGATCCTCAACGAAACCGAGCGCCTGCGCCTGCGCAAACGCGAAGCCGCAAAACTCTAGCAATTTCGCAGACAGTCGAACTGGGAACACTCCCGGTGTCATCCTGAACCGAGAGCCTGTCCTGAGCGAGCATAGCTCATCTTCGAGGTCCCCGATCATGAACGATGGCGTCAATTTGCGCTCACCATTCCCGCGACGGGCGCCCCCGGTCGGTAAAGCGCCAGGATCTTTAAGAGTGCACGGCTACGAGGGACAGCGAGGTGACGGGGAGCCGTGGACCGAGGCGGCTTCCGAGATCGCGGCTTTGGGTGCTAAGATGCAGGCAAGCCGCGTCGGAAATCCCGAGCCGATGATTGCGTCTGCGAAAGGAGCAAAGCAGATGAACAGTTTGAGTAACCCGTTATGCATTGAGCTTTGCGTAGCAATACTGTTTGGTGGCTGTGGTGGTGCGCGTTCCTCAAGGAGGCGTCACGCGGCTCACGAAGGCCGCCCCGCGCAAGCTGTCTCACGGTTGGAGGTTTGCACGTGGAAAAGCTAGTTTCTACCTTCTCCAGACTCGTCTTTATCCAGGTCGTCTTCTCGACAGCGGCATGTGCCGGCGGTGGTCTCTGGTCCACTCCCACTGCCGCGCAAGCTTTTCAACGGACTCACTCGACGGCGCAGGGCAACACGGCGTCATGTCCGTGTCTGTACGTGCCGGATTCTCATCGAAACACCGTGACCGTGTACCCGGTCGGCGCAAGCGGAAACGTAGCGCCGATCCAGAGGATCACCGGCAGCAAGACGAGGCTGAGCTATCCTATAGCCGTAGCAGTCGATGCCAGCAGCGACATTTACGTAGCTAACTATGATAACAATAGCATCACGGTGTACGCCGCCGGAGCTAGCGGCAACGCCTCTCCGCTTCGCACGATCGCAGGTTCCCGCACAAAGCTGCACCACCCCTTGGGTGTGGCCCTCGACTCATCGGCCAACATTTACGCGGCTGCCGGAAGGACTGGCGTGGCGGTCTATGCGTCCGGCGCGAACGGCAACGTGACGCCAATCGGCGCAATCGCAGGTTCCAAGACCAAGCTCGATGGAGCGAACGCTCTGGCCTTAGATACAAGCGGCAATATCTATGTCCCGAACGTCGGAAACAATACGGTGACGGTCTACGCCGCTGGCGCGATAGGGAATGTTGCTCCCATACAAGACATCCGCGGCCCGGCAACGGGTCTATCGATCCCGACTCAAGTAGCCCTGGACTCCAGCGGAAATATCTATGTGGTAGAGGAGGGTACGAATTCTATAACGTCCTACCCGCCCGGAGCAACCGGCAACGTTTCGCCGAGCACGACAATCAGTGGCAAAAGAGCGGAGCTTTACCCCTGGGGCGTTGCTCTCGATTCCAGTGGAAACATCTATGCCGCAGACAAAAAACTCTCTTGCGGGGGACGTCCTTGCCCCGGCGGCGCGATCACGGTCTACGCTCCCGGCGCTCACGGAAACGTCAAGCCGACTCGCATGATCAAGGGCAATCTTACCAAGCTCAACTTTCCACTGCGCATCGCGATTCGATAAAGCCTTTCGCGTCGCTGACTTGCAGGCCGCTCCGCATCGAATCTGAGAGCGCCGCATGGCCGCTCAACGTAGTAATGATCGGAGGCTGTTTACCGTCGCTCGACCGATTCAAAATCAAAGCTGACCGATGCGACATTCTGCCAAAGCTGCAACGGCTGCCGGTGCGCCTGATCGCCGAGGCTATGGGTGCGAGCCCCTCGCACTGCTCGAATGTGCCAAGCAGTAAGCTTGTGCCGCATACGCGGCATTGGGCGGCGCTGCGGTTGATCGCTAGAGGTGCTCTAAGTTTATACAAGGACTCGGCGCCTCGCTTGCACTGTCCCGGGCCTAACGACTGAGCGTGCCGCTCGACCGCCGTATTCGACGATGCGCGGGGCGCGAGAAATAACGAACGATAAGAGCGACGGGAAGACCGACAAAAAAGGCGTGCTCGATGAACTCCGTAACGATGTATATCCGTGGAAGCGTGCCGTGAGCAACGTTAGACAAAGGAAGTACGAGGGCGTGCATTACGAGATACACAAGAAAGCCGTAAAGCAAACCCGAGATGACCGGGTACCTAACCAACGCGTCGAATCGCAGGCTCGCGATGTAATACACCGCAGCGACGCAAGTTGCGATGAAAAAGTGCGCGACGATACCGAGGATCACCGCGTGCGTGCCGCCGCCGAACGCAGCTTTTCCGAGAATACCGCTCGCGATATTTTCGGGAATCAGCACCGGGCGGGTCGGGCTGTAGACGACGATCGCGTACGCCATGTCGAGACATCCGACGACTAAACCACCAACGGCGATGCTTGAGATCCCTTTAAGCGGGAAAGAGTTATTGGGCATGTGAAGGCGTTCTTACACGGGCGCCCGGCGTCCCCCATGGCCGTCGCACAACGTCGAGTGCTACGGCGACGTGCTGGCGAGTACGAGTTCCATCCCAAAGGCAAGTGTGCCGACTCAACCGGTGCTCCATGCAAAAAGCAAACTGTTGGGCTTCTCATCCGGCGCTACATCAAGATCGACGGATTCGTGTACGTCGGCAAAGAGTCGAATCGCTTGGAGGAGGTCGAAGAGCAAAGCCTCCTCGACCCAAGCGACGTGTACACCGAGTATCCCGATCCGCGGCGCGACGAGTGGGCGACGAGGATTCTGCCTAAGCTCAAGGCTATGCCGCTTCGCGTCCCATTTCCGAGCGGCTCGGGGAATCTGACCGGGCATGGAGCACGCCTGCGGCTTCGATCGGAGCCAGCCGTACAGCGACGGGGGCCGCCCGACCGGGTCGTAGCCATTCGGTTTCGCGCTACAGCGACGGCGGCTGTCGCAACGCGGAGGATTGGATAACATCCGCCGTGCGCCGGCCCCACTGACCACGGCAGCGAGCGGGGCTGGGGCCTGCCGAGCCGAATCTTACCCTTCCCACAGCATCTCGGAGGAACAAAAATATGCTTCGTGCCACCTTGATCGGATTGACGATCGCAGTCGTCACAGTTGTCGCGCCAATCAGCATTCAGGCTCAGCAGATGGGCGCAATGTCAGACTCGGACTACATGGCAAAGGTCATGACCGCGGCGCCGGCGTCAGTGGTCAAGGGCGCGACGATCGTGCAGATGCAGAAAGGCGGCACGATGCGGACCCTTCAGACTGGCTCCAACGGCTTCACCTGCATGGTCGCCGCTGATAACGATGCCATGTGCCTGGACAACAACGCCATGCAATGGGCTCGCGCGTGGATGACGCACACGACTCCGCCTAATAGCGTAGGGTTCGTCTACATGTTGGCGGGTGACAATGGCGCAAGCAACACTGATCCCTACGCGACTGCACCGGCCGATGGCAACCATTGGCTAAAGACCGGACCCCACGTGATGATCGTCGGTCCCTCTGCCACTACAATGGGCTACCCAAGCTCCCCCGACGCGGACCCGACGAAGCCATATGTGATGTGGTCTGGCACACCTTACGCGCATGTGATGATCCCGGTAAGCAGTCCACAGTGACGTTACCTGATTGATGCGTTACGTCGTGTCGTGAAAGCCTTGGCCTTTAGGTATCGAGGCCTCGGCGACACTCTTGGCTTGCGCCTGACGGATCGCCGCTGCTTTCAGGCGCTCGAAGCCGACTGACGACAACATTTCATTTCGAGCATCGACTAAGTCCCTGAATTCCAACTGGGACCGTTCGAGCGCGCCGAGAAGCGACCGGCGCGTATTGGGAAGCGCTCGCATCGTATCTTCATAGTCTCGAGCAACGCGTCAGCGTCGTCAATCCGGCTCGGATCAAGGCGTTCGCGCAGAGCGAGCTGCTGCGGACCAAGACCGATGAGGTTGACGCGGCGTTGATTGCGCGGTTCTGCAAGAGCCAGAGTCCCGAGCCATGGCTTCCGCCACCAGCGGAAATCCGCATTCTACAAGCACTTATGCGCCATTACGAGCATCTGAAGACGACCCGCGCGCAGCAATCGGTGTACGCGCAATCCTCGGAGGCAGCCATCGTCACAACTTCCATTCGGGAGGTCATTGCCACGCTCGACGAGCAGATCGCGCAGGTCGAGCGTAAGATCCGCCACCACTTCGACGATCACCCTGATCTCAAGCGCCGGCGCGACCTCCTGACGTCGATTCCCGGAATCGGTGAGACAACCGCGGGATCCATTCTCTCGGAAATCCCGCATCTCGACCGATTCCAGTCCGCCAAAGCCGTCGCCGCGTTTGCCGGCTTATCGCCGCGAGAGCGCCGGTCTGGAACGTCCATTCACGGCCGCACGCGGCTTTGCAAGACCGGCAACGCTCGCGTTCGCAAGGCGCTCTACATGCCGGCGATGGTTGCTCTTCGCTTCAACCCGACTCTCCGGATCTTCGCAGAGCGGCTGCTGGCTGCTGGGAAGCACAAGCGGCTGATCATCGGCGCCGTCATGCGCAAACTCTTGGTTCTCGCCTACGGTATTCTTCGGTCCGGCGTTGCTTTTAATGCCAATTACGCTTGACGCGGAATACGGTATCTATCCTGTAATCGCGACGATCGCGGGACGAGCACCCGCGGAGTGAGGATGAACTCGCGACTTTAAAAGTGCGCGATGCCAAGCAAATATGCGATCGACATTCCGTTGCAACGCCGCGCACACGGCGGTTCGAAACGGACGGCTTCTTCGGCCGAGAGCTCGGCCGGCGTGCGCGACGATCCGCGCGCGCGAGCATTGCAGGCAACGCGCGGGCAGCAGCAGAACGTCGACGCGCGGCGAGTAGTTGTACGCCGCCAGCTCCGCCGCGCCATTGGCAAGTGGACTCGCTGACGATCTCAGCGATTCTTGGCAGCCTTCTCCAAACCGGCCCGCAGATCGTCGAGGTTCATCACCGGAAAGAGTTCGACGCTTGCGTGCATGTTCGTGAAAAGCGGCTCGGCAATCGACGGGATATCCGATGGGTCCTTCAGATCGAAGACGAAGATTCCACCGCGTTTGCCTTCCTGGGCGAAAAAGTAGCATGCTTCCGGATTCAGACGTTCGATCATCGCCTGCAGCGTGTGCTGCAAGCGGCCCTCGCTCAGGGCGGCGTTCGAAGCTTCTACCGGAAATGTCGCGCGCAGCAGCGTTCGCATACTTGACCTCCTTTTAGAGGGCGTTTGCTTATATGTCAGGCTCGAGAGAGCCTTCGTCAGCTTGCCGCTTCGCCGGCCAATAGGCGTGCCGGCGAGCAATGCCCTTTTGCACGGCGTTCGCGCTCGCGAGGCCGTTGTTGTCCAGCAGTCTTGCTCGCATTGCAGCTGCGAGCGCCTCGCAACGCGGTAGCTTAGCTCGCAGCGGCCTCGCAGTCTAGCCGCGCAGATCGCTCACGCGTTGAGCCTCGCAGCCAAGCGCCCGGCGAGGGGGCCTCGTTTTGAAGGGCTTTAGCCGGCCCCGGCCGCTCAGGGCCCGCGCCGCGGATTCAGGGTCTCGACATAAAATCCGGCTTGAGTGTTGTGAAGTTAATCGGCACTGAAACATGCTCTTGCACGATGAGCCACCTACCGTTGATCTTTCGCAGAACGTCCGTAACGCGCACCGCCAGCGCGTGCAGGTCGCCCATGTTTCCGGAAAACGATTGAATGCTGCGCGTGTAGGCCACGTCGCCACTAATCGTAACGGATAGCTCGCTGATTGAGAACGTTGGATTACCCTTGATTGAGGCGAAGAACCCCTTCCAGTCGGCACGGTAGTCATCCCAACCCACGTGCTCGCGCGGCGTACTGACATCGAAAACGAAGAGCGTATGGTCGTGGATGTAGGGTAGCATTATGGCATTGAGGTCCTTGTGCCGAAACGCGCCGGCAAACTGTTGGTACAGCGCATCGATTGCGGCATTGTCGTTAGATTGCGCGTCGGCGCGAAGCCCATAGGCCGTTGCGGCGACCGTAACGACAAGGGCGAGGAATAAAGGTACTCTCTTCATGAGTCAACCTCCAGCAATAAGGAACCCGTAGGGCCACGCTTCGCGCTTGGGCAAGCGAGTCCTGAGGACCCAAGTCCGCCACCTCATCTCGCCCGCAAAGCACCTCACTGTCTATGCGCTTTAACAGGGCTTGCTCGCCGAATCGGCCCCGCCTGGCTTTGGGTAAAAGGATGGCGCTGCTGGCCCACGCCAGGCAGCCCGGCGCCCGGCGACGGGGGCCTCGTTTTGAGAGGTTCTGTCTCCTGTCCCTCGGTGACCGTGCCCTCCTCGAGCGGATGGCGCATCACTTCGACGGATTAGTCATGCTTCAACAATGCCGGTTAAGCGTGGCACAGACAGATGCGGCGGTTTGTGAAGCTCACACGCCTCCACAGGCTCACACTTCGATAGACTCAGTGTGACATCAGGCCCAGCTGCCGCTCGAAGTAGCCGGCCGTCGCCGTGTCGGCCTCGAGCCACACCGCGTACCGCAGAAACCCGTGGATCTCGTTGGGGATCACGATCTGCTCGAACGGCACGCGCGCGAGCAGCAGCCGCGCCGTGAGATCCACCATCTGATGGAACTCCACGTTGCGGTCGTCGTCGCCCTGGATCAGCAATACCGGTGACTTCCACGTAGCGATCGAAGAATCGGGCGACGATTGCCACGCCAACTTCATCAGCGCGCGCGTGTCGTACTGTTCGTAGCGCTTGAGCTGCGTAAAGCCCCACACGGGGTTGTCGATATCGAGCGACCAGTCGTGAACGCCGTGGAAATCGACGCCGGCCTTGAAGATGTTGGAGTTGCGTGCCAGCGCGAGGGCGGTCAGATACCCGCCGTACGACCCGCCCCAGATCCCGATCTTGCGCGGGTCCACGTGCGGGTCGCTCTGCAGGAAGCGCGCGCCGGCGACGACGTCCTGATATTCCGATGCGCCGGTCGGCCCCCAGCGCGGCGGAAAGTTGAAGTCGTGGCCGTAGCCGATGCCGAGCCGATAGTTCACCGACAGCACGACGAACCCGTGATTGACGAGATACTGGTTGACGGCATACGCGTTCGAGTAGTAACCCATGTAGTGCCATGTCAGCAGCATCTGGCGCGGCGGTCCGCCGTGCACGAAGATTATTCCGGGATGCTTGCCGACGCCGCTCGGCTCGAAGAGTTGGCCATACGCGCGCGCGCCGTCGGGAGCGCGGAACGACACCTCGCGCGGCGTGACGAGTTGCGACGACGGTAAGTCGCTGGGCAGAAGGTCTGCATCCAACGCCCGTTGCGCGCCACTCGACAGCAGCGTCACCAGCGGCGGCTGCTGCGCCGTAGCGCGGTCGAACGCTGCGGCATCGCTTGCCAGCGCGACCGGCTGCCACTCGCTGCTCGCCCCGTTCGTCAGCGGCGTGATCGCTCCGGACGAGACGTCGACGCGGAAGACGTGCCGGCGGTCGTCGTCGCCCGGGGTCCCGCCGGTATTCGCGGCGTAGACAACGGATTGCAGATCGGGCGAGACGGAAGCGTCCTCGACCATGAAGTGGCCGGCAGTCAGGAGTCGCGCCGCTCCGCCGCTCGTCGAGATCGCGTAGAGGTGCGGCCAGTTGTCCTGTTCGCCGTTGAACACGAGACGATCGCCCGCGACCCATTCGAGAAACGGGCCGAGCCCGGTTTGCGGCAGCGACCCCCGCGAAGTGTTCGCGCTCGACCAGACGAGATGGGCGCCGCCGGTGCGCGCGTCCGCTACCCAAATCTGCCACGGCGTCGGGTTCCAGTTCAGCGGGTTCTGCGGCGGCCCGCCGTCGCCGCGCAATCGTACGAATGCAACAAGCGTGCCGTCGGGGGACCAGCGCGGCATGAAATCCTGCGATGTCGTCGGCGCGAGGTACTGTATCGGCGTCGGGTCGTTGCGATAGATGCCGATGAAGCTATGATCGGTGCGGGTCGAGACGAAGGCGAGGGCGGATCCGTCGGGCGACCAGCGCAGATCGGAGTCCTGCCCGCGGTCGAAGAACAGCCGCTTGGCGGGCGCGCCGCCGTCGATCGGCGCGATCATTACGGTGCCGCCGCTCGTGAACGCGACGCGGGTGCCATCCGGCGAGATCGCCGGCGCGTCACCCGCACCCAGGAGCTTCGGCGCGCCACCACCCGTGGAGGCCGACCACACCTGCATGTCCGGCTGCGTCGTATACGACGCGGGATTCGGCTGTAGCGGATCGGGCCAGTTCGCATCGTGGTCGCCGCCGCGAACGTAGACGAGGTGCGCGCTATCGTTCGAGATGGCGAGGTTGGTCAGCTCTTGCCCGTCGTCGGCTCCCGACGAGAACAACTGTTTCGGCGCGAAGTCCGGCGCGCGCGCGAACCACAGCGTGCGGACGCCGCGCGTATCGAGCGCATACGCGACCGCCGTGCCGTGCGGATCGCGAACCAGTGCGGCGGGAAACGGGTAACCCAGGATCTGTACGAACGTAAATGCGGCCAGAAGCATGACGCTTCTCTTAGGCCGTTGCCGGAACGCGACCTCCGACCGTAAACGTCAGCTCGCCGCTGGCGTCGTCGAATCCGACGTCCACGGCGTCGCCCTCGTTGATCTCGCCCGCGAGGATCTTGCGCCCGAGAGGCGTCTCGACTTCCTTCTGAATCGTGCGCTTGAGCGGCCGCGCGCCATAGACCGGGTCGTACCCGACCTTGACGATGTGGCGCTTCGCCTCCTCGGAAAGAACCAGCGTGATGCGCCGCTCGGCCAAACGGCGCCGCAAGTGGCCCAGCTGAATGTCGACGATCTTCATGAGGTCTTCTTCGCTGAGCCCGTGGAACACGATGATCTCGTCCACGCGGTTAAGGAACTCGGGCCGGAAGTGCTGGCGCAGCTCGTCGAGCACCGTCGCGCGCATGATGGCGTAATCCGCGCCCTCGAACGAGCCTTTGTAGTCGAGGATGCGATGGCTGCCGATGTTCGATGTCATGATGACGATCGTGTTCTTGAAGTCGACGGTGTGGCCCTGACCGTCGGTCAGCCGCCCGTCGTCGAGGATCTGCAAAAAGACGTTGAACACGTCGGGGTGCGCCTTCTCGATCTCGTCGAACAAGATGACGGAGTAGGGCCTGCGCCGCACCGCCTCGGTGAGCTGACCGCCCTCCTCGAAGCCGATGTATCCGGGCGGCGCGCCGAGCAGCCGCGCCACGGTGTGCCGCTCCTGATACTCCGACATGTCGATGCGGATCAGCGCGCGCTCGTCGTCGAAGAGATACTCCGCGAGCGCGCGTGCGAGCTCCGTCTTGCCTACGCCGGTCGGGCCGAGGAAGATGAACGAGCCGATCGGGCGATTCGGATCCGCGAGCCCCGAGCGCGAGCGCAAGACCGCCTGCGCCACCGCGTCGACGGCCTCGTTCTGGCCGATGACGCGCTTGTGCAGCTCGTCTTCGAGATGGAGCAGCTTCTGTTTCTCGCCCTCTAAAAGCTTGGTGACCGGGATTCCGGTCCAGCGCGCGATCACGCCGGCGATATCGTCCTCGTCGACCTCTTCCTTCGACATCCGCGCGCCGTCGCGTTGGGAGAGGCGATGCTCCTCTGCCTCGAGCTCCTTTTGGAGGTTCGGCAGCGTGCCGTAGCGCAGTTCGGCGACCTTGTTGAGGTCGTACTGGCGCTCGGCCTGTTCGATCTGCACCTTCGTCTGCTCGATCTGATCGCGCAGCGAGCGCAGCTTGGTCGCCGCGTTCTTCTCCGCGTCCCAGCGCGTGCGCAGCCGCGTCTGATCCTCGCGCAGCGTCGCCAGCTCTTTCTCCAGCTGCTCGAGCCGCCGGCGGCTCGCGTCGTCGTTCTCCTTGCGCAGCGCCTCGCGCTCGATCTCCAGCTGCAGCACGCGGCGCGAGACCTCGTCGAGCTCCTGCGGCATGGAGTCGATCTCGGTGCGCAGCTTCGCGGCGGACTCGTCGACGAGATCGATCGCCTTGTCCGGCAGGAAGCGATCGGTGATGTAGCGGTTGCTCAGCGTCGCCGCCGCGACGAGCGCAGCGTCCTTGATGCGAACGCCGTGATGCGCCTCGTACTTCTCTTTGAGGCCGCGTAGAATCGAGATCGTGTCCTCGACGCTGGGCTGCTCGATCATGATCGGCGCAAAGCGCCTCTCCAGGGCCGCATCTTTTTCGATATACTTGCGGTATTCGTCGAGCGTCGTCGCGCCGATCATGTGAAGTTCGCCGCGAGCGAGCATCGGCTTGAGCAGGTTGCCCGCGTCCATCGCGCCCTCGGCCTTACCCGCGCCGACCACGGTGTGCAGCTCGTCCACGAAGAGGATGATCTGGCCTTCCGAGGCCGCGACGTCTTTGAGCACGGCCTTGAGCCGCTCTTCGAACTCGCCGCGATATTTCGCGCCGGCGATCAGCGCGCCCATGTCGAGCGAGACGATGCGCTTGTTCTTCAGTCCCTCCGGAACGTCTCCGCGCACGATGCGCTGCGCGAGGCCCTCGACGATCGCGGTCTTGCCGACGCCCGGGTCGCCGATCAGCACGGGGTTGTTCTTCGTGCGTCGCGAGAGCACTTGAACGATGCGGCGGATCTCCTCGTCGCGCCCGATCACGGGGTCGAGCTTTCCGCGCTCGGCCTCGAGCGTGAGGTCGCGCCCGTAGCGTTCGAGCGACTTGTACGTGCCTTCGGGATCCTTGGTAGTGACGCGCTGGTTGCCGCGCACGTCGCGCAGCGCGGCGAGCAACTTATCCTTCGTCAGGCCCGCTTCGCGGAAGATGCGGCTCACTTCGCCCGAGGATTGCGCCATCGCTAGCAGCACGTGCTCCACGGACGTATAGTCGTCTTGCAGAGCCTTGGCCTCGTTCTCCGCGACGCTCATGACGCGCGCCAGCTCCGGCGAGAGCGTGACCTGGGCGTTGTCCGCACCGGCTCCGCTCAAGCGCGGAAGCCTGCCGATTGCCTCGTCGACGCGGCGCTGGATCGCCTTTGGATCGGCGCCGGCCTTCTCCAGAATGTCCGGGGCTATGCCGCGCTCTTGATCCAAGAGCGCCGCCAGCATGTGCTCCGGCGCCGTCTGCGTGTTGTGCTCGTGCAGCGCGCGCGAATACGCGGCGTTGAGCCCATCGGCCACGCGCTCCGTCATCTTCTCTACGTTCATTGCTCGACCATCATATCAAAGTTTTTGGTACGCGGCAGAGAGCGCAGCGTACTGGGTTCGATACTCGGCGGCCGCGGAGAGTTGCGCCGCCGTGGGAGCCTGGAACGACGTGCTCATGCGGGAAATCAAGTCGAGAAGCCCCTCGCGCAGCTGCGCCGGGCCGCTCAGATCCTCGATATTGCGGGCGTCGTAAGTGAGGCGCAACTTGAAGGCATGCAGCGCGGCGGCTCGCGCAGGCGACGCGGTTTTGAGCCGGGCGTCTATTTGATTCAGCATTACGTCGACACCGCTCAACTCCGCGAAGAGCGCGGCCAACGCCGCGTGCCGGCGCTGCGCCGCATCGAGAGTACCTTGCTCCCTGGGATCCATCTTCACCACGAGCGATTGGGTCTTGCTGACGCCGTCGACGGTCAGCTGCACCGTGTACGTACCCGGAACCGCTTCGGCTCCGGTATCCGGACCCTGATTTTCCTTGAACGTGCCGGTCCACTTCGCCGGTCCATCCTCGTTGAGGTCCCACGAGGCGCGGTTCATCCCGGCGTGCTTCGGGACGTCGTCGCCTCGTAAGTGGCGAACGGCGCGCCCGAGCGAGTCGAAGATCGTGATGGTCGCCTGCCGCGGAACGCGCGCGAGATAGTACGTGACGAGGGCGCCGTCCGGCGCATTTTCGCCCGCGTACTCGTTGGCAGGGACTTTGGGTTCCGTGAACGTGTTCACGGGCGGCCACCGCCACACCCGGTAGGCGTCGCGCAGTGGCAGGAGCGTCAGCGCCGAGAGCTGCCCCGAAGCGAACGCTTCGATGGGCGTGAGGTCGTCGAGGATCCAGACGCCGCGGCCGTGCGCGGCCACGACGAGGTCGTTCGCCTCGGGTTGAATCTCGATGTCGTAGATCGCGCTCGCCGGCATGTTCAGACGCAGCGATCGCCAATGCGAACCGCCGTCAAACGTCACGAAGACGCCGCGGTTCGTGCCCGCGTAGAGAACGTTGGCGTTTTTCGGATCCTGCCGAACAGTCCTCACGAACTGATCGCTGGGCAAATCGCCTGATATCGAACGCCACGTCGCGCCGTAGTCGTCGGTGCGCAGGACGTACGGACGATCGTCGCCGAGGAGGCGGCGCTCGATCGCGACGAACGCGGTCGCGGCGGAGAAGCGCCCGGGCTCGAGACCCGTGATGCGCCCCCACGGCGGCACGAGCGACTCAGGCGGCGCGACGTTGCGCCAATGCTGACCTCCGTCGCGAGTAAGCTGAACGAGTCCATCGTCCGTGGCGCCCCATATGATCCCGCTCTCGAGTTTCGTCGTCGCGAGCGACAAGATCGTGTCGTAGAACTCGGCGCCGGACTGATCGTACGCGATCGGTCCGCCCGAGGGTCCCTGTTTGCTCTTGTCGTCGCGCGTGAGGTCCGGGCTAATGATGCTCCAGGTGCTTCCGCGGTCCGAGCTCTTGAAGACGACGTTTCCGCCTACGAGCGCGGAGCCGTCGTCGGTGAACGCGATCGGCGTATCCCAGTTGAATCGATAGCGCAGGTCGCGCGCGGCCAGTTCGCCGTTCGACTCCGCATCCGGCGAGACGTCATCGGCCTGCGTCGTTCGCCCGCTCCAGAGATAGACTTGACCGGCATCCGAGTTCGTCGAGGTCGACCATATATAGCGCGGGTCTTTCGGGTCGATGACGGCCCACATGCCGTCGCCCGGAACGATCTGATACCAGTCGCGGTTCATCACGCCGATGCCGTTGGGCGGCGACGAGGGGCCGCACCAGGAGTTGTCGTCTTGCAAGCCCACGCAGACGAGATAGTTGTCGTCCGGCGCGCTGCCGAGGCCCACATGATACGGCTGCGCGAACGGCAGGTCGTAGGGCTGCCAGAAGTTCTTGCCGCCGTCGGACGAGAGGATCACGCCTTCGTCGCTGCCGTTGATGATCCGCCGTCCGTCCGCCGACCACCAGATGGCGTGATAATCCCAGCCGCCGCCCGTGGCGATCGGATGAAAGGTTCGTCCCCCGTCCGTGCTCATGGTGAGGATCAAGGAGACGTTGATGAGCCGATCCGGATTCGACGGATCGACGAAGACGCTCGTGAAGTAGAAAGCTCGTGCTCCCAAGTAGGGACTGTGCGGCATCTTCATCCAGCGCGCCCCGCCGTCGTCGGAGCGCCACAGCTCCCCCGCGAGGGATTGCACGGCCGCGTAGACGCGCGAGTGCGTTCCCGCGGCCAAACCGATTCGGCCGGTGAGTCCACCGGGCAGGCCGTTGCCGCGCAACTTGCGCCAGGTCATGCCGCCGTCGTCGGAGCGATAGATGCCCCCCGAAGGGCCGCCGCTTTCGAGGTTCCAGGGCGTGCGTCGGATCTGCCAGACCCCCGCGAAGAGCGTCGCCGGCCGCCCCGGCACGCGCACGAGCGACGACACGCCGCTCGACGGACCGACGTACAGCGTCCTCGCCCAATGCGCGCCGCCGTCGTGCGTCACGTACACGCCGCGGTTCGGATCGTCGGCCGAGACGCGCCCCAGCACGCCCACGGCAATCGCGCGCCGGTCGCGCGGATCGATGCTGATGCTCGAGACGTGCGCGGATCGGTCGAGACCCATGCGCAGCCAGTGCGCGCCGCCGTCGCTCGAATGATAGATGCCGTCACCCGATTCCACGTCGTTGCGCGGGTTCGACTCGCCGGTTCCGACCCAGACGTCGCGATCGCTCTGCGGCGCGATCGCGATCGCGCCGATAGGCGCCGCCGGTTCGCGATCGAAGACGGGCAACCACGATGCGCCGCCGTCGGTCGACTTGAAGACACCGGCGCCCGCGCCTCCCGCATAGTAGAGATGTGCGTCGCGGTCGCTGCCCGCGACGGCCGTCGCGCGTCCCCCGCTTATCGCCGGGCCGATCTCGCGATAGGTGAGGCCGGTGAGGGCCGGCGCGGTATCGGCGCTCGCCGCCTGTGCGGCGAGCGCGATCAGCGCGGTCAGCGCTATGCTCGCTGCGACTCGCACACGCGCCCGTACAGCAAGCCGTCGCAGACGGCGTCGTCGCGATCGAGGTAATATCCGGGCAGCGTCGCCTCGAGAGCGAAACCGCACTTCTCCAAGACGCGAGCCGATGCCACGTTCGGCGCGAACACCGTCGCCTCGAGCCGGCGCAGGCCGCCTTCGCCGAGCGCATGATCCGAGAGCGTTCGCGCCGCGTCGGTCGCGATGCCGCGGCCCCAGTAACGTCGTCCAAGCCAGTAGCCGAACCGACCCGATCCCGTGCGCTCGCCGCCGAGCCGCTCGACGCCGATGCCTCCCGCGAGCGATCCGTCGACCTCGATGGCAAAGGACAGCGCCGCCGATCTCGCGATCGGAATCCACTCGTCGGCGTCGGCTCGCGTATACGGATGCGGAAAGCGCCGCGTCATCCAGCGCACAACCATGAAATCGTCCGCGGCCGAGCACAGCGCGTCGGATTCGTCCGCGCGATACAGCCGGAGGCGGCAGAGCTGACCGAATAATTCCAAGGGCAGCTTCTTTAGCCGCGCGCGGCGAAACTCCGCGCATGACCTCGCCCGGGCTGGTCCCAATTGCGGGGACGCATCGCAACGTCTGGCCCGACGCCACGGCGGTCGACGCGCTCGCCGACGGCGACGCGCTGCTCACGGCGTGGCTGCAGCCGCACAAGGGCGGAGAGCTCGACGTCGCTCGCGCCCGCCGGCTCGGCGCGACCCCGCCGGCCCAACGCGTCTACTCGAGCAGAGCCGAGTTGCTCGCCGAAACGGACGCCGATCCGAACGACGTCGCAGCGCTCAAGACGTACTGCGGGAAGATGGGGGTCGACGTGGTTGCGACGCACTGGCGCTCGGTCACGTTGAGCGGGCCGATCGCGAAGCTCGTCGAGGTCTTCGGCGCTACAGCTTCGATGTACGAGCTCCCCGACAAGCGGCGATTCCGGCATCGCTCCGAGTCGCTGCACGCGCCGGGCGAGATCGCGGCGATCCTGCGCGGGCCGTTCGGCATCCATCAATGGCCCCGCTCGCACGCGATCGGCACGCTGCACGGGCACACGGTGGGGCTTTCCGCCAAAGACGTCGCCGCGCGCTATCAATTCCCGGACGGAGATGGGTCGGGCCAGACGGTCGGGATTTTGCAGTTACGCGGAACGTTTGCGACGGATGACTTTTCCAAATGCATGTCGGCGCAAGGCGTGGCCGTAAAGCTGCCTATCATTAAGCGCGTCGACAACGCCGAGCTCGCGCACGCCGAAGAAACGGAGAAAGACGCCGAATCGGCGATGGACACGCAGATCATCGCCACGCTGGCGCCGGGAGCGCAGCTCGTGGTCTATGCCGCGCCCGACGACGAGCGCGGCGTGCTGGACGGTATCCGCGCGGCCCTCTTCGACGACGAGCACCGCCCGTCGATTCTCTCGATCAGCTTCGGATTTCCCGAACGCTTGTGGACGCCGGTCGCCTTGACGATCTTAGGCGAGCTCTTCACCGCGGCGGCGCTGCTAGGCGTCAGCGTCTTCTGCGCCGCGGGCGACAACGGAGCGGAGCTCGACGCCGCGGGACGCCCGCAGGTTCTCGCGCCTGCATCGAGCGAGTTCGCACACGCGTGCGGCGGCACGCAGATCGACGACGCAAGTGCCGCCGCCGAGGCCGCATGGCCGAAGACGGGCGGCGGCTTCAGCGACGTTTTCGGCGTGCCGCCGTGGCAGAGCTCGGTCGCCTCCGCCGCGAGCGCGTACGGGCTTGCGCCGGGGCGCGGCGTGCCGGACTTCGCCGCGCAAGTGATGCCGGGGTACGGAATCGTCTTCGAGGGCGCTCCGCTAGCCGCCGGCGGAACGAGCGCGGTCGCGCCGATGTGGTCGGCGCTGATCGCGCGGATCAATCAACGGCTGAAAACGCCGGCCGGATTCATCGCGCCGCTGCTCTACCAAGGATCGGCGACGCTGTTTCGCGACGTGACGAACGGCGGCAACGACCGCTTTCGAAGCGCCGCGGGATGGAATCCGTGCACTGGTCTCGGGGTCCCGATCGGGACGGCGATCGACGCGACGCTGCGCCAATCGGTGACCTCTAGCTAACTAAAAGCCTATGCAGGCCAGCGCGTCGTCGTGAAAGGCTTGATGCGCGGCCTTGTACTTCTGCACGGCTTGCGAGAGCCGCTCCTTATCGCATCCCGGCAAGGCGGCGAGTTTGCTATGGAGCTCCTCGATCGTGCGGCCGTGCGCGGCCAATGCGCTCGCTGCGTCTGATTTAACATCGGACATGACGTTTTCATCCCCCCTGCGGCCCAGCCGCAGCAGCAACGGTGTGATGGTGTATCGCCGCGGCGTGTTCGAGCGCCTGCTCCTCGGCGAGCGCGGTACCGGCGCGCATGTGGGCCGCCAGCTCGTCGGGCGCGTACGCCGTTCGAAGGATCTGCTCGAGCCGCTCCCACCCGCGCCGCTCCGTCTGCTGGCGCACTTCGCCACGCGAGGCATAGCGAGAGTCGGTAAATCCGGCCAACACGGCCGCGCGCTCGCGATCTCCGAGCAGCGCGGCGAACAACGCGTGGTGCTCGAGCACGGTACCGAACCAGCCCGAGCGCGAACGGCGCTGCAGCGCGAGCGCCTCGCGCAGATGCCCGCGCGCGGCCTCGAGATCGTCGAGGGCCATCGCGTAGGCCGCGAGATTCGACAGCGCCACCTCGAGATAGACCGAGTCCAGGACGGCATATGTCTCTTTGGCTTGGCGCGCGGCCTCGCGAGCCGCGCGTGCGTCGCCGGCCGCGAAGTGCAGCTCGCCGAGATTGAGCAGGGCGCTCGCGTGCGCCTCGCTGCCGGGCCGCTCCAGTCCGGCGACCTCGGAGAAACGCACGCGCGCGCGCTCGAGTTCTCCGCGCTGAAGGTCAGTCACCGCCCATATCCGCAGGACGACGTTCCTCGTGAGCCGCGATAGCGACTCGGGCGTCGCATAGGCCTCGACGAAGGCGCGCTCGGCCTCCTCGAATCGCGCGACGTCGCGATAGTTTCCTCCGAGATTCGCCAGCGCACGAGCGACCTCGTCGGCGTCGCGGCCGGTTCTCGCGACCTCGAGTGCGCGCAGCGCCGTCGCTTCGCTTTCGGACGGAGAGCGGCCCGCCAGCCGCGAGAGCACGAGGAAGTGGCGCAAGATCCGCGCGTGCGCGAGCTCGCCGGGCATGGCACCCTCGAGCGTCGCAGCGCGCTCAAACCAGCGCAGCGATTCGTGCGGGTTCGTCAGCAGCTCGGGCCACTCGAGTTCCGCGAGCAACTGCAGGCCGACCTCGGGATCGTGCTCCGCGAAGATCGTCCGGTCGACCGCCGCGCGGATGTTGTCGAGCTCCTCGCTCAGCGCGCCGCGCCACTTCACGTCTTCGAGCTCGCGCACGAGCGGCCCCAGTCCGAGCACGAAGTCTGCGTAGAAGCGCGCGTGCGCGGCTGCGACCTTCTCCGCTTCCTGCGCCGCCGCGAGCCGCTCGGTCGCGTACTCGCGTATCGAATACAGCATTCCGTAACGGCGCTCGACCCCGAGCGCATCCACCGTCACGAGCGACTTGTCGACCAGTGATTCAAGCGCGTCGAGCATCTCCCACTCGTCGAGGTCCCCTTCGCCGCACACTGCGGCCGCGGCCGGCAGCGTCCAGCCGCCCGAAAAAACCGAGAGACGCCGAAAGAGCATCCGTTCGCGCTCGTCGAGGAGATCGAAGCTCCAGTCGATGGCGGCGCGCAGTGTCTGCTGACGCGGCAACGCGCTTCGGTCGCCGCCAGTCAGCAGGCGAAAGCGCTCGTTGAGCCTGTCGAGCAGCTGCTGCGGCGAAAGCACCCTGATGCGCGCGGCCGCCAGCTCGATCGCGAGCGGAATTCCGTCCAGACGTACGACGATGTCGCCGACGAGCGCGGCGTTTGCGTCGGTGATTGCAAACGCGCCATCGACCGCGAGCGCGCGGTCCGCGAACAGGGCGACGGCCTCGCGCGCCGGAGGCAACGGCAGCGAACCGAGGCGAATGACGCGCTCGCCCGCAACGTTCAGAGCCTCGCGGCTCGTGCACACGATCCGAACGTTCGGGCACGAGCGCAAAATCGCGGCCGCAACGCGGCGCACCTCGTCGATCACGTGCTCGCAGTTGTCGATGACGATCAGCATGTAACGGCGCTCGAGATGCGCGATAAGCGTGTCGAGCAGCGCGCGGCCCGGGTGCTCCTTCACGCCAAGCGTTTGTGCCACCGCGGCCGTCACCAGCGCGGGGTCCGCGATCGGCGCGAGCTCCACGATCCACACGCCGTCGCTGAAGCGATCCAGCAGCTCGGCACCGGCCTGGATCGCGCAGCGCGTCTTCCCCGACCCGGCCGTACCGACGAGCGTCAAGAGCCGGTACTCGCGGAGCAGTCGATCGATTTCCGCAAGCTCGGCTTCGCGCCCGACGAACGACGTGAGCTGCAAGGGCAGATTGTTCGGCGTTTGCTCGAGCGAGCGCAGCGCCGGAAACGCCTGCGGCAGGCCGCTTCCGCTCAGCTGATAGACGCGTTCCGCGCGGGCGAGGTCTTTGAGCCGGTGCGAACCGAGATCGCGCAGCGTACTCTCCGGCGGCATCGCGTCGTGCAACAAGTCCGCAGCCGTACCCGAGACGATCACCTGTCCGCCATGGCCGACGGCAAGCAAACGCGCCACTCGGTTCAACGCCGGGCCGAAGTAGTCGCCTTCGCGCTCCTGCGCGCTGCCTGCATGGAGCGCCATGCGGACCGGCATGCCTCCAACGCTCGAGAAATCTTCCTCGAGCAGCGCGCGCTGGATGCGTAGGGCGGCCGCGGCCGCGTCTGAAGTCGTCGCGAAGGCGGCGCAGAAGGCGTCGCCCATCGCCTTGAAGACGTAGCCGCCGTGCGCTTCGATCGCTTCGCGCAGCAGCGCGTCGTGGCGCGCCAGGGCGCCCGCCATCTTTTCGGGATCGAGCTCCCAGCGCCGCGTGCTTCCTTCGACGTCCGTAAACAGGAACGCGACCGTGCCCGTCGGGCGGCTCGCCACGATCAGCCTTTGCGGAGCGTTCGGTAGTCGCCGTTGCGAACGGTTACGGCGTGCGAGTCGAGCCATTCGAGCAGCGGAACGGCGTATTTTCGTGACGTGCCGAGGATGTCGCGAAACTCTGCCGCCGTCATCTGCCGGCGCTCGCGCAGATGTTCCGTCACGCGCGCGCGGATCTCGGCGATCTGCGAGCCGCGATACAGATCGGTGCCGATCTTGACGAGCGTGCCGCGAGCGAGCATCGTGTCGAACGCCCTCGGGACGCCGAAGAGCTGCGACAGCTTGACGGCCGAAGCCGCGCTCGCGAACGGTACCGGGAGGAACGGTCGTGACTCGTCCACGGGGACGAGATGCTCGAAGAACGCGCGCTGCTCGAGAGTAAGCGACGGCCGGTGCTCGATCGCGGCGTAGTAGCCGGCACGGTTGCCGAGCCGTCCCACCGCGACGAAGTGCTCCAGGATGCGCACGAGCAGCGGTTCCGCGACGTCGAGCTTGCGGCCGAGAGCGAGCGACGTCGTTCCCATTGCCCACGGCTCGTCGCGATGCGCTGTCTCGATCTGCTCGAGCGCGCGATCGAACACGGCGCGCGCCGCGGACGCCTCGACGTAGGCGAGCGGCCGCGCAACCGCGATGACGTCGCCGCATTCCACGAGGCGCTGCAGGGCGGCCGCTACCGCCTCCTCGCGCAGGTTCGCCGCGAACGCGATCTCCGCCGCATCGGCCGCCTCGATCCCGCGATCGCGCAGCGCGGCGAGGACCGCGGCGGCGGCGGGATCGTCGCTCTCCACGAGCTCTCCCGCGTGCGCCGCCTCGACGAGGCCGCCGCCCAGGAGCGTCATCGGCGAGGGACGGCGCACGACGAAACGCAGCCCGGGAAACGCTACGACCGGTTCGCGCAGGTGCAGCTGCGCGCGCATCTCCGTTTCGCCTGCAGCATCCTGGCAGTCGAGCGTTCCGAGGACCTCCGCGGAGCCCAGGTAGGCGCGCACCGGCGTTCGGCGCCGCAGCAGCCGCGACGCGCCCTCCAGCGGTACGAAGCACACCGTGAAGTCGCGCCGCGCAGACAGCTCGCGGCCGACGATCGCGTGACCACGCGCGACCTCGCGACGGTCGATCCCAGGCAGGTTCAGCGCAACGCGCGCGCCGGCTTCGACGCGTTCGCGCGTCGCGCCAAAGACGCCGACGCTACGCACGTACGCAGCCGTGCCGCCCGGCTCGAGCACGAGCGTCTCGCCGCTTGCAATCCGGCCCTGCATCAGCGTCCCCGTCACCACGGTACCTAGTCCCGGCAGCGTGAAGACGCGATCGACCGGCAGATACGCCGGCGCGTTCGGGTTTCGAGGCGGAATGGCCGCGAGCTCGTCGTGCAGCGCACCTTTGAGCGCGTCGAGGTTCTCGCCCGTTACCACAGACACGGGGAAGATCGGCGCGCCCTCGGCAAGCGTCGCGCGTAACCCCTCGGCGATCTCCCGGCGGGCCGCGGCGACGCGCGGCCGATCCAAGAGATCGATCTTCGACGCGACAACCAGCACGCGGCGCACGTTGAGAAACTGTAGGATCGCCAGATGCTCGAGCGTCTGGGGCATCACGCCCTCGTTCGCATCCACCACGAGCAGCAGCAACTCCATGCCGGCGGCGCCCGCGAGCATGTTGTGCAGAAACTTTTCGTGACCCGGCACGTCGACGATGCCGCCCTCGACGCCGTCGTCGAAGCGGAGGTGCGCGAAACCGAGGTCCAGGGTCATGCCGCGGGCGCGCTCCTGCGCCCATCGGTCGGGGTGCGTCCCGGAGAGCGCCTCGATCAGCGCCGACTTTCCGTGATCGACGTGGCCCGCCGTACCGATGATATGCACGATCGTCCTTATCCGACGGCGCGAATTCGATAATCCGCGAAGATCTCCGCGGCGGCGCGGACGCCCGACTCGGCGCCGCCCTCCATGAAGCCCTGATACGCGACCGACGTGTGCTCGCCGGCGAAGTGCACGCGGCCCTGCGGCCGCCCCTCGTGACCCGCGATCGTCGTGCATTGACCGACGAGCCAGCACGAGTAGCTTGCGCGAATGTTCGGATCTGCTTGGGCGTTGCCGAACGTCGCCTTGCCGTTCCACGTTGCCGAGACGCCGGGCCAGATGCGGTCGAGCTCGCCGAAGAAGCTGCGGACGTGCCGGTCGACCGCGCCGAAGTCGCCCGCGCGCGCGTACGGCATCTGCGGCGTATCGAGCATGGCGGGCGGCCCCGCCGTGAAGACCTCGATCAGACCGTCGCCGCCGCTTTGGCCGAGCGAGTAGTCGAGCGCGCTCTGCATGCGCAGCGTCGTCCAGATCTGTCCGCTGGTAGCTTGCGGCCACGGATGCGGGCTGCGCATCCAGGCGCGGCGGTCGAATTGCAGGTGCAGCTTCGTGTGATAACCGTAACCGAGGTTTTGGATCGCGTTGTCTTTCGCGGAATCGAATCCCGCACCGGAGGTGTCCACTCCGCGCAGCACGATGAACGGGATCGCAAGCACGATGCGATCCGCATAGGCGGTCTCCTTCGCCCCGCCGCGGTCGAATCGCAGTTCGTACGTTCCCCGCGGGAGGCGCCGGAGCGCGATAAGGCTGCGCTCGAACTGGATGCTGCCGGCGGGCAATGCGGCGGCGATTGCCTCCGGGAGCGCTTGGCTCCCATCCGCAAAGATGTAGCGCTGATCGGAGTAGCCGAGGACGTTCATCCGGCGATCCTGCCCGTAGTGGCGCTGCGCGCCGAGCTGCTCCACGAGATTGACCGCGCTGAGCTCGTCCGTGCCGCGTCCGTACTCGTTCCAGTATGCCTGCGTGATGAGCCGCCCAAGCTGCGATGCCACGCCGCCGGGCACGTACCGCGCGATCCAGTCGCGCATGCTCATCGCGTCCAGCCGCCGCGCCGTGGGCGTCGCGTTGGCATACGTCGTGTTGGACGGCATCGCCGCGAGCTGCGACTGCAAGATTGGAAAGATCTTCGCGAAGTCCCGATCCGCGTCGGCCATGGAATAGTATCGGCCGTCGAGATAGCACGTGTCCCGCGCGCGCGGCGGCCACGCCGCGTGCGTGTCGAGCAGCCCAAGGGCGAAGCGCCGCGCGAGCCCGCGGATATTTAGGTGGAGCGAGTCGACCATCGCGCCGCACCACTCGGTGTGCTGGCCTTGGTTCCAATAGCCGCGCTCCGAATGCATGCGTCCGCCGACGCGCGACGACGATTCGTAGATCGTCGCGGCGATGCCGGCGTCTTGCAGGCGCAGCGCCGTGACGAGCCCGGCGATGCCGGCACCCACGATCACGACGCGCTCGCTCGCGCGCGCTCGCGAGCTGCCGAACGCGACGAACCCGGGAACGGCGCTCGCGCCGACCGCGGCCATGCCGGCGGCACGGACGAAGCCTCGCCGGTTCAAAGCTTGAGGCTGAGGTCGGCGAAGAAGCCGAACGGCTGCATCACCGACGAGATGCCGACCTCGGTGATGTTGTAGAACGTTCCGTAGGGATAGCGCAGCTGCAGTGGAGGATTCTTCACGAAGTTACCTGACGGCGCCAAGATATTGGACGGCAGGTTGGAGTAGACGCACGTCACGGAGTTGTCCCACGCGTAGCCGCGCTGGAAGCAGCGATCGTAGAGATTGACCGCCTGGAACGTGACGGTCATGCGCGGCGAGATGTCGTAGCTCGTCTGCAGATTCAGCGTGAGCTGCGCCGGCTGGATGAACGCGCCGAGGTTGTCGAACCGGTCGCTGTACGGATCCGGAAGGAAGATGGCGCCGATCGAGCCGCCCGGGCAGCTGACGCCGGGCGTCAGCGGCGTCTTCGCGGGTTGCTTCGAGCACGACTGCGGCACGTAGCCAGGCCATACGAGCGGCGAGCCGTAATTGGAGCCGTCCACGTAATGCACCGAGGGCGTCACCGCGAATTTATGATGGCGGTAGTTGAGGATCACCGAGGCGACGTCGGGCACCTCGTAGCCGTTGGCCGCGTTGAACGGGCTCGGGATCACGTCGTACGGCGTATACCACGCGCCGGTATCGAACAGCGGCTGCAGCGCGCCGGTGTAGTACGGGTTCGGAATCTTGAGCTTGCCTTGATCGCCGGTGCCGGATTGGGTGTTGAGCAGCAGCGGCGCGGCGTTGCCGGCATACGCGCCGCTTCCGCAGGCCGCCCAGCTGGCAGAGCTTCGCGTCACTTTAGCACAGGCCGACGTGTAGGAGTTGTAGAGTTCGATCTGGGCATTGAGCGCATCGATCACGCTGACGCCGTTGATGGGGCTGAAGCGTATCTGATTCTGCGTGTGCGTGTAGGAGAACAACGCGGACAGGCCGTCTCGGCTGAAGTCGCCGTACTGCAGCGAAAGCTCGACCCCGTAGGAGCGCTGCGTGCCGACGTTGAGGCCCGCGAGCGTTCCCTGCACCGCGTTGATCGCCTGAAACTGAAGCTGATTGCTCGTGTCCCGGTAGAACGGCGTCACCTTGTAGGAGAGCAACGTCCCCTTCACGTGCTTCTCGAGTGAGAGGTCAAAATTGTCCGAGGTGTCGGGATAGATGTTGTGATCGGGCGTATGGTAGCCCAGCGGGTAAAACTGCGAGATGAATGACGCGAGGTTCTGCTGATACGTGTTGTACTGGTAGTACGACGAGCCTTCGGCGCGCGCATACTTTCCGGCCGAACCCCGGATGACCGTGTCGGGATTGATCGTGTACGTAAACGAGAGGCGCGGCTGAAACACGTTTGCGACGACGGTGCCGGCGCCGACATTGTATAACCCGTTGCCTGATATCGTCATCGGCGCGAGACCGGGCGAGCACGGACCGAACGCGGCGGTCGACGGGTTCCAGGTCCACTGCGGATTCGCGCCCGGGGCCCCGCAATGCTCGTTGTTGTAGGCGTCGAACCAGAACTGCCGCGCGGGATAACCCGCCTCGAGATCGTTCGTGAGATAGGCGTAGCGGTCGAATCGCGCGCCCACGTTGACGACTAGCCTGTCGTCGGGCTGCCAGAGATCGGTCAGCGCAAACGAGTCGAAGCGCGGCGTCACGTTGTCGACCTGCGCGCTCTGCCCGTTCTCCGTCATCATCCAGCGCGCGCCGGCCTTAGCCGCCGGCGAGCCTGGCGGCGCGACGCCGGGCGTCAGGTTGAAGTCGAACGTCCCTTCGCCCGGAAAACAGCCGGTCGATGTGAGGCACCCGCCCTGGCTGCCCGCGTCGAAGCAGCTCCACGGCTGCCCCGTAACGTAGTTGTAACACTTGCCGTTAGGCGTACCGTAGCTGGACAGGATCGTGCCGAGTCCCGTCGCTGCGAGGCTCGTCGTGTTGGGATCGGTCGAGCTGAACATCGCGTTGTACGTTTGCAACCGCTGCGTCATGTACGTCGCCTCAGCCGTGATTAGGTGACGCGCCGAGAGCTGATTCGAGTAGATCAGGCCGCCCCCGTAGCCGTGTTCGAACACCTCGTAGTCCGCCGGATCCGAACCGAAGACCAGCTGCGCGCTGTTCGGTCCGTCGATGAACCACGTGGAATACTCGCCGTAGACCAACGCGCGCAGATACGAGTGCGTGTCGAAGTTCTTTTGGTATTGGAGTTTTTCGATCGAATAGCCGTTCCAGTTGCCGTCGCGGTTGCCGATGCCGACCGGCGAGCCCGGAGCGCGGCCGATCGGGCTGCTCGGGAAGAATCCAATGACCGTGTCCTTCGCGTTCGGCGTGCCCATCAGCGGGCCGCCGTAGTAGAGCGAATCGAGGTACGGCATCGGGTAGCCGATGCCGGTCGCGTTGCCCACCGCCGGCGTGTAGCCGATATCGTTGGCAGAGCTGTAGAACTGCGCGGCGATGCCGCCCGTGACGTAGAGCATTTGAACGTCGTCGCGCAAGAACGAGTCTTTGTGCGGGATGCCGACGTGCAGATTCACGACGTTCTCGCGATCGAAGTCCGCCGCTTGCGCGTAGCTATAGCCGGGCTGCGCGATGAAACCGTAGTTCGGCGCCTTGCCGCCGGAGCCGTCCAGAATGTTGTAAACGTTGTTGTTCGTCGGGACGTTGAGGGGATAGAAGTAGAGCGGGACCGATACGCCGCCGAACTGATCGCCGTAGCGGAACGTCTCGTTCGTCCCCGAGAGACCGATATAATAGGAAAAGAGCCGATCCGGGGTCGCACCGCCGGCCTCGACGGTCGCCTGGTGGTAAAATGCGGGGCCGCCGATTCCGAGATCGCCGCTAACGTAACCCGGGAACGTGCCGGTCTTGATCACCTGATTGATGTAACCGGCGAGTCCCGACGAGTTCGACGTGGCCGGCGTTCCGCCGGTGTATACCTGCACCTCTTGGTTGCCGAGCGACGTCAGCGTCGCGATCGGTGCGAGGTCGGACTGGCGCGTCGTCGGCAGACCGTCGAACTCGTACGCGACCTGATCGACGTCGCCGCCGCGGATGTACACGCTCTGGTACCACCCCTGCTGGTTTGACGGGATGCTCACGCCGGGCGCCGACGCGATCGCCCCATACGCCTGCGTCAGCGAGCCGGAACCGGAGAGCGTCGCCGCCGCCTTCTGCCCTGCGGAGTTGATCGAGAAGACGTCGCTCGTGACGCCGGAATGGACGAGCGACTGCGCGGAGCGCGAGGTCGTGCGCGCGATCGTCTTGAGCGCCCGCTGCATCGACAGTGCGACGTTGGCGGACTGGTCGGCGACGATCGTGATTCCGGCCTGCGATTGCGGCTCGTAACCCGTCTTGCTCGCGCTCACCGTGTACGTGTCGGGCTGCAGCGAGATGAACGAGAATTCGCCCGACGCGTCGGAGACGGTTTGCGCTGCCTGCGAGGGCGAGACGGCGGTAACCGCCGCGCCGGCGATCGGAGCGTGCGACGCGGCGTCGACCACGCGGCCTCGCAGCGTGCCGGTCGTGCCGGCCCTTGCTCCGCAGGGCATGGTAATTGCGAAAAGGAGGGCGACTCCGGCGATCCGCTTTCCCATAGTAAAGAAGAGCGCCTTTAAACCCGCCGAATACAACCTCCTCGCCGCCGCCATGACCGTAAGAGAAAAACCGCGCAACACCGCTCCGACGCCGCTCGCACAGCGCCGCGACGAAAACGTCGCTCGCGGTGTCGCGACCACGCACCCCATCTGGGTCACTCGAGCCTCCGGCGCCACGCTCTGGGACCCCGACGGACGCCGCTATCTCGACTTCGCGGGCGGCATCGGCGTGCTCAACGCGGGCCACGCGAATCCGAAGGTCGTCGCCGCCATCGCGTCGCAGGCCGCCGCGCTCACGCACGCATGCTTCCAAGTGACGGCGTACGAGCCGTACCTCCGCGTCGCCGAGGAGCTCAATCGCCGAGTCCCGGGTGCGTCGCCCAAGAAAACGTTGCTGCTCTCGACAGGCGCCGAGGCAACCGAGAACGCGGTAAAGATCGCGCGCGAGTACACTCGGCGTCCGGCCGTCATCGCGTTCACGCACTCGTTCCACGGCCGAACGATGCTGGCGCTCTCGATGACGGGCAAGTTTGCTCCCTACAAGCAGCACTTTGGCCCCTTCTGCAGCGAGATCTACCACGCGCCGTTTCCGCACGAACATCACGGAACGTCGGCGAGCCAGGCGCTCCACGCACTCGGCGAGATGTTCGACTCTACGGTGGCACCGGGCCGCGTCGCGGCGATGATCGTCGAGCCGGTTCTCGGAGAGGGCGGCTTCGTTCCGGCGCCTATCGAATTCTTACGCGAGCTTCGTCGAATCGCCGACGCGCACGGCATCGTGCTGATCGCGGACGAGATCCAATCGGGATTCGGGCGCACGGGAAAGCTGTTCGCATGCGAGCATTACGGCATCGAGCCCGATCTGATCGCGGTTGCCAAGTCATTCGCCGGCGGTCTTCCGCTTGCGGCCGTCGTCGGAAAGGCGCACATCATGGACGCGCCCGAGCCGGGCGGCCTCGGCGGAACGTTCGGGGGAAATCCGGTGGCGTGCGCGGCGGCGCTCGCGGTGCTCGAGATCATGGACGACGCGTTCCTGGCGCGCGCCCGCGACGTCGGCTCGCGGATCGAGGCGGGCCTGCGGAGGCTGCAGTCGCGCTTCTCCGCCGTGGAAGACGTGCGCGGACTCGGTGCGATGATGGCGATGGAGCTCGAATCCCAAGCGCCCGAGGTCGTCGAGGCCGCCCGCCGTCGCGGCCTCATCTTGCTGCTCGCCGGAGAGCGCGACGTGATTCGCATTCTCGTGCCGCTCGTCGTTTCCGACGAAGAGCTCGACGAGGGATTTGCTATCTTGGCCGCGAGCATGGAAGAATGTTTTCGTCAGACGAGGTGACCGAAAATTACCGGTGCTAACGAAGAAAAAGTATACGAATACACGCAGCGCGTCTTAGATTTAATCGAGAAGACGGACGTCTCGCCCGCCGAGGCGGATTGGATCACACGCGAGACCGTCGAATCGTTTCGGAACCACGTCAACCCTGGATTCTTGGAGTACCGAAAGGCGAGCGACCCGGGACGCGCCGCCGCGGTCGTCGAGTGGGCGGACGCCGGACCTAACTCATATCGTGACGTCACCGGCCGCACGTACCTCGACTGTTTAGGCGGCTTCGGCATCTTCAACGTCGGGCATCGCAACCCGACGGTCGTCAAAGCCGTGATGGATCAGTTGCGGCGCCAGCCGCTGCACAGTCAAGACCTGCTGGATCCGCTTCGCGCGATGCTCGCGAAAGCGCTCGCGATGCTCACGCCCGACGGACTCGAGTTCAGCTTCTTCTGCAACAGCGGCACCGAGGCGGTCGAGGGCGCGCTCAAGCTCGCGCGCGCCTACGATCCGACACGGCAGACGATCGTCGCGGCTACGAAGGGATTCCACGGCAAGAGTTACGGATCGCTGTCGGCGAGCGCCAAGGCCGAATTCCGGCGGCCCTTCGGCCCGATGCTGCCCAACATCGAGCACGTGCCGTTCAACGACCTGCTTGCGATGCGCGACATGCTGACGTCGTGCAGCGCGGTCGGTGAAGACGTCGGCGCGGTGCTGCTCGAGCCGATCCAGGGCGAGGGCGGCGTGAACATCCCTGACGACGACTATCTGCCCGGCGTACGCGCGCTCTGCGACGAGTTCGGCGCGCTCCTCATTCTCGACGAAGTGCAGACCGGCATGGGCCGCACGGGTAAGATGTTCTGCTGCGAGCATTACGGCGTTGCGCCCGACTTGATGTGCCTCGCCAAGGCATTCGGCGGAGGCGTCGTCCCGGCCGGTGCGGTCGTGGGCCGGCGAGAGATCTTCGAGCGGCTATTCGACAACCCGTTTCTGCACACGTCGACGTTCGGGGGAAATCCACTCGCGTGCGCGGCGGCGCTCGCCACAATCAACGTGCTGATCCGCGAGCGTCTGCCGGAACGCGCGGCGGTGCTGGGCGAACGAATGCTCGCTGGCATTCGCCGCGCCGTGCGCGGCTTCGACAAGCTCGTCGTCGCGGTTCGCGGAAAGGGCCTGCTGATGGCGCTCGAGTTCAGCGACGACGCGATCGGTTTCGAGTTCGGCAAGCAGATGCTCGAACGCGGCATCCTCGTGTCAGGCACGCTCGTGAACGCGCGTACAATCCGCATCGAGCCGCCGTTGACCATGACGGAGGAGGAGGCCGACTACGTGTGCCAAGCCATCGGCGAAAGTTTGGAACAGTTGTGTCACGCTGAGCCCTTCGACGTCGCTCACGACAAGCTCCGTCGAAGGGTCACAGAAGGAGCCCCGTCATAATGCAAACGACCGCAGAATCCGGCGCACGCGCCGAGGAAATGCTTCGCAACTTGCCGCGGATCAATGGCGTGGTGCCGATGTACCTAAACGGCCGCTGGACGCTCGCCGCGGACGGTGCGACGCGCGAGCTGATCAATCCGGCGGATGGCCGCCCGATCGCCGTGGTGGCGGAGGGCGGCGCCGCAGACGCGGAGGCCGCGATCGCGGCAGCGCGCAAGGCGTTCGACGAAGGCCCCTGGGGCAGCAGGAGCGCGGCCGACCGCGCGGCGCTGCTCTTCCGCGTGGCCGACGCGATCGATGCAAACCGCGACGAGTTCATGCGGATCGACACGCTCAACAACGGCAAGCCGCTGCGCGAGACGGAATACGACGCGATCGACGCCGCGAATTGCTTCCGGTATTACGCTGGGCTCGCGACGAAACCGCACGGGCAGACGTTCGATGTTCCCGCGCCATCTCAGACCTTCACGGTGCGCGAGCCGATCGGCGTCTGCGGCCAAATCGTGCCCTGGAACTATCCGCTCTTGATGGCGACGTGGAAGCTCGCGCCGGCCCTGGCGGCGGGGAACGTCTGCGTGCTCAAGCCGGCGGAGCTAACGCCCCTTTCGACGATTCGCCTCGCGATGATCTTCGAAGAGCTCGAGTTTCCGCCCGGCGTCGTCAACGTCGTGATGGGGGCCGGCGCGACGGCGGGGCATGCGATCGCGGCGAGCGTGCTGGTCGATAAGATCGCGTTCACCGGCGGAACGAAGACGGGCCGCAGCATCATGCAAGCCGCGACGTCGAACCTCAAGAAGATCTCGCTCGAGCTCGGTGGCAAGTCGCCCAACGTCGTGTTCGCCGACGCGGACTTCGACACGGCGGTGGACTATGCGCTCTTCGGCATCTTCGCCAACGCCGGGCAGGTGTGTTCCGCGGGATCGCGCCTGATCGTGGAACGCTCGCTACACGACCGGCTGGTGGATCGAGTGGTCCAGCGCGCGCGCAAGATTCGTGTGGGAGACGGCTTCGATCCCGCGACGGAGATGGGACCGATCATCTCGCCGGTGCACCGTGAGCGCGTCGAGGGCTACATCGAGAGTGGGCGCACCGAGGGAGCCAAGCTACTATGCGGGGGGGAGCGGCTCGGCGGCAAGCTCGCAGACGGCAACTTCATCGCGCCGACCGTCTTCGACCGCACGTCACCGAATATGCGTGTCGTCCAAGAGGAGATCTTCGGACCCGTGCTCGTGGTGCAGACGTTCGACGATGAGGCCGAGGCCGTCGCGCTGGCCAACGACACGATCTACGGACTCGCCGGGGCCGTCTTCACGCAAGACATCGCCAAGGCGCACCGCGTCATCCGCAAGATGCGCGCGGGCATCACGTGGATCAACACGTACCATCCCACCTACAACGAGGCGCCGTGGGGCGGTTACAAGCAGTCCGGCATCGGCCGCGAGCTCGGCACCTACGGCTACGATGCCTACACCGAGGTCAAGCAGATCAACGTCAATCTGGCCGTGGAGCCCTCGGGCTGGTTCAGCGACGGCTAGCGAAATGCGGCAAGTGCCGCGAGTATAGCTTTCGTCGACGGATGCTCCGGCCCGAGCGCCTTCTCCCGAATCGCCAGCGCGCGCCTGTAGAGGGGCTCGGCCTCCGCATGTTGGCGCTGCCCTTCGAGCGCGAGCGCGAGACCGCTGAGGCTTTCGGCGAGGGCGGGATGATCTGGGCCGAGCACCTTCTCGCCGATTGCGAGAGCGCGACGGTGCAACGGCTCCGCGTCGTCGTTGCGCCGTTGGTCGCGGTACAAGTTAGCAAGGTTGTTCAGACTCTCCGCGACGTCCGGGTGATTCGAACCGAGCGCGCTCTCTAACAACGTGAGCGCGCGCTTGAGGAGGGGCTCCGCCTCCGCATAGCGGCCCTGGTCACGGTAAACGTTGGCGAGGTTGCTGAGACTGTACGCCACGGCGGGGTGATCCGGCCCGAGTGCTCGTTCGAAGATTGCCAGCGCGCGTTCATGGAGCGGCTCCGCCTCCCCGTAACGCCCTTCATCTCGGTATACGACACCCAGGTTGTCGAGGCTTAGCGCGACGCTGGGGTCGTCCGGACCGAGCGCGCTCTCGAAGATCGCCAATGAACGGGTATGAAGATGTTCCGCCTCTTGATAGCGTCCTTGATCACGATACATGATCGCGAGGTTGTTGAGGCTTTGTGCGAGGCTCGGATGATCCGGACCGAGTTCCCTTGCCGCAATCGCGACCGCGCGCATATAGAGCGGCTCCGCCTCCGCATAACGTCCTTGGTCCCAATACACCAGTGCAAGATTGTTGAGATGTCGCCCCACGTCGGGGTGATCCGGCCCAAGAGCTTTCTCTTCGATTGCCAACGCTCGGCGATGCAGTGACGCGGCTGTGACAAACTCGCCGCGATTGCGCAGGTACATGCCGCATCGATGTGCGAGAGTGGCGGCCGATTGCAACGCGGCATCGGTCGGCAAGGCGTCCAACGCGGCGCAGGCATGAGAAAGCAGCCGTTCGCATTGCGGCCACATCGCGAACTCCACCTTCGGAAACGCCGCTTCCACGACGGCTACGGCGTATCGTTGCCAAATCGACGCGGCGTCGCCGGCCAGATCCTGCGCCGCGAGGCGCACCAGGCGGTGCATGCTGTACGTGCGTGATGCTTGAGCGAACGTCAGCAGCGCGAGACTGTCGAGTGCTGCGAGGGCCTCGTCCAGCCGAAGGTCGTCGGCCATGGCCGAGCGCAAGTCGAGCGCGGTATTTGCGGCCAGCACCGGTTGCAAACCTTCGGGGCAGAGATCGATGGACTGACGAAAGAGCTCGTCCGGGATGGCATCGGGAGCGAACGAGGCGGCAAAGCACAACACGGAGGCGGCCCCCGGGGCTTGCTGTTCCGCTTGAGCGATCGACGCGCCGAATGTCGCAAAGACCGAACTCGGATACTCCGCGCCGCGCGGAGCGTTGCGGAGCCGCTCGCCGATGCGTTCCAAGTAGCGCTGCGGCGTGACCATTCGCAGGCTGCGCAATGACGCGGCGGCGTGCGATAGCGCGAGCGGAAGGGCTCCCAAGGCCTCCGTGATCGCGCCCGCGTCGTCGCGGCTGAGGTCTGCGCGACCGCTCTCCCGCTGTAAGTAGCCGATCGCGGCCTCCGGCAGCCATGTGCGCACCGAGACAACCGTGACGTAAGCGCTCCACGACGCGTTGCGTGAGGTCACCAACACGCGCGACGAGGGCGCGCGCGGTTGCCACGCCCGCAGGAGCCCTTCGTCCTCGAGATTGTCGAAGATGAGCAAGACGGGCTTTGCGAATCCGCTCAACATCGAACCGGTCACTTGTTGCGCGGCGGCGCGCCGATCGGCGAAACCGTCGAGGCCGCGCGTAAGCAGCCCGCCCAGCCGAAGCAATCCTTCAATGATCCCGCCTTCAGCTTCAGCGTTGAGCCACCAGACTACCGAGAATCGATCGCGGTTACGCCAACTGTACTCGCGCGCCACGGACGACTTGCCGACGCCGCCCAAGCCGTGGACGGCAGCAACGCTGCCGTCAGTCGCGAGGGCCGCCGAAATCGCGTCGAGCTCCCGCTCGCGCCCGCAAAAGCTCGATACCGGCCGGATCGCCTCGGCATCCACGAGCGTCCGCGGCGCGCGCCAATAGGGCCCACTCGGCGTGGCGTCCCGACGCTCTTCGCGCACCGCCTCGCCCACGATTTGTTCGAGCAGCTCGCGGTTCTCGCGGATTGGAACGAGATCCCAATAAGCGAGACCACTAAGGAGCCCGGCGGGCTCGCACTCCATGACTCGCAGCAGAATCAAGCGCGATCTCGTGTTAAGCGGGTCGTCGGCGATTGCGTTTTGCCACTCCGCTTGGCAGTGATCGCTGCGCAAGTATTCCGGAGAGAGCAACGCGACAACTCGCGCTCCATCGGCCAACGCCGCGTGCATCCGCTCCACGAAGTTGCGGTTAGCGAAGTCCCACTGCTGGAGGATGACGTCGTGGCCGGCAGCCTCGAGAACCGACCCTATGACCGCCGCGAGATCCGCATCCGCACCGGCTCTGCTGATAAACAGCGCCTTACGGGAGCTCTCTTCGGCTCGCGGTTCCATCTCGTGACTCGCGCTCCAGAGTTACGTCACGGTCTGAAAAGACCTGTGTCGACGCTACGGGCTCGGGCGGAAATCGGCGCGGAAGAGGTAGTGCCCCTCAACCGGCGTGCAGTTCGCGACTTTGGGCGAGTAGGTGCTGCTGCGGGCGGCCGCGACCACCGCGTTGTCGATCTCCGCGTTCCCGCTAGAACGCTGGACCTTCGTGTTGGTGGCGTGCCCATTGGGCGCGATGGTCACCGCAACGATCACGGTTCCGCTGGCCTTGAAGCCGTGCGGCAGCGAAGGAGCAACTGCGTTTTGAACCAGCGCTTCAACGTTTGGCTCGGCGCAGGCGGCAGCGATGTACGATGCTCCCGGTGACGGGTTGGCGATCCCGGTCTGTGCCGGGGTGCTGGCGAACGCGGGCGAGAACGCCTGCAGCGCGAGGGTCGCGACGATAAAGAGCACGATCGTTCCTCCAAGTGCGTAAGGGTTGATGCGAAGACGTCGCGGGCCGGCTGCGCAGAGACGCTCGATGCGCGCGACGAGCGCGTGGCGCGACCGGTATGCGCCGGCAACGACAAGCGGCAGCTTCTGCGCGCGCAGCATCTGCGCGAGCGTCGCGAGACAGACGGCGTACTTGTCGGCGCTTCCGGTTCGCTCCACGGCCCAGTCGTCGCAGGCCGCCTCTCGCTCGTTCGTGAGGGCGGAGCCCGCGATGCGAGCCCATGGATTGAAGAACAGCGCCGCCTCGATCACGCGCTGGACCAGGTTCCAGAGCGGGTCGCCGCGGCGAATGTGCGCCCGCTCGTGTTCGACGACGCGGCGAAGGTCGTCCGGCGAGAGCTTTGCGGCCACGTCGTGCGGCACGATGACGACGGGTTTGACGATGCCGGCCACGATCGGAACGCCGACGTCGCTCGATCCGAAAACGTCGCACTCCAGGCTCGATAGAAGTGACGCTCGCCGCCGGATTCCCTCGACGCGCACGAAGCTCGCCGCCAGCCGCATTAAACCGGCGGCTGCGCCGAGGAGCCACGCGATTACGATCCACGTCGCGACCGCTTCAAACCAGCCGCGCGCGTGGTCGACGTACCCGACGGCGGGAAGCAGCGCGATCGTGTACCCAGTGTGCGTTGAATGCGAGCCTAACACCCTGAGCAATTGCGCGCCGGCGTCGGATACCGTCGTCGCGATCGGCACGACGACGAGCGCGACCAGCGCCGCGAACCACAGCGCATGGCGTGTCGAAGCGTTGCGCCTTGCGAGAAGCTTGGCAGCCGCATACGTCAGGGCGACGAGCAGGGCACCCTGCCACAGACCGCTGAACAGAGCCGCTGCGATCACTTCTTTTCCCTCCTCCGGCGAGCGAGAATTCGCGTGACGTGCGCGAGGTCGTCGTCGCTCAGGCGCCCGTCGTCGAGCAGCGCCACCGCGAGCGCCCCCGGCGAGCTCGCGAAGAAACGGTCGAGCACGTGGCGCACGGCCGACTTGGCGGCGTCGCTGCGCTGCACTGACGGCCGATAGACGAACGCGCGGCCATCCTCCTCATGCGTGACGTGGCCCTTGCGCTCGAGCGTCCGCAGCGTCGTGAGCACCGTGCTGTACGTCAGCGGCGGCGGCGGAAGGGACTCGACGACGTCGGCGACGGTGGCGCGCTCCTTGCGCCAAAGAACCTCCATCAGCCGCAGCTCGTGATCGGTGAGGACGGGCGATTTTCGCCGGGGCAAGGCAGCGTCTCCCTTTAAGTATTAGTTTTGTAATAGCAAGATACATCGAGCGCGGGCGGATGTCAACTAGATTTGTAATGGGAGGCGAAGATGTTAGGATGACGGCATGCGTGCCATCCTGTGGGCGAGCATCGTTTTCGGTGCGGCCGCCGTTATGTCGCAACTCGCGCTGGGCGCACAGTCGACGAGGGTCGTGATCTATGCGCCGTTCGGATCGACCGGCCTCCATTCGGGCTACACGGTGACGTCGAAGGTGCACGGCGCGTGCTGGACCGGATCGATCGCGTCGCAAAGGCCGGACGCGTGGCGATGCATGGTTTCCAACAGCATCTACGACCCCTGCTTTAGCAACGCCGCCCTCTCGAGCGTCGCCTGCCCGAGCGATGCCTTTTCCAAGAACGTCATCCTCATCGTCCTCGACAAGCCTATACCGGCACACGACCGGAATACGGGCAAACCGTCGCCCTGGGCGCTCATGCTCGCGAATGGGGCGCGCTGCTACATGGCGACCGGTGCGACGGGCGAGGTCGGCGGGATGCGCTTGAACTACGAGTGCAGCTCGAAGGGCTGGGTTCTTGGAAACCCCGACACGTCGAAGAGACCGTGGCAAGTGTTCTACAGTGCGAATGCCGCCGGCACCCACTATCAGCGAATCTCGGTGCGCCAGGCCGTCCTCTAATGAGAAGTCCGTCCGCGCCCTGCGTGCTCGCGGCGACCTCGGTCTTGACGGCATGCGCGGGAAGCGGCGGCGGCGTGCCTGACGCGCCACGCGCCGCCGCCCAAGACGCGCTCTTGCATACTGAGCAGTTCAAATATACGGGCGAAGAGCAGTTCTTCAAGGTGCCGGCGGACGTCACGTCGATCGTCGTCGACGCGAGCGGCGCCGCCGGAGCGGGACAGGCCGGCGGAGGCGAACCTGGACAAACGCGGCTTCCTTTCCCTCGCGTTTGACGGACGTTACAAGTTCGGGCGCTACTACGCGCCGAACGCGCCCAACACGCCGCGCACGCTAGAAGAGATCCTGGGGAACAACGACATCCAACTTTTCGACCTACGGTCCGACCCGGAAGAGATGCACAACCTCGCGCTCGAACCCGAGAAGAACGAGGCGACGATCCTGCGGATGAACGCGCTGCTCAACGAGCTCATCGCAAAGGAAATCGGCGACGATCGCGGCCTTCTCGAAGAAGCGATGGGCGCGATAGTCAAGTGAGGGCGTTTCTCCAGAAACGAAACGTGCGGTCAGAGATCCGATTACGCCCGTTTTGACGCTCTTCGCTGTAAATTTCGGAAAGCGCGTCGAACAGGGCCCGGGCCGCCTGCGGCTCTCCCAAGAGGTCGAGTGAGCGCAGCATGCGTGTCAGCCGCAGATGGTTGTGATTCTCCGCGTGCAGCCAGGTGCTGCTGCGTTGCGCGAACGTCCGGCTTTTTATGATGCGCTCGCCGCTCCACGCGAAACCGTAGAAGGCAAGCATTCGGTCGAGCGACCGGCGCAACGCGGCGCGTAATTCCGGCCGCTCGCGGAACGCCGCGATTGCGGCGGCGTCGAGTATCGGCGCCGATGGCTGGGCGCCGCTGCGCTCCGCAAGCGGAAAGAGCCACTGAATGAAGTCGTGGACGTATTCGAGCCGATCGTCGTTGAACCGCAGGATCTCGTCATGAAAGCGGCCGCGATTGTCGGGCGCGCTGCCTTCGTAGAAGGCGACGATGAGGCGTGCTTCGCTCGCGTCGCTCATCGCCGCGAGAGCGCGGCGATGATGACCTCGTCTTCCGAGGGCGCGATCGTGCGCAGATCCAGCAACACGCACCCATCCTCGACACGCGCGACGATCGGAGGGGTCCCCGATCGCAGCGTAGCGGCGAGTTCATTCGGCTCTCGTGCGTCGACCGCCACCGCAATAGATGCGATGCGCGCCTGGGGTAGCGCACCCGCACCGACGTATGCATCGCTTTCGACGACGCGAGCCGATGTGACGGACGATTCGTACGCCTGCGCGCGGGCGCGGAGATCGTCGAGACTCGCGGACAACATCCGATAGAGCGGGATCCGTTCAAGCTGCGACGCCCGATAGAGCTGGAGCGTCGCGGCGAGCGCCGCGAGCGTCATCTTGTCCGGGCGCAGGGCGCGCAATAACGGATTGTTGCGCACGCGTGCGAGGAGGTTCGATCGCCCGACCAGGATGCCGGCCTGCGGGCCGCCGAGCAGCTTGTCGCCCGAGAACGTCACGAGACCGATTCCCTCGCCCAACGCTTCGCGCACCGTGCGCTCGTGCTCCGCGCCGTACTCGGCAAGGTCGACGAGCGAGCCGCTGCCGAGATCTTCGACCACGGGTACGCCGGCACGGCGTCCGAGATCCGCGAGCTCGCGGCCGCCGACGTCGTGCGTAAAGCCCTCGACGCGATAGTTCGACGGGTGCGTGCGCAGCAGCAGCGCTGTGCGCGGAGAGAGAGCGCGCTCGAAGTCTTCGAGGTAGACGCGATTGGTCGTTCCGACTTCGATGAGCGAGGCGCCGCTGCGCTCCAAGACCTCGGGAATGCGAAAGCCGCCGCCGATCTCCACGAGCTGATTGCGCGCCACGATCACCTCGCGGCCCTTCGCGAGCGAGTCGAGCACGAGCAGCACCGCGGCGGCGCAATTGTTGACCACGAGCCCGTCCTGCGCGCCCGTCGCCTCGCGCAGGGCCGTGACGATCGCGCTATAACGCGAGCCGCGCTCGCCGCGTTCGATATCGTACTCGAGATTCGCATAACCGCGCGCGATGCGTACCATGGCGGCGATGGCCTCGGTGGCTAGGGGCGCGCGCCCGAGGTTCGTGTGAAGGATGACGCCGGTCGCGTTGATCAGCGGCGCCAGCGCGCCGCGTTGCGCCCTTTCGAGGCGCGACGCAATCGCGTCGACGATGGCGTCGTACGCCGCTGCGTAGCCGGAAGCGCGCGCGCGATCGAGCTCTCGTTCGATCGCGCGCTTCAACTCGTCTCTTCCGAGCTTTTCTTCGTGCACCGCGATGCGATGCTCCGCGAGGAGGCGGTGCACTGCGGGAAGCTCCCGCACCGGCTTACGCCACGTGCTTGCTGAGCATCGAGGTCACGGTGTTTTCGGGGACGTAACCCACGATGCGGTCGACGGGCTGTCCGTCCTTGAAGAGAATCAAACACGGAATTCCTGAGACCTGATACTGTCCCGCAACGCTCGGGTTTTCGTCCGTATTGAGCTTGACGAACTTCGCCTTGCCGCTGTTTGCGGCAGCCACTTTTTCTACGATCGGGCTCAGCATGCGGCACGGCCCGCACCACGGCGCCCAAAAGTCGACCAGCACCGGCTGCTGGCTCTTCAAAACCTCCGAGTCGAAGTTGTCTTGCGTGACGTCGGGCAATGCGCTCATGCTTCTCCAAACACTCCTATAGCTCGGTCTGTTGCGGCTCGCCGGTGATCTCGGTGATCTGCTTGGCCTGTTTGCCCAGGTTGGTAATCGCGATGACCTCGTCGCCCCCGCCGAGGCGCTGCAGGCGCACGCCCTTGGCGTCGCGGCCCGTCTTGCGGATGTCGCCGACCTTGAGGCGGATCACCTGGTTGCCGGACGTGATCATCAAGATCTGGTCCTCCGGCGCCACCAGGATCTGATCGACGACCTGCCCGATGTCGTCGCGCTGGCGGGCGAAGGCTTTCACGCCCTTGCCTCCGCGCGACGTGTGCCGGTACTCCGCGATTGGCGTGCGCTTGCCGAAGGCGAGCGACGTCACGAGTAACACCTCGCGGCGCTCGTCTTCGACGACGTCCATCGCGACGACGCTGTCGCCCTTCTCGAGCGTCATCGCCTTGACGCCGCGCGCGACGCGGCCCATCGGGCGCACGTCCTTCTCGTTGAAGTGAACGGCCATCCCGCGCGTCGACGCGAGGATGATGTCGCGCGAGCCGTTCGAAAGATCCACCGCCAGTAGCTCGTCGCTCGGATCGAGGTTGATCGCGATCAGGCCGTTGCGGCGAACGTTGGCGAACTGGTCGAGCTTCGTCTTCTTGATGACGCCGTTCTTGGTGACCATCACGAGGTATTTCTCGCCCTCGAACTTGTCGATCGGGAACACCGCGCTGACCTGTTCTCCCGGCGGAAGCGTCAGCAGGTTCACGAGGGCGGTCCCGCGGGCTTGGCGCGTCGTGTCGGGGATCTCGTAGCCGCGCAGACGATAGACGCGGCCCATGTTTGTGAAGAACAGCACGTGATCGTGCGTCTTCGTCACGAAGAAGTTTCGAACCACGTCCTCCCGCTTGAGGTTGGAGATGCCGGTCACTCCTCGCCCGCCGCGGCTCTGCGTCCGGAACGTGTCGACCGACACTCGCTTGATATAGCCGCCCACCGTGTAGGTCACGACGACCTCGATGTTCGGCGTGATCTGCTCGATCGAGATCTCGTCCTCCGCCGGCTCGATGCTCGTGCGCCGCTCGTCGCCGAAGCGCTTCTTGACGTCGAGCGCCTCGCTCTTGACGATGTTGGCGATGCGCCGCGGACTGCGCAGGATGTCTTGCAGCTCCGCGATCGTCTTGATCAGCTCGGCATACTCTTGCTCGATCTTCTGCCGCTCGAGCCCGACGAGCGTCCGCAGCCGCATGTCGACGATCGCCTGCGCCTGAACGTCGCTAAGCTCGAAGCGCGCCGAGAGCCGCGCCTTGGCCTCGTCCGTCGTCTGGCTGCCGCGGACGATCTCGATGACCTCGTCGATGTTATCGAGCGCGATGCGGTAGCCCTCGAGCAGGTGCGCGCGCTCCTCGGCCTTGCGGAGATCGTAGCGCGTGCGCCGCGTGATGACGTCCTTGCGGTGCGCGATAAAGTGCTCGAGCAGCTGCTTGAGGGTGAGCACCTGCGGCTCAATCGGCACGGAGCCGTCGGGGCGGGGCTTGCCTACCGGCACGAGCGCCAGCATGTTGAAGCCGAACGTGGCCTGCAGCGGCGTGTGCTTGAAGAGCTGGTTGAGCACGATCTTCGGCGTCGCGCTGCGCTGCAGCTCGATTACCACGCGCATCCCCTTGCGGTTCGACTCGTCGTCCATGCGCGCGATCCCGGCGATGCGCTTCTCCGCGTATGCCTCCGAAATGGCCTCGATGATGCGCCCCTTATACACCTGATAGGGGATCTCGGTGATCAGAATCTTGTGTTTTCCGCGTTCCTCGATGATCTCGGCCTTGCCGCGGATCGTGATCGAGCCTCGCCCGGTCTTGTACGCCTCGCGGATCGCCTCTTGGCCGAGAATCGTGCCGCCGGTCGGGAAGTCTGGCCCTGTGACGATGTTGCACAGGTCGTCGTCGCCGACTTCAGGATCGTCGATCAGCGCCGCGATCGCGTCCGAGATTTCGTTGAGGTTGTGCGGGGGAATGTTCGTGGCCATTCCAACCGCGATGCCGCTCGATCCGTTGACCAGCAGCTGCGGAAGCCGTCCCGGCAGCACGCTCGGCTCGACGCCTTGGTTGTCGAAATTTTGAACGAACGGCACCGTCTCTTTGTCGATGTCCGCAAGGACGTCGAGCGCGGCGCGCGCCAAGCGCGCCTCGGTGTAACGGTACGCCGCGGGCGGGTCGGGGTCGATCGATCCGAAGTTGCCGTGACCGTCCACGAGCGGATACCGCAGCGTGAAGTCCTGCGCCATGCGCACCAGCGCGTCGTAGACCGACGAGTCGCCGTGCGGATGATAGCTCTTGAGCACTTCGCCGATGATGCCGGCGCACTTGCGATGCTGCTTGCTGGGATCGAATCCCATCTCGCGCATCGCGTAGAGGATTCGGCGCTGCACCGGCTTGAGACCGTCGCGGACGTCCGGGAGCGCGCGCGAGGCGATAACGGACATCGCATACGAGAGATAGCTCTCTCGCATTTCGTCTTCGACGTTGACCTGTGCGATGATATCGTTGTTCAATACTTACCTATACCTATCATGGACGAGCGCGTGACCCTTCACACCGAAGACGACTTCGAAGCATTTGCCGCCGCGTTTTCGCGGCGCCTCCATGCCGGCGACGTCGTCGCGTTGTCCGGACCGCTCGGCTCCGGCAAGACCGCTTTCGTTCGGGCGGTCGTGCGTTCGCTTCACGGTGCCGACCAGAGCTACAGTCCCACCTTCACGTTCTGGCATCGCTACGACGGCACTCCGCCGATCGACCACATCGACCTCTTCCGCATCGACGATCCGCGTGAATCCGCGGAGCTCGGCCTCGAGGAAGCGCTCGACGGCAGCTCGATCGTGCTGGTGGAGTGGTGGCGCAACGCGCCCGAGCTCGTTTCAGAGCGCCGGTACGAAATTGAAATTGAAGGCTCCGGTAACGGACCGCGTACGCTCTTTATTCGACAAGTCGCGTGAACGTTCTTGCTCTGGACGGTGCGCTGGGTGCGTTCTCGGCAGCGATCGCGCGCGACGGCCGGATCGCCGCGGCGCGCAGCGAGCGCGGCAACGTCGCGCTCGAGCGCGGCCTCGGCGTCATCGAGGCGGTGTTCGGGCAGGCCCGCGTGACGCGGAACGAGATCGATCGCGTTGCGGTCGGCATCGGCCCCGGCCGCTTCACTGGACTGCGCATCGCCGTCGCCTACGCCAAAGCGCTCGCGGCCGTGTGGCAGCGGCCGCTCGTGCCGATCCCATCGTTCGACATCCTCGAATACGGCGGTGCATTTCCGCGCGTCCTCAGCGTGGTCGAAGGGCGGCCGGGCGTGATCTCCGCGCGGTACCGCGTTGGGGACCAGTTGCAGCGCGCCTCGGGCCGGATCGCCGACGTGCTCGACGCGCTGCGCCCCGAGGGCGAGTTGGCCGTTGTTGGGGCGCCGGAGGACGTGCTCCACGCGCTCGCCGAACGCGCAATCATCGTGCGCTCTGTGGACCCGCTCGTGACGCCCGCCGCTGCGGCAGCCGCTCTGGCGGCCGCCACGCGCCCGCCTGCGAAGAGCGTTCACGAGGTACGCGCCGACTACGGCGAGCTGCCCGCCGTCACGAAGTCCCGGCGATAGCGCTTCATCCGCTATGAAGATGGAGCTCGAGCGGCCGGCGGAGCGACCCGACCACTTCTCGGTGGCGCCGATGGCCACGTCGGACATCGCCGCCGTGACCCGCATCGAGCGCGCTTGCTTCTCCGCCGTCTGGCCCTCGGACGCGTTTTACAACGAGCTCAGCACGAACAAGCTCGCGCATTACTTCGTCGGGCGGTATCGAGATCGCGTCGTGGCGTATGGCGGCATTTGGGTGATTCTCGAGGATTCCCACGTCACTACGCTCGCCGTCGATCCCGAGCATCGGGGGCGCAGATTTGGAGAGCTGCTGCTGCTGCGGCTCATCGACGAGGCGATCGCGCGCGCCGCGGCCTGGATGACGCTCGAAGTGCGCGAGAGCAACACGGTCGCGCAACGCCTCTACCGAAAGTACGGTTTTACCACGGTGACGATGCGAACCGGCTACTACAGCGACGACAACGAGAGCGCCCTGATCATGTGGGCGGGCAGCCTCAAGAGCGAGCTTTACCACAACCGTCTGCGCGTCTTGCGAGAACGATTCCAGCCGCGGTGAGCGCCCACGCCCCCGAGTCGTTCGTGAGTTTATTGCGTCGCGTGCGCGACCATCTCGGCCAGGACGACCGCTACGAGCACAGCGTCCGCGTCGCGCGCAGCGCGGATACGCTGGCGCAGCGCCATGGCGTTGACGCGCGCAAGGCGCGCCTTGGGGGACTGCTGCACGACCTCGCGCGCCTCTACTCGACGGCGCGACTCCTAGACGAATGCGAAAAGCGCGGATTTTTCATCGATGACTTCGAGCGCGCGCACCCCGTGCTGCTCCACGCGCGGCTCGGTGCGGCGCTTGCGCGCGAACGCTTCGGTATCGACGACGCAGAGGTGCTCTCTTCGATCGAGAAGCACACGACCGCCGCGGGGGAGATGTCGCCGCTCGACTGCGTCGTCTATCTGGCCGACTCGCTGGAGCCGGCCCGCAGATTTCCCGAGCGCGCGGTGCTCTGGCAAATCGCGCTCGTCGACCTCGGAGAGGCGATGCGTGAGGCGCTGGCGCTTGCCATCCGCCGCCACGAGCGCAAGGGCCTGACGCCCGCGCCGCCGACGCTCGCGGCGGCCGCGCTCTTCGGCGCGGATGGCAAGCTCGACGACGTTGCGGAGGTGCAGGCATCCGCGAGCTGATCGAGGTCGTGCGCGATAGCGCGCTCGACAAGAAAGGCGAGACGTTCACGGTGCTCGACGTGGGCGGCCGGACGATCCTGGCCGATACCTTCGCGATCGTCAGCGGCCGTTCCAAGATTCAGACGCGAGCGATCGCGGACGCCGTGATCGAGGCCGTGCGCCGCGACGGCTTCCAGGTCGCCCGGGTCGAAGGATACGCCGATGGATCCTGGATACTCATCGATCTCGGCACCGTGATCGTGCACGTTTTCACGCCCGAGCAGCGCGCGTTCTACAACCTGGAACGTCTCTGGAGCACCGTAGCGGAGCGAAAGGTGCAAGGCTCGTGAAGGGGCGGCGTCCGACACACTCGACGCGCGCCGCTCGCGCGCGCCGGGAGTTCTGGAAGCGCTTCGGCGTCTGGGTCTTCATCGTGTTCTTCGCGCTGAGCGTCGCGGGCGGGCTCATCGTGGTGTCGGGCAGGTTGGGGGCTCGTTGAAGCCGCCGGCCGTGATGCCGCGCGACGTCGCGAGCATGCACGAGCGCTACGTCTTGACTCCCTGGGTCGCGCAGGCCGGCCGAAAGACGCCCGTCATCGTGCGGGGCGAGGGCTCGTACCTTTACGACGAAACGGGCGCGCGCTATCTGGACTTCTCCGCCGGTCTCGTCGCCGTCAACCTCGGGCACGCGCATCCGGCTCTCGTGAAGGCGATCGCCGAACAGGCGCAACGCGTCGCCTACGTCCCGCCGAGCCTCGCCAACGACCGGCGCGCCGAGCTCGCGAGCGCGATCATCGAGATCGCGCCCTGGTCCGAAGGCGGCCGCGTTTTCTTCACGGCCGGCGGCGGCGAAGCCAACGAGGACGCGGTAAAATTTGCGCGCGCGCTCACGCGGCGTCACAAGGTGCTGACGGCGTATCGGTCGTTCCACGGATCGGCGCCCGGCGCCGGGACGCTGACGGGCGAGAACCGGCGCTGGCCCAACGAGCCCGGGCTTTCGGGCGTCGTGCGTTTCTTCGCGCCGTTCCCATATCGCAGCCCGTTTCACACGCGCGACGCGCGCGAAGAGACCGATCGCGCGATCGCGCATCTCGAGGCAATCCTCGATTACGAGGGCGGCGACCGCATCGCCGCGCTCATGATCGAGCCGGTCGTCGGAGCAAACGGCGTCGTCCTCTATCCGGATGGCTATCTCGCGCGCGTCCGCGAGCTCTGCGACCGGCACGGAATCCTGCTGATCTTCGACGAGGTCATGACGGGCTTCGGGCGGACGGGCGAGGCGTTCGCGGCGCAGCGCTTCGGCGTGACGCCCGACATCTTCACGTTCGCAAAGGGCGTCACGTCGGCGTACGTTCCGCTCGGGGGCGTCGCCATCCGCGAGTCGCTCGCGCGCCATTTCGACTCGCATGCGCTCCCAAGCGGCCACACGTTCAGCGGCCATCCGCTCGCGATGGCGGCGGGCGTCGCCGCGCTGCAGGCCTACCGCGACGAGCGGCTCTTCGAGCGGGCTCGCGAGATCGAGGACTGGCTGCGCGCGCGCTTCGAGGTTTTGGCGCGCCGTCACGCAATCGTCGGAGAGGCGCGCGGCGTCGGCGCGTTCTTCGGCCTCGAGCTCGTCGCCGACCAAAAGACGCGCGAACCGCTGGTGCCGTGGCAGGGCGCCCGGACGCTCGGCGCGTTCTTCAACGACCTGCTCGCGCACGGACTGTACGTGTACGGCCGCTACAACGTCGCGATCGTCTCGCCGCCGCTCACCGTGTCGCCGGCGGAGCTTGACGAAGGCTTCGAGATTCTCGACGCCGGATTGATGCGGCTCGAAGAGACGCGACACTGAAATGCCGCTGCAAGTCCGCGACAAGGCGACGCGCGAGCTTCTCGGCGAGGTCAGCGTTGCGCGGCGCGCCGAGACGGATCGCGCGGTGGCACAAGCGCGCGCGGCATTCCCGGCATGGCGCCAGGTTCCGGTGGTCGAGCGCGCGCGGCTCTTTTTCCGCTATGCAGACGCGCTCGAACGGCGGCGCGACGACCTCGCGCACTGCCTCTCGCGCGAGAACGGCAAGACGCTCGGCGACGCGCGGGCGGAGGTTCGGCGCGGGATCGAGGCGGTCGAGTTCGCTTGCGGCATGCCGTCGCTAATGATGGGCGACGCTCTGCCCGACGTCGCGCGCGGGATCGACTCGATCTCCCTGCGCCAACCGCTCGGGGTCTGCGTGGGAATCACGCCGTTCAATTTTCCCGCGATGATACCGCTGTGGATGTTCCCCATCGCCATTGCGGCGGGAAACGCGTTCGTGCTCAAGCCCTCGCCGCAGACGCCGCTCACGTCGGAGCTGCTCCACGCGATCGCACGCGAGTGCGGCTTCCCCGACGGAACGTTGAACCTCGTTCATGGCGGAGCGGAGACCGCTGAGGCGCTGATCGAGCATCCGGACGTCGCGGCCGTATCGTTCGTCGGCTCCTCGAGCGCCGCGCGTGCCGTGCAAGAGCGCGCGGTGCGAGCGCACAAGCGCGTGCAGGCGTTAGGCGGCGCGAAGAATTTTTTGATCGTGATGCCCGACGCGGTGAGCGAGGCGACGTGCGAAGCCGTGATCGCCTCGGCGTTCGGCGGCGCCGGCCAGCGCTGCCTGGCGGGCTCCGTCGTCGTGGCCGTGGGAGACGCCGGCGACGCGCTCGCTCCGATGCTGGCTGCGGCGGCGCGTGGGTTACGCCTCGGCCGCGGAGTCGACGAGAGCGTGCAGATGGGGCCGGTCGTCAGCGACGACGCGATCGCACGGATTCGCGGCTACGTCGAACGCGCGGGCGCCGAAGGCGCGACCGTGCTGCTCGATGCGCGTGAAACTCCGGAAGGCGGCTCGTTCGCCGCCCCGGTGATCTTCGATCGCGTCGACGCGGAAAGCGAGCTCGCGCGCGACGAGATTTTCGGGCCGGTCCTCGCAATCGTTCGGGCCGGCTCGCTCGACGAGGCAATCGCCGTGGCCAACGCGTCGCGGTACGGCAACGCGTCGTCGATCTTCACGCGTGACGGCGGCGCAGCGCGAACGTTCGCGGCATCCATCGAGGTCGGCATGGTGGGCGTCAACGTGGGGATCGCCGCGCCGATGGCGTTCTTCCCGTTCGGCGGCGTGAAAGACTCGATCTTCGGCGATTTGCGCTGCCACGGAAAGGACGCTGTGGCGTTTTACACGCAGCAGCGCGTCGTCATCAGCCGCTGGCCCTCCTGAAGCGGAACCAGATCCACCCCGCCGCCAAAAACGCCAAGAAGTAGTAGACGAACCAGTGTTGCGGCGCCGCCGGAATCGTCGCGAAGAACCACACCGTCGAGAGGATCAGCAGCACCAGCGCGATGCCGGAGATCGTGACGTCGACGACCCGCATCTCGCCGAGCCGTTTCGTATAGGCGAGCGCCGCAACGGCGATCAGCATGTAGATCAAGATGAACCCAAAGGTGCTTAGCGTTCCGCAGTTGTCGAAGACGTCGATCGGGGTCACGCGAAAGGCCAACGCGCCCACCGCCACGGCGAGCGTGATCGCCGTCACGACGGTCACGGCGACGTTCGGCGTCTCGTGCCTAGGCTCGATCCGCGCGAAGGCGCGGGGCAAGAGGCCGGCCGCGGCCATCGCATAGGCGACGCGACCCGCCGTCGTGATGCACGCGAGGCACACGGAGAACGCGCTGAACAGCGCCCCCACGGTGATCGGCATCCTCAGGACGCCGATGCCGTATGCGTCCACGAGCGTTCCGAGGGGAAACGTCTGCTGGTCCAACGGCTTGCCGGCGTGCGCGAGCCCTACGATCTCGGCATACGTCGCGATCACGAAGAAGGCGCTCGCGAAGAGCACGCTCCCGACGACCGCGCGCGGTATCGTTACGAGCGGCCGCTTGGCCTCCGCGCCGAACGCGGTGGCGCTCTCGAAGCCGACGAAACTGAAGACCGCAAACGCGATGGCAAGGCCGATGCCGCCCGGAAACGCGTGCACGAGGTGCAGCTGCCTGGCGTCGAGTGACGGCCCGTGATCGTGCAGCACGATCGCGACGACGAGGCAGATGATGCTGACCGAGACCACCTCGAGCACGAGCATCACGATCGCCGAGATCTGTACGCCTCGGTATGCGGCTTGCCACGCGATCACGGCGAGGACGACGACGATCGCGATCGCCGGAGGATGGAATGCCGTGCCCTGCAGCAACAACTCCACGAAAAGCGCTATTGCACCGAGCACCGCTGCCGCCACGAAGCCGTACGCCCACAGCAGCGTCCAGCCCGCGACGCCGCCGACCGTGCGGCCGAGATGCTCCGCGACGTAGCCGTACATCGATCCCGCGGCGCTCGAGCGCCGCGCGAACTGGTTGATGCAGAGCGCCACGAACGTCAGCATCGTCCCGCCGAAGACGTAGGCGAGCCACGTCCCGTTGCCGGCCAGCGCGTACATGTACGGCGCGATCAAGATCGGCGTCATGCTCGGGCCGATCAAGGCAACGGACGTCGCCAAGACCTCGATAAACGTCAGCGAGCCTTCCCGAAGGGAAGCGGCCGGCGTCCTTTGGCTCATGAGCGAGTTTCTGAGCCGACCGGCCGGCCAGTTCCCGCAGAAACGCGAAACTTCGCTTCGAGCGGCCGGGTAGGATCCCGCATGAACGCCACGGCTTCCCGCTCGCTCGCGGTCGCAGCGTGCGGACTCGCGCTGCTCGCCGGGGCCGCTCCCGCGGCGGCTCGCGACTTCGTCGCGGATCAGGCGGGAATGTTTTCGGCGGCGACGGTCGCGCAGCTCAACTCGCGGATCGCGAGCTTCAACGCGCAAACGGGCAAGGAGATCGTCGTCGTCACCACACCCTCGCTGGGCGGTTCGACGCTACAGGGCGCCGCCGGTGCAGCGTTCGCTGCGCAAAGCGTCAACGGCGTACTGATCTTCGTCGCTCGTGACGATCGTAAGGACATCATCCTCCCCGATCGCGCCGGCGCACAAGCGGGCTGGTTCACGCCCGACGTGCTGCGTTCGATCCGCACGTCGATGGAGGCCCAGTTTCGCAGCGAGTCGTACGACGCGGGCATCACCGGCGCGGTCAGCGGCGTTCTGAGTGTCTATCGCGCGCATCTCGGGGGCCTGCAACGTTCGACAGGCACGGGCGCCGTGCCGGCGCAGCGTGTGTCGTCCTCGTCGGGAGGTTTCGGAATCTCAATGTTTTGGTGGATCATCATCGCCGTCGTCGGCTTCTTGATCTTGCGCTCGATCCTGCGCGCGCTCGCCGCGTCGCGGTACTACGGCGGGCCGCCCGGCGCTGCGCCGCCGCCCGGTGCCGGATACGGCCCGGGGTACGGTCCCGGTTACGGGTACGGCGGCTTCGGCGGAGGCGGCAGCTTCTGGAGCGGACTGCTCGGCGGTCTCGGCGGAGCATGGCTCGGCAACGAGCTCTTCCGCGGCGGTGGCGGCATCGCGCCGTCAACGGGCGCGCAAATCGCTCCGGATGCCGGCGGCGGCTGGGGCAGCAACGCCGATGCGGGCGGTTGGCAGAGCGACGCCGGTCAGGCGGACATAGGCGGCGCGAGCGGCGGTGACTGGAGCGGCGGCGGCTTCGGCGGAGATGCGGGCGGCGGCGACTTTGGCGGAGGCGACAGCGGCGGCGGCTGGTAGGCGCACAACGTCGCAGTAACAAACAGCAGGCGTCTATGCGACGCCTGTTCTCTTTTCTGTTGGCGTGTGCGCTGGTTACGCCGCCCCTGACGTCCGCGGCGGCGAGCGGCGGATCGGCGGCGGCGTACTTCGGCATGCTGCATTGGCGTTCGATCGGACCGTTTCGCGGCGGCCGCGCGCTCGCGGTCACGGGCGTGCCGGGCCAACCCGATCACTTCTATTTCGGGGCGGTGGACGGCGGCGTTTGGGAGAGCATCGACGCAGGACGCACGTGGAACCCGATCTTCGATCGACAAGACGTCGCCTCGATCGGCGCGATCGCCGTCGCCCCGAGTGATCCCAACGTCATCTACGTCGGTACGGGCGAAGCCGACATGCGTTCCGACATCGCATACGGAGGCGGCGTCTATAAGTCCACTGACGCTGGACGGACCTGGGTCCGCCTTGGGCTGAGCGACACCCGGCAGATCGGCGCGATCGTCGTCGATCCGCGCAACGCGTCGGTCGCCTACGTGGCCGCGCTCGGACACCAGTACGGGCCGAACGCGGAGCGCGGCGTCTTCAAGACGAGCGACGGCGGAAGAACCTGGAACAAGGTGCTTTATAAGAACGAAGACACCGGAGCGATCTCGCTCGCGATGCAGCCCGGCGATCCCAACGTGGTCTACGCCGCTCTCTGGCAGACGCGCCGGCCGCCCTGGAACGTCTATCCGCCGTCGAACGGCCCGGGAAGCGGACTGTACAAATCGAGCGACGGCGGCGCGACGTGGACGCAGCTGACGAACGGCTTGCCCGCGCGCGTCGGACACATCGGGCTCTCGATCTCGATCGCGGCTCCGCGCCGCGTGTACGCCATGGTCGACAGCGGTCCGGGGTTGGGCGGTGTCTATCGCTCCGACGACGCCGGCGCGACGTGGACGCACCTCGACCGCGAGCAGCGCATCTGGCAGCGCGGTTGGTACTTCAGCGGGATCACCGCGGATCCGCGCGATCCCAACGTCGTCTACGCGATGAACACGGCGACGTACCGCTCGAGCGACGGCGGCAAAACTTTTGACGCGATCCTGGGTGATCCGACCGGCGACGACTATCACGCGCTCTGGATCGACCCGGGCGATTCGAATCGCATGATCCTGTGCAGCGACCAGGGCGTCGTCATCAGCGTCGACCGCGGACGAACCTGGAGCTCGTGGTACAACCAGCCGACGGGACAGTTCTACCACGTCGTAACGGACAACGCGTTTCCGTATTGGGTATACGGCGCGCAGCAAGACTCGGGCGCGGCGATGGCGCCGAGCTCGAGCAAGTACGGCGCGGTTTCGCAGCAAGATTTCCGTCCGCTGGACGCCGGCGGCGAGAACGGAGAGCTCGCCCCGGATCCGCGGCATCCCGGCGTCGTGTATGGAGACTCGAGCGGCCAGGGCGGCCCGACCGTCACGCGCGAGATCCCGTCTACCGGCTGGGAAGAGAACCTCGACCCCGTTTTGGATCGCCCCGGAACCGTGTGGCGCAACACGTGGACGCTGCCGCTGGCGTTCTCGCCGGCCGATCGAATCTCGCTCTATTTCGCGCACCAAAACGTCTTCCGGTCGCGCGACGGCGGCGCGACCTGGGCGATCGTCAGCCCCGACCTCTCGCGCGCCAACGAAGGCACGCCGTCGAATCTCGACGCGCCGACCGCCGCGGAAAGCAACGGCGTCCGCCGCCACGGCGTCGTCTACACGATCGCCCCGTCGCCGCTGCGCGCCGGGCTCGTCTGGGCCGGCACGGACGACGGTTATATCTGGGTGACGCGCGATGCCTCGGCAAGCTCGGCACAAGTTACGCGTACGTGGCGTAACGTCACGCCGCCGGCGCTCACATCGTGGAGCAAAGTCGGCACCATCGAGGCCTCGCACTTCGATCCGAACGTCGCCTACGTGGCGGTCGACCGCCACCGGCTCGACGACTACGCGCCGTACATCTACCGCACGCGCGACGCCGGCGCGACGTGGACCGCGATCGCAAGCGGTATCCCGAGCGGCTCGTTCGTCAACGTCGTGCGCGAGGACCCGGTGCGGCGCGGCCTACTCTACGCGGGAACCGAGAAGGGCGTGTACGTCTCGTTCGACGACGGCGCAGCGTGGCAGCCGTTGCAGCTCAATCTCCCGGTGACGTCGATTCGCGACATCGCCGTGCACGGCGACGACGTGATCGTCGCGACGCACGGGCGCTCGTTTTGGATCATGGACGACGTCACGCCACTGCGACAGATGAGCGAGGCGCTCGCTTCGGGTGGGGACTTTCTCTTTGCGCCCGCGCCGGCATATCGCGTGCAGCCGGGCAGTGAGGAGGGCACGCCGCTGCCTCTGGACGAGCCGCAGTCGGAGAACGCGCCCGTCGGACTTTCTATCGACTACTACCTCGCGCGCGCGCCGCGCACTGCGGTCGTCATCGAGATCTTCGACTCCGGCGGGAGCGTCGTTCGGCGCTGGTCGAGCGCGGAGTCGCCTAAGGCCGTCGATCCGAAGTCGGTGCCGTACACAGCGCACTGGATCGAGCGGCATCCCGTGCCGAGCTCTGCCGCGGGCGCGCACCGCTTCGTCTGGGATTTCCACACCGGCAAGCCCGACGGACCGCTCGCACCACCGGGCCCTTACTCGGTGCGGCTCAGCGTCGGCGGCGTCGCGTACACGCGCGGCCTCATGCTGCTGCGTGACCCGCGCGTTCGTGCGACCACCGCCGATCTTCGCGGGCAATACGATCTCGCGCGGCAGGTCGCGGAGCTTCGCGCAGACGTCGCGAAGGCGCGCAACCGCGCGCAGGAGCGCGCGAAGCAGCTCTCCGGGGAACCGCTGCGGGCGTACAGGCGCGACGTGATCGGCGTGCCATTGCCCGACAATCCCGACGATTCGGTCGGCGGATACTCGCACGACTTCACGAGCCTCCTCTACCTAGAGAACGAGCTCGATTATCTCGAAAGCGCGATCGAGAGCGCCGACGCGGCGCCGACGCCCGAGATGCGCGTCGCCTATGCGAGGCTGGCAGATATCTACCGCGCGACGCTAGCGGGGGTCGACGCCCCGGCTCCGTGAGTCCGCATCGAAGCCCTGGTAGAACGCGCTTGGGCTCATGGGTCGACCGAGAAAATCGCGAACCTCCTTGTCGGCGTCGTAGGTGTACGCCGGCTCGAGGATCGTCGTGCGATAGCGCATTCCCACAGCGGGGTTTTCCAGACCGCCCAGTTGGAACGCGGTGAACATGTCCTGAGCGTAAACCAGAGACCACAAATACACGTAGTAGCCCGCATCGTAGCCGCCCATTATGTGCGTGAACGACGCCGCCGGGTGTGCGCCCGGCGGGGTCGGAACCGGCGAATCCGCGGCGGCGACCTCGCTCCACACGGCAGACGGATCGAAGTACGGCGAGCCCTCGTGGTACCGGAGGTCGACGTCGGAAAGGAGAATCTGCCTCGTCGCGGCATACGCGTTGCACAAACGATCGCTGGTACAACGGGCGGCGATCAGTCTTTTCACGAGGTCGTCGGGGATCGAAGCCCCCGTTTCGACGTTGGAGCTCAGCACCTTGAGGATCGCAGGATCCCAAGTGAAGTTCTCGAGCATTTGCGACGGAGCCTCGACGAAGTCCTGACCGAACGACGCAATCGATTCGTAGGGAACGGTCGCGAGCAGGGCCGCCATGCAGTGGCCGAACTCGTGAAAGAACGTGGTCACGTCCTCATGCGTCAACAGCGCGGGCTTACCGCCGAGCGGCGACGGCCAGCTGCCGACCACCAAAGCGGAGAGCGGAGGACGAGCCGTGCCGTCCGCGTTCCGCCGAGCCTGCAAAATCGGTGCGTTGTAGGCGCCGTCCGTCTTGCCCTCGCGGGGGTAGAGGTCCAAGAAGAAGCTGCCGATGAACCGACCCGTCGCGGCATCCGAGACGCCGTATTCGGTGACGTCCGGCGACCATGCGTTCACCGGAACGATCGGCGTGAATTTCAGTCCGAGCAGGTGCTCGTAGATGCGCAGGACGGCGCTCACGACGTGCGGCGCCGGGAAGTACTGGCGGACCTCGTTCCGGTCGACGTGATACTTCGTCTTCTGCAGGCGAGCCAGGTAGTACACCACATCCCACGCCTCGATCGTCGCCGTACGGGTGCCGCGTTCCCGAGCCTTCAGCTCGGCGAGCACGGCGATGTCGCTCGAGGCCTGATTTCGCAAGTGACGGTCGAGGTCTGCGAGGAAGGCGTCGATCTTCGCAGGATCGGTGACGGTGCGATCCGCCATCTGATACCCGGCCCAGGTCGAGAAGCCGAGAAGGTGAGCGAGGCGATACCGTATCTGGATGGCCCTTCGTAAGAGCGCGATGTTCGATGGAAACTGTATGTTGGTAAAGGCCATGTAGAAGCGGCGGCGCAGACTCTCGTTCCCGGCATTCGCGAGCACGATCGAAGCAGTGCTCGCGTTTACCGGAACGACCAGGGCCCCGTTTCCCGTCGCCTTGAGCGAGCCGACGAAGTCGCTCGGAACGCCGGCGAGCTCACGAGTCGAAACCGCGATCGCCGTCGTGTCGCCGGCGACGTTCTTCACGTAGTCGTTCTGCAGTTTAGTAAGCTCTTTGTTGAGAGCGACGAACTCGTTCCGCGCGGCGTCCGGAAGCCCCGCCCCCGACCGGCGGTACGCGTCGAGCCACACCTTGAGCAGCGCGCGATCCGCATCGGAAGGCAGGCTCGCCGGCGCAATCCCTTTGAGCGCAGCGTAGATTGCCGGGACGGCGGCGGCCTCTTCGCTAAAATCGGCGACCGCGTTCGAACAGCCCAGCGATGCTTCTCGCACTTCTTTATCGGGAGATACCTGCCAGAGAAACGTCTGCGCAACGAGCTGGTCGCCCAAGTCCGCATTGAGGTTCTCGAGCGGCAAGAGCGTGCTCGTGAAGCTTGGCGGTTCGCTCGTTGCCGCAAGGTCGTCGAGGGCCTTTTTCGCCGCGGCTATGGAGGCGGCGCACGAGCTTTGAATCTCCCGCGCCGAGAGATTCCACTTCACAGGCGTGGGCGCCGTGGCGTCGGGTGCTGAGCCGGCGGACGAAAGCGAGCCGGCGAGGCTCAAGGCGACGGCTAGCAGCGAAATCACGGGCCTCAGCGCCCGCCTTGGAGGGTGCTGGCGTACCAGCGCTCCAGGTCGTCGTGGAACTGCGCGAGCGCCTGGGGATGCAGATAAACCATGTGGCCCGACTCGTAGAATCCGTAGCTGATGTTCTTTTGCAGCTGCGGAGGTATGTTGAGGTGGTTGAGCGTGTAGACGGTGGCGAAGAAGGGCGTCGCAAGGTCGTAGTAGCCGTTGCCTGAGAAGATCTGCAAGTTCGGGTCGTAGGTCATTGCACTCGCCAGGTCTTGCGCGGTATTGGTGGGCAAGTTGCCGTTATGCTTCCAGTCCCACTGGCGGAAAACGTTGGTCATTGGGCGGTAGATCAGCGTCGTCCGATAACCGAGGATCTGACGCACGAAGTAGTTGCCCGCCGCGACGAAGGCGGAGTCGATGGCCGCGTCCGTCGGATCGAAGTCGCTGCGGTCGTTCGAAGTATCGAGCATGAGCGAGGTGTACCGTGCGTCGTAGCGCCCCGTCGCCTGCCCGCCGTTGCGCAGAAGCTGTGTCGCGTAACGCCAGTACGGAATGCGCAGGTTGGACCGGCGGATGTATTGCTCGGACAGGCCGGTATATTGATGCAGCTTCGCGACGACGTCGTTATACTCGGCCGGCGGCAGCTTCGCGCCCTGCGCGAGCGCGTTGAGGTATTCGTGCAGCGCGAAGTCCTCGACCTGCGGCAGCAACGCCGGCAGCGTCGCGGCCGGCCCCGGAAGCATGTCGTGATACCACGACGCGGCCGTTTCCGTCGGAAGATAGAGCGGGAATGCCCAATCTCCGCCGCCGATTGCGGCCGGCGAGAAGTTAACGTTCCAGTCGAGGCTGAAGTCGAGAACGGACGAGAGCAGCACGACGCCGTTGATGCCGACTCCCTGGCGCTGCAAGTAACGGACGAGCATGGCCGATCGCGGCGTGCCGTACGACTCCCCGAACAGGAACTTCGGCGAGTTCCAGCGGCCGAACGTCGTAATGTAGCGCGACACGAATTGCCCGAAGGCCTTCACGTCCGGATCGGCGCCGAAGAAGTCGCTCGGCTTTCCCGGCGGCACGATGCGGCTGAAACCGGTATCCGGTGCGTCGACGAACACGAGGTCGGTCCGATCGAGTAGCGAGTACCGGTTTTCGACGAGATTGAACGGCGCGTCCGGGGTCGCGCGCGCGTCGCCGACCTGCACGCGCATCGGCCCGAACGAGCCCATGCGCAGCCAGATCGTCGAGCTTCCAGGGCCGCCGTTATACAGAAAGGTCACGGGGCGCGCGCGTGGGTCGGCGCCGTCGACGGTGAACGCGGTGTAGAACATCCGGCACGTCGTGTTCCCCTTGTCGTCGTCGAGCGCGATCGTTCCGGCGCGCGCCGTATACGGGTAGGTCTTGCCGCCGAGCGAGATCGTGTGTTGCGTCACCGCGTCGGCGTTCGGCGACACCGGAGCAGCCGTCGGACGAGGTGCCGCGGCCAGCAGCATCGCCGCCAATAGTGCGAGCGCGCAGCTACGCACGGTTGAGAGTCCGCGCGTACCAGCGCTCGAGATCGGCGTGAAAACGCGCCAGCGCCGGGACGTGGAGATAGACCATGTGGCCCGAGTCGTAGAATCCGTAGGTGATGTTGCGCTGCAGCGCCGGCGCCAGATAGAGATGGTTCAGCGCGTACTCCGTCGCGAAGAACGGGGTGGCGAAATCGAAGTAACCGTTGGCCGAGAATATTTGGAGTCGCGGGTTATAGGTCATCGCCTGCGCGAGATCGGGGGTGACGTTGAGCGTCTGGGCGTCCTGCCCGTGCTTGAAGTCCCAGGTCTCGCCGTCGCCATAGATCAGCCCGTAGATGTCGGAGCGATACAGTAGCGGGGTATCATATCGAAGGACTTCGCGCAAGTAGCGGTTGCTCTCCGAGACGAACACCGAGTCGATCGCGGCGTCGAGCGCGTCCCAATCCGGCGAGACTCCCGGCTTGTCGAGAACGTAGGTCTTAAAACGCGAGTCGATGCGCCCCACGGTGACGCCGCGGTCGCGCAGCAACTCGTTTTGAAAGCGATCGTATGGAATGCGCAGGTTGGAGCGCCGGATATAGTCTTCGGAAAGGCCGGTGTACTCGTGCAGCTTCGCGACCACGTCGTCGAAGCGGCTCGGAGAAAGCTGCGCGCCTTGCGCCAACGCGTCGAGGTACTCTGTGAGCGCGAAACTCTCCACTTGGGAAAGGAAGGCATCGAGTGAGGCGCGCTGCGGAATCGCGCGATGATACCACGCGGTAGCGGCCTCGGTCGGCAGATTTAAGACGTAGCCCCAATCGCCGCCGCCGACCGGAGCACCGTCGTTGTAGTCGATGTTCGCGTTTAAGAACGACGAAAGCAGCACGATGCCGTTGAGCGACACGCCCCGGTCTTGAAGGTCTTTCGCCAGGACGCAGGAGCGCATTGTGCCGTAAGATTCGCCGAAGAGAAAGCGCGGCGAGTTCCAGCGGCCGAACCGGCTGAGGTAGCGCTGGATGAACTGCGCAAAGGCAGACGCGTCCTGATCGACGCCCCACAAGTCTTTCCGCGTGCCGGCTCCGATGATGCGTCCGAAGCCGCTGCCCGGCATGTCGATGAAGACGAGATCGGTCGTATCGAGCAGGCTGTACGAGTTGTCGATCAGCCGGTACGGCGGAGGCCCGGTGATCTGGGCATCGGCCGTGACGACGCGAACCGGCCCAAACGAACCCATTCGCAGCCACATCGTCGAGCTGCCGGGGCCGCCGTTATAAAGGAACGTGATTGCGCGCTTCGCGGGATTGGCGCCGTCGAGCGTATATGCCGTGTAGAAGACCCGCGCAATCGGTTGGTCGCCGCCGTCGCGAAGCGTCAGCGTTCCGGCGCGTGCCGTGTACGCGAGCGAGCGCCCGCCGAGCGTCAGACGATGATGCGTTACCGCGTCGGGCGCCGATGGCGCAATAGGCAAAGCTTTCGACAAGCCGCGGGCCGGCATGCCGACGGCGAGCGCGAGCAACGCGAGAATTACGATCCTCAATGCGAACGCCAACTATCGGCGACACGGCGCAGCGCTCCTGCCGGAGCGCGGCGCCGCCCGAATCAAAGTTCGGTCAAAGGGTGCGCGCCCGCGTCGTAGAGCTCCGACTTGAGCCGTCCGATCGCACCCACGACCGAGTCGAGGTAAGGCAGCATCAGGCCCTTGATGCGGATGAGACGCTCCTCGCCCTGCGGCGTGATCGCATAGACCCGGCGCGACCGTTTGGTGGGATGTTCCCAGGACGCCGTCACGAAGCCGCGCTCTTCGAGGCGCCGCAGGAGCGGATAGATCTTGTTAGTGTTGACGGCGATGAGGTCGCCGCATACCGCGTTGATCCGCTGCATGAGACCGTACCCGTGGTCGGGACGCCGCGCGATGAAATGCAGAATCAACGCGGGGAAGACGGTCTTGCTCTTGATCGGACCTCGGATGACCTCGTCGACGCGCCGCGACACCGCTGCCGCCGTTACGTGAGCGCGGCCGACTCGGCGCGATACACCCGCTCGATCTGGCGGGCGTAGCGCGCCTCGACGGCGCGGCGCTTGATCTTCATCGAGGGCGACAGCTCGCCGCCCTCGACCGTGAACTCTCGGGGCACGACGACGACGTGACGGACCTGCTCGTATGTCGCAAGGCCGTGCGTCTGCTTGCGCACCTCGTGGTCGAGAAACGCCCGCACGTCCTCTCTCTCAGCGAGCCGTTCGCCAGCGACGTCCGGAAGCGCCGGGCACGCGAGACGCAGCAGCGGCCAGTTCGGACAGATCAGCGCGATCGGATGCGGCTGCCCGCGTCCGGTAACCATCGCTTGCGCCACGAAGATAGAGCGCTTGATGCTCGCCTCGATCCGCGCCGGCGAGATCCACTTGCCGGTGCTGGTCTTGAAGATCTCGCCCTTGCGGTCCGTGATGCGCAAGAAGCCGCGCGCGTCGATCTCGCCGATGTCACCGGTGCGCAGCCAGCCGTCTTGGATCGCCTCGGCCGTCGATTGCGGGTCGCGATAGTAGCCTTGCATCACATTGCGGCCACGCACCAGCACCTCGCCGTCTTCCGCGATGCGCAGGTCTACTCCGGCGATCGGGCGCCCAACGGCACCATATTCGTTGTCGCTCAGGCGGCTGACGGAGACGACCGGTGAGGTTTCGGTGAGTCCGTAGCCTTGCATCACCGGCACTCCGAGCCCCAGCAGCGTCATCGCGGTATCGACGTGAAGCGGCGCGCTTCCGCTGGTGAGAAACTGGACACGATCGAGTCCGAGCGCGGCGCGCATCTTGCGCAGCACGAGCCGTTCGGCCAACGCATAGCGCACGGCGAGCCAAGGGCCGGCGCCGCGACCGAACGTCTTGGCCGTCATGTATTCGCGCGCGATCTCCAGCGCCCACGGAATCAATTTTCCGCGCGGCCCGCGAGTACGCAACGCCTGACCCTTGACACCCGCCATCACGCGATCGAAGATCCGCGGAACGGCCGTCATCTCCGCGGGCCGGACGTCGCGCAGGTCGCCGAGGAGCTCCCCGGGATCGTGACAGATGAAGTAGCGCACCTTCGCGAGCAAGTAGATGTAGATCAGCGTGTGCTCGTAGATGTGCGAGTACGGGAGCACGGAGATGACGTCGCGGCCGCCCTCGATGCCCTCGAATCCACACGCCAGCGACACGGCGGCATCGAATGCGAGATTGTCGTGCGAGAGCATCACGCCCTTGGGCCGACCCGTCGTACCGGAGGTATAGATCAGCACCGCCAGCTCGTCGGGCAGGAGCGTGACCTCGTACGCGCGCGGAAGCTCCGGTTGCGTTGCTCGGATCTCTTCACCGCGAGCTTCGAATGCCCGCAGGCCATCTGCGTCGCCGGAATCGAAGCGCACGACGCGCGGCAACGCCGCCGCTCTCTCGCGCAGTCGCTCGTAGGTCGCGAGCGTATCGACGAAGATCAGGCGGGCTCCCGAATGCTCGAATATGTAGGTCATGTGATCGAGTGCCTGGGTCGGATAGATCGGGACGACGACGCAGCCCGCAAACAGCGCACCGAAGTCGGCGACGATCCAGTCCACGCAGTTATGCGAGACGAGAGCCACGCGGTCTCCCGCCGCCAGCCCCGCGTCGCGAATCGCGCAAGCGATGCGCTCAACGCGTTCGAGCAAGTGCTCGCTCGAGGTCGGCTTCCATGCGCCGTCCGCGCGCTCGAGCAGCACCTCGGCGCGCGGTTGGGCGAGCGCGTTCCGAATAAGCTTCGGAAGCGTCACCTTTGCGGGAAGCTGCGCAACCACGACGCGCTTTCAATGCGCGTCGAGCTTTGCGTACCCCTTGCGCTCGTGTCGGACGCTTAAGGCTCGCGCAGGTACGGGCGTGCGCGCTCGAGCCGCGTCTGGGTCATTCCGGCCACATCGAGCAGCTCGTCGAGCGACGAAAAGCTGCCCTCGCGATTGCGCAGCTCGACGATGCGCGCCGCAACCGCTCTCCCGATCCCGGGTACCGCCGCGAGCTCGTTCGCGCCCGCGCGATTGACGTCGACGCTGCCGGCCGCGGGAGTCGCCCGAGCGTGCCGGCCGTCGCGGCGGGCGCCGGGCCCGGCGCGGGCCGCCTCGCCCGCGATTGGGACGTAGATCTCGTCGCCATCGGATGGACGCGCAGCTAGGTTGACGCCCGCGGCGTCCGCCCCAGCGCGCATGCCTCCGGCAAGGGCGACGGCCCGCGCGACGCGGTCGTCCTCGCGAAGGCGATAGAGGCCCGGCGAGCGCACGGCCCCCGCGACGTAGACGACGAGAGCGGCCGCATGGTCGGCGTGCGGCGAGCGGCGATCCGAGTGCGGCCGCGGCGTCGCGCCGGCGCCGGCCGTCGCACTCGCGCTTTCGACGGGCGGTCGAGGTGCCGGATGGCGAAACAGGAATATGGCGACGCCCAAAAGCGCGGCGACAACGGCGATGCGTACGATCATGCGCGCCAATCACGCGCCCTCGGCGTGCCGTCAAGGCTGGCGCCGTCATCGCCGAGCGTGTACGATGCTGCACATGGCCGACGGCTTCGACTTTGCGGCGATCGAGGGCAAGTGGCGGTCGCGCTGGGAGCGCGACGGCATCTATCGCACGCCTGACCAGAGCGACAAACCGAAGTACTACGCGATGGAGATGCTGCCATATCCCTCGGGCGATCTTGCACGTGGGGCACGCGAAGAACTACACGCTGGGCGACGCGGTCGCGCGGATGAGCGCATGCTCGGCTACAACGTCCTGCACCCGATGGGATGGGACGCCTTTGGCCTGCCCGCCGAAAACGCCGCGATCGCAGCGCGGAGCCGATCCCGCGGCGTGGACGGCGGAAAACATCCTGAATATGCGCCGCCAAATTAAACTGATGGGCACCGGTTACGACTGGTCGCGCGAGATCGCGACGTGCGAGCCGGAGTACTATCGATGGAATCAGTGGCTCTTTCTCCGCCTCTACGAACACGGGCTCGCATACAAGCGCGAGGCGCCCGTGAACTGGTGCCCCCTCGACCAGACCGTTCTCGCGAACGAGCAGGTCATCGACGGGCGCTGTTGGCGCTGCGAGAATCTCGTCGAGCGCCGCCTGCTCTCGCAGTGGTTTCTGCGAATCACCTATTACGCGGATCGCCTACTGGACGATCTCGCGAAGCTCGACCGGCTGGCCGGAGCGCACGCGGACGATGCAGCGGAACTGGATCGGGCGCAGCGAAGGCGTGCAGTTCGCCTTCGCGATCGAGGGTCTCGACGAGAAGATCGACGTTTTTACGACGCGCATCGACACGCTCTTCGGCGCGACGTTCCTGGCCGTCGCGCCCGAGCATCCCGTCGTGCAGTCGCTCCTTCGGATCGTTCCGAGGGATCGCGCCGCGGCAATCGATCGTTCGCCGAAAGCCTGAAATCGAAGTCCGAGCTCGAGCGCACGAGCCTCATGGAGAAGCAGGGCGTCTTCACCGGCGCCTACGCGATCAATCCGCTGTCACACGAGCGGATCCCGATCTGGCTTACCAACTACGTGCTGGCCGAGTATGGACGCGGCGCGGTCATGGGCGTTCCGGCGCACGACGAGCGCGACTTCGATTTCGCGCGCAAACACGGGCTGCCGATCGTCGGGTCGTTGTGCCGCGCGCCGGACCGTCACCGAGCCACTGGAGCGACCATTCGTCGAGGACGGCCGGCTCGATCGCGAGCGAGACTTCAGCGGGATGTCGAGCGCGCGCGCGCGGGAGGCCATTGCGCAGCGTCTCGCCGCGATCGGCGCCGGTAACGAGAGCGTCAACTACAAGCTTGCGCGATTGGCTGATCTCGCGCCAACGCTACTGGGGCACGCCGATTCCGATCGTGTATTGCGCGACCTGCGGCGAGGTGCCCGTCCCCGACGATCAGCTGCCGGTCTGCTCCCGCCGCGTCCGTCACGGCGAAGGCTCGCCGCTCGCGCGTCGAGGAGTTCTTCGAGACGACCTGCCCGAAGTGCGGCGGCCCGGCGCGACGCGAAAGCGATACGATGGACACGTTCTTCGAGTCATCGTGGTACTACTTACGCTACCTCGATCCGCACAACGACCGCGCTCCGTGGGCCCCCGAACGGGCGCGCGAACTGGATGAACGTCGACCAGTACATTGGCGGCGCGGAGCACACGGTGCTGCACCTGCTCTACTCGCGGTTCTTCTACAAGTTCTTTCACGACCGCGGGTGGGTCACCGGGCCGGACGAACCGTTCCAGCGCCTCTTCCATCAGGGCCTGGTGCTGCGCGACAGTGAGAAGATGTCGAAGTCGCGCGGGAACGTCGTGGGCATCGACGAGACGGCCGAGCGCAACGGGATCGACGCGATGCGTCTCTTCCTGCTCTACGTAACGCCGCCGGAGGAGACCAGCAACTGGACCGACGACGGCATCACCGGACGCGTCCGGCTGCTCAACCGGATCTGGCGCGCCTGCGAACCGTATTTCATCGCATTGTCACCCTGAGCGGAGCGCCGCGGACGCCGCAGAGTCGAAGGGCCGCGGAGAAAGCGCTCGTGCGGGCCGTGCACGTAGCCGCCAAGTCCGCGATCGACGAGACGAGCTCGCGCCGCTTCCACTACAACACGACGATTGCCAAGCTCGACGAGCTGGTCAACGCGATGACCGCAGCCGCCGCGGCCATGCCGGACTCGCCGGCCATGCGCTACGCGGTGGAGACGCTTCCGATCCTGCATCGCGCCGTTCGCGCCGCACATCGCCGAGGAGTTTTGGGAACGCCTCGGCCATACCACTTCGGTGCATCTGGAGCGCTACCTCGAGCCCGACGAAGCGCGCGCTCGCGCCCGAAGAGGTCACGCTCGTCGTGCAGGTCAACGGCAAGGTGCGCGCGCGCATCGCCGCGCCCGCCGGCGTGACCGAGAAACAGGCCTTGTCGCTGGCCCTGGACGATCCGAACGTGCGGACCCATCTCGGCGGCAAGGAGATCCGGAAGCACGTCTACGTCCAAGACAAACTGCTCAACCTCGTCGCGGCGTAGCGCCGGCCGCTACGGCTCCGTGACGTCTTCCCGCTTCAACATCTCGCCGTAGATCGCGCGCACGCGTTCGAGCGTGTCGACCTCCTCAACCGGCTTGTCGTCGCGGATCCGCACGATGCGCGGAAAGCGCAGCGCGAATCCGCTCTCGTGCAAGCCGCTCTTCGCAATGACGTCGAATGCCACCTCGATGACGACCTTCGGCTCGACCGGGATCTCGTGTGCGCGCGCCTTTTCGCGCTGGTGCGACGGCGGCAGCCGGTGCTCCAGAAACCACCGCGTCAGCGTCGCGATCTCCGCGTCCGTCAGCCCGGAGTATGCCTTGCCGATCGCCTGCAGCGAACCGTCGTCGCCGCGCACCGCGAACGTGTAATCGGAGAGGTCGTTCGCCCGTTTGCCGTTGCCCCACTCAACGGCGACGACTGCGACGTCGAGCGTCGATAGCTCGCGCTTGAGCTTCAGCCACCACTTCCCCCGACGCCCAGGCAGATAGGGCGCGTCGAAGCGCTTGAGCATCACGCCCTCGTTGCCGCGCGCTCTCGCCGCTTCGAACCGCCGGTTGACCTCCTTCGCCGCCGCTTCGCCGACCGGGTCGAACTGCGCAAGCGCCAAGCCGGCAGCCGGTACGATCACGCTCGCCAGCCGCTCGCGCCGCAGCGAGAGCGGCTCGTCGATCAGCAGCTCGTCTCCGATCGCGAGTAAGTCGAACACGACATAGGTGAGCGGAACTTCGCGCAGGAGCTCGGCGTCGACGCTCTTGCGCTGCAACCGCGTCTGCAGCGTGCGAAACGGCAGCACGCCTCCGTCGCGCATTGCGACGATCTCCCCGTCGAAGATCGCGTCGCCAGAGAGCGTTGCGAGCGCGGCCGCGATCTCCGGATACGACCCCGTCACGTCGTTGAGCCGCCGCGAAAACATGCGAACCTCTCCGTTGCGCAGGTGCGCCTGTGCGCGGATACCGTCGTACTTGTCTTCCGCGATCCACGCGCCGTGCGCCAATTCGGCATAAGCCTCGCCGTACGGCACGGGCGCCGCGAGCATGAAGCCGATCGGGCCCCCGTAATCGACGCGAAGCTCTTCCAACGTTCCGCGCTTGGCGGCGAGCGCGACCGCGCCCGCATCGCCGAATGCCATCGCCGCGCGGCGCACCGCTGCCGGATCCGCGCCGAAAGCCCGCGCGATCGCCTCAAGCACGAGGCCCTCGCGCAATCCAACGCGCAGGTCGCCCGTGATGATCTTGACGACGTACGTCGCGGCGAGCGGGCTATCGCAGGCCCGCAGGATTCGCTCGAGGACCGCGGCCCGCCGTTTGTTCGCGTTCTTCCCCGACGCCTCTGCGATCTCGCCGAAGAACGCCTCGAGCGTCGCCGGCGTCAACCGGTCGCGAAAGAGCATCGCGTCGGCGGGAGGACGGACGAGCGCGCCGATCGCAGCGCCGAGATCGCCGGTCGCGCGATAGTTGCGTAGCAGAGCCGCGTCGTCGAAGCCGTAGACGCGACGCCCGACATCGACGATCGTGCGACCGCCAAGCGCAAGCGTGCGACGGTCGCGCGCGGCAAACGGGGCGCCGCTGAAGAAACGCGCGGCCGCATTGAGATCGTCGTCGCGCAGCTCGCGAAAGTATTCCGCCAGCAGCGCGATCTTCGCGAGCTTCGCGGGCTCGCTCGCGATTCGCTCCGCCGTGCTCGCAAAGCGCTCCATCGGAGTCCGCTCGGCCGTCGTTACCGTGCCAAGCGCGCAAAGTGGGCGTAGGCGGCGCCGATGCCATCGTCGAGCGAGGTCACCGGCGTCCACCCGAGCTCCGCGGCCGCGCGCGATGCGTCGAACTGCGCGTCGCGAGCATCGCCGGCTCTCTGCGGGGCGTGCTCGACCGGCGGCTCGAAACCGGTCATGCGCGCGAGCGTCCGGTAGATCTCGTTCACGCTCGTCGGAACCCCGGTGCCGATCACGTAACAGCCGCCCGAGCCGAGCTCCAGCGCGGCGAGGTTCGCGCGCGCGACGTCCGCTACGTAGACGTAGTCGCGCGTCTGCTCGCCGTCCCAATCGATGCGAACCGGCTGGTGCGCGATGAATCGCCCGATGAAGATTGCGATGACGCCCGCCTCGCCGCTCTGGTCCTGGCGTGGTCCGTAGACGTTGCCGTACCGCAACGCCGTGAAGTCGAGGTCCTTGTCGGCGCGGTAGAATCGGAGATAATGCTCGCCGACCATTTTCGAGATGCCGTACGGCGAGGTCGGGTTCTGGGGTGTCGCCTCGGTGATCGGCAGGCGCTCCGGCGTGCCGTACGTCGCGCCGCTGGAAGCGTAGATTACTTTGCGCGCGCCGCTTCGCACGCTCTGTTCGAGCACATTGAGAAACCCGACGACGTTGACTTGGGCGTCGTACACCGGGTCGCGCGACGAGATTGCGACGGAGTGCTGCGCGGCGTGGTGGCTCACGACCTCGGGCTTGAAATCCGCGAAGACGCGAGCGATCGCCTCGTCGCGAACGTCCATATGAACCAGCGACACGCCGTTGCGTACGTTGATGCGCCGACCGCCGCCATGCTCCCAGAGCGAGTCAATGACGAGCACTTCGTGACCGGCGTCGACGTACGCGTCGACGATGTGTGACCCGATGAAGCCGGCTCCGCCGGTAACGATGATGCGCAAGCGCTTCCTCTCTAGATGCCGGGTTCGGCCGTCGCAGGAGAACGGCGATGCCGTCCTTCGCTATCCTCCTGTGCGCGATCGGTGCGGTGCTCGGGACGCTGGCCGCGACGCCTTTGGCGCCCGACCTGCGCGCCGTCGTCGGCGCGGGCAGCCTCGCGTTCGCCGGGTACGTCGTCTTCGGCCGGTGCGGACCGCCGCGTTTCCGCGTGCTTCTCGCAACCGCTCTGGTCGCCTCCGCCGCCGGCGCCGAGCTGCGCGCCCGCGCCGGCACGCCGATCGCGGAACTGCGCACCGCTCGCTACTCCGCAACCGTGTTGGACCGCTCGAGCCAAGGCGACGGCTCGAGCGAGGTTACGCTCGCGCTCGACGGCGGCCCGCGCGTCCTCGCCCACGTGCGTGGCGACGTTCCGGCCGCCGGCGCGCGCGTCATCGTTCGCGGGCGGCTCGAGCCTTTCGACGACGCGCGCAATCCCGACGAGCCCAGCGAGCGCGCGCTGCAAGCCGAACGCGGGCTGGAGGGCCACCTCGATGCGGCTACCCTCCTTCACGCCAGCGCGCCTTCTGGGTGGAACGCGGCTACGCTGCTGCCGCGTGCGCACGAGTGGGCACGCGAACAGCTTCGAGAGCGCCTCGGCGAACCGGGCGCGTCGCTCGTCGCCGGTGAGCTCTGGGGAGAGCGCGCGGCGCTCCCGCCGGAGTTGCGCGCCGAGTTTCAAGAGACCGGTACGGTGCACGTCCTGGTAACCGCCGGATTGCACTTAGGCGCCGTCGTAGCGCTCGCCGTAACGCTCTTCACGCTCGTGTCGCTGCCGCGCTGGGCGGCGTGCGCGGCGGCAATCGCGCTGGCGTGGGCGTTCGTATGGTGGAGCGGCGGCCAGCTGCCGGCGATCCGCGCCGCCGCGATGGCGAGCGCCGCGCTCGCCGCGCGCGCGTGCGGACGCTCGACGCTGTCGTGGAACGCGCTCGCGATCGCCGCATTGGTCGTTGCGCTCGCGCGACCGCAGAGCGTCGCGACGGCGTCGTTCGCGCTCTCGTTCTCGTGCGTGGGTGCGATCTTTGCGTGCGCAGGACCGCTGGAGCGATGGATCGATGCTCGCGCGGCGCTCCCGGCGCATGCGCGGGAGGCGATCGTCCTGACGCTCGCGACGCAGCTCGGAATCTGGCCGCTGAGCGCCGCGATCTTTCTGCAGTTCGCCCCGTACGCGCTGCTCGCCAACCTCGCCGTCGTGCCGTGCGTAGCGGCGACGATGGGGCTGGGTGCGGCGCAGCTCGCGCTCGCATGGTGTGCGCCGCTCGCGCAGGCCTGCGCGAACCTCGATTCCTGGCTGATCGCGTGGACGCTCGCCGCGGTGCACGCCGTCAGCGCGCTGCCCGGCGCGATCGTGCCGATGACGCCGCCGCCGGCCTGGTGCATCGCCGCCTACGACGTAGCCCTGCTCGCCGCCCCGATGCTGTTGCGGCGCGGCGCGCAGACGCTCGCAGTGGCTGCTCTGGCCGTCGCGGCCGGCCTCGTGCTCTGGCCGCCGCGCGGCGCGCATGCGCGTCTGACCGTCACCGTTCTCGACGTCGGTCAGGCCGATGCAATTGTCGTTCAGACGCCGCGCGGACATACGATCCTCGTGGACGCCGGCGGAAGGCTCGAGCGCGCGGCTCAAAGCGACGGGTCCGTGGCGGAGCTCGTCGGCGAGCGAACCGTCGTGCCGTTTTTGTTACGACACGGCATCCACGCGGTCGACGCAATCGTCATCTCGCATCCTCATGGCGATCACGCGGGCGGCGTCGCTCCGGTGCTCCGCCGCCTCCGCGTCGCCGAGATCGCGGATGGCGGGCAACGCTACGGCGGTCATGCGTATCAAGATGCGATCGCGACCGCGCGATTACATGGCGTCCCGGTGATCTATCCGCGCGCGTCGGCGGATTGGCACACGGAGGACGGCGTCGTGCTGCACTTCATCGGACCTTCGCTGCCGTTCATCGGCGGACGCAATGCGATCAACGCCAACTCGATCGCCTTCTTACTGCAGTATCGCCGCTTCCGGATGCTATTCACCGGTGACGCCGGAAACGAATCCGAGCGCCGTTTCCTCGACGAGCGGCTCGACCTGCACGCCGATGTCCTCAAGGTCGGCCATCACGGATCGGCGTATGGATCGACGGCGGAATTCATCGCGGCCGTTTCGCCGCGCTACGCGATCATCTCGGTAGGGCGGCACAATCTCTTCGGCCATCCCGCGCCGTCGACGCTCGATACGCTGCGCCGCTTCGGCGCGCGCATATACCGCACTGATAAAGAGGGAGCCGTCACGATCGTCAGCGATGGGAACGGCGAAAAGGTAACGAGCATGCTACCATGATTTCGGCGATCATTGTCGTTCGTTATCGCGCGAGCTTCGCCGTCAGCCCGAAGAGCGCCGCGATCGCGAGCACGAAGGCGGCCGTTCCCACGTAGTTGGCGGCCGGCGCGAACGCGTCGCCGACGAGCCCGAGCGGCGACGGATTCCCGCTAAAGACGATGAGCCCCGCGAGCAGCACGCCGAAGATGCTCTCGCCGACGATCAGCCCAGAGGCGACGAGCACACCCAGCTGCTTTGCGCGATCCGGGAGTCGACGGCTCGCAGCCCAGCGGTTGTAGGCCCATCCCAGGACCGCGCCGAGCACGACGGGTGCCGTCGTCGACGCGGGCAGATAAATTCCAAGGCCGACCGCCAGCGGCGGCAGCGCGAGACGCCTCGAGCGCAGCGCCTCGTCGGCCGCAACGATCAGAGCGCCGATGATCGCGCCGATGCCGATGAGATGCCAGTCGATCTGGTTGCCGATAACGCCCTTCGCGAGCGCCGAGATGAGCGTCGCCTGCGGTGCGGGAAGCGGCTGCGCGACGGTGTTGCCGAGATGCGGCGCGCCGGCAAAGCCATAGGCGTGATTGAGCAGGTCGAGGATCGGCGGAATGACGAGCGCCCCCATCACCACGCCCACGACGAGCGCAACCTGTTGCCGCCACGGCGTCGCGTCGACGAGCTGCCCCGTCTTGAGATCTTGCAGGTTGTCGTTCGAGATCGTGGCGACACAGATCAGCACGGCGGTGACGACGAGCGCGTAGGCCACCAGCTGCAGGTGCAGCGGCGCGCCGGCGCTCTTCGCGATGGCCAGGACGATGAGCGACGCGCCGATCACCGAGAGGATCGCGAGGCCCGACACCGGGCTGTTGGACGAGCCGATCAAGCCCGCCATGTAGCCGCAGGCCGCCGCGACGAAAAAGCCCGCGATCACGACGTAGACGATCGCGGCCGACGTCATCGGCACGGCCAGCGCCGCGAGCGGTCCACCTGCGAGGAACGTCCAGAGCAGAACGGCGAGCGGCACGAGGCATCCGAGGCTGACGAGACCGACGAGCGCAATCGGAAGATCCTGCTCGGTTCTCGGCATCTCCGCGCCTTCGCCGCGGCGCCGTCGCTGCGCGGCGAGCATCGCGGACCTGATGCCCGTCACGACCGGGCGCGCGAGCCGCCCCAGCGACCAGAGCGCGGCGACGCCGATTGCGCCGGCACCGATGAAGCGTACCTGGTGCGACCATATCGCGTTCGCGACGTCGGCCGGGGCCCCGGCCGCGGGATGCGCCGCCGTCAAGATCGGCGTGGCGACGCCCCAAGCAATCACCAGGCCCGTGAGGATAGCGACCCCGACGGTGAGCCCGATGAGCTGTCCCGCGCCGACGAGCGCGAGCGAAAGCGAGAAGCCCAGCCCGGTTGCAGCGTTGCCAGCGCGGAAGAACGCGGCGATCTGCGCCGCAAAGATGCGAGTCGCGACGATCGCGGCGAAGAGCGCCGACGCAACCGTGCCGCCGACCAGCGCCGCGAGTCCGGCGCGGTCGCCCGCCGATGCCGATCCGGCCGCCGTCCCGACCTTGAGCACCTCGGCGGCGGCCACGCCCTCCGGATACGGCAGGCTCGACGTCGTGACGAGCGCGCGACGCAACGGCACGCTGTACATCACGCCGAGGATCCCGCCGATCGCGCAGATGCCGAAGGAGACGCCGAACGGAAAACCGCTCCACCAACCGATCATCACGAGCCCCGGCAGCACGAAGATGATCGCCGACAGCGTGCCGGCCGCGGACGCGACCGTCTGCACGATGTTGTTCTCGTAGATCGTCGCGTTGCGCAACGCGCGCAGCACGGCCATCGAGATGACCGCGGCCGGAATCGTGGAGGCGAACGTGAGACCGACCTTGAGCCCGAGGTAGACGTTGGCCGCCGTGAATACCAGCGTGATCGCACAGCCGAGGATAAGCCCGCGCAGCGTGAGCTCATATCGCCGCTCCATGAGCTTGGAGTTGCGTCCGAGCATTGCGGAGGCCTTTACGACGTACAAAGCCCGCGGCGTAATGCTGCGGGCTTTGCTGTATCCCGGTCATTCTCGCCTGTTTGAAGCCGTTTCCAGCTCCCCACCGACGTGTCGTTCCGGTTTTCGATCGGCGTCACTCGGATTTGTCGCGTGAAACGCGACGGGTCGTCTACATGCCGTCGATCGCGGTTCGATACGGTCCGCACTTCGTCATTGGGCGAAGTGTCTGCATGCTACCAAAGCAACAACGGCCGTTCAAGACGTTGGAGCTCGAGTCCACAACTGCTCCACAAGAAATTTTGGTTACTCACAGTTTATGGACTCCAAGTAGCGGGTAGGGTGCAGCGTTAGGGCCGCATCGTCGACATCGGCGTGGGCGATGCGGATGCCATCGGTGACATGGTTGGTGCGGGTTGTGCGGTGGCGGCCGCAAGCGACGTCGCTCCGGCCACGAGGGCTCCAACGAGAATAATGCCGACGAACCAGCGACTCATGGGTTCCTCCTTATTTGGACTTGCCAAAAAGTGTGCTCGACCCGGCTGGTACCCAGGCTACCCGCGCTCTAACCTCCGGGAAGCTCGCTTGCCTGCAAGGGGAGATAGCATCTTCGCAAACCGCTAAGGCGCCGCGGGGTATTAACGTAGGGGAGAAGCAGCCGCCAAGGCCGCAACCTCCTCGAACGAAGATGGGCGTCATCGATTTACCCTACACGCGCAGCGTCGCCGACGAAACCGACCGGGTCTTCGAGCGCGTGGAGCACATCATCCCACGCGTCGAGTGGCCGCTGCACGCCCCCTACGTCGCCGCGATCAATCGGCTCAAACGCGAGCGCAACGCCGTCATCCTCGCGCACAACTATCAGGTCCCCGAGATTTTCTACACGGTGGCGGACATCGTCGGAGACTCCCTTGCGCTCGCCATGAAGGCGGCGGAGACGCAGGCCGACGTGATCGTGCTGTGCGGCGTCCACTTCATGGCCGAGACGGCGAAGCTCGTCAACCCCGACAAGACCGTGCTCGTGCCGGACCTTCGCGCCGGATGCTCGCTCGCCGAATCGATTACGGGTACTGACGTGCGACTGCTCCGTGAGAAGTATCCCGGCACTCCGGTCGTCACTTACGTCAATACGTCGGCCGAAGTCAAGGCCGAGTCGGACGTTTGCGTGACGAGCGGCAACGCCGTGCAGATCGTGGAGGCGCTCGGAGTACCGCGCGTGATCTTTTTGCCGGACGAATACCTCGCCAAGTACGTCGCGTCAAAGACCGGCGTGGAGATCCTCGCGTGGAAGGGTCACTGCGAGGTGCACGAACGCTTCACCGGCGCGGACGTGCGGCGGTTCCGCGAAGGAGACCGCTCGCTGATCGTGCTCGCGCATCCCGAGTGTCCTCCCGACGTCCTGGCCGAGGCCGACTACGTCGGCTCGACCCAAGGCATGACCGAATATGTCGGAAAACTCGCAAGTGGGGACCCGTCCCTCGAAGCAGGGACGGGGGCGCGCAGCGACGTTCCGGCGCAGCGTGCCGGAAGCGGAGCGGAGCGCCGGAGCGGCACGCGAAGTGTGCCGCGAGTTTCGGGGGACCCGTCCCTCGAAGTAGGGACGGGGGCGCGCAGCGACGTTCCGGCGCAGCGTGCCGGAAGCGGAGCGGAGCGCCGGAGCGGCACGCGAAGTGTGCCGCGAGTATTAATGATGACGGAATGTTCCATGGCGGACAACGTTTCCGGGCGCTATCCGAGCATCGAATTCGCGCGGCCCTGCAATCTTTGTCCGCATATGAAACGCAACACGCTGCCGAAGGTCCTCCACTCGCTGGAGGCGATGGAGTACGAAGTCACGATCGCTCCGGAGATCGCGCAGCGGGCCCGTCACGCGGTCGAGCGGATGCTCGAGTTCAGCCGCCAGCCGCGCGATTAGCGAGCGCCATTTAGTGGAGACCCAGCACAGCGACGTATTGGTCGTCGGGGCCGGCATCGCCGGCCTGATCGCCGCGAGCAAACTGCAGCCCGCGCGCGTGACGGTGCTCTGCAAGACTCGCCTGGGCAAGGGCGCCGCGACCGACTGGGCGCAGGGCGGCATCGCGGCCGCCGTCGGTAAGGATGACTCGCCGCGGCTGCACGCGATCGATACACAGCGCGCGGGCGCCGGCATCAGCGAAACGAAGATAGTCGAGATCCTCACGCGCGACGCGCCGGCGCGGATCGAGGATTTGCTCGAGCTGGGCGCCGCGTTCGATCGCACGGACTCAGGCGACCTCGCCCTCGGGCGCGAGGCGGCACATCAACGCCGCCGCATCGTCAAGGCGGGCGGAGACGCAACGGGCCACGAGATCCTCAAGACGCTGATCGAAGCGGTCGCGGCGCATCCGTCCATCCGCGTCGTGGAAGACGTCATGGCCGACGACTTGATCGTCGACGACAACGGCGTGTGCGGCGTCTACGCGCACCATCATGGAAGCCCAGAGAGCGTTCCATTCCGCGCCCGCGCGGTCGTGCTCGCGACCGGCGGCGTGGGGCGGCTCTACCGTTACACGACGAATCCCGTCGAGGCCACCGGTGACGGGATCGCCATGGCCGCGCGGGCCGGAGCGACGCTGGCCGACATGGAGTTCGTGCAATTCCATCCAACAGCGCTCGCAATCGGTCGCGACCCAATGCCGCTCGTCACCGAGGCGGTGCGCGGCGAGGGCGCCACGCTCGTGAACGATCTCGGCGAGCGCTTCATGCTGGGCGTCCATCCCGACGCGGAGCTCGCGCCGCGCGACGTCGTCGCGCGCGCGATCTTCGAGCAGCAGCAGCGCGGGCGCACGGTCGGCCTCGACGCGCGCGGCGCGATCGGCGCGCGTTTCCCGAAGGCATTCCCGACGGTGTTCCGCTTCTGTATGGAGGCCGGCATCGATCCGCGCGTGCAAAACATCCCGGTGACGCCCGCGGCGCACTATCTCATGGGCGGAATCGCCGTCGACGAATGGGGACGGACGTCGCTTGAGAGTCTTTGGGCGTGCGGCGAAACCAGCGCGACCGGCGTTCACGGCGCGAACCGGCTCGCGAGCAACTCCCTGCTCGAGGCGCTCGTTTACGGATCGCGCGTCGCCATCGACGTCCAAAGCGGACGTCCGCATGCGATATCGGTCCTAACGGAAACGCCCGCGCGCCGCGCCCGCCGCGTCGCGAACGTCGATACGACGGCGGCTCAAGGCCTCAGCGACCTGCGCAACCTCATGTATGCCAACGTCGGTCTGGTGCGCACGGAGTCCGGACTTCGCGAGGCGCTCGGGCGTATCGACGAGCTCGAGGCATCTCCGGCTTCCACCCAGAGCGAGCTGCGTAATCTCCTCGTGGTCGGACAGTTGATCGCCGACGCCGCGCTGGCGCGCCACGAAAGCCGAGGAAGCCACTATCGTAACGACTATCCGGAAGCCGATGAAGCCTTCGCCAGGCGCTCCTTCACGCGACTACGCAGCGTCGCCTGACGCACTCGCGCTCTTCGCCGAGCCGATCGTTCGGGCCGCGCTGCTTGAAGATATCGGCCGCGGAGGCGACCTTACGACGGAGGCGATCGTCGAGCCCAACCGCGACGCGACGGCACGGATCGTTGCGCATACGGGCGGCGTCATCGCCGGCGTTAGCCTCGCATTGCTTGCGTTCCGCCTGCTCGAGGAGCGCGTCAGCGCTGCGATCCTGGCCGGCGACGGCGAGCGCGTCGAGTCAGGCGGCGTCATAGCGGAAATCGGCGGGAACGCGCGCGCGATCCTCAGCGCGGAGCGAACGGCGCTCAACCTGCTTTCGCACTTGTCGGGAATCGCGACCGCGACGCGCACGCTCGTTGACATCGCGCATGGCACACGCGCGAAGATCGCCGATACGCGCAAGACGACGCCGGGCCTGCGCGCGCTCGAACGCTACGCCGTGGCGTGCGGAGGGGGAACGAATCACCGCTTCGGTCTCGATGACGGCATCCTCATCAAAGACAACCACCTGGCGCTGGCCGGATCGATTCGCGCCGCCGTCGCCGCGGCGCGCGCTCGTGCCGGCCACATGGTGAAGGTCGAGATCGAGGTCGATACCCTCGAACAGCTGCACGAAGCGCTGCTCGAGCCAATCGACGCGGTGCTGCTCGACAACATGAGTCCGGCGATGCTGGAGGAGGCCGTCCGCATCGTCGACGGGCGTGTCGTCGTCGAGGCGAGCGGCGGCGTGAACGAAACCAACGTGCTCGAGATTGCCCGAACGGGCGTCGACGTGATCAGCGTCGGCGGCCTCACGCACAGCGCCCCAGCACTGGATGTTAGCCTCGAAGTATTAGCGTTGAGCTAGCAGCGCGATCGCCACGACCGCGCCGACGATGACCACGAAGAGCGCGATCCCATAGCCGGTCAGGCTCGACATCGTGACGACGCGGCCGTCGCGCAGTCCGCGATCGGTCACCGAATAGCGCCACGCGCCCAGCAGCGCGACGTACACTCCGAACAGCGCCATCGCGGTTCCGAAACCGGTCGATACGCCCGGCGGCGTGCTCGCCCCGTGGACGATCAGCGCGAATTCGCGCGCGAACAGCGAGAACCGCGCGACCACGAAGCCGAACGCAATGAACGCGAGGGCGGTGCGGACGTACGCCAAGTAGGTCCGCTCGTTGGCGAGGGTGTCGTTGGCATGCATGACCCGTCGAGCCTTAGGCGAATCTCCGTCGAACCATGTCTGCAGAACGAACCGCCGAAAAACCGTCCGAGGCGACCCGCGCCAGCCACGACTTCGTGCCGCCGAAGGCTCTGATCGACTTCATGGCCGGCGGCTGGATCGACCGGGCCGCAGCCGATCGAGTTCATCCGCAGGCGGAGCGGTTTCGCGCGCGCCGAAAGCGCCTCGGCGAGTCGTATCCGGGCGTCTACCTGATCGTCCCGGCGGGCCGCGAGCGCGTGCGCGCCAACGATACGGCGTACCAATTCCGGCCATCGAGCGACTTCGCGTATCTGGCGGGGCCGGGCGAGGCCGGCGCTGCCCTGATCCTCGAGCCCGACGGTAGAGCACATCGTAGCGTCCTGTTCGTCCCGGCGCACAACCGCGGCGAAGCGGAGTTCTTCACGGATCGCGTCTACGGTGAGCTTTGGGTCGGCCGCCACCGCGGCGTCGTTGAGAGCAAGGCCTTCTACGGTGTCGACGAGAGCCGACCGCTCGCATCGCTTCCGCAGTATCTCGAGGAGCTGCGCGGCCCCAAGCACAGCGTGCGCGTTCTTCGAACGCACGACGAGGAGATCGACCGTCGGCTCGAGGCGACGGACGACGATGCAGAGCTCGCCGAGCATCTCTCGGAGATGCGGCTGGTCAAGGACGAGTACGAGCTCGCGGAGCTGCGCCGCGCGTGCGAACTCTCGAAGCTCGGCTTCGAGGACGCGATCCGCGCGATGCGCGCCGGCAGGTCGGAGCGCGAGATCGAGGCGGCATTCTGGAGCCGTGCGCGGATCGACGCCAACGACACCGGCTATCTAACGATCGCAGCCGCGGGCGAACACGCATGTACGCTGCATTGGACGAAGAACGACGGAAAGCTCGAGTCGGGCGCGCTGTTGCTGCTCGACGCCGGGATCGAACGCGAGTCGCTCTATACCGCCGACATCACGCGGACGCTGCCGATATCAGGACGCTTCTCGCCGGAACAGGCCACGATCTACGATCTCGTCTGGCGGGCGCAGCGCGCCGGCATCGAGGGCGTCGCTCCGGGCAACGATTTCCTGGAGCCGCACCGGCGCGCGACGCGGGTGCTCGCCGAAGGTCTGATCGACCTCGGAATTTTGAAGATGTCGCTCGACGAGGCGATCGACCCGGAGAATCTCTTTCACCGGCGCTACACGCTGCACGGCGTGAGCCACATGCTCGGGCTCGACGTCCACGACTGCGCGAATGCGCGCGTCTCGGAATACCGCTACGGCAAGCTGCGCGAGGGGATGGTGCTCACCGTCGAGCCGGGATGCTACTTCCAGCCCGACGACGCGACCGTGCCGGAGCGCTTCCGCGGTATCGGCGTGAGAATCGAAGACGACGTCGCCGTGACGGCAACCGGCGCCGAAAACCTATCGGCTGTCGTGCCGTCGCGCCGCGAAGACGTCGAACGCTGGATCGCCGACGTCAGGTAGCCCTTCGACAGGCTCAGGATGGCATGACCGACGTGCCGGGCGTCGGGGGAGGAACCGTCGGGCCAGGCGCACCGCGCGCCTGTAGCGCCGCGAGCTGATCTTCGATCGGCCAGCGGCCGAACGCGAGGATGATCATGCAGATCAGCTGGCCGACGCCCGGCACGAAGTTGAGGAGCGCCAACGCGCCGCTGAATCCCGCCTTGGCGAATATGCGCCAGTAGACCCAGATCGTGAACGCGATGAGCGCGACCAGCACAATACCGTAAACTAGGATCGCCCCCGCGATAAATCCGGCGGCGGCCGCTGAGGAATGGTCATCCATGTTCGAGCTTTCCTTTCCGTAGCAACGTTACGTCGAGCCCGCCGACCGGCGGGTCAGTGGATCGTTCAACCCTGCGGCGGCGACCCCCAACCGGACTGTACGTACGCTCCATCGACGACGATGACGGGGACCGTGGGATCGCCGTTGCTATAGGCGAACATCCGACCGCGCGCGCCGCGATCGTTCTGGGCGTCGTAGGTCGTATGCGGCGTGCCGACGGAGTCGTAATACGCGATGGCGCGCCGGCAATACGGACATGTCGGCGAGATATAGAGCTCGAGTTTTGCGCCCGGAGGTATATGTTCGACGTCGAAGCCCCGTGCCATGCCGCTCCTCTTCGTACCGACGCCGCTCGGAAACCTGCGCGACGTCACGCTCCGCGCGCTCGACGTCCTGCGCGACGCCGCGCTCATCGTTGCCGAAGATACGCGCGTCGCTCGCAAGCTGCTGCACGCGCTGGAGTTGGGCGGCCGCGAGATCTGGAGCTACCGCGAGCAAAACGCGGCTGCGGCGACTCCGGCGATCCTCGAGCGCGCACGCACCGATATCGTCGCGGTGACGACCGACGCGGGAATGCCGGGCATCTCCGATCCCGGAAGCGCGCTGATCGCCGCGGCGCGCGATGCCGGTGTGCCTGTCGAGGTGCTTCCCGGGCCTAGCGCCGCGATGGGGGTCGCGCTGCTCTCGGGATTCCCGCTACGCCGATTTGAGTTCGAGGGATTTCCGCCGCGCGGCGCTGGGGAACGGCGCGAGCGATTCGCCGAAGCGCTGCGCGGGGGCGCCACGACGATCTGGTATGAGTCGCCGCGACGGCTGCGCGCGACGCTCATCGACCTCGCGCAGGTCGCTCCCGACGCCCGAATCTTCGTCGTTCGCGAATACACGAAACTTCACGAACAGCAGCTGTGGGGCGCGCCCGCGGACGTGCTGGCCGCACTGCCCGAGCCGATGCGGGGCGAGGTCGCGTTCGCGATCGCGCCCTATGCGCAGGAGCCCGCGCCGGCCGGGAGCGAGGAGGCGGCGGCCGCGATCGACGCGCTGCTCGCGAGCGGCCGGCGCGTGGGCGAGGTCGCGAAACTGCTGGCCGCGCGGGGATTCGGCGACCGCCGCCAGCTCTACGCTCGCGCGGCCGCCCGCAAGGCGCGCCGGGAACACTCGATAAATCAGAGTTAAATCGTGGAACGCGCCTACTACGTCACGACGCCGATCTATTACATCAGCGGGGAGCCGCATATCGGCCATGCATATACGACGATCGTCGCCGACGTGCTGGCGCGCACTGCGCGCACCTTTCGGCCGGCGTTCTTCCTGACCGGCACGGACGAGCACGGACAGAAGGTCGCCGACGCCGCCGCCGCCGCCGGCAAGACGCCGCAGCAATGGTGCGACGCGCTGGTGCCCCGCTGGAAGGCACTCTTCGCGGAGTACGAGATCGCTTACGACGACTTCATCCGGACGACGGAGAAGCGCCACACGGAAAAGGTACAGCGCGTCTTCGAGCTGTTGCGCGACCGAGGCGACGTCTACCTCGGCAAATACGAGGGCTGGTACTGCGTCCAGGACGAGACGTTTTGGCTCGAGTCGAAGCTCGTCGACGGCCGCTGCCCGACCTGCGGCCGCGAGGTCCAGTGGATATCGGAAGACGACTGGTTCTTCCGGCTTTCCGCCTATCGCGACCGCCTGCTGGAACACTTCGAGCGCTATCCGGAGTGGGTTCGGCCGCGCAGCGTGTACAACGAGATGATGTCGATCCTCGTCGAAGGGCTTGACGACCTGTCGATTTCGCGGACGAACTTGGAGTGGGGAATACCGATCGAGGGCGGCGGCGTCATCTACGTCTGGCTCGATGCGCTGCTCAATTACATCACGGCGATCGGGTGGAGCGAGGACGACGCACGCTTCCACGCGCTGTGGCCGGCGCAAACGCAGCTCGTCGGCAAAGAGATCGCCCGATTTCACACGATCATCTGGCCCGCGCTTTTGTGGGCGATCGGCGAGGCGGCACCGGAGCTCGTATTCGCGCATGGTTGGATCACCGTCGACGGACAGAAGATCAGCAAGAGCCTTGGCAATGCCGTCGATCCGTTCGCGCTCGCGCGGCGCTTCGGCGCGGGATCGATGCGTTACTTTCTGCTGCGGGAGGCTCCGTTCGGGAGCGACTTCTCCTACTCCGAGGAAAAGATCGCGCAGCGCCACAACAGCGACCTCGCCAACGATCTCGGGAATCTGCTGCAGCGCACGCTCTCGATGCTGCGCCGCTACCGGGACGGCGTCGTTCCGGCGACGCCCGCCACCAGCGAGCTCGCCGAACGGTTCGCGGCGCTGCCCGCAAAAGTCAGAGAGCAGGTCCTCGACCTTCGCTTCCGCGAGGCGCTCGAGTCGATCTGGGAGTTGGTCACCGCGCTCAACCGCGCCGTCGAGGAGCGTAAGCCGTGGGCGTTGCACAAGGACGGGCGCGCCGAAGAGCTGGACGCGACGCTTTACGATTTGTGCGAGGGCCTGCGGTGGCTCGCGGTCCTGCTCCATCCGGTAATGCCGGAGCGCATGAGCGAGATGTGGCGGCAGCTCGGCAGCCCGGGCAGCATCGACGAAGATTGGAGCTCGTCGCTCCTTTGGGGCAGGTTCGCAGCGAACACGCCGACGTCGCCGGGTCCGCCGCTCTTTCCGAAGATCGAGCTCGAAGCACCGGCATGATCGACACCCACTGCCACATTCACGACCGCAAGTTCGACGCCGACCGCGACGCGGTTGTCGAGCGGGCTCGCGCGGCCGGCGTCACCACGATGCTCACGATCGGCGAAGACCTCGCCGACAGCGCCCTCGCGGTCGCCGTCGCGCAGCGGTACGGCATCGCCGCGGCCGCCGGCATACATCCGCACGAGGCGAGCAACGCTCCGGCGGACGTCGGCCCTCCGCTGCGTGAACTGCTCGACCATTCGGGCGTCGTTGCCGTCGGCGAGACGGGACTCGATTACTATTACGACAACAGCCCGCGCGACTCGCAGGCCCGCGTGCTGCGCGCACAGCTCCGAATCGCGCGCGAGGCGGGGCTGCCGGTCGTGTTCCACCAGCGCGATGCGTTCGATGACTTCACCGCGATCTTGCGTGAGGAGTGGACGGTTGGAATGCGCGGCGTCGTTCACTGCTTCACCGGCACGCCGGAGGAGGCGCTGAGGTACACCGGCGAGTTCGGTCTGTTGCTCGGGATCGGCGGCGTCGTCACCTTCCCCAACGCCGAGGTCCTGCGCGAGGCCGTCCGCGCCGTCGGCATCGGCAACGTCCTGCTCGAGACGGACTGCCCCTACCTCGCGCCCGTGCCGATGCGCGGCCAGCGCAACGAGCCGGCGTTTGTCGGGCACACGGCCGCGTGCATCGCCGGTCTTCTGCGCATGCCGCTTATCGAGGTCGCGGCACGCACGGATGACAACGCCCGGCGGCTGTTTGCCTTTACGTACTAAAGGGTGCTGCGGATCGCCGCGCCGGTGAAATCAAAGAGAAAGTCCTTCCACACGCGATACTGGTTATAGTTCCCAGCGGTGATCATGACGACCATATCGAGCTGCGGCACCACGACGAGCAGTTGTCCGCCGTTTCCGCCGGCGTCGACGAACGCGTAACGCTTCCCCGCGACGACGAGCGTCCCGAGATGCCAACCGTAGCCGTAGCGGTCGCCCTCGCCGTAGGCGTCTTCGTTCATGATCGTGCGCTGCACGATCGACGCGCGCAGCCAGCCGTCGTCGATGACCTGCCGCCCGTTCCACGTACCGTGGCTCAGGAAGAGCTGGCCGAACTTCAAAAAGTCGCGTGGCCGAAAGTAGTCGCCGCCGCCCATGTAGGCGGCGTTCGTCGGCGGCGGCATCAGCCACATTCCATACTGCCGGAACTGCATCGGCGCACCAAACCGCTCGTAGAAGTACTGCTCGAGCGGCATGCCGGTCGCGCGCGAGACGATCGCGCCAAGCAAGTTGATGCCGGCGCTGCAGTAGACCGCCCGAGTGCCCGGATCGTACTGCATCGGCAAGTCGAGCGTGTACTTATACCAGTCGGGCTGAGCGGTCTGGCTCTGCATCGTGTCCTCGTTGCCGGGAGATGCGTCGTCGTTGTCGTCGCAGGCTAAGCCGGAGGACATCGTCATGAGATTCTCGACGGTCATGCCCTGCTTTCGCGCGTCGTCGTAGGCGAACGGCGCGTACGGCGATAGGAGCGCGAGCACCGTCGTCTGCGGCGTAAAGCGCGCGGTGTCGGCGATCGCTCGCCCAACGAGCAGCGTGGTCACGCTCTTGCCCGCGGAACGCACGTCGTGCGGCCGACCGGCGTCGAAGCCGTAAAAGTATTCATCCAGGACGAGCCGCCCACGGCGAGCGATGGCGACGCTCTGGACGTACGGCGACGTCAGTTGCGGACTCCGCTGCGATACGACGCCCTGCATCTCGGCGGCGATAGGCTGCAGGTGCATTCCAACCTGCGCGAGCGTTGCGACGGGCCAGCCATCCGCGCCGGCGAGCGGCTCCCGATAGGCCCACGTGGCGTCCGGGCGCGGATAAAACCAGCGCAGCTCCTCCGCGGTGGGACGGTGAAAGACTGTTCCTTTTGCTCCCGGGAGGTCGAGCGTCACGGTAGCTGCCGTGTAGCTTCCCACTATGTCGGCCTTTCCGGCGGCGCGAAGCCGCAGCGACGCGCCCTCGGCGACGAGTGTCCGTGTCCCGACGAACGCGCCCACGTTGGCCTCGGGATTGCGAACGAAAGCGCGCAGCGTCCCGTCGGGCGACGCGGTTACTACTAAGAAGTAGTGCATCGTCTCGTCGATCGGGCGCTCGGCGATCGCGTAGCGCGGCCAGGGGTCGTTCGCAGGCTGGATCCATTGGTTGACGACGGCAGGCGGCGGCTGCGTGGCCGCCCAGACACCGGCGAGCGCGGGCATGGTACTACCGTACGAGGGGCTTCGCGCGACTCCATTCCGACTCGACGCGAGCTCGAACCGCTCCGGCGATCGCCGAGTTTCCACTGCAAAGGCCCCAATCCGGAAGGTCGGCGCGGCCGAACGCGACGCTCGCGTTAGCAGAGCCGATCCAGGCGCGGCCGCCCACGGCCGCGAGCTTCTCGGTGTCGGCGCTGACGCGCACGCGAACGCCGTCGCGGACGAGTGCTAGGAGCGCGTCGCGCTCGTGCGCGTTTCCGCGGAGCTCGCGTTCGCAGACGACCAGCCTCGGCACTTCGCCGTGTTTGGCCAGCGCGTCGAGGGCGGCATACACGCTATTGCAACAGCCGAACGACTCGGTTGCGACGATCGCGCCGTCGGTGCGGCGCGCCTCGCGCAGCAGCCGCGCCTCGGCGGCAAGGGCCTCGTGCTTGATCATGGGGATCGATGCGGCATCGACGGGATCGTCGTCGCGCAACACGAGATCGGATGCGTTCCAGTTTCGGTCATCGAGAAAGAGCGTACCATCGGCAACGATCGACTTTGCATGTATGGGGTCGCCCAGCCTCGCATCCGCGCCCGCCGCACGAAGCTCGGCGACGACCCTGCGGTTCTCGCGAGCCAGGCCGCCGTAAGGCTCCTGGTGCGGGCTGCGCTCCAGCTCTACGACGACGCGCGCACCGCGCCTTGCCGACGCTTTGAGCGCGCCCAGAATCGGGCCGTGAAGCGTATAGGCCCGCACCTCGATCTGCCCGGCGCGTGCGAGCGCCGAAAACACCTCACGGGGCGAGCTCAGTTGGACCATCGCGTCGCCCATCACGACGAAAGAGGGGCGCGCCTACCCGCGCTTGGAAGCAGGCCGATCAGCGATGACTGCGGCACCGGTAGACGACCGAACGGACGGAGCAACGAAGAGCGGCTTCGTGCGCGACATGTTCGCGTCGATCGCGCCCCGCTACGACCTGACGAATCGCGTGCTGACCGGGGGCCTCGACGAGCGTTGGCGGAGGCGCGCGATCGGGGTGCTCGCGCCACAGCCGGGAACGCGAATCCTCGACTGCTGCTGTGGCACCGGCGACCTGGTGCTTCATCTCCTACGGGTCCATCCGTCGCTTGAGGTAATGGGGATCGACTTCTGCGCGCCGATGCTCGATCGCGCACGGCGCCGCGCGCGGGCGGCGCGTCGCGCCGCGACGTTCGTACAGGGCGACGTCATGTCGATGCCCTTCGATGACGACGCGTTCGACGGCGCAACGATGGGATTCTCGCTGCGCAACGTCGTCGACGTCGACGTCACGCTGCGCGAAATTCTTCGCGTGTTACGCCCCGGCGGCCGCTTCGTTAATCTCGACGTGAGCAAGGCTCCGAACCGCGCGTTCAAGCGCATCTTCGACCTGTATTTCTACCGCATCGTCCCGCTCGTGGGCGGAATCGTCGGCGGCTCGCGCATGGCGTATACGTATCTGCCGAACTCGCTCACGCACCACCCGAACGCCCCGGAGCTGCGCGAGCGGTTCGTGCGCGCCGGCTTCAAAGACGCCGGCTTCCTGCCACTGATGGGCGGCGCGATTGCCGTGCATTACGGCACGAAGACGTGAGCTTAGTGGACTCTGCGTGCGGCACGTACGACGATCTGCACTCGGTCGTCGAGCAGTTTTTCCGCGCTTCGTTCTCGACCGACAACCCGGTCATTACCGAGGCGATCAAACGCATGCTGGCGGCCGGGGGTAAGCGGCTCCGGCCGCGTATAACGCTGCTGGCAGCGGAGGCGTGCGGCGGCAACTACGCAGACCACCTTCATCTTGCCGCATATATGGAGCTCATTCACGTTGCGACGCTGATCCATGACGACGTCGTCGACAACGCCCGAACGCGCCGCGGCGTCAATGCGACGGCGGTCGATTATGGAAACCGCGTGAGCGTGCTCGCGGGTGATTACCTGTTCGCGTGGATCTTCAAGAACGTCACGATGCACTATCCGCATCCGATTCCCAACGTGCTTTCGGCAACGCTCGCGGATATCTGCGACGGCGAGGTGCTGCAGCTCCAGGCGCTGGGGAACCTCGAACTTCCGATCGAAACCTACGTCGAGATCGCGCGCAAGAAGACGGCGGCGCTCTTCGCGGCCTCCGCGACGTGCGGCGCCATCTTGGGAGGCGGCGAACCGCGCGAAGTCGCGGCGCTGCAGCGGTTCGGAGAAGCGTTCGGCATCGCGTTTCAGATGCGGGACGACCTATTGGACGTCACCGCCGACGAACGCTCGCTCGGCAAACCCGCCGCGAACGACCTCGCGGAGCGCAAGACGACCTTGCCGCTGATCGCCGCACTTGCGTCCGGCGACGGAAACTTCCGCTCGCTAGTTCGCCGCTTCTACGACGACGGCTCCAAAGACGCGATTCCGGCCATCGTCGAAGCGATTGCTCGCGCGGGTGGAGTGGCCGCCACGCGCGAGAAGATCGCTCAGTTCGTCGCCCGGGCCAAGGCGGCCTTAGAGCCGATTGATACCTGCGCGGCGAAAAAGGAGCTCGTGAAACTCACGGAGGCCCTAGCATCATGACCGCAGACCCGCTTCTCGCAATCATCGACGCGCCGATCATTATCGGCATCCTGATCGTCGGTGCGCTGCTTTTCGGAGCGGAAAAGCTTCCCAAGCTCGCGCGTAGCGCCGGGCAAGCCAAGAAGGAATTCCTGGCCGGACAGGCCGAGGCCGACGAGGCCGCAGCCAAGGCGCGCGAACAGGCGCGCCAGCGGGCCGCCTCGGCGAACGCCGACGTAATGGACAACGTCGAGATCGGCTCGATCTCTGGCGAGGCCGTTCCGCCGCCCACGCCGGGGTCGGGCACGCCGAGCTCGTAGCGGCGCAATCCGCGCAGGATGCTCGCTCAGCGCCCGCCGCGCAACGCCGACGACGAGGCGACGTGGGATCAGAAGGAGATGCCGTTCACGGAGCACCTGCGGGAGCTCCGTAATCGTCTGCTCATCGCCGTCGCAACCGTAGGCGCCATCGCCGTGCTCCTTTTCTGGCCGTCGCAGTTCGTCATCCGCTGGATGATGCGAGAATACTTCGGCGGGATCCAACTGCACGCGTTCGGTCCCGCCGACGTGATCTTCACCGAGTTCAAATTTTCGGTCGTCGGCGGGATCGTCATCGGACTGCCGGTGCTGCTGCAGCAGCTCTGGCTCTTCGTCGTGCCGGCGATCCACCCGCGGACGCGGCGCATGGTCTACGCGTTCATCCTGCCGTCGTTTCTACTGGCTGCCGCCGGCATTGCTTTCGCGCACTTCATCGTGATACCGCGGGTGATCGCGGCGCTCATCCACATCACGAACGCCGTCGCAACGCCCACGTTCGGCGTCGCCTCGACGCTGAACTTCGTCATCGTGCTATTCGCGCTGTTCGCGATCGTCTTTCAGACGCCGATCGTGCTCGTAGGCCTCGCTCGGCTGGGCATCGTCAGCTCGAGCTCGCTCATGCGATACCGGCGCCACGCGCTCTTCGGCTTCTTCGTCGCCGGCGGCATCGCGGCGCCCGACGGGAATCCGCTGACGATGGCATTGCTCGCGGTGCCGATGTATGCACTCTACGAACTCTCGATTTGGCTCATTCTGCCGCTCGAGCGACGCTGGTCCTTCGACAGGCTGGAGCCGACTTCGTGACGGCAGCGGTACGCAACGCGTACGGCGATTTCGTGCGCACGTTCGGCAACGTGCTGTTTGCCGTTTCCCTTTTCGTCGGGTGGGGACTCCTCACGCTGATCGGCGTGGTCGTCGATCAGGGACAGGACCCCAGCGCGTACATGCAGAGTTATGCGGCGCCGATCGCGCGGGCCATCCTTCGGCTCGATTTCGACAACATCTACCACTCGCCGTGGTACGTCGGGATCATCGGACTGATCTTGCTCTCGCTTGCGGTATGCACGTTCAAGCGCGTCATTCCGGCGCGGCTTCCGCCGCTGCGCCCGGTCACCGTCGAGAAGATTCCGCTCCACGCGACGTTCGAGGTTTCGGGCGGCGCTGCCGACGTTCGGTGCCGTCTCGAGCAATTCTTCGCTTCTCGCGGCTGGCGCATACGCGAGCGCGTCTTCGGCGGCGTCGAGTGGAGCTTCGCCGACAAACACGACTGGGCGCGCCGCGGCGTCCTCGTGGCGCATGCCGGATTCGTCATCATCGCGGCCGGAACGACGCTCTACTGGGCGCGCGGCTTCTCGGGTGAGCTGGCCATTCTGAGGGGTGAGACGGTGCAAGTTTCACAGACGCACGCGCTCATTCGGCTCGACGACTTCGCGTACCGAATCGCGCCGATCATGACGAAGAGCGGCATGGTCTATCAGCCGGTCGACTATGTCTCGCGCGTCACGGTGACGGGCAACGACGGCGTCCTGAAGCGGATGATGGTGCGCGTCAATCATCCGATCGACATCGACGGAACGCTTTACTATCAGGCCAGCTACGGTTTTGGCATGCGTTTTCTCGTAACCAGAAATGGCAAGCGCGACGCGGCGCTCTCGAACCGCACGTACGTCGAGGGCGAGTCGTTCGACGTGCCGGGCACGCAGCGTACCGTGCTCTACGATCGCTTCGCGCCGACGGTCGACAAGCAGAGCGGGATGCCGACCCCCGATCCGCGCGTGAACGATCCGGCTGTCGTACTGGGCGTCTCGCAGGCCGGCGCCGCACTGGGCGAGGCGCTCGTGCCGTTGCACACCTGGATCGATCTCGGCGATGGATGGCGTGTCGTCCCCCAACGCTACGTCTTGTACAGCGGCTTTCAGTACCGTAACGACCCCGGCGTTCCGCTCGTCGGAATAGGAGCGTTCGTGCTGCTTGCGGGCCTCGTGATTTCCTTCTATCTGCTGCCGGCGCGACTCTACCTGCGGGTGGACGAGGACGGCCCGAACCGCGCTCGCGTCGGCGCGGCCGCCACGACGGTCAAAGGATACGACGTTTTTCAGGGCGAGTTCTCACGGTTGATGGTATCGTTGGAGGGCTCATGGCGCCCGACGAAGCCCTAATCGCCGTCGCCCTCGGTGCGTACACGCTGGGCGCGCTTGCGCTGCTGGTCTACTTCTTCTCGCGCGTGACCTGGCTTCGCGACGTCGGCATTCCGCTCGCGATCATCGGCTGCGTTGCCCAGTTCGTCCAGTTGGTCGTCCGATTCGAGCTGACGCACGTGTGGCCGCTGCTGAACTTGTACGGGTCGCTGTCGCTCTTCTCGGCGATGTCGGTCGCGATCTACGTGGGGTTCGCGTTTCGCTACCGGCTCTGGTTTGCGGGCGGGTTCGTGCTCGCGCTGGCCGCGATCTTCCTCGCCTACGGGGTGACCTGGTACGAGGGAACGATGCCGCCGGTGCCGTCGCTGCAATCGTACTGGGCGAAGATCCACGTGCCGATCGTCGTTTCGTCGTACGCGGCCTTTCTCGTAGCCTTCGTCTTCTCGTGCGTCTATCTGCTCAAGTACTACGCCGCGCCGGCACGGCCGGGGAGCCCGGTCGCAACGTGGCTGAGCGCGCTCCCAAGCCTGCCACAACTCGACGTGATCGTGTATCGCGCTGTCGCGATTGGCCTGCCGCTCATCTCGATCGGCATCATCACGGGCGCGATGTGGGCGAAGGAGGCATGGGGCGCGTATTGGCAGTGGGATCCGAAGGAGACGGCGGCGCTGTTCTCGTGGATCATTTATCTCGCGTACATGCACCTGCACACGCGACACGCCTGGCGCGGCCTGCGCACGAATTGGGTCAGCGTCATCGGCTTCGTTTCCATCATCTTTTGCTACCTCGGCGTCAACATTTGGATTTCGGGCCTGCACAGCTATAAGGTTTGATCCGGCGCCCGGAGCCTGCCGGAGCGGTCCGGTCAGAGTTTCGTCCTGGCGGAGAGGTGGAGGGCGGGTTTACAATTCCGCCAAATGAGGCTGCGGTCAATCGCCTGGCTCTTGCAGGAGAACGAACTTGTCTGACTCGAACGCGGGCGCTTCCCATAGCGCCGCCGGCGCGCCGTTGAGCGCGCACGACGCTCCGACCGATCCGCTGGAGGTTAGCCGGCGCACCTTCATGGCGAACGCCACGATCGCGATCGGGGGCATCGTCAGCGTGGTGCTGGCCATCCCCATCATCGGTTCCCTGCTTCCGCCGAAGAACTCGTCGGCGGGCAGCTGGTCCCCGCTCTCCAGCCAGGAGTTGGATCTGCTACAGAAGGCGACCGATAAGCCCGTCAAGATGACGTTCACGCTGAAGTTCACCGACGCTTACCTGCCCGAGCAGTCCGTCCCCGAGTACTGTTGGGGCATCAAGATCGATCCCGCGAAATTCCAGGCGGCGCGACCGGACATCTTCAACCAGTCCGGCGGCAAGGCCGACGTGGACTATCCGGTCGTCAACATGGGCTTCGTCGTCTTCAGCCCGATCTGTCCGCACCTCGGCTGCTACTACAACTGGAGCGACGCGCAGAACCGGTTCATGTGCCCCTGCCACGGTTCGCAGTACACCTTCGACGGCACCCACATCGCCGGCCCCGCTCCGCGCGGCCTGGATCCGCTGCCGCTCCGCGAACAGAACGGGGCGGCCGAGGTAACGTGGATCATCTATCAGTCGAACACGCCCAACCGCATCGTCGTGTCGTATCAGGCATAGGGTAGCGACCATGTTGAATTGGATCGAAAAACGCACCGGCTTCGTCTCGATGACGAAGGACTTCCTGACGGAAGACGTTCCCGGTGGTGCCAGCTATTGGTACGTCTTCGGGAGCGCCACGCTCTTCGCGATGATCGTGCAGATCGTCACCGGAATCTTCCTGACGTTCTTCTACGCGCCGTCGGCGGCGACCGCGTGGGAATCGACGCGGGCGATGTATCTGAACCCGTACACGCACTTCTTGCTCGCCGTGCATTATTGGGGCGCGTCCGCGATGATCGCCCTCGTTTTCCTGCACCTGCTGCAAGTGTTGATCTTCGGTGCATATAAATCGCCGCGCGAGCTCCAGTGGGTCGTAGGCGTGCTGCTCTTGCTCGTGACGCTCGTGCTCGGACTCACCGGCTACCTGCTGCCGTGGGACATGGATGCGTACTTCGCGTCGCAGGTATCGCTGAACATCACGGGCTTGGCGCCGGTGCTCGGCCCGGTGCTGCAGCACATCGCGCAGGGCGGCGGCTCCATGGGAACGGCGACGATCAATCGCTTCTTCGGACTGCACGTATGGCTGATGCCGGCGGTCTTGGTGCTGCTCGTGGGAGCGCACTTGGCAATCTTCCGCCATAACGGGTCGGCCGGACCGGTGGTCGAGGACCGGCGTACGCTGCGCCCGGGACGCTTCTGGCCGGATCAGTTCTTCATGGATGGGGCGTTCTCGCTCATCGTCTTCATCATCATCTGCTTCCTCGCGTTTGCCTTCCCGCCGTATCTCGACCAGAAGGCGGATCCGACGAAGTTCTTCGTGCCGTATCCCGCGTGGTATTTCTTGTCGCTGTTCGGTCTGCTCGCGATCGTCCCGCCGGAGGTTCGTCTCGGTCCGCTGACGATCAGCATGGAGCTGATCGCAACGATCATCGTTCCGACGATCTTTCTGCTGATAGTGCTGCTGCTTCCGTGGCTCGATCGCAGCCGCACGCGAAGCTTCGCCGCGCGCGCACGTTTGCTATGGGTAACGACGATCGTCGTTTGCGTCATCATCGGACTGAGCATCTACGCACAGGCGACGACGATGATCAAACAGGCCGCCGCCCCGGCGTCGCCGCCCGAATCCGTCGTACTGAGCGCTCAGGCCGCGACGCTGCCGCCGGGCGGTTCGCCCGGCAGCGTCACGGCCGCGACTTCCGGCAGCTCGACGACCCAAGCCTCGGCAACCAACGGCAACGGCGCGAAGGTGTTCACGTCAAACTGCGCGAGCTGCCACGGCGCTGGGGGCCAGGGATTGCCCGGCTCGTTCCCGCCGCTCGCGAACAACCCGACGGTGACCGGCGATCCCAACAAGGTGATCGGCATCGTGCTGGGCGGACTCCACGGGCCGATCTCCGTCAACGGCCAGACCTACAACGGACAGATGCCCGCGTGGAAGGGTACGCTCTCGAATAAAGACATCTCCGACGTCATCACGTACATCCGCGGATCGCTCGGGAACAACCACGCATCGGCCGTGAACGAAGCGCAGGTTTCAGGCTACAAACCCTAGGGAGGCCCTCATTTAGCGGCAGCGCGGGCCGTCGTAAAGTAACAGCGCGGCCTTGCGGTCGACCGCCACGACCCGGCGGCCGCGACCGTACGTCGGATCCGCCATCGCGCGAGCGGCAGGCACGACGACCCACGCTCGCGGTGCAGCGCAGATGACCGCCCGCGGATCCATGCCGTCGTTCTGAGGATCGCTTCCACCTGGCGGCGCGAGCACGCGCACGACGGGCTGCGTGTAAAACAGCAACGCGTTGCCGCCCGAAACTCCGGAGATGGCGACGACGTCTCCGGGCCAATGCTTGCGCTCGATCACGGCGGCCAGCCGCGGCACCGGTTTGAACGCCTCCGCGTGCGGCAGCACCGTGACGGCCAGCACGTCCGCTCCGATGATCGCGGCGAAGGCGAGCGCGTACGGCGCCGCGCGCGCCCGTGCCGGCCGCGCGACCAGCAACGCGGTCAACAGCGAGCCCGCAAAGATCGCGATCGCCATTCCGAGCAGCGGCGGCACCGCGAGCGCGACCTCGCCCGCGAGCCGGTTGTTGCGCGTGAAAAGCCATATCGCGACCGCCAGCGCGCCGATCGTCACGGGTACGATGGCGGCGGAGATCACTGCCGAACGGGTCCGCGCGCTGCGCACGACGGCCTCGAAGTACAGGGCGGTGAGCGCCGCCAGGGCCGGGAACTCCAGCGCGACGTAATTCGGCAGCTTCGTCCGCGCGAAGCTGAAGAACAGCAGCGGCATCACGATCCACACGATGGAGAGCCGCATGAGCCGAGCGATCTGCCGGTCTTGCGAGATGCCGGCGCGAAGCTGCGTGACGGCGTTGACGATGGCCATCGGCACAAACGCAATCCACGGGAAGAAGCCGAGGATGATCACCGGCACGTAGTACCAGAGGGGGCCCGACTGATTTTCGACGACGCCAGTGTAGCGGCCGATCGTGTATTCACCGATCAGCTTCTCGAGCGGAAACAGCCGGTAGTGGACGATCAGCGCGAGCGGCCACGGCGCGGCGATGAAAGCGAATGCCAGCAGGCCCACGATCCACGCTCGCGCGGACGGCATGGGGGTCGGTTCACAGCGGCGATTCCAGAAATAGTACGGTACGATGACGAGCAGCGCGACCGCCGGCGCGACGAGGCCCTTGGCGAGGAAGCCGCCCCCTGCGGCTATCCAGCCATAGACGTGGTAGCGGTCGCGGCCGGTTTCCAAGCCGCGAAACCACCAGAAGATCGTCATCGCGACCGCCAAGTCGAGTAGCGCGTCCATGATCGCGAGCCGCCCGATCACCGTTTGCATCAGACACGTCGATAGGATTACAGCGGCGTACGCGCCGACGCGGGTTCCCGCTTGCCGCGCGACGGCGTAGCCGGTGAGCGCCGAGAGCGCGATCGTCGCGAGCGCGGAAGGAAGTCGCAGCGCGAACGCCGTCGGATGGCCGAAAAGCAGCGAGAACACGGCGCCGGCCCAGAAATAGAGCGGCGGCTGCACGAAGTACGGCACGCCGTTGAGATGCATGACGATCCAGTTATGCGTCAGCAGGATCTCGCGAGCGACCTCGCCGTAGGCCGTCTCGCTGTTGTCCCACAGCGTGCCGACGCCCAATCCCGGCAAAGTCGCAAGGGCCGCGACGACCGCACCGACGATCGCGGCGCGGGTAGGACCTTGCGAAGCTTGCGAACGCAGCACGAAAGGCGGTTTTTGACCGCCGGGCGCGGAACTCTTTGTGCGTTCGAATGCTGCCCATCTCTCTGCGGCCAAACGGTGGTCGCGCCGTCATCGTCGGCGGAGGCGCCGTCGCCGCGCGTAAGGCCCAATCACTTGTCGCCGCCGGTTTTCCAATCTTCGTCGTGGCGCCGCACGTCGACGATCGTCTGCGCGCCGTGCTCGCCGAAAACGGCGGGGAGTGCGCGCAGCGCGCATACACGAGCAGCGACCTCGACGGCGCGGCGCTCGCGATAGCGGCGACGAACGACGGCGACCTCAATGCGCGCGTGGTCGCCGACGCTCGTGCGTTCCGCATACTGGCATGCGACGCGGCGAGTCTCGGCGACGGTGATTTCACGATGGCCGCGACGATGCGAATCGGCGACCTCGCGATCAGCGTCGATACGTGCGGCAACGCGCCCGCTTTCGCGGCGCGGGTCGTTCGAGAGTTGGCCGCGGGCCTCGGTCCGCAATACGGGGAGGCGTTACGGACGCTCGCGCGCATGCGCGGATACGTGAAGGAGGGGTTCCCCATAAACGAGCGCGCGCCGATCCTGCGCGCACTTGCGGAACGTCCCGTCGACGAGCTCGCCTCGATGCCGGAGACGACGCTCGTCTGCGCAACGCGGCGCAGCCGGCTTGCAGCCGTCCAGACCCGCTTCGTCGCGGCGCGTCTCGCCGAGCGCGGCATCGTCACGAGCATCCTCGGCGTCACGACGCAGGGTGACCGCGACCGCGAACGCCCCATCGATCAGCTCGGCGGCGTCAACGTCTTCGTCAAGGAATTAGAGGAGACGCTGCGCGCGCGGCGCGCCCACTATGCCGTGCATTCGTGCAAGGATCTTCCGGGAACGCTTCCACAGGACATGCGCATCGCGGCGATCACTCGGCGCGAGGATCCGCGCGATGCCTTCTGCAGCGCGCGCTATGGGAGCTTCGAATCCCTTCCTCCGGGCGCCGTCGTCGGCACATCCAGTCCGCGGCGGCACGCGCTGCTCGCGGCGCTCCGCGCTGACCTGCGATACGAAAACCTGCGCGGCAACGTCGACACGCGCCTGCGCAAGCTTGAGGACGGCGCATACGATGCGATCGTCCTCGCGATGGCGGGACTGAACCGGCTCGGCCTGCGGTCGGCGTACGTCGTGCCGTTCCCCGTCGAACAGGTCGTGCCGGCCGCCGGCCAAGGCGCGCTCGCTGTCGAGACGCGCTCCGACGAGGATCGTCTTGCCGAGACCCTGCATGCCGCCGCGAACGATTCGACGAGCGAGATGTGCATCGAGTGCGAGCGCGCTGCGCTGCGCGAGCTGCGGGCGGGCTGCAGCGCGCCCCTCGGCATCCACGCTCACCTCACGGGAGCGACAATGGTCGTAGAAGGGGCCTACGCGCCCGCGAGCGGAACGCTCTACCGCAAGCGGCTCGAGCGCAGCGTCTCCACGCTGGAAGAGGCCCGAGCGCTCGGAATCGAACTCTGCGCGCACTTGAAACCGTCCGAAACGACACCAGGGGTACAACCGTGATCGCCCTTCGCCCGCGCCGTTTGCGGCGCGGCGAGGTCGTGCGCGCGCTCGTGCGCGAGACGCGCGTCCACGTCGAGCAGCTCGTGCAGCCGCTTTTCGTCGTAGAACGCGCCGCTGACGCGGGCCCGATCGAGGCGATGCCGGGCATCGCGCGCCTGCGTCTCGAGGACGCCGTGGGCGAGGCTCGCGAGCTCTTCGCGCTCGGGATCAAAAGCGTGCTGCTCTTCGGCGTTCCCGCGCGCAAGGACGCGATCGCATCCGGCAGCTACGACGCCGACGGCATCGTGCAGCGCGCGATCCGCGAGATCAAGGCGAGCCTCCCCGACATGCTCGTCATCACGGATCTCTGCGCGTGCGAGTACACGGATCACGGCCACTGCGGAATCCTCGAGGCCGGTGGCAACGTGGACAACGACGCGACCGTCGAGCTCCTCGCGCGCATCGCCCTCACGTACGCGCGGGCCGGGGCCGACGTCGTCGCGCCGTCCGATATGATGGACGGCCGCGTCGGCGCGATCCGCGCGGCGCTCGACGATCGGGGCTGGCGCGACGTCGCGATCATGGCCTACAGCGCGAAGTACGCGTCCGCGTTCTACGGACCGTTTCGCGAGGCGGCGGGATCGGCGCCGCGTTTCGGCGACCGGCGCGGCTACCAGATGGATCCTCCGAACGCGCGCGAGGCGCTGCGGGAAGTGGCGCTCGACGTCGACGAGGGCGCCGACATCGTGATGATCAAGCCGGGCCTACCCTACCTGGACGTCGTCCGCGCGGCACGCGAGCGTTTCGACGTGCCGATCGCCGTCTACAACGTCAGCGGCGAATATGCGATGCTGCACGCCGCCATTGCCAACGGCTGGCTCGACGGCGAGCGCGCGATCGACGAAACGCTGACGTCCTTCGTCCGCGCCGGCGCCGACATCGTCATCACATACCACGCGAAGGAGCACGCGCGGCGGCATGGCTGAGTCCACGGTCATCGTGCTGCTAGCGGGCGGAGAGGCGCGGCGCTTTCCCGGAAAGCTCGAAGCGCCGATCGACGGAGAGCCGATGATCCTGCACTGTTACCGGAACCTGCGAGCGACAGGACTGCCGATCTACGTCGCCGCGAAGGAACGATTCTCGCCCGACGTCGACGCGCGGCTCGACGCAGCGCTCTTGATCGATCGCGAGCCGGGCGGCGGCCCGTTGCGCGCGTTCGCGTCCGCCTGCGATCGGATCCGCGCCGAGCGCTGCTTCGCGGTCGCGGCCGATCAGCCGCGACTCGATGCGTCGGTGCTCCGGCAACTGCTGGTGGCGTGGCGCCCGGGAGACGAGGCCGTCGTCCCCGTGCACGACGAGCGCATCGAGCCGCTCGCCGCGCTGTACGATCGGGCCGCGGTCGTGCGCGAAGACCCAAGGCTGCGGCGCGACGGCAAGGCGGCGATGCACGACCTCGTCGAGCGCGTCGCGGCGCGCTTCGTTCGGATCGAGGCGAATTATTTCCACAACGTCAACCGCCCGAGCGACGTCGCGGGCGCGGCGGTGAGTGGATGAAGCTGGAGCGATCGATTTCGGCGTTCGCGCGGGCGCGCGCCGTCATCGCGGGCGGCGTAAATTCGCCGGTGCGCGCGCTCGGCGCCGTGGGGCTCTCGCCCATCTTCATGAAGAGCGGCTCGGGTGCGACGCTGTACGACCTCGACGGTCACGAATACCTCGACTACGTGATGTCGTGGGGCGCGCTGCTGCTCGGGCACGCGCACCCCGCCGTAACCCGCGCAATCGCCAACGCCGCGACGCGCGGGACGTCCTTCGGGACGCCGACCGAGCTCGAGAGCGTGCTCGCAGAGCTCATCGCGGCGATGATGCCGTCGATCGAGCGGATTCGCTTCGTGTCCAGCGGGACAGAGGCGACGATGAGCGCGGCACGGCTGGCGCGGGGGTTCACGGGCCGCTCGAAGATCGTCAAGTTCGCCGGCTGCTACCACGGACACGCCGATTCGTTTTTGATCGCGGCGGGTTCCGGGGCTTTGACGCACGGCACGCCCGACTCGCCCGGCGTGACGGCGGGAACGGCACGCGACACCGTCGTCGTGCCGTTCAACGACGTCCCGGCGATCGAGCGCGCCTTCGAAATGAATCAAGGAGAGATCGCAGCCCTGATCGTCGAGCCCTATCCGGCGAACATGGGGCTCGTGCTGCCTCGACGCGGCTACTTGCCGCGCCTGCGCGAGCTGTGCAGCGAGAACGGCGCGCTGCTCATCTTCGACGAGGTGATCACCGGCTTTCGCGTGGCGCGCGGCGGCGCGCAAGCCAGGGAAGGCATCACACCGGATCTCACGACGCTCGGCAAGATCATCGGCGGCGGCTTGCCGGTTGGGGCGTTCGGCGGTCGCGCAGACGTGATGGCGCAACTCTCGCCGGACGGACCGGTCTATCAGGCCGGAACGCTCTCCGGCAATCCGATCGCGATGGCTGCGGGCCTCGCGACCCTGGGAATCATCGCCGCCGATGCGCCGCTCTACGACCGCTTGGACGTGCTGACGCAGCGGCTGACCGACGGGTTGGACGCGGTGATGACCGAGCACCGCGTGCAACACGCCTGCAACCGTGCGGGTTCGATATTTACGATGTACTTCACGAGCGAGCCCGTCACGGATCTGCAGAGCGTTCACCAGTCGGATCGAACGCTCTACGCGAAGTATTTCGGTGCAATGCTCGATCACGGCGTCTATCTCGCTCCGTCGCCCTTCGAGGCGAATTTCGTGTCGACTGCGCATACGGAGGAAGAGATAGCCCGGACCGTTGCCGCGGCGGACGCGTCGCTCTCGCAGCTCATGGCGGCGCAGGCTCGCTGATGCCGATCGCCTGCGTCGGGCTCTCGCATCACACCGCGCCGGTCGAAGTGCGCGAACGCCACGCGTTCCCGGCGGCGCGGATGGCTGAAGCCCTGGTCGCCCTGCGCGACTACGAGGCGGTGCAAGAGGCCGTCATGCTTCAGACCTGTGGGCGTCTCGAGATCTACGCCGAGCTCCACGACTACGAGCGCGGCGTCGCGCAGGTCAAGTCGTTCCTCTCGAACTTTCGCCACGGCGCGACGGGCTACGACCTCGAGTCGTATCTCTACACGCATCTCGGACATCGGGCTGTCGAACATCTCTTCCGCGTCTGCACCGGCCTCGATTCGATGCTAATCGGCGAGGCCGAGATTCTCGGCCAGGTCAAGGACGCGTACGTGGCCGCGACGCAGGCGAAATCGCTCGGGCGCACGCTGCATCGCCTCTTTCGCGACGCGCTCGCCGCCGGCAAGACGGCGCGTGCGCAGACCCAGATCGGCGGCGCGTCGGCCTCGATCGCAACCGCGGCCGTCGCTGCGGCGCAGTGTCGTCTAGGCACGCTCGAAGACAAGGCAATCCTCGTCGTCGGCGCCGGCAAAATGGGTCGCACCGCGGTCAAGCGGCTGCGTCAGGAAGGCGCGGGGCGCGTGATCGTCGCGAATCGGACGATGTCGCGCTCGCGCGATCTCGTCGCCGACGCGGGCTTCGGCGAGGCGGTCGAGATGCCGGGACTCGTGGACGCGTTGACAGAAGCCGACGTCGTCGTCGCCTCGACGGGCGCGTCCCATTTCGTGCTCAGCGAGCCGCGCGTGCGCGCGGCCATGGAGCGCCGTCCGCAACGTCCGCTCTTCATCGTGGACATCGCGGTGCCGCGCGATGCCGACCCCGCCGTGACGTGCGTGCCGAACGTGGCGCTCGTCGATATCGACGGGCTGAAGGCGCTGGTCAACGAGCGCCTGGAACTGCGCCGCGAGGCGATCCCGGCGGTGGAAGAGATCATCGCAGAACACGTCGATCGCTTCGAGGACTGGTATCGTTCGCGCGTCGCCGTGCCCGTGATCGCGCGGCTGACGACCAAGGCCGAGTCGATCCGCGCCGCGGAGCTGGAGCGCCTGCTCGCGCGCTGCCCCGAGCTGGGCGAGCGCGAGCGCATGCTGATCGCCGGAACGACGATGACGATCGTCTCGAAGCTGCTGCACTCCGCGATTCTCCGCATCCGCGAGAAGGCGACGCTCGACAAAGAGCAGGCGCTCTCGACCGCGCGTCTGCTCGACGAGCTTTTCGAGCTCGACACGATCAAAGACGACTCCGTGTCTTCGTGATGAACACAAAGGTGCATCTCGTCGGCGCAGGCCCGGGCGATCCGGGCCTGCTGACGTTACGGGCCGCCGAGCTGCTACGCGGCGCGGAGGTGCTGCTCTACGACGCGCTCGTCGCCGACGCGATCCTCGCGCTCGCTCCGCCGCAGTGCGAGCGCATCTTCGTCGGCAAGCGCCGCGGCGCGCACGCGCTGCCGCAGGACGAGATCGAGCGCCTGATGATCGAGAAGGCTCGCGCGGGAAAGCGCGTCGTGCGCTTGAAGGGCGGCGACCCGTTCGTGTTCGGGCGCGGCGGCGAGGAGGCGCAGGCGCTGCGCGAGGCCGGTGTCGCATTCGGCGTCGTTCCCGGAATCAGCTCCGCCGTGGCGGCGCCCGCGTATGCCGGCATACCGGTGACGCACCGCGAGCACGCGGCGTCGTTCACGGTGGTCACTGGGCACGAGGATCCGACGAAGTCCGCGCCGGCACTCGACTGGGCGAAGCTGGCCGATCCGCAGCGCACGCTCGTGCTCTTGATGGCGACGGCTACGCTGGGCGAGATCGCCGCGCAGCTGATCGCGCATGGGCTCGACGCGGCGACGCCCGTCGCGGTCGTACAGGACGGCACGCGCCCGAGCCAGCGAAGCGTATCGGGGACGCTGCGCACGATCGCCGCCGAGGTCGCGCATGCGAAGCTCGGGTCGCCCGCAGTCGTCGTCGTCGGCGGCGTCGCCCGTCTGCACAACGCGCTGCGCTGGTTCGATACCGGCGCGCTCTTCGGCAAACGCGTGCTGATCACGCGCGCGGGCCGGCAGTCCGACGCGTTCGCGCGGGCACTGCTCGAGCGCGGGGCCGAGCCGATCGCGGCGCCGGCGATCGCGATCGAGCCGCCCGACGATCCGCACGCGGCGGAGGACGTGATCGGCGAGCTCGCATCCTTCGCGTGGATCGTGTTCACGTCGAGCAACGGCGTCGACGCGTTCTTCGATCGGCTCGCCGCGCGCGGCGCCGACGCGCGCGCGCTCGCAAACGCATTAGTGGCGGCGATCGGCGAACGCACCGCGGAGCGGCTCGAGGGCCACGGCATTCGCGCCGATTTAGTTCCCGCGAAGTTCGTCAGCGAAGAGGTCGCCGACGCCGTCATCGAGCGTTCGCGTCCGGGCGACCGCGTGCTGCTCTATCGCGCGAGCGAGGCGCGCGACGTGTTGCCGCGCGCGCTCGAGGCGGCGGGACGGCACGTTGCAGTCGTTGCCGCATACAAGACCGTCGTTCCGCGCGATCCCGATTTCGCTACGAAGGTCGCGCGCGCCGACGTTTTGACGTTCACGAGTGCGAGCACCGTACGCGGTTTCGCCACGCTACTCGGTGCGAACGACGCGGCGGCGGCGGCGCGCGGCAAGTGTGTCGCGTGCATCGGGCCGATCACGGCCGAGGCGGCGACTGCCGCGGGACTCCCTGTCGACGTCGTCGCCTCCGTTTACACGACCACCGGAATTCTGGACGCGCTCGAAGCATACTTCACTCGGCCATAATGACGCAGGCCCTGCTCGGGACCGCTCTGGCTGCCGTCGTCGCGTCGATCGCGCATCGCGCGCGGGCGCTTTCGACGAGCGGCGCGGTCGCGGCGTTCGGCGTCGGAGCAATCGTGTTCGGCGCCGCGGGATGGCGCGGCGCGGCGGTGCTCTTCGCGTTCTTTATCCCGTCTGCGCTGCTCTCGCGCCACGGCGCGGCGGGCGCGCCCCGCAGCGGATGGCAGGTGCTTGCGAACGGCGGCGTGGCCGCGTGCTGCGCGCTCTTGGCGACGCGCTTTGGCGCTCCACTCTCGGCCGCGTTCGCAGGTGCGTTCGCGGCTGCCTCGGCCGACACGTGGGGAACGGAGATCGGCACGCGCTCCGGGCAAACGCCGGTTTCCGTCCTCACGTTTCGCTCCGTGGCGGTCGGGCGCTCGGGAGGCGTCACGCTCTGGGGATCGCTCGCGACGGTCAGCGGAGCCCTCTGCGTCGCGCTCGCCGCCGCCGCCGTCGGCCTCGCGCCGTTGCTCGGCTCGGCGGCCGGCGGCATCGCGGGCGCGCTGTTCGACTCGTTGCTCGGCGGGAGCCTTCAGGCCCTGCGATACTGCCCGCAGTGCGCACGCGATTGCGAGACGTTGCGCCACGAGTGCGGCAGCGCCACGCTACTGCGGCGCGGACTCGGCTGGATGGGGAACGATGCAGTCAATTTCGCCGCAACGCTGTGCGGCGCGGTCGTCGCAGCGACGATCGTCAGGTAGTCACCGCTCCCCACGAAGCCCAGCCCGGAGCCGAATCGCGCGCGAACAGCTCGATGCGGGAACGCTTGCCGCAGAGCTCTTCGATCATCGCTCGAAAGATTGCGGGTTTGCGGCTATGCTCCGAGCGCGGGTGCAGCACGACCTGAGCTTGCGCGAGGTCCTGTAACGGAAAGGGCCGACCCGTGGGCGTCGTCGTCGCCGCGAGGACGAATTCGGTCGTCGGTTTCGTGAACGTCGGGGCGACGCCTTGCCCGCGAATGATCTCGCCGCGCCGGTTCGTTTTGACCCAGACGTAGAGCACGCCGCGAAAGTGCAGGCCCCATCGCTGGACGAGCTCCAGCGCGAGGTGCAGGCGCGGCCCGGTCGCCCACACGAAGAGCGCCGCACGCTTGGTCATGATGTCGCGCACAGGGAGCTTCGCCAGCGCCTCCTGCGACATCAGCGCATAGTGCTTTCCCGCGGCGGCATCCTTGATCGGGCTGCCATAGTACGGCCAGGGTGGGTCCGCGTAGACGATTTCGAACGGCCCCTTCGGGAGGGACGGTATACCGACCGGCTCGCGCGCCGGCGATCGCCGGGCCAAGCGCGCCAAGTGCTCGAGATTCTTCTTTGAATACGGGCTCACGGCCCCAAAGAGGGGTCACGGACCGGGGCGGTTGCACGTTGAACCCGAAAGGGAGCTTTTCGATTATGACGGCAGCGCTCGGGCCTCAGACTCGCATGGGTCGGGCAACGCTCGCGTCGGTGGGGATTCACCTGCTCGCGGCGCTCGCGATTCCGGCGTTGGTCTGGACGAGCGCGGCGAACGTGCCGGTCGAAACGATCAGCTTCACACATGTGCTGCGGATCCAGATCGTGCGGCCGCGCGCAGTTCAGCCTCCGCCGCGGGCGGCCGCACCGCAGCACAGCCTCACCCCGAGGCTGACGTACACCAAGAATCTTCATCTCGTCGCGCGATCGCCGAGCCGGCACGCGTCGCCGCATCGCCCCGTCGCCACCGACGCGCCCGCCGCCCCCGCGGTGGCTACCGTGCCGCAGGCGGGTGCGGCACGCGAGGGCGGCGCGGGGGCGCCGAACGTGACCCCGTCGCCGCTGACCCGCACGGTCGCGAGCGAAGGCGCGCGGCAGACCGGCGGCTACCTCCCATTCGGCGCCGAGCAGCCCGTGCCGGTGCTGGATCCTAGCATCCGCAAGCAGCTCGACGGACTGAACGTGCACGTCACGCTGCTGGTCACCGTCGGCGACGACGGACGCACGCAGAATATCGAGTTCCAGCCGCCGATCGATCCGCAAATCGAAACGCGCATCCGCTCGATGCTCGCCGATGCGAGCTGGGATCCCGCGGTGTGCGGCGGCGGCATTTCCTGCACGGGCATCGCAACGATCAAGTTGTAGAACTCTCCCGATGTCGTCCTGACCTCCCTTTGTCAAGCGCGACGCTACATTATCGATTTGCCGAGGGCCGAGCAGATCAGGCCGACGGCGAGCGACGCCGTCTGATTGCGCGTGTCAAAGATTGGGTTGATCTCGACCATCTCGATCGAGCCGAGCTGGCCGCTGTCGGCTAGCATCTCCATGACGAGGTGGGCCTCGCGATAGCTCAGGCCGCCCTTCACGGGCGTGCCGGTGCCGGGCGCTTCGCTCGGGTCGATAGCGTCCATGTCGAACGAGACGTGAATCGGATGCGCGTCGGCGCCGGCGATCGCGCGCGCGTCGTCCATCACGTGCATCATGCCGCGCTTGTCCACGTCGGTCATCGTGAAGGCCTTTACGCCGAACTCGCGCAGAATGCGCTTCTCGTCCGCGTCAACGTCGCGAAGCCCGATCTGCACGCTGCGCTCCGGCAGCGCGAAGCCGTTTTTCAGGGCGAAATACAGCGGCATGCCATGCACGTTGCCGGTCGCCGAGCTAGACGGGCTGTTGATGTCGGCATGCGCGTCCACCCAGACGAGCCCGGGCGGTGATCCGTACGCGCGCGTCAGCCCGGTCAGCGTCCCCATAGCGATCGAGTGGTCGCCGCCGAGCACGATCGGCAATCCGCCCGCGCTCACCGCCTGCTCGACCAGCAAAGCGAGATCGTGGCAGACCGACGAGATCACCGTGAAGAATTTCGCAGAGGCGTCCTCGGAGTTGGCCGACTCACGGATCGGCACGGGAAGGTCGCCGCGGTCCACGATGGTCTCGATGCCAAGGCCGCGCAATTTTTCATGCAGTTTGGCGTAGCGGACGGCCGACGGGCCCATGTCGACGCCGCGCCGGCTCGCACCCAGATCCATGGGAACGCCGACGATGTCGACGCGCCGTACGGGAGAGAGCGTCGTACTCACGACGGCGGAGGTTTCGATTCGGCGGGCTCGGCCCCCCGTTGCTCGAAGCGGCAGGACCAGCGCGCCGCACGGACCGAAAATCGAAGTCCATGTTGCGACGCGCGACGTCCATCTCGGCGTTTGTTCTCTGCACCGCCATCACGTGCACGATCCCTTCCCTTGCGGATATCCCCCCGCCGTTTGCCGCGCTGAGTCACGACGTCCGGATCGCCGCTCGCCACATTCCGGCCGCGATCGGGCTCGACGTCCTCGATCTGAACACCGGCTATCACACGGGTTTCAACGCGGCAAAGAGCATGCCGGCAGCATCGACGATCAAGGTTCCCGTCATGGTCGAGGTATTCGAAGACTTTGAGTCCGGGCGTTTCGATCTCAATCGGCTCGTAACGCTGGAGCCCGGAGATAAGGACGACGGATCCGGGGATCTGGCGGACGATCCCATCGGACAGAGCTTCGCGGTATCGGAGTTGCTCGCCAAGATGATCGACATCAGCGACAACACCGCGACGAACATGCTCATTCGGCTCGTCGGGCGCCGGAACATCAACCGGCGGATGGCCGAGCTCGGCCTCGAGCACACGCATCTGACGGGCGACGTACGAACCGACGCCTGGTCGATCCGGCAGGCGCTGCGGACCTCGCCGGCCGACCTCGTTCACCTCCTGACGCTGATGGCGCGCGGCGAGCTCGTCGACCAGTGGTCGTCAAACGAAATGATCTCGCTCCTGAAAGCAGATCAGATCAACACTCTCCTCCCGGAGCCGCTCCCCGACGACGTTGCCATCGCGCACAAGACCGGATCGCTCTTCGACACGCTCAACGACGCCGGGATCGTCTACGCCGGCGACGCTCCATACGTGATCGCGGTCATGACCACGGCGCTCCCTTCGCAGGACCTCGGACGCGCGTTCATTCGCCACATCTCGCGGGTGACATATGCCGACGAGCTTCGCTTCGCGCGCTGGCGTGAAGAAATGGGCATAGCGCCGGCATTCGCAGCACAGCCGGCGAGTCAGAGCACAAGCATGTCGCCCGACGTGCCCTATTGGAGCGAAGCTCCGCCGAGATCTCCCTAGCGCCTAGGCGTTGACGTGCGCCGACGCGTACACGCGCGTCAGCCACGATTCATACCGAGGATCCCGCGCGCTAACGATCTTATCGTAGAGGTCGCGTAGTCGCGCCGTGACCGGTCCGATCGTACCGTCCCCGACCGTACGCCGGTCGACCGACGCGACGTACGCGATGCCGGCCGCCGTTCCCGTAAAAAAGATCTCGTCGGCCGAGTAGAGCTCGCCGCGATCGATCGAGCGTTCGACGATCCTCAAGCCGAGCTCGCGGTGCGCCAACTCCTTGATCGCCCGCCACGTGACGCCCTCCAAGACGTTCTGCGAAGGATCCGGCGTATACAGCACGTTGCGGCGTACGAGGAAGATGTTCTCCGCCGAGCCTTCCGCGACGTGGCCGTCATGTGAGAGTAAGATCGCCTCGTCGTACCCATTGAGGACCGCTTCGCTCTTCGCGAGCGCGGAGTTGACGTAGAGTCCCGAGATCTTCGCGCGCGGCGGAGCCATCGTATCGTCGGAACGCCGCCACGAGCTGACGCAGACGTGGAGGCCTTCGCTGGTATCGAGATAACGCGTGAAGGGAATCGGCACGATCGCGAACGCGTCGGGCACTCCGTGAAGCCGTACGCCGACGTCCTCGGCCGACTTGTATGCGAAGGGCCGGATGTAAATGTCCGTCGCGTAGCGGTTGCGCAGGCAGAGCTCGACCGTGATGTCGACCAGCTCGTCGACGTTGCGGGGAAGCGACATCGTCAGGATCTTCGCCGAGGTCATGAGCCGTTCGTAATGATCCCGCAGGAGCAGGAGCAAGAGCTCGCGCTCTTCTGGGAGCCAGTACCCGCGTATCCCTTCGAAACAGCCCGTTCCGTACTGGAGTCCGTGCGTGAGCAGTCCGACTTTGGCGTCCTCGTAGCGACAGAATCGGCCGTCGGCGTAGACGGTAACTGACGAAAGGTCCATGCGGCTCGCCTCCTTCCTGTCCGCCGGTTGTTGCCTTCGGCAGGGAGAACTCCTTTGGCCAAGCGGCGGACCCTATCCGGCCTAACGCAAAATGGGTGGGAGCCCGCCGATTGCACGCGAATTGATCCCGCATGAGTAAACCCTACGTTCGATTGACGCATCCGCTGGTGCGTGATGGCGAACGCCTACGCCGCGCGACGTGGGACGAGGCGCTCGATCGCGCCGCGTCGTGTCTGCGCGATGCGCGCGCTCGAGGTCCGACCAGCACCTACGGGATGTTCAGCTGTTCGAAGGCGACCAACGAAATGAACTACATCGCGCAAAAGTTCGCGCGGGCGGTCGTCGGCAGCAACAACATCGATAGCTGCAATCGAACTTGACACGCCCCGAGCGTCGTCGGTCTGACGGCGGTCTTCGGGGCAGGCGGGGGCACGAGTTCCTACGAGGAGGTCGCGCACGCCGACCTGATCGTTCTTTGGGGTTCGAATGCGCGTGAGACGCATCCGATCTTCTTTCATCACGTCCTGCGCGCGCTTCGCAGCGGTGCCAAGCTCTACGTCGTCGATCCGCGCCGCACGTCGAGCGCGCGATGGGCCGACGGCTGGCTCGGTCTCGACGTGGGCTCCGACATTGCGCTCGCAAACGCAATCGGCCGCGAGATCCTCGCCGCGGGGCTCGAGAACCGCGCGTTCATCGAGCACGCGACGAGCGGCTTCGATGCTTATCGCGAATCTCTCCAGTCCTACACGCTTGAACGCGCCGAGACGATCACGGGCGTTCCGGAATCCCTCATCCGCGAGCTCGCCCACGCGTTCGCACGCGCCGAGCATGCGGAGCTGTGTTGGACGCTCGGCATCACGGAACATCACAACGCCGTCGACAACGTCCGCGCGCTCATCAACTTGGCGCTGCTCTGCGGACACGTCGGCCGCTACGGCTCGGGCGTGAATCCCCTGCGGGGACAGAACAACGTGCAGGGCGGCGGCGACATGGGCGCGATTCCGAACAAGTTCCCTGCCGGCCAAGACGTCGAGGACGATACGAGCATCCGCAAATTCGAAGCGGCCTGGAACGCTACGCTGCCGCGTAAGGCCGGCTGGAACCTAACCGACATGTTCGCCGCCATGGAACGCGGCGCGCTCGACACGCTCTACGTCATCGGCGAGAATCCGGCGCAGTCCGAAGCGGATCAGGAGCATGCGATGTCACTGCTGCGCGGGCTGAAGCACCTGATCGTGCAAGATATCTTCTTGACAAAGACGGGTGAGCTCGCCGACGTCGTCTTCCCCGCCTCGGCGAGCTGGTGTGAATCCGAGGGCACGGTGACGAGCAGCGAGCGCCGAGTCCAACGCTGCCGCAAGGCGCTGGATCCGCCGGGCGAAGCGCGCGACGACATCGCGATCATGTGCGCGCTCGCGCGGCGGCTGGGCTGCGACTGGCCGGATTATACGCCTCGGCAAGCCTGGGACGAGTGCCGTTCGGTCTCGGACTGGCACGCCGGAATGAGCTACGAGCGGCTCGACGCGCTCGACGGGATAGCCTGGCCGTGCTACGACGAGACGCACCCCGGCGAGCAGTTCCTGCACGCGCGACTCTGGGAGGAACCGCTGCGCGGACCGCGCGCACCGTTCGCGGCGGTCGAACACGACCCACCCGTCGAGGTGCTCGACGCGGAGTACCCCGTTCGCCTCACGACGGGACGGCGACTGGACTCCTTCAACACCGGAGTACAGAGCGGGGGCTACCAATCGCCGCTGCGACGCGGGGAGACGCTCGACATCTCACCGGACGACGCTCGGCGCTACGGCGTCGGCGACGGCGACACCGTGCGCGTCACGTCGCGGCGCGGATCCATCCTCGTCCCCGTTCGCATCGATCCCGGCCTGCGCGCGGGCTTGGCGTTCACGACGTTTCACTTTAACGATGCCGTCGCCACGAATCTGTTGACGATCGACGCGACGGATCCCAAGTCCGGCACCGCCGAGTTCAAGGCGTGCGCGGTCCGGATCGATCCTTCGACAGAGCCTGTCCGCAGCGACGCTGAGCCTGTCGAAGCGGAGTTGAAGGGCTCACGATGACACGGTAATGGATCTGCATTTCACGTCCGCGACGGCCACGCCGCAGGAGCGCGCCGCCGTCGACTCCGCGCTCGACGGCGCGCCCGGCGCCGGGAAGAGAGACGCGCGCCGGCACCTGCTGTTGCCGGTGCTGCATGCGATCAACGATCGCATCGGTTGGATCAGTCCCGGCGCGCTGAACTATGCCGGCGAGCGGCTCGAGGTCGCGCCGGCCGATGCGTACGGAGTCGCGACGTTCTACGCGCTGTTCTCTACTAAGCCGCGCGCGCCGCGCGTCGTCCACCTCTGCGACGACATCGCGTGCATGGTCGCGGGCGTGCCGTCGGAGATCGACGCGACAGACGCTGAGATCGTGCACAGTCCATGCCTTGGCCTATGCGATGGGGCACCGGCAGCGCTTGTCATTGAGGCCGGCGATCCGCCGCGAGCCCGTCAGATAGCGCGAGTCGACGCGACCCTCGCGGACGGCATCGCGGAGCAGCCGCAGATCGTGGGCGCGCCGCTGCGCCTGCTGCGACGCGTGGGGCGCGTCGATCCCGAGCGTCTCGACGCCTACCGCGCGAACGGCGGTTACGCCGCGCTGGAGCGCGCGCTCGATATCGGCGCGGACGCGGTCATCGCGGAGGTCGTAGCGTCGAAGCTCTTCGGCCGCGGCGGCGCGGCGTTCCCCACGGGGCGGAAGATGGAGGCCGTCGCACGGGCGCCGGTCCGGCCGCACTACATCGTCTGCAACGCGGACGAGTCGGAGCCCGGAACGTTCAAGGACCGCGTGTTGATGGAGCACGATCCGTTCGCCATCGTCGAGGCGATGACGATCGCGGCCTATGCGGCGGGCTGCGAACGCGGCTTCATTTATATTCGCGGCGAGTATCCGCTCGCGGCCGCGCGCCTGCAGCACGCCATCGCGGGGGCGCGCGAGCACGGGCTGCTCGGAGACGACGTCATGGGACGCGGGCTGCGCTTCGACGTCGAGCTGCGCCGCGGCGCGGGCGCCTACATCTGCGGCGAGGAGACGGCGCTCTTCAATTCGATCGAGGGCAAGCGAGGCGAGCCCCGCAACAAGCCGCCCTTTCCCGCGGAGGCCGGGCTCTTCGGCAAGCCGACGCTGATCAACAACGTCGAGACCCTCGTCAACCTTCCGTCGATCGTTATCGACGGGGGCGCGGCATATGCAGCGACCGGGACCCCCGAGTCGACCGGCACGCGCCTCTTCTGCGTGTCGGGCGCGATCGGGCGTGCAGGCGTCTATGAGGTGCCGCACGGCACGACGTTGGGCGAGCTCTGCGAGATGGCCGGCGGCGTTCCCCCGCCGCACTCGCTGCGTGCAGTCCTGCTCGGCGGCGCGGCTGGATGCATGCTCGCGCCGGACGCGCTGTCGCTGCCGCTGAGCCAGGAGGCGGCGCGCGCCGCGGGCGCGACGCTTGGCTCGGGAGTCGTGATGCTCTTCGACGAGCGCGTCGACCTCGCCGCGATCGTCCGCCGCATCGCGCGCTTCTTCCGCGACGAGTCGTGCGGGCAGTGCGTGCCGTGCCGCGTCGGCACCGTTCGGCAGCAAGAGGCGTTGGCACGCGGAGACCTGATCCTGCTCGATGAAATCGGACGCGCCATGCGCGACGCTTCGATCTGCGGCCTTGGCCAAACCGCGGCCAGCGTCATCGCCTCCGCCCGGACGAACCTATGGTCGAGCTGAGCATAGACGGCGCGCCGGTGCTCGTGCCCGACGGCGCGACGATCCTCGATGCGTGCCGCGCGGCCGGAATCGAGACGCCCACGCTCTGTTTTCTCGAGTCGCTGACGCCCGTGAACGCGTGTCGCGTCTGCGTCGTCGAGCTCGGGGGATCGCGCGCACTCGTTCCGGCATGCGCGCGGCGCGCCGAGTCGGGCATGGTCGTCCAGACCGACACCGCTCGCGTGCGCCATAGCCGCAAGATGGTGCTCGAGTTTCTGGCCTCTTCCGTCGACCTTTCGACCGCGCCCGACGCGCAGCGGTATTGCGAGCGCTACGGCGCCGATGCGCGGCGATTCGGCGCGGCGCCGGAGACGGTCGCACAGCCGGTCAAGATCGACAACGAGCTCTACGTCCGCGACTACGCGAAATGCATCCTCTGCTACAAGTGCGTCGAGGCCTGCGGCGTCGACGCTCAGAACACGTTCGCGATCGCCGTCGCGGGGCGCGGCTTCGACGCGCACATCTCCACCGAATACGACGTCGCGCTCCCGGACTCGGCCTGCGTCTATTGTGGGAACTGTATCGGCGTCTGCCCGACGGGCGCGTTGATGTTCTCCTCGGAGCACGAGCTGCGCCGGCGCGGCCAATGGGACGAATCGGCCCAGACGCAAACCGACACGATCTGCTCGTACTGCGGAGTCGGATGCACGCTCACGTTGCACGTTCAGGACAACGATATCGTGAAGGTGCTGTCGCCGATCGAGAACGGCGTGACGCACGGGCATCTTTGCATCAAAGGCCGCTTCGGTTACCAGTACGTGCAAAGCCGGCCCGAAGTATGATGGAGGCGAGGGTCGGGCGCACTGTGGAGACCGACGTCGTAACGCTTGACCAAAAGGCGCGATCCTCGAAGCGCGACGACGTCGTGGCGGAGGAGCCGCTGGAACTACGCCTGACCGCTCGCGGCGCGTCGCAGACGATCGCCGTCACTATGCGGACGCCCGGAAACGACTTCGAGCTCGCCGCGGGTTTCCTTTACAACGAGTCGATCCTCCGGGCGCGCGAAGAGATCGCGGAGATGACCTATTGCCTCGATGTAAATGTCGATCCCGACCAGCGTTACAACGTCGTGAGCGTCGAGTTGCGCGGAGCGCCGCGCGACCTGGTGCGCTTCGAGCGCCACTTCACGATGAGTAGCGCGTGCGGCGTGTGCGGTCGCGCGCAGCTACAGGCCTTGCGCGAGCTCGGGATCGAGGCGCTGGACGATGACGTGCGCGTCTCCGCCGACTTACTCTATCGGTTGCCGCAGCGCATGCGCGACGCGCAGCGCGTCTTTGCCTCGACCGGCGGCCTGCATGCGGCCGCGCTCTTCGACGAGTTCGGCGACGTCGTTGCGGTTCGGGAAGACGTCGGGCGACACAACGCAGTCGATAAGCTCGTCGGTTGGGGACTCCTCGATGGCGCGCTTCCGTTCGCGCGCTCGACGTTGGTCGTGAGCGGTCGTGCGGGCTATGAGATCTTGCAGAAGGGCGTGATGGCTCGGATCCCGGTGGTCGCTTCCGTCTCCGCTCCGAGCAGTCTCGCCGTTGCACTCGCGCGCGAGTTCAACGTCACGCTCGTCGGATTTCTTCGCGGCGAGCGCGCGAACGTCTACGCGAACCCGGGCCGAATCGCCTAGGGCCATATGAGGGAGCGCCCGCGGAACATGCTGCAGAACGCTTGCTGCATCGGGTTCTATCAGATCGGGCTCCGCCGACATGCTGTTGATCTTTCGGCTTCCGTTGAAGAGCTCGGACCTGCCACCCTACTACGACACGCTCGAGGGGTTCGCAGTTCGGCGTGCACATGGAGTTCGATAACCATGGCAACCTCTGGGTGAGCTCGCTGGGCAATAAGCGTGGAACAGCAACGTGAACGAATATTCCGGCGATTTCTTCCTCGAAGGCGGCAATATCGCGCCGGCGCTTACGCTGACGGCCGGCCTAAACGGACCGCAGGGGGTCGGCTTCGACCAAAACGGCAACCTATACGTCGCGAACGGCGGAACGAACCAAATCGCGGTCTTCGCCCAGCCGATCCAAAACCAGCAGCCGTGCTATCTCGAGGGAGCCGACAACGCCGGTGCGCTCGCGTTCGACGCGAAGGGCAACCTGTTCGCAGCTTCCAACGACGGGTCGGCGGGATCAATCCGAGTCCCTACGGCTCCGATCTCGGTTTCGACAAGGCGGGCAGTCTCTACGACGGCGACTGCGGAAACACGGCCGGCATCTACACCTATCCGCTCGCGACGAAGAAGTCCACGTCGCGCCTGACGCCGTCGTTCTACACCAATTCGACCATCCAGCAGTTCGGCTGCGTGTGGGGCTTAGCAGTTCACTAACCGTCATCGTTCCAAAAACTGGCGCACGAGCCGGTTGAACGCGGCCGGGTTGTCGGCGTTCGCGACGTGGCCGGCGTTCTCGACCTCGGCAAGCTGCGATCCGGGGATCCCGGACGCGATCTCTCGCGCGAGCGCGCGTGGCGCAACCGTGTCGTGTTCGCCGTGCGCGACGAGCGTGGACACGTCGATTGAGCGTACCGTGTCGAGGTAATCGCCGGTCCACGTCGCCTTGGTCGCAGCGACGAAGCAGTCGACGGACTTGCACGCAAATTGCTCGATGGTTTCACGCAGGCGCGCCGGCGGCAGCCCGAGCTGCCCGGCCCGGAGCTCTCCGAATGCCCGCATGTCGTTGATTTGCCGCACCTGCGCGCATATTCGCTCGGCGTAGCTCGCGCCGTCGGGATAGCGCGCGAAGCTTCCGAGGATCACGAGCGCTCCGATGCGCCGCGGCGTGCGCCGCCATAACTCGAACGCCACGGCACCCCCGAGGCTGCAGCCTACCAGCGTGAAGCGATCCGCGCGTAGCGCATCGGCGACAGCGAGCACGTCATCCGCGTAGCCGGCGCGGGTGATCGATGCGGGATCGGGATCTGGCTTCTGGGCACCGTTGCCGCGCAGCTCGATCGCGGCGCAGAGTCGCTCGCGCCCGAAGTCTTCGAGCTGATAGTCCCAAATCGCCGCGGTCGAGCCGACGCCGTGAACGAAGACCAGTGGCGACAGGCCTCGGTCGCCGCCGGACGGTCCGGCCAACCGGGCTCCGGCGATCACGCCGCGTTTCGCTTGCGCGCGACGAACTCGCGCACGTCTGCGAGCGGGCGCGCGTTCAACACGTCGGTCTTGCCGAGGCCGGCGCGGCGAGCCTGCCCGATCGCGTACTCGATGGCCGTCAGATCGGCAGTTCGGTGCGCATCGCTGTCGAGCGCGAACGTCACGCCGTACGATTTCGCCATCCTAGCCAGCGGGGCCGGAAGGTCGAGCCGCGCGGCCTGACCGTCGATCTCCAGCGCCGTTGCAGTCCGCGCCGCCGCCGCAAACACCGCGTCGTAGTCGAATTCGTAGCCTTTCGAGGCATCGAACCGACGGCCGGTCGGGTGCCCGACGATCGTCACATACCGGTTTTCGCACGCGCGAATGATGCGCTCCGTCATCTGCTCGCGCGATTGGCTCGTCGCCGTGTGCACGGAGGCGATGACGATGTCGAGCTCGGCCAGGACGCCGTCGTCGAGATCCAGCGAACCGTCCGGTAGAATGTCGACCTCGCTCGCGAGCAGCGTTTGTATGCCGTACCGCTCGCTCAAGCGTCCGATCTCGTCGCGCTGTCGCTGAAATTCTTCGAGGCCCATGCCGAAGCGGCGCGCGCGCCCCCGCGAGTGATCGCTGATCGCGTGATACTCGTAGTCGCGCGCCGCCGCCGCCGCGATCATCGCCTCGAGCGTATCGTCGCCGTCGCTATACGTTGTGTGCATGTGAAAATCGCCGCGCAGATCGCCCGACTCGATCAGCGCCGGGATCGCCCCGGCGCGGGCCAGCTCGATCTCGTTCAGGCCGCTGCGCAGCTCGGGCGGAATGAACTGCATGCTCAGCGCCGCATACACGCCCCCCTCGTCGATGCACGTAATCACCTCGCCGTTTTCCAGGTTCAAGATGCCGTTCTCGCTCACGCGCAGGTTCCTGCGCACGGCATACTCGCGCAGCTTGATGTTGTGCTCGCGCGAACCGGTGAAGTGCTGCAGGAGATTCCCATACAGATGGTCGGGAAGCACGCGCAGGTCGATTTGCAACCCGCCCGGCAGCCAGATGCTCGCCTTGGTCGGTCCCTCCGCGAGCACCGCTTCCGCGCGCGGCCACTTCGCGAAGTGTGCTACGACGTCGGCCGCGTGCTCCGAGGTGCATACAATGTCGATGTCGCCGACGGTCACCTCGGCGCGCCGGAGGCTGCCCGCGAATGCGAGCCGCTTCAGCGGCGGACCATGCTCCAGATGCGCCACGACCTGCCGCGCGACCGCCAGCGCCCGCGGCAGCGGCGTGCGCCGCTGTCGTCCCTTGTATGCAAGGATCCCGCGCTTCCAGTTTTCGATCGTCTTGCTTCCGAGGCGCGGCACGTTCGCCAGAGTCCCTGCCGCGATCGCGGCCTCCAGCTCCGAGAGCGACGCAATGCCGTAGTCCGTGAAGAGCATCGCGGCCGTCTTCGTCCCGATGCCGCTCACGCCGAGCACCTCGGTCAGCGACGGTGGGAAGCGCTGGTACAGCAGTTCCAGCTGCTCCGCGCTTCCGGACTTCAAGAGCTGCTCGATCGCGGCGCCGATCGATTTTCCGACGCCGGGCAGCTTGAGGTGCTCGCCCGCGGCGACGAGGTCGACGAGAGGCGGCGCATTTTCTACCGATGCGGCCGCCTTCTCGTACGCCATGTACTTATAAAACGACTCGCCCGCCATTTCCATCAGCGTTCGGATTTCCAGCAGTTTCTGCGCAATTTCGGTGTTGGAAAGCACTTGGGAGAGTTGGGCAGGCGCGCCGAACGATACTGCTGCGATGCCGCTCCTGCGCATGCGAAACGCCTCGTTCCGCACCGGCGGTTGGTCGGCCGCTCCGGTGACACTCGACGTTGAGGCCGGCGAGGTCGCGGCGAAGACGTTTGCGTCTCCGCAGGAGGCCGCGATCGTGGCCCTGCTGGCCGCGGGAATAGCGAAAGCGTCGAGCGGGAGCGTGCTGATCGGCGACTACGATCCGCGCGTACAGTCGGTTCACTGCAAGCGCATCGCCGGATTCGTCCCACACGAGCCCGTCTCTCTGGAAGAGCGCGACTTCGGCGCCTACGTCGCGTACCGCGCGGCGCTGTGGGACGTAGATACGCGCCGCGCCTTCGCGCAAGCGGCCGGCCTGCGCTTGGCGCTCGGTGACATGCACGAAGCATTCGCGCTTCCACTCATCGGTGCGTTGATCGCAAATCCCCAGCTGCTCGTGCTGGATCGTCCCGTGCCGGCGTACGCGGAACGGATATTGCGCGTGGCCGCGGGGCGCGCCGTGTTCTCGACGCACACGAACGTGGCCGCGGCGCGAGCGTTCCGCCGCCGCGACGTGCTCGTGACCAGGAAGGCATGACGCCGCGAGCGCTCATCGCGCTGGTAGCGGCGCGGCTGTACGAGCAGCGGCGCATCGTCCTTTACGCCTGCATGGCGGCGCTCGTCGTCGGGCTCGTGCAGCCGCGCGACGTGGCTGCACCAGTCATGTTCTGCTCGTTCTTGGGGATCCTGATGGCGCTCGCGCAGAGTCCCGGGCGGTATCCTCACTTGGATCGATGCGAGCAAAGCGCGCCGCTGTTCGGCCGCGAGCTCGCACGCGCGAAGGCGCTCGCTCCCTGCGTCGCATCCGCGCTGGCGACTGCGACCTACGCCGCCGCAGCCTTCGTCCGGGGCGCGCCGGATGCGGCGCTCACGTTGCTGATCGCCCTCGCCGCCGTCATCGCGGCGACCCTGACTGCGCTCTCGGCCACGCTTCGGCTCGGAAGCTCGCGAGCGTTGTACGTGGTGCTCGCCGCCGCCGCAGGGGCGATCGCGTACGCGTTCGCCGTGCCGGCGCATTCGCTGCTTGCGGAATTCGGGTTCTGCGCGATCGCATCGTTCCTCGCGCTTCGCCAATATGGCGAGGCGCTGGCGCGCTACGACCCCATTTAGGCGCTTCTGTACCCCAGCTCTTTGTGTTACGTTACGGGTTGCGCCGGCATGGCCGCCGCGAGCTTTTCGAGCATCGCGCGGTTGAACTGCGCGAGATCCTCTCCACCGCGCGTCGAGACCCAGTTGGAGTCCGCCACGGTCGGCTGATCGCGATACAGGCCGCCGGCGTTACGAATGTCGTCGGCGATCGAAGGGGCGCCGGTGATCTGGCGTCCGCGCACGAGCTGCGCCGAAATGAGCACTTGGGCGCCGTGACCGATCGAAAACATCGGCTTCTTGAGGGTGTCGAACTCTCGCAGGAGGCGATGGACTTCGCGATCCGCGCGAATCCGGTCCGGGGAAGTCCCGCCCGGTATCAGCACCGCGTCGAAATCCTCGGCGGTGCAGTCTCCGATCAGCTCCTCGGCCCGCATGCTCTGCCCTTCGTCGAGGCCGCGCTTGCCGCGGATGCGCTGGCGTGCACGCTCGTCGCATCCGACGATCGTCACGACGGCACCGGCCTCTTCGAGGGCGCGGCGGGTCTCGATGAGATCGATCTCTTCGAACCCATCGCCGATCAGCGCCGCGACACGCTTTCCTTCCACTCCCTGCATACCGGCCCGGTGATTCGCGCCGCTCCCCGTCCCTCCTACCCGAACAGTCCGCGGGTCAGGCCGCCGTCGACCGAGATCGTTTGGCCCGTGATGTAGCGCGCGGGGTCGCTACACAGGAACACTGCCATTGGCGCGAACTCGTCCGGCGCGGCGACGCGACCGATCGGCACTTCACTTCCCGCCGCACGCAGCTTCGTCTCGTCGTCGCCGTAAAGCGCGCGCAGACGCGCGGTGTCGATGCGGCCGGTGGCGATACAGTTCACCGTGACTCCGTCGCGCGCGACCTCGACCGCGAGCGTCCGAAGCGCGGCGACGAGCGCGGTGCGAAACGTGTTCGAGAGCACGAGCGTGTCGATCGGCTGCTTCACCGAGGTCGACGTCAGCGCGACGATGCGTCCCCAACCGTTGCGCCGCATCCGCGGAACGACCTCGCTCACCAGCTGCAGCATGCTTCGCAGCAGCAGCCGATAGGCCGCGTCCCAATCGCCGAGATCCATCTCGCCGAATCGGCCGGGCTTCGGGCCGCCTCCGTTGAGAATCAGGATGTCGACATCGCCGACGAAACCGCGAGCGGCGTCGAGCATGGTCGCGATCGAGTCGGGTTCTTGAAGATCGAGCGCAAAGCCACGCGCTCGCTGCGCGCCCAGCCGTTTTGCGTGCTGCGCGACGGCGTCGAGCCGCGCGATGTCGCGAGCCCCCAGCGCGAGCGAAACTCCCTCGCGCGCCAGCGCGAGCGCGACAGCCTCGCCAAGGCCGGCACTCGCTCCCGTAACGACGGCTCCCTTGCCATGCAACCCGAGATCCATGCGACCGCTCATTGTGCGGCCGCGCGCGCTCACCTTGCGCGGGCCCCGAGCCTCTGGTATCCTAGGCCGGTCGCCGGGACGGTTGCGAGCAGTCTGTCCCCGAGCGAGACCATCCTGTACAAGGAGCCCAACAACATGCCGCTCACGAAAGAGAAGAAGTCCGAGATCAGCACAAAGTACGGCCGCGGACCGAACGATACCGGATCGGCTGAGGTGCAGATCGCGATGCTAACGGCGTCGATCAATCAGCTTACCGAGCATCTGAAGATCCACAAGAAGGACCACCACAGCCGGCGCGGTCTGTTGTTGCAGGTCGGCCAACGGCGCCGTCTGCTGAACTACCTCCACGACAAGAATCTCGAGCGTTATCGTAGCCTGATTGGCGAGCTGGGATTGCGGCGTTAAGCCCTTTTAGGAGTTCTCCTAGACGGTTTTTCTGCGGTGGGCGCGGCGAACAGCCTGCTCGATCGCCCCGACGCCCATACCGTAGTGCTCGATGAGCTCCGCGGGATCGCCGGATTGACCGAACCGGTCGTTCACGCCGACGAATTCTATCGGCGTCGGGTGATGCTGCGCTAGGATCTCCGCGACGCGCGAGCCCATTCCGGCCTGTTGCTGATGCTCTTCGACGGTTACGATTGCTCCGCAAGCGCGCGCGGCGCCCAGGATTGCGGCCTCGTCCATCGGCTTGACGGTATGATTGTTGACGACGCGGCACTCGATGCCGTCGCGCGCGAGCCGGTCCGCGGCAATCAGCGCGTTATAGACGAGGATGCCGCACGCGACGATGGCGACGTCGTGACCCTCGCGAAACGTCTGCGCCTTGCCGATTTCGAACGGCGTCTGTTCCGTCGTGATCACCGCAGACTTCTCGCGGCCGAAGCGAAGATAGCTCGGCCCCCAAGTCTCGGAGAGCGCGAGTGTCGCCTTTTTAGTCTGTACCGCGTCACATGGAACGACGACGAGCATGTGCGGAATCACGCGCATGATCGCAATGTCTTCGATTGCCTGATGTGTGGCGCCGTCGGGACCGACGGAGACGCCCGCGTGCGCGCCCGCGATCTTGACGTTGGTTTCGTTGAGCGCCATGATCGTGCGCACTTGCTCCCACGAACGGCCCGGGTTGAACATCGCGTAGCTGGCTATCCATGGTATTTTCCCGACCGCCGCCAGTCCGCCGGCCATCGCAACGAGCATTTGCTCGGAAACGCCGATCTCGATGTATTGTTGCGGATGCGCCTTGCGAAAGCCCTCGAAGCGCGTCGACTCCGAAAGGTCGGCACAGATGCCCAGCACGTTGCGGTTGCACGTGCCGGCCTCGATCAGAGCTTCGCCAAAGCCGTTGCGGGTCGGCACCTGCTTGAGATCCGCCGCTCGATAATCGAGGAGATGCATGGAAAACGCGGCGGCGTCTAAGGTGCGCATGCTAGAATGCTCTCTCGCTCGGCGGCAAGCTCCCGCAGCGCTTCGTCGGCCTGTTGCGCGTTCGGCGGCTTTCCGTGCCACGTGTAGTCGCCTTCCATGAAGGACACGCCCTTACCGGGAACGGTGCGTGCGACAATCACCTGCGGCCTGCTGACGCACAGCGTGGCGCGCTGCGCCGTTTCGATGAACGCCGCGATGTCGTTGCCGTCGCACTCGAGCACCTCCCAATTGAACGCGCGATACTTGTCGATCAGCGGCTCCAGCGGCATGACATCTTCGGTGCTGCCATCGATCTGGATGAAGTTACGGTCGACGATGGCGGTGAGGTTGTCGAGCTTGAACTTGGCTCCCGTCAGCACGGCTTCCCAATGCAGTCCGCATTGGTGCTCCGCGTCGGACGTGACGACCCACACGCGGAAGTCCTTGCCGTCCATCTTGGCGCCGAGCGCCATGCCGACGCCTTGAGCGAGCCCTTCGCCCAACGGGCCGGACGTCGTCTCGACCGAGGGCAGAGTAACGCGCTCCGGATGGCCTTGAAGCCGCGAGCCGAATTTCCTCAGCGTCAGCAGCTCGTCAACGGGGAAGTACCCGAAGTTGGCCATCGCGGAGTATCGCACCGGCGCGATGTGGCCGCACGAGAGCAGCAGCCGATCGCGGTCGGGCCAATCGGGGCGCGATGGATCGTGGCGCATCAGGCGACCGTAGAGCGCCGTGAACACGTCCGACATATCGAGCGGCCCGGCGGAGTGTCCCGATCCGGCGGCGAGCAGCGAACGAATGATGCCCTGCCGGACGTCGTTCGCCTTCAGCCGCAGCTCCTTGAGGGTCTCCGGGGTCAGCGTTTGCATGGAGCCGATATTACCGCCCTTTTGCTCGGGAACCTAGGGACGTCGTTACAGCTGTCCGACGTTTGTAGCTGCGCGGGCGAGCCGGGCAGGTCGCATCAAGAAACCTCCCGAACACCGAGCGCTTCATCAACAAGACGAATAGAAGTTAGAACTAGGAGTTAATGTGCCCGAATCCGTGAGTTTAACGGTCGGCGGGCGCACGATGGTCATCGAAACCGGCGAACTCGCGAAGCAAGCAAACGGCTCCGCCTTGGTTCGTTATGGCGATCAGAACGTCGTGCTGTGCGCCGTCACCGCATCCGAAAAGCCCCGCGAAGGCATCGACTTTTTCCCGCTGACCTGCGACTTCGAAGAGAAAATGTACGCCGCAGGAAAGATTCCCGGCGGCTTCATCAAGCGCGAAGGCCGTCCCTCGGAGCACGCAGTGCTCAGCTCGCGCCAAATCGATCGTCCGATACGCCCGCTCTTTCCCGACGGCTTTCGCAACGACGTCCAGATCGTTGCAACGGTCTTCTCGGTCGATCCCGAGCTCGATGCCGACGTGCTCGGCGTCTGCGCCGCCGGCGCGGCGCTCGCGCTGAGCGACATCCCGTTCGATCGGACCGTCGCGGCGGTGCGCGTCGGCCGCGACGAACACGGTCAATACATCTGCAACCCGACGCTGCCGCAATACGAGGCCGGCGGTATGGACATCGTGGTCGCCGGAACGTCCGACGCGGTCATGATGGTCGAGGGCGAGGGCAAGGAAATCGCCGAGGAAGATTTTCTGGGCGCCGTCGCGTTCGCGCACGCCGAGATCCAAAGGATCGTCGCGGCGATCGACGAGCTGGCGGGAAAGGCCGGCAAACCGAAGCGCGAGTATCCCGTCACGAAGGTTGACGCCGATCTCGAGCGCTGGGTGCGCAAGAACTTCGGCAAAGACGTCGCCAAGGCAATGCGCGTCGTCGACAAGCAGAAGCGCGAAACGGCCTTTGCGGAGCTGAGCGTCGAAACGGCGCTCGAGCGCTGCGGAAAGAAAGACGACGCCGTCAAGGCGTTGCTCGAGTCTCCCAACAGCGCGAAGGACTTCTACAAGGTCATCAAGACCATGGAGGAGGACGAACTGCGCACGATGGTCGTGGACGAGAAGATCCGGCCCGACGGCCGCAAGCCGGACGAGGTTCGACCGATCTGGTGCAAGGTGCACTACGTCCCGCGCGTGCACGGTTCCGGCGTCTTCACGCGCGGCCAGACGCAGGTGTTCACGGCGGCCACCCTGGGCTCGACCAGCGATGCGCAGCGGCTTGACGGCATCGTAGCGCTCGAAGACAAACGCTACATGCACTTCTATAACTTTCCGCCCTACTCGGTTGGCGAGACGCGGCCCATGCGCGGTCCCGGACGGCGCGAAATCGGCCACGGCCACCTCGCCGAGCGCGCCCTCGAGCCGGTGTTGCCGCCGAAGGACGAGTTTCCGTACACGCTCCGTCTGATGAGCGAAGTTCTCGAGTCGAACGGTTCGTCTTCGATGGCATCGGTATGCGGTTCGACGCTCGCGTTGATGGACGCGGGCGTTCCGATTCGCGACCACGTCGCAGGCGTCGCGATGGGACTCATCCTCAAGGGCGACAAGTATGCGGTCCTCACCGACATTCAGGGGCTGGAGGACGCGCTCGGAGAGATGGACTTCAAGGTCGCCGGCACGCGCAAGGGCATCACGGCGATCCAGATGGACATCAAGGTCCAGGGCATCACGATCGAGATCATGCGCGAGGCGATGCACCAGGCGCATAAATCGCGTCACGCCATCATCGACAAGCTCGCCGAGACGATCGCGCAGCCGCGCCCGGAGCTATCGCCGTACGCGCCGCGGATGATCGTGATGAAGATCGACCCCGCGAAGATCAAGGACGTCATCGGTCCCGGCGGCAAGATCATCAACAAGATCATCGCAGACACGGGAGTCGAAAAGATCGACATCGAGGACGACGGCAGCGTGTTCATCACCTCGCTGGACGGCGCTTCTGGCGACAAGGCCAAGCAGATCGTCGAGAACCTCACGAAAGAGGTCGTGGTCGGCGAGACCTACCTGGGCACCGTCACGCGTGTCATCACGATCGGTGCGTTCGTGCAGATCCTTCCCGGCAAGGAGGGGCTGGTGCACATCAGCCAGCTGGCACCGACGCGCGTCGAGAAGGTCGAGGACGTCGTCAAAGTTGGCGACGAGGTTATGGTGAAGGTCGTCGAGATCGACGCTCAGGGGCGCATCAACCTGTCGCGCAAGGCACTCCTCGGCGGCGTCTCCGCCAACGGCGATTACGCGTCCCGCGGGCCGCGCCCGCCGCGCGAGCCGCGCGAAACGAGCGCCGCGAGCGCACCGGGCGCGCCACCGACGCGGCGGCGGCGGCGGCCCCACGGCCGGCACGACGAGTAGGCTCTCGAACGTCGTCTAGAAGCGCATTCCGGCGTCGACGAAGGTTCGATGGAGCCAATCCTCGGCGCCGGCATACCAGCGTAGCCGGCTCGTGAGCGGGCCGGAGATCGCCCCGTCGACGTGATAAAACGGCGCGCCCTCAAGCAGGTCGCGCCGGTAGATCACGTCGGCGCGCACGCCACCACCGCTTTCGTACGTCAGCCACAGCGCGTTGACCGTCGGCGCCGCGCCGCCGTAAGCTAAACCGCCGCCATACAGCGGCACCGTGTCCGTTACGTGCATCGTCCACGCGCGCAGTGAAACGGTTGGCGCGACCTGCCAGGTCGCGGCGAGGCCCGTCGAGGTTGCGGTGCCGGACCACGCGCCGGTGACGCTCTCGGAGGCCTGCTCGAGCGTGACGCGGAGACGAGAATCGTCCGTGTAATCGAGCGCCTCCGCGAACAAGGTGTTGCGCAGAGCCTGCACCGGCATCGGCAGACCCGCCGAATATTGGTACTGTTCAACGAACGTCGGCAACGTAAAGGCGCTGCTGCCCTGAAGGTTCAGGCTCAGCTTCCCGTTCGAAAAGAGTTGCGCATCCACCGACGGCGTGACGAACGCCGTCTTGGCAGGCGAAGAAACGCCGTTCGTGCCGCCCGAGTAATCGATCCAGAACGCGCCGATCCCGGCTACGATGTTGTAGTCGCTGCCGCTCGCGTCGAAACCGGCGTCGACGCGTGTCTGCGCCAACATCGCGCCAACACGGGGCAGCCCCCCCGGTAACGCCTGGGCGTCGTAGAGTCCCGTCGAGGCGCGCGTCGCAACGTCCGCGAACGCGGCGACCGGGCCCACGGTGCGAACGCCGGCGGAGAGACCGAAGTCCGACCAGACCGCTGAGATCGGATATTCGTCCTCTGACATGGCGTAGTTACCGCGGTCCGCAATGGCCGAGACCTGCAAGTTCAAAGCGCGAGGATCGCTGAACGTCGCGTTGGCGAACGAAAAACTACCCCCGAACGCCGCGTCGGGAGATTGGTAGTCGCGGCCCTGCTCGGTCCCGACGGTGACGTCGAGCGACTGATCCGCGGGAAGCGGCATGTTCGCGAAAAGATCGGTGCGCTGACGTGACTCTTGGTCGTTCGTGAAGGAACCGGCGACGATTCCGGCGGCACTGGATCCAGCCTGCGCGCGCAGGATCGCGTCGCTCCCAATCGTGGCAACCTCCGCGTTCGACCCCGGCTCGAAGGGCGTGAGCGCCACGATGCCTCCGCCGGCCTGGTTCCCGTAGCGGAAGGCCCCGGTAGCGTTTGCCACGACCGCGTTTTGCTCGTAATTCGCCGGGATGAACGCGTAAGGCGACAGCCCGTCGACGATGTCGTAATTCGGCACGCCGTCGTCGATCAGCAGGGAGCCGCTCGGGGACAGCCCGCGATCGCTCACGCTGGATCCGGGGTAGGACGTGCTGCTCAGCGCAAGGAGCGCGAACGGATGGAGTCCGACCGCGGATTCGACGTGGGAGTACGGAAGATTCTCGAGGTCGCCGTTCGACGGGGCGTCCTGCAAGAGCGCCTGATACCTTCGGACGATCGCGACTACCGGTTCGGAGCCGTTTCGCACGAGCCGCGTCGGCTCACAGTAGCGGCAGGTCACGAGCAGCGGACCGAGGCTTTGGCCGTGCAACGCGAAGGTGCCGGCGGCGTCGGTGGTTGCCTCCACCGGCCGCCCATCCGGGGTCCGTCCGCTAACGAGCGCTCCCTCAACCGGTGCCCCCCGTTGATCGCGGACGGATCCCACGATGAGAGGGACCTGGCCCCATGCCGGCGCCGCCACGAGCGTCACGATCAGCAGCGCCGCGGCGCAATCCAGCGAGCGATTCACGGATTCTTTAGACTTTCGGCTATGATACAGGTAGTGTCAAGAACCCTGTTTAGCCGCCTCATCGCGGCCGCGTTCCTCGCCGGCACCTTGGTGTGCGGGCACTTCGCCTTGGCGGGAGCGGCCTCGCTGCACGAGATGCTCGATGGAGCGCTGACGCCATCGTCCGCCCCGGCTCTGCTCGGTCCGATCACGTCCGCTGGGAGGATCGGTTGGCAGTGCAAGCCCGAGCAGGCGGCCGCGTCGAAGAACGCGCGCGACTCCGAGCTCCCCGCCGACCCCAGCACTCCGTGAGCGATGCGGTTTCTGCTTCTCGGCGCCCTTCTCGTACTGCTCATGGCGACCTCGGCGACGGCGCAGACCTACGCGCCTTCGACGCCCATGCCCCGAACGACATCCGTTCCTGCACTGCGCGCGTTTGCGACACAACGTGAGATCGAAGAGCGCTTCAAGTTCGGGCTAGATGCCGAGGCGCGCAGCGATTGGAAAGGCGCGGCCGCCGAGTTCGAGCGTATCGTCGCACTGAACCCCGTTGAGCCGAAAGGCTCGACGGCGCAGTACGACTTGGCCATCGCCTATGCAAACCTACAGCGTTATGACGACGCCGTTCGCGCGCTGCGCGCCGCCCTAGCGCGCGATCCCGAATTCTTGGCGGCGATGGCCAACCTGATCGCCGTCGACTTGGCTCGCGGCGATCTGACGGACGCGCGCCGAGTTGCCGATCGTTACGTGGCGCTGGCCCCCGATTCCGCGCGAGCGCTCTATTCGCGCGGAATCGTCGCGCTGCAGGATGGTGACGCGACGACGGCGCGCGAGGACTTCGGCAAGCTGTTGCACGGCAGTCCCTCGTACGCCGTGGCGCACTACGATCTCGCGCTCGCCGAAGAACGGCTCGGACGCTTCGATGCCGCCGAACGCGAGCTGAACAGCGCGCTGGCGCTCGCGCCCGGCTACGCGCGCGCGCGCTTCGCCCTCGGCGTCGTCCTCCTGCGGGAGGGCGAACACGCCGCGGCGCGCAACGCATTCGCACGCGCGACGGCCGATGCGTCGGGCGATCCCGCTCTTATGAACATCGCCGCGGCGATGCGCGATTCGATCAAAGCCCCCTAATACACCCGGAGCTCGATGCCTTTAGACTTTCTTCATGCGTAGCCCGTAGCATCGATCGACATCAACCACTCTCTTGGAGGCTTCTTATGTCTGGAAAACTCGCCGCTCTCTCCGTGGCGCTCGCAGCCGCCGCCGTTTTGGCGGCATGCGGCGGCCGCTACGGCAGCAGCGTCGCTTCGAACGATTCGACGTTTACTCTGCCTGGAATGCCCGACCTCCAGATGACCGCACAGAATCCCGACGGTTCGAACGCCCTAGTGACTCATGACGCCTCAGGCACCGTCAGCGAAGAGCTCCCGAGCGAGGGCCTCGGAACGGTCAAGGATCCGTTCTGGCAGGCGACGCTCGGCGGATACACGCAGCAACAGTTCTCGCAAGCCCTCGGGTTCGCGCCGCGCACCAAACTGACGATCAAGAATATCTCCGCGATCAACGATCACACGCTCAACGTCGTCGCGAAGATCTCGGGACCACCCGCCAAGTTTCCGTCCAATCCAACGCTTTTGAAGACCGCGTCGGGCGGAAAGCTCCAGAAGGGTTACCGCAGCGGCGTCATCCCGTGGGGCTCGTCGGTCAAAGTGACGCTCGGTAAGACCGGCATCTATCTCTTCGGGTGCGCCTTCCACTATCACGAAGGCATGCAGGACGTTTTCGTCGTGCATACCGGCGCGACGCCCGGCCCGCAAGGGACGAAACCGCCGGCGTAGTGAAACCACGAACCGTTGCCGCGGCGCTCGTCGTAGCGAGCGCCTGCGTCGTCGCCGCGTGCACCAACGGCGGCGGTTTGGGAAGCATCGGAGGCGGCGGCAGCCCGTCGCCGTTCCCCTCGGGCGGGATCGGAATCGGTATACCGACCGGAAAGATCGGCGTCGAAAACGATCCCACCTGGGGCACGGTAAGCGGATACACACAGAATCAAACGTCGCAGGTCTTGGCGTTTCCGCCCGGATCGAAGATCACGGTGAAAAACCTGTCCACGACGACGCCCCACACGCTCAACGTGGTCGCGCTGGCCAGCGCTCCGCCCGCAAACTTCCCGCCTAGTCCGAGCCTCTCGTTTTCGCCGAAGGGCAACGGCGTGCTCGGCGGCGGCTATGCGAGCGGGACGATCAATCCGGGAAGCAGCGTGACGCTGACGCTGTCGAAGGTCGGCATCTACCTCATCGGCTGCGCGTTCCATTACATCGAGTTCCATATGCGCGACGTGATCCAGGTCAAGGCCGGTGCAACTCCCGGGCCCACGGCATCGCCCGGCCCCGGCGGCTACGACCGCGTCGCAACGCGCCAACGCCACGTTGCGCCCGCAGTGCCGGAGCCGAGGCTCGTCGACCAGCAGCGGCGCTCGTTTACGCTCTCGTCGTTGCGCGGGCGGCCGCTCGCCGTAACCTTCGTCGCGGCGCATTGCACGGACGCTTGTCCCCTGATCAACGCACAGTTCTCCACGGCCGCAAGGGAGATCGCGCACGAGCACTTGCCGGCGCGTTTGCTCACGATCACACTAGATCCCGAGCACGATTCTCCGGCGTCGATGCGCGATCTCGCGAAACGCTTCGAGGCGGATCCGCGCTACTGGCTGCTCGCCGGCGGCTCGACAGCAAGCGTGCATCGCGTCATGCGCACGTTCGGTGTCATCTCCGTCGAGGGCCAACGCGGATATCACGACCGGCACACGACGTTCGTCTATGTGTTCAACTCCGACGGTAAGCTCGCCCAAACGATGCTCGCCTCGACGGCCCTCACCGACGCGCTGGTCGACGCCTTCCGCGACCGAAATCTCGTCTCAAAACGATGATCCGGCGTTCGTTGGCGACCATCGCGCTCGGCACTTTAGCGGCGTGCACGGGAGGGGGCATCCCTACGTCCTCGGGCGCGGGTGGCGGCGGCATCACGATCGACATCAATCTCACGCTGAACGCCCCGACGAAAACGCCGTACGGCGAGAGCGGCGGTTACGACCCACCCGTCATGACGGTCGCGGTCGGATCGCAGATCCACTTCATGAACACCGACAGCTTCACGCACACGGCGACGCTCGTTCCAAACGCGACGCAGTTTCCGAAGGGCTCGCCGTTCGGTCTGGGGGCGCTGATGCAGCACGGCGCCTCGCTCTCAGGTGGGTTCAGCAGCGGCGCGCTTCAGGCCGGCTCGTCTTCGCAAACGATTACCGCGGACCGTGCCGGAACCTATCTCTTTGGCTGTTTCTTCCACTACGGAGCTCCGATGAGGGCCGCGATCGTTGCCCAATAAATTACGGCTTGCATCCCTTCTCGCGCTTGCGTCCCTTGCGGCTTGCACCAACGGCGGCATCCCGGCCTCGTCCGGCGGCAGCGGCGGACTGACCATCACGGTGAACTTGACCCTCAACCAGCAGCAGAACACGATTTACGGCCCGAGCGCGGGCTACGCGCCGCCCGTCACCACCGTGGCAGTCGGCTCGCAAATTCGCTTCACGAACACCGATAGCTTCACGCACACCGCGACGCTCATCCCCAACGTGACGCAATTCCCCAGCGGCTCGCCGTTCGGCGCGAGCGCCCTTCAACAGAAGGGCTCCACGCTGTCGGGCGGCTTCAGCTCGGGCGCGTTGCTCGCCGGCTCGTCGTCGCAGACGATCACCGCGGACCGCGCGGGAACGTATTTCTTCGGCTGCTTCTTCCACTACGGCGCGAACATGCGGGGGGTCATCGTTGCGCAGTAAGCTCTGCATCGCCGCGCTCGCTGCGCTCTTCCTGCTCCTCGAGGCGGCGCCGGCGTCGGCAATCCCGATCTTCGCGCAACGCTATCACCTGCGTTGCGGGCAGTGCCACAGCGTCCTTCCGGAGTTGAACGCCTTCGGCAATTACTTTCGCTCGCACGGGTACCGCCTGCCGCTGCCCGAGCACGGGACGACGGTCTTCGCGATTCGCTACCAGATGGAATACGACGAACATCCCGCGGCGGGCGCGCGCCAATGGCAGGGGGGCGGAATCGTGCTCGGGAGCGGCAACCTCGGACCGATCACGCTGTTCCTGCACTACAATCTTGGCGCGGCCGGCGGCCCGTCCGCAACATACCTGTTGTTCGCGGCGGGATACGACGCCCACACGCAGACGCTGATCCGCGGCGGCCTCTTCGAGCTGCCGCTGGCGCAATCGCCCGGTCAGCGACTCGATGATCTCGAGCAGTACGGCTACTACGGCGCGCACGTCGGCTTGAACAACCTGCCGCTCTCGTCGCCGCGCTGGGGCATCATGGGCGAGCGAACGTTCGGGAATTTGAGGGTCGACGCCACCGCCGCGTTTGGTTTCTATCAGGGTTCCGCGTACGGCGGAAAGCCCATCGCTACCGGTGAGACTACCTGGCTCACGCGGCCCGAGCTCGGGCTCTGGCTGCGACAGACACTCGTCCAAAACCAGCACAGCGAGGTCGACGTCGGCGGCACCGCGCTCGGCGGGTCGCTGGGCATCTTGCCGACGGGGCGCCTTCCGTTTGCGGACCTATACGAGCGCTACGGGCTCCTCGCCCATGCCAGCTACGGCGACCTCGACCTGCAGGCCGAACAGTGGTACAGTGACGATCACGATGCGGACGGATTCTTGACGAATCAACACTCGTCGGGCGGTTACGTGCGCCTGAAATACTACCCGATCCCGCACGCGTATCTGGGCATTCGCTACGATGCCTACGCTAACCCGTTCATCAATCGCGACGTCACGTACTACGGCGCCGTTCAGATCGCTCCGTTCCGCGTGCTGATGCAAGAAGTACAGCAGCCCGGACAGCACCCGTACCTGAGCGGTGCGCTGACGGTCGCCTTCCCGGGCCCATTGAAATATTAGGGAACCAATGCGCGTTTTAGTCGTCGAGGATCACGCCCCCGTCGCGGAGTCGATACGCAAGATGCTCGAGGCGCGCATGTTCGCCACGAACGTCGTCGCCGACGGTGAGGCGGGACTCGATCACCTGCTGCGCCGCTGTTACGACGCCGCGGTCGTCGACGTCGGCCTTCCCGGCATGGACGGATTTGCCGTGGCACGAGCGGCGCGAGCCGAAGGAGTGCAGACGCCGATCCTCATGCTGACCGCGCGCGACGCGATAGAGGACCGCGTCGCCGGCCTCAATTGCGGCGCCGATGACTATCTCGTCAAGCCCTTTGCCGAAGAGGAGCTCGTCGCGCGGATCGCCGCGATCCTGCGGCGCGCCGAGCGCCCGATGCTGGGGATCGTCGAAGCGGGAGGCCTGCGCGTCGACCTGACCAGCCGCGCCGTCAGCTACGACGGAAGGCCTATCGTTCTTGGCGCGACGGAGTTTCGGCTGCTCGAGTTTCTCGCTCGCAACGCCGGCATCGCGCTTTCGCGCGCGCAGATCGTAGAACGAATCTGGGACTACGATTTCGACGGCTCGAGCAACATCGTAGACGTTTACGTCAGCCAGCTTCGGCGCAAGCTGAAGGGACTGGGCGCGCACGGTGTGATAGAGACCGTGTGGGGTATCGGATACCGCCTACGAGCCTAACCGTCCGCGCGGCGGCTCTTTTCCTGGTGATCTTCATCGGCGTACTGCTCGCGCTCAGCGCGGGCGCCTACGCATTCATGCTTCGCGAGTACTCGTCGATGCTGGGGCCCGCGCTGGGAACGCCGGAGGGCAGCCATGCGCTCGCGACCGCCATGCGCGGCGTGGTTTTTACGGTGGCCGCGATCGACGCGCCGCTCGTCGCGATCGTCGCCGTCGCGTCGTACGCGCTCGCGCGCGCGACCATCGCTCCGCTCGAAGCGGCTCGCCGGCGCGAGCGGCTATTCGCCGCGGACGCGGCGCACGAGCTCCGATCGCCGCTCACCGCCATCGCAACCATCGCCCAGGCGGCGCGAACCGACGCGACACCGGAGAGCCGCGCGGCGTTCGAGGGCATCGCGCGCGGCGCGCTCGAGGCGTCCGACGTCGTCACCGACCTGTTGACGCTCGCGCGAGATCCTGTTCGGCGCGCGCTCCACTGCGAGCCGGTCGACCTCGCCGCGATCGTGGCGCGTTCGTCACGCGACACGCAACCCATAGCGGACGCGCGCGGCATCGCGCTCGAGGTCGCACCGGTGAGTGCCATCGTCGATGGAGACGAACGGCGCCTGCGCGAGCTCACGCGCAACCTGCTCGAGAACGCGATTCGTCACGCGCGCCGGAGCGTGTCCGTGGGCTCGCGCCAAAATGGGCGGTGCTGCGAGATCGTCGTTGACGACGACGGCGACGGCATTCCGGCCGCGGAACGGGAACGCATTTTCGAGCGATTCTATCGACGCTCGGAGGACGGCTCGGGAACGGGCCTGGGACTCGCCATCGTGCTCTGGATCGCCCGCGCTCACGAAGGCGCCGTGACCGTGGCGGAGGCGCCCGGCGGCGGCGCGCGCTTCGTCGCGACCATTCCCGCGCACGTAGAGTAGTCGGGGACTCGGGCGCGTAATTCACCGCGCCATGCCCTTTGAGTCCCTCGGCGCCTTCGTCGACGCATTACGTAAAGCCGGCGAGCTGCACGTCGTCACGCCCAGCGTCGATCCGCGCCTCGAGGTGAGCGAGATCACGGGCCGCGTCGTGAAGGCCGGTGGGCCGGCCTTGCTGTTCACCAACGTCAAGGGGTCGAATTTTCCCGTGCTCACGAATCAGTTCGGGACGCACCGCCGGATGGCGATGGCGCTGGATGCGCCCGATCTCGACGCAGTGGGACAGCGCGTCCGCGAGCTCATCGCGCTGGCGCCCCCGACGGGGTCGCTGCTCGGAAAGATTTGGGGAACGCTGCGGCTCGCGCCGCTCGCGAGCGCAATTCCGAAATTCGTGCGAGGCGGGAACGCTCAACAGGTCGTCATGGAAGATCCCGACCTGACCAAACTGCCGGTGCTCACCACGTGGCCGCTCGACGCGGGGCCCTTCATCACGCTTCCGCTTGTCATCACGAAAGATCCGCGCACGAACCGCAGCAACGTCGGGATGTACCGCATGCAGGTCTTCGGAGCGCGCGAGACGGCGATGCATTGGCAACGCCACAAGCAGGGGCGCGAGCACGCAGATGCATGGGGAACCAAAATTCCCACGGCCGTCGCGATCGGAACGGAGCCGGCCCTGACGTATGCGGCGACGGCCCCACTGCCGCCATTGCTCGACGAGTTCGCTTTCGCGGGTCTGCTGCGCGGGAAACCGGTGGAGTTGATCCGTGCGAAGACGGTCGATCTCATGGTCCCCGCACAAGCCGAGTTCGTGCTCGAGGGGTACGTGGATAACGATGACGTACGCGTAGAGGGCCCGTTCGGCGACCACACCGGCGTCTACAGCCTTGCGGATCGTTACCCGACGTTTCACGTCACCTGCATCACGCACCGCCGCGACGCGATCTATCCCGCCACCGTCGTCGGCAAGCCGCCCATGGAGGACGCGTGGCTAGGAAAGGCCACGGAGCGCATCTTCTTGCCCTTGCTGCAAGCGATGCTGCCCGAGGTCGTCGACATGAATCTCCCGGTCGAAGGGGGATTCCACAATCTCGCAATCGTCTCGATTCGCAAGTCCTATCCGGGACAAGCCAAGAAGGTCATGAACGCGCTGTGGGGCCTTGGCCACATGATGATGCTGACGCGCGTCTTGATCATCGTCGACTCTGACGTCGACGTTGCGGATACGCGCGAGGTCGCCTGGTTCGTCCTCAACAATCTGGCGCCGGAGCGCGACGTCGTCATGATGCCGGGACCTGTCGACGATCTCGACCACGGCTCGTATAGCGTCGCGTACGGCGTCAAGATCGGCGTCGACGCCACGCGCAAAGACGCCTCCGAAGGCTACGCGCGACAATGGCCGCCCGACATGATCATGGATGACGCGACGCGCGAGCTCGTGAGCAAGCGCTGGCGCGAATATGGCCTTGAGAAGATCGAGCACGCGCTGACGCCGGACGCCTGGTCCGGGCAGGGGCCGAAACTACGACGGTGAGGCTCTTCGCGGTCTTTCTCCGCGAGATCCGCGTCGAGCACACGCTGTTCGCGCTGCCTTTCGCGTACGTGGGCGCGATACTGGCGGCACGGGGAATTCCATCGCTCGCAGCGCTCGGATGGATCACGCTGGCGGTCGTTGGCGCGCGCACGGCGGCGATGTCGGCCAATCGCTTTCTCGACCGGGAGATCGATGCGCGCAATCCGCGCACCGCGCGCCGCGCCGTCGCGAGCGGCACGCTCGCGCCGTCGGCGATGCTCTGGGCCGCCGCCATCGGCATCGCCGCGCTGTTCTGGGCCGCCCTGAAGCTCAATCCGCTGTGCGTCGAGCTCATGCCGATCGCGGTCGTGCTGCTGCTCGTGTATCCGCTCTGCAAACGCTTTACGTGGGCCGGCCATTTCGTGCTTGGCGCGGTGGATGGGCTCGCGCCGCTCGGGGCGTACATCGGAATCGCGGGCAAAATCACACTCCCCGCAGTGCTGCTGTTCGCCGCCGTAACGATCTGGGTCGCGGGTTTCGACATCGTCTACGCCCTCATGGACCTGGGCATCGACCGGCAGCAGGGAATCCGCTCGCTGCCGGTCCGCTTCGGAGAGAGCAGCGGACGCAGCCTGCCGATCCTGCTGCACCTGGGGATGCTGCTGCTCTTAGCCGGCGCCGGCATGCTCGCCGGTGCGGGGGGAACGTATTATCTCGGCGTCGTCTCAGTCGCCGGGCTTATCCTCTACGAGGAGTACCTCTTTCGCACCGGCACTAACCTCTTCATCATCAACGAGCGAGTCTTCATCTCCAACATGATGTTTTCGGTTCTCTTTTTGCTCACGACCGTCGGCGGCTTCCTATGAGGCGCGGCCGGTTCATCGCGGCCGCAGCCGCCGCAGTCGCGGCCTCGGAAACGCGGGCTCGCGCCCAGATCATCCCGACGCAGCCGATTACGCAGCCGCAGCAGTACCTCCCACAGCTGACGATTGCGGTCAACGCGACTCTAACGGGCTCCCTGCAGAAGTACGGTCAGGAACTCGTAAAGGGCGTTCAGGCGGCGGTCGACGAGACGAACCGCTTCAATGCGCCCGTTTCGCACGTGTGGGGCCTGCGCCCGTTGGACGATCGCAACGATCCGGGTGTCGCTGCATCCAACGTCAACGTTGCCGGGGCGGACTTCAACGTGATCGGCGTCATTGGAAACGTGACGCCCGCGATGACGCTCGCGGCGCTCCCGCGCTATGCGCAGCAGGGCCTCGCCGTCGTCGTACCGACGGTTACGGCGGACGCCGTAACGAAGCGCGGCTTTCACAACGTGTATCGCCTGCCCGCCAAGGACAGTACTGCCGGAAGACTCTTCGCGAGCACCGCGCTCGAAGGAAAGCGCGGCGTCGTCGCGATCGCCGTCGCCTTCGACGGCGACTACGGCTACGACGTCGCGCAAGGCTTCGTCGACAGAGCCAGGGCCGACGGTCACCCCGCCGGCTTGCTCCTTTTTCCGCTCGACAAGACCGACCCCGCCGCGGCGGCGCGCACCGTGCTCGACCGGACGCCGGGCTTCGTGTTTCTCGCCGGAAAGACGGCCGAGCTCGGCCCCGTCGCCGATGCGCTGCGTCTCGCGCGATACGCCGGCGATTTCGGCGCCAGCGATGGCTTCTTCAACCTCGATACCATCACGCGCTACGCGACGACGCTGCAAGGCGCGTTAGTCGCGTCGCCGATGCCCCCGCTCGACAAGATTCCGAGCGCCATTTCGCTCGTCAGCGACTTTCAGCGCGAGGTCAGTCAAATCACCGCGTTCTCGGCCTACGGCTACGCCGCCGCGCAGCTGATCATCGCCGCGGTCCAGCGCGCGAACGCCACCAGCAAATTCGGCCTGCTGCATTCGCTCCAATCCGGCGGCACGTTCACCACGCTCGTCGGCCAATTCTCCTTCAACATCAGCGGCGATCCGCTGATCCCGAACATCTACCTCTATACGATCACGAAAGACGGATTCAAGTACGCGCGCCCAGCCATTAGATCCGGCTTCGTCCTCTAGCCCGCGTTCGCGTTTAGCGAACGTATTCGTCTTCGGGGATGATGCGGAGGCGGTGCGGCGGGCGAGCCTTTTCATTGGGAGACTCATCGCGTTCTTCGAGCGCTAAGGCGAAACGAAGCTGCCATGCGCCGAGCGAGAGGGTGAAGTTCGTTCCAATGATTTCCACGATCAAGCCTCCACGCGCTGCCACTTCCAGATGGCCAGCGCACCGTACACCACGAAGAGCAGTATTTCTATCGAGAGACGGCCCGCGAAGTTGCCGCCTTCGTACACGATGGCGTTATGGGAGTCGGGCGACGCGAACGACACGTAGGTGAACGGGATCAGATAGGATAGCGCCCGAGCGATGTCGTGGATAAAGAGCGCCACGACGTTGGTCGGGTGAATGATGGTGAGAACCCCGATCAGGATGACGATCGGCCACGCGAATCCCAGCACCGCGCCATACGAGCGGTGAAGCCATGTCGTAGCCGCGCACAGCATCGCGTACCAGGCGAGCGGACACGCGATGCCCATCGCGATCGCGCGCGAGTTGATCCCGCTGAAGTCGAGGCGAGCCGACTCGAAAAGCAGCTGACAGATATAGAACACCACCACCGTGAGGAACGAGGCTGCGACGATGCCCGCGACGTCCGCGCCAATGGCGCCGATTGCGAAGCGAGCTCTTGGAATCGGCTTCGTTAGCGCGACCTCGAGGTGGCCGTCGGCCTCTCGCGCGAAGGGGGCCGCAAGTATCGTCGCGACGATCAGCGCGACGATGTCGGCCATCAGCATGTAGTAGAGCACCGGAACCGCGCCGTTCGTGTCGATCACCGTCGTGGTCATCGAGCCGTGGCGCGATTCCATCACCTGTATGCTTCCGACGTTGACGTGATCGGTGTCGGTCTTCGAGCGCTCGGTGGGCTCCGTAATCACGATATGCCTGCCGGCGTAGCCGTGATCGTCGAGGACGATGCGAGTGCGCTCGGAGGGATTGTCGAGAATCAGACGCTTCGTGCCGTCCGGCAGCGTCATGCGGGTCTCGCTCGTTCCGCGCTCCATCGCGTAGTGCGCAACCCAAGCCTCCGGCGACAGGTAGCGCGAGACGGAGATGCGCAAGACGACCGCGAGGACCAGTAGGATCGCCAGGACGATCGCGATGATCTTGAGCAGATTGCGGACGCGCAGCCATTCGACGTAATTCATGACGAGCTTTCCTTTGCGACGACGTCGGTCGTGGCGGTCGCCGGCGACACGGCATAGAGGAAGATGTCTTCGAGGTTGAGATCGAGCACGCGAACGCCCATTGCGCCGGCGCTCGATAGGCGCGCGGCAATCTCATCCGCGCCTGCGGTTACCAGCAGGCGGACGATCCGCTCGATGCGGTCCGCGCGCGCGACGCGAGCATCGTTCGCGATGCCGTCGAGCGTGAAGCTGACGTCGGGGAAGATCCCCTCGACGATCTTGCGATCGGCCTTGAGGTCGTCGACGAGTCCCTGGAGGATGAGCCGCCCGTGATCCATGACCGCGATGTGCTCGGCTGCACGCTCGACCTGGCCAATCTGATGCGAGGAGAAGATGACCGAGTTGCCCTTGGCCGCCTCGTTGATCATGAGGCTCAACACGTGCCGCTGGTTGACCGGATCGAGGCCGCCGGTCGGTTCGTCGAGCACGAGAATCTCCGCGTTTCGCGCAAACGCGAGTGCGACCATCACCGCCGTGCGCATCCCTTTGGAGAGCGCACGCGCGCGACGCCGCCCGTCGATGCCGAACGTGCCGAGCAGCTCGAACGCTCGGCGAGTATCGAACGACCGAAATGCGCGGCGCGTCATCTCGACGTGCTCTTCGACCGTCATCCAGTCGTACAATACGCTGCGCTCGGGTATGTAGGCGATGCGCTCAAACGTCTCGGGGGAGAGCGGCTTTCCAGCGTAGAGGATCTCTCCCCTCGTCGGCCGAGCCAGGCCGAGCATGCACTTAAACGTCGTGGTCTTGCCCGCGCCGTTTGGACCGAGTAGCCCGAAGACGCTCGCACTCGGGATCTCGAGCGAGAAGCCGTCGACGGCCGGGATCCTCCCGTAATACTTATGCAAATTCGAAATCGTAATCGTGCTCATCTCTTCACTTCTCAAACGTCGGAAACCAGCGCTGCAGGGCCGCATCGAAAAGCTCGCGGACTTCGTCACGCTCCAACCCCACCGACTTCGCTTCGCGCAGCGCAACGTCGAGCGCGTCGCGCCCGATATCTGCCGCCACCTTGGGCGACTGCGACACGCCGTCGGAACGAACGAACGATCCCCGGCCGGGGGATGTCTCGATGACCTGCTCGCGCTCCAACGCGCGGTATGCACGCGCTACGGTGTTGGGATTGACGGTGAGATCGATCGCGAGCTGCTTGACCGTTGGAAGCTGCTCGCCCGCCTGCAAGACGCCGAGCGCGACGGATCGCTTTATTTGCTCGATGATCTGCAGGTAGATCGGCACGCCGCTGCGTGGATCGACCGTGAGGACGGCCGGCATCGCTGCGAATCCTAGAGCTTCGGTCCCCAGCCAGGGAAGAGCCCGGCCGGCCTGCGGTCGGGAAGCCGAACCGGCGTGCGCGTCTCGCGCGCCTCGGCATCGGGAGAGAAAATCGTGTGTGTCATCGTCGTATTCCCTTCTCTGGAGACTAGTACCATCGAACTGTCGTACTAGTACACTAGTACAATAGCGCAATAGTACGATCCCTGTCAAGGGCGCGAATGCGCGATTTTCGTTATGCGGGCTTGGGGAGGGCGGCCAGCCGCGCGTCGCCCCGGAAGGCCGCGAAGCGTGGGTCGTTGGCCAGCTCGGCGGCCAAGTACTCGCTGCGCGAGCGGCGCAGCAGGTCGACCGCGGCCCCCCGGCGCCCGGTTGCCGCAAACGCCAACGCCAGGTTGTCGGGCGAGACGTCGCCGCGATGGCTCAAGGCGAAGGCCATTTCGGCGCGGGCTTCGGCGACCCGATTTGTCCGGGCGTAGATCGGTGCGAGGAGCGCCGCCGCTTGGCCCCGGCAGTCGTCGCAGACTTCAGCGAGCCGGGTGAAGGCCGCGGCCGCACGCGAATCGTCGCCGAGCGCTTCGTAGGAGAGCCCGAGGGTTTGGTAGGCGTCACCGCGCCGCGGCGAGAGGTCGAGCGTCTCGCGGGCATAGGCGACCGCATCGCCGTAGCGGCGTTCCAGGTATGCGGCGGTTCCGAGCCAGGCGGTAGTCGCCACGGAGAGCGGATCGAGCTGCGCGGCCTGGTTGAGCTGGGCGTAGGCCGCGGTCACGTTACCTTTCTCGAGCAGTGCCACGCCGTACCACTCGTGGGCCGGACCGCTCCCAGGGTCGAGCGCGATCGCGCGCCGCAAGTCCTTGAACGCCTCGGCCAGATTCGGCATAGCGCCATTTTTCTTTTCGGTTGCGAGCATGCCCAACACGGCGTACGCTTCGCCGCTGTCGGGATCCAAAACGAGCGCTTTATGCGCATACGCGCGGGCCCTCGCGATGTAGACCTTTGCCGGAGCCTCGCCGTATCCGTAATCCGCCATCATCGCATCGGCGGAGGCTAGTCCGGCGTACCCGCGAGCGTCGTGCGGGTCGGTATCGACGACGCGCGAGAAATAGTCGACGCTCTTGGCGATGCCGTCGCGCGTGCGCAGGTTCCAATAGTAGCGGCCGATCTCGTAAAGACGCGAGCCCTCGCCAGAAAGGCCGGAACGCGCGCCCACGCCGCGGGGAATCGCAACCGCCAGCGTTAACGCGGTAGCCAACGCGACACAGGAGGCCGCGATGACGGCCCATCCGCGATAGCTCGGCCGCATCGGTGGTGCCGGTGTCTGCGTGGGCGCGGGTCGAGGCGCGTCGTCGCGACGCTTCACCGGAGCGACGAAACGGTATCCGCGCCGCGGGATCGTCTCGATTGCTTCGACGTTCCACCGCGACCGCAGCGTCTTGCGCAAGACGTAGATGTTCTGCGCGAGGTTCGCCTCGTCGACGTATCCCTCGGGCCAGATCCGCGCAAGCAACGCGGTCTTCGCGAAGAGCTCGCCGGGATGCTCGACGAGCGCCAGCAGCGTATCGACGACCTTCGGGCCGATCGCGATCGGCTCGCCGCGGTCGAGCAAGAGTAGACGCTCGGCGTCGAGCTCAAATGGTCCGAAAACATAGAGGCTCATTGTGGCGCTCCTGCAGAGAACGTTTCGCTGCCCTTTAGAGCTATATACGCAGGCGCCGCGCTAAAGTTTTCACGAGGAAATGCTCGCTTGCTTAGTCGGCCGGAGCGCCGTCGGGCGCGAATACGCGCAACGCCCTTCGGAGGATCTCGAAATGTGCCGGCGTCTTCCCGGCCGGCTCGCCGTCGGCGACGATGGCGCGCGGCCGTTGCGTCGCCAGGCTGAAGGCCCCCGACCGGATCGCCCGCACGTTCTCGGCGGCTCGCGGCCGCCCCGACAGGACCGCGCCTAGCAGCGAAAAGACGCTCCCCGCTCCGTCGATCTCGACCGAATACAGGTCCAGCCAGCCGTCGTCGACCGCAGCGCCCTCGACGGTGATGAAGCCGCCGAAGTGGTTGCTGTTGGCGACGGTGACCTGGATGGTTCGCAGGCGCACCATCGCGCCGTCATACGCGACGTCGGCGTGAAACGGCCGCAGATATTTGGCGACCGCGAACACGCTGGCCAGAACCGCAAGCAGCCCAAAGCGCTGCTTGTCGCGCGTCTTCTGCAGTCGCGTGAGGCGGCTCGAGACGCCGATGCTCGCTTCACTCGCGTAGTATGCCGAGTTCACGTGCGCGACGTCGATCGTCCGAGTATGGCCTGCAGCGATCGTCGCGCACGCGGCCTCGACGTCGGACGGAATTTCGAGCGTGCGCGCCAGGTCGTTGAAGGTTCCCAGCGGCACGATGCCCATCGGCAACCCGAATGCCAGCGCCTTTCCGATCGCGCGGGCGAACGTGCCATCGCCGCCCGCGACGACGATGGCGTCCAGGTTTTCAGGACTCGACGCCGCTTCGACTGTTTCGACGCCGCGCAGCGCGAGCTGACGCCGCACCTCGTCGCCGAGCACGCGGCCGCGCCGCGCGCGCGGGTTGAGGACCAGGAGCGCGCGCATCGTGGGACTAGTGCGAACGTCTCAGCAGGAGCACGACGCAGAGGAACGCCGAGCGCAGCGCGACCGCCGCGAGCAGCACGGTACCGGCGATCATGACGAGATACCCAAAGTCGATTCCGGCCTGCGTCATCGAGTCGACATAGCCGACCGCCTTCGCCGACACGGTAAGATTCTCGTAGACGCCGTGGAAGATCCACCATACGATTGCGGCGCCGGGCGCGGCGACCGCGAATATCGTCAGATGCCGCCCCAGTTCATCGCGGTCCGTCATCGACGGCAGCTTCGCCGCCATCCCGCGACGAAACCCCTCCGCCATGTCATTGTGGTCATCGCGCGCGCGGCGCCCCCGGTCACATAACCCGCTCCCCGAGTCGCCGTACGAAGTACTCGCGCTCTTCACGGGTGCGATGGCGGGCGCATCGCTCTTCCTGATGGGCACCGGAGCGCTCATGCCGTTCTTCACCACGGAGCTGCACGTCGGACAGACTCAGCTCGGGTGGATTCTCTCGGTGCAGCTCGTAGGCTCGGTGGCCGTGACCTGTGTCGCCGGGCTCCTAACCGATCGCTTCGGCGACAGGGCGGTGGTGTTCTGGAGCGGCACCGTCATGGGGCTGGCGCTCATCGGAGCGTCGCTCGTCGAAAATTATTCGTGGCTCATCTGCTGGTTACTCGTCTATGGCATCGGTTACGCCGCGGCAACGCCCGCAGGAAGCCACGCTATTATCTTCTTTTTTCACAAGGCCGACCGCGGTTTAGCAATGGGCGTGCGAATGGCCGGCGTGCCGATCGCCGGAGCGGTAGGCGCCATCCTACTGCCGGCAGTTGCGGTGCACTTCCAGTACCGCGGCGCGCTCGCGGCCGCCGGATTTTTCACGGTCGTCTCGTGCTCGATTGCCTCGCTGCTTTACCGCGAGCCACACGAGCTTGCGGGCGAGCGCATCTCGGTGCGTGCGATGCTCGTGGATATGCTGACGATCGCGCGGGAGCCCCGCCTCGTCTTTCTCACGCTGACCTCGATGGTCCTAATCTGCGCGCAGTTCGCGCTGATGGGATTCTTCACGCTGACGCTCGTGCATCGCGCCGGATATCCCCTCGCGGTCGCCGTCGCGCTGTTTACGCTCGCGCAGGCCGCCGCAATCGCCGGGAGGCTTTCATGGGGGTGGGTGAGCGACCGATTCTTCGGCGCGAGCCGCGCGTTGCCGCTCGCGCTGGCCTGTGTTCTGGTCGCCCTCGTCACATTCGCCGTCGCGTCGATCACGGCGGCGACGCCGCTATGGATGGCGGGCGCGGCCTCCCTGGTCCTCGGATTTACGGCGGAGGGATGGATCGGTCTGAGCGTCCTCGGCTTCGCCGAGATCGGAGGCGAGGAGCGCTGCGGCAGCGCGCTCGGCGTCGGGCTCACGTGGACGCTCTTTGCCGCCTTCGTCACGCCGGTGATATTCGGTGCTCTTGTGGAGACTTTCGGCTATCAGATCCCGTGGGTCGGGCTGGCGGCGTTCGAGCTCCTCGGCGTGATCCCCGCGCTGCTCGCGAGCCGAACGCTAAGCCGCGCGCTCGCCGCGCAATCGTCGCCGTGAGTCGAGTTACCGCCGCTTTCGCCGTTGTCCGGCGCGAGTGGCGCTACGTTGGGCCACGGCGTCGACAAAATCGGCGGTCTGCTGGATGAGCTCACCCGCTGCCGTAACGGTCTCGCCAACGTCGCGTGCGCGCGCGGCGCTCGCGTGAACGTTTGCAGCGGCTCGTCGAACGGTTCTTTTCGAGTTTGCTGCGGCCTTGGCAACGGACTTCGCCGCCGAGCCTGCGCGCGATTTTGCCTTCGCGCCGGCCTTCGCGATGACCGAGGCGCCTTTTCTAGCGGCCTTTTTTGCGCGCGACGCTGTGGTCAGCGATTTTTTGCCCCTCTTCGGGGAGGCTTTCTTTTTTGGCATGTCGCTCCTTGTGCTCGCTCAACGATTCCCACGGGCTGCGATGGCTAAACGCCTGGTCGATCCCGCATAAACGTACTGTCCGCTGGGTATGGCCCGACTCATCGGAGGAATGCGGCATGGACGACGACCGGAAGGACGCACAAGCGATCGGTTCGACTCGACAGCTCGTCGCGGATTTGGCGACGCTCGTTCGTCACGAATTCGATGAAGCGACTCAGGAGCTCGCGGGGAAGCTAAAAGCGGCGGGAGTCGGAGCCGGTATGGTCAGCGCCGCCGCCTTTGGCGGCATGATGACCGTCGTAAGCGTGAGCGCTCTGGTCGCAGTGCTCCTATGCGGATTCATGCCGCCCTGGGCTGCGGTGATGACGATATCGGTCGTATGGGCCGTCACAACGCTCGTCCTGGCTTGGCTCGGCAAGAAGAAAGTTCAGTCGGCACGACCGTTCCTTCCGGAGCGGACGATCGAACATCTCAAAGAAGACTTCGCGTGGGCCCAGGAACGTCGAGAACAGCGCCCGCCGTAGCTTCGTAGGGGTTCCCGCACCACGGAGAAACCGTGCGAATACGCCGACTTCCTATTCGGCTTCCTGAGCGACAGCAGCGCGCAGGTAATCCCCGGCAAAGAGGGTCTCCGAAATCGCGCTTAGGTGTTAGGATTGGCAAAGGATGCGCTGGCAATTCCTTTTACTGTGGAACGGTCTTTTGAATATCGCCATGATGGTGGTGAAGCGCAACTAGATCGGACCGAAGGTTCGGGCCCCGAAGATCAGGAGCCACATCGTTATCGCGATTTCGCCAGTGAGTAGCGGGGATGTGACTGCGTCAATCGTGCCGCCGTACCGCGGCGCCAGGAAACCGCCGAGGCAGATCGCGAGAAACGCGAGCCCGTTGACCATGAGCCAGATACCGAGGAATCGCGGAAGAAAGCGTGACTTAAAAATAAGGATCGCGAACGGAAACAGCCAAAGGCCCGCAAAGAGAAGGCTGGCTAGGAACTGGTAGTGATGAAGCCTGAGGAACACCATCGCCAGAGCATAGCGCTGCGCTTCTGAGAATACCCCTAAGTACGGCGCGCCCTTTACCAGGAGCAGCGCGGCCGCGTAGTTCACGACGTTGACGAAATACAGCGGCACCTGCATGTACGCCCCGAGGATCACCATCAGAGCCGCCTGAACCGGGTCGACGTCGCGCAACAGCCGGTAGAGAGCGAGGACGACGAAGAGCCAAATCGTACCGCTCACGATGTCGCCGGCCATCGCGAGGCGCAGAAGAAGTTCGCGGGTGAGGATGGTATGCGCCGTTGCATCGGCATTCCCGGGCGTGATGAGCCTGTCGGGCAGGTACATCAAAGTAAACAGGCCGATGACGATCGCGAGCGCATAGAGAACGCCCGCGACCCTCGCGTCACGGTTTCTCATGTCTGAAGAACGGGTCGAGACGCCGGCTTGTTTCACTGCCAGGAAAGGGAGTTGAAGCTTCGCTGCGCTGCGCTGCGGTGGCAACACCGTGTGGCTTAAGCGTTACTGCCCAGAAAGGGACTCGAACCCCCACGGTGTTGCCTTCCCCAGCCGCGTACACGCGGCCGGGGACCCCTTCTTGTTGACGTTCCGCTTCGCTTCGCTGCGCTGCGGTGGCAACACCGTGAGGCTTAAGCGTTACTGCCCAGAAAGGGACTCGAACCCCCACGGTGTTGCCACCACTGGTACCTGAAACCAGCGCGTCTACCAATTCCGCCATCTGGGCGCGGAGCAGAGCACGATTCGGGGCGCTCGAGAGCGCCCCTCCGCGCCCTCGGAAACCCCGCAACGCCGAGCGCGGTTTGGAGTGACCTATATGGTTCTCCCCTTGATCTCGACCGAAAACCCTACCGAGCTCGACGCGTACTCGCGCGCCGTCACCGCCGCGGCCGAACGCGTCAGTCCCGCGGTAGTGAGCGTCGAAACGCGCGGCCGGCGGCGAGGTGGAAACGGCAGCGGTTTCGTCTTCACGCCCGACGGCTTCGTCATCACGAACAGCCACGTCGTCCATGACGCGCAGCGCATCGGCGTTGCGCTGCTCGATGGACGCGAGCTGCGCGCGGCGCTCGTCGGCGACGACCCGCACTCCGATCTCGCCGTCCTTCGCGTCAACGCTCCGGACGTCGCGTTCGCGTCGCTGGGCAACTCGAGCGCGCTTCGCCCGGGACAGCTCGTCGTCGCGGTCGGAAACCCGTACGGCCTCGCCTATACCGTCACCGCGGGAGTCGTGAGCGCGCTGGGCCGCTCGCTTCGCTCGCAATCGGGGAGGCTCATGGACAACATCATCCAAACCGACGCGGCCCTCAATCCCGGCAACTCGGGCGGCCCGCTGGTCAATGCGAGCGGTGAAGTCGTCGGTGTAAACACTGCGGTGCTCCCCGGTCAGGGACTATGCTTCGCGATCGCGAGCGACACCGCGAAACACGTCGCGAGCCTGCTGATGCGCGACGGAAAGGTGCGGCGCGGCTACCTCGGGATTGCTGGACAGGACATCGTGCTCGGCGCGGCCGCGGCGCGGCGCTTGCAGCTCGACGACCGCCGGGCGATCGTGGCCGCGTCGATCGAGCCCGGAAGCCCGTCGGACACGGCCGGACTGCGGGCCGGCGACGTGCTCCTCGCGTTCGAGGGACAGCGGCTCACCGGCGTAGACGCCCTTCACAAGATTCTGACGAGCATCGATCTGAGCCGGCCGTACAAGCTCGACCTCGCGCGCAAGAGCGAGCGCCTGTCGCGAATCGTCCTGCCGGTAGAGTCGCCCGAATAAGTGTCGAATCACCCTCGCCCATGATCCGCAGTCTACTGCCGATCCTCGGCATCACGTTCATCGACATCGTCGGGTTCAGCATGCTGATCCCGATGCTGCCGTACTTCGTCACGCACTTCGGGGCGTCGGCCTACGTCGTCGGTCTGTTGATGGCGACGTTCTCGTTTTGTCAGTTCGTATCGGCGCCGCTGTGGGGCAACGTTTCCGACCGAATCGGCCGCAAGATGGTGCTGATCGTCAGCCAAATCGGCGCGACGATCGGTTGGGCAATGCTCGGGCTCGCTCCGGGCATCGCGGCGACCCTCGCGGTCGCGCCCATCGGCGTCGTCTTCGCCGCGCGCATCCTCGAGGGAGTTTCGGGCGGGAACATCAGCATCACCCAGGCGTACGTCGCGGATCTTGTCGCGCCGCACGAGCGTGCACGCGCGTTCGGCCTCATCGGAGCAATGTTCGCTGCCGGCATGGTCTTCGGGCCGTTCGGGGGCGGAATTCTCTACGCGCGCTACGGCTTCGCGACGCCATTCTTGGTTGCAGCGGCCCTTCAGTTCGTCACGCTCGTGCTTACGATCACAATGCTCCCGGAGTCGCGTACGCGCGACAAGGACGCGGAGCGCGCCGGCATGGGCGCGCTCTTGGACAGCTTCCGCAAGCCGCGACTCGGACGACTCCTCGTGCAGAAGCTCGCCATCGCGCTCGCGCTCTATGGCTGGTTTGCGGTGTTCGCACTTTACCTCGCGCACCAGCTCGGATTCACGCTCGCGCAGACCGACTACCTGTTCTCGGTCTTCGCCGTGTTCAACGTCGTCATGAACGCCGTCGTGGTGGGACGCGTTTCGGCTCGTCTGGGCGATCGCATGATGTCGAACGTGGGGCTAGTCTCCCTTGTGGCGGGGTTCGCGCTGGTCCCGTTCGTCCACGATCTCGCGTTGATCTCGGTGAATATGCTGCTCTTCGCGATCGGGATGGCGCTGACGAACACGGGAATCACCGCGCTGATCAGCAACGCCGCATCGGATCGCGAACAGGGCACGGTCCTAGGAGCAAGCTCCTCGCTCGACTCGCTCTCCGGAATCCTAGCGCCGCCGGTCTCGACCGGCCTGCTGAGCGCCTACGGCTCGCGCTTCGCCGGAATCGAATCCTTCACGCTAGCCGCGATCGCGCTGGGGCTTGGGCTCCGCAACGCGCGCGGCGAACGAGAATTCGCGGCAACCACCGACGGCGAAGCGCCGCGCAACGTAGCCTGCGACGCCGAAACGGTAAAAATCGTCCAGGGCTAGGGACCTACGCTGCCGTCTTCTTGCGGCGGCGCGACGACGCCGGCCTTTCCGCGCCGCCGCGGCGCTTCTTGCTCTGCTCGAGACTCTGCGCGAGCACGTCCATGAGATTGACGACCTTCGCCCGGGCCGGCGCCTTCTTCGGCTTGGGCAGCTCCTTGCCCGCGGCGCGCGCCTCGATCATCGTCATCACCTGATCGTAGTAGTTGTTCTTGAACTTCTCCGGGTCGAACTCTTCGACGCTCATCGTGTCGATGAGCATGCGCGCCATCTTCATCTCTTGTTCCGGCAGCTTTTCATGTCCGGGAATCTCGAGCGTGTCGGCGGCGACGATCTCGTTCGCCCAGTGCATTAGCTCGAGCACGAGCGCGTCCTCGCTCGGCTTGACCGCGGCGATGTACTCCTTCGTGCGGATGACGACGCGCGCGATCGCGACGCGATTGGTCGTGGCGAGCGCCTCGCGGAGCAGTGCATACGCATGGCGACCCTGTTTGGTCGGCTCGAGATAGTACGGTTTGTCGAAGAACATCGGGTTGATCTTATCCAGCTCAACGAACTCGACGATGTCCACCGACTGCGTCGCCTCGGGGTTAACGGCCTTGAAATCGTCGTCGGTGAGGAGGACGTACTCGCCCTTTTCGAACTCGTATCCCTTGACGATCTCGTCCCACGGCACCGGCTTGCCGTCGACACTACAGATACGCTCGTACTTGATTCGCCCTTCGTCCTTGGCGTGCAGCAAGTTGAATGACAGATCGTCAGTCTTTACCGCCGTGAAGAGCTTGACCGGAATCGTGACGAGGCCGAAATTGATGGCCCCGGACCAAATTGCGTGCGCCATAGCCCGAATATTCTACCCAACGCGCATGGGCTCGTCTATCCCGACTCCGACCAAAGTCGCTTGGCCTTGCCGATCGCCCCCTCGAGCCGTTGCTTCTTCCAACGGGCCGCGCCCCACAAGTCGCCCTCGCGTTCGAAGCGCTTCGGCGCCGCGCGGATGGTATACTTGGCGAACTCGTCGGCCGGAGCGGTCGCCCCCCGTCGGCGCGCGAACGCCTCGACCTCGGACCAATGCAGCGGCGTCGACACCGGCGCCCCATCGCGAGCCCGCACCGAGTAGGGCGCGACGATCGTCTTGCCTAGGCCGACCTGCACGTAATCGAGATAGACGGCCGTCTTGGGCCGCTTCGCAATCGTGCGCTGTAGCGTGACGCTTTCTCCGAGCCGCTGCCCCGCTTGGCGCGCGACGATCTCCGCGAAGACCTTCGCGGTGTCATAAGAGTAGCCGGAACGCAACGGCAGCACGACGTGCAGCCCATACCCCCCCGTCGTCTTCACCAGTGCTTTCAGTCCGATCTCTCCCAGCAGCTCGCGCACACCAAGCGCAACGTCGGCGAGCGCGCGCAGCGTGCATCGCTCTCCCGGGTCGAGGTCGAAGATGACGAAGTCGGGCTCGTCCAGATCCGGAAGACGCGACGTCCACACGTGCAGCACGATCGTTGCGAGATTGGCGAGCAACACGAGCGTCGGCAGATCGTTGCAGAGAACGAAGGTGATTTGGCTGCGCGTTCCGCTCGGAGTCGGTACCGTCACGCGTTCGACCCAGTCGGGCACGCCCCGCGGAACCTGTTTTTCAAAGAAGGTCTCGCCCTCGATGCCGTTCGGGTAGCGCTGCAGCGTGAGCGGCCTTCCGTTCAGGTGAGCGAGCGCGTACGGCGCCACGCGCTCGTAATAGCCGATGAGATCGCCCTTCGTGTAGCCGTCGGCCGGCCAAAGCACCTTGTCGAGGTTCGAGAGCGACAGCTGGCGCGAGCCGACGCGTCTCGTAACGCGCGGTGTGGCCACTACGGGTGCTCCGGAATCTCGGCGACGACCTCGCGCGCGCGCTTGTCCGGGCGAAGCCCAAGATACGCCGGCTGACGCAGGTACCCGTCGCGCGTCCACTCCGAGAAGCGCACCTCGACGACCAAATCGGGAGAGGTCCAGTGCGGCCTCGGGCGCACGTCGACGTCGTTGACGAAGGGCGACGTCGTGCGTTCGATTTTGCGGAGCGTGGCGGACAACTCGCTCAAAAGCCTCGCGCTGAAACCCGTGCCAACCGATCCGACATAGCGCAGCTTTCCCGTGTGATACACGCCAAGCAGCAGCGCTCCGAATCCCTTGCGGCTGCCTTTCGGGTCGGTCCAGCCGCCGACGACGAACTCTTGCTCTTCACCGGTCTTGATCTTCACCCAGTCCCGGCTACGCCGCTCTTGGTACACCGACTCGCGTTTCTTGCCGATGATGCCTTCGAGCCCGCGCTTGCGCGCGCTCTCGAACAGCGCCTTCCCACGGTCGACGACGTGTTTGGAGTATAGCACCAGGTGGTCGTTGCGGATCAGTCGCTCGAGCCGCGCCTTGCGTTCCTCGAGCGGCTTCGAACGCAGGTCAGTTCCGTCGGCGTAGAGCAGGTCGAAGGCGACGTAGGTGAGGCCCGCGGGTTTCTTCTGCGACTCCTGTAGACGCTGAAACGACGAGCGTCCGTGTGCGTCGAGGCTCACGATCTCGCCGTCGACCATGACCGGAAGGCTCGCAAACGCCGTCGACAGCTCCGCCAGGTCCGGAAAACGCGCGAGCATGTCCAGCCCGTTGCGCGAGACGAGCGTCAGTTTTCCGTCGTCGATGGTGCAGAGTGCGCGATAGCCGTCCCACTTGATCTCGAAAAGCCATTCCGCATCGTCGAACGGTTCATCCACCAGTGTGGCGAGCATGAGCGCCTTGGGATGCGGGAGCGGATCGCGCTTGGCGCTCGTTCGCCGGCGCGTGGCCGTCGCGTGCCGCGCGGTGGGCTTCGACTGCCACGTCGGCGCGCGCTTGTCCGCGGCGATGTCGGCGAGCGTCCTGCCACTCTTGACCGACCCCGGATGCTTCGCGGGATCGTACTTAGTATCGGCGTACTCGTCGCGATCCTTGAGCAACAGCCAGGGCTCGCCGCTCTCGCCCTCGCGCGCTTTGATCTTCACGAGCGTGAACTCGCCGTGAAGCTTCTTCCCGTTCAAAACGAATTTGATCTTGCCGCCGGCGATCTCGGCGGCCGGATCGTCGCCCTCCGCGAGCTTGTACGTACCGCGGTCCCACACAATGACGCTGCCGGCGCCGTACTGACCGGCCGGAATGTTGCCCTCGAAGTCGCGATAGTCGAGCGGATGATCCTCGACATGCATTGCGAGGCGCCGGTCACCCGGAACGAGCGTCGGACCCTTGGGAACCGCCCATGAGGCCAGCACGCCGCCGGCCTCCAAGCGGAAGTCGTAGTGCAGGCGCGTCGCACGGTGCATTTGCACGACGAAGCGCATCGTGCGCCGGCCTGTGCCCGCCGCGGCCTTCCCCTTGCGGCCGCTTGGCTCGGGCGTCAGGGAGAAGTCGCGCTTCTTGTGATAGCGCTCGAGCGAACCCGGACGCGATGACGAGGTCTGTTTGGCGGCCATCGTGTTGGCCTTCGACGGCTCGGCGCGGTACTCTTAGAGTCGCGATGATCTACAACGTCGCCGGCATGGCGCTCGCGCTGTGCGTTGCCGCGATCGCGTGGCGGCGCAGCCGCGGCGCCGGGGGATTCTACGACCGCTTAGTTTACGGCATGGAAGCGGCGACGCATCGCCGTTACGCGCTCACCAGTTTAGCGTTTGCCGCCTACTTCGCAGCCACCTACGTCGCGCGCGCGCCGGCGGCAGGCATCGCGGGCCTCGCGCTGTATGCGTTAATCGCATTGCTCTATGCCGCATCGTTTTTCCAGGGAGCTCCCGACCGAGATGAGTGAATTTCGTTTCTCGCCGCGATCGAATCGCGCCGCGGAAATCGGCTGGATGCCGTGGGGCGAGGACGCCTTCGCGCGTGCCGCCGCAGAAGACAAGCCGATCCTACTCTCGATCTCGGCCGTCTGGTGTCACTGGTGTCACGTGATGGATGAGACGTCGTATTCCGACCAAGACGTCATCGAGACGATACAACGCAGCTACGTTCCCGTGCGCGTCGATAACGACCGCCGACCCGACATCAACGCTCGTTACAACATGGGCGGGTGGCCGACCACGGCCTTCTTGGCGCCCGACGGAACGACGCTCACCGGCGCGACCTACCTGCCGCCGCCGCAGATGCGCGACGCGCTCGAGCACGTTGCGCGCTTCTACGCGGAGCGCAAGGACGAGATCGCATCGCGCGCCGCCGAGATGCGCGCGCGCGCGCCGCGGTTCGGTCCTTCGGGCGAGGAGCTCAACGAGGCGCCGATCGCGTCGCTAATCGAGACCCTCCGCGCAACGTTCGACGAGGAATACGGCGGATTCGGCGACGCGCCGAAATTTCCGCAGCCCGAGCTCCTGGAGTTTCTGCTCGCGGAGTGGCGGCTGCGCGCCGAGCAGGGTCTTCACGACATGGTCGCGCGCACCGTGCTCGCGATGGCGCGCGGCGGCATGTACGATCACGTCGAGGGTGGCTTCTTCCGATACTCGACGACGCGCGACTGGAGCGTCCCCCACTTCGAAAAGATGGCCGAGGACCACGCCGGACTGCTTCGCGTCCTCGCGTGCCTCGTGACGTTCGCCCCGACCGATGAGCTCCGCGCGACGCTCGTCTCCGCGCTGCGATACGTGCGCGACGTCTTGCACGACCCGAAGACGGGATTCTTCGCGGGGAGCCAAGATGCCGACGAGAGCTATTTCGCCCTGTCTCTGGAGCAACGACGCGAGCGAGAGGCCCCGTACGTCGATCGAACCTCGTATACGAACTGGACGTGCGCACTCGCGGGAGCACTCTGCCTATCGGCGCAGGCGCTCGATGACGACGCGCTGCTGACGCTCGCGCAGCGAACGCTCGACAACGTGTGCGATCGGCTCGTCGACGCGGACGGACTCGTGCATCACGTGCTTGCGCCCGGCGGCGCGCCCGAGGTGCGAGGGCTGTTCACCGATCAGGTCGCCTACGCGCGAGCGCTGGTCGACGCGCACGAGGCCTCGGGCGAGGCGCGCTTTCTCCAACGCGCGCAATGGCTCTGCGACACCGTGATCGCGCGTTTTGCGGCCGAGGGCGGCGGCTTCTACGACCGGCTTCCGGCACAGGATACGCTTGGACGGCTTGCATTGCGCGATCGGCCGATCGTCGACAATGGAACGTTCGCGGAGGTGCTCCTGCGTCTGGCCGCGCTGACGGACTCGCGAGACTATCGCGAGCGTGCGAAAGCAACGTTGGGGCTCTACGCGCGCTCGTCGGCCGCGGCGGGCCCGTTCGCGGCGACGTACGCTCGGGCGCTGCAGCGGTATCTCTCTCCAGAGGTCACCGTTCGCATCGCCGGCGCTCCCGCGAAGACGGCGGCGTTTCGCGAGGCGGCGCTGCGGCTGCCCACGCCGTTCGTGGCGATCCGCACGCAGCCGCCCGACAGCGACACGGTCGCCGCCTACGTCTGCGCGGGAACGACGTGCGGTCCGCCGGCTCATGAGCCCGCCGGCCTCCGCGCCGGATATGACGCGCTGGCTCGCTCACGCGCGGACGTAGGTTAGCCAGTACCAGCACCCCCAGAGCCCGGCGGCGCAGGAGTATGCGATCAGCACGCGCGCCCACACGGCGATGCGCTCGCGCGCGGCTAGCAGCATGAGGGCGACGAGGAACGGCTCGAAGTCCAACGCGTGGCGCATGCCGAACTGCGCGTAACCGTTGACGTAGTACAAGAAGTTCGGTGCGGCGACCAGCAGCGTCGCCGCCCATAGCGAGATTACCCAGCGCAGTGGTCTGCGCGCGAAGAGCGCCAAGATGAGCGCGGGCGACGTCCACGTCAGCGCTACGCCCGAATACTCGGGCCGCAACCCGGGGAAGTCGGGTAGCTGCGTCGGCGCCTGCACGAAGAACGACCACAGCTGATTCGGCAGATACTCGAGGCGAAACGGCGATCCAGTCGGCATCCCCGCCTGGTCCTGATGGAACCACGCCGTGTAGCCAATGTCGTTCCACACGCCCCAGCGCGCAAAATTATAGGCAACCCACAGCAACGCGACGCCGCCGAGTACCGCGGCGAACGATTCCACCCGTCGTCCGCGATGTGGTTGCAGGAGCAAGTACGCATAGATTGGGAGCGCCAGCGCCATCGAGAAGCGCGATTCGAACGCGCACGCGGCGAAGAGCGCGACGAGCCAGCCGCGCCGCTTGCCGGCGAGCTCGACCAGCGCGAGCATAGTGAAGCACACGGCGCTGACGTGCGCGAGGAACCACACGTCGCCGAGCACTGCGCACCACAGCAGGTCCGTGCCGGCGAGCAAGAACGCGCAGATCCAAGCGATGGTGGAACGCTTCAGGCCGAAACGCTCGCCAAGCTCCCACGCCGCGCCGACCGCAATCGCCGCAAGGAGTAGCGCGAGGATCGTCTGATTCGTCTGCCGTCCTAAGATCGCCACGACCGGCATCAACAGCAGAGCCGGCAGCGGCGCCTCGATGACGTAATACCGGCCGCCGTAGGGCAGCGCGTCGATGTACGCACCGGGCCAGCTGATCCAGGCGTGGCCGTGCAGCAGCGCGTCCGCGAGGAGAACGAAGTTGTTGTAGGGCGTCGGATGGAGTCGCGAGATTAGCGCCCCTACGACGAACGCGACGAGTCCAGCGAGATACGCGGGTTTGATCCGCTCCGTCACATCGATGGCGAGGTCGCGTGAGGAAGCGGCTCGGGCGGCTGGAACGTCGAAGGCGGCAGAGCGGACGGAAAGCGGTAGTCGCTCCAGGTGATCAGTTCGCGCGCCGTCTTGCCCTTCACGTGTGCCTGCGCCATGACGGCGACCGGCATCCAGTACTTGCCGAATGGCGCGAACTCGATGTTTCCCGTGCCCGCAGCGTCGGCGCCGCTCGTATGGAAGTGCACGGCCCGGGGTAAGAAGTTCTCGCCGTCGATCGTCACGCGATCGATCCAGGCGCCGGACGGACGGGCCAGGGGAGTCGCCTCGTAGACGTAATCCAGATGTTGTCCGTCCCGCGTCGTCCCCAGGAAGAGCAACTGATACGTGTCGGGACGTGGCGCAAACCTTCCAACGGTGTAACGATCCTCACGGTGCGAGAAGCGCACGATCTTGCGGCGCAGTTGCATTCCGTCGACCCACACGGTCTCGTCGCGCACCGCACTGCCGCTGCGATAGACACGATGGCGCTGTTCGATGTTGCTAGGACCGACCTGCGAAACAGTATACGAGTAAACGACGACCTTCGGCAGTGCAACGTTTTGGACGGCCAGCACGTAGTGCTGCAACACGTACTGCGAGTCGAGCTGTACCGGGGCGGCGCCGAGCGAAAAGAGGAGCGCGACGGCGGCCGCGCGACGCGTCATGCGAAGACGGCGTCGCGAATCGCGCGGAGCGCCGCCTCCGCGCCGCCCGCGTCGGTTCCGCCGCCCTGCGCCTGCCCGGCCTGCCCGCCGCCCTTCCCGGCTACGAGCGGCGCGGCGAGCCTTACGAGGTTGCCGGCGTGGACGCCGGACTTCACGAGATCGTCGCTCGCGCTGACGAGGAGGCTCACGCGGCCATCGTCGATCCCCGCCAGCGCGACCACTCCGCTGCGAAAACGCGCGCGAATCGCATTGCTCAAATGGCGGAGCGCGTCGCCGTCGGCCTCGTGAATGACGGCGCCGACGAACGCCCGATCGCCGATGCGCTCTGCGTTCTCGACGTATGCCGAGGCCTCGGTCACCGCAAGCTTCGCGCGCAGCTGACCGAGTGCGGTCTGCAAATCCTTGACGTCGCGCTGCATCTTTTCTACCCGATCGCTCAGCTCGTCGGGCGCCGACGCGAGCGACGAGGCGAGGGTTCCGATCAGATCCGACTGCCTGGCGACGTGCGCCTCCGCGGCTTCGGACACGCACGACTCGATTCGCCGTATTCCGCTGCCGATGGAAAACTCGGAGAGGATCACGAACATCCCCAGCTCGCCGGTCGAGTGCGAGTGCGTGCCGCCGCAGAACTCGATCGATGGGCCGGCCTGGACGACGCGGATCATGTCGCCGTACTTCTCGCCGGCCATCCAGATCGCGCCAGTCTTCTTGGCCTCCTCGAGCGGGAGCACGCGCGTGACGAGGTGCGCGTCGTCCCGGATCATCTCGTTGACGCGGTGCGCAACGTCGCGCTTTTGTTCGGAAGTCAGCGCTCCGCCGGGCCAGCGGAAGTCGAACCGCATGCGATCGATCCCCACCCATGAGCCCGCCTGATTGACCTCGTCGCCCAGCACGTCCTTGAGCGCGCGCTGCAGCAGATGCGCCGATGTATGGTGCCTGCGAATCTCACGCCTCCAGTATTCGGAGACGCTAGTGCGGACGCGCTCGCCCACTGCCATTTCGCCTTCGAGCACGACGCCGTGATGCGCAATCGCCTCGCCCATGTACTGCGTGTCGCGCACTTCGAAGCGCGCCGGATCCGGACTCGGGGACGAGATCGAACCGCGGTCGCCGATCTGACCGCCGCGCTCCGCATAGAACGAGGTACGGCTCAAAATCAGGGTGCCTTCCTCGCCGGAACGCAGCGAGTGCACGGGCTCGCCGCCGCGCAGGAGCGCGACGACCTCGCCCTCCGACTCCAGTCCCTCGTCGTACCCCGTAAACTCGCTGCGCGTCGCCGGCACGTCGGAGAGCTCCACGACATCGCGCTTTGCGGCCGCGTCGCGCCGCGCGCGCTCGCGCTGTTGCGCCATGAGCCGGTCGAAGCCGACCGTGTCCACGACGGCCCCTCTCTCAGCCGCTATCTCACGGGTGAGCTCGAGCGGAAATCCGTAGGTGTCGTGCAGCAGAAAGGCTTCGTCGCCGCCGATCACGTGCTCCGAGCGCGCGAGCGTCTGGTCGATCGTCCTATCGAGCATCGCCATGCCGCGCTCCAGCGTACGGTCGAAGGTCTGCTCCTCCAGCCGCAGTGCCGCCGCGATGCGCGAGGCGCTCTCGCGCAGCTCCGGATATCCGGGCTCGAGCGAATGCACGACCGCGGGCACGAGCCCGGCGAGAAATCCATCGGGATATCCGAGCAGCTTGCCGTTGCGTATCGCGCGGCGGATCAGGAAGCGCAGGACGAAGCCGCGATCCGTATTGGACGGGTAGATTCCGTCGTTGATCAGGAAGGTCGCCGCGCGCAGATGGTCGGCGATGATGTTGCGGCGGGTCAGCCGCTCCCGCTCGGAGAGCGATGTGCGCCCGATCGGCGGCTGCGCGGCGACGAGATTGGTGAAGAGATCCGTGTCATACATCGACGCCACGCCGTTGCACACGGCCAGCATTCGCTCGAGACCGGCGCCGGTGTCGATCGCCTTGCGCGGCAGCTCCTCCAGTGCCCCGTCCGGACCGCGGTTGTACTGCTGAAAGACGATGTTCCAAATCTCGACGTAGCGGTTACCGAGATTCGGACCCGTATCGCGTGGCCCGCTCGCGTGCTCGGCGCCCGTGTCGTAGAAGATCTCCGTACACGGTCCGCAAGGCCCTGTAGCGCCCATCGTCCAGAAATTCTCTTCGTCGAAGCGCGTCACGCGCGACTGCTCTAGGCCGATCTCGTCGACCCAGATGCGCTCGGCCTCGTCGTCACCCGTGTGCACCGTCACGTACAGGCGCCCCGGATCGAGCCTCAGGACCTCCGCGACGAACTCCCACGCCCACGCAATCGCCTCGCGCTTGTAGTAGTCGCCGAAGCTGAAGTTGCCGAGCATCTCGAGGAACGTGCCGTGGCGTCCGGTGCGGCCGACGCTCTCGATGTCGCTCTTCGCGCCCGCCACTCGCAAGCAACGCTGCACGGTGACCACGCGCGGCGCCGGCGCGGGCTGCTCGCCGAGAAAGACCGGGACGAACTGCTCCATTCCCGCGATCGTGAAAAGCGTCGTCGACATCTCGTGCGGAACGAGCGTCGCAGGCGGAAGCAGCTTGTGTCGCTTCCCGACGAAGAAATCTATCCAGGCCCGCCTTAGCTCTTGGCTCTTCACGCCGTTATTGTACGACGCACTTCCTCCGCCCATCCCCTATCGTGCCGTTCAGCGGAAAGGCGATGCGACGAAGGTCGCCGGGGCGCGACGTGATGGCAAGGGGGCTCGGACCGCCGAGCGGAGCCACGGGGCGGGAGCGAGGCGGCCGGGCCGCAGGAGCGAAGCCCGGATGGCCGAGCGACGAGTGTCTCCGAGGCATCATGTCGCGGCTCCGACGACCGCCGGAAGGACCTACTACTCGGCGAGAACGGCGCGAAGCTTCTCCAAGGCTTTCGCCTGGAGGCGCGAGACGTGCATTTGCGACACGTTGAGACGCTTGGCGATCTCCGTCTGCGAGACGGACTCGTAGAAGCGCAGGTAGATGATCACGCGCTCACGTCCGGTGAGTACGCGGAATGCGCGCTCTAGGTTGGCGCGATCCTCGAGCAGCTCGAGTCCGGCATCGGAAACGCCGACGGTGTCGGCGAGGGTCTGCGACTTTTTGTCGGCTTCGCCGGAGACCTCGCTGTCCAGCGAAAGGAGGTTGTAGGCCTGGCCGAGCTCCTGCGCCTCGAGGATCTCGTCCTCGCCGGCGTTCAAGTGCGCGGCGAGCTCGGCCACGGTGGGGCTTCGGCCGAGCTCGATCGCAAGCTTGTCGGTCGCGCGATTGACGGCGAGGTTGAGCTCCTGCAGGCGCCGCGGCACTTTGACGGCCCAGCCCTTGTCGCGAAAGTACCGTTTGATCTCGCCGACGATCGTCGGCGTCGCGTAGGTCGTGAACTCGACGCCGCGCTCAAGGTCGAAACGATCGATGGCTTTGAGCAAACCAACCGTGCCGACTTGCACTAAGTCGTCGAGCGGCTCGCCGCGATTTGCGAAGCGTACGGCGAGGAAGCGAACCAGGTTGAGGTGCACGACGATAAGCTCGTCGCGCAGGCGCTCGAACTCGGAATCGGAATGGTCCGGCCGCTTGGAATGCCGCTCGCGGGCACGGATGAACTTTGCAAAAAGCGCGCGCGTCCGTTGGCGGTCCGGGCGTGCGTCTTCCCGTTCGGTCACTAGTGCATCACTAGCGTGCGGCCAACCTCTTCACCATCAGCAAGTCGGTCCCCAATTTTGGGTGCACGTCGTAACTCACCTCATCCATCAGAGTCCGAATGAGAAAGACGCCGAGCCCGGCGATGCGAGCCTCTTCGAAATCCATGCGACGGCCTTCGACGGCTTGGGCACTGTGCCGACCGCTGTCGTGGACTCGGATGCGCAAAGAGTCGGAGAGCGCCTCGCAGGTCAGCTGGATGAACTCGCCATGATTCTCGTGCTGGATCACGGCCGCGCACGCTTCCGCGACGGCCAGCTTGACGTCCTCGATCTCCTCGATCGAGAAGCTCAACCGGTTGGCCACCGTCGCGGCGGCAAGCCGCGCGAGCGCCACCCATTCGGCTCGCGATGGGATCCGCAGCTCGACGAGCTCCGGAATGGCGTTCTGCACGGCCGGATTCATACCAAGGCCTTCATCGCGGAATCTTCGCTGTCGAAGATTCCGAAGATCTTGACCAGTCCCGTGATGTCAAAGATTTTTTTGATCTGAGGGTTGGTGCAGACGAGGTTCACCGATCCTCCGTGCTCGCGGACGCGCTTGAGGCCCCCGATCAGAACGCCCAGACCGGTCGAATCGATGTACCGCACCTTTTCGAGATTGATGATCAGGTGATACACGCCGCGGTCGATCAAATCCCCAATCGCATCCTTGACCTTCGGCGACGTGTAGACGTCGATCTCACCACTCAAGTCGACGACGTAGCAGTCGCCCGGCGCTTCGCGCACGTTTACCTTGATGTCCAAGGTCTTATTCCTCGGCTTTCCGTTGGAGGTCGTCGCGGGTCTGCTCCGCCGTCGCGCGTCCTTCGGCGACGGCGGCGTCGACGTTGGCCCTGGCACTTTCGACGACTTGCCGCCCGCGCTCATAAAGCTCGGATACGCTCGACTGCCATTGCGAGGTGACATCGCTCACCTTTCCTCTCAAGTCGTCCGTCGCGCCCATGGCAAAGTTGCTCGCCTCGCGCGCCTTGCCGGCGAGACGATCGCGAGTCTCCTCCTGCGCGAGCAGGACCGCTGCGGCACCTCCAACGACGGCACCGATAAGAAAACCGGCGAAGAAACCTCCGCCTCCGCCATTGCCCTTACCCATACGAAGCTACTCCTTAGTTTGTCGGTCTTTTCCCGTAACCAAGCGTCGTAAACCGGCGGTCACGCCGCTAATCGTCGCGCCGACGTTCACGATCGCCGGCGTGACGGCGCTTTTGGTGAGATCGGCCGTTCGCGACAGCGTGCCGGCAGTATCCTCCAGCGACTTCGTGACGCCGTCCACGTGTGCCAGCGTGCTGCGCACGGGCGAGCCGATGGCTTCCAACTGCCGATCGACCTCGTCGAGCGTCACGCGGAGGCGCCCCAACGTCTTCGCCAGGGACAGCATTCCCACGAGCACGCCGATGCCGACCAAGAGCGCACCCACGCCGGCGCATACGTCGAGGATCAGGCTCCCATACTCGCTACTCAAGCTGCTTCTGCCTCCAGCCGCGCGCCGTTCGTCTCGAGTCTACCCATTCCCCCGGAGCCGGGCGACCAATCCGGCGACGATCGAAACGGTCCGCTCGACTTCCACTGCCGTCGTCGAAGAGCCCAGGGAGAACCGGACCGCGCCCCGGCTCCAATCTTCGTCGAGGCCAAGCGCTGCGAGGACGTGACTGGGCTCCGGCACGCCCGACGTGCATGCGCTGCCTGCCGATACCGCAATTCCCGCCAGATCGAGCCCGATGAGCACCGCCGTGGACTCGACACCCGCAAAACTGAGGTTGGCGATGTTCGCCGATCGCGGCGCCGCCGCTCCGTTGATGCGAACGCCCGGAACGGCCGAGCGGATGCTTTCTTCGAGCCGGTCGCGCAACGCCGCGATTCGAGGGCTTTTTTCTGCCCGCTCGGCCGCCGCCAGCTGCAAGGCGGCCGCAAGACCAGCCGCGCCCACCACGTTCTCGGTGCCGGCGCGCCGCCCCGACTCCTGGCCGCCCCCGTATACGAGCGGCTGCATGACAACGCCCTCACGCGCGTACAGAACTCCGACACCTTTGGGGCCGCCGAATTTGTGCGCCGAAAGCGAGAGCAGATCGGCGCCCAACTCGGATGAGTTGATCGGCAGCCAGCTGGGCGCCTGAATTGCGTCGCAATGAAACAGTACGCCGTGTTGACGCGCGATGCTCGCGAGATCCGCTATCGGCTGCACCGTACCGATTTCATTGTTAACGTACATTATCGAGGCGAGGGCGGTATCTGAGCGCAACGCGTTGGCGAACGCCGTGGGCCGCACAATACCGTCCGGGCCCACCGGTAACAGCGTCGTCTCGAATCCCTCGGCGTTCAATTGATCGAGCGACGCAAGCACCGCGTGGTGCTCGATCGCGCCGGCAATCACGTGCGCTGGGCGCCGCGCCGCCCGAGCAACTCCGAGGATCGCCTGGTTGTCTGCCTCGGTTCCGCTCGCCGTAAAGATGATTTCCGTACGCTTTGCGCCGAGCACGGCGGCAACCCGGTCGCGCGCGTCGTCGAGTACCGCGCGCGCCCGGCGTCCCTCTGCGTGTAAAGAACTCGGATTGAAGCCGCTCTCAGCAAACGCTATGCGCATCACATCCGCGACCTCCGGACGCAGCGGGGTAGTCGCCGCATTGTCGAGATAAATTCGCTCCGAATTCACAGGTCGCTCACAGTATGCCGCTATATTATCGGTTCGTGCGAAGCTCCAACGCACACTCCGAGAAGTAGCAACGGGAAACTGGCGGTCCGAGAATCACTCGGACCGCCTTTTTTTGTCCGGACGATAGTAACGACGCCCGCTGAGGTTTTCCGGCAGATTCAACTGCTTGACGTCGTAATCGTCATGCGCGTAATGATAGTCTTTCCCGTACCCGAGCTGGCGCATGAGCCCCGTCGGAGCGTTGCGCAAATGCAGCGGAACGGGCTCGTTGCGAGTCTCTTGCACGTCGCCCATCGCCGCGCCGAATGACGTTCCGACGTCGTTGCTTTTCGGCGCCGTCGCGAGGTAAAGCGTCGCGTGAGCGAGCGGGAAGAAACCTTCAGGCATTCCGACGAAGTGCACCGCCTGCTGCGCCGCAACCGCGACGCTTAACCCGTTGGAGTCGGCGAGCCCGACGTCTTCCGACGACAGAATCACCAGCCGGCGCGCGATGTAGAGCGGATCTTCGCCGCCGTCGATCATGCGGGCGAGCCAGTAGAGCGCGGCGTCGGGATCGCTCGCACGAATCGACTTGATGAATGCGCTGATCGTATCGTAGTGCATCTCTCCCGACTTGTCGTAGGCGGTGCTGCGCCGCTGCATCGCCTCGCGCACGAGAGCCGCGTCGATAGTCAGCGCACCGGCGCGGCGCGGCGCCGAAGCCGCGGCGAACTCCAAGGCGTTGAGGGCCGCTCGCGCGTCACCGTTGGCGAGGCCTACGAGGACGCGCCGCGCCTCATCCGGGAGCGCCACGTTCTGCGCGCCGAGACCTCGCTCGGGGTCCGTGAGCGCGCGGTCTACGATCGTCGAGACGTCCGCATCCGACAACGGATGAAGCACGAACACGCGCGCTCGCGAAAGCAGTGCCGAATTCACCTCGAAGGACGGGTTCTCGGTCGTTGCCCCGATGAACACGACGGTTCCGTCCTCGACGAAGGGCAGGATGGCGTCCTGCTGCGCCTTGTTGAAACGGTGAATCTCGTCGATGAAGAGCACGGTGCGCTTGCCGGACTTCTCCCGTACCCTCGCCTCGTTGACGACGCGCCGGAGGTCGGCGACGCCCGCGCTGACCGCCGACATGCGCTCGAAGCGCGCGCCGGTCGAGCGTGCCACGATTTCTGCGAGCGTTGTTTTTCCGCTGCCCGGCGGCCCCCACAGGACCATCGAAGGCACCGCATCGCGCTCGATCGCGTTGCGGAGAACGCGGCCTGGGCCCATCACGTCCTCTTGACCGACGAACTCGTCGGGCGTGCGCGGACGCATGCGGGCCGCGAGCGGCACCTCTCGACGGGCAAACTCGAACGGCATTTCGCCGCCGGAGCGGGCTATCGGCACCTCAAGGTTGCGCGCTGGGAGGAGCTCCCGGCTGCGTCAGGCCGTTCTTCGGAATTTTGAGCGGTCTCGGCGTCGCGAGTCCACGATGCATCTCACCGGGGAACTGCATCGTGACGTCGCCTTCGGCGTGTGCAGTTCCCAACTCGGTGTTGTAGAGGACCTTGCGCGCCGTCATGCTGCGCGTTCCCTGCGTGATGTGAACCGCGCCCTCGAGCAAGAGGCTGTGCGTCGCATCGTTGAGCGTTCCCGAATTTGCGTCGACGACCGTGTCGGCCTGAACATAGTGAACGTTTCCTATCGCCTTGTAGACCTTCGCGGCACCGTCGATCTGCGCCTGATCCGCGGTAAGCGTCGAGGGGGCGGCGGAATGCGACGGCGGGCTGCCTGCGAGGCTGTTGACCCCATTGCCCTGCGAATCGTGCATGACGACGTGTCCGTTCAGATAGAGCATCTGGTGCTTGTAGTTGCCGTTCGCGCGGTCGGCCGATACGTCACCGCCGACGCGCGTCATGACGATCTTCGCGGGCGTGCTGAAATCGCCGCTTTTGAAATTCGCGTCGATCGAGCTGGCGTGCACGGTCCAGACGCCGAGATCGAACGAGGCCTGGTTTCCCTGCGGCGATGCTGCGGGCGCCGGGACCGGAGAACGCGCACGGGCGCCCGGGGCCGGAGAGCGCGGCGGCGCGGGTGAGCGCGGCGGAGCGGTCACCGCAAGCGTCGTGACGAGCGCGACGGCGACGGCGAGTGCGCGAATGAATCGGATCATGCGAGTTTACGTACCTTTATCGTCGGGCGTTCGATCGGTCCGAACAACTCCGTGAGGCGCTGCTCCGAAACGGCGCCTTCCCGTAGTAGACGCGCGTGCGTACCGGAGAGATCGACGATGGATGATTCGCTGTCGTACCGCGCCGCTCCGTGCTCCACGAGCAGATCGGCGGGCGGGAGCATCGAGCGGTCCGCTCCGCCGTGATACCGCGGGCCGCCGGACGGGTTCGCCGTGGTGCCGGCGATCGGCCCGCATCGCTGCAGCATCGCTCGCGCAAACTCGTCGTCCGGGACACGAAATGCCAGCGTCTGCAGCCCCGCAGCCAACTCGTCGCTGATGAACGCCGGCTTGCGAATCAAGAGGATCACGGGTGCCGGTAGCAGCCGTTTGGCCGCGACGATCGCGAGCGGATTCTCTCCAGCATATTCTAAGAATTCTCCCGGCGTCGCCACGTGCAGCGTCAGCGGCCGGTTATCGGGCCGCCCCTTGGCGGCATAGACGCGATCGATGGCCCCGTAATCGTAGGGATCGCATCCGAGCAAATAACTCGTGTCGTTCGGCAAGATGACGGTGCCGCCCGAAAACGCGACGCGGGCTACCGCTTCGGCGACATCTTCGACTCTCGCCGCAGAAGCGTCGACTACCGTTCCATCAAACACGCAGCCTCGCGCCGGTGCCGATCGCAACGCACGAGAGCGGATCGTCCGCGACGATCGCCGGAACGCCGGTCACCTCCGAGAGAAGCTTTTCAAGCCCGCGCAAGAGCGCGCCGCCGCCGGTCAAGATGATGCCGCGGTCGATGATGTCGGCCGCGAGCTCGGGCGGCGTCTTTTCCAGGACCGCCTTCACGGCCTCGACGATCGCGCCAACCGGCTCGGAGAGCGCCTCGCGTATCTCTTCGCTCGTAATCTTTACGGATTTGGGCAGACCGTTGATCAGGTCGCGGCCGCGGATTTCCATGGCAAGCTCCTGCTCCAGCTTGTACGCAGATCCGATCTTCATCTTGATCTCTTCGGCGGTGCGCTCGCCGATCATCAGATTGTATACCCGCCGAATGTAGCGCACGATCGCCTCGTCCATCTTGTTACCGGCGACGCGAAGCGATTGCGATACGACGATGCCGCCGAGCGAAATGACGGCAACGTCGGTCGTCCCGCCGCCGATGTCGACTACCATGCTCCCGGAGGGACCGCCGATCGGGAGGCCGGCTCCGATCGCCGCCGCCATAGGTTCCTCGATGATGCCCACGTCGCGCGCGCCCGCGAGTTTCGCGGCGTCCTTGACGGCACGCTCCTCGACGGAGGTGATCTCCGCCGGGACGCAGATCGTGACGTGCGGCTTGGGCTTGACGATGGACGACCACCACGAGCGGTCCTTCATCACCTTCTTGATGAAGTACGAGAGCATCGCCTCGGTGACTTCGAAATCCGCGATCACGCCGTCGCGCAAGGGTCGGATCGCCTGGATGTGCGCCGGCGTCTTGCCAAGCATTTGGCGCGCCTCTTCCCCGACCGCGAGAACGCGGCCGGTATTCATGTCTTTGGCGACGACGGAGGGCTCGCGCAGTACGATACCCTTCCCCTTGACGTGAACGAGCACGTTCGCCGTGCCGAGGTCGATCCCGATGTCCAAAACGACTCCTAATTTCGAAAGGTGAGTTATCCCGTCGCCGAAACGCGCGGGTATTCGCTCGTTTCGAAAAATCCGCTCGGCTCAACCAGCGGCGTGACGCCGCTGCTGCGCTGCACCTGACCGCCCAGCTCCGATAACAGCTCCTCCAGGCGTTCGTAGCCGCGGTCGACGTACTCCAAGCCGATGATTTCCGTTTCGCCCGCGGCGGCCAGACCGGCCACCACGAGCCCCGCCCCCGCGCGAATGTCGGGCGCCTCGACGGGTGCGCCGGAAAGCTGTTTGGGACCTTTGATGACGGCGGCGTTGCTCTCCATGGTCACCTTGACGTCGGCTCCCATGCGAGCAAGCTCGTTGACGTACGAGAAGCGAGCGTTGAAGATCGACTCCTCGACCACGCTGGTGCCGGGACACGTGCACAAGAAGCCGACCATTTGCGGCTGCAGATCGGTGGGAAAGCCGGGATAGGGCGCCGTCAGGATGTCGGTGCCGCCGGTGATGCCGCCGGCCTTTGCGCGGATCCAATCGTCGCCGCTCATCGTCACGACGCCGCACTCGACGAGTTTGTCGACGAGCGCGCCAAGATGTGCCGGCCGGCAATGCGTCACGGTTACGTCGCCGCGCGTCACCGCGCCCGCGACGAGCAGCGTCCCCGCCACGATGCGATCCGGGATGATCTCGTATTCGACGCCGTGCAGCTCGGCCACGCCCTCGACGACGATCGTGTCGGTGCCTTGACCGTTTACCTTCGCACCCATCGCTACGAGAAAATCGGCGAGGTCTACGACCTCGGGTTCCATGGCGACGTTCTTCAGGGTCGTCGTGCCGTCTGCCAGCGCGGCAGCCAGCATCGCGTTTTTCGTAGCGCCGACGCTTGGCATCCGAAACTCGATCGCCGCACCCACCAGGCGCGCGCCCGACGACTGCGCGATCAGGTAGCCATGGGCGTTGTGCACGTCGCAGCCGAGCGCGACGAAGGCCTGTTCGTGCATGTCGGTGGCCCGCGTGCCGAGCACGCATCCGCCGGGCAGCGGGACCTCGGCGCGCCCGAAGCGCCCGAGCAGCGCGCCGACCACGTCGAACGAGGCAGCCAGTTTGCGCACGAGCGCATACGGCGCGCGGTACGACGCGACGTTGCTCGCGTCGATCGTCACCGTGTTGTCGCCTTCGTAGCGAATGCGCGCGCCAAAGGCTTCGAGCAGCGACCACATGACCGAGACGTCGGTGATCCGCGGAATCCGGTGAAGTGTCACGGTGCCCTTCGCCAGCAGCGAGGCTGCCATGATCGGCAGCGCGGCGTTCTTCGAGCCGTGCGTCGCGACCGAACCTTCTAAACGCGCACCGCCCCTGATCCGGAGCGTTGTCTCAAGACGATCGAGCACGCCGATTTACGTTACGCGCGACCGGCTGCCTCGCCTACCGATGGCCGGTGAGCCGCAGCTTGGCGTTCCCGAATTCGATCGCGGCCTGTTCGCGCGCGTAGAGCTCACGATCGTCCCCGGCAGCCCGCTGCCGCTCCGTCGCCGCCCGCAGCTCTTCGCGAACCTCGGAGACGTCGACTTCTTCGAACCGTACGGCTTCGTCGACCAAAATCGTGACTCCATCGGGAAGCGCTTGCATGAATCCGTCGCTCGTCGCGAGCTCCAGGCGCTCGACGGCGCCGCCCCGAGCTTGTCGAACGTTCGCTCGCAGGACTCCGGGTTTCAGCGCCGCGAGAAAGGGTGCGTGGCGGGGCAGGATGCCCTCCTCGCCCTCCGTGGTCACCGCGATTACGAGCTCCGCTTCGCCCTCGAAGACAATCTGCGTGGGCGACACGAGCCGGAACGGCACCGTGCTAGCCATGTGCCATCCGCTGCGCGTTCTCTTTGACCTCCTCGATAGTGCCCGCGTAAAAGAACGCGCCTTCCGGCAAGTCGTCGACCTTGCCCTCGAGGATCTCTTTGAATGAAGCGATGGTCTCGGGCAGCTTGACGTACTTGCCCGGACGGCTCGTGAACTGTTCCGCCACGAAGAACGGCTGCGAGAAGAAACGCTGAATGCGGCGCGCGCGCGCCACCGCGACCTTGTCCTCCTCGGACAGCTCCTCGACGCCGAGGATCGCGATGATGTCCTGAAGGTCGCGGTATCGCTGCAGCACCTCTTGCACGCCGCGCGCGACCTCGTAATGTTCCTCGCCGACGATCTGCGGGTCGAGGATGCGCGAGGTCGACGCCAGCGGATCGACCGCGGGATAGATGCCCAGCTCGGAGATCGGCCGGGAGAGCGCCGTCGTCGCATCGAGGTGCGCGAACGTCGTCGCCACTGCGGGATCCGTGTAGTCGTCGGCGGGGACGTAGACCGCCTGCACGGATGTGATCGAGCCCTTGCGCGTGGACGTGATGCGCTCTTCCAGCACGCCCATGTCGGTGCCGAGCGTCGGCTGGTATCCGACAGCGGACGGCATGCGTCCCATCAGCGCCGACACTTCGGAACCCGCCTGCATGTAACGGAAGATGTTGTCGATGAAGAGCAGCACGTCCGCGCCGAGCTCGTCGCGGAAGTATTCCGCCATCGTGACACCGGTCTGCGCGACGCGGAAGCGCACGCCCGGGCGGCTCGTCCATCTGCCCGAAGACGAGCGTCGTCTGCTCGAGCACGCCGGATTCTTTCATTTCGAGCCACAAGTCGTTGCCTTCGCGCGTGCGCTCGCCGACGCCGGTGAATACCGAGAAGCCCTTGTGCACGTACGCGATGTTACGGATCAGCTCCTGAATGAGGACGGTTTTGCCGACGCCGGCGCCGCCGAACAGACCGACTTTACCGCCGCGCGTGTAGGGCGCCATGAGATCGACGACCTTGATCCCCGTCTCGAAGACGCGCGCCGTCGGCTCCTGGTACTTAAGTTCGGGCGCGGGGCGGTGAATCGGCCAGTACGCCGCCGCCTTCACCGGAGCGTCGCTGTCGATCGTCTCCCCGAGAACGTTGAAGATGCGCCCCAGCGTGCCTTCGCCGACGGGCACCGTGATCGGGCCGCCGACGCTGCGCACGGCCGCGCCGCGGACAAGCCCATCGGTCGACCCAAGCGCGAGACAGCGCACTTGGTTATCGCCCAGCTCGTCCTGCACCTCGAGCGTCAGCTCGCGCGCCGCCATCGCCGTTCCGCCGAGATCGACGCCGTGCGCGGCGGGCGCACCGTTGCCGCTCGCGTGATCCTCGTTTACGCCGACACGCAGCGCATCATTGATCTTCGGCAGCGTCTCGGGATTAAATTCCACGTCCACGACGTTGCCGAGCACTTGGACGACCTTTCCGGTATCAGCAGCCATTCCTCATATTTCCTTACAAAGGTTCGTTGTTAGTGTCAGATCACCGTCACTCAACGCCGAGAGCCTCCGCGCCTGCCACTATTTCAAGCAGTTCTTTCGTGATTGCCGCTTGGCGCGCGTTGTTCATCGCGATCGTCAGCTCGTCGATGAGCTTGGACGCGTTGTCGGTCGCGTTGGTCATCGCGACGAGCTGCGCCGCGAAGAAGGCCGCGTCGGTCTCGAGCATCGCGGAGTAGATCGTGAACTCGAGATACTTTGGGAGCAGCCGCGAGAGCACGAACTCTGGCGAAGGCGCAAACTCGATAGCTCCCTTCCTCACATGGTCACCCTGAGCCGGCCCCCCAGGGGCCGTGTCGAAGGGCTCGACCGGCACGAGCTTGCGCGTCTGCGGCCGCTGCGACATCATCGTGATCAGTTGCTGGGAGACGAGGACGATCTCGGAAGTCTCCCCGTGTCGAAAATCGTCCGACGCTCGCCGCCCCGCGGCGCGAGCGGTGTCGATCTTTTCACCGCTCCCCAGCGCCCACGTCGCGTGATCGGGCATCCCCATACGGCGTACCGCGTTGCGCGCCTTCAATCCGATCGTGTAGTACCGCGCGAGGCTATGCTTGCGCGCGAGCTCTTCCGCCGCACGGATCACGTTGGAGTTGAAGGCTCCCGCGAGACCCTTATCGGCGCTGATCAGCACGATACCGACCGGGGCGCCGCTCCTTCCGGGCTTCATGAATGGATGGTCGACCGAGTGCACCGCTCCGATCAGATCCTGGAGCATCTGCGAAAGCGCGTCCGCGTACGGCCGGGCGCGCTTCTGCGCCGCCTCGGCGCGGCGAATCTTCGCTGCGGCGACCTGCTTCATCGCCTTCGTGATCTGCTGCGTGTTCTTCAGCGACCTGATTCGATCGCGCAGATCCCGTACTGTGGGCACCTAGAAACCCTTGTTGAACTCGGCCACGGCGGCGTCGAGCTGTTTCTTGGTGTCGTCCGAGAAAAGACCGCTCTGCGCGATCGCGTCGAGTATCTGCGGGTGCTTGTCGCGGAGGAAGTCGATCAGTCCGGCCGCCCAGCTCTGCAGCCGCGCGGTCGGGATGTCGTTGACGAAGCCGCTCGTGGCGGCGTAGATGATCGCGACCTGGTCCTGCATCGGCTGCGGCTGGTACTGCGGCTGCTTCAGGAGCTCGGTCAGCTTCTCGCCCCGCATCAGCTGATTCTGCGTGGCCTTGTCGAGGTCGCTCGCGAGCTTCGCGAACGCGGCGAGGTCCCGGTACTGCGCGAGCTCGAGCTTCAGCTGCCCCGCCACCGACTTCATCGCCTTGGTCTGTGCGGCGCCGCCAACGCGCGACACGGAGAGACCGATGTCGACGGCGGGGCGAATGCCCTGGAAGAAGAGCTGCGGCGTCAGATAAATCTGGCCATCCGTGATCGAGATCACGTTGGTCGGAATGTAAGCGGAGAAGTCTCCGGCCTGCGTCTCGATCACGGGCAGCGCCGTCAGCGACCCCGCACCCATATCGTCCGAGAGTTTCGCGGCGCGTTCGAGCAGACGAGAATGCAGGTAGAAGACGTCTCCCGGATAGGCCTCGCGTCCAGGGGGGCGCCGCAGGAGCAACGACATCTCGCGGTAGGACTGCGCGTGCTTGGTCAGATCGTCGTACACGATCAGCACGTCTTTGCCGGCGTACATCAGCTCTTCGGCCATCGCGCAGCCCGCAAACGGAGCGAGCCAGCGAAGCGCGGCCGCCTCCGCGGGACTGACCGCGACGATGGTCGTGTACGCCATCGCGCCTTTCTGCTCCAGAATTTGAGCCAGCGCCGCCACCGTCGAGTTCTTCTGTCCGATCGCGACGTAAACGCAGAACACGTCGCGGCCCTTCTGATTGATGATGGTGTCGACGGCCATGGCCGTCTTGCCGGTCGATCGGTCGCCGATGATCAGCTCGCGCTGCCCTTTGCCGATTGGAATCAGCGCGTCGATGGCGCGAATTCCGGTCTGCAGGGGCTCCTTGACGGGCTCGCGCTGGACGACGCTCGGCGCGATGTTCTCGATCGTCCGGAAGCGGCCCGTCTCGATCGCGCCCTTGCCGTCGATGGGCTCGCCCAACGGGTTCACGATGCGCCCGAGCAGCGCCTCGCCTACGGGAACGGACGCGATTCGGCCGGTGCGCCGGACGCTGTCACCCTCCTTGATCTCGACGTCCGCGCCCATGATGACGACGCCGACGTTGTCCTCCTCGAGGTTGAGCGCCACGCCTTGCACACCGTTCGAAAACTCGACGAGCTCCGACGAGCGCACGCCGCGCAGTCCGTAGACCCGCGCCAGGTTCGCGCCGACCTGGATCACCGTTCCGACCTCGTCCTCCTGGATCCCGGTCTTGAACTGAGCGATCTGCTGCTTCAGTATGCCGGCGATTTCATCAGCGTTTATCATGCGTCTGCTTTCTTTGTGTTGAACGTCATTGTTGAGCGAGATCCCGGGCGATCGCGTTGAGTCGTCCGGAGATCGTCGCGTCGATGCGCCGATCGCCCATCCTGATGCGTAGACCTCCGATCAGCGAAGGGTCCACGACTTGGACAACTTCGAATTTCTTTCCATAGAGGCGCTCGAGCCGCTGGATCAATGACCCGTACTCGGCGCGGTCGAGCGCGCGCGCCGACGTCAGCGTGAGCGTCTGCGCGCCGCGCGCCGCCCGCTGCAAGTCGAGATACTCCGCGACGAGAGCGGGAAAGAGCGGCTCGCGCCGCTTACGGACGAGCAGCAGCAGCGCGTGCAGCGCGATAGGATGGAGCTTTCCCTCGAAAGCCTCCGCAAGGATCCGTTCCTTGTCGGGCTTCGAGATGACGGGAGACAGGAAGAACTCGCGGGCCTCGGTATTAGCGGCGATCGCATCGGCAACCGTCTCGAGATCGGAACCGACACGATCCTCCGCCTGCTGCTCCGCGGCCAGCGACGAGACCGCTACGGCGTAGCGGCGCGCCAGCCTCTGGTTAACCACGAGCGCGCTCCAGCGATCGCACGAACCCGTCGATGACGCGCTCGTCCTGCTCGGGCCCGAGGCGCTTTGCCGCGTTGTCGCGTGCGATGCGCAGCGCGCTTGCGAGTAGGTCGTCGCGAAGACGGCGCTGCGCCGCACCGCGCGCGCGGTCGATTTCCTTACCGGCATCCCGCAGCGCGCGCTCACCCGCATCCTTGCATTCCTCAAGAGTCGCCTGACGGTCGTGCTCGGCGTGCTCACCGGCGCGCGCAACGATCAGCTCGGCGTCGTGACGCGCGCTGTCGATCTGAGCACGGAGCGTCTCCAGCGCCGCCTTGACCTCGTCCCGGTGGCGCTCCGCCTCTGCGATCTGCTTGTTGCTGCGCTCCTGCGCACTCAGGATGACCGGCAAGAACCAGCGGAACCACGCCACTACCAACACCGCGATGAAGACGATCGAAGATACGACCTGGCTCCAGACCGCGATGCGAAGGTAGAGCTGCGCGTCGGTCATCTTGCCGCCTCGGGAATGACGCGCTCGAGCATGAAGTCGGCGATCCCGCGCGCCGCCTCGCCCTCACCAACGCGCGCCGCCTCGAGCTCGTCTTGGGCCTTGCGCTGCGCCTCCTCGACGATGCCCCGGGCCTGCTGCGAATAGCGGGCGGAGAGTTCGGCAGCCTCATTCGACGCCGCAGCCCGGGCTGCGGCGACGCGATTCTCGGCTTCGCGCCGCGCATCGCTGCGGATGGATTGCGCCTGGGCCCGCAGGCTACGCCCCTCGGCCTGGTACTGATCGTAATCGGAAACGAGGCTGTTGATGTACTCGCGCCGACGCCGAATCGCCGTGGCTACCGGCCGCAGAAAAACGACGTTCAGCACCGCGAAGAAGATCGCGAAGTTGATCAGCTGCACGACCAGCGTCCCATTGATCGAGAGAAACGACACGCCGAAGCTTCCTCCGCTACTTGACCAGCGCCGTGATGATGGCCGGGACTTTCGTCACCACGAGCAGGATGTAAAACGAGAGCGCGATCGCAATGAACGGCACCGCTTCCAGCACGCCGACGCCCAAGAACATGAAGAGGAAGATGTTGGGGCGCGCCTCGGGCTGGCGCGCGATCGACTCGACCGCCTTCGAGGCAACGACGCCGTCGCCCACGGCGGAGCCGAATGCCACCCCGGAGATGATGATGCCGAAGCAGATCACCGCTGCGGCCGCAATTAAGGCTTCAGGGTTCACAGACGTTCCTTTCTAGTGTTCGTCGGCAAGCGCCAACGATAGGTAGACGATTGCCAGTAAGGTAAAGACGAAAGCTTGAATCGTCCCGACGAAGAAGTTGAAGAACTGAATCAGGATTGGGACGACGGCGACACCAAACGACAGATTGAAGAATCCGATCTGGATGCGCGCCACGATGACCGACGTAACGATGATGAAGAGCAGCTCGCCGACGAAAATGTTGAAGAACAGCCGGGCGGCCAGCGTAATCGGGCGAAGAATCTCGTCGAGGATGTTCACCGCGAAGAGCGCGGGAAACGGCTTGAAGACGTGGCCGAGATACCCGACGCCCTTCTTGCGAAACGCGACGATCTGGATCATGAAGAAGACCACGAGCGCGAGCGGCACGACGGTGTTCAGATCGGCGGTCGGCGATCCCCCGAACGGCAGATCGACCGCCTTGAACGGGAGCATCCCGAACTGGTTGAGCAAGAAAATGAAGATGAACAGCGCGACGAAGAACGGAACGAACGGCTCGCCGCCTTCGCCCAGCACGCTCGTGACGAGGTCCGCGATGTAGTTGAACACCGCCTCGAGCACGGCCTGGCGTCTCGAAACGTACGGCGACCGGTAGCTGGCGCCAATCCAGGCAAAGAACAGCAACGCGACGATCATGACGAGCCAGGTCGTCATGATCGTATCGGCATGGACTCCGCCGAGCAACGGCAGATGCCATAAGATGTGTTCACCGATCTGTTCGTGCACGCGTTACGGTTCCGTTACGTTCTGCTGCGGAAGAGTCGCCACGCGCGAAACGCGTACGTGGCGAGCGGTAGAAAAAAAGCGGCCAGGAACGGCCCGAGCGACCACCACGGCCCGCGAACCGCCAATGCCGCGGCTACTATACTAAAGGCGACCAGGCGCAGTAAACTACTTAACCCAAAGTATATCGGGCTACGCCCCTCGAGCAGACGCTCGCTTCCTCGCATAATCCCGAGCATATTCGCGACTCCGCACGCGGCGCCGACGGCGACCGCCAGGGCGGCGTAGGGCACCGGGAGCAGCGCGAGCGCCACGATGCCGGCGATCGCGAGGGACGTCACGACCGCCGAACGCCTCAGACTCGAGAGCGTCGCCGCGTCCGGTGGGTTCATCGCATCGTCTTGACGAGCACTCGGAAGGCGGAGTAGGCGCCCACCGCGGCACCAAGCATCAATCCCGCAGGCGCCCACAGCGGTTCTCCGCGGCGGCCCGCGATGACAACGCCGCAGACGAGCCCGAGGACCGCGACCGCCGCGAACGCGCTCCCGGCCGCGATGACCGGCAGCAGCGTTTTCATCGCGCGGAAGGGGTGCGAGCCGGACTCCCATCGGCGAACGGCTCGGGATAGGCGGCGCCGCGGAGCCGCGCCAACAGCCACGCTGCGATGCGGGCGGCGGCGCGTCCGTCGCCGTACGGATTGATAGCGTGCGCCATGCGGGCGTAAGCCGCCGAGTCCTCGAGTAGCTCGCGCGCCGCCTCGACGATTCGGCCGCGATCGTGGCCGATCAGCCGCAGCGTTCCCGCGCGCACTCCCTCGGGGCGCTCCGTCTCCTCGCGCATCACGAGCACCGGCTTGCCGACGCACGGCGCCTCCTCTTGAATACCGCCGGAGTCGGTGAGGACGAAGCGCGAGGTCCGAACAGCCGCCACCATCTCGGCGTAGTCGATCGGATCGACGAGAACGACGCCGTCAACGCCGTCCAGAACCTCGCGCGCGACCGGAGCGACTCGCGGCGACGGATGAACGGGCCAATACAGCTGCGGACGCTCGGGAAGCTCGGCGATGGCGCGCAACGCCTCGCATATCTCGGGCATGTGCGCGTGATTCTCTCGACGGTGCGCCGTCACGACGATCGTCGGACGCTCGGCGTCGAGCTCGCCCCAGCGCGGCGGCGTCGGGAGGTCGTCGCGTGCCGCAGTCTCGAGGAAAGCGTCGATGACCGTGTTGCCGGTGACGGCGACGTTCTCCGGTGCGACGTGTTCTCGCAGCAGATGATCGCGCGCCAGCGGCGTCGGCGCGAAGTGATACGACGCGATCGTGCTCGTCAGCCGCCGATTCATCTCCTCCGGGTACGGCAGCCAAGGATCGCTCGTGCGCAAGCCCGCCTCGACGTGTCCGATGGGAATATGCTGATAGAACGCGGCGAGCGCCGCTGCCGTACTCGTCGTGGTGTCCCCGTGAACGAGCACGACCTCAGGGTGCGACTCGTTTAGCACCGGTTCCATCCGCGCGAGAACACGCGTTGTGATCTCGGTCAACGACTGGTCGTCTGTCATCACGTCGAGATCGTAATCCGGCGCGATCGAGAACAGGCGCAACAGATCGTCGAGCATCTTGCGATGTTGCGCGGTCACGCACACCAGATGATCGACCTGGGGGCGCGACCGCAAAGCGGCGACGACGGGCGCCATCTTGATCGTGTCGGGACGCGTCCCGAAGACGCTCATCACCCGCAGCCGGTTTGCCACGAGCCTTATGTCGCGTGGCGAAACACGTGCGTGAATTCGCCCGAGAACGCCAGCGCGACGGCGCCCAGGACGAGGCAGACCGCGTAGAGCAGCAGCACAGCCTGGCGCACGTTGAGACCGAACCGAAAGATCAACTGATGGTGGAGATGGCCTCGGTCCGCCTCGGTGATCCGCTTGCCGGTGGTAGCGCGGCGCACGATCGCTGCGGCCGTATCGATGACGGGAAGGGCTAGAACGAGCAACGGCACCACGACGCTGATCGCGATGGCCGTCTTGCTCGCCCCAATGATGGACACCGTCGCGAACGCGTAGCCGATAAAGAGCGAACCTGCGTCACCGAGGATGATGCGGGCGGGATTGAAGTTGTAGGGGAGGAAGCCCAAAGCCGCGCCGGCCAGCGCGACCACGACCAGGGCCACGACGGGGTTGGCGTGCAGCACGGCGATCACGAAGAGAAAGACGCTGGAGATCGCGGCGACGCCCGCAAGCAATCCGTCCAGGCCATCGAGGAAGTTGATTGCGTTCATCATCCCCACGTACCAGATGAGCGTCAGCGGCACGCCGACCCAAAGCGGAAAGTCGATCCAGTTCGTGCCGGGATTGCGGTCGAACGGATTGTTCACCCCCGGAATGACGAAGCCGTAGAGCATCGAGATCAGCGCGACAACGATCTGCGCCACGAGCTTGTTTCGGGCTCGCATGTGCATGATGTCGTCCCAAATGCCGACGCCCAGGATCAATAGGCTGCCGAACAGCAGGCCGACGAGGCGGTGAATGGCGTCGACCTGGTCGCTGGAGGACATCAGCGCTCGCGGCGACGCCAGCGAGAAGCCGAGCACGGTGAAGAGCGCGAACGCGAATCCAAAGAAGACCGCAATGCCTCCCGCTCTCGGCTTCGGAAGGTCGTGCATGCGGCGCTCAGCGCCGTCGTTATCCACGATCCCGAGGTGATTGGCGAGTCGCACGACCAGCGGGGTCGCGAGCGCGCTGACGATGCCGGCGATCACGAAGGCGGCCGCATATAAGACCCCCGCGCTGATCGGATGGGAGGTCATCCGCGCGCGCCCTCGAGGGCGCCGTATGCGACCAGCGCCACGCCGGCCTCGCCGAGCAGTTGGCTCGCCACGGCATCGGGATAGGCCTCGTCGTAGACGATCTTCGCGACCCCGGCGCTGATCAACAGCTTGGAGCAATTCACGCACGGCTGGTGCGTGCAGTATGCGGTCGCGCGATCCAGGCTCACGCCGTGCAACGCTCCCTGCACGACGGCGTTCGCTTCCGCGTGCGTCGCGCGCAGGCAGTGCTCGTTGACCAGCGTGCAGCCCACTGCGGTGCAATGTGCGACCCCGCGCGGCGCGCCGTTGTACCCGGTCGTGAGAATCCGATGCTCGCGACTCAGCACGCAGCCGACCGCGGCGCGCGGACACGTCGCGCGCGTGGCGACCGTGTGAGCGATCTGCATGAAGTACTCGTCCCAGCCCGGCCGCATGGAAGCTTTCTTTTAGTAAAGCACCGGGCAATGCCCTTTGCTCCAGCGACGAGTTACGTCGTCCGACGCGCTTTCCCAAACATAATGCGCCGCCGCCCCGGCGAGCTGATACCGTGACGGTGGCGAGCTACCCGGGTGGAACGAACGTCTCAGTGCTCGGCACGTCAAACGGGCTCAAGCACCCGATGGCCGCTGTCGACTGGCCCAACGCCGTGTACTACACGCGGCTCCAGGAGAAAGACATCACTCGTTTTTGTTTGGAGGAACGATCCTGAAACCATTAGCGAGAGCTGCACTCCCGCACGCGATCCACGCATACAGGCCCCTAACGTATTCCCTATATGCCACGTTGACCAATGGGATCAATGGCCCCGCGAGTCTCTTGATCGCAAAACCGTAGGTTTCTTACGGCACGTCGTAGCGCGACGTCAGCTCGCGCACGCGGCCGCGCAGCTTGTCGACCTGCGCTCGCGTTTCGATGTCGGCGAAGCCGTCGCAGATGATGCGCGCAATCTCGCGCGACTCCTCGACGCCGAGTCCGCGTGCGGTGATTGCCGGCGTGCCGAGCCGGACGCCGCTCGCGATCATCGGCTTCTGCTTGTCGAACGGGATCGCGTTCTTGTTCACGGTGATGCCGATCTCGTCGAGGTACGCCTCGACCGCCTTGCCGGTGAGTCCCTTGACCGAGACGTCCACGAGGATCAGATGTGTGTCGGTTCCGCCCGCGACGAGCCGCAGTCCGGCGCGCGTAAACTCCTCGGCCATCGCCTGAGCGTTGGCCACGACCTGACGCTGGTAGTCAGTGAACTCCGGCCGCAGCGCCTCGCCGAACGCGACCGCCTTCGCGGCGATCGTGTGCATCAGCGGGCCGCCTTGGATTCCGGGGAAGACCGTCTTGTCGATCGGTTGCGCCCACTTCGCGGTGCAGAGCACGAAGCCGCCGCGAGGACCGCGCAGGGTCTTATGCGTCGTCGACGTGACGAAGTCCGCGACCGGAACCGGAGACGGGTGGAGGCCCGTCGCGACCAGGCCCGCGACGTGCGCGAAGTCGACGAGGAGCGGCGCGCCGACCTCGTCGGCGATCTCGCGGAACGGCCCGTACTCCATTACGCGAGGATACGCGCTCGCGCCGGCGACGATCAGTTTGGGCTTGTGCTCGAGCGCTAACGCGCGCACCTGGTCGAAGTCGATGAGCTCGGTGTCGCTCTTCACGCCGTAGGCGACCGCGTTGTACAGCTTGCCGGAGAAACTGACCTTCGTTCCATGCGTGAGGTGGCCGCCGTGCGCAAGCGACATGCCGAGAACCGTGTCTCCGGGCTGCAGCGCAGCCATGAACACCGCCATGTTGGCCTGAGCGCCGGAGTGGGGCTGCACGTTGGCGTGGTCTGCCCGGAAGATCCGTTTGACGCGCTCGAGCGCAAGGGTCTCGGCGACGTCGACCCACTCGCACCCGCCGTAGTAGCGTTTTCCGGGATAACCCTCCGCGTATTTGTTCGTCATTACGCAGCCCATCGCTTCGCGGACGGCACGGCTCGCGTAGTTCTCCGAAGCGATCAGCTCTAAATTTTCTTTTTGGCGGCGCTCCTCGCCCGCGATTGCGGCGAAGAGTTCCGGGTCTTGCGCTTCGATTGCAGAGAGCGTGAGAATATCCATCAGGGCACTCCGACGAGATCTGTAGGCGTTTTTGCGTCGGTCACCTCGCCGCGCTCCAGATCCTTGAGCGTGCGAACGCGTTGCGCCTCACCGAAATCGAACAGTTGCTGCGTCCGGTACGCGTGGCGGCCGCCGTCGAACGGCGTCGCGAGGTAGACGTCGAGCATCCGCTCGATCATCTCCCAGCCGGTGAGCCGTTCCGAAAACGCAACGACGTTTGCGTCGTTGTGCCGGCGCGCCAGCTCGGCGGCATACGGCTCGTCGACGGGCGCGCAGCGGATACCGGGAACTTTGTTGGCTGCCATCGCAATGCCGAGGCTCGACCCGCACACCAGGATGCCGCGGTCGGCCTGCCCCGCCGCGACGGCCTCGCCCACTGCGTAACCGTACTGCGGATAGTCCACGGGCGTCGCATCGTGCGTCCCGAAGTCGAGCACGTCGTATCCGCGGTCGCGCAGAATCTGCGCGATGCGATCCTTGTATTGATAGCCGGCGTGGTCCGCGCCGAGAGCGATTTTCATAGTTTTTAGGGTGTCCAGCGGCGAGGGTGAGGCACGATTAGCAGTCGAACGTCCGACGCCGATGAAGCTTGCTTGCGCGAGCAGCTCGTTCCACCGCGAGATCGATCGCGGCGACCTTACTCAGCTGGAGTTCATCGACCTCTGCGCGCGCGAGCTGGCCTGCGACGGCGTCGTTTTAGACGTGCGGCATTTTCCGCGAACCGACGACGACTACCTCGCGCAAGTCAAGAAGATGACGACCGATCGGGGCCTCTCGCTCGCCGCGCTGGCCGACCCCAGCTTCTTCGCCTCCGCGCCCGAGCGCATGAGCGAGGTCCTGCACCACGCGGTCGCGCTCGGCGCTCCGCTCGTGGCGTCGCCGCTCGTGCGCGAGGTCAGTTGTTCGTGGAGCGGCCAACTCGCGCGCCTCGGCGTCGCGACGTCGCTGGCAAAGGCGCTCAACGTAACGCTGGCCGTTCGCAACGCCCCCGAAACGTTTGCCGCCGGTACGCACGACCTCAAGCGCGTGGCCAAGGAGGCCGACTCGGCCTGGCTGCGCTTCGGCCCCGAGCCCGAAACGCTCGAGGGAGGCAGCGATCCCGCAGCGTTGCAGCAGAACACGGTGTTGCTGTGGAGCGATCTCGGCGCGCAAAGCGCTGGAACGATCGCGGCAACGATCGCCGCCTTTGCGGGTTTTCGCGGGCACGTCGCACTGGACGAACACGCGGGCGGCGCCGACGCCGCGCTCGCCGCGGCGGCGATACGCCGCTGGCGCGATGAACTCAACCGCGCATAGCGTCTTGCGCTCGTGGTGATCGAACCTGCATTCTCGCAGGTGGGTGCGGCCCGGGCGCCGATCCGTCGGGCATAACGCCCTCCGCATCGTCGTGACCGGAGCTGGTGCTCCCTAGGTCATCTTAGTCGGTTCGGTACCTACGGGCGCTGCGCGCCTACGCGCAGTCGAGCCTCTCTACCGTATCATCGGCAGTCAAGCGGCAGGGCTCGGCGTTCGGCGAAAAGCACCAAGCCGCAATGCCAAGGCTGCGCCTCACCGTTACGCCGATCGAGTTGCCGCTGGTCCATCCGTTCAAGATTGCGCGCTGCGAAGAGTTCGTCGCGCACACGGCCATCGTGCGCGTCAGGGCGGACGATCGGGAAGGGATCGGCGAAGCGGCGCCAATCGAACGTTACGGCGAATCCGTCGAAAGCGTCGCGGCATATTTCGCAGCGCATTCGCTCGCCTCCGACGACCCGTATCGGCTGGAGTCGCTGCTGCACGCGGGGATTCCGCCGGCCGCGCGCGCCGGCCTCGATCTCGCGCTTCACGATCTGATCGGCAAGGAGCTCGGCAAACCGGTCTACGACTTACTCGGGCTCGACCCGGCTGCGACTCCCGCGACGTCGTTCACGATCGGTATCAGCGATCCGGAGCTGACGCTGCGCAAGGTCGCCGAGGCCGGCGACCATCCGATCCTGAAGATCAAGCTTGGTATCGGTACTCCGGCCGAACAGGTCGAGACGATCGCCGCGATCCGAGCGCGCTACCGCGGCGTGCTGCGCATCGACGCCAACGAAGGCTGGGACGTCGAAACGGCCGTGCGCATTCTCAAAGAGCTCGAACCCTATGGGGTCGAGCTTTGCGAGCAGCCGCTCCCGGCCGGACGTCCCGAACAGCTGCGGGCCGTTCGCGAACGCGTTTCGATTCCGATCGTTGCCGACGAAGACGCGCTCGTTGCAAGCGATCTCCCGCGATTGATCGACTGCGTCGACGGCGTGAACGTAAAGCTGGCTAAGGCCGGCGGCATCCGAGGCGCGCTCGCGATGATCCATACCGCGCGCGCCATGGGAATGCGCGTGATGATCGGCTGCATGGTCGAGAGCGCGATCGCTTCGACGGCCGCGGCCCAGATCTCGCCGCTCGCCGACTGGGCCGACATCGACGGCCCATTCCTCGTCGCACGCGACCCCTTCGCCGGCGTGACGTATCGCGACGGAAAGCTCGTTCTGCCTAGCGCTCCGGGGCTCGGCGTTCGCGAAGGCGCGCTCGCGTGACGCGCCGATACGCGATTCTCGCTCCCGACCGATTCGCGACCGACGCAAAAACGGCGCACGGCGTCGTCCGCTACGGGCACGACGAGGTCGTCGCCGTGATCGACCCCTCGCTCGCCGGCAAGCGCGTCAGCGACGTGATGCCGCAACTGGGAAGCGACGCGCCAATCGTCTCCAGCATCGCCGAGTCGCTCGCGTTCGCACCCACCGCGCTGCTCATCGGAACCGCTCCCAAGGGCGGCGGCCTCGCACCGGAATGGCGCGCCGCGGTGCTCGAGGCTATCGCGGCGAGGCTCGAGATCGTGAGCGGCTTGCACGACATGCTCGGCGCGGATCGCGAGCTGCACGTCGCCGCGCTCGCGGCCGGCACTACGATTTGGGACGTGCGCGAGCCGCCGGCGGTGCCGCTCTTCTCGGGCGACGTGTACGACGTGCGGGCTCCGATCGTGCTGACCGTCGGCAACGACTGCGCCGTCGGCAAGATGAGCGTGGCGCTCGAAGTCGTGGGCGCCGCGAACGCCGCGGGCGTAAACGCGCGCTTCGTCCCGACCGGACAGACCGGCATCCTTATCGCCGGATGGGGCATTTCGGTCGACCGCGTCGTCTCCGACTTCGCGCCGGGGGCCGCCGAGCAACTCGTGCTGTACGCGGCACACGAGGGGGCCGATCTGATCGTCGTCGAGGGGCAGGGCGCGATCAACCACCCAGCGTACGCGCCCGTGACGCTGGCGTTGATGACCGGTAGCGCGCCGGACGCGCTGATCCTCGTGGTCGACCCCCGGCGCGCGGCGATCGAGTCGTACGAGACACCGACGCTGCCATACGCGGATGCGATTGAGATCCACGAGCGCCTGCTGCAGACGATGAAACCGGCCGAGGTCGTGGGGATCGCGCTCAACACGCGCGGGCTGGATGAGGCCGGCGCGCGCGCCGAGATCGTCCGCGCCCGGGAGGTGACGGGTCTGCCCGCAGACGACGTCGTGCGCTTCGGCGGGCGGCGATTCTACGCCGAGATCGCGCCGAAGATCGCAAAGCGGCCGGCGCTCCAAACGCACGCGTGAGCGCGGCACGGCTCGTCGCGACGGTGCTCGCGCTGCTGATCGCGCTCGGCGGCTGCGCGAGGCCGAAGACCGCTGCGGCTATCGGCGAGCGCAACGCGTGGACGATCCCCGGCGTCTTGCGGCTTGGCGAAGATGAGGAACCCGACAGCCTGAACCTGATGTACGCGCACACGTGGGCCGCAGACACGATCGCCGGCCTGCTGTTTTCGTTTTTACTGCGCTACGACTCGCGCGGCAACCTGATACCGGACCTCGCCGTCACCGTGCCGACGCTCGACAACGGAGGGATCAGCCGCGACGGCAGACGCATCGTCGTGCACCTGCGCCGCGGCGTAGTGTGGGCCGACGGCGTGCCGCTGACAGCGGCGGACTGGCTTTTCACCTATCACGCGGTCACGAACCAGGACAACGCCGTCAAGACGCGCTACGGATGGGACACAATCGCGTCGGCGAGCGCGCCCGATCCTTACACCATCGTCATTCGTCTCAAAAAACCCGACGTTGCCGTGCTCGGGATCCTCGCAATGGGTGGGGCGGCGTATCCGCCGCTGCCGGCGCACGCGCTCGCGAAGCTGCACGATCTCAACCGGGCTTCGTTCAACGTAAACCCGCTCTCGAGCGGCCCCTATCTGCTCAAGGCCTGGAGCCATGGAACGTCGCTCGTCTTCGTGCCGAATCCGCGGTACTTCCGCGGCGCGCCGAGGCTGAAAGAGGTCGTCTGGAAGGTCATTCCGGACGTCAACACGCTTTTCAACGAGCTGGCGACCCACGCGGTCGACGTCTATCCCAACATCAATGCCAACGCAATAGCGCGTCTCTCCAGGATCGATGGGATCACCGTGGCGCGGGGTCTCATCGCAAACTGGCGCCACCTCGGGATCAACACGAGCCGGCCGCAGCTCCGAGATGTCAGGGTCAGGCGCGCCATTGCCGAGGCCGTCGACTGGGGCCGCATCGAGCGCACCGTATTTCACGCGCTCGACCGGCTCGCCGTCTCGGACATCTTCCCGGAATCCTGGGCCGCGCCGTCGCTTCCGCCATATCGCTACGATCCCGCCGACGCGCGGCGGTTACTCACGGCCGCCGGGTGGCGCCTCGGCCGCGACGGCGTGCTCCACAACCGCGGGCTCGCGATGCACCTCACGATCTATGCGACGACCGGGCATCAAGAGAACACCGAATCGCAGGTGCTGATTCAGGCGATGCTACGCGACGTCGGCGTCGACGTTGCGGTCCGCAACTATCCCGGCAGCTATCTGTTCGCCATGGACGGGCCGCTCTACACGGGCAAGTACGATCTCGAGTGGTCGATCGAAACGAACGGCCCGGACCCCGACAACTCAGGCGACTGGAACGGAGCGTTCATCCCGCCGCACGGAGCCAACACGTCGTGGCTCGACGATCCGATCGTCAATCAAACGAGTGCCGCGGCGGCTAGCACGTTCGATCAGACGCGTCGCAAGGCGCTGTACCAGCGTGAGGAGGAGCGCATCCGCGAGGTGACGCCCGCGGTGTTCTTCAGCTGGCAGAACAATTACACCGCGATCAACGACGACGTGAAGCATTACGTCCCGGCGGCCTTCATCGGCGACAGCTGGAACGCGTGGGAGTGGAACGTCTGAACGCCGCCGCGTTCGCGCAGACACTGAGAGCAAGCGAGTTTGCGCGCCTCGAGTTCGAGCCGGCGCGCAGCGGCGTGCTCAGCTGGAACACGCACGCACCCAACGGCCGACTGCAGTTCCGTATCCTGCGAGCGGGCCAACCCGCGAGCGACTGGCTCGATCATTCGGAGTGGCAGCCCAGCGGCTCGAAGTCGTTCAGCCCGGAGCATCAAGGGGTCCGCGCCGACGTCGATGTCATCCGCGCGACGCAGCCATTCGACGGCATCGAGGTACGTGCGCGCGACGTCGAGTTCGAGCTCGTCGCGTTCTCATCACCGGTGCGCCCGAGCCCTTCGTTCCCCTACGGTCGCGACGCTCTGATCCTAGACGTTCCCGTTCGCTCGCAATATTCGGACCACGAGAGCGAACGCGGCTGGTGCAGTGCGGCCACCCTGTCGATGATCCACGCCTTCCACGCAATCGATCAATCGGTCGTGCACACGGCGCGAGCCGTGTTCGACCGCGCGTACAACGGCACCGGCAACTGGGCGTTCAACGTCGCGTACAGCGGTCGGCTCGGGCTGCGCGGGGTCGTCGCACACCTTCGCAACCTCGATCACGCACAGCGTCTGATCGAGCGCAACCTTCCGATCGCAATCTCGTACTCGTGGCGGGACGACGAGCTTCCCGGCGCTCCGCTCGATCATTCCGACGGACACCTGGCCGTCCTGTGCGGCTTCACCCGCGAAGGCGATTGCGCGATCAACGACCCCGCCGCACCGAACGTGCGTGTCGTTTATCCCCGCGCCGCGCTCGAGCACGTTTGGCAGCGCAACGAAGGCGTCGCCTACGTCGTCGCGCCCGTCGGCATCGAGTACGCGGACGTGCTCGCGCGCCCGTGAGGTCGCTTCCTGGAATCGAGGCGGCCGTCGTGCGCTGCCGGCGCTGCCCCGAGCTGCGTGCGTACACCGCACAGATCGCGCGCGACAAGAAACGCGCGCACCGCGACTGCGTCTACTGGGGCAAGCCGGTGCCGGGATTCGGCGATCCTCACTCGCGCCTCGTGCTCGTCGGCCTCGCGCCGGGAGCGCATGGCAGCAACCGGACGGGACGGCCCTTCACCGGCGACGCTTCGGGCGGCTTTCTCTACCCCGCGCTGCACCGCGCGGGCTTCGCGTCGAAACCCGAGGCGATCGATCGCCGCGACGGCCTTCGCTTGCGCGACTGCTTCATCACGGCCGCGGTGCGCTGCGCTCCGCCGCACAACAAGCCTACCCCCGGCGAGCTGCGTAACTGCTTCCCCTATTTGCTCGAGGAGTTCGACGCGCTGCGCAGGATGCGGCTGGCCATTGCGCTCGGCTCGATCGCCCACACGGCGATCCTGCGCGTGCTGCGCGAGCGTGGTTTTGCACTTGCTGGGAGCTCCGCGTTCGGGCACGGCGCCGAGCTGATCGCCACGCGCGGCAAGCGAGCCATAACCGTCATCGCGTCGTATCATCCGAGCCGCCAAAACACGAACACCGGCAAGCTTACAGTGCCGATGTTCGATGCGATTTTCAGGCGAGCAAAAGAGCTGTTGGCCCCCTAGCTTTAGATGACGATCGTGGCGCCGTATTCGTAACCGGCGAAGAGCGCGGGCGGCTCGTAGTCGCTGGAACCGTGAATGTCGCTATCGGCGCCATTTTTCGACGCGGCGAGATAATATGTGCCCGGAAACAGCGTGAGAAAGAAAAACTGCCCTTTCGAATCCGAAACGGTCCTTGCATTGAAAGCAGGGGACGTCGCATAGACCGTCGCGCCCGGCACAGGGCGGCCAGTGACGGCGTCGACGACCGAGCCTCGTACCACGACGTTTTGCTGATTCATCTGCCAATCTAGCGCACTCGACCAGAAGAAGAAGTGCGATAGCATCAGTAACACCGCGATTTGCATAACGAACTCCTAACGTAAGCTTTTCGTTATGTTCAACGCAGGACGACGTACTATTGTGACGTCACGCCACTCTCGGCTTAGGTGCGATGTTCCTCTTTGCGCCCCTGGAGACGCAGGTGCAGGTCCCGCACAAGCTGCTCGGGCACCGCGGCGGGCGCGTCCATCATCAGGTCGCGTGCGACCTGATTCTTCGGAAACGCCGTGACCTCGCGCGCATTCTCCTCCGCGCACGCGATCATTACGATGCGGTCGATGCCGAGCGCCATGCCACCGTGCGGCGGCGCGCCATACTCCAAGGCGCGTACGAAGAAACCGAAGCGCTCCTCCACCTGTTGCGGCGTGAGGCCGAGCATCTCGAAGATCTTGCGCTGCTCATCGGCCTTGTGAATTCGGATCGAGCCGGAGCCGAGCTCGTATCCGTTGAGCACCATGTCGTAGTGTTGCGCGCGCATCCGCATCGGGTCGCGATCGATCAGCTCCCAATCGCCGGGCGCCGGCGCGCTAAAGGGATGGTGCGCGGGAATCGGCTTCCCGGTCTCCTCGTCGAGCTCTAGATAAGGAAAGCTCGTCACCCACGCGAATGCGTATGCGTCGCGATCGCGCAGCTTGCAGCGCTCGCCGACCTCGTTGCGCATCTTTCCCGCGACGGCGTGGGCGAGCTCGCTAGAGTCCGCGAACAATAGAATCGCGTCGCCGGGCTCCGCGCCGACGGCCGAACGCGCGTCCTCGACGGTCGCGTCGGTCAGAAAGCGCGCCGCCGACGACTTGACCCCGTCACCCGCGAGCGCGATCCACACCATTCCCTTTCCGCCGAACTGCTTGGCCGTCTCGGTGAGCGCGTCGAACTCGCGCCGTGACAGCGTGGCGCCGCGCGGATAACGCAGCGCGACGATGGCGCCGCCGCTTTCGATAGCCGAGCGGAAGACGCCGAACTCGGTGCCCGCGAAGACGCCGGTGACGTCGGCGAGCTCGAGGCCGAAGCGCAGGTCGGGCTTGTCGAGGCCGTATCGCGCGATGGCCTCCTGATGCGTCATGCGCACGAAGGGGGGCACCTCGATGCCGAGCGCCTCGCGCCACACGTAGCGCATACACGACTCCATCGTCTCCATCACGTCTTCCTCGGTGCAAAACGACAGCTCGATGTCGAGCTGCGTGAACTCCACGAGGCGATCGGCGCGCTGGTCTTCGTCACGCATGCACCGAGCTATCTGCATGTACTTGCCGAACCCGGCGATCATCAGGATCTGCTTGAGCAGCTGCGGCGACTGAGGTAGGGCATAGAATGAGCCCGGATACAGCCGGCTCGGCACGAGATAGTCTCGCGCACCCTCGGGTGTCGACTTGATCATCATCGGCGTCTCGATTTCCAAGAAGTCTCGAGAATCGAAGAAATCCCGCATTGCCTTGACGATGCGGTGACGCACCCGCAGGTTGCGCTGCATGCGCGGGCGCCGGAGGTCCAGATACCGATATTCGAGCCGCAGGTTTTCGTCGACGGCCTCCTCGACGTTGATGTGAAACGGCGGCACGAGCGAGCGATTGAGGATCGTGAGCGCCTCGACGGGCACCTCCACGTCGCCGGTGGGGAGCCGTGGGTTCTCGGTCCCCGCCGGACGGCGGCGAACCGCACCCCGCACGCGCAGGACGTCTTCGTTGCGCAGGTGCTCGGCGTCGGCGAAGCTTGGGTGCGCGGGATCGAAGACGATCTGCGTGATCCCTTCGTGATCTCGAAGGTCGACGAAGATCAAACCGCCGTGATCGCGGCGGCGATTGACCCAACCGTCGAGCTGCACCGTTTTTCCTTCGTCACCCGCGCGCAGCACGCCGCAAGACACCCTATCGCTCATTGCTCGCGCGCCCTTCCTTGATCCCGGAGACATAATGGTATTGCAGCAGCAGCTCGCGTGCCAAGCGCGAGCGCTCCGCTCGCCGGTCTATGAAGCCGAGCACGTGCGGCATCCGGGTCAGCACTGAGTGCAGGCTCAGCGAGACCGGAGTCATCCCGAGGTTCAGCATCACCGCGAAATCCGGATGCTTGCGATAGAAACGCGCTGTGGACCGGCCGGCGAGACGCATCTTCGTCTTCTGATCTTCGTACGGAACCGCCTGGCAGTGGTAGTTCACGGCTTCCGGCTCGTAGAGAATCCGGACGCCCATTTTCTGTAGCCGGTAGCCCAGCTCCAGATCTTCGTGACCGTAGCCGGTAAAGGTCTCGTCGAAGTATCCCGCGGCGATGAGGTCGTCGCGACGAACCGATGCGTTGCCCGTTAGGAAGTAGAGCCACGAGAGTTTTTTTCGTGAGGGCGGATGGAGATGCCCGCGAGCCGCGGGATGATCGCGTTTGTACCGATACTCATCCAAGTCGCGGACCTGGACCTCGAGACCCACAATCGCCACCCGGCGCCCCTCGCGGTGGCGGCGCAGGTGCGTCGCGAGCAGGTTCGGTGAGGCCAAAATATCGGCATCGTTGAAGAGCACGATGTCACCGCGCGCGGCGGCTATACCGGCGTTGCGCGCAGCCGCGCGTCCGCTGAAGCTCGCCACTAGGTGGCGCACGTTGGGATGCTCCTGCGCCACCGTCGCGAGATAGCGATCGGTTCCATCGTCGGAATTTGAATCGCAAACGAGCAGCTCGTACGCCGAGGGCGCGAGATCTTGCGCTAGCAGCGTCGGAACGACACTCGTGAGCGTGTCGATACGATTGTACGTCGGGATGACGACGGAGATCTCAGGCATGAGGAGCCTGCAGCAACCCGCTGACGCCGCGGGCGATCTCGTCGCGGAAGTGCTCGAGCGATTCGCCGTTCTCGCGAGCCGGCTTGCGCACGAGGACATGCGGTACGCCGTAAGGTGACCACTCTTGTGAGTTCAGGCGGAAGTACTTGTGCTCGAAGGCGACGATGGTTGGGCTGCCGACCGCGCTGGCTACGTGCGTCGTGCCGGTGTCGACGGTTACGACTACCCTGGCGCGCTCGAGGACCGCAGCCCATTGGTGAAACGGCAGCGAGCGTAGTAGCCGCGCGACGCTCGCACGCTCCTCGAAGACGGCGGCGCTCGGCTCGCTGTCGCGCGCGCAGGTGATCACGACGGGCGCGGACTTCGCCAGCTCGTCCACGAGCGCGAGGGTGCTCGCCAGCGTGCTGCCGCCGGAAAACCAGCGCTGTCCGAGGTGGAGCACGATGGGATCGCTCGGCAGCGTCTGTGCCACAACCCGATCTTGCGCGAACACGTCGAGACGCAGCCGGACCACGCGTCGATGCGCGCCCGCCAGCGCGACCAGATCGAGCAGCTGAACGACCTCGTGCCGCACGACGCGGCCGGGATCTCGATCGCACAGCTCCGGGTCGGCCTCGGAGACCATCACGCGATTGACGTACAATGCGGCCGTGAGCCGCGCCAGCCAGCGACGTTCGTAGGTGTAGCCGATCCGCAGGGGTGCGCGCGTGCCCCCCACCAGCTGCAGATCCACGGCGCGCGGCGCCAGCGCGATCGCGACGTCGCAACGCCGCAGCGACGCGCCGAACCGTCGCGGCGAGGCGTCTCGCGGCAGCACGAGCAGCTCGTCGACGTCGTCGTTGCGCTCCATCACCACGCGATTGTACTCGCTAGTAACGATCGTCAGATGCGCATCGGGGAACGACGCGCGAACCGTGGCGATCGCCGGAGTCGAGAGCACGAGATCGCCGATGCGGTCCGTGCGCGACAGCAGAATTTCTCACGTCTGAGGCGGCCGCAGCGCGCGCTCCAGCTCCTCGAAGTACGCCTCGTTGGCGAGCGCACGGGCGGCGCGCAGCTCGTCACGGCTCAAGACGCGCTCGCCACTGCGTTGCCCGAGCCTGCGCGCAAACCGCTCGGCGAAGCGCAACCTGCGCAGAAGCGCGTGAAAACCGCGCTGCACGGGATTGATGCCGGTCGCCAGACGCGCGCGCCAGTTGGGATGCAGCGCCACGAGGCGCACCGCGGTGCGCGCCTGTGCCCGCGACTGCCGCAGCAGCTGCTCTACGGCGTCCGCGCGGGGGCGCGGCTTGTAATGGTAGACGAGCGCCTCGGGATGGAAGACTGCCCGGACGCCTAGCGCGCGCAGGCGCAGGCCGACGTCGATGTCTTCCCAGCCGTACTCCGAAAAGGACTCGTCGAATCCCCCGATCGCTCGAATGGTCGCAAGCGGCACCGACACGTTCGTGGTCCAGAAGTAGTTGCCGCTGTAGTTCTTGATGCTCCAGATCGGCGGCGGGAGGCCCTCGAGGCTCTCCACCTCGATCGCTCCACCGCGCACGATGCCAGCCGGATGCCGGTCGGCCGCGCGTAGATGCTCTTCGACGAAGTTCGGGAGCGGCAACACGTCGTCGTCGATGAAGATGATGCGCTCGCCGGCCGCGCGGGCGAGGCCCGCGTTGCGCGCGGCCGCGAGCCCGGCGTTCGACTGGGTCACCACGGTGAAGCGGCAGTGGGCTCGCGCGCGCAACCTCTCGATGACGGCCGGCGTCGAGTCCGCCGATCCGTCGTCGACGAGCACGATCTCATATTCGCGGTCGCCCACCGTTTGCTCCAGGCATGCGTCGAGCACGCGCTCGAGCAGCGCGGCTCGGTTATAGGTGCAGAGCTGGATCGTCGCGCGAATCACGAGCGGATCGATTCTACTGCCGACAGGATCCGCGGAAGGTCGAGCCCTGCGACGCACGCATAGTCGCGGCATCGTTCTTTGGTGTCGCCCTGGTGACAAGGAAAGGACGCTCGGACGACGGCGGTTCGGGCGCCGAGCGGCGCCCAGCGATCCGGAAAGTCCGACTGGAACGGAAAAATTCCCACGGTGGGGCAGCCGACGGCGGCCGCGACGTGCATCGATCCGGTGGTGATGCCGACGAACGCGCTCGCCCTCTGCGCGAGCGCGCCGAAACCGCCGACGCTCGTCTTACCCGCCATCGAAACGACCTCTGGAATCTGCACCAGTTCGGCGATGCCATCCGCGAACCGCGCGTCGGCCGCCGATCCTGTCACGAACACGCGCACGCCGAAGCGCTCGTGCAAGGCGCGCGCCAAAGATGCCCAGCCCTCGAGCGGCCAGATTCCGCGCGCCGATGCCACCGCGTTGCACGGGTTGAGGATGAAGAATGGCTCTGAGGCGGAGCGCAGCGCAGACGCTTCGCGCTCGTCCCGAGCGGTCGGCACGAAGCGGTACCGGCGATCGTCGGTGTCGCAGTCCAGCGCACGCGCGAAGTCGAGCAGAATTTCGGACCAATGAGACGTGACGTCACCGCGCTCGCTGCGCACGACCACGCGTTCCGTAAATCGAAACGAGTAGAAACGCCTCGCCTGGCCGACCCGCACCGGAATGCCCGCAAGCTGCGGCACCCGCGCGGTGCGCGCCGTCGCCCACGTAACCGCGCAAGCGTCGTAGCTGTGGAGGTTCAGACGGCCCGCCAGCGCGCGCTCGTCGCCCTCATCGACGAGCACGCGGTCCACGTCGGGAACGCGTTCGAGGAGCGCCCTGTGCGTGGGCAGCGTCAGCGCATCGACGGTTCCGAACCTGCGCCGCAATGCCCGAGCGACGAGCGACGCGACGAGCGAATCGCCGATGCCACCCCCGGCACAATACAACAGTGCGCGCTTAGCGTTCTGCACCGGGCGTCCGCGCGAGCTCGCGCGTGTAGATCCCGTCGAGGAGCTGACGCCGCATCAGCGCGCTCAGCCAGCCCGGCGCGCGCGGACTCGTCGCGAGGCCCGCATAGAACGCGAGCAACCAGTCGGGAAGCAAGTACCGTCCCCGCGCCACGTTCGCCCCGTATGCTCCCGTTGCCAGGCGCGCGCGCAGCGAGGGATGCTTCGCGACAAAGCGTCGCGCCATTAGCGCCCTCTCCACTGCCTTTCGGGTGTCGACCTCGAGCGTGGCTACCTCGGGCGGCTTGACGTGCCATAGGTATGCGTCCCATGAAAACTTCCACCCGACACCCAGTCCGCGTAGACGCAGACCGAGCTCCGTATCCTCCCAGCCGTATAAATTGAAGCTTTCGTCGAACCCGCCGGCGTCGACGAAAGCGCGCTTGGTGAGCGACACGTTACAGCTGCACAAAAACGCGCGGGAGTAATTGACGGGCCGCGGCAGCGGCCGCGCATCGGGCGAGCCGACGTTCAAGATCGGGCCGTTGACGACATAATTCCCGCGATCTTGCGCGGCAGCGTGCGCGGCGACCCAGCCCTGCGGCAACCGCACGTCGTCGTCGCAAAACGCGACGTAATCGCCGCGAGCCGACTCCACGCCGCGGTTGCGGGCACTCGCGCGATTCGGATGCGGTTCGGCAACGTACCGCACGAGAGGATCACCGCCGGCGCGAGCCTCGACCAGGGCCCTCGTGCCGTCGCGCGAGCCGTTGTCTACGACGATCACTTCAAATGGGGGCGCGCCGGTCTGAGCGTCGAGCGACGCCAGCGCGCCGCTCAAGAAACGCTCTCTATCCTTGCTGGCGATGACGACCGAAATCATGCCGCCAGCGTGAGCAACGATTCCGCCATCCGATCCGCCGCGCCGACGTGCTCGCGATAAAGCCGGGCGAGCCCCTCTCCTGCGGAAACCAGCCAGGGTCGATCGTCGTAGCGCTCGAGCGCGACGCGCGCGATCCGACCAGGTGTGACGGTCCCGTGAACCTCACAAATGAGCGCTGCTTCCGCGTCCATGTTCGGCTGCGTGTGATACGCGAAGCGCCGCGAAACCGCGACCGCGGCGGCGCGCTTGAGCGGCATGCCGACCAGCGGAACGCGGTCGAGATACGTCAGCGGGCCGTTGATCGTGACGACCTCAGGCGCGTTCAGCGGCGTGATCGCGATCACCGGCGTGCCGAGCACAGCCAGCTCGATCGTCTTCGTACCGGGAATCGTCACGGCGAGCCGCGCATGCCGCGCCGCGGCGAGCGCGTTGTGGAGCAACGGGACGCGAACGCTCTCATCGTCGACCGTGAGAAAGTCGCGCCTGCCGTCGCCAACCAGCCGGCCGCGCCGGCCGAACATGCGCCGATGGCCGCCCGTCTCGATCGCGCGGCGCACCTGCTCTCGCGGAGTAAACGGTGACAGAGCAAACGCGATGGGAATCTCCGGGCGCTCCCGCAAGACGCGCAGCGCCGTCCCAAAGAAGAATGGGACGAGGTTCTCCACCTCGTACGAGCGCGATCCCGGCATCAAGAGAATCCCATCGACCGGCGTGCCCGGCTCCGGCGGGAGGCTTGCCTCAAACAGAGCGCCGTCGATCGCCAAATTTCCGACTCGCTCGATACGCTCGCGTGGAGTTCCCCACTTGGCCAGTTGCTCGGCGTTGTTTCGATCGACGGCGAACGCGCGGTCGAACAGTCGTCGGTACGCGCGGCGCGAAAACTTATAGGTCGACGCGCGTCCCTTAAGGCGACCGTGAACGCGCGCGGCGTGCAGCAGATCGCCGCCGATGTACTGCACGAGATCGACGCCGCCGTTGAAATCTAGGCCGCCGCCTAACGCGAACCTGACGTAGCTCTTCGGATCATAGACCCGTGCCTGAGGGAACGACTCGCGCACCATCGCGGCTTCGAAGCCGGTTGCATAGTCGTCGGGCACGAGAAACACGAACGCCTCCAGGCCGGGTAAGCGCTCGTACAACGAGCGCAGCAACGGTCGCAGCCAGCCTGCGACTTCCCCCGGCCCGTTAGCGGTGAAGGCTATACGCATGAAGGATGCGTGCGATCGTGTCGGTGGTGCTCTCCCCCGCGACGTGCGGTGCGAGGGCGATCCGGCCGCCATGGTCGAGCACGACGCTTCGCTCCGGCAGCTCCTCTTCGCGGTACTGATCGCTCTTGACGTGCACGTCGGGACGAATCCGCTCGAGCAGCACCTCTGGGGTCCGCTCCGCGAATCCGACGACCACGTCGACGCTGCGCAGCGCGAGCAGGACTTTGGCGCGCTGCGGAAACGCGACGATCGGCCGCGAGCGGCCCTTGATCCGCGTGACGGACTCATCCTCATTCAAACCGACGATCAGCGCGTCGCCCTGCGCTCTGGCCCATGCGAGGTACTCGACGTGACCGGCGTGCAGCACGTCGAAGCAGCCGTTCGTAAAAACGACGCTGCGATGCTCCGAACGCAGCTCCTCGCGCCATGCGACCGTCTCGTCGGTGCCGAGCAGCTGCCCGAAGAGGGTCGCCTCCCTCATTGCGTCGCCGGATCGACCAGCGCGAGAATTTCGTCCGGCGACGCCGTCGCCGTGCCGAGCTTCTCGACCACGACGCCGGCCGCGAAGTTCGCCAGCTGCATTGCCTGTTCGATCGACGCGCCGGCCGCAAGCGCGAGACCCAGCACGGCCATGACGGTGTCGCCCGCGCCGCTGACGTCGTAGACCGTGCGCGCAACCGAGGGAATCTGCAGCCGTTCCCCGGCCTTTCCGAACAGCGCCATGCCCTGCTCGCCGCGAGTGATCACGGCGTAACGGCATCCGAGCATCTCTATAAGCCGCAGGCCGGCGCGCTCGAGGTCCGCGTCGTCGCGGATCGCAATTCCTGTCATCGTCGCGGCCTCAGCGGCGTTCGGCGCGACGCACGCGATGCCGGCGTAGAGCGCGATGTTCTGCGGCTTGGGATCCGCAAGCACCAGGGGACACCGCGAGGCGGCCTCGACGATCTCACGACAGAGCAAGCCCTTCGCGTAGTCGCTCAGAATTACGACGTCGCACTGCGGCGCGCGCCCGCGCACGAATTCCGCGACGCGATGCCGATCCGCGGCTCCCAGGGTCGCCGTCGACTCCCAGTCAGCGCGCACTACCTGCTGGCTGTGCGCGACGACCCGCGTCTTGCGCGTCGTAGGGCGATCGACGATCGTGAAGACGCCGGAGTCGTCGACCTCCTCGCCGCGCAGCAGGTCGCGCACTTGTCCCGCAAACTGGTCGTCGCCCACGGCGCCGACGAAGACGACCTGCGCGCGCAGGGCGCGGAGGTTGTTGGCCACGTTGCCGGCGCCGCCCAGCGTGAAGGAGTGATCGACGACGGCGACCACCGGAACCGGTGCCTCGGGAGAGACGCGCGTCACCGTTCCCCAGATCCACTCGTCGACCATCAGGTCGCCGACGACCATGATTCGCAGCTGGCTCGCGCGCTCGAAGAGCGTGCGCGCGTCCGGCACCATCAGCGTCGGCGTCACGGAATTCCGCCCTCGAAGATTAGCTGCTGCTCGACGAGATCGCAGACGATGTGCGCCATCACCTGGTGAACCTCTTGGACGATCGCGGCGTAGCCGTCCGGCCCGATCAGCGCGTAGTCGGCCACTTCGGCCACCTCGCCGCCGCCGTTGCCCGTGAACGCGACCGTCACCGCGCCTCGTTTCTTCGCCGCCTCCAGCGCCAAGACGACGTTGCGCGAGCCGCCGCTCGTCGTCATGCCGATCACAATATCGCCCGGATGCGCGAAGGCCTCGACCTGACGCGAGAAGACGTAGTCGTACCCGTAGTCGTTGCCGACACAGGTGAGCGTAGACGAGTTGACCGAGAGGGCTTCGCTGTGGAGACCGGCACGCTCGCGCAGAAATCTCCCCGAAAGCTCCGCCGCCATGTGCTGCGCTTCGGCGGCGCTACCGCCATTGCCGCACCACAGCACTTTCTTGCCGGCGCGCAGCGCCGCCACGATCGCGTCGACGATCGCCTCGACCTGGCCAGGATAATGCGCGGCGTCGAGCAGCCCGCGCCGATCGGCGAGCAGTTCCGCGAAGTCGCGACGCCCGTAATACGTCATCACTCGATCCAAAATAGCTCGTCGCCCTGAGAGACCAACTCGCCGTTGTCGGGAACGACGCGCAAGATCGTACCGGTGTCGTCGCTCTGAATCTCGTTGAAGAGCTTCATGGCCTCCAACACGCACAGCACGTCTCCCGGTTCGACGCGATCGCCAACCTCGACGTAGGGTTCGACGTCGGGCGACGCCGCGCGATAAAAGACGCCGGTGAGAGGGGCAAGGACCTTCGTGACGTTCGCCGGCGCGTAAGGCGGCGCGTCCTCCGCGCGCGGTCCGGGAGGCGACTGCTGCGCGGGCGGCGCTTGGGCGTTCGGATCTCGACGGGAGAGCTCGTACACCGCGCCACCCAGCTTGATCTTGAGCGTTTCCAGATCGTGTTCATGCATGAGCTCGAGAAGCTCGCGCAAGGTCTGAGTCTCCTCGGCGTACCGGTCTTCCATCACGCCGTCGCTTCTACGAGGAGCTCGGCAAGGACTCCGCCGCCCACCAATGGGAGCCGGCGGTCGCTGCGCTTTTCCAGGTCACGCAGCACGACTTCGCCGGCGGCTAGCTCCTCGGTCCCGAGGATCAGCGCGTAGCGAGCGCGATTGCGATCGGCTATCTTGAGGTGGGTCAGGAGCTTACGATCCTGATAGTCCATATACGTCGGCACATCGAGCCTACGGCGCAGCTCCGCGACGATCGGGACGAGCACGGCGCGCGCCTGCGCCCCGAGCGCGACCGCCTGAACGCCGCGGCGCGGCTGCCCCGCGTCGCCCTCTTGCGCGCGCAGCATCATCAGGAAGCGCTCAAATCCGAGCGCGAAGCCGACGGCCGGAACGTCCGGTCCACCCAGGGATCGCACGAGATCATCGTAGCGTCCGCCGCCGCACACGCTGCTCTGCGCGCCCAGCACGCTCGATGTGATCTCGAATACCGTCCGCCCGTAATAGTCGAGCCCGCGCACGATGCGCGGGTTCACGACGAACGGAATGCCGGCCAGTCCAAGATACGATTTCAGCGCGTCGAAGTGCTCTCGGCACGCGCCGCACAAAAACGCCTCAAACGTGGGCGCGCTTTCGACATAAGGAAAATCCGCCGGATCTTTGCTGTCGAGCAGGCGCAGCGGATTGCGCTCGACGCGTCGCCGCGCTTCTTCGCTCATCGACGACAAGTGTGGGGCGAAGTGCGCGAGCAGCGCTGCGCGATAGCGCGGCCTGCAGGCGGCGTCGCCGATGGAGTTGACATGGAGGACGGCGTCGGTGATGCGGTAGTCCGTGACCAGCTCCCACGCCATGGAGATAACCTCAAGATCGGCCTCGGCACCAGAAAAGCCGAAACACTCGACGCCGAACTGATGCGACTGCCTATAGCGTCCCTTCTGAGGACGCTCGTAGCGGAAGATCGGGCCGATGTAGTAGAGGCGAAGCGGCGCCTGCGCGAGGAGGCCGCGTTCGAGCACGGCCCGCACGACGGGCGCAGTCCACTCGGGGCGCAGCGTAAGGCTGCGGCCGCCGCGATCGTCGAACGTGTACATCTCCTTTTCCACGATATCGCTCTGCTCGCCCACACCGCGAACGAAAAGATCGGTTGATTCGAACATCGGTGTACGGACCTCGCCGTACCCGAAGCGAGTCGCCAACCGATGGATGCGCGCCTCGAGTTCGCTCCACCGTCCCGATTCCGGAGGAAAAAAATCCGCGGTGCCACGCGGCGCGCTAAAACTTTTATCCGGCATCCCGCTGGAGCTTCGGGTAGCCGCCGCGCGTTTCCGGCGTGATTGTCGACCGTGCGCGCGATGCTCTATGGAGGCGCGGCGGTCGCGCTTGCAACCTTGTCGTCGCCGGATACCGTTCGCACAGCGCTTGCCACGGCGGCGAGCGCGCTCGTCGAAGCAACCCCGTTCGTCTTCGCCGGCGTTGCGCTGGGGTGCGCGCTGCGCCGAGGCGGCGCCGTCGTCGCGCATCTCGGTTGCGGCTGCGCTGGAGGGCCGTCCGCGCGCTCTCTTCCCGCCGCAGCGGCGACGTGGCTGCTCTTTGGACCGCTCGTCGCCGTGGCTCGCTACGCGGCCGCGCTGCTGGTCGCGCGAGTAATGCGTCGCGTCGGGCGCGAGGGCGGAGGCTACCACGAGCAACGCATGCACGCGCTCGCAGAGATCGGTGCGGTGCTTCCCGCGGCGCTCATCGGCGGCGTCTGCGCGCAGCTCTTCGCCGCCTTCGATCCGGCGCGGCTATCACCGACCGCGGACGCCGCGGTCGGAGCGGCACTCGGATTCGGCGCGGCGGGCTGCGGACTCGGTGCGGTCGCCCTTGCTGGAGCGTTGCGCGTCCACGCCCCCGTCATGGCGGCGGCGTTCCTCTGCGTCGCGGGCATCGTCGATCTGGGTGCGCTACGACCGATCCGTTCGCCGGGTCGAACCGAACACGATGCGCTTGCGTATGCGCTGCTCGCCGCGGCAAGCGCGATCGTTGCCTGGCGACACGGTGACGCGCTCGTGCATCCCGCGCTCGTGCTTCCGCTCTGGAGCTGCGCCGCGGTGGCGCTCTTCTGTGCAGCGCGATATCGCCGGGAACAATGCGCTGCCGCGCGACTGGCGCCGAGCCTGATGCTGGCCGGAGCGTTGATCGGCGCGCCGCCGCCGGCATATCACGCCACGGAAACGACGCTGACGGAGCTCTTCGCCGGCGAGCGCCTGAGCTTCAGCGGCGTGCTGACTTGCGAACGTGGCGCGTGCGCACTCGTGCGCTACGCGATCACCTGTTGCCGCGCGGACGCGACGCCGGTCGTCGTGCGATTGAGCGTTCCGCCGCGCGAGCCGTCCGGCGCGTGGCTGCGCGCGGACGGCAGAATCGACGAAGCCCGTGGCGATCTTCGGCTCGTGCCGCAGAGCGTCGAGCGCATCGCGCCACCGCTGGATCCGTTTATTTATCGGTGATTAAGACAAGAACCTCGGCACGCTGCCGCTTCGGTTGGCGCCCCCACGCTGACTTCGCCGCGCGGGCCCCTAGGACAAATTCACGGCCTTGCGTGGCTCGAGCAGCTCGACCGGAATTCCGTTGGGATCTTCGATAAATGCGATCGCTCGCGTGCCGCTGGGGGACTTGTAGACATCCTTGAGTACGCGCACGCCCTTGGATTTCAGCGTATCGACGTAATCGCCGAGCTCGCCCTCGACCTCGAGCGCGAGATGCTCGTAGCGATTGCCGATTTCGTACGGCGGATGCTCTTCGAGGTCGTAGACGAGCTCGATGTACGAGTTCCAACCGTCGCCGACGAATGCCATGTCGGCATTGCCGGGATAGTGGTGCGGGCCGTCGAGCAGGCGCAGTCCCAGCTTCTTCGTGTAAAAGTCGATCGACTCGTTCATGTCGTTGACGAAGATCGACGTATGCAAGAATCGCGGCATATGAGGCTCTTTCCCCGATCTTAGCTATACTAGTGTAGAAAATACCGGTACGTCGAGAAGACGAGTGCCGCGCCGAGCGAGTCCGCGGCCGCGACCACTTCTTCGTCCCGGATGGAGCCTCCAGGGGCGATGATCGCGGCGCAGCCTCCCGCGACCGCGGCCTCCAGGCCATCGGCGAACGGGAAGAAGCCGTCGCTCGCGCAGGCCGAGCCGCGCGCGCCTTCGCCGGCGCGGCGAGCCGCGATCTCGACCGCGCTGACGCGATTGGTCTGGCCCGCGCAAATTCCCCGCGTCGTTCCGTCCTTGACGATCACGATGCCGTTGCTCTTCACGTGGCGCACGACGTCCCACGCGAAGGCGAGGTCGTGCCATTGCTGTGCTGTCGGGGCCGTGCGGCTCACGACTCGCCACTGCTCCGGCGCCGCTGCGGGATCGTCGTCCTCGGCCAAGACACCGCCGAGCGCGCTGCGCAGCCGCAACTCCCGCGCCAGCTCGTCGGGCAGCGACGGATCGAAGCGCATGACGCGCAGGTTCTTCTTCTTCCGCAGTATCTCGAACGCTTCGGCCTCGAAGTCAGGCGCCGCCACGATCTCGAGAAAAAACTCCCGAAGCGCGCCGGCTGCTTCCCGGTCGATCGGCGCATCGACGGCGACGATACCTCCGTACGCGGAGATCGGATCTGCGTTCAGCGCCTCGCGAACAGCCAATCCGACGCCCGACCGCTGAGCGACGCCGCACGGTACTGCGTGCTTCACCACGGCGGCACGCACGAAGCGAGCGTGCTCGCTGCCGAACTCGGCACCGAGCGGAGCCCGCGATAGCAGGCGCAGCGTCGCGTCGAGATCGAGCAAGTTGTTGTACGAGAGCGCCTTGCCCCACAGCTGCTCCGGCAGCCGATCGGGGCGGTCGAGATAGAAGGCGGCGCGCTCCTGCGGATTCGTTCCGTAGCGCAGGCGCTTAGCTAACGGGAGCGTGACCGCTAGGGCGCCGGGAAGGTCCGTCGGGAGCACCTCGCCGGCCGTCGCAAGATAGTGAGAGATCGCGACGTCATATTCTGCGGTGCGCTCGAACGCCGCGATTGCCAGCCGGCGGCGCAGCGCCGGCGGGACGGCGCCCGCTTCGACCGCCTGCATGTATTCGGCGTATTGGGAGGGGTGCGTCAGCACGGCAACGTGCTCGAAGTTTTTGGCGGCCGCGCGCAACAAAGCGACGCCACCGACGTCGATTTGTTCGATCGCCTCGGGCAGCGTCGTGCCCGGACGCGCCACGGTCGCCTCGAATGGATACAGATTCACGGCAACGGTGACGATCTCGGGTATGGCATACGTCTCCCGTTGCCGATCGTGTTCGGAATCCGAGCGATCGTACAGAATTGCGCCGAAGATCTTGGGATGGAGCGTCTTGACGCGTCCGCCGAATAGCGCGGGGAAGCCGGTGATGTCGCCGACGTCGCGGGCCTGTATTCCGTGCTGCTCTAAAAACGAGCGCGTCCCACCGGTCGCAAAGATCTGCGTGCCGCGCTCGTGCAGCGCGCGGGCCAGCTCGGCGGCACCGGTCTTGTCGTAAAGCGAAAAGAGCGCCGCCCGAGGTGCGGGGGATCGCTCAGGCAAGCAAGGCCTCCGCCTGCGTCGCGAGCTCCGCCGAAACGATCGCACTCGCCCCTGAATCGCTCGTGGTAACGCCGTAGATGCGATCGGCGATCTCCATCGTCTTCTTGTTGTGCGTCACGATGAGCATCTGCGATTCGGTCGCGAACTCTTTGACCATCGCGCAGAATCGATCGATGTTCGCATCGTCGAGCGCAGCGTCGACCTCGTCGAGCAAATAAAACGGCGCCGGCTTCGTCGCGATCAGCGCGAAGATGAGCGCGGCGGCGGTCATCGCGCGCTCGCCCCCCGACAGCGCCGCAAGCGGCATCTCCTTCTTTCCCGGCGGCTGCACCGCAATTTCGATCCCGGTCTCCGCGAGGTTCTCGGGCTGCGTCTGCCACATCTTGGCCTGACCGCCGGAGAAGAGGCGTCCGTACATGGTCGTAAACGCTTCCGAAACCTTCGCGAACGTCTCGTTGAACTTCACTTGAGTCTCGCGCTCGATTTCGCGAATCGACTCGAGCAGCGTCTCGCGCGCAGCGCTCAAATCCTGCAGCTGCGCTCCGAGGAACCGCTGGCGCTCCGCGAGCTCGTCGCGCTCGACGTCGGCGTTGAGGTTGACGTTGGCCTGCAGGCGCGCGAGCTCGTCGCGCAGGCGCGGCAGGTCCTCGACGACCACATCCGCTTCGCCGGCGTAGCGCTGCGCGACGTCGGCACACTCGTCGTTAGTGGCGGGATTCTGAGCGAACTGCGAGACGAGCATGCCCAGCTCCGCCTCGATCTCGGCAAGACGCGTGCGCTGACGCTCTCCGCCGGCCGCCGTTTCGCGCTCTTCCTGCTCGGCCGTTCGGAGATCCGACTCCGTGTGTGTCTGCCGCTGGGCCAGCTCCTCGCGCTGCTTGCGCGCCGCCTCCAGCCGTTCGTCGAGTCCCGCGATGCCGTGCCGCAGCCCTTCCACGTGGGCGTGCGACGTGCGCGTCTCCTCCATCAGTGAGGAGATCTCCGCGAGCATCTCCTCACGCGCAACCCCCGCGCGTTCGCCGTCCTGATCGAGCATCCCGAGGCGCGCTTTAGCCGCGTCGCGTTCCGCCGTCAGCGCGGCGGCGCGCTCGCGCAAGTCCGCGGCGGTCGCGCTCGCCGCCAGTTGTTCGGTCTCGGCGCGCGCGATCTGCGCGCGCACGGCGGCCAGCTCACGCTCGAGGCGCGCGCGGTGCTCGTCGCTGCGCTCGGCCTCAGGCTCCGCGCGCTCGTACTCGTGCTCCCGTTCGCGAGACAGCGCGGCGGCGGCGCGCAGCTGGGATGCCGCCGCGCGGGCGGCCCCTAGCTCCGAGCGCGTCCGCTCCGCTTCGCCGGCGAGCGCCGCGAGCTCGGCGCGCAGACCCACGAGTCGCGCTTCCGTTTCCGTCTGCCGCTCGCGCGCCGCGTCGCGCGCGTCGATCGCCGCTTCGGCGCGCTGGTGCGCGGCACTGAGGCCGCGCTCGGCGTCTTCGAGCCGTGCGCGCATCCCGACCAACGATTCTTGCAGGCTCTGCGCTTGAAAGCGCCGGGATAAAATCGATCGCTCGCGGGCAAAGCGTCCGCCCGTGATCGCGCCACCGCCGGTGATCTGCTCACCGCCGAGCGTCACGATCGTGTCGCGGAAGCCTCGCCCGCGCACGAGCTCGATTCCGGTTTGCAGTTTGTCGACGATCAGCACGTTGCCGACCAAGAAACCTACGACGCCGGCGAAGCGCGGCGCCGTGCTGACGAGCGTGTGCGCGTAGCCCAAGACGCCCGCAACGGCGCCGATCGTAGGGTCGAGCTGACGGCCCTTGCGATCCGCGAGCGTATCGAGCGGGAGGAACGTTGCGCGCCCCGCCTCCTTGCGGTTCAGGAACTCGACGCCGCGCTCCGCATCCTCAGACGTCGTCGTCACGACATTTGAGAGCCGCGCGCCGAACGCGACGTCCATAGCGCGCGCATACCGCTCCTCCGTCGTGATGAGATTCGAGACGATTCCCTCGATGCCGCGTAGCTCGCCACGCTGCCAGGCCTCGATGACGGCACGCGTGCCGGGTACGTGTCCCTCGAGCGAGTTCTCGAGCTCTTCGATGGTGTGCAGCCGCGATTCGGCGGCCTTGACCTCGCTCGACTGCTCATGCGCGACGGCGAGCGCTCTCGCGACGTCCTCCTGCGCGAGCGCGGCTTCGCGCGCCGCGTCTTCCGCGCGTCCGCGCGCGTCCAGCGCAGCCTCTTCGAGTATCTCGAGTTGCCGCCGCCGCTCACCCTGCCGATGCGCCGCGCCGCCGGCTACGATCTCGACCTCTTCCGCTCGTTCGCGCGCGGTGCGTTCTTCGCGGTCGAGCCGTTCGGCATCGGCGCGCAGACTTTCCGCCTGCACACGGCGTTCCGCCCTCCGAGTCGCGAACTGCGTCGCCGCGACCTCGATCTCGCGCAACTGCGTGAAGACCGTCTCGAGCTGGGCGTGGGTCTGTGCGAGCGCCGCCTGCGCGCCGAGCTCGCGCTCGCGTGCCGTTTCGATCTTGCCCGCGAGCGGGGCGATTCGCTCCTCGAGACCTGCGATCGCGTTGGCGAGTGCGGCCCGTTCCTGGCCCGCGCGCTCTACGTCTTGCGAGGTTTGGGTCGACTGGCGCTCCAGCGCCTCGCGGCGCGCCAGCGCGGCTGCGTACTGGGCCTCGCTCGACGCCAGGTCGCCGCGACGGCCTTGCGATTCCGAACGAAGTTCCTCCAGCTGCAGTTCACAGCGGTAGAGCTCGGTGCGGACCGCGGTGAGCGCTGCGCCCGAGAAGGCGGACTTGGCGGCAGCGACACTGCGTTGCTCCTCGTTCTTCGCCAACACGTCGCGCAGCGCGGCGGCCTCGGCGCGCCGCGTCGCGCTCGCCCGCAAATAGCTCAGGATCTCCAAGTCGCGAACGCGCGTGCTGACCCGGCGATAGCGCTTTGCGCGGCGCACCTGCGTATCAAGTTCGGGGATGCGCCGATCGAGCTCTGCGATCAGATCGCTGATGCGGATCGCGTTTTGCTCGGTGCGCTCGAGCCTGCGCAGCGACTCGTGCTTGCGCGCGAGAAACTTTCCGATGCCGGCGGTCTCCTCGAAGAGCGCTCGGCGCTCCGTTGGCTTGCTCGTGAGAATCGCATCGATCTGCCCCTGCGAGACGATCGCGTACGAGCCGGGGCCCAGACCCGTGCCCATCAGCAAGTCCACGATGTCGCGCAGCCGCACCGCGGTGCGATTGATGAAATACTCGCTCTCGCCCACGCGATAGGCGCGCCGCGTTATCTCCACCTCGCGGAAATCGATCGGCATCCTGCGGTCACCGTTGTCGAAGAGGATCGAGACCTCGGCGAGCCCGAGCGGCTTGCGGAGCTCGTTGCCCGCAAAGATGACGTCCTCGAGCCTGCCGGAGCGCAGGCTCTTGGTCGACGTTTCGCCCAACACCCAGCGGAACGCGTCCACCAGGTTCGATTTCCCCGACCCATTGGGCCCGACGATCGCGGTGACGCCACCCGCGAACTCCAGCTGCGTCGGCTCGGCGAACGTCTTGAATCCAAAGGATCGAATGCTGCGCAGCTTCACGTGCGATCCATGATCGAGACGAGTGCCGCCGCGGCGGCCGCCTGCTGCGCGGCCTTCTTCGAAGGACCCTCGCCCCTACCCAAGATCTTACCCTGCACGATGACGCGCGAGTTGAAGGCTGGGCGCTGCGGCGTGCCGCGGCTGCTTTCGCGATAAACGGGCGTCGCAGAGAGATGTTCCTGCGCGTAATGCTGCAGTCGGGTCTTGGCGTCAAGAAGCGCGTCTGCCGAATGATCGAGTTGTTCGATGTGTTGCGTGACGACGAAGTGCCGCGCCTTCTCGAGCCCGAAGCGCAGATACAGCGCGCCCACGAAGGCTTCGAATGCATCGGCGAGCACGGAAGTGTTTTCGGCACCGCCGGCCGCGCGCATGCCGCTGCCGAGCTGCATCGAGTCGGAGAATCCCAGGCGCCGGGCGCTGCGCGCGAGCTGCGCGTCGTTGACGATCGCGGCCTTACGTAGTGTCAGCATGCCTTCGGGCTCCCCGGCAAAGGAGTCGTAGAGCCACGCCGCCGTCACGCATCCGAGAATCGAGTCGCCGAGAAACTCCATTCGCTCGTTGGAGCCGCCGCCATGCTCCTTGGCGTGACTCTGATGCACGAAGGCGGTTTCGAAGACGTCCAGTTGGCCTGGCTTTCGAATGCCCGCAAGCCGAAGCAGGGCGCGCAGGCGCCGACGGTTTGCCTCGCCACTCACGTCGGACGGCTCGTCCTATCTCGCCTTGCCGAAGACGATGACGCTGTTGTGTCCTCCGAATCCGAAGGAGTTCGAGAGAGCGACGCGGATCGGCGCGCTGCGGGCGACGTTGGGAACGTAGTCGAGTCGGCACTCCGGATCGGGGAACTCGTAGTTCGTCGTAGGCGGCATGACGTCGTGATGGACCGCCAGGACGGTGGCGACGCCCTCGATACCACCGGCGGCTCCCAGCGCGTGTCCGTGCATCGACTTCGTCGAGCTGACTCCGATCCGAAAGGCGTGCTCGCCAAAGCTCTTTTCGATTGCCTTCGATTCGGCCGGGTCGCCCACCGGCGTCGACGTGCCGTGGGCGTTGATGTAATCCACGTCGTCAGGCTTGATTCCGGCGCTCTGAAAGGCTCGCGCGAAGGCCAGGCGCACTCCGCCCCCATCCGGATCGGGCGCGACGAGATCGTAGGCGTCGGAGGATTGGCCGTACCCGAGTACTTCGCAGTAGATCCTCGCCCCGCGCGCCCGCGCGTTCTCCAACTCCTCGAGGACGAGTATCCCGGCGCCCTCCCCGAGCACGAAGCCGTCACGCTCCTTGTCGAACGGCCGGCTGGCGCGGCCGGGATCATCGTTGCGCGTCGACATCGCTCGCATCGAGGAAAAACCGCCGATCGCAAGCGGCGATACCGTCGCCTCGCTGCCGCCCGTTATCATCGCGATCGCGTCCCCGTAGGCGACGGCGTTGTACGCCGTGCAGATCGCGTCGTTGGCGCTCGCGCAGGCGCTGGCGGCGGCGAAGAACGGTCCTCGGTAGCCGTATGCCATCGAGATGTGGGCCGGTGCCGCATTGGCCATCAGCATGGGGATGAAGAAGGGCGTCACCTTCGACCACGTTCCATTTTCGTTCGCCTTGTCCGAGTTGAGCCAGAACGTGATAATGCCGCCGATTCCGGTGCCGATCACGCCTCCGACGCGCTCCCTGAATTCCGCGTCGTCGGGGAGCTTCGCGTCGTCGATGGCCTCGCGCGCCGCCACGAACGCAAACTGCGTGAAGCGATCCATCCGCCGCGCTTCCTTCCGGCCGATCAGCTCTTCCGGTTTGAAGTCTTTGACTTCACCGGCGATACGCGTGATGAAGTCGCCCGCGTCGAAGGCGGTGATCGGGGCGATGCCCGACTCCCCGGCCACGATGCGCCTCCAGAATTCGTCGCGGGTGTTGCCGACGGGGGTAACGGCTCCCAACCCGGTCACGACGACTCGCCGGCGGGCAGGCGGTTGCATAGTGGACGCGCTCAAAACTTCACCAAGTTACGGCGACCCAGGGGTGCTTCCCCGCACGAGGAGCGGCTTGGCGCAGGCGCGCGGCAGCCCTCGCGGCTGCTTGCGCTTGCCGGTAGGGCTGGATATAATCAGGGGCTGTCTGCCACCAGGGTGTGGGGCACTACTCTTCGCCACAAGGGACGTTATGAAGCGGACGTATCAGCCGCACAATCGCCGCCGCAAGCGGGTGCATGGATTCCTCGAGCGTATGAGCACCAAGCAGGGGCGTAAGGTGCTGGCCCGCCGCCGAAAGAAGGGGCGTCATCGTCTTACGGTCTGATGCGCCGCTTTGCAAGCCTGCGCCGCCAAGCGGATTTCGCTCGTTTGCGCCGGCACGGCCGGCGCGTCTCGACCAAGAGTCTCATCATTTATCGTAGCGAATCGCTCCCGGGGGACGCTCGCGCGCTCGTCGGCATCTCCGTGAGCAAGACGGTAGGCAAGGCCGTGCTTCGGAATAAGCTCCGGCGGCGGATCGCGGCAATCCTCGACGAAGCCCTCGCGCAGCGCGACGCAATGCGTCTGCTGTTCGTGGCGCGCCCGCTTGCCGCGAGTGCGTCCTTTACCGAGTTGCGCGCCGAGGTAACCTCGGCTCTGGGCCAGGTGTAGTACATCCCGTGCGCGTCGTGCTCGCGGCTCTCATCCGCCTCTACCAAGTCGTCATCTCGCCGCTGCTGCCGCGGGCCTGCCGATTCTATCCCAGCTGTTCGCAGTACTCGCGAGAGGCGATCCTACGGCACGGGGCGCTCTATGGCACAGTCCTGGCGGCTGCGCGCCTCGCGCGCTGCCATCCCTGGAATCCTGGTGGCGTCGATTTCGTGCCTCCCTCGATTCCACTTCGACAAGCTCGGTGTCGCTCAGGACAAGTTCGGGCAGCGAGGTTTCGAGGGTAGCTCGTGCATTTGCTGATTGCCGCGTCGTGGCTCGATCCCATCGTCAACGTGCTCTCGTCGGCGGTGATGCTGATCAACAAGCCGATCAACAATCTCGGCTGGAGCCTCGTGATCCTCGCGGCGCTGATCCGCGTGTTCTTCTGGCCGCTCAACACGGCGCAATTCAAGGCGTTTCTCGGGATGCAGAAGATCGCGCCGCAGCTCAAGAATCTTCAGGCCAAATACAAGGACGATAAGCAGCGGCTTCAGCAAGAGACGATGGCGCTGTACAAGGAGCATCGCGTCAATCCGTTCGCGGGCTGCTGGCCAATGCTCGTGCAATACCCCGTCATCATCAGCGTCTACTACGTCGTAATGAACCATAAGGCGCTTTTTGCAAATCAGAGCTGGCTGTGGATCGGCAGCGCGATCACCCACGCACCCTCTGCGCCGGCGATCCTCGGCGCACCGATTTTCGCAGCGAGCCTGGCGCTTCCCGATCTGCTGCTGATCTTGCTCTACGCGTTCTCGATGTATCTGAGCGTCCGTTACGTCAGCATGCCGGCGACAGACCCGCAACAGGCGCAAACACAGCGAATGATGGCCGTCATCTCGCCGGTGCTGCTCGGCTTCATGGGATGGAAATACCACTGGCCATCGGCGATGGTGCTCTACTGGTTTGCGTACAACGCCCTCACGATGGGGCAGCAATTCTACTTGCTTCGGCGCTATCATCAGCCGCTCGCGCTCATCGACAGCGAGCACGTGATCACTGCGGAGTCGCAGCCCGCGGCCCTGCCGAAAGGCGCGGCGGCAAAGGCCTCGCCGAGCGGCAACGGCGTCGCGAAGTCCGGGCCGTCGAAGTCTGCGCGCAGCGCGCGTTCGAAGCGTAAGAACAAACGAGGGGCATAGGCACATATCATGCTCTACGAAGACGATTTCGAGTTCGAGGAACAGCCGGCCGACATTCGCGACCGCGCGATCGGCAAGCCGCGCGGCGGGCGCGGCGGAGGGACGCGCCGCGGTCCCGACCCGCGTCGGGCACCCCGGCGCTCGCGCCAGGAAATTCCGGAGACGGCCAAGCCGGCGCGCGACTTGCTGCGCGAGATCCTATCGGGCATGGGCGTCGGTCGCGTCGAGATCGACTACATCGAGCGCACCGAGGGCGAATATCTCGAGATCACCGGATCCCATCTCGCGATGCTGATTGGCCGCCACGGCAACACGCTCGAGGCACTCAATCTCATCTTCAACAACGCGTTCAACGCGGGTGTTCGAACGAATCGCCACTATTATACGATCGACGCCGAGGGTTACCGGGCTCACCGCGCGGATCAGCTCAAGAATTTGGCCCTCGCGACGCTCGAACGCTGCATGCGTGAGAACAAGCCGCAAAAGCTCGATCCGATGCTCCCATCCGAGCGCAAGATCATCCACCTCGTGCTCGCCGATTCGCAGCACGTGCGCACGGAATCAGAAGGCGAAGAGCCGGAGCGACGCGTCGTAATTCATCCCCGCTAGTGGATCGGGGGGCCCCGGCGGCTTTGCCGCTGGGGGGCGCGGAGCTCAACGCGCGCAGCGCCTTTTCAAAAGAGACTATCGTCGCGGTCGCGACGCCGCCGGGAAAGGGCGCGATCGCGATCGTTCGCATCAGCGGCCCGGCCGTGCCGTCACTGCTGGACCGGCTCGTGCGGACTAACGCGCCACTGCGTCCGCGCGTGGCGACGCGCGCGGACGTTCTCGACGAATGCGGTCGGCTGCTCGATCGCGCGCTCGCGATTCGGTTTGCGGCGCCGCATAGTTACACCACCGAAGAGATGCTCGAGCTGCAGCTGCACGGTTCGCCCGTCGTCGCGCGCGAGGTCGTGCGCGCGTTACTAGCCTGTGGCGCCCGGCTCGCAGAACCAGGCGAGTTCACGCGACGCGCTTTCCTCAACGACAAGATGGACCTGCACGCGGCGGGGGCGGTCGCCGACCTGGTGAACGCCGAGACCCGCGCCGCGGCTACGGCCGCGCTCGCCAACCTCGGCGGCGGCCTTTCCGCCGAGATCCGGTCGCTGCGCTCGGCGCTCGCCGCCGTCGTCGAGGAGCTCGCCGGCACAATCGACTTTCCGGAGGAAGTACCCGAGCCTCGTCGACCCGACCTGAAGCGCCGCCTCGAACCGCTTGTCGGGGCGCTCGAGCGCCTCCGGCGCGACGGCGAGCTCGGCAGGCTCGTGCGCGAAGGGATGACGGTGGCGATCGTCGGGCCGCCGAACGCGGGAAAATCCTCGCTGCTCAACGCTCTGCTCGGCTTCGAGCGCGCTATCGTCTCCGAGATTCCCGGCACGACGCGGGACGCGATCGAAGACGCGATCGTCGTCGACGGCGTGCGCCTGCGCCTGATCGACACCGCGGGGATACGCTCGCACGCCGATCGGCTGGAGGCCGCCGGGATCGAGCGCACACACCACGCGCTTGCGGGCGCCGGCATCGCGCTCGTCGTGATCGACGGCTCGGAGCCGATCGGCTCGGATGCCCTCGATCTGCTGAACCGCACCGCAGGGCAGTCGCGCATTGTCTTCCTCAACAAGTCGGACCTCGGCACGCTCGGCGCCGACGAGATCAGCGGGCCGGACGCGATCGTGGGCAGCGTCCGGCGCCGAGCCACGCTGGACGAGCTCCGCGCGGCCATCGCGCGGCTCGGCTGGGACGGCGAGCGGATCGACGTCTCGCATCCCCACCTCGTCGCGCTGCACGAGTTCGACGGCGTCAACGCGGCACTTGACAGCCTCAACGAAGCGCGCCGGGCGCTCGACGGCGAGGAGCCGATCGACTTCGTCGCGACGGAGCTTCACCGCGCATATTCCTCGCTCGGGCATGTAAGCGAGCGGGTAGCCGCCGAAGAGGTCATTGATGGCATCTTCTCGCGCTTTTGCATCGGAAAGTAAAAGGAGGTTACGGTAATGCGGCGTGTTCTCTTAGCGTTGGTCGTCATCGCGATCTTCGCGTTGCCCGCGACGACGCAGGCCCGGATCGTCTCGCAATTTGGCGTGACGATCATCACGTGTGTCGTCAACTCCAACGGCGGTAACCTGACCAACGGCATCAACATCGTCTATTACAACACGCATGATTCGCCCGCGACCGAGGTCGATTTCCTCGTCAATTACATGGGAAAGCGTTACATCTTGATCGACAAGGGCAACTTCTCGCGCGGCGCGCAGATCAATCACAACTTGACCAACGCATTGACGGGCCAGGCTTGGAACGGACCTAAGCCCAAGCTCTGCAAGGTCGAACGCGTGTACCTTGCTAATGGACGGAGCTTCTAGCATGCAGACTGTTTCGACGGCCCATATCCTGGCGCGCAACTGGTGGGCGCTGCTCATCCGTGGAATCGCCGCAGTAATCTTCGGAGTTCTGGCTTTCCTCTGGCCCGGCGCCACGATCGTGGCGATCGGGATTCTCTTCGGCGCGTACGCGCTGGTCGACGGCGTCTTCGCCATCGTCGCCGCCGTGCGCGCGGCGGAGACGCAGCAGCGCTGGTGGCCCTTCGTCATCGAGGGAATCGTTGGCATCTTGATCGCCGCCATTACCTTCTACGACATCCGCATCACGCTGCTCGCGTTGTACTTCACGATCGCGGCATGGGCGTTTTTGACGGGTATCTTCGAGCTCGTCGCGGCCGTGCAGCTGCGCAAGGTCATCGCAAACGAGGTGTGGTTGATCATCGGGGGCATCGCGTCGATCCTGTTCGGCGTGCTGATGATCTGGTTTCCGCTTGCCGGCGTTTTGGCCATAATCTGGCTCGTCGCAGCCTATGCGATCGTGTTCGGCATCATCATGATCGGGCTCTCGCTCCGGCTGCGCTCGCACGCGCATCCGCCGGCCACGGCGCCGACCTAGCTAAGGGACCATGCCCGGCGACGCCGGCACGATTGTCGTCGGCGGCGGCCATGCCGGCGTCGAAGCCGCACTCGCATCCGCAGGGCTGGGCGTCCCCACGCTGCTCGTAACGGGCGACCCTGCGAAGATCTGCACGCTCCCCTGCAACCCATCGATCGGCGGAAGCGCGAAAGGGCAGCTCGTGCGCGAGATCGACGCGCTCGGAGGAGCCATGGGCGTCATCGCGGATCGGTGCAGCCTCCACGCGCGCTTCCTCAACGAGAGCAAGGGGCCGGCGGTGCGCGCGCTGCGTCAACAGATGGACAAGCCGGCCTACGCTCGCGTCGCAGTCGAGCTGCTGCGCTTGCAACCGAACCTCACTATCGCGCCGGGGCTCGTCGAAGATCTCGAGGTTCGGTCCGGCGTGGTCCGCGGCGTCCGATGCGGCGACGGCGCGCGCTACTATGGGACGACGGTCGTGCTCGCAACCGGGACGTTCTTAGGAGGGAAGTCCTTCCGCGGCGACGTCGTCCTTGCCGAGGGGCGCTTCGGCGAGGCTCCGGCGGTCGGGCTCGCCGCGGCGTTGCGCCGCCTCGGGTTTCCAACAATACGCCTGAAGACCGGAACTCCGCCGCGCATCGACAAACGCAGCATCGACCCCGCGGCGATGCTGCTCCAGCCCCCGAGTGCGCGCCCGCTGCTCTTCTCCTATCGCAGCGAGCCGCGCTTCGGCGGACCCCAGCTGCCGTGTTACGTCACGCAGACCAACGCGCGGACGCACGCGCTGGTGCGCGACAACCTGCCGCGTTCGCCGCTTTACGGCCTCGACCTGATTCGCGGGATCGGACCGCGATATTGCCCCTCGATCGAAGACAAGGTCATTAAGTTTGCGCACAACCCTTCGCATCAGATCTTCATCGAACCCGAGGGGTGGGAGGAACCGACGCTCTACGTCGGCGGCTTCTCGACATCGCTTCCGGCCGAAATTCAGCTCGAGATGCTGCGCACGCTGCCCGGCCTGGAGCGCTGCGAAATGCTGCGAGCCGGCTACGCGGTTGAGTACGACGTGGTGCCGCCGACCGAGTTGCGCGAGACGCTCGAGACGCGCAGAATCGCGGGCCTCTTCCACTGCGGCCAGCTCAACGGAACGTCCGGCTACGAGGAGGCCGCCGCGCAGGGTCTCATCGCGGGTATCAACGCGGCGCGCGCCGCCCGCGGCGAGGAGCCGCTGCGGCTTCGCCGCAGCCAAGCCTACGTCGGCGTATTGATCGACGATCTCGTGACCAAGGGCGTCGACGAACCGTACCGCATGCTGACCTCACGCGCGGAGCATCGCATTCTGCTGCGCCACGACAACGCGGATCTTCGGCTGACGCCGGTGGGGCGCGAAGCGGGACTCGTCAACGACGCAGCGTGGGAGGCGTTCGAACGGCGCCGCGCGGCGCTCGAGCGGGCGAGGAATCGAGCGGAAACGACGCGCGTCGCGGATGCGATGCTCGGCGCCGAACGCTTCGAACGCCGCAGCACCCTGGCCGACGCCCTGCGCCGCCCAGGCCTAAGCTTCTGCGACCTCGCGTCCCGCTTCGATCCGCCGCTCGAGCCGGAGATCGGCGAGCGACTCGCGATCGAGCTCAAGTGCGAAGGATACGCGCGGCGTGAAGAGCTCGCGATCGAGAAGTCGCGCGCGACGGAGGACGCGCGAATCCCGGAGGATTTCGACTATCTGGCGATTCGGGCGCTCTCCCGAGAGGCTCGCGAAAAGTTTTCGCGGCAGCGCCCGCGCACGCTAGGAATGGCGGGGCGCATACCGGGGGTCGCGCCATCCGACGTCGCGATCGTCGCGCTGTTCCTCCACCGGCGCCGCCGAACCGATGTCGGAATCCGCGCCGCTCAAACGTCTACGGTGTCGTAAGGAGAAACCCAATATGAGTGAATACCTGTTCCTGTACCGCGGCGGCGGGCGCCCCGAATCACCCGCGGAGGGCGAGCAAACCATGCAGAAATGGATCGGCTGGCTGCAAGACCTTGAGAACAATGGCTATCTCAAGGATCGTGGACAGCCGCTCGAGGCCGAGGGGAAGGTCGTGCGGGGCAAGCAGCGTTCCATCACCGACGGTCCCTATCCGGAATCGAAGGACATCGTCGGCGGCTAGACGTTGATCGAGGCCAAAGACCTTGCACAGGCGGCCGAACTGGCCGGCGGATGCCCGATCTTCGAACGCGACGGCCTCGTCGAAGTGCGGCCGGTCATGAAGATGTAATCAGCGTCGTGGAGCCCAGCGAGCACCTGTTCCGGCAAGAGTCGGGACGCATCGTCGCCGCGCTGTCTCGCATCTCCGGGCTCGACAACATCGGGTTTGCAGAAGACGTCATGCAAGACGTCTTCTGCCGCGCTCTCGAGGTGTGGAAACTGCGCGGAGTGCCGCACAATCCTTCCGCGTGGTTGATGAAAGCGGCGCGAAATCGCGCGATCGACGTGTTGCGCCGCGAACGCAGGGCGCGCAATCTCGTGCCGGAACTCGGACGTCTGCTGAGCAGCGAATGGACTATGGTTGCGACCGTGGACGCGATGTTCGGCACGCGAGCGATCAATGACGATCAGCTGCGCATGATGTTTTCGTGCTGCGACCCGCGCCTTTCCGAAGACGCGCAGATAGCATTAGTGCTGTATTTGCTCTGCGGATTCACGATCCGCGAGCTCGCGGGCGCATTCTTGAGTAAGAACTCGACGATCGAGAAACGGATCGAGCGCGGCAAGAAGATACTGGCGAATTCCAAGCGGTTGTTTGACTTTGCCGACGCCGAGCTGCATGCGCGCTTATCCGCGGTTCACCGCGCGCTCTACCTGATGTTCAACGAAGGCTATCACGGCGCGTCGCGCGAGTTGGCCGTACGCGCCGAACTCTGCCGCGAGTCGATACGGCTTGCCGGGCTGCTGCTCGAGAACGCGCGCTTTGCCACGCCGGTGACATTCGCGCTGTGTGCGCTGATGTATCTGCACGCCGCCTGACTCCCGGGGCGAGTCGACGCGGGCGGCAACCTCGTGCCGCTCGCGCAACAGAAGCGCGAGTTGTGGGACCGTGCGCTGATCGCTCGCGGCAACGACCTGCTCGACCGCTCGGCCGGCGGCCGCGAGCTGAGCGATTATCATGTGGAGGCAGCGATCGCGTCGTTGCATTCCAGTGCCGCGACGCAGAGCGACACGGATTGGGACCGGATCCTCTGGCTCTACGACATCCTGATGCGGATTCGTTCATCGCCCGTGATTGCGCTCAACCGCGCGATCGCGGTAGCGCAGCGGGATGGGGCGGAGGCCGGCATCGCGGCGATTTGCGCCATTCCCGCGAGCGAGCAGCTCGCGTCCTATCCGTTCTTCCCGGCGGCGCTCGGCGAGCTCGAGCTGCGCGCAGGGCATGCCGAGCGTGCGCTCAGCCACTTCAAGGCGGCCGCCGCGCTCGCGCGCAATCCGATGGAGCGGCGCCTTCTGGAGCTGCGCGTCGAAGCCGCCTCGGGTGAGCAGCCCTAACGACGAACTTTGCGCGCTCCTCGAAGCCGCCGGGATCGCTGCGCCGCTGCGCGCGTCGCTGAGCCGATACGGGAACCTGGTGCTCGACGCCAATCGGCGTGTGAACCTGACCGGAGCAAAATCGGCCGCGGCGCTCGCAGCACACCTGCTGGACAGCCTGACCGTCGTGCCATATGTTCACGAGCCTTATATCGACGTCGGTTCGGGGGCTGGATTTCCGGGAATCACGGTCGCGATCGTGACCGGAATCGCCGTCACCCTGGTCGAGGCCACCGTCAAGAAGGCGGATTTCTTGGCGGCGACGCTTGAGCGGATGAACCTCCGCGGAAGCGTGGTTCCGCGGCGTGCCGAAGCCGTCGGCCACGAGAGTGGGTTCCGCGAGCGCTTTGCCAGCGGGACGGCTCGGGCACTTGCCGGTCCCACCACCGTCGCGGAGCTTCTGCTCCCGTTGATCGTGCCGGGCGGCAAGGCGGTGTTGCAGCGCGGGCGCCTCAACGATCGGGAGCGTCGCGCGCTCGAGGACGCCGCGCTGATGCTGGGTGCCCGGATTGAGTCGGAGGCGAGCCTCGAGGGCGAGCGACGAATCCTGCTCATCGAAAAGGAGCGCCCGACGCCGCCGCGCTTTCCGCGGCGCACGGGGATCCCTGAAAGACGCCCGCTCTGCATGGAGCCGAGCGTTTCACGGCGAACAGCGCGGTGAAACAAACGGGAGGAATCGTGGAGGACGAGCCCGGCGGCTTAACCGAGTTCGAAAAGGGCCTGATTCTGGGGATCCTAATCGGCGCGGGCCACTTTGGCGGTGACGGCAAGCAGCCGCAAATCACGCTGAAGATGAGCCTCCGCCACGAACGCCTGCTCCGCTGGCTGAACGATCGGATCCGCTGGTCCCGCCTCTACGGCCCCTATCACCACGACAGCCGGGACTATCTCCAACTCATGATTCGAGGCCCGGCTCTGCGCCAAGAGCTCGCTCCAATGCTGAGCGAACTTCCCTGGGCGGAGATTGACGACCACTCGCATGCTCGTTTCCTCGAGATGCTGCAGCGTTATGGGATCATCCTGAACGACCTTGTTTCACCGGGAAGTTCGACGTGAAACTTGCCGAGCTGGACCGGCGGCTCGCCGAGGCGCTGCCTCCGGGTAGCCTATTCGCCGTCGGCGGCCGCGTCCGTGACGAGCTGCGCCGGACGATCGAGGGCTCGGCCGCGCCGGCCGACTCCGACTACGTCGTCGTCGGCGTCCCGCAGGAAGATCTGATCCGGCGCCTGCGCGGTCTGGGAAGCGTTGATCTCGTTGGAGCCTCGTTTGCTGTCCTGAAGGTGACGGTCCACGGCCACACCGTCGACGTGGCGCTGCCCCGGCGGGAGTGGTCCGTAGGGATCGGGCATCGCGATTTTGCCGTTGAGAGTGGCGCGGACGTGCGGCTCGACGAGGATCTGGCGCGGCGCGATTTCCGCATGAACATGATGGCGCGCGGAATCCCTTCGGGCGACCTCGTCGACCCTTACGGCGGCGAGGCCGACCTTCGCGCCCGGCGCATCGACGTCTTGACGCCGCAGACGTTTGCAGAAGACCCATTGCGGATGCTGCGTGCCGCGCAGTTTGCGGCGCGCTTCGAGTATGCCGCGACGCCGGCGCTGCGCGACGCCATGAGGGATGCCGCAGCGGCGGTGCGGACGGTCTCGGCCGAACGCATCCACGACGAGCTCGCCAAGCTCTTTCACGCGCAAAAACCCTCGATCGGGCTCGAGCTGTTGCGCGAGACAGGTGTCCTCGCCCACCTCTGGCCCGAGCTCCTCGAGGGGGTCGACGTCGAGCAGAATCAATGGCACGCGTACGACGTCTACAGGCATAGCCTCGCAACGCTGGACTCGGCACCGCCGGGCGACCTGGTGCTGCGCCTGGCGGCCCTGCTGCACGACGTCGGAAAACCGCGCACGAAGGATGGGCCGCACTTTTATCGCCACGAGATCGAGGGCGCCGACATGACCCGCGCGATGCTGGAACGCTTTCGCTTCTCGAACGAGATCGTTAAAGCAACCGAGCACATGGTTCGACAGCACATGTACTCGGCCGACCCTGCCCTGACCGATGCGGCCCTGCGGCGGTTTATTCGCCGGATAGAGCCTAAGCATATCGAACGTTTGTTCGCATTGCGTCGGGCCGATATCGCGGGAAGCGGTCTGCCGCCGCGGGACGGCGCCAATCGCGCGTTCGAGGCCCGGGTTCACGCCGAGCTGGCGCGCAAGCCCGCCTTCTCGATTCGGGAACTGGCTATCGGCGGCGATGACGTAATTGCCGCGCTCGTCCGGCGCGGCGACGCGCCGGACGGTTTTCGCGGCGACGAGCGCGTGGGAGCCGCGCTGCGCTGGCTCTTCGAGCAGGTCACCGATGAACCCGAACGTAACGAGCGCACCTTGCTGCTGCAGCTGCTCGAGCAGTATCTCGCGACGTGATGTCTCGCGTCATCGCGCTCGTCAATCAAAAGGGCGGTGTCGGCAAGAGCACGACCGCCGTGAATCTCGGCGCCGCGCTCGCGATGCTCGGCCGGCGCGTACTCGTCGTCGACACCGATCCGCAAGGAAATTCCACGACGGGACTCGGCATCGAAAAATCGGCGTTGACGCACGACATCTATCACGCGCTGATGCAAGAGGTTCCGCTCGAGCGCGTCATCGTCGACACGGAACTGTCCAACCTCTCGCTCGTGCCGGCGACGATCAATCTCGCGGGCGCCGACGTCGAGCTCGTCGCTGCGCTGTCGCGCGAGACGCGGCTGCGCCAGGCCTTGTCGCCGGTCGCGTCACGCTACGATTACGTGCTGATCGATTCGCCGCCGTCGCTCGGCCTACTGACGATCAACGCGCTGACCGCCGCCGACGACTGTATCATCCCGGTTCAGGCGGAATTCTACGCGCTCGAAGGGCTCGCGCAGCTCACGAGCGTCATCTGGCGCGTGCGCGACGCGCTGAATCCGACGCTGTACGTCAGCGGCGTGCTCGTCACGATGTTCGACGGCCGCACGCGCCTGTCGTTGGAAGTCATTCGCGAGCTGCAAAATTCTTTCCGCAGCAGGTCTTCAAGACGCAGATTCCGCGCAACGTGCGTCTCTCCGAAGCGCCGTCGTACGGCAAGCCCGCGATTCTCTTCGACCTCAAGAGCCGCGGGGCGCAGGCGTACATCGCCGTCGCGCGCGAGATGCTCGAACCCGCTCGGGCGCGCGCATGAGCGCCCCGAAGCGCGGGCTCGGACGCGGCCTGGCCGCGCTGCTCGGCGAGGCCGCCGTTCCCGTGGCGAGCTCCGGCGAGGTCGTACGCGAGATTCCGGTCGGCGAGATTCGTCCGAACCCGTTTCAACCGCGAAAGCACTTCGCCGCAGAAACGCTGGAAGAGCTGAAGGCGTCGATCGCGGAATACGGCGTGCTCGTACCGATCATCGTGCGCCGCCGCGACGACGGATACGAGCTGATCGCCGGCGAGCGCCGCTGGCGCGCCTGCGCGGAGTTGCGGCGCTCCACGATTCCGGCGCTAATTCGCAGTAGCGATGATCGTCAGACGCTCGAGTTCGCCATCGTCGAAAACTTGCAGCGCGAAAACCTCAATCCGCTCGAAGAGGCCGCGGGCTTTGCCTATCTCATCGATGAGTATGGCCTGACGCAAGAAGAGGTCGCGCGCCGCCTCGGCAAGAGCCGCCCGGCGATCGCGAACACGCTGCGCCTCCTCGGCCTATCGGAGCCCATCAAGGCGATGCTGTTCGACGGCCGGCTTTCGGCAGGTCACGCGCGCGCGCTCTTGGCTGCGCCCGAGCGCGAGCGCGAGGCGCTCGCTCATCGGGCAGTCAGCGAGGGCACGACGGTGCGCGGCCTGGAGCGGGTCGTGGCCGGACGAGCGGCCCCGCCGCCGCGATCGCCGCTGCTTCGTCCGCTGTCGCCGGAAGAACGCGATTTCGAGGCGAGGTTGCGTGAAAAGTTCGGAACGCACGTCGCTGTCGTGCGGTATGGGCGCGGCGGGCGCATCGAGCTGCGCTTCGGCGACGACGCCGAATTGACGCGGCTCGGCGATCTTCTTTTGTGATCTTTCCGATCTCGCGCATCATCGCGTTGCTAATGGCTGCCGTCCTCTGCTTCGTCCTGCTCGTACCGCTGGCGCTCGCGCGGCACAACACCGGGCTCGCGATTTTCGTCGCGATTGTCTTCGCCGCGTATCTCGTCGGGAACGTCGCCATATGGCAACGCATGCGTCGGCGCGGCTGAGGCGCGACGCCTCGCTGCGCGGAATCTATGCGATCCTCAACGAGGATTCGACGGTGCTCAAGCGTGCGCACGCGGTCCTGGACGGCGGCGTACGCATCGTGCAGTACCGCGCGAAGTCGGGAATCGTCGCGCACACTCTGCAACGACTGCGCGAAATTACTCGCGAGCGCGACGCTCTCTTGATCCTCAACGACGATTGGCGCTCGGCGCGCCGGTTTGATTGCGACGGCGTGCACCTCGGCCCCGGCGACGACGGTTTCGCCGACGTAGCGCCCGTGCGCGCGGCGTTCCCCGAGGGTCTCATCGGCCTTTCGTGCGGCACGCTCGCAGACGTGCGCGGTGCGAACGCAGTCGATGTTGATTATCTGGGGATCGGCTCCGTCTATTGGACGCCTTCGAAAAGCGACGCCGGGGATCCGATAGGCGTTGAGGGCCTGCGCCGGCTCGCGCGCGCCGCGGCTATGCCGGTTGCGGCGGTGGGCGGCATCGACCTCGCGCGCGTCGCCGAAGTGCGCGCCACGGGCGTCGCGATGGCCGCCGTAATCTCGGCGATTGCGGTCGCACCGGAGCGAGCGGCACGCGCGCTCATCGCGAGCTGGAACGGCCTCGCGTGACGACGATCGTCCTCTCGATCGGCACGAGTCATCCGTGGAACGTCGCGGGCGTCGGTCGCGACCTCGTCGTCGGCGAACACCTCGGTGCGCGCGTGTTCACCGCGATCGCTGGCGTGAGCGCTCAGGACGGGCGCGGCAGCGTCGTCGTGCAGCCGATTTCGAGCGAGATCCTCGCCGCACAGCTCGGCGCGCTGCCATGGGATGCGGCGGGAGCCGTGCGCGTCGGCGCGCTGCCCACGCGCGACGCCGTGCACGCCGTCGCCGCGTCGTTGCGCGGGCACGCCTGGCTGCCCGCCGTTGTCGATCCCGTCTTCGCGGCGAGCGGCGGCGGCGAGCTAGGCGAGCCAGCCGCGCGCGACGCAATTCGCGACGAGCTGGCCACTTTGGGAAACGTCGTGCTGACGCCAAATCTCGCGGAAGCCGCTACGCTGCTCGGAAGCGGTCCGATCGAGCGCGACCGCATCGGCGACGCGGCCGCCAAGCTGCTCGCGCGGGGCGCGTTCGCCGTGCTGCTCAAGGGCGGTCACCTCGACCGCGATCCTGCCGACGCGCTCGCGACGTCCGCCGGCGTCGAAATTTTCATGGAGCCGCGAATCGCCGGACGCATGCACGGCACCGGCTGCACGCTCGCGATGGCGCTGGCGTGTGAGCTCGCGCGCGGCACCGCGTTGGTCGACGCCGTACGAGCGGCGCGCGCCTACGTTCGCGACCAAATCGCGAAACATTGAAGGCGTCCTGCGCTTTAGCGTCGAGCATGTAAGCGCTAATGCCAAGAGGTTCTAAGCCGCGCGTCATGTCGGGCATGCGCCCGACCGGACCGCTGCATCTCGGCCATCTCGTCGGCGTGCTGACGCAGTGGGCGAACTATTGCGAGATGGCCGACGCCTTCTTCGAAATCGCCGATCTCCACGCATACACGACGGAATTCGATGACACCGCCACGATCCGCGGCGCGCGCGAAGCGATGGTCGCGGTCTGGCTCGCCGCCGGCGTCGATCCGCAGCGCTCTACGATCTTCCTGCAATCCGGCGTGCCGGAAATCTCAGAGCTGCAGGTGCTGCTCTCGATGATCACGCCGGTCTCGTGGCTCGAGCGCGTACCGACGTACAAGGGACAGATCGACGCGCTGGGGCAGAAGGTCGCGACGTACGGATTCTTAGGCTATCCGCTGTTGCAGCTGAGCGACATCGCGGCCTTCCGCGGCGAATACGTGCCGGTCGGGCGCGATCAGGTTGCGCACCTCGAGCTCGGGCGCGAGATCGTTCGCCGCTTCAACTACCTCTATGGCTCCGGCAAGGAGATCTTGGTCGAGCCGCAGCCGACGCTGTCGGAGTTTCCCGAAATTCCCGGCATCGACGGCCGCAAGATGAGCAAGTCATACGACAACGCTATCCTCGTCGCCGACGACGAGGAGACGACGACGCGCAAGGTGCGCTCGATGGTCACGGACCCGCTGAAGATCCGGCGCGGCGATCCGGGGCGCCCCGAGATCTGCCCGGTCTTCGCGCTGTGGCGCTTCGTCAACCCGCTGCGGCTCGACGGCATCGCGGTGGAGTGCCGCTCGGGCGCGCTCGGCTGCGTCCAAGACAAGGGCGAGTTCGCCGAACAACTGAACGCGTATTTGCGCCCGGTACGGGAGCGCTACGCGGCGTACATGGCGGATCGGCCCGCGCTCGAACGCATCATCACCGACGGAACCGCCCGCGCGCGCGAAGTCGCCGTGGGCGTTTTAAACGAGGTAAAACGCGCGATGCGCTTGATCTAGACCGCTCTCCGCGACCGCGGATTGCCCAGATCGTGCACGTTCACGATCTCATCGGCAGACAGTGTCGACGACGGTTGTGCCGCCGGCCAGGTCGAGCGAACCATGAAGACGGCTAAAGATAAGATGCCTTCAATCTACCGCCGTCGTCAACGGCGCGACATCCTTCGATTGGACGATCGAGCGCCGCTCGAGCACGCCGTCCGGATAGTCCAACCGGCGCCACGCGAACGAGCAGAGCGTTTTAATTGAGTGAGGGCGGCGACGGAGGGCCGGAAGGCGGCTTTCGGATCAGCGACGCCAATGGCACGCCCAAGATCAGCAAGAACGGAAAGAATAAGATGTGACCGCTCGAGATCGCGTAGACGATCGCTGCGGCAACCAGCATCAGCGCCGCCGCGACGGCGACGCGCAACGCGGTAGCCGCCGCTACCCCTTGAACTTCGGCAAGATCTTCGCGATCGAGTCCAGGGCCCAGTCAATGTCTTCGAGCGAAGCCGCGTAGGAGAAGCGCAGATAGCCCTTGCCGGCGGCGCCGAACGACGAGCCGCCGCCACAGGCGACGCCGCCTTCCTCCAGCAGGAACTTCGCGAGCGCGCGATCGTCCTGCGTGATCGCCGAAACGTTGGGGAAGGCGTAGAAGGCGCCCTCCGGCAGCAGGCACGACATGCCCGCAATCGCATTGAGGCCGTTGACCAGCCGATCGCGGCGAGCGCGAAAGATCTCGTTCATACGCAGCACCGGCTCGTCCGGTCCGGTGAGCGCAGCGATGCCGGCCATCTGCACGAACGTGGCGACGCAGCTGAAGGTGTTGTTGTTGAAAAGCGTCGCGGCTTTTGCGAGATCCTGGGGCATGATCGCGTAGCCGAGCCGCCAGCCCGTCATCGCGTACGCCTTCGAGAATCCGTCGATGACGATCGTGCGCTCGCGCATGCCGGGGAGCGACGAGATCGAGAGATACTCCGACTCGAGGTAGAAGTTGCGGCTGTAGATCTCGTCCGCGAGCACGAGGAAGTCGTAGCGCTGCGCCAGCTCGGCGATGAACTCTAAGTCGCTCTTCGTGAGCACGCCCCCGGTCGGATTGTGGGGCGAGTTTATGACGACGACTTTCGTCTTCTTGGAGACGCGGCGCGCGAGCTCGTCGAGGTCCATGCGCCAATTGCGCGACTCGCGCAGAGGGATCGCGTGGACGGTCGCCTGCAGGTAGCTTGCGCAGGAGGCGTATGCCGGATAGGCGGGGTCGAAGTAGACGAAGTCGTCACCCGGCCCGAGCAACGCGCTCAACGTGTTCCAGATCACCGGCTTGGCGCCGGGCGAGACGACGACGTTCTCGGGGGCCCATTCCGGCGTCACGTGTCGGAAGCGGCTGGCATAGTCGGCGATTGTGGCGCGCAGCGACGGCAGGCCGCTCGACGGAGTATAGTGCGTATGGTTGTCGTAGAGCGCATCGACGGCAGCCTTTTTGATCCCATCGGGAGTGTCGAAGTCTGGCTCGCCGATCTCCATGTGAACGACCCTTCGGCCGCGTGCTTCGAGCTCGCGAGCGCGCGCCAAGATCTCGAACGCATTCTCGGATCCCAAACGCGACACCGCCTCGGCCAAACGATTTTCATGAACTGCGAGCATCTAAATCTACCTCTCAATCCGAACGCTCGTCGTTTCGCCCGAACGCGAGTTGGAACCTGGAATCACGGCGCGCGCGACGTTCACGTTTCGCGGGCGCTCAACCTTTCTTCTTGAAGTATTTGACGAGGATTTGCCGCGCGATCGGCGCGGCGACGGTCGCACCGTAGCCGCCGCTGCGGTCGACGAAAACGGCGAGGGCGAGGCGCGGATGCGCCGTCGGCGCCCACGCGATGAACCACGTGGTGTTCGGGCCGTTGCCACCCTCCGTTTCGGCCGTACCGGTCTTCCCGGAGAACGGCAAACCGTCGATCGCCAAGCCATACGCCGTACCGCCCGGATCGGTCACGCGCGCCATGCCTTCGCGCACTGCGGCGAGCGCCTGCGGAGTCACCGGAACCTGACGGATGACCTGCGGTGAAAAGCGTTTAACGATTCCGCCTCCCGGTTCGCGAATTGCGCGGACGATCTGCGGCTTGTAGAGCGTGCCGCCGTTGATGACGGCCGACGCGACGTTCACCATTTGCAGCGGCGTCGCTTGCATCGCGCCCTGTCCGATGCCCAAGAAGCAGGCTTCGCTAGGTTCCATGGGTACGCCGAATGCGCGCATCTCCCACGCGTTGGTCGGCCAGTTCCCCTCGTTCTCGCCGGGAAGGTCGACGCCGGTCTTCGCATCGAGGCCGAAGGCGAGCGCGTATTTGCGCAAGCGTGCGTTGCCGAGCCACCAGGAAAGCCGGAAGAAGTAGCCGTCGCTCGATGCCGCGAGCGCCGGCACGAAGGTTGTGTCGCCCAGCCCGCCGGCCGCGATGTCGCGGGCGTAGTATCCGCCGCAGTTCCATCCGCCGGTGTCGTCGACGATCTGATTGACCTTCACGACGCCCTCGGTCAGCGCCGCGGAGCCGGTGACCATCTTGAACGTCGAGCCCGTGGGCGTCGCGGCGGCGATGGCGCGGTTAAAGAGCGGCTGCGTGGAGTCGGTGAGGTCGTACGCGATGCGCTTCCAGCGATCCGCGGCGAAGTCGTTGGGATCGTAGTTGGGATAGCTGGCGAGCGCGAGGATGGCGCCGGTCCAAGGGTCCTCCGCGACGACGGCGCCCGAGAGCGAGCGCCGCCCCAAGCCGCGTATCTCCTGCGCGAGTGCCACCTCGGCGATCTGCTGCAGCCGCCAGTCGATGTTCGTTATCAGCGTGTCGCCAGGTACCGCAGGCTTCGACGGAAGCTTGACGCTGGAGACGACCGCGCCGGTCGCGTCCACGACGACGCGCTGCCCGCCGGGAGCGCCACGCAGGTACGCGTCGTACGTAAACTCTAAGCCGTCCTTTCCGATGACGTCGTTCGGAGAGTAGCCTTCGTTTTTGAGGCGCTCGTATTCGTCTTGCGTGATCGCGCCGACGTAGCCCACGAGATGCGACGCGAGATTGCCGTGCGGATAGTCGCGAGTCGGCTGCGCCTCGAGATCGACGCCCGGAACGCTCGCAAGCACTTCCGAGAGACGCGCGACCACCGCCACAGGCAGATCCGTCGCGAGGATGACCGGGCCGTACGGCTCACTCTGCGCGACCGCATCGAAGCTCGGATACGTCACGCCGCGATGATGCAGCAGTCGATACCACAGCGAACGCTCATCCACGCTGAGAATCTGCGCGAGCGTCGCGAGCTCGCTATACGGGTTCGCGACCTGCGACGGAATGACGCCGACGACGAACGATGGACGGCTGCGCGCCATGACCGTTCCGTTCCGATCGTAGATCACTCCTCGGGGCGCGGCGACCGGAATGAGACGAATTTGATTCGCCGCAGCGGCGGCACGATAGCGCTGCCCGTCGACGAGCTGAACGACAATCAGCCGCACGAGCAGCGCCGACAGCGCGAGCACGATCAACGCGGCAAAGGCGACGAGCCGCCACGTCGGGAGGCGCCACGGTATGCGGCGCGGAGGATTGATCGACCGCATCAGCGCGCGCGGTCGAAGCGGCGCCCAACCAGCATCGCGATCACCATGACGACGGCATTGAGGGCGCTCGCGATCACCGCCTCGTGCAGATGCATCGCACCGAGCCCGGGCGGATATCCCTCGAGCGCCGCGGCGACCCAATATAGCAGCGCGCGCACGAGTGTCGCGGCGATCGTAATCAGGATAACGAGTGGAATCGAGTCCGCGAAGAAGCCGCGCGAGAGGACGCTCGCGAGCAGGGCGCTGAGGCTCGTCGCGATCGTCCAGGCCGCACCCGATCCTGCGGAGAGCGCGTCTTCACACAGTCCGGCCGCCAGGCCGTAGAGCACGGCGCGGCGCGCGTCGACCCGGATCGCGTACCACACGACGACGACCAACACAAGGCTCGGAACAACCCCGCGGACCGCGGCGTAATGTACGACCGTCGACTGCGCGAGCAGCGCGGCGGCGAGCCACGCGGCCGCGACGTACCACGCCGGCCCGACGAACGGCGCGATGTGTGGCTTAGGACTCCTACTTCGAGATGACGACAACGCGATCGAGGGCGCCGAGATCGACCGACGTCTTGAGCACGGCGGTCTGATAGAGCGTGGCGTCGCCGCGTTCGATCGCGGTCACCGTTCCGATCGGGACGCCCGAGTGGAACGAGCGTCCTTCGCCGGTCACGACGACGTCGCCGACGCGCAGCGGCGCGTCCTGCGGTATATATTCGACGACAACGCTGCCGAGGTTCCCACGCGCGATGCCCCACCAGCGGCCGCGCTGGACGACCGCGGGAATGCGGCTCGTGTAATCCGTGGCTAGGAGCACGGTGCTCGAGAACGGCGTGACCGCGACGACACGGCCAACGACGCCGTCCCCGGCGACGACGCCTTCATCCCCCCGTACGCCCGAGCGCGAGCCCTTGTCGATCGTGACGGCTCGCGATTCGTTCTCCGGCGGAAAGCCGATGACGCGCGCCTCGACGCCGTGATAGAGGTCGACGACGGGGCGCACGTCGGTCTCGGCAGCATACGCGGCGGCCAACTCGTGAAGGCGCGCGTTCTCCTCGATCAGCCGACGATTGCGCGCGCGAAGACGCGCGTTCTCCCTCTCGAGCCGCGGCAGCGCGACGACAGTGGTGCCGAGGGTGCGCGCGCCGCCGACCGTCGCCGACACCGCAGTCTGCGCGAATCCGAAGATCGAGCTCATCACCGTCGCAATCGGACTCACCGTTCCGGTGCGCTGCGCGTTGATCTGCAGCAGCGCGAAAACGGCTGCGACGATGATGATACTGATCAGCGCAAAGAGTCTGCGCTCGTCTCGATACGTAAAAATGTCGACCCCCAGGCCGCCCTCATTTCGTTTCCGGCAGCGCAAATCCCAACCGGCGGAGCGCACGGACAAAACGGGCCAGCGGCAACCCCATCACGGTATAGAAGTCGCCGTCGATCGCCTCGACGAGCGCCGCGGCCCGGCCTTGAATCCCGTAGGCTCCGGCCTTGTCGAGTGGCTCCCCGGTGGCGACGTACTCCGCGATCTCGCCGGGCTCGAGCGAGTAGAACCGCACACGCGTCGTGGCGCGCTCCTCCGTCCATTCGGAGATTTCCGGCACGGCCAGCGCGAACGCGGTATGGACGAGGTGGTCCCTGCCCGACAAGCGCTGCAGCATCGCGATCGCCTCGTCGGGATCGCGCGGCTTGCCGAGCGGGTTCCCGTCGAGATCGACGACCGTGTCCGCGGCGAGCACGGGGGCGTCGATGGCGCCCCGGAGTCCCACAGCGCCGGCGAGCTTCTCGCGCGCGTGCTGGCTCGCGAGTTGCGCGGGACTCAAGCCCGGGATGACGTCCTCGTCGTACCCGTTCGGCCTCACCTCCACTATCAGGCCGAGCGAACGCAGCAGCTCGAGCCGCCGCGGCGACGAGCTTCCGAGAATCATGCGCGACAGACGCTTATTCGTAGACCTGTCCACCGGCCTCGATATATCCGCCTTCGTGCCGGCCGCGCGGATCGCGATGCGTCCAATGCACGACGCCGCCGCGCGGATAGTATTCGTACTCGCCCTTGACGGCAATGCGTTGGCCTTGCGAAAGCGGGATCGGGCCGGTGAAGTCGGTGTTGGCCTCCACTCGAACGACGAGGCTGCAGCCCGACGCGAGGCGCAACAGGAAACCCTCATGTGGACTCGACCCCGCCCTGAGCGGAGTCGAAGGACCCAAAATGCGCGTGACGGTGCCGTCGGCGACCACCTCCAGGCGCGAGCGCTGCGCCGAGTACGCGTCGCAGACCGCGCGATCGTTCGGCGGCTGCGTCGTTGAGCACGCCGCAATCGCGCAGCCGATCAGAAGCGAGAAAGCGACGCTACTTACTCTCGACATCCGAATAGCCGTACAGTTTTTGCCCGACGATGTACTTCCAGACCGGCTCGGACACCAGATAGCGAATGCTCCGCCGCTGCGCGATCAGCGCGCGCACGAGCGTCGCTGATTCCGGGATCTCGGGGAGATTCAGCGTCGCGACGCGCTCGCGCAGCGAAGCCGGCACCGCGGCAATCACGCGAGCCAGCGCGTCGGCGCGCACCCCAGGCCGAGGGGCGATCACGAAGCGTTCCAGCGCCTCGAGCACCTCGTCGAAGCGCACCCAGTTCGCGTTGACGAGCGAGTCGGCGCCGATGATGAAGGTCAACCGCGCGGCCGGATATTTCCGGCGCAGCCTCGGTAATAGGTCCGCGGTGTAACCGCTCGCGTTCTCGCGCAAGTCTGTGTCGTCGAGCTTGAAAGCGGCATTGCTTTCGATCGCCCCCAAGATCATCGCGCAGCGATGCGCGGCATCGGCCTGCGGCTTGTCGCGATAGTAATGGTTGTTCGTAGGCACGAAGAGCACGCGGTCGAGGCGTTCTATGATTCGGGCCGATTCCGCGACGAACAGATGCGCGTTGTGAATCGGATCGAAGGTTCCCCCAAAAACGCCGATTTTCATGAGTAGGTGAACTCGTACGGCCCGATGTGGACCGTATCCCCTTCGCGCGCTCCGAGTTCGCGCAGCTTCTTTTCGACCCCCAACTTGCCCAAAGCGTATTCGAAGCGCGCGAGCGCCTCGTCCGAGTCGAAGTTGGTCATGGATGCTAGGCGCTCCACACGTTCGCCCGACACGACGAACGTCCCGTCCCGCCGGCGCTCGACGCGAAAAGCGTCCACCGCGGATAGCTCGATATGCGCCGCCGGCGGCGCGACGATCTGCGGCATCGGGGCCGACTCGATCGCTCGCGATATCGCATGTACGACGTCGCGCACGCCTTCGTGAGTCGCGGCGCTGATGCCGTAGACGTCCGGAAAGCGCTCCCGCAACCGCGCGAACGACTCGCGCGCATTTGGAAGGTCTAGCTTGTTGAGCGCGAGCAGCGTCGGCTTGGCGGGCAGCGCAGGATTCCATGCGGCGAGCTCGACCTCGATCATCGCTTTGTCGGCCATGATTTCTTCCAGCGGCTTCGCACCATCGAGCAGGTGCAACAATACGCGCGTGCGCTCGACGTGGCGCAGAAATTGATCGCCCAAACCGGCGCCCTCATGTGCGCCCGCGATGAGTCCCGGAACGTCGACTATCACGAACGATTCGTCGTCGCCCGTTCGCACGACGCCGAGCTGCGGCTCGAGCGTCGTGAACGGATAGTCGGCAATCTTCGGCCGCGCGGCCGAGACGACCGAGAGCAGCGTCGACTTTCCGGCGTTAGGGACGCCGACGATCCCGCAGTCGGCCAGCAAACGAAGCTCCAGGCGCAGCACGCCGCGCTCGCCAGGCTCGCCTCGTTCGGCGAAGCGCGGCGCCTGACGGACGCTGGTCGCAAAATGCTGATTGCCGAGGCCGCCGCGGCCGCCTTTTGCCGCGAGAACGCGTGCGCCGGGCTCGTTTAGATCGGCGAGCAACAGCTCGGGCCGCTCGTCGCGTCTGCGAAAGACGAGCGTCCCCACAGGCACGTGGATCGTGAGATCCTCGCCGCTGCGGCCGGATTTTTTCGACGCGCCACCGGGCTTGCCGGACTCAGCAGAAAAACTTCGCCTAAACCGAAACTCTACGAGCGTGGAGAGCTCACTTGCCGCCTCGAGATAGATGCTTCCGCCGTGGCCACCGTCGCCGCCGGCGGGACCGCCCTTCGGGACGTATTTCTCGCGGCGCCACGCCACGATTCCGTCGCCGCCGTCACCGCCCGCAACCGTAATTTCGGCCTCATCAATGAACTGCACGAGCTATCGGCGCCGCAAAAGGAAAAGGGGCCCGTCGGCCCCGTACTCCCGCTTCGTCTTCGAGCCTTAGGCGGCGGGCACGACCGAGACCCGCTTGCGATCGCTGCTGCCGCTGAACTCGACGGTTCCATCGATCAGCGCGAAGAGCGTGTGGTCGCGTCCGATGCCGACGTTCGCACCGGGATAGATGCGCGTTCCGCGCTGGCGAATGAGAATGTTTCCTGCAATCACGCGCTCGCCGCCAAAGCGCTTCACACCGAGGCGCTGCGCGTTCGAATCGCGGCCGTTACGCGTCGAGCCTGCGCCTTTTTTGGACGCAAAAAGCTGGAGGTCGAACTCAAACATAGCCGGGCTATTGTAGCAGAGCCGGGCTAAAATGCAACGCGGGACCTAAGCCTACGAGTGGTGCGTCGACGCCCAGACGACGGCCGTAACGACCACGACGAGCACCGTGAAGCAGATCATGGCCGTGGCGACGACGAGGGCCGTTGGAAGACTCATGGGTGACCTCCGTACGCTTTCGCTACGCCGCCGAAATCGCTAATGTTTCGTGAGGCAACCAAGCTGGCGTCTTGTCGCTTCACCTTCTCGCGCTTCGGCTTGACTGCGGCCGCCTTTATCGTACGGTCGAAGCATAACCCGGCAAGGGCAGGATCGGCCGACCCTTTTGAAACCAAGTCACTGGTGTGATAACGGGTTTGCTCAGTAATCCTCTTGCGCTTTGGTCGGTTCTGATCGTGCTAGCGGTCGGCCTCGCCGCTGGGGCCCTCGTCCGTCGCCTTTAGCCGCACGACTCAGGCTCGCCCTCAAAAGGGACCACTACACAAACCTGCGACAGTATGGATGAGTTTAAGGCTAAGTTTGCACGGGTGTTCAAAAAGACGCCTGCTCAATTGCAGCTCGACGATCTCTGGAACGTCTAAAGGCGCGGAGGGGTGGCCGAGCGGCTTAAGGCACCCGATTTAGACTCGGGCGGGAGCGTCCGTGAAAAAGAGCTTCCCGTGGGTCCGAATCCCACCCCTCCGATCATTCTAACTCTATTTGCTCGTCTTGAGAAACGCGTCAATTTGATCCCGAAGGGCCTTGAGAGAATCGCTCAGTTTTTGGCCGTCCACTGTCGTTCCAGCCGCGGTAATTCGTGGGTATCCGATTCCCCTAAGGATATTATTAAGAGTGCCAGCAGTGCCAATCGCCATAGCTATGGTCGTCGGATCGTCCTGGAATATCACTTTCCCCTCCAGCGGGCGGCGGCGGCTTTCCGAGCGCTCTCCTTGCGCTCGGCAGCGGTCATCGTTTCCATACGCCGCTTGCCGCCCTTTAGGCCACCCTTGCGCCCTAGAGCCACCGCTGCGGGGTTCTTCTCAGGCGGAACGATCCGCGGCTCCTCGCCCGTCAGTTGGGCAAAGATCGAGTGCGCGGCTTGGATCGGATCGGACGGTGGCTTGCGAGAGCGCTTTGGCATATACTAAGCGTACCATGACGCCGCAAGGTCGATCCGCATGGTTGGCGCTTGCTCTAACCTGCACGATGGCAATAGGCGTCGGCTATTACTATCTCGTCGTCCAGCGCATTGACGGCTGGCTGGCTCTCTTGATCGTTTTTGCCCTTACGTGGTTCGTCTTGCACTTCGTGTTTCCAAGCCGCTAAGTACACCAAGCGCGTTTAACGAGCCGTTTCAAAAGGGACCACTACCGCCCTATTCACATCTGTGCACAAGCCTGTGGAGAAGCGGGTCGGACCCGGTCTGAGCAAGCTCCTGGAAGCCTTATCCCGTCGAGCAATTCGGGCGCGCGGCCGGGCCGCCCGGGCACCGTTCATAAATCAGAAAAACCCGCGAAATAACGTGCTTCGGCGCCTGTGGATAAGTGGATAAAGTCGTGCATAGATTCCGCAGGAGCAAGGCTTCATTAAGCCAAGTGGTTGCGCCCTCACGGGGGTGGCACAGCCCGATTGCTAGTCATCGGAACGGCTGCGCAGTGCTTTGGCGGAACGTTGAACGAGGATGCAGAGGATGGCGCTAGCGATCAATTTCGGACATCTCCAATGAACTCTGGCAGTCCGCACTCGACACTCTGGAGCGTACCTTTTCCAAACCCGTCTTTGAGATGTGGATCAAACCGATCCGCTTCATCTCGTTTCACGGCAACGAGCTCCACCTCGCCGTGCACAGCAAGTTTGCACAAGACTGGGTAGGGAGCAAGCTTCGGGCGCAGATGATCGGCGTCCTGAGCGAGCTCTTCGGAACGAGCATCGAACTCCGTCTGTCCGTCGCGGAGCCGGGCGAAGCGAGCCGTGCAGCCGCGCACGTTCCCACCCGCCCGCTGGAAGAGTTCCGTAGTGCCAACCTTAATGTTCGTTATACTTTCGAAGAGTTCGTCGTGGGGAATTCCAACCGTTTTGCCCACGCCGCGGCCCAGGCCGTCGCGGGTGCTCCCGCGCACGCCTATAACCCACTGTTTTTATACGGCGGCGTGGGCCTAGGAAAGACCCATTTGATGCACGCCATTGGACACCGCGTCATCCAAGACAATGTGGCCGCCAACGTCGTGTACGCTACGTGCGAAAAGTTTACGAACGAGTTCATCATTGCGCTGCAGAACAATCGCACGCCTGAGTTTCGCAACCGTTATCGGCAGGTCGACGTGCTGCTGATCGATGATATCCAGTTCCTCGCCGGCAAGGAGACGACGCAAGAGGAGTTCTTTCACACGTTCAACGCGCTCCACGAATCGGGACGGCAGCTGATCATCTCGTCCGACCGGCCACCGAAAGAGATCCAGACGCTCGAGGCGCGACTGCGCTCGCGTTTCGAATGGGGCTTGCTCACCGACATCCAGGCGCCCGACCTCGAAACGCGCGAAGCCATCCTGCGCAAGAAGGCGGGCAGCGAAAACATCCCCGTGCCGGACGAAGTGACTTCCTTCATCGCCAAGGTCATCCCGTCGAACATCCGCGAGCTCGAGGGTGCCCTGATCCGGGTCATCGCGTACGCATCGCTGACGAAAGCACCCATTACGACGGACCTCGCGGCCGACGTCCTCAAGAGCGCCGTCGCGCAGGCGCCGCTGCACCGCATCACCATCGGGAAGATCAAGGAGACGGTCTCGGGAGCGCATGGGTTGACGGTCAAGGAGATGGATAACGGGCGACGCGACCAGCGCCTCGCCGCGCCCCGCCAGATTGCCATGTATATCGCGACCGAGCTCACCAATTACTCACTGCCTCAGATCGCGCGCGAGTTTGGCAAGAAAGATCACACGACGGTGATGTACGCTCGGGATAAGATCAAGGACCAGATGCAGCGAGACGAGGCGTACCGCAACAAGATTCGCCAGCTCATCGCGATGTGTCAGACCCCCTGACCGCGCGCAGCGTACCGCCAAGCACTCTTCTCCACACTCTCGACAGCCTTGCGCACCACGCCGGGATGTCCACACGCATAACTCGGCCGCGTGCCGGAGGCCGTGGAAAAGTGCATGCGCCGCGTGGATTCGTCCACACGGTTATCCCGAGCCAAAGCTCAAACCAGCACAAGCAAAACGAGAGTTTTCCGCAGAATACACCGCTCTACTACTGCTACTGCTCCCTTGTTATTCTCCTAGGAAAACGCACGCTCACGCCCAACGGTAAAAAACGATGAAATTTAATTGCACAACGAAAGACATCGCGGCAGCGGTCGGGGCGGCCAGCAAAGTGGTGAATGCCCACACGACCGTGCCGATCCTCTCCAACGTGCTGCTGCAAGGGGAGAGCGGCAAGATCGCGGTGCGGGCGACCGATCTCGAGTTGACGCTCGAGCACGCCTTCCCCGCGCAGGTGGCCGAAGGCGGCTCCGTCACGATCCCTGCGAAGCTCTTTGCGAGCTATCTGGGCAATCTCGCGCCGGGAACGCTGGAGCTCACCGGTACGCCGACGCGGGCGAGCGTCAAGTACGAGCGCAGCAACTATGACTTCCACGCCCTCCCGGCCGATGAGTACCCCCCGCTGCCGGCGGCAGCGCGCGGCTCGCAGTTCAGGATCGCCGCGAAGCGCTTCCGCGACGGCATCGAAGCGACGATTTTCGCGGCCTCAAACGAGGAGGCTCGGGGCGCCGTGCTGATGGGCACCCTGCTGGAGGTGGAGGGCAAGTCGCTCACGATGGTCGCGACTGACGGCTACCGGCTGGCCAAGTTCGCGACGACGATGGACGAGGAGGTCTCGGCGAACGAGAAGTTCATCGTGCCCTCCCGCGCGCTCGGAGAGGTCGCCCGAAACCTCGGGGGCGGCGAACGCATCGAAGTGAGCGCGCTCGGCGCCCAGAGCAATCAGCTTCGGATGAGCGGCGGCGACGTCTCGATCACGGTGCGGCTCGTCGATGGTCAGTATCCGAACTACCAGCAGGTCATTCCGGCGAAATTCGATCGCTCGGTCACCGTGAGCACCCCGGCCCTGATCGGCAGCCTACGGCGCGCGGAGCTCGTCGCCGGCGACCGCGCGAGCATGGTCAAGCTCGCCATCGCAAACCAGACCCTGATCGTGACCGCTAGCTCCGACGTCTCGGGCAACGCCTACGAGGAGCTCGAGGTCGAGCAGAGCGGCGAAGATTTGACGATCGCCTTCAACGCGCGCTATCTCGTCGAAATTCTCAATCACATCAAGAGCGACAAGACGGTCATCGAGTTTCTTGGACCACTCTCGCCGGCGGCGATCCGCCCGCTGGAACCGCTCGAGACGGGTCAGCAGCTCTACGTGTTGATGCCGCTGCGACAATAATGTGTTCCTCCGGCAGCTAAGCTTTTCGAATTTTCGCAACTATTTGGAATTGGATCTCCACCCTTCGACGGGCCTAAACGTGTTCGTCGGGGCCAACGCACAGGGCAAGAGCAATTTGCTCGAGGGAATCGCGATGCTCGGCACGGGCAAATCGTTTCGCACCGTGCGCGACTCCGACACCGTTCGCGCGGGGTGCGTGGGCGCGATCCTCTCCGGCGAGGCAACCTCGCGGGTGGGAACCGTCAATCTGGCGTGCGCGATCGAACGCGGGGCGCGCGGAACCCACAAGACCTACGCCGTGAACGGGAGTCCCGTGCGCTATGCCAATTACCTCGGACGAGTTCGCGTCGTCACGTTCGTTCCGGCGGATCTCAAGTTGGCGGCCGGCACTCCCAGCGCGCGGCGCGCGTTCTTGAACAGCGCGCTCGCGCAAACGGAATCACGCTATTATTACGAGCTCGCGCGATATCGCAATGCACTTCAGCACAAGAACGCCGTGCTGCGCGGAGCCATCGAGCCCGACGCGGAGCTGCTCGGCGTGTACGAACGGACGCTGCTTGCCGCCGGCACCGAGATCATGCTCGCCCGCGCTAGGCTCGTCGAAGTGCTTGCGCGAGGAGCGGCGGCGGCACACACGCGATTCGCGCCGGAGGAACTTTTAGAGGTGCGCTACGACCCCAACGTTGCATTCGATACGGCGACGCCCGAGGCGATCTCAGCCGCCCTCGAGGTGCGAATGCGACACGCCGCCGAGGCGGAGCGCGCGCGAAAGGCCGCGCTCGTCGGGCCGCATAGGGACGACTTGAGCCTTTTGCTCGACGGCGCATCGCTTGCCGCGTACGGATCCCAGGGCCAGCAACGCACGGCGGTACTCGCGCTCAAGGTCGCCGAATACGGCGTTATGCGGGAACGCTCGAGCGAGGCGCCGTTGCTGTTGCTCGACGACGTCTTATCGGAGTTGGACGAAGCTCGCGCGAGCGCGTTCCTCGCCGAAATCGGTGATTACGAACAGGCCTTCGTGACGGCCGCGCACCTACCGGCGGGGCTACGCAGCGGCGCACGCGTTGCGCGCGTCAGCGACGCGCGCGTGCTGCAGTGGGCCGCGTGCTGAAGCTGTCCAAAGCGCTCTCGGATTGGACGCCCGTCGAAGGCGGCGAGCGCGAGCCGCTCGTATTGCTCGAGGCGGGCTGGCCGGACATCGTCGGGGAGCAGGTCGCGAGGAATTCGCACCCGGCTCGGATCGCGGACGGAACGCTGACGATTGTAACGCGCTCGAACGCGTGGTGCCATCAGCTGAGCCTCTTGAGCGAACAGGCTCTGCGCGCAATCGCCGCGCGCTTGCCGAAGGCCGGAGTGAAGCAGCTCCGCTTCCGCGTCGGCAGGCTGCCGCACGCGCACGCTCGGCCGGTGCCGCGCTCGCAAGCCTCGCGCTGGCGCCCGTCGCGCCCCCCCGACCGCACAATGGCCGCGACCGCCGCCGAGGCGCTCGATCGTTTCCGCGAAGAGGTCGACGCGCGAGGCCACGCCAAACGCTTGGCGGGCTGGGAGCCGTGTGCGGGCTGCGGCGCGCTCGTTTCGCCGCGAGGCGGCGAGCACTGCGCCGCGTGCGCGAGCGCGGCGCGCAGGCGCCGCACGGAGGCGACGGCGAGGCTCCTTTTCGAGGCGCCCTGGCTCGGTTATGCCGGAACGGCGGCGCTCGTCCACGGGTTAAAGGAAGAGGACTACGAGGGCATTCGTTCCCAGCTGCTTACGCGCTGGTGGGGCATGCTCGTGCAAGCGCGGGCTGCGAAGCGCCTCTCGCGCGACGGGCGCGAGCGCCTCGTCGCGAGTTCGTACGTGCTGTTGCGCAGCAACGTGCCGCCGGAGGAAATCGCGCCGGCAACGGTGCGTAACATCTTGGGAGACGAGCTACACGACTTGATCTACGCGGAACTACGAAACACGTAATGTCGACGAATTATACAGGCGAGCAAATCGAGGTCTTGCGCGGGCTGGAAGCCGTGCGCAAGCGCCCGGCCATGTATATCGGCAACACCGCCGAACGCGGTTTGCATCAGCTCGTCTATGAGGCCGTCGACAACGCGGTTGACGAGGCGCTGGCGGGATACGCGCGCATCATCCGCGTCGTCTTGCACGCGGATGGATCGTGCTCGGTCGAGGACGACGGACGCGGCATTCCGATCGACCTGCACGCCGAGGAGCGGCTTCCCGCGGTCGAGGTCGTCATGACGATCCTGCATGCCGGCGCCAAGTTCGGCAAGGGCGGCTACAAGGTCTCGGGCGGCCTGCACGGCGTCGGCATCTCGGTCGTCAACGCCCTCTCCGAGTGGACGGTGACGCAGGTCAAGCGCGACGGCTTTGAGTGGCGGATGAAGTTCGAGCGCGGCATCACGGTGCAGAAGCTCAAGAAGGTCGGAAAGACCGAAGGAACGGGCACGCTGCAGTGGTTCAAGCCGGATTCGGAGATGTTCGAAGTGACCGAGTTTCACTGGGACATCCTGCAGAAGCGCCTGCGCGAGCTCGCGTTCTTGAACAGGGGCCTCTCGATCACGCTGCGCGACGAGCGCGGCGAGGCCGTGCGCGAGCGGATGTACACCTTCGACGGCGGAATCGTCTCGTTCGTCGAGTGGCTCAACGAGAAGAAGGACCCGCTCCATCCGATCATTTCGACCCACGCGGAGCGCGACGGCGTCGACGTCGAGGTCGCGATGCAATATACCGGCACGTACGCCGACCAGATCTTCTCTTACGCCAACAACATCGGGACGATCGAAGGTGGAATGCACCTCCAGGGCTTCCGGCAGGCCGTCACGACCGCGATCAACTCCTACGCGCGTAAGCGCGGGATGCTCAAAGAGTCCGATAACTCGCTATCGACCGACGACATCGTCGAGGGACTCACGGCGGTCGTGTCCGTGAAGCTCGCCGACCCGCAGTTCGAAGGCCAGACGAAGACGAAGCTCGGCAACGCCAAGGTTCGCAGCATCGTGGCGGGCTTGGTTTCGGAGCGCCTCGAATTCTTTCTCGAGGAGAACCCCAAGTACGCGCGCGCGATCGTCGACAAGTGTATGCAGGCGCAGCGCGCGCGCGACGCGGCGAAGAAGGCGCGCGACCTGTCGCGCCGCAAGAACGCGCTCGAGGGGTCGGGACTGCCCGGCAAGCTCGTCGACTGCAAGAACACAAACGCGTCCGAGAGCGAGCTCTTCCTGGTGGAGGGCGACTCGGCGGGCGGCACCGCGAAGGGCGGCCGCGACCCCAACACGCAAGCCATCCTGCCGCTGCGCGGCAAGATCCTCAACGTCGAGAAGGCGCGCCTGGACAAGGTGCTCGCCAACGAAGAAATTCGGACGATGATCACGGCGCTCGGCACCGGCTTCGGCGACGAGTTCAACGTCGCGAAGCTCCGCTATCACAAGATCATCATCATGACCGATGCGGACGTCGACGGCTCGCACATCCGGACGCTGCTCCTCACGTTCTTCTACCGCCAGATGAAGCCGCTGGTCGAGGAAGGACATGTCTTCATCGCGCAGCCGCCGCTCTACGGTGTCCGCAAGGGCAAGAAGCAGTGGTGGGCGTTTACCGAAGGCGAGCTGAAGTCGATCGTCGGCGACGACGGCAAAGACTTCACGATCCAGCAGTACAAGGGGTTGGGCGAGATGGACGCGGAGCAGCTGGCCGAAACGACGATGGAGGTCGGCAATCGCCGTCTCAAGCAGATCACCGTCGAGGACGCCGTGGAGGCGGAGCAGATTTTCACCGACCTGATGGGCGACAAGGTGGAGCCGCGCAAGCAGTACATCTTCGAGTATGCTAGGGGCGTCAAGAACCTCGACCTCTGACACTAAGACTCGTTTAGAACATTCGTAGCGCGGGGGGGCGGCCCGCGGGGCGAGAGGTATAGAGCCACGTGCGCACTCGCGTCGTGATCGGCCTCCTGGCCGCGGCGATCGTTCTGGGCTTGGTGGCCGTGAACCGGCACGAGTTGTTGCGCGCTTCGATCCAAGAAGGCGCCAGGTTAGCGACGGGCTACACGGTACGAATAGGCGAGCTCCGCGTTGCGCGCGACGGCGCCATGTTTTCCGGCCTGCGCGTGGATCGCGGATCGCAGCCGATCCTGAACGCGCAGCGCCTCACAATCCGCTATTCGCTGCGCGACCTTCTCCCCGGCAGCGCGCACCGCTTGGGCATCGTCGGCGTCGACGTCGCGGGCGCCCGGCTGACGCTGACGCGCTTTCGCGACGGCAGCTTCAGCGTGCGCCTACCGAGTGTCGCAGCCGCTCCAACGCCGCGGCGAGTCAATCCCGTTCCATGGCGTCTGCACGTAACGGTGCGCGACGCGCAGCTGGAGCTGCGCGAGCCATCCGCGTACGATGCGAGCGCGAAGGATATTCTCGCCGCCGGCATCGACGCCGATGCCCACGTCGACACGGCCGCCGTGACGCGCTATCGGGTGCACGGCGCGTTCGAGCGGCGGTCTCGCGAGCCGTTCACGATCGCCGGCACGGTCGACGCGCTACGCGGCTACGCGCTCCATCGCGCGCATGCGGCGCGCTTCCCGCTGCGCGGCCTCGCGAACTACTTCGCTGATACGCCGCAGGTGCGCATCCTGCAGGCGACGGCGGAGAACTTCGACGCGCGTCTGTACGCGCTGGGCGTCGCGCCCAACGTCGATCCTTCGTATCACGTGAGCCTCGGCGTCGACGTGCGCGATGGGCGTCTCGCGCTGGCGGCGCTGTCCGCGCCGATCGAGCAGTTTCGCGCGCGCGTCGAGCTCGTTGACAACGCCTTCTACGTAGACGGCGCGGACGCGACGCTGGCCGGCATCCCGCTGCACATCGTCGGCGGCGCGTACGACTTCACCGGCGCGCTGACCGGCGCAGCGCAGCTGCGCCTCAGCGTCAACGGGACGGGCGATCTCTCCGGGCTGCGCCGCGCTTTCGCGTTCGCGCGCGATGAGGAGATCTCGGGCATGGCGCGTTTCGGCGTGCTCGTGCACGGTCCAATCGGCGACCCGGTGATCGTGGCGCGCGTGACCGCGCCGCACGCATATTATCGCTCGATGCCGTTCGACGCGCTTGACGCGGGCGTCGTGTACCACTCGAACGTCGTCGCGCTCGCGCCGCTGCGCGCCCGCTACGGCGGCGTCTCGATCGGAGTTCGCGGATCGATGGGGATCGGAAACCACGTGCTTTCGCGATTCGCCGTGCACGTCGCGGGCTCGGCGAGCCGTCTGCCGTATCTCGACGAGATGCTGGGCGACGAGCCGCTCGTGATCGACGCGTCGGCGGCGGGGCGTGACTTGCTTTTCCATGTCGAAGGAAGCGCGGCGTCCGCGCGGGGCGTGCAGCGCGTCGCCGCGCTCTTCGAGGTGAACCCCAACGGCACGGCGAGGGTCGAGCCGTTCTGGCTGCATACCGAGCGTGGCGATTTCGGCGGCGCCTACGTGCTCGATCGGCCGCACGATAGCAGCGCATTTTGGTTGGCCTCGAGCAATCTGCGCATGCGCGCGCCGCGATTTCCAGCGTTTCCCGGCCTGTCGCTGCCCGCGATGCCTCCGATCGACGGACGCTCGGTGGGAATGATGCTCGCGGGCGGCGGGTCGGGCCGCGATGTTGTGATGGCCGGCCGGATCGCCGGGGCCGACACGACGATCTCGGGCGTGCACTTCGATCGCCTCGCGGCCGCATTCGGCGGCACGCTGGAGAACACGGCGATCAATTCACTTCGCGCGTCGGGCCCGTGGGGCCAATTCGCCGGCGACGGCCTATTCTCGACGCAACGTTTCGTCGCGTACGGCGCGTATCGCGGTACGTTCGAAGGGCTGCAACCCTTCTTGGGCAGCGCGATGCCCGCGCACGGCCGGCTGCAGGGCACCGTCGCCGTCGCGATCGAGCCGAAACGCATTCTCGTGCAGGGCGCGAATCTGTCGATGCAGCACGCGACGCTGCGCGGCATACCGATCTCGCGCGCGGACCTCACGCTCGCGGTCGAGGGAAATCGTCTTCGGATCTTCTCAGCCAACGCCGGCGCTGCGGGCGGCGACGTCGTCGCCGCGGGCGCGCTCTCGCTCGCGGGGCAGCAAAAGGCCGGCGCGCTGTCGCTCGTCGCCAACCGGCTGCGCGCTGTGCAGCTGCGCGGGATCGGATTGCCGCTAAGCGCGGGAACGCTTTCCGCCACCGGTGATCTCTCGGCCGGAGCTTCGCTGCCGCGCTTCGACGGCGGAGTATTGATCAGCGGCGGACGCGTCGCGAACTTCGCGATCGCCGGCAACGGCAACGTGAATTTGTCGGGCGATGCCATCGCCTTGCACCGGGTCGTCGGCGCCTTCGGTACCGCGAGCGCGCGCATCGACGGAAGCATCCGCTCGCTGCAGTCGGGATCGCCATCATACGATCTCGACGCGAACGTTCCGGCGGCTCGAGTTGCTCCCGCGCTGCGCCAGTTCGGCATACCGAACTACAACACGGACGGCACGTTCAACGCGCAGCTGCACATCGCGGGCCGTAGCGCGCGGCCGCATATTACAGGACTCGTCGGCGTGCCCGCGGGCGAGATCAACGGCCTGCCGTTCATCGACGGTAGCGTGCTGCTCGCCGCCGATCCCAGCGGCGTGAGCGTGCGGCAGGGCTCCGTGCTGGTCGGCACGACCGCCGCAGGCTTCGCGGCGGTGGCCCGCCCGGATCACAGCGCCATTGACCTGCGCGCGCCGCGCGCGACACTGTCGGACTTCAACAATTTCTTCGACACCGGCGACACGCTCGCGGGGCGCGGCAGCGTGAAGCTCGCGGCGGCTTCGCAGCATACCCGCGTCACCGCCAGCGGCGATCTCGACGTGCGCGGCTTTCGCTATCGCAACCTGCCGATCGGCGATACGCGCGCCGTTTGGTCGAGCACGCGCAACGCGGTCACTGGAGCGCTCGCCGTCGGCGGGCGCGAGGGTCTGTTGCACGCGCGCGGCTCGATTGCGCTCAGCCCACAGGTGGACTGGCAATCGACCCTGACGCACTCGCGCTTCGATCTGAGCGGCGACGTTGCCGATCTCGATCTGTCGCTGTGGATGCCCGCGCTCGGCATGCAGAGCGTCCCAATCACCGGCCGCGTCTCCGGCGATGCCACGATCCGTGGGCGCTTCCCTCTGTTGGATGTTCGCGCAAACGCTGCAGTCCACGACGGAACGCTCGGTCCGCTTACGTTGGACAGCGCGAGCGTCGCGTTGCACGCCGCGGGCAGACGCATCGTCGTGGATCGAGCCGAGCTGACGACGCCCGAGATCGCGGCGTCGGGCGGAGGCAGCTTCGGCCTCGGCCGAAACGACCCGCTCGACCTTCGGGTGCACGCGGCGACGGATCACTTTGCGAAGCTCGTCTACGACGTCTCGCGCGTCCGCGTCCCGATCAGCGGATCGTTCGAATCGACGCTCAGCATAGCCGGCACGTATCGCGCGCCAACGTTCCTCGCCGGCTTTGACGCGAGCGGCGTGCGTGCCTACGGAATTTCGATCGCGTCCCTGTTTGGCGAATTCCGCCTGCAGCGCCATTCGCTCGTGCTCTCGAACGCCGGCGCGACGTTCGGTGGTGGAGAGGTAACGCTGGCCGGTTCGCTTCCGCTCTCGCTCGAACCGTTGCGGCTGCCACCCGATCTGCCGATGAGCTTCGATCTCGACGTCGTAGGTCTGGATCCGGCGGTCTTCGACGAGACGCTCGGGCAGAGCACGAAGATGGCCGGTCTCATCGACGGCCACATCGGCCTCTCGGGAACGGTGCGCCAGCCGTCGATCGTCGGCCGTTTGTCGCTCGCGCGCGGTTCCTACTCGAGCTCGATCGAACGCGTTCCGATTACGCAGCTTGCGGGCGCGATCTCGTTCGATCGCGTCTCCGCCTCGATCGACCGGCTCAGCGCGCGGCTCGGAAGCGGGACGGCGCAGCTGTCGGGGCGCGTCGACTTCCCCTACGGCTTCACCGGCGGTACGTCCTCGATGCACTTCGCCGGCATCGCGCGCGGCGCGCAGCTCGATCTGCCCGCGTACGGCAGCGGAACGCTCGACACGAAGCTCGCGCTCGACAAGAAGCCCGGGACTGCCGCGCTGCTCTCGGGAGACGCGACGCTCAGCAACGCGGCGTTGCCGTTCGCGACGTTCATCAAGGCGGCGCAGGGAGCCGCCTCGCCCGGGCTGCGGCCGTTGCCCCTGGCGTTCGACCTGCGCGCGACCGCCGGCAAAAACGTGCGCGTCCGCGGCAGCGGCTACGGCGCCGGGCTCGATATTGGGGCGAGCGGCTCGGTGCAACTCGGCGGCAGCCTGTCGGCGCCGACGCTCGACGGAACTTTCGCCTCGGCGGGCGGAACGCTCACCTACTTTGACCGAGCGTTTCGCGTGCAGCAGGGCGAGGTGCGCTTCAACGCCGCCGACGGCGTCTTGCCGACGCTGCACGCGGTCGCGAGCAGCACGGTCGTCAACCCGGATCCCGACCGCGCTCGCAATCCCTACGGCAGCGCGGACATCACGATCACGGTGGATGGCCCGATTGAGGGACTCAAGATCGGGCTGACCTCGAATCCGCCGGGCTACTCACGGGATGAGATCCTTGGGTTGATCGCCCCATTCGGCGGCTTCGTGAACGGAATCGCTTTTAGCCGCCAGTCCATGCTGGCGCCCCAGCCCAGCGGCATCACGCCGTTGGGCGCGCTCTCGCCGATTCCTAACGTCAATCTTGCGCAGCGCAGCACCATTACCGTCGGTCAAGAGGCCTTCAATATATTGAACGCTCAGTTCGCGGCGAGCCTCCTCGGCCCGGTCGAGAGCACGATCGGTCAGGGCCTCGGGCTGTCGAGCGTCAACCTCACGCTCGGCTACTACGGCAACGTGGGATTCACGGCGACGCGCCTCCTGGGCAAGGCGGTCAGCGCCGTCTACGCCGTGACCTTCGGGATACCCCAGGTGCAATCGTTCGGGCTGATGGTTCAACCCAATCCGGTCACAAGCGCTACGCTGAACTTCTTTTATCAGAGTGGGCCGACGAAGCTCTTGCAGCTGCCGACCTCGCCGGTGGGGTATAATGCCAGCTACACGGTGGCCCAGCCGCTGATCGGTAACAGCGGCTTCAGCCTTACCGTTCAACGCTATTTCTGGTAAATGGGCACTCGATTAAGCGCAGATTCAGGCTTATGGCGCGAGCAAGGACCCCGGCGCAGGCGGGCGGAACAGGGCGTGCCGGGTCGCGCGCGCTACGCTCGCACGCGCCGGCCCGTGGCTTTATGCCCTGCGAACCTCTTGGAAGATCGAGGACGACTTTTTTTAAATGACCTTTGACCCCGGGCGGCGTCTGGGCGCGCTGAAATCGTACGTGCGCATCCTTCTGCCGCTCATCGCGGCGACCGGATTCGGCATCGCTCCGGCATCCGCGGCGGCGCCTAAGATCGTGTCGGTCGACGTAACCGGCAACCTGCACGTCCCGACGCAGACGATCATGTCGGTCATCGCGGCCCGCCCCGGCCAGCCTTATAATCCGAACGTCGTCAAGGAGGACCTGTCGCGCATCAACGCGCTCGGCTACTTCGCCGACATCGCCCCTCCGCTCGTGCGCCAGCGTCCCAACGGCATCGCGATCACCTACCGCGTCGTCGAGAATCCGGTGTTGACGAAGATCCTGTTTACGGGCAACGCAAAGGTCCCCAGCGATACGCTGCTCGCGCTGATGGACCTTTCCGTCGGCCAGGTGTTCAACACGAACACGTTCCGCCAAGACGTGCTCAAGATCAACAACTACTACGAACGGATCGGCTATGGCGGTCAGGTACCGACGCACGTCAAGGACGTGAACATCAACCCGCAAAGCGGCGTGTTGGCGCTGACGATCCAGGAGGGCCTCGTCGTGACGCGCATCCTCATCGGCGGCGACCCGCTGCTTCCGCCGCCGCTGATTCTTCCGTCGCTGACGCTGAAGGTCGGGAACGTCTACTCCGACGCCGTGCGCGACGCCGACTACAAGGCGCTTCAGAAGCTGTATGAGGACAGGTTCCACCTCGAACTCGGGAACTTCGAGGGCGGCATCGTACCGTCGTCGATCAACCTGCAGGCAGGCACGGCGGAGGTCCGCTACAACATCTATGTGGCCCGCATCGCCCTCGTGGAAGTCACCGGCAACACTCGGACGAAGGACGTGGTGATCCGCCGCGAGCTTCGCGAGCGGCCGGGTATGGTGCTCAACACCGACGCGATCAAGCGGGACTACGAGCGGCTCAACGCGCTCAACTACTTCTCGAAGGTCGAGCCGGATGTCAGGCCCGGGCCCGATCCGAAGAAACCGCAAGACGTGACCCTCGTCTGGCACGTCACGGAGCAGCGCACGGCGCAGGCATCGCTCGGCTTCGGATACTCCGGCGGCCTCACCGGACTGGGGCTCTACGGTACGCTCGGCTTTTCCGACAATAATCTCCACGGCACGGGCAACTCGGCGGGCATCCAGTTCGAGGAGGGCGCCCGCACGGGCGTCGCTCAGATTACGGCGTCGGTCCCGTATCTGAGCAATACGCCGCAGGGCCAAAAGTATACGGCCGGCGCGTCAATCTTCACGAACCACACGACCTACTACTATCCGATCTACAGCATCGCGGGTACGGGCGTGTCGGTGGCCAGCCACGCGTCCATTCCGATCCCGGTCACGCTCTATCCGAGCTCGAACTCCTCACTTGTCTCGAACACCTACGCCACGAACACGTCGAGCGCGACGGGCGCGTCGGGCAACATCGGGCGGCGCCTGAGCGACTATACGATCCTGTCGCTCGCCGTGAGCGGGCAGAAGATTCGCTACAACACGACGGTGCCGTCGCCGTACTACTTCCAAGGGAATCAGCCGAACATCTTCGTCGGGCCGACGCCCGGCCCGCTCAGCTCGACGCCTCAGAATTACGGCGGCTCGTTCGGCATCGCGGCGTCGTCAATCGCCAACGTCAACACCGGCAATCCGTACAACTTGATCACCACCGGCCTCAACCTGCAGACGATCACCCTGGACGATCCGTTCAACCCGCGCAACGGCATCAAGGCGCTGTTGAGCGCGACGGTTTCCGAGCCCGCGATCGGATCGAACTTCTCGTTCACCCAGAGCACGCTCGATCTCGCGAAGTTTTTCCCCGTCCTGAAAGACGCTACGCTCGGCGTTCATGGCGCCGCGTATAACTCGACCGGAGTGATTCCGCCCAGCTCGCTCTTTACGTTTTCGGATCAGCAGATGCGAGGCTACAACACGGTGTTCTACGCGACCAACGCGTATCTCGGGCAGATCGAGCTGCGGCAGCCGGTCGCCCTCGATCGAAGGATCACGCTCGCCGTCTTTGTCGACGAACTGGACTACCACATACGCGGCGCCTATCCGCTGCTCGATCCGTACACGAACCGCATTACGGGATATCCTGCGGACTGGGCGCTCTACGGAGACGCCGGCTTCGGCATCCGCTTCGACGTGCCGCAGCTCGGCCTGCGAACGGTGCGCATCGACTTCGCCAAGGGCGTGAACGGTACGCACACCAGCTTTGGAATCGGCCAAAGCTTCTAAAGGCGACACTAACGTGAATACGGAGCCCATAAGAACCAGATGAAATTTCGCTCTGCGATTATCGCTGCCGGGGCAATGCTGCTCGGGGGCGCGCTAGCGCCCGGGGCCATCGCGGCCGACGTCACCGACGTCGGCTACATCGATCAGGCCGATCTCGCAAACCTGCCCGTCTTCATCAATGGTAACGGCGCTCTCGCGGCGGACAAGGCGCGGCTCGACGCGCAGTTCAACGCGCAGCTCAAGCACGCGCGCAGCGACGCGCAGCGCCAGCAGCTCGCGATGCAGTTCCAGCAGCAGTATAATGACCGGCAGCGCGAGATCGTAGGGCCGCTCTTCCAGCGCGCGCAGCTGGCGATCGCGGCCGTGAGCGCTACGCGAAACCTGTCGATCGTCGTCGACAAGCGCGTCGTCATCTACGGCGGGCAAGACATCACTAAGGACGTGGAGGCCGTGTTCTCGAGCTCGCAGGCGATCGTGCCGCCGTCGGCGACGCCGCCGCCTTCCGCGATCGGCTTCGTGGATCAGACCGTGCTCGACGGTGTTCCGAAGGTTCAGAGCGCCAACAATCAGATGAACCAGTTCGAGACGACGCAGCGCCAGATCTACGCCGCGAAGATGGCGCAGGCGCACAGCGATAGCGACAAGCGCCAGATCCTCCAGGACTTCAACAAGACCGTTTCCGACAAACAGGATCAGCTGCTCAAGCCGCTCGTCGAGCAGACGAAGGCCGCTACGGCGGACGTGGCGCGCAAGAAGTCGCTGGTCCTGGTCATCGATAAAGCAGACGTGATCTACGGGGGTACGGACATCACGGCGGATGTCCAAAATGAGATCGGCAAGTAGCGCGCTCGCTCTTCTCGTAGCGTCGGCGATTCTGGTATGTGCGGGCTGTGCGCCTAACGTTCACTCGTCCTCCGTGCGCGGCACGGCCTACGTGCGCCTCGATGACGTCGTCAAGCACCATCCGCTATACCCGCAGCTCTCGCAACTCGACGATGCGATCGCGACGATCGCCCTGCGCTACACCGGGCCGCAGGTTCCGCTCGGCGCCCGTCAGATGGCCGCGCAGACGGCGGAGCTCAATCGCGAACTGCGCGCGGCGCAGATTCGCGCGAACAAGATACTCGCGCAGAAGCAGCGCGACTACGAGAATCGCGAGAATCAGGCGGTGCAGGCGGCGCTGGCAGCCGCGGGCGTCCACGGTCAAGGTTCGCTCGCCGCGATGCAGATGAGCAATCAGTCCGCGCTGCAGGCGCAGCAAGCGGCACAATCGGCCAACGCCGACTACCAGGCATATCAGCAGAGCGTCGTGGCCCAAGACAACGCGGCGAGCTCGTCGATCATGCGTCAGTTACAGGTCCAGGCGGAGCAGAAGTATCGCGCCAAGGCGGAACAGCTCCAGCAAAACGAAACCGATCTTTCGCTGCGCTTGACGCAGCAGGATGCGACGCAGCGTCTCGCGATCAAGATGCGCCTCAACAACCTTGCCATGGATCCTCCCGCGCGCAAGCAGGCGGAATCCCAGCTGGCTGCGATCAACTCCCGGGAAGCCGACGAAGCCGCCGCGCAGCGCAATGCCGATGCGGCGACGCTGCGCGCCTATCGGGCGGAGCTCGACAAAGAAACGACCTCCGCGACGCGCTCTCAAGTGGGCGCCATACAGAGCCAGACGCAGGCCAAGCTCGAGGAGCATCGTAACGAGGTGACCTCGCAGCTTCGAAGCCTTCCCGCGGCAACGCCTCCGAATCTCTCCCCCGCCGTGCAGGCGCAGATCGCCCAGATCCATCGCCAGTTCGTCGGCCAGTTCCAGGCGGATGCGAGAAAGACGATCCAGGAATACAACGAAACGAAGAGCGATCTGGATCAGCAGTTCGCGGCCATGCACGGCGCCGACGTCGGGGCGACGGGCGCGGCCGGCGAGGAGCTGCGTTCGTTGCAGAAGCGGCGTGGCGATCTCTACGCGCAGATTGTCGCACAGGTCCGGCGGGACGCGGCCCGCGTCGCGCAAGACCGGGGCTTCAGCATCGTCTTCGTCAACATCGATGCGGCCGCGGGCGGCTACGACCTCACTAACCAAGTCATCAAGGACGTTGAGAGTCAACACGAGTGAAAACGCAAAATAGCATCGCACTTCTCACGCTGGCGGCGGCGCTGGCGAGCTGCGCGCCGCACAGCTCCATCGGGCTCGTCGACGTGCAGCGCATCGTATCGAACTGGCCGGAATATGTGGGATACCAAAACCAGATGTTCTCGGAAGAGCGATCGATCTCGTCGCGCCGCGAGAACAACGCGCGCAAGCAGCGCGACGCGTTCAACCTGCAACGCAAGTACTCGAGAATCACGGACCAGCTGTCGGCCCAGCTTCGCGACGCGGCGGGGAGGATCGCCCAGCAGCGGCAGCTCAAGCTCGTGCTGACGCGCGAGGGCATCGGATACGGCGGCGTCGACATCACGAGCGACGTCGAGAAGGCGCTCAACATCACGGAAAAGGCCTCGCCGACGCCGGGCACGTAGCCCCCGACACTAACGAATGCTGGGAACGCTGCAGGAGCTCGCCGCGCGGATCGGCGGACGCGTCATCGGTGACGGCAGCATTGAAGTCAACGGACTCACGACGGTGGACGATGCGCGACCCGGCACGCTGACGTTCGCGACCACCGACGCCTATTTTTCTACGGCTCTCGCCGGGCCCGCGGCGGCGATTCTCGTGGAAGAATCGCCCGCGCGAGGCGCCGCCGCCAAACCGCTGATCCTCGTGGAGAACGTTCGGCTCGCGCTCTCGCGCGTGCTCGAGATGCTCGCGCCCGAGCCGCCGCGCGGCCCATTTCGGCACTCCAGCGCCATCATCGAGCCCGATGCCGGCATCGCCGCAGACGTCTACATCGGAGCCGGCGCGTACGTCGGGAATGCCGTCACGATCGGTGCCGGAAGCGTCATCGGAGCGGGCGCATACGTTGGCGACCACGTCACGATCGGCGCGGGCGCGCGGATCCACCCGCTTGCCAAGTTGCTTTCGGGGTGTACGGTCGGCGATCGCGTCGTACTGCACGCCGGCAGCGTCATCGGTAGCGACGGCTTCGGCTGGGCGTTCGTCGACGGACGGGCCGAGCGGATCCCGCAGATCGGCAACGTCGTGCTCGAAGACGACGTCGAGATCGGCGCAAATTCATGCATCGATCGGGCCCAGATCGGCAGCACGCGCGTAGGCGCCGGAACGAAGATCGACAACCTCGTTCAGGTTGGCCACAACTGCCGCATCGGAAAGCACTGCGTGATAGCAGCGTTGAGCGGGCTCGCAGGATCCACGGTGATCGGCGACTACGTGAAGGTCGCCGGCCAGGTCGGTTTCCGTGGGCATATCACCGTCGGTTCGGGCGTGACGATCGCGGGACAGTCGGGCGTCTGGGGAAACGTCGAGGCTGGCGCGACGATCTCCGGGAATCCCGCGCAGGATCATCGCGTGGAACTGCGGCGACAGGTCATGATTCGTAAGCTGCCAAAGCTGTTCGATCGTGTCGAGGCTCTCGAGCGCTCGCGTTTGCGCCAGACCGAATAACGCCGCATGATGCAGGCGACGCTCTGCGACTCGCTGCACTTTGAGGGCATCGGCCTGCACACCGGAGAGCGCGCGGTAGTCGACGTTCACCCGGCGGCACCCGACGCGGGTCTGTGCTTCGTGCTCGGATCCGCGCGCGTGCCTGCGAGCGTCGAAAACGTGCGCGACACGTCGCGCGCGACCGTCCTCGGACGCGGCGGGTCGACGGTGTCAACCACCGAGCATCTCCTCTCCGCGCTGTTCGCAATGGGCGTGACCAACGCCGAGGTGCACGTGGACGGTCCTGAGATTCCCGCGCTGGACGGTAGCTCGGCCGACTTCGTCGCGGCGATCCTCGCGCGCGGACTGCGGCCGCAGCCGATGCCGCGGCGCGTGCTCGAACTCGCGGAGCCGGTCTTCGTCTCGGCCTCCGACCGAATGATGGTGGCGCTTCCCGCGGAGAGCTTTCGCGTGCGTTTCGTAGCGGACTTCGAGGCGCCGATCGGCACGCAGTACTTTTTCGGCAAGATCGAGCCGGATGAATATCGCGAGGAGATCGCCGGCGCGCGCACGTTCGCGTACCTGCACGAGATCGAGGCGCTGTGGGCGCGCGGACTGGGGCGCGGCGGCAGCCTGGACAATGCGCTGGTCTTCGCGCCCGATGGCCCGATGCAGCCGCTGCGCTGGCCCGACGAGGCGGTCCGGCACAAGGTGCTCGATCTCATCGGCGATCTGGCGCTCCTCGGAGCATGGCCGCAATGTGAGATTGTTGCCATCAAGAGCGGCCACGAGCTCCACGCGTCGCTGACGCGAGCCCTGCGTGCGCGCTTGCGCGTGCCGTCTGCATAGGAGAACGACCTTGGCCGAAATGGACATCCGCGCGATCTTTGAGGTGTTGCCGCATCGCTATCCCATGCTGCTCGTCGACCGGATCCTCGAGTTCGAGCACATGGTGCGGGTTCGCGGCTATAAGAACATCACATACAACGAGCAGATCTTCGCGGGTCACTTCCCGAACAACCCGGTGTTGCCGGGAGTGTACATGATCGAGGCCCTTGCGCAGTTGGGCGGGGCAATGATCCTCGAGCCCGGTGAATTCTCGCGTAAAACTCCGTATCTGGCCGGCATCGACAAGGCGAAGTTTCGCCGCCCGGTCATCCCCGGCGACCGGCTCGACATGGAGGTGAAGATGCTGCGCCACAAGCGCAACATCGGCTGGGTCAGCGGGCAGGCCGAGGTCGACGGACAGTTCGCGTGTTCGGCGGAGTTGATGTTCTCGATCGCCTCTGATCCTAGAATGTTCGGCGCGGATTCGGCCGTGCTGCACGTTTGACGCACCGCCCAGCATGCTGCATCCCACCGCCATCGTCCACCCTGCAGCGGAGCTGGGGAAAAACGTGGAGGTCGGACCCTACTGCATCGTCGGCGAGCACGTGTCGATCGGCGCGCGCACGGTGCTTCAGGCGCACGTCGTGGTCAACGGCTGGACGAAGATCGGCGAGGACTGTCTGCTCTACCCATTCTCGACGGTCGGCGCGGCGTCGCAAGACCGCAAGTACGCCGGGGAGCGCGCGTTCACGCGCATCGGCAATCGCACGACGCTTCGCGAGTACGTCAGCGTCCAGCGCGCCACGGGCCACGACGAAACCACCTCTGTCGGCGACGACTGCCTCCTGCTCGCCTACGTTCATATCGCTCACAACTGCGTGCTCGGCAACGGCGTCACGATGAGCAATCTCGCGCAGCTCGCCGGCCACGTTGCGGTCGCGGACTATGTCACGATTGGCGGGCACACCGGCGTGCACCAATTTACGCGCATCGGCCGCCACGCGATGGTTGGCGGGATGAGCAAGTGCGCGAAGGACGTGCCGCCCTTCTTTCTCGTCGAGGGCAACCCGTGCCAGCCCTACGGACTCAACAGTGTCGGTCTGCGCCGCGCCGCGTTCACGCCCGAGGAGCGTGCCGAGATCAAGAAATTCTACAAGCTCCTCTACAACCCGAAGCTCAACGTCTCACAGGCGATCGACGCGATGAAAGCGGAGGTCTCGACGAATCCCGGCCGGGAGATCATAGCGTTCCTCGAAGCCCCTTCGGAACGAGGCGTGCTGAAGTGAGATTTTCGAGCGCTCGCATCGCCGCGCAGCCGGGCAGGGGTCTTGTTCGCGGAACCGCTCGTCGTCGCACATCGTGTGCTCCTCCTGCTGCCGTGCTCGCGCGGACGAGCAAGTTCGGTACGAAGTGCGCATCCTGCGCTGGTCCGCGCTCGTCGCAGCTTCCGCTTAACAAGACCCCTGCCCGGCTGCGCGCTTAGGGCGCCGCTTCGGTGCGATACTTTTTCTCGACCGGGGAGCCGTCGGGGGAGGCGGCCGCGCTCATCTTTGCCGATGCAATACGTGCGATCGACGCCGACGCGCAATTCGAAGGAATCGGAAGCGAGCGAATGAAGGCCGCGGGATTTCGGTTGTGGCGCAATCACACGGGTTGGGCGAGCATGGGACCGCTCGCGGCGATTCCGCGTATCCCGAGGCTGCTCAACGCGATGCTCCGCACGGCCTGTCACATCATGGCGACGAAACCGGACCTGACCGTGCTCGTGGACTTCGGCGTGTTCAATCTGCGGCTGGCGTCGACGCTGCGGCGCCTTGGCTACGCGAGGCCGATCATCGATCTCTTTCCACCTGGAACCTGGCTAGACAACGAGGAGAAGGCGCGTAAGGTCAGCGCCTTGACCGTGCCGATGACGGCGTTTGCACATCAATACGAATTCTATCGAAGCATCGGCTGCCGGATCGTCTATTACGGCCATCCGCTCGCGAGTCGCTATCCAATGCGGCCGCGCACGCGTGCGCCGTCGCCCGACGGTGGCACGGTCGCGCTACTTCCGGGCAGCCGCGCCGGAGAGCTGCGCCGGCATCTGCCCGTTCTTGCCGCGGCGTTTCGCGTGCTTCAGACCCGCAGGCCGCGCCTGCGCGGCGTCGTCGCCGCTGCCGACGCGCGCGCGGAGTCGCAGATCGTCCGCGCGCTCGCACGCGAAAGCTTGAGCGGCGTCGAGATCGTGCGCGGAGTGCGGGCGGCGCTCGCGGTCGCGGATGGCGCGTGGGTCGCGTCGGGAACGGCGGTGCTGGAAACCGCGCTCCTGGGCGTTCCAGCCGTCGGCCTGTACGTAATTCCGAAGGTTCTGATCCGGTACGGCCATCGCATGATTCGGCATCGTTTCATCACCCTGCCCAATCTCGTGCTCGGGCGCGAGGTGGTTCCAGAGCTGCTGCAGGAGCGGGCGACGCCGGAGCGTCTCGCCGTCGAGCTCGAGGCGCTGATGGAAAATCCGAGCGAGCAGTATGCGCAGTTCGTCGCGATGCGCGAGGCGCTTGGGCCCAGCGACGCGCTCGAGCGCTGCGCGGCACACGCGGTAGAGCTTGCGCGGGAAGGCGACGGAACTCGGCGATAACGTGATTCGTATCTATCACACGTCAGATCTGCACGACCATCGCGGCATCGTGCCGCGACTGCAGGAGCTGCGCCGGGAGCGGCCGGGACTGCTCTTCGATTGCGGCGATTCGCTGCGGGGTAGTCAGACCGTGTACTACAAAAACGAACCGATCGCCGCGGAACTGGACGCCGCGCGGTACGACGCACAAGCGATCGGCAATCGCGAGTTTCACTATCTCTTTTCGGTGTTGCGCGCGCGCGCGACGCGCATGCGCCATCCGCTTGTGTGCAGCAACCTCGTCGACACGAAGCACCGGACGCTCCCGTTTAAGTCCGCGCTACGCTTCGAGCTTCTCGCCGACGGCATGCCCGCAGCTACCGTCGTCGTGTTGGGGCTGCTGGTGATGCAGTATCCGACGGGAAGCCCGTGGGAGCGTGTGTTCGGCTGGCGCTTTCTCGAACCGGAAAACGTTGTCGAAACGTATGCCCGCGATATCGGGAAGCGCGACCTGCTGGTCGTGCTATCGCATCTGGGCCTGCGGCGCGACCGCGAGCTCGCGCGAGGCATTCCGCGCATCGACGTGGTGCTTGGCGGCCACAGTCACGACACGCTCGCGGCGCCCGAGCGCGTCGCCGGTGTCCCGATCGTGCACGCGGGCCCGTACGGCGCGTTCGTGTCGCGCAGCGATTTCGCGTACGATCCGGAGCGCGGCCGCTACGCCTTGGTGGACTTCGCGCTGCTCCCGTTGCTGCGGCCCTGATGCGCGTACTCTTCGTGACGAACGGCCACGGCGAAGCGGCGATCGCGGAGCGCGTCGCGGTCGAGCTCGAGCGCATCGCGGGCGACGCCCGGCTCGACCACCTCGCGCTCGTGGGTGACGTTCCGTCGGAGCACTTGCGCGACGTCGGCCCGCGTGGGAGCATGCCGAGCGGCGGGCTGATCGCAATGTTCAACCTGCGCAACATCGCGCGGGATCTGCATGCGGGCCTGCTCGTCCTAACGCTCGCGCAGCGCCGCTTTCTGCGCGGCCTGCGCGATGAATACGACCTCGTCGTCGCCGTGGGCGACGTCTACGCGCTTGCGATGGCGCTGCTCGTTGGGGAGCCGACGGTCTTCGTGGGCAGCGCGAAGAGCGTGGCGGTCGCTCCGTACGGGCGCTTCGAGAAACGCTTCCTGCGGCGCGCTCGCGCATGCTTCGTGCGCGATGATGCGACGGCGCGCAGCCTGCGCAGCGACGTGCCAACCGTCGAGGTCGCCAACGCGATCGTCGATCTGTTCGCGACCCCGGACGATCCCGCGGCGCAACGCGCCGTGGAGGGATTCGCGCCGGCGCTCGCGTTGTTTCCGGGAAGCCGTGAGAACGCATACGACGATGCTGCATTTTTGCTGGACGTGACACGCAGGCTCGGGACGTTCTACCCCGCGCTCGGAGCGGCGCTTTCGGTGGCGCGCGGACTCGACGCCGACCGATTCGCGGCGGACGCAGCGAAGCGCGGCTGGCAGGTGCGCGCGACGCGCGACGAGTCAATTCCGTTCGTGCTGAGCGTTGGCGGTCGCGAGCTCGCGCGCGCCTGGCGCGGAGAGCTTGGGCCGCTTTTGAGCCGCATCGAGCTCGTGCTCGGGCAGGCCGGCACCGCCAACGAGGCGGCCGCGGCGGCCGGCGTGCCGATCGTCGCCTTCGACCGCGAGCGCGACAGCAAGGCCAGCTGGTACCGGCGCCGCCAGCGCGGCCTGCTCGGCGATGCGTTGGCCGTCTTTTCCAGCCGCGCCGACGAGCCGGTGAAGGGCGTGGGCAGCATCCTCGAGGATCCCGCGCGGCGCGCGCGCATGAGCGCGGCGGGCCGCGCGCACATGGGCGCGGCGGGCGGCGCACGACGGATCGCGGAACGCATCGTCGCGCTGGGAGCGAGCTTCTGATGCGGCGCCTCATGCCGGCGGCACTCGGTCTCGTGTACGCGCTGGTGCCGCTCTTTCCGAGTTTCATCGCGCTCACGGCCGTCGCGTTTCCGGGCGTCACGCTCGTCCCGCGCGCTGCCGCCGTCGGCGTGCTGGGCGTATGCGGCGTGCTCGCGCTGTACGCGCTCGCAATGCTCGTGCGCTACCGAGCACGCGGATCGCAGCCGCTGCTGCTCCCGTTGCTCGCGGTATTCGGGGCGGGTCTGCTCGCGGGATGCTTCGGCTTCGATCCGCGCGCCGGCCTGCTCTTCACGTTCATCGGCGGTCTCGGCGTCGTGTGGCACTGCGCGATCGTGCGCTTCTACGACGATCGCGGCGCGGCAACCACGCTGCTGGCAGCGTATCTGGTGTCGGGCGCGGCCGCGGCGGTTACGGCGATCGCGATGCTCGCGCTACGCGAGCCCGCCGCGCAGTACGCCCTCCAGCACGGGCGCGCGACCGGTACGTTCGTGTTGCCGGGAGAGCTCGCGGGCTACTTCATCGTGCTCGTGCCGATCGCGTACGCCGTCGCCCGCGTAAAATCGTCCGTCTTGCTGCGCGTCGCCGCGTGGAGCACCGTAGCGCTCGGCGTGATCGCTCTAGCCTTGAGCTACTCCCGTGCCGGGTGGATGGGATTCGCGGCCGCCGTCGCGTTCGTCGTCGCCACGCGCACGAAGGCCGGCACGCGCGGGGCCGCGCTCGTCGTCGCCGCCGGCGCGATCGCCGTGCTGCTGCTTTTCAACGCGCATCACGACCCGAGCGAAGACTACACGCGGCTGTCGATCTGGCAGGCGGCGACGCACATCATCGATCGCTTCCCGCTTACCGGAGTGGGGCCGTTCAACTTCTCGCGACTCTACGCCATCGAGCGAGCTCCCGATGCCGACGCGACGGCCTTTCACGCGCACAGCCTCTACCTGACGTTCTTCGCGGAGTTCGGCATCGTCGGCGTAGCGAGCGTCGTGTGGCTGATGTGGCGCTTCGCGGTCGAGCTGCGCCGGCGGCTCGCGCGTACATCGCAAGCGAGGGCGTTCTTAGCGTTGAGCGTCGCGGCGGGACTGGTCGGCGTCGCCGTGCAAGGGCTCATCGATACCGTGAGCGTGGTGATCTTCGGGTTATGGTTGCCGACGCTCGGTCTCGCGCTCGGCGCCGCGGGCGACGGCTCCGCGCCGTCGGACGGCGACCGGTAGTGCGGGCCCGAGCCATCGCCGCGGCATGGCTCGTCGCGGCGGCCGGCTGCAATCCGCAGCCGCCCAAGGCGACTGCGCCCTCCTCCACGCCGGCGGCCCACCCCCGCGCCACGGCGACCCCGCTCGTGCTCGAGATCCGCGGAAAAGGCGCCGCTAATCGCCCCGTGCACCTCATTCAGCAAGTCCACAACCGCATCGACTACGATCTGCTTGCAAGCTCGTACGAGAGCAAAGGGCCGCAGGGCGACGCGCGCGCCGTCTTTTCAGACGCTCGGGTGACTTTTCGCGACCGGCACGGATCGGCGATAACGGCGAGCGCTCCGCAAGCCGTCGTCGACCAGGGAGCAAACACGGTGACGCTCCTCGACGGCGTGCACGCTCGATCTTCTTCGGGAATGACGCTGCAGTGCAAGCAGCTGGTCTACGATAGGGCTAGCGAAATGCTGCACGGCAACGGCGCGGTCGTAGTGACGGACCCGAAGGGCTTCCGAGCGACCGGTTCGAGCTTCGATTCCGATATCTCACTGACACATATGCGAATGCAATGAGCCAACGTCCGGCGATCAAACTCCGCGGACTCGTCAAGCGTTACGGCGAGCGAACCGTCGTCAACGGCGTCACGGCCGAGGTCGAGACCGGCGAGGTCGTCGGCCTCCTGGGACCAAACGGCGCCGGAAAGACGACGACCTTTTACATGGTCGTGGGGCTCGTCAAGCCCGACGGCGGCACCGTCGTGCTCAGCAACGGCGATCGCGAGATCGACCTGACCAGCGCGCCGATGTACGCCCGCGCCCGCAACGGGATCGGTTACCTCGCGCAGGAGAACTCGATCTTTCGCAAGCTCTCCGTCGGCGACAACATCCGGCTGATCTGGGAGCAGAACGGAGTGCCCCACGACGAGCGCGAGCAGCGCCTGCCGGGCCTGCTCGAAGAGTTCGGTCTGCGCGCCTTCATCGATGCGCGCGGCGACAGCCTCTCGGGAGGCGAACGCCGCCGCGTGGAGATCGCGCGCGCTCTCGCGATCGCGCCCGCGTTCTTGCTGCTCGACGAACCATTTACCGGCATCGATCCGATCGCCGTCGCCGATATTCAGGCGATGATCCGGCAGCTGCGCGATCGCGGCCTGGGCATCCTGATCACCGACCATCAGGTGCGCGAGACGCTCGCCATCGTCGACCGCGCCTACATCCTCAACAACGGCCGCATCGAGGTCTCCGGCACGGCGCAGGAGGTCCTGGACTCGCCGATCGCCCGCCAATTCTATCTCGGCGAAGGGTTCCGGCTATAAGCCCGATGACGGCAGTGCCGTACTGCGACTTCCGTTGATGAGATTTACGATACTCGACCGGTACGTGCTCACGGAGCTCGCCGGTCCATTCGTCTTCGGATTGTCGGCGTTCATGCTCATCTTCGCAGCGACCGAAATCCTCAACATCGGCAAGCTCGTCAGCAACGAGCACGCGCCGCTCTGGGCGGCACTGCTGGTCTTCGTGTGGTCGCTTCCCGCGGACATCGTCTTGGTGATTCCGATGGCGTTGCTGCTCGGTACGCTGCTCTCGGTACAGCGTCTCTCCGGCGAGAGCGAGATCACGGCCATGAAGGCGGCGGGGGTGACGTTCGCGCGGATCGTCATGCCGCTGCTCGCCGTCGGCATCGTCTTGTCGTTCGTCACGCTCTACCTTCAGGAAGGCGTGGTGCCGTACGCTAACGATCAGCTCACCGAGATCGAGAACAGTGTCATCAATCATGTCAGCGCGTTCAGCCGCGACCTCACGGTCTCGGCGCCGCTGCCCGGCGGCGGGCGACAGGTCACGATCGCGACGGCCTACGAGCCGAACTCGCGCGCGCTGCTGCACGTGACTTTGATCCAGTACGACAACCACAACGATCCCCGGCAGGTCGCCTTCGCGGACCGAGCCGAGTTCACGGCGAACAAGTGGACGCTGGAAAACTCCAGCGTCTATCGCTTCAATCCCGACGGCACGACGCTGGCTGAGCCGAAAATCGCGCAGCAAGAGGTCGAGATCGGGGAGAATCCGAGCGACCTCGTGAAACGAATCAGCAATGGCGATCCGGAAAACATGAGCCGGTCGGAGATTGCCGACATCGTGCACTCCGGCCAACTGACACAGAGCGAGTATCGCAAATATGTGACGACCTATCAGGAGAAGCTGGCGCGGCCGTTTGCGTGCTTCGTCTTCATCCTGATCGCAATTCCGCTGGGACTGCGCTCGATCCGATCCAGCGGCAGCACGAGCCTGGGGTTCGGACTCTCCCTCTTGATCGTGTTCGTCTACTACGTCGTCATGACGATCTGCTCGTTCGCAGCAGAGGCGTTTCTCGCGTTTGCTTCTCTCTGGGCATGGATGCCGAACATTCTGTTCACGGCGATCGGCCTGGTGCGGCTGCGACGGGCGGCTCAGGTATGAACTTCGTCCAGGTCGTTCGCGGCATCGGCAACGTCGCGTTCGTCATGGCTCTGGCCGGCATCGTCGCCTACGTCGGCGACCGGGTCGGCCATCAGGTCGGGCGCAAACGGCTCAGCCTCTTCGGCATTCGGCCACGGTATACGTCGACGATCGTCGCGATCGCTACGGGCATGATCATCGCGCTGGTCGTCACGCTCGTCGCGATCTTCGCGTCGCAGCAGGTCAAGACGGCGTTCTTCAAGCTCAACTCGATCAACCAACAGATTTCCGAGCTGCAGGCCCGGCAGCGCGACCTCGAGGCGAAGGTCAACAGCGGCCGCCTCGTCTTCCCCGTCGACACGCTCATGGTGCCGTTCTATCGCATCATCGACCAAAATGCGTCGCAGAACCAGCGGCTCACGACGATTCGCGACTATTACTTCTTCGCAGTGAAGTACGTCAACGCGACGTACCCGCGGCTCGGGCTCCGTCCGTACGCCATTCCGCCCGACGCCGACAAGAAGCTCAGCGGCCTCGCCGGCGATTTGACGACCGCCGCGAAGCTCTCGCAGGCGAACGTAATGCTGACGGTGACGTCGGATCAGAACCTCTTCGAAAACGATCAAATCCACTTCGCGATCAACGTGACGCCGGACATCCGCTACTTCCAGAAGGGGCAGGTCATTGCGCAGCTCGCGATCCCCGGCAAGAGCGGGGCGAGCATCAACATCGCGCTCATTCAGCTGCAGAGCTACGTCTCGATCACGGCGCGACGGCTGCACCTGGTTCCGTTTCTCGCCGACAACGTCCAGCCAGTGCAGCTGATCCCGGGCGTCGCGCAGATGCAGCAACAGATTTCAAAGTCGGGCACGTACCTGCTGACGGCGTATGCGGCGGGAGACTTCTATCCGCACCTCGGCGGCGTCCCGATCGTCATCGTGCTGACCCGGCAGCCATGACGGGCGACGCCGTGATCGGCATCGACCCCGGCCGCAGCAAAGCGGGCTACGCGCTGCTGGACGACGCGGGCGCGGTCGTCGCAGCGGGCATCGAGCCGCTCGACCGGCTGGACGTCTGCCTGCGCGAGCTGCTTGCGGTGCGGCCCGTCAAGGCGATCGCCCTGGGCAAGGGCACCAACGCCCGTCCGATCCGGATGACCCTGGAAGCGCTCGGGGTCCCGATCCATCTCGTCGACGAGCGCGAGACCAGCCGGCTCGCCCGCGACCTCTACTTTGCCGAGCACCCCCCGCGCGGGTGGCGCCGCCTGATCCCGCTGGGTCTGCAGGTGCCGGGGCGCCCGATCGACGACTACGCCGCGATCTTGATCGGCCGCCGCTTCCTCGCAAGGGGAGACGAGGCTGGACCTCCAAGCTAAGAAGCCCTGCGTAGAGCGTCAGCGTTGACGGTCTGATAGGGTAATAGTGTCTAGGATCGGAGGATCGGTGCTTCGAGTCGGCGGCATCATGGCAAGCGCGGCGCTCGCCGCGACGCTGTGCCTGAGCGCGGCTCGAGCGTCGCTGATCACGCTCGATACCGTGCGCTCCGACCTTGCCTCCCAGCTGATGCTGCGGCTCTTCGGCGAGACGTCCGATTCGAGCGCAGCCTTTTCCGCGCAGCGTGGCGACCGCGTCAGCGAATCGCCGCTGCGCGACCTCGCCTTTCGAATAGCTCCCGCGGCGCAACCGCCGAGTTATGTAACGGAATTCATGGCAACGTCGCTCGCGCAAAGCGGCGAAGCGCCGGCGGCGGCCGGAGGCGTTATCGCGAATCTCACCAGCGCGCTCGACTCCGGCTTCGTTCGGGGCGTGCGGTTCGCGCCTGCGCAGCAGCGCGACGATGCCGTGCGGCTCGCGCCTGCCGCGCCGCTCACGGCGGCGTATCAGCCCGTCCCGCCGTTGCCGAACATTTCCCCCGGTCCGGGCACCGTCGCGTTCGACAGCTCGCCGGCTTCCGCGCAGACGGCTCCGCTCGCTTCGACGGCGCGGCTTGGACCCGTGCAGTTCGAGGGTCACGCGGAAGGCAGCTCAACTGAGACGCCCGCGCTATCGCTGCGCGACAACTCGAGTGCCGCGGGCGCCAACTTCCTCGTGCGCGCGGGCAAACGCGACATCAACTTCGATCTCTCAACGCAATACGAGCAGCTGTCCCGCAACGACAGCAACTCGTTCACCGCCGCGTCAAGTCCCACGTCCGCATGGCAGCTTCCCGGCGCGGACGCCCCGCTGGCGATCCCCAGCTACAGCGACCTGAACCGCGTATCCGTCGGCGCCGGCGTCGCGGTGCCCGTCTTCCGCGGGCTGACGCTGAATCTCAATTACGGCATCGAGCATCTGTACGGCGGATATGGGCTGCCGGGCCTGATGAACCTCGACACCGTGAACAACTCGTATGGCGGCAAGCTAACCTTCGATATTCCCGATGCGTCGAAAACGCTGTCGATATCGGCCTATCAAGAGCGCTATAGCGATAGTTTGCTCCCGATCAACGGGTCCGCGCAGACGCACGAAGACGTAAACTTCACCGTCAAATTCTAAATCTTCCAGTGTCGCGCTGGATCATCGGCGCCGTCGTGGTTCTGTTTCTGCTTGCTCTGGCGACGGTGCAGGTCGCTTCGGACTCACTCACGTCGAACGCGGCTGCTCCCGGCACGTTTCCCACGCGCGTTCCTCCGAGGTTCGGACGGCTCGTCTACACCTGGCTCGACCGCGTCGCGCCGGCGCCGTATGTCGAAGTGACGCTCGCGCGGGACGCGCTCGCGCGCGGCAACGCAGATGCAGCGGAGCGTTACACGCTGCGCCTTCCGGCGTCGGGGTCCCGCGACGAGCTCTTGGCGCGCGTCGCGCAGGCGCACGGCCAGCGGCAGCTCGCCTTCGAATATTTCCTCGCCGCGCCCGACTCCGGCGCCATCGAGGACGACGCTGAGGCGCTGGCATCTCACGATCCCGCCGCGGCGTATCGGCTGGAGAGCCTCCTCGAGACGCGCCTGATGTTGCTGCGCACGCATCCCGATGCGCTCGCCGAGGCGCGCTGGCGCATGGGTAGGTTCGCGAATCGAATGGCATGGATTCAAGTTCCCGGCAGCCCCACGCAGTTCGCCTGGCTGCGGCGCGCCCTGCGCGACTTCGAGGCGGCCGCCGCGCTCTCGCCGCTTTCGGAGCGCTACGCGATCGAGGCCGCGAATCAGGCGGACCTGCTCGCCGACCGCAAGCGCGCGGCGGCGCTTTTCGCGCAGGCGCTTGCCGTCGATCCGGCCAGCGCCGACGCGGTGGCGGGACTGGGAGTGATCGCGTTTCAGGACGGCGACCGCGCCGTCGCGGCTCGCTATTTGCTTCGCGCCCGCGGGCTCGATCCGCAGTCGCTCATGGTGCGCGCGCTGGAGCGGGATCTGCGGTGAGGGTTGCGCTCGACGCGCAGCTCACCGTCGGCACGGCCACGGGAATCGGAGAGTACATACGGGGACTCGCCGCCGCGCTGCGACGCAACGGCTTCGACCTTGCCGAGCTGCGCGAGCCGAGACTCGATCCGTGGCGTTTCGACCGGCGCGTTTTCTGGGATCAGGTGCTGCTGCCGCTGCGAGCGCGCAGATGTGGCGCGTCGCTGCTGCACTGCGCGTCCGGCACGATGCCGGCGTCGACGAGGATTCCGATCCTCGTTACCGTGCACGACGTCGCCTGGCTCGCGGATCAGGTGACCGCGCGCGCGTACGCGCGCTACTATTTCGGCAAGTACGCGCCGCGGCAATATCGGCGCGCGCGAAGTATCGTGGTTGACTCGAACTTTTCGCGCAACGCGTTGCTTCAGCTGGTGCGCGGCCTCGATCCGCAGCGAGTGCACGTCGTCTATCCGGGCGTCGCGGCGGACTTCTGCGAGCTCGAGCGCGGCGCCGGCGACGGCCACACGATCCTCGCGGTGGGTACGATCGAGCGGCGGAAGAACCTCGAGGTGCTCGTCCGCGCGCTGGCGCATCTGCCCGCGGCGCGCCTCCTCGCTGCGGGCCCACACACGCCGTATGCGACAGAGTGCGACGAGCTGGCACGCAACCTGGGAGTCGCAGATCGCATGCAGATGACGGGCTACGTCAGGCGCGATCGTCTCCTCGCGCTGTATCGCGAGTGTGCCGTCGTCGCCGTGCCGTCGCATTACGAAGGCTTCGGTTACGCCGCGGCGCAGGCACTCTGCGCAGGTGCGCCCTGCATCGTCTCGGACCGCAGCTCGCTTCCCGAGATCGCGGCCGGCGACGCACCCGTCGTTGCCGCCGAAGACGTCGACGCTTGGGTCGCAGCGCTCGACGAAAAGCTACGAGGGGGGGAAGCCGCTAATGGAGCCGAGGTGCGATCGCGCGCGATCGCGCGCTTTTCGTGGGACGCCGCCGCGGCACAAATGGAAGCGCTGTACGTCGATGCGCTTTCCTCCAGTCCGTGATGAGGCTTCGGCGTATCGCGGCAGCGACGCTGCTCGCGATGGTCGTGGCGTGCAGCAAGCAGAATGCGGCCCTCCATCCCGACTCGCTCGTCATCGCTCTGCCCGAACCCATATCGCTCGACCCGCTCTATCTCGAAGGTATTCACGCTTACGAGTTTAGCGAGCTCGGCTTTTCGTATCTGACGAACTACGACAGCAGCAACGATGTCGTTCCTGACGTCGCGCAGGAAGTGCCGACGAAGGCTAACGGCGGTATTTCCCCCGACGGAAAAATTATTACGTTTCACTTGCGGCACGGCGTGACGTGGCAAGACCGCGCCGCTCTAACGGCACGCGACGTCGTCTTCACTTACCACGCCGTGATGAACGCGCAACACGATTCCATCGCGTTATGGCTTCGATCGGGTCGAATCCGTGACGGCGCCGGATCCCTATACCGTCATTGTGCGTACGGCTCAACGGTTCTCGCCGATCATCTCATGGTTCATCGGCGGCGACAGCAACTATCCAATTCTGCCCGTAACGTCGTGGTCAACAAGACGACGCACGGTTTGTACGGTGCGGAGACGGGAATGCGCGGGCTCTTCACGTGGGCGTACGATCCCTCAGCGGGCAACGTGCCCTACGACCCGTCGGAAGCCGCCGCGATGCTCGAATCGGACGGATGGAAGGCCGGCCCCGACGGCATTCGTTACAAGGGCGGCCGCAGGTTGGAGAACCAACTTGCGGATTATACGGGGACGGCCGAGCCGAACGATACGTCAGGCGGAAGCGATACAGCGTTCAGGAGTTCTTCTTGGACACCGGACCGATCAAGACGGCACACTTCCAGGTTGGGCTGGCGCAGTCCCAGGATGCCGGCGACCCCGATGTCGCGTGGATGCTGGCCTGCGATCAACAGCCGCCTGGCGGTTTCAACGACGCCTTTTACTGCAATCGCGACGTCGACGCGGCCCTCGCCCGCGCGCGGGTCGAGTTCGATCGTCCGTCGCGTAAAAGAGAGTACGCCTTCGTCCAGCGGCAGCTGCTCAAAGACTTGCCGTATTATATCGTCGCTCAGGTTAGCGAAGTCGACGTGATACCGGCGTGGCTCCAAGGCTCCGAACGGCCCTTGCTCTCGCCATTCGTATCCATCGCGCGCTGGCATTAGCTCCCTCGATGTATTCTGCGCCCGGATGACGTAATCTATCAGCCGATGAAAAGGTTTCTTACGGAAACAAACCGACTCGAGGCCTTTAGCGACGGAGTCCTCGCCGTGATCATCACGATCATGGTGCTGGAGCTGCGGCCACCCGAGGGGACCGACCTACGAGCGCTGTTGCCGGTGCTTCCCAACATCGCCACATACGCAGTGAGCTTCGCTTTTGTCGGCATATACTGGAACAATCACCACCACATGCTGCGGGCAAGCCGAGGCATAGACGGTCGAGCCATGTGGGCCAACCTGCATTTGTTGTTTTGGCTGTCGCTGGTGCCGTTTTCGACGGCATGGCTTGGGCGCAATCCGTCAGCGGTCTGGCCTACCGTGCTGTACAGCCTGATCTTCTTGCTGGACGGCGTCGCTTATTGGATGCTCCAGTCTGCGCTGCTGGCCGTTAACGGCAAGAATTCGCCGTTCGCTCGAGCGCTGGGCGTCGACGTGAAAGCACGAATTTCTGTCGCGCTCTATCTCATTGCGATCGGCGCCGCATTCGTTTCGACGGCCGCATCCGACGCCATCATCGTAGCCGTCGCAATTATGTGGATCGTCCCTGACCGGCGTTTCGAGCCGTTAATCGAAATAGACCGGTGATGCTAAGAGTCCACTGGTTAATCGCCTCGGTATTTGCGCTTACCCTGTGCGCCTGCGGCGGTCGAGATGCCGAAATCACAAATTTCGGGCCGGTGCTAGTCGCGCCGCCGCATCTTACACCGGCGGCGAGTGGCAAGATCCAACACGTCGTCATCATCATTCAGGAAAATCGCTCGTTCAACAACCTCTTTTATGGCTATCCGGGCGCCAAAACCGCGGAGTATGGCTATGATTCCTTTGGGCGGCGAATCAAGCTGCAGGCGATATCACTGAAGACGTCGTGGGATATTGCCCACGATTCGGCGTCGTTTTTCGCGGCCTGCAGGGGCACCGGGCGCATTCCAGGCACGGATTGCCGGATGAACGGTTTCAACAGGGAATATTTTTACTGCAGGCCGGACTGTCCAATCAAGTACCCTTCGTATGCGTACGTTCCGCACCGCGAGACGGAGCCGTACTTTGAGATGGCCCACCAATACGTGCTGGCCGATCAAATGTACTCATCAAACTTCGACGCAAGCAGCTTCGTCTCACACCAGTATATTATCTCGGCGCAGGCCGAAAAGTCGGTGAACTTTCCGTACGGCGATTGGGGCTGCAGCGGCGGCCCGAGCGATACGATTGCCGAGGTGGGACGCAAACGTCAAATTCCTCACGGTTACGAGCAGCCGTGCTGGGATCCGACGACACTTGGCGACGAGCTGGACCAGGCCGGCATCCCGTGGGCCTACTACGCCGCCTCGTATTATAAGGTTTGGAGCGGTTGGAACGGTTACCAGGCCATCAGGCACATTTACGACGGACCCGACTGGAGCAGTGATATGTTCACCCCGCCTTCGCAGTTTTTGACGGACGTAGCGAAAGGCAATTTGCGAAGCGTGACATGGGTCACGCCGACCTGTGCCAACTCCGACCACGCCGGCTGCTACTCCAAGACGGGCCCCTCCTGGGTCGCCGCGGTCGTCAACGCCATCGGCGAGTCTCCGTACTGGCAATCGACGGCAATATTCGTTTTTTGGGATGATTACGGCGGTTGGTACGATCCCGAGCCTCCGGCGTATGTCGATTACGACGGCCTGGGGTTCCGCCTTCCGATGCTCATCATTTCTCCGTACGCCAAGAAAGGCTACGTCTCGCACGTTCATTACGAGCACGGAAGCATTTTGAAGTTCGTCGAGGATCAGTTTGGTCTCGGGCGCCTCTCAAGGAGCGATCGGAGGGCCACCTCCCCGGAGAAAGATTGCTTCGATTTCAATCAGCCGCCGCGCAGATTCAGCAAGATTCGTGCGCCGTACGACGCGCAGTTTTTTCTGCACCAGCCGCCCGACTATCGGATCCCGGACGCGGAATAGCTAGTAAATAGGCGAGCCCGGTGCGCCCGGAGAAACGCTGCCGTCGTCTGGCGCGAAGATGAGTTTCAGCGGTAGGCTAGAGCCGGCTTCGGGCATCGTGACGATCGCGACGCGCACGAAGCCGTGGGCCGGCACGACATACTGGCGCACCTTGTAGCGAGAGTATGGCGGAACCTGATGCGACTGCACGAGCACGCCGTCGATCAAATAGGTACCGGTAGAGCGTCCGCCGCGCGGATTCTCGTAGATCGCGACCGATTGCGGCGTCGAGAGCGGGTTTTCGATGTTGACGACAAACGACTGCAGCACGCCGTAGTCACCCGAGAGTGCCTGGCCCTGCATGTGATTCGGCAGCGGCAGCTGCCCGATCGGCAGCTCGAGATAATCCTCGTCGACGTGCCACTGCGTCGCGAAGTGAAACTCGGCGATCGGATAGATCCCGCGCGCATGGATGTGGCCGTACTGGAGCAGTTCCGTGCTAGCGACGTCGGCGTCGGGGCTGTTGCTCGCGTCCTGCGCGAACAGGGTCAGGTGCACGTTGCCGCCGGAGAGGACGCGCAGCTGCAGCAGGTTGCAGACGATACTCCCGGCGGGAAGGTCTTGTGCGACGATGTTGATCGACGTGTTGGCGCCGATCGTCAGCAGGCGCCCCTGATTCTGCACGACATTGACGAGGAAACGCCGCGTCGCGGTATGACCGACGTCCATCTCGTTTGAGGACGGTCCGCCGCGGCCGCTGATGAACTGTACGATCGAGGGTTCGCGCGAAAGGTTTTCCGCGCGCAGCACGATCCGGCGGTCGGGCTGCCCGCGCGGATTGTAGTGAAAATAGAGGAAGCGCGACGGCTGTTCGGATCGGAGGTCTGCGGTGAAGAGCGTGCCGTTCTCGGTGAGCCGCTCGGGGTAATCGCTGACCATGAGCGAGTTGGGCGAGATGCGCGGCACGGCGACATTCTGCGCGTCGACGCGCGTCGACCCGTCTACCTCGATGTCGTTGTTGCCCTGGATCAAAACCGGGACGTCGAATGCCGTCACGTCATCCTGTTCGAGGTTGCCGCGGAACGGCACGTCGTCCGACGACACGATCACCTGCGCGTCTGGCCGGCGTTGCGCGGCGTCCCGTACGGCCTGCGCCGCCTGCTCGCGGACGAACTGCGCCGAGGCCGGATCTCCCGTCAGCTGCATCGTCACGTGCCCGGCGATCGAACCGGCGTAAAACGCGACGCGCACCTGCACATCGCTGCTGACGTTGCGGGCGTCGCTGATGTGGACGCTCGTCGCGCCGGGCTCCTTGCCGACGACGACCACTCGCTGCGACGGCTGATCGACCGAGACGGCCGCTATCGACGGGTCGCGCACAGTCGCGGCGATCGGGCTGATCGCGGAGCCGACCGTCAGGTTCACGGCGCTGCCCACTCCGACCGTCGCGGCGGCGGGTGCGATCGAAAGCGGCGGCGGCGTCGGCGTAGGCGAGCCGACCGGTGCCGGTGTCGCGGGCGACATCGAGGCCGAAGAGAAGGGTGCCGGCGAGGCGGGCGGGGTCGGTGAGGGGGTCGGAAGAGGGTCGGCGGCGAGCAGGGCCGCGCAAGCCGCTATCGGGAGCGCGGCGCGAAAGGGCGCCGCGCTAGGCAATTTGCGCTTCGGCGTGGTGTACCGCCGAGGCCAACAGCGTCTTGTAACCGACGCTCGGGAAGAGAACGGTAACGAGGTCCCGCTCCGCGCGCTCGACGGTACCGGTTCCGAACTTGGGATGCCACACGACGTCGGCGATCTTGAAGCCGCCCGTCGCGGCCCGTTCGTCGAGCCCCTTGCGGACGGCGCGCAGGCAGTTGTCACACGCGCCACAGTTGAGGCGGTCGAAGTCCTCACCGAAGTAGTTGAGGATGAAGCGGCGCCGACACGATGTCGTCTCCGCGTACTGCAACATCATCGCGAGCTTGCTTTGATCGTAGGACTTCTTCGTCTCGTAGTTCGCGAGGTTGAGCATCAGGTCACGGTGCTTGCGGACGGCCTCGGTCAGGCCGTAGGCCGACTTGCCGACGTGCTCGATGTAGCCCGACTTCTTGAGTAGTGCGAGGATGACTTTGAGCTTCGTGAGCGGGAGCTGCAAGATCTTGCGCAGATCGACCATCGAAACGCCGTTGGTCTGGTCGCAAAAGACCTCGATCGTACCGAAGACGCGCTGCACCTCTTCAACGTCGGGATACTTCCCGGTCAAGAAATAATTCTGCACGCGCGTATCACTCATGCGATAGATGAGGATGCAACGCGAGGGGAGCCCGTCGCGGCCCGCGCGACCCGCCTCCTGCGTGTAGGCCTCGAGCGACCCCGGCAGATCGTAGTGCATGACGAAACGGATGTTCGGCTTGTCGATGCCGAGCCCGAAGGCGTTGGTCGCGACCACGGCGCGAATCGCCTCGTCCATGAACAGGTTGTGGACGGAAGTGCGGTCCTCTTTGCGCAGCTTCGAGTGGTACACCGCGGCCGGAATGCCCAGCTCGTGCGTGAGATACTGCTGCACCTCGAGCGCGTTCTTGATCGTCGCGGTATAGATGATTCCCGTGCCATCGAGGGCCTCGTCGTCGGCGAAAAGCGACGTAACGATCTTGAGCTTGTCGGCCTCCTTATCGGCCTTGCGCGCCTCGTAGATCAGGTTCGGACGGTCGAACCCGCGGACGATCGGCTTCACCTGCTCAATGCCGAGCTGGTGCAGGATGTCCTCGCGGACGGACGGCGTCGCCGTCGCGGTAAGCGCGAGCACTGTCGGGTGCTTCAGCTGCGCTATGACCCCGCCCAGCGCGAGATAGGCCGGCCGGAAATCATGTCCCCACTGGCTGATGCAGTGCGCCTCGTCGACGACGAACAGCGGCACGCGGATGGAGCGCAGCAGGTCGAGGAAGCCCTGGTCCTCGAGCTTCTCGGGCGTTGTGTAGACGATGCGCAGGGTGCCGGAGTGGATGCGCTCGCGCGCCCGCGCTTCTTGATCTTCGGACAGCGTCGAGTTGAGCGCGACGACGTCGGTTATGCCGCGATCCCGCAGCATGTCGAGCTGGTCCTTCATCAACGCGATCAGAGGGCTTACTACGACGGTCGTGCCCTCGAGCAGGAGAGCAGGGAGCTGGTACGTGAGGCTCTTGCCCGCGCCCGTCGCCAGAATCGCTAGCGTGTCCTGGCCACGAAGAACTCGGGAGACGACCTCCTCCTGGCCGGGATAGAATCCGGCGAAACCGAATTTATCTCGAAGCGCTGCGTGCAGATCCGCGTGCACCATCACATATTCCGATCCCAAATTAGCCAAGCACCGTTGCTTGGGAAGCAACTCTCATAACCGTTCTCCTGACCGACCCGTTGCAACCATACCCTCCGGCAGGCACCACGAAACGGCCTGCTAAACTTCAGCGCCGTGTCCCTGTACCGCACCTGGCGCCCCCGCACGTTCGCCGGCCTAGTCGGCCAAGACGCGGTCGTTCGCACGCTTACCGCGGCGATCGAGAGCGGAAAGCTCGCCCACGCCTACCTGTTTTCGGGGCCAAGGGGCTCGGGAAAGACCTCGGCCGCCAAGATTCTCGCACGCTGCGTCAATTGCGTCAATGGGCCCACAGCCGCCCCGGACAATACCTGCGAGAATTGTCGTGCCATGCTCGCTGGGACGGCGCTGGACGTGCTCGAGATCGACGCCGCGAGTAACCGCGGAATCGATGAAATTCGCGCGCTGCGCGAGGCGGTAAAATTCGCTCCGGCGACGATGCGCATGAAGGTCTACATCATCGACGAGGCTCACATGCTGACGAAAGAGGGCGCGAACGCCTTCCTGAAGACCCTCGAGGAGCCGCCGCCCCACGCCTTGTTCATCTTGGCGACGACCGAGCCCGAGAAGCTCCCCGTGACGATCCTCTCGCGTTGCCAGCGCTATGCGTTCCGTCGGATCGCGGTGCCCGTGATGATCGAGAAGCTGCGTGAGATCGCGTGCGGGGAGAACATTGCGATCGACGACGCGGCCCTGGCCGCTATCGCCTATCGGGCAGAGGGCGGCCTTCGCGACGCTCTGACGATGCTCGAACAGGTGGCCGCGTTCTCGGCGGGCGCCCAGGCCGATCCCGCAACGGTGGAGCTGGCGTTCGGCTCGAGCGGACGTGAGTTCGCCCACGGTCTCGTCGAAGCGGTGGTCGCGCGAGACGCCATGCATGCACTCTCGATCGTCGAGGAGGCCAGCGATGCGGGGGCGGATCTCCAGGTACTGATCCGCTCGCTGATCACGGAGTTTCGAAACCTGCTGGTCGCGCGCATCGATCCCGGGCTTCTCGCGCGCGACCTCGCGCCCGATGACGCGGAGCGGACCGGCCTTCGGGCCGCGGCCGTTTCACAAGCGATGCTCGTGCGCGCACTTCGCAGCTTCACCGAGGCGCTCGGCCTCGCCCGCACGGGCGGAAATGCCCGCCTCGAGCTCGAGACGGCGCTCCTGCGCTTCATCTTTACTCCGGAGGATCCGACGCTCGACGCGCTGGCGACGCGCGTGAGCGCGCTCGAAGAAGGCCCCGCATCCGCACCCGCGCCTGCATCGGCGAAACGCGCTGCGGCAAAGAACGCGAGCGAGCCGCCGAGACGCAACGATGCTCCGATGCTCTCGGTGCAGCGAGTGCGCGCGGCGTGGCAGAGCATTCGCGGGAAGGTCGAAGGAGAGCGCCAGTCACTGCGCGCGCCGTTGTCGCGCGCTGCGATCGAGGGCATCGAACACGACGCTCTCGTGTTGAAGCTTCCCGATGCGTGGAGCGCGGACGCGCTGCGCGATCACGCTAAGATCATTGAGGCGGCGATAGCCGACGTGCTCGGCGTGACGCTGCAAGTGCGGCTGCGCGTGGACGGCAACGCCGCTCGCACAAAAGGAACGGAGGACGCCGATGCGCTCTTCGACTACGCACAGAGAAGAATTCGATAGATGAATCAGGCACATTTGATGGCCCAGGTCAAGAAGATGCAGGCCGAGATGACGAAGGCTCAAGAGGAGCTCGCGAACACAGTCGTGACCGGCAGCGCCGGAAGCGGCACGGTGACGGTCGAAGCCACGTGCGATCAGCGCATCAAACGGGTGCATATCGGCAAGGAGGCCGTCGATCCCGAGGATGTGGAGACGCTGGAAGATCTCGTGACGGTCGCCGTCAACGACGCGCTGGGTAAGGCGAGCGACGCCGCGCAGAAGCGCATGTCGTCGGTGACAGGCGGGATGCGCATTCCCGGGCTGATGTGACGACGGTTGCGAGCCCCGTCGCCGCGCTGATCAACGAGCTGAGCAAGTTACCCACGATCGGCCCGAAAACGGCGGCGCGCTTGGTGTTTCATCTGTTGAACCGGCCGCGCCACGAGGCGCAGAGCCTCGCGGAGGCGATCATGGCCGTCAAAGACAACGTCGTGTTCTGCTCGATCTGCTATTCGCTCGCAGAGACCGATCCGTGCGAGTTCTGCACGGACGAGCGGCGCGATGCCACGACGATCTGTGTCGTGGCCGAGGCCAAAGACGTGTACGCGATCGAGCGCGCCGGCGCGTTCAAGGGCCGCTACCACGTGCTCGGCGGCCTGATATCGCCGATGGACGGCATAGGGCCGGCGCAGCTACATCTCAAAGAGCTGGTCGAACGCATCGGGAGAGAAGAGCCGCGCGAAATCATCCTCGCGACGAATCCCAATGCCGAAGGCGAGGCGACGGCACTCTACCTCTCGCGCCTGCTGCAGCCGCTCGGCGTCGTCGTAACCCGCCTCGCGTACGGCTTGCCGATCGGGGGCGACCTCGACTACGCCGACGAGATGACGATAGCCAAGGCCCTCGAAGGCCGTCGCACGATGTAAATTCCGATTGGCAGTGCCGCCTGGTCTAACGCAGCTTATTTAGTGCGGAATCTGGTCGCGTGATCTAAGCTCAAACCCTCACCGGGTGTGGGCCGAGGCGTCGCTTTCGCGACGCCTCGTTACTTCGTCTCCCACGCGCACCATGCCGGGTAGCACGACGTCGCAGTAGATTCCGAGCCACGCGTTGCGCTGCTGCGCGAGAAAGCGCAGAATTCGCGGATCGCTCGTGGCGCCGCGCGGATGATACGTAACGGCCACGCAACGCTCGATCGGGCAGCGCACGCGCAGGCGGACGCTTCCGAGCTCGAGCTCATCGCCCGCCAGCGCGGATTCCTCGTCGCAAAATCCATCGGCGGCGCGGACGAAGATGTTGGGTCGAAAGCGCTGCCACTCGACGGCATACCCAACGTGCCCGCTGAGCGAGTCGAGCCAACGGTCGACGATCAGCGATACCGGCGCGTCGTCGAAGAAATTCCCGCCGGACCGGAGCTCCACGTCAACGCCGCGGTCGGCCGCGGCGGCGCGTGCGGCGCCGGCCGTCGCGGCGAGATGGAGCCGGTCGTGCTCCTTACCGCGATACGTCTTGCCCATGCGGGCGGAACCGGACCTCACGAAGAGCGCGCCCGCGCGATCGCCGGGGACGCCCGCTTCGCCGATCTCGGCGGACTCGAGCGTCTCGCCGGCCAGGCTCTTGATGGGGTAGCGCCGCAGCGCGTCGATCGTTCCGAGCAGCATTGTTACGGCGCTCGTTCCTCGGGGGTTTTGCGATCGCCTTGCCAGAAGGCGCAGCCGATGGAGGTTCGTCCGCTCGATCTCGGCGACATATTCGACCGTGCGATCAACCTTTACACGCGGCACTTCCGCGCATTCGTCGGCATCGCGTTGTTTGCGATCGTGCCGCTGGCCATAGTTCAGTACGTCATGCTGCGGTTCGAGGGACCGCAGTTGGACGCGATGATCGCGGTGTGGCAGCATCCCGAGCGTCTCGGCACTGAACGCTTCCCGACGATCTTCGATTCGCCGACGACAATCGCGCTGACGGTCATCTCCGTACTGGTAGGATATTTGGTTATGTCGTTTGCGACGTGCGCGGTGGCCGTCGGGACTTCGTACGTGTATCGCAACGAGCCGATCGACGTCGGCGCCGCGTACCGGCCGGTTTTCGCGTGCTGGCCTGCGATCCTGGGGGTTCTCGCGATGGCACTCGGCGTGCTCGTCGTCTGCTATGTCGTGACGGTCTTGGTCGTGTCGGTCCCATTGATCGTCGGCGTGATGGTTTCGCCGGTACTTGTATTCATCGTTCCGATCATCGCACTGGTGGCCATCGTCGCGATATTCTTGGCGCTCGCCTTGATCCTCGTCACGGGCGCGTTCGCCTTCTTTGGGATCGTCATCGAAGGGTACAGCGTCGGAGATGCGGTGCGTCAAGCGGTGTCGCGGATATTCACGCGCCCTCAGTTCGGCCGCGCTCTGCTCTGCTCGATCTCCGCCGGCGCGGTGATGACCGTACCCGCGGGGCTTGTGGACACGCTGGCGTTTCTGGGATTGGGGCGCTGGCCCGCAGCCTACGTCGCAATCGACTCGATCGTGCGCTGCGCGTTTCTGCCGTTCTCGGCGTTGATACTCGCGATCTACTACTTCGACGTGCGCGTCCGGCGCGAGGGATTCGACCTCGAGGGCGAGATCTTCGGCGACGGCGTTGACGATGCCGGTTACGCGCCGACAGCGTATCTCTCCGGCCGCGAGCGCGCGTTGATCAGGCGCTTTCTCGAGCGCCGCGATACGCTAACGCCGCAGCGGCGCGCCGCGATTGCTGCGCAGCTGGTGCAGCCCGTTCGCGAGCGGGTACCGGAAGCGCTGCGAGGTTTGGACGACGAGTCGCTACTCGAACGCCTTTAAAAGGGAAGAAGCAACCATGACGTTTAGCCGTGCCGCAATGTCATTCGTGCTCGGCTTGTTGTTAGCGGGCTGCAACACTGCCGGCGCAATCGCTCCCAGTGTCACCCTGAGCCCGGGTGTCACCCTGAGCCTGTCGAAGGGTGACGTGGGGACCAAGCGGGCTTCCTACACGACGACGTACGTGCGGCTCGTCATCTTCGAAAACGAATCGTATGGCGATATCATCGGCAACCCGAACGCGCCGTATATCAACGGCTTGGCTAAGACGTGGGCGAGCATGACGAATAGCCACGCGATCACCCATCCGAGCCAGCCGAACTACCTTGCGCTCTTTAGCGGATCGACGCAGGGCATAACCGGCGACAATTGCCCCGTCAGCTTCAACGCGGCTAGTCTGGGAAGCGAGCTCATCAAGGCCGGCTTTTCATTTACGGGCTATGCCGAGAGCATGCTGCGAGACGGTTTCGAGGGCTGCCAAGCGCGCCCCGATCATCTTGCGAGCGGCTATCTTTACATGCGCAAGCACGTGCCCTGGGCCGACTTCACGAAAGTACCGAGGAAAGACAGCGTCGTCTATCGCAAACCCTTGAGCCGGCCGCCGTCGCGATTCGTCTGGATAACGCCGAACATGTGCAACGATATGCACGACTGTTCGATAGCCACCGGGGACACGTGGGCCTCAGAGAACCTGCCGGAACTCATATCATGGGATTCCGCCAACGGCGGGGTATTGATTCTCACCTTTGATGAAAACGACGGGGGCGCGGGGAACCAGATCGCGACGATCCTCGCCGGCAATGTGAACCCCGGCCAGTACAATCAAAACATCAACCACTATAGCGTCTTGAGAACTATCGAAACCATCTTCGGCGTCAAAGCCCTGGGCAATGCCGCGTCGGCCTCCCCGATCGAGGGCGTTATCAAGTAGCTAGTTACTTTTGCTCGGTTTCCTTAGCGCTTTTGTCATCTGCGAACGTAACGTTGTAAAAATAAAGGGATGCAAGCGCAATCATTAGGCCGATTACTGCGACGACGAGCCCGGGCCCGGCATTACTGAGCTGTGCCGAAATTCCCGGTAACGTGAATCCGAAGGTCATGTTTCCGGTAAGGCCTTTGACCGTGAGGAAGACGCCGACGCCGAGGAAGACCAAACCACCAATTAGACCGATCGCACACAGAACGAATTGAAACAACAGTGCATCTCTCGGCAGCTTCGGGTCTCCCCCACTGGGCAACATCTTGACCGCCTGGAACGGGATGTGGCTAAACGAGCGAAACATTCTCGGAATCCCTCCACGACACCACCCGGCCCTCGAGCTCATGTTACGCCGTATGCTCGGTGCCAGCAAGTCCGATCCTCGCTGCCGCAGGCGAGCAGCGATCGAGAGACGACTTGCCAAGAAGGTGCGGGCAAGCTATTCTGCTGTTACGACGCTGTCCTTTGCCGCGTTTCGGAGGTGCCTTGATGCAGGTATATTTTAGAAGTTTCCTTATTGGCGGAGCTGCAATTCTCCTCAGTCTAAGCGTCACGGGCCAGCGATGTTATGCGGACGACGCAGCGACATTAGCATCATGGCAAGACAGCTTTAACGCTATTTGGCAGTCCGACTCGTGCGTTGCGGAGTTTCAATCTTGGAACAACTATTGGGGACGTGTGCACGATTTCTATTTTGGCAGGCGCGGAGCTACCGGCTGGTTCGCCGACAGTCAGACGATCTTGTCGCACGTTACCGATCCCGGCGCACGCTCTACGGTCGATAGCGACCTCACGTCGCTTGGCCGCAGAGTCGGGGGAGAATGGGCCAAAGCAGACGGTTGCCGCAAGGTCCGAACCGGCAGCTCGGGCCTTCAGAGAATTATGGACCCGGGAAAACCCGCGCTCAAGGACTGGGAAAATCGGTTAATGACGGCGGCCAATCGCGATTCGGGAAACGGTCAATCGATTGAAGCCGCTATAAAATCGATTTCGCAGCAGCTCGACGAGCTTGGTGTTGCGAGCGCGTGACGTGCCGGCCTACGTTATCGTCAACGTCGACACAAAGCACCCGCAAGAGTACGAGCGCTATAAGGAAATGGCGCAGCAGACGGTCGCACAATATGGAGGGCGTTACCTCGTTCGCGGCGGCCAGATGAAGGTCTTGGAGGGATCGTGGACGCCGACGCGGATCGTGGTCCTCGAGTTCCCCTCGTACGAGAAGGCTCAGCAATGGTGGCACTCCGAGGAGTACGCTCCGGCAAAAGCGCTACGCCAACGGCTCAGCAGCACCGATCTTCTGGTCGTTGAGGGTTACGCAGTTGAGAGCTGACGGCACCTAGGCCGTAAAATTACTTACGCAGCCGCCCGATCAGCTCGCGGGTAAACTGCAGAGCGTCGTTCTTCGTTCGCTCGTAGAGCGCTGCGGCTTGGCCTTTGGTCATCGTGTGGCCGTGCTCGTGCAGGAAGGTCACGCCCTCGCCGACGACGATCGTGCCCGCGTACGCGATCGCTCCCTTGATGGCGATGCCTGCAACCGGAACGAAACCCACGAGCTCGCGTGCGATCATACGCCAGCCAAAGCCGCCGCCGATCACCGGTAGTAACTGCCACGTTCGCTGCACGTCGGGATCGCGGCCGTAGACAGCGTCGATGTGCAGCATCAGCATCACCTGAATGCCCGTGATCGCCACCATGTCGCCCGCCGACGCAAACGCCCCGAGCACGAGCCCAATTACCGGAACATGGTCCACCACCGCGCTCGCGAGCGCCACCTTCAGCGCGTTGTTCGCCGCGTCGCGCGTGAGCTTGGTCGCCACCGTGTCGCGTAGCATCGGCAGGTTCCGCCCGACCGCGATCTCCGCGCCCCCCGCGGACTCCACCAAATGGGGGAAGAACCGGCCGCGCAGGTGCTCGCGCACAATCGCGGGCACGACGTATTCGCCGCAGTCTCCGCCCTTCGGAGGGGTCGCTGGTCCCGATGCAGGTGCCTCCGGATCCACCGTGACTGCGAGAATCGGAACGCGCAGCACGCGCAGCGAGCTCAAATCTGCACCTGCCAAGTCACCGCGCCGTCCGAGGAACACGATCGCGCGCACCTCTTTCGGGTTCGTCACCAGCGGCGCGTCGGGGTGAATCGTCTCGAGGCACGCTGCAGCCGACAGCGGAATCGCGTCGTCCTCGTGACCGCGCAGCAGCAGCGCGCGCAGCTCGGCGATCAGCCCGGGATCGCCGCAAAGCAGGAAGCGGAAGGGCTTGCGAACGTGCGCGCCGATCGAGCGCACGTCGATGCCCTTACGCAGGATCGAAAAGACCTTGCCCGCGTTCCCCGCTACAGCCATCGAGCGCGACTACAGTCCGAGCTTATTCAGGTCGACGGCTAGCGTCCCGTCGGCCTTACGCAGCTCTTTCACCGGATCGTCCGTGTAGTCGAGATAAACCAGCCCCATGAAGATCTCCAGCGGCCACGCGTGCATTTTGTGCATGTTCGCCACGTCGATGACCGTCTGACCGTTCGTCTTCGCCTGCTCGATCACGTCTTCGGGCGTGCTCTTGATGTCCGAGGCGATGATCGTCGCCGCCGCCACATCGCCCGGCGTCAGCCCGTCGCGGAGCATCGTTCGGTAGCTGACGCCTTCGCTGCCGAATCGCTTCTGCAGCGCGTACTGCAGCGTCGAGTAGAGCTGCGGCGACGTGCCGAGCCCGAGCAGCGTGATTCGCGTCGAGAGCTGGCGCGACCGCGCCAGGTTGAAGAGTTGCGAGCCCTGTGACGCTTCGGTCGCGGCCGTATTGAAGTCGTCTACCGTCTTCTTCATCATCGGCAACAGCGTGGCGTACTCGCTCAGGCTGATGTCGCCGTTGAAGCTTAGTTGAACCTGATTGAGCGCCTTGAGGAACTCGTCGAGATCGCCCAGCGACTGATCGAGCGTCGTCATTGAGGCGCGCGCGGCGTCGACCGCGCGCAGCATCTCGCCGTCGGCCAGCGACAGCTCGTTGATCATCTGGGGGTACGACGGCAATATTGCGAGCGACTCCGATGGAATCGGCGTCATCGCGAACGGCGCGAGCATCTCCTCATAGATGTCGGCGCTCTCTTTGAGCAATCCGGCTTCCTTGTTTTTCTCGAGCGAGCCGACGCCGCCGATCGGGCTCGAGTCGCCGCCCGCGTCTTGGAGCGCGCTGTTGACCGAACGCGTCATCGTGTTGAGGTTCTTGACGATCGCCTCGACGCGCGAGCCATGCCGCACGTTGACCCGGCTCAGGTCGGGTACTTCGTATTGAAGCGTCTCCAGCCGGCTCTGCACCGACTTGAGCTGATCCTTCCCCTCGGTCTCGCGCGCCTGGATCTCGCCCGCGTTCTGCACGTGCGCCGCCTGCGCGGCCGCAACCGCGGTCTGCAGCTTCGGCAGGTTCGGCTTGGTGAGCACCACGCGCTGAACTTCCATCTGGCGCAGCGCCGCGAGGCGCGCGTCGGCCGTCGCTTTCGTCACGGGGTTCCCGAGCTGTGCCGCTTCTGCCAGCGTCTGCTCGCTCTTGCTCGGGAGGCCGAGCGCGAGCTCGGACTGCCCCAGGTCGAGGAGGGCTTGCGAGCTGTGCGGGTCTTGTTTGAGGATCTGGTCGAGGCGCAGACGCGAGAAGTCGTAGCGCGCGCGCTCCTCGTCGCTCGATGCCTGTACCAGTTCTTGGGTCGGCGTCACAGTCGCCGGATCGAGCTCGGGATATCCCATCAGGTGCGCGATGCGCGCCTTCGAATCCGGGTGATCCTCGAGATACTTGCTGACGGCGTCGTTGTGCTCGTCTTCCAACACGCTCATATGCGCCATCATCGTGACCATCGATTCGGGATCGTAGCCGGCGCGCGACATCAGCTGCAGGCCGTACCGGTCGGCCTGGATTTCGTCCTCCCGCGAAACCTTCGCCATCAGTCCCGCCTCGGCGAGGCCGCCGAACTCATAAATGATCGGCGAGAAGATCGATGCGATGCCGAACAGGATGTTAAGGATTTCCGCCTTGGAGTACATCGTCAACACGTGGCGGCGCTCGATGTGTCCCGTCTCGTGGCCGACAACGCTTGCCAGCTCGTCGTCCGACTGGACGAAGTCGACGAGGCCCTCGTTGATATACACGAAGCCGCCCATCGTCGCGAACGAGTTGATCTGCGTGTCTTTGAGGATCTTGACGGAGTATGGGACGTCCTTGCGCGCGACCTGATTCCAAAGGTTGTCGGCCACGCCTTGCACGTAGGCGTTGAGCAGCGGATCGGTCTCGACGACGCTGCTCGCAACTATCTGCTGGTCCTCCTCCTGCCCGAGTTGGATCTCGGCCTGCGTGGACATAGCGGAAACGCGCGCCGGATTCATAGCCATCAGCAGTGAGACGATGACGAGAAGCGGAATGGTGCGACGCAGCATACGGTTTGGTTCCTCTAACGGACGAGCCCAGTCCAGTCTACGCCCGGTCACTGTGTATTATATGTGGAGAAGCCCCAATAAGTTGCGAGTCATTTGTGGATACCGAGGGGGATTAATCCGAATTCTCCTCGCACAGGCCTGCGTGACTCTGTTGCGCGGAAGGCGGGATGGCCTTGAAGTCTCGCTATCAGAACGCGACTTCGAGGAGGCCTGTGACGAGCTGGAAGCTCGCCTCGCCGACCAGCCCAGCTTCTATCGCGGCTCGTCTGCGGTCGCCAATTTCGGCGATGCCTGCCCCTCCGATGCGGTCCTCGCCCGCCTGCGCAGCGTGCTGAACGGCGCCGGGATCAGCCTGCGAGCCCTCTCCGGGAGCGCCGACGGCCTCGAGGGTCTCGCGCGCGAGCGAGGCCTGGACTACGAAGAGGCGGCGGCGACGTCCGCGGTGCCCTCGGTGCAGCCGGTCGCGCCGGCGGAGCGCCAGGTGGGTCTTTCCGATGCCGCGCGCTCGCTGGTGGCCGACTTCGCCGGAGCGCGCGGCGACATCGCGCAACGCCGCCGGCGCGGCGACCCCAGCGTCCCGCGTGCGCGAACCGAGACGCGTAGCGCGCGTCCGCCCGCGCTGCACGTCGTGGAGGCGGCGGCGGGCACGCTCTACCATCCCGGGACGCTGCGCGGCGGCCAGGTGCTCCATCACACCGGAAACATCGTCGTCGTCGGCGATGTGAACCCCGGAGCCGAGCTTGTTGCGACGGGCGACATCGTGGTGTTCGGGCGCCTGCGGGGCATCGCGCACGCCGGCGCCGGAGGCGACGAGAGCGCGCGCATCTACGCGCTCGATTTAGCCGCGACGCAGCTGCGAATCGCGACGTTCATCGCGACCGAACAAGAGAACACGCCGCGCCGCGCGGCGACGCCCGAAGCGGCGCTCGCACGCGACGGAGGCATCGTCGTGCTGCCGCTCGATCGCCTCGGCGAGGCCGAGCGCGCGGGAGCCGCGCCGGCATGAGCGCGCGTAAGATCGTCCTCACGTCCGGCAAGGGCGGCGTCGGCAAGACGACGACGACGGCGAATCTCGGCGCCACGCTCGCCAAGCGCGGACATCGCGTGATTTTGATCGACGCGGACATCGGCTTGCGCAATCTCGACCTCGTGCTCGGATTGGAGAAGCGCATCGTCTTCGACCTCGTCGAGGTCGCGGAGGGCCGCTGCCAGCTGCGTCAAGCGCTGATCAAGGACAAGCGTTTCGAATCACTGTCGATCCTCCCGGCCGCGCAGACGCGCGAGAAAGACGCGATCACGCCGGAGCAGTTCTCGTCCATCGTCGAGCGCGCGGCGGAGCAGGCCGACTACGTGCTGATCGACTCGCCGGCGGGGATCGAGACGGGCTTTCGCAACGCGGTCGCCGGTGCGGAGGAAGCCATCGTGGTCACGACGCCGGAGGTGAGCTCGATCCGCGACGCCGACCGCGTCGTCGGAAAGATCGCCGCGAGCGGCAAGCCGATCCGGCTGATTGTCAACCGCCTGCGCCCGGAGATGGTGCGCAGCGGCGACATGCTCTCGGTGGACGACGTGTGCGACGTGCTGTCGATCGAGCTGCTCGGCATCGTTCCCGACGACGAAGAGGTCATCGATACCACTAACCGCGGCGAACCGGTCGTGCTGAGCGACACGAACCGGCTTCGCGCCATCTACGACAAGATCGCGAGACGCCTCGAGGGAGAGCTCGTGCCGTTCACGAGCTTCGACGGGCAGGGTTTCCTCGGGCGCCTCCTGGACGCACTGAAAGCGGGGTAACAGCGTGCATCAAGTCGAGTCGATTCAGTCCGCGCGGGAGGCGAGCGCCGCACCAGCCAAGCTGGGCCGCGCGATCGTGCTGACGTCGGGAAAAGGCGGCGTAGGCAAGACCACGACGACGGCCAATCTCGGCACGGCGCTCGCGCGCCGAGGATCGAGCGTCGTGATGATTGACGCCGACGTCGGACTCCGCAATCTCGACATCGTGCTCGGTCTGGAGAGCCGCGTCACGCACCATCTGCTCGACGTGCTCGAGGACCGCGTCATGCTGGACGAAGCGCTGGTCGGCGACAAACACAGCGAGAATCTATTTCTGCTCGCCGCGGCGCAGTCGCGCGAGAAGGACGACGTCGAGACGCCTAAGATGCAGGCATTGGTCGCCGCGCTGCGCGAGCGCTTCGACTACGTCTTGATCGACTGCCCGGCCGGCATCGAGCTGGGCTTCAAAAACGCGGTCGCCGGCGCAGACGAGGCGATCGTGGTTTGCACGCCCGAGGTGTCAGCGGTGCGCGACGTCGATCGCGTCGTGGGCCTGCTGGGAAACCGCTTCCGTCCGCAGCTCGTGATCAATCGTCTGCGTCCGCAGCTCGTGAGGAAAGGAAAGATGCTCTCGGTCGATGACGTCAACGCGATCCTGCGCCTGCCGCTGCTCGGCGTCATCGCCGACGAGCCCGAGATCATCGTCACGACGAATCGCGGTGAACCGCTCGCGCTGCACAAAGAGAACGCGACCGGAGCGGCATATCACGCGCTCGCGGCGCGGCTCGCGGGCGACGACGTCCCGGCGCCGATGCCGCCGGCCGCGAAGCCGACGCTGTTCGAGCGGATCGGATCGCTCGTTGGAAGGAAGCGCTCATGATCGAGTTTCTCAAGCGGCTCTTCGGCCACCAAGGCTCGAGCGCGACCGCGAAGGAGCGGCTGCGCCTCGTCCTGATGACCGATCACCTCGAGCTCGCGCCGGAGATGATCGAGCAAATGAAACACGAGCTCGTCGAGGTGATCTCGCGCCACGTCGAGGTCGATCGCGAACACATCGAGGTGAGCTTCGAACGCCAGGATCGCACGCTCGCACTGCTCGCGAACATCCCGATTATCTCGGTGAACCGCCCCAACGGCAAGGCCGAACCCGCCGCACCGCCGGAGCCGGCGAAGGTCGAGTCGTCCAAGAAAGTTGCGACGGCGAGCGACGGTGAAGCGAAGCCGCCGCGCAAGCGCCGCCGCCGCAAAAAGAATCAGACCCAAGCATCGACGGCTCCGGCCGTATCGTAATCTCCTGTCGTGGCGGTCTTAGCGCTTGCCAGCGATACGAGGCGTTACTTTCGTAACTTCAACTGGGTGCTCGCGTTGGGCGGACTGCTCATCGCGTTCATCGGACTGGTCTGCATCCGCTCGGCCGGATTGCGTTCGCCTGACGCCGCCGGCGAGTTTCAGAAGCAACTCGTTTATCTGGCGCTCGGCGTCGCGATCATGATCGCCGTTTCGCTCGTGGACTATCGAGCGTGGCGGCGCTGGGCGCCGGGACTCTACGCAATCAACCTGCTCCTGCTGCTCTTCATCCTGCGCGGCGGCCACACGGCGATGGGCGCGCAGCGCTGGATCTCGCTCGGTCCGTTCGGAACGTTTCAGCCGTCGGAACCCGCGAAGCTCGTGATCGCGATCTCGCTCGCCGCCGTCCTCTGCCGCGGCACCTACGAGAATCTGCAGGACTTGTGGAAGCCGCTCCTGACGGTCGCGATTCCCGCCCTCGTGATCCTCAAGCAACCGGACCTCGGCACGTCGCTCGTGCTGCTGGCGATCCTCACCGTCGAGCTCTTCTTCGCGCTGCCCAAGCTCGGCGATTTCGGCATCTACGCGCTCGCGTTGCTGGTCGTCGCCGCGGGGGCCATCGGCACGAACGCCGTGCTGAAGCCGTTCCAGCGCGCTCGACTCTTCGTCTTCCTCAATCCGAAAGCCGACCCTCAAGGGTCCGGCTACAATCTGGATCAGTCGAAGATCGCCGTCGGCAACGGCGAGTGGTTCGGCCGCGGGCTCTACCACGGCACGCAGACGCAGCTCAACTTCGTCCCAGAGCACTCGCGCGATTTTATTTTCACGGTGCTGGCAGAAGAGTGGGGATTCACGGGGAGCGCCGTTTTGCTGTTGCTGTACGCCGCGGTGCTCTACGGCGGCGTTCGCGCGATGCTTGCCGCGCGCGACCGCTTCGGCTTCTTGCTGTCGGCCGGCCTCGTCGGCATGCTGCTCTTTCACGTGCTCGTGAACGTCGGCATGACCATCGGCATCATGCCGATCACGGGCATTCCGCTGCCGTTCATGTCGTACGGCGGCTCCGCCCTGCTTACCGACTTTGCCGCGATGGGAATCCTGCTCAACGTGTATTCCCAGCGCAATCGCGACATGCTAGGCAACGCGTAGCGTTACCACGAGACCCGCTGGGCCGTCGTGGAGGATGTCACCTGCATACTCGGCGACGACGTCGCGATGCACCGCGACGTGGTAGAGCAGCATCGCTCGGTCGCCCGCACGCCGTGATCCCACGATGCGCTCGAGCACTGCGCGCAATACCTCGTGATCGAACGGATTGTAGAGAAACACCACGAGGTCGCCTTTCGGGAAGCGGAATCGCCGTGCGTCGCCGCGGCGCAACCGCACGTCGCGGCAGCGCCTCCGCAGCCCTCGCGCCATCGCCACGTTCTCGCGGGCGATCGCGTGCAGGGCCGGCGACAGCTCGATTCCGAGCACTTGCTTGAACGGATGCTCCGACGCGAGCAACAGGGCGCGTCCCATCCCGCAGCCGATGTCGACGAAGACGGCGGAGTTCATGAGCGCCTCGGGAACGGCGGCGAGCAGCTCGGCGAACGCCTCGACCGGGACGGCCTCGTAGTGCGTCGCGTGCGCGTACGCGCCCCCCGACACTCGTTCGAGCTGGCCGAGCATCAGCAGCGCCTGCGTCGTCACGCCGTGGACTCGGTCGAAACGCCTCCCGGAGGAACGTCCTGCGCCGGCCATCCTGCGGCACTACGCAGCGCGGCGCAACCTGCCTGCTGCGGGCAGGGTCGCTACCTGGGGGACTCAGAACAAGGTCACCAGGCATGCCGGCAGGCTCCGTTGCGGACGAAGGGCCGCCGGCAAAGCGTATTTGCAAAAGATTTTTTAGAAAACGAGCCGGCCGGGGCGGCGCCCTGCGCCGCGAGAGGCGGGCTCGAAAATTGCAGGACAATTTGTCGAGCGAGATACTGATCTCGAGCGATCCCTGGGAAAACCGGGTCGCGATACTCGAGGACGGCGACTTAGCCGAACTCTACATCGAGCGCGAAGAAAAAGTCATTGGCTCGATCTACAAAGGAAAAGTACAGAACGTGCTTCCGGGCATGGGGGCGGCGTTTGCCGACATCGGCCTCGGGCGCAACGCGTTTCTGTACGTCGACGATATCAACAAACAGCCGCTCAACATCGGCGACGTAGAGATTACGTCCGGCCACAGCGGCTTCACGATAAGCGAGAAGGTCAAGCGGGGCGACGACGTCCTCGTCCAGATCGTCAAGGAGCCGCGCGGGCTCAAGGGCGCGCGGATCTCGACGAACATCTCGCTGCCCGGCCGTTATTTGATCTTGATGCCGACGGGCAAATACTCCGGCGTCTCGCGGAAGATTGACTCTCTGGACGAGCGCAACCGGCTCAAGGGGATCATGAAGCGGATTCGGCCGGAAGGCATGGCGACCGTCGTGCGAACTGCTGCCGCCGGCGTCAGCGAGGCCGAGCTGATCGCCGACCTCGGCGTCTTGATTCGGATGTGGCACGGCATTCTTGAGATGTACAAGCGCGCACCGTCCGCGTCGCTGCTCCACAAGGACATGAACCTCGTCTACAAGGCAGCGCGCGACTTCATCACGGCCGACGTCGAGCGCGTTCTAATCGACGACGAAGAGGAGTACCGCAAGGTCCGCGATTTTCTCCAGCTCCTCGGCCCCCAATATATCGGCCGGATCGAGTACTACAACTCCGGCCGCTCGCTGTTCGACGATTTCAAGATCGACGAAGAGCTGCAGAAACTCATGCGGCCGAAGATCAATCTGCCCTCGGGAGCGTCGATCGTCATCGAGTCAACCGAAGCGCTCACCGTGATCGACGTGAACTCGGGGAAGTTCACGGGCGGACGCAACCTCGAGGACACGATTCTCAAGACGAACATCGAGGCCGCCGAGGAGATCGCGCGGCAGGTGCGCTTGCGCGACATCGGCGGGATCGTCGTCGTGGACTTCATCGATATGGCGTCCGACGCGTCGCGCAACAAGGTCGTCAAGACCATGGAGGACAGCCTGCGGCGCGACCGCACGCGCGCGACGATTCAGTCGTTCTCCAACCTCGGTTTACTCGAGTTCACGCGCAAGCGCATCGGCAAGGATCTCGGCGCGCAGCTGCGCGGCGCCTGCCCGACCTGCGCCGGCATGGGAAGCGTGATGTCGTCGCAGTCGGTCGCGATCGAAACGTTTCGGCAGATCCGCGCCGAGACGAGCAACGGCGCCGTCGGCGACGTGGTCGCCCACGTCGCGCCGACCGTGGCCGTGCAGATGGACTTCTGGTACGAAGGGGAGTGCGAGGAACTCTCGCGCGCCATCGGCCGCCCGATCCACGTGCGCGTCGATCCGATGATCCACCCTGAAAAGGCGCGCATCGAGCTTATTTCGAGTTTCGACAAGCAGCGTGCGCACGCCGTGCGCGTGGGCGACGAGCACGAGATCGAGCTCCTTCCGGGCCGCCTTCCGAATCCGACGTCGGCTGCCGGCGTCGTCGATGGCCGCATCCTCGAGGTAGAAAACGCCGCCAACAACGCCGGCAACTTCGTGCGGGTCCGCATCCTCGACGTGGACGACGAAAAAGATTACGTCCTGGCGGAGCTCGTCACGGCGGGTGCGAAGCCGCGCCGCCGGCGCGCGGCCCGCCGAGGAAAGCCGAGCGCGGCGGAGCAGGCGCGGCAGTTGCGCGAGCTCGCCGAGGACGCGGCGCGGCAGTCCGCGTCGCGGCCGCCGATCGGCATCTCCGCGATCACCGAAGAGGAAGAGGCGCAAGATAAGGCGCTGCGCGCGGAGCGCAAGGGTGAAGCCCAACCCGACGCGATCATCATCGCCGAAGGCGCAGTCCAGCACGCGGCCGGAAACGGCGAAGGGCGCCGCAAACGTCGGCGTCGCCGCCGGCGCGGAGGCCGCGGCCGCGAGGAGGCGGAGGAAACGGTGTTCATGCCGCCGCCCGTCCAAGAAGCCGTCGCGCCGGAGGGTGGCGGCCACCGCCGCCGGCGCCGCCGGCGCGGCCGGCGCGGCCGAGGCGGGGGCGCCCAGGCCGCGGGAGGGGCGATGCCGGATCGGCATGTCTTCGAGGTCTCGTCCGACGGCGCGGCCCATCCCACCGGCGTCACGGCTGCGCCCGAGCCGTCGCGCGCCATCGCGCACGTTCGCGCGCCGGCGCCGCCCGCGGTCGCACCGCCGCCGCCGAGCCTGTCTGTCCCCACGGAGGAGCCGAAGCGCACCAAACCGGCGCGCCGGCGCAAGGCCGCCCCGCGCGGGGTCGCGGGAGAGTTGGAAGGATCGGCCAGCGCCCTGGCGCTGCCGGCGACCGACGGCGCGCCGAAGCGCAAGCGCGCTACCAAGAAAAAGGACGAGTCGGGTGAGCCGAAAGCCGAGAAACCTGCCGCCAAGCGCAGGCGCTCGACGGCAGGCTCCCGCAAGAAGTCGGCCTCGTAAGAACGTCGCCGGCCTCGCGTTAGGATCTGATTTAGTTCAGGTCAAGGAGCTGAGGGCCGAAGTTTACTTCGGTAAATGAGGCCCGAGGCGACACAGAGATGAGCTAAATCAGGCTTCCTAAACGCCGTTCTCTTGGTTCAGGTGGGCAAGCTTGTCGTCCAAGTATTGGATCGCGCGCGTTAGCTGCTCGTCCTTCGACGGCTGTCCAAACTGGGCGTGCTTGTTCTCGCTCACCACGATGTCCGGTGTGATGCCGAGGTGGTTGATGTCGCGGTTGCGCGGCGTGAGATAGCGCGCCGTCGTGACCTTGATCGCGCTGCCGTCGGGCAGCGGATAAATCGTCTGCACGACGCCCTTGCCGAACGTCTTCGTGCCGATGATTACACCGACGCTGCTGTCTTGGATCGCGCCTGAGGTGATCTCGGAAGCCGACGCGGTGTAGCCGTTCACGAGTACCGCGAGCGGTAGCGGGTCGATCGCAGTATTATCGGCATCGAGCGTCGTGATGTTCGAGGCGCGCGATTCCACCGAGACGATTGGTCCGCTCGGAATGAACTTGGAGCTGACCGCGACGGCCGCTTCCAGGTAGCCGCCCCCGTTGTCGCGCAGGTCGAGGATCATCGCGCGGGCTCCCTCGCTCTGAAGACGATCGAGCGCAGTGGTCAGCTCGCTACCCGTGTCTCTGCCGAAAACGGTGAGCGCGATATATCCGATCTTGCCGGGCAAGAGTTTCTCGTAGACGCTCAGTTGGTGAATCTTCGCCCGCGTGATCGTGATCGGTTGTGGAAGCGCAGAGCTGTCGCGCTGAATCGTCAGCGTGACGCTGGTCCCTTCTTTGCCGCGAAGCTTGCCGCTCGCCGTGCCGATAGCCATCCCTTTGGTCGAAGTGCCGTCGATCGACGTGATCAGATCGTCTTGCTGCACGCCGGCCTTGTCGGCGGGGCCGTTGGGAATGACGTTCTCGACCGCGATATATTTCGTTTTGTCGTCGACTTGAATGACGATGCCGGTGCCGCCGAAGTCACCGCCGTCGAGACCCTGATTAAGGCCCGCGAAGTCCTTTGGTGTCAAAAACACCGTATAGCGGTCGTTGACGGATCGCATCATGCCGTCCATCGCGACGTAAGTGAGGTCGTGAGCGCTGAACTTGCCTTTCGATTCGGAGGTCGCGTCTTCGATCTCCCGGTCTATCTGCCGCACGTTGCCGGTGGGCGATTCGCTCTCGTGCATCATCGGAAGCGAAGCGTGCTTGATGCCACCCGTGCGCATCGCCGATAGCAGCGCCGACCGGACGGAGACGAGTACGACGTCCGGATCGACCTTCTTGTAGAAGTTGTCCGACAGATAGGAGTAGCTCGTGGCGACCTCACCGGCATCGGTCGTGGAAAGGTGAACCGCCGGAGTGGCCGACGCGGTCGGCAGTGCGATGAGGGCGGCGGCGAGCCCGCCCGCCCAGAGGGGCCAAAGAAAGCGTTTCATGATCTCCAAGTCAACGTGTGAGCCGGCGTAAACGTGCCTTCGCGGCAGCGAGCTGCCTGTCGGCCGGCGTGTCGATGATCGCGGGGTTGGGGTCTTGCTGGACGACGACGTCCGGCTCGATGCCGTGGTGCTGGATATCGCGGCCGGCGGGCGTCAGATAGCGCGCGGTGGTGATCTTGAGCGCCCCCTGGTCCGGGAGCGGGAAGATGCTCTGCACGACGCCCTTGCCGAACGTCCGGGTGCCGATCAGCGTCGCCAAGTGATAGTCTTGCAGCGCGCCCGAGGTGATTTCCGACGCGCTGGCGGTGTACTTATTGACGAGCACGACGAGCGGACGCAGCCCGTCGATGGCGTCGCCGAGTGCCGAATCGGTCGTGCGCTCACCGTCGCGACGAATCGTCGACACGATCGTGCCTTGGGGGATGAACAGGCTCGATATCTCGACTGCCGCATCCAATAGGCCTCCGCCGTTATCGCGCAGATCGAGGATGTAGGCGCGCGCGCCCGCGGCTCTCCCCGCGAGCAGCGCCTTGCGCACCTCGTCCCCCGAGGTCGTTCCGAAGTCGGAGAGGCGAACGTAATCGATGTCCTCCTCCATCTTCGCGCGCACGGTGGGAACGTGGATGATTTCGCGCACGATTGAGTAAGTGCGCTCCAGGGATGGAGTGTAGTAGGAGTGCGCGCGGAGACGAACGGTCGTGCCTGCCTCGCCCCGGATCATCGCTTCCACGCGGTCGATCGGCAGGCCGCGAACCGCCTTACCGTCGACGAAGTCCACGACCTGTCCGGGCTTCATGCCGGAGCGCGCGGCGGGGAGCGCCTCGATCGGCTGCACGACGATGCGGCCGTCCTTGAGCTGGTAAATATAGACGCCAATGCCCCCAAAATTGCCGCCGGAGAGCGATTCATTCAGCCCGCGGATCTCGCGCGGCGAGAGATAGACGGTGTAGGGATCGTGCACGGAGCTCATGATGCCGCGCAACGCCGCGTCGGCGAGATCGTCGCGACCGGTCGGTCCAAGGCCCGCCGCGTAGTGATCCTCCGCGTACGCAAGCACTTCGGCGGCGCGGGCCCCGTCTTGGTTTGGATTCGCGCCGGCAGGTTCGCCGGGCAGCGCGGCGTCATTGACCTTCTTCGCGGCGAGAAAGTGGCGTAGCGCGCTGACCTCGCCCGCGATCGGCGTGCTCGGTGGGATTGCCCTATAGTATGAGTTCTCGAGCTTGCGCACGGCGATGTCGGCCATGAACGCGTCTGGGCTGTTGCGCTGCGCGAAGAGATCGCGCAAGTCGCCCGTGGTCGCGACCTGCAGCACCGATTGCCCCGCGAGTATACCGGTGCGGTAGCCGATGAAAATCGCGCCGCCGGCTGCGAGCGCGACGACAAGCAAGGCTGTCAAAACGAGACGTATTGGTAGGGACATGTCCTCTTATCAGTACCCGCCCTTCGACCGATCGTAGGACAGGCCGAGTTTCTTTTTCTGGAGTGTACTCGCTAAGTCTTAATGAAGACGGGGGGCCGGGTCAACCGGTTTGCCCGCAATTCTGATCTCAAAATGAAGGTGGGGCCCCGTTGATTGGCCCGTCGAACCCACGGCACCGATCGCCTGGCCGCGCTGGACCGCTTGCCCAGTCGAGACGTAGATTGCCGAGAGGTGCCCGTAGCCGGTCGAGTATCCTCCGCCGTGATCGATGAGGATGTAGTTGCCGTAGCCGCCGTACCACTGGGCCATGATGACGGTGCCGGCGGCCGCCGCTGTGACCGTTGTTCCGGTCGGCGCCGCTATGTCGAGCCCTTGGTGGAATTCGGGCGCGCCGCCGAACGGGTTCGATCGCCAGCCGAAGGGCGATGTGATCGTGCCGGTGACGGGCCAGGAGAACGAGCCGGCCGCCCCTTCGCTCTCGACGCTGCCGGCGATGCCGGCGGCCTTACGTTCGGCCTCCATCTCGCGCTCGCGCTCCAGGATGAGACCCTCGAGCTGCGCCTCCTCGGCGGCCGATAGGTCCTCCATCTGTACCACCTGCGACGCGACGCTGCGCCGCTGGATCGAGGCGAGCTGTACGAGATTGCCGCGTTCTTGCGCCAGCGAGTTGAGCTGACTGCGCGCCTGTTCTTGCGACTCTTCCTGCTGCTGTAGTTCGAGGCGCGTCCGCTCGAGGTCGGCTTCGATCGCCGCGACGCGGGCCTGGGCCGCCTTGCGGGCGCGCACGGCGCGCTGATTGGCGGCGATGAGCAGCCGCAAGTCTTCCCACCGTTCAACGAACTCGCTGAACGAGCGTGAGGCGATCAGCGCGTTGACGTAGCTCAGGTCTCCGTATTCGTAGATGTCCACCAGGCGGCGCTTCAGCATCGCATCGTGCAGCCGCAGCGATTTCTTCGCGGCGCTGAGCTGGATCGCGTTCCAGTCGATGCGACGTTGGGTCGAATCTTGCTGCGCTTGGAGCGAGCCGATTCGGCCAGTGACCTCTCCAATGGCGGCATTCGTCTCGCCGAGTTGCCGCTGCAGGTCCTGGTACCGCACCGTAACGGTGTTGAGTTCGACGCGCTTCGAGTGCAGCCGCGACTGCAGCTGCGCCGCCTTGGCGCGCTCAGACTGGATGCGCTCGTCGAGGCTGGGGCTGCGCGCTAGCGCGAACGCAGGAGCCAGCGCGACGACGGCGGCGAGTGCCGCGAAGCGACGCAGCAGCACTACGTGCGCAGGTGGCGTCCGACGGAGATCCACGACGCCAGAATGCCGATCGCGGCGCCGACCAGGATCAGCTCGCCGGCGAGCAGTCGCGGATCCATGGGGAACGCCCGAAGCTGCGCCCACGGGATCGCCTCGAGCAAGCGCGGCCACAAGGTCGCGCGCGCGATCGCCAGCAGTCCGACGGCGAGAAGCGCGCCGATGATGCCGGCGACGAGGCCCTCGCAGATGAAAGGCAGACGAATGTACGTGTTCGTGGCGCCGACCAGCTGCATGATCGCGATCTCGCGCCGCCTGGCGAAGACCGTCAGCCGGATCGTATTGGCGATGATGATTCCCGCGACGGCGAAGAACACGCCGATTACGCCGATGCCGATGCGACGCAGCACCGCGCCCAGCTGCAACAGCCGCGCAACGATCTTTTGACCGTAGACGACGTTGTCGACGCCGGAGAGCCGGCGGACTCCGGCCGCGACTGCCGGCACCTCGTCCGGAATGCGCGCCTTGACGCGGAATTTATCCGGCAGCGGATTTTCGGTCAGCAGGCCCGTGTCGATCGTGCCCTTCGTGCGCTCGCGCAGCTCGGCCAGGCCTTGCCGCTTCGGGACGAATTGCACGGAAGCAACGCGGCTGTCCGCGGCGAGGTAGCGCGCGATCGCCGCGACCTGCTTAGGCGTCGCGTCGCTGCGCAGGTAGGCGGAGATCTCGATCTGATCGAGCAGCTGCGCGCCCGCGCCGGCGAGCGCGGCGCGAACGAAGAGGAACATGCCGAGCAGGACGATCGTGATGGCGACCGTACCGATCGCCGTCATCTGCATTCCGGTGTTGCGCGTAAAGTTGCGCAGCACCTCACCCAGAAAGAACTTGACTTTCCCCGAGTCCAAGGTAGTAGTAGCCCCGTTCTTCGTCAGTCGTTATACGGCCGTCTTCGAGACGCACGACGCGGCGGCGCATGCGATCGACCACGGCCTGGTTGTGCGTAGCGACGACGACCGTCGTTCCCTTGAGGTTGATGCGCTGAAGCAGCGCCGTGATCTCGCTGGTGTTCGTGGGATCCAGGTTCCCCGTCGGCTCATCGCAGAGCAAGATCTTCGGGTTGTTGACGAGCGCGCGGGCGATCGCGGTGCGCTGCTGTTCGCCGCCGGAAAGCTCGCTCGGATACATTCGGCTCTTGTGCGACAAACCGACGAGGTCCAGCACGCGCGGGACCTGCCGCATCACGTCGCGCGTGTGCGCGCCCGTGACCTGCATCGCGAACGCGACGTTCTCCCACACGGTCTTGTCTGTGAGCAGCTTGAAGTCTTGGAACACCACGCCGAGGTGGCGGCGCAACGCCGGCACGCGGCCGCGCCGCACGCGGTCGACGCGGATGCCGTCGACGGTGATTTGTCCAACCGTAGCTTTCGCTTCGCGGTAGAGTAGGCGCAGGAGACTTGACTTGCCGGTTCCGGAGTGGCCGACGAGGAAGACGAAGTCACCCTTGGCGATCTCGAGATTCACGTTGTCGAGGGCGCGTACGCCGTTCGGATAGACAAGCGAAACGCCGCGGAGGGAGATCATCGCTGGGAGAGGGGTTTTCTGAAAGCTCCGGGCTATACCTTCGGCATGGACTTCGATTTAACCGACGAGCAAAGGGCTATCCAAAGCCTGGCGCGCGAGTTCGCACGCGAAGAGGTCGGCCCGCACGCCGAAGAGATGGATCGCGAAGAGCGCTTCCCGTACGACCTCGTCGCGAAGATGGCCGAGCTCGGTTTCATGGGGCTGCCGTTTCCCGAGGAGTACGGCGGCGCCGGCGCCGACACGGTGAGTTACGCGCTCGCCGTGATGGAGATCGCGCGCGCAGACGCTTCGACGGCGATCACGATGGCGGCGCACGTGTCGCTGGGAGCCACGCCGTTCCATTTGTTCGGAACGGAGGAGCAGAAGCAGAAGTATCTCGTGCCGCTCGCGCGCGGCGAGATGCTGTGGGGCTTCGGCCTCACCGAACCCAACGCCGGAAGCGACGCCGGCAACGTGCAAACCAAGGCCGAGCTGCGAGACGGGAAGTGGGTCGTCAACGGCACGAAGGCCTTTATCACGAACTCGGGCACCGACATCTCCGGCGGCACCACGATCACTGCCGTCACGGGGAAGCGGGCGGACGGCTCGCGCGAGATCTCCAACGTCATCGTTCCGCAGGACACGCCGGGCTTCACGCGCAGCAGGAAGTATCGCAAGATGGGCTGGCGCGCGTCCGACACGCGCGAGCTCTCGTTCGTCGATGCCGCGGTTCCCGAGGAGAATCTGCTCGGTCCGCGAGGCGAGGGGTACCGGCAGTTCCTATCGATCCTCGACGGCGGGCGCATCTCAGTCGCGGCGCTCTCGATCGGCCTCGCGTTGGGCGCGTACGACCAGGCCCTGGCCTATTCGAAGGAGCGCCATGCGTTCGGCAAGCCGATCAGCAAATTCCAGGCTATCTCGTTCAAGCTCGTCGACATGCTGACGCAGATCGAACACGCCAAGCTGATGATGCTGCGCGCCGCGTGGGAGAAGGATCAGGGGCGCGACTACGTGCAGGCCGCGAGCTTCGCGAAGCTTTTCGCGGGTGAGCTCTCGCATCGCGTCGTGAACGAGGCGCTCCAGATTCACGGCGGTTACGGGTTCATGGATGAGTATCCGATCTCGCGCATGTACCGGGATCAGAAGATCAACGAAATCGGAGAAGGTACGAACGAGGTGCAGCGCCTCGTCTTGGCGCGACTGATGGGCTTGTGAGCGACGCGTGAACGCGGAGCAGCTCTTCGCCGGCGCCTCGGTCATCGTGTCGTTGATCGCCATCGGTCTTTCGGCGTTCTTGCTTACGAGGCAGAACAAACAGCTCGAGCACGAGCGGAACGCGATGGCGATCCTCGACGCGATCGCCCGCCTCACCGATCCCGCGATCCTGACCGCCTTCGAGCAGCTCGACGGAATCGTGGGACGCTATCCCGACGACCTGACGGTTCGACAAAGCTTCTCGGGTTCGTCCGACGATCGTGCACTCGTGCTGGTGGCGCAGTACGTCGAGACGGTCGCGTGCCTCGCGCGCCGCCGCGTCCTCGACGCGTCGCTGCTCGTCGACGCCGTCGGCTTCATGCTGCGCACTCGGTGGAGCACGATACGTCCGTTCGTGGAGCGACTCCGTCGCGTCCGCGACAACGAGTATCTCTTCGAAAATTTCGAGTGGCTCGCCATGTATAGCACGTGGTGGAAGGATACGCCCCGGCCTCCCAGCGATCCGAACTACAATCCCAAGCAGTTCGGCGACGTCGAATTCAAGGTCTAACCTGCGGCGCCGGGAACTCTATTTCATGGCACACCCAACGATGCGTTTCTCGGTGGTGGCGGCGCTGCTCGCCGTCGCGCTTACCGCTCCGGGCTGGGCCGCGCTGCCGACCGGAGGCAAGGCGCCCAATTTCACGCTGCCTGCGACGCTGGCGGGCAACACGTTCACATTCGATCTCACCGACGCGCTCAAGAAGGGCCCGGTAGTGCTCTACTTCTATCCAGCGGCGTTCACGAAGGGCTGCACGATCGAGGCGCACGAGTTCGCCGATGCCATCGATCAGTATAAGGCGCTCGGCGCGACGGTGATCGGCGTCTCGCACGACGACTTGGCGACGCTGCAAAAATTCTCCACGAGCGAGTGCCGCAGCAAATTCCCGGTCGCGGCCGACACGAATCAGGCCGTGATGAAAGAGTACGACGCTGTTCTACCGCAGCATCCGCAGTATGCGAATCGCACGTCGTACGTCATCGCGCCCGATGGAACGATCGTCTACACGTACACGAACCTCGATCCGTCACTGCACGTGCAGAACACGCTGAACGCGCTCAAGACCTGGAAGGCGGATAACTCGGCCGGCTCAACGCCTCCCTAGGAGCCTTTGCGCGGGTCGTCGTTGGCGAGGATCTTCGCCGCGGGGCCCTTGAGGGCGGCCACGAATTCGGCCAACGTATACTGACGCCCCGCAGCGAGCTCGGACCGTACGGGAGCCACGGGCACGAAGATGTCCGGTGATTTCCCGCTAGGGTCGCGGAGCCATACCGCCCGCACGCCCAAGGCAGGAACCTGCAGCAAAGAAGCCTCGTACGAAGCCTTGGCGGTCGCGGCGTCTTTGCCGAGCGCACGAATGGTAGTTTGAACGGCAGACGCATTTGGGTTGATGCGCAGGGAGGTGAGCTTCGCGCCCGATGGATCCGCCGAAGTGTCGGCCGTGACTACCTCTCCGTCGAACGTCAGCGTGTGCCTCCAAAGAGAAGGCTTCGCCGTTTTCAGACACTCGGCCGCCGTGGCGAGGTCGGTCAATCCCAGCGTATAAACCGGGTAAGAGAAAGCCGGAGTCACGGAGGCGGTCTTCTTACCGGTCAGCGAAGCCGCCAGATGTGGCGCGAAGCGGGTTAGCGCGCCCAGTTTCGCCATCGAAGGAAGACCAGCGCGCAACGCGTCGACCGATTGCGTGGGTGCGGCAGGAATGCTAATAGCCATGCGTTGCTCCCTAGCCTTTCGAATCAAGCCTGGGTGAAATAGGTATCGGTCCAGGTGCCGCTGCCCTCGTAGCTGCCCCCGGTCAAAGTGCTAACGGTAACAAATGAGTTGCCGTAGATTGGGTCGGTCACCAGGACGATATCGCCTCCCTCGCAGCCGTAAACGCCGATGAAATGGCCGCCTCCCCCCGACCAGCCAATGCGTAGGCACGGTGGGTCTCCCCCAGCCAGCGCGCCGGACAAATCCCCGTATGCCCCCTGGCCCTTCTCGGAAGCGAAATGCCCGACGTATTGAAGTGCTTGGTCGAGATAGCCCGATTGATTGCAGTTATTCGAACTCGGATTGCTGCAGCAGTCGGTTCGCCCAAGCTGTTGATTCACCACTTGGCACTGGGTAACGGTACTGGCGGGGTCATAATAATGAGCCACGCTGGTTGAGACAGCCGCCCAGCACCACTCCGACTCCAGCTGGGGCGCAACCTGGAACGGAAGAAAATATCCGCCCGGCCACCAGAGCTCGTAGATCTGCAAATCGTTTCCCATAAAGTTGACGTGCTGCGTCCCCTGGGCGTCAAACATGTAGCCTACGGGGGCGCCGATACCGTTTGCCGCCGTCCCCGTGGCGGCAGTGAGATCGTTGTGATGCCACCAGTTTGCATCCCACCAGAGTTCGTGGATATGACCGTCTGTACCGAGATAGTTGACGTGTTGCGTATTTTGAGCGGCAAATACGTAGCCATGCGGATTGCTGGCCGACGCCGGCGCGTCGGCGGTTGCAGTCAAGTCGTTATGGTGCCAACCGTGGACATCCCACCATAACTCGTGTACGTGTCCGTCCGTTCCGAGATAGTTGACGTGCTGTGTCCCTTGCGCATCGAACATATAACCGAATGGATCGCCGGCGGCGCTCGGGGCGGCCGCCGCGACCGTCAAGTCGTTGTGGTGCCAACCGTGGAGATTCCACCACAACTCATGAATGTGTCCGTCCGTTCCGAGATAGTTGACGTGCTGGGTCCCTTGGGCGTCGAACATATAACCGAATGGATCGCCGGCGGCGTTCGAGGCGCCCGCCGCGACCGTCAAGTCGTTGTGGTGCCACCCATACGAATCCCGCCAGAGCTCGTGCACGTGTTCGTCGATGCCCCGATAGTTGACGTGTTGCGTTCCTTGGGCGCTAAACACGTAGCCTCCGGGATTTCCGACAGCGTCTGGAGATCCCGTGGCGGCGCTGAGGTCATTGTGATGCCACCCACTCGCGTCCCACCAAAGCTCGTGAACGTGCCCGTCCGGTCCGCGGTAGTTGACGTGCTGTGTCCCCCTCGCCCCGAAAACGTAGCCGCGCGGGTTGCTGGTCGTGAAAGGTGCGCCCGCTGAGGCAGCGGTCAAATCGTTGAAATGCCATCCGCCGGAGTCCCACCACAGTTCACACACGTGGTTGTCCGGACCGCAATAATTCACGTGCTGAGTGCCCTGAGCATCGAACATGTAGCCCCAGGGCTCCCCGACGACGGCCGGGGCCCCCGAGGATGTGGTCAGATCATTACGAGCCCACGCGTAAGACACGGTCGGCCTCCTCCTCTACGGCGCGGTATGTCGCGCCCGACTGCCAGGACCGTGCCGTCAGCCTACCACCACCGGTCAGACTCGACAAGGCGCCGGCGACTAGCCTTAGGCGTCTTTAAACCGCGTCGTCTTTCGCGAAGAGCTGTTGCGAGCGCGGCAGCCGCTTCGGGCTACGCTCCTCCGTGTCGAGCGCGGTGACCTCGCGCGGTACGACGTCGATCGGCGGGATCTCGCTCATTTCGCCGGCGGTCAGCGAGGCCTCGTCCTTGAGCTTGCGCCCCTGTGGCAAAAGTTTGCTCTCGTACGAGCCGACGACGCCGTTGAACGCGTTGACCGAGCGCTCGAGGTGTTTGCGCATCTCAAGAAGGTGGTCGGCGAACTTGCACGCGCGCTCGTAGAACACGCGGCCAATTGCGGCGATGCGCTTGGCGTTCTCTTCTTGCCGCAGCGCTTGCCAACCCATGGCGAAGCTGCGCAGGAGGCTGATCAGCGTCAACGGGCCGGTGACCAGCACGCCCTTGTCGAGCGCGTATTCGATCAGCGCCGGGTCGTCGTTGCAGGCCGAGCTCAAGAACGCCTCGCCCGCGACGAACATGACGACATAGTCGGCCGAGCCCGTTGCGCTCTGATAGCCGCGCCGCGCGAGCGAATCCACGTGGTCGCGCAGCGCGCGCGCGTGGCGTTTCACGAGCGCCTTGCGCGTTTCGTCGTCAGACGCCTCGAAGGCCGCCTGCATCGAGTCGGTGGGCGCCTTCGCGTCGACGAAGACGACGCGCTCCCCGGGAAGGTTGATCGTCATGTCGGGGCGCACGCGCGCCTCCTCCAACGCGACGGTCTGCTGCTCCGCAAAGTCGCAGTACGGCAGCATGCCGGCCTTCTCGACGACGTTGCGGAGCTGCATCTCGCCCCACTTGCCGCGCGCCGCGGGATTGCGCAGCGCCGTCACGAGCGTCGACGTCTGCGTGGTCAGCTTCGTGGTCGCACTCTCGAGCTTGTCGGTGCGGCCCAAGAGCTCGCCGAGGAGGCGGTCGAACTCGCCGAGCTTCGCCGCCACCGGCGAGACGAGCTCGCCGACGCGTTCGCTCGCGCGCATCGCCGTCGTCTCGCGGAGATCGTTCTTCGCGCGCTCAAGCAGCGACTCGATCGCCTTTTCCGACGCGCGCTCGGCGTGCCGCAGCGAGACGCGCAGCGCCGCATTTTCACCGCGAACGGCAAGCCACGCGATGGCCGCGCCGATTGCGCCGCCCACGAGGAAGATGGTAAGGCCTTCGAAGACGATCACGTGCTCGCGAGATACCTCGTGAGAAATGCCGTCAGCCGCAGCCAGGCGTCTTCACACGCCGCCTTGACGTACCTCGATCGATGCTCGTCGCAGAATGCGTGCCCCGCTTCGGGGTAGATGCGCACGTCGTTGGGCACCTTCAGCGCCGCCGAGAATTTCCGCACGTCGTCCGCCGGGATGCTCGTGTCTTGCGCGCCGTAGCTGCCGCACAGCGGCATCCGGATCGCGGCGGGATCGATTCCCTCGACCGCCCCGTAGAAGGGACACACGGCGGCGAAACGGTCGGCATCGTCGACAGCGGCCGCGAGCGCGATGTGTCCGCCCATGCAGAAACCCATGATCGCAGTCTTCGTCCCCGCAAACGTTTGCGCCAGCCATTCGGCGGCGGCGCGAATGTCGCCGTCGTACTGTACGCGATCGAGCCGCTTCGCATATTCGCGGAATACGCTGCTGTCCGTCGCGCCGTCGCCGTTCGGGGCGCGGAAACGCGCGTAGAGGTCGGGAGCGATCGCTGCGAACCCGGCCTTTGCCAGCCGGTCCACGACCTCGCGGATGGACGTGTCGACGCCCCAGATGTGCATGGTCACGACGACTGAGGGCGTGTGCGGCGCGGCGGCCTTCGGCCACGCCGCATAAGCGCGAACGTCGCCGTCGGGCCGAGAGAGGCCGAGCCATTGCGCGGAAATGGAGGAGTCGGCCAGCGCCAGCGTAGGTCCGATCAACGTAACCCCGGCGGAGATTCCGACGAAGAAGCGCCGGTTCAGCCTCGCGGAGCCCGGCGGCGTCGGGTCGTTGGGCGCCATCACGCTGCCGAGCTTCGACCACGCGCCGATCTGGTTCCTCGCCACCGGCCGGGGACGCCGGCAAAAGGCCCGACCGTAGACTAGGCGGTAGCCGTTTCCTCTGCCAAAAGCGTAGTCCAAGTCGAGGCTAAATCAAGCCGATTCGTGCCGTTGGTTTCTCGCATGATACCGTCCACGAAGTCACGAAACGCGCCGCTCATAAAATTACGGTTGAACCTCCACGCAACACGGAATCCTGGATACGAGAAGAACTCTCGCAAAGCAGCAACGTCGGTGTCCCAGCTTGGCGAATCGAGCGTTCCTGCTCGGTGTTGCAAGAAGCTGTCTTCGTAGTTATAAACGAGTGCCGAAAGCTGCCTTAAGAAGGACTGAATCTGCGATGGCCCCATGGTGGTGTCGCCGCGAAATCCTCGAACCATGGCCTCGCTCAAAAATGGCTCCGTACAGGGCAATATCGTTTCCGAAACGCGAGCAGTTCTACCCTGCTGCATCAACGAACGCTGATTTCTGTTTGTCTGCCGCATCTGCAACAGCAGGAATACAAGCGTGACTACTGCCACGCCGCTTACAAAACTGCCGACAGCTGCCAAATCCGAAAGGGACACGACTTTCCTCCTCTCGAGACGAGGCCCCCTCGGGGGCAAAACTCGTGCCGGTCTTCGGTAACATAGGGGGTGTCAGCCAGCGGACCTCGGCCCAGCGCCCTGCGAGACGGAATCCCAGGGTCCGCGGTCACATCATAACGTTTGTTTCGGTTGTGCATTGAATTAGCGATCCGGACCGTTTCTCCGAAACGGCGCGCGACGCGACCAGTCCTCAAGGCCTGCGTTTGCTACAAGCCTCAGGGCCGTTTGGGGAGGCTTTGGCTCCGCGCTATGCGCGCTATGGGTGTTGGTAGCCGCACAGATACGCCTGCCGCCGGTAATGCGCTCGCGGTATGGCTGAGCCGGTTACTTTGGGAGGACGCGAGCTACGTTGAGAAAACGAGGCCGTGGTCAATGAATCGCAGGGGGTTCCTCGCCGCTTCGACGGTGCTCGCGGCCTCCGGCGCGGCGCCGGCGCAGAGCGTTCCCGGCGGTACCCACCTGGTCGAGCGCCGCACGGATTTCGACGCAGCGGCATTCGAGCGCGCGGTCGCGCGGCCGGTGCAGATCCGGCAGCTCTACGAGACCGTCGCCTTTCGACCAACGCTGCTCAACAACATCAAGAACTCTTTCAACGGACTGCAGTTCGGCTTCGGCTACGCACGCGGCGGCATCGCCATCGCGCTCGCGGCGCACGGTCCGTCGGCGGTTTATGGCTACGCCGACGAGCTCTGGGCCAAATATAGACTGGGCGAATTCTTCACGCTCACCGATTCGACTGGTGCGCCGGTCGCCTCGAATACGTTCCTGGCCAAGCGCGCGGCGATCGACCCCGCAGTGGACCCCGACGATCCCGCCGGCATGTACCAAGACGCGTCGATCGAGATGCTGCAGCACCGCGGTCTCGTTGTGCTGATCTGTCACACGGCGGTCGAGGAACAAGCGCGCGCGCTCGTCAAGCGCGGCTTCGGACCGGCGGGCGCGAGCCCGAGCGACGTGGCCGACGAGCTCCTGACGCATCTGATCCCGGGAACGGTCGTCGTTCCCGCGATGGTCGCGACGATCGCCGTGCTTCAGGCAAAGTATCGCTACACCTACCTATCGCCGGAGCTGTAATGGTTGCAAAAGTCGCATTCGCGTGTATTGCGATGGCGCTCGCGTTCGCGGGGTGTTCGTCGCAGAGATCCTCGCCCGCGCCGTACGATCCGCGCGATTTGCCGTCCGGGCCGGTCGGGCGATCGATCTCATACGGCTACTCGCTGATCGTCGAGACGCATCGGCTCGTGCGCGGCTACGTGCGCGCCGATCTGACGTGCGCCGACTGTCACATCGCTGCGGGCATGCTGCCGCGCGGAGGCAGCTTCGTCGGCACGTACGCGCGCTTTCCGCAGTGGAACCGCCGCGCGCATCGCGTGATCGCTCTGCAAGACCGGATAGCCGAGTGCTTCCTTTACAGCATGAACGGCAAGGCGCCCGCCTACGACAGCAAGGCGATGATCGCGATCGTCGCCTATATCGCCTGGCTCTCCCGGGGCACTCCGATCGGCGCGAAGTCGCCGGCGTCCGACTCGTACATCGTTCCGCTCCCGAGCTCGCCGCCGAGCGTCGAGCGCGGCAGGGCGCTGTATCGGCAGCGCTGCTCGGCGTGCCATCAGCCCGACGGCGGCGGCGTCGGATCGGTCTATCCACCGCTCTGGGGCGTGCGCTCGTTCAACCAAGGGGCCGGAATGGCGCACATCGATCGAATGACCGGGTTCGTGCGCTACAACATGCCGCAAAATGCGCCCGGCTCGCTCACGCTCGAACAAGCCTACGACGTCGCCGCATTCGTGCTGAGCCATCCGCGCCCACGTTTTCGCCGCGACGCTCTCGTCGTTACGCCCTCTCTTCCGGCAAAGTATTTTTAGGCGTAGGCCTTCAGCGCGCCAAACGATAAGATGAAACCTGCTTTGGAATCCACGTTGGTTGAGGTCACGCTACCCGAGATGGGGGAGTCGGTCACCCAGGGCTCGATCGTCGAGTGGCGCAAAACGTTAGGCGAATACGTCGCCGAGGGCGATCCGCTCGTCGAGGTGACGACCGACAAGGTCGATGTCGAAGTTCCCGCGACGGCCTCAGGGCAGATCACGCGAATACTCGCGCGCGAAGGCGACACCGTTGCCGTAGGCGCCGCTCTCGCAGAAATCGACACGTCGAAAACCGATCGTTCGACGGAGCCCGCCCGCAACGGAGTCGAAGGACGCAAGCCGACCGGCAACGGCGCGGCAGCCGCCAAGCCTCTGCCGCCGAAATCTGCACCGGAGCCTACCGTGAGACCCTCGACTCCGCTCGGGATAAACTCCGTCGAAGGACGAACCAACGCTATCGCGGATCACGCCGCGCAGCGCATCGCGCGGCAGCTCGAGGTTGACCTCTTGCGCGTACGCGGGTCAGGCCCGAACGGGCTAATCCTGCGCGCCGACGTGATCGCGCAGGCAGAAAGCGCGCGCCGGCCGCTCCGCACGGAGTCTGCCTTGAGCCCCTCGCCTCCGCTCGGGATAAACTCCGTCGAAGGAGCGCATTCCGGCGCGAAGCTCACGCCGCTACGCGGTCCCGCGGCGGCGCTGTCGGGCTACATGGAGCAGAGCCTCGCCATTCCGACCGCGACGAGTTTTCGCAGCGTGTCGGTGGACGTGCTCGACGCCCGGCGCAAGGAGCTCAACGGAGCGGTAAAGGCTGCGGGCCGCGAGGAGCGGATCTCGTTTACGCACGTGATCGCATACGCGCTCGTGCGCGCCGCGCAACAGCTGCCGTTCATCACGTACTCGTTCCGGCGCGAAGCGGGCGCGCCCGTTCGCGTCGAGCCGGGAATCCATCTCGGCCTCGCCGTCGATACGGAACGCAGAGACGGCGCGCGGACGCTCGTCGTCCCGGTGATTCGTAACGCAGCCGCGCTCGAGTTTTCGGCGTTTCGCGACAAGTACGAGGAGCTCGTCGCTCGGGCGCGCGAGAACAAGCTCGGCGCCGACGATCTGCAAGGCGCCTCGTTCACGCTGACCAACCCCGGCGGCATCGGGACAATCGCGTCGGTACCGCGTTTGATGGCAGGGCAGGGCGCGATCATCGCCGCCGGCGCGATCGGCTATCCGCCCGGCTTCTCGGGCGCCAACGAACAATCACTCCGGCTGCTCGGCGTTTCCCGCGTGATGCAGCTAACAAGCACCTACGACCATCGCGTGATTCAGGGAGCTCAGTCGGGCGAATATCTGCGGCGCGTCGACGAGCTGCTCCAGGGCAAGGACGGATTCTTCGAGGCAATCTTCGCGTCGCTCGGGCTGCAGGCGGCGGCTGTGCCGCAGGTCGCGCTCGCGCCCGTTGGCCCGGCGAAGGCGCCGCCCTCCGACGAGATGCTGCGCGCCGTCGCCTCCGGCATGGCCGTCGTCTCGGCGTATCGCCGGCACGGCCATCTCGCGGCCAACCTCGATCCGCTCGGTCGCGAGCCCGTCGGCGACGCGGCGCTCGAACCGGCGACGTACGGGCTGACGCCGGCGCTGCAGAGTGCGATTCCCGCGAGCGTGCTCCACGTGAAAGTCCCCGGAAACACGCTTGCCGAGATCTTGCCGCGGCTGCGTGAGACCTACAGCTCGACGATCGCATACGAGATCGAGCACATCTCGAACGCGACGGAGCGCGCCTGGCTACGCGACTATATCGAGTCCGGCCGCAACAAGATCAAGCAGTCTCCGCAGCGCCAGATCGAGTTTCTGTCGCGTCTCACGAGGGTCGAGGCGTTCGATCGTTACGTGCGCAAGACGTTCCTGGGGCAGAAGACGTTCTCGGGTGAGGGGCTCGACGTCATGGTGCCGATGCTTGAGGAGATGCTCGACATGCTCGCCGACGACGGCGTGTCCGACGCCGTACTCGGCATGGCGCACCGCGGGCGGCTCAACGTGATCGCGCACGTCGTGAACATGCCATACGAAGAGGTGATGACGGAGTTCGAGGCCGCGCAGTATCGCGGCAATCTGGGCGACGACGACGTGATGGGGGACGTCAAGTATCACCACGGCGCGACCGGCGACTTCACGACGTCGAAAGGCAAGACGATTCACGTCACGCTCGAGCACAACCCGAGCCATCTGGAGGCGGTCGATCCCGTCGTCGAGGGGGCCGTTCGCGCGCTGCAGACCAATCACGAGCACGGCGTTCCGACGCACGACCGCAATCGGGCCGTGCCGATCCTGATACACGGCGACGCCGCCTTTACCGGTCAGGGCATCGTGTCGGAGGTGCTGAATCTACAGTCGCTCCCCGGCTACGAGACGGGCGGGACGATCCACCTCATCGCGAACAACCAGATCGGGTTCACGACGGATCCTGCCGACGCGCGCTCGACTCGGTACGCGTCAGACTTGGCGAAGGGCTTCGACGTGCCGATCGTCCACGTCAACGCCGACGACGTGGACGCGTGCATCGCCGCAGTGCACTTCGCCATCGATTACCGGCGCGCATTCGGCAGCGACTCCCTCATCGACCTGATCGGGTATCGCCGATTCGGGCACAACGAGCAGGACGAGCCCGCGTACACGCAGCCCGAGATGGCCGAGCGCATCAAGAATCACCCAACGGTGCGCGAGCTCTTCGCAAACAAGCTTGTCAATCAAGGCCTGATTACAGCCGAGCAGGCACGCGCGATGGCGGACGAGGCGACGGAGCGTCTGCAAGAGGCGCGTCGCGCGGTCAAGGGCGCGCTGGCATCGCATATTACCGGCAGAAAGCTTTCAGGGAGCAACACGTTCGACGGGACGGTGCTGTCGCACGTCGACCGGCGCGAGCTGATCGCATGGAGCGACGCGCTCGTCGCGGTGCCCCCGGGTTTCGACCTCAACAAGAAGCTGCGCACGCAATTCGAGCGCCGCGCCGCGACGATCGCGGAAAACGGCATCGTCGACTGGGGCACGGCGGAGTCGCTGGCGTGCGCGTCGCTGCTCACGAGCGGGACGCCGATCCGGCTGACGGGGCAGGACACCGAGCGCGGCACGTTTAGCCACCGCCACGCCGTCTTCCATGATCCGGTCTCGCACGCGATCTGGATTCCGTTGCAGCACGTCGCAGAAACGCAGGCGTCGTTCGAAATTCGCAATAGTCCGCTCTCCGAGTACGCATGCATGGGCTTCGAGTACGGCTACTCGACGCAGGAGCCGGAAGCGCTCGTGCTCTGGGAGGCGCAGTACGGCGACTTCTTCAACGGCGCCGAGATCGTCGTCGATCAGTTCATCGCCGCCGGCCAGGCAAAGTGGGGACAGACCTCGCGCCTCACGCTGCTGCTCCCGCACGGCTACGAGGGCGGCGGTCCGGAACACTCGAGCGCGCGTCCGGAGCGCTTTCTCCAGCTAGTTGCCGAGGGCAACCTGCGCGTCGCGTCGCCGTCTGTGGCGAGTAATTACTACCACTTGCTGCGCATGCAGGCGCGCTCGCCGCTCGCGGTACCGCTCGTGGTGATGACGCCGAAGTCGCTGCTGCGCTCCGAGAGTGCGGCGGGGACGCTGGACGAGATGGCAGCCGGCCGCTTCGCTCCGGTCATCGACGATCCGCGGACGCTCGACCGCGATGCGATCGAGCGGCTTATCCTCTGTAGCGGGAAGATCTACCATGACCTCATCGCGCACGCCTCGTATCGAGAGCTGCATAAATCCGCGATCGCGCGCATCGAGCTGCTCGCGCCGTTGCCGGTCTTCGACATCAATCGCGTCATCGGCAGTTATCCGAACTTGAAGAAGCTCGTGTGGGTGCAAGAGGAGCCGAAGAACATGGGCGCTCGCGCCTTCGTGCGCCGCCGACTGCTCGAAGGAAAGCGCGACGGATTCGACATCGAGTACATCGGGCGCGGCTATCGCGCGAGCCCGAGCGAGGGTTATGCCGGCCAGCACGCGGTCGAGCAAGAGCGCATCGTGACCACGGCGCTATCGGAGTGATTCTTTAAGGTTCGTTCCGCGGCTCGAACATCTCGCTCAACAGCTCCTCGATGCTGTCTGCATCCCGGAAGAGCCGCCGCGTGTGTGGGCCGATGAAGCCCTCCCGCACCATGTGGTCGAAGAGCGACAGCAATGCGTCGTAATAGCCGCGATAGCTCAGCAGTCCGATCGGCTTGTCGTGGATACGCAGCTGCCGCCAGCTCAACACCTCGCAAAATTCGTCCATCGTTCCGAAGCCGCCGGGCAGCGCGATGAACCCGTCGCTAGCGTCGTCCATGATCTGCTTGCGCTCGTGCATCGTCTTGACGACGTGCAGCTCGGTGAGACCGGCGTGAGCGATCTCCGTGCGTGCCAGCGCCTGGGGGATGACGCCGATCACCTCCGCGCCGCACGCGAGAGCGGTGTCCGCGACGATCCCCATCAGCCCGATGCTGCCGCCGCCGTAGACGACGCCGTAACCGGCCCGCACGATCTTCTCCGTCGCGTCGCGCGCCATTTGCGCGTACGCTTCGCCGTTGCCGGTATGAGAGCCGCAAAAAACGCAGATCCGCTTCATCGTCCTGCGCCGTTTCTGAAGGGCGCCGGCTCCGCCTGCCGATGAGGCTGCTCGCGTGGGCGGCCGTCGAGTTCGCGGTTCTCGCCGCGCTCGCGGTCGTGCGCACGAAGCTCTGGACGTACGGATCCGACACCGGCACGTTCGCGCAGATCGTCGCCGATGCGTTCGGCGGCATGCGCAACGGCGTGGAGGCCGGCTCTCACTTCCGCTACCACTGGTCCCCGACGCTCGCGCTGCTGTGGCCGCTCGTCGCAATCGGGCGCAGCGCGTTGCCGCTGCAGCTTTTGCAGGCGGCCGCGACCGTCGCCTGCGCGCCGCTCGTCGCGGCGATCGCGCGGCCCTACGCGAGCGCGTGGGTCGCGAATGCGCTCGGTTACGTGACGCTACTCTATCCGCCGCTCCTCGCGCTCGGCTTCGACGAGTTTCACGAGCTCGGACTTTTCACGCCGCTCGCCCTCGGGCTGTTCTTGGCCGCGGATCGTGCTCGCTGGGTCTGGTTCGCTGTCTGCGCCGTCCTGGCGATCGGCCTGCGCGAAGACGCGGCGCTGACGCTCGTCGTCGTCGGCCTCGCTTTGGTCGGCGTCGCGCGACCGCGGCGCAGCCGCGCGCTCGCGTGGGCGGGCGCGGGCCTCGCGCTCGGGTCCGCCGCAGCGCTGACGGCGTACTTCGCGCTGATCGTTCCGCGGCTTGGCGGGTGGGTACCGAGCCACTTTTACTCCTACCCGTTCGCGAACGGCCCGGTCGCGCTGCTCGTCGCGCCGCTGACGCACCCGCTCGAGTTTGCGCGCGCCATCTTCACGTTCGGCCGGCTGACCTACGTGCTGGAGTCCCTCGTGCCGCTCGCCTTCTTACCATTGCTGTCGTGGTGGTTGCTCCTCGCGCTTCCCGGAGCCGCGATCGTGCTGCTCGCGAACTCCGGCTACGTCTGGCGGATGGGCGATCACTACGCCGCGCTCTGGATCCCGTGGCTTCTCGTCGCGGGCGCTATGGGGGCGGCTACGCTGTGCCGGCGTAGCGAGCGGCGCGCAAGAAACTGGACCTTCGCCGCCGGCGTGTTGTGTGCGCTGTTCCTAATCGCGTTCGATCCGCTTCACCCGCTGCACTATCTGCACGCGTACTATCACGATCTCGCCGATGCCCGGCACGCGATCGGTTGCGTACCGAAGGACGCGAGCCTCGCGACGTACGACGAGTGGTTCTCGGCCGTCGCTGCGCAGCGCCCGCGCGCGACGATCGATCGCACATCCGGGATGCAGTACCTCGTCTATGCGAGCGACTTCCCCGAGAGCGCCAATCAGCGCCGGCTGTGGCCGGCGATCGAAGCCGACGTCGCCGCGGGGCGTTATCGCGTAGTCTGCCGGTATGGCGACGTCGCCGCGTACGAGGCCGTCGGATCGCGGTGATTCCCGGACCGAGCCGCTGGACGACGCTGCGGCGCCTGTTGCCGGTGCCGTTCGAACGCTTTCCCGCCTTCTTGCGCGACGTCGCGGCTCAATACGGCAACGTCGTCGCGTTTGCGCTCCCTTGGCGATCCTATCTCTTCGTCAACGAGCCGTCGCTCGTCAAGGAGATCCTCGTTACGAAGCAACACGCGTTCTCTAAGTCGCTGGGAACGCGCGTGCTGCGGTTGCTCCTCGGCGAAGGACTGTTGACCAGCGAGGATCAGTTGCATCGGCAGATGCGACGCATCGTCCAGCCTGCCTTTCATCGCGAGCGCATCGCGGAGCACTCGCGCACGATGGAGCGCGACGCGAACGAGTTTGCCGATCGCTTGAGCGCGGGGCAGACGTTCGACGCGCACTCCGCGATGGCGAGCCTCACGCTGCGCATCGCCACCGAAACCCTCTTCGGGAGCGACGAGAGCGACGCGGCGCGCGTCGTCGGCGACGCGCTACGTCTGATGATGGGCCAGTTTCCCTATATGCTGACGCCGTTGGGTTCGCTGCGCTCGCGCCTGCCGTTCCGCAAGACGCGCCGCTTTTGGCAGGCCCGCGCGACGCTTGACGCGATCATCTTCGACTTGACCGCCCGACGGCGCCGAGACGGAACGGCGCGCAGCGACGCGCTCTCGCTCCTGCTCGCGTCGCGCGACGCGGAGACGGGTGCTCCCCCCTCGGACGCCCAATTGCGCGACGAGATCATGACGCTCTTCATCGCCGGCCACGAAACGACAGCCAACGCTCTGACATGGGCGATCGTTCTGTTGGCGCAGCATCCCGCAATCGATGAGGGCCTCGCAGCGGCGGCACACGACGGCGAACGCGGCTACATGGCGCGCACCGTCAAGGAGGTGCTACGGCTGTACCCGCCCGCCTGGATCATCGGCCGCGAGTCGCTGCGCGACGTTACGTTGAACGGCGGAATCGCGATTCCGGAGCGAACGACGGTTTTCTTTGCGCCGCTGATGCTCCACCGCCGGCCGGATCTCTTTTCCGATCCCGATCGCTTCGATCCGGATCGCTGGTCGGGTTTCGAGCCGTTGCCGTTTGCCTACGTGCCGTTCGGCGGCGGCGCGCGGCGCTGCATCGGCGAGGAGTTCGCGCTCGCGGAGATCGCGATCGTGCTGACGGTACTCGTCGCGCGCTTCCGCTTCACGCTCGCACCCGGCGCGACGATCCGCACGGCGCCGCTCGTCACGCTGCGCCCGGCCGGTCCGGTCTGGGTCAGTGCTCGAATGCGGTGATGCTCTCGTCCGGCGCCGCGGGCTCCACGCGCCCCCCGAGATACTTACCGAGAAACGCCTCCACCGCGGCGTTGAAGCGGCGGTTGTTCTCCGGCCTCGCAAACCCGTGGCCTTCGTCGGGAAAGACGACGTACTCCACCGGCTCGTTGTTCTTGCGCATCGCGGCGACGATCTGATCGCTCTCGCGGCGGTTGACCCGCGGGTCGTTGGCGCCCTGCCCGATGAGCAGCGGGACCTTGATCTGATCGGCCTTGAACAGCGGCGACTGCGAGTTCAAGAACGCGACCGTGTTTCCCATTCGTAACGCGAACGTCGCGCGTATTGTCGACCAGTAAGGGGGAATCGACGCGAGCAGCGTGTTCAGGTTCGACGGCCCGACAATATCGACGCCTGCAGCGAACGCGTCGGGTGAAAACGTAATGCCCGCGAGCACCGCATAGCCGCCGTAGCTACCGCCGAAGATCGCTACTTTCGCCGGATCCGCATACCCCTGCGCGACGGCCCAGTTCTTGGCGTCGATGAGATCTTGATGCATCGTGCCGGCCCACTGCCGGTTCCCTGCATTGAGGAACGCCTTCCCATAGCCGGTCGAGCCGCGGAAGTTCACCTGCAGCACCGCGTACCCGCGGTTGGCGAGCCACTGCACGTACCCGCTGTAGCCCCAGGTGTCGCGCGCCCACGGGCCGCCGTGGACGAACAGCACCATCGGCAGATTTTTCGGAGCTACTCCGACCGGCAGGGTGAGGTATCCGTGAATGGTAAGCCCGTCGGAGGCCATGTACGTGATGGGGTGCATCGGGGCGAGCGTGTAGTTCAGCAGCGCCGGACGCGAAACGAACAAGAATCGGCCACGCTTGGTCGCTCGATCGTACAAGTAGTACGAGATCGGCCCGTTGTCGACGAGGTAGGCTACGACAAATCGCTTACCGTTTGCCGTGCTGCTGAGGAATCCGATATCGCCGCCGTGCAAAGTCCGCAGCGCCGCGAAGTCAGCGGCGTAGGCGGGGTCGAGCACGTCCCACTCCGTCCTATCCCGCGAGAAAGAGACCGCCGCGAGCTTCCTCGTTCCGGCGTCGACCAGCGGGTTACCGACGTCGTACGTGGGATCGGATGCTACAGCCGAAAACGCATCGCTGACGAGATCGTAGCGCAGCAGTTGCGCCGAGTTCGAGCCCACGCTCGACGAAACGTACAGCGATCGATTGTTCGCACTGAACACCAACGGCGCGATCTGATCGTCCGGCGACGCCTTCAGCAGAGAGTGCCACGCAGCCGACGGACTCTGGCGGACCAGGATTTCCGTTGATCCGTCGGCGTTATTCTGCAGCGCAGCGCGTACGACGAATTCGTTGTCCTCCGCCCACGCGCCGATGGTCCCCGGATTCTGCGTGTCCAGCGTCGCCGCTCCGGAACGCAAGTTGAGACGGTAGACATCGAAGACTTTGGGATCGCGTTTGTTCGACGTAATCAGCAGCTGGCTGGGAAAGCGCGGATCGACGTTCTCGATGTCGGATCGTACGTTGCCGCCGAACGGTGTGAGATCGCGCGTCACCCTCGTGGCGACATCCGTCTGGTAGACGTGAAAGTTCTCGTTGCCGCCCTTGTCTTGCTCGTACAGAACGTGCTTCGAGTCGGGCTGCCAGATGACGTTGCGAATCGGGCGCGCAGGATCCGTCGCCACGACGCGGTCGTCGTTCCCGCCGACCGTGCGCACCCAGATCGAGAGCACGCCTCCCGAAGGGGCGAGATACGCGAGGAGCTTCCCGTTGGGAGAAATTGCGGGCGACGCCTTCTCTGGATTCCCGAAGAGAACGGCGCGGGGAATGAGCGGTGGCAGATCCGCCCGAGCAGCTAGCGGTGCGGCAAATGTCGGGATGCCGGTTAACGCGACCGCCAGCGCGGTGACTTTCCGAGAAGCAAACATCATGTCGAGTCTCTCCTTGTTGCGTAGCAACGCCGGCGGCGACGGTGCCGATCAGGAGCGCGCAAAGCGCGATGACGAAGTTCGGCCGCAGACGCCACGGTTCATCAGGCGAGCACGAGCTGCTCGTCGCCGATGCCGGCGCTGCGGACGGCGTCGTGGATCATCCGCTCCTGGATCTCGCGCACCGCCCAGCGCGCCTGCGCCGCGGGCGAAAGTCGGTCGACCGGATCGAAGTACACGAACGCCTTCCCGGGCTTGACGCTGGGCGCGGCGTACACGGCGATGCCGTTCTCGCGATCGTAGTATTCATAGGAATGCACGTCACGCTTGCCGCCGCCGCCGGGCGCGTCGCAAACGAAGGTGGGGGTATTGAAGCCGGCTGTGCTGCCACGGACGAACTTCTCCGTGTCGACCGCCGTGGCGATCGTGGTCCGCAGCTCCTCGACTCCCTTGACCATGTCGTGCATGTAGACGTAGTAGGGGTGCACGTTGACGTGGCCGAGCCGCTTCACTAAGAGCTGCATCCGCTCGCGCGTGTCGTTCACGCCGCGGATCAAGACGGACTGGTTGCGAGTGAAGATGCCGCGCTCGAAGAGGAGGCGCATCGCCTTCTGCGTGATCCACGTGATCTCTTCGGGCGCGTTGAAGTGCGTGTGGAGCACGACCTCCTTGCCCAACCTGCGTCCGCGATCGACGATCGCGGTCAGCGCGTCGAGCCACTCGGTGTGCGTGATAATTTTCATCGGCATGATCGCAGGGCCTTTGGTCGCGAAGCGCATCCGGCGCACGTGCGGAATGTCGAGCAGGGCGTTGCCGATCAGCTCGATGTTCTTGGGCGGCAGCTGGTAGACGTCGCCGCCGGAGATCACGATGTCTTCGAGCTCGGACCGCTGCGCGATATATGCGAACGCGTCGTTCCACTGCTTGGGCGTCTTGGCGAGCGGGATCTTGTCGACGTACGCCGTGTCTGGGCCGATCGCGTAACTGCGCGTGCAGAACCGGCAGTAAACCGGGCAGACGTTGAGCGGGAGGAAGAGCGCCTTGTCGACATAGCGGTGCACCAGCCCTGGTACAGGCGAGTCTTCCTGCTCGTGCAGCGAGTCGAGCGTGAGGCGCGGATGGTCCGGCAGCAGCGTCGACGCGAGCGGAATGAACTGCCGTCGGATCGGATCGTTGACCGGATCGTTCCAGTCGATCAGCGCGATGGCATAGGGCGAGACTCGCACCGCCATCGGAGCGCCGCGAAAGCCGGCTTCGGCATCGCGGTAGAACTCCGGCGTGCAGACCTCGCGAATGGTTTCAAGCAGCTCTTCGGCCGTCTTGACCGACTTTTTCTGCTGCCAGAGATGGTCGAGGAATGTCGCCTCGTCCACGTCCGCGTATGCGGGAATGTGACGCCAGAACTCTCCCTCCTTGAGGTTCTTGTAATCGAACTGCTCCGGCGATACCGGCGGTTTGAGGTGATGACTTTCGGTCTCGATGGTCATGACTTCGTACTCACTACAGAGGAGGAGTATTTTTCTTCGAAATAGGCGCGCAGCGCGGGGTGCTCGCGCACCGTCTGGAGCGCGATCTCGGCATGGCCCCTGGTGTAGCCGTTGCCGATGATCATGGTGACGTCGAGTGCGACGCCCTCGGCGCCGAGGGCCGCCGCCGTGAACGACGTTGACATGGAGAAGAAGTAGACCGTGCCGCCGTCCTTGGCGCAGAGAATCGAGGCGAGCTCCGTACCCGGGACGTTCACGCAGTTGACGACGACGTCGGCGAGGTCGGGCGCGACGTCCTCGACGGCGGCGCTCGCCTCGAGCGCGCCGCGCGCGTCCGCGACGACGAGCTCGTCGACCAAACCCGCGCTGCGCAACAGCCCGGCCGAAGCGGTCGACGCGTCCGGCACCAGTCCGATTACGCGGCCGCTCGAGCCGACGCGGGCTTTGGCCTGCGCGCATGACAGGAGGCCGCTCTTTCCGTCGGCGCCGATCACGACGACGGTCTGACCGAGCTCGCACAGACGCCGCACCTGCGCCGGCGCGCCCGCGACGTCGAGCACGGCGAGAGCGACGCCTTCGTCGACATCTCGCGGCAGCCGCGCCCACAGCCCGCTCTCGAACAAAATCGCCTTGCCGCGCACGCGCACGCGTCCAGTGGCGACGTCTACCTCATCGACTGCTTCGAGGTGCAGCGGCGTAAGTGTCAGCGAAACGAGCGACGCGATGCGATCGCCGACGGCCACATCGACCTTGTCGCGCAACGCGCCGCCGATCTCCATCACGCTCCCCACGAACATCCCGCCGCTGCCCGTGACGGGATTGTGCTGCTTGCCGCGCTGGCCGACAATCTCCATGATTCGCCGGCCGATTCGGCCGCCGTCGGCATCGCACGTCTCGCAGAGCTGTCGGAACGAGGCCGAATCGATGTTCAGCGCGTCGACGGCGCAGAGGATCTCGTTCTCCGCCGCAACCGGCGTGTTGTCGATGCGCCACGCCTCTTGCGGCATCGCGCCCGCCGGCTCTATGACCCGGTGGGTTCCGAGCCGGTGGGGGCGCGTATGCGCGGGCGCCTTCACTCCCAGCACACCGTCACGCCGCTACGGTCGAATGGCGTGCCAAGGACGATCGTGGTGCGCGTGCGCGCCATCCCCGGCGTGGCCTTCAGCCGCGCGAGCAAGTCGTCGAGGTGTTGCGTCGAACGCGTGACGACCTTGCAGAGGAACGTCTCTTCGCCTGCGACCGAATGTACCTCGGAGATCTCCGGCATCTCGCTCAGCCGTCGCGTGAAGTCGTCGTAGACGCAGTCGGGCGACGTGTAGCAGCTGATGAACGCTATGAGGTGCAGCCCGAGGCGGTTGGCATCCAGCTGAGCGCTGTAGGAGCGGATGAAGCCTCGTTGTTCGAGACGCTTCACCCGGTCGTGCACCGCCGGCGCCTTGAGACCGACGATCTGGCCGAGCTCCGTAAAGGTAGAGCGCGCGTTGCGCTGCAACGCGTCCAAAATTCGGAGGTCGAGTTCGTCGAGCTCTTCAGCCAACAGCGCCATATTCGACATAGGAGGAGATTTGCCGAACATTTTTCGGCACGCTAACAATAACACCCCAAATCCATTCGGCGCAAGCCGGACCCGCCGGGCCATGGCGATGCTGGCGGCTCTCTTTGCTCCATTCGCCTGCGCTGGGCCCCCGCGCGGCTCCGGAACGGCCGTACGGTTCGACCTGGCCGCCGACCCCCGCAACCTCAATCCGCTCTTTCTCACCCCCGATGCGGCCTCCGTCGAACAACAGGTCGCCCGGTTAGCCTTCGAGCCCTTCGTCGACTTGGATGCACGCGGGCGCCCGCGGCCCGAGTTGCTGCAGCGGATTCCGACGCGCGCGAACGGCGGGCTCTCCGCCGACGGACGCACGATCCGCTACGAACTGCGCCGCGGCGTAACCTGGAGTGACGGGCGCCCCGTCACCGCGGCCGACGTCCTGTTCACGCTGCACGCGATCCTGGATCCACGCAATCCCGTGCGGTCGCACGAGGGCTACGACTTGATCGATCGCGCGTATGCAGTGGACGCGCGCACCGTCGTCTTCCATCTCAGGCGCGCGTGGGCGCCGGCCGTGATGACCTATTTTTCGTACGGCTTCGCGCCGCAGTTCGTCTTGCCGGCGCACGTCCTCGCATCGCAGGCGCCGCTGCGTCGCGCCGCCTTTAATGCGGCCCCCAACGTCGGCGACGGGCCGTATCGGTTCGTCTCGTGGCGGCGCGGCGAGGGACTGCGTTACCAAGCGAATCTGCGCTTCTGGCGGGGCAAGCCGGCGGTCGAGTCGCTGACGATTCGAACGATCCCGGACCCCTCGACCAATTTGCTCCTCCTCAGAGCGGGCGAGCTGGATTGGAATCTACTCGCGCCGGCGCAGCTCCCCGTGGTGCGGGGCGATCCGAACATCGCATTTCTCGTCGTGACTACCGCGGTCGTCGCGGGACTCGCCTTCAACACTGCACACGCTCCACTGGACGACGTACGGGTGCGGCGCGCCATCGCGATGTCGATCGATCGCGACGCGATATCGCGAAAGATCACGCTCGGGCTGTATCCGGTTACGAACATGATTCAGCCGCAGTTCTCGTGGGCGTTCGATCCTACGGTGCGCGAGCCGCCGTACGATCCGGCGGCCGCGGACCGTCTGCTCGATGCGGCGGGGTGGCACCGCGGATCGGGTGGCGTTCGGCAGCGGGACGGGCAAGCGTTGCGTTTCGTCTACGTGCAGTTCCCCGAAACGGCGACCGGCGTTCGCGTCGCGGCCTCCGTGCAGGCCGCGCTGCGCGAGCGCGGCGTCGACGTCGCGATCAAGGCAGTGAGCAACGCTCAACTTTTCCTGCCCGGCACGGGCGTCCTGGCTCGGGGGACGTTCGATCTCGCCTACGTGCCGTGGACGATGGGGGCGGATCCCGACGACTCGTTCGTGCTCGGATGCGGCGCGCCGTCCAACTACATGCGCTGGTGCGATCCGCAAGTCGAACGCCTGGAAAGCGCCGCGTTGAGCGCGGCGGACGCCGGAGTGCGAAAGCACCTTTACGCGCGGATCGGACGCATCGTCGCACGGCAGGTCCCGATCCTCTACCTCTTCAACGCGGACTACGTCTATGCGTATCGAAAACGATTGCTCGGTTTCGCTCCCAACGCTTTTCTGCCGACCTGGAACGCTGATGTGTGGAAGACACGTGAGGATCGCTGAGTCGTGATGGTTCAGGCCGTCTCGTTCGTGCTCGGCAATAGCTTCATCGTGCTGTTCGCGATCGCCGTGGCGACGACGATTTCCAAGCTCCGCCACTTTCGGATGGAGTATCGTCCCGTCAACACGGCGTACGTTTTCTGGGGCGAGCTCCTCTTCTACAACGTTGGCATCGGCTTCGCTCTCGTGGGCGTCTTCCACGCGTACTTTCCGCAGGTCGCCGCCCCGGCAATCGGCTGGTCTCCGAGCCCGTTCGAGTACGAGCTGGGCTGGATCGAGATCGCGCTCGGCCTCGTCGCGATCCTGGCGCTCTGGCGCGGCTATGAGTTCCGCTTGGCCGCCACGATCGTCTTTGCCATATTTGCGCTCGCAGCGGCGGCGGGCCACATTCAAGAGATTCTGTGCTGTCGCAACTATGCTCCGGGCAACGCCGGCCTGACGCTTTGGTTCGGCGATATCTTCGTGCCCGGCGTGGTCGTTGTGCTGGCGGCGCTATGCCGCGGGGAAGGCGAGTAAACTGTAGCGAACGCTCACCTTCTCATGAGCGCCATCCCCGGAAGAGCGGCATCGTGATCGAGTTCTTCTTACGCCGCCCGCTCTTCGCCGGGGTACTGAGCTTCATTGTCTTGCTCGCCGGACTCATCACGATTCCGACGCTGCCGATATCCCAATATCCTCAGATCTCCCCGCCGACGGTGACCGTTACGTCGCAATATCCCGGCGCCACCGCCGCGATGGTGATGCGTTCGGTCACGACGCCGCTCGAGGTCAACATCAACGGTGCCGACGGTCTGCAGTACATGCAGTCCTATTCGAGCGCCAACGGTACCAGCCAGATCGTCTGTACGTTCGCGCTCGGCACCGATCCGACGATCGATCAGACCAACGTTCAGCACGGCGTCGATCTCACACTGTCGCAGCTGCCGACCGCAGTCCAAAACCAAGGCGTCACGGTCCAGAAGAGCTCCGGCAACATCACGATCGCGGTCGCGATGCTCTCGACCAGCTCCGCCGTCTCAGACGTCGCGGTGAGCAACTACGCCGATCTCAATGTAATCGAGGAGCTCAAGCGCGTGCCCGGCGTCGGGCAGGTCTCCGTGCTGGGCGACCGCACCTACGGCATGCGCATTTGGGTCGATCCCCACAAACTCCAGGCCAACAACATTTCGCTCGACACGCTGATCGGAGCGATTCGGCAGAACAACGCAGACGTCGCTCCGGGCGCGATCGGCCAGCCGCCGACGACCGGGTCGCAGCCCTTCCAAGTTCCCATTGAGATCAACGGGCGGCTGCAGAGCGTCGAGGAGTTCAAGAAGATCGTCGTGGCGGCGCAGCCCAACGGCGGCTTCCTGCGCGTCGGCGACCTGGCACAGGTCGAGCTGGGCGCGCAGAACTACGTGACGTCGGCGCGCTACAACGGCGAGACGGCAGTCGTGCTGGCGATCCAGGGCGAGCCGACCGCGAACTCGCTGCAGATCTCACAGAACGTGCGCGCGACGATGCAGCGGATCGCGGAGCACATGCCGACCGGAATCTCCTACAAGATCGCCTTCGACACGTCCGACTTCGTGCGGGCCTCGATCAAAGAGGTCATCGTCACGCTGCTGATCGCGATCCTGCTCGTCGTCCTGGTCATCTTCATCTTCCTCCAAAACTGGCACAGCACGCTGATTCCATCCATGACGATCCCGGTGTCGCTGATCGGCACGTTCGCGGCGATGAAGCTGCTGGGCTTCTCCATCAACACCCTAACGCTCTTCGGGCTCACGCTCGCGACGGGCCTCGTCGTGGACGATGCCATCGTGGTCCTCGAGAACATCGTGCGCCACATCGTCGACGATAAGACCAATCCGTTCCAGGCGACGGCGCGCGCCATGCGCGAGATCGGGGGAGCAGTCGTCGCGACGTCGCTCGTGCTGATGTCGGTCTTCATCCCGGTCGCATTTCTGCCCGGCACGACCGGGCTGCTCTTCCAACAGTTCGCGTTGACGATGGCGGCGTCGATCGGCATCTCGCTCTTCACGGCGATGACGCTGGCCCCGGTTCTCACCTACAAGCTCGTGCACGGCGCCGAACCGACGACCAACCGGTTCATGCTGTGGTTCAATTTGCGCCTGCACGCGATGACGACGTGGTATCAGGGCCTCGTGCCGCGGCTGATCCGCCGCCAGCGGATGATGATCGCGATCTTCCTCGGCGGCATCGTTCTGCTCGGAGTCATGTTCAAGATCACGCCGCAAGGCTTTCTGCCCAACGAGGATCAGAGTCTGCTTTACGTGCTCGTGACGCTGCCGATACAAAGCTCTTTGGATCAGACCACGGCGGTCGTCAAGAAGCTCGAGGGCATCATGCAATCGATGCCCCAGGTCGAGGCAGTCACGTCGGGCATCGGCTTCGGCTTCGCCAACAACGGTTCGAACCAGGCGACGATCTTCGTGCAGTTGAAGCCGCTCTCGGAGCGCCACGGAGTCGAGAATGCGGCGCTGGCGCTACAATACAGTCTCTACCAGAGGTTCGCGAAGATCGGCGGCGTCACGGCGCTCCCTGCGAACCCGCCCGCGATTCCGGGCCTCGGCTCGACGGGCGGCTTCGCCATCGAGGTCGAGGACATCAACAACCTCGGGCTGCCGACGCTCAACAAAGTCGGCAACACGATCCTCGCGCAGGCGAAGGCTGATCCGACGCTCTCGCAAGTGCGGATTCCGACCACGCTCGTCGGCACCTATCTTGTCACGAAGTTCAATCGTTCCAAGGCGCTCGCGTTCGGCGTGTCGCCGCAGTCGTTCTTCGACACCCTCAACGCGACGACCGGTTCCACGTTCGTCAACTTCTTTGACTACGGCACTCGCTCGTATCAAGTGATCGTCCAGTCGCGCGCCAAGCAGCGCACGACGCCCGAGGATCTCTCGCGGATCTACGTCCAAAATGGCGCCGGCGCGATGATGCCGGTGAGCCAATTCCTCGAAACCTCGGTCGCGCAAGATAACGTCGCAATCATGCGCTTCAACGAATACAATTCCTACGAGATCGACGGCAATCCGGGAACCAACGCGAGTTCCGGAGGCGCGCTCAACGCGATCCAACGGCTCGTCGTCAAGAATCTACCCAAGGGCATGGGCTACGAATGGAGCGGTATCGCGCGGCAACAGGTGCAGAGCGGTCCGCAGACGATCGCGGTCTTCGCCATGGGCCTGCTCTTCGTGTTCCTCGTGCTCGTGGCGCAGTACGAAAGCCTCGCAACGCCGTTCGTCATCATGCTCGCCGTGCCGCTCGCGCTGCTCGGCGCGATCGGCGCGATCTACGTCCGGCGCATCGTCGAGCTCATCATGATCGTGGTCCACTCGAAGCTTGCCGGGCACTTGGTGCCGATTCCGACCACGTCGTCCGACATTTACGCGCAGATCGGCTACGTCATGCTGATCGGTCTCGCCGCCAAGAACGCGATCCTCATCGTCGAGTTCGCGAACCAGCTGCGCGAGCAGGGGATGGAGACCATCGAAGCGGTCGCGCACGCGGCGGCGACGCGACTGCGGCCCATCCTGATGACCTCGATCGCGTTCATCCTAGGAATTATCCCGCTCGCATTCGCCCACGGCGACGGCGCGCAGTCGCGCATCTCGCTCGGCACCGCGGTAATGGGCGGAATGGTGGTGTCGACGATCATGAACCTCGCCATCGTGCCGGTGCTCTACATCGTGGTCATCGAGATCACGGAGCGCAAGCGGCGCAAGCGCGAGCCGACGCTTCCCGAAGATCTGCCGCCTCCGCCGATGCCTCCGTCAACTTTGGCCGGCGGACCGGCGTCGGCTACAACGCCTTGACCGCTGCGGCGAGAGCGTCCACGGACGCCTTGGCGTCGCCGAAGAGCATCGAGGTGTTGGGCATCTCGTAGAGCGGATTCTCGATGCCGGCGAAGCCCGACCGCATCGAGCGCTTGAGGACAACGACGTTGGCCGCCTTGTCCACGTCGAGGATCGGCATTCCGTAGATCGGCGAGCTCACGACGTTGCGGGCGGCGGGGTTCGTCACGTCGTTGGCGCCGATGACGAGCGCAACGTCGGCCGTCGGAAACTCCGGGTTCGCGTCCTCCATGTCCAACAACTGATTGTACGGTACGTTGGCCTCGGCGAGGAGCACGTTCATGTGTCCCGGCATGCGTCCCGCCACGGGATGAATCGCATAAAGAACTTTGACGCCGCGTTTTTCGAGCTGATCTGCGAGCGCCTTGACGCTGTGCTGCGCCTGCGCGACCGCCATACCGTAGCCAGGCACGAAGATCACCTTTGAGGCATACGCGAGCATGACGCCGACGTCATCCGCGCTCGTGGTGCGGACCTGCTGCGGGCCACCCGACGACGCGACGACGCTGCCGCCCGCCGCACCGAACGCGCCGAAGAGCACATTGGTCAGGGGCCGGTTCATCGCGCGGCTCATGGCGACCGTAAGGATTGTGCCGCTCGCGCCAACGAGCGCGCCGCAGATGATCAGGAGTGTGGAGTTGATCTCGAAACCGGTGATCGCGACCGCAACGCCGGTGAACGAGTTGAGCAGCGAGATCACGACCGGCATGTCGGCGCCGCCGATCGGGAGCACGAAGAGCACGCCGAGCAACAATGCGGCGAGGATCAACGCGACGAACGCCCACGCGGGCAGCGTTCCGAGCGTCGCTACGAACCAGACGGCCAATCCGAGGATTGCCAGCAACACGACTGCGTTGACGACCTGCTGCCCGGGATAGGTGAGCGGACGGCCCGTCATGACTTCTTGCAGCTTCAAGAACGCGATGATCGAGCCGGCGAGGCTGATGCAACCGATAATCGCAGAGAGCACGAGGGAGACGGCGACGACGTCGTCGAGCGTCGTTCCCGGATGCGCGATAAAAAATTGTACGGTGGAGATCAGAGCCGCCGCGCCGCCGCCCGCGCCGTTGTACAGCGCGACCATCTGCGGCATCGCCGTCATCTTTACTTTCACGGCGGCATAGATTCCGACCGCCGTGCCGATCGCGATGCCCAGCGCTACGGCGGGCCACCCTACGCCACCGGTGCGGATCAGGATGCCGATCAGCGCGATCGCCATGCCGAGCATCGCGAAGCGATTGCCGCGGCGCGCGGTGGCCGGCGAGTTGAGCTCGTGGAGGCCGTAGATGAAGAGCGCGATGGCGGCGAGATCGGCCAGGTCGATCGCGACGCTCACTTACCGTCCTCCCGCCGGCGGAACATCTGCAGCATCCGCTCGGTCACTGCGAAGCCGCCGAACACGTTAATTGCGCCGAGGGTGACCGCCGCGACCGCCAGCACGGTCAACACTGGACCGTGAGCGACGCCGTACAGCTCCGCGGTGATGATGATGGCGCCGGCCAAGACGATTCCGTGGATCGCGTTGGTCGCGGACATCAGCGGTGTGTGCAGCGTCGTCGGAACCTTCGAGATCACCTCGAAGCCCACGAAGATCGCGAGCACGAGCACGGTGAGCGGCGCGATGAGATGGGCGAGCTCGGTCATGCGGCCGGCCCTCCGATCAGCGCGTTGCCATCGCGCGCGATGACGGCGCCCTTGGCGACATCGTCGTTCATGTCGATGTTGAGCGCGCCCTCCGCGATCCACGGCGACAATAGCGCGTACACGTTGCGTGAGTAGAGCCGGCTCGCGTCAGACGGCATCGTTCCCGGCAGGTTCGTCGTCCCGACGATCGTGACGCCATTGCTTGACGTGACGACCTCGTCGGGCTTGGTCAGCGCGCAGTTCCCACCGGCCTCGGCGGCGAGATCGACGATGACACTGCCGGGCTTCATCGCGGCCACGGCCTGCTCCGTGATCAACACCGGCGCCTTTTTTCCCGGCACGAGCGCCGTCGTGATCACCGCGTCGTTGGCGCCGATCTGCTCGACCATCCAGGCGCGCTGGCGCTCCTGCTGCTCGGGCGTGAGCTCTTTGGCGTAGCCTCCGGAGCTTTCGGCGTCGCCGCCGAGGTCGAACTCGAGGAAGCTCGCCCCCAGCGACAGGATTTGCTCCTTCACTGCCGAGCGCACGTCGTACGCGCTGACGACCGCCCCGAGCCGGCGCGCCGTCGCGATCGCCTGCAGCCCCGCGACCCCGGCGCCGAGCACGAGAACCTTCGCCGGCGGAACCGTGCCGGCGGCCGTCGTCAGCATCGGAAAGAATTTCGGGAGCGCCGCGGCGGCCAGCAGCACGGCCTTGTATCCCGCGATGTTGCTCTGCGAGGAGAGCGCGTCCATCGATTGCGCGCGCGTGATGCGCGGAATCATCTCCATCGCGAGCGCCGTCAGTCCACGCTCCGCAAGGCTCCGGGCGTACCCCGGATCGCCCAGCGGATTGAGGAAACCGACCACGACGCTGCCCGGGCGCAGCGCGCTCAGGACGGCTTCGCCCGGTCGCCCTACGGTGACGAGCACATCGGCGCCGCGCGCGAGCGATTCCGCATCGTCGGCGAACGTCGCTCCGGCGGCCGCATACAGGTCGTCCGGAAACGCCGCGGCCTCGCCCGCGCCGTGCTGTACGCAGACGCCGACGCCGGACTTGACGAATCGCGTAACCGTTTCGGGCACGAGCGCCACCCGGCGCTCCTTTACGGCGCTCTCGCGCGGAACCGCGACGATCATACGCCTTGCCTTACGATTTGCAAGCTGCGCCGCCCTTTGTGGGCGTCAGCTCGTGATCGAAATTGTGTTGGTTAGGCGGCCGATCTTCTCGATTTCGATTTCGAGTACGTCACCGTCGCGCAGAAATTCCGGCGGCGTGCGCGCGAAGCCGACGCCCTCGGGGGTTCCGGTGGCGATCACGTCGCCGGGCAGCAGCGTCATGCCCCGGGAGAGTTCCGCGATGAGACGAGCGACCGTGAAGATCATCTTCGACGTGTTGCTGTGTTGCTTGCGCGTCCCGTTCACGAAGAGGCGCAGCTCGAGCGATTGCGGATCGCCGCTCTCCTGCGGCGTCACTATCCAGGGCCCAATCGGACAGCTGTCGTCGAGACTCTTGCCCTTGAACCACTGCCCGTGGCGGCGCTGCAGATCGCGCGCAGTCACGTCATTGAGCGCGGTATACCCGAATACCACGTCGAGCGCGGCCTCCTCCGGCACGTTCTTACAGCGCGCACCGATCACGACCGCGAGCTCGGCCTCGAAATCGTATTCGCGCGATGCGCTCGCCTCCAGATGCAAAATCGCGCCCGGCGCGGCGACGGCCGTCGACGCCTTCGTGAAGAGCGTCGGAGCGTCGGGAAGCTTGAGCTCGCGTCCGAACGCGCGGGCGCCTTCGAGCGCGTGTTCCAGATAGTTACGTCCCACGCAGAAGACGTTGCGCGGCGGCCGCACCGGCGCGTCGAGCACGGCGCCGGCCAGCGGAACTAGATCGTCCGGCGTGTGCCATGCGATGCGCTCGTGCGGGGCGAGCGCGATGTAGTCGCGCAACGTTTGCGTCCCGATCGTGCGGATCATCTCCCCCTCGAGCACGCCCGGCCGCGAAGCGCCGTCCGCGGTACGGTACGTCAGGAATCTCAAGGGACTATGGCGGTAACGTCGCGGTCTTCGGGCTCGGCGATGGGTGGACGCCGCGGATCTGATTGAGCGAGGGCAGCTTCGAGTTTTGCTCCTGCTGCTTTTTCTGCTGCTCCTGCCACTGCTTCGCTTGTTCGAGCGCTTGTTTGTGCGCGAGGTCGATCATCACGGTGGCGGCGCCCGGGTCGTTTGCCCAGCTGCCGCCCGCCGAGATCAGCGCCACGTGACGCGAGACCATCGTCGTCTTGGGGTTGTAGTCGTAGGTCACGCGGTACAGCCCGACTTGTGCGGTGCCATCCGGCCGGCGAATCCACATTTGCTCGGCGTTGCCGATCGTCTGCAGATTGAACGTTCGCACTTTGCTTTGCTTGGTCGATTTCACGCGCACGACCTGGCCCTTCTTGTTGACCTCGACGACGATTTCCGTGTGGAGCGGGACGGTAGGAAGATGGATGACGACGTGCGGCGACGCGCTCGGCTTCGGGGTCGTCGCGGCGAACACCGTCGCGCCGGCCGACGCCAGGATTGCGGCCAGTGCGGCGGCGCTTTTCAACGAGAACAACTTAATTGCGCGAGAGGACGGCAAACGGATGACCGCATGACCCGCAGGCCACCACGACCTGCAGGTGCGCCTTTTCGCGAACGGTGCGACCGTCGCTCTGCCCTTCCTCGAAGCCGCAAAAACGGCACCGCGTCGACGTCGGTCGCTCTTCTGCCGCGTATTCGTCCACGGTACTGCGCTTTACGCGGGCCTCCCATGCGAACCTGCCGAAGCAGCGCGCGAGATGACTCGTGTTCTTGCGGTCGTTCTTGTGGCGCTCGCCGTCGGCATCGCCCCGGTTCGGGCCGAGCGCCCGATCGTCGACCTGCATCGGCTTGACGCGTACTTTGAACTATTCGCTGCCGATTCGAGCGTGCCGTGGAAGCCGACTACGGTCCGCTTGGATACCTACTCGAGCGCACCGGTCGCATTTTCGGTGTATCGCGTCGATCCCGCCGACGTGCTGACGGCGGGATCCAACTGGCGCTCGCGCGCGGTCGTGACTACGGGGCGCCGTCCCTTGCTCGCATTTAATTTCACGCCGCCAGGCGGCTACCAATTCGAGTCGAGCGAAGTGAACGTGCCGCTCGGAGCGCGCGAGGGGTTCTTCGTGATCGAAGCCAGGCGCGGCGACGTCGGCGAGCAAGTTTGGATCAATCGCACTCGCGTCGGCATCATTTCTAAGGAGACGCCGAGCGAACTGCTCGTGTACGGCGCGGATCTCGGAACAGGCGTGCCGCTCGCGCGCATGCGCGTCGCGTTCGTCGTCAACCGAACGTTTGCGACCGGCGTGACGAACTCAGACGGCATCGTCACCTGGAATCGTTGGCCGCGTCCGGTTTTCGCGCTCGCGCAATGGGGCGATAGCTACGCCTTCTTGAGTCTCTTGCCGCAGGCGCCGCTTCCCGAAACGATCGTCGGCGTTCGGACCGACTCCGCCGTCGTTCACGCCGGCGACACCGTGCGCGTGGTCGGATTCGCGCGAACGCGCTCGCGGGGTATATTGAAGGCGAGCAGCGGGAGCGCCCTCGTGACGCTGCGCGACGGCGCGAACACGGTCGCCGAGCGGCGTGTGCCGCTCGACACCGCAGGCGCGTTCATGACCTCCTTCGTGATCCCGCAAAATGCGGCCGCCGGCGACTATGCGGTGCTGGCGCAGGCCGACCGGGCCGTTGGCGGCGCCACCGTGCACGTCGACGCCAACGCCGGCGGCCTAACGCTGCGGGTAGCCTCCGCGTGCGGCGCGGCGTGCGAGCCGAGCCGAGACGTCCCGCTCCTCGTGCACGCGTCGAGCGGGGCGCGACCGTGCACGTCACCGTCGTGCGCTCGCCGCACGTTGACCTCGGATACTCCGGCGAGGAAGCGCCGTGGGCGACGACGCTGTGGCTCGACGCGGCCGTTAGCACCGACCAAAACGGAAACGCGACGGTGGAGATCCCGCGGCCGAGCGACGACCTTGCGTCGACCTACGGCGTTCACGTCGACTCGGGTGGCGCGACGGCGGACACCCGGGTCGTGGTCCCGACCGCGGAGGCCGCCATACGGCTGCATCTGGATCGCGAGGAACAGGGTCTGGGGATGCCGGTGAACTTTGACGTGTACGCGCATTCCCTCGACGGCAAGCCGCTCGCCGGCGCCGAAGTCGACGTGCGAATGGCACACGGCGCCTCGGTAGCGCAGCAACAATTGCGGCTCGACGCCGATGGCCACGCGCGCGGAACCTTCAGCTCGCCCGAGCTCGGCACCAACCTCGTCGTCGCCTTCGTCGATCGTGGCGGCCGCGCGACCGACGCCGCCGCGGTGCAGATCGATCCGCAGGCTCCCGCGGCGACGAACGACGGCACGAGCGCGAACGTGCGGGTGTCGCTCGACCGCGCGTCCTATCGCGCCGGCGACGACGTGACGGTAAACGCGTCCGCGCCGGGCGCGCAAGGCGACGCGCTCGTGACGTTCGAGAGCGCGCTCGGCGTGCAGACCCACGTGCTGCGCATCTCCGGCGGCCGCGCTGTCGCGCACCTTCGCGCGAGCGACGCGGCGGGAGAACTGCGTATCGGCGCGGCGTTCGTGCGCGACGGCGCCATCGAGTGGAGCACCGTGCCGCTGGAGTTGGCCGCACCGGGACGCCCGCAGTCGTCGCGTGTGGCGCTCGCAAACTCCGAATTCGCGCCGGGCCAAGCGACAAAAATCGCGCTCGACGGCTCCGCCGCGCAACGCGGCACCGTCGTCGTGCGCATCAGCCGCGGCGCGCCCTCGGGCAGCGCGGTCTTTTCCTCCGCGCCGGCACTGCTCGCGGTCGGCGTGACCACGACTCAAAACAGCGCGCCGGAGACGCTGACGTGGCACCCATGGGTCAACTCGACGGGCGATCACGCGCAGGTCCTGAGCTTCGTCCGGCGGACGGAGCCGCCGTCGGAAGCTTCCCTCGCGCAGGCGGACACGGAAGCCGTCGGCTGGAGCGTCGGCCGCGCCGGCGCCGACGGGATTGGCATCGCGCTACCCGGTAGCAGCGGCAGATATACGCTCTCCGTGCTCGATATATGCGACGATGGCAGCGTGACCGAGGCCTCGTCGACCGTCGTCGTGCGTTGACGAGCGCGGGCGAACTGCCATGGCGTTGATGCTGCTCGACACCTACGGACTCGTCTATCGGGCGTTCTTCGCGTTGCCCCCGCTGAACACGGCGGCGGGCACCCCGATCAACGCCGTCTACGGCTTCACGATGATGCTCAACAAGCTGATCGCCGACGAGAAGCCGACGCACCTCATCGCGGCGTTCGACAAGGGCATGCCGGTGGACCGCGTCGCCCTCTACGCGGAATACAAGGCGCAGCGGCGCGTGATGCCCGACGAGCTGCGCGGACAGTTCGGGCTCGTGCGACGCGTGCTCGATACGTTTCGCATTCCGATCGTGGAGATCGAGGGACAAGAGGCCGACGACGTGATTGCGACGCTCGCGCGTCAAGCCGAAGAGTCCGGCGAACAGACGCTGGTCGTCACCGGCGATCTGGATCTGCTGCAGATCGTCGACGAGCGCACGACCGTGCTGACGACTCGGCGCGGAATCACCGAGCTCGGGCGCTACGATCCGGCCGCGGTTCGCGAGCGCTTCGGCCTCGAGCCTTCCCAGCTGCCCGACTTCCGCGGGCTCAAGGGCGATCCGTCGGATAACTTGCCCGGCGTCCCGGGCGTGGGCGAGAAGACCGCGAGCCGGCTGCTGCAGGCCGCGGGATCGCTCGACGCCCTCGTCTCGAATCCCGCGCTCGCCGGAACTCCGAAACTCGAAAAGCTCATCGAGAAATACGGCCAACAGGCCTGCGTGTGTCGCGCGGTATCGATGGTGCGCCGCGATCTTCCGCTGCCCATCGATTGGGAGAACTGCCGCTACGCGCCGCCGCCCGAAGGCGAGCTCTATCGCCTCTATAGCGAACTTGAGTTCAAGACGCTGCTCTCCAAGCTCTCGCCTCCGAGCGACCTTCCGTTATTCGAAAGCGGCGAGCGCATCCAGGGAACCTATCGAAGCTATGTGCCGTCGGTCGATCCGCCGGAGTTCGAGCGTCTGGTGCAAGAGCTTGGCGCGCTCGCGACCGCGCCGCTCGTAGGGTTCGCTCTGCACGCCGACGCGTTCGGCGCAAGCGGCAGAGCGGGAGAGGCCGTGAGCTTCGGGCGCTCGGCGCTCGCGCAGGCGCCCGTGCTCGCCGCGCTGGAGCGTATCTTTGCGTCGACCGCGCGCGTCGGCGCCTATGACGCGAAGCGCGTGCTGCGCGCGTTGCGCGATGCGGGCATCCGCGGCGCGCGCTTCTCCGACGACGCGATGATCGCCGCCCATTTGCTCGATCCGGCGCGCGGTTTCGCGCAGGCCGACGACGCCGCGAGGCGATTCCTCGGCGTCGAGCTTCCCGACGACGCCGCGGCCCACGCCGACGCGGCCTTGCGGCTCGTCGAAAAAGGTCGTGCCGAGCTGCAGTCGCGCGACCAGCTCGCCCTCTATGAAGGCGTCGAGGTGCCGCTCGCGCCCGTGCTCGCAAATATGGAGTCTGCCGGCGTCACGATCGACGCGCGTGAGCTCGAGAGCATCGGCGCCGAGGCCGAGGCGGCCGCCGCGCGCCTGCAAAAGCACATTCACGACTTCGCGGGCGAAGAGTTCAACATCGGCTCGCCGCAGCAGCTCGGCAACGTGCTCTTCGGAAAGCTGCAAATTCCGGGCGGCAAGAAGACGAAGACCGGTTGGGCCACCGGCGTCGAGGTGCTGCAAGGCCTCGCGCGCGAGTACCCGATCTGTTCGCTCGTGCTGGAGTGGCGCGAGGTCACGAAGCTCAAGAACACCTACATCGACGTGATCCCGCGGCTGGTCGATCCCACCGACGGGCGGCTGCGGACCGAGTTCAATCAGACCGCGACGGCGACGGGACGTCTTTCGTCGACGAATCCAAACCTGCAGAACATTCCCGTTCGGGGCGAGCTCGGGCGGCGAATCCGGCGCGCGTTCGTCGCGCGCGACGAAGACTACGTGCTGCTCGCCGCCGACTACAGCCAGATCGAACTGCGGCTCATGGCGCATCTGTCGGGTGACTCCGCGATGCGGGCCGCCTTCCGCGAGTCGGCCGACATTCACGACTACACGGCGCGCCAGATCTTCAACGTCCCGGCGAGCGTCCAGGTGGATCCCAATCAGCGCCGGATGGCCAAGAGCGTCAACTTCGGCCTCTTCTACGGAATGTCGGATTTCGGGCTGGCCCAGCGCCTCGAGATCAGCCGCGCCGAGGCCAAGGAAATGACCGCAGCATACTTCGCGCGCTTTCCGGAGGTCCGCGCCTACATCGAGCATACGATCGACGAGGGCCGCCGCACCGGCTACGTGTCGACGATCCTCGGCCGGCGCCGCTACATGCCCGGGCTGATCTCCGGAAACTACATGCTGCGTGCCGCCGCGGAGCGCGAGGCGACGAACGCGCCGCTGCAAGGCAGTGCGGCGGACCTGATGAAGCTCGCGATGGTGCGTATCGACCGGGCGCTCGAAGAGACCGGTCTGGACGCCATGATGCTGCTGCAGATTCACGACGAGCTCATCTTCGAGGTGCGCAAGGACGATCTCAAACGCGTCTCGGCGCTGGTGCGCGATCACATGGAGCACGCGGCGGAGCTGTCCGTGCCGCTCGAGGTTACGCTCAAGTCGGGACGCAACTGGTACGACGTCGAGCCTATGGACGAGGAGGCGTTCGAAACTGTATAGTCTGCTGCTGGCTGCCGCGCTCCAGGTCGTCGTCGTTCACGCGCCGCGCGCGGACCTCTCGCTCGAGGTCGCCCGCACCGACTCCCAACGCGAGTACGGGCTGATGAATCGGATACACCTGGCGCCGCACACCGGCATGATCTTCATTTTCGGCGGCGACGGTCGAGTCGCGTTCTGGATGAAGAACACGCTGGTACCGCTCGACATGCTCTTCATCGGCGCCGATGGCACCGTGCGGCGCGTCTTCGCAAACGTCGCCGTCGTGCCGCGCTCGCTTCCCGACGACGGGATCCCGCGCGAAGCGGCCGTCGCGAAATACGTCATCGAGCTCCCCGCCGGTGAAGCGGCGAAGGACGGTATAGCGCCGGGCACACGCCTCGACTTGCACGGCGTTCCTCCCTCTCTTTGAGCATAGTCGAAGAAAATGCCGGAGCTGCCCGAGGTTGAGACGATCGTTCGCGGATTGTCCGGGACGATCGTCGGTACGACCATCGAACGCGCCGAGATACGCCTCGCGAAAATTGCCGTCGCGCCGCCCGGGGAGCGGTTCGAACCCGCCGTCGCGGGGGAGCGAATCGCCGCCATCCGGCGGCGCGGAAAGTACGCGGTCATCGAGCTGGGATCGGGGCGCTCGCTCGTCACGAGTCTCCGCATGACGGGCCGCCTCGTGGTGGCCGCCGCAGATGCGCCCGAATATCCGGGGACGCATCTCGTGCTGCATTTGCTCGGCGGCCGGCATTTGCGCTTCTCCGACGTCCGCACGTTCGGGCGAATGCGGCTCGTGGTGCGGGACGAAGCGTGGGACCGGGAGCTCGGCATCGAGCCTCTCTCGCCAGGCTTTACAGAGCAGGCCTTTGCGGGTATGCTGGCGGGGCGGACGACGCCGATCAAGGTATTGCTCCTCGATCAGCGGCGCATCGCCGGCATCGGCAACATCTATGCATGCGAGGCGCTTTGGGAAGCCCGGGTACGTCCGAGCCGGCCCGCCCGGGCATTGACAAAACCGGCAGTTCGCCGCTTACGTCACGCCATCGTCGAAGTGCTGCAACGCGCCGTCGCGCGGCGCGGAACCAGCGTCGACGACTACGTGGACTCCAACGGACTGCAAGGGAGTTTTCAGAACGACCTTTCCGTCTATGGAAGGCATGGCCGCGAGTGCCGGCGATGCGGCGGCAAAATCGTTCGAACGGTATTGGCGCAGCGCGGAACGTGGTGGTGCCGCCGATGCCAACGGTAAAAAAATTATGAAAGTGGGAAATACCAATCGCTACAACTGAAGTCGCTCCGGTCAACTACGAAGAAGATCAATTAGCGCTCGAGCAACGCCTGTACGAGGAGTCGCTGCGAGTGCTCGACGAAGGCCAAGTGCTCACCGGCACGATCGTCCAGAAGGATAAGGACGAAGTGCTCGTCGACGTCGGCGGAAAATCCGAAGGCGTTCTACCGTTTCGCGAGCTCTCGCTCGCAGTCGAACCCAAGCTCCTCAAAGTCGGCGACACGCTCGAGGTCATGGTCCATCGCATCGACGAGATGGACGGCACGCTCTTTTTATCGGAGCGCCGCGCCCGCGCGTTGAAAACGTGGGAGAAGGTGATCGAGGCGCACGACCGCGACGAGGTCATCGAAGCCACCGTCACGCAGGTCGTCAAGGGCGGCGTCCTCGTCGACCTCGGCATGCGGGGATTCGTTCCCGCGTCGCAGATCCGTCGCCAGCCTGTCGGAAACCTCGACGAGCTCGTGGGTCAGCACCTGCGCCTGAAGGTCATCGATCTCGATCACAAGCGCCATCGCGTGGTGCTGTCGCAGCGTCTGGTGCTCGAGGAAGAGCTGCAGGCCAAGAAGCAGGAGCTGCTCGACACGCTCGAGGTAGGTCAGATTCGCGAGGGCGTCGTCGTGCGTCTCGCGGACTTTGGCGCGTTCGTGGATTTGGGCGGCATCGACGGCTTGATCCACAACAGCGAGTTGTCGTACGCGCGCATCAAGCACCCGTCGGAGGTCGTGAAAATCGGAGACGTCGTCCAGGTCGAGATCATGAAGTTCGATCCGGACGCCAAGAAGGTGAGCCTGTCGCTCAAACACGCGCTCCCCGATCCGTGGGACCAATACGCCGACCGCCTCTACGAGACGAACAAGCTCAACGCACAGATCGTGAAGGTGACGCCGAACTACTTGCTGGTCGAAGTAATTCCGGGGATCTTGGCGATGGTTCCGAAGGGCGAGTTCGACGCGACCGCCACGTTCGTGGCGGCGCAAGAGGTCGAGGTCACCCTGCTGACGATCAACCACGCGACCCGCCGCATTACGGCGTCGATCCAACACGTCGCCGACGTGCCTCCCGAGGAGATCGAGCGGTACGCGGTCGAGGAAGAGACGCAGGAGCCTTTGACTCCGCTCGGGGCAAGCTCAGTGGAAGGGCCGTCGGCAGGATCCTAACGTGGCGCCGTGCGCGTTGGTCTAACCGGCGGCATTGGGGCGGGCAAGAGTCAGGTCGCGGCGTTTTTCGCCGAGCTGGGCGCCTTCGTGGTCGATACCGACGCGATTGCGCGTGAAGTCGTGGCGCCGCAGAGCGATGGATTGCTGGAGATCGCGCGAGTCTGGCCGCAAGTCGTCCGCAACGGCGTGCTCGACCGGGCCGCTCTCGCGGAGATCGTGTTCAGCGATCCCAAAGCCCGCGAGCGCCTGAACGCGCTCCTGCATCCACACATTCGACGTCGCGCGATGGAACGCGAGGCCCGGGCCAAACCAAAACAGATCATCGTCCACGTCGTGCCGCTCCTCTTCGAAACCGGGTACGACCGTCTCGTCGATACGTCAGTGCTGGTTGTGGCGCCGCTCGAGGAGCGGATCGCGCGCGTCGTCGAGCGCGATCGCATCGACGACGCTCGCGTGCGCGCGCGCATCGCGGCGCAGATGGCACCGGAGGAGGCACAGCCTCGTGCCGACTTCGTGATCGAGAACGACGGCAACCTCGGCCGCCTCAGAGAGCGTACCCGCGAGGTTTACGAGGCCCTATCTTAAGGAAGTCTTCATCCGGACTCGAGAAAAGCCGCCGTAGCGGGAGCCGGGGAGCGAAATTCTCAGCAAATCCTGAGTTTACCGAGCGCTTGTATGGGAAAGAGTACCTTTACCTAGACCATAGAGAGGATTAGACATGGCACAAGACTCTGGACAGGCCGGCGGTATGAGCGTCCGTGAAGCAGGCCGCCGCGGCGGCGAGCGCGTGAAGGCGAAGTACGGGTCGGAGTTCTACGAGGAGATCGGCCGTAAGGGTGGCGAGGCGACGAAGAGCAAGTACGGTCCGTCGTTCTACGAGGTGATCGGTCAGAAAGGCGGGCAACGCCCGAAGCGTAAGGCCGCGGCCTCTTAAGGGAATAATTAGCATAACCGATGGCTGACAAGCATGACCGCGCGGCCAAGCGAGAGATGTCCGTGCGTGAAGCCGGTAAGAAGGGCGGCGACACCGTGCGCGACCGTTACGGGTCGACCTTTTATGAAGATATAGGACGCAAAGGCGGCAAGGCGACGCGTGACCGGCACGGCGTCGAGTTCTATGAGTCCATCGGTCAAAAAGGCGGCAAAGTAGTCAAAGAAAAATACGGTTCGGACTTTTACGAGGAGATCGGGCACAAGGGCGGTCAGAAGGTCAAGAAGCTGATCGCCGAAGCGAAGAAAAAACTGAACGACGAGAGCGGCTGACGCGCCTCAGCGCTGAATGTCGACCCCTCCGCTCAGTTTGCCGAGGTGGATGGTATTATCGTCGAAATTGACGGTAATACCGTCGATCCTCATCGTTTGATCTCCCGAGTGCACGTAACTCGGATGCTCCATGCGCAGAAGCTTGGCATCGTTCGTCCAGGTGACGAGGTCCGTATCGAAGGCGCGGCGCTGTGGGTCGTTGATGCGTTCGATGTGGACCTTCCCCACCGCGGTGAAGTCCAGCGAACCGATATTGAGCCTAATGTGGGCGGCGGAGATGCGAAGATACGGCTTCCCTTTCCGAAAGACGATGCCGTTGCGCACGCCGTCCACCGTGCCGCTCATTCCGTCGGGCGACAGGTGCGCCTGGTCGTAATCGAAGCTCCACGACTTGGTGCTGATGTGATTGTTCATCACGTGGCCGCCGCGAAGATCGATCGGCATTTGCCCAGGCGGCATCGGAGGGGTGCCGCGGCCCGCCCGTATGATCTCGGCGACGACCCAGACGAGGAATAGCGCCCCGGCCAAAATGGCAAGCCGGCGCCACAGCCGCTTCTTACCACTCATCGGCGCCTACGTCCGACTCCGCCGCGGGCAGCGGCAGCAGGTGCAGCAGCGGCAGCGCGTATAGCCCCATGAGCATCAAGGCGATATTGGTTGGACCGATTCGCGAAAATACCGTGGGCGCGCGTCGTCCCACGAGCCCGGCGACGATGGTGCGTCGCGCAAGCCCCGCGCGCGCCTTCCACGTTCCGTCCGGCGCGATGATGCCGCTGACTCCGGTCGCGGCGGCCCGCACGACGTACGCGCCGCTTTCGATCGCGCGCAGCTGCGCGATCTGCGCGTGCATGTACGGGCCTGAAGTCTGTCCGAACCACGCGTCGTCCGTGCTGATGACGAGAAGTTCGGCGCCCTTGCGCACCTGGGCGTAGGCGAGGTCGGCGAAGGCCGACTCCCAACATACGAGCGGCGCGATCGGCAGCGCGGTGGTCGCATAGACCCCGTCGACGCGTCCCGGCGTCAGCCCGCCGTTGAGGTTCGCGATATAGGGCAGCCACGACAGAAAGGCTCTGCCAGGGAACCATTCAGCGAACGGCACCAGTTGGCGCTTCCGGTAGATCGAGTAGCCGCCGATCGGCGAGAAGATGTAGAGCGCGTTGTAGACCGCCGGGTCTTCCACTTCGAGGCTGCCGGCGACGAGCGTCGCGTGCGTCCGTTGCGCGAGGTTCTCGAACCGCGACAGCAGGGTTGGGTCACCTTCGAGATCGGTGGTGATGACGGTTTCCGGCCAGACGATCAGCGCAGGATGCGCTGCCGCCGCGACGCGCGTCATCGCCGAATAACGGCGCACCGCCAACCCGAGCGAGCTCCATTTGAACGACTGAGCGATGTTGCCTTGAACCGCCGCGACCGGGATCGTGGGCGGCGGAAGGCTGCGCGCCGGCCATGCGACCCACGCGCCGGCGGTCGCAATGACGATGGCGACGACGGCGATCACGAACGGCCGGTATGTCCGGCGGCGTAAGGCGTCGGCGCCGTATGCGCCGAGCACGCACAGCACGAACGTGATTCCGTAGGTGCCGGCATACGCGGCGATCGCTCGCAACGGCGAGTCCGCCTGCGTGTAACCGAGCTGATCGAACGGCACGGCGAGCGCGCCGATCGAACGAAGCCATTCGCACAGCGTAAACGCGGCAGCTGCACCCAACGGGGCGACCACTCGATGCATGCGTGCGTATGCGAAGGCGGCCAGTACGGCGGCCAACGCGAGGAACGGCGCCTCGATCAGCGCGGGACCGAATGCCAGAAAAGGGCCGAATACGCCGATGTAGTGACCGACCGTGTGCCCCACCCACGCGAAGTCGATTGCAAAAAAAATCAATCCCGCGAACCAGCCGAGCAGCGCCGCGCGCTTCAAAGAAGCGCCTTGCCACAGCCAGAACAGCGCCCCCGTCCCCAATGGGACTAGCCAGGCTGCGCCAAACTTTGGAAATGCCGCCGACAGAGCCAGTGCCCCGCACGCGGCGATACCGGCATCGCGTGCGGCGGTCGATGCAAGCGCGTCTCGCAGATTGAATCTCGGTCCTGTCGTCGTGTTCGTGACGGCGTTCATCGTTGCTGCCTGCGCTCGCCGGGCGAGCTGGCCGGAGCGAACGGGTTTATGGCGCGTCGCAGGCAGGATGGCCGCAGGCGCAGCTCTCGGATTCCAAGCTCCGCTCGGCCGCGTTTCGACAGAAACTGGAGCAGTAAACCTCGGCGTCCTCGACTGGTCCTGTTACGGAGCAGTTGCAGGGTTCGTATGCGCAGTCGAGCGGAGTTTCATGCATCGATCACGATGGCGGGCACGGAGTGGCGGGAGGAGCCGGATTGTTCGCGATCTCGATGGTGACAATTTGTGCCGCCGGATCGGGTGGCGTGTAGCCCCGCGCGAAATACGTGTTATCGAAACACGTTTGCATGTTTAGCTGCGGCGACACGAACTGCGGATCGACGGGACCGCCGGGCCCCATCGAGTCGTTGAACTGCCACACGCCCGAGCCGTTCGCCTGAGTCACGAAAGCGTTGAACGTCCAGACGTTCGACGTCGGACTCGGGCTGGGCATGGGGCTGCTGAAGACTCTTCTTTGGGCGAGGATCGAGAACTCGGAGCCGGTGCCGTTGGCGTTGAGGTTGAAGGAGAAGTTTGTCGGCGTCGTGTGAAGCGGCAACCACCCCGGAGGGATGTGGGGATTGCCGATACTCCTCCGAAACTGGATCGCCTGAGCGAAGGACGTAATGGCGTTACCGCGAGCGACCATGGCGTATGAGTATCCATCCCAGTTCGTCTGGATCGTATCGGTCGACGGCGTATGGCCGTCGCCGGTGGTGTTCAGGACGATCAGGTACTGATAGTTGCCGAAATTGAAGGGCGCCGCGACATTGAAGAAGACCGCGAGGTAGCCGATGGGAGCCCCGCCGGGACCCAGCCCCGGCGGATTGGGCGTAACCTGCCGGCCGCAAGCCACCACGAGCAAAGACGTCACCAACACTAGGCTGAAGGCAACTCTACGCGACATAACGCGACCTCACTTCCCTGAGAGTAGCGGCGCCGCCTGTGATTGCTCGATGCGGCGCGCTTGCTAGCTTTCTTTTGATTCCCGGCTCCAGCAACGGCAACTCAGAAATTAAAGGTCGTCGGCACCACCGGTTGCGGGGCGCCGAGCTGGAAGACCGCCGTTTGCGTCGGAAACGCGAGCAGGTTGAGCCCGACGTTGACGGATTGCTGGGATTCGTTGTAGAGCACCATCAGTTGATAACAGTTCCCGATGGTCCTTGTGTAATAGATGATTTTGTCCGAGAAGAACTCGCCGAGCCCGAGCGACGGCCGCCAATTGATGTTGGTGACGAACTGTAGGGATGCGTCGCGACCGAACGGCGTGGACAGCTGCAGGTTCGTAGTCTCGAAACCCATGCCCGGTCCCGGGATGAACGAGCCCGCCAGCAACACGACGGAGCGCGGCGATGGTTTCGCCGTCAGCTGGTAGCTCAACGGTTGGGCGACCCCGTCGAAGTTCGTGGACCAGCCCAGTGAGAACGCGTAGACGTCGTCGTTGAAGAGTCGCAGCATGTCCTGCGCGTTCTTGGTGTTTTGCGTGGGCTGCTGGTCGAGATATTGGAACGGCACGAGCGCGGGCCCGTTGTAATTAGCCTCGTTATACGTCAGCGTGTTGACCATGTGCGAGCTGATCGGCGTGGTCAGGCTGAGGTCTTGTTCGATCGCAGCTTTGAGGTCGCCGGTGCCGTAGGCGTATTGGTCGACCGTTACGGTGCCGTCGAAGTCGCTGCCCAGCACCTTCGCGTCCACCGGTCCGGCAACGAGGTTAGCGTCCCCGCGCCACGTGGCGAGGCTCTGCGGCTCCCCCTCGCCGGATGGTTCGCTGTACTCGCCGACCGTGAGTTGCGCGGAAAGCGGGATGACGAAATGCTGGAAGAAGTCGGAGGGGCGCACCTGAAACTCGGGAATTTTGTTGATGCCGACGGCCTGCTGCGAGTAGATCTTGTCGAATTCCATCTGGTAGTCGGCGCCGGACGTAGTGTACTGCATCAGGTAGTCGAACTCGGACTGGTTGCTGAACGACGTGATGGGCGGCGACGCGCCGAAGGTGGCGCTGCTGTCGCTGATGTTGTATGTGGTCGTCTGATTGAGGTTCTGGTTGAATTGACGTGTGTCGGTGAAAGTGAAGCTGTTGCTGTATCCCTGGCCGCCGGTGCTGCTGTGCGCGAAACTGTAGTTCTGCGAGGTTTGTGCGGTCTGATGGACGATCGCCTCGGTGATCGACTCGTTCGGGGGGATGCTGATCAGCGGCCCGTAATTCGACTGATACGAGTACTGGAAGTTTCCGCGCAAGTGCTGTGAGAAGTTTTCCTGCTCTTGCACGGCCAAGTTCGTCTGCCGTCCTCCACCTTGCTGGTTGTTGATCGTGTAGACGTTGACGCTGACGGAGCGGCGGCCTTTCTTGCTCGAGTAGAATCCGACGTAGCCCAGGCCGAGGCCGAGCTTCGTGAAATAGTTGACGATGTAGTAGCCGTAGTAGTATTGGTCTTTGCCGAAGGGAATCTGAATTTTGATCCACGCGCCTTCATACGAGTCGTATCCGACCTCGGGGAACCAACGAGCTCGGGCGCGCTGGTTCTCGACGCTGCGCAGCGGAATGATCAGTAACGGCAGGTAGAATACCGCCGCGAGACCGAGCCAAAGCACGGCCTTGTGGATGACGATCTTGTCGCCGGGATAGACGTCCATGTCTTTGCCGGTGATGTGATAGCCGCCGCGTGGGTTTTCGCAGGTCGTCACGTACGGATTGAGCCCGTGAGCTTTTCCGTCGGGATCGGTGTGCAAGTCGCTCGCCTGGAAGTGCACGAGCCCGCGCTGCACGCCCTCGTCGCTCGCGCCCTTGCCGTTGGTCAGCTTCGCCGTCTGCGCGACGGTGTCGAAGACGATGACGTCTCCGGTCAACACCGAGTTATGCTCGTGGTTGATCAGGAACGGATGGCCGGTGATCGTGATCGTGCGGTCTCCGTCGAAGTGCGCCTTTTCGCCGACGATCTCTTCGTCGCCGTAGTAGATGTGCACGTTGCCGATGGCATCGCTGGGCTGGCCGCGCTCGCGGTTGCCGCTCCACTTGTCCGAGATCACGGCAACGAATCCCGGCGCCAGCGTCGGCACTCCGGTGGGCTCCGCAGTGGGCTCCGGCGTCGCCTGACCGGCAGGCGGAATGGGCGGCGGCGTTTCACCGCCGCGCACCAAGAAGATCGGCTCGGTGGAGACGGTCGGGTTGGGCGTAGCGGTAGGAATGGGCGGCGGCGTCACCCCGGGCGTCGCTCCCGGGCGGGGGCGCTGCGATGCGTTGAGCGTGTACGTGCCGTTGCCCGCGCCGCCGGGGACTCCCGGTAGTCCCGGAGTCGTGACGGGACTCGGGCTCGAACCCGGCGTGGGGCTGCCCTGCGGCGTGGCCGTCGCCTGGGCTACGGTCTCACCGGAGGCGGCGTCGGCGTAGCGCTGCGCGCAACTCTGCCCGTTGAGGAGCGAGAGCGCGAGTTGCTCTTGCCGGGCGTCGTCCGCGGCGGGCGCGGCGATCGGAACGGCCCACGTCAGCAATGCAGCGAGAGCGGTGACTGCCGCGATGCCGCGGTTTGGCGCCGCCGGCGCCCTAACGTTCTTCCAACAATAATAGAAGCGCACCGGCTGTTCCCATGATGAGGTTCGGCAACCACGCGGCGAGATAGGGATTGAGCGCTCCATTGCGGCCGAACGCCGAGGCCGCAGATACCATTAAGTAGTAGACGAAAAACGCGATGATCGACAGCGCGATGCCGAGCGTCTTGCCGCGCTTTCCGAAGCGCAGCGCGAGCGGCAACGCAACGACGACCCCGATGATGCACGAAAACGGCCATGCCAGCTTGTCCGCGAGGTTGATCTCGAGATTTCCCATCGCGGTGCCGCCGATGCCTTGAGCCTGCAGCGCATTGACCTGTGTGCGCAACGACTTGCTGCTCATGGTCCAGGGATCGTTGTTGACTTGACTCACGAACTGTGAGGCCGTCTCGCCCAATGGGAGGCCGATGGTGACGGAGTTCACGCGCTGCTGATTGGTCAGGAATCCGTCGTTGTTATAGCGCGTGTCTATCACGTCGTGCAGCACGAGCGAGCTGCCCAGCACCGTTGCGGTTTTTGCCTGGAGCGTTTCGTTCCACATTCCGTATTTCGCCGGCTTGAAGATCTGGACGTCCATCATGGTCTTGTTGTCCGGGGCGACTTGTGTCACGTAGAAAGTGTTGCCCGTATCGGGATCCTTGCGGAAGAACTGCGGTTCCACGGGCAATGCGTCGGTGTGATAGATGATTTGATAAAAAGTGCGGGTGGAAAGGTCGACAGATTTCGGCGCGATGTATTCGTTGATCCCATAAGAAATTGCGAACATCGCGAGCCCGAAGACGAACGGTGAGAGGACGATGCGCATGACCGGTATGCCGGCGGTGCGCATCGCGGTCACCTCGTTGTCGCCCATCACGCGGCCCATCGCAAGCAGTGCGGCGAAGAGGGAGGCGAACGGAAACGCCATCGGCGTTGCCTGCGGAATGCGAAAGACCACGAAGCGCAGCACGAGGAAGAACGGGGCGTGCTGATTGATGATGTAGTCGGCTGCGAGAAAGAAGATGTTGAGAGCCCAGAACAGCAAGAACGCGCCCAGCGCGAAGAGAAACGGGCCCACCATTTCTCGCAGCAGGTAGCCGTCGAGGATTGGGATCCGAAACGGCACGGCGCCGACGCGACGGAGCGGCTGTCGATGCGTTAGCGTTGCCACTGAGTTTCCTGAACCGTGACTACGTCGTACGAACGGCGGAGTGCGGGCCGCGCCACGAGCGGAGGCGATTCCTAATAGCTGCGGTACGCGTTGAGCACGCGTATGACGTACGCGCGCGTCTCGGGATAGGGGGGCACGCCGTGGTAGCGATCGACGGCGCCGGGGCCGGCATTGTAGGCGGCTACGGCGAGCGTGACGTTATTGTGATAGTGATGCAGCAGCGAGCGTAGGTACCCGGTGCCGCACTGCACGTTCTCGGTTGGATCGAACGGATTGCCGATGCCGCAACCTGCCGCGGTGCCGGGCATGAGCTGCATCAAGCCCTGAGCTCCCGCCACGCTAACCGCCGAGGGATTGCCCGCCGACTCGGCCATCAACACGGCCCGAATCAGGCCCGGCGGGACCCCGTCGCTCAGGGCGGCGTCGTTGACCAGCGAGTTGATGCTCGCGGGGTCGAGTGAGTGCGAGGCGTACGGCAGGTAACTGCTGCCACTGCACCCGTATAGCAGGCCGAGGAGGCCGCAGATCCCGAGCAGTCGACTCATCGCACCTGCGCCTTTCTTCTCATCCGCCAGGCAGGCCTGGCAGGCAGGCCGCCATCGCCGAAACGACCAAGCCGGTTAACCTCACGAGTGACTCCCGCAATTTCCCGATGGATTTCCGGCTCGATCACCGTTAGAGTCGTAGGCATGTCGAAAAGGAATCCGAACGCCGACCTGATTCGCGATGTCTGCCGGTTTGTCGAGGATCATAGCGACGAAGCCTTGACGCTAGCTGAGCTTGCCTCGCTCGCATCGATGAGCCGCTTCCACTTCGCCCGCACGTTCAAAGACGTAGTCGGGCTCGCGCCCAAGCAGTACCTCGCGACCGTTCGGCTGCGCAAGCTCAAGGACTCGTTGGGCAAATCCGGATCGATCGATCGCGCGGCGCACGACGCCGGCTACGGTTCGACCAGCCGCATTTACGAGGGCGCAGCTTCCAGCTTGGGCATGACGCCCGCGCAGTATCGCCGCGGCGGCAAGGGCGTTTCGATTTCGTACGCGGCGCTCCCGACGCCACTCGGGCTCATGCTGATCGGCGCAACGGATCGCGGCATCTGCTTTGTCGGATTCGGGGAGACCCAAGCAGAGCTCGTCGCGCGTCTGCGCGACGAATACAAGAACGCCGACATCGACCCGATGCGCGAGCCCCATCCTGGCGACTTCCACACTTGGGTGAACGCGATCTCGCGTCATCTCGCCGGAGAGGCTCCCCGTCCCGACCTGCCGCTCGACATCCAGGCGACGGCCTTTCAGTTACGCGTCTGGAAGTATCTCCAGACGATTCCGTCCGGCGACGTCGCGTCGTACGGCGAGGTCGCGAGCGCGATCGGCGCGCGCAACGGCGCGCGCGCCGTCGCACAGGCGTGCGCGCGAAATCCGGCGGCCGTGCTCATTCCATGCCATCGCGTCATTCGTGGATCCGGCGATCTCGGTGGATATCGATGGGGGCTCGCACGTAAGCGCGGCCTCATCGACGCCGAGCGCGCCGCTAAGACGGCACGTGCGTGACGGCATACGATCTCGTCGTGATCGGAACGGGCAGCTCCGGCAACGCGGTCGCCACTAACTGCGCTCGAGCCGGGTGGCGCGTCGCAATGGTCGACGAGCTTCCCTACGGTGGAACGTGTGCGCTCCGAGGCTGCGATCCGAAGAAGGTGTTGGTGGTATGCGCGGCTGCGGCGTCGCGGGCGAGACGCGGATCGATTGGGCCGAGCTCATGCGCTTCAAGCGTTCGTTCACGGTTCCGCGGCAACGCGAAGAGAGCTATCGTGAGCTGCGGATCGAGACATATCACGGTCCCGCGCGCTTCGTCGATGCGACGACGATCAGCGTGGACGATCGCCGGCTGAAGGCGCGCCGGATCGTCCTGGCCGCCGGCGCGCGGGCGGCTCCTCTCGGGCTCGCAGGCGAGGAGCGGCTGATCACAAGCACTCAGTTCCTCGACCTCAGGCCTTAGCGAGGCGACTGCGCGCGAGCGCGGGTTGCGCTGCAGCGTGCGTGCCGCCGACTCGACGCAGTGGTACTCCTCGCGGCGGATTCGCGCTCGGCGCTCGGCGTTTCGTATCGTGGTGGAAGACGAAAGCGGGCGAATTCTCGGAGCGCACGTCCTCGGTCCGCACGCCGAGGAGCAGTTAAACGTATTCGCGCTCGCGATCCGCGCGCGAATCCCGGCGGCCGTGCTGGAAGGCGCCCTCTTCGGATACCCGACGGGTTCATCCGACATCGCCGAGATGCTGCAGGCCAAGGGATAAAAGAATCGGGCCGGTCCTTCGACCGGCCCGACGATAAGGCGTCCTCTATTTATTTTACCGGGATGCGCTTGCGTTGCGCCTCGGGACGGCGCGCGAGCGTCAGCACGAGCATACCGTCGTTGACGCGGGCCTCAATCGCTTCCGGATCGACGTCTTCGGGCACGGTGAACGAGCGCGAGAACGAGCGCCGCTCGGCCTTGCCGGTCACGGCGATGACTCCGTCCTGGAAGCTCACCTCGACGTCGTCGGGCTTAAAACCCGGCACCGGGACTTCGACCTCATATCCGGCTTCGGTTCGCCGGACGTCGTACTCGAACGCCCAGTTCGACCGAAGCGACTGGAACGGATCGAATCCCAACAGGTCGCGAAACGGCGTCCACGCGACCACGCCGGTCGCTGGGCCGCGATTCGCACTGCGCACGAGGGAATCGGACATTGGTGTACGGCTCCTTTCGAAAATATATTGAGGGTCAGGATCCACTAGGGATACCTAGCACTCTTAACTCTAGAGTGCTAAAAGGGCATGAATGGTTGCGTTTCGGTGAGCTGGGCCAGGCCTTCCGAATCTTGCCTTAGGCCTGCTTGGGGCGTATAGTGGTGTGAAGTAGTGTTTAGTGGTGCCTTTCGGAGGAGTTTGTGCACGCGGAGCTACCGCGTTTTGCGGGTTCGGAGCAGCATGCTCTCGACCATAAGGGGCGTCTCATCGTGCCGGCCCGCTTCCGCGAGCGGCTCGGCTCGCCGTTCGTCCTAACGATCGCCCCTCCGGATGCGTGCCTCGCGCTCTATCCCAGCGCCACATGGGTCCAGATTTGCGGCCGGTTCGAGTCGGTGCCGCAGAAGGACGAAGCCTATCGCCGGTCCTTGCGCTATCTCTTCGCCCACACGGAAGAGATCGCGTGCGACGCGCAGGGCCGCATGGTCGTACCCTCGCTGCTTCGCTCGTACGCGGGCATCGAACGCTCTGTCGTCTCGGTGGGTCTCCTGACTCGCGTCGAGATCTGGGCGAAGGAGCGCTACGCCTTTGAGACGCCTCCGGAGGGCGACGTCCCGCGCTTCATGGCCGAGTTCGGGCTCTAGGCGTTAGGCGTAAGCGATGTGGTGCGGATGTGATGCACGTCTCGGTGCTTGTGGGGCCGGCCCTGGAGTACTTGGGGATCCGGCCGGATGGGATCTACGTCGATGCGACCTTCGGCGCCGGCGGACATTCCCGTGCGATCCTCCCGCGCCTAGAGGGTGGGCGTTTGATTGCACTCGACGCCGATCCGCATGCCATTGCGCGCGCGGCGGGAATTGCCGACCGTCGCTTTACCTTCGTTCACGCAAATTTCCGGGATCTCGACCGCGTGCTCGATCGAGCCGGCATTGGTTCGGTCGACGGGATCCTCTTCGACTTGGGAGTTTCGTCGATGCAACTTGACGATCCGGAGCGCGGATTCTCGCTCGCTAAGGCGACGCCGCTGGATATGCGTATGGATCCAGCGGTGGGTCGCAGCGCTTACGACGTGCTCGCGACCGCCAGTGAGGGCGAGCTCGCGGACATTTTCTTTCAGTACGGCGAAGAGCGTTCGGCGCGACGCATCGCTCGGGCGATCGTGGCGCGCCGCACGACGGGCGAGCTGCCGAATACGGCCGCCGAATTCGCCGGCCTCGTAGCCGGCGTGGTACGCAGGCCTGGACGGCGCGAGCGGATACACCCCGCCACCCGCGTCTTTCAGGCGTTACGGATTGCGGCCAACGACGAGCTCGACGCGCTGCGCGAGGGCCTCCATAGTGCCATCGGCCGTCTGCGCTCGGCTGGTCGCGTCGTGGCGATCAGCTTTCATTCACTCGATGACCGCATCGTCAAGCGAACGTTCCGCGACGATGGGCGGCTCGACGTCCTGACAAAACGGCCCGTCCTGCCGTCCAGCGGCGAAATTACACAGAACCGTCGAGCTCGAAGCGCAAAGCTGCGCGCCGCGCAGCGGAAGGCCAGCTGAATGCTCCAGCCGCTGCGCCACCATCGATCGGTTCGCCTCGGAAATCCTCGGGCCATCCGCGCCGCGACGCAGCGGCGCAAGGCGCGAAAGACGCGCGCCCGCTACCTCGGCGTCACGCGCACCCTTACGATGCTGACTGTGGTGATGTTCCTGTTGATGAGCTACGTCGTGTTGACGTCGAGCCTGACCGGCCTCAGCTATGCCGTAGCAAAAGCTCAAGTGGATCGCGAGGCGCTTGCGGAAGAAACGATGCGACTCGACGATCGCATCGCAGCCCTGCGCTCCGACGACCGCCTTTCGCAACTCGCAGCGCGGTTGGGGATGACGGAGCCTGCGCGTCTGGCAGTGGTTCGTATCGCGACGCCGCGCGCCGCCCGAGCACGGACGCCCTTCCCCGTGCTATCGTCGCTCGCCGGATTCTTCGCTCCGGCGGTGGCTCGCCAGCAGTAGCGCCGCGGGTCGATGCATCAACGGACCTTCGCGCGCGTCGCTCCGATGCGCGCGAGGCTCTTCTTTTATGCGTGCATGGTCGTGGCGCTTTTTCTCGGCTGGCGCCTGTGCGACGTGCAGGCCCTCAACGGCCCGCTGTATGCGCGGGAGGCTCTGGCGCAACGCTCCGATACGGTCGAGGTCTTCGCGCGGCGGGGCAGCATCTTGGACCGCAACGGCAACGTGCTCGTGCGCTCGATGCCGTCCGAGAGCGTCTACGCCATACCGCGCGAGATCCTCGATCCCGACGCGACCGCCGCAAAGCTCCGGGCGACCTTCGGTAAGGTCGATCCGTCAGTCGTCGCCGCACTGCACGATCGTCATCTCTGGTTCGTTTGGATCGCTCGCAAAGTGTCCCACGACGTCGCGCAGCGCGTGCGCGGCCTCGACTTACCCGGCATCGCGCTCAAGGAAGAAGACACGGGATTGCGGATCGACACGAGCGGCTCGATGGCCTCTACTGTGCTCGGCTTCGTCGGCACCGATGAAAACGGCTTGGACGGCGTCGAGTATGCGTACGACGACGTGCTGCGTGGCCGCTCGGGACGCGTCACGCTCGAAGCGGACGAGTTCGGGCGGCCGATTCCGTTCGGGCGCGAGCGCGTAGTAACGCCGGCGCAAGCCGGCTCGACAGTCCAGCTGACGCTTGACCCGTATCTGCAATTCGCCGCCGAAGACGCGCTGCGCAAACAAGTGCGCGCGTTTCACGCGCTCGACGGTACCGCGATCGTCATGGAGCCATGGACGGGTGAGATTTTGGCCGTGGCCAATCTCCCCGATTTCGATCCGAATCACTTCTGGAAATACGGCGACGAGGCGCGTCGCGATCGCGCCGTGATGGACGCGTACGAACCGGGGTCGACGTACAAACTGATTACCGCCGCGGCGGCGCTGGATTCGCACAAAGTATCCTGGACCAGCCGCTTTCCCGCTCGCGACACGATCGAAGTAGGCGGGCGCGCGATTCATAACGCCGAGGATGGTTTCTTGGCGGGTACGGGCGGAAGCGAGACACTGGAGCAGATCGTCGAATATTCGCACAACGTCGGAGCGGCGGAAGTCGGCCTCTCCATCGGGGCGAAGACCTTTTTCGCGATGGAACGCAAAGCCGGTTTCGGCGAGCCGAGCGGCGTCGGGCTCCCCGGCGAGAACCCCGGCATCGTGCCGCCTCCCGCACAGTGGAGCGGCTCGTCGCTGGCGACGATGTCGTTCGGTCAGGGCGTTTCGGTGACGCCGTTAGCGATGGCCCGCTATTACAGCGCGATCGCAAACGGCGGCCTTCTGATGCAGCCGCACATCGTGCGCGCCGTCTACGATCAGCAGGGCAAGCTCGTGCAACGTGTCGCGCCCAGGGTCGTGCGGCGAGTCTTCTCGCAACACACTGCGGAGCAGCTGCGCACGATCCTGAGGGCGGTCGTCTTGCATGGTACCGGCGACCCGACGGCACAGATTCCAGGGTATGCGACTGCGGGCAAGACCGGAACGGCAGAGATGGTGGTTGACGGCGAGTACCGCGCGGGATATTATGCGGCGTCGTTCATCGGAATGGTCCCCTACCCGCGGGCTCGGTACGTGATCTACGTGAAAGTCGAACGTCCTATCGGCTCGTACTACGGTAGCGTCGTCGCGGCGCCTGCCTTCGCCGCCATCGCGCGCGAGGCGATGCTTCACGCGGGAATTTTGCCGAGCGCAAACATTGCGCGAAATGTCCGGTGAACGCGCGGTCGCATTGGCGACGCTGCTCGGGCGCCTTCCGCACGCGCAGGTAAGCGGCGACCGCGGAGTCGCCGTCACGGGAATCGAGAGCGCGTCGCAAGCGGTGCGTCCGGGAGCGCTGTTCGTCGCGCTGCCGGGTGAGCACACGGACGGCCATCGCTACGTGCCGCAGGCCGTCGCCGCCGGCGCGCGCGCCGTCGTCGTCGACGCGACCTATCCGCACGCGTCCGTCTCGAGCGTAACCGTGATCCGCGTCGCGGACACGCGGCGCGCGCTCTCCGCGCTCTCGGCCGCCTTCTTCGGAGATCCGTCGCTCTCACTCGACGTCGTCGGCGTCACGGGCACCAACGGCAAGACGACGACGACCCGGATGATTTCCGCGATCCTGTGCGAGGCGGGAATTCCGTGCGGCGTGATCGGCACCGTCGGCGCAGAGTTCGGCGCGCGCGCGTGGCGTCTCGACAACACGACGCCGCTGCCGCCCGAGCTTCACGAGCTCCTCGCGCAGATGCGGGACGACGGCGCTCGAGCCGTCGCGATGGAGGTGAGCTCCCACGCGCTGGCGCTCGATCGCGTGGACGACGTGCGCTTTCGCGTCGGCGTGCTGACCAACGTGACGCGCGATCACTTGGACTTCCATCAGACGCTGGATTCGTATGCCGCGGCGAAGCGTCGGCTCTTCACGCTGACGGGCGCCTGCGTGTTCAACCTCGACGATTCGTACGGCGCGCTGTGGGCGGCGGAGCTGACGCGCGCCGGTCACGACGTCGTCACATACGGATCGCGCCGCGGCGCCGCGCTCGTCGCGGAAGAGATCGTCGTCCAACCCGACGGCAGCCGCTTCAGCGTAGACGGAACGGAGTTCGCGCTGCATATGCCGGGGAGGTTCAATGTGTGGAACGCGCTCGCGGCGCTCGGCGTGGGCCGTCATATCGGCGTCGACCCGACGGTCGCCGCGCGCGCGCTCGCGTCGCTCGAGCGCATCGCGGGACGCATGGAGCACTTCCGCGGCGATGGAATCGACGTCGTCGTCGACTACGCCCATACCCCGGACGCACTGGAGCGAGCGTTGGAATCCGTCCGCGAAACGACGCGAGGCGACGTCGCGGTCGTCTTTGGCTGCGGGGGCGATCGCGACAAGGGCAAGCGCGCGGAGATGGGTGCCCTCGCCGCGCGGCTGGCGGACCGCTTATACGTGACAAACGACAATCCGCGCAGCGAAGATCCTCGCGTCATCGTCGACGCGATCGTGGCGGGGATTGGAGGGCGCGATCACGTCGTCGAGCTCGATCGACGTCGCGCTATCGAGCGCGCCATCGGCGAGGCGCGCCCGGGCGACCTCGTTCTGATCGCCGGCAAGGGACACGAGACGTACCAAATCATCGGGGATCGCGTGCTGCCGTTCGACGATGCCGAGGTTGCGCGCGCCGCCCTCTCGATGCGCGGGTCGCGTGGGAACCTCTGAAGGAGTCCATGCACCGATCGTTTGACCGCAAAGCCGACAGATGCTAGGAATGCTAGAAATGTCCGTGACCGAGTCTTCGACAATGCAGATGGCGGCTTTGCGGTCAAACCGTCCGGGCACGGGCGGTTTCGCCGCATCCCTTTGTTGCACGCTCGGTCATCCTTCGACTCCGCTCAGGATAAACTTCGGGCACGACGATGCTTCCTCGGGAGCGGCTCGATCTGCGGCGAAACTGCTCGCTGCGATCGGTGCAGCGACTCCTCCAGAGGCTCCCTGATGAGAGTTCCACTGGACGCGGCGCTGCTCGCCACGGGCGCGGCGCTGCTCGACGGCGAGTCGGCGCCCGGGACGCTGCGCGTCAGCACCGACACGCGAACGCTCGAACGCGGCGATACTTTCTTGGCGCTGCGCGGCGAGCGATACGACGGACACGACTTCGCGGCTGAGGCGGCGCGGCGCGGCGCGGCGATGCTCGTGCTCGAGCGGCAGCTTCCCGAGACGCGCGGAACTTCGACGATGCTCGTGCCGGACGGTCAGCGCGCGTACATGGCGCTGGCTGGCTGCGCGCGACGGCTCTTTCGCGGCCGCGTCGTAGGGATCACCGGCAGCGCCGGCAAGACGACGACGAAGACGTTTCTCGCGCAGCTGTTGGCGGCGCGCTACGGCGATCGAGTGCTCGTCGCGCCCGGCAACGAGAACAACGAGGTCGGCGTCAGCAAGCTGTTGTTGCGCGCGAGCAACTCCGCGCACGACGTGGTCGTCGTCGAGATGGGCGCGCGCCAGTACGGCGACGTGGCGGCGCTCGTCGAGATCGCCAGCCCACAGGTCGGCATTCTTACCAACGTCGGCGAGGCTCACCTCGAGATCATGGGATCCCGCGAGCGGCTGGCCGAGACGAAGTGGGCCTTATTTGCCGCCGGCGCGCGGGCCGTCCTCAACGCCGACGACGCGGTCTCGCTCGCACGCGCCGCGACGCTGCCCGGCGAAGCGCACTGGTTCGCGGCCCCGAAGGACCGGCGCGCCCTGGAGCGTTACGAGCGGTTGCAGACCTTGACGGCCCTCGTCGGGGATCGGCGCCTGATTCGGCGCATCGAAGGCCGAACGCACGCCGTCGAAATTCACCTGCGCGTGAAGGGCGCATACAATCGCGCCAACGCTGCCGCGGCCGTTTCCGCGGCGCTCGAGCTGGCGGTGCCGCTCGACCATCTCGCCCCGAGACTCGCGGATCTGCAGCCGCCGCCCGGGCGCTACGACAGCGTTTCGATCGATGGCGGAATTCGGCTGATCTACGATGCGTACAACGCCAATGCGAGCAGCATGATCGCTGCGCTCGACGCGTTCGCCGCGGAGACGGCGTCGCGCCGGATCGCTGTGCTCGCTTCGATGGCGGAGCTCGGCGACGAGTCGGGGATGCTGCACGAGCAAGTCGGCGCGCATGCGGCCGGAAAGGTCGACGTACTCGTCGTGCAGGGCGAATTCGCAGCGGAGCTTGCGCGCGGCGCGGAGCGGGCGGGATTCGACGCGGCGCGGATCGTGCGCGTGGCAGCCAACGCCCAGGCCGCCCGCTGGCTGCGCGAACACGCGCGCCGAGGTGACGTCGTGCTCTTGAAGGGGTCGCGAAAATACAAGCTCGAGGAGATCGTCGAGGAGCTGCAAACGTGAGCCTCGCGCTGCAAAGCCTCGCCGTCCGCCCCGCGCAAGCGCCGGAGGGACTGGTCGCGATCCCCGTACGCACCGCGTTGGTGCGCCCCGGTGACGATCTCGTCGCGACGGTCGCGCATGCGGTCCATGGCATCGCGCGGGCCGGCGACGTCGTCGCGATCTCGGAGAGCGCGGTCGCGATCGCGCAAGGAGAGTACGTCGTGGCGGAACTGGTGCGCCCTTCGCGGCTCGCATACGCGCTCTCGCGTCGTGCGGGGGCGCTCGCGACCATGAGCCAGCCGGAGTCAGTCCAGCTCGTGATCGATCGCGTCGGAGTGTGGAAGGCGCTGTACGCGGCGCTTCTGCATCTGATCGCTCGCGCCGCCGGAAGACGCGGCGCGTTCTACGAGGTGCTCGGCGACGCCGTTGCCGCCTTCGACGGCTACACGGGCACGATGCCGCCATACGAGCGCGCGATCGTGTTCTCGCCGAGCGATCCGCAACGGCTGGCGCGCTCGTTTCGCGAGCGGACCGGGATCGATTGCGCCGTGGTGGACGCCAACGATCTCGGAAAGGCCAAGGTGCTCGGCGCGTCCGCCGGCGTCGGCGCGAGCGTCGTCGAGGCCGCGCTGCTGCACAACCCGCACGGCAACAGCGACGAACAGACTCCGGTGGTCGTACTCAAATGGCGCGGAGTCGGAGCCGCTCCCCTGCATGTCGCGGAGACATCGTGAACACTGCGCTGCTCGGGCTCGTATTTTGGGCGCTCTTCGGCCTCGCGGTTGCAGGCGCGGCGGGGCTGCTGCTCCTCGTCGCGTTGGCCCGCCTGCGGGTGCTGCAGCACGCCTACGAAGACGCGCCGCAGACGCATCGCGGCAAGACCGGGACGCCGACGATGGGCGGCCTCGTCTTCGTCGTCGCGCTGGCCGGCGCGCTCGCGGTCACGCGCACGACGCTGTTTGCGCAGCTTGTAGTGCTCGTGATTCTCTGTGCCGGCATCGGAGCGATCGACGACGTCGTGAAGGTTCGCGGCGGCGCGAATCGCGGGCTCCCCGCGCGTACGAAGCTGCTGGCAACGGCGCTGGCCGCCACGCTCTTCCTGCGGGCGATCGACGGCGAGCTACTCTTTCCGAGGGACGTGCTCTTCCACGCCGGAGCCTTCTGGGTTACGGCGCCGCACTGGCTCTGGTACCTGCTCGGCATTCTCGCAGTCACCGCGACCGTGCACGCGGTCAATTTGACCGACGGCCTCGACGGTCTCGCGGCCGGGACGATGATCCCTCCCCTGGCCGTCTTCGCGCTCGCCGGTGCGGCGACGAAAATGCCGTCCGCGGCGATCGCGGCGAGCGTCGGCGCCGGAGCGTGCGCCGCGTTCCTCATCTTCAACCGGCATCCCGCGCGGCTCTTTATGGGAGACACGGGTTCGCTCGCGCTCGGCGCCCTTCTGTCGGGCGTCGCGATACTCAGCGGCGAGATGTTGCTGCTGCTCATCGTCGGCGCGGTCTTCGTGGCAGAGGCGGTTTCCGTGATACTTCAGGTGACGTATTTCAAGGCGACGGGTGGCAAGCGCATCTTCCGGATGAGCCCGCTGCACCATCACTTCGAGATGGTCGGGTGGCCCGAGACGAAAGTGACCGCGCGTTTCTGGCTTGCATCATTGCTCTGTTCGTTGGTAGGATGGGCCATCGTGCGATGAAAGACGGGTTTCGATTCGGCACGGGCGAGACGATCCTCGTCATTGGGCTCGGGAAAAGCGGATTAGCGTGCATCGAGGTGCTGCGCGAACTCGGCGTCACCGTTTTCGCTACCGACGATGAGCCGCGCGATCGGATCGCAGACCCTGTCGCCGCTGCCGAATCGCTCGGTGCGCGGTTCCTCGAGGCGGCGGATCTCGCCGCCGTCGTCGACCGGTTCGGATGCGCGGTCCTCTCGCCGGGCGTTCCTCCGACCTCTCCGATCGCGCGGCGCATGTACGACGCGAACGTCCCGGTGTTGGGCGAGATCGAGCTCGCATACCGCCTCTGCAAGGCGCCGATCGTCGCCGTCACGGGGACGAAGGGGAAGTCGACGACCACCGCACTCATCGGACATCTGCTGCGCAGCTGCGGTCTGGCGGTTCGCGTCGGCGGCAACATCGGCAATCCGCTGATCAAGGAGGTGCGCGGCGCCGCCGCCGACTCGTGGGTCGTCGCGGAGGTTTCCTCGTTCCAGCTCGAGACGATTCGCGCGTTCAAGCCTCGCGTTGCCGTGCTGCTCAACGTATCTCCCGACCACCTCGACCGCTACCATTCAATGGAAGAGTACGCCGAGGCGAAGTACCGGATCTGTGCCAACCAAGCGCTCACGGACTGGTTCGTCGGTAATCTCGACGACCCAATGGTGCACGTGCTGCACTGGCGGCGCGGCGACACGCGCGTCCAGGCGAGGCAATTATGGTTTAGCTTGCGCGGCGCCGCCGATGCGACGATGTACGTGCGCGACGGCGTTTTGACGTATGCGCCTGTCGCCGGCGACCCGCGACCAATCGCGATCATGCCCGCCGACGAGATTCCGCTTTTGGGCGAGCACAACCGCGAGAACGCCATGGCGGCACTTCTCGCGGCACTCGCCATCGGCTGCAGCCCCGAAGGCTTACGCGTCGCGATGGGAACGTTTGTGACGATGGCGCACCGGCTCGAAGTCGTCGCGGACATCGACGGCGTCCGCTACGTCGACGACTCGAAGGCCACCAGCCCGGCCGCCGTCGTCGCCGCGCTGCGCGCGCACGATCGGCCCATCGTGCTGATCGCCGGCGGACGCTCGAAAGGAAGCGACTTCGAAACGATGGGCTCCGAGATTCGCAGTCGCGTCAAGGCGCTGATCGTGATCGGCGAGTCCGCAGCCGCGATCCGCGCGGCCGCCGGAGAAGTGGCGGCAGTGGAAGCCTTCTCTATCGAAGAGGCCGTGCAGCAAGCGCGCCGGTTGGCGCACGACGGGGACGTGGTGCTCTTGTCGCCGGGATGCGCGTCGTTCGACATGTTCGTGTCGGCGGACGATCGCGGCGAGCAATTCGCGGCCGCGGTTGCCGCGCTGCGGGAGCCGGCCGGTGCATAGCTCGGCGACGCTGCGCCCGCGCGACGCGGCGAGCTCCCAACGCCTTCCGTCGTACGCAGCCGCGCCGCTCGATACCGTCTTGTTCACGGTCGTCGCCGCACTCGTCGGCATCGGCCTCGTGATGGTTTTCTCGGCGTCGAGCGCGACGGCATACGCCGAGCACGGCGACATCGCCTATTACCTCAAGCGCCAGCTCGTTTGGCTCGCCGTCGGCCTGGCCGGCGCGTACGCGCTCTACCGGATGCCGTACCAACGCCTCAAGAAATTCGCGCCCTACATCTTGCTCGCGGCCATCGCGGGCCTTGGGCTGGTGTTCGTGCCGCATGTTGGGCTCGGCGTCAACGGCGGGCGGCGCTGGATCGGCGCGTCGGCGATCAGCGTGGAGCCGTCGGAGTTCGCCAAGCTCGCGCTCGTGATCTACCTCTCCGCCGTGTTATCCGCGCGGGGCGAGCGCATCACATCCCTAGCGCGCGGACTCGTGCCGCTCTGCGTGCCCGTGGCGCTGATGGCGGTGCTCGTGCTCAAGGAGCCGGACATGGGAACGGCGAGCCTCCTGCTCTTTATTGCCTTCGCGCTGTTCTTCGCGGCCGGGGCGCGGGTCGTCCATCTCGTCGCGGTCGCGCTGACCACGGTGCCGTTCGCGGCTCTTACTGTGCTAGCGAGCCCGTACCGGCGGGCGCGCATCTTCGCGTTCGTCGATCCCTGGAAGGATCCGTTGAATACCGGCTTCCACATCGTTCAGTCGCTGCTCGCGCTGGGAAGCGGCGGACTGTTCGGCGTGGGGCTCGGCGCCTCGCGTGCAAAGTTCTTCTATCTGCCGGAACAGTACACCGACTTCATCTTTTCGGTGCTCGGCGAGGAGCTCGGACTGATCGGCACACTCGCCGTCATCGCGCTCTTCATCACGCTGGCGTATCGCTCCATTCGGATCGCGCTGGCGGCACCGGATCGATTTGGATTCTTCTTGGCCGTCGGATGCGCGGCGATGATCACGATTCAGGCGTTCGTCAACATCGGCGTCGTCTCGTCGTCGTGGCCCGTCACCGGTGTGCCCCTTCCGTTCATCTCTTTCGGAGGGAGCTCGCTCGTCGTCAATCTTCTCGCCGTCGCACTCATCGCCAACGTCGGACGCTATAGAAGAATCAGCGGGCGAGCGTGACCGTCGTCTTTGCCGGCGGCGGCACCGGCGGGCACCTCTATCCCGCCATCGCGATCGCCGACGCGCTGCGTCCGCGCCGCGCGAACGTCGCGTTCATCGGCTCCGCCGATCGCCTCGAGACGACGATCGTGCCGAGGGCCGGCTATCGCCTCTACACCATCGCCGCTGCGCCGCTTCCGCGCAAGCCAACGCTGCGCATCCTGCATGCGATCGCTGACAATGCGCGGGGGATCGTGCAGAGCCTCGGCCTGCTGCGCGCAACGCGTCCCGACCTCGTCGTGGCGACCGGCGGCTACGTGTCTTTTCCGGTGGCGGTCGCGGCGCGCATGCGGCGGCTCGCGGGTCTCTCGCAGGCGCCGCTGGTGCTGCTCGAGCCCAACGCGTCACCCGGGCTGACGAATCGGTTCCTCGCGCCGATCGTCGATGAGGTCTGGCGCAGCGTTCCGATACGCGCCTCGTTGCGGCGGCTGCCTCCTCGCGAGGAGGCAGCCCCACGGCTCGGGCTCGATGCGTCGCGACGAACGCTCGTGGCCCTCGGTGGGAGTCAGGGCGCGCGCGCAATTAACGACGCGCTGCAAAGCCTCGTCGCTGCCAACGCCATCCCAAACGGCTGGCAGCTGCTGCAGCTGACGGGCGAGAGCGATTACGAGCGCGTGGCGTCGGTACAAGCACCCGCGGGTGCGCGTCTCGTCGTGCGATCCTATTTGGAAGACATGGCCGATGCGTATGCCGTTGCCGATCTCTTACTCACGCGCGCCGGCGCCTCGACGCTGGGTGAGATCGGGGCGCTCGGCAAGCCCGCGATCGTCGTGCCGTACCCTTTTGCCGCGGAGGGGCACCAAGCGGCGAATGCGGCTCGCCTCGAGGAGGCGGGCGCCGTCGTGGTTCTCACTGACCGAGAGCTCCACGATGGTCGTCTGCCGGCGGTGCTCGCGGAAACGACGCAAGACGGGCGCCTCTCGACGCTGCGCGAAAACGCGCGCCGGATGCAGGGGAGCGATCCTCTCGTCGCGATTCTCGCCCGGATCGACAGCTTGGTACCTCGAAAGGACGAGCGGTGACGGGCTTTCATCTCATCGGCGTCGGCGGCATCGGCATGAGCGCGATCGCGCGCATTCTGGTCGCCCGCGGCGAGACGGTCTCCGGTTCCGACGTTGCGGTCACGCCCCTGATCGAGCAGCTCCGCCGCGAGGGCGTGCGAATCGCGATTGGCCACGAGGCGCGCAACGTCGGCCCCGCTCACACCGTCGTCGTGAGCTCCGCGATCGACCGCCGCAACCCGGAGTACGTGGCTGCCGCGCGCCGCGGGATTCCGCTGCTGCACCGCGGGGAGATGCTCGCGCGGCTTCTGGGCGGGCGTCGCGGCATCGCCGTGTGTGGAACGCATGGCAAGACGACGACGACCGCTATGATCCACGCCGTTCTGCGCGCCGGCGGCATCGATGCGGGCCTCGTGCTTGGGGGCATCGACGGCTCGCTCGATACGAACGCCCACGACGGCAGCTCGGAGTGGTTCGTGACGGAGGCCGACGAGTCCGATGGCTCGTTCGCCCTGCTCGATCCGGCGATCGCGATCGTCACGAACATCGAAAACGATCACGTCACGAGCGACGACGAGCTTCCCGGCTTGGTGCGCGCGTTCGGCGAATTCCTGGACAAGTTGCCCGAGGACGGGCGCGCTATCATCGGCAGCGACAATCCGCTGGCCGGCTCGCTCACCTCGCACGATCTGCGCACGAAAATCGTCACATATGGGCTCGACTCGCAAGCGGTGCGCGCCGGTGCGGTCGCCTTCGAAAATTTCGGTTCGCAATTCGACGTATACGCCGCGGGCGAAAAACTGGGCGCCGTCCGGCTACGCGTACCGGGCGCGATGAACGTCGAGAACGCGCTTGCCGCCGTCGCGACCGGCCACGAGCTTGCGGTGCCGTTTCCCGCGATCGCGAGTGCCCTCGGAGCCTTCCGCGCGGTGCGCCGACGCTTTGACGTCCTGGTGCGGGACGAGCGGATGACGATCGTCGACGACTACGCGCACCACCCGACGGCAGTGCGCGCGACGATCGACGCGGCGCGCCGGTACCATTGCGGCGAGCTCGTCGTCGCGTTCCAGCCGCACCGCTATACGCGCACGGCTTTTCTGGCGCACGAGTTCGCCGAGGCCCTCAGCGGCGCCGACAGAATTTATCTCGCGCCGGTGTATGCGGCGTCCGAGCCCGCGATCCCGGGCGTGAGCGAACGATCGATCGGGGACGCGCTCGCCGGCGTCGGCGGCCGCGTGAGCTACGTCGCGCGGGTCGACGATCTCGAGGACCGCATTCTGGACGAAGCGCCGTCCGGCGCGATGGTGCTGATGCTCGGCGCCGGGAACATCACCGACGTGGCCGCGCGGATGGCCACGCGCCTGCGTGCACCCGCGATGCGCGGCGCGGCGGCGGCCAACGCGTGAGCGCCACGACCCGGCGCGCGACGGCGACGCTTCTGCGACCCGAGGATCGCGAGGCGCTGCGCGCCATCTTCGGCGAACGCGCGCGCTTCGAAGAACCGCTGGCGCCCTACACCTCGTGGAGGATCGGCGGGCCGGCCGACGCGTTCGTCACCGCACATGACCAGAGCGAGGTAGCGCAGCTGCTGCGCTTCGTTTTGCAGCGGCGCCTGCCGTGGTGGATCGTCGGGGGTGGGAGCAACGTCCTCGTCGGCGACGGCGGCGTGCGCGGCATCGTCGTTCGGCTCGCGGGCGAATTCGCCGGCGTGCAGGTTACGTCCGACGAGGGTGAGGTCGTCGTCGACGCCGGCGGATCTGCCGACATGGCGCTCGTCACCGCCAAGGCGGCGTCGGCCGGCGCTTCGGGGGTCGATTCGCTGGCCGGAATCCCGGGGACCGTCGGCGGATCGCTGCGGATGAACGCGGGAACCGACCGCGAGATCGGCGAGTTCGTGCGGACGGTCTGGGTCCAGTCGCCGAGCCGGCCCGAGCCCCATGCCACCAGCGTGCAGTATCTCTATCGCCGCTCGACGCTCGAGCGCGACGTGATCGTGTCGCGTGTCACGCTGGCCTTCGCGCGCCGCGGCGTCCACGACGTGCGCGGGGACATGCAGACGCGATTGATCGGGCGAAAGAAGACGCAGCCGATCGCGCTGCCCAACGCCGGTTCCTGCTTTCGCAATCCCGACGGCGACAAGGCCGCTCGGCTGATCGAGTCAGTCGGTGCTAAGGGGTGGCGCGAGGGAGGCGCGGAAGTTTCGCCGTTGCACGCCAACTTCATCAACAACCTGGGGGGGGCTACGGCGAAAGACGTCGCCACGCTGCTCGCACGCGTCCGGCGCGCCGTGCGCGACCAGTGCGGCGTCGAACTGCAACTCGAGGTTCATTTAGTCGGGGTTTTCATTGATGCAACGTAACGTTACGATCGCCGTCGTGATGGGCGGCAGCAGCGCGGAGCGCGAGATCTCTATTCGTTCCGGATCTGAAGTGATGCGCGCGCTGCAGTCGTTGGGTTATAACGCAAAATCGCTCGATTATGACGAACGCTTCGTGGACGCGTTGCGCGAGCTCAAACCCGACGCCGTTTTCATCGCGTTGCACGGTCCTGGGGGAGAGGACGGCCACGTGCAGGCGCTGCTCGAGTATCTTTCCATACCGTATACGGGCAGCGGATTGGAAGCGGCCGCGCTCTCGATGGACAAGCATCTCACGAAAAAGCTGTTGGCAGCGGAGGGCCTCCCAACTCCGGTGTGGGATCTCTTCGATCTCACCGGCGGGACGCTACCGCTTCTTCCCGGGTCGCTCGATCTGCCGCTCGTCATCAAGCCGCGGTTCGAGGGGTCCTCGTCGGGCATCGCGATCGTGCACACGCACGAAGAGTGGACGAGCGCGATGCTCGAGGCGTCGAAGTCCTACTCGCAGATACTCGCGGAGGAATACGTGCAAGGCCGTGAGTTCACGTCTGCGGTGCTCGGCGAGGAGGCGCTCCCGATCGTGGAGATCGTCGCGAACCGTGATGGCTTCTACAGCTACGAGGCCAAGTATGAACCCGGCGGCAGCACGCACATCGTGCCTGCGCAGATCGATGACGGACTCGGCGCCCGGCTCCAAATGCTCGGACTCTCGGCGCACCGGCTGCTCGGGTTGCGCGACTATTCGCGCAGCGACTTCATCGTGACGCGCGACAATCGGCCATATCTCCTCGAGGTGAATTCGCTGCCGGGCCTCACGCCGGTGAGCCTCCTACCGGACGCGTGCGCCGCAATCGGCATTGGCTTCGAGGCGCTGGTCGATCGCCTCGTGGGCTATGCGCTCGCGCGCGCGGAGCTCCGCGACGCGGTCGCCTAACCCTTGCCGCCGAACGTTTCGGCGTCGTCGGCCGCGAGCAGGTCCAGCCGGGAGGCCTCGGGCGGCATCTTCTGCGCGATAGGGTAGCGTCTGACGAACTCTGCGTCGCCGAGTCGTTCGCCGATCGTCATGTGCTCGAAGGTCGCGTTGATCTCGGCATACTGCGCCGGATCGCTGTGCTCGCGAATCCACTCGGCGATTTCGGCGTCGGAGCGCGCGCGCGCGATCGTCTGGCGCAGGGCAGCCTCTGCGATGTCAAGCTTTAGGAGTAGCCGCGAGCTAAATCCTGTGATTTGATAGGCGCCGATGTTGCCGCCAGGCAGCGTGGCTCGAAGTTTATCGACGGTTCGAGCGAGCATGAAAAGGTCGAGGCCGGAGAGGGGCTCGCGCGGAGTCCGCGGCGGGTGCCGGGTTAAATCAAGCGCATCCATCCTTGCATCTTTTGCCACCCAATGCGAATGCCTGCGCGCGGTTGGGGTAAAAGTCGCAGGGACGGACCGAGAGTGGCGCCGCTGGAAGTCGGACGCTTTGCCGCCGTCGAAAGAACCCAGAGTAAGTACTTCGCCCATTGATGGAGGAAATCGTTGCCTACCGTTGTCGATCGTGGTCTCGAAGGTGTCGTCGTCGGGTCCACCCAGCTCAGTAATGTCGAAGGGACGATCGGACGCCTAACCTATCGCGGTTACGACATTGACGACCTCGCGCCGAACGCGACGTTCGAGGAAATCGTTCATCTCTTGCTCTACGGCCATCTGCCCAACCGGCACGAGCTCGAGGCCCTCGAGCGTGAGCTCGGCGCGCGCCGCGCGCTGCCGGAACCGCTCGTCAACGCGATGCAGAGCGTGCCGAAGACCGCGTGGCCGATGGACGTGCTGCGCACCATCGTCAGCGGCCTCGGGGTGTTCTCGCCGGTCAACGCGCACGGCGAGCACCTGTCGGACGTCCACACCGCGATCGACCTCATCGCCAAGATGCCGACGATCGTCGCGGGCTGGGATCGGATCCGGCGCAATCTCGATCCGGTAGCGCCGCGTACCGATCTGTCGCAAGCGGGCAACTTCCTCTACATGCGCACCGGCAAGGTTCCGCACGCGATCGAAGAGGATGCGCTCGACACGTACTTCGTGCTTTTGGCGGATCACTCGTTCAACGCATCCACGTTTGCGGCGCGCGTAGTCGCCTCGACTCGCGCGGACATCTATGCGTCGGTCACTGCGGCGCTCGCGACCCTGCAGGGCGATTTGCACGGAGGTGCCGCAAGCGCAGCCTATCGGACCGTTACCGAGGTGAAGACGCCGGAGAACGCGGAGCGTTACGTCCGCGACGTCCTCGATCGTGGTCAGCGCATCATGGGGATGGGGCATCGCGAATACAAGGTGCGCGATCCGCGCGCGCGTCATCTGGAGACAATGGCCAAGGAGCTCTCGCAGCACGTGGGGGGCAGCCCATGGTACGAGACGGCTCACGCTCTGGAAGAGGCGAGCCGTAGGGTGCTGCAGGAACGCAAACCCGGCAACACCATCTATGCGAACGTCGATTTTTATACCGCTCCGGTTTTGGCCGACCTTGGAATCCCGGGAGACGAGTTCACCTGTCTGTTCGCGTGCGGGCGCATCGCCGGGTGGGCGGCGCACGTGCTCGAGCAGCTCGCCGACAATCGTCTGATTCGTCCGCAGGCGACGTACGACGGTCCCCCGGCGGGACCGTACGTGCCGATCGACAAGCGCACCACCAACGGCGTTAGGACGTAAGCTCGAACGCAATGGTGGTCGTGCCGGCGATCGACCTGCGCGCTGGGAAGTGCGTACGAATGAAGCAGGGCGACCCCACGACGGAGATCGAGTACGACGACGACCCCGTCGAGCGCGCGACGGAATTCGTGGCCGCCGGAGCGCGCCGGCTCCATGTCATCGATCTCGACGGTGCGTTCGGGTCGGGCGAAAACCTCTCGGCGGTCCGGCGCATCTGCGACGCCGTTGCCGTGCCGGTGCAGATGGGCGGCGGCCTTCGCGCGGTCAAGCACGCCGAGGATGCGTTCGAGGCGGGCGCGGCCGAGATCATTCTTGGAACGCTGCTGGTGGAGGACGAGCGGCTGGCGCGCCACATCATCAGCCGCTTTCCGGGTAAGGTGATTGCCGGAATCGACGTTCGCGGGACGCAGGTCGCCACGCACGGTTGGCAAGAGCGCACGCCCGTCGACCGCGACGCGCTCGTGCGTCGCGTCGCCCAGTGGGGCGTGCCACGGATCATCTTCACCGAGATCCGTCGCGACGGCATGGGTGAAGGCTACGACATCGACGCGCTCAACGCGGTCGCAAACGCCGCCGAGGTGCACGTGACGGCCAGCGGCGGCGCGCGCAGCATCGACGATCTCAAGCTCCTGAAGCAATCCGTGCCGGTGACGGTGGACTCGTGCATAGTCGGGAGCGCGCTCTACAACGGCACGATAGACCTCAAAGAAGCCATCGCCGCCGTAGCTTAACTATTCCACGTACTCGCGTAACAGTTCGCTCGGAAGACGCGCGACGATTTCGTAGTTGATCGTACCGGCCCAAGTGGCCCAGTCGTCCGCGCCGACGACGGCGTCGCCGTCGCGGCCGATCAGCGTCACGACCGAGCCGACGCGCGCTTTTGGCGCGCGGGTGAGATCGATCTGGGTCATGTTCATCGCAACGCGTCCGACGATCGGGCAGAGCGCCCCCTCGACGGCGAACGCGCCGCGGTTGGAGAGGGCTTGGGGCACGCCGTCGGCGTAGCCCGCTGGGACGATGCCGACGCGCATGTCGCGCGGCGCGTGGAAGCTGCCGCCGTAACCGATCGACGCGCCGGCCGCAACGGTTCTCGCGACGACGATCTGCGAGCGGTATGCGAGCGCCGGGCGCAAATCGGGGGCGTTGCCGCGCAGCGCCTCGCGCGTCCGCGGCGAGGGCATCAGCCCGTACAGTGCTATGCCGAAGCGCGCCAAGTCGAGGCGCGTCTGCGGCCAGAGCATCGCAGCGGCGGATGCGGCGATGTGGCGCAGCGGATGCAGCGAGCGCTGCTCGAGCAGCGGCGCGACCGCCGCCAGCGCGCGCTCGAACGCTCCGAGCTGATGCATCGTGTAGGGAGAATCCAGCTCTTCCGCCGACGCGAGGTGTGAAAAGATTCCGGCGATCTCGATCTCGGGTAGGCGCAGAAATTCCTCGACCGCGTCGACGAGCTCGTGAGGCTCGAAGCCCAGCCGGTTGAGGTCCGTGTTGACCTTGACGTGAATTGCGGCCGGCCGCTGGCGCCGCCGAGCCGCGGAGCAGAGCAATCGCGCGAACTCCTTCGCACTCCAGACCGACAGCTCGACATCCGCGGCGAGCGCCTCCTCGATCGCCTGCGGTGGCACCGGTCCCAGGACGAGCAGCCGCGCGCCGACGCCTCCGGCCCGCAACGCGAGCGCCTCTTCGATCGTATAGACGCAGAGGCGGGCCGCCATCGCCTCGACCGCTCGGGCGGTCGGCAGGAGCCCGTGACCGTACGCGTTGGCCTTGACCACGAAGGCCGCGCGACGCACCCCGACGAGGTCGCGAAGCAGCCCAGCGTTGTGGCGAAGCGCGCTCAGGGAGATCTGTAGGCCGCCGATCACGGTAGCGGACTTGCGGCGGGCGCGGGGTTGCACTCCTCCTTAGAGTCTGCTAATATGGCACGGCTAGCGCTCTCGCGCCGAGAGTGCTAAAACCCCGTTCCTAATTAAGAAACCATCAAGCTGTGGAGGTCCTCACGTGAATCTGAAGCCACTGTTCGATAACGTCGTTGTCGAACACGTAGAGCAAGACGACAAGACGAGCGGCGGCGTGTTTTTGCCGGATACCGCCAAAGAAAAGCCCCAAGAGGGCGTGATCCGGGCCGTCGGCGACGGCCGCATCACCGACAAGGGCAACAAAGTCGACATGCACGTCAAAGTCGGAGACCGCGTGCTCTATCGCAAGTACTCCGGTAGCGAAGTCAAGATCGACGGCACCGAGTACCTCATCATCCCCGAAAAAGACATTCTCGCCATCGTCACCAAAGTGCCGGCCGGCGTCTAAGGAGTTCAACGTTTTATAATGTCTGCAAAACAACTCGTATTCGATGAAAGCGCACGCCGTGCGCTCGAGCGCGGTGCGAACATCCTGGCCGACGCCGTGAAGGTGACGCTCGGCCCCAAGGGCCGCAACGTCGTGCTCGACAAGAAGTTCGGATCGCCGACGATCACCAACGACGGCGTGACGATTGCCAAGGAAATCGAGCTACCCGATGTGTTCGAGAACATGGGGGCGCAGCTCGTCAAGGAAGTCGCTTCCAAGACCAACGACATCGCCGGCGACGGTACGACGACCGCGACGGTTCTCGCGCAGGCGATCATCCGCGAGGGCCTGCGCAACGTCACCGCCGGCAGCAATCCGCTGCTCATCAAGCACGGCATCGACAAGGCCGTGGAGATCACGGTCAAAGAGATGGAGTCGTTCAAGAAGGACGTCGATACCAAGGAGAAGATCGCCCAGGTCGCGTCGATTTCGGCCAACGACCCGGAGATCGGTCAGTACATCGCCGAGGCGATGGAGAAGGTCGGCAAGGACGGCGTCATCACGGTCGAGGAGTCTAAGACGCTCAAGACCGAGGTCGAGACCAAGGACGGCATGCAGTTCGACAAGGGCTACATCTCGCCGTACATGGTCACCGACTCCGAGCGCATGGAAGCCGTGCTCGAAAATCCCTACATCCTCGTAACCGAGCGCAAGATCTCGGCGATCGCCGACATCCTGCCGCTGCTCGAGAAGGTCGTCCAGGTCCAGAAACCGCTGCTCATCATCGCCGAAGACGTCGAGGGTGAGGCGCTCGCAACGCTCGTGGTCAACAAGCTGCGCGGCACGTTCACCTCGGTAGCCGTCAAGGCTCCGGGTTTCGGCGACCGGCGTAAGGAGATGCTCAAGGACATCGCCACGCTGACGGGCGCGACCGTTATCTCCGAAGAGCTTGGCCTGAAGCTCGATAAGGTTACGCCGGATCAGCTCGGTCAAGCCAAGCGCGTGACGGTTACCAAGGAAGAGACGACGATCGTCGACGGCAACGGCAAGCAGGATGCGATCAAAGGCCGCATCGAGATGATCAAAAAGCAAATCGAGGAGACCGACTCGGACTTCGATCGCGAGAAACTGCAGGAGCGGCTCGCCAAACTCTCCGGCGGCGTCGCCGTCATCCAAGTCGGGGCGGCCACCGAGACTGAGCTCAAGGAGAAAAAGCATCGCATCGAAGATGCGCTGTCCGCGACGCGCGCGGCCGTCCAGGAAGGCATGATTCCCGGCGGCGGATCCTCGCTGATCCACGCGATCAAGGCAATCGACAAGTACGAGCCTCCCAAGAGCAACGGGCATGCGCCGACGTGGGCCGACGAAAAGATCGGCATCAGCATCGTGCGCAAAGCGCTCGAGGAGCCGGCGCGGCAGATCGCCGATAATGCCGGATTCGAAGGCTCCGTGCAGGTCAATGCGGTTCGCTCGAAGAGCGCGCCTTTCGGGTTCGACGCGATGAGCGGTGAGATCGTCGACATGTTCAAAGCCGGCATCGTCGAACCGCTTAAAGTGACCCGCGCGGCGCTGCAGAACGCGGCGTCGATCGGCTCGATGATCCTCACGACCGAAACCCTGATCGCCGACAAGCCCGAGCCCAAGAAGGAGCCGGCGATGCCCGGCGGGGGCGGCATGGGCGGCTACGACATGATGTAGCTCCGCTTTCGCGGCAACTATGAAAGAGGCGCGTCAAACGACGCGCCTCTTTCTACATTCCAGGTTCGGTCAGTGTCGCAGTCGCGTCCGCCGGCTCGGGCTCTACGAGCGGCCGATCGTAGATCGTTCCGGTCGGTTCGCGAATGTCTTCGAACGCGATGACGGCGTCTCGGACGACGCGCCGATGCTCCATGAAGAGCGTCGCGGTCGCGCTTTCACGCTCGATGTACGGCGCGCCGCCGCGAACCGCAAAGTCGATCGCCCACGGCACGTCGACGAGCGGCCGAATCGTGAAGTTTCCCGAGACGACCGCTTGACGCGGCAGATAGTCGTTCGTTCCCACCCAGAGCTCGCGCAAGCGATTATCCTTGGGGCGGCGCAACGGCGTGAGTGCGAGATGGTACGTCGGCACTCCGTCGAGCGTCGGCGTGTCGATCAGCGCGACGCGATAGTCCGCGCTTTGGGCAGATACGATCGCGATGATCGGCAGCGGCGGCGTGGCGTCGGTGCCGCTGCGTGACTGCGATTTATAACGCAGTCCAAACGCGTATGTCGGCTCCAAAAGCGGCAGGCCGAGCAAGTCCGCGCTGGATTCGGGGCGGCCGGCTGGAATCGTAGCGACCGCGGGCTCGAGTCTGCCGGTCGAGAGAGCGAGCGTAAAGCTGAAGCTGAAACCGTGCGGAACCGGCGGCGGCGCGGCCAGCTGCTCGTCACTGATTGGAAACACGCGGATCGCGCCGTCGCTCGGATCGCAGCTCGCGCGATAATGGTCGACGGCGACGCGCGTACCGTCGAGGCCGCTAACCGCGATTGTATAGTCGATGCGCGCCGGATACGTCGCGCTCGTTACCGCGGAGCGCGCATGCAGCCAGATCGCATACGCATCCATGCTAGCCCGCCGAGGTCCGCCAAAGCTTCGGGCAGAGGAGCGTATTCGTCGGCTCGCCGGCGAGCGAGTCGACCATGTCTTGCGTCACGTCGAACCGAATGCTGTTCGGCCAGCCATTCCAGGGCATTGGAAACGGTATGTTGATGCGGACGTAGTGGTACTGATGCGTCGGCGTCCGCAGGCGCAGTGCCAGCTGCTGCGAAGCGAGTGTGGCCGAAGCGTCGGCGTACAGCCAGGTGTAGTAACCGTCCTGATCGTTCTCTACGGTGATCTGTGCGGGAAGCGTCGCCGGAACGGGCTTATTGCACGCGGTCTGGCTCTTGTCGAACAGCACGAAGGTCGGCTGCACGTAGAGGAAGGATTGGGGCGCTTCCCCCGAGAGCAGGACCGGCTTGCCGGGCTCGCGCGCGGGAGCATCGTTGAGCTTCACGCTGATGCTTCGGTCGAGGCCGGAGATGAAGAACACGTAATCGGTTGCGGAGCACCCGTACTTCGGGGCGATCACCGCGAGTTGATGGACGCCGAACGGGCTGTCGAACTCGACGACCGCCCTGTCTTCGTCGTCTCGCTCGACGCGGTAGGCCTGGTCGACTTCGGTCCTGCCGATACGGTCGGTCACGCGGACCCGCAGTGCTACGGTCGCATTGGGTGACGCTCGAGCGATCGCGTCGCAAAAGCCGACCTGAAGGACGATGTGAGCGAGTGCCAGCATCGCGGCGTCGTTCTTGCGGCGCCCTGCGCAGGCCTCCGGGCTGCTACGAATAATCCCATAGTATGCCCGCGCGTAACGTCAACGACTTCACCATCCGCGTGGCAACGGTCAACGGATCGGGAAGCCAGTCCTCGAACCTCGTGTTGACCAACGCCATCGCGCGGCTCGGCGTTCCCGTCGCCCCAAAGAATGTCTTCCCATCGAACATCGAAGGCCTGCCCACGTGGTTCGACGTTCGAGTCTCAGCGCTCGGTTATCAGTGCCGCGCGCGCGACTTCGACGTGCTCGTCGCCCTCAATGCCGTGACCTGGCAGCAGGACGTCGCGGGCGTAAAGTCGGGCGGCGCGGTGATTCACGAGGAGAGCTTTCCGTGCAAGGGCGACACGCAGCGCGAGGACCTCAGCTACTACGCCGTGCCGTTTAGCGCGCTCGCCAAAGAGCACTTCGCCGACAAAGGCAACCTTCGCAAGTACTTGATGAACATGATCTACGTCGGCGTGCTCGCGCAGCTGCTCGAGATTCCGGCATCCACCGTCGAGGAGAGCCTGCGCACCCAGTTCCGCAGCAAGGCATCGGCCGTCGAGCTGAATATGTCGGCCGTCAACCTGGGGTTCGAATACGCTCGGGAGCACTTCGAGAAGCACGATCCGTGGCGTCTGGTGCCGATGGATGGAAAGACCGCGGGTCTGCTGTTCATGGACGGCAATCGTGCGGCCGCGCTCGGATGCGTGATGGGCGGGTGCACCGTTGCGGCCTGGTACCCCATCACGCCCTCCTCCTCGCTCTGCGAGTACTTCATTCAGTATTGCGACCGCTACCGCGTCGACGCCGAGAGCGGCGAGCATAACTTCGCGATCGTCCAGGCCGAAGACGAGCTGGCCGCGGCAGGTATCGTTTTCGGCGCCGGCTGGGCCGGAGCGCGCGCGATGACCTCGACGTCCGGGCCCGGTATCTCGCTCATGGCCGAGTACGCGGGCTTCGGTTATTTTGCCGAGGTGCCGGGCGTGATCTTCGACGTGCAGCGCGCCGGGCCGTCGACCGGTTTGCCGACCCGCACGATGCAGGGGGACGTCTCCTTTGCCTACGCGCTCTCGCACGGCGATACGAAACATATCGTGCTGCTGCCGGCGACCGTTTCCGAGGCGTATGAGTTTGCGATGGAGGCGTTCGATTTGGCGGAGCGTTTTCAGACCCCGGTCTTCGTGCTCAGCGACTTGGATCTCGGCATGAACTCATGGCTGACGCCACCGCTACGCTATCCTGAAAAGCCGTTCGACCGCGGCAAGGTGCTCGGCGCCGACGACCTCGCCTCGATGAAGTCCTGGGGACGCTATCGCGACGTCGACAAGGATGGGATCGCGTATCGCACGCTGCCTGGGACGAAACATCCGGGAGCCGGCTTCTTCACCCGCGGCACCGGACACGACGAAGAGGGACGCTACTCCGAGATGCCCGAGGTGTGGAAGCGCAATTTGGACCGCCTCAGCCGCAAGCACGACACGGCGCGGACAGTCGTCCCGGCGCCGCTCGTCGAAGAGAAAAAGGGCCGCAAGGTCGCGATTATCGCCTACGGCACCACGCACCACGCGGTCGTCGAGGCGCGCGACTTTTTGCTCGACGCCGCCGTCGAATTCAACTACATGCGCGTGCGCGCGCTGCCGCTATCGCCGGAAGTCGCGACGTTCGTGAATCGTCACGAGCGCGTGTACGTCGTCGAGCAGAACCGCGACGGCCAGCTCTACGGCATCTTGCGAACCGAGCTTCCCACCCACTTGATCGGCCGCCTCGCGTCGATCCGTCACTACAACGGAGTTCCGATCGACGCCCATGCAGTTATCGATCCCCTCCTCGCCGAAGAGCGCGAGCCGGCGGTGGTGGCGGAATGACTGCAAATCTGAACATAATCGGACTATCGCGCGAGGTCTATAAGGGACTTCCGACCACGCTCTGCGCAGGGTGCGGGCATAACTCGATCACGAACCACCTCATCAAGGCTCTCTACGAGTACGGGATCGAGCCGCACAAGCTCGCCAAGATGAGCGGGATAGGCTGCTCCTCGAAGACGCCGGCGTACTTCGTCGAGCAGGCTCACGGCTTCAACGGGCTGCACGGGCGCATGCCGTCGGCCGCGACCGGCGCGAAGCTCGCCAACCGCGAGCTGCTCGTGCTCGGCATCAGCGGCGACGGCGACACCGCCAGCATCGGCCTCGGACAGTACTGCCACATGATCCGGCGCAACGTCGATTGCACCTACATCGTCGAGAACAACGGCTGTTACGGCCTGACGAAGGGCCAGTTTTCGGCGACGGCCGACGTAGGCTCGACGCAAAAGGGCGGTAAGGCGAACGAATACGCGACGATCGACATCTGCGGCCTCGCGATCGAGCTCGGCGCGACATTCGTGGCGCGGTCGTTCTCGGGTGACGGTAAGCAGCTCGTGCCGCTGCTGCAGGCGGCCTTCTCACACCGGGGCACCGCTATCCTCGACGTCATCAGTCCGTGCGTCACGTTCAACGACCACGAGGGCTCCACGAAGAGCTACGCCTACGTGAAGGATCACGACGTGGTGCTGCACACGGCCGACTATATCGCGGGCGGACGCGAGATCAACGTCGATTACGAGCCCGGGACGGTCCGCGACGTCGAGCTCGAAGACGGTTCGCACGTCCTGCTCCGTAAGCTCGACGTCGACTACGATCCAACCAATGGAATCGAGTCGCTCAAAACGATCCACGAGGCGCGCGGGCGCGGCGAGTTCGTTACCGGCCTTCTGTACGTCGACACGAAGGAACGCGATCTCTGCGAGCGCGAGCAGCTCACGCGCACGCCGCTCGCGCAGCTCGACGAGGACTCGCTGCGGATCGATCGTGACGAGTGGGGGCGCATGATGGAGGCCGCGGCGTCGCCCTAACTCCGAGCAAGAACGTCTGGATCGCGTTCATACTGTTGAGCACGACGTTTTTCATGCTGCTCGTCGACTTCTCGATCGTGAGCATCGCGCTGCCCTCGATGGAACGCGATCTGCACATGCGTGCCTCCGCGGGTCAGTGGATCGTGAGCACTTACGCGATCTTCCTCGCCGGATTTCTCATGCTCACGGGCCGCTGCGCGGACCTCTACGGGCGCTTCCGGTTCTTCATCGCCGGCCTTGTCGTATTCACGATCGCGTCGCTGCTCGGCGGTTTGGCGCGCAGCGGCGAGATGCTCATCGCCATGCGGGCGGTGCAAGGCCTCGGGGCCGCGTTGGCCAACCCTGCCGCACTGGCCATCGCGCTGTCGCTGTTTCCGGCGGGGCCGCGACGCTCGCGCGCGGTCGCGATGTGGGGGATGATGGGTACGATGGGCGTGGCGGCGGGAATGCTGTTCGGCGGCGTCCTCGTGCAGTATCTCGGGTGGCGCTCGGTGCTGTTCGTCAACGTGCCGATCGCTGCGCTAATCCTCGTGCTCGCACCGATCTACCTGACGCGGGATCGAGGCGACGCGACGCATCCGAAGCTCGACGTGCTCGGCGCGTTTCTCCTTACGGCCGGTCTCGTGACGTTCGTGTACACGGTCGAGTCGATTCCGGTCGAGGGCATCTCGTCGTGGCACGCGTGGGCCGGCATCGCGGCGACCGTGGTGCTGCTGGCATCCTTCGGCGTGGTCGAACGGCGCATCGCAGAGCCGATCCTGCCGCGCCGCATCCTGCGGTATCCGGACCTCCTCTCGGGCGCGTCGGTCGTCATGTTGCAGCCGATGTCGTATGCCGGCATTTTAGTGTTCGCATCGGTCTACGTGCAGCGCGTCTCCGGTTACGATCCACTATGGGCGGGCCTGGCCTTCCTGCCCTCGACGGTCATCGTCGCGGTCGTGGCCGCGCCCCTGACGATGCCGATCGCCCGTGCGCTCGGCGTACGCACGATGGGCATCGTGATGGGCGTGCTCATGACGGCCGGCGAAGCGATCCTGCTGCTCATGCAGCCGAACTCGTCGTACTGGGCGATTCTTCTTCCTGCCACGTGCATCGGCGGCTTCAGCGGCATGCTCGCCTATCAGACCGGCATGATCGCAGGGCTCGCGCATATCGACGACGCGGACGAGGGAAGCGCTTCGGCTGCGATGAGCTTCGCGCTTCAGCTCGGCATTGGTTTGGGCGTAGCGTTTGGCGCCGCGGTCGAGGAGGTGAGAACGGCGGCGTTGCTTCACTCGGGCGCGTCGGAGACGCCGGCGCTCGCCGGCGGTCTCAACGGAGCATTCTGGTTTTCCGTGATCGCCGGCGCGATCATGACCGTCGCCGTCGTTGCCGGTTATCGTAACGCGGCCACGGCCGAGATTCCCTTGCGGCAGTATCTCGCGTTCGGCAAGCTCCACCACCGGATCTCGGTGAAGGCGTGACGGACGACGAGCTCGACGAACTCGTCGCGGCGCTGCGCACCGCGTCGTCGGTATTCGTCTTGACCGGCTCGGGCATCTCGGCCGAAAGCGGCTTGCCGACGTTTCGCGGCGTCGGCGGACTCTGGCGCACGCATCGCGTCGAGGAGCTCGCGTCGCCCGAAGGCTTTGCTGCCGATCCGGTGCTGGTCTGGACGTGGTACAACGAGCGAAAGGCTGCGCATCGGAGCGCGCAACCCAACGCGGGTCACGCCGCGCTCGCGACGCTCGAAGAGCGCATCTCCGACTTTACGCTCGCGACCCAGAACGTCGACTCGCTGCATCTGCGCGCGGGATCGCGCAATGTGCTCGAGCTGCACGGGAGCTTGCGCGAGACACGCTGCACGCGGTGTGAAGCGCGGCGGACGCTACCCGACGACGGCTTGCCGCTCGGCGAGATCGAGCACGGCTGCGGGGGTCGGTTTCGGCCAGACATCGTCTGGTTCGGCGAGCCGTTGCCGCAGGCGGCGTGGCGTGCGGCCGAAGGCGCCGCGGCGCGGGCCGACGCCATCCTCGTGGTTGGTACCAGCGCCGTGGTGTATCCGGCTGCCGCGCTGGCGACCCACTACAACCGGCGCGCCTTCGTCGCGGAAATCAATCCCGAAGCGACGGCGATCAGCGATCGCGTTAACTGCGCGCTGCGCGGCACCGCCGCGGAGCTATTGCCGCGGCTGGTAGGACGCCTGCAGGCCGCCCGCGCGTGCTGACGCACGCCGAGCGAAGAACCAGTAGACCGGCAGCCCTGAAAGGAGGATTGCGAGGCCGATCGTCGTCTCGGGCGAGGTGATCATCACGTCGCCGACGACGCCCCACGCCACGGCGAGAAAGATCAGGGTCGTTATAGGATGCCCCGGCATCCTAATTACGGGCGATCGAGCCGCCGGATCGCGAGCGTCGCGGTTACGAAACACGATCAGCGCTATGGCCGCGAGGCCGAAGAAAATGTAGTCGATGCAGGTAACGTAGTTCAATATCCGCTCGTACGGAAGGAACGAAATGACGAGCGCAATCAGGCCTTGGACGACGATCGCGATCACCGGCGCATGCGTCCGCGAATTGATCCAGGCCAACTGTTTAAAGAACGTGCCGTCCGCCGCCATCTGGAAATAGACGCGCGGCGACGTCAAGATTTGATTGCTCAAGAATCCTAGCGTCGACACTGCGATCACCACTGCCATGATGCGTAGCCCGATCGGCCCGAATGCCAGCCGCGCGATTTCCGAAGCCGGCGTGCTCGTGGCCGCGAGAGCGTCGACGCCGAGCGTGCGCAGGCAGACCGCGTTTACGGCGAGATAGAGGGCGATCACGACGACGACGCCGGCAATCATGCCGCGCGGCAGCGTCACGTGAGGTTCTTTCAGCTCGGCGGTCATGAAGCTCGACGTCTGCCAACCGCTATAGGCGAAGAGAACCGGAACGAGAGCGAGACCGAGCGCCGTAAAAGCACCGTCGGCCGACGCGTTCGACGGGTTCGGAATCGCCGCGGCGTGCGGTGCGACGAGGCCGACGACGATGAAACCGGCGATCGCCAGGATCTTGAGAATCATGAAGACGTTCTGGGTCGTCGCGCCGGTTCGAACACCCAACGCGTTGATTGCCGTGAAGAACGCGATGGCCGTTGCCGCAATGAGTCCGCTCGAGAGCTGCAATCCGGTAAGCGGGGCGAAATACTTTGCGAACGTGACCGCCGCCGCCGCCGCGCCACCGCTCTGCGAGACGAGCAAGAGCGTCCATCCGTACATGAAGGCCAGTGAAGGGTGAAAGGCGTCCTTCATGTAGGCGTAAACTCCGCCGTCGTGCGGCCGCCGGGCGGCAAGCTCTGCGAAGACGCCCGCGCCGAGCAGCACCACCACACCGCCGAGCACCCAGACTAGCATCACGAGCAGACCGCTGTGCACGTGGCGCGCGACGACGGATGGGTTCATGAAGATGCCGGAGCCGACGATCCCGCCCATCACGATCAGGGCGGCGTCGCGGGCACCGAGGCGGCGCAGAAGTTTAGGCGAACCTTGCGGGTATGCTTGCACTAGCGTCGTTCTTCCTCAGCGTTCTCGCTTCTACCGTGGCGCAGGCGCCGCCCCCGCCTCCTGCTGCCGTTGCAGCCCAACCGCCGCTCGAGGACGGCGCGTGCCTCGACTCGGCGCGGGCGGTGCCGCAGGTTCTGCAGCCGCCCGTCTCGCGCGGGATGCAGATCGTGCGCATCGACCAGGTCGTCTCAACCGCGACGATGATGCCCGGCGCAATCGTCGGCTTCCTCTACACGACCCAAAACGGCACGACCTGGCTCGGCGAGAGGAGCACCGAGTATATCTCGCCCGCGTCCGCGACTGCGATCAACGCCGTGCTGGCCGCCACGCACGTCGCGACGAAGAACATTACGAGCTTCCCGCCGCAGAGCAAGTATGGTGTGGCGACGAAATACACGCAATTCTTCGCGGTGCGAATTCCGCCGGACGCCTTCGGCCCGCTGCGCATCACGCTGGCGCCCTGCATCGTGTGGCCGCCCGGGCGAGCGCTGCCCGATCCGAACATGTAGCAGGCGGGCGCCGCATCCGAGAACCGGGATAGCGTGTTGTAAGGCCGATGGAATTCGTCGTTCGCGCCCGCTTGGGTATGTTTCAACCCAACGCCGACGTCTTCGTCGACGAAGATCAGCGCAGCGTGATCGCGGTCGTCGAGGTCGCCGGCGCGGACGCGGAATCGCTGCGGGTTCGCTTCGACGAACGCAGCCTCGTCATCGCGGGCCGCCGCCTGCAGGCGCCTCGCTGGCGGCGCGGATCGTTCGTTCAAAAGGAGATCGCGCGCGGCGAATTCGTCAAGCGCATTCCGCTGCCGGTCGCGATCGAGTACGACCGCATCGCGGCAAGCTACGAGGACGGACTGCTCGTCGTCGTCGCGCCGATAGCGGTGACGGCGTACACGCCGACCTCGCGCACGGAGCTGCACCTCGTCGTCAAGAGGATCCATTCCTAACCACATGGCCGAAAAGCGCGCGGCCGAAAAGCCGAACCAAAATATCCTCCCCGCCAACCTGATCGGTATTCTTCCGCTGCAGGAGGCCGTGCTCTTTCCGCACACGGTCATTCCGCTGGCGGTCGTGAAGAAGCCGGGCATCGCGTTGGTCGAGGAGGCGCTGCGCGAAGGCAAACCGATCGGCTTGACCGTGCTGCGCGACCGCGAAATCGAGGATCCGGGGCCGGACGACGTGCATCGCATCGGCACGATCGGCGTAATCCAAAAGATGCTCAAGGTTCCGGACGGCACGCTGCGCTGCATCGTCGCGGGCCAGCAGGTCTTCAAGATCGAGCAGTTTACGCAGCTGACGCCGTACATGGTCGCCGCGTATACCGAGCTGCCCGACACGACGGTAGAGAACGAAGAGCTCGTCGCGATGCAGCGCAACCTCGCGGGCCTCTTTCAGAAGCTGCTGTCGTACCTTCCGCAAGCGCCGCGCGAGATGGAGATGGAGGTCGCGAACATCACCGACCCGGTGGTGCTCACGTACTTCGTCGCTTCGACGATGCGGCTCGACACCGCGGACCGTCAGGCGCTGCTGGAAGAGCGCGATACCGCCAAGCGCATGCGCAAGCTGACGCTCCTGCTGACCAAGGAGCTCGAGGTCGTGGAGCTCGGCCACAAGATCCAGAGCGACATCCAGCGCGAGATGGAAAAGAATCAGCGTGAGTTCTATTTACGCCAGCAGCTGCGCGCGATTCAGGAAGAGCTGGGCGAAGTCGACCCGCAGCAGGCCGAGACCAACGAGCTTCGCTCGAAGATCGACGCCGCGGCGATGCCGCCCGACGTGAAGAAGGCCGCGGACAGGGAGCTCGATCGCCTCTCAAAGGTGCCGCAGGCGAGCCCGGAATACAGCGTGATCCGCACGTACCTCGATTGGCTCGTGACGCTGCCGTGGAACGTCGAGACCGCCGACCACATCGACATCAAGGCGGCGCGCACGATCCTCGACGAGGATCACTACGACCTCGACAAGATCAAGGACCGAATCATCGAGTACCTCGCCGTCGGCAAGCTCAAGAAGAAGCTCACGGGCCCGATCCTGTGCTTCGTCGGGCCGCCGGGCGTCGGCAAGACGTCGCTGGGCCAGTCGATCGCGCGCGCGATGGGCCGCAAATTCGTGCGCCTCTCGGTCGGCGGCGTTCACGACGAGGCCGAGATACGCGGTCATCGGCGCACCTACATCGGCGCGATGCCCGGGACGATCGTGCGCGCGATTCGCGACGCCGGAACGCGTAATCCGGTGATGATGATCGACGAGATCGACAAGGTAGGCGCCGACTTCCGCGGCGACCCGCAATCGGCGCTGCTCGAGGTGCTCGACCCGGAACAGAACAACAACTTTCGCGATCACTACCTCGATCTGCCTTTCGATCTGTCGGCGGTGCTCTTCATCTGCACGGCCAACAATCTCGATACGATCTCGCCCCCGCTGCGCGACCGCATGGAGATCATCACGCTGTCGGGATACACGGAGCTCGAAAAGCTCCAGATCGCAAAGCGCTACCTCATCAAGAAGCAGCGCGCGAACAACGGGCTGCGCGACACGCAGGCGCAGCTAAGTGACGCGGCGATCCGCGCGATCATCAACGACTATACGCGCGAGGCGGGCGTCCGCAATCTCGAGCGCGAGATCGGCTCGGTGTTCCGCAAGATCGCGCGGAAAATCGCCGAGAGCCCGCGCTATAAGGCGCGCGTGAAGCCCGAGAGTCTCGCGGAGTATCTCGGCAGGTCGCGCTTCTTCAACGAGGTGCGCAAGCGCGTCGCGTCCATCGGCGTCGCGACCGGCATGGTCTGGACGCCGGTCGGCGGCGACATCCTGTTTCTGGAGACGCAGGCAATGCCGGGAACCGGCAAACTCGTGCTGACGGGGCAGCTCGGCGACGTGATGAAGGAGAGCGCGCAGGCGGCCGTCTCGTTCTTGCGTTCGCGCTCGGGCGAGCTCGGACTGCCGCACGATTACTTCGCGAAGCACGACATCCACATTCACGTCCCGGCCGGCGCCACGCCGAAGGACGGCCCGTCGGCGGGCATCGCGCTCGTGACGTCGATCGCCTCGATGCTGACCGGCATCAAGGTCGATCCGAACCTGGCGATGACGGGCGAGATCACGCTGACGGGGCAAGTGCTGCCGATCGGCGGTCTGAAAGAAAAAGTGCTCGGCGCCAAACGCGCCGGCATTACGAAGATCCTCATTCCGCGACGCAACGAGATGGATCTGGACGACATTCCGAAGGAAGTGCGCGACAGCATGACGTTCGTGCCGGTCGACGAGCTCTCCGAGGTGCTGCATCACGCGCTTGGCAAGCGCCTCATATCACCGGTTCCGTTAGGTGCCGACGGCAAGACCAACAACGTCGTCCCGCTTCGCGCCAGATCGGGACATACGAAGCGCCGTAACGGTCTCGTAAAACGCGTCCGTTACCGCAAGACGCCGATCAAGCGCTAACGGACCTCGATGCCGGCGCCTTCGCGGACTTCGCCAACAATCGCCGCGAGGGCGCCGCTCTTTTGGAGGTCGCGCGCGAGCCGGTCGACACGATCCGGCGCGACACTAATTAATAAGCCACCCGACGTTTGCGCGTCGGAGAGGCCGAGCCGCACCGCATCGGGCATATCGGGTGCGAACGTCGTGAACGCGGCGTGCGTTTCGGCGTTGTGACGCGTGCCGCCTGGAACGGTCCCCGTCTCGATCAGCTCGATGACGCCGAGCATGAATGGCACCGCGCTCGCATCGAACAGGAGCTGCACGTTTGACGCGCGCGCCATATTGTCGGCGTGGCCGAGCAGACCGAAGCCCGTAACATCGGTCGCGGCATGCGCTGCGGCAGCCAGCATCGCGTCCGCCGCGCGGTCGTTGAGCGTCGTCATCCACTTCACCGCTTCGCGTAGATCGTCGTCGGTAATCGCTCCGCGTTTGAGCGCCGTCGTTAAAATTCCGGTTCCAAGCGGCTTGGTCAAAACCAGCACGTCGCCGCGGAGCGCGCCGGCGTTGGTCACGATGCGTCGCGGATCCACGATGCCGCTGATGGCCATGCCGTACTTCGGCTCCGCATCTTTGATCGTGTGGCCGCCGACGACCGCGACCCCGGCGCTCCGAGCGACCGCGGCGCCGCCATCGAGGATCCGCGCCAAGATCGAAAGGTCGAGGCCCTCGGGGAACGCGACGATGTTGAGCGCGGTGAGCGGGCGGCCGCCCATCGCGTAGACGTCTGAGAGTGCGTTGGTCGCGGCGATGCGGCCGAAATCGTACGGATCGTCGACGATCGGCGTGAAGAAGTCGACCGTCTGCACGAGCGCGAGATCCTCGCGCACGAGAAACACTCCGGCGTCGTCACCGCCACCGTAGCCGACCAGGACGCGCTCGTTCGTCGCGGGCGATACGCGCTCCATGACGCTGCGCAGCTCGGCGGCGCCCAGTTTCGCCGCGCAACCGGCACATGACGAGAGCTCGGTGAGGCGGATGCTCGCGACGTCCATCGAAGCACTATTCGATGCCGCGGCAGCTGCTGTTCCTTCCGGGCCCCGTCATGCTCGCGCAGCCGGTCGTCGAAGCCCTGGCCTGCCCGCTGATCGACCATCGCGGCCCCGAATTCGCGGCGTTGCTCGCTCGCGTTACGGCCGCCCTCCAGCCGGTCTTCGGCACGCAAGGCGACGTGGTGCTGCTCGGCAGCTCGGGCACCGGCGCTCTGGAGACTGCCGTCGCCAACATCTTCAACCCGGGCGACCGCGTGCTCTCATGCGCCGTCGGCGCCTTTGGCAAACGCTTCGCCGCTATCGCGGAACGCTACGGCTGCACGGTCGAACCGCTCGACACCGCCGCCGGCGCGGCGCTGGACCCGAGGTCGCTCGAGGCTCGCCTATCGGCCGACACGAAACGCGAGATCGCGGGCATTTTGCTCACGCACAACGAGACGTCGACCGGCGTCGCGAACGACATGGCCGCGCTCGCGCCGATCTTGCAGGCTCACGGCGCATTGACGCTGGTGGATTCGATCAGCGGGCTCGGTGCGTCGGAGCTGCGCATGGACGAGTGGGGCTATGACGTCGTGGTCGCGGCGTCGCAGAAGGCCTTCGCGGCGCCGCCGGGCGTCGCGATGGTAGCGGCTAGCGAACGCGCGTGGAAACGCATGGCGCACTCAGCCTCGCCGCGCTTCTACTTCGATTTGCGCCGCGCGCGCGAAGCGGCCCAACACGGCCAGACGCCGTGGACGCCGCCGATATCGATCCTGTATGCGCTCGACGTGGCGCTCGAGCGCTATCACGCCGACGGAATGGAGGCAGCGTGGGCGCGCTTCGCGCGCTATGCCGCGGCAGTACGCGCCGCGCTCGAGCGGCTCGGCTTTACCGTCATGTCGGCGCCGGATGCTCACTCGCCGACCGTTGTCGCGGCCTATCCGCCCGAAGGCGTCGACGTTTCGGCGCTGCTAAAGCGCCTGCGTGAGAAGCATCGCGTCGTGCTCTCCGGCGGTCAGGGCGAGCTCGCCGGAAAGATCCTGCGCTTCGGCACGATGGGCGACGTGCGTGACGTCGATCTACTCGGCGCTATCGGCGCGATCGAGCTCACACTGCTCGATCTCGGCCACGACGTGACGCCCGGAGCGGCGACCGGCGCTGCGATCGAAGCGCTCGCCGGGCGGGTTACAAGTGGTGTCGCCTAAAGTACGGCTCGACGAACGGGCGGGCGAACCAAGGAATCGTCGATAGAATAGCATCGTCAAGCGGCGCATCGTACGTCACCAAGTACGGCGCCAGGCGCGACTCGTGCAGTCCTTGGCGGATGTCGGGAGAAAGCGGAAAGAAGAGCGATACGAAGAGCACGAGCCACAACAGGATCGCGCCCTTAGCGAAACCGACGAACGCTCCGCCCAGCGCGTTACCGATCCCGAGCACGGGGAGCTTCGCGATGGCGCCGAGGAGGCGCGCCACGACGAGGAGTACCACGTAGGTCAACAGCCCGGTGCAGAACATCCCGATGACGTGCGCCGATCCGGGCCCCAGCCTCGTCACCGCCTCGATCTGCGAATCGAGAAAGCCGTTGTAGAACCACGGTGTGACGAGCGCCGCCGTCACCGCCACCGCGCCGCCGAGCTCGGAGACGAATCCTCGTGAATATCCTTTGTATGTCGCGATGCCCAGCACGATGACGATCACCGCGTCGGGCCAGGCGACGCCCGCGATCACGTTCGAATCGTCGCTCCGAAGCGCTCGCCGAGTGCCGCGACGACCGCCGCGACCGCCGCGTCGGCCTCCTCGTCGGTGATCGTCGTGTCGAAACGCTGCAGGGTAATGCGCACTGCGAGGCTCTTGTACCCGGCTTGGACCTGTGGACCACGGTACTCGTCGAAGACGGCGACACTGGTGCACAGCGGACCGGCGGCGTCGCCGACGGCGCCTTCCACGTCACGCGCGCTCACGTCGTCGCGCACGACGAGCGCGACGTCGCGGTAGGTCGACGGGAACCTCGAGGGTGTGCGATAGTGCGGCACGGCGTAGGACGGCAGCGCGGCGACGTCGATGAGGCAGATGTACGCGTTCCCTTCCAGCCGCAACACTCGGCTCGAGCGCGGGTCGATGCATCCGAGCTCCCCGACGTCGCGATTCTCGATCGTTAGACGCGCACGCTTACCTGGATGGAACTCCGCTCCGCCGCCGGTCGAAACGTTGACGGCGCATCCCGTGACCTTCCGGAGAAGCGCCTCGCAGTCTCCTCGCAGGCGCAGGAACGACTCGTCCCGCCACGGTTGCTGCGGATCGCTCGCCAGGAAGCCGAAACCGAGCACGGTGCGTTCTGCGACGGCAGCATCCTCGTGACGGAATACGTTTCCGATCTCGAAGATTCGTGCCGCGCCGTTCGCCGCGAAGTATTCGAGTATCCCGGGCACCAGCGAAACGCGCAGAAAACGCTGCTCTTCCGAGAGAGGGTTGCGAACCTCGACGGCAGCGCGGCCGTCGGCGGATCCACGCAGCGAGTGCGTGACGATCTCGCGATAGCCGAGGCCTTCGAGCGCGTGCGCGAGCGCGCGCTCCCGCTCGAATGCGGCGCTCGAGATTTTGTGGGGCGCCACCGACGGCTCCACGGCTTCGATGGCGTCGTAGCCTTCGATGCGCGCAGTCTCCTCGACTAGGTCCGCGGCGATCGTGAGGTCGCGGCGCCACGCCGGCGCGGTCACCGCGAGCGCGTCCTTTCCGGCCGGCTCCGCCGCGCAGCCGAGGGCCCGAAGATGCCGCACGACTCGTTCGCGCGGAATCTCCAGGCCGAGAAGCCGCTCCACGTCGCGCAGCGGCAACCGAATCGGCTCGGGCGGCACGACCTCGGCCCCGAAGGCGTGCGGAGGATATGCGGTCGCGCCGAGCTCGGTCAACAGCTGCGCGGCACGCGCGGCGCCGAAGTCCGTCAGGGCGGGCGCGAGCGACTTCTCATGGCGCGACGACGCCTCGGTGCGCAGGCCGAGTGCGATGCTCATTCGGCGTATGCGCGGCCCGTTGAAGTTTGCGGCCTCGACGACGATCGCAGAGGTGGCCCCGGTCACCTCGCTGGACGCGCTTCCCATCAGGCCGGCCAGGCCGAGCGGAGCGGCATCGTCGGCGATCACGAGCGACAGCGGCGAGAGCGTCCGCGTCGCGCCGTCGAGCGTCACGATCCTTTCGCCGTCGCGAGCGCTGCGAACGGTCAGCGCTCCGCCGCGGATGCGAGCCGCGTCGTAAAAGTGGAGCGGCTGGCCCGTTTCCAGCATCACGTAGTTTGAAACGTCAACGACGTTGTTGATTGGGCGCTGTCCGGCCAGCGCAAGCCGGATGCGCATCCAGGCCGGCGCCGGTCCCACCCGCACGCCGTCGAAGCGCTGCGCGACGAAGCGATGACAATCGGTGGACTGCAGCACGACCCTCGGCGCAACGCCTGCCGGCTCGCCCTTGTCATACGAATCTCGCAGCGGCGGCAGACGCAGCGGAACGCCGTACGACGCCGCCAGCTCGCGTGCCAGCCCGATGATCGACATCGCATCGGGGCGGTTCGCGGTGATTTCGACGTCGAGTACGTCCGACGCGAGTCCGAAGAGCTCGACGACGTCCGCGCCCGGCGCAGTAGCCGAATCGAGCTGGAGTATTCCATCCCCAAACCATTCCGCCGGCAGCGCAAGCTCGTCGGCCGAGATCATCATCCCATGCGAAACGACGCCGCGCATCGTGCGCCGCTCGATGCGTAGCTCGGGAAGCTGTGCGCCGACGGTTGCGACCGCGATGATCTGACCGGCCGCGACGTTGGTCGCGGCGGTCGCAATCGTCAGCGGTTCCGCGGCGCCGACGTCGACTCGCCCAACCTGCAGCCGATCGGCGTTGGGATGCCTTCCGAGCTCGACGATCCGGCCTGTGACGACTCCGCCGATCGCGGGACGCTTCTCGACGTCGGCGACCGGGAAGCCGAGCATCGCCAGGCGATCGGCGATCGCCTCTGAATCGGCCGGAATTGCGGCGTAGTCCCGCAGCCAGCTTATCGGTACGCGCACGCGTCGTTTCCGGTCAACTCAGCTGTGCGAGAAAGTCCGGGTCGCTGGTGATGAAACGGCGGATATCGTCGACCCGATAGCGCGCCAAGCCGAGCCGCTCGACGCCGAAGCCGAAGGCCCACCCGGAGTACACGTCGGGATCGTAGCCGACCTCGCGCAGGACATTGGGATGCACCATTCCGGCTCCGCCTAGCTCGATCCACCCCGAGCCGCCGCAGAGGTTGCATCGGGGGACGGGCGTGTTGCCGTGACACTTCGGGCAGGTCGTGTCCACCTCGGCGCTGGGCTCGGTGAACGGAAAGTACGATGGGCGAAAGCGAACGTGCTGGCTCGGGCCGAACAGCTCGCGGCACAAGCCGGTCAACGCGCCTTTCAGATGACCGAAGTGGATGTCGTCCGCGACGAGCAGTCCCTCTACCTGATGGAATTGGAACAGATGCCGCGCGTCAAGAGCGTCGCGCCGGAAACACTTTCCGGGGGCCACGATCGCGATCGGTGGACGGTGTTGCTGCATCGTGCGAATCTGCATCGGCGAGGTATGCGGGCGAAGCAGCACGCCGTCGGTCAGCCAGAACGAATCGAAGCTCTCGCGAGAGGGATGGTCGCTCGGAATGTTGAGCGCGTCGAAGTTGTAGTAATCGGGCTCGGCCTCGGGACCAACGACGACCGCGAAGCCGTGACGCATGAAGTAATCGCAGCTCTCCTCGATGATCCGGCGCACCGGATGAATCGATCCGGTCGCCGGTGCGATTGCGGGAAACGTAACGTCGATCGATGCGTCCAGCTCCGCTCCGATCGCATTCGATTCCAAGGCCGCTTGCGCGGCCTGCAACCGCGCTTCCATCGCGGCCACCGCGTCGTTGATCGTTTTGCCGGCACCGGGCCGCTCCGGTGCCGGAAGCGTACCGATCGCACGGCGAATTTTCGTCACCTCGCCGTTTCTCCCGAGGTATGCAACGCGCACGTTTTCTAGCGCCCGTGCGTCGCCGGCGGCGCCCGCGTCGGCCCTGAAACGGTCTTGTAGGTCCGCGAGTAGCTGCCTTAAATCCGTCATCTTTTCATAAGCAAAACGCCCGGTCGTTTCACTTCTACCGGGCGCTTCCAAAATCGGTCTTTGTAGCTTTTTCTGCGAACGACTCCCAGTCTAGGTTGTCGCGGGCGCCGCGTGCAGCCTTCGGTAGGCCAGGTAGGCGTCGATCGAACCCGTTTGGGCGAAAAGCCTCCAGAAGAGATAGGACGTTGCCATGCGTTTGCTGTCTCCTTCTGAGCCGTCGGCTCCGGGGCGGCCCTCGTCGCGGAATGGGCTGAGTATACCATGTGACTTTTAGCACCGGTAGTCTTGACTTTTCTGCCCCGCACCACTCTCTTGACAAGGCCGAAAGGCGCTCCCTTGATGCGCAATCGCGCGTCTCGCTTCGTATAGCGCAATCGATCCGGCGACGGCCGCACTCAGGCTCTCGCTGCGCCCCTCCATCGGGATTGCCGCGAGGCGCTCGCAGAGGCGTTCCCAGCGCCCCAGTCCGTGCCGCTCGTTGCCGACGACGATCGCAAGAGGTCGCTGAAGTTGCTCGCCTTCCAGGCAGGCGCCGTCCGCCGCGAGTCCGACGAAATGCACGCCCGCCGAGGTTGCCGCCGCCGACAGCGCGGGCGGATCGGCGACCGCAAGGCGCAGGCGAAAGATCGCTCCCATCGAGCCGCGCACGACCTTCGGGTGGTACGGATCGACGCCGAGCCCTCCGAAGATGACGCCGTCGCAGCCGAAGGCGTCCGCCGAGCGTAGCAGGGTCCCCGCGTTGGCCGGGTCGTTCACGTCGGCCAGCACCAAAAGCAGTGTCGTGGCGCGCACGAGCTCGTCGAGCGAATGGAGCAGCATCGGCGCGACCGCGACGATCCCGCTCGGCGTTCGCAGGTCCGAAATGGCGGCGGCGCTGCGCTCCTCGACGAGGAAGACCGTCTCGCCCTGCGCCTCCAGCTCCTTTACGGCGGGTGTCGCGTCGTAAGCGGGCGCGGTGCAGTAGAGCGCTTCGATGGCAAAGCGGCTCGCTCGTGCCTCCTCCAAGAGCGTGATCCCCTCGAAGGCGAAGCGTCCCTGGGCGCGGCGCCCCTTGGGCGAGCGCAACGCGCGAACTTCCGCGAGCCTGTCGGAATGAATCCCGAGACGTTCCGGCATCGCTAGCTCCGTTGGGCCCGCTTCGACACGGCTGCGCGCGTGAAGATCATCACGAGACCGGCGAAGATGGCCGCGAGTAGCACGGCAATCCTGTCGTTGAAGTGATGCGGTACGAGCCACCGGAGCAGCGAGTAGGCCGCGGCAGCGAAGACGACGAGGAAGAAGGCAAGCCAGCCGATTTCAGCGGCGACGGACGACTTCGCCATTGGCGATCCTTACGAGGCCCCATTCCGGCGTTCCGCCAAAGGCACGCCGATGGAAGAAGCCCCTCGCGTCATCGGCTCGCGTGGCTGCTTTGAGGGCCGCGTCTTCAAGGTCCGCGTCGACGAGATTCGATTCGACGACGGGAGCGAGCATCGGGTCGACGTGGTCGAGCACGGCGCCTCCGTCGCAATCGTGGCGACCCCCGCACCCGACACGATCGTTTTGGTGCGGCAGTACCGCCACCCGGCGGCAACGGCGTTATGGGAAATCCCCGCCGGAACGTCCGATCCCAACGAGAGTCCGGCCGATGGCGCGCGCCGCGAGCTGCGCGAAGAGACGGGGTACCTCGCGGGACGGCTTCGTCCAATCGGCTCCGTCTGGACGACCCCTGGATTCTGCTCGGAAATTATGCATTTCTTTCATGCGGATCTGCTCACAGCGGGCGCGCCGGCCATGCAGGACGACGAGCGCATCGAGATGCGAACGTGCACGCGCGAGGCGGCATGGCGCCTGGTCGCTGAAGGAACGGCCGACGCAAAAACCCTGCTGGCCCTGTTTTGGCTGCAGGTCGGCGAAGGTGAATTTGGAAGTCACTTTGGTCGATAGTTACTGTACGAGAGGAATTCTGCATCGTCGCAAGTTGCTACCGACGCGGCGGAAATCGATCTTGGAGGTAAGTGGTGGAAATACCGAGCGACATTGATGCCGTGCTGAAAAGATTGTTGGAGCACAACCGCATGGGCGTTGACCCATCGGTATTGGCGCCTGAGGACGAGGCCTATCTGAGCTCGCTGATCGACGCGGTCCGCGGCGGGCGCCGAGCGGTCTTGATCGTCGAGGATGCCGATGAGCGCCTACGCTACATGTTCAGCAATGCGACGCGCGCGGAAGCCGTGACGATGCTCGGCAAGGTCGTCGAGGCGACTGGCCGGCGGCTGGCCGACGGCGACGATTAGAACTTAGGCGGTCAGGGTCAGCCCGTTGATCTTGCCGTCGGGCGTGACCTCGAACTGGTAGTGGTACTGCGCTTTCGGATAGCGCACGAGGAACTCGTACATGGTGTCGCCGTTCGCTTCGGTGTTGCTCGAGACCGGCACGATCGTCTGCAGCGGGCCTAGAGCAGCGAAGTTTTCGCGCGCGACGAGATCGTCGCTCAGGTAGGCGCTGAAGGAGGGAGTCAGCTCCGAGCGATCGAGATGGCCGGTCGCCAGATTCTCGAGCCACTCTTTGGCTCGCGTCACGATCGCGTTGTCCAGATTTGCCGTCGCCGGCGGCACCAACAGATCGAGAATATGGGCGCCCAGCTCTTCGGGGATCGTCACCGACCGCCCGTGCAGCGAGTCGACGTTGGCAAGCACGATCACGCCGACTAGCTGCTCCGGCAGCAGGGCATTCATCGCGCGGTAGCCCGAGATCTCACCGTTCGACCACACGAATTCCTTGCCGCCGCGCCGATCGATGACCCACCCCATGCCGTAGTGCGTCGGTCCCGCACTCGCGCTCGGCGAGAACATCGTGCGAACCGAATCCACACGCAGCAATACCGGCATCTCGATGTCCCACTTGGCGAGATCGTAGATCGTGGAAACGATGCCGGAGTCGCCATCGAGCCATGCCGGGTCCCATGTGGCCGCTATCGCAAAGCCCCGCGAGCTTCGCGTGTACCCCGTGGCGTGAGGGCCGATGCCGTTGTCGCCCGCCAGGAACGTGTGGTTCATCACCAGCGGCAAGAAGATGTGCTGTTCGAGATAATCGGAGAGCGGCACGCCGCTAACGCGCTGCACGATCAATCCGGCGACGAGATAATTGATCGGGTTGTTCGCGTACACGCTTCCCGGCGGAGCGGGCGGCTTGATGCCGTCGATCATTGCGAGCAGATTGTCCAGCTTTATCGTGCGGGTTAGATCCGACGCGACATTCGGTATCTGGTCATAGCTCGGCAGCCCGGAAGTTTGCGTCAGCAGCTGCGCGATCGTAACGTCGGTGCCGAGATGAAACTCAGGAACATACTTGGTGACTTTATCGTCGAGGCTTAACTTGCCGTCCTGGGCAAGCAGTAAGATTGCAGCGGCGGTAAATTCCATCGTGAGACCGCCGGCGAAAAACTCCGTGTCGGGCGCCATCAGGGCGTGTGGTTGTATCGTCGCAAACCCGAATCCGCGCGCGTAGACGAGCCGGCCGTCCTCGACGATGCCGATCGCCAAACCGGGTGTGCGCCCGACGTGCACCTCGTCCCGCGCCATTGCGTCGATCCGGGAGGAGAGCGACGGCGTCAAGGTGAGGCCCGTCTGCGAGCGGGCCGGCAGCGTGAGCGCATGCACGACCAAACCAACGCACAGAGCCGTCGCAAAGACGGAACCCCAACGTCTCATAACGGCACCATTATATACCAGCGCGCGCCCGCCTGTCGCGCTCACGCCTATTTTTGGGCGGCTTGCCTCGCCAAGTTCAGGAGCATCCCAAACGCCTTTTCGTCGGAGATGGCGAGATCCGCGAGAGCCTTGCGGTTGAGGCTGACGCCGGACTTCTTCAGGCCGTGCATGAAGACCGAATATGAAAGCCCTTCGCGGCGCACGGCCGCGTTGATTCGGCTGATCCACAGCGAGCGAAAGTCGCGCTTGCGCACGCGCCGGTCGCGGAACGCGTACGCCAGCGACTTCAGGAGCGCTTCGTTGGCGACGCGATAATTGCGGCGGCGAGAAGCGCGGAAGCCCTTGACCAGCTTCATGACCTTGCGACGGTGCTTGAGACCGTGGACGCCGCGTTTGATACGTGCCATGTCGAGCCTCCGTTAAACCAGGTACGGAATCGTCGGCGCGATACGCTTCAGATCGCCCTTCGCCGTCGGTTGGTCTTTGCGAAACTTGCGCTTGCGTTTGCGCGACTTTTTGCTCAGGATGTGGCCGCATCCGTCAAACTGATGACGGTGCAGCACCTTGCCCGTGGCGCTGACCTTCACGCGTTTCGCGGTTCCCCTGTGAGTACGAATCTTAGGCACTGGTTCGCTCCTTCGCTGGTGTCTCGTCCACGATCGGTTTGTGGTCCCGTTCGCGCGGTGTCGAAAACTTCGGTGGTCCCGTCGGCGTCATGCGAGGCGCCATGATCATGAACATGTTTTTGCCTTCGAGCCGCGCTTCTCGTTCGACCGTCGCCAGCGGCGCTAAATCCTCCGCCATGCGATCGAGCAGCCGGCGCCCGAACGACGTGTAAGTGATCTCGCGCCCGCGAAACATGATCGTCACCTTGATCTTGCTTCCGTCGAGCAGCAGCCGTTCGGCCATCCGGGCCTTCGTCTCGTAGTCATGCGTCTCGATCTTCGGCCGCAGCTTTACTTCCTTTAACTCGAAGTGGCGCTGTTTTTTGCGAGCGTCCTTGTCCTTTTTCGATTGCTCGTACTTGAGCCGTCCGTAGTCCGCGATCTTGCATACGGGCGGTTGCGCGTTGGGCGAAACCTCGATCAGGTCGAGCCCCGCGGTTCGCGCGCGCGCTAACGCGTCTTCGGTTGGGAGTATCCCGAGTTGATGTCCGTTTTCGTCGATCACCCGAACCGCACGAATGCGAATTTGATCGTTGACGCGCAGGGGTCGTGCTATGAGCTCATCTCCAAATAAAAAAGGCGCTGCCGGAGCAACCCCACCATGGAACCAGCCGAGATTCCTTAAAGTGAAGACCGGATCGCCCGTGAGCATCCGGTGAGCGGAACGGCCCGCTGCTTCGGCCCGCCCACCATATCACGCAAGTCCGGGGGAATGTCAAGAGCGGTCGGCGAGCGCGGCGACCGCTTCGGCGAAGCGCTCCAGGAAGTAGGCGATGGCCTCGTCGTCGATTACCAGCGGAGGCGCCACGCGCAGGACGTGCTCGCGGCAGTCTTTGGCCGCCACACCGCGCTCCAGCAAGGCTTCGGAGAGGCGCTCGGCGCGGGCCGTCAGCTCGATGCCGACGAGCAAGCCGCGACCGCGGATCTCCTTTATGAAAGGTGATGAAACCGCGCGCATTCCCTGCATCAGGCGCGCGCCGGCGTAGCGCGAGCGCGCCGGCAGATTCTCGGAAACCACGACGTCGAGCGACGCTTCCGCAACCGCGGAGGCGAGTGGGTTGCCCCCGAACGTGCTCCCGTGGTCGCCGGGTTCGAAGAGCCGCATCAGCTCGTCGTTCGCCAGGATCGCCGAAACCGGATAGAAGCCGCCTCCAAGCGCCTTCCCGACGACCAGCACGTCCGCGTGAATGCCGTCGTAGTCGCACGCAAACATGTCCCCCGTGCGTCCGAGTCCGGTTTGAATCTCGTCGGCGATGAAGAGGACGTCGTGCTCGCGGCAGAGCGCCCACGCGCGTTTGAGGTAACCGTCGGGCGGCACGTTCACACCGCCCTCGCCTTGAATCGGCTCGATCAGTATCGCGCACGTGTTGGGTCTGATCGCGCGCTCGAGGGCGTCGGCATCGCCGAACGGTACGGCAACGAATCCCGGAACGAACGGGCCGAAGCCATCGCGGTATTCCGGCGTCGTGCTCGCGCTCACTGCGGCGATCGTGCGGCCGTGGAAGTTGTTGGAAAAGACGATGATCTCCGCGCGATCGGCCGGCACGCGTTTCGTTTTGTACGCCCAGCGGCGCGCGAGTTTGATCGCCGTTTCGACTGCCTCGACGCCGGTGTTCATGGGCAGCGCCTTGTCGTATCCGGCGAGTTGCGTTAACGTCGCGAGGAAGCCTGGCATCCGATCGTTGCGCATAGCGCGCGACGTCAGCGTCACCTTCGCCGCTTGGTCGACGAGCGCGGCATAGACGCGCGGGTGACAGTGTCCCTGATTGACGGCCGAATACGCGCTCACGCAGTCGAGATAGCGCCTGCCCGCAACGTCCCAGAGCCAAACGCCAGAAGCGCGCTCGACGACAAGGTCGAGCGGCGCATAGTTATGCGCCCCGTAGCGCTCTTCTTCGGCGATCAGTTCGCGCGCCCGCTCTGAAAGGAGATACACGCTGCTGCTGTTAAGGACTTTTTCTTGACTACCTGCTTTTCGCTGCTCGAGCGTTTGATGGCGCGGGATTATCCTGCGCTCGCCCGCAACGGACGCACGATCGCCCACGTCCACGGCGCGCGCACGGCCCGCGCCATCGTGTTGCTGCACGGGCTGAGCACGACCCCGGCGCAGTTCGAGCGGGTGGCACGCGATTTGTTCGAGCGGGGGCACAACGTGATCGTGCCGCGGCTGCCCCATCACGGTCACGCAAATCCGCTTTCAACCGCGCTCGCGCGCCTACGCACCGACGAGTTGTACGCGGCCGCGACCGAGTACGTCGCGGTGGCCCAAGAGCTGGGCGAACGCGTCACGTTCGCGGGCTTTTCTCTCGGCGGTCTGTTGACGGCCTGGATCGGGCAACGCCACGCGATCGACCGCTGCGTCCCGATCGCGCCCTTTCTCGGCGTCGCGATGATTCCGAACCGCTTCATGGGTGCGGTCGCCGAGCAGCTGCTGCGCCTTCCGAACCGCTTTCATTGGTGGAACCCGGTCCTGCGCGAGCGAGGTCCGGCGAACGGCTATCCGCGCTACGCGACCCACGCGATCGGACACATGTATCGCGTCGCCCGCGCGCTGCTCGAGGAGGCCCGCACGACCGTGCCGCAAGCCGAGCGCTTCACGATCGTGACCAACGCCACGGAGATCGCGGTGAACAACTACGCAATCCGCCAGCTCTACAAGAGCTGGCGCCGTCAGCGTCCCGGCGCGGTCGAGATGGTGCGCATCACCGGCCTTCCCCTCTCGCACGATATCGTCTCGCCGCTGCGACCTTGGCGCCTCGCGGACCGCGTGCATCCGCAGCTGCTCGAAGCGATCGATCCGCTCGTTTACACCTAAATGTATCGGCGCAGCCGCGGCCAGTACGCCGCGAGCGGCATCGTGATCCCGCTGCAGACCGAAATGTCGAAGCCGTTTTCGAACGGCCTGCCCCATGGATTTTGGAAGCGAACTACAACTCGGCGATCGCGAAAGAGGCGCGGGTCGCAGTCGCCGTGCACGTCGATGACGACGTTGCCCTCGAAGCCGCGCGGCCCCCAGAGCCAGTACTGGTTGTGGCCCGAGAGCGCCGGCGGGAGGCCGTATTGCGGTCCGAAGAAGTCGATGGCCGCGGCCTCGCCGTAGTTGCTCGCGAAGATTGCGGCTTGCGATCGCTGCGCCGGCGGCAGCGAGCGAAAGATGGTGGCGACGACGGAGGCGAGCTGCGGCCAGCCGTGCATGTCGGCCCAATCGGGTGGCAAACTCCCGAGGGCGGTTCGCTCCGCGCGCGCGAGATTTATCTCGCGCGTGAATGAGCTTCGGGCGAATCGATCGTATGCCGCCATGGCTCGCTCCGGAAGGACCGGCATGAGTAGCGGCACGAGGACGATCCCCGCCGCAAACGCGTAGACGCAAAGCGCCGGCCGCCAAGAAACGGCGCGATTGGTCCACGCCTCGATCGCCACGGCTCCCGCCGCGATCGGAATCGGATAGACGTCGCCGGCGTAATAGTGCTTGCCGTGCAGCGCAATTATCTGCGTGATTACGAGCAGGTAGGCGATGCCGAGAAAGCGCGCGTCCTGTCGCCGCAGCAGCGCCACGAGTCCTGCGATCCACACCGGGGCGAGCAGAGGGTGCGTGATCAATATTTGCGTCGCGACGAATTGCGCCGGCGAAAGCAGCTCGTCCTTATACTCGCCTGCATGCAGCAGAAGGGTCCACATCGGAAAGCCGTGCATCGCCTGCCACGCGAAATTCGGCGCCGCTATCGCGGCGGCGAGGACCATGCCGAAGACGAACCACGGAGTAAAGAGCGCGCGCCGTTGCGGCAGCACGAGCAGCCCCGCGACGATGCCGACGGCCAAGAACGCGACGCTGTACTTACTCTCGAGCCCGATTCCGAGGATCGCGCCGACGGCGATCCACCAGCGCGGATCCGCACCCTTGACGATCCGCAAGACGTACAGCGCGAGGAGAGGCCACAGCAGAAGGCCGACGGTATCCGTCGTGAGCTTCGTGCCGAAGTCCATCAGCACGGGCGTGAATGCGGCCACCAAGGCCGCGAAGAACTCCGCGAAGGCGCCCCCGCCGAGCTCCGCGGCGATCAGACACGTTGCGTAAACGGACGCTGCCGCGAAGACTGCGGGGATCGCGCGCAGTAGGAAGAGCGAGTGTCCAAAGAGTTGCGATCCCGCAGCCAGCAGCGGAACGACCGGTGGCTGGTCGACGTATCCCCACGCCGGATGGAAGCCGCAGACGATGAAGTACAGCTCGTCGCGGAAGAAGCCGTAGTGCGGGTTGCCGGCGAGGTGCACGAGCAGCGTCGCGAGCGCGGCCAACGATGGTATGCTCGCGGATCTCGTGCGCATAGCTTAACTCATACGGCATTCGGCCACGCCTGGCAATCCCGGCGGAGCGTGTCACCCGGTAGCGGAAAACGGGGCACATGCACAGGCAGCCGATGAAGCGTTGCAGCTGGGCCAGGTCGGAACCGATGATTGCGTATCACGATGAAGAGTGGGGCGTGCCGGTGCACGACGACCAAACGCTGTTCGAACTGCTCTCTCTCGAAGGCGCCCAGGCGGGCCTGAGCTGGGAGACCGTGCTCCGTAAGCGCGATCGCTACCGCAGCCTATTCAAAGGCTTCGACCCAGCCGCCGTTGCACGAATCACCCCCGCGGGCGTCGAGAAGATCCTCGGCGATCCCGGCATCATCCGCAACCGCGCGAAGGTCGAGTCCGTCGTGACGAACGCGAAGGCGCTGCTGAAGGTGCGGAAAGAGTTCGGCTCGTTCGACGCCTACATCTGGAGCTTTCTGGGCGGCAGACGCGTCGCGAAGCGGCGGGGCAGCGGAGCGACGATTCCGTCGTCGACGCCGCAGTCCGAAGCGATGAGCCGCGACTTGCGCGCGCGCGGCTTCCGCTTCGTCGGCCCTACGATCTGCTATGCGTTCATGCAGGCCGTGGGCATGGTGAACGACCACATCGCGAGTTGCTTTAGAAGTAACGTTTGATCGATCGCGCCCGGCCGAATCATGGGCGTCGTGACGGCGACGCACCACGACGATCGACGGAATCCCACGGTGCAATGTCTCATTTGTGACTCCGCTGCGTAGAGCAGAAGCGCTGATTATTTCGCTGCTGCCACCATGCCGAGCGGGGTGTCGAAACTGCCCGTAAAGACCGCAATCGGCGGACCGCCGGCCGGGTACTTGAAGACCTCGCCGTCGTCGTTACCGGCATCCCCGCAATAGACAAGCCGCTTGACAATCCAGCTCTGCCCGCAGTCGCCGGCACGCTTGAGCGTTACCGTGCCCTTCAGCGTCGCCTTGGTACCGCTGACCGTGTACTGATAGATCGCGTTCACGCCCTGATCGAGGACGGTGAGGTAGGTGCCATCCCACTGCACGGAGCCAGGGAACCCCACGGTGTTGCTCGTCTTGATTGTTTCGAATTTAGTGCCGCCCTTCGGGAGCTCGACGAGCGCGAAGCCCGAGCGGTCGCCGGTAAAGCCGTCGGCGAAGAGATTGCCCTGGTTGTCGTAGCCGTCGAAGAACTCTTCGTCCAACGCCGTGGTGTAAACGGTGGGGGTGCCGCTCGCGTTCTTGAAGATGACGACGTCGCCGCCACCCGCCCCCGACGCATACAAGATCCCCACTGCAAGGTCGCCGCTGGTGTTCATGGCGCAGCTGGATGGAAAGGAGTAGGCGACGGAGAGCGTCTTGATCGGCTTGTCGGGCACTCGGTACTCCGTGATCTGGTCTTGGCCCGCGACGATCCAGATGATCTTCCTTCCGTAACCGTAGAGGACGTTCGTGCACCCTTGACCACCGACGTTACTGATCTTACCGATCTCCTGAACGCTCTTCGGATAATCGAAAATGCCGGCGTAGCTGCCGTAGTTATTGATAACGTACTCGAAGGTCTTCAACTTGCTATGCAGGTCAGGAAGAGTGGTGGCGTAACGGGAAAGCGGGCTCAGATTCACGCGCGCCGCCGTTACCAGCCTTCCGTTCAGCGAGAGCGTCCTACCCACATATGTGGCATTGAGCGCGGCGCTCGACGGCGCGACCGCTATGTCGTCCTGGGCCTGTCGAAGGGTGCCCCCGCATGCCGAGCACATCGCGAGCGCAACCAGGACGCCGGCGTATTTCACTAGACCAGTCATATGCACTATGTAGCCTTTCAACTGGAAGAAGGTCTTCTGGGTCGTCGAGTCGGGCGAAAGATGGACCCCCGAGGAGGAAGATTTTTTCTGGGGGCTCGAGATTCTTTTTGCGCGGTATTCGCAGATGCCTGGGCGGGCCGCGAGTGTGCCTGCTCACTCCCTCTCTAAAGGTGGACAGCCGCCGCTCGCTCTGGCAGGCGACGAAAGGGGCACTTCGAATCTCGCCCCGTCAACTATTGCGTTAGGAGCGAGTTCAGGATGCCGTTTAACCATCGCGTACTTTTGCTGACCGCGGGAGCACTTTTTGCGACTTCGGCGTGTAGAGGAAGCACCACGATCCCAAGCGCGCCGTATTCATCGCAATTCTCCGCGCCCAGCGCGCGCGCGATCGTTCCAAACGACACGACCTCGATTCTGAAAAAGCTTACGAAGGACGTGGAAATCGGCTCCACGGTCGACCCCAAAAATGGCGACATGGGCCCGCGCGCGATCTCGCTGGTTCGATCGACCTTCGGGCTCAAGAAAGGGCAGTTGCTCGTTTGCAACTTCGACGACGCCGCGGGCAAGGCTGGGGAAGGGAGCACGATCGAAGTACTCAGTCCACGCCAGCACTCCAAGCCGCGAACCTTTACGCAGAGCACCAAGATAGAGGGCTGCGACGGCGATGCCGTCACCGCGACAAATTACGTCTACGGCGCCGGACTGATCGGCGGTCGCGTCGCCAAGTTCGATCAAACCGGCAAGCTGCAGAAGAGTTTCGGTTCTCCGATCGAGGTTCCGTTCGCCGACGCCGATGCGTTCTGCGGTCTACCTTACGCGCCTGAGGACATCTACGTTGCGGATGCCAAGACCGGCTCGATCATCAAGGTGGCATTCCTTCCCGTTAGTCGCTCCGGCCACGCGAAAGTCACCCAAGTGATAACCGGTTTCGGTGTCAATAAGGGCTCCGGTTGGAGCGTCCTCGGCCCGTCCGGAATTCAATACGATAGTCGCAGAACCGGTACCCTCTGCAACGACACGCTGTATATCGTCGACGGGGTCGATAACACGGTCGTCGCCGTTTCGACCGCCAGCAACCTACTCGAGAAGGACGAGATCGTCGTGCAGCCCGGTGGTAAGAAATTCAAATGCAGTCACCCAAAGCGCACCTGCGCGAGGCTCGTCTTTAGCGGCTCTCCGCTCGATGCGCCCGTAGCTTCCGCTCTTCTACCGAACGGAAATCTCATCGTTGCGAATACTAAGGGCGGAAACAAGCTTGTGGAGCTGACGCCGACGGGGAAGGTGCTCGACACCAAAACGGTCGACGCGAGCAAGGGTGCTCACGTCTTCGGGCTCGTTGCGACCGGCACGAGCGATAGCGATACGGCGCTGTTCTATACCGATACCAAAACGAACACGCTGCAAGAACTCAAGCAATAGACGATCATTTCTCAGCTGCCGTCACGCCGAGCGGCGTGTCGAAATTGCCCGTAAGGACCGCAATCGGTGAACCGCCGGCCGGGTACTTGAAGACCTCGCCATCATCCTTACCCGCATCCGCGCAATAGACGATGCCCTTAACGATCCAGGTCTGCGCGCAGTCGGTGGAACCCGTGAGCGTTACCGTGCCCTTCAACTGCGCCTTCGTACCACTGACCGTGTACCGATAGATCGCGTCCACGAGCTGATCGAGGACGGTAAGGTACTTGCCGTCCCACTGCACGGAACCAGGGTAGTGCACGTTGTTGCTCGTTGTGATCGTTTGAAACTGACTGCCGCCTTTCGGGAGCTTGGCGAGCGTAAACCTATTGAACTTGTTAAGGCCGTCGGCGAAGAGATTCCCGTGGCCGTCATAGCCGTCGAAGAACTCTTGAGTCAAGGGCGTGGTGTAAACGGTGCCCGACCCGCTCGCGTTCTTGAAGATCACGACGTCGCCCGAGTCGGTGCTGCTCAAGATTCCGACGGCAAGGTCGCCGCTCGCGTCCATGGCGCAGCTCGATGGCATACTACCGGCGGGCGCGTCGAGTGTCTTGATCGCCTTTTGGGGGACCTGGTACTCCGTGATCTGGTCCCGGCCCGCGACGATCCAGAAAGTCTTGTTTCCATAGCCGTAGAGGACGTTCGTGCAGCCTTGGCCGCCGACGTTATTGATCGTACCGATCTGCTTATCGCTCTTAGGATAGTCAAAAATGCTAGCGTAGGTACCGTACGCGTTGATGATGTACACAAATTTTTTCGCGCTCGCACGCCGCTCTGGAACAATCGTCGCGTAACGGGGTAGCGGGCTGAGACTCAAGCGCGCCGCGGTCACCGGCCTTCCGTTTACTGAGAGCGTCGTCCCGACGTATGTGCCATTGAACGTGGTGCTCGACGACGGGACCGCCATGTCATCCTGAGCCTGTCGAAGGATGCCGCCGCACGCGGAGCACATCGCGAGCGCAACCAGAGTGCCGGCATATTTCACTAAACCGGTCGTATTCATTAGTGACGTTACTCCTTTTGAGTAGACAGGATCGCTTTGCTTCCTTAGGCCAGCCGACTCCAGTAGCGAGAGGGCGAATCAGATTCATCGGCGCGCAGCTCAGGGCCTTTCCGCGCCGTAGCCCTAGGTGGGCTGCCTTTAGATATAGTTCTTGAGCGTCGGCCAGATCGTGGTCAGCGGCGTGCGAATTCCGGTGCAGATCATGATCGGAACGTTCTGCTCGTACGAGATTACCCACGGCGGATCGAACCGGGCCGCTAGGCGAGCCGTGCTGAACAAGCCAGGAGCGCTGCCCCGGCCGCAGTCGCCGTTGACGTCGATCACGACGTTGCCGCTATACCCGCGCGGTCCCCAGAGCCAGTAGTTGTTGTGTCCCGAGAGCGCAGGCGGCAGCCCGTACGGCTTGCCGAAGAAATCGATCGCTGCGGCCTCGCCGTAGTTGCTCGCGACGATCGCGGTTTGCGCGCGCTGATCCGGCGGAAGCGCGCGATAGACGCGCGCGACCGTAGCGGCGAGTTCGGACCAGCCGTGCATGTCGGCCCAGTCCTCGGGGAGTGCCGACGTTCTAAAGCGCTCCGTCTGCATCGTCGAGCGTTGCACGTGCAGCACGCTGTCGACGAACGCCGCGTACCGCAGCATCGCAGGTTCCGGCAGCACGGGTAGGGAGAACGGCAAGAAGAACAATCCGGCTGCGACGATGGCCGCGACGAGGGCTCCGCGCAGCCACGCGAGGCGTCGCGTCGCGGCCTCGATTGCGACCCCGCCGGCAGCGACGAGCATCGGATACGCGTCGCCTGCGTAATAATGTTTTGCGTGGAAGGCGATCATCAGGATCGTCAAGACGAGGTACGCGTATCCCAGAAAGCGTGCCGTGCGGTTGCGCAGCAGCCATACGAGGCCGACGATCCATATCGGCGACAGAAACAGATTCGTGAGGAGCAGCTGCTGGAAGAGATAGAGTCCCGGGCCGGCGACGAGGTTCTTGCCGTTTTGCCCGTTGCGCAGGAGCTCCCACATCGGAAAGCCGTGCACGGCCTGCCAGATGAAATTCGGAAGCGCGATCGCGGCGGCCAGCGCGACGCCTCCGGCGAACCAGCGCGACGCCAGCGCGCGGCGCTGCGGCGTCAGCGCGAGCGCCGCGATCAGCGCGGCGGCGAAGAACAGTGCGCTGTACTTGCTCTCGAGGCTTACGCCGATCGCGGCGCCTGCCCCCAGCCAGAGGCGCGGATCGCCGCCCTTGACGATCCGCAGGACGTACAGCGCGGCGAGCGGCCAGAGCCACAGGCCGACCATGTCCGGCCCGACCTTCATGCCGAAGCTCATCAGGACGTTGGCGAAAAACGCGGCGAGCGCGGCAAGGATCTGCGCGAACGCGCCTCCTCCCAGCTCGATCGCCAACAGACACGTAACATACACGCCGGCCGCCGCGAAGATCGCCGGGACGGCACGTAGCAGGAATAGAGAGTGGCCAAAGAGCTGCGAGCCTGCGGCCAACAGCGGCGCGATCGGCGGCTGATCGACGTAACCGAAAGCCGGATGGAACCCGCAGATGATGAAATAGAGCTCGTCGCGGAAGAAACCGTAATGCGGATTGCCCGCGAGGTGAATCGCCAGCGTGACGAGCGCGGCGGCGATCGGGATGCGGTTAGGTCGGATCAAACGCGCCCGTGAGGATCATGCTTTCCGAGATTTCCCGCGCGCGCCGGAAGCGCATGAGCACTTCGTCCGACACGTCGGCGGGAAGGTCGTTCAAAATGCGCTCAAGTTCTTCGTCGAACATATTAGCGAGCGGCGCCGGCGTATAATCGCCGGGATAGCGGAGGCGCTGCGCGATCATCAAGCGGTAGATTCGATCGGTCGCGAGGTCCTCCATGTATCCGTCCAGCAGGCTCGCGCCGCGGCCTTCGAGCACGCCGCTGCGATAGCGAATCACGGTGCGAACGGCGGCCCGCGTCCCTTCGAGCGTCGTCGTGCCCACGTCGGTGGGCGCGGGACGCAGGTCCGGATGCAGCGTCTCGAGCGTTGGGCGCCGGTCGAGCTGATTGGGATACGGGAATTGCGCGACCGCGATCGCGTTTTGGTCGGGATGACCCGTCCACGCGCCGTCCATCAGGCAGTTAGCCTCGTTCTTCTTGTCGCGCTCAAGTACGTCCAGAGCGCGGGCGTTGAGCGCGGGATCCTCGCGGCTCGGATAGAGCGCCGTCATTCCGCCGATGGCGAGGGCGCCGTGCTTGTGCGTCAGCTCGGGGAGCAGCGTGCGGACGCGTTGGAAGAACGGGACGTCAATCGGAATCGTGTTGCGGTCGGGCAAGAGCCAATCGGGATCGCCGAGGTTGTAGTGAATGAGACTCGCCATGTAGTCCCAGCGGCCCAGATTGAGGCCCACGATGTACTCGCGCAGGTTGAATAAGAACTCCTCGATCTCGTACGCGATCGGATGGGACTCGACGAGTGCCATCGCCTTGATCGAACCCGAAGGCCAGCCCATCGCCGCGATGAGGGCGTCGAAAAAATCGTTCCACCAGAGCGCCTCATCAGCCGATTCCGACTTGGGAATGTAGACGCAGAGCGGGTGGCGCAGGCGCGTGTAGTCGAGCCGAAAGACGATCAACGCGAGATCGAAGAGCGACGCGCCGGTGAGCTCGTGTTCGAGCACGCCCGCTTGCGAGAGGTGCAGCCCGCGCACGCGATTCCAGACGACGGTGTCGCTCGGCTCGATTCCGATCGTGCCGCCGCGCTTGGCGTCCTCATATGTCAGCTCGCCGTGGAGCGCCGCAACGATGTTGTGATGGCCGAGCATTAGATGCTCCCACGTGTTAGCCATCGAGTCTTCGAGGTCGAGCATGACGCCCGGCGCGCCGGAGTTCAGCATCTTCACGCAGAGCTCGGCGTCATCCGCCGGGCCGGTCATCTGATTGCGCTGATCCGCGCACCAGGCCGGGAGCTCGATCCGCCACTGCGAGCGCGTCGCTTCGGAAGGAGGCGGATATGCGGGGAGCGCGCCGGCATGGGCGCGCTCGAGCCGCTCCCGCCGCGCGCGTACGAGGCGTTGCTGCTCGCGCGCGAAGCGCCGGTGTAGGGGCCAGTAAAACTCCGCGAATCCCGGCGGCAGGTCGCGTTTGATCGCGAAACCCGCCGGAGCGACGTTCACTAGGGAGAGGTTCTCCTAAGCCGGCATTGCGGCGCGGCCGTCGCAGAACTGCTCGGCCTCGGTCGATCCGCGCAGCGCGGTCGTGGAGGCGCGGCCTTCGCCGACGATGCTCGCGACCTCGTCGAAATAGCCGGTTCCGACCTCGCGCTGATGTCGCGTCGCGGTATAGCCAAGGGGCTCACTCGCAAACTCCTGCGCCTGAAATTCGGCGTATGCCGTCATGCGGCGCGCCTTGAAGTCCCGCGCCAGCGCAAAGAACGAATGGTTGAGCGCGTGGAAGCCGGCGAGCGTAACGAATTGGAACTTGTAACCCATCTCGCCGAGGTGCGTCGCAAACGTCGCGATCGATTCGGCATCCAGCTTCTTCTTCCAGTTGAACGACGGGGAACAGTTATAGGCCAGGAGTTTTCCGGGATACTCTGCATGAATCGCGTCGGCGAACCGCTGCGCTTCGTCGAGATTGGGTTCCGAGGTCTCCATCCAGAGTAGGTCGGCGTAGGGCGCGTACGCGAGGCCCCGGGCGATGCACGCGTCGATGCCGCACGTAGTAACGAAGAATCCCTCGGGAGTTCGCTCGCCGGTGAGGAAGGGCCGATCGAGGGGGTCGATGTCGCTCGTCACGAGCTTCGCCGCATTTGCGTCCGTCCGCGCGATGAGGATCGTCGGGACGTCGCACACGTCGGCCGCCAGGCGTGCGGCGACGAGATGGCGCACGGCTTGTTGCGCCGGGATCAGCACCTTGCCGCCGAGATGGCCGCACTTTTTCTCCGAGCTGAGCTGGTCTTCGAAATGCACGCCGGCGGCGCCGGCGCGAATCATCGCCTTCATCAACTCGAAGACGTTGAGAGCTCCACCGAAGCCCGCCTCGGCGTCGGCGACGATCGGAAGATACCAGTGCGGTCCGCCGCGCCCTTCGAGCGACTCGACCTGATCGAGCCGCGCGAGCGCGTTGTTGAGTCGTTCCACCAGCGCCGGAACGCTGTTGACCGGATAGAGGCTCTGGTCGGGGTACATCTCGCCGGCGGCGTTGCCGTCGGCCGCGACCTGCCAGCCACTGCAGTAGAGCGCGAGCAGGCCCGCGCGGGCCGCCTGAACCGCCTGACCGCCCGTCAGCGTCCCAAGGGCGACGGTCGGCTCGTCCGCCTGGAGGTCTCGCCAGAGTCGGTCCGCCCCCAGTTTGGCGAGAGTGTGCTCCGTGACGACGCTCCCCCGCAGACGAAGCACGTCCTCGGCGCGGTAGCGCCGCGTGATGCCGTCCCAACGGCTCTCGCTCCAGCGCCGTCGCATTGCCGCCGCACGTCCGTTCCCGTTCACGATTCGACCCCTCCCCCGGTCTCCAATTGGACTGCTGTGGATTGGACCTTGGCTAATATTGGATCATCATAAGCAGAACGTTGGACCGGTATACCCGATATAGCGGAAACTTAAGCGCGTTGTCAAGGTCGAACTTCATACAGCTCGTGATAGTCGTCGAGCTTCGCGAGGTCGCGGGCGCCTGGGAGCGCGTCGACGTCGCGCGGATCGATCAGGACGAAAACGCGGTGCCGCTGGGCCCACGGACGATAGCGCTCGATGCGCAGCGTGTCGTCCGAGACGACAATGCGCCCCGGCAATGATCCGTCGACGTATGCGCCGTATGCGAGCGACGTGGCGTCGAGCCAGCCGGTGACGATTGCGCCCTGCGGCGGCACGTACGGACGCACGGCGTCGATGACCCAGCGTCCGCCTTCCCCGGGAATGCGATTCAAGAAAACGCGATGCCGGTCGAAGGCCATCCCGGCCCCGATCAAGAGAAACACGACGAGCGCGGCGTGCAGGAACGCGTCGCGGGCGTGGCGTGACTCCGGCGTCAACGCGCCGAGCAGCGGAACCGCGAGCCACGACGCGAGGATGCGGTAGCGGCCGATGTCGCTCTCGTTGGGATACACGACCGAGAAGATCAATGCCGCGGTTGCCGCCATGGCCAGCACGAGCGTCGTTCGCCAATTTCTCCGCCAGGCGACGACGAATCCCGCGAAGGCCAAGACCGTCGCGACGAGGCCGTACTCCGTGCGCAGGCCCGTGACGAACGTCCACAGCGCATCCTTGAGATGCAGCGGGTTGAGCGACGCCAAGAAGTATGCGGGCGTCTGGGATTCGCTGCCGGTGAGCTCGAGGGCGAGCCCCCCAAACGTGCGCGGATCGTTATAATTCCAGAAGATTCCGCCGCCGGCGCCGGCGAGGGCCGACGTGGGGTCCAGACCGTGCGCCACGACGTACGCCGAACGCAGGGGCAGATAGGCGTAAAGCAGCAGCGCGCCGACGAGGGCGCAACCAGCGGCAACCACGAGTCGGCGCGGCGTGGGGCGTCTCGCGATCAGCGCGCCGACGACGAACGCCGGCAAAATCCAAAGCGCGTTTGGATGCGCAGCCATGCCGAGGCCGGCGAGCGCGAACGCCGCGATGAACCAGCGATCCCGTGCGCCGCGCATCCAGCGCACGAAGGAGAAGATCGCGAGCGCGGAGCAGGCCACGGCCAGGTCCTGCGCCTCCGCGCGCGAGGCGTGCGACCAGACGTTGCCCGTGAATGCGCACCACAGCGTCGCCGATAGCGCGACCGGCGGGCTCGCACCGAACTGGAGTGCGACGCCGTATGCGGCGGCGCACGCCAGCGCGATCGTCACGCCGCTCATCACGTTCATACGCCATGCGATCGAGCCGATCGCAAACGCGTGCGACCACGCGTATCCGAGAAGCACGTAAAACGGGAATCCGGTCGGATGCGAAATTCCGAGGATGTACGGAACGCCTTGCAGCTCCGCCGTGTCCCAGGAGGCTGGTTCGGACGACGCGCTTGCGGCGAATGCGATGACCGGAACGACGAACGCCACTGCGGCGAACGCCGCGCGGGCGAACGCCGCCCACTTCACGTAAGCGAAGGAAGCGGTAACGACGGACGCGTCGACAAGTCCGGGCGCAGCTCTTCGTAACCTTCGAGTGCCCGATCCATCAGCTCAAGGGCGAAGTCGAGCTGCGGATCCTTACCGTCGCGATACTCGTGCGGCGCGATGTCGACGTCATAATCGGGTTCGGTTCCGTGATTCTCGACGCGCCACCCTACGTCGACGAACCAAAACGAAAACTCCGGCTGTGTCGTGAGGGTTCCGTCGACGAGGTGATGGTACGGATCGATGCCGATGACGCCGCCCCACGTGCGTTTGCCGACGAGCGGGCCGAGTTTGTACAGCTTGAAGCAATGGCTGAATATATCGCCGTCCGAGCCGGCGAATTGATTGGTCAGCGCGACGATCGGACCGCCGACGGACTCCGGTGGATATGGAATCGGTGACCCGTAGCGCGGCGTGTCGTAGCCCACGCGTTTGCGCGTGAGCTTCTGGAGCAGCAGCGGCGAGACGTGTCCGCCGCGGTTGTAACGGACGTCGACGATCAGGCCCTTGCGATCGAACTCGCTCAGATAGCCGCGATGGAACTCCGCGAACCCCCACGGTCCCATGTCCGGGATGTGGACGTAGCCGACGCGCTCTGCGGTGCGCTCGTGCACGATTCGCCGATTCGCGTCGACCCAGGCCCGGTAGCGTAGCGCGGCCTCGTTCTCGAGCGCCTTCACCAATACTGTGCGCTCCTCGCCCTTCTTGCCGCGTAGCGTCACCGAGATCTGACGGCCGGCGGCGTTGACGAGCAGACGATCGGGCGGGGTCTCGCGCGATAGACGGTTGCCGCCGATCGCGACGATGCAGTCGCCTTCGTGCACGTCCGCTCCGGGCTCCGCGAGCGGCGAGTCGCTGTCGCGATTCCAGGAGTCTCCACGGTAGATGCGCTCGATGCAGTAGCCCTCGCGCGCTTGGTCCCAGTGCAGATCGGCTCCGAGAAAACCGCGCTGATACTGTCGTGGTTCCCGATAGTCGCCGCCCCACTCGTACGCGTGGGACGTGCCGAGCTCGCCCTGCATGTCCCAGATGAGGTCCGAGAGCTCGCCGCGCGTGCGCACTCGCGGCAGAATCGCTGCGTACCGGTCGAAAACGCGATCCCAGTCGATGTCGCTCATGTCCTCGACCCAAAACTGCTCCGGCTGCAAGCGCCACGCTTCGCGATACATTTGAAACCATTCGTCGCGCGGCACGATCTCGACGCTGGCGCGATTGAGCTCGAGCCAGCCGCTGCGCCGACCCGGCTCCGTCGCCGGCTTCTGCTCCTCACCCTCCTCGGGCAGCTCGGCCTGCGCGTCGATCGCGCGCAGCCGATCGCCAGAGCGGTAGATCAGCGTGCGACCGTCGCGTCCGAGTTCGATCTCGTCGCATTCGGTCGCGATCGTTGCGAGGCGCTGCTGATCGATGTCGTAGGCGAGCAGGGTGCCGTGATCGTCGTTATCGAGCTCCTCGCGGCGCGCGGGCTTGATTCCCTTGACCGGAAAGCGGGTGAACAGCACGCGATCCCGCGTCGCGACGATGCCGTGGTAGTCTCCCTCGTCGATCGGGAAGGCCAGCACGCGACCCGCGATGCCGTCGAAGTCGATCTCGACCTCCGGCGGCTTCTCCGGCTTGCCGTTGGACCGGTCGCGCTCGCGTTCGCGCTCGTGATCGTGGTGGATCGGCTTGGGTTTCGGCACGAAGGGTGACGGTACGTCGCTGCGCAGCGTCGCGACGAACGGGCGGCTCGCCTGCGGGAAGCTCAGGTCGAACTGAAGTGCATCGTAGACGGGATTGAAATCTCGCGTCGAAATGAAGTACAGGTATTTGCCCGCGGGATCCCACGCCGGCGACTGATCGGTGCGCAGAGGCGACGTGACGTCGTGAATCTTTCCAGAGCGAACCTTGACGATGCGGATGATTGACGTTCCGTGCGTCGGCCACCAGACGTACGCGACGAACCGGCCGTCCGGTGAATACGCGAGATCCTCGATGCGATGCGGAGGACACGTATCGAGCAAGCGCACCTTGCCGTCATCGACGTCGAGCGCGCAAAGCTCGTGACGGTGGTTCGCGAACACGGTGGTGTCGCCGGTCGGCGAGCAGACGAGATCCGTGACTCGCCCGATGTCGCCGCTCGTGACCAGGCGTGGCTCGCTCGGCAAGTCGGCGCGCGCGATCGCGATCTGTTCGTATCCGTTTACGTCGGTGACGAACACGAGGTGCTTGCCGTCGTGAAACCACTGTGCCAGACGCGCACGAGCGCGCCCGCCGCTCCCGTGCCGGACTACCGCGCCTTCAAAAAGCGGCATCGTGAACTGCTGCCCGCGCGCGACGAATGCGAGCTGCGTGCCGTCCGGATGTGGGGCGAACGATTCGAGCGACTCCGAGGCGCTCTCGAAACGCCGAGCCGCCTGCGGCGCCGAGGAATGGGTCGCAATCGTGACCCGGCGAGCCGTATCGCTCGCGATGTCGTACAGCCCGATCTCGGCGCCCGCGGTGTAGACGATGCATTGCCCGTCGCTCGAAGGAAACCGAACGTAGTACTCGTTTTCGTGCGTGTGGCGCCGGACGTCGCTCCCATCCGAGCTGCACGAATAGAGGTTTCCGATGCCCTCGTGATCGGCAAGGAAGAAAATGCGATCGCCGACCCACATCGGCCAGCATGGGTTTCCGTCGGGCAGCGGCAAGCGCGTGAACTCGCCCGCGCCAGCGGTGTCGACCCAGACCTCGCCGACCGTACCGCCGCGGTAACGCTTCCAGCGCGCCGGATCGGTTGCGTTGCGACCGATCGCGAGCCGCCCGCCGGGGCCCATCGAGAGCGCGCGAGCGTGTCCGAGATTCAGCTCGCGCGGAACGCCCCCGTCTTTGGAAATTGCAAACGACCGGGTCTCTCCCTCATACCACGCCGTCGGGTTGGCGACAAAGAAGATCTCGCTGCCCTCCTCGTTCCATCCGGTCGGCCACGCCAGCGTCGCGCCGAGAAAGGTCAGGCGCATCGGTTCGCCGCCTCGCGTCGGCATCACGTACAGCTCCGGGCTTCCCTCATCGGTCGAGACGAACGCGATCGACCCGCCGTCGGGTGAGAGCCGTGGGAAGGAGCACGTTCCGGACGTTACTGTCAGCCGAACGGCGTCGCCGCCGGCAGCCGAAACGCTCCAGAGATCGTCCTCGCAGACGTAGACAATACGGTCGCGCGCTATCGTTGGATAGCGGTAATATCCCTGGTCCATCTGGAGGATGCTTGGCGACCGGACGGGCCGCTCCCCTTATTCGTGCGGCATCGAGCCGCCTGTCGCGTATAAAAGGCGACCGAGCGTCGCGTTGAGCTCGGCGGCGTTTTCGATCTGCGTGAAAACGGGCACGAGACGCGGCGTGATCGAGCGTCGCTCTAAGGGCATGATCGGCCCGTTCCAAGCGAATTCCGTCGCGGGCTCGCCCGCCAAGCTGCGGAAAAAGAGTTCGGCGCCGAGCGCGTTGGCCCAGCCGAACTCGGGACGCGTGTAACGCCAGTAGCCGTCGGGATAAAAGCTCTCGTGAATGAGCCCGGTCTCCCCATCGGTTTCCGCCAGCGTCGTGATCGCGGTCGCGACTTCGAGAGACGACGTCGCGGTCAATGCGCGTCCGATGATTCCCAAGGGCCAGACGTAGCCGTATGGCGTGTGCGGACTGCCGAGGCCTTCGGCGTATCGTCCGGAGAAAAAAAACGGGTTGTCCATGCTCAGCGCAAAGCTGCGCGTCGACAGATATGTCGAGTCGAACGACGAGCACCAGTCGATGTAGGGCAACGTCGTGAGGTTCGGGATGTTCGCGTCGTCCATGAGGTTGTATCTGCCGTAACCGTCGGTCTCGTACGCGTACATCCAAACGTGCCGCCGCGCGTTGTAGAAGCGCCCGTAGAGCTGGACGCCGGCCTGCACGCGTGCCCCCAGTTCCTGCGCGTCGCGCGCGAGCGCCGCGTCGCCGTAACCGTCGGTCGCCAGCTGCCCGATGTCCCGCAGCGCGACGACCGCCATCGCGTTTTGGGGGATGTTGAATCGATACTGGACGGCGTCGTCAGAGGGGCGAAAGGCGCCCCAGATCATGCCGGTCGCTTCGTTATAGGCGTCGTGGGTGTAGACTCGTTCGGGATAGCGGTAGCGGCTGCATCCCGAGTGACGCTCCTCGCAAGCATACGTTGTCACGATCGTTCGCAAAGCCCGGTGGAGACCGGGCGTGAAAACCGTCCGATCGGCCGTCGAGCGCCAGTAGATCGAGGCGAGAACGGCGGCCCATGCCAGCGAATCGATCTCCCACTTGCGCTCCCAAACGCGGTAGTCGGCTTCGAACGCGTTCGCATAGGGATCGGTAAGGATGTTACGCGCGTTGCGCTCGATGACGCCGGCGAAGCGGGCGCGCAGGATCGGATACGCCGTTTGAAAGCGGATGTACGGGATCGTTTGAGCGGACGAATCGCGCAGCCACATCACCGGAATGTCGCCCGTCCTAACGTACGTCGTGGCGTCGTCTTCGAGAAAGAAGTCACGCATCAGCGTGTGAAAGAGCTGCTCCGTCTCGATCTGGCGCACGCGTTTGCCCGTGAGCGGTACGACCAGGGTTTGGCTTGCAGCGGGTACCGGCAAATCGATCGCGAGAAGCGCGGCGATCGTGCAGCTAGCCGCGAAGCGTGCAATAGGCGACCGCACTATGGGGCTATGCCCTTCGCGCTTAGAGAAGGTTCACCCTTACCGCGAGCCGCAACATAGCGTCCTTGAAAAGTCAACCGAGCGACGCCGAACTTCTGCGCGACTTCGATCACGGAGCGCCGCGCGCGCTCGCGCGCGCGATCTCACGCGCGGAATCGGGACGGGGCCGCGATCTTGTGCGCGCGCTCTACCCGAAGACCAGCCGCGCGATGACGATCGGGCTCACTGGGCCGCCGGGAGTCGGGAAATCGACCCTCGCTTCCGGACTCGTTCGAAAGGCGCGCAGCCTGGGGCGCAGCGTCGGAGTCGTGTCGGTCGATCCCAGCTCGCCGTTCTCGCACGGCGCGCTGCTCGGCGATCGAATCCGGCTCAACGAGCACTTCACCGACGAGTCGGTCTTCATTCGTTCGATGGCGAGCCGTGGGCATCTCGGTGGCCTCGCCGGAGCCACGGCCGACGCCGTGCTGCTGATGGACGCCTTCGGTTTCGACGTCGTGCTGATCGAAACGGTCGGGGTCGGACAGAGCGAGGTCGCGATCGCCGAGCTCGCGCAGACGACGCTCGTCGCGTTGCAGCCCGGAAGCGGCGACTCGATCCAGGTGCTCAAGGCGGGCATCATGGAGATCGCCGACGTTTTCGTGGTCAACAAGGCGGATCACCCGATGGCGAACCAGCTGCGGCGAGAGATTCGCTCCATGATGGAAATGCTGCAATGGCCGGGGTGGGTTCCGGAGCTCGTGACGACGCAGGCGCTCGCCGGCGAAGGCATCGACGAGTTGTGGTCGGCGATCGAACGGCACGTCGCCTACCTCAACGAAACCGGCGAGATCGAGCAGCGGCGGCGCGAGGCGTTCATCCACCAGGTGCGGCAACTCGCGCTCGGGCGCCTAGAGCGGCGTCTCGACCGAGCGTTGCGCGAGGATACTCGCGACGACGTGGACCCGTACGAAGCCGCCGATCGCATTCTCTCCTCCTTTTAGGGAGAAACCGTCGAACGCGTCGAAAGGCTCGGGCCCTATGTCCTTCGATAACCTGAAGATGACGATCGAACGGTCCGGTGAGCCGGTGGCGCGCGACGGCGCCGAGTTCGACGGGCAGCGCCGCCGCTGGGAGCGGGCGTCCGCAAAGGGCCGGCCTCGACGGGGGCCCGGGTCCGGCGCCACCGACCGAACGATCTCGGACGTCCCGCTGAAGAAACTGTACGAGCCGCGTGACGTCGCCGATCTCGATCTCGCGCACGACCTGGCGTGGCCGGGCGAATATCCGTACACGCGCGGGATCCATCCAAACGGTTATCGCGATCGACTTTGGACGATGCGCCAGTTCGCGGGCTTCGGCACGGCCGCGCAGACCAACGAGCGATACCACTTCCTGCTCGAGCACGGTCAACACGGCCTCTCGGTCGCGTTCGACATGCCGACGCTGATGGGGTATGACTCCGACGCCGCGCAGTCGCGTGGAGAAGTGGGCAAGTGCGGTGTCGCGATCGACTCGCTCGCCGACATGGAGCTGCTCTTCGACGGCATCGACATGGGAGAGATCACGACCTCGATGACGATCAACGGACCGGCGTGCATCGCGCTCGCCCAGTACGTCGCCGCGGCCGAGAAGAAGGGCATCCCGCGCGCGAAGCTCGGCGGCACGATCCAGGCCGACATCCTCAAGGAATACATCGCGCAGAAAGAGTGGATCTTTCCACCGCGGCCGCACATGCGGATCATTGTCGACATGATCGACTTCTGCACGCGCGAGATGCCGAGGTGGAATACGATCTCGATCTCCGGCTATCACATTCGCGAGGCGGGCTCGACGGCAGCGCAGGAGCTGGCGTTCACCCTTGCCGACGGATTCGCATACGTAGAGGCGTGCATGGCCGCCGGCATGGATGTCGACTCGTTCGCGCCGCGGCTTTCGTTCTTCTTCAATTCGCACATCGACTTCTTCGAAGAGATCGCCAAATTCCGCGCCGCTCGCCGCATCTACGCGCGGAACATGCGCGACAAATATGGCGCGCAAAACCCGCGCTCGTGGCAGCTCCGCTTCCACACCCAGACCGCCGGCTGCAGCGCGACGGCGCAACAGCCGGAGAACAACATCGTTCGCGTTGCGTACGAGGCGATGGCCGCGGTGCTGGGAGGCACGCAGTCGCTGCACACGAACTCGATGGACGAAGTCTTGGCGCTGCCGAGCGAGAAATCGGTCGAGATCGCGCTGCGCACGCAGCAAGTCCTGGCGTACGAGACCAACGTGACCAACGTCGTCGATCCGCTGGGCGGCTCGTATTTCATCGAGGCGCTTACCGACGAGTTAGAGCGGCAGGCCGAGTCGTACTTCGCGCAGATCGCCGATTACGGCGGCGTGATCGAAGCGATCGAAGCCGGCTTCTTTCAGCGCGAGATTGCCGAGGCGAGCTATCGCTATCAGCGCTCGATCGAGACGAAAGACCGAATCATCGTGGGCGTCAACGCCTTCGTCAAGGACGATTCGCGCGAAGGCATGGAGCTCCTCAAGATCACCGAGGAGACGGAGCGTAAGCAGGCCTCCGCGCTGCGCGACCTCCGCGAGCGCCGCGACGAATCGCTCGTCCCGATCGCGCTAGAGCGCCTGCAGGCGGCGTGCGCGGATCCGAGCGACAACCTGATGCCGCACCTGATCGATTGCGTCAACGCCTACTGCACCGAGGGGGAAATCGTCGACGCGATGGCCCAGGTGTACGGGCGCTACACCGAGGCGGCAGTCCTCTGATGGCGCGAGGCCACTTTCGCCGGCGAACCAAACTCGAGCTCTATCGCGTGCGCCGCACGCTAGCGGCGGTCAAGCAGAAGCTCGAGGAGGCGCTGCAACTGAGCCGGCACAAAGACGAAGAACATCGTGAACGATCGACCGCTTCGCGTCGTCATCGCTAAGGCCGGGCTCGACGGACACGACCGCGGCGCCAAGGTCATCGCGAGGGCGCTCCGCGATGCCGGAATGGAGGTCGTGTACACGGGTCTGTTTCAGACCCCCGAGCAGATCGTTCAGACGGCGATCCAGGAAGACGCCGACGGTATCGGGCTTTCCATTCTTTCCGGCGCCCACATGACGCTCTTCCCGCTCGTCGTCGAGCAGCTGCGCGCACAGGACGCGGGTGACATCGTATTTTTCGGCGGCGGAACGATCCCCGCCGAGGAGGCGCAGCAGCTGCGTGAGCTCGGCGTGCGCGAGATATTCACTCCCGGCGCGCCGCTGCAGGATATCATCGGCTTCGTCCAGCGCGAGTGCGGTAAGCGTAGGGCCCTGGTCGGCTAGGGCACAAAGAATCCTGTAGCGTGGCAAAGGTTCGAACGCGCGTCGCGCCGTCGCCGACGGGCGACCCTCACGTTGGGACGGCATACGTCGCGCTGGTGAACTACTGCTTCGCGAAGAAGCACGGCGGCGAGTTCGTGCTGCGAATCGAAGATACCGATCAGGTGCGCAGCACCGCGGAGAGCGAGCGCGCGATCCTCGAGACGCTGCACTGGTGCGGGCTGTCCTGGGACGAGGGTCCGGACGTCGGCGGCCCGCTCGGCCCGTACCGTCAGAGCGAGCGGTCGAGCATCTACCGCGAGTATGCCGAGAAGCTGCTCGCTCAAGGCGACGCGTTCAAGTGCTTTTGCACGCCGCAGCGGCTCGAGGAGATGCGCGTCGCGCAGCGCGCCGCGGGCCGGCCGTCGCGATACGACGGTCTGTGCCTCACCTACTCGCCCGAGGAGGTCGCGCGGCGCGAGGCGGCCGGCGAGCCGTACGTCGTACGAATGCGCGTACCCGACGAAGGCGTGTGCGTCGTCGAAGACCTTCGCCGCGGACCCGTCGAGTTCGAATACGCGAGCGTTGACATGCAGGTCCTCATGAAGTCGGACGGGCTCCCGACGTACCATCTGGCCAACGTCGTGGACGATCATCTCATGGAGATCACCCACGTGTTTCGCGGCGAAGAGTGGCTGTCGAGTGCGCCAAAGCATCTGCTGCTTTACTCGTATCTCGGTTGGGAGCCGCCCAAGCTGATGCACCTCCCGTTGCTCCGCAATGCCGACAAGAGCAAGCTCAGCAAACGCAAGAATCCGACGGGGATATTGTTCTTTCGCGCGATGGGCTATTTGCCGGAGGCGCTCGTCAATTTTTGGCCTTGCTGGCGAACGCCGTGCGCGACGGCGAAGACGAGCTGATGGACCTGCCGGCGATCGTGCGCCGTTTCGAGCTGGAACATGTCCCGACCGGCGGGCCGGTCTTCGACATGGCGAAGCTCGACTGGCTGAACGGCCGTTACATTCGCGAGCGTCTCGACCCCGAGGCGTTCGTGCGGCGCGTCGCGGGCTGGGCGGTCTCGCCGGAACGCCTGACCCGGCTCGCGCTGCTTGCAGCGCCGCGGATCGAGCGTTTCAGCGACCTCGGGCCGCTCTTGGCGTTTCTGTTCTCGGGGAGGCTGTCGCTACGCGTGGAGGATCTGCGCCGCGCGAAGCTCGACGATCTCGCTATGCGACGCGCCTTCGCGCTGGCGCTGACGGAGCTCGACGCGTTGCCGGTGTGGGACGCGTTCGGCATCGAAGCGGTCCTCAAACGGATCTCCGAAACGCTTGGGAGGAAGACGCGCGACGTCGCGCGTCCGTTCTACGTTGCTATTACCGGCAACCCGACGTCGATTCCGCTGTTCGACTCGATGGAGCTGCTGGGGCGCGATATCGTGCGCGAGCGCCTACGCGGCGCGCTGCAGCTCCTCGGAGGTGCGGTATGATACGCGCGATCGTCCTCGCCGCCGGCAAGGGAAAGCGCATGAAGAGCCGCCGCACCAAGGCGCTGCACGAAATCTGCGGGCGTCCGATGCTCTGGTACGTGCTCCAGGCGCTGCGCGCCGGCGGGATCGACGAGATCGTCGTGGTCGTCAACGACGAACTCGCGGCGAAGATCGACGAGTTCGGCGTCCCCGGCGTTCTGCAATCGGAACGGCTGGGCACCGGTCACGCCGTCCGGGTCGCGCTCGAGCGTCTCGAGCCGCGCGGTGGCGGCCGCATCGTGGTGGCGTGCGGCGACATGCCCCTGGTGACGGCCGAGCTCTTCCGGAGCATGGTCGGGGCGCTCGACGGCGACGCGGGCGCCGCCATGGCGCTCGTCACCGCGAAGATGCCGTTGCCGTCGAGCTTCGGCCGCGTCGTTCGCCGCGCAAAGGCCGTCGAGCGCATCGTCGAGGTCAGCGACGCGACGCCGGCAGAGCTCGCGATCGGGGAAATGAACACGGGGATTTATGCGTTTCGCGAAGACGAGCTCCGCGACGTCGTGGCGCTCCTCGGCGCAGACAACGCGCAAGGTGAGTATTACCTCACGGACGCCGTGGCGTCGTTTACTGATTCGGGTAAAACGGTGCGCGCGGTGCCGGCGCGCGATCATCTCGACGTCCTCGGCATCAACGATCGCATGGAGTTGGCGCAGGCGCGCAAAGAGATGAACGCTCGGCTGTGCGGGCGGCACATGCGCGACGGCGTAACGATCGTGGACCCGGACACGACATATTTGGAGCCGGAGCTCGAGATCGGCGCGGACTGCGTCATCTATCCGAACACGACGATTTCGAGACTCTCGCGGCTCGGCCGCGACTGCGTGATTGGGCCCAACTGCCGCCTTTCCAACGCGCGGGTCGGCGACCGCGTCACGGTGCGCGAGAGCGTCGTGACCGACTCCTCGATCGGAAATGACGTCACGATCGGACCGTTCGCGCATCTGCGCGGCGAGGCGCTGCTCGCCGAGGGCATCCACGTCGGCAACTTCGTCGAGATCAAGAAGTCGAGCCTGGCGAGCGGCGTGAAGGTGGGCCACCTCTCGTACCTCGGCGACGCTACGGTGGGCGAGGGCAGCAACATCGGCGCTGGAACGATCACGTGCAACTATGACGGCGAGCAGAAGCACGAGACCGCCGTGGGGCGCGGTGCGCTGATCGGCTCGAATACTTCGCTCGTCGCGCCGGTAGAGGTTGGCGATGGCGCGCTCACCGGAGCCGGATCCGTGGTCACGAAAAACGTCCCCGCGGGCGAGCGCGTCGCCGGAAATCCCGCGCGTCCGCTGCCAAAGAAATAGAAAGATCTGCTCTGACTATGGAGCTTGACTAACTATGGTCAAGAGCATAAGCTCGGCGTATGAAACGTGCCAGCATCGGCGAGGCGAAGGCTCACTTCTCGGCTCTCGTCAAGCGAGCGGAGTCCGGAGAAGAGGTCGTCGTTACTCGTAGCGGCATACCAGTAGCTCGGATCGTGTCAGCGCAAACTGTAAGGGAGCGGTCCTTTGCTAATGACGAGGGCCTGGGCTTCGTTGCCGACGACTTCAACGCCCCGTTGCCCCCCAGGCTGCTCGAGCAGTTCTACGGGTGACGTTTCTTCTGGACACGCAGGTCTTTCTTTGGATGTTTCTTCACCCGGGAAAGATCAACCCAAGGTTCTGGTCGACGCTCCGTGATTCCGAGAATCGGCTGTTTCTATCGGCGGCCAGCGCATGGGAGGTCGCAATCAAGGTTCGGATCGGAAAGATAAAGCTGCCGGGCGACCCGGCGCTGTATCTGCCTCGAAGAGCTCGCGAATCCGCGATACTCTCATTGCCCATAACCGAAGAGCACGCCTTAGCCGTCGCCGAACTGCCGATGAAACACACGGACCCATTCGATCGGATGCTCGTTGCTCAGGCTCAGCTGGAAAGCCTCACGATCATGACGAGCGACCGCGTTTTTGAGAAGTACGACGTAAAGTGCTTGGTGCTCTAACGCCGGCCCGTGGCGCGATGCGACGCGTCGCATGGGGGTTCGTCGTTGCCGCGATGCTGGCGTTTCTCTCGTTCGGCGTCGCGCCCGCGGCCGCGCAACGGCCAAACGCGCTCGATCGCCGCGTCGACGCGCTGACGAAGGTGCAGCTCATGACGCAGCCGGCGCGCGCGCTGGTCGATGCGGACCGTCAGGCCGCGGCTAGTCGACGCGTTCACTGGACGCTGCTCGGGTGGTTTCTAACGTCGCTGTTCGAGGCCGCCGCGCTCCTTTATTTGTGGAGCTCCGGCAACGCCGCGGCCCTCCGGGACGCGCTGCGGCGGCGCGTGCGCTCGGGGTGGACCGTGCGCTTTCTCTTCGGCGCGGCGCTCGCGCTCGTCGCGCGCGTCGCCGCTTTGCTGCCCGCCTTCTACCTGTATCGGGTCGACCGGATCCTCGAGCTCTCGACGGAGCTCACGCGGGTGTGGGCGCTCTTTTGGATTTATCACACGCTCATCGGCATGATCGTCGCCGGGGTCATTGCGGCGGTCGTGTTGTGGCTTGCCGAGCGTACGCATCAGTGGTATGCCTACACGATCCTCGCCGTCCTTGCTGCGAGCGTCGCGTGGGCGTACACGAGCCCCTACATCGAATCACCGCGCGCACCCGTTCGCCTCGAGCGAGCCGGACTTCCAAACGTGCCGGTGTACGTCGCCGGCACTGACTCGGCTCTCGGAGATGTCGCGGTGCTCGGCGCCGGTCCGTCGCGGCACGTCGTCCTGAGCCCCGGCTTCGTGGCCGGCGCGACCGAGCCCGAGATCGAATACCGCGTCGCCTACGAACTCGGGCGCCTGCTGCACGGCGATCTGTTGTCGATCGCGCTGATCGAAGGCGGCATCATCATCGTATTCGCCGCGATCGCGATCGTAATTGCCGATCGCATCCGGTTCCGGCGCGACGACGATCCGCTCTCGCGGCTCGCTATCGTCGGCGGACTTCTCGCGTTCGTCTACCTTGCCGCCGTTCCCGTTCGCAACGCGGCGTTGCGCTCGTACGTGTTCGACGCAGACCGCTACGCCGTCGGCATGACGGGCGATCCGACGGCGGCGGTTCGGTCGCTCGTGCGCGCGAGCGATCAACGTATGGAAGAAGTGTGTCCTGAAACCGCCGCGACGCTGTTCTTGTATACGACGCCCGGCGCAGGGGCGCGCGTTTCCAAGATCAATCGGATTCCGAGCGATTGTAACTATTGACGAAGCGCATCGCCGCTTCGTCCTCGCCTCCGATCCAAAGCTGGACGCCGTCGGCGCCGGCGGCGACGATCTCCGGCAGTTCGCGGCGTTCCGCTTCGTTGAACGGGCCGAGCACGTGATCGATGCTGTCGTATTCGGGCCGGCCCACGCCGACCCGAATGCGCGGAAAATCCTCGCCCGTCGTCGCAATGATGGAACGCAGCCCGTTGTGCCCTCCGTGGCCTCCGCTACGCCGCATGCGCAGCTTTCCGAACGGCAGATCCATGTCGTCGCTAACGACGAGGACGCCCTGCGGCGGAACGCGATACCAGGATGCGATCAACCGCACGGGGGTCCCCGAGAGATTCATGAAGGTGGTCGGCTTGACGAAGACAATGCCGCTGCCGGAGTCGAGCGCCTGCATCGCGGCGTCTTTTCGCTTCCACACGCTGATGCCGCGGCGCCGCGCGACTTCATCGACGACCATGAAGCCGACGTTGTGCCGCGTCGATGCGTACTCTTTTCCGGGGTTACCGAGACCGACGACGAGCCGCCGCTCCAGCTATTCTGCCTCGGCCGGTGCCGGCTCCGCGCCGATGACTTCCGGCTCCGCGGCCTCCTCGGGCACGCCCGGAGCCGCTTCTTCGAGCTCGCGCGCCGTGCGCGACGGCTCGATCGACACGACGACCGTTTCGGGCGGCGTCAGCAGCTTGAATCCGGCCGGGAGCGGGACGTCCGCGGCGGTCAGATGTTCGTGCACGCCGAGCGCGGTCACGTCGACCTCGAGATGCTCGGGAATCCGGTTCGCCGGCCCCTCGACTTCCAGCTCGTGCACGATCACGTCCATGACGGCGCCGAAACTCCGAACGCCTTCTGCGACACCCACCGTCGCGATTGGCAAGCGGGTGTCGATGCTCTCGTCCGCCGAGACTCGCTGGAGATCGGCGTGAACGATGCGTCGCGACACCGGATGCAGCTGGATCTGGCGCACGAGAGCGGTCTGGCGCTTTCGGCCCCCATCGGTCAACGTGATGATCGCGTTGCGTCCTCCGTGATGCATCAGCTCCTCGAACGCGTGCGCGTCCAGGGCGACGTGTTCCGGCACGTTGCCGTGGCCATAGACGACCGCCGGGATCTTCCCCTGCGCGCGCAGCGCATGCGCGCCGGTCGTGCCGAGCCGCTCGCGCCGTTCGACCGATAACTGAAGCTCCTTCTTCGGCATCGCGTTCGTCCTCAAACCGCCGCGACGGCTTCCGGCTGCGCGCCGAGAACCCCGTTTGCGGACTCGTCGCCGGAGAAGAGCTCGGAGACGGAGCGGTTCGTCGTGATGCGATTGATCGCGTCGGCGAAAACTTGCGCGATCGAAAGCTGGACGAACTTTGGATGCGCGGCCGCATCGGCGAACGGAATCGTGTTGGTGACGAGCACCTTCTCGATTTCGGACTGCTCCAAGACTTCTACCGCCTCGCCCGCGAAGATGCCGTGCGACGCTACGGTGTACACCCTCGTCGCGCCGCGCAACTTGATCGCTCCAGCGGCCTTGGCGAGCGTGCCGCCCGTCGAGATCATATCGTCGACCACGACCGCAACCTTACCGGCCACGTCGCCGACGATGTCGGTGACCTCGGCCACGTCGGGCTCCGGCCGGCGCTTGAACACGATCGCGAGCGAGCTATTCAGGCGCTTCGCGAAGAGCTCCGCCCGATGCACGCCGCCGGCGTCCGGCGAGACGACTACGATCTTGTCGTCGCAGAGGCCCTCCTTCTTGAGGTAGTTGCAGAGGACGGGCATCGCCATCAGGTTGTCGACGGGAATGTCGAAGAAGCCCTGAATCTGGGCGGCGTGAAGATCCATCGTGACGATCCGCCGCGCGCCCGTGACCTTCAGGAGATTCGCAATCACCTTGGCCGAGATCGGCTCGCGCCCTTTCGTCTTCTTGTCCTGCTTCGCGTAGCCGTAATAAGGGATTACCGCCGTGATGCGCGCCGCGGAGGCGCGGCGCAGCGCGTCGATCATCAGAAGCAGCTCCATGACGGCGTCGTTGACACCCTTCCCGTTGGGCGTCTTGCAGATGGACTGAACGACGAACACTTCGGAGCCGCGCACGTTCTCGCCGATCTCGATCCGCGTCTCTTCGTTGCGGAACTCGGAGACCAGGGCCTTGCCGACATGCAGGCGCAGGCGCTTCGCGATTTCCTCGGCGAGCTGCGGATTGGAGTTTCCACAGAAAAGAAGCGGCGGCTGATTCACGGCCCAGGCTCGTTCGCTAACTGAATCGTTCGGCCCTAGGCGGCGGTTCTAAGGAAGGTAGTGGCTGTGGAATTTACCTTAGCTTCCCCCTTCGCGCTCGCCGGGGATCAACCCAAGGCCACCGAGGCATTGGCCCGGGGGGTCCTGCGCGGCGACCGCGCTCAAACATTGCTCGGGGTCACCGGAAGCGGCAAGACCATGGCGATGGCGCGGACCATCGAGTTGGTCCGCAAGCCGACGCTCGTCCTTTGCCACAACAAGACATTGGCCGCTCAGCTCTGCGCCGAGTTCCGAGAATTCTTCCCTAACAACGCAGTCGAGTATTTCGTTTCGTACTTCGACTACTACCAGCCCGAGGCGTACGTGCCGTCGACCGACACCTACATCGAGAAAGACAGCTCGATCAACGACGAGATCGAGCGGCTCCGTCACTCGGCCACGCAGTCCTTGCTGACGCGGCGCGACACGCTGATCGTCGCGTCGGTGTCGTGCATCTTCGGCTTGGGCTCGCCCTCCGACTATATGGAGATGTCGGCGCGCGTGCGGGTCGGCGACGAGATGGATCGAGACGCGCTGCTGCGTAAGCTCGTCGACATGCAGTATCGGCGTAACGATCTCAACCTCGTCCGGGGGACGTTCCGCGTGCGCGGAGATACGCTCGAGTTCGTCGGCGTCGACGAGGAGCTCGTCCATCGCATCGAATTCTTCGGCGACCAGATCGAGGCCATCAACGTCGTCAACATGCTGACCGGCGAGTACCTCGAGAGCAAGGACGAGCTGTTGGTCTTCCCGGCCAAGCACTTCATCACGCCGGAGGAGAAGCTCCGCCGCGCGATCCTCTCGATCGAGGCCGAGCTCGAAGAGCGCCTGGCGTATTTCCGCGGCCATGGGAAGCTCCTGGAGGCTCAGCGGCTCGAGATGCGCACGCGCTACGACCTCGACATGCTGCGCGAGGTCGGCTACTGCAACGGCATCGAGAATTACTCGCGGCACCTCACCGGCCGCGAGCCGGGATCGACGCCGTGGTGTTTGATCGACTTCTTCCCCAAAGACTTTCTGCTCTTCGTCGACGAGTCGCACGTCACGCTACCGCAGGTCCACGGCATGTACGCCGGGGACCGCTCGCGTAAGGAGGTCTTGGTCGAACACGGTTTCCGTCTGCCGAGCGCGCTCGATAACCGGCCGCTCACCTATGACGAGTTCGACCGACACATCTCGCAGGTGGTCTACGTTTCGGCGACGCCCGGGACGTATGAGACCGGGCGCAGCGAGCAGGTCGTCGAGATGATCATCCGGCCGACCGGGCTGGTCGATCCCGAGGTCGAGGTGCGGCCGACCCGCAATCAGGTGGACGACCTGATGGAAGAGATCGCGATTCGGGCGGCGCGCAAGGAGCGCGTTTTGGTGACGACGCTGACCAAGAAGATGGCCGAGGATCTCACGGATTATTTGTTAGAGAACGGTTTTCGCGTGCGCTACCTGCACAGCGAGGTAGACACGCTCGAGCGGGTCGCGATCTTGCGCGATCTACGGGCGGGCGTCTTCGACGTGCTCGTCGGCATCAATCTTCTGCGCGAGGGTCTCGATCTGCCCGAGGTCTCGCTCGTCGGCATCCTCGACGCCGACAAGGAAGGCTACCTGCGCAGCGGCACGTCGCTGATCCAGACGATTGGCCGCGCATCGCGCAACGTGGACGGCAAGGTGATCATGTATGCCGACGCCGTGACGGAGTCGATGGCGCGCGCCATCGGCGAGACCAGCCGGCGTCGCGACATGCAGCTGGCCTACAACCTGGAGCACGGCATCGAGCCGAAGTCGGTGCGCAAGCAGATTCACGACATCCTGAGCATGGTCGGCGCGACGGAGGAGAACACCGCGAAGCTGCGGCTGGAGAAGCTGCCGCGCGATGCCGCCGTCAAGATGGCACGCGACCTGGAGCGCAAGATGCGCGACGCCGCGGCGAACCTGGAGTTCGAGAAGGCGGCGGCGCTTCGCGACGAGCTGATCGAGCTGCGCAGGCAGATCGGCGGAAACGAGTCCATCCTCTTCGGAGGAAAGGCACCGAAGATTTTCGACAAGGCGCTGGCCGAGCTCGTCGGTGGCTAGCGCGCTCGGCGGCGTTCTGACGCGCTCGATCCTGAGCGTTCCGGAGCTCGCGGCCGAGTTGGCCGTAGTCGTCGCCGTCGTGGCGGTCTTCGTCGCGCTGCACGCGGTCCTGCAGCGGCGCTTCCGCACCGAAATGCTGCGGCGCCATAACGACGTCGCGGGCTATCTGTTCTCGGCAGTCGGCGTGCTCTACGCCGTGGTGCTCGGCTTCGTCGTCGTCGTAGTGTGGCAGAAATACGATGGGACCGTTTCCAACGTCGAAAACGAGGTCGATGCAACCGGCAACCTCTATCACGTCGTCGACGCCTATCCGCCTGGTTTGCGGTCGCGAATCCGCACCGGACTCAGCGCGTATGCAGACATCGTAACGCGCATCGAATGGCCGGCCATGGCCCGCGATCAGGCCGTTCCCGAGCTTGGCGCGACGAGGCTCGAGGCAGTTTCCTACGCCGTCGACGGCCTCTCGCCGGCGAACTTCAAGCAATTCGGGGCGCAGCAGGCGGCGATCGCCGACGAACAGCGTCTGTTCGACGCCCGGCGCGCGCGGCTGATTGCGACGGTCCCGGCCGTCCCCACCGTGCTCTGGTTCGCGCTCGTCGTCGGCGCGCTCGCAATGGTCGCCTTCTGCTACATCTTCGGAGTTGAGAACCGCCCGGCGCAGCTCATGATGACGGCCATCTTGGTCGGGTTGATCGGAATACTCTTCGTCGTCATCGAAGAGTTCTCGACGCCGTTCTCCGGTTCGGTGCGCATCTCGTCGGAAGGTTGGACCTACTTACAGCAGCGCATGCCGAACATCCCGTAGCGCGGCATCGAAGGAGTTCGCATGTTGATCCTAACGGTCGCCGCTTACTCGACGCCGTCGCCGGCTCCGGCCGCTAACGCGACGATGCTGACCCGCGCCAAAGCCGTTTTCGCCCAGCTCCAAGCGGGAAAGGTCGATCGCTCGGAGTTGACGCCGCAGATGGGGGCCGCGAGCGATTCCGAGCTCAAGGCGGCGCAGTCTTCCATAGCGCGGGGAAGCCCGGTCTCGTTCGAGCAGCAGCAATCGTTTTCGCAGGACGGCTACACTTATGCCGTCTATGTGGTGACGTTCGCCGACGGGTCGAAGGTCGATTTTGTCTTCGCGGTAGATTCGCAGGGGAAGGTCGCCGGCATGCGGGTAACCGGCGCCCCATAGCACTTGGGACGCAACGCTAGCATGCGGCGTATCGATCTCGTCCTCTTCGATTTGGACGATACGCTGCACGACGATACCTATGCCTATCACAGCGCCGCCGAAGAAGTCGCCCGGGAGGTCGCTGCGGAGCACGGCGTCGACGCGCTGGCGCTGAAGTCCGCGTATGTCGCCGAGGCCGAAGGATTCTGGCACCGCCTTTCCGCGGAAGATCTGAAGGTGAAGCTGGCGGGAATCCGCGCGAGCATCTGGCGCGCCGACATGTGGCAGACGGCGCTCGAGAGCGTCGGCATCGGCAACGATCCGGACCTCGCGCTGCGCAGCGCCGAACGGTATCACGCTTATCGCGCGAAATACCTCACCCTCTTTCCCGGCACGGTCGACCTTCTGCGCTCGCTGCGTCGGCGCGGCGTCAAGCTTGGCATCGTCACGAACGGGCTATCCGAGACCCATCGCGAAAAGATCGCGCTCTTGCAGATCAGCGATTACTTCGACGCGATATTCCTCGCCGATGAGGTCGGGATGGTCAAGCCCGACCCGCTTTTATTCGCACACGCGTGCCGAACACTCGGCGGCGCGCCGTCGCATGCGGCCATGGTGGGGGACCGCTACGACCGCGACATTCGCGGCGCCATCGAGGCGGGGCTTTACACAGTCTGGCTGAACGTGCGCGACGAGGAGCTGCCGCCTGGCTCGACCCCGCCCGACGCGACCTGCAGCTCGATTGCAGAGGTCGCCCGCATACTTCTCGCGCCGGCCGGGGTTTCGTAGAAAACGTGTCGCTAGGCTCAATTGTCATCAAGGGCGCGCGGGAACACAACCTCAAGAACATCGATCTCGTTCTCCCCCGAAACCGCCTGATCGTCGTCACCGGCCTGTCGGGCTCGGGCAAGTCGTCGCTCGCCTTCGACACGATCTACGCCGAGGGCCAGCGGCGCTACGTCGAGTCGCTCTCATCCTACGCTCGGCAATTTCTCGGTCAGATGGAGAAGCCCGACGTCGACTATATCGAGGGCCTCTCGCCGGCGATCTCAATCGATCAAAAATCCACGTCGCGCAACCCACGTTCTACCGTTGGCACGGTGACCGAGGTGTATGACTACCTGCGCCTGCTGTTCGCCCGCATCGGAACGCCGCACTGTTACCGGTGCGAACGCGAGATTAGTTCCCAGTCGTCGTCTCAGATCGTCGACTCGATCATGGAGCTGGCGGAGGGCACGCGCATCACGCTTCTGGCGCCGCTCGTCCGCGGCCGCAAGGGCGAGTACGCAAAGCTCTTTGAGGAGGTCGCTAAAGAGGGTTTCTCGCGCGTTCGCGTCGACGGTGAGCTCAAGGACCTGAGAGAGAAGATCTCGCTCGACAAGAAGCGCAAGCATACGATCGAGGTGATCGTCGACCGGCTCGTGATGAAGCCGGAGGTTCGCAAGCGGCTCGCCGATTCAGTCGAAACGACGCTGCGTCTTTCGACCGGTATCGTCACCGTTTCGACCCCTTCGACAAGCTCAGGGCAGGCTGATCGAGAACTCACATATAGCGAGGCGTTTGCGTGCGTCTACTGCGGTCTCTCGTTCGAGGAGCTCGCGCCGCGGCTCTTTTCCTTTTAATTCGCCGTACGGTGCGTGCCCCGAGTGCAGCGGGCTGGGCGAGAAGATCGAGATCGATCCCTGGAAGGTGATTCCGGACCGCAGCAAGTCGATTTCCCAGGGCGCGATCGTGCCCTGGAGCCGCACACTCGGCAGCGGCCGCTACCCCTCGATGAACCCCTATTACCTGCAGCAGCTCGAAGGCGTGCTCCGGCGCTATCGCGCGAAGATGTCGACGCCGGTGGAGCAGTTCTCCGACGAGGTGCTCGACCTGATCCTCTACGGAACCGATCGAGAGCAGACGTTTGCCTACACGTCACGGGACGGGAAGACCTGGGAGTATCGAGCGTCGTTCGAGGGCGTCGTCAACAATCTGCAACGGCGGTACGGCGAGACGTCCAGCGAGTACGTCAAGGAAGAGATCGAGAAGTTCATGTCGGCGACGACATGCCCGGCATGCCACGGCGCTCGCCTCAAGCCGGAGGCGCTCGCCGTGACGGTCGGCGGCCGCAACGTCGACGAGCTGACGCGTATGTCGATCGAGCAGCTCGAGCTCTTCTTTCGCGAGCTGACGCTGACACAGCGGCAGGAGCAGATCGCGCACCAGATCGTCAAGGAGATTCGCGCCCGCCTAGGCTTTTTGACGAACGTAGGCCTCAACTATCTCACGCTGGGGCGGTCCGCGACGACGCTCGCCGGCGGCGAGTCGCAGCGCATCCGCTTGGCGACGCAGATCGGCAGCGCGCTGGTCGGCGTCTTGTACATCCTCGACGAGCCGTCGATCGGGTTGCATCAACGCGACAACGACCGGCTGCTGGCAACGCTGAAGACGCTTCGCGATCTCGGCAACACGCTGATCGTCATCGAGCACGACGAGGACACGATGCGCACGGCAGACGTCGTGGTCGACATCGGTCCCGGCGCCGGGGCGGAGGGCGGCGAGATCCTCACGTCGGGGACGCTCGCGGACGTCGTCGACAATCCACAGTCCGAGACGGGGGCGTACCTCTCCGGGCGCAAGTTCATCCCGATCCCGCGCCGGCGGCGCGAGCCGCGGGGGTGGCTCGACGTCCAGAACGCGCGCGCGAACAACCTGCGCGGGGTCGACGTCCGCTTCCCGGTGGGCGCATTCGCGGCGGTCACGGGTGTCAGCGGGAGCGGAAAGTCGACGCTCGTGAACGAGGTCTTGGTGCGCGCGCTCAATCAGCATCTGCACCGTCAGCCTCCGGGAGGAACCTACGGAACGGTGAAGGGAGCGGGCCAGCTCGACAAGCTCGTCGTGATCGACCAATCGCCGATCGGCCGCACGCCGCGCAGCAATCCGGCGACCTACACCGGAACGTTCGATCACATCCGCGAGCTGTTCTCGCTCGTGCCGGAGTCACGGATGCGCGGCTACACGCCCGGACGCTTCTCGTTCAACGTCAAGGGTGGAAGGTGCGAGGCCTGTCAGGGAGACGGCATCATCAAGATCGAGATGCACTTTCTGCCGGACGTGTACGTGCCGTGCGAGGTGTGCAAAGGAAAGCGCTATAACGCGCAGACCCTGGAAGTGAAGTATCGCGGCAAGACGATCGCCGACATCCTCGAAATGCGCGTCGACGAGGCGAGCGAGTTCTTCGCGAACATCCCGCGCGTGCACGGTAAGCTTCGCACGATCTGCGATGTCGGGCTCGGGTACATCAAGATGGGGCAGCCGGCTACGACGCTCTCCGGCGGCGAGGCCCAGCGCGTCAAGCTCGCGACGGAGCTGTCGCGCCGATCGACCGGCCGCACGTTCTATGTGCTGGACGAGCCGACCACAGGGCTGCACTTTGCCGACATCCACAAGCTCCTCGACGTGCTGCAGCGGCTCGTCAAGCTGGGCAACACGGTGCTCGTGATCGAGCATAACCTCGACGTGATCAAGACCGCGGACTACTTGATCGACCTCGGCCCCGAGGGCGGCGACCGCGGCGGCACGGTCATCGCGACCGGCACGCCCGAGGCGGTCGCGGCGAATCCAGCCTCATACACCGGGGCGTATCTCGTTCCCGTGTTGCGCGACCAGCGTGCCGTGGGTCATCACGTCCCCGATGACGCGGAGCTCGCGCGTCTGGAGCAAGAGAACCTCCTCGTGCTCAGCGACCTCGCCCGCAGCGGCCGGGTGGCAGTTGAGGCGTGAGCTCGGGGAGCCGCCGCGCCGAGGCTCGCGCGCAGTCGCTGCGCGAGCAGATCGAAGAAGCAAACTATCGCTATTACGTGCTCGATCAACCCGAGATCACGGATACCGAGTTCGACTCGCTGCTGCGCGAGTTGATCGAGCTCGAGACGAAGCACCCTCACCTGCAGACCGACGATTCGCCGACGCAGCGGGTCGGCGCAGCCGCCTCCGAGCGCTTCGGCGCATACGAGCACGCGCGGCCGATGCTGAGCCTCGCAAACGCCACTACGTTCGAGGAGCTGCACGCATTCGACGAGCGGGCGCGCAAGGTCGCCGGGGGCACGGTCGAGTACGTCTGCGAGCTGAAGATCGACGGACTCGCCGTCGCGCTCGACTATCGCGAAGGCTCACTGCTGCGCGGTGGAACGCGCGGGGACGGACGAGTCGGCGAGGACGTCACCGCGAATCTGCGCACGGTCAAGACGATCCCGCTGCGTCTTCGCCGGGCGCCACCCTCGTTTCTCGAGGTCCGCGGCGAAGTCTATTTGCGCAAGAGCGACTTCGAGCGGCTCAACCGTGTGCGCGAGCGCGAGAGTCTGCCGGTGTTCGCCAACCCGCGCAACGCGGCGTCGGGCGGCGTCCGGCAGCTGGATCCCGCGTTGACGGCACAGCGCCGCCTTTCGTTCTTCGCCTATCAGCTCGCCGTGCCCGATTCGGCGACGCAGTGGGAGGCGCTGCGCCGGCTGCGCGACCTTGGCTTTCCGGTCAATCCGAACGTCGAACGCGCGCCGGCGCTCGACGACGTGCTCGCATACTGCCGGCGATGGGAGTCGCGGCGTGACGAGCTCGACTACGAGATCGACGGCGTCGTCGTCAAGGTTAACGATACGGCGCTCGCTCAGCGGCTCGGCGTGGCGTCGCGTGATCCGCGCTGGGCGATCGCGTTCAAGTTCAAGCCGCGCGAGGCGCGGACGAAACTCATCGACATCGTCGTCAGCGTCGGGCGCACCGGCACGCTCAACCCCAACGCCGTGCTCGAGCCAGTGCAGATCGGCGGCGTGACCGTGAAGAGCGCCACCCTGCATAATCGGGACTACATCGCCAACAACGACATCCGCATCGGCGATACGGTCTTGGTGACGCGAGCGGGCGACGTAATCCCGCGCGTAGTCGGCCCCCTCGTGGAAGAACGCACCGGCAAGGAGCGCCGCTTCCGGATGCCGGCGCGCTGCCCCGTGTGCGGCTCCGACGTGGACCATCCGCCGGGCGACGCGATGTCGCGGTGCACGAACGCGGCCTGTTCGGCGCAGGTGTACGAGCGCGTGCGGCACTTCGCGTCGCGGGGCGCCATGGACATCGAGGGGCTCGGCGACGTGATGGCGCAGCAGCTCACGGAGCGCGGCCTCGTCCACGACATCGCCGACATCTATCGCCTCGACTCGGAATCGCTCGCGGGCGTCCCGCGGACCGGAAAGAAGAGCATCGAAAGCCTGCTGCGCAACATCGCCGCATCCAAGCAGCGCGGACTCGCGCGGCTGCTGTACGGCCTCGGGATTCGCTTCGTCGGCTCACAGACCGCGCAGATTCTCGCGGGAGACTTCGGCACGATCGATGCCATCGCGGATGCGGACACAGAGCGCCTGCAACGCAGCGAAGGCATCGGCCCGGAAGTCGCCGGCAGCGTCGAGCTCTTCTTCAAGCAGCTCGCCAATTGCGCCATGATCGCGCGGCTGCAAGAATTCGGCGTTCTGACGTCGGCGCCGAAGCGTGCCGGCGCGGCGACGGGCGCGCTCGCAGGCAGGACGTTCGTGCTTACGGGAACGCTGCCACAACTCACACGCGACGAGGCGACGGAGCTTATTGTCGCCGCGGGCGGCAAAGTCACGGGCTCGGTGAGCAAGAAGACGGACTACCTCGTCGCCGGGGACGAGCCGGGCAGCAAGCTCGCCAAGGCCGAGTCACTCGGCATCGACATCCTCGACGAAGCCGGCCTCCGCCGACTCTTAGGGTCATGACCGCGGCGGCGCGCATCGTGCCCGCAGACGTGCTGACGCCGATCGGCGCGTACCTGGCGCTTGCGCAATCGGAGGCCTCGTGTTTGCTGGAAAGCGTCGAGAGCGGCGGCCGCATCTCGCGATATTCCTTCATCGGGCTGGACTATCGCGCGGCGGAAAGCTTCAACCCTGCGCCCGACCTGTACGATCGCGTTCGTGCGTTCATCGCGGAGCATCGAGGCAACGGAGAGAACGCGAGCCTCGGCGGAGCCCTGCTTGCGTTCGCGTACGACGCCGCGCGCTCCGACGCGCGTCTTAAGCCGCGGGATGCGTCGCCTCCGGCGATGCCCGCGGCATACGTTGCCGTGCCCGCCACGTGGCTGATCTTCGATCACTTCACGGATCGGCTGACGCTATGGTGCAGCGGGGGCGATGCGGCCGCGTGCGAGCGCCGCATCGGCAGCTACCTCGAACGGCTGCTGGCCGCCAGACCCGCGATGCCGCAAGCGCTGCGCGCATTCGGCGCGATGAGCGCATCCCTCGAACGCGATCGGTATCTGACGCTCGTCGCCGAGGTCAAGCGGCACATCTTCGAAGGCGACGTCTATCAGCTGCAGCTCGGCATCCGCTTCGGCGCCGCCCTCGAGGGCAGCGCGTTCGATCTGTACCGAGCGCTGCGGCGCGAGAATCCGTCGCCCTACATGTTCTACGTGGACACGCCGTTCGGTCAGATGCTCGGAGCATCGCCCGAGTTTCTCGTGCGCTTGGAGGGCCGCAAGGCCCGGATCCGGCCGCTCGCGGGCACGCGCTGGCGCGGTCGCGACGACGACGAAGACGCGCGCCTCGCGGTGGAGCTGCTGGCGAATGAGAAGGAGCGCGCCGAGCATGTGATGCTCGTAGATCTCGGACGCAACGACCTCGGCTCTGTTTGCGAGTACGGCAGCGTGCAGGTCGACGAGCTGTTGCAAATCGAGCGCTACAGCCACGTGATGCACATCGTCTCGAACGTCGTTGGGCGGCTACGAGAGGACTGCGATGCGCTCGATCTCTTTCGCGCGGGCTTCCCGGCGGGCACCGTCACGGGAACGCCGAAGGTTCGCGCGATGCAACTCATCGACTCGCTCGAACCCGTAACTCGCGGATTCTACGCCGGGAGCATCGGGCGCTGGTCGTTCGGCGGCGACTTCGACTCGTGCATCACGCTACGCAGCGTGCACGTGCGGGACGGGCATGCATGGTGGCAGGCGTCTGCCGGAATCGTCGCCGACTCGGACCCCGCCGCCGAGTACCGCGAGGTATTCGACAAGACGCGTATCGCCCGCGAGGTGCTCGGGATCCGGTGACGGCACGAATTCGTCGCGTACTGTTCGTGGATAACTTCGACAGCTTCTGCTACAACGTCGTGCACTTGCTCGCGTCGTGCGGCGTCGCACCTGACGTGGTGCTCAACGACGACGCCCGGCTGCGTCCCGGCGTGCTGGACGGTTACGACGCCGTCGTCGTCGGGCCCGGGCCCGGCAGGCCGGAACACGCGCCGCGAATGCTCGCCGTGGTGGGTGCGGCGATCGAGCGCGGGACGCCGCTGCTCGGCATTTGCCTCGGCCTGCAGGCCATCGGGGCGGCGCTCGGCGCCGCCGTCGTGCACGCGCCGCGCTTGATGCACGGCAAAACGTCGAGCATCGAGCACGACGGCACCGGCATCTTCGCCGGCGCGCCGGCGCCGCTGCTCGCCACGCGCTACCACTCGCTCTGCCTCGATCCCACGACGATTCCGGAAGAGCTGCGCGTCACCGCGCGCAGCGACGACGGCGTGGTGCAGGCTGTCGCACACCGCGAGCGGCCCGTCTTCGGCGTCCAGTTCCATCCCGAGTCGGTGCTGAGCGAACACGGCGCCACTCTGATCGAAAATTTCCTGTCGCACTCCCTCCCTGTGTCATCCTGAGCCTTGTCGAAGGACGAATTCGCACCGCTCCTGCGTCGCGTGATCGCACGAGAGGATCTTTCCGAAAGCGAAGCCGCCGCGTTCGTCGGGGAGATCATGGATGGCGCGTACACGCCCGTTCAGGCGGCGGCGCTGCTGGCGGCGCTCGCGTCGAAGGGCGAGACGCCGGAGGAGATCGCGGGCGCGGCACGCGCTATGCGCGAGCGAAGTCTTCGCGTCGAGCACGGCCTGCCGATGGTGATCGACGTGGTCGGCACCGGCGGCGATCACGCCAACACGATCAACATCTCGACCATGGCCGCACTCGTCGCCGCCGCCGCCGGGATGCCGGTGGCCAAACACGGCAACCGCGCGGCCTCGAGCGCGTGCGGAAGCGCGGATCTTTTGGAGGCGGCCGGATTTCCGATCGAGGTTGCTCCCGAACGCGCAGCCGCGATGCTACGCGAGTGCGGATTCACCTTCATGTTCGCGCCGCACTACCACCCGGCGATGCGCAACGCAGCGCCGGTTCGCCGCGAGCTCGGCGTGCGCACGATCTTCAACCTCCTCGGTCCGCTGACGAATCCGGCTCGAGCGACGCATCAGGTCGTGGGCGTGGCGCACGAGTCACTGGTCGCAATTATCGGCCGCGCTCTGCGTTCACTCGGCGTCCGCCGCGGCGCGGTCGTATACGGCCGCAGCGGCGTCGACGAGGTAGTCGCCGATGCACCCACGCTCGTCTATTCGTTCGACGACGCCGGGGAACGCTTGTGGGAGCTCGACCCGTCGGACTTCGGGATCGGGGCGCCCCTGGCGACTCCGCTCGGGGGGTCGGTCGCCGCGTGCAGGGACGCGTTCGCCGAGATTCTCGGGGGAGCACGCGGGCCCGGCTCGGACGTCGTGGCGCTCAACGCTGCGGTCGTCTTTTACGTCACCGGCACGCACGCGCGGCTGCGCGACGCTTTCGAGCAGGCGCGGAGCATCCTACACTCTGGCGACGCCTGGCGGACGTTCGAGCGCGCGCGGGACTATGCGCATGGCTGAGGTCTGGACGAAGCTGTGCGGGTGCACGGCGTGGGACGATGTCGCGCTGGCGATCGACGCCGGCGCCGACGCCTTCGGCATGATCTTCGCGGTATCGCCTCGGCGCATCGAATGGGGCGCGGCCGGCGAGATCGCGCGGCGACTCGGGCGGAAGATCGCACCCGTGGGCGTCTTCGTAAACCCGTCTCGGGACGAGGTCGATGCCGTGCTCGCACTTTTCCCGGGCGCGCTGCTCCAATTTTCCGGAGAGGAGTCGCCGGAGTTCGTGGCGCCCTATGGCGAGCGCGCGATCAAGGCGCTGCACGTCGACGCTCCCTGGGACGAACTCGAGCGGCGCGGGGCGCGCTTTCCGCACGCGACGCTGCTCTTCGACTCGCGCCGCGACGGTCTGGCCGGGGGCACCGGCACGACGTTCGCGTGGGAGGGGGCCGCGCCGCTCGCGGCGCTTCGCCCCGTCGTCGTGGCCGGCGGACTCACTCCGCAGAACGTCGCGGCGTGCGTCGCGAGCACGCGTGCCTACGGCGTGGACGTGCGCAGCGGGATCGAGACCGCGGGACGCAAGGATCCGGCGAAGATGCGCGCATTCGTGCACGCGGCGCGGAGCGCGCCATGATTCCCGACGCGCGCGGCTACTTCGGAAAATTCGGCGGGCGGTTCGTTCCCGAGGTGCTAATTGCCGCGCTGGACGAGCTGGAACGGGCCGCGCCGGCGGCATTCGCCGATGCCTCGTTTTGGGACGAGTATCATGCGGTGTTGCGCGACTTCGTCGGCCGGCCTTCGCCGATTTACCAAAGCGAGCGCTACGCGGCCGGCGTTTCGGCGGTGCCGCTCGTGCTCAAGCGCGAGGACACCAATCACACCGGTGCGCACAAGATCAACAACACCGTTGGTCAGGCGCTGCTCGCGAGGCGGATGGGTAAGACCCGGTTGCTCGCGGAGACCGGCGCGGGACAGCACGGCGTGGCCACGGCCACGGTCGGCGCGAAGTTCGGGTTGCCGGTCGACGTCTACATGGGAGCGCGCGACGTCGAGCGGCAGGCGCTCAACGTCCACGTGATGCGGTTGCTCGGCGCGCAGGTGCACTCCGTGAGCAGCGGCACGCAGACGCTCAAAGACGCGACCAACGAAGCATTTCGTGTCTGGGCCGAGCGCGTGGAGGACACGTTCTACGTGATCGGTAGCGTCGTCGGCGCGCATCCGTATCCGTACGTCGTCCGCGAGCTGCAAAAAGTGATCGGCGTCGAGGCACGCCGACAGGTGTTCGAACGCTACGGACGCCTGCCGAGCGACGTGGTCGCCTGCGTCGGCGGCGGCAGCAACGCGATCGGGATCTTCACGGCCTTCCTCGACGATTCCAACGTCAAGCTCTGGGGGATCGAGGCGGCCGGCGAGGGAGTTACGAGCGGCAAGACGGCCGCGTCGCTCGGCGCCGGAAGCGTCGGCGTGCTGCACGGGTCGCGCTCGTATCTGCTGCAAAGCAGCGATGGCCAGGTGCTGCCGACGCACTCGATCGGCGCGGGTCTCGACTATCCGGGCGTCGGCCCCGAGCATGCATTCTTGAAGGAGAGCGGCCGTGCGCAGTACATTAGCGTCACCGACGCGCAGGCGATCGACGCCTTTCACGAGTTCGCGCGCAGCGAGGGGATCGTGCCGGCGCTCGAGAGCGCGCACGCGATCGCGTTCGCGCGCGTTTTGGCGGCCGAACGCGGAGCGGACGATCTGATTCTCGTCAATCTCAGCGGCCGCGGCGACAAAGACCTAGGAACTTCCACCGGGTGAACGCTTTGGAGTTCGCGTTCGAACGCGCGAAGCGGGAGCGGCGCGCGGCGTTCATCCCGTACCTCATGGCGGGAGATCCCGACCTCGCGACGACAGAGATGTTGCTCGACGCGCTGAGCGCGGCGGGCGCCGACGTCATCGAGCTGGGCGTCCCATACAGCGATCCACTGGCCGACGGACCGAGCATCGCAGGAGCCGGGGCGCGCGCGCTCGCCGGCGGGACGCGCTTACGCGACGTGCTCGCGCTCGCGGCGCGGCGTGCCGCGCGCTGCGCGCCGCTGCTGATGTTCACGTATTTTAACCCGGTCGATCGGTTCGGGATCCGGCGCTTCGCGCATGAGGCCGCCGCGGCCGGCGCCGCGGGCGCCATCGTGCCCGACGTCGCACTGGAGGAATCCGAGGAGCTTCGCGACGCGCTGCGTTCGGAGTCGCTCGCGATGCCGTTGCTGGTCGCGCCGTCGACGCCGCCCGAGCGCGCGAGGCGCATCGCCGCCGCGTCGAGCGGATTCGTCTACGTCGTCTCGAGACTAGGCGTGACGGGCGCGTCCGTTGCGCCGAAACTCGACGCCTTGCGGCTACAACTCGCGGCCCTACGCGAGCTGACGACTGCGCCACTTGCCGTCGGCTTCGGCTTGCATCGCGCCGACGACGTGCGCAGCGTCGCGCGAATGGCGGACGGCGTGGTGGTCGGCAGCGCGCTCATCGATGCTTACGGAGGAGCCCGCGGCGCGGAGGCCGCGCGGCGCGTCACGGAATTCGTTGCGCCGCTGATTGCGGCGGCGACGGCGTAGGGATCGCGTCGCCGAGGGCCTCGGCCACGTCGCCCGCGATCACGCCGACCCGGCGCTGCTGCGCGGCCTTGCGGCCCGCGAGGCCGTGCCAGTATGCGGCGGTGCGCGCAGCGTCGACCGGGGCGAGCCCCTGCGCGAGCAGCGTCGCCACGATGCCGGTCAGCACGTCGCCGGTGCCTGCCGTCGCGAGCGCGTTCGTTCCCGTTGGATTGATGTGCACGGTCGTGCCGTCGTAGATCAGCGTGTCGGCTCCCTTCAGCAGCGTGGTGACGCCGGTGCGGTCGACGAACTCGCGGATGCGCTCGACGCGCGTGCCCGGCGTGATTGTGCCCCGACCCGAGAGACGCGCGAACTCTCCCGCGTGCGGCGTGATTAGGCTGCGCTTGCCGCGCAACAGCTCGAGTCGCTTGCTCAAGTGGAACAGGCCGCTCGCGTCGACCACGAGCGGAAGGCGGTTCGCCTCGATGAAGCGCGCGACAATCTCGCCGGTGCGCTCGTCGAGACCGAGCCCGGGACCGATTGCGACGGCGCCGTTGTGTTTTGATATATCGAGCAGCTCCTCGACGATAGCGTCAGCCGGCGAGTCTTCGGGAAGCTCGACCACGACCTGCTCGACCAGATGTGCGCGTAATCCGGGCGCGACGGAACGCGGCGTCGCGACGGTTACGTAGCCCGCGCCGGCGCGGGCGGCGCCCATCGCGCACAGGATCGCGGCGCCGGGAAACTGCGCGGATCCGGCGACGATCAGCGGCGCGCCGGCGGCGCGCTTGTCGGTATCGCTCGCGCGCCGGGGAAGAAGCTGCAGGAAAGCGTCGTCGTCGAGTGCCGCGAACGTGCGCGGCTGAGCTGCGAGCACCGAGTCTTCGATGCCGATGCGCGCGCACCAGAGATCGCCGACGTAGTCGCGAGCCGGCTCCAAGAGCAGTCCCGGCTTCAGTGCCGCGAGCGTGACCGTTATGCTCGCGCGGACGGCGTCGTCGGTGACGGCGCCGGTGAGGGCGTCGGTACCGCTCGGGATGTCGATGGCGAGAACGGGCATGCGGCGTCCGTCGAGCGCGCGCGCCAGCGGACGATACTTCTCGGGTAAGGGCAGTCGGGCGCCGGTTCCAAACAGTCCGTCGACGCCGATGGCGCCGGCGAGCAGCGCCTCGGCCTCCGCCTGGTCGGTGGGCAGTCCCCGCACGCGCACGCCGGCCTTCTTCGCGCGCAGTTCAGCCGCGGCGCGCGCCTTCGAGGGAGATCCGGCCGGGTCGGCGACGACGATACAGTCATTGTCGTACGTGAGCTCAGCCAGCGCCGAAAAGGCATCGCCGCCGTTGTTGCCCGGGCCCGCAAAGGCGACGATCCGCGCGCCCTTGCCGGCCATGGCGCGCAATCGCTCGGCGATGCGCAGACCCGCGTTCTGCATCAGCCGCTCCTCGCTCGCGTGCTCGAAGGCCGCGGCGTCCGCGGCGCGCATCTGCTCCGGAGTCAGGACGTAGATCACGATTCGAGGATAACCATCGCCGCGGCGGTCGCGGATGTGTGCGTGATGCTGAGATGAATCGCCCGCACGCTCCGTTCGGCCATCAGCCTCACGGCCGCCTCGCGCAGCTCGATCGTCGGCTTCCCGCTTCGCTCATGCGCGACGCCGACCCAACGCCAGGGTATCGCGTGCCCGAACGCCTTGCGCGTGGCCTCCTTCGCCGCGAAGAATCCGGCTAACCGTTCGTGCCAATTGCGTTTGCGCATCGCGTAACTCATCTCATGCTCGGTGTACACCTTGCGAGCAAACCATGCGAGCTCAGCGGCACCGAAGCGATAGCGCGCAACGTCCGCCATGTCGATGCCGACTCCAACGATCACCGGGAAACCATTCGACGGCCTCTCTTTGTCATCCTGAGCGGAGTCGAAGGACATGCGGTCGAATCACGAAGTCCCGAGATGGACAAGATACGCATCGTGCCGATCAACTCCGTTGACGCTGCGTTCTTGGATCGTCTCGCTCCATGTCTCGAGGAGCGCTTTCTCGCCGCGGCGAGCGTTGAGCCTTCGCTCGCGGTGCCGCGCAGCTCGCTCAATGCGACTCGGGGTCAGCTCTTCGTGGCGACGCTCACGTCAAAGGTGCAGCGCGCCCATCCGGAGTCCGACGCGGTGCTCCTGGCGGTCACCGACTTCGATCTCTACAAGACGTCGCACCGGTTCGTCTTCGGCGACGCCGACGAGGCGCAGAATATCTCGGTCGTCTCGATCAATCGGCTGCGCTCGGAGTTCTATGGAGAGCCGGGCGATGCGAATCTGCTGTTCCAGCGAACTCTCAAGGAATCCATTCACGAGCTCGGGCATGCCTTCGGCCTGAAGCACTGCTACAACGCTCGCTGCGCGATGTACTATTCGAACTCGATATTCGAGACGGACAACAAGATGCCGCACTTTTGCGAGATCTGCGACCGGCGCCTCAGCCGCGCGCGGAACGAGCGCTAGGGACGCTATCGCAGGACGCGCGCGTCCGCGAGCGACACGACCTCTCGCAACCCATCGTCGCTCATGACGCGCAGCCCGCCGCCGCTCTCCAAGCCCTCTGCCGTCGCTTCGAACGTCCTTCCCGTCGCGTCGGGCGCGATGCGGTAGCGGCGCCCCGGGAGGTGCGCGGCGTCCTCCCAGGCGTCCGTCACGCGTTCGGGGCGTTCGAGCGTCGGTAGCGATCGCTCATACTCGACGAGGACGGCGCGGAGCAACGCGCGGCGGTCGACGTTCGCAACGTCGTCGCAAAATGCCGGCGGCGGCACGATTGCGTTCTCCGCCTCGCTCCAGCGGTGCACGTTGATTCCGACGCCACACGCGACGCGCGCCGTGGCTGCGCTCACGCTCGATTGGCAGAGAACACCGGCGATCTTCCGGTCGCCGAGCAACACGTCGTTGGGCCACTGCAGAATCGTCTCGACGCCGCACTCGCGTAACGCTGCGCGCACGCACAGCGCCGCCCAAAACGGAACGATCCAAAGGCGTTCGGCGGCGATCGTGTGGGGCAAGATCGTGCTCAAGAGCAGTCCCGTGCCCGCGGCCGCCTGCCACGGTCGGCCCTTCCGGCCCGCGCCGCGGCTCTGGTACTCCGCGACGATCGTTCGACCCGCGGCGTCCGCGTTTGCGAGCAGTTGGGCGGCGTCGGCGTTCGTGCTTTCCGTCTCTTCGACGTAATGAATCGACGCAAACGGCGTTCCCGCCATCGCCCGTTCTATGCCGACGTACGGCCCTGCATCACGGAGGGTAGCGGGGTGAAAAGGCGTATTGCGCGGGTCTATGGCCATCGAACGTACCTTAATTCTCTGCAAGCCCGACGCGGTTTCCCGCGGGCTCATCGGTGAAATCACGGCGCGGATCGAACGCCGCGGTTACGTGGTCTCGGCGATGAAGCTGATGCAGCTGGACGGCGAACGGGCGCGCGAGCATTATGCGGAGCACCGCGGTAGGGCGTTCTTCGACGGCCTCGTCGAGTTCATCACGAGCGGCCCGCTCGTCGCGATGGCCGTGGAGGGAGTGGGCGCGATCGACGGCTGCCGCCAGCTCATCGGCGCGACGGACCCGCTCGCGGCCGCGCCGGGCTCGATCCGCGGCGATCTCGCGCAGACGATCGGACGCAACCTCGTGCACGGAAGCGACGGACCGGCGAGCGCGGAGCGCGAGCTCAGGCTCTTCTTCGACGACAAGGACTTCGTTTCGCGTCGGCACGATCTCGAGCGCTGGATCAAAGAGTAGCGTGTCGCTCGAGTCGTTGCGCGGCGGCGGCAATCCGCTGATCGAAGGCATCCACGCGCGCGAGGTGCTCGATTCGCGCGGGAATCCGACGATCGCCGTGACCGTCGCCACCAGCTTCGGTGCGGTGGAGGAGGCGATGGTTCCGTCGGGGGCGTCCACCGGAGAGAACGAGGCGGTCGAGCTGCGCGACGGCGACGACCGGCGCTATGAGGGAAAGGGCGTGCGCAAGGCCGTGCAGGCGGTCAACGAACTGCTCGGACCCGCGATCGAAGGACTTGACGCTACGTCGCAGCGCGAAATTGACGACCGGCTGATCGAGCTCGACGGGGCGCCGAACAAGGCGAACCTCGGCGCGAACGCGATCCTAGGCGTCTCGCTGGCAGTCGCGCGCGCCGCCGCCACGAGCCTCTCGCTGCCGCTCTTCCGCTACTTGGGCGGACCGACGGCGGCGACAATGCCGGTTCCGCTGATGAACGTGATCAACGGCGGCAAGCACGCGTCCGGCGCGCTGCAGTTTCAAGAATGCATGATCGTGCCGGTCGGAGCGCCCAGCGAGGCGGAAGCGGTGCGCTACGGGTCCGAGGTCTTCCACGCGCTGGGGAGGCTGCTGCACGATCGCGATCTGCCGACGCAAGTCGGCGACGAGGGCGGCTACGCGCCGCCGCTGGAAACGCCGCAGCAGGCGCTCGACCTAATCGTCGCGGCCATCGAGCTCGCCGGTTATCGGGCGGGCAGCGATGTCGCGATCGCGCTCGATCCCGCATCCAGCGAGTTCTACCGCGAGGGCATGTACTATCCGCTTTCGGTCGATCGCGCTGTGAGCGTCGACGAGATGATCGCGCTGTATGCGGAGCTCTGCGAGCGCTATCCGATCGTGTCTCTCGAAGACGGGCTGGCGGAAAGCGACTGGGACGGCTGGCAGAAGCTCACGGCGGCGCTCGGAAGTCGCGTGCAGCTCGTCGGCGACGACGTCTTCGTGACGAACATGGCGTTCCTCGAGCGCGGCATCGAATTGGGCGCGGCCAACGCGATCCTGATCAAAGTGAACCAGATCGGAACGCTGACCGAAACGCTCGACTGCATCGCGATGGCGCAAAAGGCCGGCTATGGCACGGTGATCTCGCACCGTTCGGGCGAGACCGAAGATACGACGATTGCGGATCTTGCGGTCGCGACCGGCGCGGGTCAGATCAAGACCGGCTCGCTTTCGCGGAGCGACCGCACGGCGAAATACAATCGACTGATGGCAATCGAAGAGCAACTTGGGCAGGCGGCCCGCTACGCCGGCGCCAAGCCCTTCCACGCGCGGGGCCTGTAGCTCAGCGGTAGAGCGGCCGGCTCATAACTGGTTGCGCGTAGGTTCGAATCCTACCAGGCCCACCACGGCAGCTCAACGTCCGCTCACTTGGCGCCTCGTTTTTGCCGCTTCAACAAAGGGGAAGGCGCGGGAGCACAAAATTTCTTGCCGGGTAAAAGGGGAGGTCGTAATTGCAGCTCTCGGAGACCCGAGCATTCCTTTTCCTAGCAATAGTATGTGCCGCAATAGCAGCGTGCGGCGAGGGCGCGTCATTCGGCGGACGCACGAGCCGACTGATTCCGTCCGATACGCACGCCACCACTAGCACGCCGATTGCTCACGTAATCGTGCTGATTCAAGAGAATCGCAGTTTCGATAACCTTTTTGCGACCTTCCCGGGCGCCGACGGCGCAACGAGCGGACAGGCCGCGCCGATGCCGTCGCCGATCGTCAGCAAGTGCAGAGCGGAGCAGCAGCCCGTGATAACCAAGCCCACGACTGTTCCGTTGACGAAGGTCTCACTAGTCGGCCGCGGATTCCCGAAGAACTTCGCCCGCGACAACGATCTCGATCACGTCTATACCGGCTACGAAACTGATCGCGACGGCGGCAAGATGGACGGTTTCGACCTGCTCCTCTTCGGCCCGCGTGGTGAGGGGCCCCAGGCGGCCTGCACATATTCGTACCAGTACGTTAATCCGAGCGCGATCAAGCCTTACTGGGACCTGGCGAAGCAGTACGTCCTTGCAGATCACATGTTTCAAACGCAAGCCAGCTCAAGCTTCGCCGCGCATCAGGATTTGATCGCCGGCGGAACTGTGGTCGACTATAAGCCTTCCCACTACGGCGACAACAGCATCATCGACAATCCGTCCACGTTGGGGTGGGGCTGCGACGGGCCTCGGGGTACGGTGACGTCGCTGATTTCAACGACGCTCGAATTGTTCCCCGACGCGGGGCCGAAACCGTGCTTTTCCTACAAGACGATGCGTGATCTGCTCGACGCGAAGAGCATCACGTGGAAATACTACGCCGTCGCCTTCAAGGCAGGCGGCGCGGGAATTTGGAGTGCCTTCGATGCTATTGATGCCGTGCGGCATAGCCACGAATGGCGCCGGAACGTCACGCGCTCGCCAAACGACATCTTCCACGACATCGCTCACGGCCGGTTGCCGGCGGTCGCCTGGGTCACTCCCGATGCTGCAAACTCCGATCACCCCGACGAAGTCATAAATGGTAAGCCGACCGACAACGGGCCCTCTTGGATCGCTTCGGTTGTGAACGCGATCGGCGAAAGTAAGTATTGGGAATCATCAGCCATCGTCGTCCTGTGGGACGATTCAGGTGGATTTTACGATCATGAGCCGCCGTGGCTTATCGACGATCAGGGCGGACTGGGCTTCCGCGTCCCGATGCTCATCGTCTCACCCTACGTTCAACCGCACGTTGAGAAGACCGACTACGAGGATGCCAGCATTCTGGACTTCATCGAGAACAACTGGAATCTCGGCTCGATGGGAACGATCGAAGAACGGCGCGCGAAGAGCATAGGCACCGCGTTCGACTTCGGCCAAGCGCCGCGCCCGTTCATGAAAATCCAGTCCCCGTATTCGCGGTCGTTCTTCCTCAATCAGAAACCGTCGGGTTTACCCGTCGACACGCAGTAATGCGGCTCGATGCCCCGCCGCCCCGCCCTCTGCACGGCGGTCGCGTTCGCGATGCGTCGTTTCGGGTGAGCTAGGACGACCTGCCATGAGGCGGAGTGAGCCTTGGGAGATTCGAATCCTACCAGGCTTACCACGAGACGAATTGCGAGGAGACCTTCGATGCCACGGCGCTGTTTCATCAGCCTAAGTGCATTGGCTTGGTTGGCGGGATGCGGCGGTGCAGTCCCCGCGCCGCCGGCGACTTCCTCGAGCCCGGATCATTCAGCGTCGTGGATGGCGAGCGATGCAGCCGCGGCAAAGAGCCTGCTCTATGTCTCCGACGCGGGGACGTTCGACGTCGACGTCTACACGTTTCCCGATCTGAAGCCGGCTGGAAAGCTCACCGGTTTCGACGAGCCGCAAGGCGAGTGCACTGACGCGAGCGGCGACGTCTGGATCACCAATACCGTGTCGCGACAGATCCTCGAGTTCGCGCACGGCGGGAGGCACGCGATCCGCAAGCTGAGGGATCCCACGGGGTATCCGGGCGGCTGCTCCGTCGATGCGAACAGCGGCGACGTCGCCGTCACCAATTTCTACGACAACAGCGGTGCCGGCGAAGTCCTAATCTATCGGGGCGGCCGCGGAACTCCGACGCCGTACGCCAATCCTGCAGTAACCTACTACTACTTCGACGGATATGACGCCGCCGGCAACCTCTACGTGAGCGGTGCCACGGAAAGCGGCTCCTACGTGCTGTCGCTCCTGGCGCGCGGTCGCCATGCGATGACGTCGTTAACGGTGCGCGGCGGCACGATTCACTTTCCGGGATCAGTGCAATGGCTGGGCAAATCGCTCGTGCTTGGCGACCAGAAGTGCGACGGCAAGAACGGCGCATGCTTTTACGAGGCGTCGCCCAGCGGCACGAGCGTTAAGATCACGCGGAAGACGACCCTAACCGGCTCGTGCGACGTCGCGCAGGGATGGATTCAAAGCGGACGGCTCGCCGCTGCCAACTACGACGACTGCGGCCGCAACCACAGCGGTGCCTATCTCTGGACGTATCCTGGCGGCGGCGGGGCGCTCCGGCGCGTGACCGGCCTCGTGCGTCCGATCGGAGCCACGATCAGCAACCGCTGAGTTATGGCCTGAGCGCGAAGATCGTACCGCCGCTCGTCGCGCCTCCGGTCGCGCTGGTGCCGTAGAGCGAGCCGTCTAGCGAGGCGAGCGGCGCCCGCGGCTGCGTGCCGTCGGGTTTGGCGGTAAAGCTGTAGAGTACGCGTTCTCTTCCCGCGGGAGTGACGCTGAAGATCGTGCCCCTCGATCGCGTTCCGCCGTCGCGCGTCGTGCCGTATAGCGGGCCGTCGACCGTGACGAGCCGCGCGTCGGGATGCACACCGTCGTTCGTGTTCGGCAAGAACACGTGAATTGTGCGTTCCGTCTTCGATGTGGCGCGCAGCGAAAATACGGTGCCTCCGCCGAGGCCGCCGCCGGACGTGGTGCCGTAGAGAACACCCGCCACGGCGGCGAGGCCTGCCGCCGGATATGCGCCGTCGGCGTTGCGCGGCGCATAAGCGAATCGATGAAGCACCGTTTCTGCGCTTCCGTCGGGCTCGATGCGAAAGATCGTGCCGCATCCCGTGGCGCAGAACCGCGTGCGTAGGCCTCCATACTGCGTGGTGCCGTAAAGTTTGCCGCCCATCGCGATCAGCGTCCCCGCCGGCTGCGCTCCGTCCGCGCCGCCCTTGAACTCATAGATCACCTTCTCGTTCGTTCCGTCCACGTTGAGGCGAAAGACGGTGCCGCAGCCCATGAGACACGCCCCCGACCGTCCGCCATACATCGTCGTTCCGTACAGCACGCCATCGATCGCGATTACACCCGCAGCCGGCTGCGCGCCCTCGCTGCCGCCGCCGAAGCGGTGGAGCACCCGCGCCTTGCCCGACACGTCGCTCGCGAACACGGTGCCGCATCCGCCCGCGCATGCACGCCCGCCGCCGCCCGCGCTCGTCGTGCCGTACAGCGTGCGGTCGACTACGAGCATTTCCGAAAGTGGAACGGCCCCGTCGCTGCCCTTGAATCGGTGCAGCACGAGCTCGCCGCCGGCGCGTGAAACGCGGAAGAGCGTTCCGCATCCGATGCTGCACGCGCCGGTCGTCGCGCCGCCGTAGGCTGTCGTCCCGTACAGCATGTCGCCAAGCGCAACGAGTCCGGCGAGCGGCGTGCGGCCGTCGTCCACTTTGCCGTTCTGGCCGAAGTCGTAAAGCACGCGATACCGGATCGCGGCATTGCCTTCCGCCGGCAGCTGCACGCCGTTCGGCGCTGAAAAGGGCGTCGTAGAAAACGGTGCCGCGAGCGAACACGCGGCCAGCGCGAGCGCACCGGCCGCGCCCGCAATGACTTCGATCCTGCGCCGCTCAGTCATCGTCGGGAATTGCGTTCGAGGCCGGCTGGCGCAGAAAGTACTCCGGCGGCAGGCGAGCCGGGATGCGCTCGAACCTGGTCGGAGGCTTCGAGAAGTCGAAGCAGTCCGACAGGTCGTCGGAGCGGACGTCGGTCGTGTGGAGCGAGCCCAAGCCAAAGGCCTCCTCGGCGAACTTTAGGATGCTGCCGAACTCATGCTGCCGGTGCGAGACGTAATGGTTCTTCGCGTAGGGCGATATGACGATCAGCGGAACGCGGAAGCCCAACTCGTACGAGTTGTAAAGGTGCGGCGGCACGTGATCGAACCAGCCGCCCCAATCGTCCCACGTGACGAAGATAGCCGTGTCGTTCCAGTAGCGGCTCTCTCCGATCGCGTTGACGACGTCCGCGACCCAGGACGGTCCCGAGCCGTCGGTGACGCGCGCGTGGTCGGAGGCGAGCGCGGTAGGCGTCACCCATACGACGTCGGCCAACCGTCCCTTCGCGATGTCGGTGAGCACGCGCGACGGCGGCGTCACGACGTTCGCGGAGTAACTTGGGCTCTCGCGGATATGTAGGATGGCGTCGGGCCCGTTCCAGATTCCGGGACCGACAAGGGCCTGATAGTAGCGCCAGGTTAGCGACTTCGCCTCGACGAGCTGCATCAGGGAGATCCGGTCGAAGCACGGATAGATGTCTTGAACTTCGTTTCCGAGGGAATCGATGAGCGGGACGAGCGAGCCGGGCGGCGAGTCGCATCCGCCGGTCGCGGCGTCCGACGGCGTCGATGGATTCTCCGACGCCCGCAGGGATATGCGATTGCCGATCGATGAGGTGCCGCTCACGATGTATTGGTGCGCGGGGAAGCTGGGGCCCTGGTTCGTTTGGAACATGTGATCGCCAAACGTGTAGCGGTCGGCCATCGTGAGGTAGGGTTGGATTTCGCTATGCGGCACGAAGCCGTACGCGCGAAGGTCCGCGGGGGGACATACCCCGACGCTGACGCACTCGGAGCCAACGTTGTTGAAGCCATTCCCTTTACCGTGGTTATACTCGGCCAAGAACGAGTAATGGAGATGGTCGAGGTCATAGGGCGCGGTCAGGCTGATGGGCCGGAGCGGAACGCGGTGACCGCTCGAGTTGAAGCCGCTGCGTACCGTGTCGGCTCCGGGAAATCCGTTGAAGAGATCGTCGACGCTGCGGTTCTCCTGATAGATGATGACGACGTGGTGGATCTTCGGAAATTTCGGCGCGGCGGGCAGAAGGATTGGACGGCTCGCGTCCTCGAGCCCGGGCGGTGAACCCTGAGAACAGCCGACGAGAGCGAGCACAAGGAAGAAGGCCGCACACCGAGACGTCATTAAAACCTCCTCGAGTACCGTCACAGAAAGGTTCCCTATGATTATCACGCCTCCCGTCACGACCGTGATCGCGCAGGCGGCCGCGACTGCGACACCGGCGGCCGACGCCAATGTGGCCGTGACAGCGCGAGCAAAGGATTGGCTGCATCAGATCCAGGCGGGCAAGATCGACCGCACGCAGCTGACGGACAAGATGAACGCAGCGATCACCGACTCGACGCTCGCGAGTGTCTCGTCGCAGCTCGCGCCCCTGGGCGACCCGACGTCCTTCACGCTGAGCAGCAAGACCACAAAAGACGTCTATACCGTTTACGTGTTCAAGGTGCAGTGGCCGTCGATCACGCTCTCTGAAACCTTCACCGTCGATCAAAGCGGCAAGATCGCCGGCTTATACATCGGCCGGCAGTAAGGATCTTGACACTTGGCCCCGACACCGTTAGGGTGTGGAGGCCCGCGGCGCCATCGTCTATCGGTTAGGACATCGCCCTTTCAAGGCGGAAAGACGGGTTCGATTCCCGTTGGCGCTACCAGGCGCCTCCTTGCTCTGCGCCGTTTCGCGGCAATAAGCGCCTCGAACGTCACGTGCCCTGTGGGCGCGCAAACATTGCTAAGATTATTTCGATGAGCCACAAACCGACAGTGAAAAAGCGATACCCGATCGGCCAGGACAGTTGTCGTCGGGTAACGCAGATGACTTCGTCGCGATGTGGGAGATCATGCGCCCTGGTATCTTGCTGCGACGCGTCGCGTTCGGGTGACATACCGGTCGCGCCTTCGAGCACCTCGCGATGCGAGCGAAGCCCTACATCGAAAGGCCAGATGAAAAACGCGCCCCCCGCGATCCGCGGGACACTGACGACCGTTTCTCACCGCTAGGGGGGTGAGGCCCGGAGCGGTCAGGCGCACGTTGCATCGGACAAATTGGTGGCGAGCCGCATCGAATGAAGTGAGTACGGTTGTTTGCACACTGCTTTCCGGCGGAATGTTCTTCCTGTCCGCCGGGCTCGGGACGGTTTGGCCGCTAGCGTGGATTGCCGCCGTGCCGCTTTTGTGGCTGGCGTACAGCGGAAGGCCAGGCTGGCAGGTATTTCTCGCAAGCTTCGCCGCTTATTCCGCCGGCATGCTCAACTTGCTCGAAGCCTATGCCATCATGCTCCCAGGACTTGCTTACGTCTTCGGAACCGCTGCGATTGGATTCGGCGGCGCGGTTGCTTTTGCGCAGGTTGCGTGGAAACGATTGCCGCCGGCGGTTGGAGCTTTTGCATTCCCAATGCTATGGACGGCTTTGGAGTTTCTGTTTTCAAAAATATCGCCGCACGGAACGTACGGGTCGCTGGCCTACAGCCAAGTCCGGGTGCCGCTACTTATACAAGACGCGTCTATCTTTGGCATCTGGAGCGTGACGTTTCTGCTCTGCGCCGTCGCCAGCGGCATTGCTCTGCTCGTGCGCGATTGGCGGCGGGGGCTGTCCGCTGCGGTTGTCATTGCGCTGATCTTTGCGGCAAATGCCGTCTTTGGGTACGTAAGGCTCGCCGCGCCGGTAGAGCAAGCCGTGCGTGTCGGCGCCGTTGCAGACGACAGCGTTCGCTTCGGGTGGAAACACAATACGGCTCTGGCCGTCGCACGGCGCTACGCCGGCGAGGCGCGGGGCGCCGCGGCACGAGGTGCGACGACCGTGGTGCTTCCGGAGAAGATCGCGATATATCAACCGCAGTGGCGTGATGTGGCTGCCGTTTACGCCGGCGTTGCTCACCAAACCGGGAGTCGCATCGTCGTGAGCTTCGAGGAACATGCAGCACAGCAGCAAAACGTCGCGCTCACGTTCGAACCAGATGGAACGGTCGCCCGATACGCCAAGCGCCACCTCGTGCCCGGATTCGAGTTGCTCGTTCCCGGCGACCGCCCGGGCTTGCTCGGCGACGGCCTCGCGGTCGTGATTTGCAAGGACATGGATTACACCGAAACCATCCGCGATGATGCGAAGCACGGGATCGCGCTAATGCTCGTGCCGGCCTTCGATTTCGTTATGGATGCGTCAACACACGCGAACATGGCGATCATGCGCGGCGTAGAGGACGGCTTCGCCGAAGTGCGGTCGGCGCGAAGCGGTCTGTTGACGATCAGCGACGCGCAAGGCCGTGTCGTTGCGAGCGCGCCGTCCAGTCCAAGCGGTCCCGTGACGATCGTGGCCGACGTGTCTCCGGGCTTGGGCCATACTCCCTACCTACAAATCGGCGACATCTTCGCTTGGATCTGTCTAGTTGTTTCGCTAGCGCTCGGCGCCTTTCTGACCTTAGAGACTAGGTGGCCGACGAAGTGAGTTGCGTTACGTAACGCAAGCGGTGCCTGGTACGTCAATCCGGCGCCTTCAATCTTCGTGGTAATGCATCATCGTGATGCCGAAGCCGCGGACCTAGCGGCTGCCTCTCTAACGGCGATCTAACGGATTTTGCAAAACTCGCCGGGATGTGAAGGGACTAGCAGGGACTCAAAAACGCGAAACCCGGTCCAGGAGGGGAGTTTCCGGTAATCGACGGGAGCGGCCGGGACCTCGATTTACGGGTTCGATTCCCGTTGGCGCTATAAAAACTCATATTTTATAAGCGTTTTTCACGCGATTCCGTCTAACGGACTCTTGGCGAAGCATCCAAGCCTACGACCCCCGGCACCACGGTCATCCAGTTGATGTCGGTTGTAGGCGATGCCGAGATTCCCGTGGCGAAATCAGAAGCAATCACGCAGCTCGCACGCGCAGTTCGTCGCTACACTCGATGGCATTGCTCCTCAGAACGAGAGCAGGTGCGAGTTGGGGGAGTATGCCGCGAGATCGGCCGCCGTCCGCGCGGGTCGGTGCACGACGCGAGATAGTTTGTATTTGGTAAGAGCGCCTACAGCAACAATGCGGTCGTTCGATGGCCACGCCTATTTATAACCCCATGCGCGTGGGTTTTGCAAATGCTTCCACAGGCTGTTACCATGTCGTACTGGAAGAAGGGCGACGTAGTGCCTGCTTCTCTAACGGCCGTCTAACGGATCAAGCGACAACGCTCCGCGCGCAACGCTAGACAAGGCTGCAGGCACAGGGGCGGCATTTCAACGGTTGGCTAAGACGCACAGCTGGTGAACTGCATTGCCGGTGCAGCAACAGCGCGATCTATGCTGCAATTCAGATCGGGCGGCTACGCCTCAACGTGTCACCCTGACCTGCGCGCACCTCAATGTGTCATCCTGAGCTTGTCGAAAGGGAAGCATGCATAGTGATACGCCAGATACGCAATGACGCTGACGTTCGAAACTGGGCGTACTCTGCCGCCTCTGGCCTCATGCAGCAGAAGAAGAGCTCCTCGATCAAGCGCGCTTCTGACACTAGCGTGTAGCCTGGCAATGGCGCTCGATACGCTCACTATGCGCAACGGCGATGGTACCGTCCCGATACAAGAAACATTGATAGCGATTGTGGAAAAGCTCGACGCGATCGCGAACAAATTCGATGGACCGAACACATAACGATTGGTTAACTGGCTCCGCTACGGCACGCGCTACTTTCCCAAGTCGCGGTGAACCGGTCAAGAGAGTGAGGTCCTTGCTCGAGTACGGCTGGAACGTGCTCGATTAGAGGCCCGCCCCTGGTACACTGCCCAGCGCGAAGTTAGCGCACATGGGAGAGCGTCGAGATCGCAAAATACACGGAATCGTTCAGGGCGTGTTCTTTCTCGAAACCGTCCGCCAACGGCTGTCCCGCCGCAAGGGGACGAGGGCTCTTCGGTCACGCCCAGCATCCGCTGAGCTATGGGCTCCAAAGCCCAGTCGTGATGCGGCGATATTCTAGTTGGCCGAAGGGTGAGCGCAAGAGCACGGTCAAACTTATGGTGCATGCGCATTTTGGTGGTCGAGGACGATCCTCGAATCCATCAACCGCTGGCGGAAGACTTGCGCCGCCAGCACTACTCCGTCGACGTCGCCGAAAACGGCTTCACTGGCCTTGACTTCGCGCGAACCAACGTACATGACGTCGTTTTGTTGGACATCCTTCTCCCCGGACTCGACGGTTTAGACCTCTGCCGACGCCTGCGGTCAGAGCGCTGCAAAGCGGCGATCGTAATGATCACGGCGCGCGGCGAGGTCGGCGATAAAGTTCGCGCGCTCGACGCAGGCGCCGACGACTATGTCGTAAAGCCTTTCGATCTGGCCGAGTTGTCGGCTCGAATTCGCGCGGCTTCGCGTCGGCAGCACGCTCAACGCGAACCAACTCTCGAACATGGCGCGCTTAGCCTCGACCCCAGCCGCCGGCTTGTCACGCACGACGGCGTGCGTATCGCCCTGACCGGCACGGAATATATCATCTTGCAGACGCTCATGCAGAGTCCCCTGCAGGTCTTCAGTCACGGCATGCTACGTGAAAAAATCACGACCTTTCACGATGAGGGCGGCGATTCGATCCGGACTCACATCGCGAATCTTCGCCGAAAACTGCGCCTGGCAAGCGGGCGCAGGGATCCGATCGAGAACGTGTACGGCCTAGGTTATCGTCTTGCAGAGTTGGATTCGTGACTTCAGCTCGTCCGGTCCGCACGCGCTAGAACGGCGGCTTTTTCTTTCCTACCTGGCGGCGTTTGCTTTGATTTTCCTCATTGCAGCCGTAGCCGTGCGTTCGGCGTTCGTGACGATCATCAGAGAGCACACGATCGCGAGACTCTACGATGTGGCGCACGCAGGGATGCGAAGTGTCATCTTTCGGGGCGACACAATGGCGATCGACAAAAGCGAGGTTTCGAATTCGACGCTGCTTATGCCCGAGCAGGGGTTACAGTGGTTCGATCGCGACGGCCATCGGCTCGCCGCACAGGGGCTTACCCCCGGGTCCGGCGCCCTCGCAAACTTCTACAGCGTGACCGCGCCGATCTTGAATCCCGCGACGCACCGCTCCGTGGGCACGGTCGTTGCGAGCGAATGGGACGAAGAAGAACGGCGAAACGTTGAATACTTGGATTTGGGGCTGGTGGTGGGCTCGTTGCTGGCCGTGCTTGGAAGTGCCGCGGCGGGACTAGCGCTGGCGCACCGAGCCGTCCGGCCGGTGGAGCGAAGCTTCCAATCGCTGCGAGAATTTACCGATAACGCATCGCACGAGCTGCGTGGGCCGCTGGCCGCGATCGCGGCAAGTGCCGACGCCGCACTGCGTGATACCAAACGCGATCCTCGGCACGACCGTGCCCGCTTCGAAACGATTGCGGACGGCGCCAAGCAGATGTCGCGATTGACCGGTGACCTGTTGCTCCTCGCCGGCGCGGAACGATCGCTCGAACGCGAGCTCTTCGCCGTCGACCTCGCGGCGATGGTCAGGAGACTTTCCGAGAATTACCGCAGGTGGTTTTCGACTGCGGGAATCGCACTGGAGATAGGAGCGCTCGAGCCCGCGACCGTCTACGGCAACCCGGACCAGATCGAGCGCGTCCTGGCGAATCTGCTCGAAAACGCCTTGCGCTACACGCCTGCGGCCGGCCGGGTACGTATTGACTGCCGCCGCGACGGCGGCGCGATCGTCGCCACGGTGAGCGACAGCGGCGTCGGCATTTCGCCTGAAAATTTGGAGCGAATTTTCGACCGCTTTTGGCGGGCGGATCCAGTACGCTCGCCAAAAGGTTCGGGACTCGGGCTCTCGATTGCCCGAGCGCTGGCACGCCGGCACGGCGGCGACGTTACCGTCACGAGTCGCTACGGGCTCGGAAGCAAGTTCGTCGCATCCTTCCCAAGCCTCCCCGGCATTCATCTCCTGCGCAACCGATCTTGAAGATTTCTTGAGTATTGGCCGCTACAATTCGACGAGGACGGCGTTGCTCGTTTCGCAGCTTCGGGCACAACGTGGTGAGGTTGTTCGCAGCGGCGTTCGAGCGTGCAGTCTCGGCACCTGGGTATCGAGCCATGCCCACGGTGGCAGTCGAGTGGTCGATCTTGGCTGGTAGTTGAACGAAATGCGAGATCGCGGACGACAACAGAGAAAAAGCTCGCCTAGCTTAACGGAACCCACTCCGATCCCTCGACGAATGCATAAATGCGCCGCCTTGTCAGCGGCGCATTTTGCTTTTGCAACGACGGCGCTTACCGTGTCACCAAAAGGAGCGTTTTGCGCTCGGCTGCGCAATGCTCATTGCATGCTCGAACGGCGGCGGCAGCTCCGCGCTACCCTTGCGCTCTACGGCACGACGCAAAGTAGTGGAAAGGCAGCTGCGGGCACGGTTTTCGCAACTAGCACTGCCGGTAAAGAGCGCGTGCTTCACAGTTTCGGAGGCCCCGGCGACGGAGTGTTTCCGGTAGCCGGATTGACGGTCTTGGCGGGAAAGTTCTACGGAACGACGACTTCCGGCGGCGATCACGGGTTCGGGACGGTTTTCGAAGTCGACAAAACCGGACACGGGCGCGTACTTTACGTTTCAAGAGCGTTTGGAAGAATGGAGGGGCAGACCGGCTGCTGATTACAGGCGCATTCGTATTAAGGAGACTGACGCGCAGGTTCCTAGAATCCAACGGGAGCAGGCCCCGGCCGCGGGCGTCCGGGCTAGAGCAGTTCCGCTGCTCGTGCTCCCGGTAGTACCTGGGCGACGAGCGGCGAGCAGGCGGATCGGTGGGGAATGGGCCAAACAGGACGATTGCCGCAAGGTGACGACCAGCGACACGTGGATGGAGCGAGCCACGGAAGGTGGCAAGCCCGCGCTGCTCGATTGGCAAGACCAACTCAGCAAAGCCGCTGCTGCTGACTCGGCAACGGAGCGTTAATTGCGGCGGCCGTGAAATCGATCAATTCTCAGCTGGACACAATCCGGGTCGCGCCGCTGACCGAATTGCCCCGCTGACCGCAGGCGTCGATCAGTATTTCTGCAGTTTCCCTCGTAGGCGAGATTCCATTCCCACGCGCTTTCCCAAATTGACCACACGCAGGCTCGGGCACTGACTCGTAGAACTTTCCGGCTTCCCAAGACTCTTTGAAGGGAGGAGATTTATGACTTCCACACACGCCGAAATCGATAATATTGACCGCGTCAAAAAGGGATTCGAGGCATTCGCCGCTTCTGATATGGCGACCCTGAGCGAACTCTTTGATGCTGACGCCAGATGGCGCAGCGAGCCGACCGGAATACTTGCGGGAAATTACGACGGCCGCGACGCGATCTTCGCGATGTTCGCGCAGGTGGGCCAAGAAACGGCCGGCACATTCCGCTCCATACCATCGACGATGGCAGCGTCAGGCGACAAGGTCTTCGTTCAATGCGACGTCACCGGCGATCGAAAAGGCCGCAAGCTTAAGGCGGGCGAGGTCCTAATCTTCACGCTAGCCGGTGGACGCGTCCGCGAAGTCCGCCTCTACCAGGCAGAACCTGCCCAAAGCGCGGCGTTCTGGGCCTAAGAGTCCTCATCGTGGCGCCGCTCGAGAGCCTCAGCGGCGCCCGACGTTCTCGCCGGAGGGCTTTATCTAATCTGCGCTGTCAGTCACTACAGCCAGCGGGTTAATTCCGGTCTCGCGCGAGCAATTTGCTGCTATTCCGTGCTATTTCGAATCCCCGAGTTCCCTTAAGAATAGCCTTTTCTGCTATCTCGGGCGTTCTCCAGTGCAAGCAAAAGCGCTCTCGAATCCCGTTTGTTAGCGCCGGAGTAAAACTGACCCACCCCGCCGGTTGAAAATTAGCCCACCCGAACCCACGGCGAACCCTGTTCGCCACGCTGCAAAAGGAGTTTCAGGTGGAGATACAGGTCCTGCATCGGCAGGGCAAGGGCATCCGCCCGATCACGCGCGAGACTGGGGTTGCACGCAATACGATCCGCGCGATTCTCGGGGGCAGGAGCGACGGCTAGTACGGCCCACGCCGGCTCGACCAAGGAAGACCGACGCGCATAAGGGGCACTTGCAAAACGCCCGGAGGCCGCCGGCAAGATCCAACTGCCGCCGACCGTAATACTGCGCGAATCCGTGCCTAAGGCTACGCTAGATATGGCGCGCAAAGCTTGACGCCGGATTTCGCAGAATGTGACGGGATTAGGCGGGACTAGCCGGGATTCAAAAACGCGAAAACCCGTACAGGAAAGGACTATCCGGCGCTAGGCGGGAGCGGCCGGGACTCCGATTTGCGGGTTCGATTCTCGTTGGCGCTATAAAAACTCTGATTTTATCCGACCGCAACGCGCACCGTCACGACCATGCCCTATAACAACATTCCCGCGAGTGCGGCATTGCCGTGAGCCCGTAGCAGTTCATACTGTAGCGCTGCCTCGAACTCTCGAAAGCAACGCAAATGCAACGTCGCCGCTGGAGAGATCCATGAGCGCGTGCACGATCATGCCCGGGATCAGGGAGCCCGACGCCACGGCGATCGCACCGAGAATCAACCCAGCCGCACCGGTCTTGAGCAGAGCCTGTGCAACCGACCTCGCGTCGTTACCTTGATAGATGTGACCCAGAGAAAAGATCACAGCCTGCAGCACGACTGCAGCCGGCAGGCCGACGTAGTACGCAAAGGCCCACATGATGAACCCCCGGTACAGAAATTCCTCGCAAATTCCGGCCGTGACCGACAGGAGGTGAAACAGGCGATGCTCCTGCGTCGTGTGTGGTAGAAAGAATTCCAAAGGCGCGACGCGCGCATGAAGCCGCGCTATTCGCTGCGGACTTGCTGTCTGCAGCATGCGCTGATTCTGCCGTGATATTGCGATAAAAACGGGGACGAGGGCGAAGCCGATTGCGACGCGCCACGACGGCGCGCCGAGCAAGAGTGCGCTCCAAGGGCGCCCGTTCGCGATCCAGATCGCGACTATCACACCGGCGAACAGCCACTCCGCCGCGATGATCGCCCCATAAAAACGTGAGCGCGCAGTCGTCGAGCCACGCTCGAGTGCGCGCTTTAGCTTCGGAATCCGGACGATTTCGATAACGCCGACGCAGGCGGCAAAAGCGACGAGGGCGAGGTCGAGGAAACCAGGCTGCATAAGGGGAATGTATATTCGCATTCGCTTTCTGTCAAGCGGCTCGCTATACTGATCCCCATGAGCGACGCATTCGCCCCCAAACAGCAGCGCAGCCGAGACACCCTGAAGCGCCTTCTAATGGCGACGATCCATATGCTGAACGAGCACGGCCTGGCCGGCGCTACGATTCCGCGCATCGCCCGAGCTGCGGACATCGCGCCAGCCAGCATCTATCGTCGCTTTCCCGATCGCGATGCGCTCTACCGCGCTGCGTTCACCCATGTTTTGGAACAAAGCGTCGTCAACAATCGTGAACGGTTGGGCATCGAAGCGTTCGTGGACCGTTCCCTCGAGGGCGTGATCACGGGGCTGCTTGGCCTCATCATTCGGCAGTACGCGGAGTATCCGGGGTTGATGCGCGCCTTCTCACGCTTTGCCGAGACCGATTCCGACGAATCATTTAAGCGACATGCACTCGAGCTCGTATCGACCAACCTTCGTTTCGCAATCGATCTCATCGAGCGGCGGTTTCGTGGAAAGATCAACCACCGGCGTCCACGTAGAGCAATCGCGTTGGCGCTGTTAACGGCCGTGAGTGCGATTGAAACGCACGCAGCAGAGCAGGCTTCGGGGTGGCACGCAATGCTGCCCTCGCTTTCGGATGGCGAGTTGAAGAAAGAACTTACGCGACTGATTCTTGGGTACTTGACGTAACTCGCAAAGCCTCCACCGCAGGCGTGTAGGTCGCGAACGCCGAGCGCAATGGCTGCGCGTCGAACGGGCTTCTTCATCCGAATTGCCTCGATGACGCGCGCGGCTGCTTCCGGCAATTCGCGCGCGCCCCGCGCGACGTGTGACGAGTCGGGTGCTCAGGCGCAGTCGTCGCCACCGCGAGGCGTGCAGCCGAAAGCACGACGCGAGCATGGTCCTCGCACAATCGCGGCGGCTCGCAAGGTGGAACGCGAGCCGGGCGCGAGCACCCGGGTCAACGCGACGAAGCGTGATTTTAAGCGCGAAATCGCCCTTGGGATAGGGCTAGGGCCTGGCGAACGCTCTCAGATGCCGATCCGTTCAGGCTTCAAGGAGGCGCCACAGATGGAAATCCTGGCTTTTGGACGTTTCGCCCTAAGCGTTGCTGTAGCCGCAGCATCGCTGGCCGGCTGCGCTGGATTGCAGCCGCCGATCGGTGCGTCGGGCGCGATGCCGCAAGGCCGCGCGATGGCGACGCGTGCCGATCGCGGCGGATCGTGGATGCTGAAGGAAGCTAGGACGGAGCCGCTGCTCTATGTTACTACCGCCTCCGCCACCGTCGACAAATCGTTGTTCCTGTCCGTAAGCCAGCCATGCTGATACTTTCCGCGTTTGCTCTTACCGCGCTCGCGCACGTCCCAGCTACGGGTGCCTACCGAGTTGGAAGCGACGTCGTCTACGTAAGTGTCAACGGCGAGCCACCAGATCAACCGTCGATCCAGTATTACGACACGGCCACACGCCGGCTCGGAACACTCGACTACGTTTCGGAAGACGTGTACCGCACTGACGAGCAACCCAGGCTGACGTTCGCCTTAGGCACTCCCGTTGCATCCGTATTGGAAAAGCCGTTCGTAATTGCTGACCGCAGCGGCCGTTTAGGCGCGTCGCTCTGGTGCGCACCCGGCGCAAAGGAGCGCCCAACGATGGTGCTGATCGAGGGCGCCGACGACTCCGACCGGCGGATGGGCTTTCTCATCCCGCTGGGGACACGATTGCATTGTTAAAACACGTTGAAGGCGACCCGGCGGTCGATCCGCAACGCATTGGCGCGTGGGCGGCCAGCAATGGCGGCTGGGTGGCGCCGATCGTCGCCACGCGGTTTCCGCTCGCGTTCATGATCCTAAAGAGCGCTTCGACCGGGACGATCGAGGACAACGTCCTCTACGAAATCGAACAGCAACTGCGCGAGAAGGGCAAATTTACGTCGGCACAGATTGAAAGCGCGCTCACATTCGAACACACATTGTTCGCGTCGCTTCAAACCAACGCGAGCTGGGGCGTCGCGGCCGACGGCCTCAAAGTTGCGCAGGCCCAACCCTGGTTTCCATACATGCGCATTCCCCCAGGCATGACACTTCCGCCACCGCCACCAATGCTTAATGCGCTGCGAGCCTCGCTGATCTTCGATCCGCTCTCCACACTCGAACGCGTGGGGGCCGGTACAGTTTGTGCGCGGTTACACGGAAACCATGATCCGCTGGCTTGCGGCGCGCGGCTTCGCCAACACACAGGTCTAGCGCGACCGAACAGACTCTTCACCGACGAACTCACCATTGCCAGTTTACCGGCCAGGCTGGTAGCAATGCGGGGACTTGAACCACATGGGTTTGATCTCTGCGCAGTCACTCCTAACGAACGACGAAGGGCAGGGGATGACCGACCGTTTTGCCAGGGCTCGCCCTCAACGTACGTGCCGACGACCCTGCGTATGTCAGGCTCAGGACATCTCCGTTTTTACTACTGAGCCAAGCGAAGTGCACCTTAGTTCCGGCATGAACAGGTCGTATCGGTTGAGAATAGTCGTCGCATGATCGGTGCGCGGCTAACGGATACGCTTAAAATACTATCTACAATAATTCTTGGGGCGGTGATTCTTCTGGGAATCGTTGCGTTTATCCAACGCATTCCAGTGGTCGCGACCACGGTTGTGGGAGCGATCTTTCTTGTCTACATCATTTATCCAACGGTTCGCCGACTCAACGCACGGTTTCCGCTTTGGGCTTCGATCATTGTTGTCTACGCGATCGTCCTCGGGATCATTGCGATAACTCTCGTGGTTGTCGTTCCGTCCCTTGCCGCCAACCTGCAGGGCTTGATTCATGACGCACCGATTCTGGTGCACAAGACGCAAAAGGCGATTGAGGACCCCAACAACGCATTCCTTGCCAAGCTGCCGCTGCCAGTGAGATCGTACCTATTGCGCGCGCCCGCCCAGCTAGCGTTGCTGCTGCAACAGTACGGCGGTCAGGCGACGACAGGTGTCTTCAATGTTGTGATTTCTGCCGCATCCGTCCTCGCGCTTTTTGTGGTCATTCCGGTTGTTGCGCTCTACATGCTGCTCGACGTAGACAATATGCGCCGGGCGATGCTGGCAAGCTTTCCCGCTCCCGCGCGGACTCGCGTAGCTAAGATCGCGCTCGAATGCAATATTGCCCTGGGTGGGTTCATACGAGGGCAGTTGCTCGTTGCGGCGATCGTGGGCGCGTTGGTGATCGTATTGCTCGAAATTCTTCACATACCATATGCAATCTTAATCGGGATCTTCGCCGGGGCGGTCGAGATCGTCCCATACCTCGGAGCGATCGTGGGCGCACTCCTAGGGATTGCGGTAGCGCTTCTCAACAATGGATGGGAGAGCGCGGTTTTAGTTTTGGTCGGTTTCGTCGTTATTAATCAACTTGAAGGGCACCTGATCTACCCAGTCGTGGTCAGCGGGAGCCTCGGACTCTCTCCGCTGGTCGTCATCCTCGCGCTGCTGGCCGGCGGGGAACTCTTCGGTTTACCGGGTCTGGTGATTGCTATACCACTGGCGGCGCTGATCAAGGTGTTGCTCGCGAATCTTCTTCCGGAACGCGAGCCGCTGGAGTTGGAGCCGACGCTGCGCCGCGCTCGCCACATGGCCGCGTCCTCACTTCTCACTAAGATGCTGGCTCAAGCGAAGTCTAAGACGGGGAGAAAAGCAAGGGAGCCATAACGGCGCGTTCGATCCCCGAGGGCGCGGAATGGTCCCCGACTGTGGGACTACAAGCGGGCGGCGAACGCGAATCCCCGGAGCCTTCTCCTGGAGCTCGGTTAGGGTTCGGTCAAGGAGCAATCGCATGAGGTTCAAAGTGCTAGTGCTTATCGGGGTGGGGCTGCGCTTGTCAAAAACCGCCAACACCGGCCACGATTGATTTCGGCCTCGGCAATCGCTCCTGGCGAGCGTGTGCGTACGAAGGTTATCACAATAGAGACGGAATCTTCCGCTTGCTGGCTCCGAACGGGTTGAGATCCGGGCCTCTACAACCGTAACTCAGGGAGCGCAGATAAGTGGCGATCTTTCGGGATCCGGCACCGGACGCTACGTGACGATAGCAACAACGCCAGTTTCAAAGTCGCAATTGTTTTCCACGCAGATACCTATCGCGTTTCTGTCGTATCGTTGGGTACAATAACTATCCGTCGCGCCCCAGATCGAGCTCAGGGAGAGACTGAACATGAAACAGGACCGCGGGCTCTCATGTCTTACGACCTTCGCGCCATTCGCTGCACTCTTGCTCATCGATCCGATTTCGGTGTTGGCCGACGCTCCGCAGGGCGCTCGCCCGTCGCCTGTGACATCGCCAGCCACAACGCCACAGGCGTCGCAGTCTGGCGCTGCCGCGCGGGAAATCGCCGCATTCGCGCGCGCATGGGCCGGCGTGATCGGATACAGCGCGACCGTCACGATCTTCGAGCAAAAGGGTACGCAGACCCAGAACGTGGTCTTCGACTACACATTCCGTAAGCCGTCAAACGTCACGGTTCACGTTGTCGCGGGCCAGAATGCCGGCGTGACACTTACATGGGACGGCGGGGCGACGGTAGTTGCCTGGCGCGGTTCGGGCCTTGCAGCGATGTTCAAGAGGACGCTCTCGCTCCACGATCCGCTCGTTACGACGCTGCGCGGGTCGTCGATCGACCAGCTCAGCTTCGGCGCGATCCTAGCCTACGGCGAACAGCAGGCGGGCAGCCTTTCCGAGGCCCCGGGAGAATTGATTGACGGCGTCGCCGTCAATGCAGTGACCCTGATTCCCGCTGCAGCGGCAACCGACGCAGGATTGACGCGCGAGGTTGTTGAGCTGTCCGCCGAAACCCACTTGCCGCTGCGTGTCCTCGGTTACGAGGGCTCGACGCTCGTGCGCAGGATCGACTTCTCGAACGTCAAGCTTCAGAGCTGACGGCATGCTGGTCAATCGCGCGACGAGAACGCTCACCGTCGCGCTCGATCGGCGGAATGCTACGATCATGCGCGAGTCGAGCTGAATGACGGGGACCCGCTAAGGATGCTGACGGGCACGGCTTCATAATAATGGTGCCGGCGGCGCAGTCTGAACATAGATCCCGCCGTAGATTGCGCATCCGTCGGACGCGCGATTCCGAGGAGCGCTGCGGCGAAACCGCGCGCAAGCTGCTACATCGTGATCTTAGTGTGCCCAGACGAACCTGCTGTCGCCCCTGTTCAGAATGCCATCGCACTTCACGGCTGTCAATGAAGGGGGCCCGTATTTGCACGGTAAATTGGGCTCGATGATCTTACGTTTTGGGCGAGGGCTTGTACTCGTGTTTTGCCTCATCTCGGTTGCACCCACTTGGGCGGCTGACTATGGAAGTGCTACCGAGGTTGCCGCCGTGCGGAAAGCCGTTCCCCAAAGCGCGCCTTCCGGTGCTGGTGCCTGCGCGGTACACGCAAATCGAATTGTAGTGGTCGGCTCTTATGCACTCGTCTATGAATTCTTTAGCGACCCGTGCGGTGGCGGTGGCGACGAACTGTGGGCCAAGCGCAACGCGGTTTGGGTCGACGTGGCCGGCGGGCATCCCATGATCAGGCCATGCGACATGAAATCCAAAGGCGTTCCCCCGGTCGTCATTCTGCAGCTCCTGAGTCACTATCGTGACTCTGCCGCCATCGCTCAAGCCCAAACGGACCTGAAAAACTGCCCGCACTAGGAACGAGATACTTCAGGTCCGGTGCGTGCTCTATCACCCCCTCGCAAAGGGGGAACGGCCTCTGTGCCATTTTTAACTATCCAGCTTGGACGGCGGCACCGCCACTTTTGACAGCGCCGCCAATCCGCCGATCGTGCCGAGCCCCATGGTTTCAACTGCAGTACTCGGGACCACGATCATCGCGCCCTTTTCTTTAAGTCCCTCGTACAACATGTTCATGGCGCGTAGATGGAGCGCCATCGGATTGCCTTCGTATTGCTTGGCCGCGTCTACGAAGGACTGCGCGGTCTGCTTTTCTGCGTCGCCGAGGATAACCCGAGCTTGGCTCTCACGTTGAGCCTGCGCTTGACGCGACATCGCGTCTTGCAGGCTATCGGGAATCTTGATATCCCGGATCTCGACTGAATTGACCGTGATGCCCCACGGTGTGCTTCGCGCGTCAATCGCCTTCTGCAACGTCTCGTCGACCAACTGGCGGCTAGAAAGCAAGTCGGCAAGAGAAGTCGTACCAATGATGTCCCGTAACGCAGTTTGCGCTGCCCACTGAATCGCTTGCTGATAGGAGGCAACTTCCAGCGCGGCTTTCTTAGCGTCCCACACGACCCAGAAGAGAACGGCGTCGACATCTACGGGAACCGTGTCTTTCGTGAGCGTTTCCTCGGCAGTAAATGTCGATGTCTGCACGCGTTGATCGATCCAGACGGCCACGCTGTCGACCACGGGAAGAATAAAGAATAATCCGGGTCCGGCAAGTTTGCGGAATTTACCCGCTCGCAAGACGACCGCGGACTCCCATGGGTATGCCATTTGAAGACCGAGTAAGATCACGACGAGCAGGATCGCACCAGCTACGATGAACGCTATGTTATCCAGCAGTCGGCCGGCCTCGATGCCGGCTAGCAGCACCACGATGCCAAGAACCACCGATATGGGGTTTACTCGAAGTCTGGAACTCGCATTGAAGCTCGTGCCAGTTCGAAGCGTCGACGGAGGTGTAATTATAGACATTTTTCCCTCCTATTTTTCTTTCCTAGCGATTGAGGCAATCGCCTTAAGCAATTCGGGAGCATCGAAGCCGGCCGCCCTTGCTTCACCCAGCGCGCGGCGAGCAGCTTCGCGCAGGCGAGCACGGCGTACCTCCGGATCGATTCGGCGCGCGCCCGAGGCAACGAATGTGCCGCGCCCGCGCGCCGTGACTAAGACGCCTTCCCGCTCGAGCTCAATGTAAGCGCGGTTTACCGTGTTCGGGTTAATCTGCAAGTGAACGGCAATCTCGCGAACCGTCGGCAGCTGAACGTTCGGCCGCAAAGCCCCGCGCCCAATAGCCTGGATGATCTGATCGCGTAGCTGGGCGTAGACGGGCAGCGCGCTTTCGGAATCGACCGATAAGTCAGTGGCCTTCAATGTTGTCCTATTTGTCCTAGTTAAATAGGACAATATATCGCCTGAAGCAGTTTGTCAAGCCACGTGCTACCTGAAAGGCACTCAGTTCATGGTTCGATTCCCGTTGGCGCTATCAAACGCTCGCTATCATGCCACCTAAGCGAGTTCTTCATTGCGGCCGATCTCTTGACCAATGCATCCACGAACGGGAGTGCGCCGCTGTTTACGCGGTTGGGCTATCGTTTCTTCGGGCTCGACGGACGCCTGAAAATATTTCCGCTCCTGCGCTGGCACGGGTTTACGAGCAGAGCCTCACTGCGGCATGTTCTTTCGCAGATCGCTATCTGGAATCCCGATCGCCTCATCGTCGGCCACGGCTCGCCGATCATTAGCGGCGCAGCAAAGCAGTTGCGCTCGGTCCTGACCTTGACACACTAGGCGACAGAAATCGCCGTACATACCTCCCGACACCACGTCTCGATCTGCGCGCGAATTTCGTCGCGAATCGCGCGCGTGTTGGCGAGGCGCTCTTCCCAAGTTCCTTCTAACGCTGCGGGATCGGGAAAGCTCCAATGCAAGCGTCGTGTATTTCCGGGGAAGATCGGGCAGCGCTCGGTGCTCGCTTCGTCGCAGACGGTGATGACGTACGAGTAGAGTCGGCCGCCCTTAAAAAGGTCGAATGCGCTCTTCGTCGACCTAGCAGAGACATCGAGGCCGATTTCCCGCATGGCAGCGACGGCGAGGGGATTGAGCGCACCTGGATCGAGCCCGGCACTCTCCGCCTCGAACTCGTCGGGACAAGCATCCGTTGAGGAAAGCTTCGGCCATTTGGCTTCTCGCCGAATTTTGCACGCAGATGAACAAGACCTTACGTTTCATTTTTCCCTTCCGTTTGAACTGAAAACCGAGTGCCCCGTACGATGGCATTGGACTGGCCATCATGCGGGACAACGACCGTGTCGACGCCACGTCTTTCGCCGGAACGAGCCAGCCGAAGAGTAGCGTAGCGCAGATTGCACCAAGAAATTGCGCGGCGATGAATCCCGGAGTGGGTGGTCCACTTCGCGCGTGATGTGACGCGAAGAATCGAGGAAGCCCGAACATCGCGTTGGCGGCAGCCACTCCAACGAGGGCGCCGAGCAACTGAGCGGTCGGGTAAGCCGGAACGTCTCTCCATGGAAGACCTCCGCCCAATGCGTCGACGAATGAGACGGCGGGATTCAAGTGCGCCCCGGATATCGGCCCGAGCGCGGCGATTAGGCACGCCGGCCAAGAGGAACGCCGTTCCGATTGCATCGGTGGCGCTGCGCCTCAATAACGTCACTCCAGCCTATGCAGCGCAACACGAGCGCGCATCGTTCGGGGCCGAGCAACAGGTCGTTGCCGGATCCTTACCGTGTGCAGCCTCCTGGTGTACGGTGTAGACTTCCCAACGGCGCCCCTCCGGATCGATTGCCCACACCTTAGTCTGGTTCGCGTAACAACAGGTTTCTTCGCGTTCGATTGACGAAACGAGCCCCGCGCGTTCCAATCGCGCGATGGCGAGCTCGACGTCGGCGACCCCCTCGACGCAAATGCCAAAGTGAGCATCTTGCGTCGGAAGAACGGAATCCCGTGCGTCGAGGGCCAGTTCGAGACCCGGCGTCTCGGTTACGAACAAAGCGTAATCATCACGCAACTTTGCTGGGCTTGCATCGAGCAAGGTCGCGTAAAACGCTACGCTTTTGGCGAGATCGGTGGTGGCAAGGTTCAAATGCGTTTTCATGCGGGCACTTTCTGTTGGAAGACGTCGCTGAGTGCGGCGTTAAGGCGGTCGCGCGCCGTCGTCGCGAGGCGGTAGTAGACCCATGTTCCGCGACGTTCGCACGTCACTAGCTCCGCAGCGCGCAGAGTCCGCAGGTGATGGGAAACTGTCGGCTGATTGAGCGGCAAGTTGTCGGTGAACTCGCAAACGCAAACCTCGCCGTCGGTGCGCGCCAACGTCGCGAGAATTTTCAGCCGCGTCTCGTCGCCCAGTGCCTTAAAAAGGCCGGCCTCGACACCCAAATCGAGCTCTCCGATGTCAGCCGTAGGCGGGCAGCATTGCATCGACATTTCTCGATGTTAGCCGCTGAATCGAGCTTTGTCAATACAGGGTTAGGCTTGACTACGGACTTAGGTACAGGGTTTACGATTAAGCCGTGGAGGGGACGCGAGAACCTGGCGGAGAGCTGTCAGCGGCGGCCGGTGCTGGAACGGCGCAGACCCGCCCAAGCCGTCATTCTGGATGCATCAACTCGCGATCACCAACGCGCCGCATCTGGATGCCGGCAGCTTCGGTGATCACGCTCGGGCACTGCTCGCACATGCGCATTGAAGTCTTGACGTTCAACGCCTGCCTTCATTCCGACTCAACGCCGTGACCGCGCTACGACCGAGCAATGAGTCGCGTGATCTCCTAAGCCGCCGTTGGACCGTTCTCGTCATCTATTGGCTTCCAGCTGCAGTGATCATCGCTAGTGGATTTTTCGCTATTGAGCCGGCGTGGCGAGGTACAGTTTGGGCAGCGGCTTTGGCGACGATGGGCATCGGATGCGTCGCCAACGCTGTTCGATGCGGACGTGTGCACTGCTACGTCACCGGGCCATTCTTTTTAGTGATGGCGGCCGTCGCTTTGTTATTCGGCGTCGGCGCACTAGCACTTGGCAAATATGGCTGGAATCTTTTGGGCGCGGTGGCTCTCGTGGGCGCGCTCGTCCTGATTTACGTTCCGGAGCGCCTATTTGGAACGTATCGGCGTGTGCAAGGCGCCGGCTCGGGCTCCAAGTAGAAGTGCTTACCGGAAGAGCGCGGTGATTAACGGGCAGCCGGCATAAGCATCTCGCTGCTCGCATGCGGCGATAGTATCTTGGAGAGCAGTTTCGAGTCGCCGAAGATCGTTGATTTTGGAACGTACGCTGAACAGTCGCTCCTTGGCGATGCGCTCAGCCTCTTCACAATCCGCCGATGTCAAGTGCAGCAGCGCGGCAATTTCATTCAGCGTAAAACCCAACGTCTGTCCATGCCTGATAAAGCGCAGACGCGACGCGTCCTCGTCGTCGTACGCGCGGAAGCCACGCCCAGGCCGTCTCGGAGTCCGCAATAGTCCGATCCGCTGATAGTACCGCACGGTTTCCGTTTTGACGCCGGCTTGACTCGCCAGTTGTGAAATCGTCATCGCGACTCTGCTCCCATTTGAACGGTCTGCTGAGCCCTCACTCTTGTCAGCCACTTTCGAAACGTAACGATCGCCCAGACAGCTTCGACGATTCCGAACGGCCAGGTTCCCGCCAGCAAGCCGTAGGCCGATGCGGCTAAACATGCGCCGACGAAACCGAGCGTCAGCCACGTCGCGTGGTGTTCGAGTGTGTCGAAGATCATCATGAGAGTAACTGTGGCGATACCTAGCATCGTGACGAGCATTACGCCAGAGTATTCCGCGCGCCGTACGTCGCTTCAGCTGAATGGAGTAAGCGCCCGCTCCTCTAACAAGGATCTAACGGACTCTGCGAAACTAGCGGGGACTAGCCGGGACTCGAAAACGCAAAAACCCGTACAGGAAGAGAGTTTCCGGTAATCGACGGGCGTGGCCGGGACCTCGATTCACGGGTTCGATTCCCGTTGGAGCTACCAGAATCTCTTACTCGAGCAACTCTCTTCCCTCGGGAGCTGAACGTCGGTGGCTAACGCGTTCGGCTCCGTATCGCGGGCCGCGTTTGCTCGTACGCGAAGCGGACCTGGTTGAGTACCGCGAGCAGTCGGAGAAAACGTGCTTGAGCGCAAGTTCACTTTTTCTTCCTCGTAAAACGGAGCAAGCTCGCAAGATGGAACTAGATCCCACAGTAACCGATCCCGCAACTGTACAAAGTTCTCTTCGAGAACGACCGCGTGCGCGTGCTGCGATACACGGATAGGCCTGGTGACAGAACTAAGCCTCACCGCCATCCCGATAGCGTTCTCATCACTCTCAGTCATTTCCAGCGGAGGCTGACCGTCGGAGACCGCACTGTAGACGTCGAAAAATCGCCTCACGAAGTCATCTGGAACTCTGCCCAATCGCACGTCGGCGAGAACACGGGTACGACCGACACAGATGTCATCTTCGTCGAACTCAAGTGAGATCGCTCGGAATCTTCTGAGGTGACTGGGGTAGACCGCTACGCGTCACGCGATTCGGAGCTTTGGGTACGCACGGAGCGCTCCGATGCCGACCGGCCGTTCAACGACTACGCAGAGACGTTCGATCTCGAACAGAATAGGTACCGCGTGACGAACTCGCAACGCGCGAAGAATCGTTCCGGCGCGAACGGTCGAAGATTCGCAAGCCCTCCCATCAGGAAACAATCTATCACTCCTGGGCGTAGATGCGCCATGGAACTCCAGATGGAGGCCCTGAACAAACGCTACGGCAGCATCCAGGCCGTCCGTGATTTTACGCTGCGGCTCGAGCCCGGCATTCTGGGACTGCTCGGCCCCAACGGCGCGGGGAAGTCCACGCTGATGCGCATGCTCGCTACGGTGACAAAGCCCAGCAGCGGAACGATCCGGTTCAACGGCGCCGACGTCGCCAAATCTCCCGATGCGCTGCGCCGAACGCTCGGCTATCTCCCCCAGGACTTTGGTATCTATCCGCATCTCTCGGCGATCGAGTTTCTCGAATACATCGGCGCGCTCAAAGGCATCCCGCGGCGCGCGTTACGCGCCCGCATCGAGGGCTTGCTGGACGTCCTCAACCTTACGCAGGCGGGCTCGCGCGCCCTGGGCAGCTTCTCGGGGGGCATGCGTCAGCGCGTTGGCATAGCACAGGCGCTCCTCAACGAGCCGCGACTGCTCATCGTCGACGAGCCGACGGCCGGATTGGATCCCGAGGAGCGCGTGCGACTGCGAACGCTGCTGCGCGAAATGGCGGGCGAGCGCATCATCGTCTTTTCGACGCACATCTGCTCCGACGTCGAGAGCGTTGCGTCGCGTGTCGCCATCGTCAATCACGGAGCCCTGCTCGCCGACGGGCATCCGTCGGAGCTGATGCAAGGACGAGCCTCGCTGGAAGAGGCGTACCTGCAAATCGTCGCCGGCGCAGGCGCCACGTGACCAGACTCTGGGCGACCTACTTGCTGGCGCGGGCGGATCTTCTGGAACGCACGCGCCGCTATCAGTATGTTGCGACGATCGCCGTCACGCTTCTGGTCGGTACGCTGTTGGTCCCGGCGAGAAATGCGGGCTACGAGACATTCCTCGTCGACGGCTATCGTGGCATCTACAACTCCCCTTGGATTGGCGCGATCTTCGCTATCCTGGCGTCGATGCTGCTCTCACTCTTCGGCTTCTATAACGTCAAGAGCGCGGTCGAGCGCGACCGCAAGACGCGAGTCGGCGAGATCATCGCCGCGACCCCGGTCGCGCGTTTCGACTACGCGTTCGGCAAGGCGCTGAGCAACTTTCTCGTCCTGGGCTCGATGGCGGCGATTCTCTTCGTCGTCGCGATTGCGATGCAGTTCGTGCGGGGCGAGAGCGCGGCATTCGACCTCGGGCAGATCGCCGCCCCGTTCGCGGTCGTCGTCTTTCCTACCATCGCAGTGGTTGCGGCGATAGCGCTGCTCTTCGAAATAATTCCGTGGCTGCGAAGCGGTCTAGGCAACGTGGCCTATTTTGCCCTCTGGACGTGGTATTTGATCTGGAGCTTTCAGGCCGAGGTGCGCCACGTGCCGTGGTGGAGAGACATGCTTGGCGGAAATCTCGTCATGGGCCAGGTCTGGGCCGGGGTCTTGCACGTCGATCCGCACGCACGGTTGAACGATATTGAAATCGGCGCCGTCGGCGAACGCGCGCATCACTTCTTCACCTTTTCCGCGTTTCTGTGGACCGGAACCGACGTTGTCGAGCGTTTGACGTGGTTTGCCGTTGCGCTCGGCGTCGTCGCCGCCGCGGCGCTGTTCTTCGATCGCTTCGACAAACCTGCGCGCACAGCCGAACACGCGAAACGCAACGCCGTTGCGGCCCGGTGGCAAGCGGCCGTAACGCGCGCGACCGGCCCGATGATCGACGTGCTCTCCGCCAGCGATTTCGGCGCGATCGTGCTCGCCGAGCTGCGGCTCCTGGTGCGCGGTCTGAGCTTTTGGTGGTACGTCGTGGCTGCCGGGCTGTGGATAGCTCAGCTTTTTGTGGACGCCAAAGCACAGAGCCTCGTCGTCGGACTAGCGTGGATCTGGCCGATGCTGCAGTGGTCGCAGTTGGGCACTCGGGAGGCCGTCTGCGCGACCGAGCAGTTCATCTACCCGACGCTTCATCCGATTCGCCGGCAGTTCGTCGCACAGTGGCTTGGCGGGGTGCTGCTCGCCGTCGCAACGGCGGGCGGTTCGCTCGTCCATTGGGCGCACGTCGGGAACCTCAGCGGCATCGAAGGTATCCTCGCCGGCGCCATCTTCGTTCCGACGCTGGCGCTCGCGTGCGGTGCGCTCTCCGGCACGACACGGCTCTTTGAAATCGTTTTCCTCGTGCTCTGGTATCTCGGTCCGATGAATCGCACGACGTTCGACTTCACGCAAGGCGCCTACGCACCCGGCTTCACGCTGGCCTCGCTTCTGCTGTTCGTAATGGCAGTCGGCGCCCGCAAACTCCGTCTCCAACGCGCCTAGTGTCACGGCAGTGCGAACGGAGTAGCTGCTGCGTCGTTTATCGAGCGGAGGCCGAGAAGTCAGGAAAGCTGCTAAGAGGCTCGGCGAGTTGATCGGTGAACTTCGTCCATTGAGATAACTTCCTCACCGTCGTCAACGTTGGATTGGAAAGCGCTTCCCACGTACTAGCGGGAGGCAGACGCTATCAAGTCTTCCGACTGTACCACCTGCCAGCGACCATTTCGCAAAACCCGTGTGTCAGCGAACACGAACCGCTGAGAACACCCCATAGCGCATTGAGCGGGCGCCTCCGCTGTTCTCGAGACCAAGGGACTTTGTTTGGCCCACTGATGCACTTATCGTAAGTATAGCCCGGGTGTTAGATCTCAACTTTTGGTGACCATTTTGAGAGCCGGATCGCTGCGAAGGCAGTTGGGAGTGGCATCAGTCGTAGCGATCGCGGCACGTGCCGACCTACCAGTGGCCCGCGCTTTGACCCCCATCTACATGGGAAATTTCTCCGGTTACGTACGGGGCGCTTTCCAAATACATCACGGCAGAGACGACGTCTTGGATTTCTCCAATTCGCTCGAGCGGGGTCTGCGCTTCGAGTCCGGCGTACGATGCCTCCGGATGCGTCCTGATGACTATCGGTGAGACCGCATTCACCCGGATGCCACACGACGCGTATTCGATCGCGAGTGCCTTCGTCACTGAGTTCAAGCCGCCTTTAGCCAACGATGCTAGCGCCGCCGGAACACCTTTGACAGGTTGTTCGGCTACCGTCGCCGTGATGTTGACGATATGACCCCAACCTTGGGCCTCCATCACATGCACCGCGCGCTGCGTAATGTGGAAAAACCCGGCGAGGTTCGTTGAGAGCATCAAGTCATAGTCAGCCGGGGTGTACTGCGTGAATGGTTTCGAAATGTAGGCTCCCGCATTATTAACTAGTGTGTCGAGCCGGCCGAATTTATCAACGCCCTCAATCATAATGAGGTCGGCGGTCTTGGGGTTACTGATGTCGCCCGCAACGCTGAGCACGTTCGAGTCTGTGCTGCGTTCGATTGAGAGAGAGCTGGCGATCACCTTGAAGCCTGCATCGCGGTATGCGGCGACTAGGCCCACGCCGATTCCGTGTGAAGCACCGGTGATTATCGCAACCTTTTCATCGATCACGCCGGTAGCCGACCGGGCCGAGCCTTAGCCGTACGTGAAGTCCGGCTTGCTTTGCCCAACCTCTATGATATAACCGTCGGGATCGCGGATGTAGCAGCGCGTCTCGCCATACTTGTCCTTTGGTTCCGTGATGAATTCGGCTCCTCGCCTTCGCCATAGCTCATAGCACGCTTGAATATCCGCAACGCGGATATTCATAAAACTGCTGACCTTATCCGGGTCGGTGGGGACGCTGAGCGTTATCGATGGCTTGTCCGGGGTGGGCCCGCCCCCGACGTTGACAATCAGCCAAGTATTCGCGATCTGAATGTGCCCAGACGCACCCTTGCTGTCGCCTCTGCTCAGAATGCGGCCGCCGAAGACCTTTTCATAAAAATCAGCCGATCGGTCGATGTCGGCAACTGTGATGAAATGTGTGACGGTGAACCCCTCGCGCGGGGGCATCTCATAGCTCTTTTGTTCGATTTGTACTTCGTCCATTAACGACTCCATTTCAGATAGAGAGCATTTATACCGGCATTTGACGGAGCCATCCGCGCGGCACTCCTGCAGCGCCTGAGGAGGTGTCGCCCATCGCAAGGCAGAGGAGTGCGAGTGCGAGCGTCGTCGAGAGAAAACTGGCGCCTACTCACGGGGCGAGCAGCACCTTACCGATACCGCCCTTCGTGAACGCGGCTTGCGCGGCACCCGCGTTCTTCAGCTCCTCGCGGCGGCCGATCGGGATCGTCATCTTGCCGGCGTTTACGGCATCGGCGATGAAGGCGATGCCCGCTCGGTCTTGCTTTGAGCGGAACGAAACGACGCGCACCTTCGGGTAGTCCATGGCGCCCTCGGGCTCTCCCGTCACCGATACAAACGTCCCGCCGCCCTTGACCTTCGCGAGTAGATCCGTCGCGGGTTTCCCGCGAAGGGTGTTCGCCACGATGTCGACTTGCGGAATCGTCGCGAAGGCCCGCGGGTCGTCGAGAGCAATCGTTTCGTCCGCGCCGATGCTGGCCGCCTGGTCGAGCTGAAAACGCCGCACGCCCGCGATCACGCGCGCGCCCGATACCTTCGCCATGTAGACGGCACAACGACCGACGGCGCCCGCCGCGCCGGAGACCAGCACCGTCTGGCCTGGCTGCAACCCGCTTGGGACGGACACCATTTGGCTTCCCGTAAGGCCCACGAGCGGAATCGCGGCTGCGTCGACCAGGTTCATGGCCGCGGGCACTTTGGCGAAAAGAGTCGCCTTGTCGGCGACCAGTTCAGCATACGTGTGGTACGACCACCCGCAGACACGGTCGCCGGCGTTGAGGTCGGTGACGCCGTCACCCGTCGCGATCACCGTTCCCGACACGTCCAGACCGATGATCGCCGGAAATTGCAACTGCCACCGATCCTTCAAGTCGCCGTTGCGCTCGAGCATGTCTTCCGGGTTGATGCCGATGCCGGCCACCTTGACGAGGACGTCGCCCACGCCCAGCTCCGGATCCGGCATGTCTTGATATTTCATCACTTCCGGACCGCCGTACGCGCTCACAACAGATGCTTTCACGTGTCGTTTAGATGAAACAAGCGTGCGGCATCAGGCGCTCCCTTTTCGAAGCGACCGGTTAACGGCCTAAATCCGGCTTCGCCATGCGCAGTTACTAACATTGCGCCGATGCCGTGCGATGCGCCCGTTATTACTACAACTTTGTCTTTAACCACTTCTTATCCATAAAGGACCCCAGCTTTGCTTTGCCCGACCTCGATGATGTAACCGTCAGGATCGCGGATGTAGCAGCGCGTCTCACCATACTTGTCCAGAGGTTCAGTGAGAAACGTCGCACCCCGACTCTTCCATAACTCGTAGCACGCTTGAATATCTGCTACGCGGATATTCATGAAGCTACTGATCTCATTGGGGTCGGGAGGGGGGCGGAGCGTCACCGTTGGTTTGTCAGGTGTCGGACCGCCCCCAACGTTGATTATGAGCCACGTGTTTGCGATCTTGATGTACGGCGGTGCGTCTCCATCGCCCATGCTCACAATTTCCCCGCCGAAGACCGTTTTGTAGAACTCGGCGGATCGCTTGAGGTCGGCTACTGTGAGAAAGTGAGCGACGGTAAATCCCTCCTGCGGTGGCATCTGATAGCTTTTCTGCTCTACTTGTACTTCGTCCATTGATCCCTCCAATTGAAGTTATAGTTTAATGCGCGGGCACAATAAACTCGACGGTTCCCTCGTCGATTGGATGGTGGTTTGCATCAACGAGCTCGATTCGTACTTTGTGCAATCGCGGCGCGAAATCGTCAATCCGAGGCGAAACCGCAAGTTCCGCTTTCCCAAAAGACGCCGACGATTTGTTAGTTGTAAGCATCGACGGCGATGACGGCATCGGCAAAGGCCTGCGGGGCTTCCTGCGGAATGTTGTGGCCGACGCCGCCGGTGATGAGCCGGTAGTCATACTTTCCGGAGAACTTGTTGCGATAGGCTGTGCTGGGCGCGTGGATTGCCCCGTTGGAGTCGCCTTCCATGGTGATGGCCGGCACGGTGACGATAGGAAGCGCGGCCAGCCGCTTTTCGAGCTCGTCATATTTCCGCTCACCATCCGCTAGGCCGAGCCGCCAGCGATAATCGTGCATCACAATGTCAACATGGTCCGGGTTGTTGAAGGAAGCTGCTGTGCGGTTGTACGTGGCATCATCGAACTTCCACTTCGGCGAAGCCTGGTGCCAGATGAACTTATTGAACTCATCGAGGTATTTCGCATAGCCGGCCTTGCCGACTTCCGTGGCGAAATAATACTGGTACCAAAATGCGAATGCAGCCTGGGGCGGCCACGGTATCTGGTTGCCCGCGGGGCTGCTAATCAGATAGCCGCTGACGGAAACGATTGCCTTGCAGCGTTCCGGCCATAGTACTGCCATGACGTCCGCTGTGCGCGCGCCCCAGTCAAAGCCGGCGACGGTGGCTTTCTGAATTTTGAGCGCGTCCATCAACGCAATCACGTCGAGTGCGACGACCGATTGCTGCGCGTTGCGGAACGTCTCGCTCGAAAGAAAGCGCGTCGAGCCGTAGCCGCGGAGATAGGGAACGATGACGCGATAACCGTGCGCGGCGAGCAAGGGCGCGACCTCGACGTAGCTGTGGATGTCATACGGCCAGCCGTGAAGCAGCACGACCGCGGGACCGTCGGCAGGGCCGGCTTCGGCGTAGCCGATGTTCAGGAGGCCGGCATTGACCTGCCGTATCGAGGCAAAGGACGTGCTCGTTCCGGCCTGCGCTTTCGCGATGTCGGCGGCGGCAAGCTGCGCGGCCGCGAGGGTTAAGCCGGTGTTGCGCAAGAAGGCGCGCCGATCGTAGGTGGGTTTGTAAGACATTGGCTCTCCAATCGTTCGAAGGTTCTCTGGGTCCGTTTGATCGAACGGCGGCTCGCTGTTCTCGAGGCCAAGGGACACGGCGGCAACCTCCGCGACCGCGATTGGGCGTCGCATCACGCGTTGCCCGTTCGCAGCGACCGGAACGTAGCGCGAACGTCTTCAGAGAAGAGTTGCGGCTGTTCCCAGGCGGCAAAGTGGCCGCCCACGTCGTGCTTCTTGTAAAACACCAGTTTGGGATATGCCTTCTCCGCCCAGCTCCGCGGTGCCGTATAGATCTCGTGCGGAAACGCGCTCACGCCCACTGGGATATTCACGCCCACGACGTTAAAGAAGCCGAGCTTGTTTTCCCAGTAGAGGCGCGCCGAGGAGATTGCCGTCTTCGTCAGCCAGTACATGGTGATGTTGTCGAGCACGTCATCGCGTGAAAGGCCACCGGGGTGCCCGAAGAAGGCCGGCGCGATCATCTCATAGCTGTCCTTGTCATGATCCAGAATCCAGGCCGCAAGGCCAACGGGCGAGTCCATCAATCCGTAGAGCGTCTCCGGGCGGTTCGCCATCTCGACGGCGTACCCGAGGTGATGCGTGTAAAAGTCAGCTAGCTGCCGATACGCGTGCAGCTCGTCGCCTGCGAGCCCGGCGGGCGGCGGAGCGTTGGCAATTGCCTTCGCTAAAGTGTCGGCCGGAACGGTGCCGGGCATGTTGCTGTGGATACCCAGCACGTTCTCTGGCGCGAACAAAGCCATTTGTTGCGTGATGGACGCGCCCCAATCGCCGCCTTGCGCAACGAACTGGTTGTATCCAAGACGCTTCATCAGCGCGACCCAGGCTTTGGCAATGCGGATGGGATCCCAGCCCAGCGTGGTCGGCTCGGGGGAATACCCATAACCCGGTATCGAGGGAACCACGAGATGGAAAGCGTCTGACGCGCTCGCACCGTGGGCCGTGGGGTCGGTCAGCGGACCAATAACCTTCATCTGCTCGATGATCGAGCCGGGCCAGCCATGTGTGATGATGAGCGGCAGCGCATTTTCGTGCTTCGAGCGGACGTGGATGAATTGAATGTCCTGTCCATCGATCTCGGTGACGAACTGCGGAATCGCGTTCAGCCGAGCCTCAAGGTTCCGCCAATCGTACTCGGTCGCCCAATAGCTTGCCAGCGTCTGAGTCGTCGCCAGTTGCACACCTTGCGACTGGTCCGCGACGAGCTCTTTCGAGGGCCACCGCGTCGCCTTGATGCGGCGGCGCAAATCGTCAAGTTCCGACTCCGGAACGTTCACATGAGGAAACGGGCGAATAGCGGTGGTACCGCTGCCCGTTTGTTGCACAACTGTCGTCATCGGTGGACTCCTTTCGGCAGGGCTTTTCGTCGTCTTTGGATTAGCGCACGCAACAAGCGACAGGTATGCCCCAGAGAAACCTGTCGTGGCCATGCGAACGAAGTAACGCCGTTCCATTTTGAATGAAAACTCCGCGCGTGTTTGCGAAGTAGTTGAAGCCCGCGCGCGAACCTCTTTTCACCAGAGTAAAGTGGGGGAATAAACATGCTCGCACTTTGTTGCTTTGTCAAGTAAGCGAGCGTACGGGATATGAAGAATGTGGAGCTTGAGGCTCAGATTTTCCGACGAAGTCCCCCAGAGGCGCTCTAAGTCTCAAGCGTGCACCCTCTGGATTGTCCCGATGTGCTCCGGCAGCGGCAGTTATTCACCAATCCCGAGCCTAAGCATACGTACGCTGGCATCGCTCAATTCGTGCGGAGAATTTGTGGTTCATACGCCATAAATAAGTTGCCAGTAGAGGGTCGTTGCGGAGGAGCGTGGATTCGAGCTTCACGTCTCGCCGCGCTCGAACCGGCGCTACCGCTGATCGGAAGCTAGGAGTAACAGCCCATGAAGTCCCCTCCAATCAGCCAGGCAGAGATCGAAGCGAAGATCAGTAACCATCTTGACGAATTACCGGAATTATGGTGGGCTGAGCAAGGCGTCTCAAAACCCCGCGATCTTCGGCTAATCGCCTCGGCGCTTCCCTTTCCGCGTAATCAGCCCGTGCGCGTTCTCGACTTGTGTTGCGGCCCGGGCGACGTGGGACGCGCAATTCAACACGAATATCCGAATGCGCGGATTGACTGCGTGGATCGGGACCCGTTCTTGACGGTAATCTGCGCTGGCGTAAATCGACGGGATCAGGTTCCCGGCAAGATCGCCGTTTCCGATCTAAATGATCACGGCTGGCAAGACGGTCTGTCCTCCGACTACGACGTCGTCGCGACGGTAAACGCTCTTCATTGGTTCGATGTCACGCACGCGGAGCTGCTGATCAAGGACATTCACGCGCTCCTACGCAGCGGGGGTGTGTTCGTATTTGCTGAACCTGTCTCTTCCGAGGTTCAGTTTGCGGCCGGATTCGAGGAATGGAAGGCGGAGCAGCCTCCCCGATACTCGCGCGAGAATTGGGAACGGTTCTGGTCGAGGGCGAACGAGCTTCTTGGCTATGACCATACAAAGCTCTTGGGTCCTCGCCTTGCAAACCATATCGATGATGGCATGTCCGTCGCCGGCTGGATCCGCCTGCTCCAAAAAGCAGGTTTCGCGCTCACCGACGTGTTGCTCAGGGATTCGGACCAAGTGATAATCGGCGCGCTGAAGTCGTAGTCATGAAGCTTGCCCTGGAGCTCGTAAGCCCCGGCTTGTGATCGCCATTGCTAATGGCGGCAATTTAGCACTTTCAGGTTCTAGAATTCGTTCGGTTACGGTGCAGGACCTCGCGACGGGGACATTGCCATTCTAGTCCTGCGCGAAGAACGGTGGACCTATCGTAGGCCGAATCGGCCTGAACGACGAATATCTTCTCGCAACATGGAAACTCCGCGAGCACCAATTGCCGTTCTGGAAATCGCTCGCAAAAGCAAGGGCGGCCTCTTCAGTCAATCATCAGAGCCGATTTATGGCGGCTACGCCAACGCTCGCGGGCAAGTTAGCCTCTTTGCAGAGCGTTGCGCCTACAGCGTGAACTTCAAGAGCCAGACGCTGCGTGAGCGCCCGTCACTCAACTCCGGCGCACGGGCGCATTACGAGGCGGCCGAGGCGGGCGAGCCGTTCGTGTATGCCAATGTGACGTTCTTGCGACTGAGCCACGAACGCATCGCCCAAATTTGCGCGTCAGGCACATTTAGAGTGAGGGCAAGCTAAGTCTCTACGCTACGCCGTAGGGCCGCTGCGGCTGGGATTCGAACACGATCGACGAGCTGCAGCAGAGCCAATATCCTAACACTCCACCAAGTGAGGTCGACTTCAAACCACCGTAGTCCGTGTCGGGCGGAATACGGGAATGCATGGTGATTGTTATGCCACCCCTCGCCCCACGAGATGAGCGCGACCCACCAGCAGTTCGTCGAAAGGTCTCCCGTAGGATACGTTCGATACCCGAGCGAGTGCGCGGCGCTGTTGACCAGCCACGTCGCGTGATAGCTAATCACCAGTCGAACGAAGATGCCCCATGCAACCCAAGTCCACCCGCCAAGCGCGAATAACAGTACGGCAAGAACGAGTTGCAAGGGCACGTGGAGGTACCGCAGCGTCCGATAGAATCTCTGCGCATGAAGATCCGGCGCGTACCGAACCAGCTCGGCAGTCGTCGGCAGCGCGTCGTTAATCTCGGTCAGCCAGCAAATGTGAGCCCAGCGAAAGCTCACGTTGCGTCCGTGAGGATCGCCCTCGGCGTCCGCATGCGCATGATGTTTGCGATGGATCGCGACCCAGCGTATGGGATCGCCTTGCAGCGCCAGCGCCCCAAGGATCGCAAACGCATACTCCAGCGGTTTACGCATGCGTAGCCCACGATGTGTCAAGGACCGGTGGTAGCACAGTGTGACGCCGAGCCCACCGGTCAGGTACAGCAGAACGGCCGCGACGATTGGGCCACTCCAATGAAATATGCCTGGCAAGAACCCCGTTAGCGCGCCTACGTGAATGCCGAGCAAGCCAACGCGGTTCGCCCCTGCGCGAAAACGGCCGCTCAACGTCTTAGCGGTAGTTTGGGCGCGCTGCGAAGCAGTCCCGGCAGTAGACCGGCCTGTCGCCGCGCGGCTGAAACGGAACTTCCGCTACGCCGCCGCATTGGCTGCATGTGGCCTTGAACGTCTCGCGCTGGTCGTAGCTTCCGCCTCTGGCTCCGCTTCGACCGCCGTTGGCCGCTTTACGCGCTGCGCGGCAATCGCCGCATCGGCTGGGTTTGTTCGTGAATCCTTTGCTTGCAAAGAACTCCTGCTCGTTCGCTGTGAAGGGGAAAGCGCGTCCGCAATCGACGCAGTTAAGGATTTCGTCTGTATACATTTGAGCCTCCTCGGTCTCAGTAGCCGTCCGTCAAGACGACCGGCGTTCCTCGCCGGCGCGATAGCGGTAAACGATGCGTCCTTTCGTCAAATCGTATGGCGAAATTTCGATCTCTACGCGGTCACCCGGAAGAATCTTGATGTGATGCCGGCGCAAACGGCCGGCGATATGCGCTAAAATGGTATGGCCGTTATTCAGCTCGACGGAAAAGGTCGTGCTGGGAAAGACCTGGCGGATGCTGCCAAAAGCCTCCAAGGGCGCTTCTCTGGTGTCCTTCACGGCCTTGGCTTTCGATGGCCGCGGATTATCCCTGCGATTTCGGTTGCGTCGTGGAATGACGAACTTCCCTTCTTCGATTTTAGCGGGGGCTTTGCCCGAGACTCTGCGCAATCTGCAGCGCTGACTCGCGAGTCGGAGTCAAGAGCAGTGTTGCGCGGCGGTTAGCAAGCCACTCCCGCTTGGAGTGCTCGCGAAGATGTCGCAACTAGCTAAAGCGCACGGGAAATAACCGCGCGGCGGGTCGGCGTCGACTCGACATGGGTCGTCGATGCCGCGAAGTGCGGCGACATGCAGAGAACGTCTAAAACAAAGGAGATAGTGAAAGCCTGTCTTTCGGCGGCGCTACTTATCGACCACTCGAAAGATCGCGCTTGCTGTGGGGAGCAGTGTCTCACAAATCCGCTCCAGATGCAAGGCATAGAGCGGGGAGCGGCCGGTACCCCGATCCGCGGGTACGATAAGGCGTTTGCTATTCGGTTGCCAGGCCGCGTTAAAATCGCAACCGCGCCGAGCACGCCCGGTGGCGTGAACGCGATGCGCTCAGAACCATGGCGGAATTTCGTTGACGCGTGAACAAAATTCAACGTCTCGGAAAGCTGGCAACCGTTTCTCGGGTCCAAACCGCTAAAAAGGGGGGTGGCAATAATAGGCGGAGAACGTAACGCGGAAAAATTGGGGGATCGTTATTGTGAATAAATTTCTAGTTGCAGTATGTTTGATGTTGGCGGCCGCCTGTAGCGGAAACGGCGTTGGAGATGCGCCGACTCCGCAATCACCGATCGCGCACAGTGTAAGTCCCGCTATCCAAACGCCGCCCCCAGAAGGCTGGCAGTTTCCGTTTCAATCTAATCCATTTGACGTCCCTATCTGTAAGTCGGACCCATGCAACCCGCAGCTCGATCCCAACTCCGCGTCGGAAGTTTCGCAGATGATGAATGGGACATTCTCATTGGCCGAGATTCAGGAAGCCGAGCCTGGCACGAACGGTCAGGGACAAAGCGATACCGACCCGATCTACTTCGCGACCGCGAGTGATCCAACATACAGCGTGACGTGCTCGCTGTTTGGCGGTTGTGGTTTTCTCTCAGGAGTTCCCATAAATATTCCGAATGGTGCCCATGCGTCGATCGACGGCGACCATCATGCGACCGTCATTAACCTTTCGGCGGGAACGGAATTCGATTTTTGGGAATTCAATGATCACGGGACCGGACAGGGAACGATTACTCCGGTCTCCGGCGGCGGCTCGCTCAGCGTCGGGTTCGCCGATCAGTGCACCACCACTTCGCTGGAAAACAACGGCCGTTGCAAGGGAGGAGCGATTGAATCTAACGTCCCATTGCAGACGGGTATGCTCGACCCGCGCGAGATCGTCGCGGGCAGCATCGCGCACGCCGTCTACGTCGGTCTGAAATGTCCGTCACCGAAGTTTGTTTGGCCCGCTGCAGGAAGCAACGGCACCTGCTTGTCAGGTCCAGAGTATGGCGAACGTATCTGGCTCGACTTGACTGACGCAGAGATCAACGCACTGCCGGATCACGCGTGGGTCAAAACGCTGCTGCATCAAATGCACGACTACGGGTTGATGCCCGCGACGCGCTGCGGAGGTTGCAGTCCGTGGACTCTGTTAGGGCTCGATAACGCGACGTTTACGATCGTCGGGGAACAGCCGGCCTGGAACGCTTTCTTCACCGAAGTTGAGAATGAAGGCGACGGCGGCAAGATCGGCTGGGGCGACAACGCCTCACACTTATATATTCCGACAACGGGGATCACCCAAAGCAATATCCATATCGTCGAATAGGGCCCTGAAATATTCGGTTACGAGTTTGCCGGCTTCGCGAACTTAAGCCAGTGTAAGTCGGCGATCAGGCTCCCGAAAGTGAACTGTCCGGTCCGTGTTGGGCCGAAAACCGCTTCAGGTGGACATCATAAATCAGCTATCAACCACTTGAACGTGACAAAACCGGCCCGATCAGCCCGAAGGGCGGCGGCAGCGGCAACATGATTCGAATCCGGCCAATAGAGGGAAAATTGACAACGTCCAAGGGCAACAGGCCGCCCATCTTCGCGCTGCTCGACCGTCAATAGTTCGGGCGTATTCGTTAGCCCATCGCCGGTCGCTTTGACATACGCCTCTTTCAGAACCCATTGCTCGAAGAACCGCTTCCCCCGCTCGCGCGGAGGCAAACTTGCAAGTCGCGCCGCCTGACGGTGGGAAAAGAAATGGCGCGCCACGAGCGACGCATTGACGGGTCGCGAGGTATCTTCGGCGTCCACGCCCACCTCGCAGGCACGACTAACGACGCACATCACCAAATCATTGGTATGCGTTAGATTGAAACGTAGTGATTTGAAAGTATCCGGCTCAACGAGTATTGGCTTGTTATGCACACCTTTGCCAAACCGCCACTCGGACGGGTCCACCCCCGTATACCTCGAGAGTGTCGTGCGGCACAGCACGCGGGCGGCCAAATAGTTTTCTCGCATTTCATCGGTTCGCAGCCGCTCGTAGTACGCGCGCTCTTCCGGGGAGAGTTGGGACAGCCATCGGTCGCGCACTCCAGCCGCGCGAAACCGGCTTGGGCGCGCTTGCCAGGCGTGCGCGGCCGTAAGAAGCTCATCCCAGCCGATCGAGCTATTCGATGCTAGCATCGCCCTCGTACTCGGAGGGCTGCCGCTTGGGTTGACGTTCCTAACTCACGGCTTCGCTTCATACCAAAGCGGAAGGGCTTCCAGGCCCCGCAAACCGAGGTTCTCGCGCCACACGAGCTCATCGCCCGTAAGCTCGAGCGTTCGAAACCTGCGCAGGAGTGCTTCGAACGCTACGTGCGCTTCAAGCCGTGCCAACGGTGCACCAAAGCAAAAATGCGCCGCCCATCCGAAGGCCAGGTGCCGGTTATCGGGCCGATCGAAGTCAAGGCGGTCTGGATCTGGAAATCGCTCGGGATCCCGGTTACCGGCGGCCATGACGGCGATCACCGCTTGCTTCTTCTTGAGTCGCTTTCCGCCAAGCTCGAGGTCGTCGGGAGCCAAACGGGCGGTGTGTTGGCTTGGGCTTTCGTAGCGAAGCAGTTCCTCGACGGCCGCGGGCATTATTTCATGATCGGTGCGAAGCCTTGCAAGTTGATTGGGATTACGCAAAAGTGTCAGGATCCCGTTCGCGATCAGGTTTGTGGTAGTCTCTTGACCGCCCACCATGGTGACGATGCAGTTGGCGACAACCTCGTCGTCGGTAAGCCGATCGCCGTCCACTTCGCTTGACATAAGCGTTTGGACTAAACCCTCGCGCGGACTCTCACGCTGCTCCCGAATCGCATCTTGAAAATACGCGGTCAGGCGTTCTACGGCGTGCAATACGCCCTCGAGCTGATCGGGATTGTGCTGGAAATTTCCCAGCATCCCCGCAAATGCGGCAGACCAGTCCTTCAGTTTGCGATGATCTTCTACCGGCACCCCCAGCATCTCGGCAGTTACGATTGCAGGAAGGGGTTCCGCGAAGTCGGCCAGCAACTCCATCCGGCCGGTTCCGCGCGCTACCACACGGTCGATGAGCTGCGTCGCGATCTTTTCGATGTGATCCCGCAGCACGCTTATGCGCGCGGGCATGAATGCGGGTGCGGCAAGTTTCCGTAAACGGGTGTGCGCCGGCGGGTCGAGAAAGAGCATCTGCTTCACCATCACTCTCGCGACCGGTCCGACATGCGGAGCTCCTAAAGACTGGAAATACTCGGGAGAAGGCGTGCGATCCGCGGAGAAACGTGAGAGCACGGTGACGACATCTGCGTACCGAGTAACCACCCAGGCGTGCAGGTATGAGTCCCAATGAATGGGGTCCTCCGTGCGGAGGCGCCGATAAAGCGGATACGGATCTGCGAGTACGGCGGGATCCAGCAGATGGTAGAGGCTGAGGGGGGCTTCGTTGCCTACACCAGTCATCGAGGTCGGCACTCTTCTTAATTCGTAGCGATCAGCCGTGCGACTTCACTCGAAAGCTCACGCACCGTCGGGGCGGCGAACAGATTCCTTAGGGGCAATTTTATGTGGAAAACTTCGCGAATGCGCGCAACAAGTTGCACGCCTAACATGGAATGTCCGCCAATCATAAAAAAGTTCTCATCTGCCCCGATTGCAGGCCGGCCTATCAGTGATGCGACTAACCCGGCGATTTGCGCCTCCACGCTGCTTAATTCGCCGTTCGTTGCGGAAGCGTTGAGCAAAAGATTCTCTGCGTGCGGAGCCGGAAGAGCCGCCTTGTCGAGCTTTCCGTTGGCCGTAACTGGCAACGCGCCGATCAAAACGAAGAATGCTGGGACCATATAATCGGGCAGGTTCGCTCCGAGATATTCACGCAGTTCAGACTCCGTTAGCCGCGCGTCCGCCTTAGGAATGATGTAAGCCGCAAGAGCGGGGTCGCCCGCACCGACGCTAATGACCGAAACCGTGCAGGCTGCGATTCCAGGATGGCGGCTGAGCCACGTCTCGATCTCACCGAGCTCGATACGGTAGCCTCGAATCTTTACCTGATCGTCGACCCGGCCGAGAAACTCGATCTCGCCCGTTTCCAGCAATCGTGCACGATCGCCGGTTCGGTACAAGCGCAGCGACTCACCGGACGCAGTTGCGTACGTAACGAAGCGGCTTGCGGTGAGCTCGTGCAGATTGCGATATCCTCGCGCGACAAGCGCCCCGCCGATGCAGAGCTCGCCGGGTTCGCCGTTTGCGACGGGGTGCAGCGCATCGTCGAGAACCAGCGCCGTCGCGTTCGTAATGGGGCGGCCGATGGACGGCCTGTCCAAATCACCTTTTTCGGGGGAAACGGTTCCCGACGTGGCGACCACCGTGCATTCCGTTGGGCCGTAGTTGTTGATCACGATGAATGGCAACCCCGCAGCGGGCCTGCGCTGGAGCGTATCGCCTCCCGTTAGCAGCAAGCGGAGCGTGGTTTCAGCCGGCCAATCCGCGCGAAATAGCTGCTCGGCAAAAACTGTCGGTATAAAGGCGATCGTGATCTTTTCTGTAACGAGCCAGTCGCGAAGTGCTTCGGGCGAACGCCGGGTCGATTCGTCGGCAATATAGAGGCTTGAGCCCGCGGTAAGATACGGCCAGATCTCCCAGACCGCGGCGTCGAATCCAAGACCGGCGACTTGGCTTGCCCGGTCCGCCGCGGTTACCGCAAAGGCTGACTGGTGCCAGTCGATGAGGTTGTAAAGATTTGCATGCGTTACTTCCACGCCTTTTGGTTGCCCAGTCGAGCCGGAGGTGTAGATGATGTACGCCAGCGAATCAGGGTCGATTTCCATCGGCGAGAAGCGTCTGGTGCCATTTTTGGCAGGGCGATCGATTACGATTACGGCCCAGGGAGCCTCGGACAAGCCGTCAGCGAGGTCTGAGCACGTGACGACTGCCACGACGCCGGCATCGGCGAGAATCGCGGATAGCCGATTGAGCGGCGTCGAGGGATCCAGCGGTATATAGGCAGCGCCGCTTTTCAACACCGCCAACGCCGCAATGACAAACTGCGCGGAGGGGCGAAGAAACAGTCCCACAGCGTCTTCCGGCCCCGCGCGGACGTCGCGCAGTCGCGCAGCAAGCTGAGTCGATTCGTGTTCCAGTTCGGCGTACGTTAGTCGACAAGTTTCGTCGACGACGGCGATACCGTCTGGCGTGGTGGTTGCGCACGCAGCAATCCGCTCGGGAATCGAGCGCGGCGTTCGGTCGCCGTCGAACCTAGCTCCGACATCTCCCAGTGACGATAGGGCACGCGATTGCATCATCTCGCCCAACTAAAAGTCAAAGAGGCCGGGGCTCTTTGGTCCTATGGACTCAGCAAGTGCCGGTATCATCTGCAGATAACGTCGTTAACGAGCAGGCCTAGACCGCGGCGACGAGGTCGCGGGTGCTGGCGATTAGCGCCGCACGCGAGCGAACACCAAAAGCTGCACGCACGCGAACCGCGTGGTTCTTGACCGTCTCGCGCGAGATGCCCAAACGCAATGCAATCTCTTTGTCGCCAAGGCCCTCGCACATTAGCGCGAAGACGCGCCGCTGGGCGGGGGTAAGGGCTGCCACCCGCGGGTCCACCACAGCCGCCGCAGCGTGCTTGCGGATCTGCTCCGCTACCGAGCTTTCGGTGAACTCCGCTACCGCTTCGCTTGCATAGCGCAGCCAGGCATCTTCGTTGGTGATCATGTGTATCCGTAACGCCGCGGCCGCCGCTCGCCACGCATAGCCGACGGAGCAGAAGGTCGCGTAGGCGCTGGTGAGTTGGTCGACGGCGCCGGTCCGGTCACCGCAGCATCCCAGCACAACGCCCCGAGAATAGGCCTCCAGCGCCGCCAAGCGTGAGTCGTGCGCTAGGGCGAGCTTCGGCGCCAAAGGTGCCGAGATAGAATCGTAAATGGCGAGGATCTCGCGCGCTACTGCCGGATCGCGGTCAGCGGCAACTTCCGCGAGATCCAAAAGCGACACCCGCTCTTCCCCTTGCGACGTCCAGCTTGTCTCTTTTGCACAGGCCACCGCGTGGACGAGCAGCGCGTCGGAACTCTGATTCTCGCGCGCCATGCGCGCGAGGTAGGCTTGGTCGCAGTACGACGACGTTATCCACATACGAGAAGGGGCAATGTCGCGCGCCAAGTACGCGCACTGGAGCGCCCGTTCGTGCATCCCGCGTAGGGCGAACGCCCACGCGAGGCTGCGCAACGTCAGAAAGCGCTCGGCCTCGAGCTCCTCGTTCCACGGCAGCGTTTCGGCCATGCGTACAGTGAAGGCGAAGGCCTCTTTCGCATAGATTTCGCGCACGAGGTGTGACATCGCGCGGATCGTTTTCGCGAGCAGAAACACGTCATGCGCTTCGGGTGCGCTCGAAATATGCTCGGCTGCACATTGTAGCACGCGCAGCTGTTCAGGATAATCACCGCGCAATGATGCTAGCCATGAACGCGCGTAGAGCCAGCGCCCGTATAGGCTCGGCGCGGCGCTGACGTCGATTGCGTGCAGCGCGCGATCCATTGTATCCGGATCGCTTTCAGTCCAAGCGATAAGAATCTGCGCATACGCAAGCTCGAACTTCACATCCAGGCGGTATTCCCACGGCCGCACGGCCGCGAGCGCCGCACGTGCGAGATCCAGCTCGCCGCGGTAGGAGTGGCAGGAGGACTTGAGCGCCAGAAGGAGGGCCTCCTCTTCAGCCTCGGCGGCCTCGATACCGGCGAGCATGTCGAGTGCCGCGATGTGGTTGTTCTTGCGGATAAAAGCCCGAACGCGCAGGATCCGTTCGGGGCTGGAAGTCGCCCCGGCGCTTTGCAGGAGGCACGCGTCAAGACGCCCTTGGCTATAAAGCTCGAAGGACGATAAGCGGCTCCCTGAAGTCTCCAATACGCGAGCGTACAAAAAGGCGGTCTCCTGCCCGCCTCAATACGAAGCCGGGCCTCATGGTGGTCGCGTTTTGGCGTTGGAGAACAAAGAGTCCTGCGTCTGGACCCCTATTTTTAAAGGTTCTTTGCTAACTTGTGTTAGCTGAGATTACCGAAGGTCGTGATCGCCGCGACGACGGGGGTGCTTAATGCGGATTCCATGCCGCCGGGAGTGTTGAGAAACTGGATGTGGTGAATGAGACCGAGGAAGAACACAAAGAAGTGAGCCACGTTTGTTATCCTTATGTCGAGATTTGGCGGACGCCTAGTAAGAAATTACTACGCGCTACCCGTAGGGTACAACATTCCTTCTCGGGTTTCCAGGGGTTGGGGCCCCGAAATGATGACTTACGCCCTAATTCCCTGCCTATGTAGCTTCCTTGCTTAGGTAGCAAGCTTCGAGTACTGCTTCAGGGCTCGGTCTAACCGTGCCGCGCGCCCTTGCCGGTAGCCCGCCCGAATCGCGGCGCGACGATGAAATGACTGTTTCCCTATGTAATGATATAGGCATGGTTGTCGACCGCTTTTCGAGCCTCGACCAGCTTGAGCATATTCGGCCTCTCTGGAAGGAACTCTACGAACGCGATACGGCGGCCAACCTGTTTCTGTCGTGGGAATGGCTTGCCGCGTGCCTCAGCGCCGAAGCGCTACCTTGGGTCATCTTGGGCGTGCGCGACGGCGACGGCCCATATCTCGCCTTTCTGCCGCTCAGGTTGAGCCAATTCCCCGAGCGAGGACCGGCGCTAACGCGAGACCTGTCGCTCGGTCTAAGCCCGCACGCCGACTTCACCGGTATGCTCGGAGTCGGCGGAGAAGAGTCGCGCTTCATTCCGGCGCTTGCGCACAAAATCGAAGGCCTCGGCTGGGATAACTTTAGGCTCAATAACTACGCGGACAGCCGGATCACTGCGCTTGTCCAGCGGTTCACATCGAGCCGCTATCGCATCGCTTCCGGCTCACCGACACCGTGCCCCTACGTTCGGCTTCCGTCGACCTGGGAGGAATATCTCGACTCAAGGGGCCGATCGACGCGCCGCACCATTCGCTCTCATTTGCGCAAACTCGAATCGTTACCCGGCTACCGTTTTCACGTCGCATCGCTCGATGAGGCCACCAACGCCATTGATGTGCTCTTGCGGCTTCACAGCCTTCGCTGGAAAAAGGATTTCGAAAGGCGTCGTTCTATAATCGGCGAGTTACTCGGGCGTTGCTACCAATCGGAACGGTTCCAAGTCTGCGCGATGTACGATGGATCAACGCTGGTGGCTACGCAAGGTTTCTTTTTCGATCGCAATAGGCGAACGATAGTGGCCTACATGATCGCGCACAATCCGGATTACGCGCAATATTCGCCTGGCGTTATGTTGGGTTGTGTGAGCGTTCGTCGGGCGATCGAAGAAGGATACGAGAGCTTCAATTTTTCGCACGGTGCGCAGGACTATAAGATGTCGCTGGCGACCGGCGTGGAGTACATTTCAAACACGACGGTGTCCCGAAGGAACGCTCGAGTTGCGGTCGTTCACGCGGGCACAACGGCGGTCTCCGCGGCAAAGCGGCTCGCGAGAAACTTCTTGGCGCGCCGGGCATAATCGCGCATATGACGGTTGCGGCGCTTTTCAGCTCTGCCGGCGCCGGCGGACATACAGTGCCAGAGCCGCCAGCGCAGCGGCGATCGCGGCAAGGATCAGCGACAAAAGATAGTCTCGTTGTTTGACCCCGGCGCATCGCGCATAGCCGGATACGAGAAAGCGTTGCGCACACCAGGAGACACGCCACCGGTGCTCGCTCCATGCGCCGGGCGTATCGGTGAGATAGGACGGCCAGCCTTCAGCTTGGTAGTTCCAGCGCGTGCGCGCTGCGGCATCGTTCTCTAAGCGCGCGTGCAAGCGCACGAGCGTCGACCCATCGACGCGACTGGAGCCCCAGATGCGATCGAAACTCCGAGGACCAACCCAGGCGTGCATATACTCATCGAAGGCGTAGACGTCCATGTCTCGTAACGATCCATCCGGTGAGACGCGCAGCACGTTGAATGTGGGATCATTGCCGTAAATTGGAGAGAGCGATCCAAGCACGACGATAGGAACATCGCCGGCAAGCCGAAAGTCGAAGCGGTGGGCGTGGCCGGCGATAGCGTACTCGACGTGATCCCGAGGAACCGCGAGGGCATCGACAAGCGGCAGGTTGTACCCCGGCTTCAGGAACGGCCACGCAAAAATTCTTCGCACGTAATCCGTCGAAACGGCATCGAATCCGGGCGGGATGTGCATCATGACGACGTTTCGCACGCCGGCCGGACCGGCACGCAGCGCCGACTGGAGCCAGGCCAGCTCTCTCGAGGGAGCCTCAAAATCGTCTCCACGACAGTCGCCCTTATACCGACTGGAGAGCAAGACCGTATTGAGAACGAAAAGGCGCAGGCGACGCACAGGAAGCCTCGCGACGTAATAGCCGCCAAGCGTGAAGGATGAGGCAAAGTCCGGCGAAGCGCCGCCCCGATCGACTAGTGGCTGCCAAATCCGGGCTATTGCCGCCAGATAGGCGCTGCCGTTGGCACTTCGATAATCGCCGCAAGGCACGTCGTTATTGCCGAGCGCAATCGCAAATTGAGCCTTCGGAAACGCATGCTCGAACGCTCCAGCGATCCACCGCATCGTTTGGACTCCGGCTCGTTCAGGCGTTTCTCCGGTCTGACCGGCGTTGTGCGCGAAGTCGTGAGCGAGAAAGTCGCCGGGCAGCAAGATAACCCGGGCGTTTGGAGCCGCGCGTTTCATGCGCTCGATTGCCGATTCGAAGAGCGCTGCGTTCGTGTCGGTCTGGTAGGGGCTGAGGCGCCGCGCGTGATCGAAGAGATTGAGATGGATGTCGCTTACCGTCAGCCACACTTGTTCACCGTGCGAAGGTGGCGCTTGCGCCGCCAAGCACGGCGCAAGGTTGTTCTCAACGAGGGCCGAAAACAACAGTGCCATTAGACAGGAACGCACGGCTCGTCGCTGTACGTTCACGCAGCGGCTAATAGTCTGTAGCGAGCGTTCCGCGAAATTGGAGGACCTATAAGATAGCGTGGGCGTTTATTTGGTGGAAGCGTTTCGCCATACTTCAACAATAAGCGTATGACTTCCGCCAGCGCCGGCTCCACTCCGATTCGCGTGCTCGCCATGCTCGATGATACGTTCATTTCGGGCAAGGTGAAGCCGGTATTGACGCTCGCTAGGTACGCGCGCCGGCTCGGGAGCACTGCTCAGCCTCTGCAGATATCGATGCTGACGTTTTCCCGGACTGTAACCGCGCCGGAATTCGTCACCGCGTTTCGCGAGGAAGGGTTAAGCATCGACATCGTTCGTGAGCGCCGGCGCTTCGACTTTGGGGTCTTTTCGCAGCTTCGCGAAATCGTAGAGAAGCGGCAGCCGCACGTGCTTTGGACCCATAGCCCGAAGAGCCATTTCCTCGTTCGGATAGCGGGTCTTGCTCGCGGCCGTGCGTGGGTTGCGTTCCATCACGGATACACGCCTACGAGTCTCCTGTGGCGATCGTACGAGCAACTTGACCGATGGTCGTTACACGGCGCCGACCGCGTGATGACCGCCTGCGATGCCTTCGCCGCCGATCTGAACGAGCGTCTCGGAATAAGGAAGGATGCGCTGAGCGTGCACCGTTCGCCGATCGTGGCGCGCTCGCGGTCGCAAGGGACGAACGGCGGCGCTCACGTTCGCGACGGGCTCCGCCTGCAGGCGGACGCGCGCGTCGTCCTTTCCGTGGGAAGATTATCGAAAGAGAAGGGCCATGCCGATCTCATCCGGGCGATGACCGGGATCAAGCGCGTGTGCGGCTTTCCCGTCGTTTTAGTTATGCTTGGCGAAGGTCCCGAACTTGCGCGCCTAGAGGCTCTTTGTGCTCAATTAGGCCTCTCGGATTCGGTGCGCTTCATGGGGTATCAGCGCGACGTGGGTGCCTATTACGAGGCTGCGGACGTGTTTGTTCTGCCGTCATATAGCGAAGGCTCGCCGAACGTTCTGTTAGAGGCGATGGATTGGGAGTTGCCGATCGTAGCAACGGCGGTCGGCGGCGTGGGCGAAATGATACATGACCGAGAGCATGGCTTACTGGTCCCCGCCGGCGACGTCGCAGCCATCGCACGGAGCGTTGCAGCAGTACTCAACGACACTCAGCTATGCCGTTCGCTCACAACTGCCGCAAGCGAATCCCTCGACGCATACTCGCCCGAGCGGTATTATGCCAACGCGCATCAGCTCTTTCAGGAGGTCATCGCCAATCACCCTGGACTAATTCCTGCGACGGCGCCATTCCCATGAAGGCTCACCATTCCGGAAGACGGCGCCGGATCATATGAAAGAACGACTGCGGTGCGTATAACGGCGAGTTCTTCGGCGCTCAAACTGGCAAAACGAGAATCGTACTTCATCCGCTTGACCGCTTCGACGTCGCTGGGCTCGAGGTCACTTTCCTTCCATTCGATCCTGGCTCCGTTTGCCGTGAAGATCTCGAGAAAATGCTTCTCACGAAGCCTGTTGTGGTAGCTAATCTTGTTCTGGATAAAGAACTTCCACGCCCATTCCGGGTATTTTAGGAAGTTAACGTTCGATATCGAAGTGTCGAACGATACGTAATGATCGTGTTCGCTGATGTTATGCAAAGCGATGCCACCAGGGGCTAGAATGCGCTTCGCCTCCTGAGTCAGCGACGCGACGACCTCTTCAGGAACGTGTTCTAAAACGGAATAACTATAAACGACGTCAACGCTCTTGTCGGGTAGTCCAGTACGAGCTGCATCGCCGGGCGCTATATACTTGATGTGCGCGGCATGGAGCAATTCTTGAAGGTTAGCGGCAGGTTCGATAGCGGCGATGCGCTTCTCGAGAAGCAAAGGATCGATCCGGCTGATCTGAGCAATACTCGGCGCTGCGGCTCGCATTTGGAGTGCGACCTTGCGCGCAAGATCGAATCTCAAGTGGCGGACATGGTCGTACGTGTAGACGACTCGCGCACCGAACAGATACAGCATCAGGGCGTTTATTGCGTCCCAGCCGGTCCCGATTTCGACAATAGACTTCCCGGTGACGTCGAGATGTTTTGACAGGAATCTCGCTAATTCGAGTACTCGCTCTCGAATCACCGAGTCGGAGAAGCTTCCACCCCAGCGCTGTAAGAGATTGTTGAGGTTTTCGCCACCCGGCAGGTGAGCGAGCAAAAACTGAATCGCGACCTTGTATTGCCAGCGGGCCCGCACGCAAGCAGCATAGCACGGGACCTTTTTGCCTCGCAAGGCGGCACCAAATTTAGTAAATTTGTACTATTCCAACGCTTCAAATCTCCTTCGCCGCACGGTCGGCACGATAGGGGACGCACACTACCCCCGGCGAAACATTGGCATACGGGGCGAGCGCCTGTGCCTTGAATTTTTATGATTCTTGCACACGTGTAATTTGTCCAATAGCTTTAGCAGTAGTCGAAGAGAGGTCGCGAAGGTGCTTGCAAATGTAAAATACGTTATTGCGGCAGTGGTGGGTTCGCTGCTTGCGGGATGCGCGGGCGGTTCGTCAACGCCGGCGCCGCCGGCCGCAACGGCACTCGCGCCCAACCACAGGGGCGAATCATGCCCCTGTCTTTACACGGCGATTCCATATAGCCCGGCTTATCCGGCGGGGTCGGTGACGGTCTATCCGGCGGGCACATTCGGCGACGTGACGCCGCTCCAACAGATCGCCGGAGGCAACACGGGAATCAACAACCCCGGCGATGTAGCGGTCGATGCCAACCGCAATATATACGTGGCGAACTTCGGCGCGAATTCCGTGCTGGTTTACGCCGCCGGCGCCACGGGCAACGTCGCGCCGATGGCGACCATTAGCGGCTCGAACACCGGCTTGGCCAAACCTTTTGGCGTCGCCGTGGATCCAGTCAACGAAGACATCTACGTAGCAAATAAAACGGGCGGAGGCAGTTCGGACGGCAGCATAACGATTTACTCCCCTGGTTCGAACGGAAACGCCTCGCCCATCGGGACCATCGCGGGATCGAACACCGGACTCGACGGCCCCACCAGCCTCACGTTAGATGCGCTCGGAAACGTCTACGTGCCGAACCTGCGCGCTAACTCGGTGACGGTTTATGCTGCCGGAAGCACGGGGAACGCTACGCCGATTGCTACGATCAGCGGCTCGAATACGCGGATCGAGGGGCCCTATCAGGTTACCCTAGATGCCGGCTTGAATATTTACGTGGCGAATTATTACAAGCCACCGAGCGTTACGGTCTACTCAGCCGGAGCGAATGGTAATGTTTCCCCGATTCGAATGATAGCGGGTCAAGATACGCTGCTGGATGGCCCCGATGGCGTCGCGCTAGATAAGAGAAATCGTCTGTACGTTGCGAACTATTTGGACAAACGTATCCTCATTTATCACTCGGACAGTACCGGCGACGTTAGGCCAAGACAACAGATTAAAGGCAGCCACACCGGCGTGGTATGTCCGTCGGGCTTGACGATCTTTTAGTCAAACAGGAGTCCGGGAAACCGTATGCTCAAGGAGATGAAGAGAGCCGGCGTTTCCGCTTTCGCGCGGGCCGGCATGGATCGGTTCGCGGTCCGATTGCACGCCGGGGAGGCGCTCGTCTTGGTTTACCATGCCATTGTAGACCAAGAAAAGGATGAACCTTTCCGATACCATCACACGATTAGTGAGTTCGAAGCGCATCTCGATTGGCTCGGGGCGCACTGCACGGCGGTGGGCTTGGCTGATTTCGCGCGATGGAAGCATGGGGGATCAAGGCCCCCGAAGCCGCCCGTACTCCTGACGTTCGACGACGGCTACCGCAACAACGCCACGCTGGCGGCCCCGCTCTTGCGTCGCAAGGGATTCCCGGCGGCGTTTTTCATCGCTTCCGGCTACATCGATGGTACGCGGGCCTTGTGGCCTGATGAGGTCTTTTCGCGGGTTCTAGCGTGGCGTGGGACGTCGCTCGAGGATCCCGAAGGCATTGCCCATTCTGTTCCGGAGACACAAGCGGCGCGTCAACTGCTGGCTTTTGCGATGGTCGAGGCGTGCAAGAAATGCTCGGACGTGCGCCGTCGTGAGTTCATCGCATATTTGGCAAGCGGAACACCACAATGCGACCCGATGCCGGATCCCGCCGTACAGGAGTTTATGAGTTGGAAAGACGTGCGCTCCCTCTGCGCCGACGGCTTTGACATCGGCTCGCATACCGTCACGCATCCCATCCTGAGCAATCTTGGACCCGAACGCCTCTGGGAGGAGCTGATGGAGAGCCGGACCGCGATCGAAAAACAGACGGGCCTCCCGTGTACGGCCTTGGCCTATCCGAATGGTCGCCCGGGCGATATTGGAGAGCGCGTTCTCGCTGCCACGGCGGAAGCCGGCTACGATTTCGCGTTCACCGTGTCAAACCGATGGTGTTCACGCGGCCGCGACAGGTTGCAAATCGATCGGATTGGCTCTCCGGGGCATAGTAACGTTGCGACCTTTGCACTGCACGCAAGCGGCTGCCGGCGATGGTTTACCAGAATGCCGAACGAGAGGGCTGACTACGGGGCGAGCGACAAAGCGTGACCGCGTCCCAAACCCCGTCGAGCTGCGATCAGGATCGCATTAAGCAGCTTAGCAATGCGTCGCTCCAAAACTTTCACGGCGACCTCGTATCGGATTTTATCTTTGAAAGAATTGCCGGCCTGGCCGAGCGGGATTTCGGCGGTCGCGAAATTCTCAATTCTCGATGTCGGTGGCGGGACGGGTTATTTTGCGGATAGGATGCTCGATCGCTTCCCGGCTGCTCGCGTGCACCTTCTCGACAATGCCAAATTCCAACTCGAGCGTAACGTTCCGCATCCTCGAAAAAACCTTCACCTGGGCTCCGCCGAAGACATGCTGGACGTGTTCGGCAATCGTCGCTTCGATCTCGTCTGCTTCAACTACGTAGTACACCATTTGGTGCTAAATTCGTATGGTCGGACCCGAAATATGCAGCGAAAGGCGCTTTCCGACGGAGCTGCGCTGCTCGCCCCCGGAGGCCGCATTTCACTGGTCGAGCACTTATGCAACAGCTTTGTTCATTCGGTGTCGAGCCGTTTGGTGTATCAGCTTACTTCCAGCCGGCCCTTGGCACCGCTCGTAAAAAAGTTCGGTGCAAATACGGCCGGGGTCGGGGTCTGCTTTCTCGAGGAAAAGTCTTGGCTTGGCAATCTCGATGCAGTCGGCCTCCGCGTTCTCCAACTCTCGCGAGAATACGTAGAATGGGGCCTCCAGGAAAACCTGAGGCGCCGCGCGATAAAGCGCCTGTTGCTCCTACGTTCTTTTTATCGCGGCCTCTTTTGGGCTGCAAAGCGGTGATTTATCTCGTTGTGAGGTGAGCTTGCCTTCGCGCTAAGGATAACGTTACCTTCACTTCAGACCGCCGTAGATGTAGCGAAAACCATGCCCGGTTAAATGCAATAATCCTACTGCGGACCAATCCCGACGGAAATCGATTGATGTCCCAAAATGTGCCCGCCATCCTGGCAATGACGTTCATGCATAATGCCGGTAAGAGTCGTTCGAGATGCTCGATTTCTTGTGATCCGAACGACAAATGGATTCCCATTCTGCTCGGACCAGAATTCCAATCCCCCGGCGACCCGAACGACCCTAGACTTTCTTCGTGAGAGCCTTCTTAGCAACCTGAGCCTGGCGCGTTTCCAACGACTTTAGGTTGTTCTCGAGGATGACTAACGTGCCTCCGGGCTTTACGACCTGGCAGAGCTCCACCAGGCCCGTTCCAGTCCGGTATATGCATCAGAACTCCGCGACAGTGAACGGAATCAAATTGATCGTCTGAGAACGGAGTTGTTCCAGCCCGGCGGTTTGAAATGAGACGCGCCCTTCTAAGCCGTCGCGGGCTATTCGCCGCCGCGCGTCTTCCAAGATTGTATCCGAGATGTCGACTCCAACGCAGCGCATCCCATACCGTGCGATCCGGGCGGTATAGTCGCCCACGCCGCACCCGGCGTCCAGGAATAGGCTGCCCGGTGGCGCTTGCAGTGCGTTCATGATCCGGTGCATGATCCGGTCGTTCAGGTCATCTTGATGCTTGTTGCCTCGATATACCGACTCCCAGTTGTCGTGGATCGTTCGATTGGCGAAGGTATCCTTCAGTTGCACGCGCGTTTACTATGCGGACGATTTAGTCATTGTCCGGCGGACGCGGGTCGAACGGTTGATGCATGAAGTAATCTCTCCCCCGCTTGGCCTGGATCGTTTTGAACTGCCGAGGCTGCTGGTTGAAGTTAAAACAGTCTGCCGCCGGCGAGGTGGCGCGGGTGTCGCTTGCGGACAACCTTGCGAGCCCAAACCGATCCTCTACGAAACGCAGAATGCTCGCCAGCTCGTAGTGCACGTGTGAGACGTAGCCTTGCTTCGCGTACGGCGAGATGGCCAAGAGCGGCACCCGAATGCCGAGGCCGTCATAGTCGAGCATCACCGGCGCAATGTGGTCGTACCAGCCGCCATAGTCGTCCCACGTCACGAAGATGGCCGTCGAATCCCAGAACTTAGACTGGCCGACGGCATTGACGACCGACGCGACCCATTCAGGCCCCGTGTTTCCGCCGCAGCCCGCGTGATCGGAATTTTGGCAAGTAGGAGTGATCCAAGTTACGTCCGCCAAGGTTCCATTCTGAACGTCGGTGAGAAATTGCTTCTGCGGAGTAATGTTGTCCTTTTTCCAGTCCGAGCCATTATAGATATGGTTGATCGCCGAGTATGCGCTCCAATAATTGGTCAGCGTAGGCCCCGTGTAGTATCGCCACGAAATATTGGCAGCGTCGAGCTCGTCGCCAAGCGTCTCGTAGTTAAAGCAGACCTGCTCGCGTTTATTATACTCGATTTTCCGTTGCTGCGAGACCGTTGCGATCGTATCGTATTTGCCTCCTTCGCAGCCCCACTCGGTCGTGCTCGGAAAATTCACGGCCGCAGCCGACTGTGCCGCAATGAGGTACTGGTGTGCAACGAAGCTGCTTGCATCGAAATTCGAAGCGAACATGCGATCGCCCAAAACGTACTGCTCTCCCATCTCGAAGTAGAGCTTTGTCTCACTGGCCGGCACGTACGCGTACGGAGGATATTTAATTGGACAAGCCGGATAGCCGCTCAACCCGCAGTTCCAGTACTCTTTAGTGAAGCCATTCATCTGACAATCGGTACCGGGAAAACTTCCCTTGCCGTTGCAAGCCGCGAAGAACGACGCCGAACTGTGTCCAACGTCCCATTCGGTTTCGAACGGTATTGGCTGCAATGCTATCTTATTTCCTGAGGGGTCGTAGCCGTATGACTGTGTATCGGCGCCAGGGAAGCCCTGAAACAGATTATCAAGACTGCGGTTTTCCTGAATGACTATGACGACGTGCTGGATCTTGTTTAGACCGGTCGTCTGCGATCTTACGAGCTGCTGCGCGGCTTGCGGATTAGAAGCCTGCGGACGATTGAACGGCAAGCCGGCGTTACTGGAGCACGCCGATGGAAAGACCGCTCCGGCGGCGAGAGCGAGAACGAAGCCGATGTTTCGAATGCTGAGGTTCACGGGCGTATTCCTCCGATACAGGTCTTAGTTACAGACAAAGATCGCGATTCGAACGGGCGACGCCATCTCCCTGACAGCGAGCATTCTAGCAATGTTCTGAATGCTCCGCACCGAGGCTCCTCCTTTACACCGAAAGAGGGCCGTGCGCGTGGTTCGCTGGGGGTCAGGCGCCCTGGCCAGGTCTGGAACATCCTGCCAAGGATACTGGCACCTTCCCGCGCTCTGTGCCACCCCAAAAAAGGGGGTGCAGCAGCGACAAGAGCAATTTCGATTCCGGTTTCGACGCTCCGCACACGGGTCCACCAAGACAATGAGGGGTTGTTCTCCCCGAGCCTTTCGAGCGCGCTTGGTATGATGCGAGGCCTCCCTCGAGACGGGCCCCCAGGGACGTACGGCTGTGCGGCACCCTTCGTTCGAGCACGCCGTCGGCGCGATCGAGCCTTTGAAAATACGTTTGGAGGCCACCGAAGTCATCTCGCCGGCTCGCAGCGAGCGTACTGACGCGACGAAACCGGAATCGCGTCGCCGACCCTCGAAATTGGGATGTGATGGAGAATCCCGATTATCGGCTGTCGCACAGGTTGCGGAAGTGACCGCGTGACGCTCCCGCGTTTCAGCTCCGTCGTCAAGTACATCAGGCAGGGAAGGCTTCGCGAGCTGTTTTTCCGCGGGAAACTATACCTTGCCGAACGCTACGGAGAGCTGAAGTACAACGTGATCGACAAGGTCAACCACGAGAAATTCAAAATCGTCAGCGTGAATGGGATGCCCATGTACGTTTATCTCGGTGACCCCGGGATATCTCGGGATCTCTATCTGTATCGCAACCGCGAGAAGTTCTCGGTGCAATTTCTCGAGTGGTTTCTCAAGGAAGACGACATAGTGATGGATATCGGAGCGAATATTGGTTACTATGTGCTGCTGGAGCATCGACTTGCGACGAGGGGGAAAATCTTTGCCTGCGAGCCCGTTCCGTTCAATCGTAACCTTTTAGAGCGCAATCTCGAGTTGAATGGAATCCAGGACGTGCAGGTACTCCCCTTTGCGTTCGGGGACGGCGAAGGCGAACGCGAATTTATATATCTACGATCGACTAAATTGGGCTTCCTTCCATAAGAACGCCGGCGGGAAGCTGGTTGAGACAATCAACGTAAGAACCACGACCGTCGACGCGTTTATCGACCAGTATTTGGGCGGTCGGTGGCCCACCTTGCTCCGCATGGACGTCGAAGGACACGAGTACGAGATCATGATGGGCGCGCAGCGGGCGCTCGCCCAGAGCCCGAGGCTCAAGATATTCATGGAGATCCATCCGCATCTGCTGTCGGCGAAGAAGCTGGACGAGCTACTAACGACGCTCGAGCGCCACGAGTTCGAGGTCAAAGGCATCATCAATGACGGACCGCCGCACGAGTATCCTTTCTTGAACGATACGATATGGAGCTCAATAGATCCGGTTCCATACGGTTTCATCGGCACGGGGTATGGGAAGTTGCGAAGCGTTCTGCGCGAGGGCAAGGGGAACTCAGTATTCTTCGAAAAGGCGACTGGCGTCTAGATTTTCCCGGATTTACTCGTTCTGCAACAAGATGACGCCGCAGGGACCACAGAGCTGATCGCTGCCGTCGCCTTTGAACGCTGCGATCTGCGTTGATAGCGTGTTTCGGCCGGTGCAGTACGTTTTGTTCGTGCATGTGGTTAGCGCGATTGAGCCTCCGGAAACGCCTTGGTAGGGCACCGACGTCAACTCGCCGCCTTGCAGCGAGAGTTCGTCTCGGTACGACGAGATCGGATCGTGCTTGAACCAGGAGCTGATAATGTTCTCCGTGGTGCTGCTCGTGTTGAGGCAGGCCGCGGCCTTACCGTAGTCGGCGCCGTCGATGTAGAGGTGCTGATACTGCTGGCAATAGATGCCGGCCGAGCTGACGCACTTCACCAGCAGAGCGACGGCGCCGCCCTTGTCGCCATTCGCCGATGGACAACCGCCGCCGACGGTCTGGACCGAGCCGTTCCAAGTGTATTTCGGCACGGTCGTCTCGGGTCCGTATGGTACGAGGGTATCCTCGAAGAAATACGGCACTTCGTTTGACGTCCCGTCCTCGGTGAGCTGATCCGAGATCACGCGATCGGGAATTCCGGTCGACGGATCGGGCACCAGCCAGCGGTAGGCCAAAGCCGCGAGCCGGACTCGATAACCCCCCGAAACATCGCCGAGACCACCCTCGCCGTAGCTGGTTTCGATATCGACGATCTTCGTAGTTGCGCAGCCGTCGGACGTGTGCGAGTAGAGATTGGCCGCGGTATTGATGTCGAACGTCATCGTTTGGCTATTCATAAACTCGAAGCCGAAGCGTCCCGCAAAGATCGGACGTTCGGCCTGAAGGTATTTCAGATTCCCGCCGATGACGGCTTTACAGATGTTGTCGATCGCGGCTTGATTGTCGATATCGCCCGATTGGTACTGCCCGTGGCAGTGACCGTTGCTAACGACGCTGCAGGCGGCTACATTCCCATAGCCAGTCGCCACGCCGTTGATGGCCATGTTGAGGCAGGTTGCAACGCAGGCACCGTTGACGAAAATGCCGAGCGCCGTCTCCCAATCGGTGAGCGCGTGGTATTTCGATTTGCCGATTTGGTTGGCAAAGCCAGACGGCTTCGTGCCGCTGCTGTACTCGGTTGAAACCTCACCGGAGCCCCCGCCGCCGACGACGACGTATGCGAGGACGGCTGCCTGATCCTCCATAGCGCCGTAAGGCGACGGGAAATCCTCATCATAGTTCTTTCCGGTCCAGACGTTCGTATAGAGGTAGGTATTGAAGGCGAGGTCGGCCGGATTCATGCGCATGTCCGCGTTATGACTATCCGGTTTGCAGTCCGGGTTGGGCGTTGCTTGGTAGGTTATGCGGTTGCTGGAGGTCTCTCCATTCGGATAGTTGTGTTGAAATGCCGTCTCGTCGTTGGTGTCGGCCCACTGGTAGGCGGCCAGCGTCACGGCCGTCTGGCATTGATCGTATAGCAGGTCAATATATTTGTACGGCTGGCAGGTCGAGCTGCTGCTTACGCCCGGGCAGTGCTGTGCAATCGTTGCGCTCGAATCGGAGCCGGTCAGAATCGCTGCGAAGAGATGCCGGTCCGGCGTCGCACCGGGGTCCGGGCCGCCATTGGTATCCGACATCCATACCGGAATGACCAATGGCATGTTCACCGGCGGCTTCTTCCCGAGCAGGAGAAATGCCCGAGCGTGTCCCTCGTCGTCGCGATAGTAGCCGACCAGATCGCCGCGGCCATCGATGCCGCTCAAGACCGTAAGGCCGCGGGCTTTAGGTGCGTCGAAGGGCGTCCATCGAGCGTTGGCGGCTGGACTGCGCAAAAGAAAACCGCGCATCTTTCCTGAGGGCTCGTCGTAGAAGCCGACGATGCAACCTTCCTTGCTGATGCCCAGCGCCTTGGTTTCGATCGCTCGCGGGTACGAAAACTCCGTCGCGCTGCCGGCCTTCCATAGAAAACCTTCTACGCGTCCCCGTCGCGTCGTCAGATAGCCGACAATGGTTCCAGCTTCGTTGATCGCAGTAGCGGTGACGTCGAGACTTCCCACCGGTCGGATGTAGGTGATCTCTCCGGTCTTTGCATTGCGCTCGAAGGCAAGGTGGCGTCCGCGGTGATCGGTGATGAAGCCAACGATCGTGCCCGCATCGTTAACGCCAAGGTATTCTGTGCTGCCCGAGAGGTCGCGATAATGGGTCCAGCTGCCGCGCTTTTCGGTGAAGCCGGCAACGTTTCCATGGGCGTCGATATAGTAGCCGACCGCCAGGCCGGTATTATTGAGAGCCGTGACCGTCGTCGCGATTGATCCCGGAAACTGCACCCTCTCGAAATCCTTTTGTCCGTAAGGCGAGTGACCGACGTAGGCAGCAGTCGATCTTTGTTCATTTGCGGCCAGCGCGACATCGCCGCGGTCGTTTATCCCGAGGAACTCGGTAAAGAGAAAATGGCCAGGTAACGAGAGTGCGGGGCTGGTGAAGCCCGTCGCCGGAAGTGCCGGCTGTTGCGAAGCCGGCATAAAGGCGGCCTGTCCGCCACAGGCACACAGCAACAGAAAGAAAAACCGAGTTATCGTGGCGCGAAATGGACGCATGCGATTCGACCTCGCCGCTCCTATGCAACGCCCGCCATGTGAGGCCCTTCGGCAGCTAGGTAATTATTTCTACCGCCTAACGAACGATCGCGCCAGCCAACCGACCGGCTTGACCAGTGGCGACGAGCTCAACACGGCAACGGGGAAAAGCGGCGTTTGCCAGTCGTTTGCCGTCACGAAGCGCGCCATGAGCTGGCGCGCTCGGCGCCAGTGGCCCCAGTATCCGAGCACGGAGGCCGTCTTGCATGCGCGTATCTTCAAGAATTGCTCGAGCACCGGAATTAATTGCTCCGGGCAGGCGTCAAGAACGATATTCGGATCGAGCAAGAATGGCTCAATCGGCCGCACCGCTCGATAGTTCCGGCAGAGTTCAGAGGCTCCTACATCGATATTTACGAGCGGTTGCGAGTGAAAATATACCGGCTCGTTCAGAAAGACTCGTAACCACAGCGTCGCGTCTTCCGCGTAGCGGGAGCCGCATTCGTAGAATCCGCCCCATCGCCGGATGCTTTCCGTCCTAGCGAGCACCGTGCATGCAGTCATATATGCGATCAGCGCGACCACGCGCTTTGCGCACGTGTCCGGCCTAACCGTTACTAGTCCTTCCTCGATGTCGCACGCAGCCCAGCACCTCGCGGCCGGCCGACCCCCGGGATACTGATACCAGCCCGAGCCCACCGCGGCGGCTTGAGGATAGCGCTCAAGCACCGCGAGGTTGTACTGTAAGAATTCCGGCAGCCACTGATCGTCAGCGTCGAGAAATGCGACGTAAGGAGCCTGAGATTGGAGCAGCCCATGATTTCGCGCTGCGCCGGGGCCGGAGTTCGCCTGACGGACGAGCCGAAACCGCGCGTCGGAAAATGCGCGGACGACGTCGGCGCTGCCGTCCGTCGAGCCATCGTCCACGACGATCACCTCGAAGTCCGGCATGTTCTGCGCCGCAATCGATTCGAGCGTACGCAGAACATAGGGCGCCTTGTTATAGAGCGGAACGACGATCGATACGCGGGGCATCCCGATTATGCGACCAACGGCATCCGCCTTGCGTCGCGAACCAGGGGCGCCGCGCCGAGGCGCGCCGCGACCAGCATTTCGGTGAACAAGAGCCAGGCAAATTTCGTTGTTTGCACGTCTACAAATAATGAAGCTATCAGAACGCCTACAAATGCCGATGCGAAGACGGTTCGCAACCAGGGATATGGATGAACCTCTGTGATCAGCCGTAAGCTGCGGTACTGGAGGACGAAAGCAAAAACCATGACGAGGAGCCCTACCACGCCGAGCTCGGTAACCGTGGATACCAATAAACTGTGAGGAGCGCGGCCCCAGCCGGCGAATTGTGACTCGTATCCCGAGAAAAACGCCCGATCGTATGCCGATGGGAACGTTCCGACGCCTGTTCCGATCAGCCAGTGATTGCGAAAAATGGCTACGCCAACCGACCAAACGTCGAGACGGCCGGCGCCGCTGGCAGTCGAACCTGAGGCGAAGAACCGCTGCGTGATCTCATTCGGAATGAGCAGCATGAGCCCAACACACACGGCTAAGAGCGCAAACAGCGCCAGGCGATGCTTGCTGCGAATGATCGCAACAATCGCCATTGCGATGAGACCTAACGTCGTTCCCCGCGATGCCGTTAGATATATCGCTGCAAACGGAAAAGGCAAGATCGCCAGCAGCCCCAGGCGGAGCCACCCCCGTGCTTGGCAAATCGCTCCCACCGTCATGGCAACCGGCAGTAAGAGTGCAGCTCCAAAACGGTTTGGATCTGCGGTGGTGGCGCCGAAATTGAGGAAAAGACGGCCGGTCCGACCGGCGATTGTGGAGAGTTCGTTATGCGACATAACTATCGCGACACAGCCGACTACGACGCCGCTTGCAATCGTTGCTACGATGATGGCGCGAAGATCTGCCGCATCGAGCGGCGCAGCCACGAGGGTGACGAGCAGTGCGAACGCCGAAAGGATTTCCACCAGCACCGGGCCCGAGTCTTTCGGATTGATACCCCATATCGTGCTAAGTGCCATGAGCGCAATGACGGCGGCCCACCCTAAAACCGCATACGGCAATCGGATCTGAGCAGGTCGTCGCAGCAGAAGCGCCACGGCGGCTATCGCAGCTGCCATTCCTAGCAGCTTGGTAAGTGACAGCGCGTGGCCAAGGTTAAGAGCGTCATCGATCGGAACCATAATGATGTAGAGCCCGAAAAGAACACCAATTGGTCGGCGCCTCGCAATGAACAACAGCAGCGGTAGTGCGGCAACCGCAATCGCCACGGCCTCGCCGGACGGCGATCGGCCGGCTTTGAGTCCGATGACGAGCGCGAGCAAAGCACAACCTAGAATCAGCGCTCCTATCAGTAGCGCGGCAAGAGTCGCGTCGATCCGGCTAGGAACGGGTTTTGCAACCAGTGACATCAGGGGCGGCCTCGAATCGTCGCGAAAGCGGTGCTTATCAGCATATGGTAAGGCCGTAGGTCATCAACCGACAGCGTGAAGATCCTTCCGGCGCTCATTCCGGTGCGCCGAACGAAATAGGTTGCCGCCGCGACGAACGCGATAGTGTAGGAAATCGACGTCGCTACGGCCGCGGCGATAATTCCGAAATGCGGCAGGGTAAAGAAAGTAACGACGGCGCAAACGACCATTGAGAGTGCGCTGAAATAAAACGGGGTCCGCGGCTCGCCTAATTGTTGCAGGAAGAACGCGGATAACGCCGGCATCATGCTGTATGCGACAATTCCCGGCAGGAGCGCCAACGTCACGACAGCGCCATACGAAAACGCGGGGCCGAAAATAATCGGTACGGCGGTCCGCACCAGAAGCGCAACGAGCACCGCAGCACCAAGCACCAACAGAAACGAGTGTCGCATGCATTTCGCCGTTAGTGCGACTGCCCGTGCGCGGTCGCTGCCCCCGATATCCTGTAGCGACGGGTTTATCATCGCGCTGCTCAATTGCCAGATAAACTCACCACACGAAAGGCCGATCGAATAGACGCCGAGGGCTGCCGTGCCAAGCAAATAGATTACCAAGAAGGCATCAATACGAAAGTCGAGGTACTGCACCAGGCTGCTCAAGCATGCCTGACTACCAAAGGTAACCTGTTCCTTCAATAGCCGTTTCGTGTCGGCATGTTCGGTGCTGTCATGACGATAGCGCCTAAGTCCGAGCCACATGTATATGGCGCCGACGGCGTACCCCGCCGCCCACACAGCCAACGCTACGGATAGACTGCGGTGAACGAATAGAATCAGAGGAATGTAAACTAACGCCGCGCTGCCTGCGGCGAGGATCGTAGCGATATTGACCCGTCGCACGTCGCCGTCACCGAGAAAGATGCCGGAAGCCGATCCTAAAAATATCGCGAACGGTACGGCCGCCGCGACGTAAACCAAGACGTGCTGCGACGGTATTAGCGAACCGACTAGCACCAGCAAGAGCACTAAGGGCGTACTCACGGCGGCGACGACCAGCAGCATTGAACGGATGACGGCGGCCGAGGGGACGCCGAGCTTACGGTATTGCCAGAGGACTGCCTTATTGTGCCCGACGGTCGCCATGAGGATCAGCCCGAGCATCGCACCCGCATAGGTAAACTCGCCCTTACCAGACGCCGAAAAAATGCGAGCAACAACGATGCCTCCACCGGCCACGCACAACTGCACGCAGACTCGCACCGCAAAGGTCTCGAAAGTCTTTTTTGCGATATTACTCATGCGTGCAGCTGCAGGTCGAACTGGAAGATATAGATGGTGGCGCTAACGGACTTCGCTTAACGACATCGTACCAGCAGCGTACCAATCAAGTAGACATATGATCCCTATCATTGCGAACAGCGCCACGGCGCCTACCGCTAGGAGGGCGGTCAGGCGAGGTGGCGTGGCCGTGGCCAGCGAGGGATCGGCGTCCTGGATGATGGTGAGATCGCTGACCGCCATGCTTTTCGCAACGACCGCGTTGGAGTAGCTGCTCTGAAGAGCATCGTGAACAATCTCGGCCGCCTTAGTTTGCCGTTGGAGACTTGTGAGTTCCGAAACGCTCTGCGGGTACTCCTGCAGCTGGTCTGACAACGCGGCTTCTTGCGAGCGCAGCAGGGTCAGCTGCGATGAATCTCCCGCGATCTGAGCTTGCAAGGTTGCCGCCTTGCTTGCCAGCGTAGTATTCAGCGGATTAGGCTGCACGTCTCTGCCGGTCACCTTTGACGCAGGCGCGCGCGCCAGGGCAGCCTTGAGGCTAGCAATCTGCTTTTCTGCGGCAATAACGTCGGGGTACTTCTCAGTGAATTGCCGTCGTAGCAGGTTCAATTGGAGCTGCTGCTGTGAAAGCTGTTGCTCGATTTGATCGGCAACCGGCGAGCTACCGATGGTCGTGCTTGCGTCTATCGTTTGAGGCGATGCCGATAGTTGGTTTGTAGTCATGGTCAGTTGGCCTTGCGCCTCCCTCCGGTCAGCCTCAACCGTGCGTTCCTTCGCTTGAACGTCATTGATGGCGGCAAGTAGAGTCGTCGTTTGGGTATTCGCATCGGAGAGCCCGTGCTGTGACTCGAAATCCGTAAGCGCGCGCTCTGCACTCGAAAGATCGCGTTGAGACTTCTCCAAGGCGAGTGAGAGCGACGCGACCGCCTCTGACGCCTGCGACGCAGCAAGCACACGCTGCTGCTCGATGAAGGCGCGTGCAAAGGCGTTCGCGATGCTAGCCGATCCGTCGGCCGTGTGCCAGTCGGCGGAGATCTTTATGATGTCTGTATTCGTTAGCGGTGTCACGGTCACGTTCTTGCCTAGCAGTTCGCTCGCAGAGATCTTGAGGCCAAGCTTACGAACGACTTCCTCCGCAATCACGGGCTGTCGAGCTAGCGCAACGTACGTTTCCATCGCGGTGTCACGATTGAACGCTAGTAGTGCGTCGATCTGAGGATAAACCGGAGAGTTGGTCGATTGCAATGTCGTATCCGGCGGCCGTTTAATCAGCACTTGGCTCGACGTCGCATAGGTCGCAGGCAGCAGCATGACCGCCACCGCCCCGATGGCGACGAAGACCAAGAAAAGCGCAGCTGCGAGGCGGCTATGCCGCCTCAGCGCAGCGATTAAAGTTGAAAGTTCGTACATTTTACGGTGCCACCAAGTGTAGATAGTAAAGCGCAAACGGAAGGTTGGCAAAGTCGGCCAGGTTGTGTTGCTTTGCCTTTGGCACGTAGACCACGTCTCCCGCTTGCAGCAAGGGATTCGCGGAATAGTCGGCGTTCAAGAGCATGTTGTAAGCATTTATATTATACAGTGTGGGATTGCCGTCGACGATTCGATTGAGTGTAATGTGATTCAGGTCGGCATACGTGTTTGGGCCGACGCCGGCCTTGACCAAGGCATCGATGAGGCGCTCGCCCCTCTCAAGTTCGAATTGACCTCCGTGCTCGACGCTGCCGAGAACCGCGATTTTCGCTTGGGCTCCCTTTAGGACCATCACCGATACGACGGGGTGGATAACAAATGCCATAAGCGCAGAAGAGATGCGCTCGGCAGCGGCGTCGGGCCGCAAACCGCCGACGCTTATCGAGCCGATTAGAGGATAGGTAACCGTCCCATCGTTGAGCACGGTCACGGTTTGAGACAAGGCCGGGATAGCGTTCGACGAAGGTTGGCCGGTTTGAGTAGGCAACGAATAGAAACCTTGTGTGCCGAATACCTGCACCTGCAGCTGATCATCCGCATGAATCGTGTACTGGTCCGTGACGGGATCCGGGTACGATTGCTTGGGGGCACTGGTGTAAGCATAGGTCGTGTCGGCTTGGGCGATCGGCGCGTCCAGAAGACAAAAGACCAGTGGTATCGCTGCCAGAGAACGGACTGCCGGCGAACATTTCAGTCGCGCGCATTGTAAATTAAGCAAATTCACGTTGTATCCTCATTTCATGATCGGTCCTAGGGCGCCGGCAATCATCCGACGTCCGTCGGAAAAACGCCGAAAATAACGTGCATTCCGTAAGGTTCGAGATCGATCACTGCGAGTCGCCTTTCGGCTAGAAGATCGTACAGGGCGATGTGCGTAGGCATCTGCTCGCCCTTAATGAGATCCTTGACCCACCTCACGTTCTCTTTAAAACGGGTCAGACGTAGACGACTAAATCCAACCCAGACGAGCGATTCGTCCAAGAACGCCAACCCCCGGCACCAGCCTAGGCTGGCTTTTCTGGAGTTGTCCATTCGGTTGAGATCTAAGATTCGTTCGGGTTCGAGCGTTTTGGCGTTTACGATGACGATGGTGCCGTTTACCGTCGTAAAGTAGATGCGATCGCCCCGAACCTCTCCGTCGTGACAAAACTCGGGTCCGAGGTCGATCCGCGGGTTCGGTTTGGTAAGGCAGTACGCATCTTTTTGCATAGCCCGCGTAACCCAGAGCTCGCCGTCCAGAAAGAACGTATAGTTGGGGTGCGAGAGGTGAGGCTTGGTGCTTAATACGTGCCGATAGTCGATATCGCGAGAGAAACGCGTCCAAGTGCGCTCGCCCAGGACGTCCCACTCTCGAAGCACCTTGCCGTCCGGATCGACCTCGACCACCATATCGAGTCCGGTGTTGGTAACCAGCATATTTCCGGCTTCGGTCGGCCGCACGTGGTGGACGTCGTTGAAGGACGGCAAAGACACATATCTCACCAAATCGAACGTCGGCGTTCTATAAACCAACGCTTCCGTCCGAGTGCACGTGTAAAGGAGGTCGCCTTGCAACACCCCACCTTCGAACGTGATCGAGGCATCCTTGGGACCCGACGACTCGGGTGCCGTGTATTCGACGCTGCACTTAACTTCACCGCGTCCGGGGTCCACGCGCAGGATAAGGCCTTTTTCATACGTTGTCGCCTCTTCCCGAGCTCGTAAGCCGACGGGCTTGTGGTGCCCTCCCGTGACGTAAAGCGCCGTTACTCGCGCTCTCCGGTGCGCAACTTCTGGTTTACTGAGGCTAGCGATCTCCAGCAATTAGTTTCGCTCCTTTCCTTAAGGCAACGAATCCTCGCAGCCAACCAAGGCCGAAGGCAAGGTGCATCGTCGCAATTGCAACGGGCTCTAACAGGGCGATTGAAAAGCGTCGCGATCGGCGCAGTCCGTCAGCAAATCCGATACTCAGAAAGCAGAGATAAAGTGCTGGGATTACTGCGGCTAGGGCGAGATAACCGAAGAAGCCGAGAATTGCCGAGCCCACGAGCCCCACGAGTAAGGCGGGCGGCGCGTATACTCGCCACGGGACTGAGCCCGGGTGCTGTACTTCAGTCCAGCGTCGATAAAAGCCGTAGCGCAGATACTGTCGGGCAAGCCCTTTGAGCGAGGAGCGCACGTAGTACGTTACTTCGATCGTCGGCGAGAGGAAAATCTTGTACCCTGCGGACCGCAGACGGTAGTTGAATTCGCAATCCTCATTAACAAGGTTCGACTCGTTGTAAAAACCGATTTCATCAAAGATCGTGCGGTCTATGAAAGTGCCCATGACGGAATCGCACCACTGTTCGCGCTTTGCGTGGCGGTGCTTTGAGTCTCCCACGCCAAGCGGGGAAGACATCGCGAGGGCGATCGCGTCGCCCATCAAGCTGGCGCCGCCGCACGCACGAAAGACGCCGCCTACGTTCGCCGCGCCGGTACGCTTGCGCACCTCTAAGCATCTCGCGAGATACGTCTTCGAGAATCGCGCGTGTGCATGCGTGATGCAGATGATCGACCCGCGCGCTTCCTTAATCGCCAGGTTGTATCCGGATGCCTGATGGCGCTTAGGGTTATCGATGAGGTGAACGTTCGCGCCTGCGTTGCAGTAACGATGAACGATTTCGTGCGTCTTGTCCGTGCTACCGCCGTCGACGACCAAGATCTCGATATCGGCATCGAGACCCTCTTGGCCGAGCATATCGTCGAGCACGTTTCCGATAAACTTCTCTTCGTTTAGTGTCGGAACGATGACCGAAATGAGCAGTCGTTTTTCGACGGAGACTGCGGCTAGGACCATCTTTGAAAAAGGACCTCCGCCGCGGTCTTGACGGTGACGAAAAGATCGAGGGACAGCGAGTAATTCTCGATATAGAACAGATCGAGGTCGAGCTTCTCGGCGACCTGCTCGACGGCCGGCCCCCGGGGCATGTGGATGGGTGCCCAGCCGGTAATGCCGGGGCGAACGAGGTGTCGCTCGTCGTAACGCGCGTACGTCTTTCTAAATTGGTCAACAAAAATAGGACGCTCCGGCCGCGGGCCGACGATTGACATTTCACCCTTGAGCACATTGATGAACTGTGGTAGCTCGTCTATGCTCGTCTTCCGTATGAACGCCCCAAGCTTCGTTGTTCGAGAGTCGTTGGCGGGATCGCCGACCGCCCATACCGGCCCGGATGCCGCTTCGGCATTGTGTACCATCGATCGCAACTTCAGGATTTGAAAAGGTTTGCCGTCTTTGCCAATTCTGGTTTGGCGATACATGACGGGCCAGCCCGATTCGCAGACTATCCCTATCATTGCGGCGATCATTATGGGCGATGCGAGGAGCAAAGCGAGCGAAGCCACGGTAACGTCGAAAGCTCGCTTCAACAATCCATTCAGCGGCGTGCACGCGGCAACTCGTTCGGCTATTAAGACCGGTTGACGCTGCGAACGCCGGACGTTCATGTGATATGCTTGAGAGGCAAGGCCCGGGGGCGCAAAACCGATGGTAATGCGATCGCGAGCGGCCCGCTCAACCATAAGCGCCGTGTGGGGTGTTGGCATTCCTGCGAACAAAATTTCATTGTGACCCTGGTCGCGTAAAGCGTCATACCACGACGCGGCGCCTCCAACCGCCTCCGCTATCGCGTCTTGCGTGTTGCCTACGTGAACGAGTTGTATCGTGCTCGATCTCTGCTCCATCAGGTCCGCAATGCGCGACAGCTCCTCGGAGCTACCGACTAGCGCCACTCGCCTTTTCGTTCGTTTGGGGTCGAAGGCAAGCCGATAATGAATGAGCGAACGCGTGACGCCGACCAGGAGTATCGATAAAGCAAACGATATCAGCAGCACTAGGCGGGAGCTCGAAAGGGACGGAACGATCGTGAAGAGGACGAGGAGCGGGCCGACGCCGATTGCGAGCCCCGCGATTACGTAGTACCACTCGTCTCTACATTCCAGCGCGTACGAAATTCGATAGAGACCCAGCGTTTTAAACGTCCATAGAGAAGTTGCCGTCCAAATTAGCGCCGATTGCGCGATGCGCCAGTAGCTCAACTCGTCATTTAATCGTGCGACGCACAAAACGGCGATCAATGATGCCAACGTTAACATCCCCAGATCGCACGCGAAGAGTGTCGCAGCTTTGTCTGCCGCGAATGCCCGAATAGCGCGGCATCGGTCCGAGAGCTCCGATGCGGCCCCGTTAACGATCGTCGCAGCTGACGCGGTATCCATGGATGCTAATGCGGTTGACTAATGAGAGTCAACGGAAGCGGACAACGCGCACCGGGATAGATTCTGCTCTTCATACCACTTCCGCTTAAGAGATGAGGGTGCCCGGCAATCCTATACGTCGGATCACCGTCGGTGTTAGGGTAACTGGGATAGGATGGCACACGGGCCCCGTGTATGCCAGCCTAATTTTCTAGGGTGTTACAAGCCGTCTCGCGCGAGGTTTATGGAACATTCGTACCGGAAGATGCCATGCATCGCGACGTTCATGGTAAGAAATGGTTACGGCGTGCTCGCTTTGTGGCGTCAAGCCAGGTTGCTGCGCCGTCGCACAACGCCTTTGCAGGCGCCCGGTTGCGCTGCCCGGATCGTAGCGAAGCCTTTACCGCCGGCCAGCCGAGGAGCGTCGCGACCATCTCGACTCGGTTATGTGCGTTCGTCTTGGCGATCATTCGCGTAACGTGGTCGTTGACCGTGGACTCCGCGATGTTGAGCAGGGCTGCAATCTCTGCCACGCCATAGCCGTCGAAGAGCGCGTGCAGCACGTCGCGTTCACGCGGTGAGATTCGAAATGCCGACGCTGCCCGATCGATTGGATGCTCTAAATGCGGTTCCAGGAAGACGCCGATCAGCACTCCCGCTCCACAAATCGGTGCTACCCGCAGTGCGAGTCCGGGAAGCGGATATGCTGTTGCTGCCAAGCACGTTTCAATTCGGGCAAAGTCCCAAGTGTGCGTTAAACGACGCACGGTGCGTTCGAAGAGCAACGGTAGACGCCCCTTGTGCGGATCGATGAGCTTTGCAAGGGGGACCGACGCGAGATCGTGTGGGTACCACTGCCAAAGTATGGTCAGCTCAGAGTTCAGGAGAACGAACCCCGAACCGTCGCTGCGCGATGGCATGGCTGGCCGTGAAGGTTCGGGCACTGGAGTAGCAGCGCTCCGTATGAGCGTGGCGATGCGTCGAACTGCGGGCTGCAGGCCCTGCGCTACCGTCGACCAGGCCTTATCGGTTGCGGTAGTTCGAATCACAATAAGAACCAGCGATCGTTCGCTGTCGAGCAAAATGGATGCGCCAAGGGTAGGTGCGGGATTGCCGTCATCACCCGTCACCCTGAGCGTCACACCGCCGGGGGATTCCGGCAAAGGAGCTGCGCACAGCATTTCCAGGGCGTGCCATGAATCCAATTGAAACCCACGCATCGCAAACTCAAGTAAATCGCCGTTCGAATCGAATAAGCCAAGTATCCAGGCGGTCCTACGAGCTGGCCTCGTAAGCCGCCGAATAATCGACTCTACGCGGCTTGCGCCGAGCACGCCGCCTCCGTTTGCCGCTGCAGCAGGAACCGCAGCTTGAATGTTGAGCGTCAGCATTAGCTGTGAGAGCGTCATTTTAGCCCACGCACTGTTTGAAAGGCAACAGTAACGACGTAGTCATTTCTTACTACTCGCAGCGACTCGGTGCGCGTTGGCGTGGAAAACACGATCCGTTGGCAGGGCAAGATATCCCGGCGCGTTGCTTGCCGGGCAAAGCCTAATCACTTCCTGCAGCCCGTTTAGGCCTACAGGTACACGAAAGTCGCTGAGTAGCAGAAAAAAAAGGAGAATAGGCAGCTAATTGTCGTCACAAGAGCGGTTAGCAGCTGCTGGAAAAGTCGAAAAATCGGCATCGATCATTGGGAGGCGAGGTAGAACTCGACAGACGCCGCCGTCCCGCGGCTAACTCCGGGCCGCAGGCGGATGTCATCATAACCGCGGAGAATGTGGCGCAGGTTACGTGCACACGATGACGGGCGCCGAAGCGCCCAAGCTACGAAGCATGCGCTTCGAAGATTACGACGCCATCCAAAAACTGGCGTTGGACAACTCTATGTCGTTTTCACCGGTGGAAGATTGGGAGCATCGCTGGCGGAGCAATCCAGTGTGGCAACGCCTCGATGGCCGTTCGCCTATCGGTTGGGTTCTCGAGACCACAACGGGCGAAATCGTCGGATCCATGGAGACCGTGCCGGTACTCTACAAGTTCCGTGGTAGCGACCTCGTCTCAGCTGCGAGTGCGCTATGGTGCGTGAGCCCGCCTTACAGAGGCTATGGTCTGCAACTACTAGCCGAATATTTCAATCAGCCTGTCGACCTTTTTATCAGCACGACGGCCGGTCCGGCCGCGATCAAGTTGGTAAGGCAACTATCCGATCCGGTTCCAGTGGGCCAATGGGACGGAACGTCATCATTTGTAACGCACCGTCGCTTGTTTGCGGAGGTAGCGCTACGGAAATTCAATGTGCCGCTGGCGTCGCTGCTGTCGTATCCCGGCAGTGCTGCTCTCTTTTTGCTGCAAGGTATGAGGACAAAACGTTTGGCCGATGCGCCACGAGACGTCCACTTCGATACAGCCGCGGCGTTCGATTCGCGATTCGACGCGTTCTGGAACGAATTGCTCCGAGAAAACCCGGAGAGATTGCTGGCTGAGCGAAGCAGCGCCGTTCTGTCGTGGCATTTTTTCAGCGCGATGCGGACGGGTCGGTTATGGATCTTTACCGCATCGAGACGCGAACGGTTGATCGGCTACAGTATTTTTACCGAGGAAGCCTCCCGAAATGTACGTTTGGTTGACTACCAGAACATCGATAACGAGGTCGATCTCTTGTCAGGGTTCATTAAGATGGCTCTCCGGCGAGCTACCGCAGAAGGGTTCTGCAGGCTCCAGCACATCGGATTAGGTCTACCGAAGTTTCGCGCGTTCGACGAGCACGCCTTCTACAAACGTGTTGGGGAAACGTGGTCGTTCTTTTTCCGCGCAGCCGATTCAAAACTCGATGCAGAGTTACATCGCCCGGAATTCTGGGACCCGTCGGACTACGACGGCGACTCTAGTTTGTACTAGCAAGCATAAATACCGGAGCTCGGCAATTGCTCACGTCATCGTCAGTTTCCACCCCCCTACTTCGTACAGCGCGCCTCGAAGATTACCAAGACATTCAGCGCTTAGGGTTAGAACATTCGCTCGACGTTCCAAGTTACGAAGACTGGAGCGGTCTCTGGCTCAACAACCCACTGCGCGTTCGCCTCGGTAAGGATTTCCCAATCGGCTGGGTGCTGGAAACGAATGGCGGCGAGTTGGTCGGCTGTATGGGAACAGCATGGTCGCGTTACACGTTCCAAGGCGAAACTCTCATCTCTGCCGTTGCGCGGGCCTGGTTCGCCCCGGTCGAGTATCGCGGATTCGCCCTCGAGCTGATGGACGAGTATCTCAATCAGCCCGGTGTCGATCTCTTCATCAACAACTGCGTAAGCCAGCCGGCCCACGCAGCATTTAGCCAATTCTGCGCGCCGATCCCGTTGGGCCAGTGGAATAGCATGTCGTATTGGGTCACAGGCTATCGTGGATTTGCCGAAAGAGTTCTAAAATCCGCGCGCGTGCCGCTTTCTGGGCTCCTCTGTTATCCAGTGAGTGCGGGCCTGTGGATGAAGGACGTTACTGCCGGCAAGCGGCTTCACACCACTTCGGCTTCGTTTGCCGCCGGAAGCCTCGACCGGTTCGATTCGCAGTTTGACGTATTCTGGGGAGAACTTGTCCGTCAAAACCCGGAGAAGCTTTTGGCGGACCGAAGCGCTGCGGCGCTCTCGTGGCATTTCGCCATACCGATGCGCAAGAAGCGACTCTGGATTTTAACTGCATTTCGAAATGGTCAACTTCGCGCATATTGCACGCTTACACGTCAAGATCACGCTTTCCGGCTGCCTGCGCTGACGCATAACGACAGGCAGGGAATTCGCGCGATGCGCCTGGTCGATTATCAGAGTATCGAACCCGAAGTCGACTACCTGTCTGGGTTGCTTGAGGTTGCGTTGCGACGATGCAGGAAGGAAGAACTGTATATTCTTGAATGTCTCGGGCGCAACGTGCCGAAGATGCACGTCGTCGACGAGGTTGCTCCTCATCGTGCGGAGCTTGAGAACTGGAAATTTTATTATCGCGCATCGGATCCGAACCTCAATGCCAAGCTGCAGGAACCCATGGTTTGGGACCCCAGTGCCTACGATGGTGATGCGAGCTTCGAATAGAGCGTAGCTTCGCACCGCAGTTCGCTCAGGAAATCTTCTCAAAGGTTCAGTCGCGGTAACTACTTACATCGGCACTTCGATGCCGAGTTTTGCGTGCGCGTCCGGAGGAATGCCGAGGCTTGCCGTTAAGGAGCGCGCATTGCGTTTCAGGATTACAAAGAGCGAACGGCGCCAACTCCGCCAAAAAACACAATCACGTGGAACGATCTGCGGGTCGGCGCTGTAGTAGGTAGTATCCGCTCCGCCAATGTGCAAGCCTTGAGTCGCGCAGGCGTGGATGATGCGCGCAATATCGAGCTTTTCCATAAAGCCGAAACGAGCGGTCACACGTACGAGCCCTTCGGAAAGCCACTCCACGCCGACGCGGTGATCGGCATGCACGAACGGATCGGTCGTCGGAATAATCGTCAGGAGCACGATCTTTTCGTCGATACTGTGGGTTTTCGCCCAATGATGTCTCAGCACGAATGGTATGCCTTCCGGGTCGCCGGTCAAAAATACCGCGGTACCTTGGTATGGCACGCCCAACCGGCCGCGAACGTCGGCTAAGAACGCCGTGACCGGCTGCGCCTGCTCCCGTTGGACCGCAGCGATGCGGCGGCGCCCGAACCGCCACGTGCCGGCGATCACGAAAATGAGCGCACTGACGGCCAGCGGGATCCAGCCACCCTCGGCGACCTTTGGAAGGCCCCCGACGACGAAAAGCGTCTCGAGGACTAAGAATGGAACGACGACCGCCGAAGATCGTCCCACACTCCAGCGCAGCTTCTTGCGGGCGACCTCAAAAAAGGCCACGGCCGTCACGATCATCGTTACCGATACCGCGAGCCCGTAGGCGTTGGCCAGCCGTGCCGAGGATTGAAATGTAACGACCAACGCGATGCAGGCGACCGCAAGTAGGCGGTTGACAAAGGGAACGTAGATTTGCCCGCGATGAGCCACCGACGTGTACAGCACGCGCATTCGCGGAATAAAGCCGAGACTGATGCCCTGCTTCGTAAGCGTATAGACGCCGGAGATCAAGGCTTGCGACGCGATAATCGTCGCTATCGTTGCGATCGCCACCATCGGATAGAGTATTATCCCTGGGGCAAGCAGATAGAACGGATTGGCAATCGCATGTGGGTCGATCAATACAATGGCTCCTTGGCCCGCATAATTGAGAGCCAGAGCCGGAAAGACCACGCCTGCCCAGGCCGCGGCGATCGGCGGGCGGCCGAAGTGTGACATGTCGGCATAGAGAGCCTCAACGCCCGAGACGCAGAGGACGACAGCGCCGAAGATGAGGACGGCCGCAGGTCCGTTGTGGATGAGAAAGGCGACGGCACAGTAGGGGTTAAACGCCCATAGCACGGCGGGATAGCGCGCGATGCCCGCTGCCCCGAGGATTCCGATCGTCAGGAACCATACCAGCATGATCGGTCCGAAGACCGAGCCGATACGCTGCGTTCCTCGACGCTGTACCAGAAAGAGCCCCGCCAAAATGATGGCCGAAAGCGGAACGATAAGCGATTGCGAAGCAGGCGTCGCGACGCCGAGCCCTTCAACAGCGGAAATCACCGAGATCGCGGGCGTGATGATGCCGTCCCCAAAAAGCATACCAGCGCCCAGGATAATCAGAAACGTCAGCAAGGTAGCTTTGGGTAACACACCGCGTTTCACCGACGGTAGAATGAGGGCGAGCAGCGCCAGGATACCGCCTTCGCCGTCGTGCGACACGCGCATGATAATGCCGACGTACCAAACGAAAACTATGAGAATCAGTGACCAAAGGATAAGGCTCACGACGCCGAGCACGTTTTGATGTGTTGGCAGAACCCTGAGGGCGCTCGCGAAACACTGGTGAAACGCGTAGAGTGGACTGGTACCAATATCCCCAAAGACGACACCGAGGGCCGCTAGCGCGAGCCCTGGACGAAAGGCGACAGATTTTCCGCGACGCTCCGGCATGGGTCCCGTATACCCGTTGCCCGGGGAAAGCCGTCCATCAGTAACTACTGGGAAGCAGTACCGAGATCGATGTCGAGTACGGAACGGGCCTTGTGGACCAGCGCGGCGGCTGTCGCCGCCGCGCTGGAACTGTAACTTACTGAATTGAAGTGCGCATCTGCTCGTGAGCCTCACGGCAGCGCCTGAGGAGATCAGGAGCGCCGAGCCGCTCGCACACATCGGGAAATTCAGTAGTCGGCCCTTGCCAGGCCAGCTCGCTGACGTCCGTAAAGAGCGCCGCATCGGTTCGCAGGGTCGCCAGTTGCTTGAATAAAAGCGCACGATGCCGGCGCTCACCGAGCACTTCCGGTGGAAATAGCTCGATCTTACCGTAACGCGAGAGAAGCGCCGCCGCGCCCTTCGGTCCTATGCCCGCGATCCCCGGATAGCCGTCCGCGGCGTCACCGACGAGCGCAAGGTAGTCGGGTATCGAGTCCGGCTTAACCCCAAACTTGGCCTTCACCGCATCGGCATTCCGAACGACGTTGCTCCTGCGGTCGATTTGCACGACGCGATCGCCGCGCACGCACTGCGCGAGGTCCTTGTCCGGCGTCCAAATACAAATTCTCTTCACCCGCGAATCTTTGAAGGCTATGGCCGCCGCCGACGCCAGCGCGTCGTCGGCTTCGAGCTCGATCATCGGCCAGGTGGCGATCCCCATCGCTTGTAGGGCGTCCTCAAGCGGCTCGAACTGCGCGCGCAACGCCGGGTCGATGCCCTCGCCGGTCTTGTAGCCGTCCCAAAGCTCGTTTCGGAACGATTCGATGACGTGATCCGTGGCGACGCCTAGATAGCGTGCTCCTTCGCGCGCCATGTGCAGCACGGTCCTGAGCACGCCCACGACGGCGCCATATGGTCGATTCCTGGCGTTCGTGTCATGGCGTAGGCCATAAAAATGCCGAAAGAGCTCGTACGTACCATCGACCAAATGAACGATCACGGACTCATCTATCTCGAAGCAGTTACCGCCATGGCCCGCGTTATCGCAGGGCTAAGGCGTTCGCCTGGATTGTGGTTGCTATTTCTTTTCGGGAACGACTATGAATGTGCCGACCATGACCAGCCCGTCATGAGCCAACCGCCAGACGTTTTCTGTAGCGCAATCGTGAGAACGCCCGTGGTGCTTATCGCCTTGCCCTTTTGCGTATAAACGAAGTTAGCAGGAAATGAACCATAAGCGCGATCGCCGTTAACGGTGAGATCCCACGCCTTCCCGAGCGTCACCTTCTCGCCCGAGATCCCGTTCTTCTTGTCCGCTGCGGCATGCGAAGCCCACCAAGCCGCGCACGAGTGATATTGGTACGGCGGAATATTGGAAACGATGGATGCCGACGAAGTGCACAGCGTCAGCCACGTCTTGCCGTCCCCCTTGTTAAAGGACGCGACGGCAGAGTTTACCGTCGTCATCACGTCGCTGGAGTCCGAGGCGATTGCCGCTCCGGGCACCCACGTCACGGCCGCCACGACCAAAGCGGCGGCCAGTCTGATAGTGAACATGCTGCCTCCTTCGAACTGCGCCTAAAGAGGCGCAGCCAAGGGTTAGCTCGTTCGCTTTTTGAGGGACGCTCCCTTTGGGTGCATCGAAGTCCCGTGCCGATGGCAAAGGGGACAATGGATAGATTTTCCGGCTTCTCGCCGGAGGCGCTCAAGTTTCTGCGCGGCCTGAAGAAGAACAACGACCGCGCGTGGTTCGCGCCGCGCAAGGAAATTTATGAGCGCGAGTGTCTGGCGCCGCTGCGAGCTCTGACCGTGGATCTCGCGCGCGCCCTGCGCGAAGCGAGGATCCCGATCGATGCCGACCCTTCGCGCGTCGGGTTTCGCATCTATCGCGACGTGCGCTTTTCGCGCGACAAGAGTCCGTACAAGACGAACCTTGGAACGTATCTCCCGTACCGCGGAATTCGAGGCGCGCCCGGCGGGCTCTACATCCACGTGGCGCCGAAGGAATCCTTCGCGATCGCGGGCTTCTACCAGCTTGACAAAGAGCCCCTGCAGCGCTGGCGCGAGGCGATGGCTTCGGATCCAAAAGGCTTTCAGAATGTATTGCGAACGCTCCAACGCAACCGGCTCGCGCTGTCGGAGCAGCACGAGTCGCTCAAGCGCATGCCCCGCGGCTTCGAGGCGTTCGCGGAGAGTCCGATCGCAAAGTATTTCAAGATCGGAACGTTCATGGTGAGCGAGAAGCTTTCGGACGCCGACCTTCGCGACGCCGGGCTGATCGAACGAAGCGTCAAGTTGGTGAAGAGAGCGAAGCCGCTGCTCGAATACGGCTGGTCCGTTCTTTAGGCTCCGCCGCAGCCATGTTCGAAGTTCGCGCCAACCTAGGCTGCGTGACGTTTATAATCATAGACTCTGAAAGTGTATCCCCGGCCGTCTGTATCTGGATTACAGATCCAGCTATTTAGCGTGGCGCTATACTCCGGAACCGGAAGGCCGATCAAACAGATTTGAACGCGATCGCCGGGCTCCTCGCTCATCATGAGATCGTTTTGCCTCTCGCTTTGGTAGTGCGTTACCGATGCGAACACGGGGTAGGCGGCGCTGAAAAAGCGATAACCTGCCGGGAGCGCAAAAATCACTTCCACGCCTGATCGCTCAAATTCAGCCTTGGCGTAAGCCTTCGGCGTATCGGATCCTCCCAAGCGCGGCTGCACTACGCGGACGGTGGCGTCCGTGCACGGCAAACGCTTTGCAGGCCATGGCCGCGCATCGAGCAGGGCTGGGTCGTTCGCGTCGACCGCACGCGCGGGCACGCCTAACCCAGCGCATGCAGCAAACCAGCAAAAAGCCGCAAGAATCTGGCGATTGGCCCCTCGCTTCACGCGTCCTCGTTGATTCGCATCCAATTGGTTCATCGTGCTCTTGTCGTTGCGGTCGGCACTACGTTTCCTCGTCTATACCGTCGGCGTCTGAATTGCCGCCATCATGGCGCTATGGTGAGGCGCTATGAGTTTCGACTGGCATCGACCATTATCATGGCCACTTTTTCGCTTGCCTGTGCTGCGCAGCACGTTTAGGCAAATTGCGTGCTGTGGAGCTGCGCAGTGAATAACGCCGGTCGGTGCAGTGCTCGTCGGCCTGATGGCTCTTTAACGTTCGGTGCAACTGCCGGCAGCGTGGGGTCGGCGTATCGGGGCTAGTTCTCCCGCTGGGACGACCGGCGCACTACGAGGAGCACGGTGTCGTCGGTGGGTCTCTCGGAGCCCATCACCCGTTGCTGGATGAACGAGGCGGGGTGATCGGCGATAGTTCCATCGACCAAGCGCGTCAAGGCTTCGAGCATCGCTTCTTCCGCGCGCTCGACATTACGCTTGAACTCGGTGAGCCCATCGGTGTAGAAGAGGACGACCGATCCTGGCTCTAGCGACGCAGTATGTGTCTGCAGCGCGACGGGCATGCCGAGGCCTAGCGGAATGCCTCCGTACGGTAACGAGCGTGCGGCAAACTTGGGCGCGGCAAGCATCGGCGACGGGTGCCCGGCGCTGGCGTAGCTTATCGTAGAGAGGTCACCGCTAATGATGGCAAACAACGCCGTGGCCGCGGCGTCCTGTCGCGATTGCAACGTCTGGTCGACCTGAGCCAAAACCTCCGCCGGATCACGCGCCTCGAACGCGGCGGCAAAGATCCCACCTCGAATGCGCGCAGCCGAAACGGCCGCATCGAGCCCGTGACCGGTGACGTCGCCGATCGAGAAGCCGATCCTCCCGTCGGGCAACTCGAAAGCATCGTACCAATCGCCGCCGATGAGCGTCTCGCGCTGCGCCGCGATGTAGAGCGCGTCGCATTGCAGGCCCAAACGCTCGGGAAGATGTTCGGGAAGGAAAGCGGTCTGCAGGGTTTCCGCCGATCGCTTCGTTTCCTTCAACAGCGATTGAAGCTCGGTGCGCGCTGCGCGTCCTTCTGCGGTGATTGCGCCCATCACTAACCCCGTTATCGCCAGAATCGACATCCAGCTGTCGACCTGCACCATCCTCGAGTCGAGCGAACCCGAAGCCCAAGGCCCAAAGCCGTGCGCCGTTGCCCAAATGGCAATCCCGCTGACCGCCGCGATCACTGCCGCGGTTTCACGTTGCCGAAAACGAAGGGCCGTCCAAATTAGGAACGGATAGACCGAAAAACGCAACGGGAGCTTGCTCAAAAAGGACACCCAGCTCAACGCTAGCAACGCTGCCGCTAGCAGGGTCAATTCGAGCGCGCCGCCCTCGGCGCGTTCTTTACTGCGCGCGGCCGTGATCCATGTGAGCAGCAATGGAGCCACGACGAGGACGCCCATCGCGTCGCCGGCCCACCACACCCACCAAACCGACGCGAAGGCGCTCCATGGAATGACTCGCGCGAAGGCGAGCTGGGCAACGCCGTTGGTTGCCGATAAAGTCATCATAATCGCCGATCCGAATACCACGAGGAGTAGCACGTCCCGCACGCGGTCGATCGAGTTCTCGAAACCGAAACGTCGCAACAGTAGGCTGCCGAGGAGCGGCGCAAGCGTATTTCCGCTCGCAATCGCCGCGGCCGTCCAAACGGGCTCGCCGCTGAAGGCGTTGCTCGCGAATGCTCCGATCCAGATGCCCGGCCAGACGCGATTGCCCCACAGCAGAAGCGCCGCGAGGGCGATACCGGTCGGCGGCCATACTGCCGTTACCTGCTTCGTCGCGAAGGCCAAGGTAAACCCGAGTTCCGCCGCACCGGCGTAGACAAGCGCAACCACGAGCGGGACGAGAATTCGGCCGCCGACCGTTCTGATAGACGACTCCGCCGGGGTTTCGTGCGCTTCTGCGGTCATTCGTATAAGGCGGTGCTCTTCAGCCCTTCGCGTAGCGCGCCCGTCATCGCCTCCGGTACGTCGCGATCTGCCATACGTTGCCGCTTGGGTCTTCGATCATCGCGCGACGATCGCCGTACGGCATATCGGCGGGTTTTTCGATGGATTTTGCCCCGGCCTCTATCGCGCGCCGATACGTCGCATCTGCATCTTCGACGTAGAGGTATAAGAAGCTGGAAGTGACATCGCGCGGTCCTGCGCCGCTGACCATAACGATCGAGTCACCGATTCGCATGGTCGACGGCATGTCGCGTGAAAACTCTCCGCCTGCGCCGAAAACGTCCCTAAGAAACTGCACGAGGCTTGCAGGGTCCGCAGCCACGAGACGCGGTGTAATGCTATGCCAACCCTCGGGCTTCCATTCGCTCATTTCAAAGCCCCGCCGCGCGGGGAGCTGATCGCCGTGCTGCGTCGGCTCCCCGCGTTTCCGTTAACGAGATCGGTCCGGCTAGCCGTTCTTCTTGCAGACGATCGTGACGTTCGTAACCTTCCCTTGCGGGTCGGTCGTCGTACTAGCGTCGCTGGTTTGCGCGTCACTCACCTTTGTAATGACGTCGCTCACCGTCGTGCCATCGAGGCCTTTGCCGCTCCATGACGCGACGTTGCCTTGCCAGCCGGATGTCGACTCGATCCCGTACCCGCCGAGGTTGTCGTAGTAGACCGTTACCCACTGTTTGACCGTCGGGTCGTACGTCATGTAGGTCGTGCTGTTCTGCGGAACGGTGCGATACTGATCGAACGCCGGAGACGTGGCCGTGTCAACCACCCACATGCCGTCGTTGCTCATCGCGTATGTGTCGGTCTCAGAGCGCGTCTTGCCTCGCAACGGCTGCGTGCAGGTCCATGAGCCCATCAGGAAGTTCATCGGCGAGAAGTCGGGGTGCGGTATCGGTACCGGCGTGGGGGCGGCCATCGTCGTTTGCGCTGTCGAAACGGCCGGCGCGCTGTATAGTGCAAGGCCAAAGAGCGCGCATCCGAACACAGCCAAAGCGGAAGTCTTCATGGCAGAAGTCCTTTCTTGGGAACGTGCGTCCCGAAGATCGTATCTTCTGCTAAATCGGCAGGGCGGCGCTTCCTTCCTACAGGGGAGTGGCTCCGTAGAAAGCAGGTGGGACCTTTAGCGCGCCTGACTGCCCGTGCGGCCGACGCGGCGAAACGCTGTTCATGCGCGAGCGTCGAAACGTGAAGATCCGCGGCTTCGTTCAGGGGGTTTTCTTTCGTGATACGGTCCGCAGGATCGCATCACGGTATGACGTGCATGGCTTTGTGCGCAACGTCGGGCATGACATCGTCGAGATCGAGGCCGAGGGTGAGCCCGACGTCGTCAGTTCTTTCATCGACGACGTCCTTGCTCACCCTCCTCGCGACGCCCGCATTCAAGACGTGCGGTCGTCATCGGGTCCGGTCTTAGGTGAAACCGGGTTCTACTGAGGCGGTCGCCCTCCACCTCCGTGGCGCTCTCCGCCGCCGCCACCGCTAAAACCGCCCGAAGAGCGTGGCGGTGCCGAGTTGCCCCGCGAGTACGACGGAGCGGACCCATACGAACCTCGCGAGTACGATGGATAGGATCCGCGTGAGTACGATGGATACGATCCGCGCGAGTACGACGGATACGATCCGCGTGAGTACGACGGATACGATCCGCGCGAGTACGATGGCTCCGACTCACGCGAGTACGGAGAGCCGTACGATCCCCGCGAGTACGAGGGCATCTCGTGGCTGTAGGACGGCATCGATTCGCGCTCGGTGTACGGGTTGCGTGTGCTCTCGTACGATTCGCCGCGCGAAGTGGAGAAGCGACCCCATGAATCGGAGGGTGCCCGCTCTTCTCGCCCGGCGTCGTTCGGCGCCGAGACCTCGCCCTCGCGCGCACCCCTGGCCGAGGTCACGCCCTCGGAGCCGGCCGAGAATCCGGCGGACCGCCCCTCGCCGCGCGTTTGGTTGAAGCGCTCCCAGGATGTCGATGGCGCGAACTCGTTGCGTGCAGCCTCGCCTTGCCGCGAGGTCACCGAACCTTCGCGCATCTCGGCATTTTCACGCGTCACGGGCGCCATATTCTCACGGGTCATAGACGCGTTCTCACGACGAGTAATTTCGCCCTGACGCGACGCGGCCGCGCTCTCGCGCGTAACCGTCGAATTCCAACGCGTTTGGGCTGCGAAGCCCCGCGTTTCCGTAGCATTCGCGCGAGTCACGGCGCTCTGTCGCATAGCCGGCGCGTACGCCCGTGAGACCGGTGCGTTCTCACGCGATTGGAATGCATTCGCGTGCGTTTCCGGCGCGGTCGCCCGCGTTATCGTCGCGTTCCCGCGAGTCGTTCGCGCAACTGCGTGAGATACCGGAGCACTTGCACGGCCGACCGCCGCGCGCGCAGTGACGCGTCCGGTAAGCCCGCCGTGGATGGCCTGGGATACCGCCTTCTGCTGTTGCGCGAACGTGGTCCGAGCGGCGAGTGCCTTATCCGATGCAAAGCGCGGGGAGTTGAAGGCTCTAGAGAACGACACGGGCGCATGCAGCGTTCCGTGTGAGAACGCCAAGTTATTACGCGTCGGCGCAATCGGCAGTGCGCCATGGATCGTTCCGAAATGACGGCCGAGGTCACGGCCGGTCACCGCGACCGTGTGTCCCTTAACGGTTCCGTGACGGAAGTTTCGAGTCGTGGTTGCGCTCGCGCCGCCGTGGCGGAAGTTGCGATAGATCCTGTTAACGTTGGTGATGTTGGTGATGTTGACGATGTTGGTCGCAAAGCCGGCCGGATACCCGTAACCGCCGTAGAACGGAAATCCCCATCCAAACCCGAGCCATGCCCAGCCCGGGTACCACGGATAGTACGGTTCATAGGGCGCGATCGGCACCCACCCGATATATGGATACTGGTAGCCCGATGGAGGCGGATATCCGCCGCCTTCACCATACGGCGTCGCCGGGTAGCCACTGGGCGCGGGTCCGCCTTCGCCGTACGGAGCGGGCGCGCTGTACGGTGCCGCTGCGGAGGGAGCGGCATTGTTGTAGGGTGCGGCCGGAGCGGGGTTTTCGGCCTGCGCAATCGGAGCGCCGGAACTGCTGGGAGCGTAGCCGTAGTTACCGCCGCAGTTGTTGTAGCCGCCTGCCGACGCGACGTCGAATCCGAAGAATCCGACGAGTGCCGGCGACCACGACGGCGTGGCCTGATGCGCCGGCGGGAGCCACGCCCATCCCGAATTGCCGCAACCGCAGTAGTACCAATTACCGTAGTGATACGGCGTCCAGCCCCACGGCTCGGAGCCGACCCACGTCCAACCGTATCCGCCTTCCCAGGACCAGGAACCGTTACGATAGGGCACCCAGCCCGCAGGCTCGTTCGGCACCCACGATTGGCCGTAACCCGCGACGGCTTGCCATTGGCCGTAGGCGCCCAGGTCGTCGTAACCGGCGATGCTGGGATTCAAGTTGGGGCTGGCACCCAGCGCGGCGATCATCGTCTTGTCGCGCTGCGCGTTGAAATCGTCGAAGGAGTCGTACGCGATCTCCGGACCATATGTAACCGAAGGCTGAGACGCCGAATCCCGCGCGATCAGCGTCGTGCCGGAGCCGAGAGCGTACGTGCGCTGCGGCGTAATCACGTCGAGGCCGCCACGCCGTGCCGTGATCCAGCTCGAGCCGTCGGCAGCGATCGAAATCCGAAAGTCGCCCGCCTGACGCGTGCGAATGGTAACCGACGGAGTGTCGACCTGCACCGCCTGAGCGCCGCGCACCACGCCGATTGCTAGAGTGCCGTCAGCAAGCTGCACCTTTCGGTTATTCGGGTCGTTGGCGACGATGCGAGCCTGGACGCTCCCTCCCAGACGAACGGCCGTGTAGCCGTCGAACTGTAACTCGGCACGCGATGCGTTCCCGGTGGAGATGTAGTCGCCGGGAAGCATCGGCGCGTTGCGTACCGCATCGGTCTGCACGTGGCTGTCGCCACGCTGCACGACGACGGAACCTTCGACGACGCTAACGCGAACGACGCCAGGTCCGTTTTTATCGGGCGCCTGTTCGGCCGGCGGAGGCCGAAGCGCACTCGTGAGCATGAGTCCAATGAGTGCGCCCACGGAAATCACCGCCACGGAAATCACGCTGATGAACGACTTGGTTGTCATTGCCATACCCCCTCAAGATCGGGTCCCCTGAAGCTTTATTGAAGCGGAATCCGACGGAGGAAGCATCGAATCGCGATTAGCCAACCATTAAGGGAGCGTGAGAGAGCAATTAAGGGGAGCGCGCTGCATCGCAACGCGCTTGTCTAGCCACCGAGGCAGCGTGAGCCTCGGAACAAACTAGAACGCAGCGACTCCGTTGGGAGTGCCGAGCCCCGTGGGGCCGTTCCATCCATCACCCGCCGCGCATAGCGGCCGGCCGCATCCGCCGTTGCTCCCCGAGATGATATCGTTTAAGTCGGACGCGTGCGCGTAGAGGTTCCCCGGATTGTCGGCGCCCCTTTTTCCCGTAAGCGCGAAGACCGAAGCGACGATCGGCGTCGCAACCGAGGTTCCCCCGAAGACGAGCCATCCGCGTTGGTGGAACGTATCGTAAACCGCGACACCCGTGTTCGGATCCGCATCGGCCGAGACGTCAGACTCCGCGCGCATCGAGCATCCGGTGTTTAACGCGCTCTGGAAGGCTGGCTTGGCGTAGATCTTGCTGCAACCGCTTCCGGCGTTGGACCAAGCCGTTTCTTTGCGCGGATCGACTGACGTCAAGCTCGTGCCGCCGACGCCGACGACGCTCGGCAGAATCGCGGGCCACTGCGCCGTGGCATTGTACCCGCGGTCGCCCGTCGCGGCCACGATCGTGACGCCGCCCGCGGGGTAATCGCCGTCGTAGGCGGTCGTTCCCTCGGGGCCGCTCCAACTGTCGCTCACGTAGTCCGCGTGCGCCGTTGCGTATCTTTCGGCCGTACTCAGATCGGCGTTGCTCGCCGAGGCGGCTTCCACGAGCAGGATCTTGCAGTTGGGACAGATCGCCGAAACCATGTCGACATCGACCGACTCTTCGCCGGCCCAGCCGGCGTTCGTTTGCGACGTAAACTCCTGCTTCGTGAAGCAGCCGTCGGCGACGGTGCACGCGGGCAGGTCGTACCGCGAGCGGTAGACGCCGAGGTCTGAGGCCGCGTTCGGATCGTCGTACGCGTCAACGATCGCGACGGTGCAGCCGCCGTCGTGCGCGCTGCCGCCGTCGTGCGCGCTGAACGAGGTTAGCCCATAGGCCTTCTGGAGGTCGCTCGGACCATAGCCGCCCGGCGTGTTCGGCGCAAGCGTTCCCCTAATGTCCGTGCGAAGCCACGCCTGACAGCGTGCGAACCCCGCACCTACGTCGCCGCAAACGCGCATCGCGCGGCCGCGGCGCGGCCAAAGGCCCAGCTCCGCAGCCGTCGGAGCATGCTGCGCGGCCGCGTTTCGCATGCTTTGCTGAGCTTTTGCCGTACAGGCCGCATTCGAGGCAGCCTGCGGCAGCGTGCCCGTCGCAGCAGTGCAGGCGGTTAAAGCGACGGCAACGGCTGCGCCGGCAATTGCTGAGTAGCGCACGACTTCCGTTCCTTTCGCAAGTTCGTAACGCGACCAGCATCGCACGGATTCCACAGCACGGGCTGAGAGGCCGATTGCCGACGGTCATCTTTTGCAGGGGCGACTTCCAGGCATGCCCGGCTTTGATTTTGAACGTCCCGCCATGGCGCTGACAGCACCGTTACCGACCGGTGCCGTGACCTTTGCCTTCACCGACATCGAGGGCAGCACGTCACGATGGGAGGGTGACCGGGTGGCGATGCAGGAGGCGGTCCGCCGCCACGACGCGATCTTGCGCGCGGCCATTGCCGAGCACGGCGGCCAGGTCTTCAAGACCATCGGCGACGCGTTCTGCAGTACGTTCGAACGCCCCGAGAGTGCCGTCGCGGCAATGCTCGCCGCGCAGCGCCTCTTCGCCGCGGAAGATTTCTCGGACGTCGATGGATTGCGGGTGCGCGCCGCGATCCACAGCGGCACCGCCGATGCGCGTGAAAACCGCTCGGCCCGGAGCATCCGGACGTGGCGGAAGGGCTCAAGGGTCTCGCCACCGTGTACGAACATCAGCGAGACCTAGCAAAGGCGCAGAGATTGCTTCAGCGCGCGTTAGCGATTCGCGACAAGGCCCTCGGGCCGCAGCATATGTTGACGAAGGCAACGCGAGATGCGCTCGACGCTCTTCGCCGCACCTCGCCTTAGGGTCCGCTCGGGTGATTCACGAAGCTCGGGTTCAGGCAAAGCGTGCCGCCGTTGTCGCGCGTGACGAAAGAGCTCAGCTGCGCGGTCACGGCGCTGGACGCTCCGGTGGGAAGCGCATATCCGTTGAATCGCCATCTCCCACAGTCTTTTACGTAATACTCGGTGAGGCGGCCTTTCGACTGAATGTCGACGCGCGCGTAATCTTGCACGACGACGATGTCCATGATCTTCGAGGCATCGGAGGCACCATGCGAGAGCGCCAGGCTTTGCAGTGCGCTCGTGTCGGCGTCCGTGCCGCAATATGCCGCTAAAACTGACGTTGGCGAGACGGACGCAAACGTTGCGACGGTGGTCGAAAGTGCGATCGAGATAAGTCGTGGTAAAGTCATGCTCCAAACCCTCCGCGACCAAAAAAAGTAGTGTCATGGTTCGCTCCCGGCGCGGACCTCCCTAGGGCGGTTTCCCCACCGAAGCGAACAGCGCTTAGTATGCTGACCGACGAAGGCGCGGTCCGGGTGCCGATCCGGATCATCGCCCCGATCGCGATATTTGCCGGTATCGCGTCGCTCTTCTCGCCGGTAGGGGCCGCGCCTACGGATCAGCCGCCGCCGGTCCCGTACATCACCAGGTTGTTGAGCGCCGTCCGAATGGCGTCTGCCGCGCGTAATTCCGACGGTACTCTCGAGCTCTTTGCAGCCGGTCCCGATAATGCCTTATGGCACGTTTGGCAAACTGGGCCCCAGTCGGGATCCTGGTCGGCGTGGTCGTCGCTGGGTGGCATTGTCACCAGCGATCCCGCGGTGATCGCTACGTCGGGTGGGCAGCTTCACGTCTTTGCACGCGGTAGCGACGGCGCGGTGTGGCACATCTCGCAAGCGGCGTCGGATCCTCAAAGTTGGTCGCCTTGGACGTCGCTCGGGGGACGTATCACGAGCGTCCCGACAGCAGGGCTCAATGCCGATGGCCGGCTCGAAGTTTTTGCGCGCGGTACCGATAATGCGCTTTGGCATACGTGGCAGGAGGCAGCGAACTCACAAAACTGGTCCGCCTGGACATCGCTCGGGGGCAGTATAACCAGCGATCCGGTCGCGGCGCACGACGCCAATGGGAGGCTCGAAGTCTTCGCACGCGGTACCGACAATGCGCTTTGGCACTGCCGGCAAGATGCCCCGAACTCTCAAAGCTGGTCCGGCTGGTCCTCGCTCGGGGGACGTATCACCAGCGATCCGGCGGTGGCTCAAAATTCCGATCGAAGGCTCGAAGTCTTTGCACGCGGCACCGACAATGCATTGTGGCGCATTTCGCAACGGGCCGCGAACTCTCAAGATTGGCTCGCCTGGTCTTCGCTGGGAGGCCGCCTCACCAGCGATCCGGAGGTCGTCCTCAACGCTAATGGCTGGCTCGAAGTTTTTGCTCGCGGCGCGGACAATGCGCTCTGGCACGTTTGGGAAGAAGTGACGTACTACCGCAAACAGTACGAGATCCGTTTGTCCGCAACGTGGTCCGGGTGGTCTTCGCTGGGAGGCGGCGTCATCAGCGATCCAATAGTGACCTCCAACTCCGACGGTGGTCTCGAGGCGTTCGCACGGGGCACCGACTATGGATTCTGGCACATTCGGCAAGAGGCGCCGCGCACGCAACGATGGTCCAACTGGGCCTCGCTCGGGAGGCCGCGCCCCTGACTCGTGGCGTCAGGTAGTCACGCCGGTACGTTCCGCGGGTTCGCGCCTCGCCGTAGCGCCGAGAAGGGCGTGATGGGGCCCGCCGCCGTGACCTTGGCGATTTTTCGTCAGAATCCGCATGCGATATTGAACGGCAAAACCACGCGATCGCCCGGCCGTGTGCTGACGACGCCCGACCCTACCTCCTCGACGATTCCGAGATTTTCATGGCCGACGACCTGTCCGGTTTCCATCGGGGCGCGGCCCTCGTACACGTGCAGGTCGCTCCCGCAGATCCCCGGCCGTGGCCAAACGAACCAAGGCATCGCCGGGGGCCTCGATACGCGGATCCTCCACCCAGCTGGCGTGGGTAGATGTCGACGGCGATGCCAAATCGTCGACGACGCATTCTAAAGTTTCAAGCGCTCTATTACTGCGGAAGCGGTGCGCTGCCGCTGGTGTCGATGCGGATGTTCGAAGCAATAACCGGCAGGAAGCGCGATCGTTGGCTCGTGCAAATGGTCGGATTGCTCGCGATCTCGATCGGCCTCTCGCTGTGGCTGAGCAGCCGTCGAGACGAAGAGGACACGGCGGTGCGTATGCTATCGTACAGTTCCGCGCTCGCGTTCGCCGGCATCGACATCACGCACGCGCTGCGGCGACGCATATCGCCGATCTACTTGGTCGATGCGGCGATCGAGCTGTTGATCGTCGGCTCTATGCTGCGAACGTAACGTTCGGACGTTCCGCTATCGGCGTGCCGTCCGACGCGAGATCTTCCTTTTCGAGGACTTCTTCGCGGCGGGACGCTTGCGGGTCGACCGGTTCGACGAGCGCATCAGCCGGTTCTTGGCCGCCTCCATCTCTTCGCCAAGCTCGTCGAGCTCTTCGGCGTCGAGCATCTGGCGCGCGAGCGCAAAGACCGTCGACTCCTCTTCCTTGACGTGATGCTGGACGTTTTCAGCGAGCACCTGAACTTCCGCCTTGAACTGCTCGTCGGTCTGCCGCCCGGACTTGAGCAGCGCGATCAGCTTCTTGATGAGCTCGTGCTCGGTGTACGCCTCGAAGACGTCGACCGCGTCGTCGGACTCCTCCGACCGATCGCGCAGCGTAGGATAGAAGAATTTTTCTTCGATGGTGGCGTGTACGGTGAGGGCTTTTTCGATTTCCTCGGCGAGGTCGATCAGCCTTCCGTCGCCGGGCTCGCATCGCTTCGCCCGATCGAGCAGCGCTCCGACGGTCTTATGATCGTTCTTGAGCAGGGTCAACACGTCCATGTCTGGTCTTCTTTCATTAGCAAAAGTGCGCTCTATCCGTTTACCACGTCGCCGCCGTTAACGTGGACCGTTTGGCCGGAGATGTATGAAGCGTCGTCCGAGGCGAGAAAGATCACGGCCGCCGCGGCTGAGATGCTTCAAGGCCTCTTCGAGATAAGCGATCGCGACGTTTGCGCCTTCCTTTGCGGCGAGCACCGCGACCGCGCGGCCGATGCCGCTGTCTCCTCCCGTGACCAAGAGCACGCGATTCCTCAGTCGATTCGAGCCCGGGGTTTTCGATTCGGTCTGCGGCTGAGGCGTCAGCTCCCACTGGCGGCCCGGTTGATGCTCCTGATGCTGAGGGGGCAGCGTCTGCGTCTCGCTCATGCAACCCGGTGTACCCGCGTCCTATGGAGCCTACTCGAAACTGCCGCCGAGTCGAGCCGACAACCGCTCGGTTATCGAAGCATGTACCGGGTTGGCCCGCTTTTGCGCGGGTAATCAAATGTAAGAGGAGATGCGAATGACACGACCGACTGCAAGCGCGTTCTTATTGCAGCGTCTTGATCGGCGCGTCATCAACATCTCGTCCATTCACGAAGAGTCGGCGATGCCGGCCAACGCGGCGCGCAGCGCCGCGAAGGGAGTTGTGCGAATGGATGGACCAAAAAGTAAAAGAGATTCCGTTGCGTCGCATGGCACGCCCCGAAGAAGTAGCCGCTCTCTCGTCACGTTTCTCGCACGCGAATCCGGTTCAATAAAGGTTTTCGTAACGAGAGCCGGTACAGAAGTATCGCTTGGATCGCACTCGCACGCGCATGCTCCTCGCGGGGATCGTTACGGTCGCCGTGTTGATACGAATCCCGGCTTTGCTGCACGACGGCCTCTGGCGAGACGAAGCCTACGTCTATGTCGACGTCGCCGCTCCGACGTTTCAATCGTTTCTTGCGCGCCTCGTCGAGACGGAGTACCATCCCCCGCTCTACTTTTTGGTGAGCTATGGCTGGCTGCGGCTCGCGGGAAGCAGCGAGCTCGCGCTCAAGGCGCTGCCCTTTCTCTGCAGCGTTCTGACGGTGCCCGTCGTCTATCGGCTCGGAACGATGGCTGCTTCGATGGCCGTCGGTATTCTAGCAGCGGCGATGTTTGCCGTGAGCCCGCTTGCGATTTTGGAATCGGGCGACTATCTTTATCCGCTCATGGGGCTACTCTGCACGGCCCTAGCGGTTCTCGTCATGGCGGCCCGGCGCGAACCTTTGCGGCTTGGACGATCTGTCGGCATTGCGGTGGTCACGACGCTCACCCTCTACACGCACTATGCGGCGCTCTTTTATGTTCCGATGCTCGCTGCGTGGGCGCTTATGTCAGCCCGAGGAGTGCGACACGGCGCAGCGATAGCCGGTGCGCTGCTGCTCGGCGCGCTGCCCTTTGTCTTCTGGCTGCCGGCCTTCATGGGTCAACCCAATCCGTACTTGCTGAAGCCGGTATCGAATCCCGGTACGCCGTTGCTCGCACCGCCGCCGGACGCGATCGCGAAGCTCGGTTTCTTCGCATGGACGATCGTGCGGTCGATGCCGCTCTGGCCCGAGAAGCTCGCGATCGTCCTCATCGCGTTCCTTCTCGCCGCGCTCGTCCGAATCGCGATGTCGCGCCGGTTCAATGCCGATGCAGTCGCGATGGGATTGATATACTTTGCATCGCTCGCTCTCGTCTCGGGGGCTGGACGGTTGAACGTGCGGTACGTCGTCCCGTTCGAAGGGCTCCTGTGCGTCTTCCTCGCCTGGATCGTCGCGGCTTGGTTCGAAGCAATGACCCTCAAGCGCTCGTCGCGGTTGCCGCGCTGGGGAGTCATAGCGACGGCGACGATTGCCGCCTTCGTGCTTACCGAAGACGTCGTCTTTGCAGCCCATACCGCTAGGCTGCCCAAGTCCGGTATTCGCACGTTCGTTCGATCGGTTCCGCTCGATCCGGGAACGCTTTATGTCATCGTTCCGGATTCTATGACGGCGACATTTGTTTTCTACGCACGCGACCCGCGCATTGCTTACGCCGCGTTCACTCAGGCCGATCTCCCCGAGATATACAAATACGGCGAGGATGCGAGCCACTACGGGCCCGGCGCAGTCCGCGATGCCCTTGCTAGGCTCAGTCGAATGGCGCGTTCTTATAGATATACCGACCTGATTGTCGATGATGTCGCAGACAAGCAAATTATTTCACAGGGCATCCTCTACCGATCGCCCGCGCGCCAGTTCCTGGATTCGATGAAGTCTCGATATCCGCTCGTCGCTCAGACATATTATCCTGGCCGGCTGGAGGCGGTAACGGTCTATCGCCTTTGCTCGGGAAGAGCGGCGTGCTGAACGGACGAAAAGTCGTCGTCGTGATGCCCGCCTACAATGCCGCACGAACGCTTCGGCGGACGTACGAGGAGCTGCCTAGCCAGGTCGTCGACGCGGTCGTGGTCGTCGACGACGCCAGCGGCGACGAGACGGCGTCGCTCGCCCGAGAGCTCGGCGCGATCGTCGTCGCCCACGAACGGAACTTGGGATACGGCGGCAATCAGAAGACGTGCTATCGCGCGGCGCTTGCGCTCGGCGCGGACGTCGTCGTAATGATTCATCCCGACTATCAGTACTCGCCGCGACTGGTCACCGCTCTGGCAGCGATGGTGGCGTACGGTGAGTACGACGTCGCGCTGGGGTCGCGCGTCCTGTGCGGTGGCGCGCGCGCGGGCGGCATGCCTCTCTACAAATACGTGTCCAATCGCGCGCTCACGGCCTTCGAGAACCTGCTGCTCGGCGCGCGCTTATCGGAGTATCATACTGGCCTGCGCGCGTATGCGCGCCGCGTCCTTGAAACCCTTCCGCTTGCGGTGAACTCCGACGATTTCGTCTTTGACAATCAGGTTCTCGCGCAAGCCGTCTACTTCGGCCTACGCATCGGCGAAATATCTTGTCCGACTCGTTATTTCCCCGAAGCATCCTCGATCGGATTTGCTCGCAGCGTGCGCTATGGGCGCAACGTCGTGGCGACGGCTCTCGCCTTTCGGCTGCAGCGTTGGGGGATCTGGAAGTTTGCGATCTTCGACCCGGCGGGCGCGAAAGTCAGCAGCTCCCAACCGTAATCTCCACCCGGCGGTTCTTCGCGCGGCCGGCTGGATTATCGGTGCCGTCGGGCTTCGTATTCGGCGCGACCGGATCGGCTTTTCCGCGCCCCGCGTAGGGCGTCGCTGCGGGGATATAGCCGTGTGACGCCAACCAGTCGCGAACGGTCTGGGCGCGCTCTTCGCTCAGCGTCATATTGTACGAGTCGGATCCGATCGAGTCGGTATACCCAACGATATGGATCGCTTGGCCTGCAGACTTCTTGAGCATCGGTCCTAGCACTCCGAGCGTCTGCTGCGCATCCGGTGATAGCGTAGAGCGGTCGAATGCAAAGAGCGCATCGGCGTCGACCGTATACGTCTTCCCACACGGCTTCGTCGTCGTCTTGATCGCCTGGATCCCCTTGGGTACCTGCCACGGGCCTTTGGGCTGCTGGATCTGCCCGGGCGTCTGCCACGGGCCTTTGGGCTGTTGGATCTGATACTGCTGCGCCCAAGCGGGAACCGTTATCGTCGTGGCCCATACGACTACCGCAACCATCGCAACAAGCGAAGCGTTTTTCACGCAGCTTCCGTTTCGCGACAGGAGCAGGTGGTCCCCCGATTGCCCAACATATTCTAGGCGCTGGAGCGGAGGTCTTAGTAAAATGAAGAGCGTCGCCGTGGTTCTCGCCGTGATCCTTTGCGGTGTCACGGTTCCCATTACGACGACGCCGCAGCCGAACAACTCGGGGCGTCTGGCAAATCGCGCCTTTCTCGTCCGCACGCCGCTCGGCAGCGGCTATGCGCGCTATTTTGGGACGGCGTCGCTCGACGGCGATGCGTCCGTCACGCGGGCGGTGATCGTCGTGCACGGAGTCTTGCGCGATGCGGACTACTACTACGATACCGGCGTCATCGCTGCCGACGCGGAGCACGTGCTGCGCGATACGCTCGTGATTGCTCCGCAGTTCGTGGAGAAGGGCGATATGGCCGGCCATACCGTGTCGACGCAGACGCTATATTGGGACGCAACGTGGCCCGGCGGTTCGGACGCCGTCGCGCCCGCGCCGATCAGCACGTACGACGTCTTCGATGCGATGATCGCGCGTCTTTCCGACGCGAGCCGCTTTCCGAGGCTGCGCCAGATCGTCGTCCTGGGCCACTCCGCCGGCGGTCAGATCGTTCAGCGCTATGCCGTCGTTGGAAAGGCGACGCAGCTCGACGGCGCCGGCCGAATCCCAGTGCGGCTGATCGTTTCCAATCCGTCGTCGTACTTGTACTTTAGCGATTGGCGGCCGTTCCCGCAGCGCGACTGCTCCGACTTCAACCAATGGCGCTATGGGTTACCCGGCGCGCCGCGATACGTCACCGGAAGCGCCGCGGAGATCGAAGCTCGCTACGTGAAGCGGCAGGTGGTCTATCTCATGGGAACCGCCGACGTGAACCCGAGGGAAGAGGATCTGGACCGCACCTGCGGCGGCGAGGCGCAGGGACCGTATCGCTTCGCGCGTGCCAAATACTACATCGCGTACATCGGCCGTCGCCACCCGGAGGGCACGGAGCAATCGTACGCCTTCGTCGCAGGCGTCGCGCACGACAATCGCCGGATGTTTACGTCCGCTTGCGGGCTTGGCGTCATTTTCGGCGAAGCCGGCGCATCTTGTGTGTCGGCGGGTCGCGTGGACGCCAAGTCTCCATAAGAGAGGCGGGACGAACCGAGTTTCGGCGGCGAAAGTAGGCCGATGGCTAAGTTCTTAGTTCACGCTTCCTACACGCACGAAGGCACGAAGGGCCTATTGAAAAGCAGCGCCTCGCGCCGGCGCGAGGCGGTAGAGCAGCTGCTCGCGTCCCTCGGCGGCAAGCTGGAAGCCTTCTATTTTACGTTCGGCGAGGACGATGCGGTGCTCATCATCGACCTGCCGGACGCCGAAGCGGCGCTGGCCGTCGGGTTTGCAGTACGCGCGTCGGGGATGGTGCGAAGCAAGACGACCGTGTTGGTCCCCATCGAAGAAATAGACCGCGCGATCGAGCGACACGTCAAGTACGTGCCGCCGGGAGCCGAGATGGCCTGACCGGGATGCACGAAGAGGCGGCGCGCCTCATCCGGGACCTCGGCCTTCGGCCACATCCCGAGGGCGGGCACTTTACCGAAACGTATCGCAGCGGCAGCAGCGTCGTTGCCGGCGAGCGGACACGAAGCGCGGTAACCTCTATCTACTATCTCTTGACGGACGACGACTTCTCGGCATTTCATCGCCTTAGGTCGGACGAGCTCTGGCACCACCATGAGGGCACCGACGTCGCGGTCGAGTGCATCGATGCCGGTGGCAGCCATCGGCGCGAGGTAATCGGCGTGGGCTCGCGGCAGGCGGTGATTCCGGCCGGCGTGTGGTTCGCCGCGCACCTCGTAGACACGCGAGGCTATGCGCTCGTCGGTTGCGACGTCGCGCCGGGCTTCGAGTACGAGGACTTCGAGATCGCCTCGCGGGCTGCGTTGCGCAGTGTGTATCCCCAGCATGCCGCGCTGATCGAGCGTCTGACTCGCGCCGATTAAATCGGCTTCACCGCAATCGGCGGCCGAAAAGCCTTCGTCACAGCCGGCGTGGAAGGTATCGCGTCATGTTGCTTCACTTTGCCGCTATCACGGCGTTACTCGCCGCCGCGCCGCCGGCGCAAACGGCGACCGGAATTCCGCTCGATGCGCCGTGGAAGGTGACGATCTACGACCTCGCCCGCGCCAAGTTCCATCATCCGGCGTGGGGATGGCAGCACTCCGAGCGCAACTACCGCATCGCTCTGATGCTCGCGCGAGGTGACGGCCTGCGCGTCGATACCGACGTGCTTTTCGCCGCGGCGTTCCTGCACGACATGGCGGCGTTCATGCCGTGTCAGGACGCGAAGCTCGAGCACGGCGAGTGCGCAGCTCGGCAGAGCGGCGCGATCCTACGCGCCGCGGGATTCCCGATGGAGAAGCTATCGGCCGTCCAGGCGGCCGAACGCGGCCACATGTACTATAGCGATCCCGGAACGCAGCCCGAGGCGATCCTTCTCCACGACGCCGATTCCCTCGACTTCCTCGGTGACATCGGCGCGGCGCGAATGCTGTCGCTCACCGGGGAGAACGCCGAGAGTTTCGCGCGCGCCGTCCGGACCTTGCGCTCGTTCGTGCGCGACATTCCACCCCGGCTGATCACGAAGACGGCGAAGCAAATCGGCGGCGAGCGCGCCGCCGAGCTCGACCGTTACTTGGATGCGCTTAACATGCAGACATTCGACGCCAAGGCGATGTAGCGCCGGACGCTACTGACCGGTCTGGCAGTTGATCATCCAGTCGATGCCATACTTGTCGGTGAGCATGCCGAACTTCGCGCCCCAGAACGTATCCGTCAGCGGCATTTCGACGCTTCCGCCCTCGGCGAGGCTTTTGAAAACGCGCTCGGCTTCGGCCACGTCGCCGGTGCCGAGCGACAGGGACATCGGCCCCTCGCCGTACGTCTTCCCCGCAGAGGCATCGGAGGCCATGAACGAGACTCCCGGAGATTTAAAACTCGCGTGCATGACCCTGTTCTCGGTCTCGGGCGTGACCGGCGGTCCGCCGCTGTCCTTGGGCATCTCCTTCCAGCGCGAAAGTCCCTCGATCTCGCCGTTGAAGACGCCCTTATAGAAATTCAACGCTTCTTCACACTTGCCGCCGGTGAAGAAGAGATATGGCTCGAGTTGCATCGACGAAAAGACCCTCCGATTTGGTGAACATTTTTTTGGGACTCGCCGGATTGGCCCTCGCGTGAGTTATTCCTTCGCGAACGAGGTGAGAATCCGATACGCTGCGGCTACTCGGTCCGCGATCGGATAGTCTTTGTTGGCGAGGATGACGATGCCGAGGCGTTTGGCCGGAACGAACGCCACGTACGCGCCGAACCCGTTGGTTGAGCCGGTCTTGTTGATCCAGACGTCCTCCCGAGGCTCGCGCGGAGGCACGATTTTCGTGACCGGGTTCGGCTCGAGGATCATCCGCGAAGAGTTGCCCCTGCGCAGCTTTGCCAGCGCGACCGGATACGCGTATTGCTCCCAGACCAAGTCCTGGGTCATGGGACCGGCCTCGAAATACCCGGTGTGCGTCCGCGTAATCGCATGCTGCAGCGTCCCGTCGAGAGGGAGCAGTCCCATATTGGCCTCGACGAAGCGGGCTAAGTCCGTCGCCGTGGCCCGGACGCCGTACGTTTGCGGCCAAAGGACGCCCCTCGTCATCCTGACCGGCGAGCCGTCGTCCGTGTATCCCTCCGCGTAGTCGCGCATTTTCGCCGGCGGAACGTTGACGAAGCTGTTCTCCATGCCGAGGGCGGGAAATAGCTCGCGCTCCATCAGCGCGCCAAAATCTTCGCTCCAGCTCTTCGCCGCGACCAAGCCGAGCATTCCGATTCCGACGTTCGAATACGTTCGATACGTTCCCGGCGCGTAGGATGGTTTCCAGGTCCTTAGGTACTGCAGCAGCTGATCGTCGGTCGTAACTCCGTCAGGAACTTGCAGCGGAAGACCCCCGGGAGTATGCGTGGCGAGATCGAGCAACGTGACCTTTCCAAACGGACTGCCTCGCAATGACGGGATATATTTTGCCGTGTCGTCCGAGAGTGAGAGGCGTCCGTCGCCTTGCGCCCAGGAGGTCAGCGTCGCGGTGAACGTTTTGGTCACGGATCCGACTTCGAACAAGGTGTCGCGCGTGACGCGCTGACGGGTCGCCTTCGACGCCACTCCGTAATCGAAAACGTAGACGGAGCCCGCGACGACGACGGCGACCGCGGCGCCGGCAATCCGGTCTTTGGCCATCAGCGGCGGTATGACGCGGTCCACGCTGCCGCGAATCGACGGGGGCGGGCCGCCGGCCGCCGCCCCGGCGCTCGAGAGCGCCGTCGCCACACAGAGAAGCGGCGCGAAAATTTTATTCAAAGCGGCGGCGGTCATCTGCGTCGACGATGTCAACGATGAACTCGAGCTCCGGATGTTGTAGCAGCGTCTCCGCGTACTCGCTGCGGAAAACCCCTTCGTCCTCAGCGTGCTTGGGCCGGATGCGGCGGAGCGTCGCGTTGATGCCGGGATACTCCGAGACATCCGCGCGTTCGCGCAGCCACGCGGCGACGTCATCGTCGCTTTGCGCGCGCGCGACTGCCGCGAGGAGATCTGCCTCATCGATTCCGAGCCGCTGGAGCAGGTACCCGGAAATGCCCTTGATACGGCCGTTGATGATATAACCGCCGGAGTCGCCGCCGGGCAGCTGCGCCCGCAGCTTATCGATCGTGCGCGGCATCAGCAGGAGGCCGTCGAGCTCGGCGTAACAGCTTCGCGGCGGCCTCGCGCGCAAGTCGAGCGGATCCACGGGAAGGACATATCCACGCGAGGCGTCGCTTGCCCTTGCGGAGTCACGCGCGGACGCGCCGAACCGCTACAATCGAGGCAGACGTGAGCTTCTTCGAGCGGCCCGACCCGAGGCTGAGGCAAAGCGCCGATCCGACGCCCGCCGGCGCGGTGATCGGCGCGCTGCGGCGCGACGCGATCGGGCTCGGCCTTTGCTTCGCCGCGCTCGCCGCCGCGTACGCCGCTAACGTGGCTGGCGGGCTGCACGAGGCCGCACGGACGCGCGGCAGCATCGTCTTCCCGCAGCTAATTGCCCCGGCGAGGATCGTTCGCGACCGTCGCGACGTGCCGCACATCATCGCCGCGGATGATCGCGATCTGTACTTCGCGGAAGGCTACGCGCAGGGGTCGGACCGATTATTTCAGCTGGATTTGACACGCCGCTACGCCTACGGCCGCCTTGCCGAGGTGCTCGGCGCGCGCGCGCTGCATCTCGACGAGTTGCAGCGTGCGGTGGATATCGACGGCATCGCGCGCCGTCAGCTGCGGGCGCTGCCGTCCGCCGATCGCGTGGCGCTCGAGGCGTTTAGCGACGGCGTCAACGCCGCCGCCGCGACTCAAGCCCTGCCGGTCGAATTCCGGATGCTGCTCTATCAGCCGGCGCCGTGGACGCCGAAAGATTCGCTCGCGGTCGCCGTGGTAGCGTCACTCGAGCTTGCGGATTCTTGGCACGACGTCTTCGCGCGCGACGAAGTCTGGCGCGACGACCCGCGTTGCTATGACCGCCGGTTCCCGTTGTCCGACGCGAGGTACGACGTAACGGTCGACGGCATCGCGGCTCCCGCCGCGACGCGGGCGGCCGCGCGCGACTGTGACGATCTCACCGTCGTCGCGGCCACGCCGCGTCGCGCCGCCGGGAGCAATGCGTGGGCGGCGGGCGCGCTGCGCGCGCGCGACGGGCACGCGCTCATCGCCAACGATCCTCACCTCGACCTCACGATCCCTGGGATCTGGTACCTCGTCGACATTCGCGCGCCGGGCGTGCACGCCGCCGGCGCGACGATCCCCGGAATCCCCGGCGTCGTGCTCGGCCACAATGAGCGTGTCGCCTGGGCGTCGACCAACGCCGACATGGCGACGACCGGCGTGTACGACGCCGGCCGCCTCGACCGGCGACGCTGGCTCACCGAGCGTTTTTTCGTGCGATTCGCGCGCGAAGCCACCGCGCGATACTATCGCACGCCGCTCGACTTCTCGGTCACGAACGACGACGACCCCGCTCGAGTCGCGCTTGTGCGCTGGCCGCTCTACGCGCAGACGCGTTCGACGATTTCGACGGTCTTCGCTCTCGACCGCGCGCGCGACGTGCGCGACGCGCTGCGGATCCTCGCCGGCTACCGCGGGTCGCCGCAGAACTTCATCCTCGCCGACGTCACCGGCGAGGTTGCATACCACGTCGCAGGACTGCTTCCGAACGATCCCGCGTGGGGCCGGTACGTGCATCCCGCTCGCGACGCGCGAAGAACGATCCCTCTCGTCCCGTTCGGCCTGCTTCCGCACCGAGACCCGGCGCGCGACGGCGTCCTCGTCTCCGCCAACAACAAGCCGTACGGATCGGGGTATCGCTACCGGCTCTCGGCGCAGTTCGAGCCGCCCTACCGCGCGTATCGGGTCGCGGAGCTGCTCCGCTCGCAAACAAAATACGACTCTGCGTATTTCGCGTGGATGCAGCTCGACACGCTATCGCCCATCGACTTGAGGATCGCGCGCGGCATCGCACGCTTCGCGCGGGAGCATCCGCCTGCCGCCGGCACCGACGAGTTGCGTGTTCTCGGCCGCTGGGATGGTCGCTACGCGCCCGACTCGCGGGCTGCAACGCTCGAGCACGCCCTGCGGATCGCGCTGTACGGAGAAGCACGGACGCTCGACGCGGCGCGCGGCGAGCGCGACATCGACGCCGCCCTGGCATTCGTCGCGCGCGAGCGCAGCCGCTGGAGCGACGCGGGCGCCACGCGCATCGATCATCCTCTCGCCCCGATGAACTTCTCGTTCCTCAACGGGGCGGTGCTCCCGGGCTCGGGCGACGAGTATACGATTCATCTGCAGGAGCCCGGATTCGCGCAGGGATTTCGCGCGGTCTGGGACGTCGGCGACTGGGATCGCGGCGGCATCGCGATACCTAGCGGCGAGTCGGGCGAACCGGGTTCAGGACACTATACCGATCTGACGCGCGACTGGATCGAGGGCGTGCTCCCGGCGCTGCCGTTCACGCGCGCCGCGATCGAAAAAAGCGCCTCAGCCGTGCTCGTACTTCGTCCATAGGAAGTCGCGAGCTTCGTTCGATACTACGGTGCATGGACGCTGACGCGGTCGTGATCGGCGGCGGCGCGGCCGGGCTGGCGGCGGCACGCCGCCTCGCCGAACGTTCGTTTCGAGTGATTCTGGTCGAGGCCCGGGGACGCTTCGGCGGCCGCGCTTGGTCGCGGCCGGCGCCGCGGGCCGCGACGCCCGCTGAGCTTGGCGCCGAGTTCATTCATGGTCGCGCGCGCGAGACGATGGCACTCCTGCGCGAGGCCGGCATGAGCACAATCCCCACCACCGGCGAGAGTCCGTTCAGATCCGCGCCCAATATCTTCGACGTCGCGCAATCGCTGCGCGAGGACGAGAGCGTCGACCGGTTCCTGCAGCGTTTCGAGAGCGACGAGGCGATGCGTCAAATCGCCGCTCTGGCCCGCGCGTTCGTCGAAGGATTCGAGGCGGCCGATCCGGCGATCGCGAGCGTGCGAGCCATCGCGGACGAGTGGCAGACGGGCGTCGATTCGAGCAGCGCGCGCCCCCGCGGCGGGTACGGACCGATGTTCGAGCGCCTGACGGAGGCGTGTATGGCCGCCGGTGCGCAGCTGCGCGCCTCGAACGTCGTTCGAAAAATAGCCTGGCGTCGCGGCACGGTCGCCGTGGACGTCCACGCCGAGGGCGGCGAACCGCAGACGCTGCGCGCGCGTGCGGCGATCGTCACGCTTCCCGTAAGCATCCTGCGACAGCCGAGCGAGGAGTCCGAGATCGTTTTCGATCCCGCGCTGCCTCCGGCGAAACGCGCCGCCTTGTCGGGCATTGAGATGGGACACGTGGTCAAGGTTGCGCTGTGGTTTCGGACGGCATTTTGGGAGCGCGTCGACGACGGCAGATACCGCGATACCTCGTTCCTCTACCGTGAAGGCCAGCCGTTTCCGGCATATTGGACGCAGTTTCCTGTGCGCAGCACGCTCGTGGTAGCGTGGGCCGGCGGTCCGAAGGCGATTGCGCTGCACGGCCTTTCCGAGAAAGAGCTCGTCGAGCGCGCGCTCAGCGGATTCGGCGCGCTGCTGGAGCAGCCCGAGCTCGCGCGCAAAGAATTGGAGCGCGGCGTGACGCACGACTGGAGCCGCGACCCGTTCTCGCGCGGCGCGTATAGTTACTTGGCCGTCGGTGCGCTGGGCGCGCGCGCCGCGCTCGCCAAGCCGCTGAACAGGACGCTCTTCTTCGCGGGTGAGGCGACCTCGACGGACGGTCAAGGAGGCACCGTGAACGGTGCGCTCGAGACCGGCGAACGAGCGGCGTCGGAGGCGGCGGCCGCGCTGCGCGCAAAAGCGAATGCTTGAATACGCGGTGCGGCTTCTCGCGCCATGGTTGAGCTTCTACGTCATGATCGGCTCCTCGGCCGCCGCCCTCACCGGGTTGATGTTCGTGGTGATCACGCTCGTCACGAGAGCCGAAATGGGCGCGCGAACGGACGGGGTCTCGACGTTCAGCACGCCGACGGTGTTCCACTTCTGTATGGCGTTATTCGTGTCGGCCGTTTTGAGCGCGCCTTGGCGCTCGCTGATTTTCCCCGCGGCGTTGGTTGGAATCGCCGGCCTCTACGGCGCTGTCTACATCATCCGCATAGCGGTCCGGGCGCGGCGGATGACGCGCTACGTTCCCGACACGGAAGATTGGGTGTGGTACACGGTGCTCCCGCTGCTCGCGTTCTGCGCGATGCTCGGGGGCGCCGGCGCGCTCGCCTGGGCGCCGGGCATAGCGCTCTACGGGATCGCCGCGGGCGTTCTGCTGCTGATCTTCATCGGTATCCGCAACGCGTGGGACGTCGTGACGTTCCTCGCGATCCACGGACTCCCGCCGCCGGATTAAGGCGAGTTCGAATCCAAGAACGACTCGAGCGCGCCGAGCGCTTCGGGAAGGTTCGCGCGTCCGTAGCCGATGCGAAAGCGCTCGTCGCCGGCGTCGAAGACGGCGCTCGGCAGCAGCAGCACGCCCGCCTCCGCGACGAGACGCACGCAGAACGCTGCGCTGCCGCCGGCGAGATAACGGGGAAACGCCGTGGTCCCGGCGCGCGGGCGCGTCCACTCGAAGAGCGCGGCGCGGCGAGCAAAGAACGCATCGAGCCGATCGAGATTCTCGACGGCGATGCGGCGAACGCGTTCGATCAGCGCGTCGCTGTGGCGCAGCGCCATCGCCGCCAGAAACTCGTCCGGCGCGCCGCTGCAGATGGTCGAATAATCTTTGAGACTCGCCATAGCGCCGTACAGCTTCCGGTCTTGCGTCGAGACCCAGCCGATTCGCACCCCCGCGAGACCGTACGCCTTGGCCATGCCGCCCAGCGAGACTCCCCGCTCGTACAGGTCCGACGCGGCGGTCAACCGTTCGGCCTCGCGCTCCGAACCGCGATAGACTTCATCCGAGAATAGCCAGAGCCCATGGCGGCGCGCCAGTGCCACGACGACCTCCATCTGCGCGCGATCGAGCGGATAGCCCGTCGGATTATTCGGCGTGGTAAGGACGATCGCGCGCGTCGTGGGCCGGACGAGCGATTCGAGCTCCTCGACGTCGGGCGCGCCTTCGCGCGCGAGATCGGAGTGCCAGCGGGTGACTTGCGCGCCGAGCGCCTCCGCGATCGAAAAATGCGACTGATAACACGGAAACTGTACGATCACGTGGTCGCCGGCGCGGAGTGCCGCGCACATGAAGGTGAAGATCGCCTCTTGCGCGCCGCTGTGAACCAAGATGCGTTCGGGATCGGCGTCGGCGTAGAGCGACCCGATGACGCGCCGCAGCTCCTCGCCGCCGCGCGACTCGGTATACCCGAGACGGAGGTTCGCGAGCCGCTCCTCCGATCCGGATTCGAGCTCCAACAGCTCGCGTAGACGCAGTGTCTCCGGATCGCTCGCACACAGAAGGTAACGCGTGGTGAATTCGTATCGCGCAAAGAACCGCTCGAGGGCGAATGGCCGGGGTTTCACCACGAAGCGTGCCGTTGTCGAGCGTCGGGGGTCGCTCCTTTGCGGCGTCCGGCCAAATAAAGAAACGATGAGAGTGCAGTTAACGCAGTGCGTGGGTGGGGAACATGGACGGATGCGATATAGGGCCGCCTGGTACGCGTTGGTCGCGATCGCCGTCGTAGTGATCCTCTTCGAGCTGTTCTTCCGATACCGCTACGTCCGCGCCGGCGATCAGGTCTGGCGCATCGATCGCGTCACGGAGCAGGCATGCCTCGTGCGTATCGGCAACGCCGATTGCGCCGCCGGCGCCGCCGCCGCGACAAGGCCGCGCGCTGCGCCGCGCGCAGCACAAAACCCGTATCTGGCGTCGCCGACGCCGGAGCCGAATCCGCGCTAAGCCTCAGCCGGCGGCGATCAGCTCGATCGTGTTGCCGGAGGGGTCGCGCACATACAGCGAGGTAGTGCCGTCATCTTCGATCCGCTCTTGCTGGATCGCGATGCCGTGCTTCTCCAGATGATCGCGGAGAGCGTGCGCGCAGCCTGGGTTCACCCGCAGCGCGACGTGATCGACGTTGCGGCCTCCGGTGACGGTCGGCCTCGCCCACGAGCCTCGCGGGGAGGCGGCGTCGACGAGATCGAGATGCGAGCAGCCCGCGCGCAGCTCGACCATGCCGTAGTCGGGCATCCTCGACTCGACGGCGCAGCCAAGAGCTTCTTCGTAGAAGCGCAGACAATCCGCCATCCCATCGACGATCAGCAACACGTGATCCAGGCGCTCGATCGCAAACGGCGCTCTGCTCTCCCGCATGTCGTCTATTCTAACACGGGTAAGAATACTCAATGAAGGCAGAGGAGCTGTCCGCGCTGCTGAAGCCGGCGACATCGAAGCCCGACCCCGACATCCTGTCTGGGCGCGGCGGTCGGCCAAATTTGCTGGCATTTCCTCGGGCTCACTCCGGCCGGCGTGGCGCTGGCGACCCTCAGCGTTGTAATTGTGCAAGCCGCGCTGCGCGCGTACATGCCGCCCGCGCTTGCGCTGGCCGTGCTCGCGATGCTTTTGCGGCCGGACGGTCCATGGTACGTGCTCGGCGTGCTCGAGGACACGTCGATTATCTTCATCGCATTCACGCTGTGGCGGCGCCTAAGTCCCCTCGTCGGCGCCCGCGTGAAACACGAACTTCACGATCAAGCGATTTAACGTGGCGCCCGCGGCCGGGCTTCCGAAGTTCACGTAGAGCTCGTTGCCCTTAGCGAACCGCTCGTGAAAGCCGATCGCGAGGTTGTTGCCGATCTGCGTCGCGAATCCGCCGCGGCCGTTGATGTCGCGCAGCTCGAGCGACAGCGAGCTCTCGCTGCTGAGGTTGTATCCGAGCGAGATGCGGCGAAGCCACTGCGAGTCGAGCACGCCGTCGGAGAACGCGCGCTCGTACGTGCCGTCATATTCGAGACCGAGGCTCATCCGCCGCCCGATCGGGCGACTCGTGACGATCGTGAACAGATGCGCGTAGTTGTCGCCGAACGGACCCCACGAATAGCTGACGTCTATGGGAGTTGGCGTCCCGTCGCGATAGCCGATTGGAATCTGGTAGAGGTCGAACGGCTGCGTCACGCCGTCGAGGTAGCACGGGTAGCCCGTGAAGCTGGACGTAAACAGTATCGGACCGGCGCATCCGGGTCCCGCGGGGATCGAATACGAGCGAAGCTGACCAACCTGTTCGCCGACGCCGTCGAGGGAGAAGAGATTCGGAAAGGTAGCGGTTACGAAGAGTTGCGTATCCGCTTGATGGACCGCCCCGGACTCGTCAAGAAAACGGTCTATCGCAAGGAACACCGAGTAATTCTTGATTCCTGCAGTCTGGCCCTGAAAGTCGGTTTCGAACTGCGGCCCGCGCATGTCGGAGTTCGGCGTGTAGCCGTCGATCGGGTTGTAGTTGGGCGAGACGTCCAAATAACCGAGGGCGGTCTCGAAATTGTTCTTGTGCCGGTCCACGAAGAATTCCGTGAGATCCGCGTGGCCCTGCGGAACCCACGTCCCGTCCTCGAACGATTGATCGAAGAAGTAGATCATGCCGTTGCTCAGGTCGCGCGCCTCGGCGCCTGCTTCGATCGTGTCGTCCGTCCCCGCGATGCTGTGATTGGCGAAGACGCCGTCGCTCCAATAAATGAACGAACCGCCCGGAACCGTGTGTTGATAGCCGTAAGCCTGATCGCTGAACGTGTTGTTCGTGGTCTCGTCGTATCCGTGGAACGTCAGTGCGCCGAAGCTCTGGTCGCCGAACGTGCCCTCGACCTTGGCGCCGCTGTCGAACGGTCCGACCGAAGGCGAGTAGAAGACGAGAAACGGCGGCTGCACGTTGGTTCCGACCGGCGTGCGCGGGCCCGACGCGGCGTTGATGAATGCGGCCCCCTGCGCGAAGAAAGGCCGGTACTCGACGAGCTGCCTTTGGAACTCCTGCGGCGCGATCGTCTGCTGATCGATCTCGACGTTGGAGAAGTCGGGGTTGAGCGTGCCGACGAAACGAATCGTCGGCGTCAGGGGATAGCTAACGTCGGCACCGTAATTGCGTGCGTTCTCCGGGAGAAACGTTCCGTTGGGTTGTTGGGCGAAGTTGCGCTGGTTGCCGATGCTCGCGAGCCCATAAACGTCGGCCCGCGGCTTCGGACGTGTCGCGGCCGACGCCGCGAGCTCGAGCGCTCCGGCGGCCCAGAAGCGCGTGTCGGCGAACGTCGGCCACGTTCCAGCCGCCGCGTCTGCCATGATCGGATCCCAGACCCACGAGATGTGCTCGCCGCGGGCGGCGATGCCGCGAACGAATTGAAAGCGCCACGTCTGCTTGCCGCCGCGCGGCACGCGAAGCACGTCGAGCGGCACGATTAGGACCGCGCTCCAAGAGCCTTGCGCGATGCTGCCCGCGGCGCTCCAGCGAGCGCGGAACCGGACGTTCTCGTTCGCCTGTTCGTAGCGCACGCCGCGCGGCGTCGTCTCGAAGAAATAGGCGTCGCTTCCGGACCCGCTCGTGTCGAGGCCGATGCCCACGAAGTCGTCGAGCCCGAACCCCACGTCGTTCGTCGTCTGCGCGGCGACGATCGGAACGCCGGACTGCTCCGCCTTGAAGCCCACGTAGATGTTCTTGTCGTCGTACAGAACGTAGGCGGTCGTCGCGAGCGTCGCCGGAGAGCGGGTCGTCACGTTGATCCACGGTCCGACGCCCTCAGGCACCTTGCCGGCCGCCCAGGCCGGGTCCGCGAGCGCCGGATCCAGAGCGAGAGGATGCGGCGCGCGAACGAGCGTGAACGAGAAGTTGCCGTTTACGGCGGCCCCGACGGGTGCGCCGAGCAGTACGAAAGCGACGGCCGTCCAAATGCACACGCGGAGCACAGCGCACCAAGTCTAACATCGGCGCGCTCCGGGCGCCTTCAATTCGCGACGATTTGATGATTCGTTGATGACCGATACCACGACAATCTACACGTTCGGGCACGGCACGGCGGGCGAGGTCGAACTTGCCGCTCTGATCCGCGCGGCTGGCGTGCAGGCGATTGTGGACGTGCGAAGCGTGCCGAAGAGCCGGGCGCATCCGCACGTCTGGGCGGATCGCATGTCGCTATGGATGCCGGACCTCTCGGGCGCGAGCTATCGGTGGTGCCCGACACTCGGCGGTTTTCGCAAGCCCCGCGCCGACAGCCCCAACGTGGGCCTTCGCCACCCCTCGTTTCGCGGCTACGCAGACTACATGCAGTCGCCGGAATTTATGGCCGCGTTGACGCAGCTCGTCGAGAAAGCCGAGGCTCTCCGCACGGCGATCATGTGCTCCGAGACGCTGTGGTGGCGCTGCCACCGCCGCCTCATCGCCGACGCGCTCGTTCTCGCGCGTCGCGTCGAGGTGCAGCATCTGATGCACAGCGGCGCGCCGCAGGCGCACCGCCTTACGCCGGGGGCGCGGCTGCGCTCCGACGGGTACCTGGAATATGGCGCAGCGGAAACCGCTGCAGACGCTCCTTAGATCGCGTCGGGACTCAACGCCACGCCCGAAGGCTGGCTTAACCTGCCCGCAATCGTTCCGACGCGCTTCCATCCGTGCCCGGCTCGGAAGATCGCGACGCTGCCGTCGCGCTCCGAATAGCCGGCATCCGCCACGTACAAGCGCAGGCGGTCGCGACCGAAGCTTATCTGCTCGGGCTGGGCTCCCGCGACGAACTGTGAGAGCACCTTGTATTCCGCCCGTGATCGGCCGTAGACGTCGACGAAGCCAAAGTTGAAATTCAACGTATCGTTTGCGACCGCGAGCGAGCCGCGATTCGTCAAGGCAAGCCCTCGCGGAGTGATCAGGCCCGGCAGCGACAAGACCGAGCCCTTCGTGCGGCCCGCCGCGAACTCGAGGACGTCTCCGCCGCCCACGTTTGCGATCGAAACGTACAAGTTGTTCGCCGAATCGAGCGTCATGAACAACGGATAGCCGCCGGCGGATTTCAGCGGAATCCTCCGCCTTGGTATCCGACTGCCGGGCGGATATTCGGACACGCAGATGCAGCCGCCGGCCTGCGAGATGTAGACGGTGCCGTCGTCTCCGACGACGACGTCCGTCGGATTCTTCTCCGTCGCGTACTTTTCGAAGGGTACGGTCTTCCCCGGCCGATAGACGGTGACCGACGCGCCTCTCAGGTTCGCGACGTAGAGGTTTCCTTCGCGATCGACGAACAGACCGTCCGCCCCCGAGATGCCCTCGGTGATCCTTCCGATGCGGACCGGGTCGTCCACGCCGGCCGGATAGATCTCGACGCCGTCGTTGTCGGCGACGTAAATCAGGTTCCGGCCGCGCCGCACTTCGTCCGAAATCGAGCTCACCGAACCGTGCGGGGAAAACGGAGAAGCCCCGGCGCATCCGGAGAGTGCGAGCGCGAGACCCAATGCCCCGCCGATTCGTGCCCGATGCGGCATTCCGTACTCCTCTAGGCAACTAGTGCCGGTCGACGCGCGGAACGCTTTGTCGCGCTAGCAGCTCGTCGACGAGCTCGACGATGCCGTTCGCCGCCGCTTCCAAAAGGACGCGTCCCTTTTGCGCAGAGGCGTTCGTGGGATCGCCCATTACTCCGCTGCGGCTGAGCTGACTCCACTGCTCCATCATTGCGAGTGGGCCGTCGCCCGCGATCAGGTCGGTCCAGTAGTTCTTCGAGGGACGATGCGAAAGTTCGGCGACCGCCTCCGTCATCTCAACGAGCTCCGGCCGCAGCGCCAGATACAGTGACGTCTCGAACTCGCACGCGTGATTCATCCCGCCGATCGCCTCCGACTCGCGCAGCGCCTCGGCGGCCTCGCGCACGCCGGGCGCGGCCCGATAATTGACGGCGGCCGCGAGCGCGCCGGTATGGAGCACGCACTGCCGCGCGATGATGTCGGCGAACGGCGCGTTGCTGCCGTGACCGTTGACGATGAGGATGCGCGTGAAGCCGTGATGCGCGAGGCTCTGGCAGACGTCCACGCCGTAGTCGATCAGCGTGTGAGGACCGATCGTCAACGCGCCCGGAAAGTCCATGTGGTGCGGGCTGTAACCGTGATTGATCGCGGGCACGAGCACGATCCGGCCGGCCGCCCTCGAGGCCGCGAGTTCGCAGACGCTCGTGCACAGCGTCAGGTCGGTGTCGACGGGGAGGTGCGGGCCGTGGTCCTCGAGCGTCGCGACCGGGAGGACGGCGACGCACTGACGCTTCGCCGCGTCGCGGACTTCCGGCCAGGTCATCTCGCCGTAGCGATACTTCCGCGGCATCCGCGCCTATTTCTTGGAACGCGTCAAAGTAACTTTCGCAATCTCCCGCTAAATTGCGCGTATGAGTCTGGACCGCAAACGCGTTTTCCGGTTCGTCGCGATCATGGGCGTCGTCAATCTGTTCGCCGACATGACGTACGAAGGGGCGCGCGGCGTCGTCGGCGCGTTTCTGGGCCATCTCGGCGCAAGCGGCGCGGCGATCGGAGCGATCGCCGGCGGAGGCGAGCTCGCCGGCTATGCGATCCGCTCGCTCGCGGGTGCGGTCGCCGACCGCACCGGACGCTATTGGCTCGAAGTCTGGGCGGGATACGCGATCAACGTGTTGTGCGTTCCCGCTCTGGCGCTTGTGGGAAGTTGGCCGGCGGCGGCGGGCCTCATGATCGGCGAGCGCGTGGGGCGAGGAATCCGCAAGCCCGTCATGGCGGCCGTCCTCTCTGAGGCCGGACATACGATCGGGCGCGGGCGCGTCTTCGGGCTGAATGAGGCGTTGGACCAAATTGGCGCGACCGTTGGCCCCCTCCTCGTCGCTTTTGCCATCGCGCGCGCCGGTTACCGAACGGGCTTTGCAGTCCTGATCGTTCCCGCTCTGCTGACGCTTGGATGTCTCATTGCGGCGACGTTTGCGGGGCGCGAGATCGCGCCGCGCTCGGAACAGGATGCCGCGACCGTTCTGGATCCGCGCGCGTTCCGGCGCTATGCGATTGGCGGCGCGCTGATTGCCGCCGGCTACGTCGACTTCGCGCTGATCGCGTTTCGCTTCGCGCGCGATCACGTCGCGGGCGCCGCGGCTATCTCGCTGTGGTTTGCCGTCGCGATGGCCGTCGGCGCGATAGCGTCGCCGATCCTCGGCCGGCTCTTCGATCGATCCGGCAAGATCGTCGTCGTGCTGGCGATTGCGCTGACGTCCGCGGCGACGCCGCTCGCGTTTTTGGGCAACGGGGCCGTTGCGCAAGCGGGCGTCGCGGTGTGGGGCGTAGGGACGGCGGTCCAAGACGCGCTCCTGCTCGCGCTGATCTCCGGCGTGATCGCCCGCGGGCGACGAGCCACGGCGTTCGGGCTCTACGACCTATTCTTCGGCGCCGCGTGGTTCGCGGGAAGTGCGGTCGCCGGGATACTTCTCGATCAATCGATCCTCGGGCTGGTTCTCTTTTCCACGCTGCTGCAGCTCTTCGCGATACCATTTTTCATTTAGTCGTGCGTGCGGCGTGTCCGCAAGGGGGCGTTTGCTTCCGCTTAAGCTTGCCCGCAATGGGAATTATGGGAGCTATGAGAGCATTGCTTATGATTGTCAGCGGCCTGGCCGGGATGGCGGTCTCTACCGCGATCGCCGGCGCTCAGGGCGCTCCGCCGCCGCCGCCCCCGGGGGCGGCACCGCCATACGTAGATACGAACTGCGGTGCCTGGCAAGGCGATACATGGGTGCCCAACGGCAACTGCCCGACGGTCTCCTATCGCCACCAGGTCGTCGCCGGCACGATTGTTTCGGTGAAGGGCCATCTCGTCACGCTCCAGCAGACCAACGGGCAAGCCGTGATCGACGACAGCGCCGCGTTGAACGACCAAACGACCGGCCGAGTCGCCGTGGGACGGCAGATCGTCGCGCACGGCTACTGGCAGGGCAATAACTTTTACGCGACCGCGATTACGAGCGGTCAGCCGCCCCCGTAAGATCCTCAATTGGTTGACGCCCGGAGGCCGGCACGAGAACCGTGCCGGCCTCGGCCCTTGTCATTACTTGACGGTGACGTCGACCGGTTTCGACGCGATGCCGTTCGCCACGACGACGAGCGTGCTCGCGCCGGCGTCCGCGCCCTTCGGAACGTCGAAGTGCGTGGAGACGATCTTCTTTCCGGTTGCAACGCCCATCGTGCTGTGATCGTGCGTGCGCGCGTAGAAGACGTGGTTGGTCGAGCTGTTCGTGATCCGGACGAGCGGGTAGTTCGTCGAATTCTCGTACTCGTCGCCGAACGCCATGCCCATCGACAAACCGTTGAACTGCGTGCCGGTGATCTTATAGGTCGACCCGCGCGTGATGCTGCTCGGGCAGTTCTTGATCGTCGGCGCCCAGCTTGGCTTCGGCGATCCGGAGGGGTTGAAGAGCACGGCGCTGTTGTAGTTCATCATGAGGACCTGTCCCGTTGGCAGTAGGAGCGGCGGCCCGGACTCGCGCCCGTCGCTAGCCCAGCTCGTTCCGTTGAACTCGTACATCTCGCCGCTGTTGCCGAACACCAGGACGTTGCCGCTGGGCAGCAGCACGGCAAAGTTGTCGCCGGCGTTGTCGCCGTTAAGGAAGTCCGGCCCGACGCTCCACTGGCCGGTGGCGATGGTGTAGATCGCCGTGTGTCCGGTTCCGGTGCCGTGCGGAGCAGAACCGGTAGCGAAAACAGTCCCGTCGGGACGCAGCATCGCGGGGCCGATCTCACCCGGCGGGTAGTAGCATTCGTTGGGGCCGTAGAGCAGACACCCGTATGGGGACGGCGAGTGCAGGTCGACGATGGTCGAGCCCGCGCTCGTCCACGTGCCGGTTGCGGGGTCGTAGATCTCGGAGTTTGTGGCGTGCTTGACGTCGGCGGTCAGCACGGTGCCGTTGGGAAGGAGCGTCCAGCCCTCCTCGGCGTTGAAGTCGGACTTGCCTTTGTCGCCGACCTTCTTCCAATGAAGCGTATGCGGATCGAGTTCCGCATCGCGGTGCGTCAGCTTCTGCCCGACGAGGTACTGCCCGTTTGGCAGAACCGCGGATGGAGAATCGCCGATGGTCTTCCAGCCGATCGGATGCTTGAGCGCCGTCCACGTGTTGGCGACCGGATCGAAGACCGCGCCGAGATTCGTCAGCTGCAGGTCGTAGCCGTTGCCCGGATAGTTGTATTCGCCGCCGGTGATGACCAGGCGGCCGTCGATCTGGACCGCCGACGCGAAGGCCGAAGGCCCGTACGGGGGATCCTGTAGCGACGCGGCCTGCGCCCACGTCCCGTCGGCATAGTTTCCGGACGAGTCGGGCGTATACCGGTACCACGTGGAGTTCGAATACGCTTGCGCCAGCACCGTGCCGTCGGTCATCAGGAACGTCAGCTGAATACCTTGCACGGGCGGCTGATGCGTGAGCGGCTTGAACCGAGCCATGATCCCGGGCCGCAGGTCGTTGGCTACTTGCGGACCGACGCCCGGCAGAACCGAATGGCTTCCGGAGCACCCCGCCGTTGCGACGGCGAGCGCAGATGCGGCCGCGAGAAACGCGGATTTAAGAGTGAAGCGAAACACAAATGACCTCCAAGGCGGGGAGCTACGAGCAAGACCCGCTACCTTTGGGGGCCTGGATATCGTTTCCCGCTAACCTTGCCTCTTGCGGCGCTTGCGGTCCGCCTCGATGAACGCGAATGCCTTTTTGCGCGAGCACGTGCCTTCGAGTTTTATCTTGTTGCCTTCGACCTCGGAATACTCGACCAAGAATCGTTCGATTCCATCCAGCATGTCCTTGGGCACGTCCTTGAGTCGTTCGTAACCGTCGGTCTTAAGCGTAACGCCGTCTTGCCGCTTGGGACAGGCGACGACGCGATTGTTGACGACGCCGTTCTTCTTGAGCAGAATCGCCCCGAGCACGCGCACCTCGAGCAGGCAGCCCGAGAAGGTCGGCGAGTCGTTGATCACGAGCACGTCGGTGGGGTCGCCGTCATCCGCGAGCGTTTGCGGAATGAAGCCATAATCGTACGGCCACGCGAGACCCTCCGCGAGCGTCTGTTTGAGCAGCATGATGCCGTACTTCGGGTCGAAGGCGTACTTATGCCGCGTCTGTGCCGGCGTCTCGATGACCGCGTGAACAAGCTCCTCGTTGCCGTGCGGCGAGTACGTCGGAATTGCATCGTAATTCGTCGGGTTGATCGGCGACTTTGCCATCGTGGAGGGGTATACCCCGAAAAGGGAACAACCGCGCCATCGAGCAAAATCCGGCCAGGAGGTTTCTGCCGTGTTTTCAGTGGGTTCTCGCGTTTTCGGCGGCGCATTGATCGCCGCGTTCGTCCTCGCCGGACTGCCCCAGGGCGTGTCGGCGCAGGCCGTCTCGGTCACGATCAACGGACAGCCCCTCGCGCTCAGTCCGGGGCCGATCGAACGCGCCGGCCGCGTTTTCGTACCGCTGCGCGGCATCTTCGAGCGCCTCGGCGCCACGGTCGTTTACGCCTCCGGGACGATCAACGCTACGAAGGGCCCGACGACGGTCTCGCTGCACATCGGTTCCACGCAGGCCACGGTCAGCGGACAGCCGCAGGCGCTCGACGTCGCTCCGTTTATCATCGGCGCGACGACGTACGTACCGTTGCGTTTCATCGCGCAATCGCTCGGCGCGCAAGTGGGTTACGACGCGAATACGCGCGTGGTGGCGATCAACATGGCGCAGGCGATGCCGCCTCCGCCGCGACCTCCGCGTCCCCCCGCGCCTCCGCCCGTCCCGCCGCCTTCGACCGTCGTTCGCCTGCGGTATCAGCAGCCCGAGCCGGGTTCGAACATTCGCGACCGCTTCAGAGTGATTTCTGCCGAATTCACGGCGCGGGTAGAGGCCGTCAGCGTCCGCGTCTATCTCGATGGCAACAACATCACCTCGCGCAGCGGCACGTCGGCGACGGGCTTCTCCTACAAGCCGCCGGCGCCGCTCGACTACGGCTCGCACACGGTGCGAGTGGTCGGCCGCGGGCCCGGGGGCACGCCCTTCGATCGCTCCTGGTCGTTCCAAGTGATCCGCGCCGGGCCGCCGCCGCCGACGATGCGCCTGACGATCACGCAGCCCGCGTCCAACGCGCCGGTCGGGCGAACGTTCGCGCTCGCCGGCAACACGGTGGCGAACGGGCACGTCCGCGTTACGGCGGGCCCGAGACCTTCGACGACCGGGCAGTTCAGCGGCGAGACCGACGCCGGCGCGAGAGGCAACTTCCGGATTACCGTCACGCTCACCACGATGCCCGGTCAGCAGGCCGTCTCGGTGCGAGTGGTGGCGACCGATCCCGTTTCGGGCCAGAGCACGGAAACGACCCTCCAGTTGCGCCTCAACCAGTAGCGCGGCGGCCGCACTTTAGACTTTCTTAACCCGCCGCGCCTAAGCTCCGGCGCATGGGCAGAAAATTCATTGCACTCGCCATCGCGCTCGTCGGTATTGCCGTCAGCGCGTGCGCCGGACGCATCGGCGGCAATGCCGCAGCGCCTGGCGGCGCACCGTTCGTGCTCCCGCCGCTCGACTCGGACCTCATGATCGTCGCAAATCTTCCGGCGAAAACGATCGGCGAGGAGAAGCCGGACGAGGGTCTCGGCATGGTCAAGTCGCCGAAGTGGCAGGCCGAAGTCGGCGGATACACGCAACAGCGTTACTCCCAAACGCTCGGCTTCCCGCCCGGCACGAAGATCACCGTTCGGAATCTCTCGAAGACCACGGAGCACACGCTCGACGTCGTCAAAGTGATCTCCAAGCCGCCGGCGATCTTTCCGAAGAATCCGAAGCTCTCGGTCGACGCTCGCGGTCATGGAAAATTCGAGGCCGGCTACGCCAGCGGTCCGATCAAGCCGGGGCATTCGGTCACGATCACGCTGGTCAAGGAGGGCATCTACTTGATCGGCTGCGCGTTCCACTATCACGAGGGAATGCACGACGTGTTCGTCGTCAGCAAGCTCGCCGCTCCCGGTAAGGAGGCGACGCCCCCGCCGACCTCGCGTCCTACGTCGACCCCGACGTCGCACTCCAGTTACGATCCGTAACGTCGTGCTACGACGCGATCTTGGTCTCGACGATCATGATGAGCAGTTTCGGATGACGCTCGATCGCTAGGCGACTCAGACCTGGATTGCCGCCACGGTAGGCGTGCTCGATGGCGTTGGCGACGGCTTCTCCCAACGCCACGAGCACGCCGAAGCTCGGCGTCGAGGCCGAGCGCCGCCATCTCGCGCTGCGCTCGCGCTGGCAAATCGCCGACACGCGAAAGAACGGAAATTAGGTAGGGGGTCAGGTTGTAGCGAACGCAGTGCCGATGCGCAGGATCGCGCGGTGGCTGCCCCTCGCGGTCGTTCTGCTGCTTGCGGCCGCCCTTCGCCTGTACGACCTTTCGGGTGTCCCCACGGAGCTTAGCGCCGACGAGCTAGAGTTTTACAACTCGGCCGCCAGCTTCGCAACGACGGGGCATGACGTCGACGGAGAGCGCCACCTGTTCCTTTTCAGCGAAAACCCCGGCCGCAATCCGCCGATCTATTCGATCTCGGAGTATCCGTTCGCGGTCCTCTTGGGGCCGAGCCCGTTCTCGCTGCGGCTCGCGGCGGCCCTCTACGGCGTGCTGACGGTCTGGCCGCTCTTTCTCCTCGTGCGCCAGATGACGCAACGCGAGGATGTTGCCGTGCTTGCTGCGCTCTTTGCGGCCGTCGCGCCGATCCTGGTGCACTTTTCACGGATCGCGTGGCAACCCGCGTGCGAGCTGCCCTTTATTCTCGGCGGTCTGTATGGGCTGTCGCGCGGGCTCGCGATCGGCGAGTCAAGCCCGGCCCCCGCTCCGCTGCGCGTGCCCTGGTTGATCACCGGCGCGGTCGTTCTAGGATTGGCGGCGTACACGTACATGGCCGCATGGTTCTACGCGCTGCTGCTCGGCGGCGCGCTGCTCGGACTCTCCGCGGTCTTCGCACCGTCGCAGCGCCACCGCAGGGCGGCGCTGCTCGCGTATGCGCTCGTGCTCATCGTCGCCGCCCCCGCGCTCTACGAAATCTTCATCGATCCGGAGACCGCTGCGCGCACGTCGCGCATCGCCACCTTTCGTTTCGGTGTGACGCTGGACGCGTTGCGAACGTTCGCAGCGAACTACCTCGTCCACTTCAGGTGGTCGTATCTCGCAGTCAACGGCGATCCGATCCCGGGGACGACCTGGCGCTATCTCAACGGAATGGGCGCCTTCTATTGGTGGATCGTGCCGCTGGCGGTGCTCGGCGCGTTCGGGTCGTTCGCGAAGGTACGATCGATCGTCTGGCGTTGTTGGCTTTGGGTCTGGCTCCTCGCCTACCCGCTCGGCGGCGCGTTGACGGACGAGGGGGCGCCTAACGCGCCGCGCACGCTCGCAGGCGCGCCGGTCTTTTGCGTCTTTGCCGCAATCGGCGCGGTCGTTCTGCTGGACTGGGCCCGCACCCGGCGCCGTCAGCAGGCGCGTCTCATTACGGCAGCGCTCGCGATTGCGTTGGCAGCGGTCGTCGGCGTTTCGACCGTGCAGTTTGCGGTCTTTTACTTCACGCGGTACGTCCACCGAGCGTCGAACGCGTGGGATTCCGGAACCGCCGCGACCTTCGCTTTCATTCGCACGCATCTCGTCGGCCACCAGACGATCTGTTTCTCGATTCGTCCGGCGTGGTACGCGCTGGACGTCTACACCCGTTATTACCTCAATAACGAGCGCGTCAACGTCGTGCCGGACGTCGACGAGGCCGCCTGCAAGCGACCCGGATCGATGGTGGTGACCGATACGGACCATCCGCCGGCCGATCCGCGCATTCGGCGGATTGCAAGGATCGTCGACGTCGACGGCAACGGCTTCGCCTACATCGGCATCGAATCGATGTGGCGTGCGCGCGATGACGCTCGAGCGGCCGGCGGCGATCGAAAGCTCTCCGCTGCGCCTCACCGATAAGCGCAAGCCGGTGCCGGCCGCGGGCGAGATTCTCGTCCGTGTCTCCGCGTGCGGCGTCTGCCGGACGGATCTGCACGTCGCCGAGGGAGACCTGGCGCCGAAGCACGCCGGCATCGTTCCCGGCCACGAGGTCGTCGGCACCGTCGAGGCCGGCCCGGAGGGCGGGCGATTCGCGCCGGGAACGCGCGTCGGCATCGCGTGGCTGCGTCAGACGGACGGCACGTGCGAGTACTGCCGCTCGGGCCGCGAGAACCTCTGTCCCAACGCGCTCTTCACCGGCTGGGATCGCGATGGCGGCTACGCCGACTACGCGGTGGTGCGGGAAGACTTCGCGTACCGCCTGCCCGACGCGATCGACGACGAGCACGCGGCGCCGCTCTTGTGCGCGGGAATCATCGGCTTCCGCGCTATCAAGCGCGCCGCCGTTGTTCCGGGCGCCACCGTCGGCCTCTACGGCTTCGGCGGCTCCGCCCATCTCGCGCTCCAAGTGCTGCGGCACTGGGGCTGCCGCGTCTTCGTCATGAGTCGCGGCGGAGTGCACCGCGACCTCGCGGAGCAGCTCGGCGCGGAGTGGATCGGCGAAGCCTCAGAGACGCCGCCGGCGCCGCTCGACGCGGCGATCCTCTTCGCGCCGGCGGGCGATCTCGTGCCGCCCATCCTGGCGGCGCTGCGGCGCGGCGGCGTCCTGGCGATCGCCGGAATCTATCTCTCGCAGATCCCGCCGCTCGACTACGCGCGGCACCTCTTCGAGGAGAAAGAGATCCGCAGCGTCACCGCCAACACGCGCGCGGACGGCGAGGAGTTCTTGCGCGTAGCCGGCGAGATCCCGATAAAATCCGTGACGATGGGAATGCGCTTGGAAGACGCGAACCGCGCACTGAGGATGCTCAAGCACGACGAGTTGCGCGGCGCGGCCGTGCTGAGATTCTAACTCAACGTCCGCACGGCGTTGACGCGCTAACGCCGAAATCTCTGCGATAATGACGGCATGAAGGCTTCCACCGTGTTAACCACGGCTGCCGTCGCGTTCCTCGCGGCGCGCTTCCCGCCATCAACGCACCCCGCAGCGGTCGAACTTCGCTACCCTCGTACCGCCGCAACTGCGTCCCATCGGCGGCGCGGCGGCGTTGCCATTGACGCTCGAACCGAGTGCGCAGAGCGGCGGGGGCATCTACGCGAGCGAAGTCTACGCGACCGACATCTGGGGATTTCCGCAGAACAACAGCCAGGATCGCGAGGCGCGGCGAGCGCGAACGCCGTAAAGGGAACGATCGTCGTCGCAAACATCTTCGACACCGGCAAGACGCCGGGCAGCGTCTCGCGCTGCACGCTCGCGCACGGATGCACGACGAACCTTACGAACCCCGACATGGATGAACGGCGAGGCGACGTTCGGCCACCTCAACGCGGCCTCCACCAAGCTCGTGACCGGCGACTTCCAGTACGACCGGATCGACGTCTATGACTACAGCCCCACGAAGGTCCGCTTCGCGTACAGCTTCAACCGGGGCCTTAGCCCGAGCGAGCTCGTGGAGGGCGCCGCCTTCAACCCGCGTTCCACGGAGTAGCGCTCCTGACTCAATCGTCGCCGACGATGTGCTTCAATGCTGTCGCGGGATCCGTCGTGCGGTCCAGTCGCCGCCAATACGACGCCGATTTGCCGCCGGAGATTTCCTTGAACCTGCGCGGCTTCGCTGAGTAGTCGAACGCATCGGACGCCGGGTCGTTCGCGCGCGCGTCGCTTTTGGCCAGCTGCGGCAGCCCGAAGTTATCTTCGATGTAGCGAAGCACGCTCGACGTCTCGTATTGAACGTGCGTGACGTAGCCGTGCTTCGCGTACGCCGAGATCATCAGCAGCGGCACGCGGAAGCCGAGCCCGTCGTAATCTTCGTAAACCGGCTGCACCGGGTCGAACCATCCGCCCCAGTCGTCCCACATGATGAAGATCGCGGTCGAGCTCCAAAACGGGCTCGTTCCGATCGCGTCGACGAGGGACGCCACCCAGGCCGGCCCTTGGCTCGCCTCAAAGCCGGGGTGATCGGAGGCCTTATAGGTCGGAGTGATCCAGGTGACGTTGGCGAGGTGGCCGGCGGCGATGTCGGTGAGAAACTGTGACGGCGGGTTGATGACGTCGGCCGCCCAGTCCGGGCCGCCATAGATCGGGCTTTCGGCCTGGTAGGATGACCAGATCCCGCCGTCGCCGCCGATGGCTCCGGCGTAGAAGCGCCAGGCCAAGCCCGCGCTATCGGCTTCGGTGCCGATGCTCGGGATGTCGAAACATGCGGCGATGCGCGAACCGTAGCGGCGGCGCGCCGTCAACGTCGAAATTGTATCGTTCGAGCCTCCTTCGCAGCCCCAGTCGGTGATCGGATAGTCCACCGCCCCAGCGGCATCGGCGGCAACGACGTATTGATGCGCGATGAAGCTGCTGTCGAGATTGGAGGCGAACATGTCGTCGGCCAACACGTATTGTTTGGCCATGCTCCAGTACGGCGCGATCTGCCGGCGCGGCACGTACGCGTACGGATAATTCTTGGGAGCGCCCTTCGGGACTTCCTTACTCCATCCATCCATCTTGCAGGACGTGCCGGGCAGTTTTCCAGCTCCGTCGCAGGCGGCAAAGAATGCGCGCGAATCGTGATTCATGTCAAAAGCGCTCGAGAGATCTTGCGGCGCGAGCTTGATTTTTTTTCCGCGCAGGTTATAACCGTAGTCTTGCGTGAGCGCGTTCGGGTAGCCCATGAAGAGGTTGTTGAACGAACGGTTTTCCTGCACGATGAAGACGACGTGCTGGATCGGGCTGGTAGCGCGTATCACCAAATGCCGTGCGATCGGCGTCCGCGCGGCCGGCACGGGAGAAGCAGCGCCGCTTGCACTGCAGCCCGCGAGCGTCAGCACGACGGCCAGCGTCGAAAGTCGCGTCACGCCGGCATTCATAGCGACGTCTTGTTCGGTGCTGCTCCGGAACTTCCTCAAAAGATAAGGAAAACGGGCCCGCCGCAGCGGGCCCGTTTTGTCTATTGCTTGATGCGTTAGGCTTGAGCTTATGAGCCTTTCTTCATCGCGCTGACCGTGTTGCCGTAATAAGCAGCAGGTTCGAGCGTGGGCGGAAGGACTCGGCTGGGAGGACCGCCGTTGCGGAGGTTCCAGAAGCCTTCCGAGAGGTTAATCAGGTTACCGAAGACGAGCCCGTTCTGCATTCTGGTCGTACCATTGGTCCAGAACTGTTGCGCGTCGCTCTGGGGGTTGGTGCCCGAAGTCCCGTACATGGCCGAGCCGATCACCGTTCCGGTGGTGCCGGAGACCGTTACGCGATAGATTCCCTGGCCATAGCTGTAGGTCGGGTAGTCAAACGCCTGATCTCCGAGCGACAAGGCGCTGCCATCCCACATCACTTGGCTCATGAAGCAGACTGGTGAACCGCAGGCCTGATTCGGCAGCGAGATGGTCTGCCAGGTGCTGCCGGTGGTGCAGGTCGCCGCGCACTCCTCGAGATAGATCACGTTCCCGTTCTCGCGGGCGCTGCTCGAGTCGCTGTTCTCGATGAAGAGATTGCCGCTTGGGTCGTAACCGCCGCCCTCGGAATACGGATACGGCGTGGCTACTTCTATCTGGCTTCCACTGATGCCGCCTTGCATAATGGTCACATAGCCGCCACCGAAGGCCGGCAGCGCGATGTCACCATTCACTGGGTTTACCGAACAGGCGAGCGGCTCGTCAAAGCCTTCAATTGAGACTGTCGCCGTCGCGGTCGAGGAACCGTGGGCGAACTCGGACAGCGTGCCCGCGTCGAGGTCGATGATGTAGACGTTACCGGAGCTGTCGGAGCAGGATGCACCCGCAAACTCGAAGCCGGTGACGTTTCCGTATAAGTTACCCGCTTGGGACTTGTAGTTGAAAACATCGTACTGGCCGGTGTCGATATCGGCGACGTAGAGCAGGTACTGCGTGTGCTTCGCGAGCGGACTCATCCACGATTTGCTATACCGGCCCGAATGGCGGGCTCGCATCGGGACGGCTATGCCCCGTGCGTTCATCATTTTCAGTAACGCAAGGCTCGGCTGCAGGTGCGACCCGTGGTGGGCCGCGTTCTGCTGCGGTACGCCCGGTACTGCTGCCGTCCCCGAGGATTGCGACCCGTTACAGGCGGCAAGCATCGCGGCGGCCGCCGACACGCCGACGGCGTATCGGGCCAAACTTAAGATATTCATTCGAAATTTTGCTCCTTGTTCTTTCATGAAAGTGCCATTGTTTATGCTCTTTAGGAGCCGCTACGGGGAAGCCCGGCTCATGGCCGGGGCGCCTAAAATGCGACCTAAGTTCGGTTTCTCCTGCAGGCAGGCAGCTTTTCTTACCGAGCCGGGGAGGCGCTTGCGCGCAGGGAGCCTACGAGCGCTGGGAGCAATCCTGCGAGAATGATTTCGAGGTCTTGTAGCGGCGCTTTAGGAGCCCTGGCGGCCGCGGCGATGCTGGCCGGCTGCAGCAGCGGCGGATCGCAGCCGCCGGCGGTCCCGGCGGTTCGCGCGGGCGAGATTCTGCGAGCGCTCGCCGGCACCGGCGCCGGAAAGATCGACCACGTCGTCTTCATCGTCCAGGAGAACCGCAGCTTCGACAATCTCTTCCAAGGGTATCCCGGCGCGAACACCGTTTCGAGAGGCAAAGACTCAAAGGGCAAGAGGATCACGCTGCAGCCGGTGAGTTTAGCGACGGCATATCAAATAGACCATTCGGCGGCGGCAATGTTCGCCGCTTGCGACGGGACCGGCAAACTTCCGGGCACGAAGTGCCGGATGGATGGGTTCGACCGAGAGCAGTCGGGTGGAGGACCCACGCACCCGCAGTACGTCTACGTGCCGCATAGCGACTCCAAGCCGTACTTCGACATGGCGCACGAATGGGTGCTGGCCGACGCGATGTTTCAATCGCAGCTCGACGAGAGCTTCGTCGCGCACCAATACATCATCGCGGCGCAGGCGCAGTCGAGCGTCGATATCCCTTACGGCGCGTGGGGCTGCGAAGCGGACCGGGGCGTCACCGTCCCGACGATCACGCACAAGCGTACCTACGGTTCGCCCCAGCGCCCGTGCTTCGACTACCAAACCCTTGGGGACGAGCTCGACAACGCCGATCTGCCGTGGCGCTTCTACACCAGCAAGTATGGAGCGCAGTCGAGCGGCTTCGGGGGCGTTTGGTCGAGTTATCAGGCGGTCCGGCACATTTACAACGGGCCCGATTGGCGCAAAGACATCATCACGCCCCAGAAGAAATTCCTCACCGACGTCGGCGCGGGAACGCTCGCGGCATTCACGTGGATCACCCCGATATGCCTCGACTCCGATCACGTCGAGTGCGGCGGCGGATTCGGTCCGTCGTGGGTTGCCTCGCTCGTCAACGCGGTCGGCGAAAGCCAGTTCTGGGACACGACCGCGATCTTCGTGATGTGGGATGACTGGGGCGGCCTCTACGACCACGTTCCTCCGGCTTATAAAGGCTACGACAGCCTCGGCTTTCGCGTGCCGCTGCTCGTGATCTCCCCCTACGCGAAGCAAGACTACGTCTCGCACGTACACTACGAGACCGCCAGCGTGCTGCGGTTCGCCGAGGACCTCTTCGGCCTAGGGCAGCTGTCGGCGGCCGACCGGCGCGCGACCTCTCCGGCCGCCGACTGCTTCGATTTCACGCAGGCGCCGCGCGCGTTCGTGCCGATCGAGGCACCCAAGGATGCTCGATTCTTTCTGCACCAAATAGACGACGGGCGCCCCCCGGATTACGAGTAGGAGGCTCGATGACGCGGATACTCACCTTGCTCTTGTGCGGTCTCGTCCTGGCGAGTTGCTCGCCCGTGACCGGCTCCTCACCGCTTCCAGTGGACTCTGCGATCGGTGCGCCTGCTCGGCAACCAGAGGCGGGCACCGGCTACGATCTGCTCTACAGCTTCGCGGGCGGCTCGGATGCCGCGTTTCCGGTTGCGGGTCTCACAAACGTAAGTGGTGAGCTGTACGGCACGGCGGGCGGAGGCGGTACGAGCCGCAACTGCAGCGACGCCGGATGCGGCACCGTGTTCGAGATCAGCACGTCCGGCAGCGAGAGCCTACTTTATCGCTTCAAGAATTCACCCGACGGCGCCATCCCGCTCGCGGGAATGATCGTGCTCAACGGCGTGCTCTATGGGACCACGAGCAAAGGCGGCGGCACCACCACGAGCTGCGCCGCCGGATGCGGGACCGTGTTCGACGTCGATACGTCCGGCAAGGAACACGTGCTCTACGCGTTCCAGGGCGGGACGGGCGACGGCGCCGCTCCGTCGGCTAGCCTGGCAGCGATCAACGGGACGCTCTACGGCACGACGCTGCTCGGCGGCCCGACGAGCACCGAGTGTCCTAAGGGATGCGGGACGGTGTTTTCGATCAGCGCGTCCGGCACGGAACAGGTGCTCCACACCTTCGCAGCCAGCCCGGATGGCATCCGGCCCGAAGCGGGCCTGCTCGCCGTCGGGGGCAAGCTCTACGGAACGACGTACGGAGGAGGCACAAACAACTTCGGCACCGTCTTTGACATTAGCGCTTCGGGGCACGAGAAAGTGCTCTACAGGTTCAGCGGCGGCCTGGACGGCGCTTACCCGCGCGCCGGTCTCATCGAAACGAACGGAAAGCTGTACGGCACGACCGAGGCGGGCGGCGGGAAGAAGAGTGCGTGCAGCTGCGGGACGGTCTTCGAGATCAGCCCGTCGGGCGTCGAGCACGTGGTCTATCGCTTCAAGGGCGGCAAGGATGGGGAGTCCCCGTATGCGCCCGTGGCCGTGCTCAATCACAAGCTCTATGGCACCACGGCGGCGGGGGGCATCTACGGATCGGGCTGCGGCGGCGGCTTTCGATGCGGAACCGTCTTTGAGGTAACGGAGTCCGGCACGGAGCGCGTACTCCATCGCTTCTCGGGCTATCCGGACGGCGCGTACCCCTACGCGGGTCTCCTCGACGTGTCCGGCACGCTCTATGGCACGACGAGCCAGGGCGGCTCCACCGTAAGCGGCTGTTGCGGGACGGTCTTTAAGTTCACGCCCTGATTCGATGTTCAACTCGCCGGGGCGTAGCGGATTCCTGATCGGCGCGGCCGTTGGGACGGCGTTTGCGCTGTCGGCCACCGCCTGCACTCAGACTCGGCTTGACGACACCGCGCTGCCGGCACCGGTCTCGCCGTCCGGCGTCCATTCCGCTTTTGGCGGCGGTGAGATCACCCACGTTGTCGTGATCGTTCAAGAGAACCGCTCGGTCGACGACCTGTTCAACGGATTCCCCGGCGCCAATACGGTACGGTCGGGTCTCAACTCGTAAGGCCAAACGGTAGCCCTGCGGCCGGTGTTGCTTACGGCGACGTACGACCTCGGACACACTCATCCGAGTTTCCTGACCGAATACGCCAACGGTGCGCTCGACGGTTGGAACAACGATGCAGTCCACTGTACGAAGGGCTGCCCGCCTCCGGGGTTGGGCGCCTATGGATACGTGCCTCAGTCTGAGGTTGCGCCCTATTGGACCCTCGCGAGTGAGTACGTCCTCGCCGACAATATGTTCCAGACCAACGAAGGCCCGAGTTTTCCAGCCCATCAGTATATCATCAGCGGCACGTCGACCAGCGCGAACGGCTCCAAGCTGCGAGCCTCGGAGAACCCAACCGATAAGCGCCAGCATACCGGTCAAGACAAGGGCGGCTGTGACTCGCCCCCCGGCACGATCGTTGCGCTTATCAACGATAAAGGCGACGAGAACCAGACGATGTTCCCCTGCTTCGAGCGACTGTCGATCTTCGACCTGGCCGATAACGCCCGGGTCAGTTGGAAGTACTACCAAGCTTATGGCGGGAGCGGTCTGTGGAACGCCGTCGACGCGATCAAGCAGATCTGGCAGAAGCCGGAATTCCGGACCAACGTCGTCTGGCCCCCGAGCCAGGTCCTGACCGATATCGCGAATGGAAATCTCGCAGAGATCTCTTTCGTCACCCCTACGGCCCTGGCTTCGGATCACGCCCTGCGAACGAACGGCAGCGGGCCTTCCTGGGTCGCCTCCGTTGTCAACGCGATCGGCAGTAGTCAGTACTGGAACAACACCGTGATCTTCGTCACGTGGGATGACTGGGGCGGCTGGTTCGATCACGTATCTCCGAATCAGTACAACTCGTACGAGCTGGGCTTCCGCGTCCCGCTTCTCGTGATCTCGCCGTATGCCAAACGCGGATACGTGTCGCACGTTGCGCACGAATTCGGCAGCATACTCAAATTTACCGAAGAAACGTTCGGACTTGGGTCGCTCGGCACGACGGACGTGCGCGCCGACAACCTGTCGGACTGCTTCAACTTTAACCAGAGCCGCCGGAAGTATTCGGTCGTGCGCGCACAGTACTCAGCCGACTATTTCGAGCGTCAGCCGGCAGATCCGAGAAGCCCGGACGACGACTAAGAGGCGGGCGCTTTTGCGCCCGCCTCTTTTGTGCTTTTCACGGGGTCGCTCGGGTTTTAGAAGTCCTTGTCCCCCTTGGGCGTTCCCCAGCCAGCCGGGCCGGAGTATTGACCGAACTGGTTGGTTCCGGCGGTGCAGAGATACTCTCCGCCGCAGCTGCCGTCGTTGCCGGTCAATATCTTGTGGAGTTTCCGGAGCTTCCTGTGGGATAGCGTCCAGAAGCGCTCGCCGCCATTGGCGTTCCAACTGCTGGCGTTGCCCTTGATCCCGACGACTCCGGCCAAGAGCGGCGATGCGACGCTCGTGCCGCCGACGCCGAACCAGCCGCCATTGCAGGCGCAGTACTCGGCAACGCCGGGCGAGACGCCGGCCTGGGCCGATATGTCAGCGTCGGTGCGGTAGGTGCAGTCAGGGTCGTGTTGCCACGAGGGCTTCGGGACTCCGGGGCTGCCGACTTCGCTCGGGCTCGAGCAGCCGGCGCTCGCGCCGCTCCAGACGGTTTCGGTGTACGTCGTGCCGCTCTTCGCTAACTGAGTGCCACCGACGGCGACGACGCTGCCCAGCGCCCCCGGGCCGCCGAAGGTGTCATAGGCGCCGTCACCGCTCGAGGCGAGATAGGCGACGCCCGGGCTGTTAAAGTAGTTCCCGAAGTTCGTGTCGCCGCAGTCCCAGCTGCCGTAGCATCCCCAGCTGTTGCTGAGAATGGTCGCGCCGAGCGTGACGGCTTCCGCTTCGGTTGCTTCGAGGTCGGAGGTCCCACTGGAATTAGCCTCCATCAGATAGATCGTGCACTTCGGGCACGAGGCGGAGACCATTTCGATGTCGAGGGCGGTCTCGACGCACCAGCCGAAGTCGTTGCACGTCGGTGGATAGTTGGATTGCTGTCCACTCTGATTGTACTTGAAGAAGCTGGCCGTTCCGAGGCCGTACTCGCTGCGGTACGTCGAGAGATCCGTCGCGGCGGTCGAGAGGTCGCCCGCCTCAATGAGCGCGACCTTCATTCCCGATCCGCTCCCTAAGTGAGGGGTGAGATCGTAGGCGGCCTCGAGCTGTGTCGCCGTAAAGCCGCAGGTTGTCGTCGGGCTGCATGGCGGCGCACCGTTCTTGAGAATCTGCAGCGCGAAGCAGCTCGGCTTTCCGACGACTTGCGGGCAGGTGGCACGCGCGAGATGCTGTGCCTGCCACTGTGGGATGCGAGTGGACGGCGACCCCGTTTGGGATCCGGCCGCCGGGACGTTCGAAGAGCTGCCGCTGCTACAGGCGGCAATTGCCAGCGCCGCGACCAGCGGCGCCACGAGTTTTATGGTTCCGTTCACAAATGCTCCTTTATTCTTGTCGGGGTTCTGGCGGGTTCTAGGAATATCGGAAAACCCCATCCACGACAATGAAGAAATTGCGAGGCGGGCGCTTTCGCGCCCGCCTCCACGTTGCTCGCACGCCGAGCGTTTCTAGAAGGCCTTGATTCCCTTGGGTGTTCCCCAGCCTCCCGGGCCGGAGTAGGTTTCGTACTGGTTCGTTCCGGCGGTGCAGAGGTACTCGCCGCCGCAGCTGCCGTCGTTGCCGCTGCTAATGTAGTGGAGCTGGCGATTCACCTTCCCGTCACGCAGTTTCCAGAAGTGCTTGCCGCTATGCAGCCTCGCGGGATTGCCCTTGAGCCCGATGACGCCGGCCAGGAGCGGCGACGCGACGCTCGTGCCGCCGACGCCGAACCAGCCGCCGTAGAGGGCGCTGTACACGGCAACGCCGGGCGAGACGCCGGCCTGGGCCGATATGTCAGCGTCGGTGCGGTAGGTGCAGTCAGGGTCGTGCTGCCACGAGGGCTTCGGGACTCCCGGGCTGCCGACTTCGCTCGGGCTCGCGCAGCCGGCGCTCGCGTCGTTCCAGATGGTTTCGGTGTACGTCGTGCCGCTCTTCGCTAGCTGGGTGCCGCCGACGGCGACGACGCTCGCGAGTGCCCCCGGGCCGCCGAATTGGTCGTAGGCGCCGTCACCGCTCGAGGCGAGATAGGCGACGCCCGGGCTGTTAAAGTAGTTCCCGAAGTTCGTGTCGCCGCAGTCCCAGCTGCCGTAGCATCCCCAGCTGTTACTGACGATGGTCGCGCCGAGCGTGACGGCTTCCGCTTCGGCTTTTTCGAAGTCGCTGATCGTACTGCCGTCCTTGGCCTCCATGAGATAGATCGTGCACTTCGGACACGAGGCGGAGACCATCTCGATATCGAGCGCGGTCTCGACGCACCAGCCGTAGTCTTCGCACGTCGGCGGATAGTTGGATTGCTGTCCGTCCTCGTTGTACTTGAAGAAGCTGGCCGTTCCGAGGCCGTACTCGCTGCGGTACGTCGCGAGATCCGTCGCGGCGCTCGAGAGGTCGCCCGCCTCGATGACCGCGACCTTCATTCCCGATCCGTTTCCTAAGGAAGGGGTGAGATCGTAGGCGGCCTCGAGCTGCGTCGCGGTAAAGCCGCAGGTCGTCGTGGGGCTGCACGGCGGCGGCGCGCCGTTCTTGAGAATCTGCAGCGCGAAGCAGCTCGGCTTGCCGACGACTTGGGGGCAGGTGGCGCGCGCGAGATGCTGTGCCTGCCACTGTGGGATGCGAGTGGACGAAGATCCCACTTGGGATCCGGCCGCCGGGACGCTCGAAGGGCCGCTGCTGCTACACGCGGCGATTGCGAGCGCCGCGACGAGCGGCGCCACAAATTTCATGGTTCCGTTCATAAATGCTCCTTGTTCGTGTCGGGTTCTTGTAGGCTAAAGAGGCGGGCGCTTTCGCACCCGCCTCTTTTTTGTGTTTGGACGGGGTCGCCCGGGTTTAGAAGTCCTTGTCGCCCTTGGGCGTTCCCCAGCCTCCCGGGCCGGAGTATTGACCGAACTGGTTGGTACCGGCGGTGCAGAGGTACTCTCCGCCGCAGCTGCCGTCGCTGCCGGTCGTTAGCTTGTGGAGATGCCGCCGGAGGTTCCTGTGGGATAGCGTCCAGAAGTGCTCGCCGCCATTGGCGTTCCAACTGCTGGCGTTGCCCTTGAGCCCGATGACGCCGGCCAGGAGCGGCGACGCGACGCTCGTGCCGCCGACGCCGAACCAGCCGCCGTAGATGGCGCTGTACACGGCGACGCCGGGCGAGACGCCGGCCTGGGCCGATATGTCACCGTCGGTGCGGTAGGTGCAGTCAGGATCGTGCTGCCACGAGGGCTTCGGGATCCCAGGACTGCCGACTTCGCTCGGGCTCGCGCAGGCGGCGCCCGCGTCGGCCCAAACGGACTCGGTGTACGTCGTGCCGCTCTTGGCTAGCTGGGTCCCGCCGACGCCGATGACGCTAGCGAGCGCCGATGGGCCGCCGACGTTGTCGTAGCCGGAATCGCCGGTTGAGGCGAGATAGGCGACGCCCGGGGTGTTAAAGTAGTTCCCGAAGTTCGTATCGCCGCAGTCCCAGTCGTGGTTGCAGCTCCAGCTGTTGCTGACGATGGTCGCGCCGAGCGTGACGGCTTCCGCTTCGGCTTTTTCGAAGTCGCTGATCGTACTGCCGTCCTTGGCCTCCATGAGATAGATCGTGCACTTCGGGCACGAGGCGGAGACCATCTCGATGTCAAGCGCGGTCTCGGCGCACCAGCCGTAGTCTTCACACGTCGGCGGATAGTTGGATTGCTGTCCGTCCTCGTTGTATTTGAAGAAGCTGGCCGTTCCGAGGCCGTACTCGCTGCGGTACGTCGCGAGATCCGTCGCCGCGCTCGAGAGGTCTCCGGCCTCGATGACCGCGACCTTCACTCCCGATCCGCTTCCTAAGTGAGGGGTGAGCTCGTAGGCGGCCTCGAGCTCCGTCGCGGTAAAGCCGCAGGTTGTCGTTGGGTTGCAAGGCGGCGGCGCGCCGTTCTTGATAACCTGCAGTGCCTGGCAGCTCGGTTTGCCGACGACTTGCGGGCAGGTCATCCGCGCGAGGTGCTTCGCCTGCCATTGCGGGATGCGAGTGGACGACGACCCCATTGGGGATCCGGCCGTCGGGACACTCGAAGAGCTGCCGCTGCTACACGCGGCGATTGCGAGCGCCGCAACGAGCGGCGCCACAAGTTTTATGGTTCCGTTCACAAATGCTCCTTATTTCTTTTGGGTTCTGAAGTACGGAGTTAGTCTGAGAGTCTGATGAGGGTTCACCCTGGGAGTTTGATGACCTCCCTAATTCAAAACGCGCCGATGCCCTTGGGCGTTCCCCAGCCGGCCGGCCCGGAGTACGTCTTGTACTGACCGGTGCCTGCCTTGCAGAGGTACTTGCTCTTCAAGCCGGGCGGGCAACCATCGACCGTGCCTTCCGTGATGGCGTGCAGGTCCTTGAGTTTCGTTTTGGACAGCGTCCAGAAAGCTTTGCCGCTCTGATGAGTCTTTGCGTTACCGGCGAGCGCGTAGACGCCGCCGAGCAGCGGCGATCCGATGCTCGTACCGCCGACCGTGATCCAGCCGGTATAGCCGAACGAGTCGTACTCCGCGACGTTGGAGGCCACGGCGGAGACGTCGTTTCCCGTGCGCTCCGCGCAGTCGGGATCGTGCTGCCACGCCGGCTTCGCCACGACGGAGCACCCGGCGCCGCTGAACGGCCACACCTGTTCCGAATACGCCGCGCCCTTCTTCGTTAGCACGGTGCCGCCGACCGAGACGACGGTGTCGTAGTCGGCCGGGTCCTGCATGCCGTAGCCGGAGTCGCCGGCGCTCGCGAGATACGTCACGCCGGGCTTGGCGAAGTCGCCGTAGGACGCGCTGCCGCCGCCGCCGCCGTAGCTGTTGCTGATGATGTGCGCACCCATCTTCGCCGCGCGTGAGACTGCCCCGTAGAGGTCCTTGCCGTTGTTCGTGTTCGCTTCGAACAGCCAGATCGTGCACTTCGGGCACGCCGCCGAGACCATCTGGACGTCGAGGTCGGTCTCGAGGCACCAGCCGAAGTTCGAGCCCGAACACTGCGCCGGATAGTTTTTCGTCTGTCCCAGCTGGTTGTATTTGGTGAACTTCGCCGTGCCGAGGCCGAAGTGCTCACGATACACTCGCAGGTCCGACGCGACGTTCGGGTTATTATACGCGTCCACGATCGCGACGATTTCCCCAGCGCCCTTCGTCTTCGACGGCAGATCGTACGCCGCCTGAAGGTTGGCCGGAGTTAAGCCCGCGACGGCCGGGTCGACGCCCGGCTCAATCAGCGCGTCGCAGTTCATATACCCAGGTCGCGTGTCGGCGCAGACACGCTCATAACCGCTTGCCTCGAGCCTCAAGGCCTGCGATTGTTCGCCGACTCGCGCCGTCGCGCCGGGCACGTTCGGCGAACCCCCGGCATTGCATCCGGCAAACGCGAGCGCCAAGTACAGCGGCGTCGCGATTCTAATGGATACGTTCACGAGAAGCTCCTTTTTCCAATTTTCGCTGGGCCTGGAAAGCGTGGGTTCCCGAAGGGAATCTGGGGGGCCTGGTGGCATTGGTGCGGCTATCGTGATGCGTCGAATCAGCATGGTTGCGGCGAGCGCGGCGGCCGCAATCGCTCTCGCTTCGTGTTCTATCGGGGCCCCCGCGACGGCCCCGCTGCCGCGCGAAAACGGCGTGTTTCGCGGGCTCGAGGTCGCAGGCGCCGGCAAGATCAAGCACGTCGTGTACGTCGTGCAAGAGAACCGGAGCTTCGACGACATGTTTCAAGCCTATCCCGGCGCGAACACCGTTTCGAGCGGTAAAGACTCGACGGGAGGACGGATCAAACTCCAGCCGATCAGCCTGAAGACGCGATTCGAGATCGACCACTCGGCGTTCGCCATGTTCAAGGCGTGCGATGGAAAAGGTAAGCTGCCGGGGACGAGGTGCCGGATGGACGGCTTCGACCTCGAGATCCAATACGGCGGCCCGTACCACGGACAATACGCGTACGTGCCGCACCGCGAGTCGAAGCCCTACTGGGACATGGCGCACGAGTGGGTCTTGGCCGACAAGATGTTCGCGTCGCAGCTCGACGAGAGTTTCGTCGCGCATCAATACATCATCGCGGCCCAGGCCCAATCGAGCGTCGACATTCCCGACCTCTACTGGGGATGCGCCGGCAACAAAACCGACCTGGTGCAAACGATCCGGCAGAACCGCACGTATGGGCCCGACCAGCGGGCGTGCTTCAACTATGAGACGCTCGGGGACGAGCTCGACCAGGCCGGTTTGACGTGGCGCTTCTATACGAGCCACTATCGGATGCCGACGAGCGGGCTGTGGTCGGCCTATCAGGCGGTCAAGCACGTTTTCCGCGGCCCCGATTGGAAGACCGACGTCATCACGCCCCAAAAGCAGTTTCTCACGGACGTTAGCGCGGGGAAACTCGCGAACTTCACGTGGATAACGCCGCTTTGCCCGGACTCCGATCATCCTTTATGCGGCGGCGGATTCGGGCCGTCGTGGGTCAGCTCCGTCGTCAACGCTGTCGGGGAGAGCAAGTTTTGGAACTCTACCGCGATCTTCGTGCAATGGGACGACTGGGGCGGCATGTACGATCACGTGCGGCCGCCGTTCAAAGACTACGACGGCTTAGGCTTCCGCGTTCCGTTGATCGTGATCGGACCCTACGCGAAGAAGAACTATGTCTCGCACACGCAGTACGAGACGGCGAGCGTTCTGCGCTTTGCGGAAGACCTCTTCGGACTCGACCATCTCTCGGCGGCCGACGCGCGCGCGACCTCGCCCGCGGGCGACTGTTTCGATTTTACGCGGCCGCCGCGCGAGTTCGAGCCTATCAAGGCGCCGCGGGATGAGGCGTTCTTCTTGACACAACGCAACGACGGGCGAATTCCCGACGAACAGTGAAGGCAGCACTCCCTGTCGCGGCCGTATTTGCCGCAACGTTTGCGTTTACGTCGTGTTCGGTTGCGCCAAACGCTGCGGCGGTGCCGTACGCCCAAGGAAACGGGGTTTTTCAGTCGGCCCTCGACAGCGGCGCCGGCAAGATCGAGCACGTCGTGTACATCGTGCAAGAGAACCGGAGCTTCGATGACATGTTCCAGGGCTATCCCGGCGCGGATACCGTTTCGAGCGGCAAGACTTCTGCGGGGAAGCGTGTCAGGCTCACGCCGGTAAGCCTGGCGGCCCAATACGAGATCGACCACTCGGCGCACGCGATGTTCGCGGCCTGTCACGGAACCGGGAAGCTGCCGGGGACGAAGTGCCGCATGGACGGTTTCGATCTCGAGCAGCTCTACGGCGGCCCTCCGCACGGACAGTACGTCTACGTCCCGCACAGCGAGACGAAGCCGCTGTTCGACATGGCGCACGAGTGGGTGCTGGCCGACAGGATGTTCGCGTCGCAGCTGGACGAGAGCTTCGTCGCGCATCAGTACGTCATCGCCGCGCAGGCGCACTCCAGCGTCAACGTCCCGGACTCGTACTGGGGATGCGAGGGACCGCCGAGCGACGAGGTTGCGACGCTCACGCAGCAACGCACGTACGGCACCGCGCAGCGCCCGTGCTTCAACTATGAGACGCTCGGCGACGAGCTCGACGCCGCCCACCTCTCCTGGCGCTTCTACACGAGCTCGTACAGTGACCCCGTCAGCGGATTTTGGTCCGGCTACCAGGCCGTCAAACACATCTTCGACGGGCGCGATTGGCGCGAGGACGTCATCACGCCGCAGAAGCGGTTTCTGCGCGACGTGAAGGCCGGGAAGCTCGCCGCCTTTACGTGGATCACGCCGCTCTGTCCCGATTCCGACCATCCGATCTGCGGCGGCGGCTACGGCCCGTCGTGGGTCACGTCGCTCGTCGACGCGGTGGGCGAGAGCAAGTTCTGGAAGACGACCGCGATCTTCGTGCAGTGGGACGACTGGGGAGGTTTCTACGATCACGTCCCGCCGCCGCACCGCGGCTACGACGGCCTCGGCTTCCGCGTTCCGTTGCTCGTGATCTCACCCTATGCAAAGAAAGATCACGTCTCGCGCGTGCAGTACGAGACGGCGAGCGTGCTGCGCTTTGCGGAAGACCTCTTCGGTCTAGCTCAGCTCGACGACGCCGACCGGCGCGCGACCTCGCCGGCAAAAGACTGCTTCGATTTCTCCGCGCCGCCGCGCGAGTTCGTCCCCATCAAGGCGCCCAAAGGCGCCGACTTCTTCCTGGCGCAAGCCAACGACGGCGAAATCCCCGACGAACAGTAGTGCTCGCCATCGGGCGCCGCGACGTGACGCCTCGGAACCGCTCGTCGCTCCGCCATCCGGGCTACGCGCCTGTTGCACCGCCTCCTCGCTCCCGCCCTCCATGGCTCCGCTCGTCGGTGGAGCTTCCTCGACATCATGTCCGGCGCCCTCGGCGCTTTGGGTGATGGAAGCCTTACTCGGTGTCGACTGGTAGTCCCGACGGCGCCTGCTTGAGGAAGTACGACTCCGAAAGCTTCGACCTTATCTTGTGGAACCGACGGGCCTTCTGACCGAAGTTGAAGGCGTTGCCGATGCTCGCGGCGCGCACGTCGGGCGTCGCGGGCAGCGTTCCGAGGTTCCAGTTCTCCTGGATAAATTTTAGGACGCTCGCCGACTCGTACTGCGTATGCTCGACGTGCGCCGCGACGTACGGCGACACGATGAGCATCGGGACGCGGAAGCCGAGGCCGCCCTGATTGTCGAAAAACGCCGGCTTGACGTGGTCGTAGAAGCCGCCGGGGTCATCCCACAGAATGATGATCGCCGACGATTTCCAGTACTTACTCATTCCGATAGCGTTGACGATCGACGCTACCCACGACGGGCCGTTATCAACGGGGGTCTTGCCGCTTAATTCCTGCGGATGATCGGAGTTGAACGCATCGGGCGTGACCCATGCCACGGCAGGAAGCTTGCCGTTCGTGATGTCCTTGAAGATGACGTCCGGATTCGTGGTGACGTTCGTCCCCCATTCGGTGCCGTTCCTGACGGCCTTGATCGCGTCGAACGCGCTCCATTCGGACGCGGCGCCCTTCTTCGAGGTGACGGTGTAGTATTTCCAGGAAATCTGCTGTGCGTCGAGCTCGTCGCGAACGGTGGCGTAGGTGAAGCAGGGAAGTGGGCCGTCGCCCTGCAGGTACTGGCCGCTCGTGGAAATTAGGGACGTCGTGGTTCCCGGCGGCGAATCGCAGCCCCAAGGGTAGAGGTCAGACGGGTTGTCAATAATGCTGTTGTCGCCGTACTTTGACGACTTATAGTTGACGGCGGTGCCCCCCGCAATCAGGGCTTGATGTCCGGTGAAGCTTTCGCTGCCCTGCGTATCGAACATCGCGTCGGCCAGCACGTATTGCTTCGCGAGGTCCCAATACGGCGTGATGTCGTTGGGGTCGACGTACTGATACGCGTACGTGCATTCGTACTGCGGGCCGAGCCCGGTCGCGCCGAACTTCACGAGATCGAAGCCATCCATCAGCCCGTTGTCGAGCTCGGTGAGGTAGCCGCCGTAGTGGTGGTCCAGGTCGTTGTCCTCTCCGAAGTTATCTTTGAATCCGGCCCCCACCAGCGAGACCTTCGTCAACGGAACCGTTGTCGGTTTCGTGATGACGGGTTGTTGCCTGGCTGCACACGACTGCGCGGCCGGAGTGGACATCGCGGCGGCCGCACCGGTCGTCGTGCCGTCTGCGCCCGGGAACGTCGCGAAGAAGTCGTCGAAGCTGCGATTTTCTTGAATCACGACGATGATGTGCTTGATCGGACTGCTTCCGCTGTAGCCCCGACCGTTCGGCAGCAGACTACTGCCGAATGCGCCGGAGGTCGCGCCGCTACCGCACGCCGCGATCGCGGCGCCGGCGAAGAGAACGAGCGCCCAGAGCCGAGGGTTCATGAGACGGCCACCTTTCTGGCGATTGCTTCGACGTCGTAGCCGAACTTCGCGGCCACGCCGGACGTCGCCGAGATGATCGACGAGAGCTGCTCCTCGTCGAACTTCGGCTTGTAGTAGTCGGGGAACGAGAGTTTCTCGCCGTATGCCTCGCGCGTCGCGGCGAACGTTTCCGGATTGAGCTCGGCGTGCGCGATGATGCGGTCGATCGTGGGCAGCGAGTCGGCGCAAAGGTCCTCGTAGCGCACGACGCAGACGCGCCGCGCGAGCTCGGGGTCGCCCTCGAGCTGCTTCGCCACGAATCCGTACGCGTAGGCCCAGTAGCGGGCCCGCGACTCTGCGATGCGACCGGAGTCGAAGAGCGCGCGGATTGCCTTTAACTCGTCGGGGTTACCGACGTTGGCCATCACTTGCTTCGGGCCGAACTCGTGGTGCCCGGTGAGCTCGATGATCTCGATCTGCCGGGGATCGCTCTGCTCGATCTCCGCCCAGATGCGATCCTGCTTGATGAGCGACGCGACGTGGTCGACCGGGTTGCGGATGTAGAGCAGGAAGCGCGCGTCGGGGAAGAGCTTGCGCAGGTACTGCATGCGAACGACGCACATGATCGCCTTGCTGACGTAGCGCGTGCGCTCTCGCACGAGCGCGAGCTTGCGCAGGTGCTCGTCGTAGAAGCGCTCGAACGCGGGGTTCGAGGTCGTCTCGTCGAGCACGCTGTAGTTCGCCTCGTCATGGATCTGCGGGAAGAAGTGCTCCCAGAGGATCTCCTCGCCCATCTCGGCGCTGTCGCGCGTGACCTCGATGCGATCGCGGTGGATCCGCGGAACGGGCTTGCGCATCGCGTCGACCGGGATGCGCGGGAAGACCTTGTTCCAGACGTACGGCATGTAGGGCATGAGGAAGTCGGCGTATTTGTGGGTCACGACGTCGGGATGCTCGCTGAGCATCTGCAGCGTGATCGTGGTGCCGGCGCGCGGGAGGCCGCAGATGTACACGGGCCGGTCCACTTTCGTTGCAGCGAGTCGCCCGCGTAGGACGCCCGATTCGAGATTGCCGAGCCCCACGAAGAGCGGTGCGCCCGCGTGTACGGCGCGGACGCTCCAATAGAACGGTCCGGGCACGGAGAATCTCTGCTGTGTCGTACTCATTGCTCCCGTCGCTTATGACGCTATAACTTTTCGAAGAGGGCGCCGATCACGGTCAAACCGGGACCGAACGCCATGCTCAGGACCTTCGCTCCCCGCGGGATGGCTTGGGATTCCACGATCAGCTGCCAAATGTGCGGTGCGGTCGCGGAGGCCATGTTCCCGTTCTCATACAGCACCTTGCGGCTGAGCTCGATCTGCGACTCCTCGATGCCCAGCCGGCTGCGAATCTGGTTGAGGATCGCCGGGCCGCCCGGGTGGATCGCGAAGAACATCGCCGTCTTTTCGCGCTCGAAGTCCAGGCCGACCTGGGCGCAGATCGATTCGACGAAGTCCTTGATCGAATCCCGGATCATGAACGGCACCCGCTTCGAAAGCGACATGTCGAACTGCAGCGGGCCGGGCCGCAGGGTCATCTCGGGCAGCGAGTCCGGCAGGATGTACTCGTCGATGGCGAGGATGCGCAGCCCGCTCTTGCGGCTCTTCTCGAACTCCGACTGCGGGTACGCCGCGTACTTGATGAAGCCGTCCGCAAACAGCGTCGACGTGACGAAGTTGTCGGGCTCGTCACCCAGCAGATCGAAATGCAGCGACAGGAATTCGGTATGAACCAGATCGACGCGCCGCTTGCGCTTCGGCAGCGAGACGTGCGACGAGCCAACGAGCCCCACGGCAGTGCGGATGGCGGGGAACGCGCCATAGCAGCCCATATGGTACGAATGCGTCACGCCGACGCCGAGCCAGCCGCGGCGCGACAGGAAGCTCTGCACCGGGCTCGGCGACAGATACCCCGAGCAGCTCACGTGGATGACGTCGTCGGGCGGGAGCGCCGCCTCGTCGCGATAGACGCGCGCGAACACGTCGTACGCCACCTCCTCGAAGAGCTTCATGCGCTCGTCGAGCTGCTCGCCCGTCCCGGTGCGCAGGTCTCCGTAGCGGCGGATCGGCTCGTACTCGTTGCCGGGATCTTCTTTGACGAAACGCGACGTCAAGACGCTGACTTGCCGGCGCGCGATGTGCTCGGAAGACGCGCCGTAGCGGGCCATGCGTTCCTGCAGCGTGCGCGCGACGCGATCGCGCTCGGCGGCCGACGTAACGCCGCGCGACGCGCACTGAGCGAGCGTCATGAAGTGCGCCTGAATGATCTTCAGTTCGTCTTGCGCGCGCGGCTCCGTAACGCCGATCGTCTCGAAATCGGACAATACGACGGGAACCGCCGCGAGACGCGGCTGCGCGGCAATCCTTCCGGACACTCTCTCTAACGTGCGCATGTCGAACCAGGGCAAGCGTTCGCCGAACGCGCTGCCGTTCCATTCGATGCGTGCGTGCTATTCGTTGAATTTGACGTCATCGGTAATCGTGGTTATTTTTACTCGTCGTCCACCGGTTTATTCGAGGGCCTTTGCTTCAAAAAATATACTTTAGAATACTTTGCACCGATCGGCGCGTACTTGCGCGCGTGCTGGCCGAAGTCGAAGAAGTCGTTGACGAAGTCCGGCGAGGTCGCGTCCGTCGTACCCAGCCGAGGCAGGTTCCAGTTGTCCTCGATGAAGCGCACGATGCTGCCGAGCTGATAATCATTATGCGATATGTAGTCCGCCTTCGAGTACGGCGAGACGACGATCAAAGGAACGCGGAATCCCAGTCCTCCATAGCGGTGACGTCCCGGCGGCTTCACGTGATCGTACCAGCCGCCCCAGTCGTCCCACACGATAAGGATTGCGGTGCTGTCCCAGGCGGGGCTCTCGCCGATGGCGTTGACGACTTGCGTGATCCACGACGGCCCCGTGTCGCTGTTGTCTCCCGGATGGTCGGAGTTTTGGTAGTCGGGAATTACCCACGACACCGCCGGAAGCGTGTCGCGCGAAATGTCGGTGAAGATCTTCGTCTCCGGCGAGGCCTGATTCGTGTTCCACTCCGGGCCGTACCGTACGGCTTTGATCGCGTCGAACGCGTTCCAAAGATCTCCGCCGAAGCTGCCCCCCACGGCCGGCGCGTAGTAACGCCACGAGAGTTGCTTGGCGTCGAGTGAGTCGCGCAGCGTTGGGTAGTCGAGGCACGGGAACGGCCCCTGATCGTGATACTGCCGCCAGTCGTTGTTTTCCGTGATCAGCGACGTCGTCGTACCGGGCGGCGCGTCGCAGCCCCATGGCGCGCGCGTCGGGAAGTCGATGAGGTTGCGTCCGTCGCCGAGCTCCGTCCCGCCGCGAATCAGGTCTTGGTGGGCGGTGAAGCTGCCGCTGCCCTCCGTTTGAAAGGTGTGATCGGAGAGGACGTAGCGTTTAGCCAGGTCCCAATAGGGCCTGATCTGCGCCGGATCCACGTAGGCATAGACGTAGGTGCCGGGGACGCCCCCGATCCGCACCAGGTCGAAGCCGTTCATCTGGCCGTGGTTGTAGTCTTGCACCCAGAACGCGTACCCATTTTGTGGCGAGATCGGGCTCTCGAGGTTGCTCTCGTGGAGCCGAAGGGTGCCGTTGTGCGTCTTGCCGACCGTCGTGCCGTCCGCGCCCGGAAAGGTCGCGAAGAGATTGTCGAACGTGCGGTTTTCCTGGATGAGAATGACGATGTGGGTGAAGTGGTTGCCCTTCTTCGCCGGGGGCGGAGGCAGAAACGGGGCCGGAGACATCGCGCTGCCCCCGCCGCAGCCGCTGAGCACGACGGACAGGAGCGCGCTAAAAAAGAGAACAGCTCGCATACTGGCTCAGGTGTATCGTCTGGGCGCGGCCGGCATCCCTTCCCTAACGAGCGGTCGCTAAAAATGCCGATCCTGTCCGGTACCCCTGAGAGCGTCGCCCGCGCCGTCGCCCTCCTGCGCAGCGGCGGCGTGGTCGCGCTTCCAACCGAAACGGTCTACGGGCTCGCGGCGCTCGTCTGGGATGCGCGCGCCGTCGCGCGGATCTTCGAGATCAAACGGCGGCCCGAGTTCGACCCGCTCATCGTCCATGTTGCCGACCTCGCCGGCCTCGAGCGCGTCGCCGCGCGCGTCCCAAAGGTAGCCGAGAAGCTGATCGCGCGCTTCTGGCCGGGTCCGTTGACGCTCGTGCTTCCGAAGCGCCCCCGCGTGCCGGGCCTCGTCACCGCGGGGCTGGACAGCGTGGCGGTGCGGATGCCCTCGCACCCCACGGCTCGTGCGCTGCTGCGAGGCGTCGGCGAGCCGCTCGCGGCGCCGAGCGCCAATCCGTTCGGCGCGCTGAGTCCGACGCGCGCCGCGCACGTCGCCGAGGCGCTCGGGAGCGAGGTGGATCTGATCCTCGACGGTGGTCCGACGCAATTCGGGATCGAGTCGACGATCCTGGCGCTCGAGCCGGAACCCGCGCTGCTGCGGCCGGGCGCCCTCGCAGTGGAAGAGATTGAGGCGGCGATCGGACCGCTAGCGCGGGATCCGCGTCCCGGACCGGCGGTTACGCCGGGCAGGCTTCCCGCGCATTACGCGCCGCGCACGCCGCTTCGAGTGATCGACCCGGGCCGAGTGCCCTTCGCGGAGCGCGCCCGCGCCGGAGCGTTCAGCTTTCGCGAGCCGTTCGAGGGGTACGCGGCGACGCGGGTGCTGTCGCACCGCGGCGACTTGCGCGAGGCTGCGGCCGCCTTCTTCGAGGCCCTCCATGAGCTCGACGCGCTCGGGCTGGAGCGGATCGACGCGCAGGCGCTCCCGGAGCGTGGGCTGGGATTGGCGATGATGGACCGGCTCAACCGCGCCGCGGCGGCTCACTAAAAACAAATCTGGGTCGCTAAGCGTTCTGGATATGGGGAACGAAGAGAGGAACATGATGACGAGTCCCAAGCTTTTCATGCGCGCCGCTGCGGCATCTGTATTAGCCGCGATTCTCTGCGCGGGCGCGACGCCCGCCGCGACCTCGCTGTCCTATCAGGTCGCCGCCGACGTCGGGGAGAGCTATCGTCTCTTGACGACGACATATTACGACAACCTGGATCCGCAGGCGCTGCTCGCCGCGGCGAGCGACGCCCTCGCAAGCGCCGCCCGGAAGCACGGCGCCACGATTACGCCGCCGGTGCTGCGCGTAGAATCGGAGCGCGAGACCACGCTCGACGCGCTCGACGACGCAATCGTCGCCAGCGCGCGAGCCGCGCACGCCACGCCGAGCGACTTCGCTTACGCCGCGATCGACGCGATGGCGAAGGCGACCAACGACCGCTACACGCAGTTCTTTACGCCGGCGGAGTTCAAGGCTTTCAACGAAGCGCTGGATCCGCAGCGAATCGGCGGCATCGGCGTCATGATCGAACCCGACGCGCTCTCGGGCTCCGTCCGCATCTCGTACGTCTTGCCGAACACCCCGGCGGAGCGCGCCGGTCTGCACGTCGGCGACGTCGTCACCGCGGTAAACGGAACGCCGACGAAGGGCCTCAACGTCGAAGGCGTGAGCGGGTTGCTGCGCGGCAAGCCCGGCACCGTCGTCGCGGTCAGCCTGCGGCGCGACGAAGCGCCCCTCGCGGTCTCGATCACGCGCGATAACGTGCAGCCGCCGACCGTCGTCTTCAAGATGCTGCCCAACGGGATCGGTTACGTATGGATCATCGCGTTCGGCCGCGCCACGCCGGGCGAGTTCGACGCAGCCATCTCGCGCCTGAACGACCAAGGTGCGAAGGCGCTCGTGCTCGATCTGCGCAACGACGGCGGCGGTTATGTCAACTCGGCGCTCGACATCACCTCGCGCTTCATCGCCAACAAGGCGCTGGTTACCGTGGAGGAGCGGGGACAGCACGCGACGACGATCGACGCCGAGGGCAACCCCTCGATCAACCTGCCGGTGACGGTGCTGGTGAATCAATACACCGCGTCGGCTTCGGAGATCACGGCGGGCGCGCTGCAAGACGACGGCATCGCCTCGCTTGTGGGATCGAAGACCTTTGGTAAGGGCGTGATGCAGACGCTGACGCCGCTGCCCGACGGGGCCGCGATCAAGATCACGACCGCGCACTATCTCACGCCGAACCACCGCGATATCAACCTACGCGGCATCGACCCCGACCTCCGAGTGGACGAGAACAAGGACGCGCATTTCGGCGAAGAAGACAAGGACATGCAGCTGCGCGCCGCGGTTGCGCTGCTGCAGAAGAAGATCGCGGCCCGATACTAACGGGCGATTAGCTCAGCTGGGAGAGCGCCTCCCTTACAAGGAGGAAGTCGGCGGTTCGAGCCCGTCATCGCCCATTAGCTCTTAGCCTGATATGGGCAGCGCAGGATTCCTTCTTACCAGCTGAAGACGAGCAGCCCGTTAGCGAGCGAACTTTTCCATCCCTGCCACATGTGCACGTTCATCGCGTTGCTCTCGGCGTAGGATGAGCCTCCGCCGCCTCCTCCACCGGCGGCAGTGCAAAGATGATCATATTGATACGAGCCGCCGCCGCCACCACCGCCGCCACCGTAGTAGCCGCCTCCGCCGCCACCACCGCCGGGACCGTAGAAGCTGCCGGAAGAAGTGAAGCCCTTCCCGCCCGTTCCGCCGGCGAGAAGCATTCCCTTACGGCCGTTGTTGCTGTATGCGCAGGTGCTAGCGAGACCGCCCGATCCGCCGACACGCTGCGTACCGCCTTCTCCTCCGCCGCCGCCGACGTAAAAGGATCCGTCGCAATAGTTGCATGCGCCGACACCACCGGAGCCGCCGATCTTTGCGCCTCCCTTTCCTCCGCTGCCGCCGATGATCGTAGGAAAGCCGCCGCCTTCGCCTCCGCCGCCACCAGCTATCAAGATGCGGTCTGCCAATCCGGCGCCGTGCTCTCGCACATCCGATGCCCCGCCACCCCCAAGACCGATGGGCCGACGGTTTCCAGATGCGGTCTTGCCGCCATTCGCCCCGCCGTTAAATCCGCCGCTTATTCCGGATCCGTCGCCACCAACGAACACCGCGAGCTTCTCTCCGGGCGTAACCGGAATGACCGCGTAGACTCGTCCGCCTTGAGCTATCGGGCGACTGCCCGAGGCCGCGCCCTTACCTCCGCGAGCGACAATCGTGAGCTGCTTCACTCCCGACGGCACCGTAAACTCTTGTCGTTTACCCGTGTAGTGAAACGTTCGACTGTGCGTAACGGGCCCGTCGCCGCTCTGCGGCAGCGCCCCCGCTGGGCTGAAAGCCGAGTGCGATCCGCCGCACGCCGTCAGCAATACAACTGCGGCGCTGCTGCAAAGCGCGTAGCGAGCCAACGTTCTCATGTGCAACGCCTCCTCGACGCTGAACGGATGCGGCTAGGAACGTTCGGCGTCGAACTGCGGAGCACTCCTGGAACCGCGACGTGAGCGCGCGCCAGAAGGCGTGACGTTAACGTTCCTCCGATAGCTTCTCGCTGAGCACATCGTCGGCTGAGTTCAACTCTTCGTCCGGTATGTTGGACAGCGCGTCTTCGGTTTCTAGGAGCGTAAGCGGGTCCGTTTCCTGAGCAGCAGCGCGCTCGATCGTGTCCTCAGTAGTTTCACGGCCCTTGTTGGGATTAGGCTTGCCGTTCATACCGCGATGTTACCCAACCAGCGTCGAGGGCCCCTCGCGCCGCATCGGCCCAGTTACTAAAGCCATTTCGTTCGGCGTCGGCGTGCGCTTCCCGGAAACTTGGTTTTAGGGACGACGCCGGCGGTCACGGGCAGCGAGAAATCGAGCCGTAGCCGCGACTTCTATCTGGTCGCGGAGTTCTTGCGCCGCTGCGATCCCGTCTTTCGACCGGCGCAGCAGGTTGGCGATCTGTTCCGTAGCCCGCCGCTCCATGAGGGACCTATACTCCATCAGATGGCCCGAATCTCGAACAATAGGTCGAACCTCACGAGCCGCAGCAGGCACCCGATGTTGTCGCTGCGCACCAGCAGGGTTACTTTGTGCAGTGTCTCCAACGGCGGCTGCCTTTCTCTCAGGAAATGCGGATTGGCCGCCCCGGGACCTTCGGTCAAAGCGTACTACGTTGAGGATCCAAGCGTAGCACGATTCAGTTCCGGTAGTCATGGCCAAAAAGTGCCATAGCCTGGCACGCCCCCGACGGTCCTGCGGCGTTTCACCAGCCCAGAGCCGGCGGGGTTCGCGACCGGCGATCGTAAATGGTATAAGGGACGATCCCTCGTAGCCCTTACCCGCGTCCTCGATAGCGCGCAACCAGCGCCGTGAGCGGCTACTTCACCGCAGTGCCCAGCTTTCTGCAGTCGTCGCAAAGCCGGTGCCCAGCAGTGCCCGAGCGTCGTTCATCTTGGAGGACGTCGCGCCCCGCCGGGCAGGTGCTGTTGTTGTGGTGGACTCGCTTTTCCTCGGGGTTCTTGGATTCGTTGATCGAGTAAAATTCAGCTATTCCAGGCATGGGCGTCCTCCGTTACGTCGGGTCTTACGCGCTGACGCGCGTGGCGAGGCTGGGCGATTCAGCTTGGCTCATACGCACCAACTCAGAGGCCAAATACTCGAGTGCATCGGGCGGGGGAGACGCCGTTCTCTCTAGGTGGCACATTGTAAGTATCGCTCTTTGCGCCTCTGCGACGCTAATGAAGGTCTTACGCTTGGCGACTCTGGCTGCGGTGGTCTTCATGCGCGTCCAGACGCGCTCCATCGGAGTGGTCATGGCTAGCCTTTCTCTCGCGGAAATGCGGATTGGCCGGCCACTGATACTGACGGTCAAAGCGTATTCGGGTGAGGTCCTTAGTATAGCACAATGCGATGGCGAGCGCGCGTAGGCGCGGAAAGTACGAATATGACCAACGCATGGCCGCCGAAGCGATTCTATACGATTGCGATTGAACCTGTGCCGTTCGGCTATACGCTAGCCTCGACGCAATGGCACCGTGAAGATCTGATCGTCGGACTCTTGGACGCGTGCGAGCCTAGCGGCTGGATCTCTCGCGGCGAAGCGGAGGCGCTCGCCCACCGTATGATCGCCGCAACCGGCCAAGAAGTCGAAGAGCTCGGCGGCGCATCGGGCTCCGGGCTGGGCGCGCCAGTTTATAGATTTCGCTGTCGGGCGATCAGCTGACAGCGGAACGGCGGCCCCGCGTTAGCTATCGATGAGAGAGCTCAACAAGCTCGAGCAAGAGCGGTGCAATGCCGAATTCGAAGCGCGAACAAAAGAGTCAGACGCAAGAAAGCTGCAAACACCTTGCCAACGCCTCGAGGCCGATTTGCGCGCCGAGCTATCCCGAAGAAACCATAGCGGTGAAAAGGGGGAAATGAAAAAGGGACCGCTCCGTACGCGAGCGATCCCTACCCCGGTCTCCCAAAGCGTGCGGAACAGGAGCCCTTTCACGCTTCGAAACGAGAACAGCGTGCCCCCTGGTAAGTTCGTACTATCTTTCGCCCTATCGCCAGCGCTCTTTTACATGGGACACCCAGAAGGTCTCTCAACGCCGTTGTCTATCCGAAGTATCCCGGTGAATCCGCGCTGATTCGAGACTTAAGGAAGCAACTCACCAAATCCGGCGGCTCGTGGACCGCAGGCGAGCTTGCCGCCGTAAGGGTGCGCGAGACGCTCGAAGCCCACCGGCGACAGCATTTCATTTCTAGCATCGACGAAGTCCCGGAGAATTTGTCCAAGTCAAATCCGGGTGAAGCCGCAGCGCTATCGCCATGCCGCCCAGCCGCAAAGCCAGCTGCCGGGCGGCGGCAAGGCCGATGCCGATACTCAAATGACCGACTAATCTACGAAGAGCGGTTGCACGTTCCCTGAAAGCCCGGCGTCGTGCTAGTTACCGTGGGATAGCCGGTAAAGGTAAAGCTGTTCTGATCAGTGCGAACGGTTTGACTGCGGCCTAATTTGCCGTCGTTTGACGACTGATCCGTCCATTGCTCAGTATTTCCAGTCCATGGCTGTGCAAATGAGACCGTCCAGTGGGCCATATTGTCAAGAAATGTTTCGACGTAGCGACTGTTCTTCGCGTCATACGTCGTTGCAATACTAAGAACGTAGGGGCTCGTCATCTTGCCCTGCGCCGGCACGACGACCCATTGGCGCATCACGCCGGAGTCAATAGTAAAGGTTGCTGTGGCTGTGCTGGGGGGACTTCCGATCGGCCCGGCCTGGCAGGACCACGTGCCGACGTAATACTGCATGGCCGCCATGCCTGTCATCGGCTGCGCACTAGCCGGTGCGGCGAGTCCAACGACCAAAGCGAACAGAATCAGAGCTTTTCTCATGGGAACCCTTTCGGCGGGCCGTTGCAGCCCGCAGTTTGCCCAGTTGCTGGGCAGCCGAGCCTTCGACAGCGCGCTATTACTTTCCGGCGCGCCATCTTCACGGCTAGTTACGACAAGCGGTTCACTCGGCATAATCGACGCGGACCGTGGTCCCGTCGAAACCCGATACCAATCGCCGACGAGTACGAGCATGGCGTTGATTTTCTTCTTTGCGACGCGTAGCTTTTGGGGATGCGGTGTAGAGCGACCGCGCGACTCCCAAAAACTCCTCGATCGCTCTAGCGTTCACGTTGAACTCTGTTTCAAGATAACACAGTGGCTGACATCGCTGCTTTGCGTTCTCCGTTTCTGCCGCATAGTGGCGGAGTGTGTGTGGATGCGATTGACGCGCGAGGTTCACAACGGTATTAAGCTTCCGAACATTTGGGTAGACTGCCCGAGTGTTCGTCCGCGAACTCCCGTTGGCGGGACGAAACACGGTGGGGAGCGTCGCACGCCAGGCAGGCGCTCCCACCTCTGCTGGCAACGTGACTCATGCGGACAGGGCCCGATACAGCGTCGAGCGTCCGACCTTGAGGACGCGCACCACGTGCGCCGCCGGCCGACGTGCTCGCCGCGCCGCTTTTGGCGGCGAGTGCCTCGCGCGAGGCGAAGATGTGGAGGACGCCCTTGTCTGGTTGGGCATCCGGTTGGGCAATTTACCCGGAAGTGAATGCTGATATGACTCGTATGGCGGACAGCGCGGATTGAAAAACACGTTATTTCAAAAGGTTTTTCGAAGTTACGCACAAAAGCGCCGTTATGCGTGGCCTCCCTCACAACGAGGAAGTCTGCGGCTCGAGCCCGTCATCGCCCCTTAGCTCTTAGCCTGATAATGTAGGATGCCGTTAGGCGATCTCACCTCCGGGACTAACAGCGGCCTTGGAGACGAATAAAAACGCTTTTGATTCTATCGCTGTCACTCCTCGCTACGGCTGGAACGGCCGCGGCGCACATTGCAGAACCCACGCGCGATCCGCACGTCTTTAGCGACGCGGCGATGACGTTCTCTGCGCCTCTCGAGGCCCGTCCCGAGGGGGCTTGGCCGGCTAGCCGGACGACGCCGGGACAGCTCTCGGGGGATCTGCTCACGGTCGCGGCCTGGGTAATGTATCCAAACATGGACCAGATCAAGCTTGAGATGGAGTCATACAACGGACCGCCGTCGGAGTGGGAGCCGATCTTCGAAGGGCAGGTGCGCGGAGGGGACAGGACCGATTCTCCCGTCTTCAGCAAGAAGACACACATGAAGCTGCGCAACGGAATGCCCGCAATATTCGTCGAGATCGATTTCGATAGCTGGAACAGAAACGCCGCGAGTAAGGAGTTCGCGATCCTGTGGGCGGACGGACGGCGCGGCATCGTCCTCTCCGAGACCATGCCCGCCAATGAGGCGAACGCGGACAAAGCGAGGCGCGATCTCGGGCAAGTAAAGGCGGTCGAGTATCCTTAGGTAGATGGAAGACGTGAAAATAGGTAGATGGAAGACGTGAAAATGCTCAACTTGGAGAGTCTACTGCTCGAGCGCGAAGGCGACGTCGCCGTCATCTCGTTGAACCGTCCCGAGAAGCGCAACGCGCTCTCGCTGCAGATGATGCGCGAGCTCGACGAAGCGTTGGCGGAAATTGGGCGGGATCCCGGGGTCCGCGTCGTCATCCTGCGGGGCGAGGGCCCGGCGTTCAGCGCCGGGCACGACCTGCGCGAGCTCGTCGACCGCGACGTCGAGGCTTACCAAACGATCTTCGAGGCCTGCGTCGCGCTGATGTCGAGGATCGTGGCAATCCCGCAGCCGGTCATCGCCGAGGTCGCGAAAGTAGCCACCGCCGCAGGGTGTCAGCTCGTCGCGGCGTGCGACCTCGCGGTGGCGTCCAGCGAGGCGACGTTTGCCACGCCCGGCGTGCGCATCGGACTTTTCTGCAGCACGCCGATGGTGGCGCTCACGCGAGCGATCGGGGGCAAGCGCGCGATGGAGATGCTCCTCACGGGCGATCCGATTGACGCCTCCACCGCTCTCGCATGGGGCCTGGTCAATCGCGTCGTCGCGCCGGAGCGGCTCCACGAAGAGACGCTCGCGTTCGCGCGCAAGATCTCGTCCTCGAGTCGCGACGTCGTCGGCATCGGCAAGGCCGCGTTTTACAAGCAGCTCGATCTCGATCTGTCGAGCGCGTACGATTATACGAAGGACGTGATGGTTGCCAACGCTTTGGAGCCGGATGCGCACGAAGGCATCACCGCATTTCTCGAGAGGCGCCGGCCGCAGTGGCGTTGAATGCCCGCCATCCGCGTCGCTCGCGCTCGTGGGCCGTAAGCGACGCGCGCAGCGCATAAGCGTCGCCCACACCCGGTATGCGTGGCCCGACAAAAAAGGGAACAGCGCATACGCGACGGCAGGGGGGCTCGCCTATGGCGAGCCCTTCTGTGATTGTTATAAAGATCGGCAGAAAAATGCGGCGCTGGAGCGAACTAGAGGCGACTCGTGACCTTCCTTACGCCACGAACGCGCTATGCCGCCATCGTCTTGCTCGTTGCCCTGATCGCCTCGGTCGCCGTGGCGCTCTTTCGCGCGCGCGTCGAGTCGCACGCCAATCGCGTCGAGCTGGCGATGGACTACACCGATTTCGACGCGCTGGCGCGTTCGTACGATTACAACCCAGCGGCCTTCCTCATCGCGTTGCGGCGGGCCGGACTGACCTCGCTCGCGCTGACCGAGGAGCTCGGGAGCAACGTGGGCTACGACGGCGAGGCATACGCGACCACGGGCGCCGCACTGCTCAACCAGGCGCGCATCAGCCCGATCGCCGATCCGCTCCTGGCGAGCCTCGTGCGCTCCCGGCGCATCGACCGGGGCGCGATCTATCTGCTGGTCACCGATTCGTCGACCTACCACCGATACCGCACGCAGCTCGCGCTGCACTTCATGCCCAAGAGCGTGCGCGTCCTACGCGCGACGCGACCCTGGCTGATCGAGGTGCACACGCAGATCGATTACTTCAACGCGATCGCGCTCGGCATCCCGACGGATCAGATCGAGTTGGCGCGGCGGCTCGGCCTGCTGGTCGTTCCGCGCTTTCAGAATGACGAGCGCTTCGAATTTCCGCAGATCGATGGCTTGTTCGGCGACGTGCTGCGCTACGACCCCAAGGTTTCCACGGTCATTTTCTTCGGACTCGCCAATCAGGTCGTCGGCTATCCCGATCACCTTGCGGATACCGCCGACGCCTTCAAACGCCACATCTTCAGTTTCGGCTCGATCGAGACGTACGATCCGAGTCAGGTTCAGAAAGGCAACGACACGCTCGCGAAGCTGATCCCCGGGCGAACGGTGCGCGTGCAGGCGATCGCCAAGACCGAACTCGACAAGCTCAAGCTGGACGAGGTCGTCGCCCGTTACGTGCTGGGCGTGCGCGAGCGCAACGTCCGCGTCGTTTACCTCCGCCCGTGGGGGCACCAGGACGGAAACCTCTCGATTGAGGCGACCAACGTCGAGATGGTCAAGTCGATTGCCGATCAGATCAAGGGCGCGGGGTTCCGTCTGGGACGCGCGACGCCGATTCCGCCCTACCACGGCAACAATCGGCTCCTCGTCGGCGTCGCCGCGCTTGCGATGCCGTCGATCTTCGTGATTTTGCTCGAAGTCTTCGGATGGTATCGGCGCAGCCTCGCAATCGCGGCGTATGCCCTCACGATCCTGCTCTATGCCGCCGGCGTGCTCTCGCACCACGACGCGTTCGCGCGATCCGTCATCGCGCTGCTGGGCGCGTTGCTTTTCGCGACTGCCGCGTTGCTCTGTCTGATCCCCGCTTGGAACGAGACGCCGGCGAGGCGCCCGGGCACGCAGGTCGTGCGGAGTTTGGGCTGGACCCTGCTCGCCACCGGCGTCGCGCTGCTCGGCGCGCTGGTCGTCGTCGGCGTCATGAGCTCGCCGCTCGCCATGGAAGAGATCGAGCGTTTTCGCGGCGTGCGGCTCGTGCTCGGCCTTCCGCCGGTGATCGCGCTCGCGCTCTACCTCTTCGATAAACGCTTCGGTTCCGGCGTGGAACGCCCGCGCGACGTCTTTCTCTCGCCGGTGCTGAGCTATCAGCTGCTCGCGGGCATCGCGATCGTCGCCGCAGGCGCGCTGATGCTCGTGCGAAGCGGCAACGAAAGTGACGTTTCGCCGTCGCCGTTCGAGTTGGCGCTGCGGCACTCGCTCACCGCCGTTCTCAGCGTGCGGCCCCGCTTCAAGGAGTTCCTGATCGGATTTCCGGCGATCATGCTGTTGCCCGCGCTGCTGCCGCGGCACCGCCGCGCAATCGGCTGGCTCCTCGCGCTCGCGATCGGCGTCGGCGTCGGCGACGTAATCGACACCTTCTCGCACCTGCACACCCCGCTGGAGGTCTCGGTACTGCGAGTCATCAACGGGCTCGTGCTGGGCGCGATCTTCGGAATCGTCGCGATCTGGATCTACCGGCGTTTCCCCTCGACCGCACGGTGATGGCACGCGTGCTGCTCTCGGGCTATTACGGATTCGGAAATCTCGGAGACGAGGCGCTCCTCGAGGTCTTCGTCGCGCAGATGCGCAGGCGCTTTCCGGCGTCTCGCCTCGAGGTGCTCTCCGCAACGCCGCAAATGACGGCGGCCGCATATCGCGTCGAGGCGACGCCGCGCTGGGAGTGGCGCGCGGTTCGCAGGGCGATCGCGCGGGCGGACGTCGTCCTGTCCGGGGGCGGCGGCCTGCTGCAGAACGGCACGAGCTTTCGCAGCCTGCTCTACTACGCGACGATTTTGCGCGAGGCGGTCCGCGCGCGCCGCAAGACGATGATCTTCGCGCAGTCGATCGGACCGCTCGACTTCTGGGGCAGACTCGTCGTCCGGCGTTGCTGCAGGGGCGTCGACCGTGCGACGGTGCGCGACGAACGCTCGCGCCGCCTGCTGCAGGAGCTCGCGCCGAACACGCCGCTGGAACGGACGGCCGACCCCGTCTTCCTGTACGACGTGCCCGAGGGTGTCGGCGACCTCGCGGCGGAGGGCCTCGGGCCGGAGAGCGGCGCGTATGCCGTGATCAGCGTTCGCAAGGCGGCCGGCTTTCGCGACGGCGCGGCCGTGCTGGCGCGCGCCGTCGATCGGCTCGCACAGCGGCACGCGATCCGCAGCGCGTTCTTGCCGCTCGGCGGCGCCGCGGACGCCGCGGTTTCCACCGACGTCATTCGCGCGTGCTCCTCGAGCCCCGTGCTCCTGCCGGAGTGCTCGCTCGCCAAGGCCGCCTCGATCGTGCGCGGCGCGCGCGTCGCGATCGGCATGCGGCTGCACTCGCTCGTGCTCGCCGCGCGCTACTGCGTGCCGTTTCTCGCGATGGCATACGATCCGAAGGTATCCGCGCTCTGCGAGGACCTCCACTATCCTCTCGATCCACTCTGGGCGTCGGGGGAGCAACGCCTCACGGACGGCGCGATCGACGAACTGGTCGATCGGCTCGTCGAGCAGCACGGCACCCTATCCGCGGAGCTCGAACGGCGGCGGGGGGTCGTTCAAGCGGCGGCGGCGCGCAACTTCGACGTGCTCGGAGAGCTCATGGGCGATGCCTGAGACCGTGGACTATCGCTCGACGCTGAATCTCCCCAAGACCGACTTTCCGATGAAGGCTGATCTGCCCGCGCGCGAGCCTGCGCGCGTCGCATGGTGGCGGGAGAGCGGCACGTACGAACGGCGTCTCGAGCGCAACGCGCCCAATGGCCCGTGGATCCTTCACGACGGTCCGCCGTACGCCAACGGCGACCTTCACATGGGGCACTTCCTCAACATGGTGCTCAAGGACATGTTCGTGAAGATCGCGCTGCTCGACGGCAAGTTCGCCAAGTTCGTGCCCGGCTGGGACATGCACGGACTACCGATCGAGTTCGAGACGCTCAAACACCTCGGCATCAAGGATTTCCACACGATCGATCCCTTGGAGCTGCGCGCCCAGTGCAAGCAGCGCGCGCTCTTCTGGCTCGACCGCCAACGCGAGCAACGCGTGCGCATGGGCAACTTCGGGTTCTTCGACACGCCCTATCGCACGATCGATCCCTCGTTCGAGTCGACGATCGTCACCGCGCTCGCGGACCTAGCCGAGCGGCAGCAGATCTACAAGGGCCTGCGCTCGACGCTCTGGTGCGTCCACGACGAGACCGCTCTCGCCGAGGCGGAGATCGAGTACGAACAACGCGTCTCTCCTTCAATTTACGTCCGGTTCACTGCCGACGAGGAACAGGCGAAACGCATCCGCGACGTCATGCACGTCAACGGCGGCAGCGCGGCGCTGCCGGTTTCGTTTCTCATCTGGACGACGACGCCGTGGACGCTTCCGGCGAACGCCGCGATCGCGCTGCGGCCGGACGCGACGTATGGTCTCTATCGCGTGGGCGACGAGGCGGTGATCGTCGCGGAAGCGCTCGCCGAACGGGTCTTGGGGGAGCGGTACGCGGAGGCGAAGCCGATCGGCCGCGCGCGCGGCGAGGAGCTCGATGATCTAGCCGCGCGTCATCCATTTATGGATCGCGATTCGGTCGTCGTGCTCGCCGATTACGTGGAGCTCGACACGGGAACCGGCGTCGTGCACACGGCTCCGGGCCACGGTGCCGACGACTTCGACACGGGAGTGAAGTACGGGCTGCCGATCCTCAATCCGGTCGACGCCGCGGGGCGCTTCACGGCCGAGGCCGGACCGTACGCGGGCATGCGCATCTTCGACGCGAACGCACGCATCGTCGAAGACCTTCGCGCGAGCGGCGCTCTCTGGAATGCGGGCGAGTACGAGCACTCGTATCCCCACTGCTGGCGATGTCAGAATCCCGTGATCTTCCGCGCGACGGCGCAGTGGTTTCTGGCGATGGATCAAAACCTGCTGCGGCATCGCGCCGTAGACGCGATCGAGGCCGTCGACTACACGCCCGAGTGGGGGCGCTCGCGCCAAGAGCAGATGATCGAGACGCACCCCGAGTGGTGCCTCTCGCGGCAGCGGACGTGGGGAACGCCGATCCCGTCGCTGATTTGCCTCGGGTGTGGCGAAGCAGTGCTCGACCCGCGGGTCGCGCGCATCGCCGCGAAGCGCTTCGCCGAAGCCGGCGCGGACGCGTGGTGGAGCGATACCGTCGAGCGCTATCTGCCGAGCGGTTTCCTCTGCCCCGCGTGCGGCGGCGGACGCTTCGATAAAGAGAAGAACATCGTCGATATTTGGTTCGAATCCGGTCTGACGCACCTCGCGGTGCTCGGACGCGACGGAATGCCGTGGCCGAGCGATCTCGTCGTCGAGGGCGGCGATCAATTTCGCGGATGGTTCCGCAGCTCGCTGATCACGGGCGTCGCCTTGAAAGGCCGCGCCCCGTACCGCCACGTCATGAAGAACGGTTGGGTGAACGACGAGCAGGGCCGGCCGATGTCGAAGTCGCGCGGCACCGGCATCGACGCGCGCGACGCGATGGCGCGCTGGGGCGCGGACGTGCTCCGCCTCTGGGCCGCCTCCGTCGAGCCGATCGACGACGTGCGCTTCGGGCCGAACGTCATCGATCAGGTCGGGCGCGTTTACCGCAACGTGCGCAACCGCCTGCGCTTCATGCTTTCCAATCTTGACGGCCTCGACGCGAACGATCTCGTCGCGCGCGACGCCATGGAGCCGATCGATCGTCTCGCCTGCGTCGTGACCGACGCCTTCGTCGCGCGCGCGAAGGCCGCATACGACCGCTGCGAAATCCACGACGCGTACCTGCAGATCGTCGATTTCGAGAGCTCGATGTCGGGGCTGTATTTCGATGCGCTGAAGGATCCGCTCTACTCACGTGCCGTCGGGGATCCGCGGCGGCGCAGCGCGCGGTCCGCGCTGCTATACGTGCTCACCCGATTCCTCACCGTGCTCGCGCCGGTGCTCTCGTTCACGGCCGAGGAGGCGTGGCAGTCTCTTCCGGCGTTCGTGCGCGAGGAGGCGCACAGCGTGTTCGACAGCGCCTTCGACGTCCACCGGCATCGGGACGGCGCCTTCGAGAGCGATCTCGCGTTATGGCAGCAGCTACGATCGCTTCGAGGCCGCGTCGCCGCCGTCGCGAGCCCGCGCGACTTCGAGGCCCAGCTGCGCCTAACGGTGAGTCCCGGACTCTACAAGCGGCTTGCGGCGCTGGGAGACAATCTGCGCGAGGCGCTCGTCGTGTCGCAGCTCACGCTGCAGCAGCCCGAGCGCGCCGACGGCGGCGGGATCCTCGAGTTCGACCTGCTGCCGGCGGAGGGAGCGAAGTGCGCGCGATGCTGGAAGTACCGCGAGCTCGGGGCGGATCCTGAACATCCGTCGATCTGCGCCGATTGCGCGCGGGTAGTGCGCGAGCTGCAGCGAGCCGGCTAAGCGCTCGAGGCGAGATCGCGCAGCGACGCCCACCCGCCGGCCGCGATCGCCTCGCGCGCCTCGCGCATCAGCGCGTTGACCAGATAGACGTTGTGGTACGAGAGGAGCCGCGGTCCGAGCATTTCCTTCGCCCGAAACAGATGTGCGAGGTACGCGCGCGAGAAATTCACGCACGTCGAGCAGTCGCATCTCGAGTCCAGCGGCGAGAAGTCGCGGGTGAAGGCGGCGTTGAAGATGTTCAGCTCGCCGTCGTGCGTCATCGCGCGCCCGTTGCGGCCGCAGCGCGTCGGGTACACGCAGTCGAAGAGGTCGATGCCGCAGTCGATGGCCGCCACGAGGTCGCGCACGGTGCCCACCCCCATCAGGTAGCGCGGCTTCTTTTCAGGCAGGAGCGCCGCGGTCGCGCGAGCCGTCGCGTACAGCTCCTCGCGCGTCTCGCCGACCGACAATCCCCCGACGGCATAGCCTGAGAAATCGAGCTCGACGAGCTCGCGCGCGCTTGCCTCTCGCAGCGCCGCGTCGAGGCCGCCCTGCACGATCGCGAAGCGGAGCGTTCCGTCTGCGCGCGGAACGGCGGCGGAGCGTCGCGCCCAGGCGCCCGTTAGGCCCACCGACTCCACGAGCGCCTCGCGCGACGCCGGGAGCTTCACGCAGACGTCGAGCAGCATGGCGACGTCGCTGCCGATCGCTTCTTGGAACGCGATCACGCTCTCCGGCGTGAAGCGATGCTCGCTGCCGTCTAGGTGCGATGCGAACGTCACGCCGTCTTCGTCGAGCCTGCGCCGGCCCTCGAGGCTGAAGACCTGAAAGCCGCCGGAGTCGGTGAGGATCGGGCCCTCCCACGCCATGAAGCGATGCAGGCCGCCCGCGGCTTCGATCGCATTTTTGCCCGGCCGCAGCCAGAGGTGATACGTATTAGCGAGAACGATCTGCGTCTGCGCTTCGCGCAACTCCGCCGGTGTCAATCCCTTCACCGTCGCCTGCGTGCCGACCGGCATGAAGCACGGCGTCTCCACGACGCCGTGCGCGAGCCGCAGCCGTCCCCGCCGCGCTGCGCCGTCGCGCGCCAGCAGCGTGAACGCCGATACTATGCGCGAAGTTAACGTCACTCGCGCCGGAGGCGACGCCGGACGCGCTCGGCGTCGACTCGGTCTTGATCCCGGCCGGCGGCGTCCTTGTTCGTGAGAAAGTCGCCGACTCCGATGAACGGCACGGGCAAGCCGTCGCGCTCGACTTCAATGCGCTTCGGCCACCCGTCGTCGAAGTTCACTCCCGTGATCGAGGTGAGTACGTCGATGCGAATCGACGCGACACCGATCTGGAAGATTGTGTCCTCGTCGATCAGATCTTCGACGGTCAGCGAGTCGACCGGCGCTCCAAACGATGCGAGGGCGCGCCAAACGCGTTCCGCGTTTTCGCGGGTCGGCCGAATCCAGACGTCGAGATCTTTGGTTGCGCGGGCGCGATCGTGCACGCTTAGCGCGTGCGCGCCTACGACGAGAAACTCAGCGCCGCCGCTTAAGAACGCGCGCAATAGATCGCTGAAGTCGGGGTTCAATTCCATCGCTCGCGCCTCGAACGTAAAAGCTCAGGGTATCGACCAGAGCCAGCCGATCGGAAGCCGTCGACGCGGCGTCATCCGGATCGTCGTCGTCGGCCTCCCATCGTGACACGAGCCGGCTCCATGCCGACGCGCGTCTGCGCTTCGCCCTCGCTCGAAACTCATCGTCCTCGCCTGGAAAGGAAACACCCATAAAATATCTTTCGCCGTATCGCTGGGCGGAACCGTTTTAGGTCGCGACCAGCGCGCGAGCTTGTTCGTACGCCGCCGGCGGCGCCGCCTCGAACTGCATCGGTTGGCCGGTGCGCGGGTGTTCGAAGGCGAGGCGCCACGCGTGCAGCGCCTGTCCGGGAAGCTCGAAGCGAGCCTCTTTTCGTCCGTACACCGGATCGTTGAGGATCGGGTGTCCGCTCGCCGCCATGTGCACGCGGATCTGATGCGTGCGGCCCGTCTCGAGGCGAAAGATCAGCTCCGCGTGTTTGGCGAAGGCCTCGAGCACCTCGTAACGCGTGATCGCCGGCTTGCCTTCGGGCGCGATCGCGAACCTCAGGCGATTGCGCCGATCGCGGCCGATCGCGCCCTCGATCGATCCCGCGCGCGCGCTCAGGCACGCCGCGACGATCCCGAGATATTCGCGCTCGATCTCGCGCCGCTTCATCGCGGCGCGAGCGCCGAGAGGCGCCGCGCGTTCTTCGCGATCACCAGCAGGCCCGACGTGTCGCGATCGAGACGATGAACGAGGCCCGGACGCAAAGCGTCGCCGGGGAGCTCGGCCTCGACGTGCGCGAGCACCGCGTTGACGAGCGTACCGTCGACGGCGCCGCGAGCCGGATGCGTGACCATGCCCGCGGGCTTGTCGACGACGAGAACGTCGGCGTCCTCGTAGATCGAGATCGAGCGGGATCGCCTCCGGCGTCGCAATGAGCTCGAACGGCTGCGGGATCTCGAAATCGACGACGTCGCCGGTCTCCAGTTGACGGCTCGCCTTGGCGGGCGCGCCGTTGACGTGCATTTCCCCCCGGCGCGTGAGGCGCGCGACGAGCGTGCGCGAGGCGCCGGAGAGCGAAGCGATCAGGACGTCGGTGCGCCTTCCGGCTTGATCAGCGGTGACGACGTGCAACAAGGCTGGAGAGCAGCAGCAGCCCCACACCGACCGTGATGCACGAGTCCCCGACGTTGAACATGTTCGGCCAGATCGGTAGAAGTCGATGAAGTCGACGACATAGCCGATGTGCAGACGGTCGACGATGTTGCCGATCGCGCCGCCGACGATCATGCCGAACGCGACGCGTACCGTGCGCGAGCGAGCCGCCGCATCGCGAAAGCTGAACCAGAACAGGACGAGCACGACGATAGCCATGCCGATCAGCACGACGGCGTTGTTTCCGAACAGGCCGAAAGCGCCGTGGATGTTGCGCTCGTACGTCCAGCGTAAGAAGCCAGGAATGATCGTACGGCACGCGGGGAAGTCCGGGAAGCAGTGCGCGGCGATCCAGCGTTTCGACAGCGGTCGGCCCACAGCACGACGATCGCCACGCCCGCTATGACGAGCGTGTTGACGAGACTAGAGGCTTGGTTGCGGGACAAACTGATAAAACCATCCTGCGACGTTGAGAAATGCGTTGTTGACGAGAACGAACCCGACCACGATCAAAAACGCGCCGGCTGCGAATTCGATCGCTGCCAAAGAGCGCTTGATCCGGTTGAGCCAGCGGAGCACGACGCCGATAGCGCCGGCCGTTGCCAGAAACGGCACCGCGAGCCCGAGGCAGTAGAACGACAGCAGCAGCGCCGCCTGGCCGCTGTGTTGCTGTGACGCGATGGCGAAGATGCCTGCGAGAATCGGTCCGATGCAAGGCGACCATCCGGCGGCGAAGGCCATCCCGACCAGGCCCGACGTCCATAGGGTCGCGCGGCCGCGAACGACGTGCACGCGGGCGTCGCGCATCAGCAGCGGGATGCGGAACACTCCCATCATGTGGAGCCCGAGAATAACGACGATCACGCCGCCGATCTGAGCGATCAGCACGCGATTCTGGTCGAGCGCTCCGCCGATCGCGCCCGCACTCAAGCCGAGGGCGACAAAAATCACGCTGAAGCCTATCGACGAACGCCACGCGTGCAGCGAAGCTTGCATTCGCGCCGGCGCGCTCGGGCGCGCTTTGAGCTCCTCCAGGCTCTAGCCGGTCAGCAGGGAGAGATATGCGGGAACGAGCGGCAGGACGCACGGCGAGACGAAGGAAACGAGGCCCGCTAGGAAGGCGATGCCGGCGGTAATGTGTGTCGTCGCGCTCATCGGTTACGTCAGGTTAGGAATGCAGCACTGGTTCACCTATCCGAACATCGATCCGGTCGCGATCCATCTGGGGCCGCTGGCCGTCCACTGGTACGGGCATCGCCTACCTCTTGGCGTTCATCTTGCGTCTTCCTCTGGATGAACCGCCCGGCCGGCCGGCGCCGGCTGGGCCTGACCGCGGAGCAGATCCAAGACTTCCTTTTCTACGCGCTAATCGGCGTGCTGGTCGGCGGCCGGGCCTTCTTCGTGATCAACGACATGATCACGCATGCACGACGTCTCGTTCTACCTTGCCAACCCGATCAACTTCATCGCCGTTTGGAACGGCGGGATGGCGTTCCACGGCGGCTGGTCGGCGTGATCGTCGCGATGTGGCTCTTCCTGCGCAAGCATCCGCGGCCTGACGTATCAACGTGCTGGGCGACGAGGTCGTGATCATGCTGCCGATCGGCATCGCGACTTGACGCGCGTCGTGAACTTCATCAACGACGAGCTGTGGGGCGACGTCTGCGATCCGGATCACCCGTGGTGCATCAGCTTCCCGTCGCGCCGCTGGTCAACGCGCGAGGCTATCGCCATCCCTCGCAGCTCTACGAAGGCGATCCTCGACATCCTCGACGCTTCCGATGCTGCTGATCGTCTACCGGCGTCAAGCCGACGGACGGCGTCGTCGCGTGGACCTGGTTCACGCTCTACGGCATCACCCGCACGATCGCCGAGATGTGGCGGAAGCCGGCTTCACTGTCATCGGGTCTCACCGGCGGCCAACTGTCGCGCTGCCGATGGTGTTGATCGGCGTCATCGGCATCGTCTACTGCGCGATCGCGGCGGCACGCGGACGGACGCGACGAGTCGCGGTTGCGGCCGTCGCCGCGGATGAGCGAGGGCGTCACAGAACGCTACCACAGCCTGCTGCGAGGCGATCGACGGGGAGCTGCGCGCACCGCGGCCGCGCGCCGGGCCGCCGTCACGCTGTCGGCGTCAGCAAGAACCAGCCGCGCGAGGTGCTCGCCGCGGCGATCGCGGCCGGGCTGCGGGACGTCGGCGAAAACTACCTGCAGGAGGCGCGCCATAAGTTTCGCCTCTTTGCCGCCGGTGCGCAAGCATTTCATCGGCCACGTGCAGACCAACAAGGCCAAGGCGATCGCAGCGACTGTTCGACGTCGTGCAAAGCGTCGACCGGGCCGAGGCGGGCATTGCGCTCGCCAAGGCGGCGCGGGAGCTCGACAAGCCGCTGCCCGTGCTGGTGCAGGTCAACGTCTCGCCCGCCGAGCGATTCGGCTGCGCGCCGGCCGACGCGCGGCGGCTGGCCGAAACGCTCCGAGCGCTGGCACCCCTGCGCCTGGAAGGCGTCATGGCGATCGGGCCGTTCGATTCGGATCGCAGCACGATCGCGCGGGCTTTCGAGCTTGCCGCCATGACGTTGGCCGCCATAGGTGGAAGTACGCTCTCAATCGGCATGTCGGGCGATTGGCGTGAAGCCTTGCGAGCGGGCTCAACGATGCTGCGCATCGGGACGGCGCTCTTCGGCCCACGCCCGGCCAAAGGGAGGCAGGCGTGAGCATGTTCAGCAAGATCGGATCGTTTTTCTCGATCCGAGACGACGAGGAAGAGTTTTACGGCGACGAGGTGTCGCCGGGACGCGTCGTCGCGCTTTCGAGCGCCGGACGCCGCGGCGGCACGCAGGTGAGCGTCTATTCGCCGCGCAGCTACCAGGACGTCGTCGAGATCGCCGACTCGTTGCGCAACCGTCAAGTCGTCATCGTCAATTTACAGAACGCCGACCGAACGCTCTTGCAGCGGGTCGTGGACTTCACGTCCGGCGTTGCGTACACGATCGACGGCAAGATACAGAAACTCGCGGAGTCGATCTATCTCGTCGTTCCCGCCGGCATCGTGGTCAACGCGGCTGGCCTGCGCGAGTCGATGATGGCCGACGGCACCTTCGATTTCATGGCAAATAGAACGTAGGACGGGGAGCGATGGAAAAGATTACACCGGTCGACATTCAGCACAAGAGCTTCAAAAAGGCGCTCCAGGGATATGACCGCACGGACGTCGACCAGTTTCTCGACGAAATCATCGAGACGCTCGAGGACGAGGCGCAGCAGCGGGCCGCGCTCGAGGCTGAGATCGCCGACTTAAAGGAGCGCATCAGCCACTTCAAGGCGATGGAAGAATCGCTGCAAAACACGCTCGTGCTCGCGCAGCGCACCGCCGACGAGGTCAAGGCGTCCGCGCACAAGGAGGCCGACCTCATCCGCGAACAGGCACGGCTCGCGGGCGAACGCGAGATCGCCGGCTACAACGACGCCATCGCCGAGGTGCGCCGCGAGCATCAGCGGACCGTTGAGGCGGCGGAGAAGGCGCGCAGCGAGCTTCGCAGCCTGATCATGACGCATCTGGCGCTCCTCGAGCGCGCCGAAAGTTCGGGCAACGGCGAACCGCAGACTCCGACGACCGTCGAGAGCAACGCGACCGAGGAGTCGCCGCCCAAAACCGAGACCACGCGCATCACGGTTTATTAAGCCTGTCCTCCAGCGGAGTCGAAGGATGCGCGTAGCCGTGCTGCCCGGGGACGGCATCGGCCCCGAGGTCACGCACGCCGCCGCGACCGTGCTGTGTCACGTGCGTCCCGACGTCGAGTGCGTCGAGGCCCCGGTGGGGGGCGCCGCCCTCGCACGCGGCCTTCCCGCGCTTCCGCCGGAGACGCGCGCGCTCTGCGACGCAAGCGACGCGATTCTCTTCGGGAGCGTCGGCCTGCCCGAGTACGAGGGCAAGCCGCTTCCGGAGCGGCCAGAGTACGCGTTGTTCTTACTGCGCCGCGACTATGAGCTCTATGCCAACCTGCGTCCTGTGAAGGTCTTTCCGGGTTTGGAGGAGGCCTCTTCGCTGCGCCCCGAGATCGTGCGCGGACTCGACCTGCTGGTCGTGCGCGAGCTGACCGGCGGAATTTATTACGGGCGGCCGAAGGAGCAGCGCCGCGTCGACGGCGTCGATGAGGCGGTCGATACGATGATCTATCGCGCGCCGGAGATCGAGCGGATCGCCCGCGTCGCATTTGCATGCGCGCGCACGCGCCGCAAGCGGCTAACGTCCGTCGACAAGCAGAACATCCTCGAGACGTCGCGCCTCTGGCGGCGAGTCGTCGACGACGTCGCGCGCGAGTATCCCGACGTTGCCGTCGAGCACCTGCTCGTCGACAACGCGGCGATGCAGCTCGTGCATCGGCCCGGCGCGTTCGACGTCATCCTCACGGAGAACATGTTCGGAGACATCCTCTCCGACGAGGCCGCGATTCTCACGGGGTCCATCGGGACGCTGCCGAGCGCGAGCCTCGGCACGCGGGGAACCGCGGGGCGGCAATTCGGCTTGTACGAGCCGATCGGCGGCACGGCGCCGGACATCGCCGGCAAGAACGCGGCGAATCCTACGGCCGCGGTTCTCTCCGCCGCCATGCTGCTTCGTCACTCGCTCGACGACGAGCCCAACGCTGCGCGCATCCAGCGCGCCGTCGAGGCGGCATACGCCGACGGCCTGCGGACCGCGGAGCTCGCGAGCGAACCCGGCGCCGCGCTCTCGACGAGCGCGTTCACGGAAGGCGTGATCGAGCGGCTCTAGGTTTCCTCTGCGGCGAACACGTCGATCGCCACCTTGCCGCGCGCGTGGCCTTCCTCGACGTACGCGACGGCCCGAGCCACGTCGTCTAGGTCGTACCGCCGGTCGATCACGGGTTTCAGCTTTCCGCCCTCCGCGAGCAGCCGGATTTCCTCGAGGTCGTCTTCGCGAAATCGCGCGGAAAGCGCGACGAATCTCCCGCCCGGCACGAGCGAGGCGAACACGGGCTTGATGATGAGTCGGAGCATGCCGAGCGAGGTGATTCGGCCCGGCGCGCCCACGGTTACGCACGTGCCGCCGGGCTTCAGCACGCGGCGATATGCCGAGAGCGCCTGGTTTGCGACGCCGTCAAAGATTAGATCGTAGCGTAACGTATCTTTCGTGAAGTTCTCGCGCGTGTAGTCGATCACGTGGTCCGCACCGATCGACCGCACCATCTCGACGTTGCGCGTGCCGCACACGGCAGTCACCTCGGCGCCGTGCGCCTTCGCGATCTGTACGGCAAACGTCCCGACGCCTCCCGAGGCGCCGTTCACCAGCACGCCGAGCCCCGGTGCGATGCGTCCCAGGCGCAGCCCTTGCAGCGCGATCGAGGCGGCGAACGGCAGGCAGGCGGCCTGTTCGAACGTGAGGTCGTGCGGCTTGAGCCCGACTCTCGACGCCTTCGCGCAGGCGTACTCCGCAAATGCTCCCAGACACGTGCCGAAAACGGCGTCGCCGCGCGCAAAGCGCATGACGTTCTTTCCGATTGCCGCGACCTCGCCGGCCACGTCGCGGCCCGGGCGTATCTTCGGCTTGCTCAATCCGCACATTAGCCGCAGGATGGACGGGCTGCCGCGCATGACGCGCCAGTCGAACGCATTGACCGCGGCCGCGCGCACGCGGAGCAGGATGCCGTCGTCGTCCGGGATCGGCTGCTCGACGTCGCGCAGCCGCAGGACCTCGGGCCCACCATATCCAGTGTAGACGGCGGATTTCACACGCGCGTCGTCTCGTCGGCGACGTGCCGTCCGATGAAGTCGATGAAGCGTAGGTGCAGCAGCGCGTGCTCGTGGGGATGCTCCGCGATCCACGCAGATCGCCAGCGCGCGAGCGAGTCGCGCTTGAGAGCGGCTATGGCGTCGTCGTCCATTGCGATGTACTGCTGAAGGTCTAAGCTGACGATCAGCGTGTCGTCGTGCCGCAGATCGAGCCCCATGACGACGTCGGGATACCGGCGCTTGAGCGCCGCAAGATCGTTCAGCTCCGCGGAATGCGCGCGCTCCTGCGGCGTGGGGCCGCTACATGCGGCGATCAGCACGGCGAGCGCGATGCGCAAGAGGCGGCGCAGGTCGGTCACGGTGCGGACACGATTCGGCCACGGCGGTCCGCTACCATGCGCGCATGGACGGAATCGCTTGGGCAGCGAGCGCCATGGTCGCGGCGCGACGGCGGCTCGAAATCGCCACGGATAATCTCGCCAACGTCTCGACCGACGGGTTTCGCCGCACGGTTGCACGCGGATTCTTGACCGCGCTCGGCGTCGCGATCGAGCGGCGCCCCGCGCCGGGCCAGGGTCCGCTGCGCCACACCGGTCGCGATCTCGATTTCGCGATCGTCGGCGACGGCGCGTTTCGCCTGCGCGATGCCTCGGGTAGCGTGCGGGAAACGCGAGCCGGTGCGTTCGTTCGCCAAGGCGACGGCACGCTACGCGACGCGCGCGGCGGCACGCTGCTCGGCGCGCACGGCGCGTTCCGCGGCGCGCGCCTCGACGCGCGCGCGGTCGAGCTTCCGGCCTCCAGCCGAGTCCAGAGCGGGTTCCTCGAGTCGCCGGGCGTCGATGCCATCGCAGAGATGATCGACGTGCTCGCGGCAGAGCGGTCGTTCGAAAGCGCGCAGAAGGCCGTCACGGCGATCGACGTCGCCCGGCAAAAGTCCGCCGAAGCGGCGCGCGTCAGGTAGCGGCGGACGGTAATGGATCGCGCGCTCTTCGCGGCCGCCACCGGGATGGCGGCCCAGCAACGCAACCTCGACACCATCGCAGATAACCTAGCCAACGCGGAGGTCGTCGGGTTCAAGGGATCGGCGCAGACCTTCGCCGAGCTCGTTGCGCCGGGTCAGGCCGGGATCGGAACCGTCGCACTCGGCACGCGCGTGCTCTTCAATCAAGGCAGGCTCGCGCGCAGTCCTGGCCCATTCGATCTCGCGATCGACGGCCCCGGATTCTTCACGCTGGTCGATTCGCACGGTCGCGTTCGTTTTTCGCGCGACGGTCAGTTCTCACGCGCGTCAGATGGCTCGCTGCGTACCGTGCAAGACTTATCGCTCGCCGGAATTCGCATTCCGGCCGATGCGCTTTCCGCGAGCGTGTCCGCCGACGGAGCGGTCGAGGTTACTTCTGCGGCAGGTAGGCGCGTCGTCGGACGGATTCGGCTGGCCGAGTTTCCCGCGCCCGAGGCGATGCGCGACACGGGCGGCTCCGTCTTTGCGGCGACGCGAGAGGCCGGGCGCCGGCGCGACGTCGTCGCCGGATCGGAGGACGGACCGAAGCTGCGCTTCGGAATGCTCGAGCAATCGAACGTCACGATCATCGACGCAATGATGCAGATTCTCACCGCGCAGCGCGCCTATGAGGCGAACGCCAAAGGAATTCAGGCGGCCGATGAGATGCTGCGCATCGCTAACAACCTGCAGCGTGGATAGCGTCACCGCCCGGCGCGCCGGCGAGCTCTTCGAAACGATGTTGCTCGCGCCGATCCTGCGCCCCATGATCGCGGGCGCGGGTACGCTCGGCGATTACGAGCTGGACCTGCTGGCGCGCGATGTCGCACGGCGCGACAACACCTTTGCGGCTCTCATCGCGGCACAGCTGGAGGCTGCGCATTGATCGATTCAGCCGAGCGCGAAGACCGCGTCCGTTCCTTGCTGCCGCTGGCTCGGAGGCTGGCACGGCGTCTGAAGCGGCTCGTTCCCAATCTCGATCTCGACGATCTCGTCGGCGACGGCTGCGTCGGCATGATCCGCGCGGTCGACTCGTTCGATCCCACCCGCGGCCCGCGACTCGAGGAGTACGCGCGCCGCCTGATCGTCGGCGCGATGCTGAACGGCGTGCGCCGGATGGATCCGGTCTCCGAGCGCGCTCGGCGCATCGTGCGCGACGGCGAAAATCGGCGTTATGCCATCGCCGCCGAGCGCGGCGACGTGCCGAGCGCACAGGAGATGGAGACGCATTGCCCCGGATACCGGCGCGCTATCGCAGCGGCGCATCGCGGACAGCCGCTTTCGCTGGACGCGCCGCTGCCGATCGGCGAGTCTCTCGCGGGGGATTGGACCGAAGATCCCGGACGGATCGTCGAGCAGCGCTGCGAACGCGAGCGGCTCGCGGCGCTAATCGCGGGCCTTCCTCCCCGCCAACGCCAGGTCGTGCTTCTGCACTATTTTAACGGCAAGTCGCTGCGCGCCGTCGGCAGGCAGCTTGCGATCTCGCCGCAGCGCGCGTCGCAGCTGCATACGAGCGCCATCGCCGGGCTCAAGCGCCTATCCGTAGGTCAGGCGTATGCTGCGCCGCATTGAACCGGAGGAGAGCGCCACCGCCCTACCGCTCTACGTAGGAGCGAGCCGCTCGGAGGCGATCGTCGCGGCCGTCCCCGAGGCGGAGCTCGAGACCGCGCTGCTGCCGTACGATCATCCGCGTTGGGTGAAGGACGCGTTGGCGGTCTCGCAGCGGGCGCGGGAGATACTCGCCAAGCTGCGTCCCGTCGCTCTGAAGGTGCTCTGTTTTTGGGATCATCGCATTCGTTCGATCGTGATCGGAGATCGACGCGTTCACGTCGATCCGAGCGGCTGTTATCGTGCCGACGCATAGCCCGCTCTAGTGAAGGTGCGCGGCGACGGCGATCGCGACCGTGGCCGCGCCGAGAAAGACGAAGTAGATTAGACCTCGGGCGAATGCAACCACGTCATGCACTTCGTTCATATCCGCATGCTCTCACGCAATGCTGGTAATGCCCGTAACGGAGGCTGTGATTCGCCTGAATTTTTAGGCTCGTTATGCCGGCGTGAACAGATTTTTTCCAGTCATGCGTTCTGGGATCGGGAGTCCCATGAGCGTGAGCAGCGTGGGCGCCACGTCGCCGAGCTTGCCGCCGCCGGCGAGCGTGCCCCGCAGGCCGTTTGCGAGGATGACCAGGGGCACCGGATTGGTCGTGTGCGCGGTGATCGGATTGCCGGCCGCATCGATCTCCTCTTCGGCGTTGCCGTGATCGGCTGTGACCGCGAGCAAACCGTTCGCGCGCAGCGTCGCGTCGACCAAAGGCTCGAGGCAGGCGTCGACGATTTCGACGGCCTCGATCGTCGGCCGCCACGCGCCCGTATGCCCGACCATATCGGCGTTAGCGTAGTTCATCACGATAGCGTCGTAGCGGCCGCCCTCGATCGCCTGCACGGCGGCCTCGGTGATCTCGCGCGCTCGCATCGCCGGCGCGAGGTCGTACGTAGGCACCGAGCGATCCGATGGGATCAGCTCGCGATCTTCGCCCTCGAACCGGTCCTCGCGGCCGCCGTTGAAGAAATACGTGACGTGCGCGTACTTCTCGGTCTCGGCGAGGCGAAGTTGACGAAGTCCCTCGCGCGCGATTACCTCTCCAAACGTATCGTACTGCGGGCGCGGCCCGAACAGCACCGGGTTGGTGTATTCCTCATCGTACTTCGTCATCGTAGCGAAGTATGGATTATTATAGCGCCTCGTGGCGAAGACGCCGAAGCCGTCGTCGTAATAGCGCGACGTGCCGGCATTGAATGCCGTCGTCAGCTGCCGCGCGCGATCCGGCCGGAAGTTGAAGAAGACGAACGCATCGCCGTCTTCGATCGGGCGCGGCCGGCCGACGATGGTCGGGGCGGCGAATTCGTCGTCTTCATCACGGGCATACGCCGCGAGCACGGCGGATCGCGCGTCCTCTGCGGCGCGCTCCGCGCGCCCATTCGCCAGCAGTTCGTAGGCGCGCTGCGTGCGCTCCCAGCGACGGTCGCGATCCATCGCGTAGTAGCGTCCCGTCACGTCCGCGATCGACCCGGCGCGCCCGGAGGCCGCGAGTTTGGCCTCGAGCTCGTCCGCGAAACGGATGGCAGAGCGCGGCGGCGTATCGCGCCCGTCGAGGAAGCAGTGGATCGCCATCGGTGCCGCCGCGGCGACGGCCGCGTCGACCAGCGCGAAGAGATGATCGATCGAGCTGTGCACGCACCCATCGGAGAGCAGTCCCATGAAGTGCAGCGTGCCGCCGCTCGCCGCGACGTGTGCGATTGCCTGTCGCAGCGTCTCATTGTTGCCGAATTCGCCGGAACGGATCGCTGCGTCGATGAGCGTGACGCCCTGCGGAACGACCCGTCCGCTTCCGAGGTTCATATGGCCGACTTCGCTGTTGCCCATCACGCCGCGGGGAAGGCCGACCGGCTCGCCCGAGGCTTGCAGCGTCGTATGCGGCCAGCGTTCGAGCAGCGCTCGCCAATGCGGCGGGTTGGCGGCGGCGATGGCGTCGCCTTGCGCCGATTCGCGGCAGCCCCAACCGTCGAGCACGGCGAGTACGACGGGCCTGTATTTCATTTAAGCGTTTGCGATGAGGGCCGCGAAGCCGTGGGCGTCGAGCGAAGCTCCGCCGACCAGGCCGCCGTTGACGTTCGGCTGCCGCATGAACGCGGCGACGTTGTCGGCCGTCATGCTGCCACCGTAAAGGATCGGCGTGTCGCCGAGCCCTTCCCGGCAGCCGCGGATCATCGCCATCACGCGATCCGCCTCTTGCGGCTCACAGTTTTGGCCGGTGCCGATTGCCCAGACGGGTTCGTAGGCGATCACGACTCGGAAGAGCTGATCCGCCGCGACGCCGTCGAGAGCGGAACGTGTCTGCTCGATCACGCGCCGGTCCGTCTCGCCGGCGTTGCGCTCGTCGAGCGTCTCGCCGACGGCGACGATCGGCGTCAGGCCCTGCTCGAGCGCCGTGTGGACCTTCAAGCGCACGGTGCGGTCGGTTTCGTTGCAGTAGGCGCGACGCTCCGAGTGGCCCAGAATGACGTGTGACACGCCGAACTCGCGAAGCATCGGCGCGCTGATTTCCCCCGTAAACGCGCCTTCGAGCTCCCAATGCATCGTCTGCGCGCCCAAACGCACGCGCGTACCGCGCAGCTGCGACGACGCGGTCGGGATCGACACGAACGGCGGCGCGATGACGATCTCGACGCGTTCGGGCAGCATGGGAACCGCGAGCAAGAACGCATCGAGAAATGCGGACGTCTCCGCGGCGGTCTTGTGCATCTTCCAGTTTCCGGCGAAGATCGTACTAACGCTCAAGCGCCGCGACTCCGGGAAGCGTCTTGCCTTCGAGGTATTCGAGCGTCGCGCCGCCCCCGGTGGAGACGTGCGTCACCGCCGATGCGAAGCCGAGCAGATGCGCCGCCGCGGCCGCGTCGCCGCCGCCGACCACGCTCACGGCTCCCGCCGCCGTGGCTCGTGCAATCGCATCGCCGACGATCTCCGTGCCGCGGCGGTATGCCGGCATCTCATACACGCCCATCGGTCCGTTGAAGACGACCGTCTTGGCGCGCTCGATCGTCGCCGCGTACGCCTGCGCGGTTGCGGGACCGATGTCGAGGATCATCTCATCGTCGCCGACCTCCGCGATCGCGACGACATCTGCCTTCGACTCGTCGTCGACCTCCGGCGCGACGACCGCGTCGCAGGGAAGGTGCAGCTCGACGCCGCGCTCCCGGGTCATGGAGAGAATCTGGCGCGCGGGCTCGAGATCGTCGTCGCGCAGCGAGCGGCCGACGTCCACGCCGGATGCCGCGAGCAGCGTGTTGGCCATTCCGCCGCCGACGCAAAACGCGTCGACGAGCTCCGTCAGATGTTGCAGGATGCCGATCTTGTCTCTGATCTTTGCTCCGCCGATCGCGCAGACAAAAGGTTTTGCCGGATGGACCATGAGCCGCGACAGCGCCGATAGCTCGGACGCCATGAGAAAGCCGGCCGCGTTGGGGAGCATGCGCGGTAGGGCGTCGGTCGACGCGTGCGCGCGATGCGCCGTCGCGAAGGCGTCGTCGACGTAGCAATCGCCGAGGCGCGCGAGGCTGCGAGCGAACTCCTCGTCATCGCGCTCTTCCTCCGGGTGAAAACGCAGGTTCTCGAGCAAGAGCACGTCCCCGTCGCGGAGCTTGTTGACGGCGCGTTCGGCCGTCTCGCCGATGCAGTCCTCCGCGAACGCGACGCGAATGCCGAGACGGTCGGAGAGCGCCTGCGCCACCGGGCGGAGCGAGAAGCGGGGGTCCGGGCGTCCGTTGGGCCGCCCCAGGTGCGAGAGGACGATCGTGCGGGCGCCGTGCTCGTGCAGCCAGCGCAGCGTCGGGATCGCGGCGTCGACCCGCCCGTAATCCAAAATTTTCGCGGCGCAGGCTTCGTCGAAGGGCGAGAGCGGTACGTTGAGATCCTCGCGCACCAGCACGCATTTGCCTCGAACGTCGAGCTCGTCGAGTCGTCGAAAACTCGACACTCCTCGTCAGGCCTTCGCTGGTACCGTTGCGAGCACCATTGCCGTCAGCTCAGCGAGACGGCACGAGTAGCCCCACTCGTTGTCGTACCACGCGGCGATCTGCACGAGGTCGCCGTTCGCATTCGTGAGCTTCGAGTCGATGATTGAGCTGAAGGGGTTCTTCTTGAAGTCGCTCGAGACGAGCTCTTCCTCGGCATACGCGACGTATTTGCTCAGCTCACCTTCCGCCGCTCCACGCAGGATCGCGTTGAGGTCGTCCTTCGTCGTCGGCTTCTTCGTCTGGGCGACGAGGTAGATCATCGACACGGTCGGCGTGGGTACGCGCAGCGCGAAGCCGTCGAACGCCCCTTTGACCTCGGGAATCGTTAGGTAGAGGGCCTTCGCGGCCCCCGTGGAGGTCGGCACGATGTTCGTCGCGGCGTTGCGCGCTCGCCGCGGGTCCTTGTGCGGTCCGTCGAGCACGTTTTGATCGTTCGTATAGGAATGAATGGTCGTCATGAAGCCCTTGACCCATCCGAGCGAGTCGACCACCGGCTTCACGGCGGTCGCCAGGCAGTTCGTCGTGCACGACGCGTTCGAGATCACATTGTGCTTGTCGGGATCGTAGTTTCGCTCGTTGACGCCAAGCACGATCGTGATGTCTTCGCCGCTCGCGGGGGCGGAAATAATGACTTTCTTCGCGCCGCCGCCATCGATGTGGGCTCGGGCCTTCTCAGCGTTGGTGAAGAGTCCGGTGGACTCGATGACGACGTCGACGCCGAGGTCGCGCCACGGAAGCCGACTCGGATCGCGTTCGGCGAAAACCTTAATGCGCTGCCCGTCGATCGCGAGCGTGCCGTCCTGCGCGGCCACGCTGCCCTCGTAGGTTCCGTAGTTGCTGTCGTACTTAAATAGGTGTGCGCACTGCCGTGCGTCGATCAGGTCATTGACCGCAACGATTTCGATTTCCGGATGGCGCTCGACCACCGCCTTGGTGAAGTTTCTGCCGATTCGGCCGAAGCCGTTGATCCCAATGCGCATGAGCGCGTTTACCTGGCCGGTTTCGTGCTCCCCTGCACGCCGCGGAGGTAGCCGGCCAGCCGGCTGAGCGTCCCGAGCCGTCCGCTCACGGTCGGCTTCGCGATCGGCGGGTTGCAGCGCCGTCCGAGCTCCGCGAGCGACTCGTCGGGATACAAAAGTCGGAGTTCGGCAACTTCCCGCAACGCAGGCGTCAGCCGCGGAAGCCCGTACGCGCTCTGAAGGTATTCGATGACGTGGCGCTGCGCCGCGGCCGCTTCCGCCGAGCGCTGCAGGTTCGCGGCCTCCGTGTTGACGAGACGATGAATTCGGTTCTTCGTCTCGCGTAGCGCGCGGACGTCCTCGAGCTCAAGCACGGCGCCGAAGGCGCCTATCAACGTCAGCAGCTCGACGATCGCGTCGAAGTCTTTGAAATACAAGACGATGCGGCCCTTGCGGCGCGTCTGCTTCGGCACCGCTCCGGCGCTTCGCAACATCCAGCGCAGCCGCTCGACGATTTCTTCGCCGCGCGCCACAAATTCGAGATGATAGCCGCGCGCACCGGCGGCCAGCGACCCGCAGGTGAGAAACGCCGCACGAACCTCGATCAGTCGATCGCATCGGCGAACGGGCTTCGGAGGAACCGTTGCCAGTCGTTCGGGCAGCGCGACGGCAAACGTGGGCAGGCGCGCGAGCCGCGTGGGAGCACGGGTTTCGATCGGATGCGACTTGCGCTCGTCGAGCAGCGACCAGAAGAGTCGCGCGACAGCATTGCGATGTGTGACGAAAAGACCGTCGGTTCTTCCGTAGAGCGCAAGTCCGGCGAGGAGCGCATGGCGGCAATGCGCTTCGTGCGGGACGTCGCGCGCGAGCGCATCCTTCGTGTCAGCCGAGATCACAGCCACTCCGCGTCGCCCTTCCGTGAGTCGAGGATCTCGTAGAGCGACTCGGCTCGCACCGCGGGTGTCACGCGCAGCGGCACCTCGAGAACGCGCACGGTCACGAACTTGGTGGCGTAATGGATCTCGAGCTCGTCGCCGGGCTTGACTTGATAGCCGGGCTTGAGCGTCTTCCCGCCTTTCGTGATGCGCCCGTGCTCGAGCGCCTCGTGGGCCTCGCTGCGCCGCTTGGCCAGCCGCGAGACCTTCATGAATTTATCCAACCGCACCGGGGCGCCTCATTCAACGCGCCCACGCCGTGACGCTCTGCTCTCCCTCACCGCTTTCCTCCGTCGCTTCGCGCCTCGCCGCCCCGCCTCAGGGCCGCAGTGGGAAGGCGGTCCCGTGGCGATCGACCGCCCAAAACAGGTAGGCAAACACCGCTGCGAGCGCTCCGAAACAGACGGCGCTGGCGACCAGGAATCTCCGATCCATCCGCAGTTGATTCGTCACGCTACCCAGGCAGGCACACCACCCCTCAGAGGCGTGGATGGTTCCTTATTGACAGTATCGATATATCGGTTACTATCGCGATATCAAGGGGGTCGGTATGATGGATATGCGCTTTTGGGGCGATCCGCGCTCGAGCCGCTGGGGCATGTACGGGCACGGCCACCGGCGTCACGGACGGCGCCTGAAGCGCGGAATTTTGAAGTTCGCGCTGCTCAAGTTGCTGTCAGAGATGCCGCGCCACGGCTACGATTTGATGCGCGCCTTTCGCGAGAAGGGCTGGGGCGCCGGCGCCGGCTCGATCTACCCGATCTTGAGCGCGCTCGAGGCGGCGGGACTGATCGTCGGCCGCGACGAGGGCGAGCGCCGGACCTATGAAATCTCCGACAAGGGCCGGCGCCTTCTCGAAGAGCACGCCAAGGACCTCGGGCGTTTGTTCGACGACGACGCGGCGGACGAGGCCGAGGGAGAGCCCGACGCGCTGCGGGAGGCCGCGGGACGGCTCATGCAGGCGATCGCGCAGCTCGGCTCCTCATCGAAACCCGAAACGATCCAGCGTGTTTGTGAGTTGCTCAACGAAACTCGCAAGCAGATCTACGAAGTGCTCGCACAGGAATAAGAATAAAGGAATCGACTGATGGCGCAGGCGCGCGCGGTGCAACGCCGCGGGGTCAACGTATTCGAGGAGGGGAAGCCGATGTGGCAGATCCTCCTCGTCTTTCTCGTGCCGTTCATGCTGAGCAACGTCCTGCAGTCGGCCTCGCAGACGATGGCGAGCATCTGGATCGGCCGGCTGATTTCAACCCAGGCCCTCGGCGCGGTCTCGGCCGTCTTTCCAATTGCTCTTTCTCTTGTTCTCGTTCGTCTTCGGCGTCTCGAGCGGCGCGAGCGTTCTCATCGGCCAGGCGTTCGGCGCCGGCGACCATCACAAGGTGAAGAAGATCGCGGGAACCGTGATCGGCGCCGGGCTCTATCTCGGAATCGTCGTCGCGATCATCGGCTTTTTCGGCTCGCCGACGATCCTCGGGTGGCTGCGCACTCCCCCGGACATCCTCGCGCAGTCGGATGCGTACGCTCGGGTGGTCTTTCTCATCATGCCGGTCTTTTTCGTCTACTTCGTCTATGCCACGATCCTGCGCGGCACCGGCGACTCGACGACGCCGTTCTATGCGCTGATTGTTTCCACGGTGCTCGCGATCCTCATCACGCCGGTCTTCATCGTCGGCCTCTTCGGGCTCCCGAAGCTCGGCGTCGTCAGCGCCGCGGTGGCCGGGCTGATCGCCAACTCGGCGGCACTGGCGTGGCTGCTGTATTATCTCGGCCGCCACGACCATCCGTTAAAGTTCGACCGCGAGACACTAGACGATATGCGGATCGACTGGGGCATCTTGCGTTCCGTCGTCAGGATCGGCGTGCCGACCGGCATCCAAGTCATGATGGTATCGCTCGCGGAGATCGCGGTCATCTCGTTCGTGAACCGGTTCGGTTCGAGCGCAACCGCCGCATACGGCGCCGTCAATCAGGTCGTCGGCTACGTGCAGTTTCCGGCTATCTCGATCGGCATCTCGGCGTCGATCTTCGGCGCGCAATGCATCGGGGCGCGGCGCGAGGATAAGCTGGGGAACGTCATTCGTTCTGCCGTGGGCCTGAACTACGTCATCGGCGGAATCATCATCGGCCTGTGCTATATCTTCGCGTGGCAGATCTTAGGTTGGTTCATCACCGACCCCGACACTCTGCGGATCGCCCACGAGCTGTTGATGATCACGCTGTGGAGCTACCTGCTCTTCGGCAACTCGGCCGTTCTCAGCGGCGTGATGCGCGGCAGCGGCACGGTGCTCTGGCCGACGATCAACGGCATCTTCGCGATCTGGGGCGTCGAGGTTCCGGCAGCGTACATTTTGATGCACCGCGTTGGTCTCGACGGTGTGTGGCTCGGCTATCCGATCTCCTATTGCGTCGTGCTCGCGCTGCAGTTCTGCTACTACGAGTTCGTCTGGAAGCGCAAGACCCACGAGCGCCTCGTCTAGAGCCGTTTCTTCGCCTTCGGCGTGACGCAGGTGCCCGTCGCTCGGCACACCACGATGGGCGTTTCCAGCGCGTCGGCGGCGCTGTCGCCGATCTCCGGTCGCGCCGCGATCACCTTGCGCGCCTCGAACTCCATGCGGCGCGACGTCTTGCCCATCTTGACGACGCGACCGTGCGCCTCGATGAAGTCGCCGGCGTAGACCGGCGCGAGAAACTCGACTCCGTCGTAGGCGGCGAAGAGTCCCTCGTCACCGTCGAGACGAATTAGCAGCTCGGTCGCGACGTCGCCGAAGAGCGCGAGGATCCGCGCGCCGTCTACGAGCGCGCCTCCGTAGTGCGCATCGTGCGGCCCCATGCGCACGCGAATCACCGCCGTCAGGCCTTCGCCAGCTGCCATAGCTCCTCCAATTCGTCGAGCGACAAATCGGCGAGGCTCTTGCCGTTCGCGCCGGCCCGCTCTTCCATGAAGGCAAATCGCCGATAGAACTTTTCGTTCGCCTCGCGCAGCGCCGTCTCGGCATCTATCCCCAGCGCGCGCGAGAGGTTGACGAGTGTGAAAAAGACGTCGCCAAGCTCCTCGCGGACGCGCGGATCATCCTGCGGGTTGCGGCGCGCCTCCGCGAGCTCGCGCAGTTCTTCCGACAGTTTGTCGAGCACGCCTGAGACGTTCGGCCAATCGAAACCGACTCGCGCGGCCTTTTCCTGCATGCGTTGGCCGCGTTGCAGGGCGCCGAGATGCTTCGGGATTCCGTCGAGCCGGCTCTTGCGCTTGCGGCCCGTCTTTTCGAGCGCCTTGAGCCGTTCCCAGTTGCGCCACTGGGCGTCGACGTCTTCGATCACGGCGTCGCCGAAGACGTGCGGATGCCGGCGCACCATCTTGTTGGAGAGCGCGTCCACCACGTCGGCGATGCTGAACTTTCCGACTTCGGTCGCGATCTGCGCGTGGAAGAGCACCTGCAGCAGCAAGTCCCCGAGCTCCTCGCAGAGCCCCTCGAGGTGCGAAAGCTCGATAGCCTCGACGACCTCGAACGTCTCTTCGATGAGGTAGGGAACGAGCGTGCGGTGCGTCTGCTCGCGATCCCAGGGGCAGCCCAGGCGCAGACGCGCCATGATTTCGACGAGGTCGTCCCACGAATAGTGCGAGGATTGCGGCGGAAGGGGCACGAGCGGCATTGTGATCGCGGCGGAGAGCGTCGCGCGCGGCACGCCGGGAAGGATCTCGGTGGCGACCTTGCGGGCCTCCAGCGCGCGAAGCAGCGCCGGAAGACCCGGAAAGTCCGAGAGCGGATTTCCGAGCACGCCCAGTCCGAGCGCGCCGTCGCGCGATAACTGGTCGTCGACGCGCTGCGCAAACCGCGCGATTTCTTCGGCGCTGCCGCGTATGAGCAGCGCCGGATCGTCGACTATTCCTCGGATGATCGCGACGCCGTTGCGCTCGAGGTACGAGGTGAGATCCGGCGGCGCGAGGAGCGCGACGGTCTTGCCTACCGACTGCAGCGCATCGAGGGTGCCGATCGTCAACAGTCGTGGATCGCCCGGACCCAGACCCACGATTCGGAGCAACATCTCGGCGCGCTTTCGGGGGCGCGCGAGGGCGCCCCCGTGAACTCGCGAGGCCGAGTGCTACTTCGTGCTGCTGGGTGCGGGCGAAGCCGCCGGCGCGGCCGTGACCGCGGCCGCGGGTGCCGGCGTCGGGAAGAGTCCGGCGAACTGCGGATCGTTCGCGACGATCGTCGCGTGCTGCTGGAGTCCGAGCAGGAACGGCTGCATCAGCGGCCCCTCCTTCTGCTGGCGCAGCGTCGTGAGTATCTTCGGCGTCGCATCGGCGACCGTAGCCTTCTTGCCCGGCGTCCGTTTCTCGACCTGAATGATGTGGTAGCCGAACGGCGACTTGATCGGCGGGCTGATGACGCCGATCGGCGCAGAGAACGCGTACTTGTCGAACGATGGAACCATCTGTCCCTTGCGGAACGTGCCGAGATCGCCGCCCTTGTCCTTGCTTCCCGGGTCGGTCGAATACTTCGCGGCGAGCGTAGCGAAGCTCTGTCCGGCCTTGAGGTCCGCTTCGATCTGGTTCGCGAGAGCGAGGCTCGGCACGAGGATGTGACGCGCCGTCACCATGGCGGGCGTATCGTACTGCGCGTGATCCTTGTCGAACTCCGCCTTGATGTCGGCGGGCGAAATCGTGATCTCCTTTTGGAGTGCCTTATCGAGGATCAGCTGTTCGCGCAGCGCCGCGCGCACGTCGGCCTCGGTAAGGTTACGCGACTTCAGCATCTCGTCCCAGGAAGTTCCGGGGAAGGCCGATTTGATCTGATCTTCGCGTGAGGTGATATCGGCATCGGTGATGACGATATTGTTGTTCTTGGCGTACTGCTCGAGCAGCGTCTCCTGTACCATCTGCTGCAGGACGTTGCGAGCCATCGGGCTCGTCTCGAGGCGGCTGTTGAACGAGTCCCGACTGATCGGTTGGCCGTTCACCGTCGCGACCGTGCCGCCGCCCGAGCACGCCGCGACGGACGTGCCCATCAGAAGGGCGGCGAGGCCCACGGTGATGCGTTGGGCTTTCGACATCATAGCTCCGTAGGAAAGTTGAGTGCGTAGGAAGCGGGGCCGTTGGCCCCGCATTACGGCGGCGTGGTTCGCGTGTGGCCACACAGGTCCTCTACAGGTCCGGTAATGAGGGGCTTTCCCTGCGCTTTCGACCCCGGTCGCGGACGGAATCGCGGGCCCGCCAGGGGGCCGATTGCCGACGGCGGCCGCGCGACGCGCTTAGATCGCTTCGAGGAGTTGCCGTAGCAGGGGCATCCAGCTCGCCGATGAGCCCTTGCTCGGCCCGCGCGACGCGGGCAGATCCACGACGATGCGTCCATCGCCGAAACGAAAGCGATTCTTCGTGAGCGCCGCAAACTTCGGAACGGCGGCGGGGCCGAGCTCAAAACCCGAACCGACGCCGAAGGTCAGCCGCCGATCGTCGACGACGACCCGCGTGACGCGCTTCTTGAGGGCCATCGCGCGCAGCTTGGTGAGCTCGATGAGATTGCGCAGCGGCTCGGGGAACACGCCGAAACGATCGCGTACTCCCGCTTCGACTTCCTCGACTTCGGCCTCCGTTCGAGCCTTCGCGAGCTGCTGGTAGACGGCGATCTTCTGCGACACCTGCGAGATGTAGTCGTTTGGGATAAAGGCGCTCACCTTGACGTCGATCACCGCTTCTTGTCGCTCCTCGAGCGAGGCAGGCGCGCCGCGGCGCTCAGCGATCGCCTCGGCCAGCAGCTCGCAGTACGTCTCGAACCCTACCGAGGCGATGAAGCCGGACTGGGCCGACCCGAGCAGGTTTCCCGCGCCCCGAATCTCGAGATCGCGCATCGCGATCTGCAGCCCCGAGCCAAGGTGGGCGAACTCCCGAATCGCCTCGAGTCGTGCCTTGGCCTCCTCCGTCAGCGCCTTGTGTCCCTGATAGAGCAGGTAGCAATAGGCCTGATGATTCGATCGTCCGACTCGACCGCGCAGCTGATAGAGCTGCGCGAGACCGAAGCGGTCGGCGTCGTTGACGACCATCGTGTTGACGTTGGGAATGTCGATTCCGTTCTCGATGATGGTCGTCGCGATTAGAACGTCGAGCTCGCCGTCGATGAAACGCTGCATCACGGGCTCGAGCTCGGCTTCGCGCATCTGCCCATGGGCGACCGCGATGCGCGCGTGGGGGACGAGCTGCTCGAGCGCGTTGCGGACGGCGTAGATCGACTCGATCCGGTTGTGCAGGTAGTAGACTTGGCCGCCGCGATCGAGCTCGGCGCCGATTGCGCGCTGCACGATCGCATCGCTCGCCGGAACGACCACCGTCTTGATCGACATGCGGTTCTTCGGTGCCGTCTGGATGAGCGACAGATCGCGCACGCCCATGAGCGACATGTGCAGAGTCCTCGGGATCGGCGTCGCCGACAGCGTGACGACGTCGACGCTCGCGCGATACTCCTTGAGGCGCTCCTTGTGCATGACGCCGAAGCGTTGCTCCTCGTCAATGACGATCAGGCCCAGGTCGGCGAACGCGACGTCCTTCTGCAGCAGCCGATGGGTGCCGATGACGACGTCGACCCTGCCCTCGGCGAGATCGCGCAATATTCGTTTCTGCTCCGCCTTGGGGATGAACCGGGAGAGCTCTTCCACGCGGACGGGAAACGCGCCGAAGCGCGCTCCGAACGTACGGAAGTGCTGGTCGGCCAGTAACGTCGTCGGCACGAGCACAGCGACCTGTTTCTTGTCGGCGATGGCCTTGAATGCCGCGCGCATCGCGACCTCGGTCTTGCCGTAACCGACGTCCCCGCAGATCAACCGATCCATCGGGCGCGCGCGTTCCATGTCGGCCTTGGTCGCGTCGATGGCCTTCTGCTGATCCGGCGTCGGTTCGTATGGAAATGCCTCCTCCATCTCGCTCTGCCACGTCGTGTCGGGTCCGAAGGCGAAGCCGCGCGACAGTTCGCGCTCGGCGTAGAGCGCGACGAGCTCGTCGGCGATCTTTGCGAGCGACTCCGACACGCGCGCCTTCGTCCGTGCCCAATCGGCGCCGCCCATCTTGGAAAGTCGCGCCGCCTGACCTTCGGCGGCCGAATACTTCGCCACCTGATGCATCTGCGTGACTGGCACGAGCATCCGATCGCTGCCCGCATAGCGCAGGTCGAGGTAGTCCTGCGTCGCGCCGAGGATCGTCTCCGGACGCAGCCCGAGATATTGCCCAACCCCATGCACGGCATGAACGACGTAGTCGCCGACGCGCAGGTCGGCCAGCGTTACCGGCACGCCTTCCTTGAGCGCGCGCATCTTCACGCGCTTGGGCGGGGCCCCGAAGATCTCGCGATCTCCGAGCACGCGGACGTGAAGCTGGGGGATTCCGAAGCCCGCCTCGAGCGATCCGTGATCGACATGCACGGCGCCGCGCGCGGAGCGGCCCGCCTCGATTCCCGCGGCGCGCAGCAGATCGATGGTGCGAGAGACGGCGGAGCTCACGATGAAGACCGTCTCGCCCGACGCGATCCAGTTCCGCAACGCCTGTGAGAAGAGCGCGACCTGCCGGTTGAAGTGTTCCACTGGAAGACACTCCAGAACGAACGAGTCGATGACGCGCGGCACCCAGTCGCTCGAGGCTCCGCCGAGCTCGATCGCGCCCGGCAGCAGCAGGGCGGCATATCGCGCGATCGACGCACCAACGTCGCGCAGCGGGGCGGCCGGCCCGGAGGAATGCGCGAGCAGCGTCGCGGCGGCCTCCGCGTCCGCGAGCAGCGTATGGCGCTCGCGCGCTCGCTCCTCGTCGATGGCATGCGCCGTCGACGCAATGTTCGCCGGCTCCTCGAGCACGACCGTCGCGTCGGCCGGCAGATAATCGAAGATCGTCGCATCGCCGTCAATGTCGTCCGACCAGGGTGTGACGTCGAGACGCTCGACGATCGCGCTGCTGCGCTGCGACTCGATCGAAAACGCGCGCATCGACTCGACGGCGTCGCCGATGAATTCGATCCGCACGGGCGCTTCCGCCGTCGCCGCGAAGCAGTCGATGATGCCGCCGCGCACCGCGTATTCGCCGACGGCGCTGACGACGTCGCAGCGCGCGTAACCCAGCGCGAAGAGCCGCTCTTGGAGCCGTTCCCAGCCCGGTTCGTCTCCGGTGCGGACGGCGAAGGAAGACCGCTCGAACGCTCCACGCGCGGTCAGGCGCTGACGAACGGCGGCGATCGGCGCCAAAACCACGCGCGGTTGCTGCGCGACGAGATCGGCTAACAGCGTGAGGCGCGCGCTCCGTTCGGAGGGACTCTCGATCGCTCCGAGCGCCTCGTCGCGCGAACGCAGCAGCGCCACGCGATCGCCCCGATCGCCCAAGTAGTAGAGCAGATCGGCGAAGGTGCGCTCGGCCGCGTCCGGAGTCGCGAGGATGGCGAGCAGCGTGCCGCCCAACTCGGTCGCGAGTGCCGCCAGCAAGGCCGGGCGCGCGGCGCCGGTCGTCTCGTGCAGCGCGTAGGCGCCGGGCTTAACTCCGGGCAACCCGCGCAGCGCGCGCAGCCGTGCGAGCGCGTCGCGCCACGCCCGGCTGCCGTCCAGCATCGCGAGCAGGTCGCGCGCGCTCGTGCAGGTTTCCTTGAGCAAGGTCGTCATGTGAATCGCCTATTATACCAGCCCCGCGGCAGCATCAGCAGCAACGGGAGCGACGCGGCGACGCCGAGCGCGACGGTCGCCGCTGGGCCCGGCAACGCGATTGCGTCGGGAATGTAGCGCAGCAGAGAACTAAACGATAGCAAGATTGCCGCCGCCGCGGCGCGCGTGCGAGGGGCGACGGCTGCGAGTGCGACGAGCCAGATTCCATACCACGGATATGGATTCGGGACCAGCGTCCACGCGCCGATTCCCACCCACAGCCAGCCCTCGTTGTCGCCGCGGCGCAGCCGCGCGACTCCGGCACGCGACAACGCGACACAGCACAAGCCGGCGACCGCGATCGCCGCGACCGGACTGAGGATCGCGACGATCGCCTGCAGCGACGCCTGCGGCGCGTACTGACCGTGCGGCGCCAGATGCGTGCCGACGCCAAGCAGCAAGGGCGCCGAGAACAACGCGACGAGCCCGAGCCCGATCGCGGCGCCGATCCGCGCGCCGCGATGGAGCGCCGCGAGCGCGACCGCCGCGAGCGCGGCAGGCGACTTGACGAGGCCGGAAAAGGCGACGATCAGCGCACCGATGCTAAGGAATCCACGGCGCGCGACGGCGAAACCGGCGAGCACGATCGCGAGCGCGATCGCGTCGTTGTGCCCTTCCGCGGCGCACCAAATCGCGGGCGGATTCAGCACGATCGTCGCCGCGGCTCGCAGTTTTCCCGCGCGGTCGTCGCCGTACGCCGCGTATGCCAGCGGCGCGATTAGCAACAGGGCTGCCGAAGCCAGGAGTCGCAGGCCGTCGAGCTGCGCGAGTGTTCCGAGCGGCGTCAACGCCGCGACGACGGCGCGCGCCAATCCGACGAACGCGGGTCCGTAGACGCAGATCGGGAAAGCGTTCCCCCACTGCCATGCGGCGTCTCGCAGCAGCGTGTCGTGCATGCCCGGCGGAACGTGCGCGTACGGATCGAGACCGAGGCGCGCGAGCTCCCCGTAGGCTGCGTATGCGTACACGTCGCTCGAGAAGAGGACCGGTGAACACCATGCGACCGCGAGCCCCACGGCGGCGATACCGGCGAGCGCCGGCAGCGACGACGTCGACGCGCGCGCGAGTGCTCTCCGGTATCCGATGCCCGCTGCCGCAATGGCCAGGAAAAGAACGCCGAGCAGAAACGCGCCGTGCGCGCCCCAGTTCGTGGCGACGACGAGTGGCTGCGAGGCTGCGTTCACGCGCGCGTGCTGCGCGCTGCCGCGGCGATTCCGATTAAGAGCCACCATGCGCCGCCGACCTTCGGATAGAACACCAGCAAGTCGACGACTTGATGGAGCGCGAGGGCGACGGTCGCCGCGACCCCGGCGACCAGCCAGGGCGACCCGCTGCGTAGGCGCGCCACCGCACCGCTGCCGGTGAGAGCGACGAGGATCGCGGCGACGAGTCCGACCGTCGCCGCGAAGAGGATGATTCCACCCTCTGCCAGGGACTGCAGGTACCAGCTGTTGGCGTGCGTGCGTACCCCGTACACGCCGTAGCGCGGCAGCTCGAGTTCGAAGTTTCCCGCGCCCACGCCCAGCAGCGGCCGATCGCGCCACATCCGCCACGCCGCCCCCCACAGCTCGTCGCGGTTACCGACGCCGCCCGCGTAGAGACTCGGCTGCAGCGAGACGCGCATCACGCCTGGCGTGTGCGCGTAGATCGCCCACCACGCGGAGCCGAGCAGGCCCGCCGCGAGCCCGTACAGCGCCGGGCGCAGCGCGCGCCAGGCAGCGTTACCGGTAACGACGATCAGGATCGCCGCGACGACCGCGAGTCCGAAGAGGCCTGCGCGAGAGAAGCTCAACACGTCGGCTAACACGATCAGGAAAAGGGCGCTGCGAACCGCCGCGCCGTTGCGCACGATCGCCCATGCGCCGAGGCTCGCGGTCGCGATCTCGCAATAGGCGGAGAGCTGATTCGGTCCCTCGAGCACGCCGGCGATGCGAGGTACGATCGCCGCGCCGATGTAGAGTCCCGACGGCGCGCCGATGACCTCTTGCGCGAGCGCCGTCACCGCGACGACGATCGCGGCGACAGCCGTCGCGCCGACGAGTGGCGCATCGTCGGGGTCGACGCGATAGCAGCAGAACGCGGCGACGAAAACGGCGGCGTACTCCACGACCTTGAACGTCTCGCGAATCGCCGGGCCACGGTGTGCCGCGTCGAAGATGCTGAGCGCACTCGCGATGCACAAGACGCCGAGTGCGCAGAGCAGCAGCGGGGCCGGGCGCCGGCGCAGCACGGCCGCTAGGCCGGAGTACCTCGACAGTCCGAGCAGAACGCCGAGCAAGACGACTTTCGCCAGCGTGACGTTCGTGCCGGCAACGTCGTGCGCGAAGGCAAAGGGCGTCGCGAGTATCAGAGCGGCCAGACCGTACGCGGCGCGCCGCGACGTCAAGAGCGCCGCGGCGACGAACGCCGCGACGAACAGGACGGCCGAAAGCGGATCGAGCGGAACGGGCGCAACGAACTGATCGACGACCGGACGGTAGGTCAAGAGCGTTCGATGTCGCTGATCAGGTAGAGCGGGCGGCCCTTCACCTCGTCGTAGACACGCCCGAGATACTCGCCCAAGATGCCGAGGCTCATCAGCTGAACGCCGCCGAGGAAGAGGACGGCCACGATCGTAGATGCCCAACCCGGCGTGTATGCCGGCGGCCTGAGGCTGAAGAGCTTGAAAGCGATGACTATTAGCGCGTAGACGAACGCGATCGCGCTCACCGCAAATCCGAAATACGAAGCGAAACGCAGCGGGATGTCTGAGAACGACGTGATGCCGTCCATCGCGAAGCGAATCATCTTCGCAAGGGGGTATTTGGTCTTGCCGGTGTGGCGCACGTCGCGGTCGTACTCGATCGCGGCTTGATTGAAGCCGACCCAGCTCACCATGCCGCGCAGGAAGCGATGCCGCTCCGGCGAGCGGCGCAGCGCCTCGACGACGCGCCGGCTCATCAGACGGAAGTCGCCAGTGTCGAGCGGGATGGCGACCTTGGTGAGTCGCTTGATGATCCGGTAGAACGCGCGCGCCGTTACGACCTTGAACCGACTCTCGCCCTGGCGCGAGCGACGGACTGCGTACACGACGTCGTAACCCTCGCGCCACTTGCGCACGAAGGCGTCCACGAGCTCGGGGGGATCTTGCAGGTCGCCGTCCATGAGCACGACCGCGTCGCCCCGCGCGATCTCGATGCCGGCTGTCGCAGCCAACTGATGTCCGAAGTTTCGGGAGAGGTTCACCAGCACGATGTGCGGCCGCAGGCGCATCTCGTCGCGAATCGCCGCGAGCGTGCCGTCCGTGCTGCCGTCGTTGACCAAGACAATCTCGAAGTCGAAAGTGTCGCGCAGCCGCGCGGTCACTGCGCCGACGCGCTCCAGCAGCGGCGCCACGTTCCCTTGCTCGTTATAGAGAGGAACGACGATGCTGAGGACCGGACGCATGGAGTCGGCCACGCCCCATTCTTTCATACGCACTGCATTTGTCATCCTGACCCTTCGACGCGGCGCTTCGCGCCTGGCTCAGGACTGCGCTTCGCGCGGGCGCGAAGGCGCGGCGTCGAAGGGCAAGAAGCGTACGTCATGCGCACGGTACGCACGGCCGCATGCATCGCGGCGGCGCTCGCGCTGGTGAGCTGCAGCCGCGGCACGCACGCGACCAATCCAACACAAACCCCGCAGGGTGCCGCGACGCCGGTGCAACCGGCGCCCAGCGCGACGGCGTCTCCGGCGGCCACCGCCGCGGCTACGGCGCCCGTGATCACGCCCACGCCGGGGCCTTCAGGACGCGCGCCGGAGGCCGCTCTGCCGCGCATCACGAAACCGGTGCCGCGCGTGGCGCCCGACGCGGCGCCCCAGATACTCGCGGTCGCGATCAGCGAGACGACGGTTCACCCCGGCGACCGCGTTTCGGGAAGCGTGATGACGAGCTCGAACGTCGCAAGCGTCGAGGCGCGCATCGGCGGCTACGCGATGCCGCTTTCGAAACTCGGCGTCGGCCGATTCGCGCTAACCTATACGGTCGTTCCGCTGCCGTGGTTCATTCGCGGCAACTTCACGCTTCAGGTGATCGCGCGCAACACGCGCGGCGACGCCGCGACGCGCGCCATCCCCCTTACGGTACGATAACGAACTTGAGCGAAGGCGCGGGTTATTGGGGCGGCGGCCGGGGCGACGGCATGCCCGGCGGAAGGTTCGGGAACGGGGCGGGGTTGTACGGCGTCGGCATGATCTGCGGCTGCACCTGATTGACGCCGCCGTTCGTCTGATCTTGCCAGGCCGTGACCGTGTCGTGGACCACGCGCACGTCGGCATCGGGAACGACAAGGTCGCGCGGGGCGCGCTGCAGGCCGTTCTGCGCGATCTCCGCCGATTGGAACGAGCCGCGATCGTAGAGGTAGCGGAAGATCGTTCCCGACGGATAGCGCCGCGTGATCTCATAGTGCAGCGCGTCGACGCGGTCCATCGGAATTGCCTGCGCGTTCCAGCCGCTTTGGTCCGTCGTGATGTAGACGGCAGAAGTGAATGGCGTGATCGGCGGCACCTGCACGATGAAGGTCACGAGGACCGGACGACCGCTGAAACGCTGCGTGGGCGCTGGGGTCTGATTCGGCCCGGGCGTGGGGGCGAAGCCGAGCAGATCGGGATTGGGCGCGGGCGTCGAAATCGCTACCGCGAAACGCGCGACGTCGGCGAAACTGCCCTGCGGCGGAAGCGGATCGCGCGAGAGATCCAGCTCGGTGATGGTGCCGGACGAGTCGAACGTCGCGCGCGCCCACATCCGCGGGGCAGGCGAAAGCGTCGTGGCGCCGCCGGTCTTCGCGTCGTGGATCACGACGTCGCGCGCGACGCGAAAGCCGTCGCCCGTCGTGAAGAAGACGTACCCGTCCTGATACGCCAAAAGTTGTCCGCTCACGATGACCGGAGAGCTGGCCGCGGCGAGCACGACCGCCAGGATGACGGCGGCCAGCGATGCCACGCGACCGGTCATATCGGCAGTACCTGAACCACCGTGCTCGGCTGCCAGAATTGCGTCCGGTACGGATTGCCGTACCAATAGAGCGTTTTCGAGACGTCGACTAAGGCGTGCGGCAAGATCTTGAAGCGCACGTCGAAACTCGCGTCATTGGGGGGCTGTCCCAGGAACCACGAGTAGAGCGGCTGCCCGAGGATGTTGTTCGGAGGCAATCCGAACACGCCGGGCACCGGAATCGGGTAGTCGTCGTGGTGGCGGACGAGCATCGAGAAATTAAACTCGGGAGTCGGAACGACGCTCACCCCGAGGCTCGTCGTGCGCAGCGTGGAGACGCCGCGAAACGACGTAAAGCTCAGAGGGCAGTAGAACGATCCGACCGGCTCGCACGGCAGATAACCGCCGTTGATGTAGTGGTCGCCGACGTTTAATATCTGGTAACCGACATACGTGTGGAGCGCGCGCGCGAACTGGCGGCTGATGCTGAAGTTTTCCGACGCGGTGCTGATCCAGTGCGGCAGCGAGTTCCACTGGTACTGCTTGTTGTAGCTCGCGTTGAAGTAGTAGACCTGATACGGGCTCGGCGGGTTGTTTAGCTTCAAGGCCGGCGTGAAGAAATTGAAGCCCAGCACCGAATTGTAGATCGTCGTGTAGACCGGGCAGAAGTAGACCGGCGGGTGCTTGACGCCGTGCTGGTCCGGACACGGCGCGCCATAGGCCTGCAGCCCCGGCGTCGGGATGGGCGCCAGGCTGCCGCCGGGGAGATTCGGATAGCCGGCGAGGTACTGCTGTGCGCCGACGGAGTCGTGGTTGAACCCGTACCCTACATAGGTCTGCTCGTAGAGCGGCAGATCTCCGATCTTGTTCTGAAAGCTCGTCCAGGTGAGCTGCACTTGGCTCGGATGCGAGAGGTTCCCCGCGATCGGCTGGTGCTCCAGCGAGCCCACCCCGAGGAGGTTGTAGTTCGTCAGCTGTGAGGTGGCTTGGATGTAAGAATGGGGAAACGCGTACGTCGCGTTGAGAAACGTCGTCTGCTGTGCGGCCGACGGTTCGTTTAGCCAATTCTGCTGGGTATAAAACTGCGTGAAGCTGGAGATCTGAAAGCGGCTGCCTAGCTTCTCGTACAGCATAGCGTTCCACCACTTCTCCGCCCGCGTCGCCGGATTGACCGAGAGAATTGCGTACTCGTGGTCGCCGACGAAGTGCTGTTCGATGGAGAGGTAGGTGTGGTAGGTCGGATCGTACCGCAAGTGCACGCCGGTCAGCATGTTGCTGTTGCCCGCCACGTTCCAGGTGAGGTCGACGGTCGCGCCGGACAGCGTGTTCTGCGCGAAGTACTGGCTCGAGGAAAAGTTGACGACGTCCGATCCCAGCGGGATCGGATAGCCCGCAAGATACGTGTGCGAGTTGATGAATCGAATGTACGTCTTCGTACCGATGACGGCTCCGCTGGCCGTGATGCTCGGCTTGGTGGCGACGGTCGGAAAGTAGAACGCGTCATCGGGCATGACGCGGCCCTTGGCGGGATGCGCGAGGTCGCCGTTGAGGAACGTCCACCGATCGGGCTCCGTCGTTACGGGAACGAAGTAGATTCGGCTGAAATCGAGGAAGTCGGAGATCGCCGCCCCGCTGACTTGTCCGGTGGAATCGTGGAGCGTGACGTGTCCGGCCACGAGGAAACGATTGAGCTTGAGGTCCATCGAGAACGAGTCGCCCGTCACGTAAAATCCGTCGCTCGTGCGGATCCGCACGTTCCCGTCGGCCTCGACCAGGAACTGGTCGTAATAGAAGTCGATTCGTTTTGCGTCCAGGTAGAGGATCGTGCGAGGGGGCGGCGCCGTCGGCGTCGCGCTCGGCGCCGGAGCCGCAGCATGGGCGGCGCGGCAGGCGAGGACAAGCATCAGCGTCATGAGCGCTGCCGATAGCGCAATGCGTGGCACGGTCGCAACGCCTTTTGCACGCCGGCTCGCCACTCCTACGCGGGCAGGCGCGTGCCCGACGAACCCGAAGCCCCGCGGGCGATGAAGCGCGTCGTCACCATCGTGATCGATTCGGGCGGCGTTGGCGCGCTCGCCGATGCCGCCGACTATGGGGATGCCCCCGGCGCGGACACGATCGGCAACGTCGCTCGCGCCGTAGGCGGCCTCGCTCTGCCAAATCTCAAGCGCCTCGGGCTGGGAGCGCTGACGCGCATAGAGGGCGTGGCCCCAGTTCCGCAGCCCAGCGCCCGGGTGGCGCGCCTGCGCGAGCGCAGCCGCGGTAAGGATACGATAACCGGGCACTGGGAGATGATGGGGATCCTCACCGAGGTCCCGTTCCCCACCTATCCCCGCGGCTTCCCCGCCGAGGTAATCGACGCGTTTGAGGAGATCGTCGGCAAGCCGCCGCTCGGGAACAAGCCCGCCTCGGGCACGGAGATCATCCAGGAATTCGGGGCCGCCCACCTGACGACCGGGCGCCCCATCCTCTATACATCGGCGGATTCCGTCTTTCAGATCGCCGCGCACGAAGCGGTGGTGCCGCTCGAGCGCCTGTACGACTGGAGCCGGCAGGCACGCGAGATGCTCCGGCCGCCGCACGCTGTGAACCGGGTCATCGCCCGTCCCTTCGTGGGCGAACCGGGGGCTTTCCGGCGGACGCCGAATCGACGGGACTATGCAATCGAGCCGCCTGCAAGCCTGCTCGACGAACTGAGAAGCGGTGATGTCGAGGTGCATGCGGTTGGAAAGATCGGTGACATCTATTGCGGACGCGCGATTTCATCGTGGGTTCGAGTGACCGATGATCGCGACGCAATTGAAAAAACGCTCGATTTGCTGGAGAACGTTAATCGCGGCTTCATCTTCACGAACCTCAACGACTTCGATTCGAAATACGGGCATCGGCGCGACGTGCGTGGATATGCGCGCGCCTTGGAAGAACTCGACGCGATGCTGCCGAGCCTTTCGGCGCGCCTGCGTCCGGGAGACGAGTTGATCCTCACCGCCGATCACGGCTGCGATCCGACCGCCCCGGGCTCCGACCATACGCGCGAGTACGTCCCGTTTCTACACGTGGGGCCGCAGGCGGGCGAGGTGCTCGAAGATATCGAGGGTCTCGATTACGTCGGGCGAACCGTCCAACGAGCGCTTTTGATGTGATGCGATGCAAATAGCGGTCAGCGCCCCAATGGAGCGGCGGATCCCGCAGTCGTGGGCGGCGCTGAAACGAGCCGTCGACGTGCTGCTGGGCAGTCTTCTGCTCGTCGCCAGTGCGCCCGTCGTCGCGCTCGCCGCGCTGGCGATCGCCTGCGCGACGCGAGGCACTCCGTTCTTCGCCCAGGAGCGCGTCGGAATGCACGGCCGGCGTTTCAAGATGTACAAGCTCCGCACGATGGTCAACGGCGCGCACGACATGCGCCAGAGCGTCATGCACCTCAACGAGGTGGACGGGCCGGTTTTCAAGATCCGGAACGATCCAAGGATCCATCCGCTCGGGCGCTTTCTGCGGCGCACGAGCATCGACGAACTGCCAAACCTGGTGAACGTCGTGCTCGGCGAGATGTCGCTCGTCGGTCCGCGTCCGGCGCTGCCGTGCGAGGTAGAGCACTACGACGCGATTGCGCTGCGCCGCCTCACCGTCCCTCAGGGCGTGACGTGCCTATGGCAGATAAACGGCCGCAGCGACGTGTCGTTCGAGCACTGGATGGAGCTCGACAATCGCTACGTCGACAGTTGGACGCCGCTCGGCGATCTCTCGATCATCCTGCGGACGGTCCCGGCCGTGTTGCGGAGGGACGGAGCGCATTAAGTCCTCGCCGCGACACCTCCGGGTCGTTCCCAAGGCCCACCGTCCGCGTCATCGCATCTCGATCGCGTCGTCCACGTTCTTCATCATGGGTGCGACCTTCGCATCGACGCTGCTCGGCTTCATGCGCGAGGTCGTGAACGCGCGATACTACGGCACGCGGTGGGAAATGGACACGTTTCTCGCTGCGGCGACAATTCCGACGATTCTTTTCGGCGTGTTCAACGGCGCGTTGGTGAGCGCGCTCGTCCCCACGTTCTCCGAGTACCTTGCCCACCACGAGGAAGAGGAGGCGTGGCGCCTCGCGAGCACGACGCTCAACATCCTCGCGATCGTGCTAACGGGATGTGCGATCATCGGCTTCTTCACCGCGAAATGGTACGTGCCGTTGATCGCGCACGGATTCCCGCAGCCCCAGATGGGGGTCGCGATCCGAATGACGCGATGGCTGATGCCAAGCATCGTCGCCGTCAGCCTCAGCGGGGTGCTCTCCGCGATGCTCAACGCGTATCACCGCTTCAGGTCTGCGGCGCTTGTGGGCGTTGCCGTCAACGTCGTGACGATCGCCTGCGTCGTGCTCTTGAGCCACGGCATGGGCATCTACGCCGTCGTCGTTGGCACGGTGCTCGGGCTGACGGCGCAAATGCTGGTGCAGCTCCCGTCATTCTTGTCGATCGGCAAGTACCGCCCCGTCCTGGACCTGAAGCATCCGGGGCTCCGCAAGATCTGGGTGCTGCTCGGACCCATCATCGTCGGGTCCGCTGCAGGTCAGCTCTCGCTGTTCTTCGACCGCTTCTTCGCCTCGACGCTCGCGCCGGGGTACATCGCCGGGATGAACTACGCGACGAAACTCGTGAACTTTCCGCAGCAAATTTTCGCGGCGGCGATCGCGACCGTCATCTTTCCATTGCTGGCCGCGCAGTTCGCGCGGGAGAACCGCCGGGGCGTCGCGCGCAGCGTCGTCACCGGGCTACGGATCGTCAACTTCATCACGATCCCGTCAGCCTGCGCGCTCATCATCCTAGCGCATCCGATGGTGCAGGCGCTTTTCGAGCGCGGCACGTTCGAGGCGAGCGCGACCGACCTCACGGCAGGACTGCTGCCGTATGCGGCGATCGGCCTGATCGCACTCGCCGCAAACGTCGTGCTCACGCGCTGCTGTTTCGCATGTCGCGAAACGGCGTGGCCCGTCACCATCTCGGTCGTAACGGTAGTGCTTAACGTCCTCTTGTCTCTCGTTTGGCTGCCCGGCCTCGGCGCACGCGGCCTGCTTCTGGCGAACTCGACGAGTCAAATGGTGCAGGCGCTGCTCTTGCTCATGGTGACGGCGCGGCTCGTAGCTGGAATCGACTGGGGCGCGCTGCTCGCTTCGACGGCAAAAGTCGTCGTCAGCTCGCTTGCAATGCTCGCGGCGCTCGGATGGATCGGCGCGCTGGGCGTTACGCCCGAAGCGTCGCTTGCGTCGCGAGCGTCGTTCTTATTCGGACAAATCGCGATCGCGGGCACGGTATTCGTTGCAGTCGCGCGTATGCTCGGCGTCGAGGAGCTCGATCTGGCGTGGCGCACGATCGTCGCGAAGTTCGAGCGCAATCTCGTCAGCCCACCCGAAAACCGCGAAGCACCGATCGCGTAGTAGACCCGCGACCGCTGGTACTATATGACTAGAATCAATTTTTGCCGGGCAGGCTGGTCCTCCATCGAGAGCCAACGTTCCTGGCCCATGCTCTCGATACTCATGCCCGCTTATAACGAGGCTAGTTCGATTGCCGAAAACGTGTGCGAGACCGTGGAGACCATGCGCGATCTCGGCGTGGATTTCGAGATCGTCGTCATAGATGACGGCAGTATGGACGGAACGCACGCGGCCGCGAGCAACGCGCTGCGCGCATGGCCGGATCACGTGCGCGTCGTGCGCTGCACGCGCAACGAGGGGAAGGGAAACGCCCTGACCTGCGGCGCGACGTACTCCCGTGGCGCCTACGTGGCATTCTTGGACGCCGACATGGACCTACATCCGGAGCAACTCGCGGACTTCATCGCGATCATGAACGAGCGCAATGCCGACGCCGTCATCGGCTCGAAATTTCATCCGCGGTCGAAGGTCGTCTACCCGGCCACGCGGCGCGTCTACAGCTTCTTTTACTACGTGTTGGTGCGCACCCTGTTCGGGCTGCCCGTCCGCGACACACAGACGGGCATCAAGCTCTTCAAGCGGGAAGTCCTCGATAAGGTGCTCCCGCGGATTCTCGTGAAGCGATTCGCGTTCGATCTCGAGCTCCTCGCGAATGTCCACCACTTCGGCTTTCGGATCGTCGAGGCGCCCGTCGCCCTGAACTTTCAGCGCGTTTCCAGCCGGGTTCGCCTGCCCGCGGTATGGAACGTCTTTCTCGATACGTTAGCGATATTTTATCGGATGCGGATTTTACGCTATTACGATCGCTTGGAGCGCACGCCGGCACAAGCCGATTTCACGGCGAGCTCGCACGAAATCGTCGTTCCCTTCGCCATTAGAGATTAGCCGTCGTTTTGCCACCCGGTTCGGCGTTGGTGCTCCTGTTGCCAGGGCTCGGGGATGCGCTGGCCGCGAGCCCGCTGCTTCGGGGCTTAGCCGCGGATGCGTGGAGCACGGACGTGCTGACGTGGCAGCCTGCCGTCACGGAGTACGTGCGCGAGCTCGGCGTCGCGCGGAATGTTGCGGAGCTGCCGCTGCGCCCCGCTCCCGCGGAGATACTGTCGAACCTTCGCCAAATGCGCCGCCGACTCTACGATCTCTGCATCCTGCCGTTTCCCGCGACGCGCTGGCAATACGCGTTTGTCGCGCGCGCCGCCGGCGCGAGACGGCTCTGCATTCACCGGTACGGCGGGGCGTCGAGCGCCATCGCGCGCACGGCGCGCGCCACCTTGATTCCGCTTCGCGGCGGCCACCGCATCGCGGAAAACTTCCGCATGGCGCGGGCCTTGGGACTGGCGCAATCGACGGAGGATCTCGAATACTGGGTGCCTGCGAGCTGGCGCGCTGAGCCGGTGCCCGGAACGTTGGGCATCCATCCGGGCTCGATGGCGTACAAGGGCAACGAATCGAAGCGCTGGCCCTACGAGCGCTTCGTCGCCTTGGCACGGCTGCAGGCCAAGCGCGGGCATCCAGTCCGTTTCTTTCTGGGGCCCCAGGAGGCGAACGAGGCCGCACGAGCGGAGCAAGATTTTCGCGGCGTCGAGGGAATCAGCATTGTCCGCGAACCGCTCGCGCAGGCCGCACGGCGATTGGCGGAGTGTGAGGTCTTCGTCGGCAACGATGCCGGTTTCAGCCATCTCGCGTCGGGACTCGGCGTGAAAACCTTGGCGCTCTTCGGTATGACCAGCGAAGTACGAGGAGCTCCCATCGGCGCGACGGTCGCCCTGCGCCCGTCGCTTTGTCCGGCCTGTCACGACGAAGGCTCGCACCGCTTCGAATGCGTTCGGCGACTCGATTTTCGCTGCATCCTGCGCGACATCGAGTTTGACGACGTCAGCGAGCGGGTCGACCGGCTGTTCGACTCATCGTCGGTGAATCAAGAGCTAGCATTGGAAGGGCCGTTTAGGCTTTACGGAAAGGCATATTCGTGACGGGTCGGTCGGGTCGCCGATGAAAGAGCAAACGGTAAGAGCGCCGGCGGATGTAGACGCCCTCGGAGCGGCGTGGGCCGTCCGAGAGGCCGCGCGCAAGGCGTTCGTTCCGGTGCTGTTCGTCGCCCTCGCACTGCTGGTCACGTTTGGATACGGCAGCGGCGTACAGCTCAACGATGGTCAAGCGGCGCTTCATATCGATCCGCTGAAGTTTTTGTGGCAGTTGCTGCACGCTTGGAATCCGGCGCTGCACCTCGGCGAGCACACCGGATACTGGTATCCCTACGAATCCCCGTACGGATGGGCGTACGGAGTCGCGCAGGCGCTGCGCATCCCGCAAGACTACGCCCAACACGCAATCGTCTTTGGCGTGTACCTGGCGTGTCTTTTCTCGATGCACTATTGCTTGCGCCAAGTGACGCCCTGGCTCGACGAGGTGTCGCGCCTGGCCGGCTCCTGCGCATACCTGTTCAACATGTACGTGGCGCTGAACTCGCAGGCACAGATCGTGTGGTTGCTCACCTACGCGGCGCTCCCGGCGATGGCGGGTGTCACGGCGCGGGCGCTCCGAGGCGAGATCAATCTCTGGCGCGCCGCGCTGTTCATCGCGCTGCTCGTGCTGGTTGGCGGCGGGATGAACCCACCGCTCGTCGCGATCAATGCGATCGTCCTCGCGATCTTCGTCCTGGTCACGATCGCCTTCGATCCCGCACCAGCGGCCGCGGCGCGTCGCGCATGGCCGTTCGTCGCGGTCACTACCTCCGCCACGATCGCCATCAACCTCTACTGGCTCGTGCCCTTCGTCGACTTCTTCCGAAGCGTCTACCTGAACGGCGTGCTCAGCGAGTCGCCCTCCATGCACAACGCGGCGACGTCGTTCGACAACGTGCTGCGCGGCCTCGGGCACTGGGCGACGTTCGTTTCATTCAACGGACGCGCGTATTTTCCGTGGGCGGCGTCGTACGCGGCCGGCCTGTTCGGCGCGCTCCTCTGGTTCGTTCCGATCGTAGCGCTTGGAGGCATCGCGTTCAAACGAAATCAGCGCCCCGCGACGCTCTTCTTTCTGATCGTCACGATCCTGTCGGTTCCGCTCGTCGTGGGCTACTATCACGACGCGCTCGGTGACGCGGTGACGGCGCCCATCTACAACGTCTTCTACCGCAACTTCCCCGGTTTTCAGATGTTCCGGTTCTCGTACAAGTGGGTCGCCGGCGTCGAGTTCGGGATCGCCGGGCTCTACGCGATCGCCGTGTCCGCCATCCTGGCGTCGCTGCGCGAGCGCTTTGCGGAGACGACGCGTGCGCAGCGCTGGGACTGGCTCGTGCCGGCGGCTGCGGTTGCTGCGATCGTCATTCCGATCGTCGCGTTCGTTCCGGTCCTCGTCAACAAGATGAACTATGCCGGCCCCGTCATCCCGCCGTGGGAGTATCGCGAGAAGTCGCTCGTCGGAGACGACGCGAACCATCGCGTCGCGCTCTTTCCCACACAGTATCTGGAGCAATTCGACTGGGGATCGCCGCAGTTCTACATCGAGGACTCGTTCGTCGATCGCCCGATGGTCTACGGGTTGCTCGGCGGAGAGCCTTCGGAGGGAACCGACGTCTGGGTGCGGCGCAGCTACCGCGCCGCTCGCGAGGGACTGCCGTTCGCCGCGGACATGCTGCGTGTCTTGGGGGTCGACACGATCTTGCAGCGCGACGATTTCATTCCAGCGATCGACTTCAGTTCGCCGGGAGAGTGGCGATTCAACACGACGACGCTTACGCACGACTTGCTGCATCGTGTCGTCGGCGCGACCCCCCTGCGATCCGACGGGCCGCTGCGCGTGTACCATCTCAACGGAGCGCTGCCGCTCGTCTATGGCGTGACTCATCCCGTCGTCAGCACGCTGCCGACGTACTCCGACGGCTATCTCGGCGACGTGGACGCGATGGCGAACGGAAAGGCCGAGTTCGAGCCGCCGAGCCGCTCGGCCGACGAGTTTTCCGCGTCGTTGACGGAGCTCTCGCCGATACTACCTGCCTCGCCGGCGCAAGTCCGGGATCTGGCCGTCAACGAGGTGCTCGCGCACGGCGGCATTCGCATTCACCCGCCCCCAGCCGAAGTCGGGTGGACGACGCCGTTTACCGTCCGATCGGCGGGCGTCTACGAGATCTTCGCGCTCGAGCAGTCGCTGCTGTTTGAAGCGGCTCCGGCTCAGAACCTCGGGATCGATTCGAACTACTTCTCGCCGCTCACGACGGATGGCGCGTGGACCGAGTACGGCCAGATCGACCTCCCTGCCGGGGGTCACTTCGTCACCGATGGATATCCCGACCCGAACCTCGTCGTCGCGCTCGTGAACGTAGACGATCTTCGGGCGTGGGAGGACCGGATCTCGGCTCTCGGCAGAGCGCTGCCGCACAATCGCTCCACGGCGAGCTTGGTGTACGCGAAGAAGGCGACGGTGACGCTGCCTGCGTCCGGCAAGTATCTGATCTCCGCCGGCGCCGTCACTCCGTTCGGGCCCGATGGCCAGGCGCGTGCCCGCCTCATGGCGGCAGCCGCCTATCGAGGCGCCTTCCCCGCGAACCTTTCCGGGACGCTGCCGTACGTCTTTGGCGGCGGAGTGGTCGGTACGGCGGCGCTGATGATGCCGGAGCCGTGGTATCGCGACGATCCGTCGGTGTATCAGTGGCAGCGCGGCGATTCGACGCCGTGGTTCCTGTTTGCACGCGAAGCGCACGTCCGAGTCTTCGTCCCGGGCTCGAAGAGTGTGGACGCGCGCGCGGCGATGCGGGTCAGCCGGCTGCAGGTATCCGGCGACGCGAGCGTCTCGGTAGACGGTGCCACGCCGCAAACGGTCGTTCTCCCTGGAGCGGCGGCTGCTGCTCAAGTCTACGACAGCCCCGCAAACCTCGCCGGCCCAGCCGCAACGCCCGCGTCCTTTACGCTCGCGCTACATCCCGGCTGGAACGACGTCGCGGTTCGCTTCCACTCCGCAAACGGCGAGCGCAACGATCTTGGCTCGGGCGTGATCGCGGCAGCCGTGGCCCCGGATCTCTCGTTTACGATCGCCGGAGGGTCGAATGGTTCCACCGCGCGCGTAATCGATGACAAGTTCGTCGCCTATCGCGTCGCGGATCCGCCCGACGCGCTGACCGGCGATCCGGAGCTGACCGGTACCGTCGAGAATATGGGCGGTCATCCCGTGTGGCTGGCCGTGGCGCTTTCACATGGCGACCAGTACGCCTATCGGCTCTATCCGATTCCTCAGACCGGCGCGTTCGACATCAACTTCATGCACGCATTTCCCAACGACTGGGACGACGCTTCGCAGCGCATCGCGGGCGTCTGGTTCCTCGCGCGTGGGGCGCGCCCGAAGTTCTCCGCAATCTCGTACACCGTGCATGCGATTCCGGGGCGCGCGCTGCGCCGTCCGCAATCGCTCGCGCACCTACCGGTTCGCGTCGACGGACGGCTGATCGGAGCGCAGCCCGTGTCCTTAAGCGCAGGGCGCCACGTTTTCGTCAGCGGCGACAAGCAGCTCAAGATCACGCTGCTGAACATCCAGCCCGTCAATCTGCCGCGCACGAGCCCCTTCTCGTTGCAGTGGAACCGCCTTTCCCCTACGGCGATCGACGTCACCGCGAGAAAAACGTCCAATCCGTTTCTGCTCGTGTTCGGCGAGGCATTCCATCCCGAGTGGCAGGCCACGCTGAACGGTAGCGAGCCGCTTCCGCACGTGATCGTCGACGGCGTCGTCAACGGCTGGCTCGTTCCGAGCTTGCCCGACGGCGGCGAGATCGCGCTGGCGTTCACTGGGCAGCGCAATTACGTCGTCTCCGCGGTGCTTTCGCTCCTCGCGTTGATCGTGATGATCGTCCTCGCGTGCATGCCCTCGCTCTGGCCGATCCGCGTGTCTGACCGATGAGCGCGTGCGCCTGGACGTTGGGCCGAGCGCTTGCGTACGCGGCCGCGACGGCCGTGGTAGCCATCCTAATTGCCTCGCTCATCCCCGGGGCGGATGCCGAGCGATTCGCGACGACGGCATACCTCGCGGCGCTCGTCGCCGCTGCGCTCCTGGCGATCAAGTGGTTTTTCAGAGGTGCGCCGGTGACCGATTCCGGCCGCGCATCCGGCCCGGTATTCCCGGCCGTTTTCACGTTTGCGTGCGGCGTCGGGGCGCTGCTTTTGATCGGCGCCGCGTTCGTTTCGGAGCCGGGCAGCGAGGTTCTCGCCGTCGCCGGTTGCGTCGGCTTGATCGCGGCGACGGCGCTCGTGCGCGGCGGCGTCATCGTCGCCGTCAACGAGCGACTCCGCCGCGGAGACCGCCTCGCGGCCGCGACTCGCTACGCCGTTGCCGCCGCCGTCGCCGCGTTGGCGGCGCGAGCGCTGTTTTCGTCGCACGCCGGCGAGGGCTTCGCGAGGCTCGCTTACGCGGGGGCCGTAGGCGCCACGGTGGCGGTCGCCGCGTCGCTGATCGCGCCGACGGCCGCAGGGGAGGCGGTGCGCCGCAGAGCCGCGAGGCTGGCTGCCGCTCTGCGCGCTCCGGAGAGTTCGCGCGTGTTCGCGCGCATCGCTCAGTACGGCGCCGCAACGGTAATCGTCGCACTGATCTTGGCGAGTCTTGTGCCGGAGGCGTACGCGGAGCGATTTACGACGACGGCCTACCTCGCGACGTTGTTCGCAGCGCTTGCTATCGGCATGACGTGGCGGCTTCGCGACGGCGCGCTGGGCGGCTCGCGCAAGGGCGAAAGCATTGAGTGGCCGCGCTTCGCGCTCATGGTCGGCGCGCTCTTGGTCGTCGGGGCGGGGCTAGCGTTTAGTCCCCTCGCCGAAGCGCTCGCCGTCTGCGTCTGCCTCTACCTCATCGGCGCTACTATTCTAAAGGGTTCCAACGAAGCCGCGTAACGAACGCCCGAGCTTGAGGCTCGTAGCGGTCGGGGCCGGCCTCGTGTTCGCCTCGTTCGTGTGCGTCAAGGGGGTTCCGACGCTGCGCCACGATTGGAACTGGCCGATCGAAGCGAGCGCGGTGCCGCCGTTCGTGAACGAATTGACCGGCGGATGGCTGCCGGCGGGGTTCGGTCAGCTCAACGCACATCCGACGACGTACGCGATAGCACTTCCCATAGCCCTCGTGATGTGGCTCTTTGGTCCGCTTGGAGCGCTCGCGCTCTTCACGTTTGCGATCGGCTGGCTCTGCGTTCGAAACGCGGCCAAGGTGTCGCAACGCTGGAGCGCGGGGACCCTTGCCGCAGCGGGAATCGGATTGTTTGCCCTATTCAATCCTTGGGTTTACAACGAAGTCGTCGCGGGACACCTCGTGATGGTGCTGGCGTATGCCGGGACCATCGGCCTCGCCGGCGAGATGCTGCGCGGTTCGAACGCTTCGCCGGTGCGGCTCGCGCTCTGGCTCGTCCTCGTCGAGTCGCAGCTGCAATTCTTTATCCTCGCGATGCTGGCGCTCGTGATCTTTGCGTCGCGGACGAAGAAATGGCTGCCGCCCGCGGCGGGCGTCATCCTCGCGCTTCCGACGATCGTCGGGCTGCTCGCGGCACGCGGCACGATCGTGAGAACTCCATATAGCCTCGCGTGGCAGGTGTATCAATCCGTCCCCCCCGGTGCGCTGGCGGCGCTCGGCGGATACTTTCCGGGCTACGGCGATCGGCTGGGACTCGCCGCGGAGGTCGCGGTCTGGGCGGTTCTCGCGCTGGCACTGGTCGGCGTCGTCGTCGCTCGCTCGCGAGCCGTCATCGCCGCGGCGGTCACCGTGGTGGCGCTCTTCGTCATCATCGCCGGAACGCAGGGGCCGTTCGCCGCTCCTTACTCGTGGGCCGTCCACAACGTCCCGGAGACCGGGGTCTTTCGAGAGCTGTACGACTTGGCCGGACTGTTCGCCGCCGCGGTCATCCTGCCGGCGAGCGCCGCGCTCGGCGCACTGCGTCCCGCCCGCTACGTCGCGCTCGCGGCGGGCCTCGCTCTCGTAGCGACGTGGGCGGCCGCCCCTCCGAGCGATCTCTGGATCGGCGCGTCGTCCTATCCGCACCCACGGATCGCAGCGCCGGCATTTTCGCGGGTCGCGCTCTTGCCCGCGTTCCAGCCGCTCGGCTTGCGCGACGCCGGCGGTGACGGTGCCGACCCCGACGCTCGCGCGTATCCCGGCAACGTCGCGGTTCTCAACGAATATCTTCCGCAGTATCCGGTCGATATGGCGCTCGCGCTCTTCGAGCGGCGCGGCGACGTCGAGCCGCTGCGCGCGCTCGGCGTCGCCGCGATCGTATCGCGCAGCTGGCTGATCTCCCGAGCGAATCAGCGCATCGTGCTCCTCGCGCCGCCGCCGCCGACGTATTCCGGCGTGACGGCGCGCGTTCGCTATTTGGCCGATCCGCTGCCGCTGCTGTCGACCTGCGATGCCGCGCGAGTCGTCGGATTGCCGAACCGTTTGGACGCGTGCGCCGTCTTCTTCGGCGACGCCGGACCGCCGTATCCTGCGGTTCGTGCGTTGTCTGCGCACGCCGATTCGGTCGATCCGCGAAACGACTGGATCGATGCGCGCCTGGCATTTGCAAATGAGCCCGCGCTTGCGCAAAGTCTGGGCGGTGTCTACACGTTGTCGCGGGCGCCGTATCGAATCGATTCCGGTTCCTTCGTGCTTGCATTCGTTCGCGGGCGACTCAACGACTCAGGTGGGCGGACCGTCCTCATCGGTCGGGGGGAGTTCGTGTGGCTGCCCGTACCGGCGAATGGGGAATCCGTCGTGTGCTCCGGCGAGTGTGAGCTCGTTGCGGTCGCGCGTTCGCTGCCGGCGCTTGCGACCGCGGCGAAGAGCACGATTTCGGCGACGGCATTTCGTTCGCTCACTCCGTGGCTGTACGTCGTGACCGGCGCCGATGCCGGCGGGGTGTTGCGCTTCAACGAGCGCTACGACGGCGCATGGGCGGCGCTGCGCGGGTGGCGGGTGTTGCCGCACATGCGCGTCGACATGGCGGCGAACGGTTGGCTCGTCGGCGGTCCATCGACGGCTCCGATAGTTATCGTACAGTTGACGTCCGTAGCGCAGATGTTGGCGGCGCTCTGCGGCATCGTTTGCATCCTGTGGTTGTTGAAGGCGGCTGCGCGAGTGCCGACGAAGCGCGGGCCGTGACAATGGTCATGCAAGTTCCGTTCGTCGACCTGCGCGCTCAATTTGCCGCATTACGCGACGAGATCGTTCCTCGCATGCAGAAGGTCATGGAGGACGCCAGTTTCATTTTGGGCCCCGACGTCGAAAAGTTCGAGGAGAACTATGCGGACTACGTCGGCGCCCGGCATTGCCTCGGCGTCGAGTCCGGAACGGCTGCGCTGCAGCTCGCTCTGCAAGCGCTCGAGATCGGTCCCGGCGATCAGGTGATTATCCCCGCGAACACATACATCGCCTCGGCGATCGCCGTTTCGGCGATCGGCGCGGAGCCCGTGCTCGTGGATTGCAACGAAAATTATCTGATAGACGCCTCGCTCCTCGAGTCCGCGCTGACGCCGCGGACGAAGGCCGTGATGCCCGTGCATCTGTACGGTCAGACGGTTCCGATGGAACCGATCTTGAGCCTCGCTCGGCGCCATGGTTTGCGAGTGATCGAGGACGCCTGCCAGGCGCACGGCGCCCTCTACGAAGGCAAGGCGGCGGGAAGCTTCGGCGACGTCGGCTGCTTCAGCTTTTATCCGGGAAAGAATTTGGGCGCCTATGGCGACGCCGGAGCCATCGTGACGAATGACGACGCGCTCGCGGACAGGCTGCTGCTGTTGCGCGACTTCGGTCAGCGCCGGAAATACGAGCATCTGGTGAAGGCCGGCAACTGCCGCCTCGATTCCATTCAGGCCGCCGTCCTCGACGTCAAGCTGGGCCACCTGGATCGGTGGAACGCGGCACGGCGACGCAACGCTCACCGCTACGACGCGAAGCTCGCGGAGGTCGGTGTCGCTCCGCCTCCGCGATTGACGGACGAGGGGCACGTCTATCATCTCTACGTCGTCGAGATGGAGAATCGAGCTGGAGTGCAGCGCGTTCTGAAAGAGCGCGGCATCGCAACGGGCATCCACTATCCCGTTCCGATTCATCTGCAGCCCGCCTACGCCGACCTCAACTTGGGGCGTGGCGCATTCCCGCGAACGGAACGCGCGGCCGAGCGCATTCTCTCGCTGCCGATGTTTCCCGAGCTCACCGAAGCGCAGATCGATCTCGTGGTCGGGGCGATCGATGATGCTCGCCGTCTCGTGCCGGCGTAGAACTCTCGCACTCGTAGCGCGTCATGACTAGCGAACTTCGGGCGGCCGTCGTCGGGGCGGGATACTGGGGTCCGAACCTCGTTCGCAATTTTCACGCCTCGGACGCGTGGTGCGTCGCCGCTATCGTCGATACCGATGCCGCCCGGCTAGAAAAACTCTCGAGGCTATATCCGCACGTTGCGGTTCATCGCAGCATCGATGCGGTGCTGGAAAACGACGCGATAGACGCCGTAGCGATCGCGACCCCGCCGCGCACCCATCACGCGCTCGCAGCGCGCGCGATCGAGGCCGGCAAGCATGTGCTCGTGGAGAAGCCGCTCGCGGAGAGCTACGAGGCCGCATGCGATCTTGCGGAGCGCGCGCGACGCTGCGGGGTCGCGCTGATGACGGACCATACGTTTTTGTACACGGGTTCCGTGGAGAAACTTCACGCGCTGCGATCCAGCGGCGAGCTCGGCCGCATCTACTATGTTGACTCGGTGCGGGTGAACCTCGGGCTCTTTCAGGAGAGCAACGTGGTATGGGATTTGGCGCCGCACGACGTCTCGATCATCAACTACGTCTTGGGCGAAGAGCCGCGGGCGGTCTCGCTGCAACTGGCGGCGTGCGTGCACGCCGAAACGCCGGACGTAGCGTTTCTCACGATGTGGTACCCCGGCGGATGCATCGCGCACGTTCACCTGAGTTGGCTGTCGCCGGTGAAGGTTCGTCGCACGATGATCTCCGCGAGCCGAAAGATGGCCGTCTGGGACGACGTCGATCCTAACGAGAAGATCTATATCTACGACAAGGGCGTCGTGCTGGACCCGACGAGTTCGACGCTGCAGCAGCAGATGGTTTCCTACCGGCTCGGAGACTTGAACGTTCCGCTCGTGGACAATCGCGAGGCTCTCGGGAAGCTGGTCGAAGACTTCGGGCGCTCGATTCGTGACGGCTGTGCGACGCGCTCGGACGGACGCTTCGGCGCCGGCGTCGTTCGCGTCATCGAGGGCGCGTTGCTTTCGGCTCAGCGGGGCAGCGCGCGCGTCGAGCTTGCAAACGGAGGGATTCACACGTGACCGGCCTGCGCTTCTCGCTGATCGTGCCGGCGCTCAACGAGGCGTCCCGCATTCCGGCGCTGCTCGCGTCGATCCGGCGGCAACGCTACCCCAGCGAGCTAATCGAGCTTCTCGTCGCGGACGGCGGCTCGACCGACGACACGGTCGCCGTCGCGCAGTCCTACGGGGCGACCATCGTCTCCAACCCGATACGACGGGCGGAGCCCGGCGTCGGCATTCTGATGGATCGCGCCGCCGGCGACGTCGCGGTGATCCTAGCCGCCGACAACGTGCTGCACGACGAATTCTTTCTCGAGCGGCTCGCGCGCCCATTCGCCGACGCGGGGATCGCCGCGGCGTTTCCGGCCATCGTGAACACGTCTGCCGACGGCGCGACGACGAGGTACTTCAACGCGTTTAGCGACCCGTTCAATCACTTCGCCTACGGCGGCGCAACGTCGCCCGCGTCGTATGCCCGCACCTATCCGGTGAAGCGGCGTACCGACGATTACGTCGTGTACGATTTCGGCTCGGGCCCGATGCCGCTGATCGCCCTCGCTCAGGCGTTTGCGATTCGGCTGCCCTATCGAAAGCCGGCCGGGACCGATGAAGACGACGTCGCACCCGTGGAGAGCTTAGTCGCGCAGGGGCGCGAGATCGCCTTCGTCCCACGCGCGACGGTCGAGCATCACACCGTCGGCGGGATCGCCGATGCGTTACGCAAGTTCGGGCCGCGATTTCGGGCGCGCATGACCGACGCGGGGCAGCCGATGTGGGGGCGCTTACGCTCGTCGGCTCGTGCGCGGCGCTCGCGGGCCTACATCTGGCCGTTCTACTCGATCAGCTTCGTGTTTCCGCTCGCTGCGGCGACGTACGGCCTGCTGCGCGACCGCCGCTCCGAATGGCTCTATCATCCTTTCGTTAGCGTCGCATTTGGATTCGAGTTTTGGAAGCAGGCCGCGATCGTGGCCTACCGGCGACTTCTTCAGAGGTGTCCTAGCCGTGCCCATTGATTCGAGCGTCGTGCTCGGCAAGGGTGTCACGATCTTTCACGAGAGCCTCGTGAATCTGTACGGCTGCCGCATCGGCGCCGATACGAAGGTTGGCGCGTTCGTCGAGATTCAGAAGAACGCGGCCGTAGGGAGCAGCTGCAAGATCTCCTCGCACACGTTCATCTGCGAAGGCGTCACGATCGAAGACGAGGTCTTCGTGGGCCACGGCGTGATGTTCGTCAACGACCTGCATCCACGAGCGACGAATCCGGACGGCACCTTACAAACGCAGGAAGACTGGGCCGTCCTGCCGACTCGCGTATGCCGCGGCGCGTCGATCGGCAGCAACGCGACCATTTTACCGAACCTGACGATCGGGGAGCGCGCGCTCGTCGGCGCGGGCGCCGTGGTCACCCGGGACGTGCCGGCTTTCGCGGTCGTCGCCGGCGTGCCGGCGCGCGTCGTCGGATCTACGCGGCGCTCATAGCGCCGAGGCGTCGCGCGGGAGCCAATGCAGCCGGAGGTCGTTCGTGCGGACCGGTCCCCCGTGATGGAAGATGTAGAACCGGCTATCGGGTCCCACGTAGACGGTGTCGTTGGTCAGCGGAACGTGGCCGTAGAAGACGACCGCGTTGGTCGCAGGATTGTACACCGCTCGCCATTGGTATCCGGAGGGGAGATGGGCGTAGTCGTAATGGGCGGAGGGGGCGCAGCTCGCGAGGATCGTCGCGAGACTCGCTAGGATGAGTTGCTGTACGCGGCGCGCCGTCAGTACGACCGTACGTTGCGCAGGCCTGCGGCTCGAAAGGCCGTCGCGATAGACTGCGCATCCGCTCCGGCAGCGGGGTAGAGCACGACGGCTCGGCCGTCCGCCACGGCTTGATCGAAATTGTCCACCTCGTCCGGCGGAATCGCAAAACCGCTGAGGTAGGGCGCGGCCGCCCCGCGGTGCGAGAACGAGTCGAGCTTCGCCTGACGGCCACCCAGTCCCGGAACGCCCGTTCCGCCCGCGTCGCCCATGATTCCCAGGCCCTTCGTCATGTCGTCCGCGAGGGAGTTCGATTCCATATCTGCGACGACGTCGATGAATTCGAGCGGAGAGGATTCGGCCTCATCGCCGACGGCGCCGCAGACGACCTTGACCTTGCTCAGGTCGATCTGCTGGCCGGACAGAGCGCTCTCGAGCGCTTTCGGATCGGACCGGGGAAAGATGCCAACGACCAAGCCTACTGCCACGCGACGCGACTCCTTGTAGCGAACTATGACGCCACTAGCCGTTGTAGGCGGCAATGGCGTGCGCAAGGCGTTCGACGCCGATTCGGATATTCTTCTCCGAAGCGTTGGAAAAGTTGAGCCGCATGCCGTCATGCACGTTGCGGCCGGGATAGAAATTGACTCCCGGTACGAAGACGACTTTCGATCGGGCCGAGATGTGCAAGAGTTCCGCCGTGTCGACGTTGGGGACGGTTACCCACAAGAACATGCCGCCCTTTGGATGCGTGAACTGAACTTGCTCCGGCATAAACTCCGCGAGCGCATCCGCCATGACGTCGCGGCGGACCGAATACGTCGCCGCGATCCGCCGCACGTGCGCGTCGAAAGCTGTTCCGTCCCGAGCATATTGATAGAACACGTACTGAGCAAACGTGCCGCTGTGCAGGTCGGCGCCCTGCTTCGCCAGGACGACCTTCTCGCGGATCTCTTCGTCGGGAATCGCGAGCCACGCGATGCGCATACCCGGCGCCATGATCTTGCTGGCCGTGCCCGAGTAGATGATCGACGCGGAGCTCTGGTGCGAGAGGAGCGACGGCAAGTCGCTGCCTTCGAAGCGAAGCTCGTTGTATGGATCGTCCTCGACGATCGGCAGCCCGAACTCCTCGCAGATCCGCACGACGCGCTCGCGCCGCGGCCCCGATAGCGTCCGGCCCGTCGGGTTCTGGAAGTTCGGAACGAGATACAAAAATTTCGGGAATGGGTCGGCGCGCTCCAGGACGCGCTCGAGGGACTCGGGGAGCAGGCCCTCTTCGTCGGTGTCGACCGTCAGGTAGCGCGTTTGATAGGCGTCGAACGCCTGAATCGCACCGAGGTACGAGGGGTCCTCCAGCACCACATGGTCGCCGGGGTCGAGGAACACCTTACCGACCAGGTCGAGTCCCTGCTGCGAACCGTTGACGATGGTTATGCTGTCCGCCTCGACGATCCGTCCGAGTCGCCGCGTCAGCCGCTCCGCGACCCACCGTCGCATTTCGGGAATCCCCTCCGTCACGCTGTACTGCAGCGCGGCGGGCCCGTAGTTCTCCATGACCACGCGCGTGGCTTCGGCGATGGCCGTCGTGGGAAAGAGTTCCGGCGCCGGAAGGCCGCCGCCGAACGAAATGACGTCGGGCTGTTGCGTGACCTTCAGCATCTCGCGTATCGTCGAAGCCCGCAGGTGTGCCGTGCGCTCGGCGAACTTCGCGGCTCGCGAGATCGTGGACATTCGGTTCTGTTAGCCAGTCGCCATAGGGGGTCCGCTTATCGGAGCGCGCGGGGCGGCCGAGCCCGAGTCCACCGGGGCGGCGATCGTATCGGCCGCAAACGAGAGTATCGTCGCGCCGAGACCGATGAGGCCGACGAGGATCAGGACGAGCGTGCCGACGACCGGGACGAGCTCTGCCGCGGTGATCAGCGCGATGCCGACCAGCAATGCGACCAGCGGCGACGGCGTCGACGTCGGGCTCAGCAGCTCGCAGAGCCGGCGCCCGATCAACAACGCGAGCGCCGCCGTGCCGAGGAAGACGCTCGCGAGAACGAAGACGAGCTCGAGTAGGATCAGCGGTATCAACAGGATCGTAATCGCGAGCAGCACCGCGAGCGGAACGATGGCGACGCACCCGAGCACACCCGCCGTGACGCTGAGTCCGGGGTGACGTTCCAGCCGGTCAAGCACCATGCGCGTTCGCAGCGGGAAGATAAGGAAGATCAGCAGCGCGAGCAGGTTCCAGGAGAGCCGCCACAGCAGGCGGTGATCCGGAACGAACGGATTGTTTGCGGCGTCGCTCGGCGCCCAGGGAACCACCGCCTGCGTCACGGCGCCGCCGAGCTGATTGATCTGTCCCGTCACGACCCCGCCCGGTCGCGTATCGCAGCTGCCGCCGATGGCGGTACAGTCGCCTCGCACGATGCCCGCGATCGTTGCATCACCGAGGATCACCGTGAGGTCGCCGTCGACAACTTGCCCCGGCTCGACCACGACCGAGCCGAAGTAGGTGCCGCCATGATAGACGGCCTGCGGGTCGGCGAGCGCGGGCGCCGCGCAGAGCGACAGGGCCGCGGTCAGCGTCCCGAGGAGAATTGACCAGCGAAACTTCACGATCGAGATCCTCGCGTTAGATAGAGCGTCATCAGGGGCCGCACGCGCCGGTAACCGTAGGCGAACGCAACGAGCAGCAGAACGTCGAGCAGCAACACGCCCGTCATCAGCGCGGCCGCGAGCGGCGTCGCCGGCGCCAACGCGCGCATCCCGGCTGCGATGGCGGCGAGCCCGTGCTGCTGCGAGAGGGCGAGCGCCGCGGCGAGACCGGCGAGCGCGTTGGACCGTATGCCCACGAAGACGAGTCCCCACGCGATCGCGAGATACGCCAGCAGCGCGCCGCCGACGGGAACGCGCCGGCGCGAGCGAGGCGGCGCGACGCGAGCGGCCGTTACGACGGACGCCGTGAAGTCGGGGGCGACGCCGCCGGGCGGCCGCACCGTTTCGAGGAGCGCGTCGATCACGCGAAGCTCGTGCAAGAGGGCCGCACAGGCGCGGCAGCCGCTCAAGTGCCCAGCGACCTCGGCGCCGCGCTGGCGCGTGAGGCTACGTTCGAGGTAAGCGTCCAGCAGCGGTTCACACGAGGAGCAGCGCATTCGTGCCCCCCTCTGCGGCATAGGGTAGCGCTTTGACGGCGGCTGCCTCGCGTTCGCGCATTTTCTTGGTGAGCGCGAGCTTGCCGCGATGGATCAGCGTCTTCACGTTGCCGAGCGAGAGCCCGAGCGTGCTCGCGATCGTCTGATATTCCATGTTGTCGAAATAGCGGAGGGCCAAGACGGTGCGCGTGCGCTCGGGAAGCTCCGCCAGCGCCGCGCGCAGCTCCCGCTCCGCCTCTTCGCGCAGCACGCCGCCGGCCGGGTCGGCGTCGCGCGAGAGATCGGGGAGCGTGCTCTCGATGCCGTGTTCGGGCGAGAGTTCTTGCAGCTGCGGTGCGCGCAGCGACTTTGAGAGATAGGTTCGGATCACGTTTCGTGCGATTTGGTAGATCCAGGTCGAGAACTTTCCGAGTTGGGGGTTGAACGTATCGAGATGTGCGTATGCGCGCAGGAACGTCTCCTGCGAAAGGTCCGCCGTTTCCGAAGAGTTGCGCACCGTAGCGCCGATGAAGTTCGCGATACCGCGTTTATAGCGATCCACTAGCACGCCGAAGAGCTCCCTTTTCCCGGAGCGCACTCGATGCACCAGAGCTTCGTCGCTCTGATCACGGAATGCCATCCCTCCTCGATTCTGTTCCTCTGGCTGCTCTTACCTCGGCGGGGGCCGTTTGTTACGCGCCGTGACGCGAGCGCAATGGCCCGCATGCAGCGTCGCGGGCGGACAAGATGGGCCGCCCGCCGCCGAGCGGCCACTCGATTCCTATTTCGGGGTCGTTCCACGCGACAGAGATCTCGTGCGAGGGGTCGTATGCGGCGCTCTGTTTGTAGGCCACGAGCGTCTCATCTTCGAGCGCGAGGAACCCATGGAGAAACCCCTTTGGAACGTACATCTGCCTGCTACGATCTGCGTCGAGCACGGTGCCGTACCAGCGTAGATGCGTGGGGCTGGGCATCCTCAGGTCTACGATCACGTCGAAAATGCTGCCCCGGAGGACACCCACCAATTTGGCCATTCGCGCGTCGCCGTGCAGTCCACGCAAGACGTTGCGCCGGGACAGCGAAAGGTTGTCTTGCACGAACGTTTCTTCGACGCCGCATTGACGATAGCGATCGAGCGAGTACGTTTCCTCGAAATAACCTCGTTCGTCCGTGAAGATGCGCGGTGTCAGCACCAAAGCGCCGGTGAGAGGTAAATGCTCGATCTCCATGAGAACGAGGGTACTATGAACGGAAGCGTGAGTCCACCGGGCACGCTGGTGCTCCGGCGTGGGCTCGAACGCCTTCGAGCGAGTGCGATGCTCAAGCAGAGCCTGCTCGTGTTTTCCGCAAGCATGGTGCTCAACCTCTGCGGTTTCGTCGCGCACGCGATCGCGAGCCGTCAACTCGGCGTCACGATCTACGGCGAGCTCTACGCTCTGCTCAACGCCGCGGTAATCGCCGCGCTTCCTGCGGCGTTCGTCGCGCCGGTCGTCGCGCAGCTGGCTGCAGAATTTCGCGCGCTCCACGACGACGGACACCTGCGCGGACTCACGGACGGCGTCGCGGGCGCATTCGCGAAACTCGCGATGGTCTACGTCGTGGTCGCGACGCTCGGCGCGCTTCCGTTGGCGCGGTTCCTTCACGTCCCGGTATGGTCCATTCCATTCGTCGGGCTGGTCGCGGGCGCTTCGCTTTTCGTAAGCGCATTGCGCGCCGTCGCACAGGGAACGCAAGACTTCTTCGGATACGCGATATCCAACTCGGTCGAAGGCGTGGGGAAGGTGCTCGGGATCGGTCTGCTCGTGGCGATTGGGCTGCAGCTCGGGGGCGCGATTGCCGGCTTCTTCTTCGGTCCGTTCGGCGCGTTGATCTATCTCGGCTCGCGCCTGCGCCGGCGCTATGCAGCTGCGCAGGCGCATCGCGTCCGCTACGATTGGCGGCGCATAATCAACGCCGGAGCCGGCGCGGCGGCGGCGACCGTCGCGGTCACCCTCATGGGATCCGCCGACGTCGTCTTGGTGAAGCACTTCTTCGATGCGCACGCCGCCGGTCTGTACGCGGCCGCCTCGCTGGGCGGAAAGATCCTGCTCTATCTCGTCGGATTCATCCCGACGGTGCTTCTTCCGCAGGCGGCCGATCGCCATGCACGCGGCGCCCAGACCCGCGAGGTCCTTGGCGGCAGTTTGCTCATGTTCGCGCTCGTCGCGTGCGGCGGTCTCTTCGTCTTCCGTTTCTTCGGCACCGATGTGCTGCACGCGCTGGTGGGGCACGCCTTCGACGCGGCGACTCCGCTGCTGGTGACCTACGGCCTGGCGATGGTCATGCTCGCGCTCACAAACGCGTTGACGTATTACGGCATCGCGACCCACCGCCTTGGGTTCACGGTGCCGCTCTTCATCTGCACCTTCGGCACGCTCGGGGCGATCGCGGCGATTCATCCCACGCTTGCGACCGTCGTGGAGATCATGGTCGTCGGTAATTTCGCGGCCACTCTCGCGGTCGCGCTCGCGCTGATCGCCCAGCGCCATTCGACGAGCCGGCGGTCGACGGTGTGAAGCGCGTCTTGTTGATTGGCGGTTCCGGGCAGCTCGGAACCGCCATTCGACGACGCTGGGACGACTGCGAGATCACGGCGCCCTCGCACGCCGAACTTGACATCCGGCAAAGCGGCCCGCTCGCCGTCGCGCTCGCGCGGGTCCGGGCCGGCGTGCTCGTCAACGCCGCGGCATTTCACGACGTCGACCGCTGCGAGTCGGAACCTCTCGCCGCCTTCGAGACCAACGCGATCGCGGTCGGTGCGGCGGCCCGGCTCGCGCGGGACGCCGGCGCGCTTTTCGTGACGCTCAGTACGGACTACGTCTTTGATGGCGAGTCCAACTCGCCGTACACGGAGGCCGACGCGCCGCACCCGCTGTCGGTCTACGGCGCCTCGAAGCTTGCCGGCGAGCATCTCGTGCAAGGACTCCGCGGTCGGGCCTTCGTCGTCCGAACCTGTGGTGTCTACGGTCCGGGCGACTCTGCCTCGCGGCGGCCGTCGCTGCTGGACCGCGTTCTCGCGCACCGCGACGGTCCGCCGCTCCGGGTCGTCGCGGACGTCCGCGCCTCCCCGACCTTCGCCGGAGACCTGGCCGACGCGCTCCGTCGCCTCATCGACACCGAGGCCTTCGGTCTCTATCACGCGGTCAACACCGGACCCGTCAGATGGTTCGATTTTGCGGTCGAGGCAGCCCGGCTGGCGGGGGTGCGCGCGCCGATCGAGCCGATTGCAGCGGGGGAGCGCAGGACCGTTGCGGTGCGCCCCCGCTTCTCCGCGCTCTCCAACGCCAAGCTCACCGCCTTAGGCATCCCGATGCCGTCGTGGCGCGAGGGACTCGCCGCGAGCTTGGGGGTTTCCCCGGCCTTCGGATAAGATAGACTGCACCGTGGAACTGAACATCGATCGGGAGCGCGTCGGACGCTGCCGCGAGCTGGCTTCGGCCATCGTCGCGCCGGTAGAGGCCTTTATTGCGGCCCACTCGACCGTTTCGGTCGAGCGCGCGGTGCTGCGCCTGCTCGGCGTTGACGGCGTCACGCCCGACGAGGTCCCGATCCCCAACGCCGTCGTCGACTCGCTTTTGGACCGCGAGCGGCGCCGCGGCGTGGGCCTCGCGTTCGGGAAGGCGCTCGCGGAGACCGGGCTCGAGCCGGCAGCGCTCGGCGAGGCGCTCGGACTGCGCCGCTGCGCGCTCGAGCAGTTCACGCAGACGCCGGAGGAGGCTGCGCGCGGGGCGCTGCGCCCCCACGTCGAGTCGGCGCTGCGCCGCATCGAAGCGCGGCGCGAGGAGCGCGCTCGTGCGATGTCGCGGCTGCCGCAGCTCCCGTCGCCGCTGCTCTACGTGATTGTCGCGAGCGGCAACATCTACGAGGATCGAAGCGCCGCCATCGCGGCCGCCGAGGCGGGCGCGCAGGTGATCGCCGTCATTCGCTCGACCGGACAGTCGCTGCTGGACTTCGTCCCGTTCGGCCCAACGACGGAAGGCTTCGGCGGGACGTATGCGACGCAAGCGAACTTCGCGATCATGCGCGCCGCCCTCGACGAGGCCGGTGAGAGGCTCGGGCGCTACGTCATGCTCACGAACTACGCGAGCGGCCTATGCATGCCCGAGATCGCCGTTATGGCGGCGATCGAGCGGCTCGACATGTTGCTGAACGATTCGATGTACGGAATTCTCTTTCGCGACATCAACATGAAGCGCACGTTCATCGACCAGCATTTCAGCCGAATGCTGAACGCCTATTCGGGCATCATCATCAATACCGGCGAGGACAACTACCTCACGACGGCCGATGCCGTGGATCAGGCTCCCGCGGTGCTGGCGTCGCAGTTCATCAACGAGGAATTCGCGCATCGCGCGGGCCTGCCGGACGAACAGATCGGGCTCGGCGACGCGTACGAGATCAACCCCGATCTCGAGGACAGCTTCCTGTATCAGGTCGCGCAGGCACAGCTCGCGCGCGAGATCTTCCCGCTCGCGGCGCTCAAATACATGCCGCCCACCAAGCACATGACGGGCGACGTCTTCAAGGGACACCTGATCGACGCGATGTTCAACCTTACGTCCGTGATGACGGGCCAGAGGATCCATCTCTGCGGCATGCTGACCGAGGCGATTCACACGCCGTTCTTGGGCGATCGCGCGCTCTCGCTCGAAAATGCGCGCTATATCATGAACACAGCTCGCCACCTAGGCGACGAGATCGTGCTGCGTCCCGGGGGGACGATCGAACGGCGCGCGAGCGAAGTGCTGGCGGCCTGCGAGGCGCTCCTGCGTCGCGTGTGCGAGGTTGGTCTGATGGCGGCGATCCAGGCCGCCACGTTCGCGGACGTCTCGCGCTCGCCCGACGGCGGACGCGGCTTCGAGGGCGTCTTTGCGCGCGCCGGCGACTACTTCAATCCTTTCGAAGAAGCTCTCAATCCTTCGACTCCGCTCAGGATGACAAGTGTCTAAACCATGACTAGAGTCGTAAAGCCGTACGGCGACACGCAGGACGACGGCAAGGTTCAGCTCTCGTTTACGCTGCCCGTCGAGTGGAGCGAGGCCGCCGACGAGGCGGCGCGTCAGCTCGCCGGCAAGATGGGCTTTACCGACGTGCAGGTCGTCGACGGCAGACCGATCGCGACGGGTTTTTCCTTTTTCGTTCTCTATGCGAGCACGCGCGAAGGCGTCGACGTGGAGGCCGTCCACGCTCCCTCGGCGAGCGCACACGCGATGTCGATGGAAGAGATCGACGCATTCGTCGCGGAGCGCATCGGCCGCAAGATCCGCGTCGCCGGCGCGTGCATCGGGACCGACGCGCATACGGTAGGAATCGACGCGATCCTCAACATGAAGGGCTACAAGGGCGACTACGGCCTCGAGCGCTACCGCATGTTCGAGGCGTTCAACCTCGGCAGCCAGGTCGCGCCAGAAGAGCTCGTGCGCTACACGAAAGAGCACCGCGTCGACGCGCTGCTCGCCTCGCAGGTGGTCACGCAAAAGGGCAGCGACATCAAGAACTTCACGCAGCTAGGTGAGCTCCTCGAGGCCGAGGGGCTGCGCGATCGCGTGGTCTTGATCTGCGGCGGTCCGCGCGTCACCAACCGCCTGGCGAGCGAGCTCGGCTACGATGCCGGCTTCGGCCGCGGCACGCTGCCGAGCGCAGTCGCTGCGTTCGTCGCGGTCACGCTCGCCGAGCGCCTGCGTCGGCCCCTAGCGGCAAGATAACGCGCGGCGTGGCCAAGACCGCACTCGTCACCGGCATCACGGGTCAGGACGGATCCTACCTCGCGGAGCTGTTGCTCGAGAAGGGTTATCGGGTCGTCGGCATGACGCGGCGGACGAGCACGGAGGTCCACGAGCGGATCGAGCACATCGTCGGCGACGTCGAGATCGTTTCCGGCGATCTGCTCGATCAAAGCTCGATCACGTCGATCGTCAACGACGTGCGCCCGAACGAAATCTACAACCTCGCCGCGCAATCGTTCGTACCCGCGTCGTGGACGCAGCCCGTGCTGACGGGCGAGTTCACCGCGCTCGGCGTCACGCGGGTGCTCGAAGCCATCCGTCAGGTCGATCCGACGATTCGCTTCTATCAGGCGTCGAGCTCGGAGATGTTCGGCAACACGCCCGAGTCGCCGCAGAACGAGGCGACGACGTTCTATCCGCGCAGCCCGTACGGCGTCGCCAAGGTCTACGGCCATTGGATAACGGTCAACTATCGGGAGTCGTACGGACTCTACGCCTGCAGCGGCATCTGTTTCAATCACGAGTCGCCTCGGCGCGGGAAGGAGTTCGTGACGCGCAAGATATCCAACGGTGTCGCGCGCATCAAGCTCGGCCGCGCCAAGGAGCTGCGGCTCGGAAACCTGGACGCGCACCGCGACTGGGGATATGCGGGCGACTACGTGCGAGCGATGTGGCTCATGCTCCAGCAGGAGGCGCCCGACGACTACGTGATCGCGACCGGACGAACCCACAGCGTCCGCGACTTCGTGCGCATCGCCTTCGAGGTCGCCGGGCTCGGCTCGTGCGAGCCTTACGTCGTCATCGACCCACGCTTCGTCCGGCCCGCCGAGGTGGATCGCCTCATCGGCGACGCCCGCAAGGCGCGCAGCGCGCTCGGCTGGGATCCCGAGGTGAGCTTCGAGCAGCTCGTCGCGATGATGGTCGAATCGGACATCAAGCGATGCGAGCGTTCGTAACCGGCGCGGGAGGTTTCGTCGGCCAACACGTGCTCGCCGCGCTGCGCGGCGAAGGCGCGGAAGTCTTCGGCGAGCACGTCGACGTCAACGACGCTCGAGCGCTGCGAGCGGCGCTTGATGCGTTCCGCCCGACCACGGTCTTTCACCTCGCGGCGCAAACCTTCGTTCCCGAATCGCTGCGGGCGCCGCTAGAGACGTACGAGACCAATGCGATGGGAGCGGCGCGTCTCGTGGATGCCCTTCGCGGCTACCGCGGCGCCGCCCCGCGCATCGTTTTCGCGAGCTCAGCGGAGGTGTACGGCGCGCGCGACGCCGCCGAGTATCCGCTCGTCGAGACGCTGGATCTGCGTCCGCGCAATCCATACGCGGCGAGCAAGGCCGCGGCCGAAGCGATACTGCTCGGAGAGTCGCGCAGTTTCGGGACGGATGTCGTCGTAGCGAGGGCGTTCAACCACATCGGTCCGGGGCAGGACGAACGCTTCGTCGTAGCCTCGTTTGCCGCACAGCTCGCGCGCGTCGCCGCGGGCGGCGCGTCTCGGCTCTGCGTCGGGAACCTGGGGACGGCCCGCGACTTCCTCGACGTGCGCGACGTGGTAGCGGCGTACATCGCGCTCGCGCGCGACGGCGAGCGAGGCGAGATCTACAACGTGTGCAGCGGACGCGCAATTTCGATCCGCGACGTGCTCCGCGAGCTGATCGCGATCGCACGCGTGCCGGTCGAGGTGCGCGAGGATCCGGAACGGATGCGAAGCGCGGAGATGCCGCTGTCGGTCGGCAGTCCCGCGAAGCTGCGCGCGCGAACCGGATGGGAGCCGAAAATCCCGCTCGCGCGATCGCTGCGCGATGTCTACGAGGCGGCGTGACGCTGCAGGCGTTCGTCTTCAAGAACCGCGGGCTGCTGCTGGGCCTGCCGGCCGCGGTGCTGGCCCTCTTCGGGCGACCGAGCGCGCGAAGTATCGCGCTCGGCCTGCCGCTCGCAGTGGCGGGCGAGCTCGTGCGCTGCTGGGCCGTCGGGTATTCCGGCACGACGACCCGCAACGACGCGGTCACGGCGCCGAAGCTCGTGACCGAAGGCCCCTACGGTCACGTCCGCAACCCACTGTACATCGGCAACTTCGTCACCGCCGCCGGCTTCGCGCTCGCATTTACGGGACGGAACTCGTGCGCGACGCGCTGCGCACTGGTAGGCGGATCGCTGGCCGCGATGGCGGCGGTCTACGCGATCATCGTGCCGCACGAGGAAGCCTTCCTGCGATCGAAATTCGGAGACGCGTTCGAGCACTATTGCGAGGGCGTTCCCCGCCTCATCCCGCAAATCGAGCCGTTACGTCCTACGACAAACTCGGAGCGAGCTGCGTGGGACCCGGAGGCGCTGATCCGGGCGGAGAGCAAGACGTTCGCGCTCTTCGGCGCGATGCTCGCAGCCTTGGCCGTCAAGGCGCGCCGCGAATAGCGCTATGCCGACGCAACGCCGGCTCACGCTGGCACTGGTTGCGACCGCGGCCGTCGCGGTGCTCGAATTCTGGGGCGGCGCCGTCTCGCGAAGCTTGGCGCTGACGAGCGACGCGGCGCACGTGACGATGGACACGTTCGCGATGGCTCTCGCCCTGGTTGCCGCGATCGGATCCGCGCGGCCGGCGGACCCGCGCCGCACGTTCGGCTACGGTCGCATCGAGGTGCTCGGCGCGCTCGCCAACGGAACGCTCCTGCTAGTCGCCACGACCGCGATCCTCTACGTGGCCGCGCGTCGCTTCGCAACTCCCGTCGAGCCGCACGCGGCCCTCATGACCTACGTCGCTGCCGCGGGCTTCGTTGTCAACCTCTCCGTCGGCATGCTCCTGCGGCGCGACAAGCGTGATCTTAACGTCCGGGCCGCGCTCTTCCACGTGCTCGGCGACGCGCTCGGCGCCCTCGCCGTCATCGTCGGCGGCATCGTCATCGCACTGACCCGCCTCGCGTGGATCGATCCGCTTCTCTCGCTCTTTGTCGCCGCGATCATCGTCGTCGGGGTCGCGCGCGTGATGCGCGACGCGACCCGCGTGCTGCTCGAGAGCGTTCCGGAGAGCGTCAGCTCCGCGAAGCTCACCGCGCACCTCGAAAAGATCGGCGGCGTCAGCGGCGTTCACGACCTGCACGTGTGGTCGATCGGCAGCGGCTCCCACGCGCTCTCCGCGCACGTTCTCCTCGACGACCGGCGCATCAGCGAGGCGACCGAAGTGCTGCGCGAAATCACGGCCTGCGCGGAATCGCACTTCGGCATCTCACACGTCACAATTCAATTCGAGTGCGATACATGTCCAATCGCCGTGAAGCACTAGCGATCGCTAGACCGCAGACGCGCGAGTGATGCCGAGGGAGCTCGGACCGACGAGCGGAGCCATGGAGGGCGGGAGCGAGGAGGCCGAGCAGTAGGAGCGGATCTCGGACGGCGGAGCGACAAGCGGTTCCGAGGCATCATGTCGCGTGGCGGCGGTCGGGCAATCCGAGGGCACGGTAATGGACAGCTAGAATTGTGGGCGGACTATGGCTGAAATGAATTCGAAGACGGTCGTGCTCGGGATGGCGCGCACGCCGTTCGGCAAACTAGGAGGAGCGCTCGCTCCTCTATCCGCGACGACGCTGGGCGCCGTCGCGCTGACGGCGGCGATAGAGCGCGCGAAGATAGACCCGTCCGAGATCGAACAGGTGACGTTCGGCGAGGTGCTGCAGGCCGGCGTCGGGCAGAACCCCGCGCGGCAGGTGCTGTTTAAGTCCGGGCTCGCCAAGACGGTGACCGCTGATACGGTCAACAAGGTGTGCGCGTCGGGCATGCTCGCCGTCGTCAACGCGATGCGCGCGATCAACGCCGGCGCGAGCGCCGTCGTCGCGGCGGGCGGGATGGAGTCGATGTCCAACGCGCCTTACCTGCTGCGGGATGCGCGTTGGGGCTATCGCTTCGGCGACGGCGTGCTCGTCGACGCCATGATCTACGACGGCCTCTGGGATCAGTATTTTCCGATGACGATGGCGACGCAGGGAAGCAAGGTCGCAATCGAGCTTGCGCTGACGCGCGAGGAGCAGGATCGCTTCGCGTTCGAGAGCCATCGCCGCGCGGCCGAGGCGCACGCGGCAGGACACTTTGCCGATGAGATCGTTCCGGTGAGGGTCGCGAGCAAGGCCAAGGACAAGGTCGTCGTCGAGAGGTTGCCGCGCCGAGGCAAAGCCCGCATTCCGGTATCCGTCGGAGCGCCGAGCCGCGTCTGGGAGCACGAGCCGTCGGAAGAGTTTACGCTCGACTACGCCGCGTATGCGCCGTTCCTGGAGGGCGAGCATCCGCACACCGTCGTGGACCGCGACGAGTCGGTTCGGCCCGATGCGAGCATCGAGGCGATGGCGAAGCTGCGGCCGCTCGAGCGCAACGGCACGGTGACGGCGGGCAACGCGCCCGGCGTCAACGACGGCGCCGCCGCGCTGATCCTCGCCGACGCCGGGTATGCCGCGACGCACGGCTACGAGGCTCTGGCCACGATCGTCGATCACGACACGGTCGCGTGGGACTCGCCCTACATCAGCTTGACGCCCGCGATGGCGGCGCACAAGCTGCTCGAACGGACCGGATACCGAGCGTCGGACGTTGCCGTGTGGGAGATCAACGAAGCGTTCTCCGCCGTGGCGATCACGTCGGCTCGCCGGCTCGAGCTCGAGGAGGGCTCGTTTAACCGGTTCGGCGGCGCGGTCGCCATGGGCCATCCGATCGGCGCGTCGGGCGCGCGCATTCTCGAGACGGTCATCAACCAGCTGCGCAGGCGCGGGGGAGGCCTCGGCATCGCCGCGATCTGCTCCGGCGGCGGCCAAGGCGACGCACTCCTCGTAGCGGTCTGATCAAAATCATCCGCGCATCGAGGTAGGTAATGCTAGCGGAAACGCGCGCGCAGTTTGAGCTGACGAACGAGCAGCGCGCCATCGGCGCGCTCGCCGCCGAGATCGCGCGGCGCGAGATCGCGCCGTTCGTCGCGGCGTGGGATCGCGGCCATGTCTTTCCACGCGAGCTGTACGGCAAGCTGACCGAAGCGGGGATCATGGGAATCTTGGTTCCCGAAGAGTACGGCGGTGCGGGAGCGGGCTACGTCTCGTACGCGCTCGCGATCGAAGAGCTCGCGCGCGTGGACGCCGGCACCGCGGCCACCGCCTCGGTGCACTCGATGATCTGCGCGGCCATCTCGAAGCTGGGAACGCCCGTGCAGCGCGAACGCTGGCTTCGTCCGCTGGCGACCGGAAACGTGATCGCGGGCTTCGCCTTGACGGAGTCGGACGCGGGATCGGACGCGGCCGCGCTGCGCGCGACCGCGCGGCGCACCGAAACGGGCTACGTGCTCAACGGCCGTAAGCAATGGTGCAGCAGCGGAAGCTACGCCGGCGTCGTCATGGGCATGTTCCGCACGGGCGGCCCGGGGGCGCGCGGAGTGAGCGCTTTCCTCGTCGATCCGAGCCTGCCCGGCGTGACGGTCGAGCGCGTGACGGACAAGCTCGGCATCCGCACGAGCAACACCTGCGACCTCGGGTTCGACGAGGTCAAGCTCGGCGCGGATGCGCTCCTCGGCGCGGAGGGCGCCGGTTTCGGAAACGCCTTGACCGCGCTGACGGCGGGGCGCATCGGCATCGCGGCGCAGGCGATCGGGATCCTCGCGGCGTGCCTCGACGAGTCCGTGAAATTCGCCAAGGAACGCACGGCGTTCGGCAAGCCGATCGGCGCGTTCGAAGCCGTCTCCTTCAAGGTTGCGCAGATGGCGACGGATCTCGATGCGGCTCGGATGCTCACCTACCGCGCCGCCGCGCTCGCAGACGCCGGCGAGCCCTTCGCCGTGGCCGCCAGCAAGGCGAAGCTCTTCGCCTCGACCGCCGCGCGCAAGCACGCCGCGGAGGCGCTCCAAATTCACGGGGGCTACGGATACACGAGCGAGTTTCCGGTCGAGCGGCACTACCGCGACGCGAAGATCACCGAGATTTACGAGGGCACGTCGGAGATCCAGCAGCTCATCATCGCGCGCTCGCTGCTGGGGCGACTCGACTAGTTGGCCGAGAGTTATTCGGAGAGTTTGCTCACCGCCACGGCGTAGGCGTTGTCGAGGCCGTTCGTGATCGTCGCCCTGGGATTGCCGCCCTCTGGATATCGCCAGAATTGCACCGCGCTCGGGTCGCCGGCGGAATCGGGCGCGATGACGGTTTGCGCGCCGTTGCGCGCCGTGGTGATCCAGAACATGCCGATGGGAAATTTATCGGTTAGCAACGCCACGCTTACGGCGTGCGCGAACTTCCTGCCGACCTGGTAGACATAGAGCGCCTTCCAGTTGAGGATCGCCACGTGCTGGCCGTCCCACTGCATACCGCCGAGCATCGGAGGCTGAAGCGACGGCTCGAGCGTGACGTCTCTGAACTTCGTCTGGCCCTTCGGCAGCACGGCCAGCGCCACGTAGGCGTTGAGGTATGCGTCCCAGCCGTCAACGTACAAATTCCCGTTTTGATCGTAGCTGCAGCCGAAATAGAACCAAACGCTGTGCGCCGTATACGGAATCGGTTTGCCGGAGGCGTGCGAGTAGATCAGCACGTTGCCTTTGAACCAGTTTTTGGCGCCCCAGTTCGTCACGGCGAGGTTGCCGGTCGTCGGATCGACGGAACAGTCGTAAATGTCGTCCTGCGGCGCGCGCAGCGTCTTGAGGCGCGTCGTTCCACCGTGCGCGTATTCCACGATCGTGTTGTTGCCCCACGCGACCACCCACACGTTTCCGGCACCGTCGGTGCAGAGCCCGAACGGTTGGCTGACGTCGCTCAGCACGCCCACGAGTTGGTGATCCGAGAGACCGTACACCGAAACGGTATTGTTCGCCGGGTTAGAGACGTAGACGAGGTCCTCGCGCTTCGCGCGCGGCGACATCCACGAGGCGCTGCGATGTGCGCCGGCATTGAGCGGTATGTTCGGTGCCGGCGGTATCACGAAGTGCTCGCCGGTTTGCGCGGCGGCGCAACTCGCCAGTAACGAGGATACGGCAACGCATCCAACGACGAGTGAAGGAGATCGCGGCAGCGTGAAACGTTTCATTCGAGTAGCTCCAGAAACGGCGCAACGACGGTCCTTGAGTATTAAACGAGCGGCGGCCTCCAACCCGCGTCCCGCCACGAACGACACAACGCGGCAGGCAACACGAATGTGACGACCGCCGGACGAGAACGAACGTCGCTCGGCCGGCAGGTAGGCAACCACATTGCATGGCGGGCCTTCAAGGGTCGGTTCAAACGCGCGCGAACCCCTGGGCCGCGATGAACCTGATGGAGTACCAGGGCAAGCAGCTTTTTGCGCGCGCCGGCATCGATGTGCCCCGAAACCACCACGCCGACTCGCCCGACGCAGTCGGCGAGTTCATCGCGCAACATCCCGATCAGTGGGTGATCAAGGCCCAAGTGCTGATGGGCGGCCGCGGCAAGGCTGGAAAGATCAAAACGGCCGCGGACCCCGGCGAGGGACGGCGCGCGGCTCACGAAATCATGAGCACGCGCATGCCCCCCAACCGGCAGAACCCGCACGGCGAGGACGTCCGCTCGGTGCTCGTCGAGGAGCGCCTCGCCATCGCGCACGAGGCCTACTGCGCGATAACGATCGACCGCGCCGCGCGCAAGCCGGTGTTCATCGTCAGCAGGTTCGGCGGCATGGACATCGAGGAGGTCTCGACACGCCATCCGGAATCGATCGCGCGCTACTACGTCGACACGGCGATCGGATACTCGCCGTTCATCGGGCGCGAGCTCGCATTCGGAGCCCGCCTAGCTCCCGGTTACCGTCGCGAATTTCCGATCATCGCCGGCGCGTTGTACGACCTGTTCTTCGCGTACGGCGCAAAGCTGGTCGAGATCAATCCGCTTGCGCTGACGAGCGACGGACGAGTCGTCGCGTCCGATGCGAAGGTCGAGCTCGACGACGACGCGCTGTTCCGGCATCCTATATTCGCGCAGTGGCGCGAGGCGCTGCCGCTCGACGCGGACGAGCTGCTCGCGGCGCAAGCCGGCCTCGGGATCCGTAACTTTCGCCGCTTTCCGGGCAACGTCGGAACGATGGCCAATGGCGCCGGGCTCGCGATGGCGACGATGGATGCCGTCAGCAACGCGGGCGGCGAGATCGCCGACTTTCTCGATGTGGGCGGCGGAGCGAATGCGCAGCGCGTGCGCAGCTGCTACGAGCTCATCGTGAACAACACGGGCGCGACGGTGCTCTTTATCAACATTTTCGGCGGCATCACGCGCGGCGACGAGGTCGCGCGCGGCATCGTCGAGGCGCTCGCTCAAACACGATCGCGCAAGATCCCCCTCGTTATCCGGCTCACCGGCACGAACGAGGAAGAGGGCCGCAAAATACTTGCCGATGCGGGAATGACTCCGGTGGAGACGATGGACGAGGGCGCGCGTGAAGCAGTGAGTCTTGCGGCGCAGTGATGCGGCGCACATCGCTTGGGCGGCCGCACGTCTGCGCAGCGAGCGCACCCGGGCGTCAAGCAAAAACTGCGACAAGGACCAGCGCAGGCTGCGCAATTCGTTCCGCGCGGTGCTCTTGAAAGACAACGATGTCGATTCTTTTAGATAAGAACAGCAAGGTGCTGGTGCAGGGCATCACCGGTTCCGAAGGTTCATACCACACGGAGCGGATGGTGAAGTACGGCACCAACATCGTCGGCGGCGTCACTCCGGGAAAGGGCGGCCAAACGACGCCGCAGGGCGTTCCGGTGTTCGACACCGTCACGGAGGCGGTCGAGGCCACCGGCGCGACCCACACCTGCATCTTCGTGCCGCCGCCGTTTGCTGCCGACGCGCTCCTCGAGGCGCACGCGGCCAACATCTCGCTGGCCGTCTGCATCACGGAAGGCGTTCCCGTACACGATACGCTCAAAGTGGTTGGGTCGACGAGCGGCATGCGGATCATCGGTCCGAACTGCCCTGGGCTCGTCTCCCCGGGTAAGGCGCTCGTCGGCATCATGCCGGGTCACGTCTTCAAGGAAGGCGGCGTCGGCGTGGTCTCGCGCTCCGGCACGCTCACCTACGAGGTCGTCGACCTGCTCACGCGAGCGGGGATCGGTCAGTCGACCTGCGTCGGCGTGGGAGGCGACCCCATCATCGGCACGACGTTCGTCGAGTGCCTGCGCGAGTTCAAGAACGACCCGCAAACGAGGGCAATCGTCATCTGCGGCGAGATCGGCGGATCCGACGAGGAGGAGGCCGCGGCTTTTATCGCGGCCCACCTGCCGGAGGTCCCGGTCGTCGCATTTGTTGGCGGCCGCAACGCTCCGCCCGGGAAGTCGCTGGGCCATGCCGGGGCGATCATCTCGGGCGAGTTCGGCACCGCGCAGAGCAAGATCGCCGCCTTCGCCGCGGTGGGCATCCCGGTTGCCGAGCGGCCGGCCGAAATTCCCGGGCTGCTGCGCGACCGGTTGGCAGCCAGGCAAGCGGGTTAGGCACAATCGCCCTGCGCGGCTCCGAAAAGGTGCGGGCCGCACCCTGAGCAAATCCTTAGCGCAGTGAGTCACTCTGTGAAGCACCTGAGCCAAACGGGCGACGGGCGGACAGGGCGGCTTGCGCTTTGACAACTCAACAAACAGAGGGTAAAGAACATGAGTTCACACAGAACCCTCCGTCACGCGGTCGTTACCGCGCTGTTGCTAGGAGCGTTTCTCAGCCAGGGAACATGGGCACTGGCTGGGACCACCGGCAACCTCGCGGGGACGGTCAAAGACGCGGCCGGCGCACCGATTGCGGGCGCGCAAGTGCAGGCGGTCGCACCTTCGATGACCAGGACTGCAACGACGGACGCGGGGGGTCACTTCGTGCTCCTCTCGCTAGGACCGGACACCTATACGGTCAACTTGAACCGGACGGGATACCAAAGCGTCGCCTACCCGGGCGTTACGGTGTTCGCCGACCAAACTCAGGAAGTTACGTACACGATGGTCAAGACGCTGAAGACCATCGCACGCGTCACCTCGACGGCCGGCGCCTCGCTGGTCAAGTCGGGCGTCGGCGGGGATCTCTATAGCGTCAACGCCGCGCAGGCCAGTGCCGCAGCGGCACTCGGCGGAGGCGGCAACCTCAATAACGCCTACTCCGCGATGGCCTCGGTTCCGGGGATCCAAACGTCCCTGGGCGGTATGGGCTGGATTGGCAACGGCGCCGAAGTTCGCGGCGCAAACTACTACCAAACCGCCTTCGAATACGACGGCATCCCGGTCAACCGCGCATTCGACAACTACAACTCCTCGACCGAGTCTAGCCTCGGCTTGCAGGAGCTGCAGGTCTACACCGGCGGCGGCCCGGCATCGGTCGCCTCGGCGGGCACGGCCGGCTTCATCAACCAGGTGATCAAGACCGGTACCTTCCCGGGCTTCGGTCAAGCCAATCTCGGCGTCGCAACGCCGACGTTCTACCATCAGGCCCAGGTCGAGGTCGGCGGGTCGACACCCGACCGTACCTTCAGCTACTACGTCGGCTTGAGCGGCTACAATCAGGACTTCCGCTTCATCGACAACAACAACGCCGCCGCGTACGGGATACCCGGCGGCATCTACTCGGGTCCCGCGACCGGCAACGCCATCGGCTACGGGTTCTTCAGCACCCAGATCTTCGCGGTCGGTCCGACGTGCTTCACGATCGGCAGCTGCCAGGGCGTCAAGCCGACCTGTTCGCTCTTTGGACAACCGTGGCAGAGTCCGCCGGCGCAGGGCTGCTGGGAGTACTACAACGGCACCAACGCCGGCAGCATCTCGCAGATAGCCGATCGCGAGTCGGTCATCAACCTGCATATGGGAATCCCCAAGCGTAACGGGCTGCGCGACGACGTGCAGCTCTTATGGAGCGGGTCGGCCCTCTGGCAGTACGGCAACCAGAGTCTCAACGACCTGGGCCCCGGCAATAACCAGCTGATCTACGCTCTAAACAACACAGTCGCCAAGGCGCCGACCTGCGGCCCCGAGACGATTGGGCCCGGCCTGACCGTCAACGGATGCTCCAGCTTAGGCCAGGTCGTTTCGCTTGTGCCCCTGGGCATCATCTGCGGCAAGTCGCCCTCGAGCAATCCGTTCCTCGGCTGTGCGTCTACCTACGTCGGCTACGCCGACAGCGTGGCGTACGACCTTCCGTTCGGCTCGGTAGTCGCGAAGAACGCCAGCTCGATCAAGGCGCCCGGCGTCTACATGGCGCCCGGCACGCCGCCGCATCCGTTCGGCGGACCGTTGCCGTTGAACGACCAGAGCATCAACAACACCCAGAACGATACCGGCATCACGAAGCTGCAGTACACGTACGCACTGAGTCAGGCGGCGTATCTGCGGCTGTACGGCTATACGTTCTACTCGAACTGGTTCAACACGTATCCGTCCTACGGCGCGACCGCCGGCTACACCCCGAGCCTCTATGCCGCCGACTATTTGCTCGACGCGCATACGGCCGGTGGCGCGCTCGACTTCCAAGATCAGCTCAACGACCAGAACCTGCTCGCTCTCGGCGGAAACTACATCACGTCGAACACGACGCGCTGGAATAACAGCTCGGCGTACGGCGCGACGCAGCCTATCGGTTACATGTCTTCGAAGAACGGCAAATTTACTTGCTACGATCCTTCGAGCGGCAATCCGCTGGCCTGCATCAGCTCGTCGTATTACGACGTCGCCTCAAAGGGAACCGTCTCTCCGACCTGGGTCGCGACGGCTTCGGGCGGCCCGGACGGCTTCGCCCCAGGCGGGTCGCCGGCGGCCAGGGCGGGCGCCACCTGGGACAGTCTCTGGACCGGAAACGCGACCGGCTCGCTCAACAACGTCGGGCCGCGTTTCACGAACGCCTCGCTGAGCGATCAGTTCAGGCCGAGCGACAAGTTCCTGATCAACGCCTCGGTTCGCTACGACAACTTCACGTATAACTTGCCCGACTCCAGCACGGCGGCGACCGAGTTCTACGCCACCATGTTCGCGAACTATACGTGCGTCTACAAGGCGACAAACCAGCTGCTGACGCAACCGTTGGCGCCGGGTCAGCCGCCGCCGGCGGCGGCCCAGTACGTCAACGGCGACTGCGACGCCGCAGCGACGGCGCTGGCTCCGACCGGGCCGCATACCGGCTGGGTCCACCCCAATGGGACGACCCAAGATGGAATCGTGGCGCCGAACTTCACCGCCGCTTCGCCGAACGCGTTTTCGCAGCACTTCTACAGCCCGCGCTTGTCGGCGACGTATACGTTCAGTCCAGATACCGTGGTCCGGGCATCAGCGGGTCGCTTCGTGCAGCCGCCGCTCTCGGCTTCGGTTCAGTACCTGAGTGCATCGGGCGACGAGCGCACGGTGTGGACCCCGTCGGTCCCGCTGGGCTTCTACTCGCCGTTCCACCCGATCCCGGCAATCTCGGCGGCGCAGTACGACGCCTCGATCGAGCATCACTTCCGCGGCACCGACATGAGCTTCAAGCTCACGCCGTTCTACACGTGGACGCCAAACTGGCAACAGCAGACGTTCATCGGCCCCGGCTTCGTGACGCAAGTTCCCGTCGGCATCAGCCGCAACGAGGGGGCGGAGTTCCAGTTCAACAAGGGTGATTTCACGCGTAACGGCCTTTCGGGCCAGCTTGCACTCACCTACACCAGTGCGAAGATCCAGTTTAACAACTATGGGTTTAGCACCGGTGGCTTCGTTCCGAACCAGACGACGTCGCTCAATCAGGCCATCGCTCAGTACAACAAGCTGACGAAGCAGGGCGGCGGCAGCCCGTGTTATCAGATCACCACGGCGGGGCTTCCCGGCGTCGGCGTTCCTTGCAACACGAAGAACGGCGCGGTCGGGGACACGATCCTGAATCCGTACTACAACTCACCGGAGCAGGGGCTGCTCAATCCGGGCGGCTGGTACAATCCGTACACGACCGCGATCGCGCCGAACCTCTTCGGGGCAATCACCAGCTACATCTCGCCATGGACGAGCTCGTTGCTGCTGAACTACCGTAAGGACCGGCTTGCCATCACACCGAGCATCGGATTCCAGACCGGCGGCTTCTACGGCAGCCCGCTCGACATCAACGGTCTCGATCCGCGGGCGTGCCTGAAAAACTCGGCGTCTACCGGTATCACGACGAAGTCGCCGAAGACCAACCCGCTGCAGTGCAACTACCTTACCGCGACGGCGCCGGGCTATGGGACCTTCGGCTACTTCTGGATCCCGAATCCGCAGACGGGCACCTTCGCTTTCGATAACTACCAGAACCCCAGCCTGATCGTCGGAAATCTCCAAGTCTCGTACGACGTTTCCCCGAAGATCAAGCTGACGGTGCTGGGCGCCAATCTCTTCCACGCCTGCTTCGGCGGTTCGTCGACACCGTGGTCGGCTGCGTACCCGCCCGGCAACGCCATCTGCGGATACAGTCCGGCGGGCGGATCGCTCAACAGCAGCGTCTATCCAAGCAACTTCTACAACGGCACCGGCATCAACGACTTCAAGGCCAACGGCGCGCGGACGCCCGCGGCGTACCAGCAGAGCTATACGCCGTCGACCTTGATCAACGGCGCAAACGGCGCCTTCCCACCACCGCTCAACGTCTACTTCAACGCGGCCATAAAGATCTAAACGATCTCAAGTCCGCGGAAGCGGTAGCAGACTAAGAAGCGGGGGCCGGCAACGGCTCCCGCTTCGGCTTAAGCGGCAGGCGCGGGCGTCGACCGCAAGAAAAGAATACCGCGATGCCGAGAGGCCTTCTGTTGTTGCTGTGCGTGCTATCGTGCGCCGGCCTTCTCTCACTTCCCGCGCGGTCGGCCGGCACCGTCGCCGCCACCCCATCGCCGCCGCCGCAAATCTACCGCGTCATCACCACCGCGCTGTGCGCGCGACTGCACGATCGTGTCAGGCCGAGCGTGGCGATGATTCTGCAAAACGACAGCAAGATTGCAAAAAGTCCGCCGCTTTTCAAGAAATATCAACGCGGTACGCTTACCGCCGGCGACAGCGCGTACGCGAATAGCGGCTCTCCGTCGAATAATGACGACTCCATCTATAACCAATCACCCGAAACCGACATGGCATTGCAACAGATGTCCTACCTGGTGATCCCCATCGCGCGCAACCTCATCGCCGCCCGAAAACTGCTCGAAGACGCGAAGATGGTCGAGCCGACGGGCAACGCGAACGACGACGCCGCCCTAGCGAAGATCAAGGCGCAACTCCTCGACACGATTGCCTTTCAAAGCGCCTCTCTGGATTTGATCAACGGATTCGTCCAGACGCAGCAGATGGGCGAGTTGCAGCATGCCGGACAGGAGTTCCTTGCCTCGATTCAAGGAACGGACGCGGCGGCGCCGATTGCCAAGAACACGCCCAACCCGTGGCAAGACCCGAACACGCCCGGGCTGCCGCCAAATCCGTACGCCTTCGATCCGACGACGATTCCCGGGTTGAGCGTCGGCTACAATCCACTCTCGAAAATCATGGATGCGCTGCAATGGCTGCGAACCGAAACCGCGAAACGTGAAGGTGCCGCCGGTACGACGATTACCGACGCACTAAAGGAGTGTGGACAATGACGAGAATGGAGCTGCTTGTCATCGGAGGAATCGTGGCGTTCTCGTGTGGCCCCATCGCCGCGCGCGCCGACACGACGATGGGTCGCCTGGTCTATTCGTTCACGTATGGTTCGAGTGATACCACGACCGCGCGAGACTCCTCGACCGGCGTCGAGGGAGTCGGATCACAGGGCGATTACACGGGCGCCGGCAACGGAATGAGCCAATACCGAGGCAGCCTCGACGACAAGGGAACGATGATCGTCGAGATCCTTCGCCAGCAGCCGGATGGCGCGCTGGTCGTGATGATCAGCGAACAGGGCGAAAACGTGCGCAGAGCGCCGCCGGCCGAGTGCGTCGTCTACGGCAACACGAACGTCATCTGCGACCCGAACAAGACCGTCTACAGCGAGGAGTACACGCTGCTGCGCTTCCTCGGCGGAAACTTCGTCGATCCGGACTACCTGGACGCGAAACGCCACTGGCAGGTCGTGCAAGACACGCCGTCGATCGACGTGAAGGCCGACTATACGATCAACAGCAACGACAACGGCATCATGCAGATCGGCGAGACGCGCAGCGTCCGCTATCCGAAGGGCGGAAGCCTGACGACCGATATCCAGAGCAAGATCGGTTACGACTTCAAGCGTTCGGTTCCGATCTCGGTGGACGAATACGTGACGCAACGCCACGACAACGGCGTGGTCGGCACCTCGACGACGATCTATCAGACGACGCTGAATCTCGTCTCCGACTCGATGGCCAAGACATAGCGCGCTACGGCTACCGGTGCGAAGATTGCGAGATCGCGATCTTCCCGGTAACGGCCCGCAGCGAACTAGAGTGGCTTAAAGACCGCGTTCACGTGGTCCGCGAGGTCGCACGCCACTCGACCGACGGCCTCGACACCTGGATGATGGACGGATTGGCGTTTCTCGACGAGCACGACGGTCATGCCGTCGTGCGCGTTTCACAGCGCTAGCAATTCGAGAGTCCAGTCCTGGACTGAATCTCAAAATGGGTCTATAATCGGCCTATGACGGCAGCGGCAGTCCTCGATCCCCTCGCAGTCCTAAGCGATTCCCCCTCGACGTCAGGGCCGGCACTGCGCGCGTTCGAACGGATCGGCGACCGGTGGCGCCTGTCGCAAAAGGAACGCTATACGATTCTGGGCCTCCCGAGGTCGACGTACTTCACGGCGAAGAAGAACGCCGGCTCCGCGCGCCTCTCGCGGGACACGCTCGAGCGCATTTCCTACGTGCTGGGGATTTACTCCGCCCTCAAGATCCTGCTTCCGCGCCCGGAGGCCGCAGATGACTGGATCCGTAGGCCGAACGACAGTTCCCTGTTCAAGGGGCACTCCCCGATCGAGATGATGCTGGGGGGAAAAGTCGGCGATCTCTTCGTGGTCCGCCGTTACCTAGACGGCGAGCGCGGTTGGTAACCCGCCTCCACGCGCAACGCGCCTATCACATCGTTCCGTCGCGCTATCCCATCGTCGGTGTGTTCGACGACGTTGCGGATCCGGCCGATCTCGACATCGTTATCGAGCTGGCGCAAGCCACTAACCCCCGGATTCTCGACGCGATCGGCAACATACGGCTGGTACGCGATAAGGACCGCATCGCGGGCCCCGGCAGTACGCCAATCATGGCTGCGTTCACGCACGCCAAGCCGAGTCGATTTTGCAACGGCACGTTTGGGGTTTACTACGCCGCACCCGAAGAGGCGACCGCAATCGCGGAAACCGCATACCACCGCGGGCGATTTCTCTCGGACGCGCATCTGCCCAACGAGCGGCTGGACATGCGGGTTTATGCGGTGACGGCATCGGGCGACTTCGACGATGTGCGGCCGCTTTCGTATGCCGATCCGATCTATGATCCGGACAGTTACATCGCGTCGCAGCCTTACGGTACCAGGCTCTACGCCGAAGACGTGGTGGACGGCATACTTTTCAAGAGCGTGCGGCGCCGCGACAGCGACTGCCTTGGACTCTTTCGGCCTGCGCGAATCGAGCGTTGCGTCGTTTCGCGGCACCTTGAGTATCGGTTCGAAGGTTACCAGCTGGCCAGCGTGCTTAGGCTTGAGGAAGAGGAAAAAAGCGCTGATTTTGTCCAGATCAGGCAGCCGAGGGCCGCGGTTTACTATCGTAAATAAGGCCCGAGGCGACGCAGAGATGGGCTAAATCAGAGCTTTTTTATTCCGGAATTCTCAGATGCTGGCCGGGTTGGAGCGTGCCGCCATGCAGATGGTTGGCGTCGCTGATGCGGTCGACCGCTTCTTGGACGTCGGCAGTAAGGCCCGCGTGGGCCGACGCGATCGACCACAGGGTGTCGCCCGGATGAACGGTCACTATCGCATAGCGTTGCGCGGTTGCCGCGTAGAGCCGCATGCTCGAGAGCATCGGCAACGCGACCATGAGACCGAGCCCGGCGAGCGCGATCGCCGGCATGAGCGTGAACCGTTTGCGCCTACCCACTCTTCACTCCTATATCTTGTGCCAAACGCCTGTTCGTCCACTACATTTTACCATGCGGGCTCCAAACGCTGTCAAGAGGACTTCGAACGTATGTTTGCCTTACGTCGGCGTTCATGGTAGGCTTATAGCCGCCATGGGTGCCAGACGGCTGGCATTCTTGCTGCGGGGAGAGACAATGTCCAAAGAGGCAATCGAAAAGCCGGCGACGGAGCGCCAGCGCCGGATCTTAGAGATCATCGAGGACTTTACGGCCGAGCACGGCTATCCACCCTCGGTGCGGGAGATTGGGGAGCGCGTCGGGCTCTCATCCTCCTCAACCATTCACGCCCACCTCAAGGCCCTGGAGCGTCGGGGGCTCATTTCACGCGACCCGACCAAGCCCAGGGCGCTGCGGTCGGCGAGCGCACCCGCGGCGCACAACGCGCTGATCGTCCCGATTCTCGGGCGGGTCGCCGCCGGCGTGCCGATAACCGCGCAGGAGGACGTCGAGGGCGAGTTTCTGTTGCCCTCCGGCTACGTGCCGCGGGCTTCGGACGCGTTTATGCTTCGCGTGCAAGGCGACTCGATGGTAGACGCGGCGATCCTGGACGGCGACCTGATCCTGGTGCGGCCCCAGCGGAGTGCCGAGAACGGCGAGATCGTCGTCGCGATGATGGACGGCGAGGCCACCGTCAAGCGGTTCTACCGCGAGTCCGGACGCATCCGGCTCCAGCCGGAGAATCGGGCGATGGCGCCAATTTACGCGAGCGATGTCGAGATCGTCGGTCGCGTCGAAGCCGTCGTCCGCCGCCTATAGAGCCGCCTCGAAAGCTTTCCTCGCGTTTGAACGGCGCGCCGTCCCGCTCATGCGGCGGGCCGGCGAGCTGGCGTTCGTCGCGGCGGTGCGCGACGCGCTGCCGTGGAGCTTCATCGCTCTTGCGGCCGCGTTCGCGGCGATCTTCGCCGAGCAGCTCGCTGCCGGCGTGCCCGGCACGCCGGCGCTCGGCCTGCGCCTGGCATCGGCGCTCCTCCCATCCTTTGGCGTCATGGGGGGCGCGCTCGCGATCCTGCTCGCGGTTCGGCTCGCGCGCGCCGCCGGCTATGGCGTCGCGGCGCTGGTCTTCGCGAGCACGGCCTCATTTGCGCTCGCGCTGCCGCGGCCATTCGGCCCCGACGTCATCGCCTACTTGCGCGTCCTCGGCGCCTCGGGACTCTTCGTCGCGATCCTCTCTTGCGGCGTCGCGGCCGGATGGATCGCGCTGCTGCGCCGGCGCATGCGTGCGCCGCTCGCCGACTGGGTGGGCGCGCTGCTCGGCATCGCGACGTTTGCCGTGCTGCTCGCGCTACACTTTTCGCTGCCAACCGCGATCGCGGCGGCGATGCATCCGATCGCGCGACTGGGCGACACCTACGTCGCGCTGATCGCCATCGTGCTGGTCGAGACCCTGCTGTGGACCGCCGGCGTGCACGGGCCCGCGATGCTCGCGGCGATCGTCACGCCGGTTTACCTCACGATGCAGATGCAGAATACGCATGCGTTTACGGTGCACGCTCCGCTGCCGTACGTCGTCGTCGTTTCGCTCTTCCTCTTCGTCTTTCCGGGCGGCGCCGGCGCGACGCTGCCGCTCGCGGGGCTGCTCGCGATCTCCGCCGTTCCACGGTTGCGTCGAATCGGCCGCGCGACCTTCATCCCGTCGCTCTTTAACTTGAACGAGCCGCTGCTCTTCGCGGCGCCGGTCGTCTTCAATCCGCATCTCGTCGTGCCGTTCGTTGGCGCGCCGCTCGTGCTCGCGACCATCACCTACGCCGCGGTCGCGGCGGGTGTCGTCTCCCGCGCCGCGTTTTACATTCCGTCGTCGGTTCCGACGCTCGTCTCGACCTACTTGGCGACGCAAGATCTGCGCGCGATCGCGCTCGCCGCGCTCAACATCGTCCTCGCGACGCTCATCTACTATCCGTTCGTGCGCGCCTACGAGCGTCACGTTATGAAAGAGTCGGAGTGATCGCCGAGCTCTGCGACCGATTCGGCATCTCCGGAAGCCTGAGGACGGCGGCGCTCGATGCGTACGCGCGAACCACGGCGATCGAATACCCGGTGCAGGAGCGCGTGCAGACCCGCGTGTTGCAGGCGTTTCTCGACGAGGGGCTTGCGGAGAGCGACCTTGCCGGGAGCCTCGGCTACGGCTATGACGACGCGGCTCGCGAACGCTACGAGTCGCTGCTGGCGCGGGTGCTGGGAGCGGAACGCGCGATCGCGCGCCTCTCGATCGTGAGCGGCACGCACGCGATCGTGGCAGCGCTGGCAGCCTGCGCGCCGCCGGGACGGACGCTGCTCGTCATCTCGGGCGCTCCGTACGACACGCTGCGCAATGCGATCTGCGACGCACCGCACTCGCTGGTTCGCCAGGGCGTCGAGTACCGCGAGATCGCGCTCGCGCACGATGGCGCAATAGACGTGCTCGCGGTCGGCGACGCGCTCGCGGCCGGCGGCGTGGCCGCCGTGTTCGTCCAGCGTTCGCGCGGCTACGCGCCGCGACGCTCGCTGAGCGTCACGCAGTGCGAGCGCGCATACGCGCTGGTCAAGCGCGCCGCTCCCAGCGTGCCCGTGCTCGTCGACAACTGCTACGGCGAGCTCGTCGAGGAGCGCGAGCCCGCGTTCGCCGGCGCCGACCTCGTGATGGGCTCGCTGATCAAGAACCTGGGAGGATCGCTGGCGCCCGCGGGCGCGTACGTCGCCGGCCGTGCGGACCTCGTCGAGCGTGTCGCCGCCCGGCTTTATGCGCCGGGGCTCGGAGCGGCGCTCGGGCCGTCGCTCGGGCTAGGGCGCGCGCTCGTGCACGGGCTCTTCCTCGCCCCCGCGATCGTCGCGCAGTGCATACGCGGGCTGGACTTTTTCGCGGCGCTCTTCGAGCGGCTCGGCTTTGCGGTCGATCCGGTCGCCGGTGAGTCCCGAACCGACATCGTGCAGGCCATCCGGCTGGGTGAGCCCGGGCTGCTGCGAAGGTTTGCCGCGGGACTCCAGGCGGCGCTGCCGGTGAATGCTCGCTTTCGGCCAGAGGCTGGACCGGTGCCCGGCTACGCCGAGCCCGTCATCATGTCGTCGGGCGCATTCGTCAGCGGGTCGACCATCGAGCTGTCGTGTGACGCGCCGCTGCGCGCGCCGTTCGAGATGTACGTGCAGGGAGGCGTCAGCGCGGCGCACGCCTATCTCGGCGCGCTGTTTGCCGCTCGGGCGCTCTCATCCGAGCCGAGGAACCCGTAGAAGTAGTACCTGCAGCCGTCCTCGGTCGTCACGACGACGCGAGTCTCTTCGATGACGGCGTCGGCGACGCGGCGGCCGGCGAGGCCCGCCAAGACGTTTTGGGCCTGCAGAAACTCGGCGGCGCGGAGGCCCTCCGGTTCCGTCTCGAGCAGCGCGATCAGCTCGTCGATTCGGTCGTTCATCCCTACCGTCTTAGTCATCGTCAGGTTGCCGGCGATTTCTTAGCCCCTCGACGCCAGGAGGCGCCTGGAGCGCCTAGAGAAGGGCTGGCGGCCATGTACCTGCTCGAAGTGCTCAGCGGTCCGCTCGACGGCAAGACGTGGGCATTCGACCGCGAGATCACGATCGGGCGCGACGACGCCCTGGCGGAGGCCTGCCTCGCGCTGGACCGTTACGTTTCACGGCGGCACGCCCGGCTGCGGATCAAGGCGGACGCGCTTCGCCTGACGGACCTGCGCAGTCGCAACGGGACGCGGCTCGGCGGCCAGGCCGTCGTCGGCGACGTACCGCTGCCGGTGGGCGTTCCGTTCGTCGTGGGTCGCACGGTACTGCGGGTAACCCGCACGTAAGAACGTCGCATGGAAACGACCCGCACCGTCACGCAGGCGCGCGCGCTCTTCTGCGCGTCGGCGCGTCCGCTTGGGTTCGTGCCGACGATGGGGGCGCTGCACGCCGGTCATCTCGAGCTCGTCAAGAGAGCGCGCCAAACGTGCGCGGCGGTGGCGGCCTCGATCTTCGTCAATCCGCTGCAGTTCGGGCCGAACGAAGACCTCGCCGCGTATCCGCGTGACGAAGCCGGCGATCGCCGCAAGCTCGCCGAGGCCGGAGTCGACGCGCTGTTCGTACCCGACGCCGGCGAAATGTACGGACCGGATTTCACGACCTACGTCGACGTCGGTCCGCTCGGCGGGAGCCTGGAAGGTGCGGTGCGCCCACATCACTTCCGCGGCGTGACGACGGTGATCGCGAAGTTGCTGAACATCGTCCGACCCGATGTGCTCTTTCTCGGTCAGAAGGACGCGCAGCAGGCGGCGATCCTGCGCAAGATGATCGCCGACCTCGACGTTCCCGTCGAGGTCCAGGTCGTCCCAACCATTCGCGAGCCCGATGGCCTCGCGATGTCGAGCCGCAACCAATACCTCGACGCCCAGCGGCGCGCGCAAGCGCCGACGCTCTATCGCGCGCTTCTCGCCGCGCGCGACGCGTTCACGCGCGGCGGTTCGAGAGATGACGCGCTCACGGCGGGCGCCGCGGCGCTGAGCCCCGCGGCGCGGCTCGACTATCTCGAGCTCGTGGATGCCGAGACGTTCGCTCCGCTGGAGCGTCCTGCATCACCGGCGCTGATCGTCGGCGCGGCGCGGTTCGGCTCGACGCGCCTCATCGACAACGTGGTCGTGCAATGATCGGCGTGCGCATCTTCCTCGGCGTGAGTGGCGGAATCGCGGCCTATAAGGCTGCCGCACTCACCAGCACGCTCGTGCAGCGCGGCGCCGACGTCGACGTCGTGATGACCGCCGAGGCGGAGCGCTTCGTCACGCCGCTCACCTTCGCGTCCCTCACCGCGCGACCGGTCTACACCTCGCTCTGGGATGCGCCGGAACGCATCCCGCACATCCGCCTCGTGCGCGAGGCCGACGTCGCGCTCGTCGTGCCCGCGACCGCGAACCTCATCGCGAAGCTCGCCGCGGGAATCGCGGACGACCTCTTGACTACGGCGCTGCTCGCCGCGCGCATTCCGCGCATCCTGGCCCCGGCGATGAACGCCGCGATGTACGAAGACGCGGCGACGCAAGCGAACCTCGCGACGTTGCGCGCGCGCGGTTACGAGAGCGTGGATCCCGAGCGCGGGTTTCTTGCCGAGCGCGAGGCCGGCGTCGGCCGGCTCGCCGGCGAGAAGCGCATCCTCGACGCGTTGCAGCGCGCGCTCGCGCGGCGCCAAGCGCTGCGTAACAAGCGAGTGGCGATCACGGCCGGTCCGACGCGCGAGGCGTTCGATCCGATTCGGTTCTTGAGCAACGCGTCGAGCGGCGCGACGGGCATCGAGCTCGCGCGCGAGGCGGCGCTGCGCGGCGCGCGCGTGACGCTGATGCTCGGCCCGACGCTGCTCGAGCCTCCCGCAGGCGTGGAGGTCGTGCGCATCACGACGGCGAGCGAACTGTACGACGCCGCGCTCGAACACGCGGCCGGCGCCGACCTCACGATTGCCACGGCCGCGGTTGCCGACTGGCGGCCGGCCGAACGCTCCGACTCGAAGGTGAAGAAGACCGGGGATGACCTTACGGTGCGGCTGACCCTCACTCCCGACGTTCTCGCCGAGCTCGGGAGGCGCAAGGGTTCGGGGTTCCTCGTCGGTTTCGCCGCCGAGACCGACAATCACGAAAAGCGCGCGCGAGAGAAGCTGCGCGCGAAGCGCCTCGATGCGATCGCCGTCAACGACGTGTCCGGCGAGCGCGGCTTCGGGCCTGGAGACAACGCGCTCGTGCTGCTCTGGGGCGACGAGGGGCGCCGCGAGCTGGGCCGCGCCGATAAGACCACGCTGGCCGCGCGGCTGCTCGACGCCGTCGAGGAGCTCATGCGATGCTCTTGACGATCGACGTCGGCAACACCGAGACGAAGCTCGGCTGTTTCGCGGGAGCCGAGCGCAAGCACACGTGGCGCGTGACGACGGACCTGCGGCGCACGCCCGACGAATACGGCGTGTTCTTCACGGAGCTCTTCGCGACCAGCGGCGTCGAACGGCGCGCGATCGATGCCGTCGCGATCGCGAGCGTCGTACCGAAGCTCGATCCGGTGCTCGAATCCGCGTGCAAACGCTTCTTCGATACCACGCCGGTGTTCTTGAAGCCGCAGGCGCAACGCCTCATGCCGATCGTGACGGAGAACCCGTCCGAAGTCGGCGCGGATCTCGTTGCCGCTGCAATTGGAGCGCGCAACGATTTCGGCTCGCCGCTCATCGTGGTCAGCTACGGCACGGCGACCGTTTTCATCGCGATCTCGGCGGCCGGCGAGTATCTCGGTGTCGCCATCGCGCCCGGCGTCACGATTTCGATCGACGCACTGATCGGGCGCACGGCGAAGCTGCCGCAGATCGCGCTCGAGGCGCCTGGGATCGCGATCGGCCGCAACACCGTCGAGGCGCTGCAGAGCGGCATCGTTTACGGCTTCGCCGGACAGACGGAAGCGATCGTCGCGAGGATGCGCCGCGAGATGGGCGGCAACGCGCGGGTCGTGGCCACGGGGGGCCTCGCCGAGATCGTCGCCAAGCAGACGCCGATCGTCGACGCGATCGATCCGCACCTCAGCCTGACGGGCTTGCGCCTGTTCCACGACGCCGAGGCGCGCGGCGACGAGCCGTTTAAGAGATAGCCCATGCGACCTGCAGCGCTGCGCATAGGCTCGATCGAAATTTGGCCGCCGCTGATTCTGGCGCCGATGTCCGGCGTGACGAACCGAACCATGCGTGCGCTCTACCGCCCGTTCGGTCTCGGCCTCACCGTGACCGAGTTCGTCTCTTCCAACGCGCTCGCATACGGCAGCCGGCGGACGATGGAGATGATCGACCAGCACGGTTTGGAGAGACCGGTCTCGACGCAGCTGTGGGGGGACGATCCGGCGACGATGGCGTTCGCCGCCAGGGTCGTGCGCGAGTGCGGCGCGGATATCGTGGACATCAACTTCGGCTGTCCGGCGCCGAAGGTTACGAAGACCAACGGCGGATCCGCCTGCCTGCGCGATCCGGTTCGCTGCGAGGCGATCATGCGCGCCGTCGTCGCCGCCGTTGACTGCCCCGTGACCATGAAGATGCGCCTCGGCTGGAGCGAGGCCGCGCTCGTTTACGTCGACGTCGCTCGGCGCGCGCAGGACGCCGGCGTGCAAGCCGTAACGCTGCACGCGCGCACTGCAAAGCAGTTCTATCGAGGCGAAGCCGACTGGGATCACATCGCACGGCTGAAGTCGGTTGTGGAAATTCCCGTGATCGGTAATGGCGACGTCGGCGATCCTTACGTCGCGATGCGGCGCATGCGCGACAGCGGCGTCGACGCGGTCATGCTGGGCCGCGCAACGCTCGGCAACCCGTGGCTGATCTCGCAAATTCGCGACCTGATGGAAGGGCGCGAAGCGCAGCCGCTGCCAGCGCCGCCGGACCGACTGCGCTTCGCGCTCGTGCATTACCGGGCGATGGTCGACGAGCTGGGCGAACCCCGCGCCGTCCCGCAGATGCGCAAGCACCTCGCGCTGTATCTCAAGGGCATCCCGGGCGCGGCGTCGCTACGCGAGCGCATCATGCGCCTGGAGTCGGCCGCGGAGACGATTGCGACGATCGAAGAGACGATCGCGCGGCTGGAGCTCGCGCCCCCGATCGCCGCATGAAAAACAAACGAGACCGTATTTCTCCGGTCCCGATCGGTAGCTTACTCGACGTAAGCTTAGCCCCGACTAAGCACTTCGACCCTGGCGCGGCTGACCGGCCCAAATTCCATCGCATGCGCTGGTCGACGTGACAAGGGCAGAGCCCGTGATCGATCAACAGCGAGAGCTCTATGGCGCGGTGTCTCCGCAGGCGCTGGCCGCGGAGACGTACGAGAACTACAAGCGATTCGTCAACCCGCCGCTAGCGCGCGTGATGAAGCTGTCGGGTTCGCCCGTCGAGGTGCGCGCGCAAGGCTGTACGATCTGGGATCACACCGGCAAGGCGTACTTGGACTTCGCCGGAGGTTACGGAGTCTTCACGCTCGGATACAGTCACCCGCGAGTCGTCGCCGCCGTGCGCGCCCAGCTCGAGCTCATCGCGCTCTCGGGCAAGACGATGTTCAACGTGCTGCTGGGGCGCGCCGCGCGCCGCCTCGCCGAGCTCGCGCCGGGCGACCTGCAAATTTCGTTCTGGTGTAACAGCGGCACCGAGGCGATCGAAGGCGCGATCAAGCTGGCGCGTGCGGCGACGGGACGCGCGAAGATCGTCAGCACGTTCGACGCGTATCACGGCAAGACGCTCGGCGCCCTTTCCGTCAGCGGGCGCGAGAGCTTCCAGTCGCCGTTCCGCCCGCTGTTGGCAGATTCGCTTTCAATAGCCTACGGCGACTCCGCCGCCCTCGAGACCGCGCTACGGGATGCGGCTGCGTTCATCGTCGAGCCCGTTCAAGGCGAAGGCGGCGTCAACGTGCCGCCCGCGGGCTATCTGAAGGCGGTGCGCGATGCGTGCGACGCAACGGGCGCGCTGTTCGTAGCGGACGAGGTACAGACCGGGCTGGGGCGGTGCGGCTATCGCTTCGGGTGCGACCGCGACAGCGTGGTTCCCGACGTCATGACGCTGGCCAAGGGACTCTCCGGCGGAGTCGTCCCGGTCGGGGCATTCATCGCGAAAGCGAGCGTATGGGAGCGCGCGTTCGGCGACGCGCCCCTCGTCCACACTTCGACGTTCGGGGGCGCGGAAATCGCGTGCGCGGCGGCGCTTGCGGCGATGGATGTGCTGGAGGACGACTCACTCGCCCAGCGAGCCCGCGAGCGCGGCGAACGACTGTTGCGCGGAGCGCGCGCCATCGCGCAAGAGTATCCCGCGGTCGTGCAGGAGGCGCGCGGCCTGGGCCTGCTGGTCGGCGTGGAGCTGACGCACGAGGGCTACGGCGGATATATCATTCCCGAAATGCTCAAGGCGGGCGTGACGGCTGCGTGGACGCTCAATCAGCAGCGCGTCATTCGCCTCGAGCCACCGCTGGTCGTGACCGAACCGGAGATCGACCGCGCGCTTTCGGCGCTGCGCGCAGGCGTCGCCGCCGCCTTCGATAAGCTCGGTAATCTCTGCGCGTAACCGATGCCGTATGTCGAGAGTAGGATCGCGATCGCCGCCCCCGCACGAGTCGTCTACGAGCTGGCGAAGGATCAGGAGCGATTTCCGGAGTTCATGCCGGACGTCGAAACGGTGACGATCCTCGAGCGGCGCCCCGACGGCGCGATTTCACGCTGGAAAACGCTCGTCGAGGAGGCGCCTATAGAGTGGACCGAAGAGGATCGCTTCGACGACGCCGAGCTGCGGATCGAATACACCTTGCTCGAGGGCGACCTCGACAAGTTCGAGGGGGCCTGGACCTTCGAGCACCGCGACGGCGTCACGCATGTCGTGCTCGGCGTCGACTACGACTTCGGCGTCCCAACGCTCGCGGAGCTGATCGGTCCTACACTGCAAAAAAAAGTGCGTGAGAACAGCGAGATGATGCTGGCCGCGCTCAAACGCCAAGCGGAGCAACGATGAAGTACGAGCGGTTCCTCAATTCGCCGGTCTTCAAGCGGTTCGTGCGACGAAGGCTTTTCGAGCCGGGATCGGTGTTCAGCCGCATGCTTCTGGCATGGTTCTCCGCGCGCGCGATGGGGCGGCGGCTTCCCGCGACGCCGGCGAGCATGCGCGAATCCGAGCTCTACAATCAGTGGTGGTACTACAGCTTCGAGCTCGCTCCCGGGGTGATGACCAGCTCGTCGTTTCCGGCGGATTTTCCGCTACTGCCGCGCATGCTGTTGCGCAACGCGGAGGTCGCGGGCTGCGATTGCCTCGACATCGGCAGCGTCGAGGGCCTGATGCCGATCCTGATGTGCCGGCAGGGCGCCCGCGAGGTCGTCGCGACCAATCCTCACCTTTACAACTACGAGAAGATGCAGGCCGTTCGCAAGCTCTTCGGCGTGAACTTCAAGTTCCGCCAGGTCGGGTCGCTCTACGACATCAGCCGCAAGCTCGGCAACAAGGGCTTCGACCTGATCAACCTCTCGGGGGTGCTCTACCACGTCTATTCGCCGATGCACGTGCTCGCCGGGCTGCGTCCGATGCTGAAGAAGAACGGACTGATGATCGTCTCCACCAACGTCGTGCGGCGCAACGACTTCTCGATGGAGTTCAACGATCGTGGGAAACTCCAGCGGGAGGCTACGACATACTGGTACCCGTCGATTCCGCTGTACGACTATCTGCTGCGCTACTTCGAGCTTTTACCGATCGACTGTCTCTACCACCCCTATGCGGGCGACGACTCCACGCGCTTTACCGCCGAGTTCGAGTCGGGATATCTCTCGGTCGTGTGCCGCGCGACCGATGAGCCGTCGTTCGATTCAGAGGACGCGTGGGCGCCCGAATCCATCGCCGACTCCTACGAGACCATCCTTCTCTGGGACCGCGCGAAGCAGACCGCACAGCCGGCCTCGACGATCGGCTACAAGCATGCGCCGGATCCCGACCTGATGCGCGACCGACGCTCGCTCGACCTGTGGAAGGCGGTCAACGCCCTACCGCCGATCGGCGTCGCGGACCGCCCTCAAGACACGCACGCGCTTCTGCTTTCGGATAAGGCGTAGAACGCCCGTGAACAAGTTCTGCTTCGTCATCCATCCGCTGTCGTTCGACGACATCGCGCGTTACGAGCCGGGCGCGAAGGGCAAGGGCGAGCCGATCCTGCGCAAGATCATGGAGTGGATGCCGCCGTACGCGGCCGTGCACGTCACGGGCGTGCGCACGCCCGATGGACGCGAGACCGAGGGCTGGTTCGTCGCGGCGCCGCTCCTGCCGCAGCAGCTGATCGATTTTCCACGCGAAGAGGTCTACCGGCGCGTCCTCGGCGCGATCGAGATCGGCGCGCAGCGCGGCGCGCAGGTAGCAGGACTCGGCGCGTTCACCGGCGTCGTGGGCGACGCAGGAATCACGATCAACGAGCGTTCGCCGATCCCGGTGACGACGGGCAACTCGCTGACGATAGCGGCGGGCGTGCAGAGCCTCTTCCGCGGCGCGCACGAGATGGGAATCGATGCGGCGGCATCTACGGCGGCCGTCGTCGGCGCCACGGGTTCGATCGGCGCCGCCTGCGTACAACTCATCGCGTCGCGAGTCCGACGGGTGGTGCTCGTCGCGCGTAACGAGACACGGTTGCGTAAATTCCACGAGTCCATCGCACCGACGCTGCCGTGCGATAGCGAGTTTACGACCGACCTGGCGTCGGCCGTCCGCTCGGCGCGCTTGATCCTGACCGCCACGAGCTCGACCCAGGACGTCATCGAGCCTGAGGATCTTCCGGCCGGCGCCGTCGTGTGCGAGCTCTCATTGCCGCACGACGTCAGCAGGCGCGTCGCAGAGCAGCGTCCCGACGTGCTCGTCGTCGAGGGCGGCAACATGCTCGTGCCGGGAACGCCGCGCTTCGAGCGCGTGCGCGAGCCCGGGACGGAGTTCGACCTGAACCTGCCGCCCCGCACGGCGCTCGCGTGCATGAGCGAGACGATGATCCTCGCGCTGGAAGGACGCCTCGAGCCGTACACGCTCGGCCGCGGCATCAGCCTCGAGCGCGTCGTCGAAATCTCGGAGATGGCCGAGCGCTGCGGCTTTATGCTCGCGAACATGCGCGCCTTCGATGCGGCGATCACGCCCGAAAGGCTCGCCGCGACGCGCGCAGCCGCGGCACGGCTGACGTCCGAAAAACCTGTCCTGAGCCCAGTCGAAGGATGAAAAAGATCGTTTCGGTGTCGCTCGGTTCGAGCAGCCGCGATCATCGCGCGCGCGTTAACTTCTTGGGCGAAGAGCTCGACATCGCGCGAGTGGGGATGGACGGCAAGCTCGATGCGGCCATCGCCAAGGTGCGCGAGCTCGATGGCAACGTCGACGCGATCGGGCTAGGCGGCATCGACGTCTATCTCTACGCGGGCCGTCACCGCTACGCGCTGCGCGACGGGCTCCGGCTGCTCGAGGCCGCCAAGGTGACGCCCATCGTCGACGGGAGCGGCTTGAAGAACACGCTCGAGCGCGAGGCCGTACGCTTCATGCAGGATGAGCTCTCCATCGATCTGCGCGGCAAGGGCGTGCTCATGGTGAGCGCGCTGGATCGCTTCGGAATGGCGCAGGCGCTCGTGGACGCCGGTGCCGACGTGCTGTTCGGCGACTTCATCTTCGCGCTCGACAAAGACATGCCGGTTCGCGACCTGCACGAGTTCGAAAAGATGGCCGAGAAGTATCTTCCCGACGCGTGCAAGCTGCCGTTTCAATTCTTCTATCCCACCGGGAAGAAACAAGAGAAGCCGCCCGAGCCGAAGTATCCGCAGTACTATCACGACGCCGAAATCATCGCCGGCGACTTCCATTTCATGCGCCAGTTCATGCCCGAGCGCCTCGACGGCAAGATCATCTTGACGAACACGGTCACGCAGGGCAACGTCGAGGAGCTCACGGCGCGCGGCATACGGATGCTGATCACGACCACGCCCGATCTCGCAGGCCGGTCGTTCGGGACGAACGTGTTGGAGGCGGCGCTTTTGGCGTTGCTGGGAAAGAGCTGGAGCGAAGTCGTGCCGGCGGACTACGAACGCGTGCTGCACGAGCTTGCGCTGAAACCCCGCGTCGTTAAGGCGGATTAGGGCCTGGGTATACTCCCCTCGGCGGCCCGTAGGTAGTGCAGGAGGCCTTGAAGCGGCCCCCTAGAACAAACCGCGCCAGCGTTGGAGAATACGCGAGTACGTGCTGTGGGGTTCGCCCTTGAACCCCGGTGAGGGTTTATAGGTTGAACGACAAGGAGATCGTCCTGACCGCGGAAGGTCTATCGAAGCTGGAGCACGAGCTCGACGAGCTCAAAAGCGTCCATCGCAAAGAGGTGAACGACCGCATCCGTCAGGCGAAAGAGTACGGAGACCTGAGCGAAAACGCGGAATACGAAGACGCCAAACAGGAGCAGGCGTTCATCGAGGGCCGCATCCTAAAGCTCGAGGCGATGATCCGCAACGCGCGCATCATCGACGAATCAGAGTATGCCGCCGACGAGGTGCACCTCGGTGCGGTCGTCAAGGTCAAGGACCTCAAGAACAACGAGACCTACGAGTTTTCGATCGTCGGCTCGGCCGAAGCCGACCCGCCGAATCGCCGCATCTCCAACGAGTCGCCGCTGGGCAGCGCGCTGATGGGGCACAAGAAGGGCGTGACGGTCGACGTCGCCACGCCGCGCGGCCTCGTCAAGTATAAGATCGAATCGATCAAGAGTAGCGCACCGAAAAAGGCCGCAAAGAAAGCTTCGTAAGTAGGAAAAATTCTGGAAGAATTCGGCAAGACCGAAGCAGCGCTCGTGGCGGCCAGACGTGAGAATCTGGCCGCTTTGCGTTCTCGGGGGAAGGATCCGTTCGCTCAGCGCCGCGCACAGGTAACCGCGACGACCGCCGAGCTGTTGGAACGTTACGGTTTTCTCCAAGCCGCACAGGACGCAGCCGCCGAGGCCTGGAGCCTCGCGGGACGGATTCTCTCGAAACGCACGATGGGCAAGACGATCTTTGCCGACCTCGGCGACCGTACAGGCCGGCTGCAGCTTTACGTGCGCAAGCAAGACGTGGGCGATGAGGGCTTCGCCGACTGGAACGACCTCGATCGCGGGGACCTCGTGGCGGTGCGCGGCTACATGTTTCGCACCAAGCTCGGCGAGCTGACGCTCCACGTCACGAAGTTCAGCGCGATCGGCAAGGCGCTGCGGCCGCTGCCCGACAAGTGGCACGGCCTGCAAGACGTCGAGAAGCGCTATCGGCAGCGCTACGTCGACCTGATCGTCAATCCGGACGTGCGCGACGCGCTCGTGATGCGCAGCCGTCTGATCGCGGAAATGCGCCGCTTCATCGATGCTCAGGGCTTCTACGAGGTGGAGACGCCGACGCTGCTGCACCTTGCCGGCGGCGCCGCGGCGCGGCCGTTCGTCACGCACTGCAACGCGCTGGACAAGGCGATGCAGTTGCGCATCGCGACCGAGCTCAATCTCAAGCGCCTGATCGTGGCGGGGCTCGAGCGCGTCTACGAGATCGGCCGGATCTTCCGCAACGAGGGAATCGACACGACGCACAATCCCGAGTTCACGATGCTCGAGCTCTACGCGGCCTACTGGGACGTCTCCGACATGATGGAATTCAACGAGGCGCTGATCGCGCATCTCGTCTCGGTCGCGACCGGCGGCGGCACCGATCTGCCGCACGGCGACGGCTCGGTCTCCTTCCAACGGCCGTTCGCGCGCATCGAATACCTCGACGCGATGGCGCAGATGAGCGGTGGAAAATATACGCGCGAAAGGCTGCTCGACGCTGCGGCGGCACAGGAGATTTTGGGCGAGCTCGGGCTGCCGGCCTCGCCGACGCACGGTCACGCGCTTGATAAAATATTCGAGCGCGTCGTGGAGCCGAAGCTGGTCGCCCCGACGTTCGTGTTCGGCTATCCGGTCGTGATCTCGCCGCTCGCGAAGCGTCGCGCGAACGATCCGGAAATCGCGGACCGCTACGAGCTGTTCTGCGCCAACATGGAGATCTCCAACGCGTTTACCGAGCTCAACGATCCCGACGACCAGCGCGCGCGCTTCGACGCTCAAGTAGCGGAGCGCCTCGCGGGCAACGAAGAGATCCCGGAGCCCGATTGGGATTACGTCCGCGCGCTCGAGTACGGCATGCCGCCGACTGCCGGAATCGGCATCGGCGTCGATCGGTTGATCATGCTGCTGACCGGTCAGCGCTCGGTGCGTGACGTGCTCCTCTTCCCCTTGCAGCGGCAGCACGGATGACGATGCCGCTGCGCGTCGCGATCCTGGTGCTCGCGCTTGCCGCGACGGCGCTCGCGCCGCTCTCGCCGCAGACTGCGACCGGCTACTACTATCTCGACGCGCGCAAGCTCGCCCTCACGGTCCTGCTGCCGCCGCCGCCGAAGCCCGGCTCGCCCGAGGCAAACGCGGACATCGAGGCGGTGCGGGCGGCGGTCGCCGCGCGCTCTCCCGCGCAGCTGCTCGAGGCGCGCGAGGCCTCGGAACGGAGCGTCTTTTTCTTCGAGCCCGCAGTCGGGCCAGGCTTCACGCCCGAGCGTCTGCCGCTGACCGCGGCCTTCTTCGATCGGATCGGCGCCGACGTTGCGCGGCTCGTCGCATCGGCGAAGGAATACTGGGAGCGGCCGCGCCCCGACGGGGCAGGAAAGAAGGGCGCATCGTATCCGAGCGGACACGCCGCGTTCGCGTCGTCGACGGCGATCGTCCTCGCGCAGCTGCTGCCGGGGCATCGCTACGCGATCTTTTCACAGGCGCGCATCTTTGCGGCGAACCGCCTGTTGTTGGGGCTCCACTATCCAACCGACATCGTGTCGGGATGGACGGCCGGCACGCTCTCGGCGTACGCGATGATGCAGGATCCCGCGTTCCGCAGGGACTTCGCGCTTGCGCAGGCCGAGCTGCGCCGAGCGCACTTGACGGCCGCCGCCAGCGCGGTCAGGTAACGTCAATCCACCTGCGCCTCACCGTCGAGTATGACGGTACCGAGTTCTGCGGATTTCAGTGGCAGCCCGCGCTGCGGACCGTCGCTGGCACGCTCGAGACCGCGCTCGAGCAGCTGTTCGAGGAGCCGATCAAGCTCACGGGCGCCGGGCGTACCGATGCGGGCGTGCACGCGAGCGGTCAGGTCGCGTCCTTTACGACGGGTCGGGCCTTTCCGCTCGAGCGTCTCGCGGTCGCGCTGGGTGCGCTGCTGCCGCGCGACTGCTCCGTGCGCGATGCCGCGGAGGTCGGCGAGGAGTTTTCCGCGCGCTTCTCCGCTTGCGAGCGCACGTACGTCTATGCGGTCTTGAACCGGCGCGAGCGCAGCGCCCTGCTGGCGCGCTACGCCTATCACGTCGCGCGCCCGCTCGAGCTGGAGGCGATGCGCGCCGCCGCCGCCTGCCTCGTCGGCGAGCACGACTTCCAGGCTCTGGTCGCAGGCTCGGCCGGCGCCTCGGTTCGGACCGTCGCGCGCATCCTGGTCGAGCCGCGCGGGCAGCTGCTCCGCATCGAGGTGGCCGCCGGTGCCTTCCTGCGTCACATGGTGCGGGCCGTCGTCGGAGTCTTGCTGGAGTGCGGCGGCGGCCGCCGCGATCCCCGGGAACTGGCGGTCAGCCTGCGGACCAACCGGCCGATCGGCGCCGCGACCGCTCCCCCGCAAGGGCTCTTCCTGGCGGGGGTCCGCTACGACGGCTACGACTCGTTCGCCGAGCCGACGCCCTTCGGAGTCGCTGCACCATAGCGCCTTGACGGCGCTTGCGCCTTTCCCGTAGGATACGTGGGTTGTGCGCACCTATCAGCAGACGACGGCTCAGACCGCCCATGGCTGGTACATCGTGGATGCGGCGGGCCAGCGCCTTGGCACGCTCGCGGTCCGGATTGCGCGCGCGCTCTCGGGCAAGCACAAGCCGACCTGGACGCCGCACATCGACGACGGCGATCACGTCGTGGTCGTCAACGCCGAGAAGGTCGAGCTCGGCGGACAGAAGTGGAAGCAGAAGCTCTACTACCGTCACAGCAACTATCCGGGCGGCCTGAAGGTGCAATCAGCGCGGGAAATGGCGGACAAGCACCCCGAGCGGCTGATCGAGAAGGCCGTGCGCGGCATGCTTCCGACCAATCGGATGCGCGACGCGCAGCTACGCCGCTTGAGCGTCTACGCCGGCGCGGAGCATCCGCACGGCGCACAGAACCCGGCGCCGCTTCCGGGATCGAACTAGGAGTTCCAATTGGATCAAGTCAGCGACGTCGTTCAATCCACCGGCCGCCGTAAGCGCGCGGTAGCGCGCGTGAAGCTCGCACTCGGGCAGGGCGTCATCACGGTCAACGGTAAGGCGCTTGACGAATACTTCTCGCGGTCGCAGCTGCTCCAGATCGTGCGCCAGCCGCTGGAAGCGACGCAGAGCGGCTCGCGCTTCGACTTCACGATCAAGGCCGAGGGCGGCGGCATCGCCGGGCAAGCCGGAGCGATCCGCCACGGCATTGCTCGCGCGCTCCTCGCGATCGACGAGTCGCTGAAAGAGCCGCTGCGCCGCAACGGCTTCCTCACGCGCGATCCGCGCGAAAAAGAGTCGAAGAAGTACGGTCGCAAGCGCGCCCGCAAGCGCTTCCAATACAGCAAACGCTAAAGACAAGCGCCAAGGTCATCGCGATCGCGCTCGGCGCGCTCGCACTGCTGCTTCAACCATCCCCCGGCTGGATCGAGCGCGCCTACGTCAACGGCGCATATCCCGGCTGGGAGCATTTCGCGTTCGCGCTCACCTATCCACTGCCGTGGTCGCTGGGTGATCCGGCCGCGCTGCTCGGCGTCGTGGTAATCGTCGTGTTGATCGTCAATTTCGCTCGCTCGCGCTCGCGAACCAGGGATCTCGGCGCGTTGACCTTGAGCTGTTTGGCCATCGTGGCGCTCTACGCGGTGTGGTTCGAGCTGAGCTGGGGATGGAACTACGCGCGCGCGCCGCTCGAGGCGCGTGTGCAATTCGATCCAGGGCGCGTGACGCCGGTGGGCGCGGCGCTCTTGCGCACGCGGGCGATGGAGCGCTTGAACGCGCTCGCGGCGCAAGCCCACGCGCGCGCCGCGCAGCCGCTCGACCTCGATGCGCTCCGAGCGCAGTGGCTGCCCGCGGTGCAGCGCGCGGGCGATGACTGGGTGCCCCGCGTCGGTCCCGCGAAACCGACCGTGGCGGATCCGTTCATGCTTGCGACGGGAACGAGCGGCTTCATCAATCCGCTCACGCTCAACGTCGCGATGGCCTCGGACCTGCTCTGGTTCGAGCGGCCGTTCGACATCGCGCACGAGTGGAGCCACGATGCGGCCTACGCGCGCGAGGACGAGGCCAACTACCTCGCGATTCTCACCACGCTGCGCTCGCCTGATCCGGCGGTGCAGTACTCCGGATGGTTCGAGCTCTTCCTGTATCTGCCGCAGAAGCGGCATTACGCGCATCGCGAGTTCGTGCCGCTCGTATGGGAAGATTTCGCGGCGCTGCGCCGTCGCAACGCCCGCCACATCAACGCGCTGCTCGCGCACTGGTCGTGGCGTACCTATAACGCCTACCTCAAAACCAACCGCATCGCGTCGGGCGTCGCGAATTACGACGAGGTGACGCGCCTGATGTTGGGCGTCCCGCTCGACGCGCAAGGCCTGCCGATCGCGAGGTAAGCAGATCAAAAAAAGCAGGGACCCGAATCGGGCCCCTGCGGGGTGTGAACGGAGCCTTACGTTAACCGCGCGGCGGTTTGTTCTTACCCTGCTGGCCGCCGCCGCCCTGAGGCGGATGCTGTCCGCCACCTGGGGGACGCTGGCCGCCCTGATGCATCGCCCCGCTGGGCGGCTGGCGATGCTGCGACTGCATCGTGTTGGAGGGCTGCTTGTGATGCGACGACATCATCGTGTTGTTCGCCGGCGGCTGCTTGTGCATCGGCTGCGCCGGAGGTTGCTTGTGCGTAGTCGTCGGCGTCTTGTTGGTGGTGGCCGGCGCCTTGTGTTCCGGCGCCATCTTATTGGTGGTCGTCGGTGCCTTGTGTTCCGGCGCCATCTTTGTGGTGGTCATCGGTGCCTTGTTCGTAGTCGCCGGTGCCTTGACCATCTTCGACGCGGCCTGCTTGTCGGCGGCGGTTACCGGCGCGTACTTCGGGAGTTGCTTCGGATCGGTGATTGGCTTCTGCATTGCGGTCACGGGCGGTTTGCCCTTGTTGACGTTGGCGTAGAGGTTGCGATCCTGACCCGCTACCTTCGCCGTTTGCACCTGAGCCGTCGTCGGCGCGCGGCCGTTGCGCCGTGCGTCGATCTGCGCCGTCGTTGGCCGGGCGCTTACGCCGCCGTGGCCACCGTTGTAGCTCACGCGAGAGTGGTTGTAGTTGTTGACGACGGTCCTGTTATAGGTGTTGTGAATGACCGTTCGGTTGACGTTGACGACGGCCGTGTTGTAGTTGAAGTTGCCTCCGGACCACGTGCCGCCATAGAAGCCGGTGCCGGGGTAGCCGAAGCCGTAGTTAACGCCGCCGTAGAATCCCACGGTCGCGCCCCAGTAGCCGCCGTTCCAGCCGTAGTAGCCGCCCGAGTAACCCCAGTAGCCCGGGGTCCAAAGAAGACCGACGGTCGGGGGAGCGACCCACACGCCAGGCACCCAGTAATAGCCCGCGGTTCCCCAGGCCCAATAGCCGGGGGTCCACTGATAGTTCGGGTAGGGCGCCGGAGGCATGGAGTAGACCGGCAGCGGCGGCGGCGGCGAGCCGATCGTGAAGCCCACGCCGACGGTAAACTGTGCCGGCGAGGGCAGCGGTATTGCGGTAATGAGTATTGCCGCGATGATTGCGGAAAGCGATCTTGTTATTCGCACGTTTCCTCCTTTTCCGGAGACCATTATAGCCTAGTGCCCACTCCTCTTTACCCCGCGGACCGGGCGCCGAGAGCGGTTTCAACCCTATTCTTACCCCTTAATTAGGGCCTTCCAACTCAATCTTCATCCGGCTCTCACGTCATATCACGGCAATTTTGGGTATGCTCGGCGGTCAAACGGCCTCGCTACGATAGACGCATGTTTGACGTCGGAGATTCCCTTCGCGAAGCCATGGTCGCGGCCCACAGCCGGCTGCGCGACGCACAGGCCGCGGTCGCCCGGGCGAACTCCGGCGCCGCACCGGGACGCTCCGCCGACGCCGCCATGGCGCAAACCGCGCAGGCGGCGATCTTCACCGAGGCGTTGCTCGGCGCGGAGCGCGCACGCTTCGAAGAGATTAAGGCGGTAGCGAAATGACGATCGACCTGTTGGACGCGGCCGCAAGCGGGATGGACGCTCAGCGCGCGGCGCTCGACGTCGCGGCGCGTAACGTCGCCGCTGCGGAGGCCGCCGGCCCGAACGCCGATTACGCCCGCATGGTTCCCGACTTCCGTGTGCTCGACTCCGACGACGGCGATGCGCACGTAGAGTTTATGGGCACGCACACCGAGCCGGGGACGAACGTCGACATCTTGACGGAGATGATCGCAGTAATGAACGCTTCGCGCGCGTACGAATCGGACGCCTCGATCTTCGACGTCGGGAAGACCCTCGCGGAGAAGACGATCGAGTTGGAGCGGCTGTGACGGTCGAGCCGATCTCACCGGATCTCCCGGCGGCGCCGCAAAGCGCCGACGGCGGCGGCGCGGATTTCGCGCGAGCGTTGGATTCGATTGGAGCCACACTGTCGGACGCAACTCGCGCGGAAAATGCGTTCGCGTTCGGATCCGGCACGCTGGAGTCGGCCGTCTACGAACGCGCGCGAGCCGACGTCGCGCTCGCGGTTGCGACAGCGACGGCGCAGCATCTCGCGCAGGCGGTCCAGTCAGTCCTCAACATGCAAGTTTAGGGATCCATGATTGCGCTGCCGCAGCTGCTGAACCGATGGAGCGCGCTGCCCAGGGCCGCGCGATTCGTTGCAGGCGCCGCGGCAGTTGTCGTGCTCGCGGTCACGGTGAGCGCCGGCATCTTCGGGCATCCCTCACGTTGCGCGCTCTTCGCGCAGCCGCTGCATTCCGAACAGCTCACCGAGATCGAAGAACGCCTAGCGGCTTGGAACGTGCCGTTCACGCCTACCGGCGACAACCTCATCGTCGACGCCGGGCGCCGTAATGATCTCTTGCTGCGGCTGTCGCTCGCGGGCGTGCCGCACGAGCATCTCTTTACCACGGGCGAGGCCATGGCTAATATCGGTGTGCTGACGCCGCAGTCGGTCGTCGATGCGCAAACGCGCGCCGGACTGTCGGGAGACATCGAGGCCGGATTGCGTGGAATCGACGGCGTGGACGACGCGCGCGTCATCGTCGCGCCTGTCAAGCCGCCGGAGTTTGCGGACACATCGGCCGAGGATGCGAGCGCGAGCGTGCGCCTTCGGCTGCGCGCCGGATCGCAACTGTCGCATGCGACGGTAGCCGGCATTCGCGCGTTCGTGGCGGCGAGCGTTCCGGAGCTGCGTGCAGCACGCGTCACGATTCTCGACGACCGCGGCGTCGCGCTCGCTGATGACGCTCGAGCCGGCGACGACGCGGCCGATCTGCAGCGTTCCTTGCAGTCGGCGCTCGATGGCGCTTTCGGCGAAGGCGCTGCGATCGTACGCGTGCGCACGGAATACGACGGTACACAGTACTCCGAGCGCGACGTGCGTCGCGCGCCGGTCGGGGCGCAAGCAATCCAAGCGGTGCGGCGCAGCGAGAGTTATGACGGCAGCGGCAAGCACTACCGTCACCTCGAGCAGGGCGAGGATCGGGGCAGCGAGACGCACGAGCTCGTGTCGCGTGTTCCCTCCGGTGCGATCAAACGCGTCTCGACGGCGGTCTTCGTCGACGAAACGCGCGCGCTCGACCTCGCCAAAGTGCGCGAGCTAGCGGCGGCGGCGGTCGGTTACGACGCGCGTCGCGGCGACACGCTCGCGGTAGAGGCGGTCGATTTCCGCCGCCCATCCGTCGCGCATAAGGACGCGTGGTGGCTGCTCTACGGTGCGCTCGTGCCGCTCGCCCCCGGGATTATCCTCACCATCGGGCTCGTCGCCTGCACTCGGATCGCGCTCCCCGCGCTCACGTCGCTGATACGGGAGCTCGCGGATCGTGCCGCGCTCGGCCGCGCGTCGAAAGCCGCCGCCGGCTTCGCGCCCGGACGCGTTCGCTCGATGCTCGAGCGCGAGCCGCCGCATGCGGCCGCGGCGATCATTAGCGCGCTGCCCACGGCGACAGCGACCGCCGTCCTCGAACTGTATCCTCCCCACGAGCGCGAAGCGATCGTCAGCCGAATGCAACGGCGCCACTCGCCGCTGCTTGATGACGCTCATGAGTTGCTGCGCGATCGTGCCTGAAGAATTCGTGCCGCTCGAGCTGTTCTTGCGCCCGCCGCGCGAACCGGCGCTCACCGTGGTCGAGCGGCCTCCCCCGATGCCGGCCACGGCCGAGCTCGAAGACACGATCCGGGCAGCGCGCCGCTTCCGCGCGGCGCTGGCTGACGCCGTCGATATCGCGGTCGCGCGTCTTTTGCCGGAGATCGCGCGCGACGTCCTCGCACGCGAGCTCCGGCTCGCTCCGGCGGACATCGCCGCCATCACCGATGCGGCACTGGAACGCTGCGCGGGCGAGAAGACGCTGGTGCTGCGCGTTCATCCGGCGGAAGTCGACGCGCTCGCCGACGGGCGAATCGCGGTCGTTTCCGACGCGACGCTGCGTCCCGGGGACGCCGTGCTCGAGCTGCAGAGTGGGACGATCGATCTGCGCATGGACGCGCGTCTAGACGCGATCCTGAGCGCATGCGCCTGACGCCGCCTCCGCGGACGCTCGACGTGGGGACGTGCGCGCTCGGACGCGCGATCGATGCGTGCGGAGCGCCGCTGGACGGCGGCCCTGCGCTGCGTGGACGCCGCGTCGCTATAGAACCGCGCGCGCCGCTTCCGTCCGAACGTGCGCCAATCGCCCAGCCGCTTTGGACCGGCATTCGCGTCGTGGACGGGCTGCTAACGATCGGGCGCGGTGCGCGGGTTGGAATCTTCGGCGCGCCGGGGAGCGGAAAGAGCGTTTTCGTCGAGACGGTCGTGAGGGGCTGCGTCGCAGACGCGGTGGTCGTCGGGCTGGTCGGCGAGCGCGGCCGCGAAGCCGAGCGCTGGATCGCGCAGCGCGACGACCGTGCGACCATCGTCTGCGCGACCAGCGACCGCCCGGCGAACGAACGCGTCGCGGCGTGTCACGTCGCAGTCGCGCACGCTCGGGCTCTTCGGGAGCGAGGACTCGACGTCGTTCTCGTCGTCGACAGCCTCGCGCGCGTCGCAGCCGCTTTGCGCGAGCTGCGCGTCGCAGCAGGCGAAAGCACGGGACGAGGTGGCTATCCCCCGAGCGTCTTTGCGGAGTTGGCGCGATTGGTCGAAGTCGCGGGGCAGCTGCACGCGGGGTCCATCACGCTATTCGCCACCGTGCTCGCCGACGGCGACGACCGCGATCCGGTAAGCGAGGCCGCCCGTTCGCTGTTGGACGGACACATCACGCTCTCGATGCGGCTCGCCGAGTGCGGGAGGTTTCCCGCGGTCGACGTGTTGCGCAGCACCAGCCGTACGATGGACGCGGTGGTCCCGGAAGATCATCTCCGCGGCGCGGCATCGTTGCGTCGCGCGATGGCCCTGCTCGATCGCGCCGAGGATGCGCGAGCGCTTGGGATCGAACCGGCCGATCGCGTAACGCGCGTGGCGATCGCGGCGGAGTCTCGGATCGAATCTTTCCTGCGTCAAGCCAACAAGAGTAGCTTGCCCGAAGAGACGCGATCCATGCTCCTTGAAATTGCCGACGGGTTCGAAAGGAACGATGGAGATCGCTGACGAGCTCGCCGCGATCGAGCGTCGGATCGGAGCGATCGTAGGGGATTCAACCGCTCCGGCCGGCGGGTTCGCCACGGCGCTGAAGTTAGCGGCGGAAACCGCCGGAGCCGGGGTGGCCGATGTCGCCTCGCGCGCGTCAATCGATCGTATCATTGGGGCGAACTCCGCGGAGTTTCACATCGATCCGGCGCTGATCGAAGCGATCGTGCAAAACGAATCGGGATTCCGTGCTGATGCCACATCTGCTGCCGGCGCGCGCGGTCTCATGCAGCTGATGCCCGGCACCGCGCGAGGCCTTGGTGTGACAGATCCGTACGACCCCGCGCAGAACGTGCGTGGCGGCATCCGCTACCTGCGCGCCCTACTCGATCGATTCCACGACGTAGAGCTTGCCGTAGCCGCGTACAACGCGGGCCCCGGCGCGGTCGAACGGTTCGGAGGGATTCCGCCCTATTCGGAGACTCGAAACTACGTTCGCAACGTCTTGACGAGCTATCGCGCACTGCGTTCGCGCGCATAGTTCTCAACTCGGCAAATTCGCGACCAACGACGGCTCACACGCCGCTGCCATCATCGTGCCATGATGACCGAGCAACTCGAGGTGAGCATTCTGGCGGCTCCGCTCGCGGCGATCGATCGCCGCGTGCTCTCGCAAGCGTGGTACGCCGCGTTGCGGCTGGGGCGCCAAGCGCTACCGCCGAGTGCTGCGATTTCGAGCGTTCCACGGCCGGCGCCTTCGCGCGCGCCGATGCGCGGTGTCCGCTCGCAGCGGCCGCTCAGCGCGGTCACCTTGGCTCCGCGAACGAGCGTTTTGCGCTCGCAGACTACGAAGGAAGCGCGCATCGGCGAAGTCGTCGAGTGGAAACGGTCGAGCGTCGCTCGCGCGCCGCATCCGCGGCTTGCCGGCTGTGTCGAGAAGCCATCCGGAGACGGGCGCTGTAGGCGCGCAACGTTTTCGGTCGGCCGCGGCGGCGCGCGCATTTTGGTGGCAATGCAGACGAGAGGAAACCGCACGACGCTGGTTGCGTTCTGCCGCCCGGATTTGAGCGCGGCGGTCCGGCGCGCCCTGGCTCAGGTCCGCGTCGCGCTGCAGGCGCACGGCATTGACGCAGAGCTACGCGAGCATGGAGGCCTCACGTGTTCTTGAACGCCGCGATGAGCGCGGCCCTGGATCGAATTGCAGAGCGGGCCGCCGACGTGCGGCGAGCCTTCACGCCGGGAGCCGTCCCGGAGCACGACGACGTCTTGACGCCAGCCGCCGCTTCCGACTACACGCTCGATCCGCTCGCCGTCAGCGCCCCAGAGAATACGTATTTCATCACGACGGACGATCGAGCCAGAATCGCGTACACGCGCGACGGCACGTTCTCGCTTCTCGACGGCACCCTCGTGGACGGCGCTAGACGCGCAGTGTGCGGCGTGCGCGTGGCAGGCGATGCGCCGGCCGCGTTGCGCGTCGATCCGGTAGACGACACGCTGGGACGGGTTCGCGATGCGCACGTCGAGCGCGATGGCAGTTTCGTTTATCGCCGCGAGACGATCGATCCGCGCACCGGGGCGCGCGAATCGCAGCGCGTCGCGGTCGGACGCGTCGCGTTGGCGCGCTTCCCAAGCGGAACGAGGCTTCGCGGCGTCGACGACGAGCTGCGGGCACCCCGCGGCGTCACGGCTGAGATCGGCCTGCCCGGCGACGGGCGCTTCGCCGCCATAGCACCGTTGCGGCGCGATCGCAGCCGCATCGATATCGACGAGAGTCTCATCCGCCTGAAGGACGCATACTTAACGTTCGACGCGCTCCAAGCCGCTGAGGCCGCCAAGTCGCGCCTGGGGAAGACCGCAATGGACTTAGTCAAGTGAGATCGCTCGGCTTCGCGCCGCCGTCGCGAAATCGCGCGCACGCCGGAAAGCGCGTTCGAGAGGCTCGGTTCGAGGTGCGCTCCTCTCTGCCGGCGAGCGCCGCATGCGTGGTCGCCAACGGCGTGCGCGAGACGCTCGCCGCGCTGCTCGGCATGCCCGTCACGCTCAGGCTGTTCGAACCGGTCGTTCCCGATCCGCGAGCGTGGCAAGCCATCGCGAGCAACGCGATGCTGTACCGCGTTCGGGGAAGCGTTGCCGACGCCGCTATCGTTCTTCGCGCGTCCGATGCGATGGCGTTTGCGAGCGCGGTGTTCGGCGAGTCCATGGCACCCGAAGACCGCTCACTCTCTCCGATCGAGGCCGACGTCGTCGATCGCGCGGCCGAGGCGATCGCCGGCAACCTGATCGCGGTTTGCGGCGCGCGCGAAGGTCGTTGCGTCGAGCGCGTTGCAGCGATCGACGGATTCGTCTCGTTTTTCGAGATGTTCATCGAAAAGCCGGTCGAGACCAGGATCGGCATCGCGCTTTCACGCGATCCGATGCCCGAGCCGCGCGGCGGACTCGAGGTCGCCCACCTGGCAGACGTCCGCATCGCGGTCGACGCGGCGATCGATCTCGGCGATGCGAAGGCCGCTGCCGTCGCGCGACTGTCGGTCGGCGCAATCCTACCAATCCACCCGCATCATCTGCAGCGCTGCACGCTCGCGGCCGCCGGACGGCGGCTGGGCAGCGGCGTGTGCGGCGTCAGCGGCGGCCGCTACGCGATCGCGCCGAATTCGCTCCGCGGGACCGCGTGAGTGGATCCGAAAAGGCCTGCAGAACCGGCGAACATGGGAGTGCTCATGCACATCCCGCTGCGCCTCACGGTCGAGCTAGGAAGCTGCACGCTGTCGGTTGCCGAGATTCTTAGACTCGGTACCGGCTCGATCGTCGAACTCGATCGCGCCGCCAATCATCCGGTGAACCTGCTCGTCAACAATCGGCCGATCGCACGCGGCGAAATCGTCGCGATCGAAGAGAACTTCGGCCTACGCATCACGGAGCTATTCGCCTTCTAATGAGCCTCGACGCGCTCGTCGGAACGGCGAGCCGGCACGCCGGGGTGCCGCTCGAGCTCCTCGTGAGCCTCACGGCCCTCTCGCTCGTGCCGTTTCTGCTCGTCATGTGCACGTCGTTCGTGCGGATCGTGGTCGTCCTCTCGCTCGTGCGATCTGCAATCGGCGCCTCGGCGCTCCCGCCCAACGCCGTGCTGACGGGCTTGGCGATGGTCTTGACGCTCGTGGTCATGGCGCCGACCGCTCAGCGCATCGCGCACGACGCCGTCGTCCCGTATTCGAGCGGAAGGATCTCGGCGTCGCGCGCGTTCGCACGGGCGATCGAACCGCTGCGTACCTTCATGCTACGTCAGGCGCACGGGGCGGACGTGGCGCTCTTCGAACGAATCGCGCGCCGGCGGCCGGAGCCGCAGCGAAGCGCCCCGCTGAGCGTGCTCGTACCGGCCTTCGTCGTCGGCGAGCTGCGCAACGGGTTTGCAATCGGATTTGCGCTGTATCTGCCCTTCGTTGCCATCGATCTCGCCGTCGCCGCGATGCTCATGGGGCTGGGGATGATGATGCTCAGCCCTCCGGTCGTGTCGCTGCCGGTGAAGTTGCTCTTGTTCGTAATGGTCGACGGGTGGGCGCTCCTCTGCGGCGGCGTTGCGGCGAGCTTTCGATAATCGTGGGCCGCCGGGGACCGCGGGCGTTTAAATGGGCGGGGTCGCCGGCGTGCGAAACATGCCGGGGTGAGGATCAGCGAGGCGCTCGCGACGCAGCGGCCCTTTTTCTCGTTTGAGTTCTTTCCGCCGAAAGACGACGCCGGATCGCGGCGACTCTTCGAGACGATCGCGGCGCTCCGGCCGCTGCGCCCGTCGTTCGTTTCGATCACGTACGGCGCCGGCGGCTCGACCCGAGCGCGCACCGTCGCGCTCGCGAAGCAGATTCAACAGGAGATCGGCCTCACCGTCGTCGCGCACGTGACGTGCGTCGGCGCGAGTCGCTCCGAGCTCCGTTCGATCTTCGACGATCTGGCGCGCGCCGGCATCGAAAATGTGCTGGCCTTGCGCGGCGATGCGCCGGCCGGTTCGACCTTCGAGGCGCCCGCCGCCGGGTTTGCGCATGCGAGCGATCTCATCGCGATGCTCAAGCGAAACTACGACTTTTGCATCGGGGCGGCATGTTATCCCGAGAAACATCCGGAGGCGGCGACGCTCGAGGATGACCTCCTTGCGTTGAGGCTCAAGGTGGACGCCGGTGCCGATTTCCTCGTGTCGCAGCTGTTCTTCGACAACGCGCACTTCTTCGAGTTCGAGCGTCGAGCGCGCTCCGGCGGCATCCATGTCCCCATGCTTCCCGGGCTGATGCCGATTACCAACTTCGGACAAATTCGGCGTTTCGTCGCGATGTGCGGCGCCACCATCCCGCCGAAGCTGAGCGTGGAGATGGAGGCGCGCAAAGACGATGACAAGGCGGTCGAAGACCTGGGCGTAGCATACGCATCGATGCAGGCTCTCGAACTGCTGCTTGGCGGTGCGGCGGGCATTCACTTTTATACGCTCAATCGATCGCCGGCGACGCGCGCGATCGTTTCGTCGCTGCTCGCAGCGAGCGCGTGGCGTCCGGCGTTCTCCATAACAAGCCGGTAAAGCTACCGTAACGGCGTCGCCGTACCGTTGAGGCGTGGACGCGCTCGACGGGCTCATGCACGACGCCTTGACAACCACGGCGGTGATCGCGTTGCCGATGCTCGCCGTCGCTGCGCTTGTTGGGACGGCAGTCGCCGTGCTGCAGGCGGCGACTCAAGTCCAAGAGCAGACGCTGACGCTGTTGCCGAAGATCGTAGCCGTCGGTTTGACCGTCGCCCTCTTCGGTTCCACGGCGATGCAGTTGCTCTCGAGGCTCTTCGATCACGCGCTCGCCGTCATCGCGGCTCTCGACGCGGGTCGCTGATGACGCAGTTGCTCGTCCTGGCGCGGTGCGCGGGATTCGTGTTTCGCGCGCCCGGTTTCTCACACCCGAGCGTACCGGCTTCGCTGCGGGGCGGCTTCGCGCTGCTTCTCGCGATGGCCGTCGCGCCGTCTGTGCGGACCGCACGTGACGGCGAAGGCGCCGCGCTCATCCTCGCCCTCGTCGTCGAGTTCTTGATTGGCAGCGCAATCGGCATGGCGGCATCGCTGCTCTACGACGCCGCATACGCGGGCGGCCGCGTCGTAGACGACTACGTCGGCGTCAGGGCGATCGCTCCGAGCGTGCAGCTGGTGGCGCCTAGTGGATTTGGCCGCGTGTGGTCGCTAGCGTTCACCGGCGGCTTCTTTCTCACCGGGGCCTATCGAATGACGCTGCTCGGTTTCGCGCAGAGCTTCGCCCGCATGCCGCCCGGCCGCGCCCCGAGCACGGCCTCGTGGAGCGGTTTTGCGGCGGACTTCGCGGGCGAATTCGCGGCTGTCGCGCTGCAGGTTGCCGCCCCCGCCGTCGGCCTGGCGTTCGTCGTGCAGATCGCGTTCGGCGCGCTCTCGCGCGTCGTTCCTCGCTTCGGAAGCTTCACGCTTGCCTTCCCTCTCGCTTTCGCGGCGGCGTTGGTGATGACGGCGATCGCCGTTCCCGAAGCCGTGCGATGAGCGACGCATCCGAGAAACCGTTTGAAGCGACGCCGCGCCGCATCGCGAAGGCGAAGCGAGAGGGGAACGTCGCGAGGTCCAGCGAATTCGCGGCCAATCTTTCGTTCGCGGCTGCGGCGGCGACCGTCGTCGCCGCCGCTCCGACGCTCGGCGCTGTCGCGAGCGGAGCGTTCCTCGCCGCCGCGAGGAGCCGGCTCGTCGCGCCGCAGAGCGCGCTCATCGTCGCCGTCGCGCTGCTCGTCGTCGTCGGCGCATCGCTGGCCGGAGCGTTCGCGGGGCTGGTGCAGACCGGCGGCATCACGTTCGCCGGAACGGCGCCGAAGTTCGAACGCCTCAATCCCGCTGAGGGGCTCAAACGCATCTGCTCGCGCGAAACGCTCGCGCACTCGCTCCGAGCGGCGCTCGCGTTTGGCTGCGCGCTCGCTGCGATGGTGCCGCTGATCGGGACGAGCGCCGCGACGATGCTGCGGGCGTCCACCTGGCGCGACGCCGCGGCAGGCGCGTGGAAGGGAGGCGAAGGCGTCGCAGCCGCCGCGGCCGCGGTCGGAATCTGTTTTTCGATCGCCGAATACGGCGCGTCCCGCAGCGCGTGGCTGCGACGGCTGCGCATGAGCTTCGAAGAGCGCAGGCGCGAGCTGAGAGACGAAGAGGGCGACGCGGTTGCGCGAGGCCGCCGCCGCACGCTCCATCGCTCGCTGCTCCGGGGAGGGTTGCGGCGCGTCAAAGATGCGGCTTTCGTCCTCGTCAATCCCGAGCACGTAGCCGTCGCGTTGGAGTATCGTCCGCCGGCGGTGCCCGTACCGAAGGTTTTGGTGCGCGCGGTCGACGAGCTGGCCTTACGCGTCCGGCAGACTGCGCGCGGGTACCGCATACCAATCGTCGAGAACGCCGGCCTGGCTCGCGCGCTCTACCGCGACGCCCACGTCGGCCGGCCCATACCTCACGCGCATTACGTCGCGGTCGCGGAGGTCGTCGCCGCCTTGTTGCGGGAGCCGGCGATTCCGTCGTGATGCCGCGCAAGGGCGCTGTCTACGCGTTTGCAGGCCTGCTGCTGGCCATCGTCGCGATCCTCATCGTGCCGCTGCCGCCCTGGCTGCTCGACCTGCTGCTGGGCGTCAACATTTTCGGCTCCGCCATCGTGCTGCTGCTCTCGGTCACCGTCGAGGATCCGCTCGAGTTCTCCGCGTTCGCACCGGCGCTGCTGATCGCGACGCTCTTTCGGCTTTCGCTCGACGTCTCGGCGACGCGCTTGATCTTGACGTCGGGTGCAACGCCGGGCGCGGTGGGCGCGATCATCCCAGCCTTCGGCGCCTTTGTCGTGCACGGAAACCTGATCGTCGGGTTGATCGTGTTTTCGATCTTGGTCACCATTCAGTTCGTCGTCATCGCGAGCGGCTCGCAGCGCGTCGCTGAGGTCGCCGCGCGCTTCACACTCGACGCGATGCCGGGAAAGCAGATGGCCATCGACGCCGACGTGCATGCCGGAGCGTTGGACGGGGAGGGTGCGCGGCGCAAACGCGAGGCGGTGCAGCGCGAGGCGGACTTCTATGGCGCGATGGACGGCGCCGGGAAGTTCGTCAAGGGGGATGCGATCGCGGCGCTGATCATCGTCGCGCTCAATCTCACCGGCGGCGTGGTCGTCGGCATCGCGTATCACGGGCTGTCGCCGCTGGACGCGCTCAATACGTTTGCGCTGCTTTCGATCGGCAACGCGCTGGTTACGACTCTGCCGGCGTTCTTGATCTCGACGGCGATGGGCATGATGGTCACGCGGGTCGCGTCGGACGGCGCGCTCGGCGCCGATCTCGCCGCGCAGCTCTTTTCGCGACCGGAGGTGCTGCGCAGCGCGGGCGGCTTGCTGCTCGTGCTCGCGCTCGTCCCCGCGCTGCCGCGGCCCCTTTTTGCGGTGCTCGGCGCGTGCGCGTTCGGAATGGCGGCCGCGGCGCAGCGTGGACGCAAACGCCGCGACGCGGAGGCTGCCGAGGCGCGCGAGCGCATCAAGCGCAACGCGATGCGCCGTCCCGAGCTAGCCCTCGGGCTCGTCGGCGTCGATGCGATCGCCGTCGAGATCGGCGCAGACCTGGCCTCGCTCCTGACGCCGCCGCTTTCCGACGCCCTGCTGGATCGTATCGGCGAGGTTCGTCGAGCGCTCGCGGCCGACATCGGCGTAGTCCTCCCGGGCGTGCGGCTTCGCGACGACCTGAGCCGGGATCCGCGGACGTATGGAATTCGCGTGCGCGACCGTCTCGTGGGAACCGGACGCCTCGAACTGGAGCGGCTGCTCGCGGTCGCGGACGAGCCTGTTCTGATGCCGTTCGGGGCGCGGATCGAAGCCGAACCGGTGTACGGTCTTCCAGCGGCGTGGATCCCTCCGGATGCGCGCGAGGCCGCCATGAACGCGGGCGCGCTCGTGTTCGATCCGATCTCGGTGATCGGCTCGCATCTCGCGGAGGTCGCGCGCACGCACGCCGCAGATCTCGTCGGACGACAGGAGCTGCAGACGCTGCTCGAGCACCTGCGCATCACCGTTCCCGCTCTCGTCAAGGAGGTCGGCGGAGAGGCGCTGCCGTTCGGAGCGTTGCACCGCGCGTTCGGGCTGCTGCTTCGCGAAGCGGCATGGCCGCGCGATCCGATAATGGTAATCGAGGCGATGCTGGAGGAAGGCACGCACGATTCCCGCGAGCTCGCCGAGGCCGCGCGGCGAGTCATCGTGCCGGACTTGTTACGGCGTCGCGGCGTCGTGCGGCTCGAGCCCGCGATCTTCGATCCGGCTTTCGAGCGAAGGCTGGCCGCGAGCTGGAGCGCTTTTGGCTCCAACGCGTGCGATCCCGAGACCGCACTCGCAGTTCGGGCGCGGATCGAGGACTACGCGACGCGCACGCCGCGCGATCGCGCGGCGGTCGTTTGCACCGCCGCGCTGAGGCCGATGCTCGCCGACTTCTTGCTGCGATGCGGCCTGCGGATTGCCGTCTATGCCTACGGCGAGTTGCCGAGCGACGTGACGCTCGCGCCTTCCGAGGTCATCGAAGAGACAGAACCGAACGCGCTCGCTGGGTGAGCCTGACCGCGTTAGATTGGGTGATCGTCGTCGCTTCGCTGGGCGTGAGCTTCGTACCGGCGATCGTGCTGGCGCGTCGCGCCGGGCGCAACATCACCGAGTTCTTCGCGGCGGGTCGCCAGGCGCCGTGGTGGCTGATCGGCATCTCGCTCGTCGCCACGACGTTCTCAACGGACACCCCTAACCTCGTCACGAATCTGGTGCGCGACGGCGGCGTCGCGGAGAACTGGGTCTGGTGGTCGTTTTTGCTCACCGGTATGGCGACGGTCTTTTTCTTCGCGCGTCTCTGGCGGCGCTCGGGCGTGCTTACCGATCTCGAATTCTACGAGCTGCGCTACGCGGGGCGCGCTGCGTCGTTCGTGCGCGGCTTCCGCGCGATCTACCTCGGGCTGTTCTTCAACTGCTGGATCATCGCGACGGTCAACCTCGCGCTCGTGAAGATCGCCGGCATCCTCTTCGGCTGGCCGCGCGCCGAGACGCTCGCGATCTGCGTCGCCGTGCCGATTATCTTCGCCGCGACCGCGGGGCTCTGGGGCGTCATGGTGACCGACTTGATCCAGTTCTGCATCACCATGACCTCCGCGTTCGCCGCGGCGTACTTCGCGATCCACGCGCCCGGCGTCGGCGGCCTGCACGGCCTCCTGACGCACGTCCGGCAGACGCATCCGTTCACGCTCTCGATCCTCCCGAACTTCGGCGACCCGAAGACGGCGCTCGGGATCTTCGTGATCCCGCTCACGGTGTTGTGGTGGTCGGTCTGGTATCCGGGCGCCGAGCCGGGCGGCGGCAGCTACGTCGCGCAGCGCATGCTTTCGGCGCGCACCGAGTCCGACGCACTCTTCGGCACGTTCGCGTTTCAGGTAATGCACTACGCGCTGCGCCCCTGGCCGTGGATCGTGGTCGCGCTCGCCTCGACGATCGTCTATCCGTCGTTGCACGATATCGCGCTGCGCTTCCCGAACGTCGCGGCGAACCTGATCGGCAACGACATCGCCTATCCGGCGATGCTCGTCTTCCTGCCGGCGGGTTTCGCGGGCTTTATGGTCGCCGGCATCTTCGCGGCGTACCGGTCGACGATCGAGACACATCTGAACTGGGGCACGTCGTATCTCGTGCACGACTTCTATCAGCGCTTCATCCGGCCGGGCTCGAGCCAGCGCGAGCTCGTATTCGCCGGGCGCCTCGTGACCGTGCTGTTGATGGGCGTCGGCGTCGCGCTGACACTCGCGCTCGACAACGCGAAAAACGCCTTCAACCTGCTGCTCTCGATCGGCGCCGGCACGGGCTTGATCTATCTCTTGCGCTGGTTCTGGTGGCGCATCAACGCGTGGAGCGAGGTGAGCGCGATGGGAGCGTCGTTCGTCGTGTCGCTCGCATTCTTCGTCGCGGCCAAGCTCGGCCGCGCGGTCGACAGCGTCGACGAGCTGCTGGTCACGATCGGCATCACGACCGTCGTGTGGCTCGCCGTCACCTTCCTCACGCCGCCGGTCGAGGCGGGCGTCTTGGCGGCGTTCTATCGCCTGGTTCGACCGGCCGGCCCGGGCTGGGCGCGCGTGCGGCGGCGCGCCGGGCTCCCCGCCTCGCCAGACTCGCTCTCTCTGGCGTTGCTTGGCTGGGTGCTCGGCCTCGCATCGGTGTACGGGGCACTCTTTGCGTCGGGAGCGTTCATCTACGGTCGGCCCGACGAGGGGGCGGTGTGGAGCGCAATCGCCGCGGTGGCGATCGCGGGCCTGCTCGCGACGGGCCGTCGTCTCTGGAAACCGGTCGCCGCGGACGGCAGGCCCGGCGCCGCCGGAAAGCTAAGCTCCTCCGGCTCCAATGAACTGGAAGAACCTGAAGGCGCCGTTTAAGGCGCTCGTCATCGTCGCGATTTGCGCGCTCTCGCTCTGGCAGGCGCTGCCGGTGCAGAAGAAGATTCACCTCGGCCTCGACCTGCAGGGCGGCGCGCGCCTCTTGCTGCAGCTCTATCCGACCGCCGAGGTTCCGCAGATTACAACGCAGGTTCAGGCGCAGACGCGCGAGGTGATCGACCGCCGCATCAACGGCCTCGGCGTCGCCGAGCCCTCGATCAGCAACGTCGGCAGCGATCGCATCCTGGTCGAGCTTCCGAACGTGAAGAACCCGGATCAGGCCGAGCAGGTGCTCAAGCAGGTCGCGGTGCTGGAATACAAGATCGTGCCCTTCGACGTCATGCAGAAGGCCGACGCCGCCAACGCGCTGCTGCTCCAACCCAACCTCAACGCGAAGGCCAAGGCCGACGCGGAGCTCTACGTCGCCAAGACCGCATACGAGAAGAGCGGCGACGTCGTGTACTCGGGCAAGGATCTCAAGGCCGCGCAGGCCAGCTACGACCAGGCGGGTCGCCCCGATATCACCTTCCAGACGAAGAACCCGGCCAAGTTCGGCAAGCTCACCTCGTCGAATCTGCAGAAGCCGCTCGGCATCTTCCTCGACCACCGCTATCTCTCGGCCCCGATCATCCAGAGCCCGATCTACGACAGCGGCGAGATCACGGGCACCTTCACGCAAGAGGAGACGATCACGCTGGCCAACGAGCTCAACGCCGGCGCACTGCCCGTCAGCGTGAAGATCGTCGAGAAGGAAACCATCGGCCCGACGCTCGGCAAGATCGACCTCGTTCAGTCGATGCGCGCGGCGGCGCTCGGCCTCGGTCTCGTGCTGCTGTTCATGATCGTCGTGTATCGCCTGCCGGGTTTTCTTGCCGACGTCGCACTCGCGATTTACGTGCTCATCATGCTCGCGATCCTCGCAGTGTCGCAGGCGAACCTCACGCTCCCCGGCATCGCCGGCTTCGTGCTCTCGATCGGCATGGCCGTCGACGCGAACGTGCTGATCTTCGAGCGCATCAAGGAAGAGCTCTGGAACGGAAAGACGATGCGCGCTGCCGTACGCGTCGGCTTCCAGCGCGCGTTCTCGGCCGTCTTCGATAGCCACTTCACGACGATCGTCGGCGCGGGCGTGCTCTACATGCTCGGTACCGGAACCGTGAAGGGCTTCGCTTTCACGCTCTTCTGGGGCACGGTCGTCTCGCTCTTCACCGCCGTCTTCATCACGCGCTTCTTCGTTGACGTGCTGGTCGACAACGAGATCCTGAACGTCCCGGAGCTCTACGGCGTGAAGCGCAGCGACCTCGGCATCTTCGCCAAGACCGCCGCAGCGGAGGCGTAACGCATGTTATTCCGGCGGCTCAACTGGAATATCGTCGGATGGTTCCAAACCGTCCAGACGATCTCGTATCTCGTCATTGCGCTGGGGCTAGGCGCGATGATCTACCACGGCTTCGCGGGCGGCAACGGCTTCCAGCCGTCGCATATGCTGCGCCTCGGCCTCTCGTTCACGGGCGGCACCGACATCGCGGTCAAGTTTACGCAACCCACGAGCGCCGACAAGGTCAAGGCGGCGCTGGCCAGCCTCGGCATGACCGAGGAGTCGGTCACGACCGCCGGCACCGACGGCACCCAGTTCGTCATCCAGACGCAGACGTCGTTCGCCAACAATTCGACGCCCGTCTGGAACGCTCTCGGCACTGTCGCGCCGGTCGATCGCGCCGCGTCGCAGATTACGGCGGTTGGCCCATCGCTCGGACGCGAGTACCTCACGAAGGCGCTGTGGGCGCTCGTGATCGCGCTCGGCATCCAGTTCATCTACATTGCGTTCCGGTTCGGCTGGAACTACATCTTCGGCCTCGTCACGGTCGTCGCACTCGTGCGCGACGCCGCAATGATGATCGGCATCTACGCGCTGGCCGACAAGCGGGCCGACGACGCGTTTCTCGCCGCCGTGCTGACGGTCATCGGCTACTCCGTCATGGACACGATCGTCATCCTCGACCGGATCCGTGAGAACACGAAGCTGATGGCGGGTGCGGCGTACGACAAGATCGTCAACGAGTCGATCAAACAGACTATGACGCGCTCGTTCAACACGCTCGCGACCGTCGTCATCACGCTCGTAGCCCTGCTCGCGCTGGGCGGCGCGTCGCTCAAGAACTTCGCGTTCGCGCTGCTCGTCGGCATTTGCTCGGGCGGCTACCACTCGATCTTCTACTCGGCGCCGCTCGTGCTCGTCTTCCGCAAGCGCCAGCTCGAGGCGGCCGCGAAGCGCCGCCGAGCGGGGCTCGCGCAGGATCGCACGGTAACGACGCGCGCGCGCTCCGAGTCGACCGCGCTGCAGAGCCGCGGCGGAGTGGCGCGCGAGGACATCGTGGCCGCGCGCCGGGAGCGCCGCGCGAAAGCCAAGGCCGCGCGCAGCACCGCGCCGGGGGCGCCGCAGCGCTATCGGAAGAAGCGCGACGCGGGCGGCATCGCCGTCCAGGAGCCGTACGCCGGCGACGAAGAAACGACGCTCGATCCGCTCGACGCCCAAAACGCCGGGCTGCACGAAGCGGCGCTGGAGCAAGGCCACGAGGAAATCGAGCTCAACCTCGAAGCGTTCCCTTCGACAAGCTCAGGGCAGGCTTCGACCGGCTCCGAGAAGGCCGAAGAGTAGCGACCTCCCCGCGCCGACGCCGTCGGAGCTCGCCTTCGAGGCGGCCCTTCGACAGGCTCAGGGCGCGCTCATCGCCCCATCTTCGATCGAACCAATCCCAAGCGCGGCCGAGGCGGAGTCGAAGGGCGCGGACGAGTTCGTCGAGCGCGTCTTCGCGCAGAGCGACGGCTACTTGCGCGATCCCTACGCGACAATCGGCGACGCGCCGCGCTTTCACACAAAGATTGCCGGCGTCTCTTTCGAGGGGCGCCAGGACGTCATCGCCGGGCTGCGCGCCGGCGCGGAGCTCGAGCTGCGGCGCGAGCCGAACAACCCGCACGATCCCAACGCGATCGCCGTGCACTACGGCGCCCTGCAGCTCGGATTCTTCAACCGGAAGATGGCAGCGCATCTCGCGCCGCTGATCGACGCGGGCGCTCGCTACCGCGCGCGCATCGCGTCGCTGACGGGAGGCTCTAAAGAAAAACACCGCGGGGTCAACATCTTCGTCGAGCGGCAATCTTCGGGCGCGCTCGCCCCGGAGCGCCCCCCTTCGGCGGAGCCGGTCCTGAGCGAGCGTAGCGAGTCGAAGGGCTCAGAACAACCTCTGTTGGATGAAAAGTCGCGGGTCGCCGAGCGCGTGCGCGAGGCGCTGCTGGGCTCCGCGCGCCCACACGCGGCGCAGCTTGCCGTGCTCGAGCGGCTGGACGCGGGGAAGAACACGCTCGCGGTGCTCGGAACCGGCCGCGGCAAGTCGTTCTGCTTTCAGTTCGTGGCGGCGCTGCGCGCCCTTCGACAGGCTGAGCGCAGCCTAGGCGGCAGCGGCAAGACGCTCGTTGTGTATCCGCTGCGCGCGCTCGCCAACGATCAATACGAGGCGCTCCGCCGCACACTGGATCCGCTCGGGCTGCGCTGCTTCCGCGCGAACGGCTCGATCGACAACGAGGAGCGCGAGGACCTCTTCCGTGCGTTGCGCGAGGGCGCGTGGGACGTCGTGCTCGCGACGCCCGAATTCCTCGAGTTTCATCGCGAAGCGTTGCGGGGTGGCGGGGCGCCGTCGTTCGTCGTCGTTGATGAGGCGCACCATCTCCAGGAGTCGCGGCATCGCCCGGCCTACGCCCGCCTCGCCGCGACGATCGCCGATCTCGGGGGGCCGCAGCTCCTCGCGTTAACGGCGACCGCTCGCGACGACACGTTTCGCCGGATTGTCGACGACCTGAAGATCGACGCGTGGGTCATCGACCCGACGGTGCGCGAGAACCTCGACGTCGTCGATGCGCGCAATACCAAGGACAAGGTCGGCTATCTGAGCGACCTGTTCGGCGCGGAGGGCGGGCGCGAGAAGGGCATCGTGTACTGCAACTCGCGCCCGGAGGTCGCGAAGGTGGCGCAGCGGCTGCGCAAGGCACTGCGCAATCGCGTCCTGTTCTATCACGGCAGGATGCCGAATGTGGATCGCCTCGAGGTGGAACAACGCTTTCGCGAGGGGAGCCTGCGGGTCGTCGTCGCGACATCCGCCTTCGGCGAGGGCATCGACTTACCGGACGTGCGTAACGTCGTGCTCTACCATCTGAACTTCAACTTCGGCGAGTTCAATCAGCAGGCCGGACGAGCCGGGCGTGACGGCGCGCCCGCGCGCATCCATCTGCTCTATGGCGAGCACGACCGGGCGCTGAACGAGTATCTCATCGATGTCGACGCGCCGCCGCTGACGCGGCTGCGCGAGATCTATCGCGGGCTACGCGGCCTTGCAAAAGGAGGCCCTCTGAGGGGCGATAACGCGGAGCTCGCCGGCAGCTTGGACATCGACAGGGTCGTGGATCGCACGATCGGCGCGGCGCTGCGGATCTTCGCGGACTCGCGGCTCGCGGATGTCGAGGAAGACGACGAAGGGCGATTCGTGCGCTTCTTGCCGGTCGCCGGCAAGGTGGATATGGAGCGCAACGAGCGTTACGCCGAGGGCGAGGCGACTCGGGAGGCGTTCGCGCAGTTTTCCAGCCTTGCGCTGAGCGCGGAGGCGATGACGCTGCAGCGCGTCATCAACCGGCCGATCTATCCCTCCCGAGTCGAGCTCGTACGATAAGAACTATTCCGTATCGACGGGCAGATCCGAGCGCGGCATAGTCATGAAGTAACTTGCCGGATACTTCGCGCGGATTTTCTTGAACTTCCGGGCAGACCCCGAGAAGTTGAAGGAGTTGTCCAGGCTGGTGGCCCGCGTGTCCGTGTAGCCTTGCCACGCCGACGCCGGTCCGATCGGCGGCAGGTTGAAGACTTCCTCCATGAACTTCAGGATGCTGCCGAACTCGTATTGCGTCGTGTCGACGTAGTTCGTCTTCGCGTACGGCGAGATGACCAGGCACGGGACGCGGATACCCAGGCCGCGGAAGTCTTCCACCGGCGGCTTCGCGTTGTCGTAGAACCCGCCCCAGTCGTCCCACAGAAGGATGATCGCGGTGGAACTCCAGTCGGGGCCCGACCCGACGGCGTTTACGATCGACGAGACCCACGCGGGCCCCTTGTCGCTGTGCGAGCCCGGGTGATCGGAGTCGTCGTGGTTCGGCGTTACCCAGCTCACCTGGGCGAGATTGCCGTTCTGTGCGTCGGTGAGGACCTGCGTCTCCGGCTGAACCATGTCTTTCTGCCAGTCCGGCCCGCGGCGCACGTACTTGATCGCCTCGAACGGGGACCAGATGCCGGCGTGTTTGATCACGTCGACGTAATACTTCCACGAGATGCTGTTCTGGTCGAGATCCTGGGCCATCGTGTTGAACTGCGTGAAGCACGGGAAGGGACCGGCGAAGTCCAGCTCCTTACGGCTCGTGTTGATCACGTCGGTCATCGAGCCCCGCGGCGAGTCGCAGCTGTTATAGGCCCCGTCCGAGAAGTCGGCCAGCGCCCACAGCGGACTTTGTTGGACGTTATCCGTTCCGGCGACGAGCGTGATGTGCGCGGTCCAGCTCGGCCCGAACTCGGTCGGGAACATGTGGTCCAAGAGCACGTACTGGTTGGCCATGTCCCAGTACGGCTGCACCTGGGAACGCTCGATGTAGGCGTACGCGGCGTCGTTGCCGTTCATGCCCCACTTCGTGAAGCCGTCCATCTTCCCGTTGTCCCAGTCGATGATCGAGGCCGGGTAGAGGTGCTCCAAATTGGGCTCGACTTGGAACGTGTCCTGATGGAGCGTAATCTTCACTCGCTTGCCGCCCTTCTTACCCCAGCCCACCGTCGGCGCGTCGGCACCGGGATAGCCGGCGAAGAAGTTTTCGAAACTGCGATTCTCCTGGATGATGACGACGATGTGTTTGATGTAGTTGCTCGCGGTGCTCCGTTGAATCGGCGAGATCCCCGGCACGACCGCCGCAGGAAGCGTGCTCGAGGAGGTACCGGAAGCACATCCCGCACAAAGGGCAACGACCAGCGCGGAAGCAGCGGTTAAAGATTTGAGGGACATGATTTCCTCTTTTGAAGTAGGCTAGGCTGTCTGGCTGCAATTCCGCGCGACGGGTGGCCTTCCTTCGGGGTTCGAGGGGTCGCCCGGCTCAAGCGATGACGCGGGTCATCGCATCTTCGTCGACCGTGCGATAAAACGGGTTGTCCGTCTCGGTCACGCCGTCCGAGGCCCAAGGATCGATCTCTCGAGGCGACGTTGGAAGATGCACGGTCGGGCCGACCGCGTCGGAGTAGTCGGATCCGCCAAACGCCTTAAAGTCATCGCTCTCACGATGCGCAAGTACGAGCGATCGAACCGCATCGGCGGCGGCCCGCGCGTCGCCGCGGACCTTATCGCTCAGCCGCACGTCGCTTGCCAGCTTCTCGTAGAAGGCGATCGCGGGCCGATCGGCACGCCACGGCATGTCGCTCGTCGCTTCGGGAAAGCGCGCCATGCCGTCGATCGTACGTGCGTCTTCACGCACGGCGCGGCGCACGCCGGGCTCGTGGGCTTCGGCGATTACGTCGTCGTTGAGCCGCTTGATGCTGCGCTCGGCGCGCGTCAGCTTTTCCGGATCGAGGTCGAGCACGTCGAAGGCCGCGGCGGGGCCGAAGTCGAGCTCGCCCGCGTCGTACTTCGTGCGCATCACGTCGTTGACGATCGCTTTCGCCATCGCGTCGGGGTCGTGCGCGTGCGCGGCGATCGCGTGCGCGACGCCGCTCGGAACGCCCGGCGCGAGCATCGTCTCGGGACTCGCCGCGAGATACTTCACGCCGGCGTGCGAGAGCGCGTCGGCGAATCCCATCGTGTCCATCAGGCACTGATTCGCGACGACGCCGTCGACGCTGCGGCCGGCATCTTCGGGATGCGCCTGCGCGTGCAGCGCTACGCCGTCCGAGATCGCCTTGGCGATGTCGGGCATGCTCATGACGCGTCCGTCGCGCGTCTCGAGCCCGCCGCCGTCGCCGCCGCCGTGATCGACGAGATCGACCCACGTCGTTCGCGCGCCGCTCGCCTGTGCGTTGTCGAGGGTGTGCGCGACGAAGCGCGAGAGGTTCGCCTCGCTGCTCATTTCGTGCGCTCGCACGAGGTGCACGCGCGACACGTCGCCGTCGGCGATCGTGTACTGCTCGGTGTGCAGCGCGCCCGAGACGACGGCGTCGCCGTCGGCCCGAAGCCTGGTCGTGTCTTCGACGGTGAACTCGATGCGCGCGTCGGTGCGGCTCGTACGCAGCGCTTGAGAGAGCGTGGATTCCTGGATCGCATCGAGATTGTTGTCGCCGTCGCGATAGATGCCGAACTCGAGGGAGCGGCGCGCGGGCGTCGCCGTGACGTTCTGCAGCATGAGGCCTCCTGACGAAAAGTGTCAGGAGGCCTACTGCGACGGTGGGTCGGGATGACTAGACGGCCGGGGCCTGCACGCCCGCCGTGGCATACAGCGCGCGCGTGTCGTACATAACGCCGCCCTTGATCGTCGTGCCGATCTTGCGCAGCTGCGCGATGCCGTCGAGTGGGTTGCCGTGCACGACGATCGCATCGGCGAGCTTTCCTGGACGAAGCGAGCCGAGCGAATCCTCCATGTGCATCACCCGCGCCGGCACGATGGTCGCCGTCTGCAGCACCTGCGCGGCCGGAATGCCCGCCCGCGCGTAGAGCTCGAGCTCGTGAATGAGATCGAACCCCGGGAGCACATCGTCGGTTCCCGCGACGATTCGAATGCCGCTGGAATGGAGCAGCGAGACCATCTCGAGGTACGCATTGGCGGAGGCGCGGTACTTCGCGTCCAGCCCCTGACCGAGCGGCAGGCCCTCGGTGGTGAGCCCGCGGCGTACCTGCGCGGGGAGCCAGCCGGCGATCTCGGCGAAACCCGTCGACGCGATGTCGCCGTTGCGCGTCAACGTATAAGTATAGAAAATCCCGACGGTCGGGTCGCTGACGATGTCCTTCGACTTCAGCAGGGCGATGAAGTCTTTGACCGGCTGGCTCTGCAGATCAATCGTTCCGGCACGCTCCGCTGTCGCCGTGAGCCGAACCGGCGTCTGCGTGCGGTCCTTCGTGTCGGGCATGAAGTTCAAGAACAGGAAATTGACGTGCTGGATCTCGTCGAACCCGTCGTGCACGGCATCCTGCGCGAGCATTCCGGCCGGAATGTGTCCGCTCACGCGCATGCCTCGGCTGTGCGCTTCCTTCACGATGACCGGCACGAGCCTCGGATCCATCGAGCTGTAGATCTTGATCTGCACGGCGCCGAGCTTTTCCCACTGCCGCACCTGCGCGATCGCATCGGCGGCCGTGGCGGTCGTCGTGCCGATCGGCGCCGTATACTTTCCGGTGCCGTCCATCAGGCCGGCGATGATCACGCGGGGGCCGACGAGCTCGCCGCTCTCGAACTGCGCCTTGGTCTTCGCGATGTATTCGGGCGCATTGCCCGGATCGCGGATCGTGGTGACGCCCTCGGCCAGCAACCGCGGGCCGAACGTGGCGTCGAGATGCATGTGCATGTTCCACAGCCCAGGCATCAGCGTCTTGCCCGCGCCGTCGATCCGTCGCGCATCGCTCGGCACGCCGATCCCGGAGTCGCCGACGGCTGCGACCTTGTCGTCGTGAAGAAGCACGGTCGCGTTCGGTACGAGACGTCCCGTCTCGGAGTCGAAGAGCGCGACGTTCGTGATGGCGATGGCGGTGCCCGCGCGCTGCGGCAGCGTGCGCGCGATCTGCCGCCCCAGTTCCGCAACGCGCTCGTCCTGTGCCTCGAAAAGCTGCTTGAGCGATGCGCGCCATCCGTGCTGAACGACCGCGCCCCAAATGCTTCCCGACATGAAGAGCTCGCCGCTCTCGTCGAGCCAAACGTTGACCGGCGTGAAGTCGAGGCCCGTCGCCTCGTACATCGTCACGCGCTCGCTCGCGTGGCCGTTGCTGACCGCGAGCGTCATGACCGCGGTGACGTCGGTAATGCCGGTAGGCCACAAATCGAGTGAAGCCTGATGTGCGCGAAGCGCCGCCCGGACCATCACCGCGCCCTCCTCCGGAGTGCCGTCGATGCTCGAATAAAATCGCGGCGCCGAATACGAGTGCGTCTCTCGTTCCGCCGAGTTTTTCCATCTCGCGGTGCCGCCGCGAGCGACGAAGCGCTCGTCGACCGGTACTTTGAGATAGTTGTATCCCGTTGTGCGGAGCGTCGAAATAAGGCCGGCGTCGTCGACGGCGAGGCTGCTTCGCAGCTTCGGCCCGCGGCCGCGGTCCGTGAACTCGAAGAGCACTTCGCGCGAGCCGTCCGGCATTCGGATCGTCGTTTGCGACCCCTTGACGACGCCGGAAGAAACGAAGTCGTAACGCATCGTTTCGCCGGTGAGCTTTCCCGTCGCCCACGCCGGCGATGCCCACGCGAGCGCCGCGACGGAGCTTACGGTAGCGAGCCAGTCACGTCGCGCAATGGGCGGCTCGCCCGCCATGCCGCAACGGGCGCCGCTCCCGAGCGGCAGTCCAAAGAGGTTCGCGAAGCGGTGGGGACGGCACGTGCACATGGTGTTGCCTGGCCTCTCTATCGATTATTGACGGAGTTCGCCGAGCCACCCGACTCGCCTCGGGGGCAGCCGAGCTGCGCGCTTCGTGCGGCGGGCTACGAAACGCATATCCGCGCAGGCGGCCGGCGTACTATTCTGGGAGCCTTGGCGAACATGCGATACAGAACAGCCGTTCGGAATGTAGCGATGCCTTTGGGGGAAACTACCGGCTCGTGATTGCGGATCACGACGTACTCGTCCTCGGCGCGGGCCTAGCTGGAATGCGCGCCGCGCTCGAGGCCGCCCGCGGGGGCGCCGACGTGGCCATCGTTACCAAGGTGCATCCCATCCGCAGCCACTCGAGCGCGGCTCAGGGCGGCATCAACGCCGCGATCTCCGAGGAGGACAGCTGGGAGTCACACGCCTTCGACACCGTCAAAGGCAGCGACTATCTCGCGGATCAGGACGCCGTTGAAATCATGGCTCAGGAGGCGCCTGCGGACATCATCGAGTTCGAGCACATGGGCGTCATCTTCTATCGCGGTCCCGACGGCAAGCTCGGGAAGCGCGCGTTCGGCGGCGCTTCGCTTGCGCGCACGTACTTCGTGGGCGACATCACGGGGCAGGCGCTGCTCGTGACGCTGTACGATCAGATCCTCAAGGCCGGCGTCAAGGTCTACGAGGAGTGGTTCGCCACCAAGCTTTACATGGAAGACGGCGCGTGCCGCGGCATGGTGGCGCTGGAGATGATCACCGGCGAGCTGCACCTGCTGCGCTCGAAAGCCGTCATCGTCGCGAGCGGCGGACTCGGACGACTCTACGAGCCCAGCACCAACGCGCTGATCTGCACGGGCGACGGATACTCGCTAGCCTACCGCGCGGGCGCGCCGCTGATGGACATGGAGATGGTCCAGTACCACCCAACGACGCTCGCCGGTAGCGGCTTCCTGATGACGGAGGCCGCCCGCGGCGAAGGCGCCTACCTGCTCAACTCCGAGGGCGAGCGCTTCATGAAGCGCTACGCGCCCAACAAGATGGAGCTGGCCGCGCGCGACGTCACGTCGCGCGCCGAAGCGACGGAGATCGCCGAGGGCCGCGGCATCGACGGCAACGTGCTGCTCGACCTGCGCCACCTCGGCCCCGACGTTATATTGAAGAAGCTGCCGCAGATTCACGAGATGGCCCTCGACTATCTCGGCATCGACATGATCAAAGAGCCCGTGCCGGTGCGGCCCGGCATGCACTATCAGATGGGCGGCATCAAGACCGACGTCGACGGCGCCACGAGCGTGCCCGGTCTCTACGCCGCCGGTGAGGTCGCGTGCGTGAGCGTGCACGGCGGCAACCGTCTCGGCGCCAACTCGCTGCTCGACACGATCGTCTTCGGGCGACGCTCCGGTAAGGCGTCGGCGGAGTACGTGAAGCGCACGCCGGCGAGCACGGGCGGCGAGGGTCTGCTGGCGTCGGAGCAGGCGCGTTTGCAAGAACTACTCGAGCGCCCGTACACCGGCGATACGCCGGCCGGACTGCGCCTTGAACTCGCCGTCATGATGGACAAAAAGGTGGGACTCTATCGCGACACCGCGGGGCTGCGCGAGGCGCTGACGGCGATCCAGGATTACAGAGAGCGCTACGAGCGAATTGCCGTCGGTGACAAGGGCAGAGTCTTCAACCAGGCGCTGGAGTTCGTGCTCGAGCTCGGCTATCTGCTGGACTGCGGCGAAGCCATCATCCGCGCAGCGCTCGAGCGTAAGGAAAGCCGCGGCGCGCATACGCACACCGAACATCCCGACCGCAACGACGAGGATTGGCTCAAGCACATCGTGCTAACGCATCGCGCCGGCCGCGAGCCCGAGGTGTCGCACGTTCCCGTCACCATCACACGCTGGAAGCCCGAGGTGCGCACCTACTGATGCAGTTCACGATCGAAGTTGGGCGATACAACCCCGAAGGTCGCTACGCGCAGAACGCGATTCCGGGCGAAGGCTTTCCGCCGCCGTGGAATCGGTCGCCGGTCCGGCGCTATCAGACGTACACCGTCGATCTTCCCGAGCACGCCGTCGTGCTGGACGCTCTGATCGAGATCCGCGAGTATCAAGACCAGTCGCTCGCCGTGCGCTGCGCGTGCCGCAGCGCGATCTGCGGCTCGTGTGCGATGTGGATCAACGGCCACGCGAACCTCGCGTGCAAGAGCAAGCTACAAGATTTTACCAAGGACGGCAAGACGCGCGTCGAGTCACCGCCCTCCATGCCGGTCATCCGCGACCTCGTCTGCGACATGGCGCCATTCTGGGAGAAGCACCTCGCGGTGAAGCCGTGGCTGCAAAATAAAAAACCGGTTCCGCCGCCGAACGAGGAGTACCGCGTCCCGAACGCCGCGATGGAAGAGTTGATCCAAGAGGTCAGCTGCATCAGCTGCGGAGCCTGTCTGATGGACTGCGAGTCGTTTGCAGTCAACTCGGAATTCCTTGGCCCGCAGGCACTCGCCCAGGCGTATCGCTACACGGGCGACCCGCGCGACGCGGAGACGAAGGAACGGCTCGGCAAATACAGCGAGCCGGGCGGCATCTGGGACTGCACGCATTGCTACGAGTGCGTCACACAGTGCCCCAAGGGCGTCGCGCCGCTCGAGCAGATCCTCAAGCTGCGTAAGCTCGCGGTCGATGCCGGGTTCACCGACAATGCCGGCACGCGCCACGCCGATGCCTTCGCCGAGTCGGTACGCGACAGCGGGCGTCTCAACGAGCTCACGTTGATGCCGAAGTCGATCGGCTACTTCAACGTGATCGAACAGCTCAAGGTGCTTCCGAGCGCGTTCAACCTGCTGCGCGCCGGCAAGCTGCCGCCGCTCATCCATCATAAGATTCCAGGACTCAAACGCATCAAGGCGATTTTCGAACGTGTCGGAGGACGGTTCAAGTGAAAGTTGCGTTCTATCCCGGCTGCGTCTCGAAGGGCGCCTGCCCGGAGCTTTACGTGTCGGCTACGGCCATCGCCGAGCCCCTCGGCCTCGAGCTCCACGAGCTGACCCAGGCGCCGTGCACCGGCGCGGGCGTACTCAGCGAGCAGAACCCGGAGCTCGCCGACGCGCTCAACGGCCTGACGCTGGCCATGGCGGAGTCCGAGAATGCCGACCTCATGACGATCTGCAGTACGTGCCAGGGCGTGCTCTCCAATCACAACTACCATCTGCAAAAAGACTCGGAGCGGATGAATCGTGCGAACGCGACGATCGCCGACCAGGGCTTCCGCTACGGCGGCACGACCAAGGTGAAGCATCTGCTCTGGATGCTCTTCGAAGACATCGGTATCGACCGCGTCGCCGCCCGCATCAAGCGCAAGCTCACGGGGCTCAAGGTTGCGCCGTTCTACGGCTGCTACATCCTGCGCCCGGTCGAGTCGCTTGGCTTGCGCGAGCGGCCCGAGCGCAAGACGTACCTCGAACGCCTGATCGCACTGCTTGGCGCGGAGCCGGTCGAGTATCGCGGCTCGACGAAGTGCTGCGGCTTTCCGATGCTGACGTTCAATCGCGACAAGGCGCTCGCGATGGGCGGCAACCACATCATCGAGGCGAAAGAGAAGGGCGCGGACCTCCTCGTGACGCCATGCCCGCTCTGTCATTTGAATCTCGACGGTCAGCAGCCCGACGCCGCTCGCGTTCTCAAACAAGAGATCGATGTGCCGATCTTCCATTTGCCCCAACTCTTGGGCCTCGCGTTTGGGCTCGACCCCGATCAGCTGCGCCTCAACCATCACGTCGTGTCGACGAAGGGCGCGCTGGAAAAAATCGAGCTGAAGGTCTAGCGGCGACGCGCTGGGCGGCTAAGGGGTTCCGTCCGCCCGCTGCGGGCAATCGCGTAAGAGCGTGAGTCCGTCCGCCGTGCTATGCGCCATGACGTACTGCACGAGCGGCGGCTCATCCGCCGCTTTTTCGGGGGGCGGTTGCTGAAATCGCGTCGGAAAGTTTGGATCTCGGAGATTCTGATCGGACCACGGGTTCGCGGCTTCGCTGGAATAGTACCAAGGATAGTCGAGGATCATCGACTGCGTTGTGCCGTCGGCAAAGCGCACGGAGATGCGGATGTCGACCCAGAATCCGCGCGAGCGCGAATCGTACTGCGAGCCGTGGGGATCGGAAAACGTGACGAAGCCGCAGGGGCGATCGTCGCTTGCCGGCGCGGCCCCAGCGCCGCCCGCGCCCACGGCAGTACCGGTGCCGGCCGCGCCGGCCGCCGATGCGACTAGCGCGCGCGCATTAACGCTGCCGGCAGCGTCCCAGACCGGACGGCCGTTTGAGGCCGCAACCGGAGGAGGCTGACGTAGTGCGGGCCGTCGCGCGGGCGTCGCGCGCGGCGTATGTCGGGCTGATGCCGCCTTTGGCAACAATGCCGGTGCGGTCGCGACGAAGGCGCGCGCCGGCAGCACGACGTGAGCGGTTTGCGGCGTAGAAACCACGGCCGGGCGCGTGCTGACGCGCAGAATCTGCGCGCGCGTAACGACCTCGCGCACCGGCGCCGGTCGCCACAGATCCCGGGGCACGAGTCCCGCGGCCGCCTCGTGCAGCGCGATGGAGATGGCGACGGCGAGCAGTAGCCGACTTCTCGGCGAGCGCAGGTCGAGCTTCATTCGCTAGAAGAGAAACGCCGAGCCGTCCGGCAAGGAGCGGCTCGGCGGTCGGTCGTCTCGTTACCTACGGACTGGTGTTATACGTCTGCACGTACCATTCCCTGAACTGATCGTACGTCGGGTAATAGCCGTACTTGTGATAGAACCAATCGCGATAGGCGTCTTGCCGGCGCGCTACCTCCTGCTCTTCCGCTCGTTTCTCCCGGACCTTGTGATTGTAGTTCACGACGAGCGGAACGGAGCCGACGGCGGCGGCGCTAAGTACGATGATCGTGGTGGTGCTGCCCGAGCCGTTGGCGAGCGCGGGAGCGACCGTGCCCGCGGCAAGCGCCGCCGTCATGGCGACTGCCAGGGCGTACGGTTTCTTCATGTCCATCCTTTCTGCAGGCCCTTCGATCCCCCGACTGTAACCGGTCCTCTCGTGGAGATCGAACCCCTGATTCGAACGATCCCGGATTTTCCGATTCCCGGGATCCTTTTCCGTGACATTACCCCGTTGTTGAAAGATAAGCAAGGCTTTCGGCGCGCAATCGACCTCTTCGTGGAGCGTTTCATGGACCAGGGAATCGACTACGTCGTCGGTGTTGAGGCGCGCGGATACATACTTGGAGCGCCGATTGCGTACGCGATCGGAGCCGGGTTCATCCCGGTACGTAAGCCAGGAAAGTTGCCGCACGACAAGCTCAGCGAGGAGTACGCGCTCGAATACGGCACCAACGCGCTCGAGATCCACGCCGACGCCATCGGCAAAGGCGACCACGTTCTGGTCGTAGACGACTTGCTCGCGACGGGCGGCACCGCCGCCGCCACGGGGAGGCTCCTCGAGCGACTCGGCGCCGTGGTGGACGCCTTCGCCTTCTTGGTCGAGCTGACGGACCTGCGTGGGCGCGAAAAGCTCGCGGGTCATGACATCGTCGCCTTCCTTTCATACTGATCGCCGGTGAGGTTCGTCACCCTCGCCGCAGGAATAGCGGCCATCGCTCTGCTGTCGGCGCCGGGTTTTGCGCGCCCGCACGCGGCGCCCACGGCCTCGCCGTCACCCACCCCCATCGCGGACCCCGCGATCACGCAGCTCGTGCGGCAGCAGTTCGTGCAGTGGCAGGCGGGAACGATCAATAAGAGCCTCTACGCGCAACAAGTGTTGGACAAACTCACCGACGCGAAGATCGCCGACACGTCGACGGCGCTCGGCCAGCTCGGCGCCCTGATCGACGTCGTGTTCCTCGGGCCGTGGATCGCGGCCGACTTCCCGTCGGGCGCCCGCGGCTACGCCTACCAGATGCGCTGCTCCTCGGGGAACATCTACCTCTGGATTGCGCTCGACGCACATGGCAAGATCGCGACGATCCTCTTTAAGAATCGGCTCGACGTCGAGACCGTCACCCCGGTCCCTAGCCCTTCCCCGCCGTAGAGCCTCTACGGACGCTGGGCGCGCCCGCGGGCCCCCTGCGTTATAATAGCGGGATATCCATGACCATCACCGAGCTGATCGAGCGAGTCCGCCGCTACGACACCTCCGCCGATACGGAGGCGCTGATGCGCGGCTACGAGCTGGCCGTTGCCGCTCACGAGGGTCAGCGCCGGGCGTCGGGCGAGTCGTTCGTCGAGCACCCGCTGGCCGTCGCCGGAATCCTGGCCGACCTCGAGATGGACCATAAGACAATCGCGGCGGCTCTGCTCCACGACGTCGTCGAGGATACGTCGATCACCGGCGAGCAGGTGACGGCGCAGTTCGGCGACGAGGTTGCGCGATTGGTCGACGGCGTGACCAAGCTTACGCGGATTCCGTATCAATCCAAGGAAGACGCGCAGGTCGAAAACCTGCGGAAGATGTTCTTGGCGATGGCCAAGGACATTCGCGTCATCATCATCAAGCTGGCCGACCGTCTGCACAATATGCGCACGCTCGCGAGCCTCCCGCCCGGCAAGCAGCAGGCGATCGCGCGCGAGACGCTCGACATCTACGCACCCATCGCGCATCGCCTCGGGATCTGGAAGATCAAGTGGGAGATCGAGGACGAGTGCCTTCGCTACCTGGATCCCGCGGGGTATCGCGATATCGTCGAGCGCGTAGCTAAGACGCGGCGCGAACGCGAGGCCGACGTGGATGAGTCGATAGCGCGTCTTCGCGAAGAGTTCAAGGCGCTCAAGGTCAACGCCGAGATACAGGGCCGACCGAAGCACTTCTACTCGATCTATTCGAAGATCAGCAAGGGGCGCGAGTTCTCGACGATCTACGATCTTACCGCGATTCGCATCATCGTCGACACCGTGAAGGACTGCTATGCCGCGCTCGGCGCGGTCCACGCGATGTGGACGCCGCTACCGGGCCGCTTCAAAGATTACATCGCGATGCCCAAGCCCAACATGTACCAGTCGTTGCACACGACGGTCGTGGGGCCGAGCGGCGACCCGCTCGAGATCCAGATCCGCACCTGGGACATGCATCGGACCGGCGAGTACGGAATCGCGGCGCACTGGCGCTACAAAGAGGGCGGCAAGGCCGATCAGTTCGAGAACAAGCTTTCGTGGTTGCGCGCGCTGCTGGAGTGGCAGAAGGACATGCGCGATTCGCGCGTGTTCATGGAAAACCTGAAGCTCGACCTGTTCGACTCGCAAGTCTTCGCCTTCTCGCCGCGCGGCGACGTCTACTCGATTCCGGCCGGCGGGACGCCGCTGGACTTCGCCTATCAAGTGCACACGGACGTCGGGAACCATTGCGTCGGCGCGAAGATCAACGGGCGGATCGTTCCCCTCGACTACGCGATGCAGAACGGCGACATTTGCGAAATCCTCGTCAATAAGTCTAGCGGCCGGCCGTCGCTGGACTGGCTCTCGATCGTCAAGACGTCAAGCGCGAAGCACAAGATCAAGCAGTGGTTCCGCAAGGAGCGGCGCGAGGAGAACGTGCTGGCGGGACAGGAGGCGCTCGAACAGGAGCTGGCTCGCGCGGGACTGCGCACCGACGTCGCGCGCGGCGAGCTGCTCGGCCGCATCGCGTCGCGTCTGAACTACGCGACGCCGACCGATCTCTACGCCGCCATCGGTTTCGGCGACGCGTCGGCGCAGGCAGTCGCCAACCGCTTGCGCGACGAGCTCAAGCACGACAACGTCGTCGACCTCACGAAGATCGGGCGCAGGCAGACGCCGCGAAAGGGCGTCCGCCGTTCGAGTGGCGTGCGCATCGCCGGCGTGGACGACGTGCTCGTGCGGCTCTCGAAGTGCTGCTCTCCGGTGCCGGGCGATCCGATCATCGGCTACGTGACGATCGGGCGAGGCGTGAGCGTCCATCGCGCCGACTGTCCCAACGTCGCTTACATGAACGCGACGCCGGAGCGGATCCTCCAGGCACAGTGGGTCGACGATGCGGGTCTGACGCACTGCGTCGACATCGAGGTCGAAGCCGGGGACCGCTCGCAGCTGTTGCAAGACATCATGGCCGTCTTCTCGGAGCTCAAGACGCAAGTCAGTTCGGTCAATGCGCGTGTGCGCAAGGACGGCTTCGCCGTGGCGAGCCTCACGGTGCACATCCGGGACCTCGACCATCTCCACAAGCTCTTGATGAAGCTCGAGACGCTCAGGGACGTGCGCCGAGTCTATCGCGTAACCAAACGCGAACGCACCGCGCTCTGATTCTACTTCCCGGAGCCGCCGCGTTTGCGGCCGGCGCGATGAACAGCGTGGCCGGCGGCGGAAGCTTTCTCTCGTTTCCGTCGCTCGTGTTCGCCGGCGTTGCGCCGATCTCGGCCAACGCGACGAACAACGCGGCAATGTGGGTCGGCACGATCGGCAGCGCACGCGGTTACCGAGAAGAGATCGTCGTGCATCGCGGGCTGCTGCTGCCGGTGATCGGCGTCAGCATCGCCGGATCGCTGATCGGCGCGTGCCTGCTGTTGGTCACGCCGCAAGCTCTCTTCGAACGGCTGATACCGTGGCTCTTGCTCTTTGCGACGATCGTCTTCGCGCTGAGCCCGCGTCTGACGCGCGGCGCGCCGGCCAAGCCGCGTCACGCGCCGTGGCAGATCGCGGTGCAGTTCTGCGTCGCAATTTATGGCGGCTACTTCGGGGCCGGGATGGGGATCCTGATGCTCGCGGTGCTCGCTTTTTCGGGCCTGCCCAGCTTCAACGCGCAGAATGCGATCAAGAACGTTCTGGCCGTCGCCATCAACGGCGTTGCCTTGATTCCGTTCGTCATCGCGCGCATCGTCGACTGGCGTTTCGCGCTGCCGATGGCGGCGATCGCGCTCGCGGGCGGCTATCTCGGCGCTCGCTTCTTTCGTCGCGTGCCGCAACCGATTGCGCGTGCCGTCGTGGTCGCGATCGGCGTCGCGATGACTATAGTTTTCTTTGCAAGAACTTTCACGTGAAAGGTGACGGCGGTCGCTCGCTCTTGCAGGGTGGTCAAAAAGGCGGTCCGAAGGGCCGCCCTTTCACTGTGCTACAGCGAGGTTTGACATGCTTTTTCACAAATGGCCGGCGCTGATCGCGCTCGGAGCGCTTATGGCGACGTCGGCGTGCGGCGGCAGCGGCGCCGTTCCGTCGAGCGTCGGAGCGAATAACGCGCTCGCACCGGTTGCCGCGGGCGGGGGAAATTCCGCCGCGCCGGCCGACGACACGTCGATTCTCAAAAAGCTGACGAAGGACGTCGTCATCGGTTCCACGGTCGATCCGAAGAACGGCGACAAAGGGCCGCGCGCCCTGTCGCTGGTGCCGCTCACCTTCGGCGTTTTGACGAAGGGGCAGCTGCTGGTTTGCAACTTTGAAAACTCCGCCGGCACCGCCGGCAGCGGCACGACGATCGAGATGCTGAATCCGGCGCCGAGCTCGAAGCCGACGACGTTCGTGCAGAGCGCTAAAGCGCAAGGCTGCGACGGCGACGCGGTGAGCTCGGGCGACAACGTGTTCTCGGGCGGAATGTCCAGCGGAATCGTCGAGAAATTCAACCAGCATGCAAAGGCCGTGAAGACGTACGGCACTCCGATCGCGGAGCCGCTCATTAGCGACGACGCCGACTGCAGCCTGCCCTACGCGCCGGAGACCGTTTACGTCGGCGACGGAAAGACTGGCTCGATCGTCAAGTTCGCAGCCGGGCTCTACGGACTCAAGAAAGAGGAGGCCGTGATCACCGGCTTCGCGGTCAGCGGCTCGGGCTGGGGCGCCTTGGGGCCGGCCGGAATCCAGTACAATCCGACGCTCATCAACCACGGAAAAAAGTGCACCGACATACTCTACGTCGTCGACGGCGTCGACGACACGCTCGTAGCGGTCTCGAAGGTGAGCAACCTGCTGACGACGGGCGAAATCAAGGTACTGCCCGGCGGCAAGACGTTCAAGTGCAAGGAGAAGAAGTTCTCGTGCGCGTCGCTGGTGTACAGCGGATCGCCGCTCAACGCGCCGGTGGCGCTGGCGCTGCTGCCCAATGGGAACCTCATCGTCGCAAACGGGGCTGGCGGAAATACGCTGGTCGAGATCTCCGCGTCGGGCACGGTGCTCGATACCAAGACGCTCAACAGCGACACGACCCAAGAGGTCTATGGCCTACTGGCGACGGGAACCAGCGACTCGAATACGGCGCTGTTCTATACCGATACTAAAGACAACAGCATCCACGAACTCGAGCAGTAGCCGGCATGCGTTTGCCGTACGTTTCGAACCTCGCGAGTCGTCCGGCGTTGCTAGCGCTCAGCGCACTACTGGCAACGCCGGCGTGCGGCGGCACCGGCACCGTCCCGTCGAGCGTCGGGACGTATAATACGTTCGCGCAAGCCACGGTGGACGATAGCGCCATAGCGCCGGCCGACACCACGTCGATCCTCAAGAAGCTGAAGAAGGACGTCGTCATCGGTTCGACGGTCGATGCGAAGAGTGGCGACATGGGGTCGCGGGCCTTGTCGCAAGTGCGCCTCACCTTCGGCAACCTAAAGAAGGGGCAGCTGCTGGTCTGCAACTTCGAGGACTCCGCGGGGAAGGCCGGCAGCGGCACGACGATCGAGATGCTCGACACCAAGCCGGGCTCGAAGCCGACGAGGTTCGTGCAGAGCGCGAAGATCGAAGGCTGCGACGGCGACGCGGTGAGCGCGGGCGACAACGTGTACGGGTCCGGACTCTCCAGCGGCATCGTCGAGAAGTTCAGCGCGAAGGCGAAGGCGGCAAAGACGTACGGCGCTCCGATCGAGGAGCCGCTGGTCACCGCCGACGCCGACTGCACCCTCCCCTACGCGCCCGAGAGCATCTACGTGGGCGACGGTAAGACGGGCTCGATCGTCAAGTTCGGCGCCGGCCTTTACGGACTCAAGAAAGCGGTCGCCGTGATCACGGGCTTCGCGGTCAAGGGGTCCGGCTGGGGCAGCTTGGGGCCGGCCGGAATCCAATACAATGCAACAGTGATCGACCACGGGAACAAGTGCACCGACATTCTCTACGTCGTCGACGGCGTCGACGACACGCTCGTGGCGGTCTCGAAGGTGAGCAACTTGCTGACGACCGGCACGATCGAGGTGCTGCCTGGCGGAAAGACGTTCAAGTGCAAGGAGAAGAAGTTCTCGTGCGCGTCGCTGGTGTACAGCGGATCCCCGCTCAACGCGCCGGTGGCGCTCGCGCTGCTGCCCAACGGGAACCTCGTCGTCGCCAACGGCAAGGGCGGGAACACGCTCGTCGAGATCTCGGCAGCCGGTAAGGTGCTTGCGACGAAAAAGCTCAACGCCGCCAAGACCCAACAGGTCTATGGCTTACTGGCGTCGGGAACGAGCGACTCGAACACGGTGTTGTACTACACGGATAACGCCGGCAACAGCGTCCACGAGCTCGAGCCGTAGCCCGTCGCGCTGATCGCGCGAGCCGCCGTTACTCCGTGTCGACCGGTTCGTTTGACGGCGGCTCGTGCAGGAAGCGCGACCTCGGGTACTTCGTCGAAATCGGCACGAAGGGACGGGGCGTCTGCGTGAAGTCGAAGCTGTCATCCAAGGGAGCGGCGCGCTCATCGGTGTAGCCCCCCTTGTCCTCGGGTCCGATGTACGGCAGGTTGAAGGCCTCCTCGATGAACCGAAGGATGCTTCCGTACTCGTACTGCGTGTGCGAAACGTAACCGGGTTGACTCGGCGACGTTTGGCGCGAGTACGGTGAGATGATCAGGCAGGGCACGCGGATACCGAGCCCGCGATAATCCAGCTGCGGCGGTGCCGCGTTGTCGTACCAGCCCCCCCAGTCGTCCCACAGCAGGATGATCGCCGAGGTGTTCCAGTAGGGGCTCTCGCCGATCGCGTTCACGACGTTGGCGACCCACGAAGGGCCGAGATCGCTGTGATCGCCGGGATGGTCCGAGTCGGGCGCGCTCGGCGTGACCCAGCTCACCGAAGCCAGCTGATTGCTGCCCGCATCGGTGAGCACCTTGGTCTCTGGAGAGGTGACGTTGCGATGCCAGTCCTGGCCGTAGCGCACGTATTTGATCGCCTCAAACGCCGACCAGAGCCCTGCGCCGACATGCTTGGTGACGTAGTACTTCCACGGCACGCCGGCTTGGTCCATCACCTCGGCCAGCGTGTTGAACTGGTTAAAGCACGGGAAGGGACCCAGGCCGTGGTGCTCCTTGCGCTCCTTCGTGAGGTACGAGGTGGTCGTTCCGGGCGGTGAATCGCAGTCGCCCGGCGGTGCACTTGGAAAGTCGACCTCGGCGTGCGACGGCTTATTGCTAATATTGTCGGTGCCGGCAACGAGCGTCAGGTGCGCGGTGAAGCTTCCGCCGAACTCGGTCGGGAACATCTCGTCGGCCAGCACGTACGTGTTTGCGAGATCTAAATACGGCGCGATCAGATCCGGACTCACATACGCGTACGCGTCGCGGGCGTGGCGGCCGAATTTCCAAAACCCGTCCATCTTGCCGCTGTCCCAGCTCACGATCGACGAGTCCCAATCGTGGCGCAGGTCGGGCCCATCGAAGGTGATCGGATGCAGCGGCACCTGCACGTCGCTGGGCGGACAACCCGAACCTGAGCCGGGGTGCGCCCGCAACTGCGGTGCGCCGCCGCTGTGACCGCTCGAACAGCCGAACATCGGGGCGTTTGCGCCGGGGAAGCCGGCGAAGAAATTCTCGAAGCTGCGATTCTCTTGCACGATCACTATGACGTGCGAGATGTACTGACTCACCGGGTGACCCGTGGCCGGGCGGACGTCAGAAGCGGGCTTCTGCGGTGCAATGTCGGAGATCGCGCCGTTCGATCCGCATCCCGCGCAGACCAATGCCGGCGACGCGATGAGGAACCCCAGCGACGCGACGACCAGCGAGCGTTTAGCAACCATGGCTTCTCCTCGTAGCAACCGTTCCGGCGATACGGTAGGACCGCCACTTCAAAGCGGCTTCCGAGAGTCCCTTGGGTCCGATGTTGCGGCCCGCATGGGCCGTCTGGCGGCCGAGCGGCAGATATCGCGAAGCCGCACAGGCTGGCGCACGGAGCGGCGCGAACAAGGCGGCCGATGAATGACTATGAGGTGACCTATATTTTGCGGCCGTCGCTGGAAGAGGCGGAGGTCGAGGAACGGGCCAACGCGATCGGCGAGATCGTGAAGGGCCAGGGAGGCCAAGTGTCAGCGATCGAGCGGCTCGGCAAAAAGCGGCTCGCATACGAGATCAAGGACGTGCGCGAGGGCAACTACGTCGTGATGCAGTTCAAGAGCGAGCCCGGCGTCTCGAAGGAGCTCGAACGGCAGCTCAAGCTGCACGACGACGTTCTCCGTGCGCTCGTCGTCCGGCTCGACGCGAAGATGTTAACGCATATGGCAGCGCTCGCCGCTGCGGCGCCGCCGGCAGTTCCGGCATCCCCGTAAAAAGGGCAGCCGTTCGGCAACATTTGTGCCATACAGTTGACACTCTGCGGGCGTATTCTCGTAACGAGTTTTAAAGAGTTTGGCGAAAGAGAGTGTAGTATGTCAGCTTCGTTCAACAGGGTGATTTTAGTCGGAAACCTCACGCGCGACCCCGAAATACGCTACGTCAACTCGGGATCGGCGGTAACGAAGTTTCGCATCGCCGTAAATCCGAACAAGCGCGACGCAAAGCCGGAGGACACGATGTACGTGGACATCGTCGCCTGGGAGCGGCTCGCGGAGACGTGCAACACCTATCTCAAGAAGGGAAGCCCCGTGCTCGTCGAGGGTCGCCTTTCGATCCGGTCGTACGACGACACCAAACTCAAGGACGAGTCCGGCCAACCGATTCGCCGCACCGCGACCGAGGTCGTGATCTCGGGGATGCAGATGCTTTCGTCGCGCCGCGACGACGCCGACGCGGGCGATCGCGGCTACAACGGCGGTCGCACCCCTGCCGCGGCGCACGCGCCCGCCGGCGCCTCCGACTCGGCCGGCGACGAGCTCGAAGACGAAATCCCGTTCTGACGGCGCTTAAGGGCTCGGGTGCTGACGAAGTCCGATCGGCGTTCCGTCGAGGTCCTTGACGCTCGCGACCAAGAGTCCGTTGGCGACATCGGTAACGTCCTGCACCTTCTCGGCTCCGGCCGCAAGGAGGGTCGCCAGCGCCGCGTTGATATCGCTGACGTCCACGTAGGCGAGCGCTCCCGATAAGCCGCGTTGCACCCCCTGCGGGACGAGGCCGATCTCCATGCCGCCTGTCCTGAACCCGACGTAGTATCCGCTCTCGGCGTACGGCTCCGTGCCGAGTAACGTCGCGAAGAACTTCGTTGCCTTCGCTATATCCGAAGCGGGGTAGATGATGAGACGAACGGCGTTCATTCCGGCTCCTATATGGGAGAGAGGTTTTGCCAATCTGGCGGAGTTCCGTAGGTAAATGTGACTCGATGGCGGATCTTCCCGTTCCGCTAGGGTAGGCAAATCGCCCCGCCGCTTCAAAGCAAGCGTAATGCTGCCGACGCCCGATGCGAAGCGCCGTCCGCTCGCCACGCGCGAGCGCGGATGGGCGAAGAGGCTGGCGCGCGCGCTGAACGCAGCGCGCATCTCTCCCGACGCGATATCGATAACGAGCCTCGTCTTCGCCGCCGGCGCCGCGAGTGCGCTGTGGGCGAGCGGGCAGAGCTTCGGCGTCGCTCACGTGCTCGAGCTGTTCGCGGCGGCTGCGCTGATTGCGCTGCGGCTTCTGTGCAACATGCTCGACGGCATGGTCGCCGTCGAAGGCGGTCACCAAACGCCGCACGGAGAGCTCTTCAACGACATGCCGGACCGCTTCGCCGACCTCGCGATCTTAGTCGGCGCCGGCTACTCACTGACGGCTTTCGTTTGGGGGAGCACGCTGGGATGGATCGCCGGCGTGCTCGCCGTGCTCACCGCGTATGCGCGAGTGCTCGGCGCGTCGATGGGGGCGCGGCACTACTTCATCGGTCCGATGGCCAAGCCGCAGCGCATGGCCGTAATGACGGTCGCGTGCGTGCTCTCGGTCTTCGAGCCGCTGCTGGGTTGGCGCGGTCAGATCGTAGCGCTTGCCCTGGCGATCGTTGCCATCGGATCGCTCGTCACGCTCCTGCGGCGCACGCTGCGCATCGTCGCCGAGGTCAACGCGCGTTGAATCTCGGCGCCCTCGCCGGCCTCGTCGCCGGTGGCGCCCGGCTGATCAGCGGCGTACAGGTGACGTACCGCGACGGACTGCCCGCCGCGCGGCAGAGCGTCTTTTTCGCCAATCATACCAGTCACCTCGACTTCGTCGTGCTCTGGTCGTCTCTGCCGCGCAGGGTGAGGAAGCAGACGCGGCCTGTCGCCGCGCAGGACTACTGGGATCATGGGGCGCGCCGGGCGCTCGCCGTCGACGTATTCAATGCGATCCTAATACCGCGCGGACGGACGGGAGCGAGCCGCGAGGCGAGCGCCAGCGACACGATAGACCGCATCGCCGCAGCAATGGGCGACCGTTATTCGCTGATCATCTTTCCCGAGGGTACGCGCGGTGGCGGCGAGGCCGTGGGTCCATTCAAGAGCGGCCTGTACTATCTGTGCCAGCGTAAGCCAGAGCTCGCGCTGATTCCCGCCTACATCGAAAACCTCAACCGGATCCTGCCGAAGGGAGAGTTCTTGCCCGTGCCGTTCATCAGCCGAGTCACGTTCGGGTCAGCCTCGCTCATCGAGCCGTCGGAGTCGAAAGAGCACTTTCTCGCGCGCATGCGCGACGCGCTGTGCGCGCTGCAGCCGCGATGACGTTCGCCCGACACCGGCTCGACCCGCAGCTGGTCTGGGCGTTCGGCGGAATCCTCGCCGTCTTGGCGCTCGCGACGGTCATCGGCCTCGTGCTGAAAGCCTTCGTCCGCGCGCCGTTGGCGCGTTCTACCATCGACAACGCCAATGCGCGCATCCGCACGTGGTGGGTGCTCTGCATCATCTTCGGCCTCACGCTGATCATCGGCCCGACCGGCTCGCTGGTGCTCTTCGGCCTGATCTCGTTCCTCGCACTGCGCGAATACATTACCCTGGTCGCGACGCGGCGCGCCGACCATCACACGCTCTTCTGGACGTTCTTCATCTTCACGCCGCTGCAGTACTATTTGCTTAGTTTGCGCTGGTCCGGATTCGTGATCGTGATCCCCGTCTATGCGTTCCTTTTTCTGCCGGCGGTTATGGCGCTGGCCGGCGACACGCAGTCGTTCCTCGAGCGCGCGGCCAAGATCCAGTGGGGCCTCATGATCTGCGTGTACTGCCTGAGCTACGCGCCGGCGCTGTATATGCTCGACATTCCCGGCTACGGTCCGGACGCGAAGCTGTTGCTCTATCTCGTGATCGTCGATCAGGCGAGCGACGTGTTGCAGTACATGTGGGGCAAGCTGCTCGGCCAGCACAAGATCGCGCCGCCGGTGAGCCCGAACAAGACCTGGGAGGGATTCGTCGGCGGAGTCCTGAGCGCGACGGCGATCGGAACGGCACTGTGGTGGATGACGCCGTTCACGCCGCTCATCGCGTCAGCGATCTCGCTGTTGATCACGCTGCTCGGGTTCGCGGGAGGGCTCGTTTTTTCGGCGATCAAGCGCGACCGCGGCGTCAAGGACTACGGGACGATCGTGCAGGGTCACGGCGGCATACTCGACCGGATGGACTCACTGATCTTCGCGGCGCCCGTGTTCTTCCACGTTGTTCGCTTCTTCTACGCGCTCAAATAGGCCGCGCGTCACGGGATACGATACTGTTGGATCAGACCGCGCTCGGGTCTCGGCCACACGCCGGGAATCGCGATACCGCCCATCGCGGCGCGGATCACTCGAGCCTCGGAATCCGTGATCCCCTCGCCGGCGACTACGCTCATGCTCTGATCGCCGTTGCGCCACACCAGGACGTCGCGGCGCAGGATGACTTCGCGTCCGTTCTCCTTGCGATCCATGTCTTCGAAGATATACTTCGCGGGCGGACCGTCGCGCGCGTCGTAGCCCGTCGCGCTGAGCATGAACGTTCGGCCTCGCGATCGTCGGTAGGTGAACACTACCGCCGGTTTTCCGACGCTCCACGAACGCGTCGTCTCCGAGTAGAGGCCCGGCGCCGTCGTCGAGATCGTCTCGGCCACGACGTCGTTCGGCAATCCCTTGGGTCGGACGATCGTGAAGCTCACGCGCGCCTGCGCCTGCGCGAGGCTCGTCGCCTGCGGTTGCATCGCGGACCAGACGCGCGGCGGCGCGGGCGGCGGCGGCTTCCAGCGGAGGATCTCTTGAATCTGCGCCTCGATCGCGTTGGTCAAGGCCGGAGCGACGCGCGGCAGCGTGAGCGCGATCGCCGCGGCGGCGGCGGCCGCGACGGCGAGCTCCCAGCGCCGCAAGTGTGGAGCGCGTTGCGGCGACGCCAGCCTGGCGCGAATGCGTGCGATCGGCGGCGCGGGCGCGCTCGTGCGGCCGAGCAGCGACGCGAAGGCGCCGCTGATGCGTGCATCATCGAACATCGGAAAGAACCTCAACGGAAACGGTTGGCGTCGCGGGCGCCGACAGCGCCTTGCGCAAGTTTCGGCGGGCGAGCATGAGATGGAAGCGAATCGTCGACGCAGGGACGCCGATCGCGGCGGCGATCTCGCCGCTGCGCAGGCCGGCGTAGTAGTGAAGCAGCGTCGCGGCGCGCTGCTTCGGGGAGAGCCTCTCGAGGGCGCGGTAGAGATCGAGCGCGTCGCTGGGGTCGAAGCTCAACGTGCGATCGACGCCGTCGAAAGGCACGTCGCGTCGGCGGCGGCGCGCGACGTCAAGCGCGCGGGCAACGATGGTCTTGTACGCCCACGATGAAAACGCCCTCGAGCTGCGCAGCCGCGGCAATCCGCGCGCGATCGCCGCGCACGCGTCCTGCGCTGCATCCTCGGCGAGACCGCGGTCGCGGAGGATCGTCAGGGCGACGCGAAATGCCTCCGGCCAAACGGCGGCGATGAGCCGCTCGAGCGCCTCGCCGCCCCGCCGGGCGCCTTCGATGGAGCCCGCTTCGAGCGTTAGCGGCATATGATCAAGACGCCGCGCCGCGCGAAAGTGTTGGCGGCAGGGCGGGGAAAACACCGGAACCACGAGGAGATGACATGACGGATCGCATGACGGATCGACGGATCATTCCCGGTAGCGAGCGTTCGCCGCTGCCGGGCTCGCAAGTATTGGGAGACGCAGAGCCGACGCAGGAGGCGACGGTCACGGTATTTTTGCGCTCGAGGCGCGCCGACGTTCCGCCGCCGGGCGCGCTGTCGCGCGTGGAGTTCGCGGACGCCTATGGTGCAGATCCCGCGGACGTCCAAAAGGTCGAGGCCTTTGCGCGCGCGCATGGCCTGACCGTCGTGGAAAGCAGCTCCGGGCGGCGCAGCGTCGTTCTGCGCGGAACCGTCGCGCAGCTGAACGCGGCGTTCGGCGTGACGCTAAAGAAGTGCCAAGCGGGTGGCGTAACGTATCGCGGCCGCGAGGGCGGCATCAGCGTGCCCGCCGACATCGCGCCAGTGGTCCAGGCAGTGCTCGGGCTGGACGATCGCCCGCAGGCGAACACGCGCGTGCGCATCGCAGCGCAGCCGGCGGCGTCCTTCACCCCCGTGCAGATCGCCGGGCTGTACGACTTTCCCGGTGGCGTGAACGGGACGGGCCAGTGCATCGGAATCGTCGAGCTCGGCGGCGGTTTCAGCCAGGGTGACTTCGCGAGCTACCTATCGGGTCTCGGCATCCCGGCGCAGACGGTGACGATCGTATCGGTCGACGGCGTGAGCAGCACGCCGGGCCAAGACCAGAATGCCGACGTCGAGGTCATGCTCGACGCCGAGATCGCCGGCGCGGTTGCTCCCGGCGCCCGAATCGCCATGTACTTCGCGTCCAACACCGACCAGGGATTTCTCGACGCCGTGACCACGGCGATCCATGACACGACGAACAAACCGTCGGTGATCTCGATCAGTTGGGGCGCCGCCGAATCTACCTGGACACAGCAGGCGCGCAACGCGCTCAATCAGGCCATCTCGGCCGCGCAGGCGATGGCCGTTTCGGTGTGCGTCGCGTCGGGCGACGGCGGGTCGAGTGACGGCCAGACCGACGGCGCGTCGCACGCCGACTTTCCGGCCTCGAGTCCGTACGTATTGGGTTGCGGCGGCACGACGCTGAGCGCGTCGGGGGACACGATCTCCTCAGAGACGACCTGGAGCGATTCGGGCGGCGGCGTAAGCGACTACTTCGCCCTGCCATCGTGGCAGTCGAAGGCGAAGGTTCCGCCGCCTCCAGCCGGATTCTCCGGCGGCGGGCGAGGCGTTCCCGACGTGTCGGGCGACGCCGATCCGAACTCCGGATATCAAATTCTCGTCGACGGCTCGAGCATCATTGCCGGCGGCACGAGCGCGGTCGCGCCGCTGTGGGCCGCGCTGATCGCGCTGATGAATCAACAGCTCGGAAAGAATCTCGGCTTTTTCAACTCGAGTCTGTACGGGGTGCCCGGCTATCCGAACACTCCCGGGCCGCTGCACGACATCACGACCGGCAGCAACGGCGCGTACAGGGCCGCCGCGGGCTGGGACCCGTGCACCGGCCTGGGCTCGCCCGACGGCGCGCGTCTGAGCAAGGCGCTGGTCTAGGAAACCTCCAGAAGTTCCTAACGTTTTACCACTTGTCCAAAGGCTCGTCTCGGCGCTTGTGCAAGCGTCGCAACAATACACTCGCGTCCGACACCCGAGGAGACGAGGAATGAATTCGACCGCCATGCCGACCGGCGCTGAGCTGCGCGATTTTCTCGCACTTCCATACGCGGAGCTCGAGGAGCTGAATTTGCGAGCGAAGGCGCAGCGTCAGGAGCGCGTGCCGCTGCACGCGCTCCAAGAAGAGCGATTGCGCTACCTCGCCGAGGAGCCGCGGATCAAGGCGCTGACCGTCCTGTTCAGCGACCTCGAGGGGCGCCTCCACATGCTCGACTACGACAAGAAGTTCTTGCTGCGCTCCCACGATAACCTCACGTTCGACGGCTCCTCGATCCGCGGGTTCACGCCTCAGCGCGAGAGCGACTTGCGCCTCTCGTTGGATTGGAGCGCGTTTTACTGGGCGCCGGCCGACGTGTTCGGACCAGGCAAGATCCTCGTCTTCGGCGACGTATTCGACCGCGACGGCAGGCCGTTCGCCGGCGACATCCGCGGGGCGCTGAAAAAGCTCGCAAACGACTGCTACGCCAAGGAAGGCTACGCGCTCAACGCCGCCAACGAGATCGAGGGTTTCCTGTTCCGAGGCCTGGATGCCGAACGGCGTTATCACGAGACCGGAACGTTCGAGTACGTCAACACCGGCGGCTACTACCATTCGCTCCCGGGCGATCCGCTCCGCAACTTCATCGACACGGTCGCCGAGGTGCAGCGCGCGATGGGCTTCCAAAACGAGAAGGACCATCCCGAAGTTGCGCCCTCGCAGTTCGAGATCAACTACAACTACGGCGAGGTGGTCGCCGCCGCCGACCAGATCCAACTATACAAGCTGATCTGCCGGCAGGTCGCAACGCGCCAAGGCATGACGGCGAGCTTCCTGCCAAAGCCGGTCGTGGGCGTAAACGGAAGCGGCATGCACACGAACGTCTCGGTGAGTAAGAACGGAAAGAACCTCTTCTGGGACCCGAAGGGGCAGGAGCAGCTTAGCGGCTTCGGCTGGAAGTTCGTCGATCGCATCCTCACGCTTGGTAACGACATCTGCCTGATGCTCAACTCGAGCGTGAACGCGTACCGGCGGCTCGACCCGCACTTCGAAGCGCCCAACCAGCTCAAGGCTTCGGCGATCGATCGAGGCTCAATGATCCGCGTCCCGATCGGCAACCAGCGCAGCATGCGCACCGAGGTGCGTTCGGTCGCGCCCGATGCGAACCCGTACATGGTGATGCTGGCGGTCTTCAAGACGGGCCTCGAGGGCACGGCGAGCAGCATCAAAAACCTGCGCCAAGCCGATCGCTATCTGCCAGACAACATCTACGACGCGCTCGCCGCTTTCCGTGCATCGGAGTGGACGAGCAAGCTGCTCGGCGACGAGGTGAAGACGCGCTACGCCGACCTCAAACAGGCCAGTGCCGATCGCTGCCCGCGGCTACTCGGAACCTTCGTGAAAGCGCAAGAGGTGCAGTACCACCACGAAGTCTACAATCAGTACCTCTGGAATCTGTTTTAGCCACGAGCCGAGGGCGACGGAGTCGGCAGGCGTTTCGCACTGACGTCCGCAGGCGTGGAATGCTCGCCGGCTCTGTTGCACAGGCTAGGAAGAACGGCGAGCCAGGAGGCGGTCTCTAGCACGTACAGCGTTCGCATTCAGGAGGTTGGCTGGTGTCTCGCTGAGAACGTCGGGTGAGTTCGCGCTCCATACCGGAGCGCGCAAAAGTTGCTATCGGAGAGGTACATGAAGTCATTAGCTTTTAGCCGCCGGGCCGTCGGCATATGCACGGCCGTTTTTCTTCTCGCCGGCTGCGGCGGCTCCGCGGGCGTCGGTCCGGGCACCCCGACGTCGGCGGCTGCCGAAGCGTCGTCACGGCTGCGAAGCCTCGGCGCCGATCCTTGCGAGGGCAAGGGCGGCAGCAGCAGGCCATCGACGAATACCGAATTCACCACAAAGGGGCGCTACATAGAATACCGCGTTGGAGGTGCGGCGCCGCGTAACTTCTTCGTTAAGGGGGTCGCCTATTCGCCGACCCCGATCGGCGGCTTCGTTACGGATCCGCCGGCATGTAACTCACCGCTGCGCAACAGCAACAAGGACATTTGGTCGCGGGACCTTCCTTTGTTGAGGGCGATGGGCGTCAACGCGATCCACGTCTACAACGTCACTCCGCCGCCTTATGCGGAAGGACCGGAGGCGCACGTGGGCACGATCAACGAGTTTCTCGATGCCGCCTGGAACAACGGCAGGGACCCCATCTTCGTGCTCATGAGCATCCACTTCGCTAGCAACGTTCTTTTGAACACACACTCGGTGGACAGCCTCGTGAATCAGTATTATCAACTCGACAAATTGTACGCGAAGTATCCGGCCGTCATGGGCGTAGCGATCAGCAACGAGATCATAAACGAGGATAACCGGGACAACTCGGCGTGGTGGGCAGCCTTCAACCGGATCGCGCTGTCGGCGAAACGCGGGTTCCAAGATCAGGGCGCAAAGAAGCTCGTGACGACATCCGATTTCGACGGCCTTACCACGTTTGACTACAAAGGCCGGAAACAAATAGCCCAAATCTACTACGGCGAGAAATACCACGCAGCGGTCGACGTATGGGGCGACAACACGTTCCGTGGGCGCTCGTTTACGGAGTACCCAGACCTGCTGACGCAGGTCCGGGATACCACGGCTAAGCCGGTCATGTTCACGGAGTACGGCGGGACGGCCGCATATCATACCATTCAAGCAAACACGTATTCCTATCCGAAAGACAACCCGGATAAAAACGGCGTGTGCGATCCTCTTAAACCGACAAAGGAGCCGCTAACCCGAGACGTCGCGGAACTGCCGAACGGAAGCGCAAAGAATCCCAATATGGCCGGCCTTGAGGACTACGTGAAGAACAGCGCGGAACTTCTTTATAAGGGCTACAAAACCGATGGCGTCGTTTCCGGCGGGTTCTATCTAGAGTGGACCGACGAGTGGTGGAAGGCCGACGTCAACGACTGGGCATTTCGGGCCAAGCATGTGGGCGACCTCAACTTCACGAATTATTTTCCGGGATGTGCTAAGGATGAAGCGTGGTACGGCCTCAACGCCATCTCGAAAGGCTTCGGCGCCGTCGATAAGCTGACTCCCCGTCCGACGCTCGGCACACTGAAGCAAGTCTGGTCGACGGAGCGCTAAAGAGCGAAACGACCGCTACGAATCGTGTGAGTTGCGAATGTCTTCGAGGGGGATCGCGATCACCGCGCCCGAGTCGCTGCCGATCACGAGCGTCCTGCCGACGACGATCGGCGAGCCGACGTTGAACGGCGTGTGCATCAGCTTGTCGCCGAGGACGCGGCCGGTCTTGGCGTCGAGCGCCCACAGGTAGCCGCCCAGGTCGCCGAAGTAGACAATCCCATCGACGTCGACGAGGCCGCCCTTGACGGCGCCCTTGGTCGGCGCCTCCCACACGAGCATCCCGCTGGTCGCGTCGAGGGCGTGCATCCACGGCGCGATGGCGCTTCCGAGATAGAGCAGGCCCTGTGCGAGGAGCGGGATCGCGGCCTCGTTTCGGATCGGTAGCGAGCCGCTCTCCAGCGCGACGTCCCAGACCGGGGCGCCGCTCTTAACGTCCAGGGCGTAGACGCGCTCGACGGTGAGATTGCCGATGACCGTCGAAGTATCCGGAAAGACCGGGGATACGTAATCGCAAAACACTCGCGCGCCGTCGGTAACGGGAGGGCAATCTCCTATACCGGAGGCGCCTTTGGAGAAGGGGCTGCGCCATATGAGGGCTCCGTCGTCGGCATGCAGTCGCCATGCGGCGTTGCTGCCGACGCCCATCGTAACGAAGTCGCCGTCGCCGACGGGCAGCATCGCGGTCATCGACGCCATCGATCCGAGCGAGCGCGCGTATTTCTTCTCGCCGGTCGCCGGATCGAGGCCGCTGATCCATCCGGCTCCGTCGTGATGCACGAGCACACCGCCGACGATCGCGGGCGTCGGCATCGCGGATCCTGCGAGCATCGTCTGCCAGCGCATCGTACCGGTCCCGCGATCGAATGCGATCAGCGCGCTGGGACCCTGGCCTACCATCACGGGCTCGGAGGGCGACGACGTTCGGCTCGTCGGATCGCCTTCGCCCACGATCACCAGGTCGCCGAAGATCAACGGAGCGCTCATCAACGGATTGGGAACGTGCGCCTTCCAGAGGATCTGCCCGGTTTGCGCGTCGAGCGCGTAGAGCGAGCCGTTGTTGTTGCCGATGTAGAGCGTGCCGTCGACGACCGTCGGGCTCGCCGAGATCTGGCCGCCGGTCTCGGTGCGCCAGGCGGCCCGCAGCGCGCCGCCGACGACGGCGTTGTTCTGCGGACCCATGCGGAACTGAGACCACGCAACGATGGCTATCGTGAGCGTCGCGACCAGCCGTTCCAGGAACACGCCCATACTTTAAGAGTCTTCCCGGGTACTTAAGGAATCATGAGCGGCACGCCCTTGAAGGGCCCGGCGCTGGCACTCGCGTGGGTGGCGATGGGAGCGACGAACGCCCGCTTCGTTAGCGACGTGCGCGCTCACATCAAACATGTCGTCATCGTCATGCAGGAGAATCGCAGTGTCGACAACCTCTTCAACGGCTTTCCGGGCGCCGATACGGTAAGGTTCGGAGAACGGCGCATCGGTCCCGTTTCCCTGCGCCCCGTTGACCTGGGTTATCCGGCCGACGTTGACCATCAGCATCGCGCCTGGGTAACGGAATACGACGGCGGGCGGATGGATGGCTTCGCGAGCGTCGCGACATACCCCAGGCAGCCGAGGGATTTCCCTTACGCATACGTGCCCGAGGATCAGGTCGTGCCCTACTGGACGATGGCGGAGCGCTTCACGTTCGCCGACCGGATGTTCCAGTCCAACACCGGCCCGAGCTTCCCGGCGCACCTCTATCTTATCGCGGGCCAGGCCGCATACACCGCGAGCAATCCCAACCACCTCGGCACGACGCGTTTTGCTTGGGGCTGCGACTCGCCGCTCTACACCCGCGTCGCTTTGATGGCGCCCGACGGACGCGAGATCGATCCCGGCATCTTCCCATGCCTCGACTTTCCGACGATCGCCGACGTGGCGAGCGATGCTCGCGTGACCTGGCGCTACTACGCGCCGGCGATCAACCGTCTGGGCAGCATCTGGTCGGCCTTCGATGCGATTGCGCACATTCGGTACTCGTCGCGCTGGCGAAACGTCGTTTCGCCTGAGACGCGCGTCCTCGCCGACGCTCGCGCCGGCAACGTCGCGTCGATCACGTGGGTGGTACCCAAGATGCAGAACTCCGATCACGCGTTGCCGTTTCACACCACAAAGAAGGACGTCGGGCTGCACGGCACCGGACAGTACGGGCCGGAATGGGTCGCGGCGGTCGTCAACGCCATCGGCGAAAGCCGCGACTGGAGCAGTACCGCGATCTTCGTGGTATGGGACGACTGGGGCGGCTGGTACGATCACGTCGCGCCCCCGCAGCTCGACCGCATGGGGCTCGGCCCGCGCGTGCCCTTCATCGTGATCTCTCCGTGGGCAAAGCATCACTACGTGTCCCACCAGCGGTACGAGTTCGGCAGCATCGTGAAGTTCGTGGAAACGGCGTTCGCGCTGCAATCGCTGCACACGACCGACGCGCGCGCAGCGGACCTCGCAGATTGCTTCGATTTCTCGCAGCGCGCGCTGCCGTTCGAGCCGATCCCGACGATGCGCCAGGCGTCGTTCTTCGCCGACGACGGCCGGGCGGAGCTCGAGCCGGACGACGACTTTTAGACGCTAAACTCCATCCCGTCGAACGCGACCTCGGCGCCGAGCTCGCGCACGCGCGCCGCGGCAGGCGAATCGGGATCAAGCATCGGGTTGGAGTTGTTAAGGTGCGTGAAGATCGCGCGCACCGATTTGTCGCGCAGCCGCTCGAGCGTGCCGCCGGCGCCGCCGACGGGCAGGTGACCGAGCGAGCGCGCGCGCTTTCGTGCAAGACCCAGCGCGACGAGCTCGTCGTCGCTGTAGAACGATCCGTCGAGGAACGCGACGCTCGCGGACTCGATCGCACTCGCGAGCGTCGCGTCGATCTGCGCGAATACGGGCGCGAAGAGCAGCGTTTTGCCCTTCGACAGAGCCTGTCCTGAGCGACGCTGAGCCTGTCGAAGCGGAGCCGAAGGGCTCAGGACGCTACGCTCGGCGATCTCGTACGCGACCACCGCGCCGCGTACGCCTCGTCGTCCGTCGTAGCCGGGGGTCGTCCCCGGCACGGGAATCGCGCACACGCTGAAGTGGTTGCCGACGAGGTCGACGTCGCTCTCAGCGCCGCACTCCGCGCCGAGCGGCGCCTCCAGCCAGCGATGCGGCGAGCGCATGAAGGCGGCGAATGCCGGCTGCGCCTCGGCGGTCGCGCGCACTGCGGCGCTCGATCGCAGGACAAATCCGCTGTCGCCGTGCTGGCGCAACACCGCGAGGCCTCCCAGATGATCGACGTTTGCATCCGTCAGCAACATGCCGGCGATCGGCGTCCCGCGCGGTCGCTGCGGATGCAGCGGCGGGAAAGCCTCAATCTGCGCTGCGACGTCGGGCGAGCAGTTCAGGAGCAGCCACTCCGCGCCATCAGCGCTGACGGCGACGCTCGATTGCGTGCGCCGCGATTGCCGGCCCTCGCGCGCCGCCGCGCAGTTCGCGCAGGCGCAATTCCACTGCGGGACGCCGCCGCCCGCGGCGGAGCCGAGAACGCGGACGATCACGCCCGACGAGCGACCGGCTCGCGACCCTCGTTGTCGTGGCGCAGCGCCACCACCAGCCGATGCTGCGGACTCAACGAGCAGACCGGATCGGTCGCGCCGGCGTCGCCGGTAAGAAGGAACGCCTGGCAACGGCAGCCGCCCCAATCGAGCTCGCGGCGATCGCACGATCGGCAGGGTTCGGGCATCCAACCGGTCCCGCGGTAGCGCAAAAACGACTCAGAGTCGCGCCAGATTTCGCCGAGCGGGCGATCGCGCACGTTCTCGAAGCGCAGCATGCGGATCGCCGCCGCCGCGGGACACGGCAAAACCGTTCCGTCCGGCATCACGGTCATGAACTGCCGGCCCCAACCGTTCATACACGGCTTGGGGAACTCGTCGAAGTGATCGGGCAGCACGTACACGATCTCCATCGCGCCGCGCAGGCGCTCGCGAGCCACTGCTACGATGGCTTCGCCGCGCTCCACCTGCTCGCGCGTCGGCATCAGCGCCAAACGATTGCGATACGCCCATCCATAGAACTGGACGTTGGCGAGCTCTAGGCGCCGAACGCCGAGCCGTTCGGCGAGCGAAATGGTTTCGCCGATTGCGTCGTGATTGAGCCTGTGCAGCACGCAGTTGAGCGTCACCGCGACATCGCGTTGCAGTGCGCGCTCGAGCGCCGCGAGCTTTCGCTCGTGCGCCGTCGCGCCCGCAATGCGGTCCGCGAGCGCGGCCTCGGGCGCCTGGATGCTGATCTGCACATGATCGAGCCCGCTCGCGAGCAGTTCGTCGAGCAGTGCGTCGTCTAGAAACGTGCCTTGCGTGATCAGGTTCGTGTAGAGGCCCGCACCCGAGGCGCACCCCACGATCGCCGCGAGGTCGCGCCGCAGCGTCGGCTCGCCGCCCGAGAAGTGCGTCTGAACGATGCCGAGCTCCGCCGCCTGGGACAGCACGCCGCGCCACTGCTCCGTCGAAAGCTCGTCGCGGTAATCCCGCAGCGCCAGGGGATTGTAACAGTACGGGCACTGCAGGTTGCAGCGGTACGTCAGCTCGCAGAGCAGCGACATCGGCCTCGTCACCGCAGGAAGCCCCGTTCTTTCAAGCGCTCGAACAATTCGTGGACGTCCGCGTGCGCGAGCTCGAGCGTCACGTCGAAACGCGCGACGATCGCGGAGACGATCTCGTCAATGCTGCGCTCGCCATCGACGAGCTCGAGCGCCGCGGCCGCCGGCCGGTTGAGCTCGAGCGCGCCCTCGGGTACGAGAAGCATCGCGACGCCGTCGACGTCGTGGCGGAGCTTGACGCCCTTGCCGAATCGCGGGATCGTCTGGTCGTTCACGAAAAGACGCCGCTCGCGAGCGCCGTTGCGTCGAGGATCGCCCACAACACGTCGCACTTGAACTCCAGCGCCTCGACGCAGCGCCGCGCGATCTCGGGCGTCGTCGCTTCTTCCAAGACCCACGCCAGGGCGGTCCGGGCGTCGCGCTTGGCGAGCGGAATACGCCTGCGGAAGTACTCGAGGCCGGCCGGATCGATCCATGGGTAGCGCTCGACGATCGCTGCCACCCGGCGCTCCATAACGGGCGGCCCGAAGAGCTCGGTCAACGAAGAGGCCACGGCCTCGACCCAGGGCTTCGTGCGCGCGAACGTCACGTATGCGTCCACGGCGAAGCGCGTGGCCGGGACGACTCCGCGCTCGGAGAGCACGTCGGCCTCGTCGAGCCCGACCGCGCGCGCGAGCGCGAGCCACGCGGCCGTTCCGCCGCTTCGGCCGTCGCCGATGCCGTCGTGATCGGTGATCCGCGCGATCCAAACTCGCCGATGCGGCGCCGACGGCAGGTTGGCGAGAATCGCCGCGTCCTTTATCGGAATCTGCTTCTGATAGTAGTAGCGGTTCGTGACCCATGCCTGAACCTGCGGGCGGTCCAGCGTTCCGGCGACGAGCCGCTGATGGAAAGGATGCTTGTCGTGATACCGCGCCTCGCCGACGGCGTGCAGCCGATCGACGAGGTCGAGTGTCGCCGTCGCGATGGTGGCGCGGCTAGAGTTTCGGCTTGCGAATCGGTGAGGTCAGGTATGCCGTAACCTCAGCGCCAAGCGGATGCTCTCGAAAGTCGGGCCGCTCCCAATGTTGGCGAGGCTGATTCATGTGGTCAGTATACCGTATCTGCGCCGGTCGTCCCAAACGAACGCACGTTTGCGTACGCGAGCCGACGTTGCATCGGCGCGCTCGGAATGCGGATGCGGTCGGCCAGCCGCAGGAAGGCTAGCGCCCGGACGTGCCACCAGGTCATGTCGATCTCGAACCAGCGTAATCCGTGGCGCGCGGAAAACGGAAAGGCGTGATGGTTGTTGTGCCAGCCCTCACCGAACGACAACGCCGCTACCCACCAGCAGTTGGTCGAGCGGTCGGTCGTGCGGAACGTGCGATAGCCGAGCATGTGAGCCGCGCTATTGACCAGCCACGTCGAATGATAGCTGAAGACGAGTCGCGCGAAGATGCCCCAGATCACCCATGCCCAGCCGCCGAGCGCGAACAGCGCGGCCGCAAGTCCGAGCTGCAGCGGAAGGGCGAGATACTGAAGCGCGCGATAGAACGGATCGGCGTAGAGGTCCGGCGCGAAGCGTGTGATTTCTTCGGGTGAGGGCATGGCGACGTTGTGGCGGTAGAGCCAATCCACGTGCGCCCACCGGAATCCCATGCGAATGTCGTGCGGATCGCCTTCGTGATCGGCGTTCGCATGATGCTTGCGGTGCACTGCGACCCAGCGAATCGGGTCGCCCTGCAACGCTAGCGTGCCGAACAGCGCAAAGAGATACTCCAGCGGCTTGCGCAGCCGCAGGCTGCGGTGCGTGAGAACGCGATGGTAACACAGCGTTATTCCAAGCACGCCGGTGAGATACGCGACGATTGCGGCGACGACGAAGCCCGAGAGGCTGCAGAAGGCGGGCAAGAATGCGCAGAGGGCGCCCAGATGAATGATCGCCAACCCGGCACCCGTGCCATACCGCGCCCACCGCTCCATCGCCGCTGCGATTTGCACGGCGGATGAAAAAGAGCCTGCCGTGGAGGCAGGCTCTCGGTTATGCTAGGCGCGGTCGTCGCGCGAAGAGGTTACCGGTACGAGGACCGGCGGGTAGCGAAACAGTCGCGGCAATAAACCGGCTTGTCGCCGCGCGGCTGGAATGGAACCTCGGCGACGCCGCCGCACTGGCTGCACGTGGCCTTGAACATCTCCCGCATGCCCCCCCCGCGGGCGCCCCCGCCGTTCGACGAGCGGCCGGCCTTGCGGGCCGCGCGACAATCGGTGCAACGGCTGGGCTTATTGGTAAAGCCCTTCATTGCGAAAATTCTTGCTCTCCAGCGGTAAAAGCGAACTGCTGCCCGCAGTCAACGCACGTGAGCATTTCATCGGTATACATAAACGAGCGAATCTCCTAAAATTTGGGTGACTTGTTCTCCGGATCCGACTCGCTTTAGTAAACTTCTAGCGGGCTTCGAAACCTGGGTAACTCATGCAGTATACACCATTGCGAGCGAGCCGTCATTCAGATGGGCAGGGCGCGGCGGCAATTGTCCGAACATACGTTCCGAAATCCGCCCCCGTCACCGCGCGGGGCTGGTGGTGGCTCCTATTTGGGGGTCACCTGGCTAGGGTCCGGAGTCCGCACAGGGTTCCATGGACCGGCAACCACCTAGTCGAAAGGAAACCATGCCAACCAAGCTCAAACGCGCCGTCAGAGAACGGCGTCCCAAGCGTAAGCCGTGCAGTTTTTGTACGGATCGCGCCATCGCGGTCAGCTACCGCGACGTCGCGCGACTCAAGCGCTACGTCTCCGAACGCGGTAAGATCGTCCCCCGCCGGATCTCAGGCAACTGCGCCAAGCATCAGCGCATGCTGACGACGGCCGTCAAGCGAGCCCGCCTGATCGCATTTTTGCCCTTCGGCTCCGAATAGGTCGCTCGTGCGGCTGATTCTCTTGCGCGACGTCGCGGCGCTCGGCAAGCGCGGGGACGTCGTCGATGTCGCCGACGGATATGCGCGCAACTATCTGCTGCCGCGCAAGCTAGCGGACGAGGCCGATAAGGGCGCGCTCGCGCAACGCGACGCGCAACAGAAGGCGCGCGAGCGGCGCAACCTTGCAGAGCTCGAGGAAGCCAAGGCGCTCGCCGCGCGGCTCGAGGCCGCAAAGCTCGCCGTCAAGGCGAAGGCCGGAGGAAACGGAAAGCTTTTTGGCGCGGTGACCAACGCCGACATTGCCGCGGCGATCGCAAGCGTGCTGTCGGTCGACATCGACAAGCACAAGATCGAGCTAAGCGGCCAGATCAAGGCGCTCGGATCGTATCCCGTCGCGATCAAGCTGCACCGCAACGTCGTGGCCAAGGCCACCGTGGACGTCGTCTCCGCGTAAGCGAGGTCTCGATTTAGTGCCGCAGGTTTACGCAGCGCGGTTTCGCCGCAAGTTCGGGGTCGAGGACGAGATGAGCCGCTACGTCGGGGCGCTGTACGAGATGCTCTCGTCGGTGCTCGGACAAGACAAGGTCGTGCTGCGCGCCGGGAAGGTGAACGCGCTCAAGATGATGCGCTCGCAGAACCTTCCCGACCGGCTGTGCGGCCTCCAGCGCCTCGTTTTCGAAGATCCAACACTCGAGCGCGTGACGACCCGCGCGCAACAACGCAAGACGCTCGCGGAAATCGAGGAGGCGATGGCCGACGTGATCGCGCAGCGCCACGCCGAGGACGCGATCGACAAACGAGTCAACGAGAAGATGACCGAGCGCCATCAGGAGTACGTCAAGGACCTCAAGCTCGAGGCGCTCCGTGAGACGAGCGGTCCAGAGACACCTGCTTCCCAGGCGAAGCTCGAGGAGCTCAACGCGCTGTCGCAGCGCAGCCTGGCCGCGTCGGCGCTACGGCAGCTGCGTCCGCAGACCCTGCGCGACGTCGTCGGTCAGGAAGCCGCGATCCGCGCGCTGCTCGCGAAGATCAGCTCGCCGTATCCCCAGCACACGATTCTCTACGGGCCCCCGGGCGTCGGCAAAACGACGGTGGCGCGCCTCGTGCTCGAGGTTGCGAAGTCGCGGCCGTACACGCCTTTCGCGAAAGACGCGCCGTTCGTCGAGGCGAGTGGAACGACGCTGCGCTGGGATCCGCGTGAGACGGTCAATCCGTTGCTGGGCAGCGTGCACGACCCAATCTATCAGGGCAGCCGGCGCGAGTTGGCCGACGCGGGAGTTCCGGAGCCGAAGCTCGGCCTGGTAACGCGCGCTCACGGCGGCGTGCTCTTCATCGATGAAATCGGCGAGATGGACGGCACGCTGCAGCTGCGGCTACTCAAGGTGCTGGAGGACAAGCGCGTTACGTTCGAATCCTCGTACTACGACGAGAGCGCGCCGAACGTGCCGGAGTACGTGAAGCGGCTCTTCCGCGAGGGCGCGCCGGCCGACTTCATCCTGATCGGCGCGACGACGCGCGAGCCCGACGACATCGATCCGGCGATCCGTTCGCGCTGCGCAGAGATCTTCTTCGCGCCGCTGACGCAGAACCAGATCGTCTCGATCGTGACGGGGGCGATCAAGCGCCTTGGCGCGCGGACCGCGCAGCGTGTCGTACAGCTCGTGGCGTCGTACACGATCGAGGGACGCAAGGCGGTGCAGATCGTCGCCGACGCGTACGGTCAGGCGTTGTATCGCTTGCATCCGGGCCGTCACGGCGACGGCGTGAAGAAGCCGTCGATCACGCAAGATGACGTGCACGCCGTCGTGCGCACGAGCCGGCTAGTGCGGCACACGCTGGTGAAAGGGAGGGCGACGCGCGAGGTCGGCAAGAGTTTCGGCCTCGGCGTGCTGCACCACCTCGGAAGCATCATCGAGATCGAAGCCGTCGCGTTTCCGGCGTCGCAGAAAAGCAAGGGAACGATTCGCTTCAACGACACCGCGGGCTCGATGGCCAAGGACTCGGTGTTCAACGCGACGAGCGTGCTTCGTTCAGTGACCGGCCTCGACATCGCGGACTTCGATCTGCACATCAACGTCGTGGGCGGCGGCAACATCGACGGGCCGTCGGCAGGGCTCGCGATCTTTATCGCGTTGTACTCCGCCGTCACGAGAGTGCCGCTGCCGCAGGACGTCGCGATGACGGGCGAGCTCTCGATCCAGGGCAAGGTTCGCGCCGTCGGCGGCATCGTCGAAAAGCTCTACGCTGCGCGCCAGGCTGGGATGCGATCCGTGCTGCTCCCGCGCGAGAACCTGCGCGAGGTCGACCGCGCGTTGGCCGGGCTGAAGGTCGTCGGCGCCCGGAGCGTGGATCAGGTCCTCCGCGAGCTGCGCTGCGTTCCCGCTTCAGTTCGCAGGGCGCGCCGCAAGTAATCTTCCAGAGTGCCACCACGTATGGCACACTGTCCCCATAAAATCAGGCCTATGCACAGCCGGCCCACAATCCGTTCACAAGGCGTCCACCGATTGAGCGCCGCACATCGCACGCGGCCATGAGCGCACAACCCCTGCCGTCGCCCATCGATCGCATCCCGCCGCACAATTTGGAGGCGGAGATGGCGGTGATCGGCTCGGTGCTCGTCGACCGTGAGATATTCGCCGCGGTGGGAGAGATCGTTCGCCCAAGCGATTTCTACGCGCACGTTCATGAGACGATTTTCGGGGTGCTCTATGAGCTCTACGAGCGCGGCGAGCCGCTCGACAAGATCACCGCCGGCGAGGAGCTGCGCCGCCGCAACCTGTTGGAGCGCGTTGGCGGCCTCTCGTACATCAGCGCCCTCATGGACACCGTGCAGACCGCGGGCTCCGCGCGCTACTACGCGACGATCGTACGCGAGAAGTCGGTGCTGCGCTCGCTGATCCACGCGGGCACCGAGATCACACAGCTGGGTTACGACGGAGAAGAAGACGTCGCGCAGGCGCTCGATCGCAGCGAGCAGCTCGTCTATACGATCGGCGAGCGGCGCGGCGTCACTGAGTTCATGCCCGTAAGCCGCCTGATGAAGGATGCATTCGACCACATCGATCGGCTCTTCCACCAGCGCGGCGACCGCACGGGGCTGACATCGGGGTACCGCGACGTGGACGCGATGACGACCGGCTTCCAGCCGGGCAACTTCGTCATCATCGCGGCGCGTCCCGGTATGGGAAAGACGTCCTTCGCGCTCAACATGGCGGTCGCCGCCGCGCGCGTCGAGGCCGAGCCGATCGCGTTCTTCTCGCTCGAGATGTCGAACAGCGAGCTGATCCAGCGCCTGATCTGCGCCGAGGCGCGCATTTCGATGAACGACATGCGGCGCGGCAACATCAAGGCGCACCAGTGGGAAGACATCTCACGCGCCATGGGTGAGCTGAACGAGCTGCCGCTCTATCTCGACGACCTCGGCGCGCTGACCGTCACCGACGTGCGCAGCCGCTGCCGGCGCCTGAAGTCCACCGTGGGACTCGCGGCGATCTTCATCGATTACCTTCAGTTGGTGCGCCCGGCGGTGCTCGCCCGAAACACGAATCGCAATGAGGAGCTGTCCGAGATCTGTCGCTCGCTGAAGATAACCGCCAAGGATCTCGCCGTGCCGATCATCGCGCTCGCGCAGCTCAATCGCGGCGTCGAGATCCGGAGCGAAAAACGCCCGATGCTGGCAGACTTACGCGATTGTCTCGCGGGTGACGCACTCGTGACGAACGCGGACACCGGCGAGAGGACTTCGGTTTCAGAGGTCGTCGAAAAAGGGCTGCGTTTCAACGTCTGGGCTGCCGACGAACGGCTCGAGCTCGTGCGCCGTCCCATCGTGGACGCGTGGACCGTCGGCACGCGGCCGATCTTCAGAGTCCAGACGCAAACCGGACGAACGATCCGGTGCACTCGCGGGCATCGGTTCTTAACGATGCGCGGCTGGTCGGAGCTCAAGACGCTGCTGCCCGGTGACTTCATTGCCGGGCCGCGATGGCACGCCGCTCCGCCCTCGCAAGACGCGAGCATTTTGTCGGGGAAGCCGCTGCTGCTCAGGTGGCCAGCCGGTCACGGTCACCTGGGCGGCAGCGCGGCCCTGGCGGTGGCGGAGCGCCAATGTGACGTCGTGTGGGAGACGATTGCTTCGATTGCGTTTGACGGCTTCGAAGAAGCGTACGATCTGACCGTAGGGCATTTGCACAACTTCTGCGTGGACGAGCTCATCACGCATAATTCCGGTTCGTTGGAACAGGAGGCCGACGTCGTGTCCTTCCTGTACCGCGACGGGTACTACAATCCCGAAACTCCGGAGCCGGATATGACCGAGTTCATCATCGCTAAGCATCGCAACGGACCGACCGGCGCGGTCAAGCTGCGCTTCCAGCGCGAATATACGCTGTTTTTGCCCTACGGGGATGAGTCGCACTATCCCAGCCCGTAAGATGTCCGCGTGATGCGCTGCACCTTTTTTTGTCTTTTTGCCTGCCTCGTCGGCCTCGCGGTTCCGGCCTCGGCGCAGCCCGCACGCACCGTGGTCACCGAGGAGACGCAGCTGCCGCGCTTCTCCTATCCGATGCCGACGCCGCCGTCGCAACTGGTCGTCGCCAGCGACGCGGCCTTCGCGCCGTTTCTGCAAGCGGTTGAGCGGGATGTCGACAAAACGCTTGCAACGTACGAGATACGCGATAAGGCGACGCTCGACGACTATCTATCGACGCGGCTGGCCGGACAGGTGTTGAGTGGCGACGTTGCCGGCGCGCGCGCCACGGTCGATGCGTTGCGCGCGGCGCAGAGCAAACCCGCTCGAGCGCTGCTCGCCGGCCGCCTCCAGCTCGGATACGTAGCGGCGCTCGCCGATCAGAAGAAAGGAACGACGCTGGACGCCGGTTTCGCCGCAGCCGATCGCGCCGCGGTCGCGCCGCTGCCGTGGAACGTCGTGCAGGACTCGGTGAAGGCTGCCGCGGGCTTCGAGCCCGTCGCGACGCGCGATCAGATCGTGGGCGGTGTAGGTCACAGCCTCGACCCGATCGCCGCGAAGACCGGTACGCTCGACGGGCCGTCCGCGCGCGCGCTCGTACAGGCGCGTGCGGACCTTCTGCTCCTGCCGCTCCTCCCGCTCGACGCTAAAATCCTCGATGCCTACATCGCCAAGCACAACGTCATGAAGCCCGACATCTGGGCCGCGCGCGACGTGACGCTGCGAAGCTCGCAAGTCAAAGCGCCGGTACGCATCGGCATCCTCGATTCCGGGGTCGATCCGCACGACTATCCCGGCCTGATGTTCGACGGCGATTCCGCACAGCAACACGGCCTCGCGTTTGCCGACGACGGCACGCTGTCGACGTCGGACACCTATCCGCTGCCGGCCGGCGTCGCCTCGGACTATCCAAGGCTGGTGAAGCTGATGACCGGCATGAGCGACATGCAGAGCGGCATCGCCTCGCCTGAGGCCACCGCGGCCCAGGCTTATCTGCGCTCCCTCAACGTCGCGCAGGAAGAGGCCCTAGAGCGTGAGCTCGACTTCATCGGAGAGTACGCGCACGGCTCGCACGTCGCGGGCATCGCGTCGCGCGGCAATCCCGGCGCGCGTATCGTCGTTGCGCGTTTCGATGATAACCTCGCGAACCTCGCGTTCGTGCCGACCGTCGAATGGGCCAATCGCATGGCCGACAATTTCGCCCGTTTTGCGGCGTTCTTCCGCGACAACCACGTGCGCGTGGTGAACATGAGCTGGGGCGATCAGGTCAGCGAATTCGAGCAATGGTTGGCAAAGACCGATCCCACGAGCGATGCGAAGGCGAGGGAAGCGAAGGCTAAGGGGCTGTACGCAATCTGGCGCGGCGCGGTCGCGAACATGATCGCGAGCGCGCCGGGAACGCTGTTCGTCGCCGCCGCGGGCAACGGTGACAACGACGCGACGTTCGCGCAAGACGTTCCCGCTTCGCTGAGCTATCCGAATCTCATCGCCGTCGGCGCCGTCAATCAGGCGGGCGATGCGACGAGCTTCACGAGTTACGGCCCGACCGTCGCCGTTTACGCAGACGGCTTTCACGTCCCGAGCAAGGTCCCTCAGGGCTACACCGTCAAGTTCTCCGGCACGTCGATGGCGGCGCCAAACGTGACGAACCTCGCCGGCAAGCTCTTCGCCCTCGATCCAGCGCTCGCGCCTGCGCGGGCGCGCGCGCTCATCATCGAGGGGGCGCGGCCGGTAGCGGGCGGCAAGCTCAAGTTGATCGACCCGCGGCGCACCGTCCGCCTGCTGCACTCGGGATACTGACCGCGCTCGCAGCGATCGCGGCCGCGGCGATCTTAGGTCTCAACACGCTCCTGATTTTCCAGATAGGAACGCGATAGCGTCACGTACGCCTCGGACGCGTGTTCGATCCACCGGGCCGCCTCGCCCTCGACCGCCTTTTTGACTTTCGCCGGCGTGCCTGCCGCGACGACGCCGGCCGGTATCGCGGTGCCCTCACCGACGACGCTGCCCGCGCCGATCAGCGAGCCTTCGCCAATCGTGCAGCCGTTGAGCAGAGTAGAATTGCTTCCGATCAGCGCGTGGCGCTCGATCGTGCAATCCTCCATCACCGCGCAATGGCCGACGGTCACGTCGTCGCCGATGATCGTCGCGCCGCGCTCGCTCACATGCACGACCGCATTGTCCTGCACCGACGTGCGTGCGCCTACGCGGATCGGGCCGTTGTCGCCGCGCAGCACGGCGCCGAACCAGACGCTCGATTCCGGACCGATCTCTACGTCGCCGATTAGCACGGCGGTCGGCGCGACGAACGCGGACGGCGCGACGCGCGGCCGCTTGCCTCGATAGTCAATGATCATGGGCGATGCTTCGCAGGGCGCGGCGTCGAACCTCGCACCCATGCATAGGCACCGCACGCCGCTGCGCGGCGTCAAGGCCGTCCCGCGCCCGAAGCCGGGCAATCCAAGCTACACCGACGTTAACTACGCGTACGCCGGGCGCGTCGGGCACGTGCACGAAGTCGTCGAGATCGATGGGAAATCGCTCGCGAAGATAGGCTTCGACGATCGCAAGATCGTGTACTACTTCCTCGAAGATCTCGAGCTCGACGAGAGCGCGAAACGCGGAACCTTTCACGACGCCGACGCGCCGTGAGCAACGCGTCTTAGGGCGTTACCGTCGGATTTTTCCACGAGAACGCGCCGTTCGGGTTCGGCTTCACCCACACGATCAGATCCCAGATCGCCGGAAAGTGGAAGATCGTCGTGACCTGCTCGCCGCTCGGGACCTTCTTCATTGCGACGAGCGTCGCCGCCGTGGGATGCTCCGGGTCCCCGCCGGCGGCGGTGTACGCCTTGTCCCACGCCCAGCCGTCGTACGTAAACTTGCCCGTCGCAGGGTCGCGCGTGACCCAATGAACGTGTCCGTCGAACTCGACCCATCGCCCCGGATTGATGCCCCATAGCTGCGGCCGTGACGCGCTCGTGCCAACGAGTACCGAATAATCCGCACCCAGCAAAAGGCCGTCCTTATCGTACCAGAGCTGACTCGGATGGCGAATGTCGGCCGACTGCCACTGGAGGTTGGCGTAGCTGATCGCGCCGGTATCATCTTCACTCGTGTAGCGAACGTAGCCCGCCTTCTCCGCGTCGGACGCGGTCGGGTAGCGCTTGATGAGATCGGCAGCCATGGCGCCGACGAACGCGTTTTCTGACGCGCTGAGCGGGCCGTGGTACGTCGCGCTCTCATCCGCCAGCGCGTACGCCGGGAGCGCGAATGTAAGCAATAGGGTTAGCAGTGGGACGGTTTTCATGGTACGGAATATCATGGCGCGAAAGCGCCGCGCGTCGCTATCAAAGAGCGCTCAAAAGGCGACCCGGCGGCCCCCGCTTCGAGGGAGGGGCGTGCCGAGCGCCGTGGAAAGACGGCCCGCCCGGCCGACGTAGCTCAACGGTAGAGCAATCGCTTCGTAAGCGATAGGTTATCGGTTCAAATCCGATCGTCGGCTAAAATCTGTGGTCGACTCCACGGAGGGCATTATGCGCACCTTTCTTTGACCGGCTTGGCCGTTCTCGCTCATCCTCGAGAAGAACGGAAGCCGAGAACGCCGCCGTCGAGAAGCGGTACGTCGACGTCGCGATCTACCAAAATCCGTAGGCGGGCCCCGCCCTCATGCGATGCCGCGCTCCATGAACGTCGGACAGGGATAGGTCACCGTAGTGTACGGGCCGCATTCGATGAAGCCGACCGACTGATAGAGGCGGTAGGCCGCGGGGAGACGTTCTTTATCGGTGTCGAGGACGACGCGACCGTAGCCTGCCTCCTGCAAAAACTCGAGGGCGCGCAGCACGAGCGCTCGTGCCGCGCCCGCGCCCCGGCTTTCCGGCCGCACGAACAGCCGCATGATGACGCCCGTGTGCGCGTCCAGCTCGGACACGGCGACGCAGCCGATCGGACGTTCTGCCGCCTCCGCCAAGAACGCTGCGCTACGCCTGCGATACATCCGTTCCAACTCCACGAGGCTCGGAACCGACCCGTGCCTGAGCACCGGCGGCAAGTCCGCCTCGTACAGGACTAACAGCTCGTGGAACTCTTGGAAGTCGGGTTTGCTCTGCGCCCGACGAATCGACGCGGCCATTATGGCGCGAGCGTCTCGCGCTCGACGGCCGTGCGCTGCACCGCGGCGTCGCTAAAGGGCAGCGGCCAGAGTCGCCCCGCGATCCACGCCTGTGCCTGATCTGTGTAGTGGCCCGAGCCGATCTCGCCTGACTCGCCCTGTGGCAGGGTGATGCCGCCGGCGTCCCAGTTACCAACGTCCCACACCGCGCGGAAGCTCTGCCCGTAGCCGGGATACTGCACGTGCAGCGTCAGCGCGTCGCCGTATCCGGGCAGCGTCGTGCCGTCGAGGAAGCTGATGCCGAGCGACGACAGCGCGTGCAGCACCGGCACCGCACCGGCCTCGCGCCACGGCGCTGGAGACGGTAACGCGGCCGTGCGCAGCGCCGGAGGCGAGATCGGCTGCGCGAGCAGCGTCGGCACGCGCCCGGTCGTGCGGTGCGTCAGCGCTACGCGGAGCCCCTGGACGACCGTCGCCGTCGACGAGTCGCCGTCCATCACGCCGTTCCAGCGTGCGAGATCCGTCGACAACGTCGCGTCCCTGGAGCGCAGCAGCGGAGCAACGTCGCGCGCGAGCTCGCGTTCGGGTAGCGACAGCGCGTCCATCTGCATCGCGGCGAAGTATGCAACGTCGTACGTGCGGTGCGCGCGCAGCAGCTGTGCTATGCGGTACGCCCGATACGGCGGCGCAAACTGCGGGCTCAGCGGCAGCGGATAGATGCCGGGATACATCTTGTTGTTGGCCGTCCAGACGATGGCGTCGCGCGACGCCGCCACGCGCGGTAGTCGCGCGAACGGGATCGCGGGGTAGCTGCGCGCGAGATCGCTCGGGGGATGCAGCCAGCGCGCGCGCACGGGATCGTCCGGAATCTGGCCGGCAAGCTGATACGCGACGCGCCCGCTCGTGTCGGCTAGCACGAAGTTCTGCGTCGGACCCGGAAACTTGGCGAGCGTCGCCGTCGCGGCTTCGATCGACTGTGCGCGATTGAGATCGATAAAGGACTGTGCCGGCGTCACAGGATCGTCGTACGCGTTCCAGTGCACGAGCACGAAGCGCCCGTCCGCGGTCGGCGTGCCGAACTCGCGCGCCGTGCGATAGTAGCGCTTCGTCGCCGCGCGTCCGAAACGGATCGTGAAGCGTTCCGTATGCCAGCCGGCCGGGTTGAGCTTCGCCGGCGGAAGGAATGCGGAGAGCGACGTGACGGTGCCGTCGGTCGCGCCCCAGGCGATGCGCTCGTTGTGGCCGAGCACGATCGCTGGACAGCCCGGCAGCGTGGCGCCCGCGACGTGAAAGCCCGGCGCGCGCAAATCGAGCAGATACCAAACTCCGGGCATCTGCAACGCAAGATGCGGATCGTTGGCGAGCAGCGCGCGGCGGTGCAGCGCGCGGCTCGAGCCGGCGGCCCATTCATTGCTGCCGACCGGCGGGCGGGCGTCGGCGAGATGGCGCGCGAGGGCGGCGACGCTGCGCCGGCAGAGCGGACCGGGAGCGACGCGCGCGAGCCCCGCGAGTACCGGCGCGTCGTAGCACCGGTCGGTGAAGGGGTAGCGCGCATTTAACAGCGCGATTCCACCGCGGCGGTACGCCGTGTCGCGCCGCGCGATGGCGTCCCAGTCGTCGATGAGATCCAGCACGGTCACCATCGCGACGGCAAGCGAGTCCCGCGGGGTCCAGGGGGCCGGCCGATAGCTCAGGATCCGAAACTCCACCGGTAGCGGCTCGCGCTCCATGGCCGCGTTGACGCCGTCGCTAAACGCGCCGAGGATCTCCCGCGAGCTCGCCGGGAGCCGCTGCCATTGTGTCCCCACCATCGTCCGCACAGGAATGGCGCGCTCGGTCTCGTCGGTCGTGAGCGCGCGCGGGCCGTAGATCTCCGCGAGCTCGCCGAGGATGTAGCGGCGCAGCGTGTCCATCTGAAAGAGCCGGTCCGAGCCCTCGACGTATCCCTGCCCGAAGAAGAGGTCGTGCTCGTCGGCGGCGATCACGTGCGGCACGCCGCGATCGTCGCGCAGAATCTGCACCGGCGCGCGCAGGCGCAGGCCGGAGATCGCGCCGCTCACGCGCGCGTGCGAGCGCATCCCGGCGACGACGTTGGCGACGAAGATCAGGACGAGCAGCGTGACGGCGGCGAGCGCCGCGAGCGCGATCCGGCCGAGCGTCTTCAACGAGGGTCAGGCGTCGACGTAGACGTCGTCGCCCTCAACGGCGACCTCGAAGGTCATCAGCGGGACGACCGCGGGCAGCGTGAGCGCATCGCCGGTGCGCACGTCGAATGTCGCGCCGTGGCGCGGGCAGACGACGTGCTCGCCTTCGAGTGTCCCTTGATCGAGCGGACCGCCGTCGTGCGTGCATACGTCTTCGATCGCGTAGATCTTGCCGTCCACGTTGCACAAAAGAACCTCGGCCGAATCGACAACGACGCGGCGCGTCGTGCCCGGGGCGATCTCCGAAGCCTTCGCGACGCGATGCCTAGCCACTCGCGCCTCGGGTCAGCTCCTCGGAGTCGATCGCGTAGGCGAACGTCGTCGGGTCGAGGCTGTCGCGACGCTCGGTGCGAATCTCGGCCTGCGGATACATGAGGAAGCCGACGTCGTCGCCGCTCGAGCCGGGCAACGCGACATCGCTCCCGTCGTTGTAGGCGACGTAGTTGCCTTCCCACGCTCCAAACAGCGTCTCGCGCGCGGCCTTCACCTTCGGATCGCTCAATGCTAGATGGCCGGGAGGCTCCTCGAGCATGACCTTGCGTACGTCTGCGGGATCGGCGGGAACCCAGCCGTATTCGCTGAGAAATACCTCGGCTCGGCAATGCTGCGCCTTGCTGATCACACTCGAGCTGGTACCGAGGCTCTTGTAGCCGAAGCGCGACGGCGCGACGCGAATCCCGTAGAGGTCGCGCGCGGGAATACCCGAGGCGCGAGCGAGCGCGACATAGAGGCCATTGATGTCAGCGCACTTTCCGCTGAGGTCGCCGGTCTCGAGCATGAAGCTGACGTCACCGAGCCCGCATCCGCGCGTCTTGGGATTGCGCGAGGCGCTCTCGACGACCCACTCGTAGATGAGCTTCGCCTTCGCGGCGTCGTTCGTGGCCGAGCCAACGATCTTCTCGGCGGTGTCGGCGACGATGCCGTCCGTCGGCTGCAGTTTCGTCGCCGACGTGTAGAGCGCGAATTCCTCGGCGCTCAGCGCCTGACGCCGCCCCGGGCGATCGAGATCGACGACGCGATCGCGAGTCGAAACGACGCTGGTCACTTTGATCGTCGCCGACGGCTCCGGCTTGAGCCAATCGACGACAAGCATCTTGACTCCCCACTTGCCTGCGCGGACGACGCTCGCGGAGCTCGCGTTCGTATGCCACGTCGTCGTGCCCGGACGCATCCAGTCGCTTTCCACGAATCCGGGAAGCGGGATCCATGCCCGTACGGGTTCCGGGAAGCCGGGCAGCGCAACGGAAGTCGTGAGCGAAAACGTGCGCCACGCGCGGACAGTCGGCGCGAATGCGTCGTCTTCTAACTTGGCGAGGGCAAGTCGCGGAGCTCCGGCCAAGACCGAAACGGCAGCCCCGTTCCGTAAAAAGTCCGCCCGCTTCATTCGCGAGTGTTTGCGACGGTTTTGCACCGAAACCTCCGCCGGGAGCCGCGACCACGATCGGCGAACGTACGGGTTCGCTCGAACGGAGGTTTGATGTGGAACGCATTCCTTGGGTATCCGACTATGAGGCAGCGCTCGAGCGCGCGCGCTCGGAACGTAAGTTCGTCTTCCTCGACGTTTTCAACCCTGGTTGAGGGGGATGCCAAGCGCTGGATACCGTGACGTATCCTCAACTTCCGGTCGTCGACTCGATCCTCGCGCATAGCGTTCCGGTCCAGTTCGACAACTCTAAAGCCGAGAACAATAAGTTTCTGCACGGCATCCACCATATCTGGACGCCGGACGTTCGCATCCTGTATCACGACGGCTCCGAGCTCTACCGCTGGGACGGCTTCCTGCCGCCGCCGGAATTCATCGCGCGTACACTGTGTGGATTCGGCATGGCGTATCTGCGGACCAAGCGCTTCGACCAGGCCGAGGCGTGCTACGCCGACACGCTCACGCGCTTCTCGACGACGTACGCCGCGCCCGAGGCTTTGTACTATCTCGGCGTAACGCGCTACCGGCGCGACCCCGACAGTGACGAGCTCTTGACCCAGTGGCAGAACCTCCGCTCGCGCTATCCGCTCAGCGAGTATCGTGTGAAGCAGTCTTTCAAAGAGCTTCCTTGAAGCGCCTCATCGTCTTCGATCTCGACGGAACGCTCGCGCTGAGCAAGGCGGCGCTGGACGACGAGATGGCGGCCCTCTTGGGCCGCCTGATAGGAGTGATCAAGGTGGCGATCATCTCCGGCGGCGACTATCCGCAGTTTCAAAAGCAGGTGCTCGAGCGGCTCCCGGCGGGCAGCGACTTCGCGAATCTGTCGATACTGCCGACATCGGGGACGAAGTTCTTCGTGTACGATGGCGAGTGGCGCAAGCTCTACTCCGAAGACCTCACCGCCGAACAGAAGCAAAAGATCGAAGACGCGCTCGAGGGCGCGGTCGCAGAGACGGGCTTTCAGCCTACGGAGACGTGGGGCGAGCGCATCGAGGACCGCGGAACGCAGATTACCTACTCCGCACTCGGCCAGCAAGCGCCGCTCGAGGCGAAGGAAAAGTGGGATCCGGACTTCTCGAAGCGCAAGCAGATCCAGGCGATTCTCGCCAAGACGCTTCCGGAATTTTCCGTTCGCCTCGGCGGCACCACGTCGATCGACGTTACCCGCCCGGGCGTCGACAAGGGCTACGGCATCCGCAAGCTTCAGGACGAGCTCGGCATCCCGATCGCCGAAATGCTGTTCATCGGCGACGCGATCTTTCCGGGCGGGAACGACTATCCGGCGAAAGAGGCCGGTACGGACACGATCCAGGTGCGCGATCCCGAAGAGACCAAGCACGTGGTCCAGGCGATTATCGCTTGCGAATCGCCTCGACGTTGAGCTCGATGCGAACCTCGTCGCCAACGACGACGCCGCCGGTCTCGAGCGCGGCGTTCCAAGTCAGGCCGAAGTCTCTTCGATTGATCGTCGTGTGCGCGCTGTAGCCGACGCGCACTCCGCCCCACGGATCGTTCGCTCGTCCCCCGAAGCTGCCCCGCAGCGTAACATCGCGCGCTACTCCGTGGATCGTCAGTCTGCCGTCCATCGTCAAATCGTCGGGCGTGCCGTAGATGCGCGTGCTCTCAAACCCCAGCGTTGGGAACTTCTCGACATCGAAGAAGTCGGCCGAACGCAGGTGCGCGTCGCGCTGATCCTCGCGGGTGTCGATCGAGCCGGCCTGGATAGTTGCCTGGATAGCCGCGGGCACGTCGCTGTCGGGCTCAAGCTCGACCGAGCCGTCGAAGGCGGTGAAGCGGCCGCGCACCTTGGCTATCATCAGGTGGCGGACGATGAATTCGATGGTCGTGTGCGCCGGGTCCAGTGCGTAGACTGCCTTCTCTTGCAGTTGGGTGGTCATTTTTGGTCTCTGTGACTCCTCATGGTTGCCGATAGCCCCAAAGTGTGCTACCGTTGTGTCAGTAACTTTTACATACTAACAAGCCTAAAACAAGTAGGCACTCTAAAGTAGCCTAGGAACCCAATGGAAACTATCAAGCTGCCGCCCCTGCCAACGAGCGCCGACGTCTACAATCAGGCGCAGTGTCCGTCGCGCCTGATCTTGGACCGGATCGCCGACAAGTGGACGACGCTGATCATCGGCATCCTGGCCCAAGCCGAACGTCGCCGCTTCAACGAGCTGCGGCGCATGGTCGGCGGCATATCGCAGAAGATGCTCACGCAGACGCTGCGCGACCTCGAGCGCGACGGACTGGTGAAGCGCACGATCTATCCGGAGATTCCTCCGCGCGTGGAGTACGAGCTGACGCAGCTCGGACGCACGCTCTGCGGCCCTCTCGGCTCGCTAACGCAATGGGCGCACGATCACATGGAAGAAGTCAAGCGCGCGCAGTCCGAGTTCGACGCGCATGTTTGACCTAACCCACTTCACGGATTACGGCTTGCTGTTGATGCGGCTGATGGTGGGTGCGATCTTCGCCGATAGTGGTTACGATGATCTCAAGGATCCGGACGCGCGCAGCCAGAGCATCGGGCTGCCGAAACCATTTACGATGTTCCTCGCGGTGGCCGAGCTCGCCGGCGGCCTCGCGATCATACTCGGCGTGCTGCAGCAACTCGCCGCGATCGGGCTGATCCTGATCATGCTGGGCGCGATCCAAAAGAAGGTCTTCGTCTGGAAAACCGGCTTCTGGGGAAAGGATGGGCGCGGATGGTACTACGAATCCACGCTGATCTCGATGCTGCTCGTGATCCTCTTTACCGACGGCGGCCGGTTCGTACTGCTGCGCTAGCCTTCGCGTTTCTGCTGGGCGCCTCGGCGTGTGCCCCGCACGTGCCCTACGAGCTTTCGCAGCAAGACGCCGCGCGTTTCGGCCGGGTGCTGCGAGTCAACGTTCCGAATCACGATCCGATGATCTTCGGTCTGAACAATTGCATCCTGTATAAGGCGAAGACAGCGCACGAGGACATCGTCGGCTGGGACGTCGTCCTCGCGTCCGACTGGGGCATGTCGAGCTATCCGAAGTGGATGACCGGGTGCACCGATCAGCACGTGCGATATGACGGCAAGTACGTCATCGCGTCGTTTTGCGCGCAGGCCTTGGGCGCCGGCGGCGGCTGCGCGGGCGGAGACGGAACATATCGCAGCCGCACCGGTGATGCCCAAGGCTGGGAGATCGAAACCGCTAAAGGCTGGACTCCCCTTCCGAAGTACTAGAAGTCGTCGTCGGGGATGCCGCCGGCCGGCTGGTGCAAGAAGTACTCCTTGTTCAGCGGAGCGGGAATCGGGACGAACTTACGGGGCCCCTTCGAGAAGTTGAAGCAGTCCGAAAGATCGTCCGCGCGCTGGTCGGTCGTGCCGAGCGAGCCGAGCTTGAACGTCTCTTCGGTGAACTTCAGTATGCTGCCGAACTCGTGCTGCACGTGCGAGATGTAGTGCTGCTTGGCATACGCGGAGATGACGAGTAATGGCACGCGGAAGCTGAGCTCGTAGGAGTTATACTGCGGCGGCGGGACTTGGTCGAACCAGCCGCCCCAGTCGTCCCAGGTGACGAAGATCGCGGTGTTGTTCCAATACTGGCTCTCGCCGATCGCGTTCACGATGGAGGCGACCCACGACGGTCCGCTGCCGTCCGTGCTCCCGGCGTGATCCGAAGCCGCGGCGGTCGGGGTGACCCAAACCACGTTCGCCAAGTTGCCGTTGGAGATGTCGGTCAGCACCTGGGAGGGCGGAGTCACGACGTCGGTCTTGAACTCGGGGCTCTGCCAAACCGGTCGTATTGCGTCGGGGCCGTGCCATAGTCCGGGGCCCGTGCCGGCTTGATACCAGCGCCAGCTCAGCGAGTTCTGCTCGACGAGCGCGATCAGCGAGTTGCGATCGAAACAGGGGTAAGCCGTCTGGTTTTCGTTGCCGTTTTGATCGATGAGTTTTACGAACGAACCCTTCGGCGAGTCGCAGCCGCCGGTGTTCTTTTTTTGCGGGGTCTGCGGATTCTCGGCGGCGCGCAGGTTCGATCCATCGGAGACGGTCGACGTACCGCTCAAGATGTACTGATGTGCGGGGAAACTCGGCCCCTGATTCGTTTGGAACATGTCGTCGCCGAACGCGTACCGCCGCGCCATGACGTAGTACGGCTCGACCTCCTTTTCGGGGACGTAACCGTACGCACGGATATCGGGGGGCGGGCATTTGTGCAGCTTCTTGCAGTTGGACGCAACGAGGTTCCAGCCGTTGCCGGCGCCGCCGGCCCACTCCGTCTCAAAGGCGCTATGCGCGTGGCTGATGTCGTAGGGAGCCGTAAGAAGCCGAGGCTGAAGCTTTACCGTTTGCCCGAGAGAATTCTTCCCCGACCGCGTCGTTGTGGCGCCCTGAAGGCTATTGAAGAGATCGTTCGTCGAGCGATTTTCCTGAAATACGATGACGACGTGTGTGATCGGCGTGCTCCCGCTCCCGGGGAGCAATCGCATGACGCCGGCTGATCGAGCCGCTAGCGGCACCGGGGGTGGCGTCGGCGAGGTCGTGTTTTGCGAGCATCCAACGAGTGCGACGATCACGGCAAGTGCCGAGAAGCGCGTACAATTCATCCTGCCGTCCTCCTAAGTAGCTAAACGATTGAACCAAGTCTATGCGTTCAACAATCGGGCGGTCAAGACAATGCGAAATGAATTTGCGACAAAGATGATTGTAGTGCGATAACCTCGGTTACATCTCGCAAATGCAGCAACGCAAAACCTACCTGTGTCATTTTGGCTTCTGGTTTGTTGCTGCACGTCGTTGCGATATGCGTTTCGTGGTGGCCTCAAATGATGTCGGGCAGTGCACGGTGGCTACACGCGTCTTTGGTCGTGCTCTCATGTCGAGGACCGAGAAAGCCGCACAAGCAGGCGACCACTTGAGTATATCGGCCGGGGGCGTCCCGGAGCCATAATGGGGTTCTAACCCAATTGGGTTAGAACCGCGTTGCTACCGCGCCGTGAGCACGCCTTGATAAGGATGGTTCGGGATGTTGATGTTCTTCCACGCCCTGGCTTTGGCGTTGGGCCTGTTCGGTGGGTTCGGAGGATTGAGCCACTTCGCGGGTCCGGACGGCGCTTCGATGGGTCCGCCGGTTGACGGAGGCGGCAGCATGCCCGGCCCCGGCGGCGGGGGATCGGTGGGTGGCGGCGTGGACTCCCGCTAATCTATTTGGCCATGCCGAAGAAGCAGCTGGCGGCGCCGCAATGGTTTGGCGAGATGCGCCGGCTGTACGAGCGATGCCAGTTCCTGGCTGCCGGCGACGTTTATGACGAGGCGGTCGAATCCGGCGCCTCGCCGTCCTATGAGGCGCAACTGCTAGCGGCGCGAATCTTGCTCAAGCGCGATGAGAACCGAGCGGTCGCGTTTCTGATCCGTCGTCCGCCGAAGGCGAACGCCCCGCGCGAACGGGCGGAATGGGCGCTCCTCCTCGGCATCGGCTATGCGCGCATGCGCGACTTCGAGCGAGCCGATCATCACTTCGAGATGGTGCGCAAGCTGGCGCGCTCGCCGGCCGACAAAGCCATGCTGGCATATCAGCTCGCGCGCCGCTCTATGCTGGCAGGCGAACTAGCGAAGGCGCGCCGCTACGCCGCCGACATGTCGTACGACAGGTCATTAACGGGTCGAATCAGACGGGATCTTCTGGAGTCGTTCATCCTCAGTCACGAAGAGCGTTACGGCGAATCTGCCAATCATACGATTCGCGCGATCGACCTCATCGGTGACCGTCGCGACGAGCACCTCGAAGAGTGGTTCCATGCCGTGCATAACATCGCCGTACTGGGACGCGAGTTGCCGATGCAGGAGGCGGTGGCGACTGCGAAGGCCGAGGTCGACTCCGATGTCGAGTGGCCGCCGGACCTCGCGATGCAGCACTTTCAAGCGCTGAAGGGCGTAGGCTGGTCGTGCGCCTTGCGCGGAGATCTGCTCGGCTGTTTTCGTTATCTCCGCGCGGCGGAGCGCACGAGACCGAGCCCCGCCTTTGAAGCGATCGTCCTGCTCGATCGCGCATATTTTGCGCGCATCTTGGGCGAGAAGAATTGGGCCTGTAACGAGGTAGCGAAGGCGGAAGTGCTCTTCGACCGCATCGATTGGAACGAGGTGCCAGGCGACGAGCGCGTTGGCCTGCTGCTCATGGCGGAAGCAATCGTCGAATACAATCCCGAGAAGGCGCACTACTTTTTAGCGCGGTACGGGGCTCTCGACAAGATGCGTTCGCCCGTAACGCTGTTCGCGTTCGATCAGCGCTGCGAGGCGCTTGCAGCCTACTGCGAGGGATTCGTTCGGCTGAAATGCGGCGAAGCCGGCGCAGAAGAGACGCTGCGCAGCGCTTGGACCGTATTCGACCGAATCGGCTACGATTGGCGCGCGGGCCGTACCGCGCTCCGCTTACTCGAAGGGACAGGCGAGGAACGCTGGCTCCATCTCGCCGAGGACAAGCTCGAGGCGTATCCACGATCCTGGCTGGCGCAGGAGATCGCTGCGCAGGCTAAGCCGCCGGTGAAGCTGCCGCGAATGCAGCGCACAGTCCTCGAGATGCTCTGCCGCAAAATGACGACGGCGGAGATCGCGCAAGACCTTAAGTTGAGCCAGCACACGGTGAGAAATCACCTCAAGGCGGTGTTCCGGGCCTACCACGTGAACAACCGGGCCGCGCTCGTTGCGGAGGTCGCCAGTCGGGGCGACGTACCGATCGCCGGCGCCGAACAAAGGGCGACCTAAGCCGGCACCGCCGCGGAAAGCTACCGATGCGGGGGCTCTAGCGATCCGTGAGCGGCCGCGTAGTAGCTATCCCGCAGGTGGCCGAGCTGGAGGTCGCGCGTGATCGACGTTCCGTCCCCGAGATAGATCATGGCGCCTTTCGCGAACAGCCGATAAGCGTCGAGCCGAGCATTCTTCCAGTCCGACACCTTCCACCGCTGCGGCGCCATCTCCGAAAAATCATACGCCGGCAACGATTGTCTCTTTTCGAAGAGCTCGAGCTCGACGCGGAATCCCTCGCGTTCGAAGATTGCCTTTTCGACCTGTGCTTTGCTGGCCATACGACGCTATTTTAGCTGGCCCTAGACTGACTCCCGCGGTCCCAAGCGCTGATCTGACCTTGCGGATCGTGACAACCGCACGCCACCAGCGCGACGCTCAGTGCAAGCAGTTAACCGACGCCGAAACGAATAGCCACGGCTCTCGCCTCCTATTGCCGTTTGTTCTCCAGCTATAGAATGCGAGCGATTTCTCAATGCTCGCTGTGCAAACGGGGAGTCGGACTTAGCCGACCGCCCCCTCCATTTCCATCTTCACGAGCCGGTTCAGCTCGACCGCGTATTCCATCGGCAGTTCCTTGACGAAGAAGTCGAAGAACCCATTGACGATCATTGCGGTGGCGTCCGCCTCCGACAACCCGCGCGACATCGCGTAGAACAGCTGCTCCTCGCCGATCTTGCTCACGCTGGCTTCGTGTTCTACCGTCGAGCGCTGCTCGTGAATCTTCATCGTCGGCTTCGTGTCACTTGAGGACTCTTCGTCCATGATGAGGGCATCGCAACGCACGCGCGTCTTTGCGCCGACCGCGCCGGCATGGACCTCGACTAGCCCGCGGTACGTCGTCTTGCCGCCGTGCGCGCTGACGCTCTTGTTCGTGACGACCGAGGTCGTCCGCGGCGCGACGTGGATCACCTTCGCGCCGGCGTCCTGATGCTGCCCCTCCCCGGCGAACGCCATGGAGAGGATCTCGCCGCGAGCGCCCTCGCCCATCAGATAAATAGAGGGGTACTTCATCGTTAGGCGCGAGCCGATGTTGCCGTCGACCCACTCGACTGTTGCGTTCGCTTGCGCGATTGCCCGCTTCGTCACGAGATTGAAAATGTTGCGGTACCAGTTCTGGATCGTCGTGTACCGGATCGATGCTCCCTCGAGCGCCACGAGCTCGACCACCGCGGAGTGCAGCGACGAGGTCGAGAACTTCGGCGCCGTGCAGCCCTCGATGTAGTGCACTTTCGCGCCCTTGTCGGCGATGATCAGCGTGCGCTCGAACTGCCCCATGTTCTCCGCGTTGATGCGGAAGTAGGCCTGCAGCGGCATCTTCACCTCGACGCCCGGAGGAACGTAGATGAACGATCCGCCCGACCACACAGCCGAGTTCAGCGCCGCAAACTTGTTGTCTCCCGGCGGAATGATCGTCGCGAAATACTTGCGCACAATGTCAGGATACTGCTTGACGGCGCTGTCCATGTCACAGAACAGCACGCCCTGCTCTTCGAGCGCCTTGCTCGTGCTGTGATAGACGACCTCTGACTCGTACTGCGCAGAGACGCCGGCGAGAAACTTGCGCTCGGCTTCGGGGATTCCCAGGCGATCGAACGTGCGCTTGATGTCCTCGGGTACGTCGTCCCACGAGCGCTCCGTCTGGTCGGTCGACTTCACGAAGTAGTGGATGTCGGCGAAGTCGATCTCGCTCAGCAGCTTCGTATCGCCCCACGTCGGCATTGGCTTGGCGATGAAGAGCTCGTATGCTTTGAGCCGAAAATCGCGCATCCAGTCCGGCTCGTCTTTCATGGCGCTGATCCGCGCAACGATCTCGGCAGTCAGGCCCTTGTCGGACTTGAAGACGTAGTTTTCGGGGTCGTGAAACCCGTGCCGGTAATCCTCGATGAGGTCCGACGGAGCGACGGAGGCTTGGAGCTTCACTGCCATGGCACTGATGAGCGTACCCCCCTGGGCGGACATAGTCAAGATAGTAAAGTACGAGCTTCACTTACTGGTTGTTACGTACTTGGCTCAAAAGCGCTCCGGCAAGGGGCTAGCCCGGTTGCTTGACCTGCTATGCTTAGGGCATGGCCGAGGTAATAAAGACCTTTCCGGGCGACGATGCCTGTAAGGTCCCCCTCACTTTTACCGCACAGACGGCTACTGGGCTGCCCATGGGCTTCAGTTGCTACGGCGAATGGGAACGCGTGGGCGACGACGAGACTTTTACCCTCAAAAGTGACGAAACCCAGCGGCAACTCATCCAGGGTAAGACGGTCTACCTGGTCGTCAAGGTCCCCGACGACGCTCCGCTTGGGCTTTACGTTCCGTCGCTCTTTGAAATGCGGGTCGGCCAGGGAGACAATCAAAAGACCAAGGCCATAGACCTTCGGCGATACTCTGCGCCGGAAATTGACGTCGAGGCCCGCGAGGAGAAGGGGATAGACTGGCCCACTTTGGCCTCCTAACGCCCAACCGGTGACACTCGGTCGGCGTGGAGAGTCCACCCCAACCGTCCCGCAGGAATTTACGGCGACCAGCGGGTCCCATTTAATCCCTGAATCAGTGGCACCTCGGCCTGGACGCGACCGGCCATGTGGTGCTCTCGGCCAACCGCAACGGCATTTCGTCGTGTGAGGTCGCACGCGGCATCGGCGTCACCCAAAAGACCGCATGGTTCATGCTGCACCGTCTCCGGCACACGATGCAGACCGCGACTCCGCCGCTTAGGCGTCTGTGAAATCGTGCAGTTCGATAAACTTTTTCAGATCGCGGACGACGAATAGATGAGGCGGGTTGCGCCCGCGGTCTAGGCTGCCGGCTTCTTCCTGCGCGTGCGCTGGGGGCGCTTCGCCTCTAGCTCGCCAGGGCGGCCTTCGGCGCCATGGCGTGATTATATCACCGTAAAGGAAAGGGCCGGAATCCCGACCGCTTCCCGAAAGCTCACGGATAGAGCTTCCCTTCCAAGGACTCTAGTAAGCCGGGCGGTTTGGTTTGCGATTATCATCCCATTGATCTGCACTTCATTCGTCCGCGTTCGGGGCGGCCCGAGCGCTCGGAAGTAGCGCCGTGACGTGGTCACCAGAGTTTTCTCTGAGCGGGACAGGCTGCCTATAGCATTCTGTCCCCGGGCTTCAAATTGGACAGCGCATCCGGCGTGCCGGCCGACACGGGCGAGCCACGTGCCCGGCGCGACCGCGCTATTCACACTATCCACTTGCACGCCGGCATGCCAAGTGGGCGATCGGTAAATTGCACCTACGGGAGGTGCTCCTCTGCTGGCCCTTTACAGCGGGGGGTCGAGGGGGTATGATTGCCCCCGGTCCTTCAATCCACAGGCGTCGAAGGGCTTCGGGTCCCGGGGTGGACCCACCGGTTCTGGGGAGGGCGCGCCCTTACGCGCCATCGCGGCGAGTCGCTCGCGCACCGCTCAAAAGCGCCGGCAAGAGCTCGCCGATAGGTCGGGGAGGAGACTGCACGGCAGTCGCCAGCCGACGAAGTCCGGAGGTGGGATTCCTCGAGGGTCAAGGAGACCTGGAAAATTGAAGGCACTCGGCAGGCACATTGTGTGCGAGCTCTCGGGCTGTCAGCCCGCGGCCCTTTCCGACATCAACGGCATCGCCGCCATGATGATCGCGGCAGCCAAAGCCGCCCGCGCTACCATTATGGAGTGCGCGTTCCATCGTTTTGAGCCGCAGGGCGTCTCGGGAACCGTGATCCTAGCCGAGTCGCATCTTTCGATCCACACCTGGCCCGAAAAGGGCTACGCCGCAATGGATTTCTACACGTGCGGCGACCATACCGACCCCTGGCTCGCTTTCCAGCACGCGGTGCAGGCCTTACGCGCGACGAGCGTGCTCGCCACCGAACTCAAGCGCGGAATAGAAAAGAGCGACGGAGAGTTCACGCACGTCCTGAGCCGCAATCACGACACGCGAGTACTGAGCGCGTAGCGGTTGGTTATTTAACCGGCATCATCAGCAATTATCATATTAATTCAGCAGGCTCGCTGCTAACGCGAGTCCAATTCTGTTCGCATCAGTCTATGCTTTCTCGAGTGAGGTTCGAAAGGATTTTCATGCGTTTCTCTCTGTTTCGCTCCGGCGTGATTTGTGCGGCGAGTGCACTCGTGCTGGCAGCCTGCGCGGCACACGGCATCGTCCCGACGTCGCAAGCTCCACTCGCTCCGTCGAACGGGCTCGATGCGCTGTCGCAGGATAATCTGCTGTCGCCCGATCTCACGGCGTGCGCGACGAAACCGCCGCAAGGTCAGTGGGTCATGAAGGGCGCCTGCAGCAAGATCACGCTCAAGCCCACCGGCGCAGACTTCTCTCTGCAGAAGTACATGGACATCACGGTCACGGGCAGCATCGGCGCGAACGACCTGAAGAAACCGGCTACGGTCTACGTCGCCGACGCAACCGACAAGAGCGACATCGAGGCCTGGAAAGGCCTGGCGTTTCCAAAGTACAAGGCCGCTGGTACGACGTTCATTTACGCCGCGGCGATCAACCAGAGCACCACCCCCATTGTCCCCAAAGTTGTGAAGAACAAACCGATTCTCGAGTACGTGATCACGGACTCGAAGGGACTGCCGGGCAACAAGTGTGCCGCCGCGGTGCTAACGTTCGTCAAAGGAAAGCCAATCTGGAAGCCGCTGCCGATCACCGCGAAGGTGAAGGGCAAGACGGTGACGATTGCCCAATATACGGTCCCCAGAGGCTTCGAACTCCCACCGAAGACGAAAGCCGGGTTGACGCCGCTCTACTTCGCGGTCAACTGCTTCCAATAATCTCGAGGCTGCGCGAAGCGCAGTCCTGAGCACACTGAGCCTGTCGAAGTGGAGTCGAAGGGGCCTCGCCGGAAACGGCGGGGTTCTTCGTTTGCGGCGCCAATCTAGGCCGCACATGCCGAAGACGCAGCACTGGCAATGGTACGTCGAAGAGTTCGCGCCGACCGAACAGCATCACCACGCGCTCGACGAGCTGCTGTTCTCCGGCCGCTCCCCGTTCCAGCAGATCGCCGTCGTGCGGTCGCCGGTATTCGGCAAGATGCTCGTGATCGACGGCGACACCCAGAGCTCGCAGGCCGACGAGCGCATCTACCACGAGACGCTCGTGCACCCAGCGCTGGCAGGAGCGTCCCATCGAAGCGAGGTGCTGATCCTCGGCGGCGGCGAGGGCGCGACGCTGCGGGAGGTGTTGCGCTGCCCAGACGTGGCGCGCTGTACCATGGTCGACATCGACGCGATGGTCGTCGAGCTCTCGAAGAAGTATCTCGGTGAGTGGTCCGCGGGCGCATTCGACGACTCGCGCGCCCGCGTCGTCGTCGGCGACGCGCTGAACTTCATGCGCACCGACGCGGCCCGCTACGGGACGATCGTCTCCGACCTCACTGAGCCTTTGGAGGACTCGCCGAGCAACCCGCTCTTCAACGAGAACGTCTTCGCGCTAATCAAGTCGCGGCTTCTCGAGGGAGGCGTGTACGTGTTGCAGGCGAGCACCGCAGCAGTACACAACTCCGGCCTGCATTGCAAGATGGCGCGCACGCTGCGCCGTCACTACGCGCACGTCGCGTCGTTCTCGACGCACGTGCCGGCGTTCGACACGCAGTGGGCATTCTTGGCCTGCAGCGATCGAGTAGATGTTTCGAAACTGGACGCACGAGAGATAGACGCCTACTGCGCGCGCCTGCGCGGCGAGAACTTCTTTTACGACTCGACGACGCACCGTCGGCTCTTCGCGCTCCCGCTCTACCTGCGGCGGATGCTCGCCGCAGGCGGGGATACGTTTTAGCCGTCCGGAAAGCCCCGCCTACTATGACGATCGATTATTCCCGCGCTCCACACGCCTGGGAGAAGGAGAAGAGCAACTTCGTCGCGCTGCTCGACCTGAAGTTGGAGAAGGTCGAGCACGGCAGCGCGGTGATGCGTATGCCGTATCGCTCCGAGATTACAAACGGCACCGGCGCCGTGCACGGCGGCGCCATCGTCAGCCTCTGCGACACGGTGTTCTACGTGGCGTTGGCCTCGATCTATGGCCGTGCGCAAGACACCACGACCGTCGCACTGCAGTGCAACTTTCTCGCGCCGGCGGGGCCTCCGCACGATCTCGTCGCCGAGGCGCGCGTGCTGCGAGCCGGCCGGCGCATCTGTTACGGCGAAGTCTACGTGCGCAGCGGCGAGAAGATCGTCGCTCACGCGACTCTCAACTTCCTCAACACCTACCCCGAGGAGAAGCCTCGCAAGGGATGAAGCGGACCCCACTCCACGACGAGCACGCGCGCGCGGGCGCGCGGCTCGTTCCGTTCGCCGGCTTCGAGATGCCCGTGCAGTACGCGGGCATTCTCAGGGAGCACGATGCGGTGCGGCGCCGCGCGGGCCTCTTCGACCTGTCGCACATGGGCCAGTTCTATCTCACCGGCGATCGGGTCGGCGAATGGGCCGACACGCTCACGATCAACGCCGTCGCGACGATGAAGCCGCTCCAGGCGCGCTACAACATCTTTTGCAACGAGGCGGGCGGGACGCACGACGACACGATATTCTATCGCCTCGACGGGCGCTGGCTGCTCGTCGTGAACGCGGCGAACGCCGACAAGATGTGGGCGCATCTCAGCGCGCATAGGCCTTCGGGCGTCGCGCTCGCAAACGAGCACGGACGCCGTGCGCTGATCGCGATCCAGGGCCCTCTTTCGGTCGAAATTCTGCAACCGCACGTCGACGTCGACCTGGCGTCGATGCGCTACTACTTTGCGACCGAGGGCCAAGCCGGCGGCTTCCCGGCGGTAATCGCACGCACGGGATACACCGGCGAGGATGGATTCGAGCTCTTCGTTGACGGCGCGTCGGCTCCGCGGCTGTGGAACGAGCTCCTGCGCGACGGCGCCTCGAAGGGCCTCGAGCCGTGCGGCCTCGGCGCCCGCGACGTCCTCCGGTTGGAGGCGGGCATGCCCCTCTACGGGCACGAGCTCACGGAGGAGATCACGCCGGTCCAAGCGGGCCTGAGTTGGGCGCTGAAGCTCAGCAAGCCCGACTTCGTCGGTAAGGCCGCGCTCGCCGCTCAACGCGACCGCGACGACTACGCGCGCATCGTCGGCCTCGTCATGGAGGGGCGCGTTCCCGCGCGCGAGGGATATCCGGTGCTGCTCGAAGGCCGGCAGGTCGGCGAGGTCCGGAGCGGTTCGATCGCGCCTTCGGCCGGAAACAAGAACGTCGCGACGGCACTCGTCGCGCCGGAGGCCGCAACCGACGGCACGGCGCTGGCCGTTACGATTCGGGGCACGCCGCACGCGGCGCGCGTCGTGCCGCTGCCGTTTTACAAGCGCGCGAAATGAAAGGGAATACGAAGTGGCGCAGCCGGAAGATCTGCTCTTCAGCAAGGAGCATGAATGGGTGAAACTCGACGGTGACTCGGCGACGATCGGCATCACGGACTACGCGCAAAACGCCCTCGGCGACATCGTGTACGTCGAGCTGCCGAAGGTCGGTGCCACGATCAAGCAGTTCTCGCCGGTCGGCGTGATCGAGTCGGTGAAGGCTGTCTCGGATCTCTTCACGCCGCTCTCGGGCGAGGTGCTCGCGATCAACGACTCGCTGGAGAACGATCCCGCCGCCGTCAACCGAGAGCCGTACGGCGACGGCTGGCTGCTCAAGATTCGTGTGGCCGACCCCAACGAGGCTAAGACGCTCCTGCCGCCCGCGGAATACGAGAAGATCGCAACGGAATAGCCCGATGTATGCACCTCATACCGAGCGCGACGTCGCGAGCATGCTGAAGACGATCGGCGTCGATTCGCTCGACGATTTACTGCGCGTTCCGGACGCAATCGCACTGAAGGAGAAGCTCGACGTCGTCCCGGCGCTGCCCGAATACTTGATCGCACGCCGCTTCGACAACCTCGCGGCGAAGAACGCGGGCGTCGAGTATCGCTCGTTCCTGGGAGGCGGCGCCTATCGCCACTACGCCCCGCCCGCGATCGCGGCTCTCGCGATGCGCGGCGAGTTCCTCACCGCGTATACGCCCTACCAGGCCGAGGTCTCACAGGGCTATCTGCAAGCCATCTACGAGTGGCAGACGTACATATGTCTGCTCACCGGCATGGAGATCGCCAACGCATCGGTCTACGATGGCGCGACCGCGCTCGCCGAGGCGGCAATCATGGCGCTCGGCGCGACCGGGCGGCGCAAGCTCCTCGTGTCGCGCGCGATCCATCCAAACTATCGGGCCGTCCTCAAGACGTATTGTGACGGCCTCGACGTCGCCGTGGACGAGATCCCGCTCACCGCGTCGGGTGCGAGCGACCTCGAGTGGCTGGCGAAGGCCGATCTTGGACCGTATGCCGCTGTCGCCGTGCAGTCGCCGAACTTTTTCGGTTGCGTCGACGGGCTCTCGCCCGAGGCCGCGGAGACGATCGCGCGCAGCGGCGCCGTGCCGATTGCCGTCGTCGCCGAGGCGCTCTCGCTGGCGGCGCTCGTGCCGCCCGGCGGTTGGGGTGCGCAGATCGTCGCGGGCGAAGCCCAGAGCTTCGGTGTGCCCGTCGCTTATGGCGGCCCGTACGCCGGCTTCATCGCGTCGACGAAGGAGCACATGCGCCGCATTCCCGGGCGCCTCGTCGGAAAGACAGTCGACGGCGTGGGACGCACCGCGTACGCGCTGACGCTGCAGGCGCGCGAGCAACACATTCGGCGCGAGCGCGCGACCTCGAATATCTGCACGAATCAAGCGCACTGCGCTTTGATCGCGACGATCTATCTGGCCTTAATGGGCGAGACTGGACTCCGCGACGCCGCCGCACTCAATCTCGCGCGCTCGCGCGAGCTGGCCAGCGCCGTCGCCAATGTCCCCGGCGTGCGCCTGAGGTTCGACGCGCCCTTCTTCAACGAGTTCGTCGCTGACGTGGGCCGTCCGGCCGCCACCGTACTGGCGGAGCTGCAGGATCGCGGTATCCTCGGCGGCATCGATCTCGGCAGATTTTATCCCGAGCTCGTGACGAACGTGCTGATGACGGCGACCGAGCTGACGACGAGCGGCGACATCGACGCGCTCGCGGCTGCGCTCCAGGAGGTGCTTCGTGCGCGCGCCGCCGTCTGAAACGCGCGAGGCGGGCATTCCGCTGATCTTCGAGCTCGGACAGCGCGGGCGAGCAAATCGCTATTTCGACGAGGGTAAGCCGCTCGACGCGTATCTTCCCAAGTCCATGCTTCGCGACGAGCTGCCGATTCCCGACAACAGCGAGCTCGACGTCGTGCGTCACTACACGCGGCTCTCGCAACGCACCTTCGGCATCGATCTCGGCTTCTATCCGCTCGGCTCGTGCACGATGAAGTACAACCCGCGCGTCAACGATGCCGTCGTTGCGAACCCCGGGTTCGCGCAGCTGCATCCGCTCACGCCCGACGATCTTGCGCAAGGCGCGCTCGCGGTGATGTATGAGCTAGAGCGCTCGTTGAGCTCGCTGTTCGGTATGGCGGCCTTTTCGCTGAATCCCTCGGCCGGCGCGCACGCGGAGCTCGGTGCGCTGCTGATCGCCAAAAAATATTTCAAGGAGCGGGGCGAAATCCGCGACAAGGTGATCGTGCCGGACACCGCGCATGGAACGAACCCGGCGTCGGCAGCGATGTGCGGTTTCAAGGTCATCTCGTTGCCGAGCGACGTGCGCGGGCGCGTCGGCATCGACGAAGTCCGTAAGGTGCTCGGCCCCGACACCGCCGTCTGCATGATGACAAATCCGAACACCCTCGGGCTCTTCGAGGAGTCCATCGCCGATATCGCAGCGGCGGTGCACGGGGCCGGCGGGCTGATGTACTACGACGGCGCTAACGCGAATGCGATCATGGGATACACCCGGCCCGGAGACATGGGCTTCGATCTCATGCATCTCAACACGCACAAGACGTTTACGATCCCGCATGGCGGGGGCGGCGCGGGCCACGGCCCGCTCGGAGTCGCCGAGCGCCTGACGGAGTACCTGCCGACGCCGGTCGTCACGAGCGACGGCTCGACGTTCCGGCTCGATTTCGATCGCCCGAAATCGATCGGGCCGATGCGCTCGTTCTGGTCGAACTTCGCCCATGCGGCGCGCGCCCTCGCCTACCTCTACGCGAACGGGGCGGATGGCCTCAAGCGCGTGTCGCAGCTAGCGGTGCTCAACGCGAACTATCTGCGCGTCAAAATCGCGGAGTTTCTCGAGACGCCCTACGCCGAGCCGTGCCGCCACGAGTTCGTCGCGTCGGCGCAGACGCTCAAGCGCGAGCACGGCGTGCGCGCACTCGATCTCGCTAAGGCGCTCCTCGACCACGGCTATATGGCCCCGACCATCTACTTTCCGCTCATCGTGCCGGAATGCCTGATGATCGAGCCGACGGAGACCGAATCGAAAGAGACGCTCGATGCATTCGTCGACACGCTCAAAGCGATTGTCGAGACGGCCAAGCGCGACCCCGACGCACTCTTCGCGGCACCGGTCAACACGGTGGTTGGCCGCGTCGACGAGACCCGCGCGGCGCGCCAGCCCAATCTGCGCTGGCGGCCCCAGCCCGAAGGAACCGCGAAGGCCACGCTATAGAAAGGCGACTTGAGTCATCTTTCGTGCGCCGCTACTCTCGCGATCACGGCCTCGGGGAACCCGGGCGAGGGGAGATGACTCACCGAGTTTGGGGGACCTTGGGTTGGCGGTTTCCGGGAAAGGGAAAATAACTGCGTTTACAAAAGGTGACCCCGGTCATTAACTGGAGTCTTCTTTTTGTGAGGTTATTGAGTGCTTCGGCAGCTCGTCGATGGCTTGCGCTCTCAGTCTCCCGCCGAGCGGAGCGCCTTCGAGATGGATCGTCTGCTTCAGCAGGCAAGCGGGCGGTGGAACGGGGGCCTGAGGTTGGTTTCACGCCGGGAAGCCTATACGCGCACGTGCGCTTATCGCGACGACGGGTTCGAGGTGGTTCTGCTCAACTGGGACGCGGGCGCGGAGTCTGCCATTCACGATCATGGCGATCAGGACTGCTGGATGCTCGTGTTGTCCGGCCGGCTGAGAGTCGACGATTTCGCGCGGCTGGACCCCGGAGACGTGCTCGGCTACGCGCAGATCGAGGCTCGCTGCTCGCGCATCCTGGAAGCGGGCGGATTGGACGTACGGGCAGGCCGGTTTGACCTTCATCGCGTTGCGGCCGAAGGTACGGCGGTCTCCCTCCACGTGTACTCGGCTCCGCTGCGCGAATACCTGATTTACGACCAAGTTTTGCGGCGATGCGCGACGGCATTCGGCAAGTACGACGACGTGATCTCTCCGTACTCGCCGCAGCGAAGACGATGATTGAGCTTGACGTCGCCATCGTCGGCGGAGGCTTCAGCGGGTGTGCCGTGGCCGCGCAGCTCGCGCGTCACGCCCCAGACGGCTTTTCAATGCGGATCTTCGAGCCAGGCGAGCTCGGACGCGGCGCCGCTTACGGGACGCAGCACGCCGAGCACGTCTTGAACACGCGCGCGAACGCGATGAGCCTCTATCCGGACGATCCCGACCACTTCGTGCGCTGGCTGGGATCGCGCGCGAACGCAGCGGCTTTCGTCTCGCGCCGGCTCTACGGAGATTACGTCGCGGAGATCGCGCGCCGCGCGCTCGCACGCCCGAACTTCAAACTCGTCAACGGACGAGTTAGCGCGCTGCGTCGCGGCGACCGCAGCTTCGTCGTCGAGTCGGCGTACGGCGTGCGAATCGAAGCGCGCGCAGTCGTGCTTGCGACGGGCAACGCGCTTCCGGCCGACCATTTCTTGCCGCCGGAAGTGGTTTCGCACCCGGGCTACATCGGCGACCCGTGGCGCTACGACTATCGCGTCGTCGGAGGGCACGTCCTATTGATCGGCTCCGGACTCACGGCGCTCGACGTCCTCGTCGCTCTCAATGCGAGCGGTCACCGCGGCACGGTTCATATCGTGTCGCGACATGCACGATATCCCGCCGTCCACGCAGACGTTGCGCCGTACGATGTAATCCCGGCGCTCGACGCGCACGACGCGCGCGCGCTGCTGCGCGGCCTTCGCCGGCACGTCGCCGACGCGCGGGAACGCGGATTCGACTGGCGTAGCGTCATCGACGCGGTGCGGCCGGAGTCCGAATCGATCTGGCGGCGCCTGCTGCCGGCAGAGCGGCGTCGCTTCGAGCGTCACCTGCGCACGCACTGGGAGCGCCGGCGGCACCGTGCCCCCGAGCACGTGGACGCAGTCCGCCTCGCCTACGCGCGCTCCGGCAAGGTGATCGATTACGCGGGGCGTCTCGTCGCGCTGCAGGACGGCGAGGCGCGAATCGCGCTAGGAGACGGTAAGATGCTTGGCCTGCGGCCCGATTGGATCGTCAACTGTTCGGGCGTCGGGGACGTCCGCGCCATGGCGCGCGATCCGCTCATCGGGGGAATGCTGGCCGACGGGGTCGTTTCCGCCGAGCCGCGCGGTCTCGGCCTGCGCACGACGTGGGAGCTCGCGGCGATCGACGCATCCGGAACGGCCGTCGAAGGGCTATGGGTCGTCGGGCCGCCCGTACGCGGGTCCCGCTTCGAGGCGACCGCGGTTCCGGAGCTTCGCGGGATGGCGGCAACCGCTGCCTTCGAAGTTCTGCAGGCGTCCAGGGGGCAGGCAAAATTGGCGTAAAGAAGGCGAGCCCTGCTGCAGCCGCTTCTTGGGGCGGGACGTTATAATGGAAATAACAGGGGGCTCGCAAGTGCCCCCTTCCCCATCGCCAGACGGAGCGCCATGCGGATCAAATACGAGGTGTCGGCGGGCGGATTGCTGCTGCGCCGCCGTGATTCGACCTACGATGCGCTTTTGATCGGTCGCGGCGCGCCGCCGCGCATCTGGACGCTGCCGAAAGGTCACGTCGAGCACCGCGAGTCCACCGAGCAGGCGGCGCTTCGTGAGGTTCACGAGGAGACCGGCTGCTGGGGGGAGATCGTCACGCGGCTGAGCGAGATCGCCTACTGGTTTTACGTGGGGAAGGCCAAGCACCGGAAGTCCGTCACGTTCTTCCTGATGCGCTACCTCTCGGGCGACCCGGCAAATCACGATCACGAAGTCGACGACGCGCGCTGGTTCGACGTGGCACAAGCCCGCAAGACGCTCAAATACGTCAACGAAAAGCGCCTGATCGACCTGGCGATGGAATTCTTGGCGGAGAATCCTGCGGCGCTGGGCGAGCCCGCGGTCGCCGCGCAAACGTCCCTGTCCTCCTAGCGTTGCCGAACGAAGCGGTCAACGACGCGGCTTTTTGCGTGCGGCTCGACGCCTTCGACGGGCCGCTGGATCTGCTGCTGAGCCTCATAAGGGAGCAGCAGCTCGACGTTGCGACGGTCCCGCTGGCGGTCGTGGCCGAGCAGTATCTCGCGTACGTGCGAACGATGCAGGCCCTCGACGTAGAGGTCGCCGCCGAGTATCTCGTCATCGCGGCAACGCTCGTCTTCTTGAAGTCGAAGGCGCTATTACCGCCGATCCCGCAGGAGTTCGCGGAGGAGCCCGGCGAGACGCCGGAAGAGGTAGAAGAGCGACTACGGCGCCGTCTGATCGCGTACTCGAAGTATCGCGAGTTCGGCGAGGAGTTGCGCGAGCGGCAGGCTGAGGCGGGATCGTTCTTTTATCGCGAGTCGGGTGACCCGGCGGGCGAAGTCGTCCAGCGCTACGACATCAATCCCGAGAAACTCAAGCGCGCATTTATCGCGGTGCTGAGCCAGGCGCGCCCTGAGAAGCGTTCGATCGCGCGCGAGCGAATCTCGCTGATGGCCTCGATGGATCACATCATGCGCCGCATCAAAGAAGCCGGCGAGGTCTATTTCTCACAACTGTGCAACGAGTTGGGAATGACGCGCGACGTCGTGATCGTCACGTTCCTCGCGATCCTCGAGCTGATTCGCCGGCGGCGCATCCGTTTCGAGCAACCCGAGGCGTTCGACGACATCCGCCTCTGGGCGAAGGCCGCGGCGTGACGGCGGAGCTGGAAGCTGCCGTCTCCCGCCTGCAGCGCCCGGTAGAGGCGCTGCTCTTCGTGGCGAGCGAAGCGCTCTCGATCCGCGAGTTGGCGAAGCTGCTGCGCGCGCAAGAGCAGGAGATCGCCGCGGTATTGCAGCGCATCGAGATGGAGTATGCGGATCGCGGCATCGTGCTGCGCGAGATCGCGGGCGGCTATCGTTTCGCCTCGTCGCCGCTCGCGCGCGACGCCGTCGAGGCGTACCTCCTGCCGCCGAAGACGAACCTCTCGACGCCGGCCTTGGAAGCCCTCGCCATCGTAGCGCACCTCCAGCCGGTCACGCGCAGCGAGATCGAGGCAATTCGCGGCGTCAATTCCGACAGCGTCGTCAACACGCTGCTCGATCGCGGGCTGATCGGCGAGGCCGGTCGCAAAGACGTCGTCGGGCGTCCGATGCAGTACGCCACGACGCCCTTCTTCTTGGAATCGTTCGGCCTGCGCTCGCTCGACGATCTCCCAACGGTGGAGCTCGAGCCGGGGCAGGCGCTCGAATTCGACCTCGGCGGCGCCAAGGTTTCCTAATGCGGATAGGGCTGCACGTGCATGTCGCGGGCGGCTTCGTCAAGGCGGTGTCGCACGCGAAGGCGGTGGGCTGTAGCGCGATCCAGGTGTTCTCGACGAATCCGCGCGGCTATCGTCCCGCCGCGTTGGATCGCGTCGCGCTCGAGAAGTTCGCGCAAATGCGCCGCGAGGCGGGCATCGACGAGTGCGCGATCCATACGGCCTACCTGATCAATCTCGCGAGCGCGGACCCGAAAATCGCGCAGGGCTCGCAGCGGCTCCTTGAGCACGACCTCGCCGTGGCGGCGGCCGGCGGCATGCGCTTCGTCAACACGCATCTCGGGTCGTACGGCACGCGCGATCGCAGCGAGGCATTCGCCATGACGTGCCATGCGCTCGAGAACGCACTCGGCGCAATCGAACCAGGCGTCGTTCTCGTGTTAGAAAATTCTGCAGGCGCGGGCCAGCTGATGGGTGGGACTCTCGAGGAGCTCGGTGCGCTGTCGCGCGCTCTCCCGCATCCGCAGCTGGGATTCTGCATCGACACGGCGCACGCGTGGGCCTCGGGGTATGAGATAAACTCGGCGCAAGGCGTGGATGGCTTCGTCGAGCAGGCGGAGCGGCAGATCGGCATCGAGCGCATCGTGATGTTTCACTTCAACGACACGCAGGTGCCGCTGGGCGCGAGCCGCGACCGGCACTGGCACATCGGGGAGGGGAACATCGGATTCGAGGGCTTCCGTGCGCTCCTCGCTCACCCCGAGCTGCGCGAGAAGACCGCAATCCTCGAGACACCGGGTACGGACGAAGACGACCTGCGCAACGTGCAAACCATCCTGGCAATCCAAAAGGGAGCCTCTTGAGCTCCCTTCTGTCATGCCGGTCCCCTGTTGGTCATCAACCAGCGCCGCGGAGCGGCGCCGCCGAAGGCTACATCACGCGCAAGTGCGGGAGGCGCAGGTTGGACTCTAAGAAGAGGGCTGAATCGGCCCGATTGATCTTCAGGCGAAGATCGACGTCGTTGATGTCCGAGACGAACGGGGCGGTACGAATGGGATCGCGGAACATTGTGAACCTCTTGACTAGCTGGTAACCTTCAATCATTATATAGTGGTGATGGTAACTTGTCAACCAGTTTTGACGGTGAAAGCTCCGGCGCCCGGGCGGGGTCGATGAGCGCGACTGCCGATCTGGCGCCCGGGGGCCTCGAACTGGTCCGCCGCTTCGTCAATACGGTCGAGCTGCCAAACGGCCCGGACGAGCTGGAGACGCTCGAGAAGGCGCGTGCCTGGTGCCTGAGCCATGGGCTTGCGCCCGTACAGAATGCGATGCACCTGCAACTCCTGCGCGATTTCCGCGAGACGCTGCGCGACCTGCTGTATGCAAACAATGGCGAGGGCGATGTGCCCAGCGCATGGGAGCGCCTGCGGCCTTTCCTCGCCAGCACGCGGCTGAGCCTAGCCGTCGATCCGCAGCGCGGTCTCGAGCTGTCTCCGGAAGACAAGGGGCCGATCGCCTCGCTGCTGGCGACCGCCTACGAATCGCGCCTGCTTGGGACATGGAATCGCCTGCGCGCGTGTCGCAAGTCGAGCTGCCGTTTCGCGTATTACGACCGCACGAAGAACGCATCGCGCGCGTGGTGCAGCATGGCAACGTGCGGGAATCAGGCCAAGGCGCAGCGCCGTCGCGAGCGTGAACGGCAGAAATAGATTCGTCGCTCACTTTGACGTCGATGCGTTCTACGCGAGCGTCGCCGTGCGCGACAACCCGGAGCTGCGCGGAAAGCCGGTCGCGGTCGCCGGCCGCAGCAGGCGCGCCGTCGTCCTCACGGCCTCCTACGAGGCGCGCCCCTACGGCGTGCGCTCCGCGGTTCCGCTCTATAAGGCGAGGATCGCGTGCCCCGACCTGATCGTCGTACCGCCCGATATGCAGAAGTATCGCGCGATATCGCGCGAGATCTTTGACATCTTCGAGCGCGGCGGGCGCACCGTCGAGGGCATGTCGATGGACGAGGCCTTCGTCGCGATCGACGCCGCTGCGCTGGACGACGCGCGCGAGCGAGCGGCGGAGATTCGGCGGGAGGTCTTCGCGAACACCGCGCTGACGGTCAGTGCGGGAGTGGCTACCGGGAAGATGGTGGCGAAAATCGCCTCGGACTCGTGCAAGCCCGACGGTCTGCTCGCCGTCGCGCCCGGCGACGAGGCAGCGTTCCTCGCGCCGCTGCCAGTCGGCAGGCTGTGGGGTATCGGCCCGAAGACGCAGGCGCGGTTGGGCGTCTTCGGCATTGCGACGATCGGCGAGGTCGCGGCGCTCGACGACGCGCGCCTACGCGAGCTGTTCGGATCGTGGTGGTGTGAGGTGCGCGATCTCGCGCACGGCGTCGATCGGCGTCCCGTGGAGTCGGAGCGCGAGACGAAGTCGATATCGACGGAAGAGACCTTCGAGTACGACGTGAGCGACGAACGTCAGCTCATCGGCCTGCTGCGTGTGCAGGCGTTGGAGCTCGCGGAAGCGCTCGAGCGCGGGCGCAGCGTTTGCTCGACCGTGGGCGTCAAGATCCGCCGCGCGGACTTCACGATCGTGGGCCGACAGGCGCACCTGAACGAGCCGACGCGCGAGGCGCGTCGCATCTTCCGCACCGCGGTGCACTGCCTGCGCCGCGCCGAGCTGCGGGGTACGCCGGTGCGCCTGTTGGGGACGCGCGTCGCTTCGCTCGCGGAGGGCGACGCGTTGCAGACGAGCTTTTTCTCCTGATGGAACGCGCGGTGGAATATGGGCCGGTGCCGCTGCTGATCGGCGTCGTCGGCCATCGCCGCGTGCCCGAACCGGCCGACGAGCTCCGCCGCGTCGCGCGCGAGCTGCTCCAAGGACTTCGCTCGCGTTACGCCTCGACACCGATCGTCCTGTTGTCGGCGCTTGCCGAAGGGGCCGATCGGCTCGTTGCGCGCGAGGCACTCGAGGCAGGATTTTCGCTCGTCGTACCGCTGCCGATGGACGCCGCCGAGTACGAAAAGGATTTCGTCGGGCAACAATCGGTCGAAGAGTTCCGCGCGCTACGCAGTCGCGCGGTGGCGTCGTTCGTCGTGCCGGCGGAGGCGCCCGCGATTCGCTCGGATCGCAGCGCGCTCTATGCCAACTGCGGCGCCTACATCGCGCGCCGCGCGTTCGAGCTGATCGCGCTCTGGGACGGCGAGGACTCGTCGAAAGTCGGCGGCACGGCGGAGGTCGTTAGGTTCCGGCTCGATGGCATTCCGCCGCCGTACGTGTCCGAGGAACGCGCATACGACCCGTCCCTGTGCGGGCCCGTCGTGCACGTCACGACGCCGCGCGGCCCCGATAGCACCGCTACGCCGCCCTATCGGGTGACGGTTCTGTACCCCCGCTCGGCGCTCATCGATCCCGCGACAGCGTACGAGCGCGCGAAGTACGATCTCGACGCGTTCAATCGCGACGCCGTGCGGGGACCATTCGCGAGCCGCGTCCGCGGACTCACGCTCCGCCGGCAGGCCGAAGGCCTCGCCAACGGCTATCAGCGCCGGACCACGCAATCGCTCTTTGCGATCTCGGGGCTGGTTTTCATGGCGGTCGCCGCCTTCAACGCTTACACGATCTTCGCAAGCCACCCGTTCGCGCTGCTCGCGGCGTACGTTTCCTTCACCGCGGCGGCGTTCGTCTCGTACTCGATCGTGCGCCGGGGGGAGTGGCAGCTGCGCTACCAAGACTATCGCGCGCTCGAGCAGACGCTGCGCACGGGGGAATACTGGCGCCTGGTGGGCATCGATCGCTCCGTAGCGGCGCGTTTCGCCGAAACGGAGCGCACGAACGTCGATTGGGTTGCCGTTGCGCTGAAGGCCGTCACCGAGCCGTTCGATCCCCAGCCGCACGCCGCCCACCGTGCGTCCGCCGCGGACCTGAAGGCGGTCTACGACGAGTGGATCCTCGATCAGCAGCGGTACTTCACGCGGGTCGCCGGCCGGCGAGAGCGGCTGCGCGAGCGTATCGTGTCGCGGATCGTGACGGTCTGTGTCGTGCTGTCGATCGCCTTCACGATCGCGTCGTCGTGGCGGTTCTTCGGTAGCATTGCAAGCCCGGTGCTGCTAGGGGCCACGCTGCTCGCCGTCGCGGCGGCGCTCGTGCACAACATCGCCGACAAGCGCGGCTGGAGCGAGCACGCGCGCCACTACGAGCTCATGGCCGCGCTATTCGGTTACGCGGCGAATCGCATCGCTCCGCTGCTCGAAAAAACGGCGCTCGAGCCGGCAGAAGCGGCAAAGGCGCGCGCCATCCTCATCTCACTGGGCGATGAGGCGATCCGCGAGGACGTCGCGTGGCTGAACCTGCACCGCTCGCGCCCGGTGAACGTCCCGCGCGTCTGACACCGCCGTTTCCGCCGCTTTCAGATGTGATCGGTGGCCCAGGTGAAGTCCGCGATGGATTCCTTCGAAACGGTTTCGATTAGACGCTCGCCGTCGCCACTGAGCGGAGCCATCATCAGCGTCGCGCCTTTTCTCTTGTGCGTCACGCCTTTCGGCAGGGTCTGCCGAGCGCCGTTGGGCGGTAGCCACCCGACGACGCGACGCAAATCGCCGGCGGCGGCGCGCAGCAGCGCCGGCACGGTCGCGGCGGCCGCGTCGTCCGAGAAGCCGTACTCGTCGAACACATACGCATCGCGCTCGGGAACACGCGCGCCGAGCACGTACGCGCGAACGGTTCGGCCGCGCCGCACGACGAGGTTCGTCGCGTGGCCCGCGACGTGTTCGGAGTCGTGCCCAACGCGCATCGCGATCCAGCGCCACACCGCCTCGTCGCGCACGAATGCCGCGCGGCGGCGCAGCTCGGTGCGCTCGAAGCAGCGCCGCACGCCATTCCAGTCGCCGCGCCCGAGCGACGCGATCGCAAGCCGCTCGGAAGGAAACGCGTCGGCGCGCAGCGTGAGCTTGCGCGACGGCAGCGTTCGAAATCCTAACGCGGCGTAGAAGTGCGGCCGAATGTCGGAGAAAAGGTAGGCGACGCCGTAGCCGTCGCGCCGCGCCGCATCGAGCGCCGAGGCCAGCATGAAGCTCGCATAACCGCGACCGCGCAGCTCGTTCGGCGTGAAGACCGCGCCGAAGCCGATCGCGCGCAGACGGCGCGACCCCTCGCGCAGCTCGCGCTCGTAGCGTTTGAACGAAGCTGCGAGACGGCGTCCGTCATACAGGCCGATGGTCCGGTAGCGACGCCGTCCGTAGGCGCTCGCGCCGAGCTCGAGCGTCTGCGCGGCGTACTCATCGAAGCTGCGGCGTCCCGCCCAGAGCGCGGCCGTAAGCGGAAGCACGTCGCGCGCGTAGGCATCCGCGGAGATCGTGCGCAGCTTCACGACACTAGCGAAGCTCTTCGAGGAACTCTGGCGCGGTAATGCCCTTCGTCGACGCGCCGGAGGCGGTGATCAAGACACGTTCGCTGGCGCGGCGCAGCGCGTAGTTGAAGGCGCGGCGCTCCGCGTCGTTGTAGCGCCGAGATGCCTTCACGGCGAACATGTAGTAGCTGAACTTGGCGGTCCGGGACGCTCCGGCCGCACCGGAGTTCTCCTTTGGGATCACACCAAGCTTCGGGCTGAACAGGAACGACTCGGGCGAATACCAGAGGGGAAAGGCGCCGGGACGGACGTTCCCGACGACGACGCGCTCGAAGTGCATCCCTCGAGCCGCCTCGACGCTGAGCAGCCGCACGAAATCCTCGTCGCCGTTTGGGGGCGCGCACGCCTCCAGGTTGCTCCCCATTCGCTGCTCGGCGTAGCGCAATACGTCATAGAGATTCGCATCGCGGCTGCGCGCGACGAATTCGTTCAGTCGCGCGAGCAGACGACGCAGCACCGCCTGCTGCGCCGCGGCGCGCGCGGAGCCCGCCGCCCCCTCCCGCGCGAGCCCGTCGCGCCAGACCGCGCGTGCGAACGTCTCGAAAGGCTCGCGGTCGGGACGCCGCAGCCACTCCTCGCGCAGGTGCCGAAAGCGCTGGACGCGCGCGGCCGCATCGGATCCCAGCGCATCGTCGCGCTCGCCGCGAATCACGTTCCAGCCGAGGCGCAAGTCGCGTTTGGCGTCCCATCGCCCCGAACGCACCGTCGGCGCCGGCTCGTCCTCGAACGCGAAGAGCTGCCGCTGCGGATCGGCGGGCTCGCCGCAGAGGATCGCGAGCGACGCGTCGGAGAGCCCCAGAGCGGGATTCGAGAGCGTGCGCAACAGCCAGTCGTGCCGGAACGGGTCATGCACGTTCCAGAGCAGCGCGAGTGCATCGAGCACGCGGCGGTCCTCGAAGATGTTTGCGTCACCGGTCACGATCGCGGGGACGCCGCGATCGAGCAGCGCGTCTTCGTAGATCTGCACGCTGCGCACGGAGCGGAAGAGCACGGCGATCTGCCGCGGCGCGATGCCCTCGGCGATCCACTCGGTCACCCGCTGTGCGATCAGCCGTGCCTCTTCGAACGGCGTCGCTAGACGCGCGCACTCCAGTTTCGCGAGGAGATCCGTCCGGCGCATTTCCACGCGCGTCGCCGCGCGCGCGAAGATCGCTTGAGGCTGCGACATCCGCACCGGCGATATCGCCGACGCCGGATCGCCGCATAGTGTGACGCCTCGCAGCTCTTCGCCGAAGATCGCGGCCAGCAGCCCGAGCTGCGCGTTGGTGAGCTCCTGGGCGTCGTCGATGAAGGCGCCGCGATGTCGTTCGCGCAAACGCGCCGCCAGCTCCGCGTTCGTCCGCACGAGACGCGTGGCCGCGCTCGCGGCGTCGCGTCCCGTCATCTTCCCGGTCGTCTCGACCAGCTCGAGGTAGGCCGCGTAGAGCCGCGCGAGGATCTTGGCCAGATCGAGCTCGCGGCACCGCTGCCGGTCGAGCTCCCGAGCGTCGACGTCGAGCGAGTCGTGGTACGTGCTCTTCGTCGCCGCAAGCAGCGATGGATCGGCGAAGTTTGGCGGCTTCGCGTAAAAGCCGGTAGCCCCGGTGTGCGCCGCCGCGAGGAATTCCTCGGGCGTCACGCCGGCCTCCCGCAGCCTGCGGATCAGGCGGAAGGCAGACGCGAGGAAACGCTCGGGCGAACGCAAGCCCGGCACCTCGGGATCGAGCAGATCCTGCGCGAACTCCGGCCACTCGAGGGCGAAGAGCGGTGCGCACGTTTCCGCGAAGAGCAACTCCGCGGCGACGTCGTCCACGAGCGTCACGTCGACGCCTTCGGAGCACAGCAACTCGGCCGCGTATGCGTCGAGGCCGTGCACGGCGTCGACGTAGAGCGGATCCGTACCGGGATATTCGGCTCGCGCGCGCTCCGCGCGATGCGCGAGCGCGGTGCTCTTACCGCTGCCGGGTGCGCCGACGATGGCGACGCACGCGTCGATGCTCGTCTCGATCAACTTCCGAAGCGCCGGCCCTCCGGCGGCGGCCTCCGCGCGCAGGACGTCGCGTAGTTGCAGAAGGCGCAGGCCGCAGCATCCGTCGCGACCTTGAAATCGCGAATCTCGCCCGATGAGAGCCGATCGCTCAGCTCGATCATCCGCGTACGCGAGCGTTCGAGCTCGTCGACGCCGATCGAGCCCCGTGCCGATCCGTTGTTGCGCGAAGGCGCCGGCGCTCGCGCGGCGACGTCGAGGACGATCGGGCGCACGTCGAGCAACGCGTCGCGCAGCGGGATCAGCACGAGCTTCGTGACGCGGTCCCCAGCGGCGGTGCGCGCCCAATAGTAAAAAGGCAGCTGAAAGTCGCGAAAGCGCCGCACCTTGTCGCAATACTCGGTCGCGCTCATCGCTATGCTGCCGGTCTTGTAGTCGACGACGCCGATTCCGCCCGAACGCTCGTCGCGGTCGAGCCGGTCGATGAAGCCGACGAAGGCGCGGCCCTCGAGATCGAGATTCGCGGCAACCTCGCGCCCGAGCACCTCGAACGGCGCCTCTCGCTCTTGCACGAGCAGCCAGTCGACGTAGCGCTGAGCGGTCCTTTGCGCGCGGCGTACCTGCAGCTCGAACTCAACGGCGGTCTCGAAGCCGTCGCGATTGCGTTCGAACGCCCAGGTGACGCACTCGCGTATCCGACGGCGCATCGCCGCGTCGTCACGCGCCGACGGGCGCGGAAACTCCGCGTGGAAGTCCTCGAGCGCGAGGTGCAGCGCGGTACCGTATGCCGACGCGGCGGAGCCGCGGTCTTCGACGGCCGCGCACGCGTAGCGGTAGAACCATTTGCGCGCGCATTCGGCGTACGCGTTGAGCGCCGACGCGCTGAAGTGACGCCGCCACGGCTCGACGCCGGCCGGCGCCTGCGGAGAGGGCGCCTGCGCGAGTTCGATCTCGCCGCGCGCCGAAACCGCATAAGCGTGCGGCGCGGCCATTGCAAGCGGCTGCAGCTCGAAAATTTCGGCGATCAGCGAGCTAAGCCGCTCGTTCTCGACGTCGTGCGGGAGCGCGCGTACGCGGCGCGCGCGTTGGGCGAATCGCAGCACGTCGTCGCGCTCCGCCGCAGAGAGCGCGAGCCGCCCGCCGTCGATTGCATCGAGCAGCGCGCCTGTTCGTCGCGCGAGCGTCGCGTATGCGGCGGCGACGTCGTGACCGACGCCCGAATGCGGCGAACGAAGGAGACGGAGGAGAGATTCCTCTCCGCCGGAGCGGTGCCACTGCTCGGCATCGGCGACGAAGGAACGGAGCGACGTGGACTCGGGCGGCGCCACGCTCTGAAGTTACAGGTTCCACCAGGCGCCCCTGCAGGCAACGTATAACGGCCCTCCGATGCGGCGCATCATCATCGGCATCAGTGGTGCCAGCGGAAGCCTTTACGGTTACATGGTGCTGCAGGCTTTGCGTGCGATCGGCGGCATCGAGACGCACCTGGTGCTGACGGCGGCTGCTCGCCGGACGATCGAGCTCGAGACCGAGATGACTGCGGAGGATTTCGAAGGCCTCGCCGACGTCGCGCACCGCGACGACGATCTGGCCGCGGCGATCTCGAGCGGCTCGTTTCTCACCGATGGCATGCTCGTGATCCCGTGCTCGATGAAGAGCGCCAGCGCGATCGCGTACTCGATAAACTCAAACCTGCTCGTCCGCGCCGCCGACGTCTGCCTGAAGGAGAAACGCCGTCTCGTTCTCGTGGTCCGCGAAACCCCGTTGCATCTCGGCCATCTCCGCACGCTCGCGCTGCTGGCGGAGATCGGCGCCGTGATCCTGCCGCCGGTGCCGGCGATGTACGCCAATCCGCAGAGCGTCGACGACATCATCGCACACACGGTGGGTAAGGCACTCGACCAGTTCGGCATCGCCAACGAGCTCTTCAAACGCTGGCGCTCGCCGTAGTTGTGGATGTTCGTGGTCGGCAACCCACGAGTCACGAGCTGCTCTCGGGACTGCCTTGGGATGCATCGTACCGAGACGGCCCCGCGCCGTGGGATATCGGGCGGCCCCAGCCGGCCATGGTGCGTTTGCCGTCGGAAGGCGCATTCGCCGGAGCGGTCCTGGATGCGGGCTATGGCACCGGTGAGAACTTTTGCGGGGACCGTAGAGCGGTGAGTTTAGGCCTCGCAAATTTCTTTTGAGCTTTGGCGAGTGTCTCGATAACGAGGAGATCGGCAGCGCCCGGCTGGCGCAGCTGCGCGCGATGCGGCCTTTGGCTGCAGATGCGATCTTGGTGACCCTTCGTTTATGGGGTCAATGCGAAGACGGTTCCGAGCCCGTTCTCGCCGCCCTGATAGGTGGTCCCGTACAGCGTGCCAGCGACATTGATCAAGCTTGCTTCGGGATTTGCGCCATCGGAGCGGCTGCCGCCGAAGCTGTGCAGCACCTTTTCCGTTCCTCCCGGCGTGATGCTAAAAACCGTCCCGCAGCCGGTGCTGCCGCAGCCATCCCCACCGCCTCCGGATGTTGTGCCGTAGAAGGTGCCCTTCACATCGATTAAACTCGCCCCGGGCCCGCTGCCATCGGAGCCGCCGGCAAAGCTGTACAAGGCCTTCTCCGTGCCAGCGGTGCTGATGCTGAAGACGGTTCCATCATCGTGCGCGCCACCCCCTACCGTCGTGCCGTAGAACGTGCCCTCCACCTCGATCAGGCCGGCTCTAGGCGCGTGGCCATCGGTTCCGTGGCCGAATTTGTGTAGCACCTTCAGCCTGCCGCCTGGCGCGATATTAAAGACCGTTCCGCAACCGTGGTAGATTCTGCCGCAGGAATTCGCGCCGCCTTCGTAGGTTGTGCCGAAGAGCGTGTGGCCTGCGTCGATTAGACCGGCGATGGGAAACTTGGCAGTACGTCTGAAGCTGCGCAATACGCTCTCGGTGCCGCCCCGGGTGATGCTAAAGACCGTTCCGCAGCCGCCGATATACAAGCCGCAGGAATTCGCGCCGCCGCCGACCGTTGTCCCGTATAACGTACCCATCACGTTGATCAGAGGTGCGTCGGGCTGAACACCATCCTTGTCTCTTGCCGAGAAGCTATGCAGCACTTTCTCCGTGCCGCCCGGCGTGATGCTATAGACCGTCCCACAACCGTAAGCTTCCGACTGATAACCGCACGTATTTGAGCCCCCATACTCCGTCGTGCCGTAGAGGGTGCCTCGCACATCGAGGAGCCTCGCGCTGGGCGTGCCGCCATCATTAGGTGCGCCAAAGCTATACAGCACTTTCTCCGTGCCGCCCGTCGTGATGCTAAAGACCGTTCCACAGGCGCCGATATAATAGATCGAGCCTGTGGTGTGGAAGCAGGTATACGGACCGCCTTTCGTCGTCGTGCCGTAAAGCGTCCCGCCGACGTCGATCAGGCTAGCACGCGGGTAGTTTCCATCCGGGGCCGCGCCAAAGCTATACAGAATTTTGTAGTTCGAGCTACTGGTGGGTGACGACAACGCGGAGGTTTGTGACATCGTGTCGGGCGCGCCGATCGGCGGCTGCGATCCGCCGCACCCGGCCAGCAATGCCGAAGTGGTGCCAATGGTAAGCGCAGAGCGAGCCAAGGTATTCATGAGCAATGCCTCCCCGAAGCTGAACGAGCGGCTAGGATTGTTCTACGCGTCGCGTCTGGCTCCGGCTGGGCGCGCTGCAGCCTCGCGTGCCAAGCCGTTTCGAGCTTACCGCACCACCCCGACACACTTCGCTCCCGGCTTGGCACCGTCGATGTAGGTCTTTTTGTTCGGATGAAATGCGCCACCGGTACGAAACGACCCGTCGCCTACAGGGGACCAGCTCAAGCCAGAACCGTGCCACTCGCAGTGTATGGGAAACGCGTTAGGCCACGGGTCGTCGTCGCGTTTAAGTTCGATCGAGCGGACAGTCCCGCTTGATTGCTGCCCCGGCGCATTTGTCTCCGTGCGTATCTGGAACCACTTGATCTCGTCTGGCTTAACGAATCGATCACTACGCGTTGTGCAAACCGTGCGCCCATCAACGTAGAGCGAAAGTAGATTGCGCGTCACGCCAATGCCCAGTCGGTGCAGGCCACCGGGGTCGGGATAAACGAGGTTCAGGTCCTTGTACGACACATCTGCCGCACCCGGTGTCGCCCAAGCTACGGCAGTGTGTTCCGCGAAATTGAAGCGCTTGTTTCGCATAAGCATGAGCGAAGCAAAAATACGGTCATTGCCCATAACCTTGAGGACAAGAGAGTTGGCATACCAGCCATGTCGTAGGTTTGTACGAGGTAGCGTGAACGCCGCCGTCGCGAGATAGTCGTTCTTCAATCCGCGAGCGCCAACGTAAAGATATGAAATAGCTTCCGCCGCTCCCCCGGCGTCCCGCGGCGACATGTTGATGTTCGGCAGAAAACGCCCGCCGCACTGCCACACACTGCTAGTTGCTGCCCTAATGTAGCTTCCGCTATGCGGCTGCGATCCGCCGCATCCGGGCAACAGTGCAGCTGCGGCGACAATGCTAAGGGCGCACCGAGCCAAGTGTATCATGCGTAATGCCTTCTCGAAGCGGAACGAACCTGCGGCTAGGATTGTTCTCCGCGGCGCCTCTGCTTCCGGCAAGGCGCGCAGAGCGGCCGGACTTTGGCGGGAAGACCATCAAGTGGAACCGCGGCCGGTTCCAGTCGTATGCCAACGCCGACGCGTAGTGATCCGCCGCCTGGCTGGACTTGGCCGCAGATCGATTCCGCGCTCGGATACGAGCGAAAGCTAGAAGAGCGAGACGAGATTCGTCGAGTCGCCAGCACCGTTTCACTAACAACTCGGCCAGCTTAAAAAAGACTGGCCTCTTTTCATCGACATTAAGGAACACTTCACTGCATAACGACGACCGTTACTTCGAGCCCGTGAAAGAGGTTGACAAGCTGAGCCAAGAGCGGCGCCAGCGAACACAAGTTTCCGGGCTCCTAGCGCCGGGGATGTAGGCGGCGCACCGGGCTGCGGCTGCGTGCATCGCCGACTAGCACTCGTTCAACTTACTACGAAAGGAATCATCAACATGCACTGACACTATGCCAGCCGCGAGCAGGTTCAAGCTCTCGGCCCTCTCGACGCACTTGAACTCTCCCAGTTGGAATTCCGGGACTTAGTCGGCTTCGAGCGCCTGAAGGCAGCGGCGATTAGTCAGGCGGATGCAAGGAGCTCCGCCGCGGCTTTAAACGCGCACAGTCCTGATTGATGCGCCGCCGGTACCAGGAGTAAAACCGAGACGGTCGAATGGGAGTCCGACATAATAGAGACATCGGAGGACAGCATGCGTAACCTTATATCGCTACTGGTAGTCCTCGGCTTTGCCGTTACGATCTCTTCATGTGCGAGCGGTTCTAACCACGCGGCGGCTTTTCTGAACGCCGGAGATGTCCGTCGGTGCATAATGGTGACAACGCCGACACTGGAAGGCAAAAAAGTCTCCACCACCGGTTCGGACACATGCATCGTAGCCGGTCAAACCTTTGAAACTATCTTATATCGAAACGGCAAAAGCGTGGCCAGCCAGAAGGGACCATGTGTGAGCGGGTGTACCCTGACTGTGACGTACACATGCAAGTCGGCAAGGTCGTCTTCGTTTACTGCAACGGCAAAATCGAATAAGTTTCCCGCGGTCAAGAGCGGGCCGGTTACCCTAGCTTGCCACTAGACTATTGAGCTTGTAACTCCCCACGAGCGCGGCCGCCTCGCAGCACGCTCGCTACTTCTTTCGCGGGCGGTGTTTCTGCGCGCCTAAGCGGAGCACGCGGCCACACCGAGACCGACGCTGACACTCAAGTTGATCGACACCACCGTCACGCGGGGATGTAGGCGACGCACAGGGCTGCGACTAGGATGCCGGAGCCGTTTGGTGATGCGTCATCCACGAGACTAAGGGACCGGTCACGCGGGATAGATGCCGAAGACGATCCGTTTTGATACGGCTCAGAGTTTACTCGCCATAAGATGCTGCGCTGGGCTGCGGAGCATGGCGTTGAGCTGCAGTTCATCCAACCCGGGAAGCCAACGCCGAATCCCTCAACGGTCGGATCCGCGACGAGCTACTCAACCTGCACGGCTTTCACCAACATCTTCGAAGCGCGCAAGATTACCGAGCTTGGCGACGTGACTCAACGAGAATAGGCCGCACTCTGCCCTCGGATATCAAACACCGAAGGAGTTCGCGGCAACTTTAAAAATCGACCCTTCACAGTTATCGGCTGCCTGAAATGCGCAACAGGTCAGCGCCAACCCCATCCAAGGTGCGGACGCGCGTAGTTTGGTGACGCAAAGGAGATATCAGTGGATCAGATGGAGCAAAACGAGGATTTACGCGAGGCGCGCTTGCGCTATTTTGAAACGTATCCGTTCCCGCTGTTCAGTCACATCGATCTGCGGGTTAGCGATGCAGATGCGGTGCGTCCGTTCTACGATGCCCTCATGGCGCTCTTTGGTACCGAGCCAACGACCCCACGAGTCGTGCGTTACGGCTATACTCGGCGTTACGGCAGCATCCGGGCGGATTTCTTCAATATTTTTGCCGATCCCGACACGCGCCCGACAACTACGCGTATTGCCTTCGCCGCCCCAAGCGCTGCCTTTGTTGACGAAGTTGCGGGCGTCGTTCGGACGCATGGTGGTCAAAATATTGAAGGTCCACAATACTTCAACCAGCACCACCCAACGTTCTACGCAGTTTTCTTCGAAGACCCCTTGGGCAATCGCTTCGAAGTTTGCCATCACCGCATGGATAAATAGTAGCTAAGACGTTGCTTTTGAACGACGACAAGTGGGTACACGGGGAAGGCGCGCATTACGACCATCGACGAGGGCGACTTCAGCGAACTCTGCTTAGGTTGTAGGCAAGGAGCATTGTATGAAGATGATTTTTAGTTCAGCTCGCTGTGCCTTTCACGCTTGCACGACCGCTGTTATGTTAACATGTGCACCGGCGCCTGCATCACCCGATTGCGACCCCGGCCGGGGGGCCAACCGGCAGAGCCACTTGGTTCTAGGCGGCCGAAGCCGCGCTAAGCTGGCTATGTCGCCATGCGATCGGCGCCGCTACGCTGCAATGCCCGCAAAGCGCAATGCAATGCAACGTCGCGATGAGCGCGGGCGGGCGGAGCGGTCAGTCTTGGCCGTTGGGGAAAGCGGGTCAACTCCAGCTCGTACGTGATGGCGGAGGCACGGGCTGGCCGCACAATTTTGTATTGCGCGCCAGCCCTTCCGGTACGGCGGTTAGCCGGGCCCGAGTGCGAGCCCGCTCACCTGCGCCTGCGGGACGAAGCTGTTCTTCGCCTTCACTTTCCCCGGCGCGTATACCGTAATTCCTCCAGTATACGTATCGACGTAGAGCGTGCCGTTGGAGGCGGCCATCAGAGTGACGACCGGATCCTTCGTATGCACGATGCGCGATGGACTGGTTGCGCCAGGCGCGTAGACCGAGACCAACGTCCCGCCGCCTACGTAGAGATTTCCCGCTCCGTCGGTTGCGATCAGCCCACCATAGGCCTTCTTGAGGTTGAGATTGAGGAACGTCGACGAACCTGCATTCAGGCGGAATACCGCTCCGACTTGGCCTTGTTTGTTGTTCGCGAGCGCAGCGACCCCGACGAGGAGAGCGCCGGTTGAGTCGAAGGCCATGCCCTGCGGCCCTGATACCCTACCGATCGACGGGACGACGTACTCATTGGCATAGTTCTGACTACCCGGCGGATAGACGTCGATCACTTGTTGACCTTGACCGTTGATGACCGCCTCTCCCTGGGCATAGACGTTCTGCGCCGAGTCGGCCGCGACGATGGCACCGTAATGCTGGAGTATGAGTGAGAAAAACGGGCTCGTGGCTCCGGGTTCGAACTCCTCGATCGTCTCATACGGATACTGCGAGTTATCGGTGAAGGCGTACAACACGCCGGTTTGATCCACCCAGACGCTGGTAACTCGCGGCAGTTTATCGGTGATGTCGCCGACCTCATGCGGGTTCTTGCCGGTCGAATAGAGAGGCACGCCGCCAAGAATGTTTCCGATATAGAGATCCTGCGAACCACTCGCAGGCCGGTTTCCGTGCGTCATCGGCGCTCGGGTCGTCGGCACTCCCGTTGTCGGCGCTCCCGCAAGTGAAGAGCATCCGGCGAGTGCGAGCGCGATCGCGGCTAAACCGTAAATTGAACGCGAAGCGAGACCATTGCTACCTGACATGTGCAGCCTCCGGGCGGAATCGGGCGCGTGGCCTCAGTTTGAAGCGGACTTATGAAGAATCTCTGAACGGGAAGGCGAATCTATTCCACCCATGGTTTCAGCGCCACGGCGCCGATCGGCGGCCCCTCGTCGCTGTAGGGCCGGCTCCGGTCGAAGCTGCAGGCGTACTCCATGCAGCCGATGCCGTGCAAGGCTAAGCTGCGGGCCGCTGCGCGATCAGCGACGCGAGGCGGCTCGCCGCTGCACCGCTGCGAAGTCAACCGCAGCACCGCAACAACGGTGTCGTGATTCGCGAAGCCGTGCGGGGGCTAGACGCCCGCTGCGCGGGCCTGCTCCTTCCATCGTTCGACGTTAACACCCATCACGAGGAGCCACAGCATCAACAACCCTTCTGCTAGAATGCCGAGGACCTCAATGTAGATGGATAGGTGGCTTGCGACCGGCGGCGCGAGATAGACGAGCCAGCCCACACCGGCAAACGCCATCAGCGCGCCCAGGGTTCGAGGAAGGAACGTCGCCCCGATAATGAGGTAGCCGATCAGGATGCAAAAGGGTCCGAAAAAAACAAGGGGGCTGACGTACGACGGGATGAGATGAAAGTTGCTAAGGGCCTGCACGGCGCATCCGGCGAGGCTGAAGAGCGCCGCGAGTAAGGACAGGCTCTTGTTCACCGGTTTGAACATTGCATAGAACAACAGCGTCACCGCGATATAGCACGCGATCGAGATAACGTTGAGGGCATCGCCATATACAGCAAGGTTGGGACCATGCAAGGTCGTGGAGAACATTGCCGTCAGAAAGTACAGCAGGTACACGAGACCGGTAACCCTGGCCCTCGGTGCGTTCATCGCGAGCTGTAGAATGATCGCAAGAAATCTATTTGATTGTTCAGGCGCAGCTTGCGAGGCGCCTCGCATCGCGGCGCCGATGGCATTTGCGCTGAGCGGCTTTGCTTTGCGCCGCAGCCGACCGGAGCGAGCTGTGCAGCGACGAGGGGCCGCCGAGCGGCGACGTCGGCTTGGGGGTCATGGCGCGTCACCGCAGCGCCGCGCACCTGGCTGGTATGGAATTGAGTTCATAACGCCTTTCACTCGTTGACAAAGCCAGCAAGAAAGCGCACCGTGTCGGTAAGGGGTACCAGTGCGTCGCGCTTTGGCTCGTCGCGTCTATTGTTTCTGGCAGCGCCAGTCCCCCTTCGCGTCAGTCCTGCGATCGCAGCTCAGGCTTCGATGACGCGACCGTTTCACTCCGGAAGATGCGTTGCAGGCGCATGATCCATCCCGAAACCGCTTCGGAGAGAGTGGGTTGGAAACAATGCGAATTTCGAGTTCGGCTGGCTACGCATTCGGCGCCTGTGCGGCCATCGCCATACTAGCCGCCTGCAGCAGCAGCGGATCGTCGCTCCTCGCCCCATCGGGGCCTACCCAGGGGGCGACGGCAAACGTGACGCAGTTGGCGGGGCATCAGATCCTCTATACGTTCGAAGGGGGTGCGGATGGCGCGAATCCCTACGCGGGCTTGCTCGCCGAGAACGGCGAGTTCTACGGTACGACGTTCGCGGGCGGCACCGGCCCGAGCGGCGGCGCGGGCACCGCGTTCGAGATATCGCCGTCGGGGACTAAAACCGTCCTCTACAACTTCCAAGCCGGCAATGACGCTGGCTATCCCCAGGCGGGCCTGATCGCCGGCAGCGACGGCGTGCTCTTTGGTAACACTGTATACGGTGGAGGCGCCACCCAATGCCCTAACGGTTGCGGCACCGTGTTTGAGCTTACTCCTTCGGGCTCAGGTTACAGCGAGAAAGTCCTCTACGCGTTTCAGGGCGGCAGCGACGGGGCGAGTGCCGTGGGAAGCCTCATGATCGATAAGAACGGTGCGCTCTACGGTACGACCGAACATGGCGGTGGGAGTAGCGCATGCACAAATGGCTCAGGCGTCACCGGTTGCGGAACCGTCTTTAAGTTGACGCCTTCGGGATCGGTCTACAACGAGACCATCCTCCACACTTTTCAAGCCGGGAGCGACGGCATCAGCCCGGTGGGCACCCTGATCGCTGATGCGCACGGCGCGCTCTACGGCACGACCGAGTACGGCGGCGGCGTGAGCGCGTGCACCAGTGGTTCCGGCAACGCCGGTTGTGGGACCGTGTTCAAGTTGACGCCTTCGGGCTCGGGCTATACCGAAACTATCCTGTACCGCTTTCAAGGCGGAACAGCCGACGGCTGGCTGCCGCGATCGGCGCTGCTCTTCGGAAGGGGATCCGATAGCAGCACGCTGTACGGCGTGACTGTGCACGGAGGCACCAGTGGCGCAGGCACCGTGTACAAACTTACAACTAAGGGATTCGGATATACCGAAAGCGTGCTCCACTCGTTCAATGGTACGGACGGCGACTTTCCGTTCGACGAGAACGGCCTCTACTTCGGCAGATGCCAAAGTTCGCGAAATGCTCGCTGCCTTTTCGGCACAACGGCAGATGGTGGTACGGCTAAGTGCTTCTGTGGAACGGTGTTCAAGTTGAATCTTTCGGGCGCGGAAAAGGTCCTCTACAGCTTTAAGGGCGGGAGGCGCAGCGGCGGTAGTGATCCACGGGGAAGTCTGGTCGCCGACGCCTCTGGGGCCCTATATGGCACGACCTTCGGTGGAGGTCTCAGACAAGGCTATGGAATCGTTTTCAAAGTATCGCCTTGATGGCCAACAGCGATAACTGAGCCAGCGTGAAATAAGGCGATGGCAAAACGAGGCGTTGCGTCAAGCGGCTAACGTGCGGTACAACTGTGATTGGAGGCGTCGTTTTTGCGACGCCTCCAGTTCGCATCCGGGCGAGGTTGCTAACCTCTGAAATCCATGTGGCAGCGCGTGGTTATGCAGCGCTGTGAAAGTCTCACCCGCCGCCCCGCACACGGCTTCGCGCTCGCGAGGCCGTGTTGCATTGCGGATTGGCTCGCCTTGCAGCTGCGCGGCGCGGCAGCATCGCGCGCCGATCGCTTTGTGCATTGCAGCATTGCGCAGCGCGAACGTCTCAGAGCTTTGGCGTTACAGCGCTTACCACAGTGGCATTGCCGACTGGGGCCTCGTTTTGAGCGATTCTATCATCTATCGCAGCGTGACCGTGCCGGGATAAGAGCTAAGGGGTTTTAAAACGAGGCCCCCTTGACAAATCGCGAGGCTGTGAGTTCGGCGCTTCAGAGCAGAGCGATCGGCCTTTCAAAATGAGGCCGCCCTGTGCTGGGCGCGACGATCGGACCTACGACGACGCTCCATTCTTTGAGGAATCACCTTCGCAACCGATGCGATATGTGGCATCGGCTCTAAGCCCTGGGGTTCTCCCCTGGCTCGTCGGCCGTGGCGAAACTGGTGGACTGCGCAGCCTCCGGCCATGATTCTGGCAATGGTAATGCTGCCGCTCTTCGTGGATACGTACCGCGCGGAAAGCGTAGGCGAAAATTCTTGCAAAGCAGCGTCAGGTATTCGAAATCCTCCCACAGTCGATACCCTAGTATGGTGCGGCGGCTCGCAATGAAGGGCGCGAGCGTATCCCAGCACATCACAACCGGATAATAAAACAAGTCGCACGCTAGGTCGTGGTCGACCATGCCGTGTTTCACAAGGGGCGCGATGGCCGAATCCAAGAAGTTGCCGACGTCTACGACGACCTTTCCTTCGCTGGAGTTCCGATCGAGCAGGCGAACTCGAAAGGCAGAATCGTTCATCTTTTGTGGCAACTCATAACGAATGAACCGTATCGCGTCCTGAAAATCTGGAGTCTCCATTCTGTGCCGGATCTCGGTGAATACCGCAATTTGATTGCTGTTGCGCATGTGCCGCAGCTGGATGAGAGTCACGATCGCGGTCGCGCCGATTACTACGAACGTCGCGACTGATGCGACCGCGGCCACCCATTCCGGAGTCATGCGCCCCGATTCTGGCGTGCGCCAATGGCGCCCTTCGGACCAAAAGACCAGCGCGGATGGCGTGTTCTGCGAATGTGGCCGAACCCGGTGTAGGCTAGAAGCCTAAAGCCACTCGGAGGCCGTTCAAAACGAGGCCCCCCTCCCCGGCCGCGGCGAGCGACCCCGGCGCGAGCAGCACGGTGCTGCGCAGCTACGAGGCTTCTGAATCCCCTTAGCGCGGTGCAGCCTCGCGAGGTGGCAGTGCCCTGTAATCGCGGATGACGCGTCACCTCGATAGCTAAGTCCGACTTGAATTACTCGCGCACCAGCCGTTGCGCGAGCGCCACATCGCTGAGGCGGTCGACGTTGACCGCAGTCTCGGGAAAAGGCGAGACGAGCGCGCGCACCGGCGCACCGAGGATCTTCGACGCGCGCTTCTCGGCTGCGGCAATGCTGAGCTGCCCGATGGCGAAGCGCGCGAGCATGTCCCAGCCAAACAGCGACGCCAGGCGGAACGGGTGCTTGCGCGCAGCGCCGAGCCGCTCGATGAACCGCTCGAGCTGCGGAAGCGCGCGGGGCTTGATGCCCACGATTCCTCCTCCGCAGAACGTGCCCTCGCGCATCCGCGCCCATGTGTGTGGGACGTCGGGGAAACGGCGCAGGTGCGCGCCCTTCTCGACACAGCCGTAAACGACGTCTGCATCAAGTGCGCGAAGCCGCGCGACAAAGTCGTCGACCGCTTCAGGCGTGAGCACCGGCATGTCGGACGCGACGACCAGCGCGGCGTCGTCCGGCGCGCACGCCGCGAGCCCGTTTCGAAGGCTCTCGGTGATACGCACCCCGTCGGGCCGCAGCTCGTCGGCGCCCGCGAGATCCGGATGTCCCTTTACGCTCGCGGGCGCAACGACGACCATGTGCCCGATCTCGTGCGAACCGCGCAGCGCTAACATTACGCGGCCCACCAGCGTCACGCCGTCGATCTGCACGAACGCCTTGTTAGGCGCGCCCGACTGCAGGCGCGCGATCTCGTCGAGCGGTCCGCCCGCGAGAACGATCGCGTCCACCGGTCAGCGCCAGTCCGGAGTTGCCGCGAACCCGGTCGCGTAGCGGCCGTACGCTTCCGGCAGCCCGAGTCGCTCGCTTATCGCGTCGATGCGCGCGCGCTCCGGTGCGATCGTGAATACGCAGGATCCCGAACCCGCCAGCAGTGTGTTGCGCGCGCCGGCGGCACGCAGGGCATCGATCGCCGTCCCGATCTCCGGCGCCTGCGCGACGATGACGTCGTGAAAGTCGTTCTGCAGCAGCGCCTCGACGCGCTCGAAATCGGCGCGCTGCAAAGCCTCGAGAAGCGCGATCGAGACGCTGCCGCTACGCGCGCGCTGCGGGCGCGGCCGCGCATCGAGCGCTTCGTATGCGCGTGCCGTGGGTACCGCGACCGGCGGCTTCACGATCAGCGCATGCCACCGGGGCAGCGCTCCGGCCGGAGTGATACGTTCGCCCGTTCCCTCGACGAGCGCGCCGGTACCGCTGAGAAAAAACGGGACGTCCGATCCGAGCGCGCGCGCGACCGTCAGCCAGTCGCGCGGGCGCGGGTCGCCGAGGGCGCCGGTCATCGCGCCGCGCAGCACCGCCGCGGCATCGCTCGAGCCTCCGCCGAGCCCCGCCTGCACGGGAATTCGCTTGCGCAGCGCCATGCGCACGGGCGGCGCCTCGCCGAGCGCGCGAACGGCCGCGAGTGCGAGATTGCGCTCGCCTTCGAGCTCGCGGACGTCGCACGTGAAGCTGAAGCGGTCGCTGGGTTCTATTGCCAGTTCGTCGGCCAGGTCGAGCGGTACCATCACGCTGCGAATGCCGTGATAGCCATCCTGCCGGCGCGCGAGAACCTCGAGCGTGAGATTGATCTTCGCCGGAGCCTGAAGGGTCGGCATCGCGGCTGTCGTTTGCCGCGGCGGGAGGAGGCGCCTTTGCGCTCGGCGCCGCAGTAGGGCCTGGAGACATGGCGTCGAGTTATGATGCGCAACGCAACGAGTTTTGTGCTTACGTCCTGCACGAATCGGAAACGCCCTACGGGCTATTGCTCGGTAACTTGAAGACTTACGCGCAGTCCACCGCCAAGGGCGGCGTGCGCGGGCTCTGGGACGCCGACACGGATCAGATTATCTTCGGCACCCATCATATCGCGTATCGCCTCGGAGATCGCACGTTCTTCCCGCACCAGATCGAGCGCGATCTCACGTTTCTTCCCTATGCGCAGATCTCCGAATTCACGCTCGAACATCGCGTGCACGTGACGGAGGCGTTTTACGTGCCGTTCGGCGCCGGATTCGACCGCGCCGTCTCCTTCGTCGTCGACGTCACGCTGTACAATCCGGGCGCGCAGGAGGTCGAGGTGGCGCTCTATCCATGGGCGATGCTTGTGGGACAGCGATTCTACGGCGAGCCGGAGCATGAGGTGCGCGCGTGGAACGACGGCCGCTTCATCTGTTCCAAGAATCTGGAAACGGGCGGCGAGCGCTGGTGGGGCGGCTCGCGCGCGCCGGTCGCGGTGCAGCTCTCGCTGCGCGAGCAGGTGCTGCTCGAGGCGATGCGCCGCGCCACGCTCGCAACCGAGGATTCGCCGCAGACGCTCGATGACGTGACGCCGCAGCAGGCCGAGCTCGTGAGCCGGCGCATCTTCGGGGCCTTTGAGTATCACATCACCGTTGCGCCCGGAGCGCGTGAATCGCTGCGCCTGGCCGTCGTCTACGACAAGGGCGGGACGGAGCGGAGCCGCCCGGTGCTCGAGTCGCTGATTCGCGACCAGCGCGCCCTGCACGACACGCAAGGATACTTCACGCAGCGGCTCGCCGACGCGCGCTTTCTCACGCCGTCGCCGGAAATCTGCCGCGGCATGGCATGGGCCAAGGCCAACATGCTGCGGATCGTCAAGGAGTATCCGCACGGATGGGGCGCGACGAACTCGCCGCCCTCCGACATCTTGGTCTCGCGCGACACGTCGTGGCTCGTTCACGGCTTCGATTACTTCTGGCCCGAGTTCAGCCGCAACGCGCTCGAGGTCTTCAATCGTGCGATGGAAGACAGCGGCCTGATGGTCGAATACGTCCGCGGCGTCAGCGGCTACAAGACCGACTACGACCTCAACATCAACGACGACACGCCGTTGCATCTCATTGCGATGCTGCATCACTACAACGCGACTCTCGACGACGAGTGGGTTCGCCGTCACAGCGCGATGATCGTGAAGCTCGCGGACTACATGCTCGCTCAGCGCGACGACCACGGCCTGATCTCTTGCCGCGCCAAGGGCGTCGACCTCTACGGCATCAGCTCGTGGCGCAACATCATACCGTATTACACGCTCGACGGCGCCGTCACCGAGATCAACGCCGAGGCGGTGTTCGCGCTCGAGGCGGCAGCGATGCTCTGCGCGGTGATCGGCGACAACGACCACTGGGAGACCTACGGCAACGAGGCGCAGCGGATGCGCGAAGCGATGATGGACTTCCTCTACAACGACGACACCGGGGCGTTCGTGCTCAACTACGACCAAGAAGGAAACTATCAAGACAACTTCACGGCCGACGAGATCTTCCCGGTGCTGTTCAACATCGCCGACGAGCCGCAGCGCCGCGCGATCCTCGCGCGGCTTCAGGAGGCGGACTTCGTCACGCCGGTCGGGCTGCGTACGATCTCCACGGCCGACGCGTGGTACTTTCCGTCGTACGGATCCGGTCTGCTCGGCGGCATCTGGCCCGACGTGACGCTTTGGTGCAGCGTCGCGCTCGCGCGCAACGGTATGACCGATGCGGCCGTGCACTTTCTCAACATTTCTTACGCGGCGATGGAGGGCGGCAGCCCGCGCAACACCGTGCCGGGCGAGTTCGCGGAATGGTTCGACGGAGGCTCGTTGAGCAATCGGGGCATGTATCTCTCGCCGTGGACGGGCGCGAAGTATTTGTGGGCGGTCGCCGAGACGGTTGGCGGCCTCAACGGCTATCGCACGAGTGGTCGCCCGCACCTGGCGCCGCTGCGACCGAAGGGATGGCAGTGGGTTGCCGCCGCGCGCGTGCACTGGGGCGGACGCCGCTGCACGTACGTGGTGGACCTGCGCAGCGACACGATCTACGGCGACATGCCGGAGCTGTCGGCGGAGGAGCCGTTCAAGTGCATCTACGCAGGGCGCGACGTGAGCGACGAGGTCACGACGTCACCGGTAGAGGTAGGCGCCATCGCGTTCGAAGACGAGCACGGCGCCGTGCGCATCTTCGTCGGCAACCTCACCGATCGCGCGCGCAACGTCCTGCTCGAGTTCCGCGGTCACACGGCGCGCGTCGATATGGCGCCGGGAGAACTGCGTGAGGTGCATCTGATCGGTAAACCGAGCGATCGCCGGGCGCGCGCCGCGAAGCTCGACGTGGTTCGTCCGCTGGCGCGCGTATGAGACTCCCAACGATCCTGCTGGCGGTCGGTGCCGCGGTGCTGTTGATCGCGGTCGCAGTCGGTGAGCGCATGGGCGATCGCGTCATCGGTCAGGCGACAGAGCAGACGTTGCAATCGGTCGGTCCCGTTACGGTGAGCCCGTCGCCAAACGCGTCGCCACAGGCCTACGGCCCCGACTGGAAGCGCTCGCAGGCGCTCTCGGCGGCAGGCGATCCCCACTTCCCCGATCCGCGGGTGCCCCCTCAGCCGTTGCCGACGCTTCCGCCGACGCCGAAGCCGCGCCCGACTCCGATTCCGACGCCGACGCCGAATCCCAACATTCCGATCTGGCGGCAGAAGCCGCTGCCGACCGTGTCCCCGACGGCGGCACCGGTCCTACCGGCCACCGAAGCGCCCTCTCCTGCGGGCTCCGCGGCGGCTAGCGCCGCTCCTGCTCCGCCATAACCCCTCAAGTTCCGCGTTCTCAATGTTCTCATTGAGAACGCTTGTTATGATAGGGACATGGAAGGCAGCGGAACGGTAACGGTCAAGCGCGGGCTCGCGCAGATGCTCAAGGGCGGCGTGATTATGGACGTCGTTACGGCCGACCACGCCGCGATCGCCCAGGAGGCCGGCGCGGTGGCGGTCATGGCGCTGGAGCGAATTCCCGCCGACATTCGCGCCGCCGGAGGCGTCGCGCGAATGAGCGGCATCGACCTGATCCGCGGTATCATGGACGCCGTCACGATTCCGGTGATGGCCAAGGTTCGTATCGGTCATTTTGCCGAGGCCCAGGTGCTGCAACAGCTTGGCGTCGACTACATCGACGAGTCGGAAGTGCTGACGCCGGCCGACGACAAGTATCACGTCGACAAGCATGCTTTCAAGACGCCATTCGTCTGCGGCGCGCGCGACCTCGGTGAGGCGCTGCGCCGAATCGCCGAGGGCGCCGCGATGATCCGCAGTAAGGGCGAGGCCGGTAGCGGCAACATCGTCGAGGCGGTGCGCCACATGCGCGCGATCGGCGACGCGATCCGCGACCTGAGCGTCGCTCCGAAGGAGGAGCTCGTCGCGCGCGCGCGCGACATCGGGGCTCCGCTCGAACTGGTGGCGGAAGTCGCCGCGAACGGAAGGCTTCCGGTCGTGCTGTTCTGCGCCGGCGGCGTCGCGACGCCCGCGGACGCCGCGCTCATGATGCAGCTCGGCGCCGAAGGCATCTTCGTCGGGAGCGGCATCTTCAAGTCGAAGGATCCCAAGCGTTTCGCGCGCGCGATCGTCGACGCGACGACGCATTTCAACGAGCCGAGCGTCGTGCTCGAGGCGTGCCGGTCGCTCGGCACGTCCGAAGCCATGCCTGGCCTCGACGTGCGTCAGTTGAGCGAAGCCGAGCTGATGGCCCCCCGTGGCAATTAGGGTCGGCATACTCGCACTTCAGGGCGACGTCATCGAGCATCTGGCGGCGATGCGCCGCGCCGGCGCCGAGGCCGTCGAAGTGAAGGCGTCGCGCGAGCTCGCGAGCGTCGACGCGCTCGTCATCCCCGGCGGCGAGTCCACGACGGTAATGAAGCTGCTGAATCGCTTTTCACTCGACCGGCCGATCGTCGCTCGCGTACGCGCGGGGATGCCCCTGTGGGGCACGTGCATGGGGATGATTGTCGCGGCGCGCGAGGTCGCCGATGTGGAGCAGCCCACGCTCAACCTGATCGACATAACGGTCCGTCGCAATGCGTTCGGGCGCCAGAACGAGTCGGCCGAAATCGACCTTCCGATACCGGCGCTGGGCGACGCGCCGTTCCCCGCGATCTTCATCCGCGCGCCCTGGATCGAGCGTTGCGGCCCCGGAGTCCAACTGCTCGCGCAGCGCGACGGACACGGCGTGATGGTGCGGCAAGGCAACGTGCTCGCAACCTCCTTTCACCCCGAGCTCACGGACGATCGACGCGTCCATCGTTACTTCCTCGGCATGCTGTCCAAGCAAGGGAAGAAAACCGCAGCGGCGTAACTTGCGCCGAGATGCCTAACTCGGCCGGCTCTCCGGATACGCACGGAGGATTTCAAGGCCAGATTCCGCCCGTCGAGCCACTGCTCAGCGAGGTGATTACGACATTGGCGCTAGCGGCGCACGCGTACCTGACTGAAGGCGAGGGGCACGAGCCGGATCACTCGTCCGCCGAAGTCGCCATCGACGTCGCGACCGCAGCGTTCGAGCGGGTGAAGGAAAGATTGGGCGCAGATCAGCGGTTAGCGATAACACAGATGCTAACCGAAACGCGACTCACGTTCGTTCGAAAGCGAGGCACCTAAAATGCCTTGTCTTATAAGCCGGAGGGGGCCCGCGCGGCGGACTGCCGAGCTTTCTAAATGAGCGAAGTTCTCGTTTTAAACTTTACCTATGAGGCGCTGAACGTCACAAGCTTTCAGCGCGCCGTAAAGCTAATCTTCGCCGGCAAGGCGGAGATGTTGCATGGGCGCGAGCGGATCTTGGCTTCGCCGAGCTATGAGATGCGCATGCCCTCGATCATCCGGATGCTGTACTATATTCGTAGGCCGATGCAGAAGGTTGCGCTGACGAAGAAGAACGTCTTGATTCGCGACGATCACACGTGCCAGTATTGCGGTACGCGCGGCGAGCGCCTGATGACGGTGGACCATGTCATCCCGCGCAGCCGCGGCGGGGATTCGACCTGGGAGAATCTCGTCTGCGCGTGCATGCGATGTAACAATAGGAAGAACAACCGCAAGCCGCAGGAGGCGAACATGTCGCTGCAGCGCAAGCCGCGGCAGCCGAAGTACATCCCCTGGATCCAGATCAAGCGCAACACGCTGCCGGACGAGTGGGGCAAGTTTCTCTTCCTCTACAACGTTTCGATCGAAGAGCGCATCGAAGCGTAGCAGCCTTGAGTGGCACTTCAAAATCGCGTAACCCCGTACGGGGAGATCGTCGCTTTACCGGGGCGCGGCCTGATGATGGGCAACCGAGGAACCCTGCACGACGACGCGCGCCGCATCATGCGGCCGTTTCAAGTCAAGCGCTGGATCGCGTGCGTGCTCGAGTTTCGGGGGCGGCATCGCGAGGTGATGACGCCGCACCGCTATACCGAGCTATTCTTTCTCGACGAAGCGGCGGCGTTTAGCGCAGGGCACCGCCCCTGCGCGGAATGCCGCCGCGCGGACTACAATCGGTTCGTCGCGCTTTGGGAGCAGTGGTCGGGCGCAACCGCCGGCGCCGACGTAATGGACGCGCGGCTCCATGCGGACCGCATCGAACGCAAACGAAAGAAGACCTATCGCAGCGAGCTGGCAGAACTGCCCGATGGCGCATACGTCGCGCTCGACGGACGGGCGTGGCTCGTCTGGGACGCGTCGCTGTTCTCTTGGTCGGACTCGGGCTACACGCAGCGCCGTCCGCGAATGCGCGATGAGGTCGAGGTGCTCACGCCGCGTTCGGCGGTTGCGATTCTCGCATCCGGCTACCGCCCGACGATCCATCCCTCCGCGGCGAGGTAGTGGCGCACTAGCAGCGAAGCCGCCGGGCAATGCTCGTGATCCTCGCGGCGTTTCTTCTCGGCTGCGTCGCCGGTCTCCGAACGTTTACCGCGCCGGCCGTCCTGTGGCTGCTGCGGCATAGCTCGCTGCTCGCGTATCTTCTCGCAGTAGCGGCGCTGGCCGAGTATTTTGCGGATCTGCTTCCCAACGTTCCCGCGCGCACCAGCCTCGGGCCGCTCCTCGCACGCATGCTGAGCGGCGCGTTCTGCGGATGGGGGCTGACGTGGTCCAGCGGATGGCTGACGATCGCGGCGGCGGCGGCGGCCGGGGCACTGGGAGCCGTCGTGGGCGCACACGGCGGTTTGGCGCTGCGCGTCCGTGCAATCGCGGCGATCGGGCGCGTGCCCGCGGCGCTCGTCGAGGATCTTGTCGCGATCCTGGGAGCCGTCGCGATCGTCACCTACGCATAGCGATCCAACAGGATGGCACATCTGTGGCTGCCGTTCACGCAAATGCGCGGCTTCGATGCGCGGGCGCGCACGTTCGTGCGCGGGTTTGGCACGATGCTGGAGGACGCGCGCGGTGCGCGCGTGTACGACGCGGTCAGTTCGATCTGGACGATTCTGCACGGCCACTGCCACCCGCGCATCGTCGAGGCGATCGCGCGGCAGGCGGCTAGGCTGGACCACGCAACGCTGCTCGGCGCGAGCAACCTGCCGGCGGAGGCGCTCGCGGAGCGCCTCTGCGCGCTTGCCGGGATGGACAAGGCGTTCTTCGCAAGCGACGGCGCGAGCGCGGTCGAGGCCGCGATCAAGATGACGGTGCAATATTGGCAGAATCTCGGGCAGCCGCAACGGCGTCGCTTCGTCCGGTTGAACGCCGCCTATCACGGTGACAGCGTCGGCGCCATGAGCGTCTCGGATATCGCGCTCTTCAAGGCTCGCTTTGGCAAGCTGACGTTCGAGACGCGCGCGTTCGATGGAGCCGCGCCGCTCGAGCCGGACGTCGCCGCCGTGATCGTCGAGCCGCTGATCCAGGCCGCGGCCGGGATGCGGCTCGTCGACCCTGCGCTTTACGACGCGCTGCGCGGCATCGAGCCGCTGCTCATCGTCGACGAGATCGCGACGGGATTCGGACGCACAGGAACCATGTTCGCCTCCGAGCAGACGTCGGTTCGTCCCGACATCATCTGCGTCGGCAAGAGCATCTCGGGCGGCGCACTCGCGCTCTCCGGCGCGCTCGTGCGCCGGCCTATCTACGACGCATTTCTCGGCGACTATGACGCGTCCGTGCACTTCTTTCACGGGCACTCCTACGCGGGCAATCCGATTGCGTGCGCGGCGGCGCTGGCGTCGCTCGATCTCTTCGACGAAGAAGCGACCCTCGAGCGCGCGGCCGCAATCGCGCGCCGCACGGCGGCGCGCCTCGAGAGCCTGCGCACGCATCCACTCGTACGCGACGCCCGCCAAGCCGGCGCGATGATCGGCATCGAGCTGCGGGGAGAGGCGATCGCACCGAGCAGTGCGTCTACTCCCGCGTGGCGGGTCGCCGATCGGCTCTACGACGCCGGTCACTTCACGCGGCCGATCGGCGACGCGCTGCAGTTCGTCCCGCCTCTCTCCTCTAGCGACGCCGAAATCGACGCGTTCTTCGATGCATTATGTGTCACCCTGAGCGGAGTCGAAGGGTGACCTACCTCGATCGTGTCGCAGCGATGCTCGGCGACATCCGCGCGCAAGATCGCCATCGCGAGCTGCCGCAGCGCCAGCTCGCAAACGGCATCGACTTCTCGTCGAACGACTATCTCGGGTTGGCGACGGAACCGCAGGTCGTGGAGGCGCTCAAGCGCGCGACGCGCGTCGGTTCGGGCGGGGCGCGTTTGTTGGCTGGACGGCATCGGGAGCTCTCGCTGCTCGAAGAGGAGCTCGCGAGTTGGCTCGGACGCGAGCGCGCGCTGCTTTTCTCGTCGGGCTACCACGCGGCGGTGGGAACGATCCCCGTGCTGGCACGCTGCGTGGACGCTATCGGGTCGGATAGGCTCAACCATGCCTCGCTGATCGACGGCATCCGCCTCACGCGCGTGCCGCGCACGATCTACGATCACGCTTCGGTTCCGCCGGTGAGCACGCGTCCTACCTGCGTCGTGAGCGAGACGATCTTCAGCATGGAGGGCGATGCGATCGACCCTCGCGCGCTGCTCGCGGGGCTCGGCATCGGCGGCGTGTTGCTGCTCGACGAAGCACACGCACTCGGAGTCGTCGGCAACGAAGGCGCGGGGCTCGCACGCGATCTCGACGATCCACGCGTCCTCATACTCGGCACGCTGTCGAAAGCGCTCGGCGCGCACGGCGGATTCATCGCGGGTCCCGCCCTCGTCGTCGAGCTGCTCGTCAACGAGGCACGCGCGTTCGTGTTCGATACTGCCCTACCAGCCGCGATCGCGCTGGCGGCGCGCATCGCTCTGCTGCTCGCGCGTCGCGCCGCCGATCGGCGCGCCCGCCTCCGCGCCAACGTCGAGCGTCTTTCCGACGCTCTTCGGGCGATTGGTCTCCGCCCGCCGCCGGCGGCGGGGGCGATCGTCCCGGTGCGGCTCGGCGCCGAAGATCGCGCGCTGCGCGTTTCGAACGCACTGCTCGAGCGAGGGATCTTCGTGCCCGCGATACGCCCGCCGACTGTGCCGCCTGGGACGTCGCGACTGCGCGTGTCGGTGCGCGCGGATCACACTGCGGAACAGATCGACCGGCTCGTCGAGGAGCTCGCACGAACGTGCTCCGCCGGCGTCACGAACGTTTAGGAATGCGCGTGAGCCAATACTCGACGCCGTCGATCGTTACGCGCCTGCGACGCCGGCTGATTTGGGGCGAGAACATCGAGCCGTCGTCCCGATAATAAAGGAGCATCCAGGAAATGAGTTGGGCACGATCTTCGGGCGCGAGGTGCTTTATGGCGGCTCGGACCGCCGTCGCGTCGCGCGTCGGCTCGCCGAGGCGCGCATATTCCGGAGGCCTCGCCATGAGGCGAACAGGTGTTCGGTAATCTATCCCGGCCTCCTGTCGTGCTTGAATAGCCTGGTGCACCGCTACTTCGTGACCGGAACGGATACCGACGTGGGTAAGACGCGCGTCGCCGCCGCGTTGGCGCTCGCGCTGCGCCGCTCGGGGAATGCGCCGACGGTCGTCAAGGTCGTGCAAACCGGCGTCTCGCCGGACGCCGAGGGCGACGCGGCGCGAGCGGGAGCGCTCGCCGGCGTGACGCACACCGAGCTCGAGCGCTTCGAGAAGCCCGCCGATCCATGGTCGGCGGCGCTTGCACAGGGCGGGGCGCTGCGCGCTTGCGATCTCGCGGCGCGAATCGATCGGCTCGAAGGTCCGCTCGTCGTCGAAGGCTCCGGCGGCATGCTGGTCCCGCTCAACGAGCGCGAGCATCTCGGCGACGTCGCGCGCCTCGCGCGGCTCGAAGTCGTGCTCGTTGTCGGGCTGCGCCTCGGCTGCATGAACCACGCGCTGTTGACGCTGGAGTCCTGTCGTGGCGCGGGTATCCCCGTCGCCGGAGCGATGCTGGTCGAGCGCTGGGCTCCGACCGACGCGGCGTATCGCGGCGACGTGACGCGCGCGTTGCAGGGAAAGTCGCCTCTGCTTGGCATTCTGCCGTTTGCCCCCGCGGAGGCGGAGTCCGTCGCGAGGGGTGCAAACGTCTTGCTGCCTTTTATCGACAGAAACGGATGACGAACCCTCAACTCACGCTCGAACGCGCGCGCAACGAAGTGCTCGGCCGCGGCGTCCCAGCCGATGCGCACCTCCTGCGCGAGCTCGCGGCGCTGCCGGCGGCAAGCATCCCCGGCCTGCTCGCGCTGGCCGACGACGTACGTTTACATCACACGGGCAACGCGATCGCGGTCGAGGTGCTGTATAACGCAAAAAAGGGCGGTTGTTCCGAGGACTGCAATTTTTGCTCGCAGAGTGCGCGCTACGCGACCGACGTCGACGCGGAGCCGCTCTCGAGCGTCGAGGGTTTCGTCGACGCGGCGCGCGCCGCGCACGCCCGCGGCGCCGGCGAGTTCTGCATCGTGGTAGCGGTGCGCGGGCCCTCGGAGCGGCTGCTCGAACGTGTCTGCGCCGCCGTCGTGCTGATCAAGCACGAGCTTCCGCTGACCGTCGCCGTCTCGCTCGGCATCTTGACCGAAGGCCACGTGGAACGGCTCGCCGCGGCCGGCGTCGACAAGGTCAACCACAACCTCGAGACGTCGCGGCGCTACTTCCCGTCGGTCTGCACGACGCACACGTACGAGGAGCGCTGGGAGACCTGTCTGCGCGTGAAGCATCATGGCCTCGAGCTTTGCTGCGGCGGCATCATCGGCATGGGCGAGACGCTCGACGACCGCATCGCGTTCTTAAGTACGCTGCAAGAACTGCAGCCCGAAGAGGTTCCGGTAAACTTCCTCAACCCGCGGCCCGGCACGCCGTTCGCCGATAAGCTGCTGCTCGATCCCGCGGAGGCGCTGCGCTTCGTCGCGATGGTGCGCCTCGCGCTCCCCCGCGCGCTCGTGCGCTTCGCCGGTGGCCGCGAGGTTACGCTGAAAGGGCTCCAGGACCTCGGAATGCGAAGCGGCGCGAGCGGCATCGTGCTCGGCGATTATCTCACCACGCCGGGCCGCGGCGATGCGGAGGACTTCGGCATGCTCGATCGCCTCGGCTTCGAAGTGCTGGCGTGAGAGTTGGATCAGAGTAAGACCCCGTACTTCCAGGCGCTGCTCGACTACGTCGACGCGGGCGTGCTCCCGTTCCATACGCCCGGCCACGTTCAAGGCGTGGGAATGGATCTGGCGTTTCGCGAGTTCGTCGGCGACAATCTCTGCGCGATCGACCTGACGCCGATGCCGGGGATCGACGACCTGCTGCAGCCCACGGAGTCCATCAAGGAAGCGCAGCAGCTAGCGGCAGCCGCATGGGGCGCGGACAACACGTTCTTTCTCATCAACGGCTCGACGAGCGGCAACCAGTGCATGATGATGGCGGCGGTGAATCCGGGCGAGAAGATCGCGGTCCCGCGCAACTCACACAAGTCGATGCTCGGCGGACTCGTCATGAGCGGCGCGGAGCCCGTATACATGCGGCCCGAGGTCGACGCGGAGCTGCGGATGGACCACTGCGTCACGCCGGAGACCGTCACGGCGACGCTGAGCGAGCATCCGGAGGTCGTCGCCGTCTATCTCGTGTCCCCGACCTACTACGGCGTCGCGGCCGATCTGGAGGCGATCGAGCACATCGTTCACGAAGCGGGAAAGCTGCTGCTGGTCGATGAGGCGTGGGGGCCGCACTTCCACTTTCACGCAGCGTTGCCGATCTCGGCGACCGCAGCCCGCGCCGATCTCTGCATCAATTCGACGCACAAGATGCTCTCCGCTTTCTCGCAGTGCGCGATGCTCCATCAGAAGGGGCCACGCGTGCGGCTCGATCGGCTCAAGGCCGTGCTGAAGATGTTCCTTTCGACCTCGCCCAATCTCCCGATGGTCGCGTCGCTCGACGTCGCGCGCAAGCAGATGGCCACCGAGGGGGCCGCGCTGCTGTCGCGTACGATCGAGCTCGCGCAGGAAACGCGTGGCCGTCTCAACGCCATCCCGGGCCTCTACTGTTTCGGCGAGGAGCTCCAGGGGCGCGCGGGCGTCTTCGATCTCGATCCCACGAAGATCACGGTCACCGTAAAGGGTCTCGGCTACACCGGCTACGAGGCGTCGGAGATCTTACGCCGGCGCTACAACATTCAGGTTGAGCTGGCCGATCTCTTCAACGTCGTCGCGCTCTTCACGATCGGCACGACGCGCGATGCGGCGGAGCGGCTCGTCGTGGCGTTCGAGGAGCTAGCGCGCGGCGAGCGCGAGCTCGACATGTTTGCGCCGTCGGGAATTCTCGAACAGCGCCTCAAGCGCGGAACGTTTCACCTTCCGGCCGTGCCGCCGATGCGCATGCGCCCGCGCGAAGCCTTTCTCGCCGACGCCGAGCTGGTCAAGTTTCGCGAGTCCAGGGGTCGCATTTGCGCCGAAACGATCACGCCCTATCCGCCCGGCATCCCCGTGATCGCGCCCGGCGAAGAGCTAACGGCCGACATCATCGACTACTTACGGCTGGAGCTGAAGGCAGGCGTGCGAATTCAAGGGCCATACGACGACAAGCTGCGCATGATCCGCGTCGTAAAGGAGTGAAGGCGCAGCCCACAGTAACCTTGTCGCAGCACCTTTGGGGAAGGCGCGGAAACGGGGATCAGTATTGGCGGTTAGAGTTCATCAAGTTTCCCCTAGTTGGGAACTCTCTCAGCTCCTCGACATTTTCCCACTCGCGATACGGCAAGCGCTAGTCCGTCTCCACAACATCGAAGATATCATCGAAGTCGTGCTCGATCTCGGGCGGCCGCCCGAAGCGCGCTTCGAAAGCGACTTCAAGTATCTCACCGATTCCCCGATAAGCCACGAAGACATCGCGCATGTTTGCTCGCGGATCTCGCCATTTGGCGCCGACAACCGCGCGGGCATCGAACAGACGCTTCACCGCATCAGCGCCATTCGCAACCGGACGGGTAAGATCGTCGGGCTTACGTGTCGCGTCGGGCGCGCCGTCTACGGCACGATCGACATCCTGCTCGACGTTCTGCGCGGCGGCAAGTCGATTTGTCTGCTCGGCCGTCCGGGCGTCGGCAAGACGACGATGCTGCGCGAGTGTGCGCGCGTTCTTTCCGAGGAGCGTAAGCGCGTCGTCATCGTCGACACGTCGAACGAGATCGCGGGCGACAGCGACATTCCGCATCCCGGAATCGGCCTCGCGCGGCGAATGCAGGTCGCCGATCCGGCCCTCCAGCACGCCGTAATGATCGAGGCGGTCGAGAACCACATGCCGGAGGTGATCGTCATCGACGAAATCGGCACCGCTGCCGAAGCGGAAGCGGCGCGAACGATCGCGGAGCGCGGCGTGACGCTCATCGGAACGGCGCACGGGCAGACGCTGGAAAATCTGCTCATGAATCCGACCCTTTCGGACCTCGTCGGCGGAGTGAGCGCAGTGACGCTCTCCGATGAGGAGGCACGTCGCCGCGGTACTCGCAAGACTGTGCTCGAGCGCAAGGCCCCCCCGACGTTCGACGTCGTGATCGAAATCCACGATCGCGACCGGCTTGCAATCCACAAGAACGTGGCCGACGTCATCGATGCGCTGCTGCGCGGTTACCAGCCGCAGCCCGAGATCCGCCAACGCGAGGCCAGCGGCGCCGTCACGGTCGTCCAGGAAGCCGACACCGAATCGATGCCGCGCCTTGCCGATCGCTACGATCACGAGCGCGAGCACGAAGAACGCGACCGACCGCTTTCGATATTCCCCTATGGCGTGTCACGCAACAAGATCGAGCGCGCGATTGCGAATCTGCGCGTGAACGCCTCGATCGCACGCAACTGGGACGACGCCGACGTCGTGCTCACGCTCAAGACGCTCGAGCGCAAGGAGCAGCCCAAGCTTAGGCAGATCGCCTCGGACAACGTGCCGATCTACTCGATCAAGACGAACACGACGACGCAGATCCAGACCGCGCTGCGCGACGTCTTCAACCTCGGCTCCATCGACCACGAGGAGCTCGCCCTGCGCGAGGCCGAGGAGGCGATCTATCAGGTGCTGCTGACGAATCAGGCGATCGAGCTCTCCCCGCAGACGTCGTACGTTCGGCGGATGCAGCACCAGCTCGCTGAGCGCTATCGCCTCCAGTCGCGCAGCACTGGACTCGAGCCGAACCGCCGCGTCAAGATCTATAAGACCACCGACGCATAAGCGACTCGATGTTCGTCGTCGTTGAGGGCATCGAGGGCAGCGGAAAAAGCACGCTCGTCGCCGGGCTCGCCGCGCGGCTGAAGGAAGAGCGCCAGCGCGTCGTTACGACCCGCGAGCCCGGGGGAACCAAACTCGGCGATGCCGTCCGCGCGATCTTCTTGGATCGCGCGCTGACTATCGAGCCGCTCGCCGAGGCCTTCCTCGTCAACGCGGCGCGAGCGCAGCACGTCGAGCAGGTAATTCGGCCCGCGCTCGCCTCGGGGAAAGTGGTGCTGTGCGACCGGTTTACGGATTCGACGCTCGCATACCAAGGCTACGGTCGCGGCATGGACCTCGAGTTGCTGAGGGCGTTGTGCGACTTCGGGACCGGAGGCGTCGAGCCCGACGTCGTGCTGCTCGTGGATCTGCCGGTCGGCGCGGCGCGTGCGCGGCTGGGGGGCCGGGCCGGGGTCCCGGATCGCATCGAAAATGAGGACGACGGATTTCACGAGCGCGTGCGCGCCGGTTTTCTCGAGCTCGCTCGCGGCCCGCGCCATCGCGTGCTCGATGGCGCGTTGCCGCCGGAACGCCTGCTGGAGGAGGCGCTGCGGCAGCTGTGAGCGAGCTAGGCTTCGACGTCGTCGGTGCGGGGGGGGCGACGCGGTTCTTCGGCGCGTTGACGCCGCAGACGCTCGCCCACGCGTATTGCTTTACCGGCCCCGCCGGCGTCGGCAAGAAAACGTTCGCGCGGCGTCTCGCGCAGTCTCTTCTGTGCCTGGCGCCGAAGAGCGGGGTACTCGGTTACGACGGAACGTGTTCGTCGTGCGCGCTCTTTCGCGGCGAGAACGCGCGCCATCCCGATTTTTTCGAGCACGAGGGCGTGCTCCGGATCGGCGACCGCGACGCGCCGGCGGGATTCGCGGAGACCGAGCAACTTTCGGCGCGGGACCTCGTGCGGCAACTGTCGATGCAATCCTACAGCGGCGGCATGCGCGTGCTGCTGCTGGGCGATGTCGACTTCGCGACGCCGGCCGCGGCCAACGCGCTGCTGAAGTTCTTGGAGGAGCCGCCCTCGGGCGTCGTGATGATCCTCACGACGCCGACGCCGGGCCGGCTGCTCGCGACGATCCGCTCGCGGGTGGTCGAAGTGCGTTTTCCTTTGTTGTCGAAGGCCGAGGTAGCGGAGATTCTGCGCCGCATGCATTACGGCGACGCCGACGCGGAGCTCGGTGCGTCGCTCTCGGGCGGCAGCGCGACGCGGGCGGTCGCGGCACTCGAGCAGGATGAGGAGTCGCTGCGGGCAGCGGTCGTGCGCTGGTTCTTCGAGAGCGTCGAGGGCAAGTCGCCGCAGGAGTCCTGGGCAACGCGCGAGACGCTCGCAGAGGGGCTGGAGACCATCAAGACGCTCGTGCGTGACTGGATCGTCGCGGGCGGCGGCGACGGCGTCGCGCTGATGTCGGTCGATCACGCCGACCGCTTACGCAAGCTGAAGCCGTTGGGCAGGCGCGAGGCGGCCGCGCTGCTCGCAAAGCTCGACGAGGCTCAGCGCCTCGCGCGCACCAACGTGACCCCGAGCTTCATCGGCGAATACGTGCGCATGGCGCTCACCAGTAGCCGGTAAACGCGATATCGTCGTACTGCTTCGCAAACGGAAATGCGAGGTAGGCGAGCGCCAGGGCGCGCGCGGCGGCGGTCACGAGCGACCAGATCGGCGGCGAAAGATTCACCAAGACATACGGCAGGCCGAGCGGAACGGCGACGTACCAAATCGCAAAGAACACGACCGCGAGGACGATCGAGCCGATCGGCTCCGCGCGCACGCCGCGGATCGAGCCTGAGATGGCGAGCGCACCGGGCAGTCCGCCGATCGCGGCCGACGGGATCGTGTAGATCAGGAAGAACGCCGCGACGGCTCCGAGCACCAACCCGAGCGCGCCGCCGGCGAACGAGCCGATGTAGCTCGCCGCCCACACGACGAACTGAAAGCCGATGGCCGCGAGCGCGATGCCGCCGAACTTCCTGCGGCCCTCCTCCCACGCCTCGTCGAATGTGCCGCGCTGGCGCCGCCAGATGTTGTTCGCCTGGATGATCGTCACGCCGAACGCCCAAAGATAGATGAGCTGCACGATCAAACCGAAGAGCCCGGCGCCCGCTCCGCCCAGCGGATCCGTGAACAGATACGACAGCTGCGTGAGCAGCAGGTCGACGACCGCCGCCAGCAACGGCATCGCGAAGATCGATGGGTGGCGCAGCAGCAGCGGGACGGCGCGCACGTACATTCCGAGGTCGATCCGCGGCCGCCGGCGCTGCATCTAAAAGGTTCCTACCTAGAAGCGCGCGCCGTCGAGCGCGTACCGGCACGAGCAATCGCCGTCGACGGTGATGTTCTCAACAATCTTGCCGACGGCACTCTTGACGCGCTCGTTGTTCCGATGGAACACTTCGATGACCTCGTGATGCGAGACCGGCGGCATCCCCTCGAGCCCGACGTCGTAATCCGTGATCAGCGAGATGTTGACGTAGCACATTTCGAGCTCGCGCGCCAAATAGGCCTCGGGATATTGCGTCATATTGATGACTTCCCAGCCCTGGCTCTGAAACCACTTCGATTCGGAGCGCGTGGAGAAGCGTGGGCCCTGGATCACGACGACGGTGCCGCGTTCGTGGGTCTCGACGCCGATCGAGCGCAGTGCGTCGATTGCGATCGGGCGGAGCGTCGGACAGTACGGATCGGCGAAGCTGACGTGCGTCGTGATCGGGCCATCGTAGAACGTGTCCTTGCGCCCGCTCGTGCGGTCGACGAGCTGATCGCAAACCGCCATCGATCCGGGCCGCACGCTCTCCTTGAGCGATCCGCTCGCGGTCGGAGCGATGATCCACTTCACGCCGAGCTGTTTCATGGCGTACAAATTTGCGCGATAGTTGATGGACTGCGGAGGATATCGATGGTCCTTGCCGTGACGCGGTAGGAAGGCGACGCGTCGCCCGGCGATCTCGCCGAGTGCAACCCTGTCGCTCGGCATGCCGTACGGCGTCTCGACCCACGCTTCGTGCGAGCCGTCCATCAGCGAATAGAATCCGGAGCCCCCGAACACGCCGATGTCGGCGCGAAGTTCGTTTGCCATGAGCCCCCGCAGGTTCTCCTCGACAACATCGTGGGCCTCTCTCAATGTCGTGCTGACTCCCTGCGTAATCCTTCGACAAGCTCGGGATCACACCGGAGAATTGAGGACGCCGGGAGTTGGCTAGCGATTAAAGTCGCTGGGTTTTAAGTCGTCGAGGAACTTTTTGAATCGCGCCATCGCGGTATCGTCGATGGGCTTTTTCTCGGCGGTCGCCTCCTCGAGCACGATCTTGTCGGAGACGAAGATCGGAGCGGGGACTCGCAGCGCGAGCGCGATGCCGTCGGAAGGCCGCGCGTCGATCTCTTGCAGCTCGCCGTTGGTGCGCACGATGAGCTTGGCGAAAAACGTCGAGTCTTTGATGTCGTGAATCACGACTTGCTCGAGGTTCGCATTGAGCGACTCGAGGATGTTGCGCATCAGGTCGTGTGAGAGGGGACGCGGCACCGGTGCGCCTTCCAGTGCGAGCGCGATCGCCGTCGCTTCGAACGGACCGATGAGAATCGGGAGGTAGTGCGAGCCGTCCATGTCCTTGAGGATCACCACGGGGTCGTGGGTCAGGAGGTCGATGCCGAGTTTGTCGACCTTCATTTGGCGCATAGCGACGTATCCGACACGTCCGCGCCATTTTCTTGCCGCGACGGTCGTAGCGACCTCAAGCGCAAGGGCGCCCAGCACGAGCGGCCGAACCGGCGGGCTGCAGTGCCACTCTCCTGCGGAATCGTCGGGTTACCGAACGTTGGAAAGTCGACGATCTTCAACGCGCTTACACGCTCGGCGAACGCCCTGGCGGCGAACTATCCGTTCGCGACGATCGAGCCGAACGTCGGCGAGGTCGCCGTACCGGATCCGCGGCTGCCGGTCCTCGCGCAGCTCGTCGGCGCGAAGAGGATCGTCCCGGCGACCGTTCGCTTTGTCGATATCGCCGGCTTGGTCCGCGGCGCCAGCGCGGGCGAGGGCCTCGGAAACGCCTTCCTCAGCCACATTCGCGAGACGGATGCGATCGCGATGGTCTTACGCTGCTTCGAGGATCCCGACGTGTCGCACGTCGAGGGGCATCCGGATCCGGAGCGCGACTCCGACATCGTCGCGATCGAGCTTGCGCTCGCGGACCTTGCGACAATGCGCCGGCGCATTCCGAAGCTCGAGCGCGAGGCGCGTGCGAATCCGAAGCTTCGCGAGCACCTCGCGGCGGCGCAGCGTCTGGAATCGGCGCTGGAGGATGCGCGGCCGGCACGCAGCTTTGCGTCCGACTCGCTGGAGGCGCGAGTCGCCGCCGATTCGTTCCTGCTCACGGCCAAGCCGGTGCTCTACATCGCCAACATGGGAGAGGGCGAGCTCGGCTCCGACAGCGAGCAGGTGAGGACGGTCCGCGAGATTGCGCGTGAGCAAGCTGGCCGCGCCGTCGTCCTCAGCGGGAAGGTCGAAGCCGAGCTGGCGGGCCTCAGCGAGAGTGAGGGCGCCGAGTTTCGCGCGGAGCTGGGAATGGAGCGCAGCGGCCTGGATGAGCTCGCCGCTGCAGCCTACGACCTTCTCGGACTGATGACGTTTCTCACGGCGGGCGAGAAAGAGGCTCGGGCCTGGCCGATCCGGCGCGGCACAAAGGCCCCGCAGGCCGCGGGGACCATCCACGGCGACATCGAGCGCGGCTTCATTCGAGCCGAGATCGTTTCGTACGACGATTACGTCAAATATCGCACCATGGACGAGTTGCGAGCGGCCGGTCGCGTCCGCAGCGAGGGACGCGATTACGTCATGCAAGAGGCCGATGTCGTCAATTTTCGTTTCAACGTGTGAATCAAGGGGCTGTGGAGCGGAACCGACAAAAGATTAGGGCATGACCACCGCGCTGCGCCCTACGACGGGCTCAGGACCCTCCGTGCGCGACGTTTCCGTTTTCGGCGACGCCATTGCCTATTTCAACGAAGCCGCCGATCTGTTGGAGCTCGACGGCGGAATGCGGCGCATTCTCACGCATCCGTCTCGCCAGATTATCTTCTCGATCCCGTTTCAGCGCGACTCGGGCGAGTTCGAAGTCTACACGGGATATCGCGTTCAGTACAACTTCGCGCGCGGCCCCGCAAAGGGCGGCATCCGCTACCATCCCGGTGTGACGCTCGACGAGGTGACGGCGCTCGCGTTTTGGATGACGTGGAAGTGCGCAGTGGTCGATCTGCCGTTTGGCGGCGGCAAGGGCGGCGTTACGTGCGACCCGGCGACGCTCTCGTCCAACGAGCTCGAGCGCATCACGCGCCGCTACGCGGCGGAGCTCGTCGAGGTCGTCGGCCCCGATAAGGACGTCCCCGCGCCCGACGTGAACACGACGCCGCAGGTCATGGCGTGGTTCATGGACACGTACTCGATGCACACGCGCCAAAACACGCCTGGCGTGGTGACCGGCAAACCGCTGGAGATCGGCGGATCCCGCGGACGCGTCGAGGCGACGGGCCGCGGCGTGACGCTCTGCGCGCTCGACGAGATGGCCGAGATGGACCTGCGTCCCGATAGGGCGACGATCGCGATCCAGGGCTTCGGCAACGTCGGCAAACATGCCGCGAAGCTCTTCGAGGAACGCGGCTGCAAGATCGTGGGCATCTCCGACGTCACCGGCGCATATTACAACGAAAACGGAATCTATGTTGCCGGGGCGATGGAGCATGCAGCCAAGTTCGGGACGCTGGAGGGCTTCAAGGGCGGCGAGAAGATCACGAACGCCGAGCTTCTCTCGAGCGAGTGCGACGTGCTCGTTCCGGCGGCGCTCGAGAAGGTCTTCACGGCCGAGAGTGCGGCCAAGGTAAAAGCCAAGTTGATCGTCGAGGGGGCCAACGGTCCGACCACGCCGGAGGCCGACCGCATCTTCCGTGAGCGCGGCATCGTCGTGCTTCCCGACATCATGGCCAATGCCGGCGGAGTGACCGTTTCGTACTTCGAGTGGGCGCAAGACCGGATGGGATACTTTTGGAAGGAGCCCGAGGTCAATGAGAAGCTCGAGGATTTTCTCCTCAGCAACCTCCATCAGATCCGCTCGATTGCAAACTCTCGCCACGCGACGCTGCGCACCGCCGCCTACACGCTCGCGATCGACCGCGTCGTCAAGGCCTCAAAACTCCGCGGCATCTACGCGTAGGCGCGACCTGCTGCTGCGGAGTCGGTAGCAAGAGCTGCGTTTTAATCTTCATGAATGTAAACGCCGCGATAAAAGTAGAATGAGCAGCAAAGGCCCCAATGAAGCTCGTGACAGACATGCTCACCGCCGGGACGAGGTCCGCATCACATGAGACCACCGGAAAACGACTCGAAAACGGACGAGTTCGAAACGCTTCTCGACGACGAGGATCGGGAACTGCTCGAAAAGCCTGATGTCCCCGACGACGTAAAGGCCGAGGTCACGGAGCGCTTAGAGCGCCGGCACGAGAAGGAGCTGGAAGAAGAGCCCTAAGCGTGCGGGGCGTAGGGATCCGGGTAGCAATACTTTGCGCAGCGGGATCCGTCATAAACGGCCTTGACGTCGACCTCGGGGATGTGCGTGCCGTACGCTTTATTGATCGTTTTGATGAATTCGTACGCGATTAGCGCATAGCCGGTGTCCGAGGGATGAATGCCGTCGAAGCTCAAGATGCCGCCGGGCGCCGCCGTCGTGCCGATGAAGTGAATGAATCCGAGCGTGCAGCAGACGCCCGGAGCGATCGACGCGGCCGCGTGGTAATACGGGTTGGAAAGATCGCCGCTCGCGATTCCCTGGAAGATCGCCTGAACGTCGACGAGCGGGACTCGCGTCGTTTTCGCGGCGTTGTCGATGCCCTGGTTGATTGCGTCGTTGAGGGCCTGAACCTTTGCGGCGAACTCGGGCGTGATGTAGTTCGCTCCCAACCCGCTTCCCGGGACGGCCTTGCAGTGCGGTGCCGGATTCGCGCAGTCGAGGTTGGGCGCGTTCCCGTTCGCGCCGATGTAGTTGATGATGAGCACGGTGGCCGCCAGCGTGAGGTAACCGCAAGGCTTCGTCAGCGAGGTCGGCACGCAGCCCGGCGCGTTGAGGTGGTACTCCTTCGCGATTCCGGGCAAGAAGCTGCCGACTCCGGGCGAGATTGCCATTAAGCACCGGGCCCAGCTCGCAATCTTACAGGCTTGCTGGCCGCGGGGCGGTCCGACGCGCTGAAAGTATCCCGTCTCTAGGATGTTGGGTAAATTGGCCAGGACGACTTGCGCGCCGGCATGTTGTAGCGTAGAAATCGCGGCGCGGAGATCGCTCTCGGCCTGGCCCGCGTTACGGTCGCCGCCGACGAAGCGGCCGCCGCTGCCCATATACTTGAGCACGTCGTTGGCGCCGAGCCACACGGTCGCGAGCGTCGGATGACGCGAGGCCGCGGCGTTGACCTCGGTGAGGTGCGGTCCGAGGCTGGTGAAGTTGCGCAGCACGGGCCAATACGTGCCGCTCTCTTCGTTGACGACGTCGCTCAGCAGCCCCGGGATGCCGGGTAGCGGACTGCACGTATTGGTCTGCGGCTGGTGGATCGTGTTCGCTTCGTGCAGTGTGAGGCCGGGAATACCGACGTTGCGAATCGCCGTCGAATTCGGATTCAAGCGCACGCGCGCCGAGGCCCGAAACCCGAAGCCGGCCTGATTGAAGCCGTGATCGTACGTGCAAGGGTCGGTACCCTTGAACTGACCGAACGGCGCGAAATTGCTGGGGCCCGTCGGCACGATTTGGTTGTCGAGCCCCGGCCCCTTGATGAGCGGCAGCGGGCTTGTCGCGGGGTCAAACATCCGCGCGATCGCGGACTGCAGCGGCAAGCTCGACGCCTGTTCCACCAGCAGCGCCCACCAGCCGTTTTCCTGCGTCGGCGGAATCGACGATCCCGGATCGATCGGGTTCGGCACGCCGGCTTGTCCTAGAATTCCGTCCGATTGATAGCCCGCCGTCAGGCTATCGCCGACGCCGACGATCTTCTGCGACACGGCATCCGGAGTGCGCCCCCCGGCACCGACGGGAACGATGCCTTGTGCGCCGCTCAGGGCGCCGCCGCCGCAGCCGCTAAGCACCGCGAGCAGTGCGATCGGAGCAAATGCGCGTGAGCGTTTCATGTGAACCTCTGAAGACTTACAACGGGAAGACGCTGGGTGAACCGATGCCGAGCTGCAGCTGCAGCTGCGTCGCCTTGAGGCCGCCGATCGCGAGGCCACAGGCATTGTTGATAGCCTGCTGCACGGTCACGCACTTGATCGCGGTGATGCCGTCCGGCCCGAGATTGGTCGGATTGCCACTGTTGAGCACCAGCTGAACGAAGGCATATTTGCTCAGGCGCTGCGATGCTCCGAGGAAGTACGCGATGAGATGCTCGGGATACGGATCGGTCGGGAGATAGTCGCGGGCGCTCTGCGGCTCGAAGAAGAGAGTGGTGCCGTGAAACGGCGTGTACTCGAGGTAGATGACTTGCGGCAGCTGCATGGAATTGCCGACGTTCGCTCCGGCGGTGTGCACGAGCCACTGCGGCGCCACAGTGAACGTCCCGAACATCTTGGGCGTCTTCAGGAACGGCAGAGTGATGGCGACGGCATAGTACTGCGCGGTGCGCACGGGGATGTTGACGACGGGGCCGTCCGGCAGGTCATACGTGAAGGGTACGACGTCGTTGTTGTGCGGCGCAAAGCCGATCTGGCCGCCGCGCGCGACGTACGTCGGCGTGATGACGAATGGCACGGGCCCCGGCAGCTTGTCGGACTTGATGACGAACATCTTCTGGAGCATGAAGACGCCGAACGTGTCCTTCGTGCGCACGTTGATGTTCCGGCCCGCACCCGGGCCGCACTTGTTGCCGCCGCTGAGGTCGGCGCAGCCGACGGGATTTTGGAAACCCGCGAGATACACCGGCGCGAGGCCGCTGTTGAAGCCGTAGGGCCAGTGCTGCAGCTGGAACATGCTCGCGACAACGCGCGTCGACCAGTTGAATCCGTAACCGAGCGCCGCGTCCATGCCGCCCATCAGCCAGCCCTTGCCGTACGAGCCGATGTTGCCCCACGGGTACGCGGCCGATACGTCGAGGCGATACTCGATGCGGTTGCCGGGCAACTTCATCTCCGGTCCAATCCGGTGCTGTTGGACAGGCGGCACTTGCGCGACGCTGCCGTTACCCGGCGACGCCTGCGCCCGCGGCTGCTGCGTCTTCGGCTGTGACATAACGCTCTTGATCGCGTCGTTGGCGCCCGGAACGATCGACTTCTGGTAGACGTCCTCGGTGCCGTCGCCCAATGCCGGCAGTGACATAATGCAGCACAGGTACACCGCCGCTGCGGCCGCTACGATGCGACACCAATTTTCGAGCATGCAAGCAACTCCCAATAAGCCGAGGTTGACGGCGGTTATTAAATCTATCAGTCGCGCAGCATGAGGGGTTGCGCCTATGCGATTGAGTTCCTTCTGACTAGAATCATCGTTTTCGTAATCAGCTTCCCCGGGGCGTTCTCCGCGGAACCGCTCGTCGTCGCACATCGTGTGCTCCTCCTGCTGCGGCGCTCGCGCGGACGAGCAAGCTCGAACGAATTGCGCATCCCGCGCTCGTCCGCGCTCGTCGCAGCTTCCGCTTGAGAACGCCCCGGGGAAGCTGATTACGAAAACAGGGAGCGTTAAACGCCTACGGGTGGTGCGGCGGGTTCTTGCGCGATTTCGCCGCGCGTGTGGCCGTCGCGACCGGCCGCGCTTCCGCGCAGTTCGAACGACTTGATGATGACGTAGAGCACCGGCGTGATGCCCGAAATTTAGGGCCGTCGACATCAGCATGCCGCCGAAGACGACGGTGCCGAGCGAGTGGCGCGCGGCCTCGCCTGCGCCGGTGGCGAACACGAGCGGGATAACAGCGATCACGAAGGCGATCGAGGTCATGAGGATCGGACGAAGTCTCGTCTGCGCGGCGCGCATCGCCGCCTGCACGATGGTCGCGCCCTGGCGCAGCTGCTGATTGCCGAATTCCACGATCAGAATCGCGCTCTTACTCGCGAGTCCGATGAGCATGACGTAGCCTACCTGTGCGTAGACGTCCTGCGAGAGCGTAGGATCGAAGAGAAACGGAAGCGGGAAGTGGCGCAGGTTGATGAAGAGCAGGGCGCCGAGCAGAGCGGTGGGCACGGCGAGCAGCACGATCAGCGGATCGATGTAGCTCTCGTACTGCGCGGAGAGCACGAAGAAGACGAAGACCAGCGCTAGTATGAAGATCTCGATGGTCAGCGGCCCCGCGGCGATCTGGTCGAGCTGCAGCCCGGTCCACTCGTAGCTCACGCCCTTGGGCATCACCTTGGCGGCGATCAGCTGCATCGCCGCAATCGCGGTGCCGGTGCTGGTGCCGGGCGCGTTGCTCCCGTTCAGCTCGATGTTGCGGTAGAGGTTGTAGTGCGAGATGATCGGCGGACCGAGGACCTTTTGAATCGACATCAGCGCGGAGAGCGGCGTCATCACGGCGCCGTTTGCGGTGGTCGAGCTGGCCTCGCCGTTACCGGGTGCCGGCGTGGCGATAGCCGACGGCACGACCGTCGTTCCGGGGGCCGAGCTCGAGTGCACGTACAAGTTGCCGAGATCCTCCACCCTGCTGCGGTACGCCTGGTCGGCCTGCACGTCCACCTGCCACGAGCGGTTCAGGTACGTGAAATTATTGACGTAGAGCGAGCCGAGATCGACCTCGAGAGTCGTGAAGACGTCGGAAAGGGAAACGCCGATCGACTTGGCCTTGTTGCGGTCGATGTTGGATTCGATCTGCGGCGAGTTGATCCGGAACTGCGTGAAGACATTCTCCAAACGCGGATCCTTGGCGGCGGCGCCCATCATCGCGTAGGCCGTCTGCATCAAGGCCGGCAGCCCGACGTTGCCGCGATCCTCGAGCTCGAACTGGAATCCGCCGAAGTTGCCGACGCCGTTGATCGCGGGCGGATTGAACGCGAAGATCTGCGCCTGCGGAATCTGCATGTAGAAGGCGCCGTTAAGGCGCTGCTCGACGGCGAACACGTTGTGTGGGATGCATGCGTTCGGATGCGCGAAGAGGAAGATCAGCTGACACCAAGCCGGCGATTTGCGTTCGCCCCACGGCTTCATCAGCGTGAACATAATCCCACGGTTAGGCGCCGAGCCCGAGAAGCCGAAGCCGCCCACGTCGAACAGGTGCTCGACCTCCGGCTGCGCCCGGATGATCTGCTCGGCCTTCAGCGAGATTGTGCGCAAGCCTTGAAGCGACGTACCCTCCGGCGCCTGGACGAGCGTGATGAAGTAGCCCAGGTCTTCGTCCGGCAAGAAACCTTGCGCCGTCTTTGACGCTAGAAAGAGCGTGATCAGCAGAGCGCCAAGGAAGATTCCCGCCACCAGCCAGCGCCGACGGAACATGGTGGGCAGCGCGCGGCCGTACCAGTCACGGAAACGCTGAAAAGTCCTGTTGAACCAGCGGAAGAAGGCCAGCTTCGACTCGTACTCGCCCGAGAGGAGCCGCGCCGACAGTACCGGCGCGAGCGTTAGCGCCATGAACAACGAGATCGTGATCGAGGCCGCGATCGTCAGCGCGAACTGCTTGTAAATCTGTCCGGTGGTCCCGGGCAGGAAGCCGACGGGCACGAACACGGCGAGCAGCACGAGCGACGAGGCGACGACGGCGCTCTGAATCTCGCGCATCGCCTCGGCGGCGCTCGCGACGCCGCTCTGCTTTCCCTTGTTCAGCTCCATGTGTCGCGCGATGTTCTCGATCACGACGATCGCGTCGTCCACGACCAATCCCGTAGCGAGCGTTAAGCCGAAGAGCGTGATCGTGTTGATCGAGAAATGGAAGAGCTGCATCACGAAGAACGTGCCGATCAGCGAGACCGGGATCGTCGCGGCCGGAATCAGCGTGGACTTCGGGTGCTGCAAAAACACGAAGATGACGAGGATGACGAGCACGATCGACAGCAGGAGCGTTAGCACCACTTCCTTGATCGACTCGTTCACGAACGTGGTCACGTCGAAGGCCACCGCCCAGTGCATCCCGGTCGGGAACTGCGGCGCGAGCTGAGCCATCGCGGCGTTCACCTGACGAGAGACGTCGAGCGCGTTGGCGGTCGGGTATTGCAAGACGCCCATGCCGACGACCTGGTTGCTGCCGTCGAAGCGCAGGTCGGTGGTGTAGCTCTGCGCGCCTAGCTCGATGCGGGCGACGTCGGAGAGGCGCACGTAGCCGCCGTCGGGGTTCGCCCGCAGGATGATGTTGGCGAACTGCGCCGGATCGGAGAGCTGCGTGAGCGCGTTGACCGTGTACGTGTACGGCTGGTTCGCCGGCGCGGGCGGAGAGCCGATGCTGCCGGCCGCGACCTCCGCGTTCTGCTCCTGGAGGGCGCTGACGACGTCGCTCGCGTCGAGTCCCTGTTGCGCGAGCTTCACGGGATTGAGCCAGATGCGCATCGCGTACTGGCGCTGACCGAAGATGATGACCTGCGAGACGCCGGGCACGCGCTCGAGGTTGTTGACGACGTTGATCTGCGCGTAATTGCTCATCGTCAGGGTGTCGAGGCTCTTGGTGTCGGACGTGAGCGCGATGCCCATGACGAACGAGCCCGAGTTCTTGGCGACGGTGATGCCTAGCTGTTGGACCGTAGCCGGCAGCAGCCCGAGCGACGATTGGACCGCGTTCTGCACGTCGGCGGCCGCAATGTCGAGATTGACGCCGAGGTTGAACGTGCATGTGATTGTCGAGGAGCCTTGGGAGCTCGTCGAACTGAGATAGCGCAGGCCCTGTACCGTGTTAACGGCCTGCTCGAGCGGCGTCGTGACTTGTGCCTCGACCGCCTGCGGGCTCGCGCCCGTGTACGTGGCCGTCACGGTGACGACCGGCGGCGCGATCTGCGGGTACTGCGCGATCGGCAGTGCCGGCATCACGATGAGCCCGGCGATCAGGATGAGCAACGAGCAGACCGCCGCGAGGACCGGCCGGTTCAGGAAGAGCTTCGTCACGTTAGCTGTAGCAACCTAATGCGAGTACGGGCGGTTTCAGCCTCCCGCGTGGTTCGGGAAAGCTTGCTCTGCATGGTACGAGCTGCGCGAGAGCGGGCTCGACACGACCTGATGGAACCCCTTCTCCTGCGCGAGCCTCCCGAGCTCGTCGAACTTCCGGGGCGTGATGAACTCGACGACCGGCAGATGCTTCTTGCTCGGCTGCAGATACTGCCCCATCGTGAAGATGTCGACGCCGACCGAGCGCGCGTCGTCCATCGCGGTCTCAATCTCCGCCTCGGTCTCTCCCAATCCAAGCATCAGTGACGTCTTGGTGTAGCGCTGCGGCGCGCGGCTCTTGGCGTGCGCGAGCACCTTCAGGGACTGATCGTACCCGGCGCGCTTGTCGCGGACTGAAGGCGTAAGGCGCCGCACCGTCTCGAGGTTGTGCGCGAAGACATCGGGCTTTGCGTCCATCACGATATCCACGGCCGCCAGGTCGCCGCGGTAGTCACCGCTCAGGATCTCGACGCGGGAGCCCGGGACGCGCTCGTGGATCGCACGCACCGTGTTGGCGAAGATCAACGCTCCGCCGTCGGCGAGATCGTCGCGATCGACCGCCGTCAGCACGAGGTACTTCCATCCGAGGTCGCGCACGGCTTCGGCGACGCGCAGCGGCTCCATCCAGTCGACCTCGCCCCGCGGGTTGCCGGTCTTGACGTTGCAGAAGCGGCACCCGCGCGTGCACGTGTCGCCCAGGATCATGATCGTGGCCGTTCCCGCACCCCAGCACTCCCCCAGGTTCGGACACGCCGCCTCGCGGCATACCGTGTGCAGTCCGAGCGCATTGACCTTGGCCTTCACCCGCTCGTACTTGTCACCGCTGGGCAACGAAACTCGTAACCATGACGGCTTTTGCTTCACAAGGTCGACGGTTGTCATGCGACGGCCTCCTGTTGCGCCGGAATGAACTCCACGTCGAACGTGCGGCCGAGCTCTTCGAGCAGGGTGCGCTTGGCGTGCGCCAGCTCGATGGAGCGGCCGGTCTCGGCAGCGAGCGACGTGATGCCGCGATCGCGAAGGCCGCAGGGGTTGACGAGCCCGTCATAGTCGAGCCGAGTGGAAACGTTGAGCGCGATGCCGTGCAGCGTCACCATCTGCCGGACGGCGAGGCCGATGGCGCAGATCTGATTGACGCCGACCCACACACCGGCATGTTCGGGGCGGCGCTCGCCGCGCACGCCGAAGCGGGAACAGGCGGCGATCACCGCAGCCTCCAGTGAGCGCACCAGTGGTACGACCTCGCGGAAGCGCTCCAGCCTTCTAATGGGGTAGACGACGAGCTGTCCCGGCCCATGATACGTCACGTCGCCGCCGCGCTCGATCGCTACGCGATCGATGCCGCGACGTGCGAGCTCTTCCTCGGTCAACAACACGTTCTCATGCTTGGCTTGCCGTCCCAGCGTGATCACCGGCAGATGCTCGACGACGATCCACGTATCGGGCTCGCGTCCCTCGCGCACGGCCTCGTGGAGACGATGCTGGATTTGCCACACCTCACGATAGCGGCGCAGGCCGAGATCGAGCAATCGAGCCCGCATCATTTATCTTTCAAACTCACGCGCAGGTTTAAACCTTGGCGGCCACCGGAGGCTTCGGCTTGGGGTTGAGAATGTGGATTGCCTTGCCGTGCGCGGCCTCGGCGGCGTCCATGATGCCCTCGGTAAGGGTTGGGTGCGGATGCACCGAAAGTCCGATGTCTTCGAGCGTTGCGCCCATCTCCAGCGCCATGACGCCCTCGCCGATCAGCGATTCGGCCTGCGGTGCGACGATGTGCATCCCCAAGAGCAGATCGCTTTTCGCGTCGCCGACGAGCTTGATCAACCCCTCGGTCTCGTTCATCGTTCGCGCGCGTCCGCTCGCGGCGAGCGGAAACTTTCCGATGCGCACCTCGTAGCCGCCGGCCTTCGCCTCCTCCTCCGAGAGGCCGGCGGTGGCGACCTCGGGGTCGGTGTAGATGCAGTTCGGCACCGCGACGGGATCGAACGCCGCGGACTTGTCGCCGTTGATCACCTCCGCGGCGACGACGCCCTGTTTCATCGCGCGGTGCGCGAGGAGTGGAGCGCCGGTAACGTCGCCGATCGCGAAGACATTCGGAACCTTCGTGCGCTGCTGACGATCCGTCGCGATGAAGCCGCGCTCGTCGGTGCTCAGTCCGGCGGCGTCCAGGCCGAGGTTGTCCGTGACGGGTCTGCGCCCGACGGCGACGAGCACCATGTCGAACTCGCGCGCCTCCTCTTTGCCGCCGGTTCCCTCGCCGCTGATCGTCGCGCGCGCGGCCTTGCCCCGCTTCTCGATTGCGCCGACCTTGGTGTTCAGCATGATCTCGATGCTCTGCTTTTTCAAGATCCGTCCGAGCGTCTTGCCGATCTCCGCGTCCGTGCCCGTGAGGATCTGCGGCATCATCTCGACGACCAACACCTCGGCACCGAGCCGCGCGTAGACCGTCGCGAACTCGAGCCCGATCACTCCGCCGCCGATCACCAAAAGCTTTTTGGGAATGCGCGTGAGGCCGACCGCATCGTCGGAGTTGAGGATCGTCTCGCCGTCGCGTGGCCAGGCCTTGACGTCGACCGGCGCTGATCCGGTCGCGATCACGACGTACTCGGCCGTAACCTTCGCGCTGGCGCCGTCCTTCGTCTTGACGGCGATCTCGTTCCGGCTGCGCAGCGTTGCCTCGCCGGCGAGGAACTCCACGCCGTTGGCCTTGAACAGCGTCTTTACGCCGCCGACGTTCGCGTTCACGACGTCGCTCTTGAATTTCGCGACGGTCTCGCGCTCGATCTCGGCCTTAGGCACCTTGAGGCCGAGCGATCCGGCTCGCTCGATGTGCCGGATCACCTCGCCGACATGCAGGAGCGCTTTGGTCGGAATGCAGCCCCAGTTGAGACAGACGCCGCCGACCTCGTCGCGATCGATGCATAGGACCTTCTTGCCGAGCTGACCGAGACGGATGGCGGCGTGGTAGCCGCCTGGACCGGCGCCGACGACGGCGACGTCGACCTGGTGTTCTGCACTGCTCATGAGCCAGGCTTCGCCAGGGTGGAAGCGTTCCCCAGGAAGATTCGCGAAATGGAATCATCCATGTCGAGGATTGGATGGGCGGGAATCCTTCCGGAGCTCGACCGCGACTCGATCGTCCCGCTCTATCGTCAAATCTACGAGCACCTGCGCGAGGCGATTCTGGCGGGGACTCTTCCCGAGTCGACGCGCCTACCGCCCGAGCGCACGATGGCCGAGCGACTCTCGGTAAATCGCAGCACGATCGTGCACGCCTACCGGGAGCTGGTGGGCGAGGGGCTGATCGAACAGCGGGTCGGCTCCGGGTCGCGCGTCGTGCCGCAGCTGCGAGGCGGCCAGCCGGAGCGCGCCGCCGGCGTTCCGTGGTGGGTTACGCTCCCGCCGTGGCGCGTCGGGGAGTTTCCCAACGTGCTCGGCGAGCTCGCGGCCAAACACGAGGCAGGCCGCATCTCGTTCGTGCAGGGTGTCGCGCCCGACGAGCCGTCGCCGCTCGGCGAGCTCGCGAAGTCGTTCGCACGCGTCGCACGCGATCCGCGCTTCGTGCTCTCCTACGGCGATTCGGAGGGATACGAGCCGCTGCGCGCCGCCATCGCGGCACGCATGAACGCGCGGGGCGCCGCGGCGATCGCGCCGGGCAGCATCATCGTGCTCACCGGGTCGACGCAGGGCATCGCGATCGTCGCGCAGAGCCTCGCCGAGCCGGGCGACGAGATCATCGTCGAATCGCCGTCATATCCGGGCGCGCTGCAGGTCTTTCAGATCAACGGGCTGCGCGCGATTCCGGTGACTGTCGACGACGAGGGCATGCGCGTGGATCACATCGAGGCGATCCTGCGCACGCGCCGCCCGCGCTTCATCTACACGATGCCGTCGCTGCACAATCCGACGAACGCGACCATGAACGAGGACCGCCGCGAGCGGCTCGCGACGATCGCGCGACGCGCCGGGGTGCCCATCGTCGAGGACGATCCGTATGGTCCACTCGGGCCGCGCGGAGTGCCGCTCGTCGCACTCGCGCCCGACCACGTCGTCTACATCTCGACGTTCTCCAAGACGATCGCGCCGAGCTTGCGCGTCGGCTGGCTCACCGCGCCGCGAACGATCCTGGAGCGGCTGCTGCTTCGCAAGCAGGCGTACGACATGGCAACGAGCCTCTACGTGCAGGCTGCGGTGGCCGACTATTTGGAACGGGGCTACGACGCGCACGTGGAGCAGCTGCGCAACGAGCTGCTCGCACGCCGCGCGACCGCGGACGAGGCCATCGCGGAACACTGGCCGGCGAGCCTGAAGGTGAGCCGTTCGAGCGGCGGATTCTACGTATGGGCGTCGACGCCGCGTGAGCTGCGCGCCCGCGCCCTGCTCGACGCCTCGGAACGGCTCGGTGCGTCGTTTCTCTTCGGCGAGGCGTTCTTTGCGAATTCCGGCGGCGACCATTACTTCCGCCTCGCTCTGACGGCCGTGACCCGCAACGAGATCGGGGAAGGCATCCGCCGCATCGGAAAAGCGATAAAGGCCCTCCACGCTTAAGTTGATGCAGCAGCGACTACTGCGCTGGTACCGGCGGCATGGACGCGCGAACCTTCCGTGGCGCGTGCGGCGCGACCCGTACCGCACGGTGATCAGCGAGTTCATGTTGGCGCAGACGCAGGTGGATCGCGTCGTTCCGAAGTTCGAGGCATTCGTCGAACGCTTTTCCGATTTCGCCACTCTGGCGAGAGCCTCGACGGCCGACGTGCTGCGCCAGTGGAAAGGCCTTGGATACAACTCGCGCGCGGTTCGGCTGTTTAGCCTCGCGAAGACCGTCGTCGAGCGGTACGGCGGGACGCTGCCGAGCACGAGCGAGGCGCTCCGCATGCTGCCTGGGGTCGGGGCATACACGGCTGCGGCCATTCGCGCCTTCGCGTTCAACCTCGACGACGCGCCCGTGGATACGAACGTGCGGCGCGTCGTGCATCGGATCTTTCTCGGCGTGGAGCGTCCGCCGCGCGCGACGGGCCGCGAGCTCGAGGCGCTCGCTCGCGAGCTCGTTCCAGCCGGCCACGCGCACGACTGGAGCTCGGCGCTCATGGACCTGGGCGCGACGATTTGCACGGCGCGCTCGCCGTTGTGCGATCGTTGTCCGCTGCGCGCGGAATGTGCCGCAGCGCCGATCGATCCCACGCGGGCGCGCACTCCGAGCAAACGAACCGCGTTGCCGTTCAAACGCACGGAGCGCTACGCGCGCGGGCGGATCGTCGACCGGTTACGCGACCTCCCGCCGGGTCGGCGCATCTCGCTGCTCGACCTGCACCGCGACGTTGTGCCGGCGATGCCGGAGCGCAGCGTGGAAGACGTGCGCGAATTCGTGGCGGCTCTGGAGCGTGAGGGCCTCGTGGCCAGCGACGGAGACGGCATCGCTCTGCGCGAATGACCCGGCGTGCCCGCCATTCCGTTTCCAAGAAAGAAGGTATCGCGCAAGGTCGCGCTCGAGGCGCTCGCGATTCTCGAGCAGGCATACCCTCACGCAGTGACCGCGCTCGAGTACCGTAGCGAGTACGAACTGCTCGTCGCCGTAATCCTCTCTGCGCAGTGCACCGACGCGCGCGTCAACATGACGACGCCCAAGCTCTTCGCCAAATACCCGACGCCCGAGAAGCTTGCGCGAGCCCGTCAGGCCGACGTCGAGAAGATCATTAAGTCATGCGGCTTCTTCCGCATGAAGGCCAAGAACATCATCGCATGCGCACGGGACCTGGTCGAACGCTTCGGAGGCGTCGTGCCGCGCGAACGCGATGAGCTGGAGTCGCTTGCCGGCGTTGGTCGCAAGACCGCCAGCGTAGTGATGGCGGCGGCGTTCCGAGAGGCGGCCCTCGCCGTCGACACGCACGTCTTTCGCGTTGCGCACCGCCTCGGCCTCACGCTCGGAAAGACGCCGCGCCGGGTCGAGGAAGACTTAACCGCGCTCGTGCCCGAGAACAAGTGGGGTGACGCTACTCACTGGCTCATCCTGCACGGCCGCGCCGTCTGCAAGGCGCCGACGCCGAAGTGTCCGCTTTGTCCGGTAAATCATCTATGTCCTACGCCGGCCATCATCGCGAAGGCGATAACTGCGAAAGCAAAGCGTTAGTTAGAAATCGTCGTCCGGATTCGTAGTCGACGGCGGTTGGTTGAGGAAGTAGCTCGCGGGCAGATCGGCGGGGATCTTTACGAACTTACGGGGCGTCCGAGCAAAGTTGAAGCAGTCCGATAGGTCGTCCGCGCGGACGTCCGTCGTGCCGAGCGATCCGAGGGTGAAGACCTTCTCGGTGAACTTCAAGATGCTGCCGAACTCGTGTTGCTTTTTTGAGACGTATCCCGCACGAGCGTAGGGCGAGATGACGATCAGCGGGACGCGGAAGCTCAGCTCGTAGCTGTTGTACTGTTTCGGCTTCACGTGGTCGTACCAGCCGCCCCAATCATCCCAGGTGACGAAGATCGCGGTGTCGTCCCAATACTTGCTCTTGCCGATCGCGTTGACGACCGAGGTCACCCACGAAGGCCCCGATCCGTTTGTGATTCCTGCATGATCCGACGATTTCGGGGAGGGGATCACCCACACGACGTTGGCGAGGTGCCCTCGGGCGATATCCGTGAGCACCTGCGACGACGGAGCCAGCACGTGCGTCTTATACGCGGGACTGTTTCGTATATGTCGGATTGCGTCGGGTCCGCTCCAAAGGCCGGGTCCCACATGGTTTTGATAGTAGCGCCACGTCAGGCCCTTCTGCGCCTCGACCAGATCGATCAGAGCTTGCCGCTCGAAGCAGGGATAGACCTCGCGGTTCTCGTCGCCCGCCGGGTTGATCAGATACACGCGCGATCCGGGCGGCGAGTCGCATCCTCCGGTATACTTGTTTTGTGGCGTGCGTGGGTTCTCCGCCGCTCGCAACGAGGAGCCGTTGTGGATGGTTGACGTGCCGCTCAGGATGTACTGGTGCGCGGGAAAACTCGGTCCTTGGTTCGTTTGGAACATGTGGTCCGCAAACACGTAGCTCTCCGCCATCGTGAAGTAAGGCTCGATTTCGTGCCGCGGCACGTACCCGTATGCGCGTACGTCGGGCGCGGGGCAGTGGGCGCCTTTCTTGCAAATGGACACGACGTTGTTGAAGCCGTCGAGCTTTCCGCCGTCGTACTCCGTGGTGAAAGCGAGATGCTTGTGGCTGAGGTCGTACGGCGCGGTCAAGGAGGTGGGTTGCAGCTTGACGACTTGCCCGTGCGAGTTTTTTCCGCTGCGCACCGTGTCGGCTCTGGGCAGTCCGTTGAAGAGATTGTCGACCGTGCGGTTCTCCTGAAAGATGATGACGACGTGCTTGATCTTTCCGTCGCCGAGCGATGCCGGGGAGCTCGCCGCATCGAACGACGTGACGCCCGGCAGCGCGCCGGGCTGATAAGACCCCCGATTTGCGCTCGGCATGACGCATCCGGCGGCGAAAACAATTGCAAGACTTACGAAGAGCTGTGTCTTTCGCACCCGAAAAGTACCTCCGGGCGCAGGCTTACGCGCCCGACCTCGCTTTCCCCGTGGGGAAGCGGCTCAGGCTCGACCGACGAGGTTGCGCGAGATCACCAGGCGCTGAATTTGCTGCGTGCCTTCGTAGATTTGCGTGATTTTCGCATCGCGCATCATCCGTTCGACCGGATAGTCGGCCGAGTAACCGAAGCCGCCGAGCACTTGAACGGCATCCGTCGTGACCGACATGGCGACGTCGCCGCACTTCAGCTTCGCCATGGCCGCCCACAGCGTGACGTCCGGCGTTCCCGCGTCGCAGCGGCGTGCCGCCTCGTACAGCAGCAGGCGCGCCGCCTCGACCTCGGTCTTCATATCGGCGAGCATGAACCCGACGCCCTGATGCTGACCGATCGGTTTGCCGAATGCGATGCGCTCCTTCGCGTAGTTCGTCGCATATTCGAGCGCGCCGGCCCCAATGCCGAGCGCCTGCGCCGCGATGCCGGGCCGTGACTTGTCGAGCACCTTCATCGCGATCTTGAAGCCTTCGCCCTCGGCGCCGAGACGATTGGCTGCGGGAACCTCGCAGTCTTCGAACACGAGCTCGACAGTCGGAGAACCGCGAATGCCCATCTTTTTCTCGACGTTGCCGACGGAGAAGCCGGGGGTGCCCTTTTCGACGACGAACGCGGTTACGCCGCGCGAGCCCGCCGACGGATCGGTGACGGCAAAGACGCACACCACGTCCGCCACGCTGCCGTTGGTGATCCAAATCTTCTGCCCGTTGAGCAGGTAGGCGTCGCCGCGCTTCTCCGCTCGCGTGCGCATGGAGCCGAGCGCGTCGGAACCGCTCGATACTTCGGTCAACGCGTAGGCGACTAGGTGCTCCCCCGATGCGATGTTCGGAAGGAAGCGGCGTTTTTGCTCGTCGCTGCCGCCGATGACGATCGGGAGCATGCCGAGCTCTTGTACGGCGACGATCAGCGCGCTCGAGGCGCACGCCTTCGCGATCTCTTCCACGACCTTAACGTAGGTGAGGAACGTTCCGCCCAAGCCGCCGTAGTCGGCGGGAATCGGAATGCCCAGGAGATCGTTCTGTGCGAACAGTTCCTTGACGTCCCATGGGAACTCTCCGGTGGCGTCGATTTCGGCGGCGCGCGGCGCGACTTTCTCGGCGACGAGCTCGCGGACGACCGCGAGAATCATAGCCTCTTCGTCGGACGTTGCTATCTCGGTTGGTGTCATCGTCATAACGCGAACGTTTCCACGGAGGCGGCGCTCGTTCCGTCGGCGCATTAGGGCGCCATGGAGAAGGTCTACGGCTCCTGCGCCGAGGCGGTCGCGGACATTCCGAACGGAGCCTCGATCGCGGTCGGCGGCTTCGGGCTTAACGGGATTCCGCACAACCTGATCGAGGCGCTGCTGGAGCAGGGCGCCACCGATCTGGTGACGGTCTCCAACAACTGCGGGGTCGACGGCTGGGGCCTCGGCGTGCTGCTCGACCACAAGCGGATACGCCGAACGACCGGCTCGTACGTAGGCGAAAACCGAGAGTTCGAGCGGCAGTACTTACGCGGCGAGCTTGAGGTCGAGCTCGTTCCCCAGGGCACGCTCGCGGAACGTCTGCGCGCCGGCGGCTGCGGAATTCCCGCCTTCTATACTCCCGCAGGCGACGGCACCCTGATCGCCGAGGGCGGCTTGCCGTGGCGGCACACGCCGGACGGCGGCGTCGCAATCGCGTCGCCAAAAAAGGAGACGCGCGTCTTCGACGGCCGCGACTACGTGCTCGAGGCAGGAATCGTCTGCGACTATGCCCTCGTGCGCGCGTCGGTCGGCGATCGAACGGGCAACCTGATCTTCCATAAAGCGACGCGCAACTTCAACCCGCTCTGTGCGATGGCGGGCAGGATCACCATCGCGGAGGTCGAGGAGCTCGTCGAGCCGGGCACGATCGATCCCGAGACCGTGCACCTTCCGGCGGTGTTCGTGCAGCGCATCGTGCACGTCGGACCGCAGGGAAAGCGTATCGAGCGGGTTACGACCCGAAAGAGGCACGGATAATGGCTTTGACGCGGACGCAGCTAGCGGCGCGCGTCGCGCAGGAGCTGCGCGACGGTCAGTACGTGAACCTCGGGATCGGCTTGCCGACGCTGATTCCCAACTACGTACCTCCGGACGTGACGGTGACGCTGCAGAGCGAGAACGGTATCCTCGGCATGGGCCCGTATCCGTTCGAGGGAGAAGAGGACCCCGATCTGATCAACGCCGGAAAGGAAACGGTCACCGTCCTCCCCGGGGCGTCGTTCTTCGATTCCTCGCTCTCGTTCGGCATGATTCGCGGCGGCCACATCGATCTCGCGGTACTTGGTGCGATGCAGGTCTCCGAGCATGGCGACCTTGCGAACTGGATGATTCCCGGAAAGATGGTCAAGGGCATGGGTGGCGCGATGGACCTGGTCCACGGCGCAAAGCGTGTGATCGTCATGATGGAGCATGTCGCCAAGGGCAACGCCCACAAGATCGTGCGCAAGTGCTCGCTCCCGCTCACCGGACGACGCGTCGTCCATCGCGTCATCACCGATCTGGGCACCATCGACGTCGGCGGCGACGGCCTAATACTCCGCGAGCTCGCGCCCGGCGTCAGCGTCGAGGAGATTACGGCCGCAACGGAGCCAAAGCTTCACGTCCCCGTTCCTCCCATGGTTATGGACATTCCCCATCATTTGTCATCCTGAGCCCTTCGACTCGCTGCGCTTGTTGGAGGACAGGCTCCGCCGGAGCACGACGCGAAATCGTCCGCATGTTTTCTTGCTACGGAGGTAACCATTACATGTACGTTTCCAAACTGCGTCTCGGTGTGCTGGCGCTGATCTTCGCGGTGTTCTTCGGTTTCGTCGGAGCGGGCACGGTGCTAGCCACGCAAAGTCGCATGGTGACGGCGCGCACCTATCTGAACGACGCGCTCAGCGAGCTCGAGGCGGCGACGGCCAACAAGGGCGGACATCGCGCCAACGCGATCAACTACACGAGGAACGCGATCAACGAGGTCAACCTCGGAATCCAGTACGCAAACCAGTGAGCGCCTCTCTCCGCGTTACGCGGACAGGTCGCGAAACTGCGTGCGATAGAGTCGAGCGTAAAGGCCGCCGCGCGCGAGGAGCGTCGCGTGGCGGCCCGACTCGACGATCCGCCCCTCGTCGACGACGAAGATGACGTCGGCGGCGAGCACGGTCGACAGACGATGCGCGATCACGAGGCTCGTTCGCCCGCGCATCACGATCTCGAGCGCTTTCTGAATGGCGGCTTCGCTCTCGTAGTCCAGCGAGCTCGTCGCCTCGTCGAGAATGAGGATGCGCGGATCCTTGAGCAGCACGCGCGCTATCGCAAGGCGCTGACGTTCTCCTCCTGAGAGCTTGTGTCCGCGCTCGCCAACCACTGTTCCGTAGGCGGCCGGCAGTGCTGCGATGAAGTCGGCGATGTTGGCTGCGCGGGCCGCGGCCTCGATCTCCGCATCGGTCGCAGCGGGCTTGCCGTAGCGCAGATTAGTGGCCACAGTGTCGTGGAACAGGTAGGTCTCCTGCGTGACGATGCCGATGTCGCGGCGCAGTGAATCCAAGGTCACCGTCCGAAGGTCGAGACCGTCGACTCGAACGCATCCATCCTGCGGATCGTAGAAGCGCGGCACCAGCGCAGTGATCGTCGTTTTGCCGGCGCCCGAGGGACCAACGAACGCGGCCACCTCGCCGGGGCGAACGTGGAACGAGACGCCATCGAGCACGTTGCGTGTCCCGTCGTAGGAGAAGACGACGTTCTCGAAACGGATGTCGCCGGTGACCTCCGGCAGCGCGACGGCGCCAGGAGGATCGTACTCCTCCGTTTTCATGTCGAGATAGTCGAAGATGCGCTCGAAGACGGCGAGGGCGCTGACGATCTGTACTTGGATCCCAGCGAGCGTCGCCGCCGGGCCGTACAGGCGGCCCTGAATGAACGAGACGAACGCCACGATGACGCCTACCTTCAGCGTCGACGCGATGGCGAGCCATCCACCGCCGAACCAGACGAGCGCGGGGCCGACCACGACCATCGCCGTGACCGACGCGATGAACCAGCGGCCGACCATCGCGAGATCGATCTCGAGCTGCATCAGGCGAGTGCCGGTGCGGTAGAAGCGCGCCCGCTCGTACGCCTCGCGCGCAAACGATTTGATCAGCGTGATGCCGGAGATCGAAAGCGTCTCCTGAGTGATGGATTCGATCTCGTCGCGCTTCTCGCGGGTTTCCTTACGGATCTCGTACATGCGGCGTCCGACCGGTCCGAGTGGAAGCACCATCAGCGGCACGATGATCACCGAGATCAGTGCGAGACGCCAGTCCCAGAGGAACATCGCGACGAGCGTGGTTGCAATGAGCACGACGTTGGTGACGATCGTGGTCAGCGTTCCCGTAACGACGTTGTCGACGTTGTCGACGTCGTTGCTGACGCGGTTCATGATCTCGCCGGTCTTCGTGCCCGTGAAGAAGTCGAGCGGCATGCGGTGCAGATGCGCGACGAGGCTGGTCCGAATGTCGCGCATGATGCCTTCGCCGACGACGGAGTTCACGAAGCCCTGCAGCACGCCGATCGCCGCGGCGAGCAGCGCCGAGCCCAAGATGATCGCGACGTCGACGCCGAGCGCCGTAAGGTTGTGCCGCGGGATGGCGGAGTCGATGATGTGTGCCGTGATGAAGCCCGGGACGAGGCCGAGCGCCGCGACGACGACGATGCACGCGAGAACCGTAGCCTGTTGACGCCAGTACGGCGCGAACAGGGGCGCCATCCGCTTCCAGTCGACGCGGCGCTTGACTTTGGGTTTATCGGGCTGATAGATGTTCGACCACATCAGCCCGTGGCCGGCCATCATGTGAGTCTAGTGGGGTACCGTGACCTGGTGGAGCGAGACCTTATTGCCCTCGAGGTCGTTGAATGAGGCGATCTTGCAAACCGGCGTAGCGTACGGATCGTCGACCTCGATGCCCTTAGCGCGCAGGTCTTGGACCGTGTTGTCGATGTTGTCGACCTCGAACACGACGCCCGAGGCGCTTCCGGGCTCGCGGTCGGCCCACTCGTGCGTCAGCACGCTGAAGTAGCCGCCGCCGACGTTGGCCTCGTTGTACTTCTCGACGCCGTCCTCTTCGTACGGGCCACCGAACTTGAGTCCGAGTTTGTCTTCGTACCACTTGCGCAGGCCGGCGACGTCCTTCGCCGGATACGCGGTAAATGCAATCTCTTTAATCACGAGCTTCTCCCGATGTGGAATGAGGTCTTGAGTTCTTCGATAAACCCCGCCGAGCCGCCCCAGGTTGCCGCTAGCGGCCGAAGAATTGAGCGGGCCGCACGGAGCGGCCTAATCTTCCAGCTCGGTGAGCTCGAAGGCTTCGCGGAGGAACGGGACGAGCGCGCTCAGCTCATGCGGGGTTCGGACGAGTGCCACGTGTGAGATTCGCTTGCCGCTCTCCCCGATTTTGAGGAAAAACGGCCTGCGCGCTTTGCGCCCGAGGTGAATCACCAGGCGCAGCGCGTCGCGCATCACAGTGAGGTCCGCGAAGATGCGTGTGGTGCAGCGGCGCACCGTACGTTCCAGCCGCCCGTAGAGATCCGTAAGCGCCGGCGGTCGATTCTTCAAGAGGCCGGCGACGCTGCCGGTGCCGCACGCGTGTCGCTGATTGACTCGTCGAAACGTGCGGTCGCAGAGCGAGCACGCCCACATCGAACTCAAGCCTAGGCTTTGCCGTTCCTGAGGCTCGACAGCTCTTTGAAGAGCTTCTTTTCCTTGTCCGAAAGATTCTGGGGAAGCTGTCCGATCAGGCGGACGTATTGATCGCCGGCGCCTCTGCCTTTGACCTGCGGCATGCCGCGGCCGGAGAGGCGGAGCAGTCGATTGTTTTGCGTTCCCGCGGGGATCATCATCGCGACCTGGCCGCTCAGCGTCGGAACGTTCACCTCGCCGCCGAGGACGAGATCGTAGATGCTGACGGGAAGATCGACGTAGAGGTCGTCGCCCCGGCGTCTATATGTCGGATCGTCTTGAAGTTTCACGATGAGATAGAGGTCGCCGTTCGGTCCGCCGTTGACGCCTGCGCCGCCCTGGCCGGCGAGGCGAATGCGCTGGCCCTCTCCGATGCCCTTGGGAATCGTCACCTCGAAGCGCTTGTTGAGAAGCACGCGTCCCGTGCCGTGACAGACCGGGCACAAATGTCCGCTCACGGTGCCCGTCCCGTGACAACGCGGGCAGAGATCCTCGATCTGCAGCGACACGGCTTTCGTGCCGCCGTCGTAGGCGTCACGCAAACCGAGTTCGATCGTCGTTTCGAGATCCTGGCCGCGGCGCGCGAAGCCGGGCCCCGAGGCCGTTTGGCGCCGACCGACTCCCGAGAAGAACATGTCGAAGAAATCGGAAAAGCCGCTCGGGCCTTCGGCTCCGCCGAGATCGAACTCGAACTCCTGGCCATTGACGGTCGTGCGATAGCGGCGTTGCTGCTCTGCCTGATGCGCGGCTTGCTGCCAGTTCGGCCCGAGAACGTCGTACTTCTTGCGCTTCTCGGGATCGCCCAAGACCTCATACGCCTCGGCGATCTCCTTAAACTTCTCCTCAGCCTCTTTGGCGTTCTTGGGATTTGCGTCGGGGTGCCACTTGCGCGCGAGCTTGCGATAGGCGGACTTGATATCTTTCTCGGCAGCGTTCTTCGGAACGCCCAAGATCGAATAATAGTCCTTGAAATTCATTCGCGAGAATGTTTGGCGACGATGACTTTGGCCGGCCGCAGCAGATCGTCGCCGAGCGTGTACCCCTTCTGGGTGACGGCGACGACGGTGTCCTCGGCGATTCCGTCGGAATCGGAGGTTCCGATCGCTTCGGCCACGCGCGGATCGAACGGTTCGCCTGCAATCGCGATGGGTTTAACCCCCTCGCTCGCCAGCACCGCCTCGAAGCCTCGAAGCGTCTGCTCGAGCCCCCCGCGCAGCGACTCGCCCTCCGCATTGGATTCCAGCGCGCGTTCGAGATTGTCCAATACGGGGAGGATGCGTTCGAGCAGCAGGCGCCGCCGCGACGCGACCATCGCGTCTACGTCACGGGAGAGGCGCTTTTTGAAGTTATCGAAGTCCGCCGCAGCCAGCAGAAACTTCTCGTAGTTTTCGTCGGCGCGGGCGTTCGCCGCGGCGAGCTGCTCCTCGAGGGAGGGCTGCGCCGCGGCGTCTTCGATCTCGGCCTCGCCGGCCTCGGTCTTCAACAACGGATCGTTTGACATCGGCAGGCTCGGCGTTACTTGGCTTCCTTGAACTCCGCGTCGATGACGTCTTCACCGCCGGCGCCGGCCGCCGCGCCATTGCCGGCCGGCGCTCCGTCTCCCGCGGCCCCGGGTTCGCCCTGCGGCGATGCGGCCTTGTAGAGAAGCTCGGCCATCTTGTAGCTGGCCTGCTGCAACGCGTCGATCGCCGGCTTGATTTCCGCGACGGTGCCGTTGTCGCTGGCGCGCTTGAGCTCGGTCAGAGCATGCTCGACTTCACCGCGCGCACCCGCGTCGAGCTTGTCGCCAACCTCCTTGAGCGACTTCTCGGTCGAGTAGATCAGGCTGGACGCGCTGTTGCGAACCTCGGCCTCGTCGCGCTTCTGCTTGTCGGCCGCGGCCTGCGCCTCGGCGTCGCGGACCATGCGATCGACTTCGTCTTTGGTGAGATTGGTCGAAGCCGTGATCGTGATCGCCTGCTCCTTGCCGGTGCCGAGATCCTTGGCGCCGACATTGACGATGCCGTTCGCGTCGATGTTGAAGGTTACTTCGATTTGCGGCACGCCGCGCGGCGCCGGCGGGATGCCTTCCAGCCGGAAACGTCCGAGCGTCTTGTTATCGGCCGCCATCTGGCGCTCGCCCTGCAACACGTGGATGTCGACCGAGGTCTGACCGTCCTCGGCCGTCGTGAAGATCTGTGACTTCTTCGTCGGGATCGTCGTGTTGCGATCGATCAGCCGCGTCATGACACCGCCGAGCGTTTCGAGTCCGAGTGACAGCGGCGTGACGTCGAGCAGCACGACATCACGGACTTCCCCCGACAGCACGCCGGCCTGAATCGCCGCGCCGATGGCGACGACCTCGTCCGGGTTGACCGTGAGGTTTGGCTCCTTGCCCGTCAGTTTGCGCACGAGCTCTTGAATGACCGGCGTGCGAGTCGCGCCGCCGACCATGATGACTTCATCGATCTTCGAGACGTCGAGCTTCGCATCGGCGATGGCGTTGTGGAACGGACCCACGCAGCGATCCGTCAGATCGCTGGTCAGCTCCTCGAACTTCGCGCGCGTTAACGTGTAGTCGAGGTGCTTCGGGCCTTCCTGGTCCGCCGTGATGAATGGGAGGTTGATCGTCGTCTGCACGACCGACGAGAGCTCAATCTTCGCCTTTTCGGCAGCCTCGGTGAGGCGTTGCATGGCCTGCTTGTCCTTGCTCAGATCGATGCCTTGATCGCGCCGGAACTGATCGACGAGCCACTCGACGATTCGGTGGTCGTAGTCGTCGCCGCCGAGATGGGTGTCGCCGTTGGTAGCCTTGACCTCGAAGACGCCGTCGCCGACCTCGAGGATCGAAACGTCATACGTTCCGCCGCCGAGATCCCAGACGAGGATCGTCTCGTTGCCTTTCTTTTCGAGGCCGTAGGCCAGCGCCGCAGCCGTCGGCTCGTTGATGATGCGCAGGACGTCGAGACCGGCGATCTTGCCGGCATCCTTCGTCGCCTGGCGCTGCGAGTCGTTGAAGTAAGCAGGAACGGTGATGACCGCCTTGGTCACCCGCTCGCCTAAGTAGTTGCTCGCGTCGTTGACGAGCTTCTGCAGGATCATCGCCGAGATCTCTTGCGGCGTGTAATCCTTGCCGTCGATCTTGACGTGATAATCGGCCTCACCCATGTGGCGTTTGATCGAGCTGATCGTGCGATCCGGGTTGGTGATAGCCTGACGCTTTGCGAGCTGTCCCACGAGACGCTCGCCGGTCTTCGTAAATGCGACGACCGAGGGCGTCGTGCGCGAACCTTCGGCGTTGGGAATTACGACGGGCTGCGTGCCCTCCATTACGGCGACGACGGAGTTCGTCGTGCCCAGGTCGATGCCGACCGTTTTAGCCATGAAATTCAATACCTCGCTCTGACGTGTTTTGGTCCGACCACTCGGGACCAGCTGTGCCGACGATCGCGTCGCGCAGGCCGAGGTTGGAAGCCGTGCGCCGCACCGTCGGCGGCGCCTTGCCGCTTACGAACGGGTCGGGGAATTTGAATACCGCATCATCATACCTGATGCGCGGTCAACTTGTTCTACTATCCGGAGACACAAGGGAAGGCCCCTCGGTTGCAGGGGCCTCCTCTCTCTTTTGTCATCCTGAGCGCGGCGGCTAAGCGCCGCGGTCGAAGGGCGAAGGGCTAGGGTTAGGGTTGCTGTTCCTCCGGCTGCTGCTGTTGCTGCTGTTCTTGCGAAAGCGGCTGCTCGGCGGGCGTCTCGCCCAGCTTAATGGCTACGAACTTCTTGAGCCCCTGGGACCAGACGTTCAGGCGTACGGTGTCGCCTGGCTTCTTAGCGCCGATGTAATCGTGTAGCGCTTTGACGCTATCGAATGACTTGCCGTCGGCCTGGAGGATGACGTCGCCCGGCTGAATGCCGGCCTGGTCGGCAGGCGAGCCCGAGAAGACCTGCTGGACAGCGATGCCGGAGTTGCCGTTGTAACCGATTTGGTTTTTCACGCCGGCCGTCAGGTCGGCCATGTAGATGCCGAGGAAGCCGGTGTCGGTTCCCTGGTGGGCTCCCGGGTTCTTCTCCAGTGACGACACAACGCTGCGCACCGTGTTGGACGGAATCGCGAAGCCGATGCCCTGCGCGTACGCCGACTTGACCGTCGACTGGTTCATGCCGATCACCTGCCCGTCGATGTCGATGAGCGGGCCGCCGGAGTTGCCGGGGTTGATCGGTGCCGAGGTTTGGAGCAGACCCTTAAAGTCGATCTCACCGCCGTTCTCCGTGGGAATCGGCTCGGCGCGATTGAACCCCGAAACGACGCCCACCGTCACGGTCTGCTGGAGCTGAAGCGGCTCGCCGATCGCGATCGCCCACTGGCCCTGCTCGAGCCGGGTCGAGTCTGCGAGCTCCAACGGCGGTGGAAGCTTCGAGTAGTTGTCTACCCGCAGGATTCCGACGTCGGCGGCGAGGTTGTAGGCGATCACGTGCGCCGGCACGTGGTCGCCATTCGCGAACACGACCGTGAGCTTCGTCACGTGTCCGCCATTGGGCGGCTGCAACACGTGCGCATTGGTGACGATGTCGCCGCGCCCGTCGATCACGAAGCCGGAGCCCGAGGCCTCACCGCGATACGGCTGCACGATTCCGGGGCCCTGGCCGCCGAAGAACTGCTGGAAGAACGGGTCCGCCGGGATGACTTGCTGGCCGTTCACCTGTTCGGTGATCGCCACGACCGACGACTTCGTTCGCTTGACCGCACTGACGATGCGATCTTGGTCGCTGACGCCGCTCAGCGGCACCGCGGCCACGGCGGGCGGAGTGCGATCGGGGCCCGTCGCGCCGCCGAAGTGACTGCTCGCGTAGAGCATCATAAGGAAGCTGCCGATAACGGCGCCCACAAGACCCACGATCAACGTGGGCAGTACACGATTCTTCACCATCTCAAACGTATTCCGCAAGGCAGAAGGGGTTTTCTTTCACCATCTACCCGTCTAACGGAAAAAAGTCGCAGATGGTGTCAAACCCCCGTCTCAGCCGGGCCCTGTCATCCTGAGCCTGTCGAAGGACGGGGGGAAGCAAGCTTTCTCGGTGGCCGTCCAGGTCGTCGGCTCCTGCGGCCGTAAGGCGGGCGGCAACTGGCGCAGGAGCGCCGCGCGCACGCATTCCAGCCGTTCTTCGCGAAACTGCAGCATTCGCATTTGGATGAGAAGACGCGCGCGGCGTAGGGCGCGCCGTGAAAAGAGCGCGTCGGGCGAGAGGACCGGTGCGGGAGCCGCGGCGGTGGACCGAGCGCTGGGCGACGCCGAGGCGACTGTCCGCGCGGCGAGCAGGACGCACAAAAGGGCAAGAACGTTCATCGTAGGCAAACCTCCGCCGCGCAATTCACCGCTTCGGCGCGGGGGAGCAAGGATGAAGGGCAAAAAGCACCGCTCGTGAGCACCGACGCCCTGACCGTCCCCGCGCCGCCTTCGCAGCCCTACCTTCGTATCGTGCCGCTTGGCGGCTGCGGCGAGATCGGACGAAACATGACCGTGATCGAGACGAACGAAGACATGGTGGTCGTCGATTGCGGGCTGATGTTTCCCGACGAAGAGATGTACGGGGTCGACATCGTCATCAACGACTTCACTTACGTGCGCGAGCGCGTGCATAAGCTGCGGGCGCTGCTCGTGACGCATGGGCACGAAGACCACATCGGCGGCATACCGTACTTCACGAAGGAGTTTCGCGACACGCCGATCGTCGCAACGCCCTTGACGATCGCGCTGATCAAGGCAAAGTCGCGGGAGCAACATCTGGGCGAGGCGGAGTTCACGCCGGTCAAGCCGGGTGACCGCGTGCGCTACGGCGAGATCGAGGCGGAGTTCATTCACGTGAATCACTCCGTCGCCGGCGCGTGCTGCCTGGCGCTGCGCACGCCCGTCGGCACGATCTTCCATACGGGCGATTTCAAGTTCGATCAAACGCCCATCGACGGCAAGCCCGCGGATTTCGCGCGCATCGCGCGAGTAGGCGACGAAGGCGTGCTCTGCATGCTCTCCGACTCGACCAATGCCGAGCGCCCGGGCCACACACTCTCGGAGCGCATCGTCGGCGAGGCGTTCACGTCGATCTTCTCGCACGCAAAGGGGCGCATCGTAATAGCCTCGTTCGCGTCGAACGTGCCGCGCATTCAGCAGACCATCGACCACGCGGTGCGCTTCAATCGCAAGGTCGCGTTCCTGGGACGCTCGATGCGCAACGTCGTGCACTTCGCCGGCTCGCTCGGTCACCTGCGCATTCCGCCGGAGACGGCGATCAAGGTCGAGGACGTCGACCTTTACCCGCCCGAGCAGATCGTCGTGATGACGACCGGATCGCAAGGGGAGCCGATGAGCGGCCTCGCGCGGATGTCGGTGCGCGATCACAAGCAGTTTCGGATAGTGCCCGGAGATACGGTGGTGATCAGCGCGACGCCGATTCCCGGCAATGAAAAAAGCGTGCACCGCACGATCAACAACCTCTGCAAGCTGGGCGCGACGGTCATTCACGGCACCGACGGCCGCTCGCACGTGTCGGGTCACGCGTCGCAAGAGGAGCTGCTACTAATGCTCAACCTCGTGCGACCGGAATTTTTTGTGCCGGTGCACGGCGAGTATCGGATGCTCGCCGCCCACGGGCGGCTTGCCGTACAGACCGGGGTGGAGGCCGGCAACGTGTTCGTCGTGGAGAACGGCGACGTGCTCGAGTTCACGCACGAATTCGGGGAAAAGATCGGCAAGACGTACGGCGGACACGTGTTCGTGGACGGCTCAGGCATCGGCGACGTCGGCGAGGCGGTGCTGCGCGATCGCAAGGCGCTCTCCAACGACGGCATCATCATGGTGGTGCTCGCGATCGACGCCGAGGAGGCGCGGGTCATCGCCGGTCCGGATCTCATCTCGCGTGGCGTGTTTTATCTTCCTGAGGCCGACGGTGTGCTAGACGAGCTTCGTGCGGAGCTGGCGACGATGATCGAGGGGATCTCCGTCGACGCGATGCGCGACGTCAATACAGTCAAAGAACACATCCGCGGCGCGCTCGCCGGCGCCGTGCATTCGCGCACGAAACGTCGCCCGGTCGTGATCCCGGTGGTAATGGAAGTCTAACTCCCCGCGTCATCCTGAGCCACTCCCCGACAAAGGCGCGCGATGACTGCGTCGGTGAACTCGGTCGTGCTTGCGTGGCCGCCGAGGTCGGCGGTGGAGATGCCGTCGCCCACCGTCGCGATCGCGGCGTCGTAAATCGCGCGCGACGCGGCGGCGGCGCGCGGGTCGTGGACGTACGAGAGTATGGCGGCGGCGGCGAGGATCATCGCGAGCGGATTGGCGACGTTTTTGCCTTCGAGGCGCGGCGCGGTGCCGTGCGGCGCCTCCGCCATCACGGTCGAGGGCGCGAGGTTTTCGTCGAAGGCGAGCACCACCGATTCGGCGCCGGCGATGGAGCCGAAGAGCTGCATCACAAGATCTGAAAGGCAGTCGCCATCGCGGTTGAGCGCCGGAATCACGAGCGGCGAGTCGCCGGCCGCGGACAACAGCAGCGCGTAGGTCGCGTCGATCAGCTGCGGATCGTATGCCACGCCCGGATGTCGGCCCGCGGCGGCGTCCATCTCCTCTTTGAGCATGCCCTCGTAAATGGGGCTTACGGTGTATTTTGGCCCGCCGAACACCGTCGCGCCCGTCTTTGCGGCGTGCTGGAATGCGTACTCTGCGACGTAGCGGCAGACTCGACGCGAGATCGTCTCGGTGCGGTGAGCGACCTCGTCGATTCCCTCGCCGTCGCGCCACTCTCGCGCGCCGTACGCGTCGCCCACCGCCATGCGCACGACCGAGATCGGCGCGTGGATTCCCCCGACGGGGAGCACGCGCGGAAGTTTTCTTCCCGTGCGAACGATGACCGATGCCCCGATCCTCTCGCGAATTATTCGGTTGGGCGAGCCGACATCGTCGTGCCCCTCCGGCGTGATCGTGGCCGCCTTGAGGCCCAAGCGATGCCGCGTCATCGCGCTGGCAGCGTCGAACACGACTTGGTTTGCCGTCGCGCGGCGGTTACGCAGCGACAGGTCGTAACGCTCGAACTTTAGCCGCAGCCCGATGACCGAGGGGTCGAGCACGCGGAGCGCTTCGAGCAGTAACTCTTGTCCGGTCTGATCGCCCTCGAGGACGACGAGAGTCGGGATGGCCAAAATGAACTCCCAGTGTGACGAAGAAGAGATAGATTCCATGGCACGGGCGCGCTTCGACTCCGCTCAGCGCAGGCGCCGTAGAGCGAATGCCAGGGCGAGGCTCAACCTCGAGATCGTTGGGATTACCGCGATCGCACTTGCCGTCCTTTGCGGGATCGCTCTCGCGTTTCCGCATCACGCCGGAGCCATCGGCGCCTGGACCGCCGCCGGACTGCGCCGGCTCTTCGGATCGGCGGCGCCGCTCTTTCCGATACTCTTTGCGCTGTTCGGGGCGATCGTTTTCTTAGAAGTCAACGTGCCGCGCATGATCGCCGGCCTCGGCAGCAGCGCGCTGGCATACTTCCTGATCGTCGACGCGATGTTCGGCGCGCGTGGGGCGGCGCACGGCGGCGCGATCGGCTCGAATATCTGGTGGGCGCTTCGCGCGCTCTTTGGCGTCGCCGGTGCCTGGGTGCTACTTGGCCTCGCCGCGCTCTCGCTTACGCTCTGGCTGACCAATGCGAGTATGAAGCAGCTGATCGGTCGCGTCATCGTCTTCTTTGGCGGACTGCGTCAGGCGCCGCTCCCGCGACTACCGCGACTGCGCGAGGCCTTCGCGCTTCCGATGCAGCCGAGCGTCGCCGAGGCCGTGGCCGAACCCGAGATCGAACCGGAAATCGAACCCGAAGTAGAATGCGAGATCGAACCGGAAATCGAGCCCGTTATCGAGCCCGAGCCGCCGCGCTACGCCGAGCCGAAGCCGCTGGGCGCGACCAAGGGCGCATATCGCCTTCCCGATCTCTCCCTGTTCGACGTGCCGCCGAACCAGACGGTGGACGACTCCAATCGCGCGCACATCCTGGAGGACACGCTGAACAGTTTCGGCGTCGGCGCGAAGGTCGTGCACATCGAGCGTGGGCCTTCGATTACGCGCTACGAGCTCAAGCCGGAGCGAGGCGTGAAAATCTCGCGGATCGCGTCGCTCGCCGACGATCTCGCGCTTGCGCTGGCCGCGGCGAGCGTGCGTATCGAGGCGCCCATTCCCGGCAAGTCCGCCGTCGGAATCGAAGTTCCGAATCTGACGGTCGCCGTCGTCGCAATTCGCGAGATTCTCGACTCGCTTCCCAATCGCGGGCAGGTGCCGCCCCTGTGGATGGCCCTCGGCAAGGACATCACCGGCCGGCCGGTCTTCGGCGACCTCTGCAAGATGCCGCACGTCCTCGTTGCCGGTGCGACGGGCGCCGGCAAGTCGGTCTGCCTCAACACGATCATCGCGTCGCTCCTCGTGAGCGCGACGCCGGATCAGGTGCAGATGCTGATGATCGATCCGAAGCGCGTCGAGCTCGCCGTGTTCAACGGCATCCCGCATCTGATCAAAGAGGTTATCGCCGATCCGCGACTCGCCGCCGGCGCCCTCTTCGAGATGACGAAGGAGATGGAATCGCGCTACGAGCGTTTCGCGAAGGCGGGCGTCCGCAAGATCGAGGAATATAACGCGAAGTATCCGCATGAGCGGCTGCCCTACGTCGTCATCGTGATCGACGAGCTCGCCGACCTGATGCTCGTCGCGCCGGCGAAGGTCGAGACGACGATCATGCGCCTAGCGCAGCTCGCGCGCGCGACGGGCATCCACCTCGTCGTCGCGACGCAACGGCCTTCGGTGGACGTGATCACCGGGCTGATCAAGGCGAACGTGCCGTCGCGGATTGCATTCGCGGTCAGCTCGCAGGCAGACTCGCGCGTGATCCTCGACATGAACGGCGCGGAGCGGCTGCTCGGCCGCGGCGACATGCTGTACCTGCCGATCGACGCGCCCAAACCGATTCGCGCGCAGGGCGCCTTCATCACGGCGTCCGAAGTGAGCCGGCTCGTGGAGTTCTGGGCGCGGCAAGCGCGCCCGGACAACCTGCTCGACGTCGAAGTCGTTCCCGTCGGCGACGACGATTCGGCGCGCCGCGACGCCGACCCGCTCTGTTACGAAGCTGCGAAGTTCATCATCGAGACGAACTACGCGTCGACCGCAGCGCTGCAGTCGCAATTTTCGATCGGTCATCCGCGAGCCGTGCGCGTGATGAAGCAGCTCGAAGACTTCAAGGTCGTCGGCCAGCACGAGGGCACCAAGCCGCGCAAGATCCTCGTCGGCCTTCCGGAGCTCGAGCTGATGGCGCCGCGCCTCGGAAAGAACCCCGGCGGTCAGCAAGACCTTTTCGCGAGCGGCTGACGCCATGCGCTACGACCTCGCATATGCCATCCGCGCGATGCTCGTGATGATCGTCGCGGCCGCGCTTTTTGCCGTCTTGGGAGCGCAGGTGGTGCACTTTGGAGAGCCTGCAGCCTTGAGCGCTTGGGAGCGCGCTTTGGTTGGGCATTCGACACTTATCGCATGGTGGTTGACGTGGTCGTGCTACCTTTACGTCATGGCGCCGATCGCGGTGATTCTCCTGATCGTCGCATGGCTGGCGCCGGAGTGGCGCGCGCGGATTCTCTTTAGCGTTGCGATGCTGCTGCTCTGCTGGGGGGGCGCCGATTTGTTTCAGCATCTCTTCGCGCGACCGCGCCGGCTGGATTGGGTGGTCAAGCACGAGACGGCGTTCTCATATCCCAGCTCGCATGCGGCGATCGCTACGGGCTTCTATGGTTTATGGGCGCTGATGCTCTACATTTCCGAGCTGCCGAGCGCCACGCGCAACACGGCGGCGGTGCTGCTTGCGCTCTTCGCTCTCGCGATCTGCTGGGCGCGGCTTGCGCTGGGCGCCCATTACCTGACGGACCTCATCGGCGGCGCACTCCTTGCGATCGCCGTCGTTGCGGGGGGGCTCTCGATCGTTCCGCACGCGATCTCAGCCGGCCAGGCTGCGGGGCGGCTGTACCGTTCGGCCGAATAGGCGGATCATGCCCTTTTCGGATCCGATGCTCGTGGAAATCGAGCGCAAGCTCGACGCCGGCGTGCCGCTGTCGATGGACGACGGGCTCGCGCTCTATCGCACGTGGGATCTGCACACTCTCGGGCGGCTCGCGCGCAAGCAGAAGGAGCGCAAGAGCGGTAAGAAAGTTTTCTACGTGCTCAACCGCTACATCAATTCCACGAACGTGTGCTTTGCCGGCTGCACGTTCTGCTCGTTCGCAGCCGACGAGTTCAAGGAGCCGCAGCGCGTCTTCCGCATGACGGCGGATCAAGTGTTCGCGAAGGCTGTCGAGACGGGAACGAACTTCAACCAGATTCACATCGTCGGGGGTCACGACCCGCGCCAACTCTCCCTAGATTATTGGCTGCCGCTGATGCGCCGCTTCAAACAGGCGCTCCCACACGTGCAGCTCTCGCTCTTCACCGCCGCAGAGCTGGAGTACATGGCGAAGCGGCACCGCCTGCCGTTCCCCGCGATCATCGGGATGCTGAAAGAAGCCGGGCTCGACAACGTCAACGGCGGCGCCGCGGAGATCTTCGCCGAAGGCACGCGCTCGAAGATCTGCCCGAACAAGGTCTCGGCCGCGAATTGGGTCGAGATTCACGAGGAGCTCCATCGCCAGGGCATCGCGAGCAACGCGACGATGCTCTACGGGCACATCGAGTCGCTCGAGGATCGCGTCGATCATCTGATTCGGCTCCGTGAATCGCAGGAGCGCTCGCCCGGCTACAACGCGTTCATCCCCCTCGCGTTCCATCCCGACGGCAACGAGCTCTCTTACTGCGGCTGGACGACCGGTCTTGACGACGTTCGCACCTTCGCGGTCGCGCGCCTGATGCTCAGCAACTTCGATCACATCAAGGCGTACTGGATGATCCAAGGGCTGAAGGTCTGTCAGGTGGCGCTGCAGTTCGGCGCCGACGACATGGACGGGACGCACGGATCGACCGACGAGGAGATGATTTATCACTCGGCCGGCACGCAGTCGGGGCAGTATGTCGACGACCGCGAGTTTCGCCGGCTGATCGATGAGGCCGGCTACTTGCCCGTCCGCCGCAACTCGACCTACGACGAATTCGCCTACGACTGGACGCCCGCGCTCCCGGTGTCACCCTGATGCTCCGCTGCGGCCGAATCAAGTACACCAACGATCTGCCGATCTATGCGGCGTTCGATGTTGGCGCGATCGAGTATCCGGGCGCGCTCCACGCGGACGTGCCCGCGCACTTGAACGCGATGCTGCTGCGCGGCGAGCTCGACATGAGCCCGGTGAGCGCGTTTACGTGGGCGGCAAACGCCGGGCGCCTCGTGCTGTTGCCGGACCTGTGCATCGGCGCGCGCGACGAGGTCGTGTCGGTGGTGCTCGTGTCGGCCAAGCCGCCGGCACGGTTGGGAGGCTCCCCCGTATACGTCAGCGAGGAGTCGGCCAGCGGGCGATATCTCTTGCGCATCATTCTCGAGCAGCGCTACGGCGTGCGCCCGCCGTACGTCGACGAGCCCGAGGCCTTCGCGCGCGCGTCTGCGGGAGATCCCACGCTGCTGATCGGCGACGCGGCGATCGATGCGATCGAGCGGTTTCCCGCGGAGGTCGTCTACGATCTGGGGCGCCTGTGGCACGAGTGGAGCGGTCATCAGACGGTGTTCGCGGTGTGGGCCGCGCGCCGCGACGCCTACGAAAGCGATTCCGCGCCATTTCACGCGTGCATGCACGCGCTGACGGATGCGTACACGTGGTCGCGCTCGCACTCGGCGGAAGTCGTCGGGCTCGCGCAGCGTACGATCGCGCGTCCGGCCGGGTTCTACGAGAGCTACTACGGGAAGCTGAACTTCATGTTCCACGCCGCGGCGCGCAACGGGCTGGCGGCGTATTGCCGGGAGCTGGTCGAGATTGGCGCGATTGCGGAACTCCCGGCGCCGCTGCGGGAGGCCGCCAGTGCCCTCGCTGGCTAACCTGCTCGACCGCGCCGCCGGTGGCGGCCGCCTGACCTTCGACGAGGGGCTGCGCCTGTACGACGACGCCGATTTGCACGACCTCGGCGCCGCGGCGCATGCGCGCCGTATGCAACTGCACGCGCCCGATGTGGTGACATACGTGATCGACACGACGATCAACTACACGAACGTCTGTAACGTGCACTGCACGTTCTGCGCCTTCTTCCGGCCGGAGCATCACAAAGAAGGCTACACGATGACGCACGACCAGGTGCTCGGGCGCGTCAAGTTCGCGGTCGATCAGGGTGCGACCCAGATCATGATCCAAGGCGGCGTGAATCCAGAGCTCGGGATCGAGTGGTTCGAGCGGCTTTTCGAGCGTGTACGATCCGAGTATCCGGGGACCGACCTGCACTCGCTTTCGGTTTCCGAGATCGTGGGGATTGCGCACGTCGAAGGGATTTCGACGCGTGACGTCCTCGCGCGCCTGAAGGCTGCCGGCATGAAGTCGCTGCCGGGGGCCGGCGCGGAGATATTGGTGGAACGCGTTCGCAAGCGCATTTCGGCGCGGAAGGTGCAGCCGCAGGCGTGGCTCGGCGTGATGCGCGAGGCGCAGCGGCTCGGCATGCCGACGACGGCGACGATGATGTTCGGCTCTATCGAGACCGCAGCGGAGAGGATCGAGCACTTGCACGTGCTGCGCGAGCTGCAAGACGAGACCGGCGGTTTCACCGCGTTCATCCCCTGGTACTACGTGCCGTTCAAGACGCCGCTGCGGGGCAAGGAGGCCACCGGCCTCGAGTACCTGCGCGTGCTCGCCATCTCGCGGCTCTACCTCGACAACTTCGCGCACATTCAGGCGTCGTGGCTCACGCCCGGCTTGAAGATGGGGCAGCTCGCCCTGTTCTACGGCTGCGACGACATGGGCGGCACGATCATCGAGGAGCAGGTCGTGCACGATGCCGGCAGCACCAACGAGGCCACGCGCGGCGACCTCGAGGAAATCATAATCAAAGCCGGATTCAAACCCGTCTTGCGCGACACGTACTGGAACCTCCGCGACGACCTCGCCGTCGCCGCGCCGGTTTTGTCAGGATGACAAGATCAGCGGGCTCGCTTACGCCGCGGAAGTAATCGTGGCGGCGCCGAGCACCTCGTCGGTACTCGGATCGAGTAACGCCACGAGCTGGCCCGGTGAAATTGCGCGCTGGGGACGCTCGAAGCGCAGCCGCAGGCGGTCGGCGTCGAGGATGGTGGCGACGGCGGGGGCGGGCGCGGAGCGGTAGCGGATCATCGCGCGAACCTGCGTCGGCTCTAACGCGAAGCGCTCGGGGCGAATCAAGTTGAGCTCGGCCGCTTCGAGGCCGCCCGCGAGCAGCTCGTCTTCGCGTCCGACGACGATCGTGTTCGTCGCTGCATCGATATGCGTGACGTAGCGCGGCCCTGCGCCGCTCGCGGGCAGGCGCGTGCGCTGCCCGACGGTGTAGTACGCGATGCCCGCATGTTCGCCGAGCCGCTCGCCGGTCGTCGCAACGATTGCGCCGCCGGCGTCGTTTTGCGGGCGCAGCCGCTTGAGCACGTCGCGATAGTCGCCGCCCTCCACGAAGCAGACGTCTTGTGACTCCGCCTTGTCGTGTACCGGCAGCCCCATGCGCGACGCGTGCGCGCGCGTCGTCGCCTTGTCGAGCTCACCGAGCGGCAGCAGCAAGCGCGCGAGCTGCGCGGGCGCGAGCTGCGCCAGCGCGTACGCCTGGTCCTTCGCGTGTGGATTGCGGAAGAGGTGCGGTCCGTCTGCGCGGTGCTCGATGCGCGCGTAGTGACCGGTGGCGACGTAGCGCGCTCCAAGTGAGTTCGCGTATTGCGCGAGCGTCCCGAGCTTGACGTGATTGTTGCACGAGACGCACGGATTGGGAGTGCGGCCTCCCGCGTAGTCGCTCACGAAACGCTCGACGACGTTGCGACGAAACGCCTCCTCGAAATCCAGCACGTAATGAGGGATTCCAAGCGCCGCGGCGCTGCGCCGCGCGTCGTCGAAATCGTCGATGCCGCAGCAGCTCTTCGCGTGAGCGGGCCTCGACGGAGTGTACATCTTCATCGTGATTCCGACGACGTCGTAACCGTTTTCCAGCAAGAGACCGGCAGCAACGGCGGAGTCAACTCCACCGCTCATTGCCGCAACGACGCGCTCTTTTGCCATATCAGTTTCGCGAACAGGATAACACTACGGCGAGGCTAACTCAAAGCCCAAATGTCAGGAGCGTCTGAAGCGCTGGGTGAGCGGTTTCGCGCGGCCCGCGAGGCGCGCGGCATGTCGGTTTCGGACGTCGCGGAGCAGATCCGAATTCGGTCCCTCTACTTGGCCGCAATCGAGGACGAAAACTGGAACACGATCGGGGCGCCGGTCTACGTCCGCGGCTTCCTTCGGACGTACGCGCGCTTCCTCGGCCTCGACCCGGAGGAGGCGGTAGGCGCCTTCAATCGTACGCAGCCGCTCCCGCAGACCAACGCGCCCGCCGACGAACCCGCGCGGCGCGGAGCGGCACCCGCATGGGCGGCCTCCGCGCTGCTCTGGGGCGCGGGCGCGGTGGCCGTGCTCCTGATCGCATTCGTCGTGTTCACCGAGCTGACGATGCCCCGCAGGAGCGGCCTGCTGGGCACCGTGGTAGCGAGCGCCGTGCCGGTGGCCGCGAGCCCGACCGCGACCGCGCCTCCGCCGAAGAGGGCGCCCGCAGCCCCCGTTGCCGACGGCGCCAAGTCGCTCGCGCTGGTGCTCTCCGCCCCCTCGTGGCTGCGCGTGACCGTTGACGGAAGTGTTAGTATGGAAGGCACGTTTCCGGCCGGGACGTCGAAGACGTTCCACGGGGAGAACGCGCTCGTGCGCATCGGAAACGCCGGCGGCGTGGAGGTCTACGTCGACGGCAAAGACGTCGGAAAGCTGGGAAAGCAAGGCGACGTCGTGGAGCAGGCGTTCACGCTTTAATAAGGAGAGAGTAAGGTTTGGCGAGCGAATCTTCGTTCGACGTGGTCTCGCGCGTCGATCGGCAGGAACTCGACAACGCGCTCAATCAGACGCGCAAGGAAATAGAGAACCGCTTCGACTTCAAGCATTCGAAGACGAGCATCGAATTCGACGGCAAGAAGATCACGCTGATTTCCGACGACGAGCTCAAGATGAAAAACGTCGTTGACGTCCTCCAGGGCAAGGCCGTACGGCGCGGCATCGATATCAAGGCATTCGAGTTCGGCACGGTAGAGCCGGCCGCCGGAAGCACCGTGCGACAGACCGTGACGCTGCGCAGCGGCATCGGCAAGGAGCAGAGCAGGGCGCTCCTGGCCCACATCAAGTCGTTGAAGCTGAAGGTGAACGCGCAGTATCAGGACGAGCAGCTCCGCGTGTCGGGCAAGAGCAAGGACGACCTGCAGAAGGTCATCACATCTCTGCGCTCGATGGAGTTCGAGCTGCCGCTGCAGTTCGTCAACTACCGGTAGCCCCCCATGCCGAGCGTCGCGTTCGTGAGCTTGGGCTGCGCGAAGAACCTCGTCGACACCGAGGTCATGATCGCCAGGCTCGGCGGCGCCGGGTGGCGCCTGGAGTCCGATGCGCAACGCGCCGACACGGTAGTGATTAACACGTGCGCCTTTATCGACCCCGCCAAGGAAGAGTCGACCGAGACGATCCTCGAGCACGCGTCGCGCAAGCGCGCCGGTCAGCAGCTGATCGTCGCAGGGTGTCTCGCGCAGCGCTACGGTGATCAGCTGCAGAGCCTGATCCCCGAGATCGACGGCGTCGTCGGGACGGGCGCGTACGCCGGGATCGTCGAGCTGCTTGCAGACGTCGAGGCCGGCCGGCGTCCGGTGCGGCTCGGGCTGGAGCCGGAGCCGGAACACGACTTTCTGCCGCGTCTCGTCACCACGCCGCGCGCCACCGCGTATCTGAAGATCGCCGAAGGCTGCGATCATCCGTGCACCTTCTGCATCATCCCGACGCTGCGTGGGAAGTTTCGCAGCCGGAGCGCGGAGTCGATCTGCGGCGAGGCGCGCGCGCTGGTCGCGGGCGGTGCGAAGGAGCTCGTGCTGATCGCTCAGGACACCTCGATGTGGGGGCGCGATCGCGGCCTGCGCCGCGGCGGCCTCGCACAGCTGCTGGAGCGGCTGCACGAGATCGACGGCCTGGAATGGATTCGGCTCCTCTATCTCTATCCGGCGACTGTGGATCGCGAGCTCATCGACGCGATCGCGCGCCTGCCCAAGGTGTGCAAGTACATGGACATGCCGCTGCAGCACGCGCATCCGAAGGTACTGCGCGCGATGCTCCGGCCCGGGAATGGAGAGCGCTATCTCGAGCTCATCGACGAGTTTCGTACGCGCGTCCCCGGCATCACCATGCGCTCGACGTTCATCGTCGGATTCCCGGGTGAGACCGAAGACCACGTCGCTTATCTCGAGGCGTGGATCGGCCGCGCGCAGCTCGACCGCGTCGGGTTCTTCGAATATAGCTCCGAGGACGGAACCCCAGCCGCCCGACTCGGCGATCGCGTCGGCGCGCGACGTCGCCGCCAACGTCTGATCCGCTTGCGTGAAGCGCAGAGGCAGGCTTCGGAACGAGCGCGAGGCAAGCGGTGCGGCACGACAGTGCGCGTGCTGGTCGAAGAGTCGCGCCGCCTGCGTGAACGCGATGGCTTCCGGCGACACCTGGGAGAATCCCGAGCATGGTTCGGACGCTCCGACGGTGAAGCGCCCGCAGTTGATGGCGGTATTTACTTCACCGGCCACGCCAGCGTGGGCGAATTCACACGCGTGCGGCTCGATGGACACGGCCCCTTCGATTTCTTCGGCAAAGCGATACCCGCGGAGCGCAGCGCCGGTTGACTAAGCGCATCCTTACGATCGTCGGGATCCTCGTCGTGGGGCTCGCCTCGACGGCCGCGGGCTATGCCGTCTTCGAGCACAAGAATCCCGTGACGGCGATCAGCCAGATCTTCGTCCCGACGCCGCAGCAAGTGTTCGCAAAGAACAACCTTCTCGTGCTCGTCGAGGGGCTCGACTACGATTACACGGACAAGGACGAGGAGTTTTCGACCAACTCGCGCAGCGACGTGATCTGGGCGGTCAATCTCGACTTCGCCAACAAGAAGATCTACGAGCTCTCCATCCCGCGCGACATGATCGCCACGCTGCCCAACGGCACGCAGGCAAAGATCAATCAGGCGCAGTCCGACGGCGGCGTCAAGGAGGCCAAGAGCGTCATCTCGCAGTGGCTGGGCATTCCCGGGTTCGACCGCTACGCGATTTTGCGGATCGACGCGACGAAGGAATTCGTCGACGCGATTGGCGGCATCAGCGTCTACGTCAAGTCGTCGAACTGCCTGCGCTACAAGACCGGCTGCACGGGCGACACGCTCGACTACGACGACAGCTGGGGGCACCTCCACATCCATCTCAAGGAAGGCATGCAGCATCTCGACGGTGAGCATGCCGTGGCCTACATGCGCTTCCGCCACGACTGGTGCAGCGATCCGTGCCGCATCATGCGGCAGCAGCAACTGCTCCACGCGCTCGTCGCGAAGGTCAAGGGCGACAAGGTCAACACATTCCTGCACCTCGGCGACATGCTCCGCGTGTTCCGCAAGTACGTGCAGACCGACTTCGCCGACTCCGAGCTGCTCTCGATCGCGAACTACTACCAGGGCATGCCGGACTCGTCGGTGGTCGCCGCTCAGGTTCCGTATACCGACGATGTGAATCTGCCCGGGTACGGCGACTCGCTCGTTCCCGACACGGGCGCCCGCGCGCACCTCGTCACGACGATGCTAACGACGCCGCCGGCGCCGGTCGCGTCGCCGGACGCGATGGCGCTCGCGGCGATTCCGCCGAGCACGCTGCGCGTCGACGTCGAGAACGGCAGCGGCGTTTCTGGAGCGGCGCGTCGCGTCGCGAACGTATTGCGGCAGGCCGGCTTCACCATCGGGGATGTCGGTGACGCCGACCGATCGAACTACGGCACGACGGAGGTCCACGAGCACTCGAGCGTTACGTTCGCCGGCGCCAAGGTGCGTAGTGCGCTGCCGCAGAGGCTCCGCAAGGCGGTCGTCGTTCCGGAGGGTTCGCCGAGCAGCTCGCCGGCCCCGACCGCGACGCAGGCGAGCGACGTCACGGTCATCGTGGGCGGCGATCTCACGGGGCAATCGGCGGCGGACTCGCTGCCGGACCACTCGTAGCCCGAGCCTCTCGTGTCGGCGCAGATCAAGGGCCTCATCGCCGTCGCCGCGGTCGTTGCGTTGATCGCCGGCGCTTGGCGCGCCGTCGTGCATCGCAGTGCCGTGCCGCCCGCGTTGGTGACGCCCACCACGAACGTGCACCTCGAGTTTTCGAGCGGCATCGCAGCGCGGCTCTACCGCGTGATGCACGAGCTTCCCACCGAAGACCGCTCGGGACGCCCGCGGCTGATTGCGCTGACGTTCGACGACGGGCCGTATCCCGTGTACACGCCGATGCTGCTCGATGTTCTGCACGATCTAGGCGTGCCCGCGACGTTCTTCCTGATCGGCGCCGACGCGCAGCAGTGGCCCGAGCTCACGCGCAGGATCGAAGCCGACGGAAACGAGATCGGCGATCACACGTACACGCATCCGAACCTCGATCAGGAATCGGCTGACGACGTGCGGCGCGAGATTCTCGAAGGTCGCGACGCATTGTGGGCGCTCAGCCGCGATCCGGCCGTGCGAACGCTGATGCGGCCGCCGCACGGGCGTTACACGGAGCGGACCCTGCGGATCGCGCAGGCGCTCGGATATTCGGTCGTGCTCTGGACCGACGACAGCGGCGACTGGCGCAGTATCACCGTCGAGCGCCTGCAGCGGCATATGCTCGCCTACGCGACCGCGCCGGAGATCGTGCTGCTGCACAGCGGCAAGCTGGCGACGATCGAGGCGCTGCCCTACGTCGTCGAGCGCTTCAAGCGAGCCGGGTATAAATTCGTCACCGTGGGACAGCTGCTCAAGCTCGTGCAGACGGACGAGCTCAACCATCCCCTCCGACGCGCGGTTTAGAGGGGATGCCGCGCCAGATCATCGACACGGAGTCGAGCCGGCCGGCATACGTGCGGCGGCGCCTTCGCAGGCTCCTCGTGACGATCTTCCTGCTCGTTCTCGTGGGGGTCGCCTGCTGGTGGTTCCTTGCTCACCACGCTAGGGGCCAGGAAACTCGGGCCGCTGAGGGAAGCGCACCTCCGCAGTACCTGTTACGTCTATTAGAAGAGAGAGGAGTCCGCAGCGTGATGACGTTGGGGGTAACCAATGCTGCCTAAGCTGACCGTAGGCTTCTTCGCGCTCGTGCTGACCGCGGGGGTGATGGCGTGCAGCAACCTCGGAATGACGTCCGGGGTGAACGTCGGCCCGAATTTCCCGTCGAAGACGCTCTATGCGTCCAACAGCAATCAGAACGCGATCAGCATCTATTCGAACGGCACGAAGGACGGCGGCGGACCCGCATACCAGATCGGCGGCGGCAGCACCACGCTCAACGGCCCCCAATACTTGGCGTTCGATCACCGGCAGAACCTCTGGGTGACGAACTACAATCCGAGCACGAACAAGGCGCTCTTGATCGAGTTCGAGGCGCTCGCGACGGGCAACGTGTTGCCGCTGACGTCGTCCCCGCTGATCGGCCAGCCGCGCGGCATCGCGATCACGCCGAAGCAGCCGAATCCCGACGCGTCGAGCACGGCGAGCCCCGTCCCTAACCTGATGGTGATCGCTGATAACGATCCGACGATCACCTATCCGAACCGGGTGCTGCTCTATCGCGCCGGCACCGTCCAGCCGTATCAATCGCTCGCGGGACCTAGGCCGCACCTCAACCTGCCGGGCGGCGTGGCGCTCGATGCATCGAGCGCGCTCTACGTGACCAACATTCAGGGCGCAAACGTCGAAAGCTTCATCCTGCCGACGCCGACGCCGACGCCCAAGCCGACGCCCACGCCGAGCTCGACGCCGAGCCCGACGCCGACTCCGTCTACATCCCCGAGTCCGACGCCGACGCCGAGTCCCACGCCGACGCCGGTCAACATCTTCCCGCGGTTTGCGATCACGGGCGCCAACGGCATCATCACGCCGGTCGGCCTCGCGCTCGACACGAGCGGGAACATCTACGTCGCGGATCAGGGCAAGCCGAAGGCCGGCTGCAGCTCGCCCAAGGGCCCGTCGATCTTGGTCTTCCCCGCGTATAAGAAGGGCCTGCAATACAAGAAGCCCATCCGGAAGATTCACGGCTGCAATACGGAGCTCAACGCGCCGACCGATGTGAGGGTCAACGCGGCCGGCGTCATCTACGTCGCGGACGAAACGCAGAGCGGAGCGGGAATCGTGCTGGTCTTCCCGGCCGGCGCGAACGGCAATGCGACGCCGATGCCCACGTACAAGTCGCCGGGAGCGGTGACCGGATTGGGGATAGTGCCCTAAGAGCCCATGGCTTTTCTCAAGGGAATCATTGACGGCAACGAACGAGAGGTCGCGCGGCTTCGTCGAACCGCTCGCGCCGTCAACGCGCTGGAGGCGGAGATCGCGGCGCTTTCGGATGCCGAGCTGCAGGCCAAGACGGCGGAGTTCAAGAGCCGGCTAGAACAGGGCGAGTCGCTCGACGACATGCTGCCCGAGACATTTGCGGTGGTCCGCGAGGCCAGCAAGCGTACTATCGGCATGCGGCATTTCGACGTGCAGATCATGGGCGGTCACGTGCTGTACGAGGGTCGGATCGCCGAGATGAAGACCGGCGAGGGCAAGACGCTCGTCGCGACGATGCCCGTGTACGCGCGTGCGCTCGAGGGACGCGGCGTTCACGTCGTCACGGTCAACGACTATCTCGCGCGCCGCGACGCTGACTGGATGGGCCCGATCTATCAGTTCCTAGGCCTGAACGTCGGCGTGATTCAGCACGGTCTCGATTCCGCGCAGCGCCGCGCGGTGTATAACTGCGACGTCACGTATGTGACGAACAACGAGGTCGGCTTCGACTACCTGCGCGACAACATGGCTTGGCAAGTCGAAGACCTAGTGCAGCGCGAGCTCTATTTCGCGCTCGTCGACGAGGTCGACTCAATCCTCATCGACGAGGCTCGGACGCCGCTGATCATCAGCGGACCGTCGCAAGAGTCCGGCGAGCTGTATGAAAAATTCGCGCAGATCATTCCGCGCCTGAAGAAGGACGAGGACTACACGGTCGACGAGAAGGCGCACGCCGTTCCGATCTCGGAAGCGGGTGTCGCCAAAGTCGAGAAGATGCTCGGCATCCAAAATCTCTACGAGCAGCGCAACATTGAGCTGACGCATCAGCTCAATGCGGCGCTGAAGGCATGGAATCTCTTCCATCGCGACCAGCAGTACATCGTCAAGGACGGCGAGGTGATCATCGTCGACGAGTTCACCGGCCGTTTGATGTACGGGCGGCGCTACTCCGACGGCATCCACCAGGCGATCGAGGCGAAGGAAGGCATCAAGGTGCGTGGCGAGGATCAGACGCTCGCGACAATCACCTTCCAGAATCTCTTCCGGCTTTACGAACATTTGGCTGGCATGACGGGCACCGCCAAGACCGAGGAGCGCGAGTTCCGCGACATCTACGGCCTCGACGTCGTGGTTGTGCCGACGAACATGCCGATGATCCGCAAAGACAACTCCGACATCGTCTACAAGTCGGAAAAGGCGAAGTTCGACGCGGTCGTCGACGAGATCATCGCCGAGCACCAGAAGGGACGGCCCGTTCTGGTGGGCACGCGCTCGATCGAGAAGAGCGAGCTGCTGGCGACGATGCTGCGCCGCAAGGGCGTCGAGTGCAACGTGCTCAACGCGAAGTACCACGAGCAGGAGGCTGAGATCGTCAAGGATGCCGGGCAGGAAGCCCAGGTTACGATCGCCACCAATATGGCCGGTCGCGGCACCGACATCAAGCTGGGCGAGGGCGTGGCGCGAAACGGTGGGCTGCACATCATCGGCACCGAACGGCACGAGTCGCGGCGGATCGACAACCAGCTGCGCGGACGCTCGGGGCGCCAGGGCGATCCCGGTTCGTCACGCTTCTACGTTTCGCTCGAGGACGAGGTGATGCGGCTCTTCGGCGGCGAGCGGATGACGAACATCATGGAGCGCGTCGGGTTTACGGACGAGCAGCCGATCGAGTCGGGCCTGGTGACGAAGTCGATCCAGCGAGCGCAGGGGAAGGTTGAGAACCACAACTACGAGATCCGCAAGCACGTGCTCGAGTACGACGACGTGATGAACAAGCAGCGCGCGATCATCTACGCGGACCGTCGCGCGACGCTGGAGGGTAACTTCGATTCGCGCACGTTCATGCTGCAGACGCTGGAGGCCAAGGTCGACGAGACGGTCGAAGAAAACGCGCCGGAGAACGCGCACCCAAGTGAATGGGACCTCGACGAGATGCTCAACGCGCTCGAGCTGATCTTCCCGATCAAGCGCGAGCTATCGGTTTCGGACATAGCCGGAAAAGACCGCGAGGAGATCCGCCGCGTGCTTCGCGAGCGTGCGCGTGTGGCGTACGAGACGAAGGAGAACGAGGTAACTCCGGAGATCCTGCGCGTGGTCGAGCAGCGCTATCTGCTACTGCCGATCATCGATCGGCAGTGGGTAGATCACCTTTACGTGATGGATCACCTCAAGACCGGCATCGGGCTCCGCGGCTACGGCCAAAAAGACCCGCGTGTCGAATATGAGAAGGAAGCGTTCGAGATCTTCGAGTCGCTCAAGAACAACATCGCCGACGAGGCGATCAAAGGCGTGTTTCGCGTGGTGATCGAGCACGGACCGCCGCAACCTCAGATGATGCCGGGGCAACAGTTCGAGCCGATCCCATCGGGTCAGCTCGTTCCCCAGCCCGTCGCCGCGGGTAACGCGCTACCGCCGGAGCAGGTGGAGCAAATGCTCGGGCCAATGCCCGGCGGCGGCCGCCGCGTGCAGCAGTTCCACACGAACAAAGATGACGAATCGCCGGCTAAACCGATGCATCGCGAACAGCCGAAGGTCGGCCGCAACGAGATGTGCCCCTGCGGCAGTGGAAAGAAATACAAGCGCTGCCACGGCGCCGCCGCGTAGCGGGATAAGAGTTAGGCCCCTAAAATTGTGCGCCCCCCCAGCCAGCCTCGCTAGCCCAGACTGCTAGCGATCAAAGCCGCCGCGATCCAGGCTGCAACGCGTTAAGCGCCGCAATCTAAATTGCGAGTCCGCGAGCACATTGCGAGGCTGCTGCAAGCTAAGCAGCTGCCATACTGCGAGGCGCGGTGATCGGCACCGGGCTGCGCAGCTGCGAGGCTCTAGGCTAAGCCACGCCGGCTAGTGCGATGCGGCCTTGCGGGCGGGACGGGGGGAAGTTTTGTCAGTCTATCGGACCACCACGTCTACAGGGTCCTTTCCGCGGCGTCCTGAGAACGGCGAACCTTTCACCTGCGTCAAAGCGCCGCTGCTCGCGTTGATGGCGTAGGCGGAAACGTTTCCCGGCAGACCATTATTCGTCACGTAGGCGAAGTTGCCCGTGGGATCGATCGCCACCGCGGTTGGGTCAGAACCCGCTGCAAAGGGCGAGCCCTGCACTTGCGTCAAGGCCCCACTCTTCGTGTTGACGGCATAAGCGGAAACATTGTTGGATCCGTTATTAGTCACATAAGCGAACATGCCCGTCGGATCGATCGCTACCCCGATCGGATTGGAGCCCGCTGCAAACGGCGAGCCCTTCACCTGCGTCAAAGCACCACTCGTCGTGTTGATCACATATGCGGAAACATTGTTGGAGCTGTAATTGGTCACATAGACGAACGAGCCGTCGATCGCTACCCCGAGTGGGGCCGAGCCCCCTGCAAACGGCGATCCTTGCACCTGTGTCAAGACACCGCTGCTCGCGTTGATGGCGTACCCGGAAACATCGTTGGCACCATAGTTCGGCACGTACGCGAACGAGCCCGTCGGATCGATTGCCACTCCGGACGGCTGTGAGCCGGCCGCAAACGGCGATCCCTGGACCTGCGTCAAAGCACCGCTGCTCGCGTTGATGGTGTAGGCGGAAACGTCGTTTGAGGTCTGGTTGGCTACGTAGGCGAACTTGCCGGTCGGATCGATCGCCACTCGCCATGGTTTTGAGCCCGCTGCAAACGGCTGGCCCTGCACAGACTTCAAGCGACCATTCTCGGTATTGATGATGTAGGCGGAAACGTTATCGGAGTCACCGTTGGCGACATACATGAACGCGCCAGTCGCATCAACCGCCTCCCCGATCGGCCTGGAGCCTGCTTCAAACGTCGACCGCTTCACCTGAGTTAAGGCGCCGCTGCTCGCGTTGATGACGAAGGCAGAAACGTCGCGGGAGAGCTCATTGGTCACGTAGACGTAGTGTTGGGTGGTGCTAGGCCGGCCGGCGCTTTTTGCCGAGCTCTTTTGCGTGGAGCTGTTGGAAGGCGACTCAGAACCCGGCGCGCCGATCGGCGGCGGCGATCCCCCGCAGCCTGCAAAAAGCGCGGCCGTGCCGATAAGCGCAAAGCGAGCCAAGTTGCTCATGTGGGTGCCTCCTGAAGCGGAACGGACCAGCGGCTACGAACGTTCGCCGAGCCGTGGCACTATCCCAGCGAAGGGAGCGTCACAGGCCCGCGAGTCTGCGCAAGGCCGCCCAGTGCCGCGGGTGCGGCATCTGCGAGCCAGCGCGGACGCGCGTGCAGGCCGCGAGCGATAAGCCCGTCGCCGATGCGATCTTTTTGAAAAGGAACTCGTCGAGCCTCGGCGCGATCTCGGGCTTGTACCACGCCTCGTCACGCTGGCCTGGATGATGGCGCCCAGCTGCGATTGCGGCGATGCCCCTCGCTGATTGCCGCGCCTCGCGTTTGGTTCACGGCAGCGCTGCGGCGCGGATCGCTGCCGGCCGCGCTTTGGATTGAAGAACGACGGTCAGGAATGGCCGTCGTTCTTGTTCTGCACGAGGATTTGTGTAGCAACCTGTGGCAGCTCGTGCTCCCCGACTTCTACACCGACTGCGCAGCGCTGAGAATTACTTCGACCACGCGGTCTGGTTGCGAGAGCATCGGCACGTGACTCGAATCGAGTTCGGTCGTCTTGGCTTTCATGCGTTTCGCAAGAAAGCGTTCAAGATCCGGTTTGACGGTGTGATCCTTCTTTCCGACGATGTACCAACTCGGCTTGGTCTTCCACGCAACGCCCGGCGCATCGTGCGCGAAGATGTTGGCAGCCGGCGCGCCCTGTGTCGCCCACACGAGCTGCTGCTCAGTCGCGGAGAGGTCGCCGCAAAAATACTGTAGGCCTTCTTTGGTCAGCCAGATACGTCCGTCGACGACTTTGATGTGCTTGAGCACGTCGGTCGCGGGGAACTTCTGCTGTATGCTCTGCGATGTCTCGCCGGCAGCAGTATCGGGAGCAAGGGCGTTGATATAAACGAGGGCTTTCACGCGCGGGTCGGTTCCGGCGGCCGTGATCACCGTGCCGCCATATGAATGTCCAACAAGCACGATAGGGCCCTTCACCACGTCCATCGCCCACTTGGCAAAAGTGACGTCGTTTTCGGGTGTGTTGAGCGGGTACTGCGCAGCGATGCAATCGTAGCCTTGCGCCTGCAACGGCCCCATCACTTTGGTAAAGCACGAGCCGTCGGCCCAAAGACCATGACAGAAAACTATGCTCGGCTTGCGCGTGCCGCTCATCGTCGCAGCCACTTCCGTTTGCGCCGATGCAAAGGAGTAGTTGGCCGCGGCGGCACCGATCGCTGCCGCGCTCGTCACAAGAAATCGCTCACGTTTAATGCTTGTTTTCGAACGCATACTATCGCTCCCATCGATGTAATGCAGGGCTCGTTCAGTTCACAGGTGCTCAGAATGATTCCTCTCAATGATACCGCCATGCATGCTCTGTGCGCCGTGCATAAACGGGAAAGTGAAAGCAACTTGCGTCCACTGGATGATCCGACGCTGATCATAGGGGTAACCGCCTCGGCAGCAATGTGTACATAATGTGTACTTATGGTTGATGAAGACGAAAGAATGTCGCCCTCGATCAAACCGCGATTTCGATGACCCACGTCCCGGCGAATCGTCCGGATCAGCTCTTCTATCAGGAACAGCCCTGCTTTAGGATCCGCATCGGCAGTTCCGACTTTGTCGACTATCGCACTCTAGTGGCCCAATGCTCTTGTTTTGACTAGGGCGAGCAGCACTACGACTGGAGCTCCGAAGCCGCCGCTCGCCAGCGGTACCGAGTACTCTTCCGGTACGCCCATGACGTGCGCGAGCAAAATCACGACGTAACCGCTTCGGGCGTCCCCTGCGCCGCATTTACGACCTGGTCCCAGCGTCGGTCGGTGCCCGCATCGTAGTTGTCGTGCCAGTTCCACCATTGGTAGGGCTCGGTCTGGGGATAACCCTCGGGCGAATCCTCCCACAGCTCTTGGCGGCCGAGCGGAGTGATGTCGAGGTAGTTCCATGTATTGCCCATCTGCTCGTCGCCGCGCGCGTTGACGAAGTAGGTGCGGAATATCCGATTGTCGTCGCGGAAGAACACATTGTGACCGTGCCACTCATCAACGCCGAAGTCTTTGTCGAAGTCGTCCGTCATCGTGAACCAGGGAATCGTCCAGTCCATCCGCGTCTTTAGACGCTGGATGTCGGCTTGTGAGGCACGCGATACGTACGCGAGCGTCGTGTCGCGAGCGTTGAGGTGAGCCAAATGCGCAACCTGATCGGCGCCAAGGGAGCAGCCTCGGCAGGCATGGTCGGGCCAGCCGAACACTCCAGGCTCGAAGAATGCGCGATAGACAATGAGCTGCCGGCGCCCGTCGAACAAATCCAGCAGGCTCGTCCTGCCGTTAGGCCCTTCGAACTCGTATCTCTTCTCGACGACCATCCACGGCATCCGGCGACGCTCGGCCGCTAGCGCGTCGCGTGCTCGGAACAAGGCTTTCTCTTTGAGAAGCAACGCTTGCCGTGCGTCCTCCCACTCTCGCGGCGATACGACCGGGGGCATCTTCATCTTCGAATCGCTCATTCTTGGGTCTCCCGTACTAAGCGTGTTACTAGACTTGCCGCGTACCCATTTATCACCGAAAATAGCCGGAAGGTTCCAGATAGGGCAAGAGTGGGGCGGATCGTAGCGGCCAACCGGCCGGCAGCGTATGACAATCTTGCGACGATTCGCGGGGCCAAGCGAGGTGCGCATTCACGCTAAGCGAAATCGCGGCCGCGACAGGGTTATCGCTCGCGGCCTGCTCGCGCATTCGGGCGGCTTCCAGAATACCGCATCCGCGACACTGGGAACGCCTGCTCGCGCTGGTCGAAGCCGGGACCTGATCGTCAGCGCCGAACATCCTTAGCCATTGATCCGCTCTGGATCGGGGAGCAGAAGCAATGAAGAGCTTTGACTTTGGCTGCTACGTTCTCAGTGGAAGCGTTGCGGTAGTATTGCTCGCCGGTTGCGGCGTATCACAGCCGCCGACCGGTGCGCCGGGGGAGCCGCTGCAAGCACTGGGGATAGCGTCGACTCACACCCCCCATCGCGCAAGTGCATCGTCTTACCAGGTAGTGTATCGCTTCAAGAAGGACCAGACGGGCGGAGCGTATCCGGTGGGTTTGACTTATGTGCAGGGCGCGCTGTACGGCGTAACCGCTCTGGGCGGTACGTTCGGCCGCGGAACCGTCTATACCGTGACGCTGAGCGGCGAGGAAAACGTTCTGCACAGTTTCGCCGGCGAACCCGACGGAGCGGAGCCTTACGCGCCTTTGATCAACGTAAAGGGCACGCTGTACGGCACGACCAATCTCGGCGGCTCGAAAGGGGGAGGAACCGTTTACAGCATTAGCGCGAGCGGATCTGAGGCGCTTTTGTACAGCTTCGCTGGCGGGCGCGTGTGTTGCAGGTCCGACGGATTTCGCCCTTCGAGTGGGAGGTTGCTCGACGTGCACGGTACGCTGTACGGCACGACACTTTCCGGCGGTTCTTCTCCCTGTCACTGTGGGACCGTCTACAGCATCAGCACGTCCGGCGCGAAGAAAGTGCTGTACAGCTTCAAGGGAGGCTCCGATGGGGAAAACCCCGTCGGATTGGTCGACGTGAACGGCGTCCTCTACGGCGCGACGTACTCGGGCGGTACAGTCTGCACAACCATTTCCAATAGTCAGGGCTGTGGAACCATTTACAGCGTAACGACCGGTGGCAAGGAGAAGGTGCTCTATCGGTTCGGAGGAGGTGTGGATGGACAGTACCCCACCGGCTTGATCGATGTGAGCGGCACGTTGTATGGCACAACACAAGAAGGCGGCGCGTCGGACCAGGGAGTCGTCTACAGCGTGACGACGAGTGGTAACGAGAGCGTGCTCTACAGTTTCGCCGGCGGCTCCGATGGCGCGCACCCGCAGGCGGCTTTGATGGACGTAAATGGCACCCTGTATGGGGTGACAGCGCGCGGCGGCGGAACGGGATGCGCGGGCACCGGGGAAACCGGCTGCGGAACCATTTTCAGCATCAGCACTAACGGCGCGGAAAGCGTGCTCTATCGTTTTGCGGGCGGTACCGACGGCATGTGGCCGGCGGCGCCTCTGATCAACGTGAAGGGCACGCTGTACGGCACGACGCCTTACGGCGGCCTGAGCGGGCATATTTTGAAGAGATGCTGCGGAACCGTCTTTGCGTTGACGCCGTAACCCGCCGCGCCGCCCGCGAGGCCGCATTGCGCTAGCTAGCGCCGTAGCTTAGCGGCTTAGACCCCCTCGCAGCTGCGCAGCCCGGCCTCGAATCGCATGCGAGCCGCTGGCATCGTGGTAGCTCCCTTTGACTTTCCAGATGCCGTCGACATGTTGGGCCCCCAGGGGCAGGCTCTTTAGCTCGGCAAACGCGTCACGGTGAGGTTGTGGACCTGTACCGAGCCCAGCCCCTCCGTCCAGAATCCGGCGTCGACGAAGTGTGCGCTCCGCGGAACTTTTAGCGACACTTCGAATGTAGTCCAGCGTCCAAGGTTGGAAGCAACGATAGGATTCCCCTGCGACGAACGCTCGACCGAACCGGCTGACGTAATAGCCTCGCTAACGGGGTATACGAAGCCAAGCAGATCATCAGAGCGGATCTCGCCGCTGACGCGCACCGTCAAACCTGCATAGGGCGTCGCATCAAACCGACGGACAAGCGTATTTGGCGACGAGTTTAGCCCATCACCATTTGAAATAGCCGCGCTACTTGCGGACAGCACCGTCGTCACATCGTTAAAGCCGAGGCCGGATACTTCCCATACACTGCCATCGCTCGACCGCACCTCGCGCTGCATCTGCGAATAATAGCTTCCATCCGTCGCGGCCGTGCTAATCGGTACGTAAACAAATCCATCGAACGACTTTGGGATAACCATGGAGACCTCGTACGCTGGATGCAGTGGATCGATCGTTGCACCGATTTCCTCGACGGGGCGCTGGGCCGAAAAAAATGACCACAATGGGCTACCGTTTCTCAAGCCACGAAGGTCGATGAAAGTCGCTGCGGCGTTCACGGGATTGAAGAGGTCAGCGATTGTATCACTTGGATTTGGGGGCACGACTACAGCTTCTAGGCCATGGCCGCTGACGATTGCGCGTACCGTGCCGCTCCCAAATGTCTGCCCGATCGCATAATAATCCGATCCAAACGCCGAACGGAGATACGCTCCCATTGGCCGAGAGTTCAGTTCGTACGAGCCGCTGAGAAGTGGACGTGTGCCGATGTGGAAATTATGCGCCCAGATCGCGATCTTTGCGCGAGGATAGACAGAAGCGAGCCACTCGAAGTTGACGGCCATGTCCTGGTCACGCGCTCCGAGCCGGGCGTCGTCCGGTACGCTCTTCCAGTCAAGATATTGCAGAATCGTCGTCACCGAATGCCGGGCGACACTGATGTCGGGCGCATTTTTCAGCGCTTGAAGTTGCTCACCCACTGCTACCACCTCCTGTCGGCAGCCGGCTGTAGGAGTCGCCCGGTAACGTGAAGCCGACGCGGCCGCGCATTCAAGTGCCGCGCGTGCGGCTGCGCCCCGTGTGGGATCATGGAGGCGCAGATACGTTGCGAGATAACCGATCGCACCCATGGGACTCTGCATGTCAATGCCGACGAAGCTTAGGATCGGGTGATTTCCCGGCTTAGCGTTGTAGTCGCGCATCCACTGCACGAGATTAACCAGTTCAGGGGTATCCCAGGTCCAAAATGCCAGCGAGGCAACGGCCTGGTCCGCGGTTCCCTGCCCTGTTTTGATATACCGGTCCACATAGAGTCCGGCGCCCCAATATGCCTCTATAGCAAAAATTGTAAAACCCTTCTTTTCGACCAAGTACTTAAACAGGCGGTTCTTGAACGAAAAGAACTCACGCGTACCATGGCTCCCCTCCCCCATACCGACAATGCGGGAGTCCCCGATCGCCGCGCCAATTCGCCCGAGCCGGTTTGGCGCGGCATCGAGCGCTAGCGTAGGAATAGCGACAGCGTGTGCCCGCAGCTCGGCAGTCGCCGCTTTTGTTGGCGGAATCGACTCCTGTTCGTCCACGATGAGTTTACCATCGACGTATGCAATCGCGTCGCGCATCGTACTCAGTTGAAGCTTCCATGTTCCATCGGGACCAAGCGCCCATGCATCCGTAAGATGCACAGTACCGTTAAGCGGCTTTGGCACGCCGTTCACGCTGTACGTCCCGCTATAAGAATAGGATACCTGAGCGTCAGCTTTAGCGCCGAGCACCGTCAACTGCAAAATCTGATACTTAATGGATGAACGAGTCATTCCAGGATCGGGGCCGGTTTCGTCGCGGATAAAGGCCTCGCGTGTTTCGATCGTACCATCGATCAAGCGCTGGGAAAACGTGTCCGCCAAGAGTGTCGACAGTTTGACCGCGTCTTTTGCGAGCATCGCGTCTTCCATCGCTTTGTACGCCGCCCGAATTGCGTCGTCAGCGGTTGACAGGGCCGAGCTTGCGACGGGCGCCGCCGCTAAGAAGAGGCAGCCCGCAACGACGCTAACGGCGCGAAGCAATTTACACGTGCAGAGCGTTAAGCGTAAGACACCGACGGCTCGATCATAAAATCGCTTCACTCTCTTGTAATGCTTCGATGAGCCCGCCCGTAAAGCCACTCCTCTTCAGTCCGTCCCGATCACAAAGGGGTCGTGGATGGTGCTTCTACGGGCGCCGCCGGAACCCCAATCGGCGGCTGCGATCCGCCGCAGCCTGCGAGCAATGCAGCGGCCGTGCCAAATGGCAACGGCGTAGCTGCTCCGTCCCAAGCGCTTCGTCTTTACTTGCTCCCCCGTGCAGGAACGCATCGACTGTCAAGAACGTTCGGGTGCTCCGCCTCAGTTCCCGGCCTAGACCAGTGCGAGCGAGCCGCACCAATGCCGCGGATGTGCACCCGCAGACCGGCTCGGATACGCGAGCAGGCCGCGAGCGACAACTGATGGCGATTTCGTAACAAGGTAGGGTGCTGACGGGCCGCCGCATTACGCGCTGAGGTTCCTGGTTCGACTGCTACTCGGTTACGCGCACCGAAAGCTGGAGCGTGGGTCTTTGCTTTAAAAGTCTGGGCACCGATGCCTGCGAAGTATCTTTCCCAAATGCTCGATCATGCTGCTGGTCTTCTAATCGCAACGGTCGCGACGGTCGGCGTGCTACATACAATCGTGCCCGATCATTGGGCGCCGATCGTAGTGCTCGCTCGTCAGCAGGGTTGGCCCTTAGCGCGCACAGCGCGCGCAGCCGCTTTAGCCGGCCTCGGACACGTGACGACGACGCTATTTCTTGGTGCGCTCCTTTGGATTGTGGGCGCCTCACTGGCCGTGAGATACGCGCATCTCGTGTCTCTGGCCTCAGCCCTCGCGCTCCTCACGTTCGGGTTATGGATTGCCTACGGTGGTTGGAAGGAAGTTCGGGGTGATCGAAATAGGCCCGAACCTGGGGACAGGCGGTATGAGCACTCGCACTTGCATCGCCACGAAGATGGCCTTGAGCACCTTCATTGGCACGCACATCGCGAGGGAGATTGGCACATCGCAGATTACTCTGTCGCCGTGATGCACACCCACGAGCATGCTGTCGCGGGACGAACAGCCCTTCTGCTAATCGTGGGGTCGTCTCCGATGGTTGAAGGCATTCCCGCATTCTTAGGCGCTTCCACAAAGGGGCCGGCGCTGCTGGCGATCATGGCTATCGTTTTTGCATTTGCTACGATCTCAACGTACGTCGGGATGTCCGTCGCCGGCGCTCGCGGTTTACAGCGAGCATCGTTTGGACGTTTGGAGCGATATGGCGAAGTGTTGAGCGGATTGTTCGTCGCCGCTGTGGGTCTCTACGCGCTTCTAACGTCTTAGCGGGATAGCGGCCAGCCAATTAGTCGGCGGATGGAAGCGGCCGAGGGGACCATTTAGGAAGTCACTAAGACGTCGCGGGAAGGCATCACGCTGAACCAGACATCAGTTTTTCCCTGGCGCTGCTTCAGTGGAGTGGCAAGTGATTTGAGTTGACTCGCGAAAGCCGTCTCAAATGATAAGCCGAGCGTTCATAAAGGCTTTTTCGTGGTTTGAGCGGACGTTCTCGGTGCCGGTCGTGGGTGGACTCTTCGTGCTGGGGCTAACGATCTGGATTCTACTCTCGGTGTGGTCATCGACAGGCCAGCCGCTCGTGCTCTGCGACGGCAAGGGACGCCTCTGGGGTTGCGCTTGGGACCCCGGCGCCTTGTACGGTAACGCTTTTCAAAATCTCTTTCAGGTTTGGGTGTTGCTGGCCACCATGTCTATTGCCTACTCGATTCGTAACGCGGCGACCCATCACCATTCGTTGCTACACCAGAAAATCGAAGCGCTGCGCCAGGTGGTGGAGGACCTCAGCGCCGAGGACGAAGACACAGGATAGAATCAACAAGAGGCACCTCCAGTAGCCGGAAGGATGAGAGATTCTTCTGCTTTTGAAGATCGTCGCGTTTGTTCTACCGCTGGGTCTCGATACGTTAGCCATAGCGATTGCTCTCGGCCTTCGCGGTCTTAGTCCGTGGCGACCGGCGCTTACCTTCGCTGTCTTTGAGAGTATCATGCCGATTTTCGGCATGGTTTTAGCGCGAATCATTGGTCTTCGGTTTGAGACTGCGGCAGTAGTGATGGGCGGAGTCATACTGATTGGCGTCAGTTTCCACGCAAGCCATGAGGCGATGTCGGGCGGGAAAGGGGCTGAAGGCCTTTCATTCGGCTCCTTGCGAGCCTCGTTCGTAGCCGGTCTCGCCATTTCGACGGATGAGCTTGCGATCGGGTTTCCGCTCGGCGCGTCAGGGCTACCGCTCGCCACAGTGTTGATTGCGATAGCGGTGCAAACGTTGTTCGTTACGGCACTCGGAATCGCGGTAGGGAATCGCCTCGGTTCGGCTCTTGGACTTCGCGCTTCGCGTTACGCCGGCGTCGCGGCCGGCATCGCATTTTCGGCCGTTGGTCTTTGGCTCATCCTTGAGGTAGTCTTTGCCAAATGAGTTAAAGCGCGAATAGCGCAACTCGCGCAAATTTTGCAGCGCCGCTTGCAAAAACCGCGAAGCGCCGCAAACACTATATGACGTAAGGTCTTTGCGCATCTGGTCGCCATGCAACCTGAAATGAAGATGTGGGTGGGAAGCGATGCGGAATGCGGTGAGCCAAGTTGCTCATGTGCCGTGCCTCCCGAAGCCGATTGGCGATTTGCGCGAGGCATCCCATTGCCGGGGATGCGGAGCACGCGATCCATCGATACCGTCATTTACTCCGTGTCGGGGGGCCGAGTATCGAGTGGCTGCGCGAGAAAGTACGCTTGGTCATGCCCGACCGGCACTTTCACAAAGGGTCTCGGCGGTTTCGTGTAATCGAAACATCCGGGCGAAATGGGGTTTGCGCGGGTGTCGCTCGCTGAGAGTCTCGCTAAGCCCCAGCGGTCTTCGATGAACTTGAGGATGCTGCCATGCTCGTAGTGGACGTGTGAAACGTATCCCGCTTTTGTGTACGCGGAAATCATCAGCATTGGCACGCGGATACCGAGCCCGTCATAGTTCACCATCGAAGGCGGTATGTGATCGTACCAGCCGCCGTAATCATCCCAAAAGACGAAGATCACGGTAGAATTCCAATACTCCGACTCGCCGATCGCATTCACCAAGGACCCGACCCAATCCGGGCCGGTCTTGCTGCCGCAGCCGGAGTGGTCGGAGTTGACGCACGTCGGCGTAACCCAACTCACGGCGGGCAAGTCTCCGGCCAAAACATCGCGAAAGAATTTCGTCTGCGGTACGACGATGTCTTTATGCCAATCCGGGCCTTCGTAGATGTGCTTTATGGCTTGATATGCACTCCATAGCCCGCCGCCGGCCTCAACATACGAGGTATAGAACCGCCATGACAGGCCCCTGTCGTCGAGCTCGTCGGCGAGCGTTTTGTTGTTGAGGCAGGGCGAAATGTCGGGCCCGATCGTCCGCTCCTGCGTCACCGTTGGGATCCGACTCTTCCCTTCACAGCCCCATGGGCCGATCGGAAAGTTCACGGTAGAACTGGCTTGAGCTGCGATGATGTATTGATGCGAGACAAAGCTGCTCGAATCGTAATTCGAAGGGAACATCCCGTCTGCGAACACGTAATGGTTGCCAATGAAGAAGTAGGGCCTTGTTTCGTAGTGGGGCACGTAGCTGTACGCCGGGTTTGCGGGCGGGCATTTTGGAGAGCAGCGTGCGACCTCCCGGGCGAAGCCGTCCATTCTGCAGTCGGTTCCGGGGAAGCGGCCGCGGCCGTCGCAAGCGGCCAAAAAGCTCGCAGCCGAGTGTTGGAAGTCCCATCGCGCTTCGAGGCCAACTTGCCTCAGTGCGATCTTTTGGCCCTTCTCGTTAAAGCCGTACGGCAGTGTGTCGGCGCCTGGAAATCCCTGGAACAGGTTATCGACCGAACGATTTTCCTGAATGATGACAACGACGTGCTGGATCTTTTGATTTCGCTGCGTCCGCGCAGAACGTTGCAGCATCGCGTCCGGTGCGCCGATCGGCGACTGCATGTCATCCTGACCCTTCGAGAAGCTCAGGGGAAGGGCGCCGCACCCTGCAAGCAACGCGGCAGCGGCTCCTATGCAAAGCGCACTGCGGGCAAAGTTTCCCATCAGCAATACCCCCGAGGCTGAACGACACCTGTTAAGAACGTTCGGCGTGGCGGGGCGCGGTCCCGGTCAGACCGCGAGGCGGCGCCGCTTGTGTGAGCCCAGTTTGCTTTGTCAAGCTTCATTATTGCCGCTCCTTTATTAAAACGCGGACGGACAAGTCGCGTTCGATACAATACGCAGCGGGCTGTAGCCTCATGCCGGTGCTCGGCTCTTCCTCATATTATCCTCCGGGCTCCATCCGACGCAAGGGCCGATTGCCGCATGATGCCAAACGCTGTAAGGCGACGTCGGAACTTTCTCTGTCGCGGAGTATGCGCTATGCTCAGACGCTTCGTTTTGCACGGTCCCGAAGGCCGTTACCCTAGATTTCTAGCGCCGCCTAAACCGCGATCTCTTTTACGTTGACCTCGTCGTCCTCCAAGAGGCGCGGTTCGATGTGCTTCCCGATGAGGCGCTGCGACTGGTAGTTTTCTCCGTAGCGATTGACGCTGCAGACGGCCTGAACGGCGCCTCCCTTAACGTAGAAGGCGCTGAAGGAGCCGCCCTGGATGTCCCCGCGAAACGCTACGGAATCCCATTCCGGTGCGTAGCCACGGTACCGCAAACTGAGTGAGAACTGATCCGACCAAAACGAGGGAATCGGGTTGTACGGATCGGTCGGTCCGAGCATCGCCTTTGCGGCGACGATCGCTTGATGCTGAGCATTGTCAAAATGCTCGACTCGTATGCGCTTTGCATACCGCGGATTCCAGGACAGCGCGACGTCTCCGGCGGCAAACATGCGTGGCACGCTCGCCTCGCAAAGCTCATTTACCATAATGCCGTTGCCTGTTTCGACCGGCTCGTTCCTCAGAAGTTCGAGCGAGGGTTCGACGCCGATTCCGATCACGGCTACGTCGCAATCCACGCGGCTCCCATCGAGGAGCAGCGCTTCTTCGAGGCCTTCGCTTCCCTCGAAACGCTCGACGAACGTTCCCGTACGTACGTCAACGCCCTTCGCGCGATGGTACTCCGCATAAAGCGCGGCGATCTCCGAGCCGAGCGCGTTAGCTAACGGTGGAGTCTTACCAACTAGCGTGACCTCGCACCCGATGCTCCTCGCCGAGGCGGCCACCTCGCATCCGATAAACCCGGTTCCCGCGACCAGCACGCGGGGACGTTGCGCAAGCGCCCGGCTGAGCTCGCGAGCATCGTGCAGGGTTCGCAGATAGTAGACTCCCGGGAGCTGGGCTCCGGGCGCATTGAGACGGCGTACCGGAGCCCCGGTCGCAATCAGCACGTTATCGTACGCGAGGCTGCCTGAATTGGCCAGCTGGATCGCGTGCGCGGCGACGTCGACGTGCCGTACTTCCTGCTCCGGGAGCAGCTCGATATCTTTTGAGCGGTAGTACTCCGGCGGATGAAAGAGTGCTTGAGCATCGTCAATCTCGTTGCGCAGGCGCTCCTTGGAAAGCGTGGGGCGGTTGTACGGCGGGTCGACCTCTTGGCCGACCATGATCAAACGTCCGTCGAAACCGCTGGCGCGTAGCGTATCAGCGGCGGTCGCGCCGGCGACGCCGGCGCCGACGATGACGAACGTCGCCGTAGCCACTCTGCTACCCTCTACGTTTTGAGCGGGTGGTCTTCGACTTTGATTTCGCCTTTTTAGAAGCGCCGCTGTTGAAGGAGATGGCGGCCAATATAAGCGCTTTCAGAGCGCTTTTGTCGATTTTGTCCTCTTCGAAGAAGTCGATGGCGCGCCGTTGGTTTCCATCTAAGCTCGAATTGAATAATTTTTTGGGATCCGGAAGAAACGCGCCCCGGTTGAACGTGACCTTGACCTTGCCCTTGTGTGCGTTGGCGCATGCGATTATCCCATCGTGATACCAAACGGGCGTTCCCATCCACTTCCACTCTTCGATCACGTCTGGGTTGGCCTCTCGAATCACTCTGCGGATCTCTGAAAACGTATCATGGCGCCAGTCATCGAGCTCTGAGATGTACTCGTCGATTTTTTGCGATGGAGTTTTCATCTTTGAGAATACTACGCGTCGTTGGGAGCGACCTCGGAAACCTGTTGGGACTACGTCGCTAACTCGGCCACTACCCAAGCTGCGCCTGTTATGAGGAAGTTTATTGCGAACTCGGACCAATTGCCATGCGCCTCCGGATGCGCGACCAGGAGCGGGACCCAAACGAGCACTCCGAAGAGTGCAAGCATCAGGGTGAGTAAGCGCAACGCGAGCCGCGCCCGAAGATTGATCAACGTTGCGATCGCCGCGAGTGCAAACGCGACCGTCGTGAGAATCGCCCAGAACATCTGACTCGGCGGAATCCATGTTGGAACCAGCTCGACCGTCACTTTGAGATAGATAACTTGAGCCAGCGTGAACGCAACTAAGCTGAGCCCGAGCCCAAAACGTGCCGCTCCACGGAGCGATCGAGCGGCGTTCGCGTCGGTCGCCGCGTATAGGGCTACCGCGCCGCACAGCAAGGCGAACTGTTCGAAGAAACCGTCGTACTGCGCGAAGACCTTCGGCGCGGCGAAGACGCCGGGGAGGCAGGCGATCGAACAAAGCGCATAGACGACGACGAGAACGATCGAAGCGGGGCCGACGGATCGAGGAAACGCGATTCCGATGCCGCCGATGATCAGGGCAATCATGAGACACGCGCCGACGACCGTGCCAAGCGGCAGGCTCAAGATCCTGTGCAGGCTTTGCCATGTGTCGGCGTCATGCCACATCAGCGCGATGACGCCGAACAGCACCGCCGAAGCGCCAAAGACAATCCGCCCATACAACGCGGTTTTCATGTGAGCCGCAACGCCCGCGCGTCAGGCACTGTGACCGCTACCGACTGCCGCCCGGCAGTGTATTGGGCGCGATAGCGTTGGCGAGAGCTCGAAAGAGCGGAACCGCACCGAGCCTGGCGTTGCCCTTCGAATCGAAGGCGCCGGGGCCGTTCGTCACCTCGACCGCGATCGTCAACTTCTGCGTCGGAAGCGTGCCGACTGCGCCCGAGGCCCCGGCGAATCCGAGCGTCTGGTTGATCCACCGGCCCGAGAGGATCACGCCAAGACCGTAGCTCAACTCAGGCGTCCCTTTCCGGCAGGCCGGGCACCCCGATTTTGCGTGCCCGAATCCGATGAGGCGCGGCGTGATCTGCGCTGCGGAAGCGGCCGGCGATAATAGCTTTCCGGACGCGACGGCCTCAAGCGATACGCCGAGGTCGGTGATGTCCGTCGTTTCGACCGCGCCGTCGTTCGTCGTCCACGACGGATTCCAATAGGTCGCCTCTTCGTAGAACGGCACGCCGGGCTTAATGCCGAGCACCGCGCGGCGCTCGGAGGTGAACGCGTGCAGCACGGGCTGAGGAACAATTGGCGTCGTAGAGCCTGTTGTCTGTTTGAGGCCCATCGGCTCTAAGACGAACCTTTGCAGCGCGTCGGCGAGCGGCATGCCCGCGATCTTCGCGAGCACCTCGCCGAGAATGACGTAGTTGGTGTGGCAATAGCCCCAGTTCGTGCCGGGCGCGAACTGCACGGGGCCGGTGACGCCGATGTGTATCAGCTCCTGCGGCGTCCACTGGCGGAACGGAGCGCGATAAAAAGCGTTTTGGAACACGTCCTGATAGACGTAGTCGGCGTATCCCGACGTCATTTGGGCGAGGTCCTTGAGCGTAACCTGGCTCGACCGCGGGAGCTGGGGGAAGAAGGCGGAAAGCTTCGTGTCGAGCGTAACTTTTTTCTGGTCGACAAATTCGAGCAGCAACGTCGCCATGTACGTGAAAGCGAGTGCACCATTGCGAAAGTGCATGTCGGTCGTAGCGGGCACGCCCGTCATCGAGTCACCGAACGCGCCGGTGTAGACGCTGCTGCCGTTCGAGCGCACCTGCACGATGGCCGCCTTCAAGTGATTCTTCGCGATGAAGCCGCGAACGATGCTCTCGATAGTCGCGGCGGAGGGCATGTCGGCGCTCGCCGGTGCGGGGAAGCAGAGCACGCACGTGGCGAACGCCATTAGGACGACCGCCTTGTACGAGAAGCGGCGCGGAGCTTTCATCGTCGCCACCTTGGGGGTCAAGCGGCGTCAGCCCTCTTTATGGAGAAAGAGTCGCCGTGTGAGGAATCAGCTCGCGCCGACAGTCGACGCGATCGAAGCGGCGCGCTCTCGTATCGCGCGAACGATTGCGCGAACACCGCTGCTCGAGCTGCAAGGCACTACCGGGCCAAGTATCTTCCTCAAGCTGGAGAATCTCCAGCCGATCAACTCCTTCAAGCTACGCGGAGCGGCCAACGCGATCGCGATGCTCGATTCGCAGAAACGCGCGCTCGGGGTCTGGACGATCAGCGCCGGCAACGCCGGTCAAGGCGTCGCATACGCGGCTCGCGAGGCCGGCGTCCCCTGCACCGTCGTCGCGATCGAGCTGGCGCCGGAAACCAAGATCGCGCGCATGCGCGCCCTCGGCGCGACGGTCGTCAAAGCGTCGTGGGACGCGTGCTGGGAAGGACTCGAACGCCGGACCTTCCCCGGAATAGAAGGAACGTTCGTCCATCCCTTCGACGACGATAACTTCATTGCGGGTAATGCGACCGCCGGCCTCGAGATCGTCGAAGATCTGCCGGACGTCGCGACCGTCATTACCGCGCTGGGCGGTGGCGGCCTCGTCACAGGCGTCGCCGCTGCAGTGCGCGCAAGAAGACCGGCCGTGCGCGTCTTCGTCGCGGAGCCCGAGACCGCAGCGCCCTATGCGCGCTCGCTGCAGCTGGGCAGGCCGTCCATCTTCGAGGAGTGGCGGCCGTCGTTTGTGGACGGCGCGGGCGGCAAGAGCATTTTTCCGCGCATGTGGGAGCGTATGCGCGGCCTCGTCGACGGATCGATCGTAGTAACGCTCGACGAGACGCGACGCGCGATGCGGATCCTTGCGGAACGGTCGCGCGTCATCGCCGAAGGTGCGGGCGCGCTTTCGGTCGCCGCCGCGCTGAGCGGCAAAGCCGGCGATGGTCCGATCGTCGCCGTGATCTCCGGCGGCAACATCGATCTCACGACCTTCTGCGAGATCATGGCGCAGCCGGTTCTATGACGAATGCGCCGCGCTCCAGGGGTTCCTCTTCGCGGGGCTGAAGGTCCGTATGTAGGGATGGAGCTCCCTTAAACCGCCGGCTCGTTCGGCTGATGGCTCCTGTCGCACAACCGCTTTCGACAGGGGCTTTTGATTTGCACCTTTCCCTCGATACCGATAACCTGTGGCTCGTGGCCGGCGTGTGGATGACATTGGCCGGCGTCAGCGCGTTCATCGCCATCCGCGTCAAGATGCCGGCGGCCCTCATCGAGATCGTCATTGGCATGTTGGCCGGAAACGTCATCGCGCTGCGGACGAACGCGTGGATCGATTTCGTAGCCGGCTTCGGAAGCATTCTCCTCACGTTTCTGGCCGGCGCGGAGATCGATCCCGCAGTGCTCCGCAAGCAGCTGTTGCCGGCCACCACGATCGGCGCGGCGTCCTTCGGCGTCCCGTTTCTGGCCGCCATGGCGTTCGCGTTTTCTTTCGGGCACTGGACGCCCGATGCGTCGAAGATTGCCGGCATCGCCATGTCGACGACGTCGGTAGCTGTGGTCTACGCCGTGATGATCGAATCAGGACTCGCCGGCAGCGAATTCGGCCAGCTCATTCTAGCCGCGTGTTTCTTCACCGATCTGGGCACGGTGGTTGCGCTCGGGCTGCTCTTCGCGAACTACAACCTTTGGCTGGTGGCGCTCGTCGCTGCGATCGTCGCCGCGACGGCGATCGTACCGAAGGTCCTGCCGCGCATGATCAACCGCACGCGCCGCTACGTCAGCGAGCCCGCTCTGCGGGTGCTCTTCGCCGTGATCCTTTTGCTAGCGGCGCTGGCGACGTACGCGAAGAGCGAAGGAGTGCTTCCCGCATACTTCCTCGGCCTGGGGTGCGCGGGAGTCATGATCTCGTATCCCGACGTGAAACGGCGACTCCAAACGATGACGATGACGTTCTTGGCGCCCTTCTATTTCCTCAAAGCGGGCACGTACATCGAGTTTGGGGCGGCGGTCAGCGGCGCGGGCCTGATCGCCGTGTTGTTCTTCGTCAAGGTGATCGCTAAGATCGTCGGGGTCTTCCCCATCGCTCGGTACGCATTCCGCTATTCGGGCACGAGTGCCAACTATCTGACGCTCATGATGGCGACCGGACTGACGTTCGGCACGATTTCGAGCCTCTACGGGCTGACGCATCACTACATCAGTCAGGCTCAGTATACAGCGCTCGTGACGGTCGTTATCTTGACCGCGATCGTCCCAACGGCGATCGCGCAGGCCCTGTTCAGGCCGAGTGAGGAGCCCGAAGAGATGGAGGCCGAGGTGCCATAGGGCGATGGCGCTTAGCCCCGCTCCAGTATCACGAAGAGCTGGTCGAAGCTCACGGTTTTGAGCAGGCGCCCGACGTGATCGCCAACGGCGGCAAGAGTGATCGAGCGTCGCTAAGGAACGTGGAATCGACATAGCCGACGTCGGTCATGTCGATCACGAGCCGAATCGTCGCTAATCGAGAGTCGTTCCTTTCGTCCAAGTGAAACTCGTTCCTAAAGCAAGCGGCAAAGACGAACGCGCCGTACTGTCAGGAGGACGCAAGAACGCGCTACGCTGGGTTGTTCATCACAGCGGTGCGCCGACCGACTGTCCAGCAGCCACAGCCTGGTTGCCAACTCGAGCCACCGGAGTAACGAGTTTAGTCGTAACTCTATGGCGGAAAGACTTAGTGTGATCGTGCAGACGCCCCGCCGCTATGAAGGCTCGTTCCCGTGCTCGCCGATCGGTGCTCGTCAGGCACGATGCGCGATCACGGCGTTTGCAAGAACGTGGCTAATGGGGCGCGACCTCACCGATTTTGAAAGTGCCGTCGGCGAGGTGTTGGCGAATTCGGTTGAACACGGCCGAGGGACGAAGATAACGGTCGAGTGTTACTCGGACTCGCGGCGAGTCGTTGCCGAGATCCAAGATTACGGGGCCGGGTTTCTTCCCCCACCGACCAGCGAGGCGCCTGCAGGCGGCGCTCCGCGTGGGTACGGTCTTTTCATCATGCGCCGCTTGCTCGACGAGGTCGAATTCCTCGATAACGGATGTAAGCTGCGACTAATAAAGACGGCGAGCAAAAACTCGGGCTAAACGTGCGGTTCGCCCGGCTGGTGCGGGTGCCCGCATTCGTGGCATCGCTCTATGGCGGTCATCGTCTTTTCTTCCAGTTCGATCTGCCGGTCCAGTAGATGGTCCCGATTCTGCGAAGTTGGATTTTCGTCGACCGCCTTCTCGGCGAGCGCCTTCTTTTCGGCGGCGTCGCGCAATTCGTAAATCGCCTCGATCTTTTCCCTGGAAGACCTCATCGCTACCATCCCCCTACGTTAGCCGAGCCGCGACTGCCAGTCGACCGGAACCCTGTCGCTCGGGCCGGGCACGGTTTGATCTTTGGGATGCGAACGCGGCGGCGCGAGGTGCGGACCTTCGGTAAATTCCTCGGTGACGTAGCTGTAAAACCAGTTTTCTCCCGGCTCGAAGCTCGCGATGATCGGGTGGCCGGTCGCCCGAAAATGCGCCGTCGCGTGCTTTCCTAGTGACTGGTCGCAGCATCCGATGTGGCCGCACTGCGCACACCGGCGCAAGTGGAACCACCAGCCGTTTTCGGCCGTGCATTCGACGCACCCGTCGCCGGAAGGAGCGATGCTTGGATTAATGCCGCGGCGTTCTGTGCTGCCGGTCATGCGTTCGGCGTTACGCGAACTCGGCGTACCTGACCTGCTCCGATGCGGCCGAGCCTAATGCACCTTACGTGCAGACCATAGGCGAACCGCCGGGTCGTAGAGGAGCGCAATCTCCGCGCGCGGGTCGCCGGGACGAACGAGTCGGACTCGGCTCTTTCCGTGCAGATAAAAGAGGCCGCGGGTAGAGATGCCGTCCGGCCCTTGGCCGTCATAGGCGATCCAGTCTTGCGGTGCAGCGAAGGTGATGAAAGCGTCCGCGGGCGCACGGGACAGCAACCCGGAGTCGAGCTGCGACTCGAGCGCGGCGCGAGCGTCACGCGCCGCCTGATCCTCGCGCACGAGTCGTACGTTGGCCGCTTGAGTCATCGTTCCGACGATCGCGATACCGGCCACCCATACGAGAATGTACCAGCGGCGCTCAATGCGCCGCGCCGTCGAAAGCGCCAGCGCGGCGAGCGCGAGCGCGAGGCCGAACGCCTCGTACAGCACGGGGAGATAGCCGAGGCCCGGGCTTAGCTCGTGTTGATACTTGACGATGACCGCGATCGGAGCGGCCGCCAGCAGCAGCACGGCGACCCCAACGGCCGCCGGTCCGCGCAGATCGCCACCGTCGCGAACGGCTTGATCGAGCGCATACGCCGCGGCCAGAGCGAACGCCACGAAAATTGCCGGCTGCACCGGAGCGTTGTTGTAAAAATCGTGCAGGCCCTTGTGACTGTAGATGCGCGACGGGTCAAAGAAATAGTAGCTGAGAGGAAATGCCGCGAGGATTTGTTCGCCCAGCGTTCGCAGCAGCGGGACCGGAGCGGTGTTGAACGCATAGAGAGAGCCCGGTGGTACGCGGACGACGGCGCGGGCGGCGAGGCTGAAGAGCGCCAAGGCCCCCGCAACGGCGAGATACGGCCAGCTCTGCCTCAGTGCTTCGCGACAAGAGCGTCCTTTCGCGGCAGCCACGATTGGATAGAGCAGGCAGAGCGCGTACGCGTCTTCGTACGTCAGAGCCGCAACGGCGTAGAGTACGGCCGAGAGCACGCGCGGGCTCGTCGCGCCGCCGTCGAGGACTCGCCGAAACGCCAGGAGCGAGCCAAGCACGAGGATTGCGACGAACTGGGGCATCGCATTGTACGATATGATCGAGTCGTGATAGCCGCGTTCTGCGAAGAGTGTGACTGCGATGAGCGCCGCCAGATTCGCGAGGCCGCGCGTCGCATAGGCGGCGACGCAGCGCCGAAACATCTCGACTGTCGCTAGCGTCGCGGTGACGAGCAGCAGTTTATAGGCGAGCAGATTCGTAAAGACGTAGAACACCAGGTACTTTTCGAGGATCAGCCCCGGATAAAAGCGACCCTCGCTAAAAAACCAGAGATCGAAGGAGTGTCCGATCGCGTGCCAGAGTGATAGGTGGTCGGCGCCGAGGATACCGTCGAGGACCGAGTAGAAGGCGTCGTCCCCAAGCCACCCGCTCCAGAGCGCCGGAGCGATGACCACAAAACCGAGTGCGGCGACGGCGACGCCTTCGTAGAGGGTACGCATAGACCGTCGCCGCCGCACGTCGCGGCATTTTCGTTCCCGCGGAGGTACAGTCCGTTAGCCGCCGTTCGCGGCTGGATCGAGTTTCAGATCGTAGACTTGGGTCTGATCGGCGAAGACCGAATATCCGGACACGGACAGCGTCGCGTATCCGTTCTTCTCCGCCGTCAGCGTGTAGTCGTCGGGCTGAAGCGAGAAGACGACGAAGTGGCCGTGGGCGTCCGTTGTTGCGGTGGTGGATTGCGAGCCCGACGTGATCTCTAGGTGAACCCCGGCGATCGGCGCGCCGCTCGCAGCGTCGCGGATGACGCCTTGGATGTTTCCCAGCGTCCCGGCGCGAGCGAGGGTCACTACGCTCGCGAACGCGATGAGCAGAGCGACCAGACTTAGGGACCGGCGCACCGCGGATAGCTCTGACATGATGCTTAACCTCGGAGTATGGATGAGTGTTGCTCCTAAGGCTAAGCCTGCGCTCCGCGGTTCACGATCGCAATAGGAAAGGCATCAAAGGTTTCTTACGCGGGCGTTTTCATGCGCATCAAAATCGATTGAGGACGACGTCGTGCGCTGAGCGCTCGCCGTCTTAGGTCCGGTACATGCTCGACGCGCTGCACGCGACGAACAGCGCCGCGACGAAGGCGACGACGAGGGCGAAGACCAGTGCCGTGTTGCGGCGCCCGGAATGCGCCATAGACCAGCCGTTGAAGATCCCGAGCACGCCGGCGACGATAACGAGCCCGAAGGCCACGTTCATCTTTCCGAAAAACTGCGCGGCCGTGGGGTCGCGCTGCAGCAGGCCGTTGGCGGACAGTAGCCGGTCGACCCACAGGGCGACGGCTCCCATGAAGATCACGAGGAGCAAGCCCGACCCAAACGCGACCCAGCCGCGGCGCCGTTGGTTCAAGGCTTGAATTCAAAGACCGCGCCCTGGCCGGCCCTGCCGCCGGCGACGGTCGTGCCGTAGAACGTGTTTCTTGGCCCCTTCGTCAGACCGTAATACGGATACGCGCCGTCCGTTCCGCTCCCGAAGGCGTGCAGCACCGACTCGCTGCCGGTGGTGGCGTTCACTCGAAAGATCGTGCCGCAGGCACAGCTTCCGCCGCCGGCCGATGTGGTGCCATAGAGATTCGAGCCGACGAGCACGAGCGTGCTGGTCGGCGAGCTGCCGTCGCTGCCGCCTTTAAAACTATAGAGCACTCGCTCGTGATAGCGCCCCTTGGCATTGAGCGTCAGCTCGAAGACGGTTCCGATCCCGTTCGTTCCGCCGTAGTATGTCGTGCCGAAGAGGTCGCCTGCGGCATCGGCCACCAACCCGCCGTACGGCGAAGCAGCGTCGGGTTTACCCTTGAACGCATAGAGCGTGCTCAGCGGCTGGCGTTTTCCCGATTCCGACAATTTGAAGGCGGTGCCAAAGCCATGCGCGCCACCCTCCTCGGTGACGCCGTACAGGCTGCCCGATTCGAGCAGCAGGAGGCCCAGCGAACCGACGCCGCCGTCCTTGCCGCCCGTGAAGGCGTGCACGACGCGCTCGCGTCCGCTCGGCGCGACTTCATAGACGACGCCTTGCGAGTAGGTGCCGCCGTCGGGAGTCGTTCCGTATAGGTGGCGGGACCCGTCGAACGTGACGCCGCCGCCCGGCCCGAAGCCGTCGCTGCCGCCGGTGAATGAGTGCAGCACCTTTTCGGTCGCGGGCGACAGCTGGAACACGACGCCGCAGCCGGAGCTGCCGCACGACGGACCCGATCCACCCGAGGTTGTCGTGCCATCGAGGTTTCCCGCCGGATCGAAGGTCACGCCGCCGTGCGGATTCTTTCCGTCCGCGAAACAGCCGAAGCTGTAGAGCACGGTTTCCTGCCACGGGGGACTCGCCTGGGGCGCGAGCTTGAAGACGGTGCCGCAAGCGTACGTTCCTCCCACGACGGTCGTGCCGTACAGATTTCCGCTGCCATCCAACACGAGGGCGGTCGCTGCGTTGCCGCCGTCGTTGCCGCCCGTGAAACTATAGACCACCTGCTCGGAAGCACTCGCGACGACGACGTTCGGGAGCGATCTGACCGAGTCGTTCGCGCCGTTCGTCGCGACACACGCCGCGAGCATACACGCGAATGCTGCGACACTTAGGAGGCGGAGGTGGAAACGGAAACCGTCCATATGCTTGCTCCTAACTCTAACAATTATTCGTGTGCGATCGACAGTAGGATCGAGAATTTCTTGGAAGTTGTTCGTATTAGCTGTTCGTATTAAAAGGAAGGACGGCGGCCCGTTTCCTTCGCTTCTGAGGAGTTTTCTGATGCGGACCAAGTTTTACTGCACCGCCGCATCTGCGGTGCTGTTGCTTGCGTTATCCACGTGCGCAAGCGGTTCCGATCCCGCGGCTCCAATCGGCTTGGGAGCCGGCCGCATACGTTAGCCGCATACGTTAACGGTACGGATACCATCACGGAGTATGCCAACGGGGGAACGATCCCGGTCAAGACGATCACCTTTAACAACTCGGTCGACGTACCGTTTTCCAGCGCCGTCGATCCGTCGGGCGACCTCTTCGCCAGCCAACTACGCGGTGGACACGGCCACCGAATATCCGCCGAATGCGACCACGCCCTCGGAAACTATTAGTCACAACGTCAGCAGCCCGGCGAGCCTAGCGATCGATCACGACAACGACGTGTTCGTTTCCAATGCGGGCGCGAACACCGTTAGAGACGCTCTCGGTAGCGTTCCCCCCGTCCCTCGCCGTATCGCCTTAGAACTCGTCCCCGGAATCTCGCGTGAGGGCGGGCTGCTCATCCCGTGACCTGCTTCACCGCCGGCGGACCGTCGCGGTCGCCTTCGTACTACCGGCGCTCGCGCTGGTCACGATCGGCTCCTTGCGCGTCGATTCACGAATGCAGCCGGGCGTGTGTGCTCAAGGCGGTGCGCTGTGGGCGCCTGCAGCGCTATATGTCGGGTTCGCACCGGTTCGGCGCGGCCCCGTTGCGTGGAACACGTTGGCCCCGGTGCTCGTGGTGGGAGTGGTGGCGCTGACCTGGCTTCCCGAGCGGCTCTTCGGAAGATACCGGCGGCGCGAATCGCTCCGATGAGCGTCGCGCCGCCTGTGGCGAACCGCTACGTTCCTACATCTTGACCTTAGCGATGGTGATCATCGTCTTGCCGCCCGACGTGGTGAGCGTCACCGACGTCTGACCCTGACCGGGTTGGCCGACCGTGAAGACGGCACTTTCGACGGGCGCAGTCACGTGCGACTTTTCTGAGCCCGCCGGCATGTTTTGCTGATACCACGTGTAGACTTTGTCGAAGGAATCGTCCGTCGACAACACCTGCCCGGCGGCGCTAGAGCCCATGTTGGAACTGCTGCCCGACGCCTGCGTTACGGCGCCCGGGTACGCCGGAGCTTCGCCGGCGGCTGACGAGGTCGCGGCCGTGCTGGTCGTCTCCGCGGAGGACGTCGCAGCTGCCGCCGTCGCGGACGCGTTCGATTGGTCCGACGAAGTCGACGAGGACTTGCCGTTGCACGCAGTCATGACGACGAGAACGGCAACGATGGCCAGCGATGAGGTGAGAAAACGCATCGGAATCTCCTTGAAAGGCGGGAGGGTCTTCAGACTTGGGCGAGCGCCCGTTTGGTGTGCGCCCTGAATATAGCAACAACGGGCGCGCTAGGGAAGGGTAGAGGGCTAGAAGCTCATCTGGACGATCCTGAGCCTTGGGCTGACCGCTGCGGCGGGTCGTGCCCGAGGGGGACTCGAGGTAGATGTACCGCCGGTCGTCAGGGGCGAGGCCGCCGATCTCCCACTGGGTGACCCGCGCCGTCTGTGGAACGCGGCAAATGCAATTGGCTTCGGGTCGAACGCTCTGCGATCGACCGATGCGGTCGTAATCGGGCCACCGTTGCGCGCAGCACCGCGTGCCCGGCGGTCAAGAATGGATCGATCGGGCCGCCGGCGGGGTTTGGCGCGGCGAGCCGGCGAGCTTTTCCCCTCGCGCCTACGAAGGCAGCCTCGAGAAGAGCAGCGCCACGTACAAGATCGTCAGTAACATGGCCTGTGCGGTGATCCACGCTTGAGCTCGGCGCGATCGTAGCGCGAACGCCACGACGATCACGACGTCGAACAGCATCAAAAACGCGAGGTTCAGGACCGAGTTCATCCGCCCCGTTCGTGCGAGCTCCTCGGCGATGCTGAGCAGCGGCAAAAAGAACATGACGCCGAAGAACCACGCGCGATTCTGGAAGTACCACGCGCCGAGATCGATCTTGCCCTGCTCGTCGCGCTCGGGCAGGACGAGCGCCGAGAGCAAGAACAGGTCGACCGGCACGAGCAACTGCAGCCAGTAGTTTCCAAAGTTCCAGTGCTGCGTGTGGCGCACGCTCCATTCCGCCCACCAATGCTGCACGCAAATGAAGAAGAGCCAGATCGCCCACGCGATCGGGGGCCAATAGAAGTCGACGCGTTCACGGGCAGTGATGACCGTCGCGAGGCGCGCCAGGACGTTGGCGATCGCCAAGCCCAAGACGATTGATATCAGGATCGTCAGGTAATCGAACGCACCGGTCACGCTGCGACCGTTCGTCGCGCGGAACGCGACTCCTCAGGCCGGTGTTGCTGACGGCAAAGGCGACGGAATAGGCGTAGGCGTAGGTGACGGCGCCACGGTTGGCGCAGGCGCGGGCGTGGAGCCGGCCCAGGCGGGATACGGCTTCGCCGAAACGCCGCGATGGAGCTGACTGCGGCTTTTTTGCGCGTACTGCGATTGCGGAAACTTCGACGAAACGTAACTCAGCAACGCGATCGCGCGAGCTTGCGCCGCCGTTCCCGGCAGCTCTTCGTAAAGCTGGGCGATCGAGTAGCCCGTCGACGGCAGCCAGGCGTCCTTTGGATAACGGCGCGCCCATTCTATAAACGCGTCGTCCGTGAGTTGCAACAGGTGCTCGGCCTGCTCCGGCAACAATTGATGCGTTTCGTAGCGTTTCTTTAGTTGCATCGTCTCGTAGCGAATGCGCAACGCGCTCATCTTGAGCTTACCAAAATACGCGTCGCCTGGCGCGTTGCCGGACGACGCTTGAGCAAGCAGAACGAGAAGCCCGACGTAAAGTAGCAGCGCCTTGGCGGCCGAAGCGTTCGGCGACATCGAATCCGCCCAGGCGCTGACTTTCCAGAACCGACTCAGGGTTGACTGCTCGAAGTCGACGAGGAATTGCTCTTTTGCGTCGAACCGGAGTTCGACCCCGGCTGGGTAATCGTCGTGGTCGAGTTGGTGGTGGTTGACGTGTTCCACGGATGCCAATAGAACAGGACGAACAAGACCGCCGCTACGACAATGATGAGTCCAATGATCCAGGCAACCGGCCCAGCGGAGTTCCCATTGACGACTACCGTTCGATCATCACGCATGCTTCATACCTCGGGAAGCATTGTTCCCCACGGTCGGGGCATCCTAATCAGCGCTCGCCACATCCTAATAACCGCGCGGCCTCCAAATGAAGATGGGCCGCCCTGCTCGGCGACCCATCTAGCGGGTCTAACTTTGCGCGATCGGAACGCGCTACGCTAGGTTCTTACTGGTATGAGTGCACGCGAGATTGGGTAGCGTTGCTAAAATCGGCTGTGACGTGCACGACTTGGTACGGAACGGGTCGTTCGGATGTTAGCCGGCAAAGTACCCCGGCTGCTGCAGCGGCTCGACTGGAGGCGGCGGATAGCTCGAGATCGGATTCGAGATCGGCCCGATTATCGGATTTGAAATCGGCCCGGAGACAGGCTGTGGATCGGGATCGCCGCGCCGCTCGAAGCCGTTGACCAGCGCGCCGCCGAGATCGACGTCGTGTGCGGTCACGTCGACGTTGACGCCGTCGCCGTGCGGCGTGAGGGTCGTGTCGATGCGGCCGCCCTGTCCGTTCTGCGCGCAGACGCGAAGCGAGCCGTTCTGTTCGTACGTAACGGATTCGCCCGCGCCCAGCTGGATTGTTTGCCCGCGAGCGATCGAGATCTGCTGACCGTCGTTCGTGATCGACGGCTGCCCTTGATTGTTCATCTCGATCGTCGTCGCCCCGTTGTTCAGCGAGACCGTCGCGGATTGGTTCCGGGTGACGCCCTTGGAATTCGGTGCCGTGGCCTGCGTCGAAATCTGATAGCCGCCGGCGAAGGAATCGGAGTTGAGCAGATCCGGCTGTGACGCCATGCTGTTCCACTTCGAGCCGCAATAGTAGACTGAAGAAGCATGCTTGTGGTAGGTTTGGGGTAATGGCAAAGACACGTCCCGTCGGAAGGGCGGTCCGGCCAGCGAGAAATGGCCCTGCCGTATGGGCCCTCGCCGTCGTGAGCTCCGAGGGTCAGAGCGAAACGCTCGTTCACCAACGGAAGTGGGCCGAGGAGACCGCCACGGCGCGGGGTTGGCGCCTCGCCCGAATCGTGGAGGGGGTCGCGACGGGAAAGGCCGGCCCGCGCCGCCTAGTGCGTGATCTGCTGGCCGATCTCGCGGCGCTCGACGCCGAAGTGCGGCCGAAGAAGCTACTCATGATTCGCGCCGACCGCCTCGGCCGCGGGTCGATCGTCGAAAGCCAGATTGTCCTGCGGGACCTGCTCGCACTTGGCGTCGGCGTTTTTACGCGCGATCAGGGCGATGTAAAGCTCGACTCGGCGATGGACGAGCTGATAAGCGCGGCAACGTTAGCGGTGGCGCGTCACGAGAACGACGTCCGCCGGGACAAGATGAAGGGCGTACGGCGGCGTAAGCGCGAGGCCGGAGAGCCAATGGGTAAGGCGCCGTACGGCCTGCGCTACGACAACAACAAGGTTTCCGTCGATCGCGAGCGCGCCCCGATCGTGCGCGAAGCGTTCAAGTTGCGCCTTGCGGGCAATGGATATGAAATGATCGGCCGGCGCCTGGCGGCGATTGCGCCCCCGCACGTCTATCTAAAAGGGACCTCGAGGGTCGTGCACTGGTCTCCGACCCGCGTCCGGAACCTCTTGCAGAATCGAGCGTACGTCGGTCCTATCGTGACAGAGTCGGTCTTTGCACGCGCTCAGCGGGTGGCCGAGGTTCTGACCAATCCTCATCGCCAACCGAAGAGACGCGCCTATCCGTGGCCGCTTGCCGGGTCCCTCAAATGCTACTGTGGGCGCGTCTTGATTGGAATGCCGTGTGGACAGGCGCCTTGGCGCTATAGATACTATGGCTGCCGTGCCAGGTGGAACCACGACGGCAGGTTGCGACTCGTCCGCGCTGATCGCCTCGAAGAACAATTCGTCGAGCTGCTTGCGCGGCTAAGGGCCTCACCGAAACTCATAGAGCGATATAGCCGGCGAGCTGCATCGTCGGTTTCGCCACGCGCCCTTGAGCGCTCCGTCCGCGATTTGAAAGCTAAGGTTGCCGATATCGCGCGGCGCCGTGACACGGCGTGGGAGCTTCATGCCTCCGGGAGGGTGCGTCCAGAGGATGTGCAAGAGCGGCTCGATGCACTCGCCGAACAGCGCGACGAAGTTCAGGGCCGATTGACCGACGCGCAGGAACAGCTAGCGATTGCGAAGGTGGCCGCCAGCCGCGACCGTGACGTCGAGGCGCTCGTTCGCCGAGCAGCGCAGATCTTCAAAAAGGCAAACGTCGACGAACAGAATCAGATCGCTAGAGCCGTTTCTGTCGCGCTGGGTGGCCTTTGCGTCGATTCCGAAGGGAAGCTGAGAGTTGGAAAACTCTAGCGTGTGCCACGGAATTGACACTTGGGTCGCAATTGTCCCGCCGAGTGCCACCACGTGTGGCACACTGTCCCCATAAAATCGCGTCTATGCACATCAGGCCCTTAACACTGTCAAGAATCAATGGGCGCTAAGACCAAATCGGGTATTGCCGAGCAGTTCGCGGTCGATCTCCGCGACCATCTAGAAGCGCTGGAGCGCTATGAGAAAAATCGCCGGGCTATTGCCGAGGGGAAGATCCTCGACGTCGATGCTCCCAACACACCGGGAAAAGTCTCGCGTGCAATTCCTGAAGCGATGCCGGATTCGATGCGTCCCGAGCATCGCCCGAGCAATTCGAGAGCCAGCGGCGGCCCGAGCGGAAAACAGCCGAAGAAGCCCCCGAAGCCGCGCACACGTCGTTGCGCGTGCAAGGTTCCACAAACTAACGACGTCGGAGTGTGTCAAGACTGTGGCATGCCGCTGCCAGCCGCGAAGGGCCGGCGAGGGCGTCCATCTGATGATCCTAAGGGGCCCCCAATCGCATTCCAGCTAACCCCGGTGTTCGACGCGCTCCTGAAAAAGAGTCGCGGCGTGTCCGCTGGAGATTTCGTAAGGTTCTGGCTGGAAGCGCGCAAGCTGCCCATGTGGGCAAAGACCGCGTCTGATGAGTCGGAGCAGGCGCACCAGTTCAGGCGCGGCGGCGACCGGGTCCGAGGTGCCCGGGATGTTGGTGCACGTCGCAAGTGGGGGCAAATAGCGGCGGTTGAACGGTTTGAACGCCTCCCAAGATCGCTGACCGACAAGCTCGCAGCCCAGGGCGTACGGCAGCCTCAGGACGTCGGGGATGTGGCGCTGACCGGATTCGAGATATTCTACGCAGCACGGTTTGCGTTATTACACCATTCAAATCCGCTGCGTATCCGCAGTTTCGAACCGAGCGCCTTCGCTGAAGATGCGACCAGCGCAGAGGAACTCGAGATCGTCCTGAACCGGATGCTGGCGTTTTCCGCCTCGACGTTGAAACTCGACGTTGACAATGCGAGTTATAATGTTGGTGGAGGGAGAGGAGACCCGTAAATCCTCGTCCGACACAAGATAGACACCGATTTCTGTCAGGAGAATCCCGAGATCGCCGGCAAAGTAAGCCCGGCGATTTTTCTTTTGGAGGTTGAATAGGTGAACCGAGTCGTGAATCGTGTGCGCGCGCTCCGCACGGCCAAGCGTATGACGCAGGCCGAGGTGCGCGACAAGTCTGGGCTCGATGCCGCGACAATTTCGCGGATTGACTCGAACCCGTTTGCGCGCCCGAGCTTGCCCGTAGCGCTAAAGCTCGCCAGGGCGCTCGGTGTCGAGCCCGCGGAGCTCATCGAAGCCTAAGCGAACACCCCCTAGTCAGTCAGGAGAACCGCGTTCAGCGCGGTTTTTTTGTTTTGGAACCGACGATTCTCATAGCTAGCGACGCGTTCGTGGACGTCCTCGCCGCCGTCGACGCGGCGATCGAGGCGAGAACTTCGAAGTCGCCGGACACGCAGAAATTGCCGCCGGCCTCAGACTCGAAGGGCGATGCCGCATGACTACCATTGAAATCGCGCGCATCGCGCAAGCACGCCAGACTACCACCGGTTGGCTCGGCCGCTGCCCGGCTCACGACGACAGGCGTCCGAGCCTTTCGATTTCCGAAGGTCGCGATGGACGCACCCTGCTGAAGTGCTGGACCGGATGCGATACTGACGCGATTGCCCGGGCTCTCGGCCTGCGGCTCTCGGATCTGTTCGCCGATGATCGGCGGGCCGGAACGCGTTCGCGTCGGCGACCCTTCTGGCGTCCCGCCGTTGCCGAAATAGAATCTGCGCTGCACGAGGAATGCCGGCGTATCGTCGCACGGGAATCGGACCGCGCAGGGTTCGACGTCGCCGAGTTGACAACGCACAAGAACGTAGCCCGACGAGCCATCTCACGTCGCTACAATCTTCGCGTTCCATTCGAGCCGTTGCCATGGGACGAGATCGCTCCCTTCGCGGAAGATCCCCGCTGGCTTATCTGCATTGACGGCGCCTTGGCGGTCGTCGCCGGCCGCGCGAATCTCGACATCGAGTGGCTCCGCAAAGTTATCCACGCCCTACCTAAAACGCAAATGCGAGTCCTCCGGCTGGCTCGGCGGTTCCAGCGTGAACTCGTGCCCCCGCGCGCCGACGGAGCAGCCGCATGAGAATCGACGAAACGGAGCGCGCTAGCATTGGCGCGCAGCTTGCGGTCGGCGCTCGCCCTATTCTTCACGTCGTCACCGGTCAAAGCGACGACGCGCAAGACGAAGCCTCATTCGAGTTTTTGAGCGAGCTCGATGCTGCGCGATTCTTTGCGCGGTCATACGGAGACCGGATTCGCCATTGCGCGAAAGGCGGCGGCTGGTTTATCTGGGACGGGAAGCGCTGGGCGCTCGACGACGACGGGGCCATCTTGCGCCTTGCGGCTGAATGCACCGATCGCGTCGCCGAATCGGCTAACGCGGTTCCCGATCTCGAGCAGCGCAAGAAGGTGCTCAACTTTGTCATCAGCCTGCGCAAGAGGCGCGGCATCGAAAACTTCGTGGCCTTGGCTGCTAGTCTCGATGGAATCTCGATCGGGAACCCTGAGCGCTTCGATGCCGACCCCTGGCTACTGAACGTCGAGAACGGGGTCGTCGATCTGCGAACGGGGACGCTCCAGCCGCACGACCGAGACCTGCTCCTAACCAAGCTCGTCCCGATTGCGTACAATCCGCACGCGAAATGCGATCGGTGGGAGCGGTTTCTCGACGAGATTTTCGACCGCGACGCGGAGACCGTCGCCTTCGTTCAGCGTGCCGCCGGCTACAGCCTCACCGGCATAACACGTGAGCACGCCTTCCTAGTCTTGTACGGCATCGGGGCAAACGGCAAGAGCTCATTGCTCGCGCTCCTGGGGCAGATTGCCGGCGACTACGGGCTTTCCGCCGCGCCAGAAACTTTCGTCGATCGACAAGCCGGTGCGGCCACAAACGATCTCGCTCGCCTCCGCGGCATGCGCTTCGTAAGCGCGATCGAAACGAGCGAGGGTCGAGCCTTGGCTGAATCGTTCGTCAAGGCCGTTACGGGCGGCGACCGCATCAGCGCGCGCTTTTTGTATACGGAGTTTTTTGATTTCGAGCCGGCGTTCAAACTCTGGCTCGGGACAAATCATAAGCCGGTAATCAAGGGCGGCGACGACGGGATCTGGCGACGCGTCAGGCTCGTGCCGTTCGAACAGCGTTTCGAAGGCGACCGCTGCGATCCAAACCTCCGCGCCAAGCTCGAACAAGAGAGATCGGGAATCCTCGCCTGGGCGGTACGGGGATGTCTCGAGTGGCAACAGCGCGGGCTTGAAGCACCGGCGTCCGTGACCGGCGCAACGGCCGCCTATCGCTCCGAAATGGACACGTTCAGCGGGTTCATCGACGAACGATGCGAGATCGACCCCGAGGAAAGTTGTAGCGCCGGCGAGCTTTACCACGCCTACCGCACGTGGGCCGAAAGGAACGGCGAGAAGCCTCTCTCGCAGCGCTGGTTCAGCCTGCGCCTGTCCGAACGAGGCTTTTCGAGTGCCCGGACTATGCGCGAAAGACGCTGGTTGGGCATCCGTCTGAGCACAAACCATGACGCATAACCGTGAAAATGACGCATAAGCACCCATTTTCCATAAACTCCTCGCGTGCACGCATATGGAGAGTTTTATGGAAATAGCCCTCAAGCGTCATCATGCGTCATGCTGACCAGGCGCAAGGCGATCCGCGATTGCTCGAATTTCTCGCGGCGCGTCGTGATCCGCGGTGATTTTGTCGGCGAGCTCGCACCACAATGAGGCGACGACCGTGCGTTCAGCACCGCTATTGCCGAACGGCGCGGGAAAAAGGATGTCATACAGCGCGAGCGCCTCGTCCATGGAAGCCAATCGTACTGCCGGGACGGGTACATCGCGATATTTCTGGACAAGCTCGTTGAGCCGGTGCAGAAAAGCAATTGCCTCTCGGTCGCTGAGCGGCCTCATGCTCATACGGTGAGAACCGTTCGTGACGATGCGACCCCAAGCCTTACCTCACCAAGGAGCCTTCCATGCCCCGGCAATGCAGCGTCTGCACCCATCTCGAGTCCGCCGCGATCACGAAGGAGCTACTCGCTGGTGGTTCGACACGGGGCGTAGCGAGTCGATACGGCACCACCGGTGCCTCGGTCGGTCGTCATCTTCGCGGATGTCTTCGTGTCGTCCGACGTGCAGAAGCGTCGGCGCAGGATGGAACGCGGGCTGAGTCTGCCGCTTTGTCACGTTTCGATTCGTCGGATCCGCAATCGCTGGTCGCGACGACGGCGCGGCTCGTCGACGAGGCTCTCGGCTTGCTCGAGCACGCGAAGAACGCCGGCGATCGGCGAACAGCCCTTCAGGCGCTCCGTGAGGCTCGCGACGGCTTGGCGCTGCTGATGCGCGTCGCAGGGCTGCTAGCGCCGGACAATAGCGTTACGGTCGCGGTGGACGCGCGGAAGCAGTCGATTCAGCTCTTGGGCAAGTTGACGGAAGACGAGTTGAGAGCGCTGGCTCGCGGCGCGATGAACGAACCAGGGGCGATCGAGACGGCGTTTCGGGACTCAAAAGACGCGGTGGCATCGTGAGTGCGGATTCGTCCCGTAAACGAGCGGTTTAGAGAAAGGATCACGAACTCGGCCGTGATGGAACGCATAAAATCGCTAAATCGACCATCGTAGGGTGAAACAAGCCGCTTTCGACGAGAAAAGGAGTATACTGAAGACCTCACCCTAATACGCTTTGGACCGTCAGTTCAGCGGCCGGCCAACCCGCATTTCCGCGAGAGAAAGGCCCGGCTGTGACCGTTTCTGTTATCAGCCTCATCGGCGAGTTCGATCTTTCACAGCGAACCAAGTTGCAAGCTCCGGATAAGGTCGTCGAGCGATGAGCACAACGCCGGATTTCTCCCGGGTTCAGCCCGTTCAGGGCCCTTCCCAGGCTTCCGCCCCGCGAACGTATGCGGGCCGTGCTCAGCGACTCCGAAATGGTGCAAACGGGCCGCCGAGGTCGGCGACGGTGCATCCGCTGCCGAATGAGCCGATCGACCTCGTGCTCCGCCGATTCAAGAAGGGCTGCGCGTCGGAGAACATTCCGGCTGAGATCCGTCGTCACGAGGCATACCAGAAGCCGAGCGTCCGGCGACGTGAGAAATCGATCGCTGCGCGGCGTCGGCTGACAAGACTGACGACGTAACACCCTCGGCCGTTCTAGGAACGTTGCTCGGGCTTCGGTCGTTCGCTTTTGCAGGCGGCTAGTCAAAGAGTTGTTCGTCATCCGGCTGCTGTTCCAAAATCCGAACCCATTCGACCGCGCCAGCATCTGGGATGCCCTTGTACGATGGCTCTAAGACGCCCACGGTTGACGACCTGTGCAGCGACTTAATCGCATAGGGCATTCCGAGAGCGATGCGTGCGTCGCCCTCCACGACCAGCTCTCCAGCCAAGACCACGCCGGGCACCAGTTTTAGTTTGACTTGCTGACCGCCATATTGCCGAAGCTCTTCGTCCGTCATGGTCTCGTTTCTCCTAAACTGTCTCCTTGGATGAGGCAGCCCGCCGGGCCCTCTGCGCGCGGAGGCAGTCGATTCAGCTCTTGGGTAAGCTCACCGAAGTCGAGCTTCGGGCGTTGGCTCGTGGCGCCATTGACGAGCACGAAAGCGTTACCGATAGAGGGCGTTATCGGCGGCGCCGGCCGCGATCGAGGCTACGGTTTAGAGACGGTCAGACGGTACTTGAATCTCAAAGAGTAAGTCGAACTTCACGAGGCGCAGGAGACGGCGGACGTTATCACTGCGCACGAGCAGCGTGATCTGATGCGGGATAAAGCGCGTGCGAAGCTTCACGAGTTCGTTCAAGAAGCTCGAGTCGACGTAGGTGACCCGCGTAAGGTCGATGGTCGCCGGACCGCCTGGCTCGAGGGCTCCGAAGAGGGCGGCCAGTTCCCGCTTCTGGCTGACGTCGTACTCGCCGACGAGCTCGATCCGGCGCGTTTGGCCTTGGGGCAGTTTATCCAACGGCGGCTGCCTTTCTCTAGCGAAAATGCGGATTGGCCGCCGCGGGACCTCGGTCAAAGCGAACTAGGGTGAGGCCACAATCGTAGCACGAGCGAAGTCTTTGGCGCCTGGAGAAGGCCTGAGAATCTTCAGTAAAGGTTGCGGTGAGGTGTCCCCGTCGGAACATTGGAGGCTCGATTGGACAACGACCGCTATCAACGGCGCGGCTTTATACCGCCGCTTAAGTCGAGCACGGTCTTCCCGCTGCCGGACGAGTCGATCGTCGACGCCGTGACGAGTGAGATTTCGCGTAATCGGAACGAAAGGATAACCATGGCGCACGACGATGAAAAGCTCCGGCACTACGGTCCGGAGCCCCACTATGGGTTCGGGCCCGAAATGGTCCACAAGTTGGTCCACGAGCACGCGATCGGGAAAACGATCACCGCCGTCTACCTCGGCGATGCGGAGCCTATTCCGGGCCACGACCCGAAGGATCATGCGCCGGACGGCGTGTTTCGCGGTGAGTATGTCGCATTCGAATTCAGCGACGAGACATCGCTCGTTTTGGAGATAGCCGCAGGCAACAGCTTTTGGGTGGCCGGAGAACGCGAGGCAGCAAAGGTCCTTGCGCGTACGAAGGAAGCGGCCCGCAATCGCGGCTAGCGATCTGGAGGTGGCTGTCCTCCAGCTATAAAGCCGAGCCGTGGAGCAAATGCGCGTAGAGACTAAAGATCCGCTCAGCGATTTCGGAGGCTTCCTTAGCCGGCATTTGCCTAATGGTCGCGTGAATCGTGCCTTCACCTTCGACCTCCGCCTCGCACCGAGTGAGTGCGGCATGGATGGAGTTGTGCTCGTCACGATGCTCTGCCGGCACATCCTGGGGGCTCAGCACGCTTAACGCTAACGCAGCCAACTCCAGACGTTCGTTGATTTCGCCCTCGCCGCTGGCGAGGCTGGACGCAGCTCGGTAGTACTTCTCTTTGGCGTAGTACGTTGCAAGGTGTTGGTTGTCGCTCATGGGGTGCCACTTCGCCGAGCGCGCCCTGTCCCGCTGCAGGCGCAAGACCCGGGTCGCTCTTTTTCTAACGCGTTCGGAGGAACGGACACAATGTTGGTAGACATCCGCGACGCGCTAGCGCAGGCATCGCGCGACGAGCTTGCGCGCCGGCGTCTGGGCGAGTTCATCGCGCTGCTCGAGCCGAGCTATGACCGGGCCCGTCATACGGTAGCGCTCTGCGATCACCTCGAGGCAATCGAAGACGGGAGCATCGACCGCTTGATCATCCAGATGCCCCCCAGGACAGGCAAGACGCTGCACATTTCGTGCGCATATCCCGCGTGGGTGTTGGGGCGAAACCCACGCGCTCAGATCGTCCTGGCGTCGTACGGCGCCGAGCTTGCCGAGGGAAACTCGCGCAAGGCGCGATCGTACATGCGGAGCGATCGCTGGCCGTTCGAATGCCGCGTCAGTGAGGAGTCACGTGCGCAGAACCGCTGGCAGACGGACGCTGGCGGCATTCTGATCGCAACGGGTTGCGAAGGCGGCCTCACAGGCTACGGTGCCGACCGCCTCATCATCGACGATCCAGTCCGAGATCGCGCCGACGCTGAAAGCGGGTCGATGCGCGATCGACTTTGGTCCTGGTACACCGACGTCGCGCGAACCAGATTGATGCACCACGGGCGTATCACAATTGGATTAACGCGCTGGCACGACGATGACCTCGTCGGCCGCATTCTCAATTCGGACGACGCGAGCCGTTGGACGGTACTTTCGTTGCCGGCAATCTGCGATGCCGAGCCCGACCCGTTGAGTCGCAAAATCGGTGACGCCTTGTGGCCCGAGCGGTTCCCGATCGACGAGCTCCCGAGTGTCGAGCGCGGCGAGATCAGCCCGAGCAGCTTCGCCGCGTTGTATCAGCAGAACCCGCTGCCGGCGAGCGGTGTCACATTTAAAGCCGAGTGGATGCAGAACAGATATGACGTTGCGCCGAGCCGATACGATGCATTCCGAGTTATGTCGATCGATGGCGCATTTTCCGCCAAAACGACGGCCGATCCCTCGGCGCTGGCGTGCTGGGCGACGGACGAGCGACGGTATTATTTGCTCGAGTCGGTCGCCAAGCGGTTCGAGTTTCCGGATCTGGTGAAGCTCGTCGTTGACTGTTACCGCGAGTGGAAGCCCGAAATTGTCTGCGCGGAAGCCGCGTCGAGTGGAATTCCCCTCACGCACGTGCTTGCGCGGGAGACATCGATTCCGATCATCGGGATTCCGCCGAAAGGCGACAAAGTTGCTCGTGTTCAGGCGGTGACGCCCCTTTTCGAGACCGGAAAAGTTCTCTTGCCCAAGAGTGCACCGTGGTTAGACGCTTGGATGGAGGAGCATTTGCGATTCCCGGCGGCGAGGCATGATGATCGCGTAGATACGACTTCGCTGGCGTTGTCGTGGCTCTCGGAACGGAACCTACAGGCCGAGCTTGAGCGTCGGCGCGCCGCGCAATGGGCTAACTTCTCTCTGGCACGCTAAGGAAATGATCGCTAATAACGGCAACCTCAACGAATTCGCAGCTCTAGCCCGGGCAGCGAGAGCGCGTGGCGAATCGCACATCGACTTCCAAATCGACGCGTTGCGCGGATTTTCGAAGTTCGTCACGATTTGGGAAGATGCCATCGCCGAGGTCGTCGATCGGATCTTCGAAGATCCAGACGGGCCGGCGATTCCCGGCATTGCACGGCCGCGCATCGTGAAGTATTTCGTGGTGCGCGCGGCGATCGCCGACGTCCTGGAGGCGCAGCGCCGGCGAGCGGAACGCGAGGCCCGTCAGTTTGGCAGCATCGCGCTGTAAACAATGTCTCACTTGAGCGGACACGCGGAGTCCGCGCTCGCGCAGGTAGCTCAACGTGCGACCGAGGCTCGGGGCTAAGGCCCTGGGCCTCATACCTTTCGCAAACAACCAAGATCGGAGAAATGTCATGGGATACGAGCAGGCATCGAGCCAGCAGCGTACGGCGCGCACAATTCGTCTCGAGGTAGAACATCAAGCCATTTTGGCCGGCGCCTTCGAGGCCGACGCCGTCGATCGGATCATGGAGCACGGTGAGCTCAGCGCCGAAAATGGCGAGGCGGCGAGCATCAAGGGCGCGATTGACGCGTACCGTCAAAGGAACCCCGACGGCTTCTGCAAGCTCGGGCCTTTGGCGTCGAACGAAAAGCTGCCGCCGATGACGAGGTTTGCCAGCGCGTACAAAGACGTTCTAAAACAGCGCGAACGCGTCAAGCTGCCGCCTAACGCTCAGCGGTGGGTGGATCGCCACAAGGCAAAGGCATGACCGCCGACAAACGGCCCTATCTCGACATCGACTGCGATCAAATCCTTGTGCAGGAGGCCGCGCCCGGTTCTATTTTCGCGAAATCCATTATCCTGCGGCGCGGTCAGCACCTAAGCGCGTACGAGCTCGACGTGGCTGAGCGCCACGGTCTCCCGATTCGATGGGAATGAGGCTCCGAGACGTAACGCGGCCTTCTTCGGCAGTCCGTTCGGGATCCGACGTACGTGACGAGCCCAAGCAGCTAGGAGCCGTCGCACAACCTCGTCGAAGGGGGGCACTTCGCTTTGATTCTGGGCCGGAGGCTCTTTATCGGTCTCCGTCGCTCCCGAGTCAAGCACCGACCGCGAGGTTAGATCACGACGGTGTGAATTATGCTCGACCGATATATTCGCGCGCTCGCGTCAACCAGGCTGGCGAGCAACTCCGTCTTGGGCAAACAAAGTCTAAAGACTTTGATGTTATCGGCAACTGGCGGGCGTCGCACGCATACCCGCTGCTGGTTTTCAGGATTACACTCTCTGACAGAGCGCGACGAATCGACAAGGGTGTACTCATTGCACAGCGGCTTAAGCGACTGTCCTCAATCTTTCTAAAACTCGAACGCATCCGCCGCCTACGCTTAGCGACCATTCAAGATATTGGTGGTTGCCGAGCCGTCGTTTCTTCTGCCGATCGTGCGCGCCGCTTGTTCGACACCTATATAAAGCACAAACCGCTCAAACATAAGTTGTTATGGGCAAAGAACTATGTCTCCGAACCCAAGGAGTCAGGGTACCGCGGCTACCATCTTGTCTATGCCTATCGTGGGCGCGGCATAAATCTGGTCTATAATGATCTCCGCATCGAAATCCAAATACGTTCTCGCAATCAACACGCGTGGGCGACGGCCGTGGAGACAGTTGACATTTTTACGGGGCAGGCTCTCAAGTCAAGCATTGGTCGCCCGGATTGGGATCACTTCTTCCGACTCATGGCCTCCTTTATCGCAAAGCGTGAGCGGCTACCCCTGGTCCAGGGGACGCCGGAACGTATACCCGACCTTAAGGTAGCCATACGCGAGTGCGAACAAAGGCTAAAGGTAATCGAGCATCTCAGGGATTTCCGTCATGTCGCGGAACACTTCGATAAGGAGCCAGCATTCAGCTTCACGGGCGGCCGTAAACCGAGCTACTTCGTCCTTGAAGTAATGCCGGATGACCGACGTATTACCGTCGATGCGTACAATAGCGTAGACTTAGAGAAAGCGGAAGCGAGTTATCTTAACACGGAGCAAAGTATCCTTGCCAAGAGGGCCAATAACGACGCCGTGCTTGTATCAGTAGAAAAGTTAATAAACCTGCGTAAGGCGTATCCGAACTATTACGGAGACACCGATGTGTTTTTAGGTATATTACGGAGCGCTATAGCCTAGGGCGTACGCGTCTTTCTTCTTAGCCAGCACCGGTACGGTACTTCAGTCGCGTACCAATCGCGCCCTTAAGAGCTGCCGTCGCCCGGCACCGCGAGCTGCGTAACGCACCGCGATCCGACCCTATTTATCAATCACCCAGGAGGCTTACATGAGCGTCGCCCCAGACCTAGCGCCGGTTGTCTTTACGCTCAAGAACGAGGCGAGTCAGCCGCGCGCCTGCGTGAAGCTCGACGGCGTTCTCTACGGTATCGACCGGTTCCGGATCACGAAGAATTCTCACGGCGCGACCAACACGGCCAGCTTCGTGCTGCCATACAACGGCAACCCGGATTGGACCAAACTGATCGCGCCTGATCCGACAACGCCGAGCCCGGTGTACGTCGAATTGTGGGCAGGCTTCCCGACGAATCCCGGCTCGAAGCCATCGCTTGATGGCTTGACGCAGCGCTTCTACGGCGTGATCGATCAGTATGAACCGAACGACATGGACTACACGGAGTTCACGTGTCGCTCGATCGCCGCACCGCTCACGACCGACCGCGTCGCCACCTCCGTCCAAAACATGACGACTGTGGACTTCCTCAAGGCGACCTGCGCACCGTACAACCTGAACATCGTGATCGACCCCGAGCTCACTAATCCGGCTACGCTGGCGAAGGTGTACGCGCAAGAATACATCGTCGGCCTGCACAACCTGATTAAATGGGATGTGCTGTTGAGGTCGTCGATTGTCGACGACGTTGATATTTGGGAAGATGACGGCACGCTGTATTACGTTCACCCGTGGAACGTCGTGTCGGTCATGCAGGAGCAAGGTCAGATTGATCGCAACTACTCGCCCCTGACCCTAACGTACGGCAAGGACATCAAGTCCTTCAAGGGGACGCACGCCCCGCAGTTCTCGCGGCAGATCCGCGTGCACGTGTTCTCCTACACCGCCAAAATCCGACAGAGCGTTTCGACGGTCGTGGAATCGGTTGTCGCCGGAGTCGATGTTTCGCAGGTCGTCAAGACAAGCTACGCGCAGCCCCAATGGGGCGAAAATAGCGGCACGACGAAGACGTACCACGACGACGGTTCAATCACGTATTCGCAATGGAGCTCATCGGGCGGCTCGTCATCCGGTTCAAACGCGCCGATCTCCGAGTCGGGGATCGAAGTCTACAATGTCCCGGCCGTGAACGCGACGCCGGCGGAATGCCAGGCCCTTGCCATCGCGATCTGGCGGCAGATCTCCATGCACGAATACCAGGGAAAGTTCACCCTTGACGTGACTCCGGAAACTTTGCCGTACTTCAACATCGAGAACCGTTTTACGATGGCCGGCTACGGGATGAATAAGTACAACGTGGAGTATTGGCCGCGCGATCTCACCGAAAGTTTTGCAATGTCGGATGAAGGCGACGACGCCCCCGGCTGGACGGTCGAGATCCAGGCCGTGAATCATACGCTTCCTCTCGGTTCGGGAGGCGTTTAAGTGAGTCTTACGGCAACCAGCTTTGGCTGCTAGCTATCGTTCTTTCGCAATCCCAAGGATCACACGTCGCGAGGGTACGTAATCTGCTTGGCCCCAAGGTCGACAAGTTTCGGTTTTTTCGAAGCTTTGTGAAAGTTCGGGTCGGACGAGACGAAAACGTCGCGGCCCGCGTGGATATGGCTCCAGATGGTCTGTACATCGCACTTGCGATTGCGCCATTTTACCTTCAACGCCTTTGCATGGTCGGGGTCGCGCGCGATACACTCGAGATCCTTCGAAAGAAACGGGAAGTTGGGAAACAGAATCTCATGTATAGCGCGTTCGAGCGCCACCATTTCGGGGCTACAAAAAAGCGACTCATCGAAGAAGGTCACATCGTAATAACCCATTGGCTTTAGGATCTCGAGTTGGCCGAGACCAAGCTTAGACAAGCGTTCACGAAAGGCGGCGAAGTTTTCGATGGTCTTCCCGTCCCTTTGTCTTTCCGACGCCGCGATTGCGACGACCGCAACGCTAGCGGTTCCCGCGACGTGCATGTCGACTAACCGCAGGATGGCCGCCGCATCTGGACGCTTTTCGTCAACGTCGTAGATGCAGTTGGTATCTATGGTGTATGTCGTCATCCGGAACGAGGCTTCGCTAAGCGGACGTGGGCTTCGGCACGCGTACAAGCCAGTAGTCAATGCCGTCGATCGTCACGCGCTTGCGGCGCCGGCTGATTTGCGGCGAAAACATGGCCCCGTTGTCCTCATAGTAGAGGCAGAGCCACGCGAGCAGAAGCCCACGATCTTCGGGACGTAATCGCTTAATGGCGGCCCTGACAGCCTGGGCGTCGTCCCAAGGCTCCTCGTCGCGTGAAAACTGCGGCGGCCTCGCCATAAGGCGAACAGGTGTTCGCAGGTCCCGTAGCGGGCGCCTCTTCAGGCTGCCCGAGAAAGCAGGGCGCACATAAACAGCGACAGCCGTCTAAATGGAGCGCTCGGCGGCTGCCGCTGTCCCTCGTTATACAACCCTCTGGGTTTAATGCCCGGGTGCGCACATTGGCCCCAACGGGAGGATGCAGCGCAACCGGTGCTCGGTCATCGTACCACAAGAGTCGCGTTTGAGGTGGGGCAAAGGAATAGTCGCGACGGCTAAACCAACCGGGCGGGGGTTATAATGCTCGGGTGCCCGGCCACGTGATCTCCATTAACCCTTTCCCGCTGCTAATAGTGGTCGCCGGAATTCTCGTCGTCATCTTCGCACTTATTGCGCGGCGACGCATGTGATGCAAGGGCTATCCTGGTCGAACTGCGCCCTGTTTGAGCCTGTCAGGAGAAATCCCATCGTTGGTGCGGGCGGAACGCTCGGGGACCGACCATTTGGTGGTATGATGGGCCTGGACATACACGGGGCAAACTCGTAGGCTCGTTTCGATGCGAGCGGTCCTGAACGAGAGTCAATTCTCCTTCCAGGGCCTCCTATAAAAAAGCCACGCCTTAACTACGCGGCTTTTTTGATTTCACGCCCCATCAGACCCCTGCCATGGATTACCTTCCTGGGCCGTTTCGCGAGTCGCAGTCCCGGCAGAGTCGGTAGCCCTCGGTACCAGGCCTGTCCTGGTCGGCCTCCTTTATACAGCAGCCCGACGGGCAAGAGCTGTTGTTGTGATACACGCGCTCGTCCACCGGTTTGGAGGCCTCATTAACGGAGTAGAAATCCGACGTACGTGGCATGGGGCATCGCTCCGTAGGTTAGTTGCGCGCGTAAAGGGTGACGTTATTCGCCGGGGATCCCGCCTGGCGACCTGATAGCGCCTTCAAGGTTGGGAGGAGGAGGGCAATCGCAGTGATCTTCGCAGCGGCCGCAGATGTAATCCCCTTGCTTTTCTCCGGTGCACCCGCACCCCCAAAAGGGCTCGCTCATACGGCTATTATACACCCAGACTCTTTGTGCAGATCGCCCGACGACTACCTATAAAGGCGGCTAACGAAGCCTCGCGAAGTGCGCAAGCAAGCCATCTGGGGTAGGCTGAAAATGCCGATCTATAAACGATTTAGCGAGTTCCTGAAGTTAGAGGGCGACGCATTCGACACGATTCACAGGCCACGTGCACCCACGCCATTTTCGGGAATTTACCGGTGTACTGTCTGCGGCTGGGAAGAGGTTTCTGTCGCCAAGGCAACGTTGCCGCCTCAAAACCACCACCCGCACGCGCCCGGCCTAGGGCATATTCTGTGGCGACTCTCAGCCTATGCTTGCCACGCAGCTAACGGATAGGGTTGAACGCAAGGTAACCGCTTGAATTTCCGCGGGCTTCGACCTCGAGCAATTAGTGGCCCGCGATCGTCTGACCAGATTTTAGCTGGGCAAAACCGAGTCATAACAAGGATCCGGTGGTGGCAGTAAATTACGGCATGGCCAGCCTCATGGTAGGCAGTAGCTTCGCGTTGCCTCTTAGCCATCTTCGGCATCACGTTTGAACTGGCGTCGCAAATCGCTAAGCAGTTTGTAATTCTCCTCGACGGTCATTATCTTTGGTTGAGGGAAGGCGTCACTCATCATTCTCACAAACTCGGCATCGGGTAGCGAATCATAATCGTCTGCGTCGACGTCGGCATAAAAACGCATGAGGGCCCGCGCGCCACGCTAATCGAATAACGAGCCGTTTTCGTCGCTGCCGGAGTAGAGCCAGCAGGTTGTACCGGGGTTGGTTCCCGAGAGCACCTTTACCTTAAAGACTACGCCGGTCACGGAGACAAGCCCCGGCTGGTCATCGACGTTGTGGGTATCGAGCAACTGAACTCGATCACCAGGCATCAGCATGGTTGCGGCGCTTTCTCCGTCGTCGGACGGATAGCTCCCGAAGTTCTGCTTATATGCCAGGGCTCTGTACCAAGTGTCGGCGCTCTTATCGCACGCAACCGAACCAATGACGCTGCTGGAGATCGTCCGGGTTCCGTCGTCCGAACATCCGCTTAAGCACAGCGTGCATACTGTGAGAATGCTGCTGTTGAAAATGAAAGCCGCGGCCATCTTCATGGAAATCTCCCTTTCGTACCCGCCGTCAACAGAATGCAACACACCCAGATCGTAACCTGCCACCGTCCAACGACAAAAGGGGGCCGGCGTTTACCGATCCCCCTTTCCCTCCTACGGATTTGGTATGCGGCGGGGTTACGCTGGCGCGCGTCTTACCCGATGCCGGCTGCGGCTAGCGTGTCCGTTTCGGGATCGTCGCCGTCCTCCGCGAGCATGTATGCCAGACGATAAAGATCGAAGGATAACGGCATCAAACACTCGCGAACGCGTGCACTCTGCTCGGGTCCCGGTAAGAAACGTGGGAACTGCGCGATCAGCTTAAAGTTCTCTATCGCCTCCGCGTAGCTCGTTGCGGGGAATTTGGTGTTCGTGTCGGCGCATTGCTCCAAGAGCCTCATGAACATGTTCTCACAGCCTTGGCGAATGGCAGCGTCCTCGTTATTTTCGGCCTTCGTCGGTGATGATGCGGAAACTGACTTACAAGTTGCTCCCTTTTCTGCCGCTAGCGGAGCGGCGGCCGACGTCGCCTCGCCGGGTCTCTGGGATATCGCTTTTTCGAGCGCCTCCAACTCGGAGTCCAATTGGGCCGCGTCGGCGTGAAAGCGCGCGTCTTCGACCCTCTCGAAATAACGAACGATGTCTTCGCGATCGTGGTCGGCGGCCCAACGGCGAAGATCAACCACGGCGCGATTCCGCCGTTTGCGCGGCCGCTTAGGTGTGCTAGCGTTGGTCATTCGGAACTTCTCCTTCCGGTTGATCCGGCCGGGCGTTTCGCTTGTCTCGATGCGCTCGGCCTTTGCAAGGTAGGTCCGCTTGCCGTTGCATTTTCGTTGCATCCGGTCAGGACCGAGGGTGCCCATCGAGAACCGTTGGCAACTGAGAAGCCCTGTGTTTCGGGTGTCAGCGGCTCGCCTCTCACTAACCTGTCGTGCAACGCCATCATGGCTTTGTACTGTTGGGTCTTGGTCATTTTTGCAGGGCATCACTTTCTGCCGCCAATAGCGGCGGGTATGCGGGTGTGATTCTTAGATAATGATTACGGCGGTGTGGGGTAACCGCGGGCTGGGTACATTGCCGAAGTTCGCCCGTGCACTCCGTTGCCGGACGGACTCGGCGGGGAGCGTCGCACATTGGGCCACGGGGGCGCCCCCGCCTCTTTCCGCGCGAACTACGCAGTCGCCGCAGTTAGCGCGCGATACAGCGTCGACCGTCCGACCTTGAGGACGCGCGCGACGTGTGCCGTGCCGTACCCGCTCTTCAGCATGTCGCGTGCGGCCGCGAGTCGGGCCGAGTTGAATGCCGGACGCCGGCCCACGTGTTCGCCGCGGCGCTTCTTCGCTGCGAGCGCCTCGCGGGTGCGTTCACGGATGAGCTCGCGCTCGAAGTCCGCGAGCGAGGCGAAGATATGGAGCACGAGCCGGCCGGCGGCCGACGTCGTGTCGATCGATTCGGCAAGGCTCTTGAAGCCAACGCCGCGCGCCGCGAGCTCGTGCACCGTTGCGACGAGGTGCGGCATGGAACGGCCAAGGCGATCGAGTCGGGCCACGACGAGCGTATCGCCGGGCTGAAGCGCCGCCAGAGCGGCGTCTAGGCCAGCTCTCGCGGTCGTTGCGCCCGATATGACGTCGGAGAAGATCTGCGCGCAGCCAGCGGCCCGCAAAGCGTCTTTCTGCGCGTCTAGCGTTTGATCGCCCGTCGAAACTCTTGCGTAGCCGCGATACGATGGTTGGGTCATCGGAAACCTCCGTTTCCATGCTACCATAGACCACTTCGAGCCGTTGAAGGACAGGTGCGGATCGCCTTGGCTCGAGCCGCTCGCGTTTTGGAAGTATTCCTCGTTGCCGCTTCCGGGGCAGTTCCCGGTGCCGTATGAATTGTTGCAGCCGTACCCCATCAGCGATTGCAGCATCTGCATCAGCTGCTGCAAGACTCCCATCAACGGGCCGAACATTCCCTGCACGGAGCCGTCTCCGCCGTAAGCGCCGCCGTATGGTGCGGCGGCGCTGCTTTCATTGGACCACGGTGGAGCAAAACGCGAGATGTTGTCGCCGGCGGCGGGTGCCGCGCCTCCCTGAAGCAGCGCGCCCGCATTTGGAGCATTTCCCATCGTCGCCGGGAGGGAGCTTTGCCCGAGCTGGCCGTCGAGCGGTTGAACGAACATGATAAACCTCCGTCGTAATAGCTGCGGGTCGATCACGACGATCCGCGCGACCGACAAGGGGAGGGCTGCCGCGAGAGAAAATCGACTGCAACGACATGAGCGACACGCAGTTGGCGGCAATCGCGCGCCTCGAGGAACGCCTAGAGTCGCTCAAGGAGCGTCTTTGACGACGCCTCCACGCGACGCCGGATAGCCGAGCTCGACGAACGCTCCCGCTCGCAAACGTTCTGGAACGATCCCGAATCGGCCCAGCGCGTGATGAAGGAGCTGGCTGAGCTTCGCGATCGCGCGGCCGTCGTGGACGGCATCGCCGCGGGGCTGCGGGAGTCGCGCGAGCTGCTCGAACTTTTCCAAACGGATCCTGCCGCGGAGAACGAGGCCGAACGAGGAGTCGCGGCGGCGACGGAGTCGATCGAAGGGCTCGAAATGGCGGCGAGCTTCAGCGGCGAGTTCGATTCGCACGATGCGATCGTCAGCGTCTTCGCGGGCGCGGGCGGCGTCGACGCGGCCGACTGGACGCAAATGCTCGCGCGAATGTATCTGCGCTGGGCCGAGTCGAAGGGCTTCGCTACACAGATCGTCGACGAGTCGCCGGCCGAAGAGGCGGGCCTGAAGTCGATCACCTTCTTCGTTCGGGGACGAAACGCGTATGGCATGCTCGAGAGCGAGCGCGGCGTGCACCGGCTCGTGCGCCTCTCACCCTTCGATGCCGCGCACCGCCGGCATACGTCCTTTGCGGCGGTCGACGTGATTCCCGAGGTGCGCGCCGGCCAAGCCGGCGGCGTCGAGATCAAGCCGGACGACATCCGCGTCGAGACGTTCAAATCGGGTGGCGCGGGCGGCCAGTACGTAAACAAGACCGAATCGGCGGTGCGCGTCATTCACCAACCCACGGGGATCATCGTCACGTCGCAGCAGGAGCGGTCGCAGGCTCAGAACCGCGATGTTGCGATGGGCATCCTGCGGGCGAAGCTCGCGGCGCGATCAGCCGAGGAGCGCGACCGCCGGCTCGAAGATTTGCGGGGCGAGCGTCAGGCCAACGAGTGGGGGTCGCAGATACGGTCGTACGTGCTGCAGCCCTATCAGCTCGTGAAGGATCATCGCACCGACGTCGAGACGGGCAACGTGGCCGAAGTGCTCGACGGCGGCATCGACGCTTTTATCTGGCCGTATCTGCAGCGACGCCGCGCGCTGCTCTCGCAATAGGGTGCGCGATCGATTTCTCTGGGTCGGGTGCCTGCTCTACGCGGTTCTGTTCGTCGCGCTGGGCGGGGCGAAGTACGCAGTGCATCGCAATCTCGTCGACTTCGGAATCTTCGGCCAGACCGCGGCGAGCGCGTTCGGCTGCTTTTGCAATCCCATCGAGGGCAGCCACTGGGCGTTTCACTTTTCACCGATTCTGTATCCGGTCGGGATTGCGGTCTCGCTGGCGCGCTCGCCGATAACGCTCATCGTCCTCGCCGCGGTCGCCGGCGCGCTGGTGGCACCGCCGATCTACGCGATCGTGCTGCGCGAGCGCGGCGATATCGGAGCGGCCCGGCTGGCCGCGCTCGTCGCGTGGCTCTATCCGCCGCTGGCCGGGCTGATCTTCGGCGATTTTCACGAGAACAGCTTCGCCCCCGCAGCCGTGGCGTGGACGCTCTATGCGTTCGATGCGGGCCTGATGGTGTGGACGATCGTCTTCGCCGTCGCGACGTTGGCAATAAAGGAAGATCAGGCGATCTTTCTCGCGCTCGGCGGCACGGTCGGCGCATGGCGCTTTCGGGGTACCGCGCGGGGGAAGATCGCTGGGGCGATCGCCGCGTTCAGCGTGGCCGTCCTGGTCGCGTTTTTTGTGTTCATCCAACCGCATGCCGCTGGCGCCGCGGCATTCCAATGGGAGCCGCAACGCTTCTACGCGTGGAGCCGAGCAGACGTTCCAGCGCTCTTGCCGGGGCTCGTGGCGCGATTGGGCTTCCTGTTGCTGATTTTCGTGCCGCTGCTTTTTCTGCCGCTGCGAACGCGGGTGTTCTGGCTCGCGGTCGCACCGCTTGGCGAGGTCCTGCTCTCGCGCATGTCGACGACGTTCACACTCGGCACGCACTATTCCGGGGCGTGGATCGGCTACGTGCTCGTGGGATTCGCGATGGCGCTGCGGCGGGTAGAGCCCGCGCGCATCCGGCCCACAGCAATCGCGTGCGTCGCGCTCTGCCTGCTGGAATTCGCGGTGGCCGATCCGCTGCATCCGGGGATGAACCTGCGCGCCGTCCAGCCGCGCGACGTCGCGCTCGACCAGTTCTTGACGACGCTGCCCAACGAGGTCAGCGTCGCGACTCAGGAGGAAGCCTATACGCACCTCGCGGTGACGGATCCCTACGCGCGTCTGCTTCCCGAGTTCCCTGCGATCGAGACATTTGCGTGCTTCGTGCTCATCGACCGGGATTTTCCCGAGTCGCCCCGGCTCCAAGAGTATAATGATGCCTTTGCGCAACTGCTTTTGGAGGCGCGCTACGTCGAGGTCGCCGTCGCGGGCGGCATCGAGCTCTATCGTCGCATTGGTCCGTGTAGATAGTTCAGGCGGAAAGCAGATTCGCAAGCGCATCGGCGGCGCGCGCCGGCCACCCTTCGTCGGCGCGAACGATCCGGTGAGGGGCGGCCCACGGCGCCCAACGAGCGACCTGCAACGGGAAATCGCGGCCGGCTGGAAAGACGCCGACGACTGGCGTGCCGACCATGCCGGCGACGTGCATCGCGCCCGAATCCGGCGCGACGAGCGCGGCCGCCGCGGCGGTCGCGGCCTTCCACTCCGCAAGGCCGTCGAAGTAGTCGATCCCGGTGCCCGTGGCCTGGGCGATGCGCGCCGCATAGGATGCCTCGGCTCGCGCGCACAGCATGCGAAGGCCCGCGCTCGAGGCGAGCCGGCGCACGAGCTCGACGACATGTCGCACCGGGATTCCGAGCCGCTCCCACTTATCCGTTATCTGTACGGCGACGCGCTCATCGGGCTGCGGCGCGTGTTCGAGCACCAGCGGACGCAGCTCCGAGGCGTCTCTTGTCGGTGATGTCTCGCCGGTCAGCGTCCCGCCGAGTTTGAAGAGCACTTCGCATTCGTGCGGGGCGCGCGGGTCGAGTCCGGCGCTGCGATAAACCGCACGGGTGAGAAACCTCCGCGACCAGAGGCTCTTGAGCGGCTTCCCCCAGCCGTTGGTGAAACCGACGCGAACCGGCGCGCCGACGGTGCCGGCGAGGCGGTAGCCGCTCGGGTCCTCGGTCGCCACGAGCACGTGCGAGTAATCGTGGGCGCGAAGGCCGTGACCCAGCACCTTGATTCGATTGACGTTGGATTGCGATGCCGAGCGCAAATCGATATCGGCAATGACGATGCGTCGCGTAGCGGCCGGCGCGAAAACGCCTGCGTTGGCGTGGCGCAGGACGACGTCGACCGGAATCGCTCGGCCGCGCAACGCGGCGAGCAGCGGTGTCAGAGCGAGGGCATCGCCCATTCCGTCGAGGCGGATGATCAGAACCGACGGTGAAACCTCCGGCATGCCCGTTACTTGCCACCGGCAATTCGAAGGCGCCTGCTTGGCGACGTGATCGCGAACGACAACGTCGTCACGTTCGATCGGCTTGACGGCTATCGCACGACGCGGACGTTCGGCTACGTGTCGGGCACAGCGTCGCGTCCGCGCAACCGGCTGCGCTCGACGTTTCGCAGCCTCGGCATGCTGATCGGCGTCGCGAGCGCGGAGTTCCTCAGCGACGCCGAGCAGCTGCGCGCCGAGGCGCTGGAGGCGCTCCGGAAGCGGGCCGACGAGCTTGGGGCCAATGCGGTGATCGGTCTCCAATTCTTTGTCTCGGAGGGCGAGGATGGCGCGTGCGAGGTCGTCGCGTTCGGTCAGGCGGTATCGGTGACCGAGTCGCAAGCGTAACCGATGAGCGACGCGTCGCGCGAGCACTTGCTTGAGGAAGCCGCCACCGCCGCGGCCGCGTGCAGAAAATGCGCGATCGGTTATGAGCGGCGCCACAACGTCTACGGCGAGGGCGACCCGTTCGCACGGCTGATGGTGGTCGGCGAAGGACCGGGAGAAACGGAGGACGAGTTCGGACGGCCGTTCGTCGGTCGGGCCGGTCAGCTTCTCGACCGGATGCTCTTGGCGATCGGGCTGCCGCGCAAAGACGTTTACATCTGCAACACCGTGAAGTGCCGGCCGACGCTTCCGGGGCCGAACGGGCCGCGCAATCGCGCGCCGGATGCGAACGAGATGGATAACTGCCGTCCGTTCCTGGAGGAGCAGATCGCCATCGTCGCGCCTGAGGTCATCCTGGCGCTCGGCTCGCCGGCAGCGAAGTGGTTCTTGGGGTCAGACTTCCAGATCACGCGCATGCGCGGCCGTTGGTACATCGGCCCTCGCGACACGCCCCTAATGGTCACGTTCCATCCGGCATACGTTTTGCGGCAAACCGGCGGCCAGATCGATGGCGTCAAGCGTTTGGTCTGGGACGATCTCAAGGCGGTGCGCGCGAAACTGGACGAGCCCCCGGCGTGTCTCGTCCAGACGGTGGAGAGTCGGCAAGGAAGTCTTTTCGAATGAGGCGCGATCCTCAGGCGATCTGGCTGCGTGACGTTGCAGAGCGCGCCGGCGTCGGCGGCGCCGAGGCGTTCGCGCGCAAGTTCGAGCTAAAGCCGTATCGGCTCGGCCAGCTCTACCGAGCGGCCGCGAAGGAGCTGATAGACGACGTTCGCGACGTGACGACGTTGCCGTTGCAGCTGCGCGCGACACTCGCCGAGGACGGCGTGACGTTCTCGTCGCTCGAGACCGAGGTGCTGCAAGAGTCATCGGATGGTCACACGACCAAGTGTTTGTTCCGGCTGCGCGACGGCAAAGAAGTGGAAGCGGTGTTGATGGAGCACCGCGGCGACCGCACGACGCTGTGCATTTCATCGCAGGCGGGCTGCGCGTTTGGGTGCTCGTTCTGCTCGACCGGACAGGCGGGCTTCAGCCGCAATCTCGCCGCAGGCGAGATCTTCGATCAAGCCCTGTTCCTCGCGCGCCGGCTTACCGCGCGGGGCAAGCGCGTGACCAACGTCGTGTTCATGGGCATGGGAGAACCGTTCCACAACTACGCGGCCGTGATGGAAGCCGTGGCGCTGCTCAACGATCCGCACGGTTTCGGGCTAGGGCACCGCCACATCACGATCTCGACTGTCGGCATCGTCGATAAGATCGACGCATTCGCGGACGAGCATCTGCAGGTGAACCTGGCGATCTCGCTGCACGCGCCGACCGACGAACTGCGGTCGAAGCTGATGCCCGTCAATCGGCGCTTTCCGCTCGCACAGCTGATGGCCGCCTGCGAGCGCTACATCGCCAAGACCAATCGCAAGATTTTCTTTGAATACGTGATGCTCGACGGCGTCAACGACGACGCCGCATGTGCGCGCGCGCTGGCCAGGCTCATGCGCGGTCATCTCTACCACGTGAACCTGATTCCCTACAACTCGACGCCCGACGCCGCATTCGCAGCGACACCCGAGGCGAAGATCTGGAAGTTCGCCGCGATCCTCGACGAAGCGGGTGTGCCCGTAACCGTGCGGCAAAACATGGGCCGGGATATCGCCGCCGCCTGCGGCCAACTGCGCGTGGAGACGCAGCCAAAAGCGCATGCTCTTCCGGTGTCGTCCTGAATGCCTCTCGAGCTGATCAATACGGTCGCCGCTCTGGTTACGGTGACGATTGTGGCAGCAACGGCTTTGGCCGCGCTAATCCAGCTACGGCATCTCCGCGCCGCCAACCAGATCCAAGCCTTGATCGCCGTCGGCGAGAAACTCGACAGTGGCGAATTTGCGGCCGCCCTCAGTATCGTGAATAACGACCTGGAGTCGGCGCTAGCCGATGCGGAGTTTCGCGCTTATGAAATTGCGATATTCCGTCGCTTGCCGCCGCCAAACGTCGACCAGCGATACGTCGATACGCACCGAGCGACGGTCTTGGTCGGAAACACCTTTGAGCTAATGGGTCTCCTTGTCAAGAACGGGATAGTAGACCAGAGCATATTCGTCGACTCATATTGCGGTATCACCCTCAGCGCTTGGAAGCGGCTTACCGATTATGCGGCGCTCGGAAGAGAGGCAGGCGATCCGAACGGATGGGAATACTTCGAATACTTAGCGGTGCTTTCCGAAGACTGGCTACGCGCTCATCCAAGCTCGTATCCCAAGGGCGTCAGAAGATATCCGCTTCATAATCCATGGCCGTTACAGTGACTGAGGACGCTAAAAGAGGCGCCGCATTACTGCGACGCCTCGCGCGTTTCGATGTGTCCATCGGCTTGATAACCCAGGCAGCCCGACTTTAGCTCACCTCTCTCGCATTCGCAACGGCAGTTCAGCCGCTCGGCTGGAGCCCCCGCGAATCGAACCCGGAGCTGCGTGGGTCGCGGTCCTACTTGTTAGCTCCTGGGCCGATTGGGAATCCAATCCTTGAGTCGAACGTGCGCGGGCATCTGTTGAAGACGACCGCGCTTTTCGAACTGCTCGGCGATCCATTGAAACCATTCGCAGTACATCGACCAACCGGCAGTTTCGCGCGTGCAGCCGATCCAGTTCTTGAGCCTGTTCCAAAGGTTCACGGTGGCGCCGCCGACGAGCTCGTCCATCACGTCGAACGCAATCGCGCCGCGGTACACCATCAGACCTAGGGTCTCGAATCGAAAGGCGATGACCATCGCGGCTTCTTCGGTCTCCTGCCCGCACGCGAGGACCTCGGCGGCGGAAGCATCGGCGGGAAGCTGCATGGTGAGCCGAAAGGCTCGCGAGAACGTCGTGTCCTGTAGCGAGCGCATGAGCTCGATCGCCGCGAAGTCGCGCCGTTGTTGGCGCAATTGGCCGAATTGGTACGCTCCGACGACCGCCGTGATAAGGATAACGCATCCAGTCGACGCGGTGGCGATGGCGGTGACGGCTTCCCAGGTCACGCGCGCATATTTCGAGGAGGATGGCGGGACGGCCCGCACGATAAAGGCGATTGAGATGAGGTTTGGCATCATTGTTTATGCCCTCGCGACGATTGCGACGGGAGCGATCGACCTCGCGTGGGGCGCGTTTGCTGCGGGGTACGAGCCGATTCAGGCGTTTGGCGACAACGTTCCCGGACGCGCAGTCCTCGCCGCTATTGCCGGCGCGTGCCTCGTGATCGCGGGGGTCGCGATTCTTTGGAGGCGCACGGCGCGCGCCGGCGCGGTCGCGCTCGGCGCTCTCTACGGCATCTTCACGATCTTTTGGTTACCGCGACTGTACACGGCACCCCACATACTCGGAAATAATCCGGCGGTTTACATCGGGATCTTGGACGGAGTCGGGCAGCAGATCATCTTGGTCGCTACAGCGATGATCGTGTACGCCGTCTCTTCGCCGCAAGAATCGCGACAGCAGACTCGAACGACCGTAGTCACCCGTTGGCTCGTTGGACTCAGCTCTGTGGACTTCGGTCTGGCGCACCTGACGGGGATCCCTGCGGTAGCGCCGCTCGTCCCGAAATGGCTGCCGCCGAGCCAGGGGTTCTGGGTCGTGCTGACGGGCGTCGCGTTCGTGCTCGCGGGGATCGCGATCCTTTCGGCCTTGCTCGACGTTCTGGCCGCGCGGCTGCTCGCGCTGATGCTCTTGGTCTTTAGCGCCATCGTGCTGGCGCCACAACTATCGGTGTTTCCCCACAGCAAGGATGCCTGGGATGCCAACGCCTACAACCTAGCAGCGGTGGCGGCCGTTTGGATCTTCGCGCAATGGTTAGCAGTCCGAAGGGAGACTCATTGATGCTGGCTGTGATCGCCGCCGTGGTAGCGTACGCATCGACCGCGCAGGGGGCCGCCGTCGGGGCGCTCTATTTCGATCCAAAGCGCGCCCCAGTCGTGAGGCGGGTGAACGTCGTAGGCCGCTACGCGACGGTCCTCACGAGTGGCGGCCGAATGGAAGGAGAGCTCGTTTCCGACGCGATCCTCGTGCAGCGTTTCTCGTTCGGCTGGCAGGCATTGGATTTTTTGAACGAGCGCTGCCGCTTGACGTCACACGCTTTGGGAGCCGGCACGGACGCACGCCTGATGGCGGGTATTCCCGTTCCGCGCGATGACGGGCCGTGCCGCGACTACTTTAAAGATAGTGGAGCGCAGCGAGATGTCGAAAGCGTACGGAAATTGATGCAAGGTCCGTTCGTTCCCTACGTCCTCGTCGCCGGCGGGTGGGCGAAGGGCGAATGGTACGGCGCGGGGGGCGGCGAGTCGCTGTATCAAAGGCGGGACGGCCGCTGGACGCTCGTCCTTAGCGGCGGCGGCGCCATGGGCGTGGGCTACATGCGAAAGTACGGGGTTCCGATGCAGGCATGGTGCAAGCTCGGCATCTTCGACGCGAAGTGCTGAGCGTTTGATGGCGACGTGGCGTGACGTGCGCCGAATCGCGCTTGCTTTGCCCGGCGCAACTGAGGAGGCGACGTCAAGCGGCAAAGCCGCCTGGATCGTCAACAAGAAGTTTTTCACTTGGGAGAGGCCGCTGCGGAAGTCGGATTTCGCCGCGCTCGGAAACATGGCGCCTACCGGGCCGATCTTGGGCATCATGACCGCCGATCTTGAAATGAAAGAGGTGTTGCTTGCGAGCGATCCTGCGGTCTATTTCACGACGCCGCACTTCGACGGCTATCCTGCCGTGCTGATACGGCTCGGCAAGATCACGTCGAACGAGCTCAAGGACGTGATCGTCGAGGCGTGGCTGGCGCGCGCGGGAAAGCGCGCCGCGGCGGCGTTTCTCAAAGAGCGGAAGAAGACGCGGTGAACCTCGCCGGCAAGGTTGCGATTGTCACCGGCGCGTCGGGCGATATCGGCTCGGCGACGGTCCGCGCGCTCGCTGCGCATGGCGCGCACGTCGTGCTGGCCGCGCCGGAGAACGAGGCCGCCATCCTCGACCGGCTTGCGAGCGACGTGCATCGCTTCGGCGTTCGGGCGCTGGCGGTCGCGACCGACGTGACGATTCGCGACGACATCGATCGGCTCGTGAAGGCCACGCTGGATGCGTTCGGAACGATCGACGTGCTGGCGAACGTCGCTGGACTCGGCTCGAGCCCGGCGCTCTGCGACGACACCGACGAGGAGCTGCAGCGCGTCGTGGAGGTGAACTTGCTCGGCTCCGCCCGCATGATTCACGCGGTGCTACCCGTGATGATGGCGCGCGGGCGCGGCGCGATCGTCAACGTCGGCTCGATCGCGGGCGAGGCGGGCGTGATGGGCATCTATTCGGCCTCTAAGTTCGGCCTGCGCGGCCTCACGGACACGGTGCGGCGCGAGGCGCGCAGCTCGAACGTTGGCGTGACGCTGATCGAGCCCGGCTTCGTTCGCAGCCGAATGAACGCCGCGATGGGCGACGGCCTCCCGGGCCCCGACATCGTCGCCCGCGCGGTGGTGCGCGCGGTTTCGCGGCCGCGCCGTTGCGTGATCGTGCCGCGCTACTACGCGGTGCCGATCGTCCTCGCCAAGCTCTTCCCGGGGCTCGTCGACCGAGTGTTCGGCGATGCGCGAATCCAGCGGCGCCTCAATCGGGACGCGCGCGCCGAGCGAGCCGAACGGGCGTCGCCGTGAGCCCTCTGCGGGGCGTCGTCATCAGCGGCGCCTCAACGGGAATCGGCGCGGCCACTGCAGTCCTTCTCGCGCGCACCGGGTACGTCGCGTTCGCCGGGGTACGCAACGAAGATGATGCCGCGCGGCTGCGAGCCGAGCACGCGAATCTGCGCCCGGTCTTCCTCGACGTCACCGATAACGCGTCGATCGCCGGGGCCATGAGCGAGATCGCGTCGAGCGGCGTGCAGCTGATCGGTGTGGTCAGCAACGCGGGCATCGCCACCGGCGGCCCGCTCGAACACATTCCGATCGCCGACCTGCGCGAGATGCTCGACGTCAACGTCGTCGGCGCTCTCGCGCTCGTGCAGGCCGCGCTGCTGCACCTCCTATCGCCCGGTGGCCGCGTCGTGTTCGTGGGCTCGATTGCGGGGCGTCTAGCGATGCCGTATAACGCCGCATACAGCGCGTCGAAGTTCGCGTTGCGCGCTATTTCTGACGGGCTGCGGATCGAGCTCCGACCCGCTGGAATCGCGGTCTCGCTGATCGAGGCGCCCGCGGTCAACACACCGATCTGGCGCAAAGGCGCGCAGACGCGGGAGCGCGTTCTCGCCGCACTGGGCTCCGACGCGCGCCCCCATTACTATCCTGCGCTCGAGAACCTTCTGCACTTCGTGAAATCGCAAGAGGGGGCGGGCATGCCCGCGGAGCGCGTTGCCGGGGCGATCGTGCACGCGCTCACCGCGCCCCGCCCGAAAGCGCGCTACGTGCTGGGCTCGGCCCACGGCATGAACGTCCTCGCGTTGCTGCCGCTTCGGCTGCGCGACCGCGTCCTGCGCGCCGTACGGCGGCTCTAGGGTTTCGTTCCACGAACCGTCCGCGAAGGTGCGTTAAAGAGGACGCCGAAAGCCTTTTTCAACGTTCGCCAAGCGGAGGTGCGCCGTGAATAGTCAGCTTTGTAAAGCTTCGTATTGGCTTTTGTCGACCGTTGTGATGATGAGCCTTGTGGCATGTGGCGCGGCCGGCAGCCCTTCTATCTCTCCCGCCGTGTCGCCGCTGCGCCTTGGGGTGGCGCCGATGCACGCGCGCAAACAGCAGATGTACGTGGGAAGTCTCGGTACCGGGACAGCGATCCTACCTGGGGTGGCCATCTATCCCAAAAATGCCTCAGGGATGCAGCGCGCGACGCGCGACATCAGCGGCTCATCCACTGGACTGGGAAGCCCCGCCGGCGTTGCAATCGACAAGAGCGGCAAAGTCTATGTCGCAAACGTCTATCAGGACAGCGTGACGGTTTACAGCGCGACCGCAAACGGCAACGCGAGTCCCGAACGGACGATAAAGGGCTCGAACACCGGTCTGGACGGCTCCTTCGGCGTCGCCGTCGATGCTAAGAAGAATATCTACGTCGTCAACGATCTCAACAATAGCGTTAGAATATTTAGTGCATCGGCGAACGGCAACGTCGCACCGAAAGCGACGATATCGGGTCCAAGCACGGGGCTCACGGAACCGGTTGCGATTGCCCTGGACTCCGACGGAAACGTCTATATCGTGAATGAGGACAACGGAGGACCGAGCCAGCCGGGTTATATAACCGTCTACGCCGCCGGATCCACCGGAGACGCCGCGCCCATACAAACGATCGGAGGATCGAACACCGGCCTCGTCGGTCCCGGCGCCGTCGCGGTCGATAACTCAAAGAGCATCTACGTAACCGACTCCAACTATCCAAACAGTCCATCCGTGACGGTCTACGCGGCCGGTGCCAATGGCAACGCCTCCCCCACGCGTACGATCAGCGGGTCGAACACCACCTTGTCTCTGCCCATCGGAATCGCGCTGGATTCGAAACGAAGAATCTACGTGGCCAACTACGGAGACAATAACGTCGAGGTGTTTGCCGCGGGAGCGAACGGAAACGCTTCGCCGGCTCAGGTTCTCGATGGGACGAGCGGGCAGATCAATAACCCGGAGGCGATCGCGGTGCACTGACCGCTACGGCGGGGGTTTCCTCAACCGCGGATAAATTGAGCGCTTCGATGGATACCACGGCGTCGGCTGCGCGCGTCAGCATGGAAGAGATCACCGCGCTTGCGAAGCGGCGCGGCTTCATCTTTCAGTCGAGCGAGATCTACGGCGGGATCAACGGATTTTGGGACTACGGGCCGCTTGGCGCGGTCCTGAAAGGCAACGTGAAGCGCGCGTGGTGGCGGGACACCGTCGAGCTTCGCGACGACGTCGTCGCCTTCGATTCAGCGATCGTGATGCACCCGCTGGTTTGGAAGGCATCCGGACATGTCGACGCGTTTCACGACGTTATGATCGACTGCAAGGTCTGCAAGCACCGGTTTCGCTACGATCAGCTCGCGGATAGGTCGCGGTGCCCTGACTGCGGCAGCAGAGGCTCGTTCACCGAGCCGCGCAATTTCAACTTGATGATGCGCACGTGGGTCGGTCCCATGGAAGACACCTCATCGGTTGCGTACCTACGTCCGGAGACGGCCCAGGGCATCTTCGTCAACTTCAAAAACATCTACCAGAGCGCGCGGAAGCGTCCGCCGTTCGGCGTGGCGCAGATCGGCAAGTCCTTCCGCAACGAGATCACCCCAGGGCAATTTTACCTATCGCCTGCGCGAGTTCGAGCAGGCGGAGCTCGAGTATTTCGTCCCTGACGATGGCAGAGACATGGCGGCCTTCGCGGAGTGGGTTGACCGGCGCAAGGCGTGGTACGCGAGCTACGGCATCGCGTCGGAACGGCTGCGCTTCTACGAACTCGGCGAAGCGGAGCGGCCGCACTACGCCAAGGCGGGCGTTGATGTGGAGTACCTGTTTCCGTGGGGCTGGGGCGAGCTCGAGTCGATCGCGCACCGCGGCACGTACGACCTCGACGCGCATATGAAGCTGTCCGGCAAAGACCTACGGTTTTTCGATGAGGCGAGCAAGACGCACTACACGCCGCTGCTGATCGAGAGCTCGGCCGGTGTGGATCGTACCGTCCTCACGTTCATGATCGATGCCTACGAGCGCGAGCGCAGCGTCGATCCCAACGGCAAGGAGACGGAGCGCACCGTGCTGCGCTTCGATCCCCAGATCGCTCCCGTACAGGTGGCCGTTTTTTCGCTTGCGCGCAACAAACCCGAGCTGGTCGAGCGCGCGGTCACGATCGAGGTGGCGCTGCGGCGGTCGCATCGCACGCAGTACGACGAGGGCAACATCGGGCAGCTCTACCGGCGCCAGGACGAGATCGGCACGCCGCTGTGCGTCACCGTCGACTACGAGACCCTCGGCGACGGGAGCGTGACTGTGCGAGAGCGCGATTCGATGCAGCAGGATCGCGTAGCGAGCGACGCGCTGCAATCCTATTTAGACGATCGACTGTAGGAGCGAAGAGAACGGGGTGCAGGTTAGAACGAAATACGTCTACTTCTTCGACGAGGGGGCAACGCTGCCGCCGGGCTCGTCGATCCGCAACACGCTCGGCGGCAAGGGCGCGGGCCTCGCCGAGATGAGCGCCGCGGGCCTGCCCGTTCCGTCGGGCTTTACGATCACCACCGATGCGTGCTTGCGTTTCTACGAAGCCGGCGGCGCGTTTCCCGACGGGCTGCAGGAGCAGGTGGACGCGGCGCTAGCCGAGCTCGAGGAACGCACTGGGAAGCGCTTCGGCTCGAAAGAGAATCCGCTGCTGGTCTCGGTGCGCAGCGGCGCGCGCGTCTCGATGCCGGGCATGATGGACACGATCCTGAATCTCGGGCTCAACGACGAGACCGTCGCCGGGCTCGCGCGGCTGACCCAGAACGAGCGCTTCGCCTGGGACGCCTACCGCCGCTTCATCATGATGTTCTCCAACGTGGTGCTCGGCACCGCCAAGCACGAGTTCGAAGAGCTGATCGACGAAGCGCGGAAGGCACACGGCGTACAGAACGACGCCCAGCTCGACGCCGCGACGTGGAAGGGGCTGGTCGAGCGATTCAAGGCGATCGTGCGCGAGCGCACCCACAAGGCCTTTCCGCAGGACGTCCGCGAGCAGCTTCGCTGCGCCGTCGTCGCGGTGTTCGACTCGTGGAACTCGAAGCGCGCGGTGGACTACCGCCGCTTCAATCGGATCCCGGACGACTGGGGCACCGCGGTGACGGTCATGGAGATGGTGTTCGGGAATATGGGTGACGATTCGGGGACGGGCGTCGCATTCACGCGCAATCCCAACACCGGCGAGCACGCGTTGTTCGGCGAATATCTCAACAACGCCCAGGGCGAGGACGTCGTCGCCGGGATTCGCACGCCCGAGAAGATCGCGGATCTGGCACGCCGGCAGCCGCAGGTGTACGCGCAGTTCGAACAGATCGCGCAGCGGCTAGAGCGGCATTATCGCGACGTCCAGGATTTGGAATTCACCGTCGAGCGCGGCAAACTGTTCATGCTGCAGACGCGGAGCGCGAAGCGCACCGCCGAGGCCGCCGTCAGGATCGCGCTCGATCTGGTTGCCGAAGGCTTGATCGATCGGCGCCGCGCCGTGGGAATGGTCAGCGCGCAGTCGCTCGACCAGCTCTTTCACGCGCGCATCGATCCAAGCGAGACGGTTGGCGTCGTGTGCAAAGGCCTCAACGCGTCGCCCGGCGCGGCCGCGGGCCAAGTCGTCTTCACGGCGGAGGATGCGGTTGAGTGGAAGGAGCGCCGGCTCAAGACGATCCTCGTGCGGACGGAGACGACTCCGGACGACGTGCACGGCATGATCGCCGCCGAGGGCATCCTGACAGCGAAGGGCGGAGCGACGTCGCATGCCGCCGTCGTGGCGCGTGGAATGGGAAAGCCGTGCGTCGCCGGCTGCGACGCGCTGCGCATCGACGGGCGCACGAAGCGCGCGACCCTGAGCGGCACCGAATTGAAAGAGGGCGACTGGATCACCATCGACGGCACGACCGGCAACGTCGCGCTCGGCGAGCTGAATTTGATTCGTCCGCCTAGCCGCCTGCCCGACTGGCTGGCGACGTTCTTGTCGTGGGCCGACGAGCTGCGCCGCATGCAGGTGTGGGCGAACGCGGATACTCCCGAGGATGCGGCGCGCGCCCGCGACCTAGGAGCTCAGGGCATCGGCCTGTGCCGCACCGAGCACATGTTCATGCAGCCGGAGCGGCTGCCGATCGTGCATCAGATGATCATGGCGGCGGATTCCGGGGCGCGTCAGAAGTCGCTCGAGAAGCTGCTGCCGTTTCAGCGCGACGACTTCGCCGGCATTTTGAAGGCGATGGACGGCCTCCCCGTCACGATCCGCCTACTCGACCCGCCCCTGCACGAATTTCTCCCGTCACTTGAGCAGCTGCTCGTCGAGACGACGGAGCTGCGCCTGCGCGAGGGCGCGGATTCCTCCGAGTATCGCGCGAAGGAAGCCATCCTGCGGCGCGTGCAGCAGCTGCACGAGCAGAACCCCATGTTGGGGCTGCGCGTCTGCCGCCTCGGCATCGTCTTCCCGGAGATCTACGAGATGCAGGTACGCGCGATCTTTGAGGCCGCGTGCGAGCTGAAGCGCCGCGGCGCGGACCCGCGCCCCGACGTCATGATCCCGGGCGTCGGCACGAAGGAGGAGATGCAGACGACGCGCGATGCCGCGAAGCGCGTGGCCGACGCAGTGCTCGCCGAGCGCGGCGTCGCCCTTCCGTACCGCATCGGCACGATGGTCGAGCTTCCGCGCGCCTGCATTGTCGCCGACGAGCTCGCCGAATTCGCCGAGTTCTTCTCGTTCGGCACCAACGACCTCACGCAGACGACGTACGGCTACAGCCGCGACGACGCGGAGGCGTCGTTCATCCCCGTCTATCTGGAGAAGCGGATTCTCAAGGAAGATCCGTTCCAGGTGCTCGACCGGCGCGGCGTCGGCGGGTTGATGCGCCAGGCCGTAGAGCTGGGACGCGGCGCGCGCCCGGGCATGAAGATCGGCATCTGCGGCGAGCACGGCGGAGAACCGAGCAGCGTCGCGTTCTGCGACGCTTTGGGGCTCGATTACGTCTCCTGCTCGCCATATCGCGTGCCGATCGCACGGTTAGCCGCGGCGCAGGCAGCGATCGGCGCTTTAAGCTGAGGACAAGACCCCGGCACAGATCTCGCGCGCCTCGGCCCGGGCGTTGGGTCCGGCGTCGGCGCGGACGAATAGCTTGCGCCAGTAGGCCTTGCCGCTGAGTTTTGCGATGAGGTCCGATGCCTCGCGCGCGTCGACGGCGCCACCGGGGCGGTCCACCCAGACCGTCTGTTCCTGACCGATTCCAAACGGCAGGCGATGCAGCAGCTGCGACTGCGAGTCCGCCCAGACGTTGCGTTCGCCGAAGCGCTCCCGTAGCGCGGCCTCGCAGGCTTCGAAGGCTCGTAGATCGCGCTCGGCGTTGAACTCCGCCGCGAGCCCGTAGACGCGCACGCGATTGCGCAACGCGTTCGCGGCCGCGCTCCTCTCGTAGTCGAGCGAGTCCATAACCCGAAAGTCGTCCCAGTGCAAAAACTCGTCGATCGAATCCAGGAGCCGCGGGTCGGGCCACAGCTCGCGAAGCACCTCGTGCAGCACGTGCTCGAACATGCGCGTCGTGTGGTGGAAGTAGACGGATGCGAACATCATGTAGCGCGCCATGACGAAGGATTCCAGCGCCACGATCCCGCGCCGGTCGATGCCGATTGCGAAGCGACCGCCGCGCTCGATCGCGCGCAGCGAGGCGATGAGCTGCTCCGCGTCGTAGCGCCCGGTCGCGACGCCGGTGAAGTAGGCGTCACGCTGCAGGTAGTCCATGCGATCGGCGTCGAGGTTTGGCCCGCTTACCACCTCGCATAGCGTCGAATAGCGTCCGTCCGGATCGCCGACGATGAGCGCCAGTACGTCGGCGACGTCGACGTCGAGGGCGGCGACGCGATCGGCGAGCTCCGGCAGCGCGAGCAGCTCGGCGGTGCGTGCCTCGTGCCGGATTCCGAGCACCGCTTCGCACGAGTGGCTGAAGGGCCCGTGCCCGATGTCATGCAACAGCAGCGCGGCGCGGACGAGGCGCCGCTGGTATGCCGCATCGGCCGCGTTCGCGAACAGATCTGGCGTATGGCGGGCCAGCTCGTCGTAGGCGCGCGTGCCCATCGCAAGCGCACCCAGTGCGTGGCTGAAACGCGAGTGCTCGGCGGAAGGAAACGCGAGGTATGCGAGGCCGAGTTGCCGGAGACGGCGCAGCCGTTGCATCACCGGCACGTCGAGCAATTCCGCTTCCGCTGTGGATAACTCGATGAAGTGGTGTACCGGGTCGAAGATGCGTTTCACGAGCGTCGCTTTCGCGCGCAGCAAGCAATCTCCATCCGATTGCGGAAAGTATGTAAAAAGTGAAGTACGACCAGAGCACGCTCCGCGAGATCCGCGACCGCGTCGACATCGCTAACTTCATCGGCCAATATGTTCAGCTGCGCAAGCGCGGGAACGACCTGGTCGGCCTCTGCCCGTTTCACTCAGAAAAGACACCGTCGTTTCACGTGCACCCCGACCGCGGGTTCTTCAAGTGCTTCGGCTGCGGCGTCGGCGGCGACGTGATCACTTTCGTGCAGAAGCTCGACAATGCGAGCTTCGGCGATACCGTCCGGCTGCTCGCGACGAAGGCGGGGGTCGAGCTGCAGCCGGAGAGCCCACGCGAAAGCCGGGCGCGCAGCGAGCGAGAGACGATCTATGAGGCGAATCGCGTCGCCGCAGCATATTTCGCGCGCATGCTGGCGGCCGAGGCGGGCGCCGCGGCCCGCGCCTACTGCGCCAAGCGCGGCTTCTCATCCGCGACGATCGAGCGATTTGGACTGGGTTACGCGCCGGGCTCCTGGGGCGGCCTCACGTCAGAACTTGAGCGCAACGACTTCGACCTCGCGCTCGCCGCGCGGGCGGGCTTGGTCAAGACCGGGCAGCGCGGATATTACGACTTCTACCGCGACCGCCTCATGATCCCGACGTATTCGACGACGGGCGAGGTGATCGCGTTCGGCGGCCGCGCGCTCGGCGAAGCCGAGCCGAAGTATCTCAACACGTCGACGACGCCGGTCCACACGAAGGGGCGCCACCTGTTCGCGCTCAACCTCGCGCGCAAGGCGGCGCAGAGCGACCGCACGATCATCGTGGTCGAGGGCTACCTCGACTGCATCGCGCTCCACCAGGCCGGCTTCGAGAACGCCGTGGCAGCGCTCGGCACGTCTTTCACTCCGGAGCAGGCGGCCGAGCTGCGCAAGTACGCCGACTATGTGTTCCTCTGCTTCGACGGCGACGCCGCCGGCAGCGCCGCCGCAACCAAAGCGGTGGACGTCGCGTCTAACGCTATCGAGCACGCAGGATCGGCCGTACGCATCGCATTGCTGCCGCCGGGAGAAGACCCCGATAGCTTCGTGCGAACCCGGGGGTCCGACGCGTTCCGGCGTCTTCTGGATGATGCCAAACCCGCAATCCAGTTCAAGATCGATCTCGAAGTGGAGCGGCTGCGCGCCGGCTTCGATTCGCCGGCCAAGGTCGCACCGAAGGCTGAGGCGCTCATCCGCGCATTAACGCCGCGTGAGGAGTGGGACCGCTGGCGCGTCTACGTCGCGGCCCGGCTGCAGGTGAACGTCGACGACCTTCGGAATAGCCGGTTCCTCGCCGACAGCGCCAACTTCTCGCCTCGCGCGCGGGGCCTGTCCGAAAGCCGCCACGTCACGACATCGGTGGAACCGCTCTCCTTCGAGCGCGAGGTCTTGAGCATTTTGCTCGAAGAGCCCACGCTCGGCGAAGAGTACGGCCCTCGCATCTCGGCGTCGCGCTTCCGCAATGAGGTGTACCGCCGGATCTATGAAAGGATCGTGGGGGCCTCGGCGACGACGACGGCCGACGTCTTCGGGCTCTTCGCCGAGGAGCAGGGCGGCCTCGACGTACTGGCCGAGTTGAGCCGGCGCGATCGAAGTTCCGCGGTGCGCTACGGCGATTCGGACGATCGGCGGGCGCACTTGGAGCGGGTGGTGGAGCGTTTGCAACTCGAAGAGGAGCGGCGGCGTTACCGAGAGCTGTCCGACTTGATCGACGATCGGATCGCGGGCGGCCAGGAGGTGTCGCAAGAGTTACGGGGAGAGTTCGAAGCGCTCGTCGCAAAACTGAAGCGATAATTGTCAAAAACGAGAAACGAGAAAACTTCGTAGAGAGGGGGTGGGAACAAAAATAGTGGCACGCAAGAAGGGGGGAGCACCGGTTGCGGAACCGGCGCCGGCGGCGACGCTCGAGGAGCTCAAAAAGAAGCTCCTCGCTCGCGGCAAGGCGCAGGGTTCGCTAACGTACGAGGAGATTAACAGCACGTTTGACGTCCTCGATGAGGTCAGCCCCGAACAACTCGACGAGTTCTTCGAAGAGATCACGGGCGCCGGCATCGAGATTGTCGACGAGCAAAAAGACGAGAAGCCGGAGGCCGAGCGCGAGGAAGAGGTCGAGGAGACGATTCCCGACGGGCTCTCGCTCGACGATCCCGTTCGGATGTACCTCAAGGAGATCGGACGCGTCCCGCTGCTCTCGATGGAACAGGAGAAGTCGCTGGCCATGCGCATCGAGGCGGGCGATCTCGAAGCACGCCGCGACGGGAACGCCGACTGGAGAATCGTGGACAACGGCGAGGAAGCGAAGCGCCAGCTCACCGAGGCCAACCTGCGTCTCGTGGTTTCGATCGCCAAAAAGTACGTCGGTCGCGGGATGCTCTTCCTCGATCTGATTCAGGAGGGCAATCTCGGCCTGATCCGCGCGGTGGAGAAGTTCGATTACCGCAAGGGCTACAAGTTTTCGACGTACGCGACCTGGTGGATCCGCCAGGCGATCACGCGCGCGCTTGCCGATCAGGCGCGTACGATTCGCATCCCAGTGCACATGGTCGAGACGATCAATCGCCTGATCAAGGTTTCGCGACAGCTCTTACAGGAGCTCGGTCGCGAGCCGTCCGTCGAGGAGATAGCCGAAGCCATGGCGCTGACTCCCGAAAAGGTGCGCGAGGTCATGAAGATCTCGCAGGAGCCGATCTCGCTCGAGACGCCGATCGGCGAAGAAGAGGACTCGCACCTCGGCGACTTCATCGAAGATCAAGAGGCCGTTGCGCCGGCGGAAGCTGCGTCGGTCATGCTGCTCAAAGAGAAGATGCAGGACGTGCTCCAGAACCTGACGGAGCGCGAGCGCAAGGTTCTGGTGCTGCGATTCGGCCTCGAAGACGGCCACCAGCGCACACTCGAAGAGGTCGGCCAGGAGTTCGGCGTGACGCGCGAACGCATCCGCCAGATCGAAGCGAAGGCGCTGCGCAAGCTGCGGCACCCGTCACGCGGCAAGGCGCTGAAGGACTACTGGACGAACGAGTAACTTCGGTTACTCGTCATGTTGATATTCAACCTGTTCGCAGCGCTCGTCGCCGTTTTGCTCCCGCCGCCCTCGCCCAGCGCTACCTCGCCGAGCGCGCGGCCGCTCAAAACGATCATTACGGTCATCTCGACACCCTACTGTAACTCGCTTGCCGATCACTTCAACGCGGCGTTCGTTCCCATGCTGGCCAACGATCGCACGCTCGACGGCGCGAGCGTGCAGCTCGACAATCTGAACACGCTCTTCAACGAGCCGAACTACGAGCAACGCTTCCTTCAGGCGCGCGACAAGCTGGGCAAGCAGGTGACCGTGCTAATGGAGTCGCTCGACGAGATCCAGCGGGAGATCAACCAGCTACGCGACGGTTCGCGCCTCACGACTGACGCGCAGGCGGCTGCGCAGGTGCACCAGGCCGCCCAAGAGCTGCAGACCGCCTACGACAAGCAGCGCCAGCTCTCCATCGATCTCCAGGGCATGTACCAGGCGATGCTGTCGTATCCGATCCAGCGCGTCCACCCCGCACTCGGCGGATTTAGCCCGGCGGAGATGGCGCTCCCCGCCAACGCGAAGGACGTAAAAAGCTATTTGAAGTTCAACTCGCAGCGCGCCACGATCGCCACGTCGGAAGACAAGGCGGTCGACGTCGCCTACACGGCGGCACAATCCCAGTGCACGCCTAAGAAGTAGCGCTTTCCTTAACTCACTGGCTTGCGCCGGCGCTCGCCGGCGCAAGCGAACTTACATGTCGTCTTTGCCGGCGTTGGCGCTCGGCGTGACATTCGGGTTCTTTTCCGCGAATGCGCCGAGCGGGTTCGGTTTGACCCACACAATGAGATCCCAGATCGAGGGGAAGAGGAAGACGCGCTTTACGTCGGCGATGTTTTTCGCGAGGCCCATCTTGACGATGGCGGCCGGCTGCGGGTCGTCGATGTTGCCGCCGGCGGCGACGAACTTTTTGACGCTCGTTGCTCCGTAGGTTTCGGTACCGTTCGGTCCGTTCAAAATGTAATGGACGTGAGCGCGGAACGAAATCCAGCGCCGGTAGCTGACGCCCCACATCGCCGGCGGCTCGGGTGAAGAGCTCTGAAGCACGGAGAAGTCGGCGCCCAAGAGGTTCCCGTGCACGTCGTACCAGAGCTGACTCGGCTCTCTCGGGTTGCCGCTCTGCCAGTGGAGGTTCGCGTAGCTGATAGCGCCGTCCTCATCCTCGTTGCCGAAACGAAAGTATCCCGCGCTCACGGCATCGGCCTGCGTGGGGAAACGGGCCATCAGGTCCTTCTGAATCGACTGGACGAACGCGACTTCCGTGCCTTGCGGCATCGGCGACAGCGTTGCTTTCGGCATGGGCGTGGCCGCATAAGCGCCAGATGCCGTCAGGGCGAGAATTGCAAACGCGCACGTTAACCGAACGAACAAGATCATTCCCTCGCTTTCTCGGGCACCTCTTCGGGGAGCGGGCGCCTAAAGCATCGCGCCCGATGCGGTGGGCGTCGGGGAAGGCCTGGCTGAGGGCGTCGGCGGGTGCTTCGGCTGCGGCGTTCCACCGATCGGCGTCGCCATCGGGATCACGGGAAACGAGGAGTTGGGCACGTAGGATCCGGGCGGTAGCGGCGGCGGCGTGACGATCCCGATCGTCCCGTTGGGCTGGGCTGAGATCGTTGCCTCCGTCCGCGCAGGCAGCTCGGAGCCGACCTTAAGCACGAAGTTCTTCCCGTTGCGAAAGATCTGCCACAGCGCGTAGTACGGCACGAAGATATCGCCGACGGTGTCTTCGGCTTCGACGGTCGACTCGTGTCCCGTGGAGACGTTGGGCGCGAGACGGGCAACCGGCGCGCGCAACGGCAGCATTCTGCCGTCGGGGAGCGCGAGCGGCTCGAAGTAGATGTCGACGAAGCCGTACGTGTCGGCGATGCCGGCCGGCGAAACGTCGACGATACGGATCTGCTCGGGCGCTCCCGTCGGAGCGACGGTTCGTCCTCCGACGACGAGCGCGCTCTTGAGATGCGCGCGGACCAACTGCCCGGTCTTTGCACCTTTCGACGAGATCGGATCGTCCAATACGAAGAGCACCGTCGAGTCGAAAGGTAGGACGTTACCGCCTGGCTGTGGAGAGGGCGTCGGAGACGCTTTCGGCATGGGAGTCGGAGCCAGCGGATACGCCCCTGCACTGCCCACGCCGATAGTAATGACCGCGAAGACGAAGAGGCTCAGGCAGCGCCCAAGCCGTGCGGCGTTAACTCGCGCGCTTTTTCTGCGCGGTCGCTGCGCGCTTACCCTCTTCGATGAGCTGTTTGACTTTTTGCCCACCTTTTTGTCCGATGCGTTCGTAGAAGTTTGGGCCATAACGATCCCGCGTGGCTTCGCCACCCTTCTTGCCACCCTTTTTGCCGATCTGTTCGTAAAACTCGTGGCCGTGTGCCTGTTTGGTCGCCAATCCTCCCTTGCGGCCGATCTCTTCATAGAACTGCGCGCCGTACTTGTGCTTTACGGTCTCGCCGCCTTTTTGGCCGGCCTCGCGGACGGACATCCCTCCGCCTCGCCGGTTCTGTTCCGTTGTGCCTGGCATTATTCTGTTCACCTATTTCCTCGCGCCGCCGAATGAATATGGCGGCATTGCTCTCCACCTACTACAACGCAGCTATGGGCCCGAAAGTTTGGGCAAAAGGTTGGGCGCGGATGAAAGGGCTCGCTTCGAAGCCGGGCGGCTGGTTGGTAAGGTCTAGAAGGCTCGCTTGGTATCGAGGAGGATCGTGACCGGGCCCTCATTGACCAGCTCGATGTCCATCTTGGCCCCGAACTCGCCGTACGCTACCTTAACGCCCATGGATTCCAAGGTGTGACCAGCTAAAAGGTAGAGCGCGCGAGCCTCCGGCTCCTTTGCTGCCGAGATAAACGAGGGACGCCGCCCCCGGCGGGCGTCGCCGAGCAGCGTGAATTGCGACACGATCAAGACCGCTCCGCCGTATTCCCGAATCGAGCGGTTCATCAAGCCTCGGTCGTCGGGAAAGATCCGCAATCCTGCGATCTTCTCCGCCATAGCGCGGGCGTCGTCGGGGCCGTCGTCGACCCCGACTCCGAGGAGCACCATCGAACCGACGCCGATTTCGCCGATCGCAGCTTCCCGAACGCGGACGCATGCGCGCGAAACGCGCTGGACCACCGCGCGCATCTACCGAGAGAAGATCGACGACAGCGCAAATAAGGCGTTCTCGCGCCGTTCGAGGACGCGTCGATAAAAATATCCGGCCCAGTGCGTCCCGAACGGCACGTAGATGCGCAGCCGATATCCTTCGGCCACGATGTCGCGTTGCACTCCGGGGCGGCATCCGTAGAGCATCTGAAACTCGAACCGGTCGTTTGGCATCTGCGTTTCCCTCACGAAAGCCTTGATCGCCGCGATCAATCGACGGTCGTGCGTGGCGATTCCGGGATAGGTTCCCCGCTCGAGCAGCGCGCGCGCCAATTCCAGATAGCGAGTGCGGATCTCGGGCATCCGCTGGTAGGCGATCTCGGGAGGCTCTTTATACGCGCCCTTGCAGAGCCGAACGCGGGCGCCAAGCTCGATCGCCCGCTGCACGTCGCGCGCGGTGCGCTTGAGGTATGCCTGCAGCACGGGCCCGACGTTCGGGTGCCCCGAAAAGACGCGCTCGAAGATTCGCAGCGTTGCCTCCAAGATCGACGAGCCCTCCATGTCGATACGCACGAACCGGTCGGCGTTCTGCTGAGCGCGCTCCACGATTGAGGACAAATTCTCGAAGGCGAAATCCGCGTTCACGAGCAGTCCTATCGCCGTAAGCTTCACGGAAACGTTTGAGTCAACGCCGCTGGCTCGAATCGCGTCGAGTATCTCGAGGTAGACGTCGCGCGTTCGCATGGCAGCCTCCCGTTCGGCGACGTCCTCGCCCAAGAAGTCCAGCGTGGCAGACATTCCGTGAGCGTTGAGCTCGCGGACCGCCTCAATAGCGGAATCGATTGTCTCCCCCGCTACGAAGCGCCGCGCGAGAAAATAGAAGTTCTTTTGTAGCAAGGCAACGCTCAGTGTACGACGCCGCGCCGCAGAATCCAGGCAGCCGCGAGCACGACAGCGGCGAGTATTACGAAGCCGTAGCACAACGCCAACGCCTCGCGTACCCCGGAGGCCGATAGCGCGACATAGAGCGCGACCGGCAAGGAGGTTGGATGGAACGCAACGATACTGGTCGCGCCGTACTCGCCGACGGCGCGGAGCCACGCGAAGGCAATTCCCGCGCCGATGCTGCCCGCGGCCGCGGGGAGCGCGACCCGCGAGAAGATGCGCCATTCGCTCGCACCGAGCGTCCGCGCCGCGTCGCCGTAGATGGGGTCCATGGCGCCGAACGCCGCGGTCGCGGCGATCGCAACGAACGATCCGGACACAAAGAACTCCGCGATACCGACGCCGAGCAGCGAGTCCGGCACGGTAGCCCCGTGCGCGGAAAGCCACGCGCCGAGCGGCGAGTTCGTACCGAGCAGATAGATCAGCATGAGGCCCGATGCGACCGGGGGAAACGCGAGCGGCAAAGCTAGCAGAAAGAGCGCGCCGGCGCGGATTCGCCCTGGCTTGCGCGACAGGTAATAGCCTGCAGGCACGCCCAGCAGGGTCGCGACGAACGTCGCGCCCGCCGACGCGATCAGGGACACGCGGAGCGCGCTTCCGCCGACGCGCGCGAACGTTCGCAGCGCCTCGCCCGGAGGCAGCGCGGCGACTACCGCGGCGACGGGTGCGGCGAGGCCCACGAGCAGTAGAAGGGCTGCGAAGGAAAATATCGGGCCTAAAGGCGCGCGCCTCATGCAGGAAGCTTCACCAAGGCATCGCGCAAAGCGTGCTCATGGGCGGCGCCATCCTCAAGGTTTTCATCGTGGCGGCGGCGCTGGCATTGGACGTCTTCGCAGTCAGCGTAGGCGTCGGCGTACGCGGCGTGCGGCGACACCACAAGCTCCGCATCGGCGTCGCGTTCGCGTGCGCCGAGGTTTCGATGAACATCATCGGGGCCGCCCTGGGTCTGCTGGCGGGGAGGCTGATCGGCGATTACGCGGGCTATATCGGGTTCGCAGCCCTCGTCGGTCTGGGTATCTACATGGTGCGCGAGAGCCGCACCGAGCTCAGCGAATCGTCCCGTCTGGACCTCTCGCGCGGGCACGGTTTGCTCTTGGCGTCGCTCGCGATCAGCCTCGACTCGCTCGGGATCGGCTTCTCGATTCTCTACATTGGCGTCCCTATGCCGATCTCGCTTGTGATCATCGCGATGACGAGCGTCGCGTCGACGACGTTGGGCCTCACGCTGGGGCGATGGCTCGGACGTCACGCCGAGCGTTACGCGGCGCTTTTCGGCGGCGCGCTGCTCGCGCTCACCGGCGTGCTTTTCGCGGTACTCAAGGCCCTGCACCTCGGATAGCTGAAGCGGGAGCTCGTGCGAGTCGGCATGGAGATCCTGGAGCTCGCGCGGTCGGCCGGCGCCCGCACGATCTTCGTCGTCGGAAGCTCGCGGAACGTCGGGAAGACGACAACCGTTCGCGCGATTTACGAGGCGGCGTGGCGCGCCGGCTTGCGCGTGGCGCTCGCAGCGCTCGGCCGCGACGCTGAGTCTCTCTGGCTGCACCCGGGAACCGCCTTCGCAACGGCGCGTGCGCTGCTGCCGCCGTCGCCGGCGACGGAAATCCTGCGGATCTCGCCGCTGCAGAGCGCGGCCGGCGGCGTGGTATATGCGCGCGCAGCGACCGGCGGATTCTTCGAACTCGCGGGGCCGCCGACGGCTTCGGGCGTGCGCCAGGTCGTCGAGGAGCTCTTGTCACGAAGCGAGACCGCGATCGTCGACGGCGCAGTCGATCGCGTCGCAGCCGTGGCCGGGAGCAATGGGGCGATCGTCGTCGCGGCCGGCGCGGAGGCGGGAGCGACGAAAGAGGAAGCCGTTGCCGAGGCGGCTGCGCTCGTGGCGCGGCTGAGCGTTCCTGCGTTCGATCCCGGCGCATCGTCGATCGAGATCGACGGCGCCCTCACCGCGGCCGCTGCGGCGGCATTCGTCGCCCGCTGCGAGACGCGACAGATCGTCTTGCGCGATCCGACGCAGATAGCATTGAGCGGGCGCTCGGCGCAGCAAGCGCTGCAGCAGCTGAAAATTCGCTGCCGCCGCCCGCTGCGCGTGATCGCGGCGACGGTAGCGTCGATCGGATCGGAGCGCGCCTTCGAGCCGGCGCAGTTCGCGGGCGCGGTCGCCTCCGCAACGGGGCTGCCGGCGTTTGACGTCTACCGAGCCGCGCGCGCCGGATGAAGCGCTCGCGGCTGTTCGACGCGGCGACCGCGGACGTGCTCGCGTTCGACTGGCTGGCGGCCGCGGTCACGCCGATCTCCGCGTACGGCGAGCGGCAGTTTTCCGAGCTCGTGCCGTTTTTCCCCGGCGACGAGGCCGCCGCGCAGGCGCGCGCCGAGCGCATCGTCGCCGTTGCCGGCGCCTTCGATGCGAGCGCGTTGGAGGCGATGCGCCTCGAGCTCGCGGCCGTTCCCGATGCCACCGGCGCGATCGCGCGCGCTTCGATGGGCGAAGTGCTCTCCGATCCCGCGCTCTTCGAGCTGCGAAGCCTGTGCGAGACGATCGAGCGGATCGAGCGATTGCGGGGGTCCGGGACAGCGTTAGATCCGCTCTCGAACGATGCCGTGCAAGCAATCCGCGCCGCGCTGGCGACAGGACAGCGCAATACGATCGACTTCTACCTCTCGGACGCGTTCGACGCGGAGCTGGCGAAGGTGCGCTCGCGCGCGGCAGCGGCGCAGGCGAAGCTCGAAGCGCTGCGCGGCCGCGAGCGCCAGCGCGTGGCCCGAGAGCTTGGACGAGAGGAGTTGGGCGACGAGTTCATTCTGATGCGTGCGGATTTGCGCGGCGGCGTGCCGGCGGGCGTACGCGTCGTGCGCGAGGCGCCGACGTATCTGCTCTGCGCGCTCGAATACGATTCGGCGGTGCTTACTGCGCTGCAGCGCCGCGATGCGGCCGCCGAGGCAGTCGCAGTCGCCGAGGAGCGCGTGCGCGCGTCGCTTTCTGCGCTCGTGCAGAACAACGCCGTGGGATTGCTCGACGCGGCACGGGCGCTGGGAGAGCTCGACGTGCTCGCGGCCGCCGCGAGGTTCGCGCAGCGCTTCCAGTGCGTGGCCCCCGAGGTGACGAACGAGAACGTGCTAGCGTTCGAAGCGGCGCGCTTCCTTCCGCTGGAGTCGGAACTGCGCGGCGTCGGGCGCTCCTTCACGCCTCTGGACCTCGACCTGCACGATGCGGCGGTGCTGACGGGCCCGAACATGGGAGGCAAAAGCGTGTGCCTGCTTACGTGCGGGTTCGTCGCGGCGTGCGCCGCGTTCGGTCTTCCGGTCCCAGCGGCGCGAGCGCGCGTCGCGCTTTTTGATCGGGTCGGTTGGCTCGGCACGGGGCGCTCGGCGCACGTAGGAGGCTTGCTCTCGTCTTTCGCGCAGGAGGTCTTGGCCCTGAAAGACGTGCTCGCGCTCGACTCGCCGCGATTGCTGCTGCTCGTCGACGAGTTCGCGCGCACGACGACGCCGCACGAGGGCAAGGCCCTCTCGATCGCGTTACTCGCGCGTCTCCGTGAGCGTGCCGCGTGCGCCATGATGGCGACGCACTTGGAGGGGTTGGCCGCGGCGGCCGGCGTTCGTCACTTCGCCGTGCACGGACTCCGCGGCATACCGACGCCTCCTCCCACCAAAGACGTCGGCGAGGCGCTGGCGCTGCTGGCGGAGTCGATGGACTATCGCGTGGCGGAGATCGGCGTGGACGAAGGTCCGCGCGCCGACGCGATCGCGCTGACGGCGCTGCTCGGTCTCGACCGTCGCTTCGTCGAGGCGGCGTATCGAGCGCTGTCGTAACACGCCGCATGGACCCGCTCATCATCACCTGCGCCCCGGTCGGCGCCGAGGTTCGTCTCGATCAGACACCGCATCTGCCGCATACGCCGAGCCTGCTCGGAGAGACCGCTCGCGCAATCCAAGCCGCCGGCGCCTCGATCATTCACGTGCACTGCCGTAACGACGACGGCACCAACACGCACAGCGTCGAGCGTTTCCGCGAAGCCTACGACGCGATTCGGGCGCAGAGCGACCTCATCGTTCAGTTCTCGACGGGCGGTGCGATCGGAATGACGCTGGAAGACCGGGCCGGCGTTCTCGAGCTGCGCCCCGAGATGGCGACGCTGACGTGCGGCAGCGTGAATTTCGGCGACGACATCTTCGAGAACAGCTTCCCGATCATGCGCGGCATCTTGAAGAAGATGAACGAGTTCGGGGTTCGTCCGGAGCTCGAGATCTTCGATAAGGGCCACATCTCCAACGCCCGGCGGCTTGTGCGCGAGCGCCTGCTCTCCTTTCCGCAGCACGTCGACTTGGTGCTGGGGGTCCCGGGCGGGCTCGAGGCGACGGTGCAAAACGTCTGCGACCTCGTCGACGATCTGCCCGAGGGCTGCACCTGGTCGGTGGCCGGAATCGGACGTCAGCAGCTGCCGATGGCGCTGGCCGCGATCGCGATGGGGGGCCACGTCCGCGTCGGATTGGAGGATAATCTGTTCTATAGCCGCGGGCGCCTGGCACGAAATGACGAGCTCGTCGAGCGCGTCGCGCGAATCGCGGCCGAGGCGGGCCGAACGGCAGCCACGCCCGAGCAGGCGAGGAAGCTGCTCGGCCTTCCGGCGCCGGCAGCGAGGGGCGAGCCCGCTTAAGGGCCAATACCGCGCGACAAATTGTTCAGCTACGTCGTGCGCCGGACGCTTCAATCGATTCCGCTGCTGCTTGCAATCTCGGTGATATTGTACGGCATCCTCTACAACATGCCGGGTGGGCCTCTCGCGCCCTACTTACAGAACCCCCACATCACCGCCGCCGACATCGCGCGCCTGCGACACAATCTCGGCATGGACCAGCCCGTTCCGATTCAATATCTGAAATGGCTCGGCCACGTGCTCGTAGGAGACATGGGCTACTCGACGAGCAACTCGGAGCCCGTCTTTCAGGCGCTCATCGAGCGTTTCGGCGCGACGGTCGAGCTGATGGGGGCGTCGCTCGTCATCGCGATCGCGATCGGCGTCACCGCCGGCATCGTCTCCGCCGTCTACCGCTACTCGGTGCTGGACTATGCGATCACGACGCTCGCGTTCTTCGGCCAGTCGATGCCGGTCTTCTGGTTCGCGCTGATGATGCAGCTCGCGTTCGCCGTGCACGGCATCCCGCTGCCGTTCGGATATCAGATCCAGCTGCCGTCGGCCGGCATCTCGAGCAGCGACACGTTCGATCTCGGTGATCGGCTCCAGCACCTGATCTTGCCCGCGGCCGTCCTATCGCTGCTGAACATCGCGCTGTTCAGCCGCTTCATGCGCTCTTCTCTGCTGGAAGTGATCGGCACCGACTACATGCGGACGGCGGCCGCGAAGGGCCTGTCGTTTCGGACGATCCTGTTCAAGCACGGGTTGAAGAACGCCATGATTCCCGTCGTAACCGTCGTCGCGCTCTCGCTTCCCAGTCTGCTCGCAGGCGCGATCATTACGGAGACGATCTTCGCGTGGCCGGGCATGGGACGGCTCTTCATCAATGCGCTCTCCCAGAGCGACCTGGCGCTGCTGATGGGCTATCTGCTCTTGGTGGCGTTCCTGGTCGTATTCTCGAATTTGTTCGCCGACGTCGTCTACGCGTGGCTCGACCCACGCGTGAAGTACGACTGAGGAGGCGTAGATGGCCGCACCGTCGCTTCCGCTGCCTCGCAGCATCGTCGAAGACGAGCTCCAGCTCACGAAGGTTACCTTCTGGACGCGCCTGCGCCGCCACAAGCTCGCCATCGTGGGCATCGTCGTGCTGTCGCTCATGGTTCTCGCAGCCATCTTCGCCAAGCAGCTCGCGCCGTTCGATCCGAACTTCATCGACAACGGCACGACGGCCGTGCCGCACTGGAACGGCACGCCGCTGCCGCCCTGCTTCGAGGACAAGACGCAGTGCTGGGGTCACGTCCTGGGCAGCGACGAGGTCGGGCGCGACCTGCTGTCGCGCCTGCTGTACGGCGCGCGCATCTCGCTGACGGTCGGCCTATTCGCCGTCATCATGGAGGTGCTCATCGGTGCCACGCTGGGCGCGATCGCCGGATACTACGGCGGTTGGGTCGATTACGCCCTGATGCGCCTCACCGACGTCTTCCTCTCGATCCCGCTGCTGCCGCTGCTGCTGGTTCTGACCGCGATCGTCGCCGCAAGTTCAACGAAGGCGGCGTTGAGCTTCGGGGTCATCGTCATCATCATCGGGGCGCTTTCGTGGCCCCCGGTCGCGCGCTTGGTCCGAGCGTCTTTTTTGAGCCTTCGCGAGCGCGAGTTCGCCGAGGCGGCCCGAGCGATCGGCAACAACGACGGCCGAATCATCTTTCGGCACCTCCTTCCCAACGCAGTTGCGCCGATTGTGGTTCAGGCCACGCTCGACGTCGCCAACGTCATCATCTTGGAGTCGACGCTGTCGTTTCTCGGCCTCGGCATCCAACCGCCGACGGCGTCGTGGGGCAACATGCTGGCCAACGCGCAGAGCAATCTCTCGATCGCGTGGTGGGCGGCCGTTTTCCCCGGACTGTGCATTCTCGTGACGGTGCTCGCGATCAACTACATCGGCGACGGGCTGCGCGACGCGCTGGATCCAAACATGCGATGAAATGGGCGGCGGTCTCGGCGGCGCTGGCGCTGGCTGCGTGTTCGCCCGAGACCGCGCTCCGGCCGCAAGTGCCGCCGGCGCCGAGCCTCGGGCAAGCTCGAGTCGAGAATCGTCGCGCGGGCTTGAGCGAAGAGATCCTCTACAATTTTCGGTTGAACGCGCGGACGAAGAGCCCGCTCTTTCCGACCGGAACGCTCGCCGCAGGAGACGAGGGCACTTTTTACGGCGCGACGTCTGCGACGGCCGGCTTTCGCGGCGGCATGGGCGCCGTGTACGAGCTGACGTGGGGGCGAACCGTGCGCGTCATATCCCGCACCGCGCGCGAGGAAGGGAGCTTGCCGCTGTGGGGCGTCGTTCGCGATCGCGAGGGTGCGCTCTACGGGGCGACGCTCGAGGGCGGAAACCTGCACTGCTTCGGACGGCTCGGGTGCGGTACGGTCTTCAGGCTGAGGCCCTTCGGAGCGGGGTTCGAAAAGAGCACGCTGCATCGCTTTTCGGGCGGTGAGGACGGCGCTGAGCCGACGAGCGGGTTAACCCGAGACCTGCATGGAGGCCTTTACGGAACGACGGCCTCGGGCGGCGGGACCGGCTGTGGGGGCGTGGGTTGCGGCGTCGTCTACAAATTCACGCCGGCCGGCGACCGGTATCGAGAAACGATCCTCTACCGCTTCCGAGGCGGCGCGGACGGAAGGACGCCCTCGGGCGGCGTCGTGCGCGACGACGACGGGGACCTCTACGGCGTGACCGCGCGCGGCGGCGAGGGGTGCTTCGATTCGCCGACGGGCTGCGGCACGGTGTACGAGTTGGTTCCGAGCCGCTTCGGTTATCGGAAGCTCGTGCTCTATCGTTTTCTCGGCAGCGCAGCCGGCGACGGAGCGATTCCGGGGCCGCGGCTGACGCGCAGAGCGGACGGCACGCTATACGGCACGACGGGCGCCGGTGGGACGGGCACCTGCCGAGACGGAGGATGCGGCACGGTGTTCGAGCTCGCCGTTTCCGGATCGACCTTCCGGGAGCGCGTCCTTGCGAGCTTCGAGCCGGCGGCGGGGCGGGTGCCGCCGGAGCCGTCGGTGCTGCTGCTCCGCGATGACGAACTGTACGGCACAACCAACGCGGGCGGCCCCTTCACCAGCTACTTTTTTCCGCACGGCTGCGGCACGGCGTTTGCCCTCCACTTGCCGGGCGGAGCGAGGAGGGTCATCCACGTATTCAGGGGACCCCCGAGGGACGGCGCCGCGCCCGCCGGCGGCCTCGTGATGGGCGCCGGCGGCTCACTCTACGGCGCGACGGCTCGCGGCGGCAGCGGTGAATGCCTCGAATACAGCGGCTGCGGCACGATCTTCCGGCTCGCCTCGTTCGCTCCGGAAGGGCGGCATGACGAGCCGCCCCGAAACGGCCAGGGCCCCGTCGTGCGCAAGTGGCGGAATTGGTAGACGCACTAGCTTGAGGGGCTAGCGGGAGCAATCTCGTGCTGGTTCGAGTCCAGTCTTGCGCACCAATCCGTTGCCGGGCACGAGATTGCTCGCGCAGCGGAGCCCCGAAGGGCGGAGCGGTTGTAAGCCTTTGGGGGCCCCGGGCGCGAAAGCGGCTGGGGAATGGCAATCTCGTGCTGGTTCGAGTCCAGTCTTGCGCACCAATCCGTTGCCGGGCACGAGATTGCTCGCGCAGCGGAGCCCCGAAGGGCGGAGCGGTTGTAAGCCTTTGGGGGCCCCGGGCGCGAAAGCGGCTGGGGAATGGCAATCTCGTGCTGGTTCGAGTCCAGTTTTGCGCAGTTCCAGGAGCCCATAATGCATAATTTCACTTTACCGATCGTCATGGCGCTGGTCGCCGGCATAGGGGCGGCGATCGCCGTATCCCGGAGGAGGGCGCGGCCCTAGGATTCCGGGGGAATTTTTGAAACAGTCGGCTGGTTCGCACCGTAGAGCAAGGCGAATGGGGCCGAGGGATTTGAGATCGTGTGGTTGACGCGCTTCGCAATTAGCCGCCCGGTGATCACCGCGATGGTGTTCATCGCGCTGGCTATTTTCGGTACCGTCGCGTTCACGAAAATCGGACGCAGCTCGAACCCGCCAGGCACCGACTTCCCAATCGTCGTCGTCTACTCGGCCTATCCGGGCGCGTCACCGCAAGAGATGGAGCGGCTCATAGTCAAGCCGATCGAAGACCAGCTCGACGGGATAGACAACCTCGACCAGCTCAACGCCACCGCGCAAGAGGGCGTGGCGTCTATCATCGTGCAGTTCAAGCTCGGCACGAACCTCGACATCGCGGCGATTAATGTCCAGAGCGCGGTCGACGCCGCTCGAGTCTATCTTCCCGTCGATCTCGATCCGCCGAACGTTTATAAAAACGGCGCCTCGCAGCCGCTGATGGACATCGCCCTCAGTTCTAAGAGTCTATCCCAGACGCAGCTGGCCGACTTCGCCAACAATCGGCTCGAACCGATCCTCAAGGGCATCCCCAACGTCCAGACGGTCGACATCTACGGCGCGAGCGCGCGCGAATTCCACGTCGAACCAATTCCGGAGCGCCTCGTCGGCACGAACGCCACGCTCGGCGACGTCTTCAGCGCGGTCGCGGCCAACAACGCCAACCTGCCCGGCGGCATCCTTAGGCAGAAGACGCAGGAGACGAGCGTCTCGGTCCACGCCGAGATCAACACGGCGCAAGACCTTCTCGGCATCCCGCTTCCCGTTCCGGGCAGCTCGAACAAAGATTTGAAGGTGGGCGACGTCGCGTACGCGTTCGACAGCCACGTCGAGCCCACGTCGATCTCGCACTACAACGGTCAGCCGCGCGTCTACATCGAGCTCGGGCGGAACATCAACTCCGACGAGATCACGTCGACGCAGATCGCGCGCCAGTATCTCAAGAAGATCGGGACGCAGTTCCCGGATCTGACGTTCAGCGAAATCGACGCGCCCGCCGACTACACGCTGAAGTCGCTCAACGGCGTGTGGCAATCGCTGCTCGAAGGGATAGCGCTGACGATGATCGTCATGCTGCTCTTCCTGCACGCGTGGCGCAACGCCATCGTCATCATGATCGCGATCCCGTCATCGATCCTCGCGACCTTCGTCCTGATGAACCTGTTCGGGTTCCACCTCGACACGATGTCGCTGATGGGGCTCTCGCTGATAATCGGAATCTTGGTGGACGACTCGATCGTCGTGCTGGAAAACATCACGCGACATCGAGACCTCGGCGAAGATCCGGTGGATGCCGCGATCAATGGACGCACCGAGATCGGCGGAGCCGCGGTCGCGATCACCATGGTCGACGTCGTCGTCTTCCTGCCGATCGCGTTCTTGCCGGGCATCGTCGGCGCGTACCTTCGCGAGTTCGGCGCGGTGATCGTCATCGCCACGCTGTTCTCGTTGCTGGTTTCGTTTACGCTTACGCCGCTGCTCGCGGCGCGATGGAGCGTCCGCGAGCGTTCGGCCGCGAAGCCGAAGTGGATGATCGCACTCGGGAATTGGAAGGTCGAGCTTACCCTCGTCGCCGCCGCGCTCGTCACGTACGTGATACCTTGGCCGGTCCCCGATCTGCACGCGATCCTGCCGATCATGATCATCGCCGTGCTGGTGCTCAACGCCTTCGTCCAGCGCTACGATAGAATTCTCAACTGGTACAGGGCCGTCGCGCTGCCGTACTCGCTCGCCCATGGGCTCTTCGTCGTGTACGTCTGCGCGGTGCTGCTCATCAACGCGCTGACGCTTGCGGCCGGGGCCGGCGCCTCGACCATCAGCGTCGACGTCCTGATCCTCGTGCTCGCCGCCGTGTGGCACGCCGTCGGCTTCGTGTTGCGCCGCAAGATTCCCGAGGGCAACATCGCGTACCGGTGGTCGCCCTCGTCCAATGGCCACTCTCGCGCCGCGGTGCTCGCGCGCCAGGGCGTCGACGCCCTCAAGAATACGCCGCGAGTCATCGTGCGCTGGTTCTACGCGACGGGACGCGGGGGACGCCTCACGATCGCCACGTTCGCGCTGCCGGGCGTGCTCGCCATCGTGCTCCCGCTGCTCGGCCCCATCAACTTCGACTTCGTGCCGCAGGTGCAGAACGGCGAGATCAGCATGTCGGTGACGTATCCGCCGGGCACGCCGATCCTCGTGACCGAGAAGTACGTTAGCCAACTCGAAGGCGCGATCATGAAGATCGACGGCATCAAGTCGGTGAGCTCCACCGTCGGGCGCAAGCCGCAGGGCTGGAGCAGCGCGATCGGCGACAACTACGCACGCCTCGACGCGGAAACGTTTCCGAATCGCACGCACGACACGTACAGGATCATCGATCAAATTCGCAAGCTCAACTATCTGGTGCCGGGCGGCGATTTCCAGGTCTCCGGCGACAACGGGGGCGGCTCCGGCGCCACGATCTTCTACTCGCTCTCCGGGCCGGAGAACGTGATAGCGCCGGCGGCCGAGAAGGTCGCGCAGTTCCTGCGCGCCACGCCGGGCAGCGTCAACGTTCAGACCAGCAACGAGGCCGCCGCGCCGCGGCTCAACGTGAACATCGACGCGCAGAAGGCCGAGATCATGGGCATTGCGCCCGCAGATGCGGCCAATGCCGCCCGATTTGCCGTCGACGGCGCCGTCGCGACGCGGGTCCGTTCGGAGAACGGGCTCGTCGACGTACGCGTGCAGTTCCCGCTCTCGGACCGCTCGACGGTCGATCAGCTCCAGGACGTTCGCGTTCGCGCGCAGGACGGCACGCTGGTTCCGCTCGCAGACATCGCGAACTTCCAGTGGACGAAGGCCCCCCTGCAAATCAAGCGTCTGAACCGCCAGCGCGTCGTCGACGTGTACGGCGACACGCTCCCGGGTTACTCGCTCGGCGCCGTCACCGGACCCCTCGAAAAGAAGCTGAAAGAGCCCGGATTCCTGCCCGAGGGCGTGCAGCTCACCGCGCAAGGTGACACGCAATATATGAATGAGACCATGGCCAACATGGGCATCGCCCTGCTGACCTCGTTCATGCTGGTCTACATGCTCATGGTGATCCTCTATGGATCGTTCCTCGAACCTTTGATCGTCATGTTCTCGGTGCCGCTTGCGATCATCGGCGCGCTCGTCGCCCTCTCGTTTATGCACCTCGTCGAGCCGAACGCGGGCCAGTCGCTCAACATCATCTCGATGATCGGCATCGTGATGCTCTTCGGGCTGGTCGCGAAGAACGGAATACTTCTCGTCGATTACTCCAACACACTGTGCCGTCGCGGCATGCGCGTTCGCGAGGCTGTGCTCCAGGCGGCCGCGACGCGTTTCCGGCCGATCTTGATGACGACCTGCGCGATGATCTTCGGCATGCTGCCGCTCGCGCTGGGCTTCGCCGAGGGCGGCGAGTGGCGCCAGGCGATGGGCACCGTGATCATCGGCGGACTGACGAGCTCGTTGATTTTGACCCTGTTCTTGGTCCCGCTGATCTACAACACGTGGATCGGCTGGCTCGAGCGCCGCGCTGACTGGCGCGCCGTTGCCGCCGAGGGCGAGCCGTTTGGCGCCGAGAGGGCCCGGATAGCGGGGGTTAGCGTACACTGATTCGGCGCGCGCTCGTCACGGGTGCGGCCGGCGGCCTCGCCGCGGGAATCGCCCCGGCGCTCGCGCGCGACGGATTCGCGAGAGTCGCGATCACCTACCGCGCAACGCCGCCTGATACGACGCTCGCGGCGATCGAAGCCGTAGGAGTGAAAGCGGTTGCGATCCCGGTCGATTTTTTGGAATCGACTGAGAAGATCGAGGCTGCGCTCGAACGCGCGGTCGCGGAGCACGGCCCGTTCGACACGCTCGTCCACGCCGTCGGTCCGCTCGTCGTCAAACGCTTCGCGAACGCGTCGCTCGAGGATTACGCAACGGCGCTGGACGGGAATCTACGCAGTGCAATGCTCGCCGCGCGCGCGACGTTGCCGTCGATGCGCGAGGCCCGCTTCGGGCGGGTGATCTTCTTCGGTATGATAGGCTCGGGTGCCACGCGGCCGTTTCGCGGCTTCTCGCTCTACCAGTCGGCGAAGAGCGCGCTGGTCGCGTTTGCCCGGTGCCTTGCCCTCGAGGAGGCATCCCACGGCATCACGATCAACGTGGTCTCGCCCGGCGACGTTCGCGAGAAAACGCTCGATAGGGCTCAAGCGCTGATGCGCGCCGCGCGCAATCCGCGCGGTCGCGTCGGCAGTTATGAAGACGTGGCCGACGTCGTGCGCTTTCTAATCGCTCCGCAACGCGATTTCATCACCGGGCAAGTCATTGAGGTGACCGGCGGCCTGCAAACCGCCACCGAATAGTTACAGGACTGGGAAACGTCCTGCGCGTACCCTGACCCGCTAGTGTCCGAAGTGTCCGACGATACGAGCGAACATCAGCCTTTCGCGCTGCCCGGCGCGCGTCCTCAATATGGACCCGACAAGGTCGTCGCCGTCGAGCACATCGATCTCCATCTGACTCCGCACTTCGCCGACGAATCGCTCGAGGGCGTGTGCACGATGACGGTGCGAGCCCTCGACGAAGCCGTGCCGAGGCTGACGCTGGATGCCGTGGACTTAGAGGTTTCGCGCGTCGATCGCCGCTCTGACGACGCCCAGGAGGCCCGCGAGCTGACGTTTACGACACGGCAGGGGAAGCTCGATATCGAATTCGAGCCGTCCATCGCCCCTGGAGAGTGCGCGACGTTCGCCGTGCGATATCGCGTGGCTAAGCCGCGGCACGGGCTGTTCTTCGTCAAGCCGAGCGATGCGCGCCCCGATAAGATCGCGCATGCCTGGACCCAGAGTCAGGATCAATACGCGCGCTACTGGTTTCCTTGTCTCGACTATCCCCACGAGAAGCAGCCCACGTCGACGACGATCGTGGTGCCGAAGGGCATGTTCGCGCTCGGTAATGGCGAGCTGATCGAGAGGCGCGACGAAGACGGGCGCACGGTGTTCCGCTACCGCCAGGACGTGCCGCACAGCACGTACCTCATGACGATGGTCGCGGGGCCGTTTGTCGAGGTCGCCAGCGAAAAGTCGGGTCGCAACGCCGTCCCGGTCTACTACTACGTGCTCCCGGGACGCGAAGGCGATGGCGAGCGCTCGTTCGGCGCGACGCCCAAGATGATGGAGCTCTTCGAGCGTCGCATCGGGACGCCGTATCCCTACGCGCGCTACTCGCAGATCGCCGTCACGGACTTCATCTTCGGTGGGATGGAGAACACATCGGCGACCACCCAGACCGACCGGACGCTCCACGACGAGGTCGCACACATCGACTTTTCGAGCGATCCCCTCGTCGCGCACGAGCTGGCGCACCAGTGGTTCGGCGACCTGCTGACCTGCCGGGATTGGGCGCACGCGTGGCTCAACGAAGGGTTCGCGACCTTCATGGAGGCGGTGTGGCGCGAGGCCGATCTCGGCTACGACGAATACGTTTACGACATCTTCGAGTGCCTCACCGCGTACCTTCGGGAGGACTCGGACCGCTATCGGCGCCCGATCGTCTGCAACACGTTTCGCGATCCGATCGAAATATTCGACCGCCATCTCTACCAGAAGGGCGCCGCGGTACTGCACATGCTGCGCGGCGAGCTGGGTGAATCGCGCTTCTGGCGCGCCGTGGCGCAATACGTACGCGACAACGCCCAGCGTAACGTCGAGACGATCGACTTCGTGCGCGCGATCGAGCAGGCGACGGGTCGGAACCTGCGCGGGTTCTTCAGCCAGTGGGTCTTCCGCGAAGGTCATCCCAAGCTCGAGGTGCGCGCGACCTTCGACGCCGCGCGCAAGGTCGCCACGGTGACGGTCGATCAGATTCAGACGATCGCCGCCGAGCATCCGCCATACGAGTTCGACGTCGAGATCGCACTCGTGCCGGCCGAGTTGGCGAAGGAGCGACGCATCCGCACGCGGGTCGAGCGGCAGCGCGAGACGATCGCGGTTCCCCTCGACTTCGAGCCGCAGCTCGTGCGTTTCGATCCGGGCGCATTCATCCTAGCGGACGTCACCTATGCGCTGGGCGTCGATTTCGCGGCCGCGGCGCTTCGTGACGATTCGAACGCGGTCGCGCGCATCCGCGCGGCTCGCGAGCTGGCGAAAGACGGCGGCCGGATTGCACGCGAGGCGCTCGCGCATGCGATCGAGACGGAATCGTTTTGGGGGGTCCTGGCCGAAGCCGCGGCAGCGATCGGGGCGACGCGCGCGCCCTGGGCGCGCACGATGTTGATCGGCGCGCTGTCCCACCGGCACCCTAAGGTCGTCAGGGCTGCCGCGACCGCGCTCGGCGATTTCCGCGACCCCGAAGCGGCTGCTGCCCTCGTCGAGACGGCTGAGAATCAGAAGTCCTACTTTGTGCGCAACGCGGCGCTGACGGCCCTTGGCAAGACGCGCGACCGGCGAGCGTTCGAGGTGCTCCGGTCGGCGGCGAAGCAACGCACGTGGAACGGCGTCGTCGAGAGCGGCGCCGTGCGCGGCTTGGCCGAGCTGGCCGACTCCCGTGCGCTCCCGATCGTGCTCGAGGCGCTGCATCCTCGCGAGAGCGACGGGCTGCGCGCGGCGGCTACCAGCGCGCTCGGGCGGATCGGCGCGCTCGTGGAAGACGAACGAACGCGCGTGGTCGATGAGCTCGAACAGCTGCTCGACGACCCGAGCTTCCCCGTCGCGCAAGAGGCGATCGCCACCGCCGAAACGCTCGGCGACCCGCGCCTGCTCTCCGCGTTCGAGCGCCTTTCGGCGCAGGCTTTCGACGGCCGCTTGCGCCGCGACGCGATGGAAGCGGCCATTCGCGTCCGAAAAGGCGCCAAGGTTCCCGCACAGGTCACCGCACTTCGTGATGATATCAATGAGTTACGTCAAGAGCAGCGTAGGCTTCAGGAGCAGATCTCGACGACGGCGCGTCCGTAAGCGGCGCACGTTCGCGTTCGCGGCGCTGCTCTTCCTAGCGGCGCTGTTTTGGCTGGTCGTGCGCGCCCATTCGGCCCCGAGAGCGCTCGCGCCGCAGGCGCATGCGCCGGCTTTCCCGCCGGTGGAACGTGCGGTCGCTGCGGTGCCGGCTCCGGGGTGGACCGCAGGCGAGCGCGATCGCTTGTGGAGCCGGCTGCACGGCGCGTTCGCCCCCGTCCTGCCCGGCGCGACGGGGTGGAGCTTCGCGGTCCTCTCGGCCGACGGCAACACGATGTTCGACGAGCGCGCAGAACGCGCAGTAGCGCCGGCGTCCGCGCTGAAGCTCGTCGTTGCCGCCAGCGCGCTGGATGCGCTGGGTCCGGCCTACCGGTTTCACACGATGTTTGCCGCACGCGGCAGCATCGGCGATGACGGCCGGCTAGACGGCGATCTCTGGCTGGTCGGATCGGGCGATCCGTCGTTTGCGTCCAATGATCTGCGCAACGGTATCGGCGTGCTCGCGCGCTCCGGCCTGCGCCGAGTCGACGGCCGCGTGATGATCGACGCGACCGCGCTGACGGGTCCGGCGCTCAACCCGCACTGGGAGCGCGCCGACGACGGACAAGACTACGCGGCTCCGGTCAGCGCGGTCTCGCTCGACGGCGATACGATCGAATCGCAAGATCTCGTCGGCGGCGTGGAACAGAAGGTCTGGACGCCGATGCAAAACGTCACCGACTACGTGGGCGCGCAGACCAAGGCAATGCTCGCGGCGCGCGGCATCGCGAGCGGGCTGCGGCCCGGCTTCGGCGCCTCGCCCCTGGATACCGTCGTGCTATGGGACCATCGTTCGGCGCCGCTGCAGTCACTCGAGTCGCACATGTTGTTCGTTTCGGACAACCACTACGCGGAACAGCTACTGCGAACGGTCGGCGGCGAGGCCGGCGGCACGCCCGACGATGCGGGCGGCATCGACGCCGAACGGCGCTTCCTGGATCGTCGCGGTATTCCGTCGCCTGGCCTGAAGCTCTTCGACGGCAGCGGCCTGTCGCCGGACGACCGTATCGCGGCGATCACGATCGCGCGACTGCTCTCGGACAGCGAACCCTCGCTCTACCTTCTCTTGCCGCTGGGCGGCCGTGAAGGGACGCTCGAGGACTACGACTTTACGACGGCGCTCGGCCGGGTACGCGCGAAGAGTGGACATCTCTCCGATGTCTCCGCGCTCGCGGGCTACGCGAACACCATGCACCACGGACGAGTCGCGTTTGCGTTCATCATCGACGGATCGCCGGGCGATCCCGACGCGGCGATCGTCCGCGCCGTCGATAGACTCGTGGGGTTTTGAGAACCGCGATGTTCGACGAAAACGCGCTCGCCGACCTCATCCGCCGCGCACTTCGTCGCGGAGGGGATTTCGCCGACGTCTTTTGCGAACGGCGCCGCACCCTGTCGTACCGACTTCAAGACGGCCGAATTCACGACGCGTCGTATGGCGTGACGCTGGGCGTCGGCATTCGGGTCGTGGTCGGTGAATCCGCGGGCTACGCCTACTCCGACGACCTGGCCGACGAGGCGCTGAAGGCGACGGCCGATTCGGCGTCGTTGATAGCGCGCAGTGCGCCGGCGGCCCACGCCGGCAGCAGCGAGCTTCGCGCGGAGAGTGTGGCGTCGCTGTACCATCGTGACCCGGCGGAATCAGTGAATCCCGAGCGCTACGTCGCGCTGCTCGACCGTGCCGACGCGACGGCGCGGCGCTGCGACCGGAGAGTCGTCGCCGTGAACGCGCAGCTCGTTGATGACGTCCAAGAGGTCTGGATTGCCACGAGCGAAGGGCGCTTCGTCTTCGACCGGCGTCCACTCGTGACACTTGGTGTTCAGGTCGTGGCCAGCGACAAGAAGGAACGTGGCTCGGGATACGTCGGCGACGGCGGCCGAACGTCGATCGACTACTTCGATCGCGAAACGCCGGAGGCGCTCGCGTCCGAGGCGGCGCGCATCGCGACGGTCAATTTGATCGCGTCGCCGGCGCCTGCGGGCGAGATGGAGATGATCGTGGGCGCGGGGGGCGGCGGCGTGCTGCTGCACGAGGCCGTCGGACACGGCCTCGAGAGCGACTTCAACCGGCGCGGCACGTCGCTGTATAGCGGCCGAGTCGGCGAGCGCGTCGCGAGCGATCTCGTCACGATCTACGACGACGGCAACCTCGAGCAAGAGCGCGGCAGTCTCAACGTCGACGACGAAGGCGTGCCCGGACAGCACAAGGTGCTCGTCGAAAACGGCGTGCTGCGCGGATACATGCAAGACCGCCTCAACGCGCGATTGATGGGCGTGGAGTCAACCGGCAGCGGGCGGAGACAGTCGTTCCGGTTTTCGCCCCAGCCGCGGATGTGTAACACATACATGCCCGACGGCGAATCGAGTTTCGAGGAGATTCTCGCGTCGACCCGGCGCGGCATCTACGCGAAGTCTTTCGCGGGCGGCCAGGTCGAGATCAGCAAGGGCGACTTCGTCTTCATGGTCGGCGAGGGCTACCTCGTGGAGAACGGACGGATCACGGCGCCGGTACGAAATGCAAGCATCGTCGGAAACGGACCCGATGCGATGCGCAAGGTCGTCGCGGTGGGCCGCGATAGCCGCTTGGCGCGCCGGCACTACACGTGCGGGAAGGGCGGCCAATACGTTCCCGTCGGCGTCGGCATGCCGACCGTCAAGATATCGTCCATCACCGTCGGCGGCACGCAACATGGATGAATCGGCCGCGATCGCGATGGCGCGGCAGGTGCTGGAAACCGCGCGAGGCTGCGGCGCGCAAAGCGCGGAGGCCGCCGTGTCGATCGCGCGCCGCCTGCACGTGGAGGCGCGTGAAAACGCAGTCGCGCGCCTCGAAGGATCGACCGGAAAGGGGCTGCTGCTGCGCGTTTTCCGAGACGGGCGCCGCGCGACGCTCTCGACCTCCGACTTCTCCGCGGACGGCATTACTGACGCCGTTCGCCGCGCGGTGGCGCATACCGAACTGGTCGGGGCGGACGAGTTCGCGGGGCTGCCCGATCGCGTCGGCACCGACGGAGAGAATCTAAGCCTGTGCGATCCCGGCATCGCGCAGCGCGACAGCCCGGAGAAGATCGACGAGGCCCTTGCGCTCGAGCGTCTCATCCGCGAGGCCGACGCGCGCGTCGTCAATTCGAGCGGCTCGCACTATACCGACGCGGTCGGCGTCACCGCGCTGGCGAACAGCAACGGCTTCGCGGCCGGATATGCGTGGACGCGCGTCGGGCGGTCGACCGGGCCGGTCGCGCTCGACGGCGGCGTGAAGCGGATCGCACACTATGGCACGGCTGCGCGTCACCAGCGCGACCTCGAGGGGCTCGAGGCCGTCGCAACGACGGCAGTTCGGCGCGCCGTCGACCTCTTCGGCGCGCGCAAACCCCCAACGATGCGCGTGCCCGTGATCTTCGAGCGCGATGTGGCGGCGTCGATCGTCGATGACGTCTTCGCGGCGGTGTCGAGCGCGAACGTCGCGGTCGCCAACTCCTGGTTGACCGGCCGGGTGGGAAACAAGATCGGCAGCGAGCTCGTGTCGGTGGTCGACGACGGGCGGCTGATCGCCGGTCTCGGGAGCGCCCCCTTCGACGGCGAGGGCGTCCCGACTCGGCGCACACCGGTCTTCGAGCGGGGCGTCCTGCAGACGTTTCTGTACGACACGTACTACGCGCGCAAGCTGAGCGCGACCAGCACCGGCAACTCGACCGGCGGCGGAGTCGGTCCGAGCAACTTCTATTTGGAGCCGGGCTCGATCACGCTCGAGGAGATGATCGCCGCGACCCCGCTCGGAGTCCTCGTGGTCGACACGATCGGTTTTGCGACCGAGCACGCCTCGGGGACGTACAGCCGGGGCGCACGCGGTTTTTTCATAGAGGGCGGCGAAATCTCGTATCCGATCGATGAGTTCACCGTCGCTGGGCAGTACGCCGACATGCTGGCGGGCGTCGACGCCGTCGCAAACGACTTGCGTTTCGACGCGGCGGTCGTCGCGCCGTCGTTTCGCGTCGCCGAGATGACGATCAGCGGAAACTAAAGAAACGACGAGATGATTACGCAACCCACCATCGCTCTGACCCTAATCCTGCGCATCGATATGCCGAACGAGCCGGGCGCCTTCGGCGTGCTCGCCAATGCGATCGGCGACGCCGGCGGGAGCATTGGCGCCGTGGACATGCACTCCGTCGCGAAGGGTCGCGTCGTGCGCGACGTGACGATTGGAGTCGCATCCGAGACTGCTGCCAACGAACTGCGCCGCGCCGTGGAGGCGATCGACGGGGCGCGCGTCGTTTTCGCGAACGACTCGACGTTCCTCGCTCACGTCGGCGGCAAAATCCGGGTCGCTCCGAAGATCGCCGTGAAGAATCGCCAGGATCTCTCCACCGTCTATACACCCGGCGTGGCGCGCGTGTCGATGGCGATCGCGGCGGATCCAAGCAAAGCGTTTCAGCTGACGGTCAAGCGCAACACCGTCGCTGTCGTCACCGACGGCACGGCGGTTCTCGGTCTCGGAGACATCGGTCCGCTCGGCGCGCTGCCGGTGATGGAAGGCAAGGCGATGCTCTTCAAGCAGTTCGCCGACATCGACGCATTTCCGATCTGCCTCGACACCAAGGATGTGGACGAGATCGTCGAGACCGTCGTGCGGATTGCGCCGGTTTTCGGCGGGATAAATCTCGAGGATGTGAGCGCGCCGCGATGCTTTGAGATCGAGGCCCGGCTGATCGAGGCGCTCGAGATTCCCGTGATGCACGACGATCAGCACGGCACGGCCGTCGTTATCCTGGCGGCGCTCATCAACGCGGCGCGGGTCGTCGGCAAACAGCTTTCGGAGCTGCAGGTCGTCGTGTCGGGCAGCGGCGCGGCAGGGACGGCGACGATCAAGATGCTGCTCGGCGCGGGCGTGAAGGACGTTATCCCCGTCGACCGCGGCGGCGCGCTGAACCGAACCGACCGGTACGAAAACCCGCATTGGCGCTGGCTCGCGGAGCACACGAACCGCGATAACCGGCGCGGATCACTGCGCGAGGTACTCGAGGGAACGGACGTGTTTATCGGAGTCTCGGCGCCGGGCATCTTGCAGGCGGAGCACATCGCGCGGATGGGGCGCGATCCAATCGTCTTCGCCATGGCCAACCCGACGCCGGAGATCATGCCCGACGTCGCTGCGCCGGTAGCCGCGGTCGTCGCGACCGGCCGATCGGACTTTCCGAACCAGGTCAACAACCTGCTCGCGTTTCCCGGCATATTCCGCGGGGCGCTCGACGTGCGCGCCCGGCGGATCACCGACGGGATGAAGCTCGCTGCGGCGTACGCGATCGCCGACCTCGTTTCCGAGAAGGAGCTCAGCCCGGAGTACGTGATCCCAAGCGTGTTCGATCCCCGCGTCGTGGACGCGGTGGCGAAGGGCGTCTCGGCGGCGGCCGTCGAGGACGGCGTCGCGAGGCGCATACCCACCAAAGACCAAGGAGAGGATCTCAGCGCCAGCGTCTGAGAGGTCCGACGCGCTCTTAGAATCGCTGACGCTCGAAACGAGCGATCCGCGCCCGCTCTACGTGCAGCTCGCCGACCGCATCGTGGATGCAATCGAGCGCGAGTCGGTCGTTGCGGGTGATCGCCTTCCGCCGATGCGCGAGCTCGCACGCGAGCTCGGCTGTGCGCTCGTCACGGTGTCGCAGGCGTACGAACTGCTTGCCGCGCGAGGACGCGCGGTCGCGCGTCCGGGTAAGGGGACGTTCGTCGCGTCCCCGCCGGATCGCGGCGAGCCGTTCGCGCGTCGCTGGGAACCCGACGTCGGGCGCTTCTCGCGCGCCGCGCGCCTCGAGGGCGTCATGGAACGCCTGACGCACGCGACCGAGCCCGGAGCGATCAACCTCGCGAGCGGCCATCCCGCGCCCGAGACATTCCCGCTGCACGATTTCGCGCGCGCGTTCCATCGCACGCTGCTCGACGACGCCCCCGAGCTGATGCAGTATCGGTCTTCGACGGGCGATCCCGAGCTCTGCGCGCGGCTCGCATCGTTTCTCCGCCAGCGCGGTTGCGGCGCCGAGCCTGCCGACATCATCGTATGCTCGGGCGCACAGCAGGCGGCGGACATCGTCGCGACGGTGCTGCTCGACGAGCGCACCGTCGTCGCAAGCGAGAGCCCGACATATTGGGGCAGCCTCGGCGTGTTCGATGCCCGCGGCGTGACCTACGTCGAAGTGCGCGGCGACGCGGACGGCGTTCGAACTGACGACGTGGAGCGCGTGTTCGCCGAGTATCGTCCGCGGCTGTTCTATGTGAACCCAGTCGCGGCGAACCCCACAGGCGCCGTGCTGCCGGGCCGACGCGCGAAGCAGATCGTCGCGCTCGCGCGGCGCTACGACGTCGTGGTTTTGGAGGACCAGACCGGCTGGCAGCTCACCTACGACGGTCCGGCGCCGTCCCCGCTTGGCGCGCACGACACCGACGGGCGCGTAATCCTGATGGAGAGCATTTCAAAGTCGATCTTTCCGGCACTGCGGATCGGGTATCTCTACGCCAAGGGCGGCATAGCCGAGGCGCTCGAAGCGGCCAAGATTCGGGCCGACGTATTCACGTCGACGCTCACGCAGCGTGCTCTCTGGCGGTTCATGGACAGCCCGGCGTATCAGCGTCATCTTCGTTCGACGCGCGCGCTCTACCGCAAGCGGCGCGACGCGTTCGTGGAATCACTCTCGGGCGTGGCAACGTGGACGGACGTGCGTTCGCCGGGCGCCGGGGTCAACGTGTGGCTCCCGTTGCCGCCGCGCATCTCGACGCAGGCGGCGTTTGATGCCTGCGCGCGCGGAGGCGTTCTGGTGATGCCCTCGGAGCCGTTCTATCCGACGCGCAGCGGCCCGCCCGCGCTTCGCCTATCCTTCGGAAACCTCACGACTGAGGAGGCAAACGAAGGCATCGGCCGCCTCTCCCGCGCGTTTGCGAAGCTCAGTCCCAGTTTGTCATCTGAGCGGAGCTCAGGATGACATTGGAGGAGCGCGTCGCGAGGTGAGCGCGCGTTCTTCGACCCGGATGCGCCACGAGAGCAGCGATGCGTTGAGGATCGAGAAAACGATGGCGACCTCGACCGCACCGAAGGCGAGCGGAAGCAGCGCGATCTCGGAGCAGACGACGACGTAGTTGGGATGCCGCATGAAGCGGTACGGCCCCTTGCACACGAGCGGCGCGCCGGGCAAGGTGATGATCCGCGTCGTCCAGTACGGACCGAGCGTCGCGATGGTCCAAACGCGCATGGGTTGCAACGCGGCGTAGAGGCCGAGGAGCCACCAGTTTGGCGGAGTCTGCGGTGGTATAAACAGCGCCATGCTCGCGAGCCACGCAGCGTGCAGCAACACGATGAACGGATACTGCACGGCGCCGATCTCCACGCCTCCGTTTGCGAGCAGCCGGCGCGTGTTTCGCGTTGAGTAGAACAATTCGACGATGCGTTGCAGCGCGGCGAGCGCCAGAACGATCCATAGAATACTCACTCGTTGGAAAGCAGCGTGAAGCCGGCCGTGAAACCGGGCCCAAGCGCACTAACCAGCGCTCGTCGCCACGGTCGCGAGTCGCCGATCGTGCGCTCGAGGACGAACATCACGGTCGCGGCCGACATGTTGCCGTAGTCCCGGAGTACGTCGCGCGACGTGTCCAGCGTGCCGGGCTCCAGCTCGAAGGCCACTTCGAGCGCGTCGAGCACCTTTGCGCCGCCCGGATGGCAGACAAAGCTATCGATGTCGCGTAGCGAGAGACCGTGCTGTGCGAGGAACGCGACCGCTACGTCGTGGAGCTTTGTGGTGATGAGCTCCGGAATATCGCGCGAGAAGATCGCCTTGAGCCCTTCCTGCGTGACGTCCCAGCCCATGACGTCGAGCGAGTCGGGCCACGTGTACTCGCCGCCGCCGCCGATGTGCGCGCCCTCACCTTCGCTCGAAATCAGCGCCGCCGCGGCGCCGTCACCAAAGAGCGCCGTCGCGACGATGTTGCTTTTCGAGAAATCGTCGCGCCGAAAGCAGAGCGCGCATAGCTCCACGACGAGGAAGAGCACGAGCGAGCCGGGATGGCTGAGCGCCATTGCCGCGGCTCGCGACAGGCCGATCGCTCCGCCCGCGCAGCCGAGCCCGAAAATCGGCAGGCGCCGGACGTCGCGCCGAAGACCCATGCGCTCCATGAGCAGCGCGTCGAGGCTCGGTGTCGCAATGCCCGTCGTCGATACCGCAACGATCGCATCGATCTCGTCCACGCTGCGGCCTGCGCTTATCAGCACGCGGCGCGTGGCCGCCTCGAGAAGCTCGAGCGCGGAATCGAGGTAGACGCGGTTGCGCTCGCGCCAGTCGTGCAGACTTTCGTACCACTCGATCGGCACGCTCGAATATCGGCGATGGATGCCGGTGTTGCCGAACATTGGAAGCAGCCGCATGATCTCGCGGGAGCGCGGCCCGAGCGCGAGCTCGATGCGCCGCATGACCTCGGCTTGGCCAAGCTCATAGGGCGGAACGGCCGTAGCGACTGCGAGCACGCGCGCATTTGGAATCATCGAGCGGCGCACCGCCCCTCCGGCAGGGTACGCTGGACCGTCCTGGTAATGGCATACCTCCCGTGTCGTTTAAGCCATTTGCAGCGGCGCTGTTGGGCGCCGTCTTATTGGGTGCCGGACCTCGCCCGGTCCCGCTGATCGTCTATTCTGCGCCGGCGGGCGTCCGACCAACCGGCGCCGATCGCATCCACCCGACGAGCGCGATCCTGCCGAACGGCCGCGTCGCGGCGCCGGTAGGCGAAAGCTTGTTCGTCGGAGCGGATCCGCTCGGACTAGCGCTTTCGCCGGACGGCCGTTTCGCCATTGTCTCCAACGACGGCAACGGAGCGGCGACGGTCGCGCCGCCCGCTGGTGGAATGTTAATACGCGGTTACTCGCTCGCGGTCGTCGATACCCGCAACATGCGGCTCGCGAGCGTCTATAACGACCCGTCGGCGTCGTTTTTCATCGGTGTCGCCGCTGTGCGCGATCCGAACGACCAGTCGCGCACGATCGTGCTCGCGTCGGACGGCGCCGCCGGCGTCCTTCGCATCTACGACCTCGACGCCGCCGGGCAGCTTACGCCCGAGGCGCAGACCATCGCGCTGCCTTCGGAAGGCGGCCGGCATGCGTTTCCGGCCGGGATCGCGCTCGCGCCGAACGGCCGTACGGCCTACGTCGCGGATAATCTCGGCGATGCCGTGGTTCCTATCGATCTCGCGACCCGAACGGTTGGCCGCGCGGTCTCGGTCGGCGACTTTCCTTTCTACGTAGCTGCGGACGGCCGAGAAGTTCTCGCCGCGGGCAGCGGGCTCTCGAGCTACAGCGCGATCGCGCTCCCGGTGACCCGGCCGCGTTTCGCCGCGCCGGCCTTCGATCCGGCGAAGTCGTCGTCGCTCACCATCCTCGCACTCGGCAGCGGCGCGATCGGCGATCCGGCCGCGGTGCGCATGGATCCGGAGCCGGACGGCACGCAGACCGTCGGCGGGGCCGTACCCGGTGCGACGGTTCTCAGCGGAGACGGACGATACGCCTACGTCGCGCTCGCCAACGTCGACCGCGTTGCGGTCGTCGATCTCGCCGGCGCGCCGAGCGTCGCACGCGGGCTCGATCTGCGTCTCTATCCCGGCGCGCCCTACGGCGCGCAGCCGAGCGCGGAAGCGCTCAGTCCCGACTCGAAGCGTCTCTACGTCGCGCTCGCCGGTCTCAACGCTGTAGCGGTCCTCGATGCGCGCAAGCCCGCGCGCTATCGTTATGGCCTGATCCCCACCGCGTGGTACCCGACCGCGCTCGCGCTATCGCGCGACGGACGCTATCTGTACGTCGTGGCCGGAAAGGGCGTCGACGGCTGGGGAATACTCCAGCGGATCGACCTCAAGCACACGTCGCTGGTGAAGGCCACGCTGGCCGCGCTGCGCTACAATCGCACGCCGCGCATCGCGCAGTTCGATCCGGTGATTCCGCCGCTGCGTTCGAACAAGCGCAGCGAGGTGATCGATCACGTCGTCTACGTCGCGGTCGGCACGCAGACCTACGACGCGATGCTCGGCGACCTCAAGGATGAGTCGGGCTCCGCTCATGGCAACGGCGACGCGTCGCTGATCCGCTATGCGGAGAGCGCAACGCCGAACCTACACGCGTTGGCGCGAACCTATGCGCTCGCCGACAACTTCTACGCCTCCGACGCCGACATCGACCTCGCAAGGGAGTTCGCGATGGCCTCGGATGCGACGCTTTTTCAGCAGTTCGCGAGGGTGGGGGGCGGCGCCCGCGCCCCCATGGATGATCACGGCGCCGACCCCGAAGATTATGGCCGCACGGGCTATCTCTTCAACGCCTTCGGCCGCGCCGGTTTGACGTTCCGCGACTACGGCGGGCTTTTGCGCCTCTCCGGCTACGACGGCTCCGAATATCACCTCGACGTCCCGGCCCTGGCGGCGCTCGGCGGCAACGTCGATCTCGCATACGCCGGCTGGAACCCCAAGGTCGATGACGTGACGCGCGCCGACGAATTCGTTCGCGACATGGAGCGCTACGTCCAAGCCGACCGCGTGCCCAGTTTCACGTACGTGTGGCTGCCGACGAGCGCCGACGTCGCGAGCGTGCGCGACGGAGACCGCGCGCTCGGAAAGATCGTCGACTACGTTTCCCACACGCCGCACTGGAGCTCGACGGCCATCTTCGTCGTGCCGGAAGGTTTGGAGCCTCCGGCGGTCGATCACGTTAATCCCATGCGAAGCTATGCGTTGGTCGTATCGCCGCTCGCGCGACGCGGCTACGTCGGCGACGAGCATCTCAGCGTGGCGAGCGTCGTCAAGACCGAAGAGGAGATTTTCGGCCTGCCGCCGCTGACGCTGAGCGATCTGCTCGCGTCGGACGTGAGCGCATTCTTCACGAACGCACCGATGCCCGAACCTTATACCGCGCGATGACGGCGCATCGCGCGCTGGGTTTCGGTCCGCGCCTGGTCGCGGCGCCGACGGGACGACTGCTGGCCATCGCACTCGTGAAGTCGACTCGCGCCATCGAAAAGGCGCGACCGCTTCCAGGCGAGCCGGGGGCCGTGCACGCAAGGGCTGTGGAGCAGCACGACGTGTTACGCAAGACGCTCGAGTATTTCGGCGTAGACGTCACCCTCTTCGAATCAAGCGCGTCGGATCCGTACGAAGTCGCCGCCGGTGACGCCGCGGTAGCCTTCGCCGACGGTGCCGTGATGATGCGCCTCACCGCGATGTCGCGCCGCGCGGAGGTCGATCGGATGCAATCGGAATTCGCGCGAATCGACGTGCCGATGGCGGGCCACATCGCCGCACCTGGACTGCTCGACGGCAACGACATCATGATGGCCGGTGACACCGCGTTCATCGGCGTCGGCGCGAGAGGGAACGAGCTGGGACGCAGCGGCTTCGCAAAGCTTGCGCGTAGCCACGGATTTACGGTGAGAGAGGTGAAGTTGGCGCCTGGCGTGCCGGCGCTGCGCGCCGTCGCCGCCGCCGTCGCGCCCGATATGGTCGTGCTCGGCGGAGACAGGGCGGACGCTTCGGCCTTTTCCGGCTTCAGAACGATCGTGCTCGAGCGCGGAGAGGAATTCGGCGCCGGCGTGCTGTGCTTGGACGAGCGGCACGTCGTGGCGGACATTCGGTATCGCACATCGCTTTCGATAATGCGACGGGCCGGCATCGGGGTCGAAGCGATCGACCTGTACGATTTCACCAAGGTAGGCATCACGCCGGCGATGCTCGCGCTCGTCCTGCGGCGCGAGTGATCCGGACGGTCGATGCGAATCGCCGTCCTCTCCGACATTCACGGCAACCTTCTCGGGCTCGATGCCTGTCTCGCCGACCTCGCATCTCAAGGCGGCGCGGAAGCGATCGTCGTCGCGGGCGATCTCTGTTTGGACGGGCCGAAGCCCAAGAAGGTATTGCAACGGCTGGAGGAGATCGGCGCCGCGTGCGTTAGGGGGAACACCGATCGCTATGTCGCCGAAGAGGACTCGGACGAGTCGTTCGAACCCGCGGAGCGCGCGCAGATAGCGTGGACGCGCCGGGAGATCGGCGAGCGCTGGCGGTCGTGGCTGCAGGCGCTGCCTTTCGCGCTGCGCATCGGCGAGGATGACAACCAGCTGCTGATCGTCCACGCGAATCCCAAGACCGACGACGAGCATCTGTGGCCGGATGCCGAGGAGGCCGAACTAAAACGGCTCATCGGTGAGGATCGCGCCACCGCAATCGCGTTCGGTCACCTGCATCTTCCTTACACTCGAATCTGGCGCGGGAAGCTGCTCGTCAACGTCGCGTCCGCAGGGTTGCCGAAGGACGGCGATCCGCGCGCTTGTTATGCGATCCTGACGGAGCGCGACGGGGGCTGGCAGGCGAAACACCGGCGCGTTCCGTTCGATACCAAGCGGGTCGCAACCCAACTGGCGGCGTGCGGGATTCCGGAGAGTGCGGAGCTGATCGCCACCCTCCGCCGTCATCGTTACAAGGGGTTGAAGAGTTTTATTCCCTAGTCCGCTAACGCCGGCAATCGAGGTCGACGGTCTCGTGAAGCGCTACGGCGCCTTCAAGGCCGTCGATGGGATCTCGCTGCGCGTCGCCGCCGGAGACTTCTTCGGCTTCCTCGGCCCCAACGGCGCGGGCAAGACGACGACCATCAACGCAATCGTCGGTCTAGCTCGCAAGAGTGGCGGCAGCATCCGCATCTTCGGTTACGACAACGACCGCGAATGGCGGCACGCGCGCCCTCTCGTCGGCCTTTCGCCGCAGGAGTTCAATTTCGACCGCTATCTCTCGATCCGCGACGTGCTGATCTTTGCCGCGGGATACTACGGGCTGCGGGGGAAGGACGTCGCCGAGCGCGCCGACATGCTGCTCGAACGGTTTGGCCTCACGTCGCACGCGCACCTCGAATACACGAAGATTTCGGGGGGGCAGAAGCGCCGGCTGTCGCTGGCGCGCGCGCTCATCCACCAGCCGAAGCTGCTGATACTCGACGAGCCGACAGCCGGCGTCGACGTCGAGCTGCGGCTCGAGCTCTGGCAGTGGCTACGCGCGCTCAACGCGGACGGCCTCACGATCTTCCTCACGACGCACTACTTGGAGGAGGCGGAGGAGCTCTGCCGGCGCATCGCGATCGTCCGGCACGGGCGCATCGTTACAGAGAAGCCCACGGAGGAGCTCGTGGCCCAGGGCGAGTCGCTGCAGGACGTCTTTTTGGAGCTGACGCGCAATTAATACCGTCGGACTTTGGACGCTCGTCAAGCGAGAGATGATTCGCAGCCTCAAGATCATCAACCAGGTGATCTGGCCGCCGATCATCACGACGCTCCTTTACGTTTTCGTCTTCGGGTTGGCGATCGGCAGCCGCATCCCCAGCGTGCAGGGCGTCAGCTACGCTCAGTTCCTCATCCCAGGGCTCATCATGCTGCAAGTCATCGACGCCTCGTACGGCGAATGCTCGAGCTCGCTCTTCCAGGGCCGCTTCATGAACTCGATTCAGGAGCTCCTGATCGCCCCGATGTCCGCGGGAGAGCTCGTGGCGGGCTACGTGCTGGGAAGCTTGGCGCGCGCGCTGCTCATCGCGGGGCTTATAACGGGGCTGGGCCTGATCCTCGTGCACAGCGCGCCGCGCGACTGGGTTCTGTATCTGTGCGTGATCGCGCTCGTCTCCGTGCTCTTCTCGGCGCTCGGTCTGATCTTCGGCCTGGTTGCCGACAAGTTCGATCACATCGCGATACTGACGACGTTCGTGATCACGCCGCTTACGTTTGTTGGCGGCGTCTTTACCGACGCGAAGATGCTGCCGCCTCCGCTGCGTACGTTCGAGCTGTTCAACCCGATCTTCTATACGATCGACGCGTTTCGTCGCAGCTACACGGGGCAGAGCTTCCTCGCGCCGGCGTTCTCCGTCGCCATGATCGTCCTGCTCGCCGCCGTCGCGCTCGGCACCGTCTTGCGGATGACGGCGATCGGGTATAAACTGCGTACTTGATGCGCATGCTGTACGACGTCGCCGTGCTGCTCGCCCTCGCGCAGCCGGCGACCCATCTCTCGATCCAGCCATGGACTGGGACGGACCTCCAGACGACGACCACCGACGCCGCGAAATATCGCCTCGAAGTTGCCGGCCGGCCAAACGCGACGGTCCGCCTGCAGGCTTCGAACGTCGCCGCGGGATGGCTTGCCGCTTTCTGCACGCCGAAGCTCTGCTCGCCGCAGCACATCGACGCGCAGCTCCCGCGCTCGGGGCAGGCGGTGTTGCAGTTCGAACTGATTCGAGAGTCGGATAGCGCGCCGAAACAGAGCGGCGCGACGATTACCGGCGGCGACGGCGCTTCGGTCACCGTGCCGGCAGCGTATCGGCAGTAGTCGCTCATCGCTCCCCGCCTGCGGCGAAGGTTAGAAAGGCCGCTCTGTAACAATGAAGCAGGGCTTGGATGGAGGTGGTCATGCCGAGATTTATGGTTGAGCGTACCTTTCCCGACGGATTGCATATATCGCCGGATGAGAACGGGAGTCAGGCTTGCCTGACGGTCGTCGGGCGCAACGCTGAAAACGGGGTGACGTGGGTGCACTCGTATGTGTCCGCCGATAAGAAGAAGACGTTCTGTATCTACGACGGCCCAAACGAGTCCGCGATTCGCGAGGCCGCTACGAAGAACGGGCTGCCGATCGACGCCGTAACGGCCGTGTCAGTCCTCGATCCATACTTCTATCGTGACTAGCCGCTACGTCTGGAGCGGCGTCGCGCGCGGATGACGCAGCGCGACGTACACGAACATCAGGGCGATAACCGGCAGCATGAAGTAGCTGGCCTCCGTTCCGAGCGGGCCGCCGTTGGCCCACGCCGGGCCCGGAAACGACGCGTCGAGGAGGTGGCCAACGGGTTGAGCGCCGCCGTTGCGCGTGCCGATGACGAAGAACTGCATGTAGTCGAAGCTGAAGTGAAAACCGACGGCCAGCCAGAGCGAGCCGGTGCGCCACAGCATGAAGCAGGTCAGCAGGCCGAGCAAGACGATGTTACCGATGTCGATCGCGTTCTCATTGGGTTTGGTGAGGTGCGCCGCACCGAAGAGCAGCGAGAGTAAAACGGCGGACGGCCAAAACCCCATGCCGCGCGCAAGCGTTTGCAGCGGGTAGCCTCGGAACATGTATTCCTCGTTCAGGCCGACCAGCACCATCACGACGAGCCACAGCAGCGTTCCCTCCACGAGGTCAGCGCCGTGCAGCGCGACACCGCGTACGACCATCGCGCCGGTCGCAATCATTGCGAGCGCCACCGCCGCCGCGCTCGCAACGCCGATCGCGGCTCCCTCCAAAAAGCGTCCGCCGAACGCGAGCCGGACCGGGAGTCCGTATGCGTCGATCCGCTTGCGTTCGAGTGCGGCTGCGATTCCCGTAGCGCCGAAGACGGCAATCCCTTCGACGATCTCGGTAACCAGAAATGCCGGAGCGTTGAGGCTATTGCCGAGATGCAGCGCCGCAAGCAGCGGCGGCGCGACGAAGGCCTGGAGCGCCGCGAGGAGCCCTATGAGGACGATCACATAGCCCGCGAACCGCCACCCGGCCCGCAGGCCGTTCCGGCCGACGAATGCGGCTCTTAGGTAAAGAACGGGTTGTGTTTTTTCTCGAGCTCGATCGTGCTCGGCGGACCGTGCCCGGGCATGACGACCGTGTCGTCCGGCAGCGTGAAGAGCTTGCTGCGCACGCTGTTGAGGATGTCGTCGTAGGTGCTGACGTCGCCGAACGCCCCCCCGACGCTCGCCGCGAACAGCGTATCCCCGGAAAAAAGTGCATTCTGAAAGAGATAGGAGGACGATCCGTCGGTATGGCCTGGTGTGTGCAGCATCCGGATCGTCGCTTTCTGGCCGAACGGCACGGTCTCGCCGTCGCGCAGCAGCGTCGCCTTCTGTGCGAGTGAGCCGATCGCGTGCACGTCGAGCGCGTGCATCACGATCTTCGCCGTGGGAAACGCGGCGGCCACGTCGGCCGTGGCGTCGCAGTGGTCGGGATGCTTGTGCGTGATCAGGATGTAGTGCAGATGATAGTCGCCCTCGCGCAGCAGCCGCAGCAGGTTCTGCGGAATGCCGGCGGGATCGACCAGCGCCGACTCGCGGCCGCCGTCGAGGAAGAAGACGTAGCCGTTGCTCGGGTGCGGTTCCTGGGAGTGGCGGCGCACGTCGGACAGCTCGATGCGCGGCGGCGTCCAGCGCGCAGCCGCGCTGTCGGCGAGCTTTCCCCCGTCGAGGCGTAGGACGGACGCGAGCGCGCGTGCCTGTGCGTCGTCCGCGGCGCCCTTCTCCTTGAGCCAATCGGAGATCGCAGCGGCGGAGATGCCGGTCGCATCGGCGAGCTGCTTCTCGTTGGTGCCTGCGCCGCGCATCGCCTTGCGCAGCACGTCGGCAAACGTATCTTCGAGCGGTATGGACTGGATGGCCATACATCACCCTTCGACGGGGTGTGATGAACAGTCTGCAACCGGGATGGAGGGCGGCGAGTCGAAGAGAGCTGGATGGAACGCGTTGTCATCATTGGGTCGGGGCCGGCCGGGCTTACCGCGGCCGTCTACGCGGCACGGGCGAATTTGAAGCCGCTCGTGCTTGCCGGCGGACTCTACGGCGGCCAGCTCATGCTCACGACCGACGTCGAAAACTATCCGGGCTTTGCCGAAGGCATCATGGGTCCCGATCTGATGATTCGATTCCGCGAACAGGCCGAGCGCTTTGGAGCGCGGATCGAAAACGTCGACGTCTCCTCCGTCGATTTTACGAATCGCCCGCTGGCCGTCCAGACGGCTGACGCACGGTACGAAACCGAGACGGTGATCGTCGCGACCGGCGCGAGCGCGCGCTGGCTGGACATTCCCGGAGAGGAACGCTTGCGCGGCCGTGGCGTCTCCAGTTGCGCGACGTGCGACGGAGCCTTCTTCCGCGACAAGCGCATCTTCGTCGCCGGCGGCGGCGACTCGGCGGCCGAGGAGGCGCTCTTCCTCACGCGCTTCGGCAGGAGCGTCACAATGGTCCATCGCCGAGATCGGCTGCGCGCGAGCAAGATCATGGCGGCGCGCGTGCGCTCTCACGAAAAAATTCAAGTCCTTTGGAACAGCGTCATCGAGGAGGTCCTCGGCAGTACGCGCGTGACCGGACTGCGAATCAAGAACGTCGCGCACGGCAAGGTCGAAGACGTCGCGGCGGACGCGCTCTTCGTGGCGATCGGTCACACGCCGAACACGGCGGTCTTCGCGGGTCAGCTGGACCTGGACGAACGGGGGTACGTCGCTTCGCCGGACGGGACGTTCACGAACGTCGAGGGCGTCTTCGTCGCCGGTGACGTCAACGATTTCCGGTATCGCCAAGCCGTGACGGCGGCCGGCGCGGGATGCCGCGCCGCTATGGACGCGGAGAAGTATCTCGAGGCGCTGGAGTTCAGAGTAGATTCGCTAGCGCGCCTTTGAGCTCCGCAAAGCGAAAGCGATAACCGAGCCGCTCCGTGCGGCGCGGCAGCACGCGCTGACCCTTCAGCAACATGTCGGCTCCCTCGCCGAGAAGCGCGCGCAGCGCAAGCGTTGGAACGAGCATTGCTGTCGGGCGATGGAGCGCGGAGCCAAGCTCCGCGGTGAACTCCGCGTTGGTGACCGGATTGGGCGCGCAGGCGTTGACGGCGCCTTCGATGCTGTCGATCGCGAACAGGTAGATGCCGGCAAGATCGGCGACGTGGATCCAGGAAAACCACTGTCGTCCACTGCCGACGCGCCCGCCGGCGCCCGCCCGAAACGGCGGAAGAACCTTGTGCAGCGCCCCGCCGTCGGTGCCGAGCGCGACGCCGGTTCGCACGATCGCGACGCGCATCCCGAGGTCGCCGGCGCGGCGCGCCTCGCGCTCCCAACCGACGCACACGCGTGCCAAGAAGTCGTCGCCCGGCGGACTCTCTTCGTCGAACGTTGCCGTCTCGCTCGTTCCGTAGTACCCGATCGCCGACGCGCTGACATAAATTCTTGCTCGCAGCGCGTTCTGCGCGAGCAGCTCGATAAATCGCCGTGGCCGCTCGATGCGGCTCTCCTCGATGCGCCGCTTGAGCGCCGAGGTCCAGCGCTGCGCGATCGGCTCACCTGCCAGGTTGACGAGTGCGTCGCACGAAACGGCCGCGCGCGCCGCGTCCGCAGGCTCGCGCAGCGACGCGACCGCGACGGCATCGCCGCGCTCGCGCAGCGCGGCGGCGAGATGCCGCCCCACGAATCCCCCGCCCCCCAGCAGAAGAACGTTCATCGCTTGGGGTTCCTTAGATTCCGCCGACGAAGCGGCCGGGGTTCAGCGTCCGGTTCGGATCGAAGCGCGCCTTGAGCGCGCGCATCTGCTCGATCGCCGCGGGCGCTTCGCCCCATACACGCAAATACGGGCGGTGCGAATGCCTTCCGGCGACGACCTGGGCGCGCGGCTCGCCGTCGTGAAGAGCGTCGTCGAAGTTCTCGATCTTCGAGCCGAGGGCCCGCGTATCGAGATCGCTGACCCGCAGAACGACGTCGCCGTTCATCACGTCGACGATGCTCTCGGTGCACAGACCGAAACGGTCCGCCAGCTGGCGCAAGCTTAGCGCGCATTGTGCGGAGCGTTCGGGGAAGGGGAAGAGACGATAGGTGATCGAGCGCTCTCCAAGACACGCAACGTAGGCGTCGACGACGCGCTCGAACGCCTCGCGCGCCCCTGCGTCGACGACGAGCGTCTCGGGAACGCCGGCGCGGCCCAGTGACGAGCGCAGGTCGCGCGTCGCGCGCTCGAGCAGCGCGTCGCTGCCCTCCACCAACACGACGATGCGTCCCTCCGCTCCGTCCTCGCCGTCGATCGCATTGTGGAAGCCCTCGACCCAGAAGGCCGCAGCGGGACGTACCGGCAGCGCCGTGAGTTGCGCGCACGCGCGCTCGCGCGTGTGCTCGGGAAGGGGCGCCACCAAGACGCGCGCGTGCGGCGGCAGCGGCGCGGTCTTGAAGTTCGCCTGCACCAGCACGCCGAGCGTGCCGAACGAGCCGACGTAGAGCCGGCTCATGTCGTACCCGGCGACGTTCTTCACGACCATGCCGCCGGCGCGCGCGATCGTTCCGTCCGCCAGCACGATCGTCGAACCAATGACGTACTCGCGAACGCGGCCGTACAGGTGGCGCCGCGGCCCAAGCCAGCCGGCGGAGAGCGTGCCGCCGACCGTCGCGTAGTGCGGCTGCGGCGCGTCGAAGGGAACGAATTGCCCGTGTGTGGCGAGCGGCGACGCGACGTCGCGAAGCGGCGTGCCGGCGAGCGCCGCGATCGTGAGATCCGCGCGCTCGTGGGCGACGACTCCGGCCAGTTCGGTCGTGTCGAGCGTCACGTCCATGCGCTCCGGCGGAAAGCCCATGCCCTCGAGCGTATTTCCGCCGACAATGCAGATTTTCTGGCCCGCGGCGTCGCAGCCGGCGACGAGCTCCCCGATCGCCTCGGCACTGGTCGGCTTGACACGCTCTTGCGTCGCCGTCACGGCGGCGTGACCTCGGGGCAGCGCGATCCGTTTGGAAAGATCTTTTCGGGGTTGAGCAGGCGCGCGGGATCGAAGACATCGCGTACGCGCCCCATCGTCGCGAGATCCGCCGTGGAGTAGACCAGCGTCATCGCGTCGCGTTTCTCCCAGCCGATTCCGTGCTCACCGCTGATCGTTCCCCCCAAGTCGATCGCGGACTGCAGGATCGCATTTCCCGTCTCGACCACGGCCGCGACCTGCTTGCGATCGCGTTTGTCGTACATCAGCAGCGGATGCAGATTCCCGTCGCCGGCGTGAAAGACATTGCCGACCGTCACGGCATTCGCGGCGGCCGCGCTCTCGACGGCACGCATCGCCTGCGGCAGCTTGCTGCGCGGAACGCATACGTCCTGCGTGTAGTAGTTTGGCGCGATGCGCCCTGTCGCGCCAGCCGCTCCCTTTCGTCCCGCCCAGAGCGCGGCGCGCTCGGCCGCGGTGCGTGCGCTGCGCCACGAACGCGCTCCGTGCTGCAATACGATCGTGTGGATCGTGCTCTCCGCGGCCGCGACGTCCTCCTCCGCGCCTGCGTGCTCGACGAGCAGCACGGCGCCGGCATCCGTGGGATAGCCCGCCTCGAACGCGGCCTCGACGGCTTGAGTGATGACCGCATCCATGATCTCGAGCGCCGTCGGTACGATCCCAGCGCCGACGATCGCGGACACCGCCTCGGATGCCGAGTCGACGTCATCGAAGGCCGCGACCCAGACCCGCACGGCCTCCGGAAGGACGAGCAGGCGAAGCCACGCCGACGTGACGATGCCGAGCGTGCCTTCGCTGCCGACCATCGCCGCCGTCAGGTCGTAGCCCGCATCGTCGAGGCTCGTCGTGAACACCTCGCCGCAATGGTCGAGGACTTCGAGCGCGAGCACGTGACCGACCGTCGTGCCGTAGGAGAGGCAGTGCGCGCCGCCGGCGTTGGTTGCGATGTTGCCGCCGATCGTCGAGATCTTCTGCGAGGAGGGGTCCGGGGCATAGAACAGGCCGCTGGAGGCGATGTGACGCGAGAGATCGAGATTGATGACCCCAGGCTGGACGCGTGCCCGGCGATTGCGCTCGTCGAGCTCGAGGATGCGGTTCATTCGGGCGAACGAGAGGACGATGCCGCCGACGGTGGGGACGGCGCCGCCGCAGAGCCCCGTGCCGGCGCCGCGCGCGACGATCGGCTCGCCGCACTCTCGCGCGATCTTCATCACGGCGCTCACGTCGCGGGTCGATGCCGGCAGAACGACGGCCGACGGCATGCCGCCGTCGGTGTACGCGTCGAACGCATAGACCGCCAGGTCTTCCGGAGCCGTCTTCACCGCCTCGATTCCCAGGGCGTCGACCAAGCGCTCCCGTAGCATCCTCGTGAACTTCGCCTCGCAAGAGCGCCGCGTCCTTGACAAAGCGCTTAGAGGTGTGATTGCATGGTCGGACATCATGCGGACGTTGGGCTCGTACGGGTATGCGTTCTACTATTGCCGCCTTCGAGGTCGGTGAGGGACGCGTTTTGCACGGTACTGGCAAGAGACAGCAATCGACAACGCAGACCCCCGCCGACCCGGCGGGGGTCTCCGTTTTCCGAGGCATTCGAGGCGCGATCACGGCAGACGCCGACTCGACCGCGGCGATCGCGCGCGCGACGAAACGGCTGCTCAGCGAGATGACGCGCCGCAACGAGATCGAGCTGGACGACATTGCCTCGGTGCTCTTCAGCCTTACGCCGGACCTGCGTGCGTGCTTTCCCGCGCTCGCTGCGCGCGAAATGGGATGGGTCCACGTTCCGATGCTGCACTTCGCCGAGGTCGACGTGCCCGGCGCGCTCGGCCGCTGCATCCGCGTGCTGATGCACGTGAACACCCGGCGCGACGCGCGCGCGATCGAGCATGTCTACCTCGACGGCGCCGCGGCGCTGCGGCCGGACTTGGTGCGCGCGTCGTGACCGGCAGGGTACTCGGCATTTTCGGCGTCGGCATGATAGGCGGTTCCCTCGGACTTCACGCTCGCGGTAAAGGCGTGTACGTCATCGGCTACGACGTCGACCCGGCGGCGCTCGACGCTGCTGCGGAGGCCGGCGCGATCGATGCTGCCGCCGCGCCTGACGCGCTAGCGAGGGCAGCGGACGTGCTGGTGATTGCGACGCACCTCGCGCCGACGCTGCGCGAGCTCGAGCGCCTGGCGGATCGGTGCGACGCGCCGCCCAGACTCGTGCTGGACGTGGCATCGGTCAAGGCGCCGGTCGTCGCGGCCGCGTCCGGCCTGAAGAATTTCGTCGCGACCCATCCGTTGGCGGGCAGCGAGCGGAGCGGCGCGGGCGCAGCGCACGCCGACCTCTTCGAGGCATGCTCGTGGGCGTACGTGCCGAGCGGCGACGCAGCCGTGGACGCGCGCGCTTGCGAGTTCATCCGTTGGTGCGGCGGCCTGCCCGTCGCGACGAGCGCGGCGACGCACGACCGCATCGTCGCGCTGACGTCGCATCTGCCGCAGATCGTCGCTTCCTGTTATGCAGATTTGCTCGGGGAATGCAAGTCGGAGGCGCAGCAGCTCCGCGGGCCGGTGGCGCGCGAGCTGCTGCGCATCTCCGAGATGAATGCCCCCATGTGGCGCGACATCCTGCGCGCCAACGCGCACAACGTCGCGCCGCAGCTGCGCCGGCTCGCCAGCGCGCTGAGCGCCGCAGCCGATTCGCTCCAGGTTAATACAGAAAGTATCGTTCGCGCAGCGCTCTGAAGGCCGCGACCCGGCCCTTCCACTGATCGAGGATCGCGTCGGCGCCGTCGCCGGCGAGGAACGCTTGCCGGAACGAGTCCGTGCCCCAGTCGCGGTCGAGGCCCGCGACGCTCTTGATCCGGATGACTTTGGGGAAGAGGTCGCGCACCGCGACGAGGATCTCGATGGCGGTTCGCACGGCGAGGACGCGCCGGGGGGCGAGCAGTTGCAGCTCGACGCCGGTGAGCTCGCGCCCTTCCCAAAAGCCCGACGTCGGCGACCACTGCGTGGGACGAAATGTTAAGCCTGGCAGCGCGCGCGCGTTGAGGGCGTCCGCGAGCGTCGGGCCGTCGATGCCGACCATCCCGGCGAGAAAGAACGGGGCGGTGAAGCCGCTGCCGTTGTTGACGCCGACGGTGTCGACGAGGCCCATGCCCGGGTAGACGATCGTCGTCTCCCAGCTTGGAATGTTCGGTGATGTCTGCACCCACTGCAGGCCGGTGTCGGGCCAGATCATGGAGCGCCGCCATCCGATCATCCGCACGACGCGTAGCTTCGCGCCGATGCCGAAATGCCCGTTGAAAAGCACGGCGAGCTCGCCGACCGTCATGCCATGGCGCATCGCGATCGGATAGAGGCCGATGAACGACTCGTAGGCCGGCTCGAGCACGGGCCCCTCGACGATCGAGCCGCCCGTCGGGTTCGGACGGTCGAGCACCCAAAACTCCTTGCCGTACTCCGCGGCGCTCTGCATCGCGTAAGCCATCGTCGAGATGTATGTGTATGCGCGCGAGCCGACGTCTTGGATGTCGAACAGCAAAACTTCTACGCCGTCCAGCATCGCGGCGGTGGGATGGCGGGCCGCGCCGTAGAGGCTGTAAACTGGGAGACCGGTCCGCGCATCGACGTACGACGCAATCGTGGCGCCGGCGGGCTGATCGCCGCGGAAGCCGTGCTCCGGCGCGTAGATGGCCTTGACACGAATGCTTCCGCGTCGCAGGATTGCGTCCACGATCGATTCGCCGTTCGACGTGACACCGCTCTGGTTGGCGATGACGCCGACCGTACGGCCGCGTAGCTCGCGCCACGTCGTGCGTAAGAAAACGTCGTCGCCGAGCTCGATCGCGGGCTCGAGCGGTTGTGCGGACGCCGCGGCGGCCGTGGCGATGCTGAGCGCCCCGCTGCCCAGGATGAAGCGAGCGCGATTCATTGCGCTCCGCCGGTCACGCGAAGCACGGCTCGGCGTCTCGTTTCAAGATGCGCGCGGTTTGCGCCCGCGCGAAGAGGGCTCGGACGGCGTCGCGCCCCGTTTCGCCGAGATCCTCGGTGAAGTCGTTGACGTACAGCTCGATGTGGGAGCGCATAACGTCGTCGCTCATCTCGGCCGCGTGTTCACGGACGTACGGCATCACCGCGGCTTCGTTCGCACGGGCGAAGGCGAGGCTCTTCCGGATTGCTTCGTCGACACGCCGCACCTGCTCGGGATCGACGTCGTCGCGCACGACGACGGCGCCGAGCGGAATCGGCAACAGCGTCATGTTCTCCCACCACTCACCGAGGTCGGCGATGGCGATGAGGCCCGCGTCGCGGTACGTAAAGCGCGACTCGTGGATGATGAGCCCCGCGTCGACCTCGCCGGTCGCCACGGCGTCGATGATCCGATCGAACCGCATCTGTACGGTCTTAAGACGCGCCCCGAGCGCGAGCTGCAGCAGCATGAACGCAGTGGTCCGCTCGCCGGGGATCGCGATCCGGCGCCGGGCGAAATCCGCGAAGAGCGGAGGCGACTGCGCGGGACGCGCGACGAGCAGCGGCCCGCAACCTCGGCCGAGGGCACCGCCGGAGGGCAGAATACGATAGCGCCTCATCAAGAACGGTATCGCTCCGTAGCTCACCTTCGAGAGCTCGAACTGCGCGCGCGCCGCCGCGTTGTTGAGCTCCTCGATGTCGGTCAGGTGGACCTGCACGTCGGGCACGTCGTCGAGCAGCCCATTCGTCAGCGCAGCGAAGACGTAGGTATCGTTGGGACAGGGTGAATACGCGAGTGTGAGCGCCATCAGACGAGCTCGAATAAGGCGCGCGCGATGCGGCGCAAGCCGTTCATTCCCGCGTCGAAGTCCCAGCCGCCTAACTCGCGCTCGCCGCAGCGGTTAGAGATGCCGCGCAGCTCGACGGCCGCAACTCCCATGCGCTCGGCGGCGCGAAGCGCTGCGAACCCCTCCATGGACTCTACCTGCGCTCTAAGCTCCGACGCGAGTCGTCGCGCCGTTTCCGCCGACGACGTCACGCGCGCGACGGTTATGCCACGCAGCACCGGAAATCCGGCATCGCGCAGGCGCTCGACGAGCGCGGAATCCGAGGCCGCATTCTCGACCGTCCGCTCGCCGTGCGGCAGTTTCAGGCGTACCCCCGTTTCCAGCGCGATCTCCATCGCGTCGTCGCCGACGACGACGCCGTCGCCGACGTTCGCCGCACCATCGAGCGCACCGCCCAGGCCCGCATTGACGACGAGCCGATAGGGTCGCCGGCACAGCGCGGTCGTGAGCGAGCAGGACGCTTCCACGGGGCCGACACCGGTGACGAGCGTCTCGACGCCGTCTCGCGGCTCCCAAAATGCAAGCTCGGCCTCGACGGCGCACGCGAGCAAGATCACGGCGCGCCGATGAACTTGTGCGTCTGCAACGACAGGCGGAAGCGGCGCGGATGCGCCTTCGCGTAGTCGAGCGCGAGCGCGACGTTCGCGGGCTGGTTTCCCTCCGGCTGCAGCAGGATCGTCGGCTTGTCGGCAAAGAGGGCGACGTGCTCCTCGGGCACGCGCTCGTCCACGATGAGCTTCGCCTCGTTCGCGCGCCCCGCCATCCGACGGTCCACGCGCTCCTTCGGCGACACGCAGAGCCATACGTCGTCCGGCAGTTCCGTGAAAATCGTCCCGTTCGATTCGATGTGAACGCGTCGTCCGTCCGCTCGCAGCGCGTCGATCAGCGACGGCGTCTCGGTCTGCGCGAACGGCTCGCCGCCTGTCAGCACCACCATCGGACAGTCGCGCCCGATCTCGCGAACCGTTGCCACCACCTCGTCCACGCCCGCGAAGAATTTCGTCGAATAGTCGGTGTCGCAGAAGTCGCACGCCAAATTGCAGCCCGCGAGGCGAACGAATACTGCAGGCGTGCCCGCCCACGTCCCCTCGCCCTGAATGCTGTAGAAGATTTCGGAGAGCTGAAGCATTAGGCTAAGTCGGAGCGGCGGAGAACGGCGCACGCCGTCTGCGTTTCCCAGAGCACGAGCTCGTCCAGCCCTCGCACGTGGCGTTCGAGGCGCTTCCAAATCCACAGCACGATGTTTTCGACGGTCGGATTCTCGATCGAATCGTTAAGATTGTGGTGATCGAGCACGTGGAGGACGCGCTCGTCGACGACGCGTTCCAGTTTGTCGAAATCTTCGATCATCCCGCGCGCGGCGCCGCGCGAGCGAAGCGGCCCGCGGACCGCGACCTCGAGACGATACGAGTGGCCGTGCATTCGCGCGCACTTTCCGGGATGGAACGGAAGCACGTGAGCCGCCTCAAATCGAAAATGCTTGCGGATCTGCGATTTAGGCAACCTCTGAGGAAGTCGCCGCATCGATCGCGTGCCGCCGCCCGAAGGGTTTGACCGCAAAGCCGCCGCCTGCGTTGTCGAAGACTCGGTCACTGTTCCCCACTCGCGGGTCGCTCGTGGGGACGCCGAAAACGTTTGAAGCGCTACGCACTGCGTGCTCCGCCCCCCCACGTCGTGGGTCCCCAGCGGGTATGTTCCCTCGCCTTCTCCTTAGCATTCGACGGCTTTGCGGTCAAACGATGCCTCAAAGGTTGCCTCACAACTCTCCCTGAGGTTGCATTGCTTCGAGGCGGCGTTTGAGCTCTGCCAGGAAGCCGCTCGCGACGTAGCCGTCCACCACGCGGTGATCGAGGGAGAGACAAGCGTTCATCATGCGGCGTATAGCGATCGTGTCGTCGTCGCGCACCACGAGCTTCTTGATCACCGCCTCCATGGTGACGATCCCCGCCTGACCCGCATTGATGATCGGGGCCGATGCCCACGAGCCGTTCGCGCCGTTGTTGTTGACGGTGAACGTTCCTCCCGCGAGCTCGTCGACGCCGAGCTTGCCCCTGCGCGCCTTACCGATCAGCTCGCCGGCCGCGATGGCTATTCCCTTGATGGAGAGCTGGTCGGCGTTCTTGATAACGGGCACGACGAGATTGGTGGGCAGGCCGATGGCGATTCCGACGTTGACCGCTTCGTTGACGTAAATGGCCGGCTGACCGGCGTCCGTCGCGGCAACGAACTTCGCGTTCATCAGCGGGAACACGTTCAGCGATTCCACCACAGCGCGAATGAAGAACGGCAGCAGCGTGAGCTTGAATCCGGTCTCGCGCTCGAAACGATCCTTCTCGCCCACGCGCCAATCCCAAACGTCGGTGACGTCGATTTCGACCATTGACCAGGCGTGCGGCGCCGTGTGCCGGCTCTCCACCATGCGCTCCGCGATGATCCGACGCGCCTGCGTCAGCGGAATCAGCGTTCCGCGCGCGGGTTGCGCGTAGGTCGAGGTGCGCCCGGGGCTTGGGATGGGCGGCGCGGCCGAGGGGGGCGCCCCCAGCGGCGTCGGCGCGGCGGAAACGACGGCACGCGCGGCGGTGAGCACGTCGTCGGCCGTGACGCGTCCGTTCGCCCCGCTGCCCCGCAGCATGCGGATGTCGACGCGATGCTCGCGCGCCAAGCGGCGCACGGCGGGCGATGCGGCAGCATTCGCCGCTGCCGCGGCGGCGCCGTTTCCCGACAGCATCGATGCGGCGCTCGCGGACGCAGCCGGCGCGGGTTCCGCGCGCGCGGGGGCCGGCGCAGCCTCCGTCGCGGCGGGCGCTGCTCCGACTTCGTCGATCACGGCGATCGGCGTGCCCGTCGCGACCGTCTCCCCCTCCTTGACGAGGAGCTCGCGGATCGTTCCCGTGACCGGCGAGGGTACGCCGGCGTTGACCTTATCGGTGGACACCTCGACGAAGTCTTCGTACTTGTCGACGGTATCCCCGATATTTTTTAGCCATTGCGAGACGGTGCCTTCGGTCACCGTCTCGCCGAGCTGCGGCATCGTGATCGTTGTTGCCATCAGAACTTCACCATCTCCCGCATCGCGTCGGCCATCTCGGCCGGCGACGACATGAACTCTTCCTCTAGCGGAAGCGCGTAACCCATCGCCGGAACGTCCGGTCCGCACAGGCGGCGAATCGGCGCGTCGAGGTTGAAGAGTGCCTCCTCGGCGACCATCGCGCTGATCTCCGCCCCGATGCCGCCGAACTTGTTGTCTTCGTGAACGATCAACAGTTTGCGCGTTCGCTCGACGCTCTGCAGAATCGTCGTCTTGTCCATTGGACGGATCGAGCGCAGGTCGATGACCTCGACCGACACGCCGTCCTGCTCGAGCTGCCGCGCGGCCTCCAGCGCCCAGTGAATGTAGAGCCCGTAGGAAACGACGGTGAGCTGCGTGCCTTCTTTGAGCACGTTGGCCTTGCCGAGGGGGATCGTGTAGTGGCCGTTCGGCACCTCTCCCTTGATCAGACGATAGGTTTTCTTGTGCTCGAGGAACAGGACCGGATCGGGGTCGTCAATCGCGGCGTTGAGTAAGCCCTTGACGTCGGCTGGGAACGACGGCGCGACGATCTTGAGGCCGGGGACGTGATAGAAGAGTGCCTCGACCGACACGGAATGCGACAGCGCGCCGCGCACGCCGCCGCCGTACGGCGTGCGGATTACGAGCGGACACGTATACTCGCCGTTGGAGCGGTAACGCACCTTCGCCGCCTCGCCGACGATCTGGTTGTACGACGGGTAAATGAAATCGGCGAACTGGATCTCGGCGATCGGGCGCAACCCTTCCATCGCCATGCCGACGGCGATGCCGACGATGGACGCCTCCGCGATCGGCGTGTCGATGACGCGCTCCGGGCCGAACTCGTTGATGAAGTCCTTCGTGATCAAAAAGACGTTACCGCGGGCGCCGACGTCTTCGCCCAATATCAGGGTACGATCGTCGCTCTTCATCGCTTCGTAGAGCGTTGCGCGGACTGCCTCGACGTTGTTCATCACGGTTGAGCTCGTGCTGCTCACGACTGCCACGGTTGCCACGCTCCTTCGTAGACGTGTGTGTAGAGGTCGGCGGCTGCCGGATACGGCAGCGCCTCGGCCGCGTCGGTGGCCTCGTTCGTCTCGCGCAAAACGTCCCTGCGCATCGCGGCGACGTCGTCCGCGGTTACGATCCCGTGCTCGAGGAGCAATGCTTCGAAAGCCGGCACCGGATCCTGCTTGCGGCGCTGTAGCACGTCCTCGCGCGTGCGGTACGTCATGTCGTTGTCATCTGTCGAATGCGCGAGGTAGCGATAACACGTCCCCTCGACGAGCGTCGGTCCACCCCCGCCGCGCGCGCGATCCATCGCTTCCTTCACGGCGGCGTACGTCGCGATGGGATCGAAGCCGTTGAAGCGGCGGCCCGGAATGCCGTAGCCCTCGGCGCGCTTCCAGATCTCGGGCTGCGCCATCTGCTTGTCGAGCGGCGTTGAGATCGCCCACTCGTTATTCTCGACCAGCATCACGAATGGCAACTTGTGAACGGCCGCAAAATTCATCGACTCGTGCCACTCGCCCTCGCTCGTCGTCCCATCGCCGCAAGTCGCCAGTACCGCGCGGCCGGTTTCACCGCGATACTTGATCGCGTACGCTGCCCCGACGGCGTGGGGGAGATGCGCAGCCAGGATCGAGGAGAACGACATTAGTCCCGCACGCTTCGAAGAATAGTGATTGGGGAATTGCCGGCCGCCATTGTGATCCTCGGCGCGCGCGAAGATCGACAACATGATCTCATACGGCGAGAGCCCGATCCCGACGCATAACCCGAGATCGCGATAGTATGGCGCCAGGACGTCTTTGCCGCGGTCGAAGGTCATTGCCGCGCCTGCCTGGAGCGCCTCGTGACCCTCGCTGCCCAGCGCGAACGGGACCTTGCCCTGGCGATTGAGCTGAAAACCGCGATTGTCGAGCTGGCGCTGGAGCAGCATATTGCGGAAGATCCCGCGCAGCTGTTCGTCGCTCAACCCGTGCCGTTCGAGCGTACCGCTCGCGATGCCGGTGCTAGCCATCGTTCCCCACGTTCTGCGTCCTCATTCGCGCCACGGCTGCGTGCTGTCGGCGTAGACCCGTTCGTACAGGGTCGTCGACGCCGGGTAGGCCATCGCCTCCGCGCGGTCGGTCGCGTCGTTGGCTTCTTCGAGCACGGAACGCTTCAATGCTTCCGCATCCTGCTCGGTCAGGATCGCGCGCTCCATCAAGAACCGCTCGAACCCCGGAACCGGGTCGTCCTTGCGGCGCTCGGCCACTTCCTCTCGCGACCGATACGTCCGGTCGTCGTCGTCAGTCGTATGGGAAAGGAAGCGATAGCATTTGGCTTCGACGAGCGTCGCGCCGCCGCCCGACCGGGCCCGCTCGAGCGCCTCCTTTACCGCTCCATAACAGGCGACGGGGTCCATCCCGTTCACGACGATGCCGGGCATGCCGTATCCTACCGCGCGCTTGTACACATCGGGCTGCCCCATTTGCAGCGCGAGCGGCGTGGAGATCGCCCACTCGTTGTTCTCGCACAGGAAGACGATCGGCAGTCGATGGACCGCGGCGAAGTTGACCGACTCGTGCCACTCTCCTTCGCTGGTCGCGCCGTCGCCGAACGTCGTGAGAACCGCGCGGCCGCGCTCGTGCCGATACTGCAGCGCGTACGCGGCGCCCACGGCGTGCGGCAGCTGCGCGGCGATGACGGAACTGATCGTGTGAAGCCCGAGCCGGCGGCTTGCGTAGTGGTGCGGGAACTGCCGCCCCGCCGAGTGGTCGGCCGCTCGGGCGAAGAGCGATAGGAGCACGTCATACGGCTCCAGGCCGATTCCCAACTCCAGCCCAAGGTCGCGATAGTACGGCACCAAGATGTCCTTGCCGCGCTCGAAGGCCATTGCGGCACCGGCCTGAACGCCCTCGTGCCCTTCGCTCGCGGAAGCGAAAGGAATCTTTCCTTGCCGATTGAGTTGAAAGCCGCGATTTTCTAGCATGCGCTGCATCAGCATCGTGCGCAGCATCGCCACGAGCTGCTCGTCGCTCAATCCATGTCGCTCGAAGGCGGCCCGCGCCTTCGATTCCGTACGCTCGAGAGCCACGACGTTTCCTAGTGGCACTCTACGATGAAATCCTGCGCGGAGAAGTAGCCGCCGGGTACCGGCCCGAAAGAGCGGACCTATGAAAGGGCTGAGCGCCGCCGCTCTAGCAGCGCTGACAGTGCTCGTGCGCCGGCGGCCGGAGCGGCGGAGCGATACGCCCCCGCGACGATTACCGTCGCGCAGCTCTTCGACCGCGATCGCCACTCCGCCGGATCGGTCGCGCCCGGCGCGTATCATCTCGTGACTCAAACGGTGACGCACACGCTCAGCGACTTCAATCTGATCTTCGACTACACGAACCATCAGCTGCGGTTCAAGCCGATCGCGGCGAACGCAACGTAATGAATCAGCTCGTCGGCTACCGCCGACACTTCCACTCCCACCCGGAGCTCTCGATGGAGGAGCATAAAACGGCCGCCTTCATCGAGCGCGAGCTACGCGGATTCGGCTTCGAGTCGATCCGCAGCGGCGTCGGGAAGACCGGTATCCTAGCGACGCTTCAAGGCGGACGACCGGGACCGGTGACGCTGTTGCGCGCCGACATGGACGCGCTTCCGATCGAGGAGCTCAACGCCGTGCCGTACCGGTCGTGCAACCGAGGCGTTATGCACGCGTGCGGCCACGACGCGCACATGGCGATCCTCTTGAGCGCCGCGCGCACGCTGCTCGAACGGAAAGACGACGTCCGGGGCTCGCTGGTCCTTTGCTTTCAACCGGGCGAGGAGGGGTTCTCCGGCAACAAGCTCATGATCGAGGACGGAGCGCTCGAGGATCCCCACGTCGATCGCACGTTCGCGCTGCACGTCTACAGCGGACTCGACGCGGGCAAGGTGGGCATTCGCGACGGCCCGTTCTTCGCTTCGTCGGATCGCTTCGACGTCGAGCTGATCGGCAAAGGAGGCCACGCCGCGATGCCGCACGGCGCCGTCGACCCGATCGTCGGCGTCGCGCAGCTGGTGACGATGCTGCAAACGGTCGTAAGCCGCGAGATCTCGCCGGAACACCCGGTCGTCGTCACTGTGGGCTCGCTCCACGCCGGGACGACCTTCAACGTCATTCCGGAACGTGCGCACCTGCAGGGAACGGTCCGCGCGTTCGACGAGACGGTGCGTCGCGCGTTGCCGGAACGCATCGAACGCCTGATCCGCGGCGTGAGCGAGGCCATGCGGCTCGACTATCGCTTCGAGTACCACTGGGTCTATCCGCCGACGGTGAACGACGCCGCGGCGAACGTCGCCGTGCGGGACGTCGCACGCGCGCTGGTCGGCACCGAGAAGCTCGTCGACCCGCATGAGATCGTCATGTGGTCGGAAGACATGGCGTTCATGCAGGAGCGGCGCCCTGGAGCGTATTTTCTCGTCGGATCCCGCGGGCCGAGCGTGGGCGCGGAGCCGCAACACAGCGCGCGGTTCGACATCGACGAACGCGCGCTGGCCGTCGGCTACGAGATGATGCTCGGCCTCGCTTTCACGGCGCCGTGACCAACTCGGACTTCCGCCGTTACGTCATCGTGGGCAACGGATTCGCCGGTACCACGGCGGCCGAGCAGCTGCGTAAGCACGACCCGGCCTGCGAGATAACGCTGTTCGCCGACGAGCCGTACTCGCTCTACAACCGCATCTCATTGCCTCCGATGCTGCGCAAGCAGATACCGGAAGCGAAGGTGATGATCCGTAACGTCGCATGGCACGAGGAACATCGGATCGATTTGCGCCTTCGCACGCGCGTCGAGCGCGTGATCCCACAAGAGCGCGCGGTCCAGGTCGACGGCGCGTCATATCCGTACGACGCGCTCTTGATCGCGACGGGCGGACGCCCCAATCCGATCGGCAAGCCCGGCGCCGAAGGCGCGGCGAATATGTTCCCGTTCCAATACCTGGACGACACGCGCGCGATCTCCGAGCAGATCGACCGCAGCCGCGCCGCCGTGGCCATCGGAGGGTCTTTCATCGCCTACGAGCTGGCCGAGGCGTTTGCGTCGCGCGGGATGGAAACGCATTGGCTGATGCGCGGGCCGCGCGGGCTGCATCGTATCATCGACGAGGAGGCCGGCGCGCTGCTGCACGAGGCGGCCGCGGCAGACGGCGTCCACATGCATTACGGCGAAGAGGTCGCCGAGTTCGTGCGCTCCAACGGCGAAATCACGAAGGTGAAGACCAGCAAGGGCTTCGAGATCGCCGCGGAGTGCTATGCGTACGGCTTCGGCCTCGCGATGAACACCGAGATCTGTGACGGCACCGAGATTCAGACGAGCAACAACGGCATCCTCTGCGACGACCATCTCGAGACGAACGTCAAGGGAATCTTCGCGGCCGGTGACGTGGCGGACTTTTACGATCCCATCCTCGAGATACGCTATCGCATGGGCACCTGGAACAACGCCGGCGCGCATGGCAAGGTCGCCGCGCAGAACATGATGGGAGGCAGCGAAAAGTACCACGACGTGCCTGAGTACTCGTCGCTGCTATTCAAGGGACAGACGATCACTCAGTTCGGGTTGGGCACCGATCTTCGCCAGGACTTGGAGATACGGCGCAAGATCGACCGCGAGAAGAAGTGGTATCGCGCGCTCTTCTTCTGGGAGGATCGGCTGGTTGGAGGGCTGATGCTCGGCAAGGGTAACCGCGCCGGCAAGCGCAAGTACGTCGAGGCCATCAAGTCAAAGCATCGCTTTCCAAAACCCGAGTGGGAAGCGATGTTGGAGTGGACCGCCTGACGTGCTAAGGCCACTCTGCATTCCCGACGTGTACGCGCTGACGCGGTCGCTCGAGGGCGAGGCGCGCGTCGAGCACGCGTATCTCTTCGTCGCCGAGGCCGGAAACGCGCTGATCGATCCGCTCCCAATCGACGACGCGACGCACGGCCAGATCGAGAGGCTCGGCGGCCTCGCGCGCGTCGTGGTATTGACGGCAGATCGCCGAGACGCGGCAGAGAAAATCGCGGCGCGCTACTCGAGCGACGTCGTCATGGCGCCGGCGCATCGCGAGCCGCTCTTTGCGGGCGCGGTCGCGATTCGCCTCGCGCACCAGCGAAGGGCTCACGAGTTCGCGATCAGCATCGCCGCTATCCGGACGGTCGTCGCCGGTGAGTCGCTCGCCGGCGTGCCCGCGGGCGCGCTCTCGTTGCCTGCGGAGGGCGAGTACGCCGATGCGCGCAAAGCCGCCCTCGGGCTGCGCGCGATCCTGCGCGAGAATCCCGAGACGCTGCTTCTGAGCGTCGGGCAGCCGATCTTCGCCGGCGCGTACGCCGCGCTCTATAGAACCCTCTATGCGCGCGCCGGTGCCGAGATCCACCGAATCAACCTCGACGAGCTGGACGTCCGGAACGAGCGCGACGAGCGCGCGAAACAACCGGGCACCTATCACGTTCGCGACGCCGAGGTGGGTTTCGCGATCGGCGCGCGAAGGCTCGGTTACCGCGTCAGCACGATCGATCCGGGGCAACGCTTCTGCCCGCTGCATGCTCACGCTCGAGAGGAGGAGCTGTTCTTCGTCCTCGAGGGCGAGCCGAGCGTCCGCACCTTAGCGGGAACGGTCCGCTGCCGCAAGGGGGACTTCATCGCGCTACCGGTCGGCGAGAGTGGGACGCATCAGCTCGTCAACGAGAGCGGTGCTCCCGCGACCGTCATCCTGCTGGCGCGTAACGAAGACGTCGAGGCGTGTTATTATCCCGACTCCGACAAGCTGCTCGTGGACACCGACGCGCCGCTCAAGAACGACCTCCGCTCGCTGATGGTCGCGGCGAGCCCGCAGCTCGACTATTTCCACGGCGAGGATCCGCCGCCGCAGCTCTAACGCATTGCGCGAATTCGTCGACGTCCTGCGGCGTCGTGGCCCAGTGGGTCATCCAGCGCACCTCGGGCAGCGACTCGTCGAACACGTAGAAGAAGAACTCGTCGCGGATGCGCTCGATCGCGGCGCGCTCGAGCGTCGCGAAGATCGCGTTGCAGCGGACGGGCCGTGTGACGCGCACTCCGGGGATGTCGCGCACGCGCTCGTGCAGGCGCCTCGCCATCGCATTGGCGTGAGCCGCGTAGCGCGCCCATCGATCCTGTGCGAGCAGCGCCTCGAACTGCGCGGCGACGTAGCGCATCTTCGAGGCCAGCTGCATCGCCTGTTTCTGAACGAACGGCGCAGCCTCCGCGTGCAGTGCCGGGTCGAAAAAACAGATCGCTTCGCCCAGCATCAGCCCGTTCTTGGTGCCGCCGAACGTCAGCACGTCGACACCCGCGTCGACCGTGGTCTCGCGCAGCGTGACGCCGAGCGCGACGGCCGCATTCGAGATTCGGGCCCCATCGAGGTGAACGATGAGGCCGCGATCGTGCGCGAAGGCGCAGAGCTCACGCAGCTCTGCGAGCTCGTACACCCCGCCGAACTCGGTCGCCTGCGAGATTGAGACCGCGCGCGGCTGGGGAAAGTGAACGTCGTGCCCCGCCTTCAAATGCGGCTCGAGATCGGCGGCCCGCATTTTCCCGTCGCTCGTCGCGACCGGGATCACCTTCGAGCCGGAAAAGCGCTCGAACGCGCCACACTCGTCCGTCTGAAGGTGCGCGCTGGCGGGCGCGAGCACGGCCTCCCACGGGCGCAGCACCGAGCTGAGGGCGGCGACGTTGGCACCGGTGCCGTTGAACGTAAAATAGACGTCCGTTCTCGCGCCAAAAAGCTCTTTGAGGCGATCGATCGCGCGAGCCGTCCACGCGTCATCGCCGTACCCCACGGCATCGCCGGCATTTGCCGCGACGATCGCGTCGAGGATGTCGGGCGCCACCGGCGCGTTGTTGTCGCTGCCGAAACTGCGCCGCGCTGAAGCGTTCATGGTTTTTGAGGATTCTGCCTCGATGCTGTTTAACTAGCAAACCCCTATGCCGGATCGTGATCGGCTCGAAGTGGACGTTCTTTTCGTAGGCGCCGGACCGGCGAGCCTCGCAGGGGCGATTCGCCTCGGACAGCTCGCCCAGGAAGCGGGCCGGGCGCTCGAAGTGATGGTGATCGAGAAGGCTGGCGAGGTCGGGCATCACGGACTCTCCGGCGCGGTTATGGATCCCCGGGCGCTCGACGAGCTGCTGCCCGCTTGGCGCGAGAGTGCGCCGGTAGAGTCGCCGGTCACGAGCGACGAGCTCTGGTTCTTGACCAAGCGCGGCAAGATCAAGGCACCGTTCGTCCCGCCGCCGCTGCGTAATCGCGGCAAGTACGTCACGTCGCTGCAGAAGCTGTCCAAGTGGCTGGGCGATCGCGCGGAGGAGGTGGGGGCGCAAGTCTTTCCCGCGTTCCCCGGTCAAGAGTTGCTGTGGCACGAGAAGCGGGCGATCGGCGTGCGAACCGGCGACAAGGGACTCGACCACAACGGACAGCCAAAACCGAACTACGAGCCGGGAGCCGACATACTGGCGAAGATCGTCGTGCTCGGCGAAGGCCCGCGTGGGACGCTTGCGAAACAGGCCGCCGCGCGCCTCGCGCTCGAGGCGGGGCGCGAGCCGCAGGTCTATGCCGCGGGCGTCAAAGAGCTGTGGCAGCTCCCCGACGATCGCTTCAAAGCCGGCGCCGTGATCCATACGCTGGGGTATCCGCTGCCGCCGGAGACGTTCGGCGGCGGATTCATCTACGGGATGTCCGGCGACGTGCTCGACATCGGGTTCGTCACCGGACTCGATTACAAGAACCCCACGACCGATCCGCACAACGAGCTGCAGCGCATGAAGCTGCATCCGGTCGTCCGCAAAATGCTCGACGGCGCGAAGATGATCCGCTACGGCGCGAAGGCGATTCCCGAGGGCGGTCTCTTCGCGATGCCGCGCGCGTACGCCGACGGGCTCTTGATCGTCGGCGATTCGGCGGGGTTCCTCAACGGCATGCGCCTCAAAGGAATTCACTTGGGGATGAAGTCCGGCATGCTCGCGGCCGAGACGATTTGGGAGGCGCTGCAAGCGGGATCCAACGACGCGGCGGCGCTTTCGTCGTACGAGCGCCGCTTCAAAGACTCGTGGGCGTTCGCAGAACTTCGCACCGCGCGCAACTTCCATCAGGGGTTCGGCAAGGGTCTGCTGTCGGGATTGATCAACGCCGGGCTCTCGACGCTCACCGGAGGCGCCGGCTTCGGCTTCATCGACAAGCTCCCGGGAGAGCCGGGCTACGCGCGCATGGCGAAGGCGGGCTGGCGTCCGGAAGAGACGCCTCGCGCGCCGATCGACAACGTGCTGACGTTCGACAGGCTGACCGACGTCTACAACAGTGGGACGATGCACGAAGAGAATCAGCCGTGCCACCTGATCGTCTCTGACACCGACATCTGCCGCGACCGCTGCACGGTCGAATACGGCAACCCGTGCCGCTACTTTTGTCCGGCCGCGGTGTACGAGCCGATGTTCGAGCCGGTGGACGGCAAATTCCAAGGCCGGCTGCAGATCAATTTCACGAACTGCGTTCACTGCAAGACGTGCGACATCGCGGACCCCTATCAGATCATCACCTGGGTGCCGCCGCAGGGCGGCGAAGGCCCGGTCTACATCGGCATGTAGCGTGAGCCGCACCGGGGACGTCGTGGTCATCGGGGCGGGCGTGATCGGCCTCGCGATCGCATTCGAGCTGGCCGAACGCGGCGCCGTCGTGCGCGTCGTCGATCGCGGCGAGCCCGCCGGCGCGGCGTCGTGGGCGGCCGCCGGGATGCTGGCGCCCTACACGGAACGCGTTCGTGACACGGCGCTCGTGCGTTTCTGCGCTGCGTCGCTGCGCGAGTATCCCGCCTTCGTCGCGCGAGTCGCCGCAGCGAGCGGCATCGACGCGCGCCTACGGTTGGACGGAGTGATGCACGCGGCGTTCGACGCCGCGCAGCTTGACGAGTTGCGCCGGCACGCGCAAACGCTCGCCGGCGAGGGCGTAGCGTGCGACGTCCTGGACCGCGGCGCGCTGCTCGCGGCCGAGCCGTCGCTCGGCGCGTCCGTCGTGGGCGGCTTGAAGATTCACGGCGAGGGCAGCGTCGACAATCGCCGCCTCGGTCGCGCCCTCGTCGCGGCGTGTGCGGCGCGCGGCGCTCGTGTCGAGCGCGGCGCCGCCGTTCGCGTCGAGTGCGACGCGCGGCGCGCGCTCGGCGTGCATACCGAGCTCGGATTCGTCGCCGCCGGCACCATCGTCAACGCGTGCGGCGCGTGGGCCGAAGCCCTCACCGGCGTGCCGCGCCAGTGCGCGCCGCCGGTCGTGCCCATCAAAGGTCAGATGATCGCGCTGGCGACCCCGGCCGGCTTCGTCCGGCGCTCGACGTGGGTGCCCGGCGCCTATCTCGTCCCACGCGACGACGGGCGCCTGTTGATCGGAGCGACGGTCGAATCTGTGGGTTTCGACGAGCGCGTCACCGCGCAAGGCGTGCACGAGCTGCTGCGCGCCGCGCTCGCGGCGGCCCCGTCGTTGCGCGAATTTACGATAACGGAGAGCTGGGCTGGGCTCCGGCCCGGGACGCCGGATGGGCTGCCATTCCTCGGACCGACGCCGCTCGACGGGCTTCTCCTTGCGACGGGGCATTATCGCAACGGCATCCTGATGGCGCCGGCAACCGCGCGGTCGATCGCCGATGCCGTGGAGAGCGGGAAAGCATCGGCGCTGGAAGCGTTCGCGCTCGCACGTCTTGGCACGGAAGAGGCTTCCGCGAGACGAATCACTCACGCGTGAAGGCAACTGTCAACGGCCGGCCGCACGAGCTGCCGGGCGAGCTCAGCATCGCTGCGCTTCTCGACTTCCTCGGCTCCCAGAGGGCAGGCGTCGCCGTGGCGCGCAACGATCGCGTCGTGCGGCGTAGCGAGTATCAGAGCGACATCGTGTGCGAGGGCGACCGTGTCGAGATCATCCAGGCGGTGGCGGGCGGATGAGCGCCGACCTCCTGCGCCTGGGGCGCTATGAGTTCGTGTCGCGGTTGATCGTGGGTACCGGCAAGTATCCGTCGTTGGATGTGATGCAGGCGGCGCACAGCGCGAGCGGCGCGGAGATCGTGACGGTCGCCATCCGGCGGATCAACATCGACGATGCCGGCGGCCGCACGCTGCTGGACTACATTGACCGCGACCGCTACACGATTCTGCCGAACACCGCGGGCTGCTACTCTGCCGACGACGCCGTGCTCACTGCGCAGCTCGCGCGCGAGTTGCTCTCGACGGATCTCATTAAGCTGGAAGTGATCGGCGACGCGCAGACGCTCTATCCAGACACGCGCGAGACGCTCGTCGCAGCGGAGCGGCTCGTCGCCGAGCGATTCACCGTGTTGCCCTACGTCGGCGACGATCCGATCGCGTGCAGGCAGCTAGAAGAGCTCGGCTGTGCGGCCGTGATGCCGCTCGCCGCGCCGATCGGCAGCGGGCTGGGCGTCTGCAATCCATACTCGATCGCGATCATCAAGGAGCGCGCGAAGGTGCCGGTGATCGTGGACGCGGGCGTGGGAACGGCCTCCGACGCCGCGATCGCCATGGAGCTCGGTGTCGACGCGCTGCTCATGAACACCGGCATTGCGCGCGCGCGGGATCCCGTACTGATGGCGACGGCGATGAAGCATGCGACGATGGCCGGGAGGCAGGCGTTTTTGGCCGGGCGGATGGAGAAGCGGCTCTACGCCGACGCATCGAGCCCGATGAAAGATCTCATCGCGACGCAGCGCTAGCTATCACAAACCAATGCATCGCGCCGCGCAGCGGCGATTCGCGGTGCGCCCACGCGCCGACGACGTCGTCGACGGATCGCTCTTCGAGCGATTCGACTGCAAAATGCGGTTCGAGCAGCACGAGGAGACTTTTCCGATCGAAGTAGGCGTGAGCGACGCCGCGCTCGTCGCCCTTCGTGGGCGCGAAGGTCCAAGGGTCGATGCGCTCGCCCTGGCCGAAACGAGCGTCCCGCGCGGAGGCGAAAGTCGCGTAGAGCAGTCCCGGAGGCTCTAGGTGTTGCGCGATCGACGCCACGCTGTTCGCGACGATCGAGCGCGTGCCGTGAAGCAGGCCGTGCGTCGAGAGCGCCGCCGCGAACCGCTCCGTTATTCCTATCAGCGGTGTAGCGGATTCCGCTATGCTATCGGCGAGGGACACGACCCACAGCCCCGCATCACGCAGCGCTCGCGTATTGCGGCCGCTGCCTGCCGCGAAATCCAACACCGGGAGGTCCGTGCGGGGACTCAAGCGTGCGATCAGCGCCCGAGCTAAAGGATGTGCGGCCGCAATGGTGTCTACGTTCCGTGGCGAAGCAGGCGGTTTGCGCACACGCTCCACTTCGAGAAAGGGCAACACGATGCTTCGCGAGGGCGACAAACTCCCGACGGTGACCGTGCTGGACGACGAAGGCAACCCGGTGACGACGACCGACCTGCTCGGCGGTCCTCTCGTCCTGTATTTCTATCCGAAGGACGATACGCCGGGCTGCACGAGTCAGGCGTCGCAGTTTCGCGACAGTTACCGTGAGTTTCAGGATAAGAACGCGCGGATCGTCGGCGTGAGCCGCGACTCCGTCGAGTCGCACCAGCGCTTCAAGAAGAAATTCGCGATTCCGTTTACGCTGCTGGCCGACCCGGATTCGTCACTGTATAAGGCGCTCGGCGTGACCGCGCGAACCACCTTCCTGATCGACGGGAGCGGCACGATCACGAAGATCTGGCCGAAGGTCAACGTCAACGAGCACGCCGAGGATGTGCTACGGAACCTGTGAACGGCGCGATGCGGCTTCGCATCGTCGGCTCGAGCCCCGCGACGCCGCGGCCGGGGAGCGCGTGCAGCTGCTATCTCGTGCAGACCGGCGACGCCGCAATTCTGCTGGATCTGGGTTGCGGCGCGCTCGGGAAGCTTCAGTTGACGACGTCGTACACCAACCTCGACGCGATTGTCGTCTCGCACATGCACGCGGATCATTTCTTCGATCTGGTCCCGCTGCGCTACGGGCTGAAGTACGGCGGGAAGCCGCGCGCGGAGCGGATGCCGCTCTGGCTTCCGCGCGGCGGGCGCGAAACGCTCGATGGCCTGCGCAAGATCATCGGGCGCGACGACAACGTCGATTTCTTCGACCGAGTCTTTGCGATTCGCGAATACGACCCGAACAAGACGTTGACGATCGGAAGCGTGCGCTTGACCTTCTGCGCGACTCGCCACTACGTCGATGCGTTCTCGATTCGCGCCGATTACGGCAATCGCAGTCTCACGTATTCCGCCGATACCGCTCCGTCGGATAGGGTGGCTGACCACGCGCGCGACAGCGCGCTCTTTCTGTGCGAGGCGTCGCTGGGGCTCGGGACGGAGAAGGGCGAACGCGGGCACATGTCCGCGAGCGAGGCCGGCGACATGGCGCACCGCGCGAACGCTGAGCGGCTCGTGCTGACGCACTATCCAGCTACGGTTGCGCCCGAAGCGCTCGTCGCGGCGGCGAGGGACGAATTTCTTGGATCGGTGGAATGCGCGGTTGACGGTCTCGAGTTGACCGTGTAGCCCGCAGCGGAAGCTAGTTTTCGGTTTTGGGATCGGTGCGTGGCAGCGAGAATTGAATCAGCGCCCGGCACGGCGCGAGGCCTCTGCTGATCACCGCGTAGGGCGTCACCTTGAGGCCGAGCTCGCGCAACCTGCCGGCCGCGGCCATCAGGTCGCCCGCGTTCGAGACGACGTCCTCGAGGAGCAGCGCGTGCTGCCCCGAGGCGTACGGACCTTCGACGTAGTCGTTCGCGAACGCCCCGTAGGCTTTAGGCTTCTTGCGCACAGCCAGCAGCGGCAGGCCCGACATCTGCGAGACTGCGGTGGCGATAACGACGCCGCCGAGTTCCGTGCCTGCGATGAGATCCGGGTTCAGCTCCGTGATGACCGGCGTGAAGAGCCGCGCGATGCGCCGCAAGATGAGCGGATCGGAGAAGAGGCTGAACTTGTCGATGTAGTAATCGCTGCGCGCGCCGCCCGCCAGCACGTAGTCACCGCGCGTCAGCGCGCGCTCGACGATGATTTTGCGTAGCCACGTTAGTTCAGGGAGGCTTATATGGTCCACTGCCAGGCGTTCCAGGATTCCACGACCGGATTGGGATCGAAGTTCTTGAAATCGACGCTGATCGGCTCCATCTGGCGCAGCCAATAGAGGAAGATCATCGGGTTGTCTTTGGAAAGAAGGTCTTGGATCGCGAAGTACGCCGACTGCCGTGTCGGGCGGTCGTAATGCGTGAGCGCGATATTCTGCAGCCGCTGCATCTTCTGGCTGCAATACCGCGAGTAGTTGTAGCCGCCCGGCGGAAAATTCTCACACATCAGCTGTGTGCTGTCTTCAGGGTCGATTCCCGCGTACCATCCGGCCACCGACAGATCGAATTTGCCGAGCTGCAAGATTCCGCCCATGCCTGCGGGCGCGAAGAGCACGTCGCCCGGATAGTACTTGATTTCCGTATCGATGCCGACTTCTTTCAGCATCGCCTGCATCTCGACGCTCAGTCGGCGCCGCGTCACGTTGGAGTTGTTGGAGACCATGACCAGCGTGAGCTTCTCGTTGCCCTTGCGCGTGATCCCGTCGGGCCCGGGCGTCCAACCGGCCTCGCGCAGGAGGCGTCGCGCCGTCGCCGGGTCGTGCGGGTACGAGCGCACGGATGGATTGAACGCCCACATCCAATCGGGAATGTCTTCCGTCGCGACGGTCTGCGTGCCGAAGGTCACCGTCTGAACCATTTCGTTCTTGTCTAACGCGTATGCGATTGCGAGCCGCACGCGGGGATCCGAAAGCGCGGCGTGCGCGCAGTTGAGCTGGATGTCCGTGTATCCGTTGACGTTGACCCAGACGATTTTCACGTCGGGCAGTCCGCGGAGCGCCTGATAGGTCTCTTGCGACGCCTGAAACATGTAGTCGATCGCGTGCGATCGCAGCAAATTGACCGACGTGTCCTCATCGGGGATGATCTTCACCTGGATCGTGTTCAGCTCGGGCCTGCCCATGAAAAACGCGTCGTTGCGCGTGAGCGTGATGTGGTCGCCGCGCGCCCACTGCACGAACTTGAATGGGCCGTCGCTGACGATGGGCCGGCTGTTGAAAGAAATGTTATTGATGTTGGGAAATTGCGCGAGCACGTGCTCCGGTGCGAGCATGTACGGCTGGTCGCTCTCGGCGAAGAACGTGTTCACGAAGGCCGAAAACTGCCGCTTGAGATGCACGACGGCGGTCGCGACGTTCGGCGTGTCGATGCTCGCGATGAAGTCGTAGCCGTGGCGCGAGACGACGTTATTGTCCGGGTTCATGATTGCCTGCCACGACCATCTCACGTCGGTGGACGTAACGGGCACGCCATCGGTCCAACGCGCGTCCTTGCGGAGGTGATAGGTGATCGTCATGCCGTCGCGGCTGATGCCGCCATTATCGAGCGTCGGCACCTGGGTGGCAAGCATCGGCAGCGGGTTCCCCTTGGCGTCGGCGGTCACCAGCGGCTCGAACATCAGGCGGTCGACGAAGACGTCGGTCGTGTTGGAGTTGAGCAGCGGATTGAGATTCTTCAAGTCCGACTGCACCGCGACTCGGAGAACTCCGGGATGCGTCCACTGATGCCGGCCTCCGGCGACGCCGTTGCTCACCTTCGTACACCCGGCAACGGCTAGCGCCAAGAGCGCAGATGCGCAAACTCTTGAAACGGCCTGACGGTGACGAGAACGCGCTACATGGTGATGAGACGCGTCGAGCTTTTTCGGGCCAGCCACGGATGGCTGTTTCAAAACTTCGTTCTCCCGAAAAAGTCGACGAGCAGGAGCGAGCCGGATGCGAGCGACGGGCGTCTTCGAATCATCAGGTAGCGCGTTCGAAGCGATCTCACGCCAAGCCCATTTCGGGAAAAACCTACACCGCGGCTTTGGGAGCGACGCGGTTCCCCGGAACCGGATCGTAGCGCTCGTGACGCCAGGAGTACGTGCCCAGCCCTTGGGTCGCCGTGCGGAGTTCCGTGATGTAGCGCGAGAGTTCAACCGCCGGGACGTAGGCCTCGACGACGTCGAAGCCGGGCCGATCGGTGGGATTCATCCCGAGGATCTGCCCGCGCTTGCCCGTGAGCTGCTGGATGACGGTCGACGTGTGGCTGGTCGGCACGGTTACCTGCACCTGCGCGATCGGCTCGAGCACGACGGGATTGCACTTGGGGAGCGCGTCTCGCACGCCCATGCCGGCGGCGGTCTTGAAGGATTGCTCGCTGGAATCGACGTCGTGGTATTGGCCGTCGAAGAGCGTGATGTGAAGGTCAGTCACCGGATAGCCGCTCGGCCCGTGGACAAGTGCCTCGCGCACGCCCTTCTCGACGGCGGGAATGAACTGCCGGGGTACCACGCCGCCGACGATCTTCTCCTCGAACGTTACACCGGCGCCGCGCTCGCGCGGCTCGAAACGGAGCCACACGTCGCCGAACTGGCCGTGGCCGCCCGTCTGATGCTTGTACCGCGAGTGGACTTCGGTGCCGCCGGTGATCGTCTCCTGATAGGGGATGGTCGGGGCGGCGGTTGCCACTTCGACCTTGTACTTGCGAGCGAGTCGCTCGACGGCGATGGCAACGTGCTGTTCCCCGCTGCCGAGCAGGAGAAGCTCGTGCGTCACGTCGGCGCGCTCGAGGCGCAGCGCGGGATCCTCGTCCACGATGCGCGCGAGCATTTGCGAGATCTTGGCCTCATCGATTCGCTCTTTGGGCTTGATCGCGACGGCGAAGACCGGCTCGGCGACCGGAACGCGCGGCAAGAGCACCTTGTGGGCGTTCGACGTCAGCGTATCGCCGGTCGCGACGGAGTCAAGCCGCGCGAACGCGATGATCGAGCCGGGGCCGGCCTCGGGAATCGGCTCCTGTTTCTTCCCCTGCAGTCGGTAGAGCCCACCGAGCCGCGCCTTTTCGTCCTGGCGGCTGATGTTCGTGAGCGTCGCGTCCGACTTGATCGTTCCCGAGAGCACCCGCGCGATCGAGAGCTTGCCGCTCTGGGGATGGATCGCCGTCTTGATGATGCGGGCGATTGCCGGCGCGGCCGGATCCGGCGCGATCGGGCGTCCCTCGGCATCTGGCAGCGGCGCGTCCGCAGGAGAGGGAAACCAATGCTCGATTGCGCGCACGAGCGCATCGACGCCGGCACCCGATATCCCCGCAGCGACCAAGACCGGAATCACCTGATCGTGCGCGCACTCGCTGCACAGATCGCGATCGATCTCTTCGAGCGGAGGCTCGACGCCCTCGAGCAACTCCTCCATCAGATGGTCGTCGAAGTCCGCCATCGCCTCGAGCAGCTCCACGTGCTTGCGTTGTGTGAGGTCGCTCAACTCCCCCGGTATTTCTCCCTCGCCTCCGTCAAACCGGTGCGCCTTCATGTGCGCGAGGTCGACGTAGCCGGAAAAATGTTCCGCGCTTCCCAACGGCCACTGCTCCGCGACGACGTGTCGGCCGTACGCCTCTTGCAGCGCCACCAGCGTCGCCGCGAAGTCCGCGCCGGGACGGTCCATTTTGTTGACGACGAAGACGTGCGGCATGCGCGTCGACTCGAGATGGTCGACGATGGCCTGCGTCTGGACGACGCGACCGGGATCGGCCTCGACGACGACGACTGCGGCATCGACGCCCGCCAGCGCTTGTTTGGTCTCTTCGAAGAAGTCGATGAAGCCGGGGGCGTCGACGAGCGTCACCTCGATGTCGTCGGCGGTGGTGTGAGCGAAGCCGACAGTGGTCGATTGAAGGTGCGCAGCGTCCTCGGGCTCGTGGTCGGTTACGGTCGTGCCGTCGGCGATCGACCCGCGCCGCCCAATCGCGCCGGTATGGGCGAGTATCGCCTCGACCAGGGTGGTCTTGCCGGTGTGGTGGGGTCCGACGAATGCGACATTCCTAAGGCGCACAGTATCCGCCATGCCTTGGTCCTCCCTCGACTCGATCGTCAGCGGCGCTTTGCCGCGGTTTTTTTCTTCTTCGCAACCTTTTTCGTGTAACCGGTCAAAAGGCGCTTCGGCGTTGGCTTCGCCGGACGCCGCGGCGCGGGCTTCTTTGCCGCCGCCTTCTTGCCGGGAAGCTTCTTTGCGGCGGCTTTCCGTGCGGCCGGCCGGCTCGTGGTTTTCTTCTTGCCTCCGCGGGGAGGCGAGCTCTTTTTCTGTCGTACAGCCGGTTTCGATGCCCGCTTCGTCGTCTTCTTAACGAGCGCCGCGGCCGGCCGTTTCTTGCTCGGTGTGCCCTTCTTGGCATCCGTTTTCTTGGGAGGCGGCGGCTTACCGGTGCGCGCGGCCTTCGCCTTGGACGCCGATGACAACGATTCGGCGGAGCGCCGCGAGGTGCTCGGCGTAGAGGATGCGGCCGCGCGTTTCTTCGGGCCGGCGTCGCGCGTCGTGCGCCCCTGGCGTCGTCCCGCGAGGGCTTCGATATCCTCGGGCAGCCCGAGCTCGGCGCGGCTGTATCCCGTGATGCTGCTCCCGGGGGAAACCGGTTGGCGGCGCGATTGTGCGTCGGCTTCGAGATGCTCGCGAGTCGCGCGCAGCGCAACGCGCGCCAGCCGGCCGGCGACCGGGAATACGACCTCGTTGATCCTCGCGTCGTCGAGAAGCTTAAGCACGATGTCGAAGCCGTTGCCCTGGTCGCGCGGGCTGTGCGCGTCCGAACCGACGGCGATGCCGACGCCGCGCGCCTTCGCCTTTCGAATCAGCCGCGCGTTCGCATCGAGATACTTCTTCTTGCGATCGTCGGGGTTATCGCGATAGAGGAAGCGCGTGTTGATCTCGACAGCAAGGCCTCGGCGGTGAGCGGCGTCGAGCATGCGATCCTCGTACTCTTCGAGCTTTTTCTGAGCCGGCCAGCGGCCGAGCGTCGCGGGGGCGTAAAAATGCCCGACGACATGCGCCGGCAATTTCTCGAGGTCATCGACGAGCTTCGCGACGTAGAGCTCCCAGAGCTGCTCGGTGCTGACGACCTCATACAGCTCGGCGAACTCCTCGTTGTCGAACGGCCATAGCCAATCGGCCCCCTTCTCCGGGTGCTGGATGGGAACGAAGTGCACCGACCGGATGATGCCGTCGGGACGCATCGCGTCGACGATGTTCTGCGCATCGGGACGGGCGCGCGGATCGTTGTCCATCTCAGCGCCGATGGAAAAGCGCATGCCGCGCCGCAGCCCCTCGGAGACGAGCGCCGCGTGAGCGACGTCGGCGCCGGCCGTCTCGGCCGCCCCGAGCAGATCCCCGGCTTGTGCCAGCTTGAGAGCGCGGCGGACCGTGTTGACGGCGCCCGGGTCCTCGAACGTCAAGTAGTTTGCGTGATCCGCGACCATCAAGAACCGCGGAGAGAACTGCCGGCACGCGTGGTAAAACCAAAGGAAGAGCATCCGCGCCGAGTAGGCGATGGGGCGCTCCTCGGTGTAGGGCCGATGCTCGCCCTTGGCATGTCCGTGAACGTCCGGAATGGCCGCTATCCGAGGATCGCTCATTGAGGAGCCTGTCGGGTCAAGCTCATGCGTGCTGTTGGGTGCGCCGCCGCGCCGCCGACAAGGATCGACGAGCGCAGGATGGCGAGCCATTTGAGGGAGGAGAGACGCAGTCGGCGGCCGGCGCCGTGCCCAACCCAAAGGGCTGAGGTGGATTTCGGATGATTTTGTTGTCACTCGGGCGATGCGTTACTGTGCTCCCTCCCGCGCTCCTAAAACTCATCCGAAATCTACCTCAGCATCACACGTGAGCATAACCCGACAGGCTCCTTCAGGAGTGGCTAAGGTTGGCCTCTAACGCCGGTAGCCCTCCATTTCGAGAAGTCGAGCCTTCATTTCGACGCCGTAAAAATAATTGTGCAGTTCGCCGGACGAATCCACGACACGATGGCACGGAAAGAGTAGCGGCAGCGGATTGCGCGCCATCACGCGGCCGACCGCGCGCGCGGCCCGCGGCCGCCCGATCTGCGTGGCGACCCACGCGTACGAACGTACCTCGCCGGGCGGTATGCGAGCGGCAGCGCGCAGCGCCGCCTGTTCGAACGGAGTTAGATCGCTGATGTCCACGATCGCGTCGTCGACAGTCCAGGTGCTAAAGAACTTCTCGAGCGCGCGGACGAGCCAAACCGGCGCCTCACCCGGAACGACATCGCGGCGGAGCCGCCGGCCTGCGCGCGCGATCACATCGTCGAGCGGCTCGCCGGTGTCGAGGCTGACATAAGCGATTCGATGGTGCTTGAAGCCGACGTAGACTCGGCCGAGCGGCGTAGCCACGGCTGAGAGGACGATCGGCGAGTGTCCCTTGCCTTTGAGCGCCGCGATGTGTTGGATCACCTTCTTTGCCAGGTCGCAGGACGGCTCGGGGCGTGGTAGACACGATAGACAATACGCTACGCCCTCATACTGTTCGTACATGTCCTGGCAAGATGGGCAGGCGCGCAAATGGACGTGGACGGTCTCCTTGAGCGAGGCCTGACACTCGCCGCGGAGCTCGTCCCACAGCGCCTCGACGTCACGACAACGCATGCATGGGGACTCCTTCGGGGGAAAATCGTCCGATCTGCGGTCCCAGAATGCGCCGTAATATGCGCACCGCCCGATGGACGTGGGATTTAACCGTGCCGATCGGCTGATGAAGTATCTCCGCGATCTCCGGGTGGCTGCGCCCCTCGATGAACCGGAGCGTCGCGGCCGCGCGGAGGTGCATCGGCAGCTGAAGGAGCGCCCGCTCTACCAATGCGATCTCGGTGTTTTGCTCCACGATCTTTTCGGGCTGGGGTGGCCCCTCGTTGGACTCGCGCAGGATCGCATCGGGATCTGCAAGCGCGTCGAGCGCGACGTTCGTCGGCCGCTTGCCGCGCAGTCGGTTGCGCGTCACGTTGAGCGTGATTGTGTAAAGCCATGGCTGCAGTCGTAAGTCCGCCCGCTGCTCGGGGGACATCTTTCCGAGGGCCCGATAGGCACGGACGAATGCATCCTGGACGATCTCTTCGGCATCCTCGCGATTGCCCGTCATACGCAAGGCGAAACCATATAGCCGCCGCTGATAGTCATCGACGATCGCCTCGAAGTTCAGGTGAGTCGGGGCGGAGTCGCCGTGGGACTGCGCCCTGGCGGGCCGCCCCGGCGTTGTCGCTGATGGCACGTAAACTCCCGTAAGGAGTGGTGCGAGCGCGCTCATACAGTGCCCCGGACCACCACTGCTAGGGCCGTGGTTTCACGCTCGCCGCAAAAACTCCTCAACCTCGCCCAGCGTCCCCGCCGCGAGCGCAGGGGTTTGCGGCCCCGCTTCTAAAGCACCGCCATGACGCTTTCGCTGGGCCGCCGGGCCCGGACGTGATACCAAGCCGCTTCGCTCGCAAGAGCAAGCGGCTTTTGTTTTTGGTTACGTCGATAAGGAGAGGTGCAGATTCCATGACGCAAGCCATCGAGCCGACGGAGATCTCGCTAGATGCGTACACGCTGTGCAGCTTTTTGCCGAAAATCGACTCGGCGCGCGCGCTGCCGCTCGTGCTCATCGGTTACCGTCAGAGCGAGGACCCTTGGTTTGTGTGGCTCGTCCCTAAAGAAGGTGTGGATCCGCAAGGCCTTACGGATGACCCCTATTACGCGAAAGTGCTCCACGATCCGCGGGCATATTTCAAGAAGAAGCTCGCCAAGTACGTCGAGGAGACAGGATCGGTCAAGCGCGGAATCGAGGTGCTAATCGACTGCCACCAGAACCACCTCGCGCTTACCCCGCTAACCGAGCTCCGCGAGCAGCCCTTCCGTCATCCTCTTCAGGTCGAGCTCGTAGGAGCGTTTTAGCTCACTCTAGCGCGCCCTTATCCAGCGGTGATAGACGATGCGGACCGGCACGGAGATCGACGTGCTGCGTTCGCGGAGATGTGCGTCGATCGTCAGCGTGACGTTGAGCGCGAGCAGCAATCCATCGTCCAGGGCGTAGTACGCGATCCCATTCATCCGCATGCGGCCCGAAACCGCCGCGTCCGAGTGGCCCGGCAGCGCGCCGTCCATCGGTCCCTCCGCCTGGAACCGGACGGCGACCGTCGGCCGCCCTTCGATCGGTCCGTTGACGGCGGGACGCAAAAAGCCGTGCAGCAAAGTGTGTCCCTCGAGGGGGGAGCTTGCCGCGAACGGCACCGCTTTTCGAAGCTCGCGAACGTCCGCAAGCGTGACGCGGTCCAACCGCACCGCGAACGGTTGATTCAATATGGTGAGGAAATCGGGATCGTCGTCGACTCTGTCCTCGAACGAGCCGTCCGAGCGCAGCACTTGGACGAACCGGGCCTGCGCCGTGCTCTTCGCATCCGCCTCCGTACGTGTGTACCGAGCCCGTGCCTCGAAGCGCAGCGACCGGTCCTGTGGCCGGATCGACAGGCGCTCCGTGCCGGCGTAGGCAACGCGGGACACGGCGGCGGTGGGCTGGCTCTGATAGACGTCTTCGCCGACGGTCTGGTACTGCAGGTCGGCATGCACCGGTATTGCCGGCGACAACAGCGCGGCAAGCAGGGCAACGCCAAGTTTGATTGTGGAGCTCCGTTTCTTCCGAGTGGTTTCTTCCTCTTAACAGTATCACCCGATGCAAGGGGAAGCCTCGGGCCCTCTACCGTCGATTGAATGCGGCTCGCCGCCGCTGGCTCAGGAAGAAGCGGATGTCTGCGGTGCGTTCGCAGACCACGATCGCGTCGACGTCCGTGAAGCTGCGTCCGTTGATCGTGATGGTAAAATCGCCGGCCGCGAGCCCGGCGAGAGTCCGATGGAGGCTTCGCGTAAATTTGTCGGACGGCGCGCGCATACCAATTGCCTCGCGCACGGCGAACCGCAGCAAGTCGCGGATACGCACCGGCGTGGCAAGCGCGAACGCGCCCGAGCCGCCGACAGCGACGGCGTGGAGATCGAGCGGAACCTTCACGCGGATCATCAGCCCGTCATTTTCTGCCGCATCGAGGAGCTGCCTGCTGCCGGGGATAAATGATTCCGCCAATGTCCTTCGGGAACGTGCCGCCCGACGCGCTGGGCGGCGCGCTCGAAAAGCTCCTCGCGAAGATGGACGAGACCGACCTCGCCATCTTGTACGAGCGCGAGCTTTCCGCGATGCCGTCGGATGCGTTTCACGCGTTCGTGGAGGCGGTGTTCGCCGCGTTTCGCGAGCGCGGTGAATCGTCCGAAGATGCGGCCGAAGGCGCGGGCACGACGCTCGAGAGCATCGCGCGGCGAGAGCGCGGCGCGGCAGAGGCGCTGATCCTTTACGCGCGTGCCAATCCGGACCTGCTCAAGGAGTCGACCGCGTTGTTCGTGCGGAGGCGTCCGGACTTCGTAGCAATCTTGCCGGCGACGCTTCGCGAAGAGCTCGCCGAACGTCTGACCTCTAAAGCATGAGAGAGCCTCCGCGGCGGCGCCGATTAGACGATGAGCCCAGCGGGGGATTGCCGCTCTTTCCCCTCATCTTAGTCGTCGTCTTGGCCGGGCTGCTGCTCGGCGGCGTGCTCGCGCACTTCTTCGGCGGATCAAGCGGCGGTTCGGCGCCCCCGAAAAGCGTCGCCGTTGCTCCCGTGCCATCGGTCACGCCGGTGCAGCCGCTCGCCGCGCCGTCTCCGAGCGCGACGGCCATGCCGCTGCGCAGTCCGAAGCCGGCGCCGTCGCCCACGCCGACGCCCGCGGCAAAGATCTCGTCACCACCGACGCCGCCGTCGACGCCGAAGCGCGTCGCCGTCGCCACGCCGAAACCGAGTCCATCGCCCACGGGCACGCCCGCGCCAACTCCTGCTCCGCGCTCGACGCCGCACGTGGCGGCGACGCCCCACGCGGCAGCCACGGCTCGCGCAGTGGCGGCAATTCCGAAAGCGCCCGCGGCGACGCCGGCCGCGATGGTTGCGGCATCTAGCGATGACCGCGCCGCCTCCGTCGTGCGTTCATATCTGCAGGCGCTCAGTCGAGGAGATCGGCCCGGCGCAGCGGCGTATCTCGCGCACGGCTCGCCCAGCGAGACATTCATGAGCTCCGGCTCCCATATCGCATCTATTCGCTCGGCAAACGTGGGCCCCGATACGTACAAGGTAACGGCCGACGTCGAGACAACGAGCGGCGAATACTATGTGACATTTACCTTGGAACCCGGCCCCACCGGCCTACAGATCACCGAGCACTACGCCATCAAGACGCAGTAACAGAGGTTCCCTAAATTTCGGCGCCGAGCCCCGTGTTGGCGCGGACCTGCAGCTGATCGAACATCTCCTCCGATTCGCGGTCACGCCATAGCAGCGTGCCGAAGATCGCCCCGATCAAGCCGATGGGAATTGAGAAGATCCCGGGGTTCTCGAGCGGAAAGCTGGCGCGATTTCCCATGAAGACCGGACTCGCGGCGATCAGCGCAAGGGACGCTGCCAGGCCCGAGAGCATGCCGGCCATCGCGCCCGAGCGGGAGAACCGTCGCCAGGACAGCGCCAGCAGAATGACGGGGACGTTCGCGCTCGCGGCCACGGCGAACGCGAGTCCGACGAGAAACGCGACGTTGAAGCCGCGCAGCGCGATGGATAGGACGATCGCGCTGACGCCGACGCCAAACGCCGCCACGCGCGCAACGAAGAGATGTTCGCTCTCGTCGCCGCGTCCGTTTCTCACGAGACTGAACCAAATGTCGTGCGCGAAGGCGGAGGACGCGGTGATCGTGAGCCCGGAGACCACGGCGAGGATCGTCGCGAACGCGACCGCCGCGACGAATGCCGTCAAGAGCGAGCCTTCGAGTCCGGCGGCGAGGAGCGGAGCCGCCAGGTTGCTGTCGGTCTTCGGCACGATGTAGCCTTGTTTCGTCAGCTGTTCGTTGAGCGGAGCCTGTTGCGTAGGGTGATGCGCGATGTACGCGATGGCCTGACCCGCGTACATGCGCGGCCCGATGCGCTCCTTGCCGACGATCGTTGCGGCGCCTAGCCCCATGAATGACGTGGACAGATAGAATGCGCCGATCAGCACCATCGCCCACGCCACGGACGTGCGAGCGGCCTGTGCCGACGGCACGGTGAAAAAGCGCATGAGGATGTGCGGCAGGCCGGCCGTGCCGAGCACGAGCGCGAGGCCGAGCGAAATGAGGTTCCACGCCCCCGGCGCGCCGTGGAAGAGCAGGCCGGGCTGCAGCAGGTTTACCGAGTGATTTCCCGCGCTCACGTGCGATGCCGCCGCGAGGAAACTCCCGAGTGAGAAGTGATAGTGCGCTAGAACCAGCAGTGAGAGACCGACCGCGGCCGACAGCAAGAGCGCGGCCGTAATGATCTGTACCCACGTCGTCGCAAGCATGCCGCCGAACAGCACGTAGATCAGCATCAAGATCCCAACGGCGACGATTGCCGCGACGTCTCCGAGCCGGGGGAGCAGGAGCTTGACCAGCGCACTGACGCCGACCATCTGCGCGATCAAAAAGAAGAGCGTGATCGCGAGGGTCGAGAGCGCGGCGGTGGCGCGAACGCCGCGGCCGCGCAGCCGGAACGAGACGAGGTCCGCGACAGTGTACTTGCCGGTATTGCGCAAGGGCTCGGCAACGAGGAACAGCACGGCGAGATATGCGACGAGCCATCCGACCGCGTACATGAAACCGTCGAAGCCGTAGAACGCGATGAGACCGGTGATCCCGAGGAAGGACGCGGCCGAGAAATACTCGCCGGCGATCGCCCATCCGTTCTGGAGTCCCCCGATCCGTCGGTTCGCGGCGTAGAAGCCGCGCCGCGTCGTGCTTTGGCCCGAGGCCCAATACGTTACGATGAGTGTGATGCCGACGAAGATCGCGAACATCACGAGCGTTTGCTGAGTTCTCATCGCGTTAGGACCGCGCGTCGAACAATTCGCGCGTTTCGTGCTTCCGGATGCGGGCTGCCTGCAGATCGAACTTGCGCGCTCGCCGCAGGTAGACGGCGAGCAGGATCCACGCCACCGCGAACTGCGAAAGGGCGAAGGCATAGGCGATCGTGAGCGAACCCCAAATGGGCCGGCTCATCAGCCCCGGCCAGAATCCCACGGAGACGGGTAACGCGAGATAATAGGCGATGAAGAAGAACGTCGCCGGCGTGACGAACCGACGGCGCGTTCGCACCAGCGCGCGAAACTCCGGCTCTGCCGCCAGCTCCGACCAGCGGTCCGTCTTGATATGGTGCATCACTCCTCGTCCGGCCAGCCGGCCAATTCGCCGATGGCAGCGCTCTTGAGGACGCGCAGCCCCAGCATCGCGCACTTCATGCGGGTCGGGCTGATGCCGATACCCACGTTCTCCAACACCGCATCCTTCGAGAGCTTTGCCACGTCCGCCAGCTTCATGCCCTTGACCATCTCCGTCAGCATTGAGGCCGAGGCCTGGCTGATTGCGCAGCCCCTGCCCGAGAACCGCACGTCCTCGACCACGCCGTCGTCGAGCTTCAGCTGCATGCGAATCTGATCGCCGCACAGGGGATTGAGATCCTCGGCTTGGGCGTCGGAGCGTTCGAGCGTGCCGAAGTTGCGTGGGTTCCGGTAATGGTCGAGGATGTAGTCGCGGTAGAAGTCGTCCATCGGGCGGCTCTTTTAGACTCCGAAGACGCGGGCGGCCTTTTCGACTCCGCCGCACAGAGCGTCGACGTCCGCCTCGCTGTTATAAATGTAAAACGAAGCGCGCGCCGTGGCGGTCCATCCCATCTTGTCCATGAGCGGCATCGTGCAGTGATGTCCTGCGCGGACGCAGACGCCTTCGGTATCGAGGATCGAGGCGAGATCGTGCGCGTGGACGTCGGCGAAGTTGAAAGAGATCACGCCCGAAACGAGCGCGGGGTCGCGCGGGCCGTAAATCGCGAGGCCGCGAGCCTCGAACTCTGCAAGCCGATCGAGGGCATAACCGGTTAGGAGCCGCTCGTGCTCGCGCACCCACTCCATGCCGATCCCCTGCAGATACTCCGCGGCCACGCCGAAGGCGATGGCGTCGGCGATGTTGCTGGTGCCGGCCTCGAATTTGCGCGGCGGTTCGTTGAAGGTCGTATGCGCGTATTCGACCTTTCGAATCATGTCGCCGCCGGAAAGGAACGGGGGCATCGCCGCAAACAGTTCCCGCTTGCCGTACAGCACCCCAATTCCGGTCGGCCCGAGCATCTTGTGTCCGCTGAACGTATAGAAGTCGGCGTCGAGCGCCTTGACGTTGACCGGGAGGTGCGGCGCGCCTTGGGCTCCGTCGACGACGACCACCGCGCCGGCCGCATGCGCGCGCGGAACGATCGTCTCGAGCGGCGCGATCGTGCCGAGCGTGTTGCTGACGTGCGCGATCGCGACGAGCTTGCAGCCGTCGAGCAGTTGGTCCAGGTCGTCGAGCACCAGCAACCCCCGGTCGTCGACGGGAATGAACCGTAGCTCCGCGCCCGTGCGTTGCGCGAGCAGCTGCCAGGGCACGAGATCGGAATGATGCTCGAGTTCCGTGAGCAGGAGCGCGTCGCCGGCGCTCACGTTGGCATTGCCCCACGAGTAGGCGACGAGGTTGATCGCTTCGGTCGTATTGCGCACCCACACGATCTCCGCGGTATCGGCGCCGATGAAGCGCGCGAGCTTGACCCGGGCGCGCTCGAACTCCTCCGTCGCGCGCGCGGCGATCTCATAGACGCCCCGATGGATGTTCGCGTTATATTGCTCGTAATAGTCCACGAGCGCCTGGATGACCGCCTTGGGCTTCTGCGAGGTCGCGGCCGAGTCGAGATAGACGAGGCGCTTTCCGCGCGACGTCGGACGCGCGAGTATCGGAAAGTCCGCGACGATTGCGTCGACCTTTTTCGGCGTCGCAATCACGCTCATGAGAGCTTTTCCGCGAGGACGGCCCTGATCTCGTCACGCAGCCGAGTGGTCGGAAAGCGCTCGATCGCGGGCTCGAAGAATCCGAGCGCAATCATCCTCTCCGCTGCGGAGGGCTCGATGCCGCGCGATTCCATGTAAAAGATCTGATCCGCGTCGATCGCGCCGACCGTCGCACCGTGGTAAGCCTTAACGTCGTTGGCGCCTATCTCCAGCGCAGGGACCGAGTCGACGTGGGCGGTCTTCGAGAGCAGAAGTGCGTCGTCGCGGAGCCGCGCGTCGCTGCCCTGGGCGTGGGGCGCGATGCGTATGTTGCCGAGAAAGCGCGCTTGCCCGCGCTCACTCGCGGCCGACTTGACCATCGTTTCGGAGGTTGCTTCGCCGGCGCGATGTTCGACCGTACTGACGACGTCTACATGCTCCGACGAACGCGGGAAGAAAATTCCCGTGACGTCCGCGCGTGCTCCCGGCTGATCGAACTCGACCGAGAGCTCCGCCGCGGCGAGCCGGCCACCAAGCTCCGCGCAGGCCCAAGCAATCGTCGCGCCGCGACCGGGACGAGCCGCACGGCTCGTGATGATGCGCGCACCCTCGGCTGCGCGTTGCAGCACCGCGTACGTAACGTCGGCGTTTTCCTCGGTAACGATCTCCGCGGCGCCGCAGACGAACGCCTCGCCGCCGCCCGTTATCCGCTCTACGATGGTCGCGCGCGCGCCGCGCTCGGCGAGCACGACGTTCCAGGGGAAGATCGCCGTGCCCGCTGAGGCCTCGCAGTGGATCTCGATCGGCTCGTCGTATGCGCGGTCCGCGCGAAAGTAGATGAACGTCCCGAGCCCGGCGAACGCCGCAGCGAGCGCGCCGAACTTCGTGTTCGCGATCCCAGTGGTGCCGAACGCGCGCGCGAATAACTCGGGGTAGTCTCGCGCCGCAGTCGCTAAATCGCACGCGACGACGCCGTCGCCCGCGTTCTCGACTCGGACGGCGCCGTACCCCAGATCGATCGCATCGGCGGACGGCGCGATCGTCTCGAAATCGACGCGCCAGAATCGCCCCGGCTTTTCGCGTCCGCTGCGCAGCGAGAGGAACCGCTTCAACGCAGCCCTGCGCTCGCTGCGGTCGAGCGGCGGACGCTCGAGCGACGAGACTTTGTCGTAGAGCTCCTCACCGGGCACCGTCAGCGCGCTAGGCAATTGCGGCGGATTCCTCCCGAATCTTGTCGTAACCCTCGCGCTCGATTCGATGCGCGAGGTCGTGTCCGCCCGTTTTGACGATCCGGCCGTCGATCATAACGTGAACCACGTCTGGAACGACATACTGCAGGATCCGCGGATAGTGCGTGATGATGAGGAAGCCCGCGTTCGCGCCTTCGTCGCTCGCTCGTAGCGCCGCGATGGAGCTCCCGACTGCCTTGAGCGCGTCGATGTCGAGGCCGGAGTCGGTCTCGTCGAGGATCGCATACTTCGGCGCGAGCACCGCGAGCTGCAGCATCTCCAGCCGCTTCTTCTCGCCGCCGGAGAAGCCGTCGTTCAGATAACGGCCCATGAACGCGGGATCGATGCCGAGCTCCTCCATCTTTTCCAGGAGCAGCGCTCGAAACTTCGCCGGCGGAAGGTCGCCGGGGCGCTCCGCCTGCCGCGCCGCGTGGAGGAAGTTCGCGACTTTGAGGCCCGGTATCGCAGCCGGGTATTGAAATGAGAGAAAGAGGCCGGCACGCGCGCGCTTATCCGGCGACAACGCAAGCAGGTCCTCGCCGTCCAACTCGACGCTGCCGGTCACCTCGTACTGCGGGTGCCCAGTGAGGGAAAAGGCGAGCGTGGACTTGCCGCTGCCGTTCGGACCCATCAGCGCGTGAACGCGACCAGGCTCGACCGTCAGGTCGATGCCATTGAGGATCTCCTTTCCGGCGATGCGGCAGCGTAAATCTTTGATGCGAAGGCCAGTCTGGAGCATGCGATTTATCGTAGCCGACGCTCTCTTAGAAAGTCAAGGAAAAACTTTACTATCTGGTGCTCTTCGTGCTAGGATAGCGCCGAAGATGCACGCCGACCGCTTCTTTCAAACGACCCGCGGGAAGATCGTGAGCGAGCTTCGCCGGCGGGGCTCCGCCTCGGCGGCGGACTTAGCGCGCTCCTTCGGACTTTCGCCTAACGCCGTCCGCCAGCAGCTCATGGTGCTCGAGCGCGACGGGCTGGTCGCCGAGCGGTCGGTCCGGCGCGGGCCGACGAAGCCAACCTATGAGTTTTCGCTAACGGCCGATGCGGACAAGCTGTTCCCCCAAGGCTACGATAAGATGCTTAGCGCGGTGCTGCGCGAGCTGCGCGATCAATTCGGCTCGGCCGGAGTCGAGCGGATCTTCGACGGCCTCTCGCGGCGCGCGGTCGAGCGCGCCCGCCTCGAGGTCACGGCAGACAAGCCGGAAGAACGCGTCGCTCAGCTCACCGAGATGCTGCGCAAGTCCGGGGTGGTCGCCGAATACAGCCTCATCGACGGCGGATTCGTGCTGCACGAGCACACATGTCCTTACTCAAGCGCCGCCAAGGAGAATCCCGAGGTCTGTCAGGTTATCCATCACGTGATCGATGAGACGCTCGGCGGCGAGCACGAGCAGACCGAATCGCTGGCCCATGGCGGAAAAGAGTGCCGCTTCGAGCTTCATCCGACTTCGCAAAAGGAAGTGGCTATTTAAATGGATTTTCCGAAGTTTCAGCGTCTGGTTGAAGAGCGCAGCGGGTTTCGCACGATGGAGAACGCCACGGCAAGTGGCGAGTATTTCAGCGACTCGTGCGGCGACATGTACAACTTCTTTTTGAAGGTCGGCCCGGGCGCGGTCATCGAGGACATCACCTATTTCACGACCGGTTGCGGATTCGGCACGGCCACGTGCAGCCTCGTCGTCGAACTCGCGAAGGGCAAGACGATCGACGAGGCATCGGCGATCACAACGGGCGATGTCGAGAAACAGCTCGACGGTTATCCGGAGAAGAAGAAAGATTATCCGGAGCGCGCTCTCGAGGCGCTCCATGTCGCGCTCGACGACTATCGCAGCAAGGTCGCGGGCGGTTCCGTGCCCGACTTCTCCACGCTGCCGCGCCCGGCCGCCACCCCGCAGCCGCAGGCCGCGCCGCCACCGCCCTCTCCGAACGCCGAAGCCGAAAGACTCCTGATCAAACTGCGCTAACTGCCTCTTGAGCGGAGCGTTGTCCCCTTTGTCATCCGGGACTCAGGATGACGGCACCAGCGGGACCGACTCTACAGTTTCGTAGCGGGACGTGTTGTTCGCGCGGTCGGGAAGCGATTCGAAAAGGGCTAGGCGCTCCACGCGCAGCCCAATCGGTGGGAACTCGATCAGCGGAAGGGGCCTGTTCGGGGCCTTGACCCGCGCGATGGTCACGTGTGCCACTGCGTCGTTTTTGAAGTCGAAGCCGAGCTCGGCGTAGGCGCCGCGAATCTGGTCGGACAGCATACGAAAGGGGGCGCCCTGGTCGCGCGCGCCGACGTATGCGACGCGCGGACGGCGCTCGTGCGGAAAGCCGCCAAGTTTGTCGAGCGTAACGGAAAAAGGCGCGGCTCTCGCCGCCGCGGCGAGCGTGGAAACGACCGGCGCAAACTGCTCGGCCGCGATGAAGCCCAAGAATGCGAGCGTGACATGAAGTTTCTCATGCGCCTCGTAACGTGCCGCGAAACCGGTACGGCGAAGCCGCTCCGATATCGCCGCGCACGCTTCGCGCGCCGAGTCGTCCAGCGCGATTCCTACGAAGAGCCGTCGCTTGCGCTCGTTCATTGCAAATACGGGTTCGAGCGGCGCTCGAGGCCGATCGTCGTGAAGGGCCCGTGTCCCGGCACGACCGGGGTAGTGTCCGTGTAGGGCAGCAACCTGGTCTGGATCGAGCGCACGATGTCGTCCATCGACGTGCCACCGAGATCCCAACGTCCGATCGATCCTGCGAACAGGGTGTCGCCGGTGAGCAACGTCGTGCCGAGCCCGTCGTGCACGGCGAAACAGACGCTGCCCGGCGTGTGGCCCGGCGTGTGGAGCACGGCGACGCGAATCGGCCCGAGCTCGAGGAGCTGACCGTCGCTCAGCTCGCCGTCCAGTGCGACGACCGGCGGTGTTCGCTGCAATCCGAGCCATCGCGCCTGCAACGCGAGCGTCGAGTACAGCGGGAAGTCCGCCGCATGCAAGAGGCCGACTCCGCCGGCGCGCTCGCGAAGCTTCCCGAGGTCGCCGATGTGGTCGATGTGCGCATGCGTGTGCACGAGGAATTTGGCGCGCCACCCACTGTGCTCGAGCAGCGCTGCCACCTCGTCAGCGCCGTCGCCGCCGTCCACGACGATCGCCTCGCCGGATTTCTCGTCGGCAACGACCGTGCAGTTGCAGGCGAGCGGCCCGACAGGAAAGGTTCGGATTACCATCGCCGGCCGCTAATCTACGTGAATGCCGAAGTCGTGGAAGCCGCCGTTGAAGTATCCGAGCGGGGAGCCGGCGCGCGCTTTGCACGACAGCACGCGACCGATCAGGATCGAGTGCGAGCCGATCTGCTGTTCGTGCGAAACCTCGCAATCGAAGTGGGCGATCGCTCCGCTCAAGACGGGTGCGCCGGTCGTGTCGATCGCGTAGTCGATGTCGGCGAACTGACGGTCCCGAACCTTGCCCGAGAAACGCTCAGCGAGGAGGCGCTGGTCGCCCGCGAGCACGTTGACGCAGAATACGCGCGACGTCGAGATGAAGAGATAGCTGCGAGCGTCGCGGTTGATGCAGATCAGCAGCGACGGCGGCTCGAGCGATACGCTCGCGAAGGCGTTCACCGTAATGCCGCGCGGTTCTCCTTCCTTGAGGGTTGTCACGACGGTGACGCCGGTGGGCACGTGGCGCATCGCGTGCCGAAAGGCGGCCGCGCTCGTCATTGCCGGCGCGCGCCGATCCCCGTCCCCCCGCCAAGCGGCAGAATCGTCGCATCGAGCGCGGGGTGCGTGAGGAAGCGCCGCACGAAATCGTCCGCGGCCGCGCAGTCGTAGAAGATCGCTAGGCCGGAGAGCTTGAGCATCGGGATTACCAGCTCGAGGTAGCGGCGATAATCCTCGCGGCCGGACGCGACGAAGACGATGTCGAGATTTCGCTGGGGAAAATTCCGAGCAGCGCGGGAGCCGGCGTGTTGAAGAGCTCGATGCAATCGTCCTCCCCGGCGCGACGAAAATATTCGAGCGCGACCTCCGTGTGAGCGACTTCGCGCTCGATCGTCCATATTCGGCCCATCCGCGGTTGAGCGAGCGCCATCGACAGCGTCGAATAGCCGTATGAAGTGCCCACCTCGAGAATGCGGTTGGCCTGCATCGCGGTGACTATCGTTGACAGAAAGCGTCCGGTCTCGTGCGAGATGATGGGAACGCCGTCTTTATGCGCGCGCTGCTCCAGCTCGAGCAGAATCGGATACGGTCCCACTCACCTCGCCTTGGGCGCGGCGTAACGGGCGACCTGCGAGCGCTCCGCGGCCTTCACAACGTTGCGAAGCAACGCCACATTGGTCACGGGTCCAACGCCGCCCGGCACCGGCGTGATCGCGCCCGCGACGCGTGCCGCGCTCTCGAATTCGACGTCGCCCTTCAGCACGCCGTCCACGATCGTCGTACCGACGTCGATGACGGTTGCCCCCGGCATCAGGTCTTCCCCTCGCACGAGGCCCGGCGAGCCCGCCGCGACCACGACGATCTCCGCCATTTTCAGGTGCGGCTGCAGTCCGCGCGACTCCCGATGCAGGATTGTGACCGTCGCGTCCTGCGCGATCATGAGCCACGCGACCGGCGCTCCGACGACGATCGAGCGTCCGACCACTGCGGCGCGGCGCCCGCGCAACGGCCAGTGCGGGCTGCGCTCGAGCAAAAGCATCACGGAGGCCGGTGTCGCGGGCACGTATTCGGTCCCGCTGCCGAATGCCAGGTGCCCCTGGTTCGTAGGGTGCGTGCCGTCGACGTCCTTGTGCGCGGGGATTGCGTCAGCGATCTCGCGGATCGGGAGATGTGGCGGCAGCGGCTGCTGCAACATCACGCCGTGCGTCGCCGGATCCACGTGGAGTCCCTCGAGCCGAAACCGTACCTCCTGCGGGGTCGCGTCTTCCGGCAGCCGGTCCACGCTGACGTCGACGCCGACTCGCTCGCCGGTGCGCGCGAGGTTGCGCACGTACGCATTGCTCGACTCGCTCTCTCCGACGAATACGACGACGAGGCGGGGATGAATCCCCCGCTCGCGCAACGCACTCGTACGGGCGAGGAGCTCCGTGCGCAATTCTGCGGCGAGGCTTCGGCCGTCGAGAATCAAGGCAGCCACGCCGTCGGCGTTCGTCCGTGGAAGGAGGGGCACCTACGCTTCAGAGCTCGGCAACGTACCGTTACATCGTCTGGCTGATCGCGCTCGTGGCAGTCGCGGTGACAGTCGTCGTTCTTGAACCGTTTTTCACCTCGCCTCCCGCTAAGACTGCTGGTCCCGCAGGGCTCGTCGGACAAGCCGCTCCGGTTTTCCCGTTGCGGGATGACCGTGGCGCGGCGGTCTCCCTCGGGCGTTATCGCGGACGTTTCGTGGTCATGAACCTCTGGGCATCATGGTGCCCGCCCTGCCGCGCCGAGATGCCCGACCTTCAGCGCTTGGCCACGCTTTACGGAGGACGCGACCTAGCCATCGTCGGCGTCAACGAGGGCGAGTCGCCGCAACGTGCGGGCGCTTTTGCGCGCGCGCTGCACATTCGCTTTCCGATCTGGATCGACGCCGGCGAGCAATACGGCCGCACGTACACGGCTCTGGGGCTTCCCACAACGATCATCCTGGATAGGCGCGGGATCGTCGTGCGCGGCTTCGACGGCGCGTTGACCTTCGATCAGATGCGCGGCGCCGTTGGCCCGCTGCTGGCAAGTAAGTGACGGCATTCGTCGTCGCCCTCGCCGTCGTGGTTGGCGTCGCCGTCGAGATTGTGATCCCGGGGCGCGGCGTCTACCACACCGGGTGGTACAACGTCGCGCTGCTGGCGCTCGCGATCATCACGATATTCACGGCACGCAGACGTTTTCGCGCCGCGCGCACGCCGCGTGCGCGAGCGGCGATCGCCGCTCTCATCTTTGGGACGGCCACGCTGGCCGTCGCGGGCGTGGCGAGCGGACTGCTCGGGCCCGACGATCAGACGATCGTCGGCGCGCCCGGGCAGCGTGTCAAAGTCGAGGGGCTCGGCGTGCTGTACTTTCCGTTCGTTGGACGGTTTTCGGGCGCGCCCGACGTCGCGCTCGAACGTCCGCTGCGCGCTGCGTTACCGATCGGCACCCGCCCGCGCGATGCGGGAAGCTTCATTCTACGAGGCGTGCCGCGCGACGTCGCATACGTCGAGGCGCGCGATCCGCTCGGCGGCCGCCTGACAGTCACGCAGCCGATGGGCGCGGTGTTTCTGTCACCGGTCCTCTTGATGCAACATCGCCAAACCATAGCCGGATTGGTCCTGCCGTTCGATTCCTTCAACGTGCCGGCCGCGCGACGCGTCGTCAAGGCGGTGCTGTTCACACGCGCCGAGGCGGCGATGCTGCTGCACGGCCGAGATCGTCCGGGCGAAGCGGCCGTACTCTTCGCGGTCGATGACGAAAACGAGCGGCTCATGCCTCATGCGATTGCGCTCTCCGCCGGGGGACGGCCCGTTCGAGTCGGCGGCCTGCTGCTGCGCGCCACCGTACAGTCGTATCCCGCGGTCGAGGTCGTGTCGTCGCCCAATCTGATCGCGACCGCGCTCGGCGCGTTCCTCGTGGTGGGCGCGATCGTCACGTTAAGTATCTGAGAATCCGTTTACTGGCCGGCGACGATCGCGCGGACATTGCGCACGACGATCGTGCCTTCGGAGAGCTCGATGCCTTTGGGGCGCAAGAGGTAGATCGAAATCAAACGCGCCGCGTCCGTGTCGGGCGGAAAGCGGACGACGACGGTTCGCCAGCCCGGCTGCCCGAGATCCGCGGCCTGCACGAGTGTGTCCTCGTTGATCGCATTGCGAACGTTGACGCGCACGCGCGCATCGCTCCCGTCGTCGTGCAGGTCGAAGGTGAGACCGATCGTGTCGGCCGGGAGCGGGAGGTCGGCCGTGGCATACGCGGCACGCTCGCCCGCTGCGAACGAGAACGACAGCGCGACGCAGCTGCGGCAACCGGCGCCCTTGGCGATAGAGCCGGCTCCTCCGTGCGGAAGCGTCGTGAAGCGCGCGTGGTCGGCGAACGCAAGGGCCACGTCGTGCGTTCCGACGGTTACCAGCGTGTCCGCGAGCGCGTCACCGATGCGGACGGAGACGCGCGCGTTGCGCGACGCGGCTCGATATTGACCGCGGGAGTCGATCGATCCGGAGCTGGAGGACCAGCGTAGAGTCGGCGGTAGCGTGAGCGCGTAGCCGTCGCGGTCATAGGCGCGCGCGGACAGCGCGATCGTCGCGTTCGGATCGACGTTGGGTCGAGAAGGCACGATGCGCGTGCGTGCCGGTGCCGACGCGATTTCGATCGGCACGCTGCCGCGGAGATTATCGTCCCGGAGCACGATCCTGCCGCTGCCGGGACTCAGCGCGACGAACTCGCCCTCCCGATACTCGCCGAGCGTCGGCGGCACGACGTCGGCCCGCGCTGCGCCGCGCAGCGTCACGTGGTTGGCGGCGTCGACGGCGGCGATGCGTAGCGGCACCTCGGCACCCGGCAGCGCCCGAACGGCGCCCGGGCGCGCGACGAGCCGGACCGGCGGCCCCGCAGGTGCCGTGCTGTACACGAGGATCCCGTCGGCGACGGGGCGCTCGCGCCCGTCGGAGGGCGAGTTCATCACGTCGGCTTCGCTTTCGCCGAGGCGCCGCGCGACGAGCGTCGACGAACCTCCTCCATCGAAGAGCAGTCCTTCCGTCGCCCCGAGGGCACGCATTAGTGCCGCGAACTCGGGACGCGTGACGCCTACGCTCTCCTGGGGCTGACGCCCGTCCACTTCGACGAGAAGGAGACGCCCGTTGGGAGCGATCGCCGCCCCGGAACATGGCATGCGGCGCGTGTTTTCGACGCGGTACGGGGCGTCGACGTCGTCGTACCAGGCGCCGTCGTGCAGAATCAGCGCCCCGCCGCCCACGGCAGCGCTGATCGTGTTGAGTCCGAGGGGCGAGAGGTCGCCCGTGACCGAGAGGATCGCGTTCTCGTCGGGCACGTTGATGAAGCTATAGTCGTTCAGGCCGATTGCGACGTAATAGCCGGGCGGTTGCGGCTCGAGATTATCTGCGGCGCCGACGACGCGATAATTGGTGAGCGGCGGCGTGTTGCTTAGCGGCTCGACCTTCACGAGCGTAACGTCGTCTTGCGGGCGCACGCGTCCGTAAAACGGCGTCAGCAGCGACAGGCCGCCGTTGACCGGCATCTCGTCGATGCCGTCGAGCGGCATCGTTCGCTGATCGATATCGATCTGTCCCGAGAAGCTGAACTCAGCGATGTGTGGCGTCCCGTCGTGCGCGATCGCGAGCGCGTACCGCTTGTAGGGAAGCTGCACGAGAGCTCCGGCGCGAACCACGATGCCGATCGGCCGGTTCGTATTGCCGATGTCGAAGAAGTCGCCGTTGATCCCGGCTACTGCACGCGTGCGTCTCGCCATCGAGCCGATCGTTTCGCCGCGCGATTCGAGCGAGTCGTCCGCCAAGACCGCGCCGAGATGCACGTCGTTGCGACGCGGATCCACGGACACGACATGCACGGACAGCGGCCCGATCGCGGTGAGGAGTTGATAGTCCGCGTACATCACACCGGGCGCGACGCTCTCGATCGTCGGCGCCTCTTGCTGGATGCGCGGAAACGGAGCGTCCGGCGCGATGCGAGCCGGCAAAGCATCTTCGTGCGCCGCGGCTGGCGCGGCGGCGGCCAGCGCTAGTATGAGACCGAGAACCGACGCTTTCATCATCACGTGCACTCGCTTGAGATTGCGGAAGCCAACCCCGCTGCGAAGCGGAAGCTGCGACGAGCGCGGACCAGCGCAGGATGCGCACTCCGTTCCGGGCTTGCTCGTCCGCGCGAGCGCCGTAGCAGGAGGAGCACGCGATATGCGACGACGAGCGGTGCCGCGCGCAGCGGGGTTGGCTTCCGCAATCTCAAGCGGGCGCCGGCACGACATGTCACGAGCTTGGCGGCTTTGGATGCCAGACTGCGACGGCGAGCGGGTAGCCGCCGGTAGCGAACGGCGCGTGCGTTATTCGTCGCAGCGTGTGCGTGTCGAAAGCGTCGACGGCATCGGCGCCCGCGCACGGGACGTACAGCCGCGCGGCGAGTTCGTCGAAAAGCGGTTTCCAGGGAACGTTGCACGTCGTGAGCGGGGCGTGCTTCGGATGCAGCGTCGACGCGTCGAGCACGTCGACTTTGCCAAGCTGCTCGTCGGTGACGAAGAGCGTATGCGTCGCCGGATCGAGCGCCGCCCCGAGAGGGAACGCGAGGTGCGGGCTGTGCGCCACGACTCGCGGCACCGGGGTGCGCAGGTCGATCGCGATCGCGGCGCCAGGCGCGGCAAAGGGCGAACCCTCGCTTTGGTTGGAGATCGCGTACAGGCGCATGCCGTCGGGCGACAGCGCGAGCGAGAAGACTCGCGGCACCGCGGAAAAGCGCCGTATGACGCGCATCGAACGCGTATCGACGACCGCGATCGTGCCGTCGTTCGTGTTTGCAACGTAGACAACGTGGTGCTTGGCATCGACGGCGAGGCCTTCGGGGGTCGCTCCGGTCGTCACCCGCGACACGCCGCCGTCGATGCTCACGCGCGTCAGCGCTCCGGTTCCGTCAACGTCCCGGTCGGTGACGAAGACGGCATGCGATGAGGGATCGATCGCGACGTCGTTGCCCAGCGACACGCCTCCGATGTGTGCGACGCCCCACGGCGACAGCGTCGCGAGCGTCAGCTGCGTCCCTTGAGTGTCGGTGGTCGCTATTCTGCCGAGCGCGTCGACGTCCGTGTCAGTCGGCGTGCCGCCCGTGGCGAGCACGCCCAGCACGGCGAACGATCCGGCATCGTGAAAGATCAGTCCGTCGTCGTACGATGCGACCACGAGGAAAGAGCGGGCGCCGCTGGGTGGTGCCCCGATCCGCAAATTGACGGCGGCCAGTCCGTGCACGTTGCCCGCTACGAGCAGCGCGCTTCCGGGTAGCGCGCGCGTGGGGATCGTGTAGACGCCCGCCGGCGATAGGCTGCCGGGCCCGAGCACCGCGGCATGGTAGGGCGCGGCGAAGCCGTCGACCCGTAACGGGATGTCGCTGCCAGGCAAGTACGGCCATGCCGTTGCCACGATCTTCCCGGAAGCAATCCGGGGGCCTTGCGCGCGCGGGACGCTGCCCGCCAGCGCGACCCATGCTGCGAGGAGCACGACGCTACGCCGCAGCGCGCGAACCAACACGTTTAGGGACTCCGCACGAAACCAGCGACGAGAAGTACGAGGCCGAGTCCGCTTACGGCGCAGCCGAACGGTAATAGGCGGCCACCGCCCGAGAGTGCCGAGATCGAAACCAGCACGATGGAAATCTCAAAGGCGGTCGTCGCATACTGAAGCAGCTCGTACGATCTTAAGATGCGTTCGGAACGCTCGTCTTCTTCCAGCGACTGGTGCTCCAACGCCCGGGCTCGTTCGAGCGCCGCGGGCGCCGTGGCGTTTTCGGACTGCGCCGCCGAATCGAGCTGCGCCTTCTTCTTGGGGTCCTTGACGAGGTCGCTTGCGAGCAGCGCGCGATAGATGTTGGCACGAATCTGCTTGGCCTCGTAGGCGTTGAACGTGTCGCTTGCGCGCGCTTGCGTAAGGATCGCCTGGTTCTTCGCCGAGAGCGCCGAGATCGAGCGATGATGCGCGAATAGCGTGCCCAATGCCGCTAGCACCGCGATAACGGCGGCAGCGAGCGAGACCAAACGGTTGCCCTGATTCGCTTCGACACCTGCGCTCACGTTGTCGCCGGCTCTTCGCGTTCCGACAGCTCGGACACCCACTGCAAGCCCTCGATTACGTCGGTTCCCGGTGCGACGGCCGTCTGGGCCGACTTGCGCGGATCGAAGACGAACGATGCGAGACGATAGCCGTCGAACGTGCCCGCAACGATTGTTCCGTCCGGATCGACGGCGAACGCTCGACGGGCCTTGTGGTCGAAGACGATGAAATGGAGGCGAAGCTCCAGTGCGCGCGCGCGAGCGACGCGCTCCGTCCAAGGAGCGCCCAGCTCGGTGCTCCAGCACATCAGCCAATAGCCGGCGCGGCGGTATGGCACGAGCCCCCCCGGATCGAGCACTCGCGCATCGTCGACGCGCGCAACCGGGACGCTGCCGTCGAGGGCTGCAAAGCGGTCGTCGTCGTCCGGCGACAGCGCAAACTCGTCGTCGAGCGTCTCCAGACGACGGTCGATGTCGGCGGGGAGCCTCTCGTACGCGACGGCGATCCGCACTGGAGACTCGGTTCGGATAGCGCGGGGTACGGGCCGCTCCGACCGGACACGAGCGGGTCGCTCCGCGCCGAGCTCCACGGTCGCCTGGAGCGTTTCGGCTCGATGCTGGTTCGCAAGCGCGACGATCTCGCCGCGCGAATCGATGATCTGGCTCTTGCCGCAATACGCGACCATCCCGAGCTCCGAGCCGCACTTATTGGCGGCGACGAAAGGAACGCGATTCTCGTACGCTCGGACGCGGCCGAGCAGATCGGCCTGCGCGTTCTCGAGCTCGCCGGGATCCCGCCCGCTCGTCACCCAGGCCGTCGGCATCACGAGAAGCTCCGCCCCCCGATCGACGAGCGTGCGCGCGACGGTGGGAAGCCTGCCGTCGGCACAGATCATCACGCCGAGCGTCGCCACGCTGGTCCGCACCGGGGCCAGGCGATCGCCGCGTGAAAACCAACGGCGGTCGAAGTGCCAGAGAAACAGCTTGTCGGTACGCCCGGCGAGCGAGCCGTCGACGTCGATCACGACTGCGCTGTTTCGAGCGGCGTCGTCCTTTCGCGCGGCCGCTCCGGCAACGATCACCGTCCGTGTCGAGCGCGCGAGCTCGCTCAAGCGTGCGATCGCGTCGTTGATCCGTGCTTCGTCCAGCGGCGCGTCGCCCAAAACGTACGCCGGAAAGGTCGCCTCCGGCAGCACGACCACGTCGGCGCGAGAACAACCCCGCACGGCGTCGAGCGCGCTCTGCAGCGTGTCCTCGAAATCGCTCCGCCCGCGCGCGCGAAGCTGGACTGCCGCGACGCCAATGGAGCGAGTCATTGCTTCACGCTCTTCGCGCCGCAAAAAGCCGCGCCCCTCGTCGAGGCTGGTTTGGGAGGCCGGCAGGCCGCGCTCGATGAAAGAATTGTTCCCCAATGGGCGTCACCGCGCCACAGCGGTACCCGAAGGGAGATTTTTTCATACGTGAGACGCACGCTTTCAGCCTTGTCACTGACGATAGCCGCTGCAAGCACCGGTCTATTGTACCTGGCGCCGAGTCATTCCGCATCCGCACTCGCGGCGACCGCCGCCGCAGCGACGTCTACGCCGCCACCGGCCAAGAGCGCGAACAAGAACGCATGCGGCACTGCCAAGAGCAAGTGGGCCCACCTGCAGTGCGAGGATTTCAACAGCTCCGCGCCGGGAGACGAGTACTTCGGCCGAATGAAGATGAGTTATCTCGGGATCGACAACACATATAAGGACGGCGCCGTCAGCGCGGGCGCCTATACGAACGATCCGCGGCTTATTTCCAAGTTGGACTTTGCGACCGAAGCGCTCCAACGCTGGGCGGCCAAGTATCCCAACGATCCGCAGCTGCCGCGTTCGTATTTCCTCGGCATACAGGTGCTGAGGAAGGTTTACACGCAGACCGAGCAAGAGACGGCCTGGGAATTCATGCAGATCCTCGTCACTAAGTATGGTAACACCTACTTCGGCAAGACGATGAAGGCGAGCCTAGCCCACGGCTATACCGAGCACTGGTTCGCGCTGGCGCAAATCTGCCCGACGCCGTTGCCGTTGGGCGTCGGTGTCATGCCCGAGGTAACGCCGGACGTCACGCCGGTGCCCTCGCCCGCACCAGGACACCCAGCAGTCGTTTTGATTACGCCGCCCTGCGTCCAGTCGTCGCCCGCTCCGGGATAAAGAAACCGGCGCGCAGCAATGACGAAAGCCCCCGCATCGGCGGGGGCTTTCGGTTTTGCTATGAGGGCGAAAGCTTAGATCTTCAGCCCGATCCCCGCGTATGGGCCGCTTTCGGAGAATCCGATCGGCGCTGCATTGGTGTTATATCCACGATCGCCCATGAATCCCGCCTCAAGGAAGAGCGGGAATCCTTGGAACGTGTACGAGACGCCAATGTCATACTTGAGGATGTTGTAGCCGACGTTGAACGTGCAGCCTGTGGTTGCCGTCGGGGTCGCGCACCCGCCCGGCGTGCTCTGATAGTTACCGTTCACCCCGAAGAAGTAGATCGCGTGGCCATACCACGAGAACACGTGATCGAGGTCGGGCAGCTTCTCGAGACCCACGCCGGCTCCGTTCTCCCTCGGATAGCCGTAGTTGTTTCCGCGCCACATGTACGCGCCTACGATGTAGATGCGCGGCCGCAGCACGCGTATGCCGAGCCGAGCGTCGAAGTCATAGTCACGACCCGTGAACGCGGGAACCGACGAGGTGCCGAGGCCGCCGATGGTCGTCACGAGACATTGCGGATCCCCCCCGCCGCCACAGTTGTGCTGCCAGTTCCACTGGCGATAGTCGACTTCGACCATAAAGGGCAAACTGGCGATTGGGACCTCGAGCGCTCCGTGGAGACGATACGAGAAACCGCCGGTGTTGTTGCTGCTCGACGAGCCTGGGACGAACTCGTTATACACCTTGGGTGAGATAATGTAGTCGCCCGCCACGTAGAAGTCGTAGTAGGGCGCCACGACCGGCACCGGCGTCGGAGTCGGCGGCGGCGGAGGAGGTGGCGGAGGCGGTGCCGGGCTTGGCGGCGGGGTAGCCGGGATATAGCGCACGACGACGAGACGGCGATCGGGCACCCACTGAACGTAGGCTCCCATGCCCTCCGAGATCACGCGCACCGGCACGAGAATGACGCCTTGATAGATCATCGGCGGCACGTCCAGCGGACGCGACTCGCCGTTGATGATGACTTCCGGTTTACCGACGGTCACCTTGACCTCGGCACCGGCTTTGCTGACCGTCACCGTCTTGCTGCCCGCATCGTACGACACGGTCGCACCCATTTGCTCGAACATCGAGCGAAGCGGAATCAAAAGCGTTCCGCCCCGAACCAGTGCTGCGAGCACGCGGCCCTGCTTCAGGATGTCGGGCTTAGCGTAGACGTGGTGGTCATTGTAGAGAATCGGGTACTGACCCGACGGCGGCGAACCGAAGTTCGCCGGAGGAGCAGCCGTCGCGCCCTGACCCTGCGCTACCGCGTTGGTTCCAATGTTGCCATGCGATGCGGCGGGATGGGCTGCGACTGCGGTGAATCCAAGGCCGGCTGCCAGCAGCACGGTCAGGACTCCAGTGCTCAGTCGCTTCAATGTGTCCTCCTAAGCTGGTAATTGAGACCTGAGGCTTACCCGCCCGGGCCCGAGGGCCCGTAGGGCAATCCTTTGGCGTCCTCTTCGGGAGGGGGCGATTGCCTCCCCTGCAGTAAGAGCCTGGTCAGGCCAGCTTTTCTCTCAGTTTTGCTAAGAACTTGGCCTTCTCAATGATGTACCGCTCGTGGGTTCCTTCGGCGACGGCCTCTTGCTCGTCGAAGACTTGCACCGCGAAGCTCACGCGCGGCCCGTCCAGCATCACGACTTCGACCTCCGTTCGAACGATAAACCCCACCGGAACGGGCTTTTTATGTTCGAGGTCGATATGCGTGCCGAGCGTAATTTGGCCAGGCTTCAAGATCGGCTCGACGCAGTGGATCGCGGCGCTCTCTACCAACTGAACAAGCATCGACGTGGAGAGGACGTCGACTCCCTTGTTCCCCGCCTTTTCGGCGGTCATCCACTCCTCGACGCGGCTCTGAAGGCTGTACGAGCGCCCGATGTCGAGTTTCACGCTCATGCCATTTGGGAGATACGCCCTGAAGCCGATTAACCCATGCCGAGGTTTTAGGTACGATCGGACCCTACAGGCACCCCCGCAGGGCGCTTTGAATCAAAAGCCGCGGGGTCCCGTATATCAGACTATGAAGGACGGCATTTAAAAAAGAGAGATGCTTCACATGAGATTCCCTCACGCGCCGGTGGCGCTGCTGGCGCTCACCGCGATGCTGGCCCTGCCGGCCTTAGCCGGATGCGGCAAGAAGCCGCAGGGGGGCACGATGCCCTTGGCGGTCGACGCGGCAGCCGCCACGCGCCAGAACCTCGCAACGTACGTCACGCTGGACGGCCAGATCGCGCCGCTCGAGCAGTCGACGCTCGCCTTCCAACAGAGCGGCACGATCGTCGCGATCAACGCCAACATCGGCGACATGGTCCACCGTGGGGAGCTTCTTGCGAGGATCGACCCCTCGACGTTGCAGGCACAACTGTCGCAGGCGCAGGCGCAGGCCGCTCAGTACTCGGCCTCCGCCCAAGGCGCCGTCGTTGGATATCCCGTCCAGGTCCAAGGCAACGAGGCCACGCTACAGACCGCGAAAGCCTCGCTCGCGAATGCGAAGCTCGTCTACGATCAAAACAAACAATTGTATAAGCAGGGCTACGTATCCGAAACGCAGTTGCAGCAATCCGAGGCGAACTACGTTCAGGCCGAACAGACGTATAACAACGCCGTCGTCGGACTGCGCAACAACGTCGTCAGCGCACAGAACGTAAAGGCGCAGCAGGCGCAAGCCCAGTCTGCCGCCGCGCAGGCACACGTATTGAGCACGCAGCTTTCGCAGACATACCTGTACTCGCCGTACGACGCCGTGATCGCGAATCGCTTAGTAGACCCCGGCGCGTTCGCCTCGCCTTCGCAGCCGGTCCTGCAGGTCGCGCGAATCGATACCGTCTGGATCAACGTCAACGTACCGGACGAGGATCTCTCCTACATCCACCCGGGTACGCTCGTCGCGTTCCAATCGACGTCGCTGCCGGGCCGCACGTTTCACGCGCCGATCCAGACGGTCAACTCGGTGCCCACCTCGGGCACGCTCTCGTATCTCGCCCGGATCGAGCTGCACAACCCCGGCTATGCCCTGCGCGGCGGCATGTTGGTCGCGGTGACCGTGACCAAGGCGCGCGCGGTCGGCGCGGTCGTCGTCCCGCGTAGCGCCGTGGCTCAGGCGCCCAACGGAAACGTGGTTTACATCGTCGCGGACAACAAGGCCCAGGCCGTACCGGTTCGGGTCGGAGTGCAGACTGACACGCTGTCGCAGGTAATGAGCCCGCGAGTGCAGCCCGGCACCATGGTGATCACGACGCGACCCGATGCGCTCAAAGACGGCAGCGACGTCGCCGTAGCGGGCGCGAGCTCGGCGTCCTCGGACGGCGCGGTACACTGAGGATGGGCTATAGAAAGACTCCGGCGCGAGCGCTCGTTACGGTGCTCGCGCTGAGCTCGCTTGTGACCGGTGTGGCGATCGCGCAAAACGCGCCGGACCCGGGGCAGATCCAGGGCGTTCCCGGCGTGCAGATGCCCTCGCCGATGCCGCAGCCCACGATCAGCGGCACACCGATCCCCTACCCCGCCTACGGCACGCCGGCCCCCGACGTTGCGCTGTTGAGGCCGAAAAAGGGCGTGCCGCAGTCGATCTCGCTCACCGACGCCATTCGAATCGGCGTTGCGCTGTCGCCGACGTTTGCGCTGCAGAACGCGCAGTGGGCCGCGATCCACGCCAAGTACACCGCGTCTCTGCAGGCGTACTATCCCGGCGTCAGCGGAACGGCGCAGACGGGAAAATCGTACAGCAACGGTACGACGGCTTCTACCAGCACCGGCGCCTCTCCGCGACCGAGCATCAGCCCGGCGATCGTTCCGAATGCCGCGTTCGGGCTCGCGACGCCGTCCGCGTACTCGCAGGCTACGGTGACCAACGAGTCGGTAGGCATTACGATCCAGCAGCTCATCTACGACGGCGGGCGCACGATCGCCAACATTCGCGCCGCGAAAGCCGCCGACATCGCCGGCCGCGCGACGCTGCTGCGCCAGCTGCAGACGCTCGCACTCAGCGTCGCCAACGCGTATTACGCCGTGCTCGAAGACAACGCGACGGTGACGGCCGACGCCCAGCTCGTGCGCGAGTTCGAGGTCAACGAGGCCTCGGTGGCGGCGCAGATCCGCAACGGCGCGGCCGCGCGTTCCGACATCGCGGCGGCGCAGTTCCAGACGGCGCAGGCCAGAGGGCAGCTCGTCACCGCTCAGGGCACGGCGATCGGCGCGCAGGCGACGTTCGCCACGACGCTTGGGCTCGACGCCGATTCGCAGGTCGTACCGAAGACGCTGACGACGCAGCCGCCGCCGCCGAATCCGAACTATTCGGCCTCGCTCTCTCGCGCGCTCATCATGCGTCCCGATTACATCTCGGCCGCCTATAACGCGCAGTCCGCCAAGGAGAATTTGCGCTACGCGAAGCTCGCCCGATTTCCGGTGCTTTCGGCCGGGGCGGCCGATAACGTGAGCAAGCAGTTCATCGATTGTTTCTCTACGACCGAAACACTCAAGCACGGCATCGTAGTTCCGGCGTCGGCGTGCCCCGGTCCGCAGAGTTGGTCGAACGACAAGACGATCGGATTGAATCTCACGATCCCGATCTACGATCAGGGCGTGACGAATTACAACGTCGCCGTCGCCGCGTCACAGCTCGATCAAGCGGTGGCCACGCTCAATAGCACGCGGTTAACGGTAGAGTCCGACGTGCGGTCGGCGCTCGCGACGCTGATCTCGGCGCGCGCGTCGCTCGTGCAGGCGCGCTCCGAGCTTACGTCCGCGCAAGTCTCGCTCGACGCGACGCAGGCCCAATATAAAGTCGGCGCGACCACGATTCTCAATGTCGTGACGGCCGAGGCGAACCTCTCGACGGCGCAATCCGCCTATATCACTGCGCTTTACGGCGTGCAGACCGCGGAACAGAACTACTTGTACGCGACGGGGATCAGCGACGTTCAGATATAATTGAACGAACGATGATCCCAATCTCCGAGACGCCGGCGACGATTTCGGATCCGGTCAATGCGGCGATCCTCGCCGTCTCGGAGGACCGCCTCGCCGGCTTCCAGATCGATCCGTTTGGGGAGATCTCGTCCCGAACGGGCTTACCAGTGGAAACCGTTATCGCGCGGATCGTCCGGATGCTGCGAGCCGGGACGATTCGGCGCGTCCGCCAGACTCTGCTGCCCACGAGCTTAGCCCAGGGAGCGCTCTGCGCGTGGGAGGTTGCGCCGGAACGGCTTGACGCCGCCTTCGACTTCATGTTCCGCGGGGACCCCTTCTCCGGGCACGTCGTGATTCGCACGACGGATGCCGTATCCGCCGGCAGCAGATATCGCTTATGGACGACGCTCAAGGTGCCGCAGGGGTTCTCCCTGCGCAAGCACGCGCAGTGGCTGCGTGACGCGGTCGGCGCGGAGCGCTTTCGCCTGATGCCGGCGCGGATGCTCTTCGCGCTGGGCGTGGGACACGTTCGGCGGCGCGGCCTCGAGCCGGGTGCCCGCGCGCAGGAACGCGCGCGGCCGCTCGATGCGTCGCTCGTGGAGCTCTCCGATCTGCAGTGGCGCGTGCTCGTGGCGCTCAAACGCGAATTCGCGCCCGGAGAGATCGTCCGGGACGTGTGGTCGGCGCGAGCCGGTGAGGCCGGCGTCGACCTCGAGACATTCGTGAACGTGGCGCGGAGCCTGCAGGAGCTGCGGGTGATCGGGCGCTTCTCGACGTTCCTCGAGCACGTCAAGCCGACCGCCGGAAACGAGCGCGCCACGCGCTACAACGCGCTGTTCCACTGGGCCGTCCCGGCCGGCCGCGAGATCGACGCCGGCTGCGAGGTCGCACGTCACCACGTGATCACGCACGCGTACTGGCGCGAGGGAGGCCCGGAATTTCATGACGTCAACGTGATGGCCGTCGCGCATGGCACGGAAAAGGCGGCTGTGCTGGCGCACAAGGAGGCCATCGACGAACACCTGCGGGAGGCAGGCGTCGACTTTTCGTATACCAACGTCTTCTGGGGCGGGCGCAGCGAGATCAAGCCGTCGGAGATCGCACCGAGCGCGTATCGCGCGTTCTGCGAATCTCGCGGAATCGATCCCGACACGATGCGCGCCGAACCGGAGGAAGGAGCGTCTGCGTGAACGCCAAGGCGTCGTTCGCGCTGGCCGTCGTGATGGCCGCGCTGGTTGGTTGTACGAAGACCTCGACGGCCGGCGCTGGGGGCGGAGTGCATTCGTGGACGCAGCCCGGCGTCTTCCGGTTCTCGGAGGCTTCTGATCCGAAAAACCTCAACCCCATTCTCGACGCGGCTACTCCGATGCTGGATCTCTCGATGTTCATCTACTCGTGGACGATCCGCTACGACTCCAAGGCGCACCCCGTGCCCGACGCGCTGCGCGAGATCCCGACGGTCGCCAACGGCGACGTCAGCAAAAACGGCCTGACGCTGAAGTACAAGCTGCGGCCCAACATCAAGTGGCAAGACGGCGTCGCTTTGACGTGCAACGACCTCAAGTTCACGTGGCGGGTCGTGATGAACTCGCACAACAACGTCGTGACGACTGACGGCTACAAAAGCATAGGAAGCATCGACTGCACGGATCCGTACGTCGCCGTGATTCACATGAAGAGGCTCTACGCTCCCTACCTGCAGCAGCTGTGGAGCGTGAACGGTAACGCGCCGATCCTGCCGGAGCACATCCTCGCGAAATATAACGACGACAAGGGCTCGTTCAACACCGCCCCCTACAATTCGCTGCCGATCGCGAGCGGCCCGTTCAAGGTCGTGGCGTGGAACCGCGGTCAGGACGTGCGCATGGTGGCCAATCCGTACTTCTATCTCGGGAAGCCGAAGCTGAACGAGGTGGTCTACAAGATTCTCCCAGACGAGAACACGATGCAGACGCAGCTGCAAACGCACGAGATCGACATGCTCGCGATAGGCTCATCGATGAAGTGGCCGCAATACGCCGCGCTCGCCGCCGATCCCGCCAACGGCCTCGTCGCGATCCGCGTCGACTCGTTCCAGTACTCGCACATCGACTTCAACCTGCGGCACCCGATCGTCAGCGATCACAACGTGCGCGTCGCTCTGGCATTCGCGACTGATCGCAACGAGATCATTGAGAAGATCATGCACGGCTCGGCCATCCCGGCCGAGACCGATCAGTCTCCGAAGCTGTCGTGGGCCTATACGGCCGACATCACACACCACCCCTACGATCCCGCGAAGGCGCGAGCGATCTTAGAGGCCGGCGGTTGGAAGGTCGGGCCGGATGGAATCCGCGTGAAGGACGGCCAGCGGCTGGAGTTCACGCTGAGCACGCAGACTGAGTCGAACTACGGTAAGGCACTTCAGACCGTGCTGCAGCGCCAGTGGCGCGAGGTCGGCGTTCAGGCCGACATTAAGAACTTTCCGACCAGTCAGTTCTTCGACAACTCCGCGAACGGCACGCTCCAAGGCGGCCACTACGACGTCGCGGGATTCAGCTGGGCCGCCGCCGCCGACCCGGACGATAGCCCGATCTACTCCGGCGATAACTTCGCGCCGCACGGACAGAACGCCATGTTCTGGGACAATCACGCCGCGACGGCCGCGATGAACGACGCGCTTTCGACAGTCGATCAGGCGCGCCGCAAGCGCGACTACGTCATCGTACAGCAACAGCTGACGTATGACGTTCCGAGCATCATCATCGACTTCGCACGGGTCCCCTACGTGTACAACAACGACCTGAAGGGCTTCGATCCGTCGCCCGTGATCTCAGTGTTCTGGGACCCGTGGAACTACTCGATCTAGGAGCATGGCAATGAACGCACGACTGATCTTGGTTGCAATTGCGCTCGTTCTCGGGCTCTGTGCCTGCACGAAAACCGGCGGCCTCGCGACCGGCGGGCGGACGAACTCGTGGACGCAGCCCCACGTGCTGCGGTTCGCGGACGCGGGCGATGTCAATACGCTCAATCCGCACCTGGGACAGTTTTCCGACATCGGCTACCTTTCGTCGATGGTCATGGCCTACCTAATAAAGTGGGACGAGCACAATAACGCGTACCCCGAGCTCGCCACGCAGGTCCCGACGCAGGCCAACGGCGGCGTCAGCAAGGACGGGCTGACGATCACGTATCATCTGCGCCACGGGGTGCGCTGGTCCGATGGCGCGGCCTTCAACGCCGACGACGTCGTTTTCTCGACCAACGTCGTGAACAACCCGGCCAACAACGAGGTCGGCCGGCTGGGATGGGATCAGATCACCAAGGTCGACGAGCCCGACAAGTACACGGTGGTGTACCACCTCCGAAAGCCGTACTCGCCGTTCATCGAGACGTTCTTTTCGACTGCCGGCGCGAACCCGTGCATTCTTCCAAAGCACCTGCTGGCGCAGTATCCGAACATCAACCACGTCGCGTATAACTCGCTTCCCGTGGGCATCGGGCCGTTCAAGTATGTACGCTGGGATCGCGCCTCCGAGATTGTGCTCGTTCCCAATCCGCTTTACTGGCGCGGGCAGCCGCGCCTGCGGCAGGTGATCTTCAAGATCATCCCCGACCGCAACACCGTGCTCTCGCAGCTTCAGGCGCACGAGCTCGACATGTGGCACCTCGTGCCGGGCAACTACCTGTCGCGCGTGCAGGGAATTCCGGGCATTACGGTCGTGCGCCAGCCGAGCTACTTCTACAATCATATGGACTTCAACATCCGGCGGCCGGCCGTGAGCGATCCCGTCGTGCGCGAGGCTATTCGGCTCGCAATCGACCGCAAGACGCTGATCGATAAGGTCGGCCACGGCGTCGGAATTCTGCAGGAGGTGACGACTCCGAAGAGCGCGCCGTATGCCGTAACGTCCGTTCCGCTTGTGCCATTCGACATCGCGCAGGCCAACGCGTTGCTCGACAAAGATGGGTGGGTGCGCGGACCGGATGGAATCCGCGCGAAAAACGGCGTGCGCCTCTCGCTCGAATTCGCGACGGTCGCGGGGTCGCAGGACTCGGACCAGCAAATCGAACTCGAGCGTGCCACGCTGAAGCAGGTCGGCGTCGACCTCACGGTGCGCCACTACCCGGTCGCGCTGATGTTCGCTCCGCTGCAGCAAGGCGGCATCGTCTACGGCAACAAGTGGGATATAATTTGGTTCGCCTGGCTCAACGACGCTATCGGGGACCAATCGGCGATCTACTCTTGCCGCTCATTCCCCCCCAACGGCCAGAATGACCTGCGCTGGTGCAACCCCCGCGCGCAAGCCGCGATGAACGCGCTCTTCACGCACTACGATCAAGCGCAGCGAAACGGGGACCAGCTCGTGCTCCAGCGAGAGCTCGTCAAAGACGTTCCGACGATCGTCACGTCGCTGCGCGAAGACATCTTCGCCCACAACAGCGACCTGAAGAACTTCCACCCCAATGCGATCACGCCGTTTGACAACATGATGAATGTCGATATATAGCAAGCGCCAAGAGAGCGCAGCCTAAGAGCGAGAGCGATCGCAGCAGCGACCACGCGGGCACGGCGGCGAGCAGCCCGTTCGCGCGCTGTTCGGCAAGCCACACCGCCGCAGGCGGGGCGTCCCGCGTTGCGTGGAAATTCGCAAGCGAGTCGGGCCAGACCGGCATGGGATGAGCCATGGCGAGGTAACCGGCGATCGCGAAGAGCGCTGCCACCGCGACGCCAACGGACGCCGCGCCGCGGAGGTCGCGGGTGTCGCCTAGGGCGAGGAAAGCGGCGAGCACGGCGATCGCGAGCAATAGCGATTGCGCGATTCCCGTCGGACGCTGCGCGAGACCCAGCCAGTCGATGCCGGCCAGCAGCGTGCCCGTCAGCGCGATCGTGCGGGCTCGGTTGCGCGCGCGCAGCGCGCACCACGCGGCGGCGGCATACGCGACAACCAAGTCGTGCTCGTGGATGAAGCCCGCGACGAACGGGACGAGCGTCGAAAATGCGGCGAATCGGGCGAAGCGGTCACGAACCCGCAGAGCGATAGCGATGGCCGCCGCGATCGCGGCGATGGCGGCGGCGACACCGATTCCGATCGCCGCCGCCGGCGTCGCGCCGAAGCCGTAGGCGATCGACGTCGCGTTGATTTGGATGGCGACGAATCTTTCCGCCGCGGCGTGCGCGGCGAGGGAGTGCGCGTATGCAACGGGCCATGCCCAGCCGGCTGCGAGCGCCCCGAGCGCGTAGGTCGTGAGTAACCCCGCGAGCAACGCCAGCGTCGCGCGGTTGCGGCCGAGTTGTGAAATCAGTCCGAGCGCGGCGTTGGGCTGCGCGAACGCGAGGCACGCGCACGCGACCGCGGCCGGAAGCGAGCGGTCAGCGAGAGCGATCAGCGCGCAGGCGCCGAGGAGTGCAGGCAGCGCGACCTGCCCGAGTGCCAGGTCGCTCGAGATCGGCGCGAACGCGATCGCCAAGAGCGCGGCGGCGACGAACGCGGTGGGCGTGAGCGGCGCGCCTGCGCCGCGCAGCACGGCGGCGACCAGCGCGAGCAGCGAGATCGCGAGCAACGCCCACCAAACGCGCGTCGCCGCGTCATAAGGCGATCGCGCCGCGAGGCCCCAGACGAGCAGGGTCGCCGGCGGCCCGACGAACGGCAGCAGTTCGTCGCGCGCGGCGTCGACGCCGGGAACGCGTCGCTCCGCGCTCCAGATCGCGCGTCCGTAGGGATCGGCGCCGGCCTCGCGTGCGACGCCGGCGGACCAGTATGGTTCGAAGTCACGCGCGAGCGGGCCGGGCGTGCGCACCGGACGGGCCGCCAGGACGGCGACGACGATCGCCGCGCAGGCCGCTCCGAGCAGCCACCTCTGCGTTACCACACCGTAGTAGCCGTGGCGCCCTGCGTCGCGGCGACGTGTGCCTGCGCCATGACGAAGAAGAGACCCAACAAGGTGGCGAGATACCAGACGCTGACGCGCAGGCGCGCGGCGAACGTCATATGCTCCGCGCGCGGATCGACGTGGCCCCGCCACGCGGCCAGCATTGCAGGCAGTCCCAGCAGGCCGATGATCACGACGAACAAGATCGGGATGTGAAAGAAGACGGCAAACGCGACGAAGACCGCAAAACCGATGATCCAGAGCGGCGGCCACAGCGCGCCGATGATGCGCCCGCCGTCGAACGGCGGCATCGGGATCATGTTGAACAGGTTCAAGAACGCCGAGAGATCGCCGCACGCGTACCAGAAGCGGTCGTGCGAAGCCTCGCCGAGCGCGTAACAGACGGCGGCGAGCCCGAGCCCCGTGAGAGGACCGGCTAGAGCGATGTACGCGTCCTGCTCGAGATCGTCGGGAGGTGCGCCTGCGGTAAACGCGCCGAGCATGGGAACGAATGCCGGCAGGCGCACTGGCAGTCCGTACGCGCGAAACGCAAAGTAGTGTCCGAGCTCGTGGGCGACCAGCAGCAGCATCACGACGACCGCCAGCTTCCAGCCGAAGATCACCACGTAGATCCAGAGCGAGAGCAGAAAGGTCCAGCTCGGGCCGATGAGCTTGGCGCCCAAGAGTAACACGAATTTGAACTTCAGGAGAAACGCTACGGCCGCCGCGAGGATCGCGCCGATGCCGCCGCGGGCGCGGCGGCGCGCGGGCGCCGGGGACTGTGGCTCTTTCTGGGAGCTCGGGGGCAGGTATTGCACGTGCTCCTCTTCAACCGCGTCGCGTGCCGGTCATCGTGATCGTCGGCGGAGGCTTCGCCGGCATTGCCGTCGCGCGGCGGCTCGAACGGCGCCTGCGTGCCGGCGAAGCGGAGATCGTCCTGCTCAGCCGCGACAACTACAGCCTCTTCACGCCGATGCTGCCGGAGGTGACGTCGGGCGAGCTCGAGGTGCGGCACGTCGTGACGCCTATCCGCGAGCAGCTTGCGCGCACGCGATTCGTCCTGGCTGACGTAGACGTTATCGACGTCGTTCGGCGCGAGGTGACGTACCACCACGTACTGACTGGGACGAGGACCGTCCAGCGCTACGATCACCTCGTCCTTGCGCTGGGTTCGTCGACTTCCACGTTCGGGCTGCCCGGGATCGCCGAATACACGTGGCCGCTCAAGCGGCTGGAGGACGCCGACGCGCTGCGCAACCACTTGGTCTGGTTGTTGGAACTCGCCGACACGATCGGCGACGAAGCGCGGCGGCGTAGGCTACTCACGCTCGTCGTCGTGGGCGGCGGGTTTACCGGCGTGGAGACGGCCGGAGAGATCGTCGAGCTGTTCCGCAGCGTCTTGCGATTCTACAAGAGCCTGCGCGTCGACGAGGTGCGGATGATCCTCGTCGAGGCGGGCCCTTCTTTGCTGGCCGGCCTGCCGCCGAAGATGGGTGAATACTCGCGGCGCGTGCTCGAGCGCAGACGCGTCGAGGTGCTTCTTGGTGACGGCGTCGCAGGCGCGGACGAACGCGGCTTGACCTTGCAGAGCGGACGGCGCATCGAGACGGAAACGATCGTGTGGAGCGCGGGGGTCAAGCCCTCGCCGACGATCGCGTCGATCGCGTTGCCCACGACCAAGCGCGGCGCGGTCGTGACGGAGCGCGACATGCGTGTGCGAGGATTCAGCGACGTGTGGGCGCTGGGCGATTGCGCCGCGATCCCGGACGGCGCCGGCGGCGTCTTCCCGATGACCGCGCAACACGCGATTCGCGAGGGCCCGCGCCTGGCGGATAACATCGTCGCGTCGCTTCGCGGGAAGTCGACGACGCCGTTTGCCTATCGCGCTCTCGGCATGATGGCCGCGCTCGGCGGCCGCAAGGCGGTCGCGCAGCTTCCCGGAAACCTCGTCATAACCGGTTTTCTGGCCTGGTTCTTCTGGCGCACCTATTACTTGCTGCGCCTTCCCGGCCTCGACCGCAAGCTGCGCGTAGCGTTCGACTGGACGCTCGAGTTGCTGTTTCCGCGCGACACCGCGGAGCTCCGATTCGGCGAGCGCGAAGGCGAGGAAGCGGCTACCAAGAGATAGTTCGCTCTCCGTAGAACGCTGTTTCATGCTGCGCGAGCCGATAGAACGCCTCATTCGGGATCCGAGGAATTTACCGATCGGGTCGGCTTCCCGGATCCGTCCGAGATCCGAATCTACGACGAGACGCTGCGCGATGGCGAGCAGATGCCGGGCGTCTGCTACACACCGGCGCAGAAACTCGAGATCGCCAAGGCGCTGGCGGACGTCGGCGTGCACGTGATGAGCGTCGGCTTTCCCGCTGCGTCCCAGGGAGACCGACGCACCTTGCAGCTCGTGATGGACGCGAAGCGCCGCCGGCAGCTCGGCGACGTTGAGATCGTCGTGATGTGCCGCAGCAATCGCAACGACATCGACGTCACGGTCCGGACGCTGCGCGAGGTCGGCGTTGAACCGCGCGACGTGACCTTCTTCATCTTTACGAGCGGCAGCGATCTCCATCTCAAGTACAAGATCGGAAAGACGCTGCTGCGCTATGAGGGCCGCGACGAACAGGAGTGGTTAGATCTGCCGCTGTCGTTCTATCGGGCGGCGAACATCCGGCTGCAGTGTGACGCGATTCGGCACGCGCGCGAGTGCGGCGTCGCGCACATCGAATTCGGTGCGGAGGACGGAAGCCGCGGCGACGTCGAGTACTTCATCGAGTATTTCAAAGCTGGACTCGGCGCCGGCGGCACGCGCCCGGCGTGGCCGGACACCGTCGGAACGCTCACGCCCGAAGCCACGCGCTGGTACTGCTCACGCATCGTGGCCGCGCTGCCGCAGGGGCTGCCGATCGTAGCGCACCTCCACAACGACTACGGACTGGGCACGATCAACGCGATCGTCGCGACCTCGTGCGGCTTCAAGGTCACCTCGGTGACGGCCAATGGCTACGGCGAGCGCGCAGGCAACGTCAAGCTGCACGAGTTCGTCGTCGCCTTGCGCGTGCTCTACGGGATCGAGTTGCCCGGCTTCAAGTATGGTAAGCTGCGCGAGCTCGCGCGCTTCATGGAACGCATGAGTGGGATCCCTCTGCAACAGCACGAGCCGATCGTCGGCTCAAAGGTATTCGCGCACGAGTCCGGCATCCACACGCAGGCGATGCTGATCGACCGCCGCATGTACGAGGCGGTACCCGCAGACCTCGTGGGTGCCGCGACGAGCTGGGTCTTCGGCAAACACACGGGCGCCGCGCTCGTCGAAGACACGCTTCGTCGCCAGCACCGGCGCCTCGAGGAAGCCGGCGTCGAGCCGAGTTCTGAGCTCGCGCACCGGGTCACCGATGAGGTCAAGCGGTTGCGCGAGGAGCGCGCCGCATCGAGCAAGAGCGAAGAGACGATCGAGCTCTACGAAACCGCGATGCGCAGGCTCTCGCTCAGCGAAGATGACGTCGTCGAAATCGCGCTCGCTCTCGGAGCGCCTGCTAAGGCATCGTAACTCGGTCTCCCAGTGTCATCCTGGGCCTGTCGAAGGATGACGAAGCGATAACGTAACGCGCGGGAGGCTCGTAGCCCGCGACTCGGACGCTCGGCCCACGTCCGTGTGGGCTCCTGCTCGCGCGCTTTTCCGCAACACCAAAGGAATACGACATCGTGTCTTTTGCGGAAAAGTCGCACGACCGAAAGGCGATTACGCTTGGGCGCCGAGGCGCCAGGCCGCGACGAAGGCCCTGAAGACGACGGCGAAGTCGTCGTGCACGAAGCGGACGCTGCGTGAGCCCGTGCGCACGAAGCTCGGGATCGTGGAGACGAGGTGCGCCTGCGCGGCGGTCACCAGCTGCACCTCGAGCGCTATCGGCGGCTCGACGCGGTAAAGCTTCGAGCTCGGGGCGCCGCGCACGGCCTCTTCGGCTTCACTGCGAATCGCGCGGCATGCGGCCGCCGGCGTCATCGAGTCTGCGGCGCGGTTTCCGATGGAGTCCTTGACGGCGACGCCGCGAACCCACGGCATCTGAGCGCGAACCTCCTCGACGGTCGTGCTGTCGCCGGTGACCAGCAGCAGCGGCACGCCGTAGTAGCCGAGCAGCGCGGCGTTGATCGTTGCCTCGCTGCAGGGGACGCCGTTGAGGCGCACCTCGTAGATGACCGACGGGGTATACGTGTGGCAGAGCACGGCATCCATGGCTCCCGCCCCGCCGTGATAGCCGATGAAGAAGGCTCCGCCGAAACCGCCATCGGCATCTTGGACCATCGAAAACGGCTTGCGATTTCCGAAGATGATACGAACGTCGTCCGGCAGATCGTCGAGCACCAGGTTGCGCATCGGACCGTGGGAGTCGTTGACGAGCGCGGCGGTCGCCCCGCCGGCTCGAGCGCCTTCGATCGCGCTGCGCACTTCTTGCGTGTAGTAGCGCCGGTAGATGGCGTAGTCCGGATGCGGCGCTCGAGCGTCGACCTGCTCCCACGCGCAGACGCCGGCGACCCCCTCCATGTCGCTCGAAACGTAGAGCCTCACCGCGTCACGCGATCGGGTCGGCAGCCGCGGCGATACGTGTCGCCGCGACGAAGGCCTCGAAGAGCGGCACGTATTCGGCGCTCGCGAACCGCACAGCCCGCCCTCCGATGCGCTCGAATCCGGGCATCAGCTCGACGAAATCGGCGTGCTCGACGGCGGCGGTCTCGATCGTCAGCTCGAACGGCGGCTCGAAGCGAAACGGCGAGGCGCGCTCGATCCGCGCGATCGCTTCGCGCGCCCCCTCTCGAATCGCGCGTTGCGCCTCGCGCGGCGTCATCGAGTTGACCGACGTGTAGCCGATCGCGTCTTTCACGGCGACACCGACTGCCCAGGGAAGCGCCTGCGTCGTCTCCTCGACGATCGTGCGGTCGCCGGTGATCAGGACGACCGGCACGCCGAAGCTTCCCGCCAGCGCCGCGTTGAGAAGCGCCTCGCTGCACGGCATGCCGTTGACGCTGACGGAGTAGATGTCGTCGGAGTAGGTATGCGCGAGCGTTGCTACGTCGCCGGCCTTCGCGTGATAGCCCGTGAAGAACGCGGCATCGAAGCCCGCGTCGATGTTCGCCGCCATGCTCCACGGCTTCGGCGCTCCCGACACGACGCGAAGCTCGTCGTCCCCGGGCAGCTCGTCGAAGAGCAGGTTTCGCATGAACCAATGCGAGTCGTTCACGAGAATGCGGCGAGCGCCGGCCTCGCGCGCACCCTCAACCGCAGCCCGGACCTCCCGCGTCATGTAGCGGCGGAAGATCGGGTATTCGTGCGCGTCGCCGGGATCGCATTGCTTCCAGGAGCTGACGCCGGCCGTCCCCTCCATGTCGCAGGAGATGTAGACGTTCACTTTAAGGGCTCGGCACTTTCGCGCCTCGCTTGCCGCTTCACTGCGCTTTCGGCTCCGGCTTCGCCGCGCCGAAATCTTCGTTTCGCGCCCCCGCACCGACTTCGCGGTGCGGGCCCCCTACGGTCCGCCGTCATGCAGAGCCTCGCGCGCTTGAGCGAGCCCGGTTTGGGCCGCGACGTTGCGCGGATTCGCGCGCAGCGCGCGCTCGTAGAGCGGTATAGCTTGCTCGAAACGATTCGCCGCCAAATACATGTCGCCCAACTGCGTGAGCGCGACGTCGTCGTTCGGGTGTGCCGCGGTGCGCCGGCGCAGGGTCTGTAGCGCGGCGGCGACCGGCGCCGGAGGGCCGCCCTCGACGGCGTTTTGCGAGCCCGGCCGCGCGACCGAGGACTGTGATGGCGCGGCCTTCCCGAACACGGATCCCGTGACTCCGAATCCGACCGCAACGAGATATGCCATCGTGCACAGAAAGATCGCTCCGATCAGGGTGACGATTGGAACGTAAATTCGGGAGGAAGTCCACCCGAGGCGTCAGACGGCACGAAGAGTCGGTTAGACGAGCGGCGAATAAAATCTTTTAGCGTGTTGCATACGGAAGCCGACTTGCAGTTGCTCTTCGCTCGCTTGAACTATCAATTCTTCAACGGTGATGTGCCGGACTGCCGGATCCGTTACAACGCTCGGTTCTCCAACTCCGCGGGTCGAATCACGTACGGTGCGCCGCCGATGCTCATCGAGCTTTCACCGAAGCATTTCCGGGAGCATCCCGAGGCGCTGACGGATACGCTGCTGCACGAGATGGTGCACGCGTGGTGCTATGCTGAATTTCGCGATACCGGGCACGGCGCTCGCTTCAAGCGAAAGCTGCACGAATGCGGCCTGACGTCGATCTATCACGACCTCGGCAGCGTCGTCCCCTTGAAGGCATCGAGTAAGCGCTACATCCTTCGTTGCGAAGGATGTGCCTTCGAAACGCTCCGCCGCAACCGTCCGCGCAGGCCCTCGAGCTGTCCCCGCTGCAACAAGCGCGGCTTTGACCCGCGCTATCCGCTCACGATCTATGAGATCGTCGAGATGCGCGCTGCGGGAACGACAATTGACGTAGTACGAGCCGCCCGGAGAGGCGCACCCTCGTGACGAAGACGCACAGCGACATGATGACTACGAAGACCGACGACGGGCCCGTCACCCGCGTCGAGACAGACTCGATGGGCGGAATCGAGGTACCTTCCGACAAGTATTACGGCGCGCAGGCGGCGCGCTCGCTCGTCCATTTCGACATAGGGGATGGGGCTTGGCCCCGCGACGTCATGCCGAGACAGGTCATCCGCGCGATGGCCGTACTCAAGAAGGCCGCGGCGCTGGTCAACAGCGAGCTCGGCAAATTGGACGCCGAACGTGCGCGGCTCATCGTCGCGGCCGCCGACGAAATCATCGACGGCGAACTGGATGCACACTTTCCGCTGCGCGTCTGGCAGACGGGCTCAGGCACCCAGACGAATATGAATGTCAACGAGGTGATCTCGAACCGCGCCATCGAGCTCGCGGGCGGCGAGATGGGCACGAAGAAGCCGGTCCACCCGAACGATCACGTAAATATGTCTCAGTCGTCGAACGATACGTTTCCGACGGCGATGCACGTGGCGGGTGCACAGGCGATGGCGGAGATGCTGCCGGCGGTGGCGGCACTGCGCGACGCGCTGAATGAGAAGGCAAAGGCGTGGTCGCACATCGTCAAGGTTGGTCGGACGCATCTTCAAGACGCGACACCGCTCACGCTCGGCCAAGAGTTCTCCGGCTACGTCACGCAGCTCGACCGCGCGATGGCGGCCTGCAAGGAAGCCCTCAAGCCGCTGTACGACCTCGCGATCGGGGGGACCGCGGTGGGCACCGGGCTCAACGCGCATCCCGAATTCGGCGAGCGAACCGCGCGCAAGATCGCCGAGCTCACGGGACTCCCGTTCCGTTCCCACCCCAACAAATTCACGGCGCTAGCCTCGCACGACGACTTCGTCTTCGCCTCGGGAGCACTCAAGATGCTTGCCGCCGCGCTGATGAAGATCGCCAACGACATCCGCTGGCTGGCCTCGGGCCCGCGCGCGGGAATCGGCGAACTCGTGCTCCCCGAAAACGAGCCGGGCAGCTCGATCATGCCCGGTAAGGTCAATCCCACACAGTCCGAGGCGATGACGATGGTGTGCGTGCAGGTCTACGGAAACGATCTCGCCGTCAGCTTCGGGGCGTCGCAAGGCAATTTCGAGCTCAACGTCTTCAACCCGGTCATGATCTATAATTTCCTGCACTCGACGACGCTGCTCCGCGACGCTTGCACGATGTTCCGCGAGCACGCCGTCCAGGGACTCCGGGCCAACGAAGAGCAGATCAAACGCTATCTCGACGAGTCGCTGATGGTCGTCACGGCGCTGTCGCCGCACATCGGTTACGATAAGGCCGCCGAGATCGCCAAGAAGGCCCACCACGAAAAGACGACGCTCAAGAGCGCGGCGCTCTCACTCGGTCACGTGACGGAAGAGCAATATGACCGGATCGTGGTCCCGAAGGACATGACCGTTCCGCGCTGAGCGTCGAACCTTATAACTGCCGCCAGACCAGCGTGATGGCCGCGGTCACGAGGGCTACCGCGACGACGATTAAGAGTTGCGGCGAACGCAGTCGAAGCGAAAGCCGCGCGCCGATCGGGCCGCCCAGGAGGCCACCGAGCACGAGCGGCAGGACGTCGGATCCGACGACGTCGCGCTGGATGATGTGCGTGATCAAACCGGGCGGCGAGGCGAGCAGGATGGCGAATTGCGACGTCGCGCTGATCGCATGGACCGGCAGCTCCGAGAAATAGAGGAAAGCCGGAACTAAAATGATTCCTCCCCCCAGGCCGAACAGGCTCAGGAATATTCCGACTACGAACCCGAGCCCGAGCGCGCCGCGGTAGGACATGCCCTTGATCTCGTGAATCCGGCGCGGCTCCGGCCGTCCCGCCATGCGGCGCTCGGCATTCCAGGCCATGTCGATGGCCACCGCGACGAGCAAAACCGCGAGCAGCACGTCGAAGACGCGCGCCGGAATGTGCAGCGACAGCACCGCGCCGAGGATGCTGCTCGGCAGAGCTCCGAGCGCGATCAGCAAGCCGATCTTCAAGTGGACGCGCTGGTGAAGCAGGTAGGTGAACGCGCCGCTCGCGCTATTGGCCACGATCAAGACGAGGGACGTGCCGGCCGCATCGGCGGGCGAAAACCCAAGAAACAAACGGAGAACCGGAACGAGCACGAAGCCGCCGCCGAGCCCGACCATCGAACCGAAGACGCTCGCCGCGAACGCGGCGGCGAAGAGCTCTAGGGGGAACCGAAGCTGGCTTAGTTCGATCGTCCGATGTACCGGCGATCGCGTGTGTCGATACGGATGACGTCGCCGCTCTCGACGAAGAGCGGCACGTTGACGGTAGCGCCGGTTTCGAGCCGCGCCGGCTTGGTCGTATTCGTCGCCGTGTCGCCCCGGAACCCGGGATCGGTCTCGACGATCTTCAGTTCGACGTGCGCCGGCAGGTCGACGCCGATCGGCGCCCCGTCGTGGAGCTGCACGTCCACGACCATCCCGTCCTTCAAGAAGTCCGCCGGGTCACCGATTAGGTCACGCTGGAGCGTGACGTTCTCGAACGTCTGCTGGTCCATGAAGTGATAGCCATCGGCGTCGTTGTAGAGCATCTGCATCTCGCGGTTGTCCACCATCGCACGCTCCAACTTCTCCCCCGCGCGAAACGTTCGTTCCAGCGTTGTGCCGGTCTTGACGTTCTTCAGGCGCGTCCGCACGAAGGCCGATCCCTTTCCCGGCTTGACGTGCAGGAATTCGATGACGGTCCAAAGCTGACCGTCCACGACGATGGTCACGCCGTTGCGGAGGTCGTTTGAGGAAATCATGGGTGCTGAGAGTACGGGCCGCGGGAACGCGAGCCCTTGCCGATCGGATTCTCCGTTCCCGCCCATAAGCGAGCGATGTTCTCGCGATGGCGGGTGAAGATGATCACAGCCGCAACGACACCGTAGGCCGTTTCCGGGAGCGAGTGAGTGAAGCCGTAGATCGCGATCGGCGCGAGCGCGCTGCCTAGCAGCGAGCCGACGGAAGAGTATCGCGTCAACGCGGCGCCCGCGATCCAGCCGACAACCGCGGCGACGCCGGCGGGCCAGCACAGCGCGAAGACGGAACCGAACGAGGTCGCTACGCCCTTGCCGCCACGGAATCGCAGCCACGGCGAAAAGCAGTGACCGAGGATGGCCCCCGTTGCGACGAGGCTTCCCATCAGCTGATCGCTCGGCGGGAAATTTTCCATGTCGAGGTGACCGCGAAAAAAGCTCATTGCCCACAGCGTCGGGGCGAACCCCTTGAGCGCGTCGAGTAGCAGCACCGCGATGGCGCCGGCGACGCCAAGCGTCCGCAGCGCATTCATCGCGCCGATGTTGCCGGAGCCTTCGTTGCGGATGTCGGTGCGATAGAACAGCCGGCCGACGATGTAACCGAAAGGGACAGAACCTACCAGAAACGCGCCGACGAAGGTCGCGACCACGATCGAGATCACGGTCACGAGGACCCCGATCGCGACCGATTCCGGAAGCCCGATGTCGCTCATGCCGGTTCTTCGCGCTCGCGGCGAGGTACGAAGCGCAGCGTGAGCGGGACGCCCTCGAAGTCGAAGTGCTGACGAATGACGTTCTCCAGGAACCGGCGATAGTGCGTCTGGACGAGCTCGGGATCGTTGCAGTGCAGCACGACGATCGGCGGATGCGTCGCCGGCTGCGACGCGTAGTAGACTCTCAGCAGGCGGCCTCCGACCGTGGAGGGCGGATGCGCGATGACGGCGTCGCGTACCACCGTGTTGAGCGTGGGCGTCGGGACGCGCCGGTCGAGGTTCTCGGCCACGCCGGCGACGATCGGCATCAGGCTTCCCAAGCGGCGGTGCGTCTTGGCAGACAAAAACGTGATGGGCGCGAATGACGCGAACGGGAGCGCCTCGCGCACGGCTTGCGTCAGGTCGGCCTGATTGAAATCGCCGCTCTGCTCGCGCACGAGGTCCCACTTATTGCCGACGACGACGAGCGCCTTGCGTTCCTCGATCGCGATGCCGGCCAGGCGCCGGTCCTGTGCCAGGATGCCGGTCATCGCATCGAAGACGAGCAGCGCGACGTCGCACCGCGCGATTGCATTTAGCGAACGCAGCGCGGCGTAATATTCGATGGCGCCGTGCGCCTCCGGCTTTTTGCGCACGCCCGCGGTGTCCACTAGACGGAAGGAACGCCCGTGCCATTCGAACTGCGTGTCGATCGCATCACGCGTCGTGCCCGGCGCCGCGGAGACCAGCGTGCGTTCCTCGCCGAGGAGTGCGTTGACCAGCGAGCTCTTGCCGACGTTCGGACGGCCGATTACCGCCAGTGCGAGCTCGTCCTCCGCTTCCGCGCGGGCGCCTTCGGGCAAGAGGTCGACGATACGATCTAGCAGATCGCCCGTTCCTTCGCCGTGGATCGCGGACACCGCGACCGGCTCGCCGAACCCGAGGCGACCGAACTCCGCGGGAACGCTTGCCGCCGCGCTTTCCGACTCCGCCTTGTTTGCCACCAGCACGATCGGCCGGCGCGTGAGCCGAAGGATCCGGGCGACGTCGTCGTCGAGCGCGTGAAGGCCGGTCTGTGCGTCCACGATCATCAGCACGACGTCCGCCTCTTGCGCCGCCGCCTCCGCCTGCCGGTGGGTCGCTTCGGCGAGTTCGGCGCCATGCGCCACGGCGGCGGTCGGATCGATGCCCGCGGTGTCGACCAGGCTGAAGATCCGGCCACGCCACTCGCAGAGCCCGTACAAACGATCGCGCGTTACGCCCGGAGTGTCCTCGACGATCGCGACGCGGCGGCCGATCAGGCGGTTGAAAAGCGCGCTTTTCCCCACGTTCGGCCGTCCGACGATCGCGACCGTGGCGGGCCGGAGCGCCCCGTCCGTCAGAGGCTTCTCGAGCTCGTGCACCTGGCTCACTTCGCAATGGGGCCGAGCGAGACCCGGGCCGGAACGGCCGAGGCATCGAGCGAACTGCGCAATCCGAAGATGCCGAGCATTTACATCGAGACCTTTGGGTGTCAGATGAACGAGGCCGACTCGCGATATATTGCCGAGCGCGCGCAGGAGGCCGGATACAGCGTCGCGCGCGTGGCGGAGGACGCGAACGTCGTCGTTCTCAACACGTGCACCGTGCGCGACAGCGCGGAGCGCCGCGCGTACGGGCGCATGAATCACTTCAATGCCCTCAAACGGCGCGACCCATCGCTACGTCTGGTCGTGACGGGATGCCTGGCGGAGCAAGACCGCGACCGGATGCAGGTGCTCGCGCCGCACGTCGACGCCGTCTTCGGCACGAAAGAGCTCGTGCGGTTGGGCGATCAGCTCGCAGCCTGGTCCCACGCTAGACAAGCTCGCCCTCGAAGTGACACGGGCGCCGAGATGCTTCGGTTCGCGATGGGCGGCACGGCCGACGGCGTGACCGATGAGTTCTCGCATTTGCGCGCATTCGTCACGGTGCAGCGGGGCTGCTCGTACTACTGCGCGTTCTGCATCGTTCCGCACGTGCGCGGACGGTTCGACCATCGCCCTCGGACCGAAATCCTCGCGGAAACCGCGCAGCGCGTCGCGAGCGGCGCCCGTGAGATCGTCCTCGTCGGGCAGACGGTCAACGCCTGGCACGACGCGGCCGGCGCCGACTTCGGCGACCTCTGCCGCGATGTTGCCCGCGTCTCCGGCCTGGAGCGGCTCACGTTCATCTCCCCGCACCCCAAGGATTTTACGGAAAAGATCATCGAGGATCTGGCCGGCATCCCGCAGCTCAATCCACGCGTCCACCTTCCGCTGCAGTCCGGCAGCGACTCCGTGCTCCGCCGAATGAACCGCAAATACACACTGGGCGGCTTCGACGAAAAGGTGCGAGCCCTGCGGCGCCGGATGCCCGGATGTGCGATCACGACCGACATCATCGTCGGTTTCCCAGGCGAAACGGACGATGACTTCGAGGCGACGCTTGCCTACGTGCGCTCGGGGGTGTTCGCCAATGCGTTCACGTTCATCTATTCTACGCGGCGCGGCACCCCGGCCGCGCGTTGGGTGCAGTTGCCGAAGGACGTCGTGTTCGAGCGGTTCGAGCGGCTCGTCGAAGCGCAGAACCGCATCACCCGGGCTTACCACGGGCGCAAGGTCGGCAGCGTCGCGCGAGCTCTGGTCGCGGGCGACTCGAAGAAAGACGCGAGCAAACTGACCGCCAAGACGACCGACAACGTCACGATCGTAGCGCCCAAGCCTGAAGGATTCGACGCCACGCGACCATGGCTCGACGTGTCGATCGAAAGCGGCCACGTCTGGGGCTGCGCCGGGCGCATCGTCGGACGCGCCTCGCGCTATACGGATGCGCGGAACGCACCTGCCAATTTCCTGGATTTGACCGCACTCGATTTGCAGCCGCTGCTCCGGTGAAGGCGTCCGGCCCGAAATACTCGCCAATGCTCGAGCAGTACTTCGGGATGAAGGCGAAACACCCCGAGGCGATCCTGCTGTCCCGCGTCGGAGACTTCTACGAGGCGTACGGCGAGGATGCCGAGATCGTTGCAAGAGCGCTACAAATCGCGCTGACGAGCAAAGAGGCCGGCGCCGGAAAGCGCGTCGCGATGGCGGGCGTGCCGCACCACGCGCTGTCGCAGTATCTCGCGCGCCTCGTGCGCCAGCGGTTCGTAGTGGCGCTCGCGGAACAACTGGAGGTTCCGCAGCCCAACCGGCTCGTGCGGCGGGACGTCGTGCGGCTGGTGACGCCGGGAACGCTGATCGAGGAGCAGTTCCTCGACGGCAAGCAAAACAACTACCTCGCCGCGATCGCCGCGGCCGGCGACACGTTCGCTCTCGCATACGCAGACGTCTCGACCGGCTATTCGGCCGCGACGGCAATCGACGGCGAGAACGCGTACGACGAGCTGCTGGCCGAACTAAGCCGCATCGGACCCGCCGAAGTCGTCGCCGACGTACCGGCGGATCTGCGTGGATTGCTCTCCGCAGCGCTTGAAGGGAGCGCAACGCGATTGACGACCCCCTCGGTTGGCCTCGTCGACGATCGCGAGCGTGGGCCGCTCTCCGGCTTTTCGATCGGCGAATCGCTGGCCATTCACCGAGCTCTCGAGGCGCTCGGTGCATTCATCAACCGCACGGGCGTCACGAACGGCGAACGGAGCCGCAGCGATCCTCAGCTTTATCGGCGTCAGCAGTTCCTCGCGATCGACGCCGCGACGCGCAAGCATTTGGAGCTCACTGCGGCGCAGGGCCAGAATCCGCGCGCGACGCTGCTCGCGACGCTTGATCTCTGCGCCACGTCCATGGGATCCCGTATGCTTGCGCGCTGGATCCTTGCTCCGCTCGTCGACGCCGAGCGGATCGCGGAGCGACACGACGTGGTCGACGCGCTGCTGGTAGAGCACTCGCGGCGCGGCGCGATTCGCGAGGTGCTCAACGGCGCGTTCGACCTCGAGCGGATCGCGCAGAAGATTCGGTTCCGCCGCGCGACGCCGCGCGACGCCGCGTCGTTGCGGCGAACGCTGGAGTGCCTGCGTCCACTGCGTCAACTTAGGTTTGCGCCGCTGGCGGCGCTGTTCGAGCGTATCGGCGACTTCGGCGCGATGCTCGCCGACCTCCACGCCACGCTGGTTGAGGATCCGCCCGCACAGGTCGGCGAGGGCGGCGCGATCCGGCCCGATGCGAGCGAGGAGCTCGCGGAGTGCGTCGCGCTCCGCGGCGACGCCCGCTCGAGGCTCTCCGAGCTGGAGCAGCGCGAACGCGAGCGCACGGGCATCAAGACCCTCAAAGTGAAGTACGCGAGCCCCTTCGGCTACGCGATCGAGGTGAGCAAGAGCTACGCGCAGGCCGTCCCGCCCGACTACGTGCGCAGACAGACGCTTGCGAACGGTGAGCGCTACGTGACGCCGGAACTCAAGGAGCTCGAGCTCGCGATTTCGACCGCACAGGCGCGCCAAGAGCGTCTCGAGCAGCAGCTCTTCGACGCGCTCCTCGAACGCCTCGCCGCGGAGATCGATCGATTGCTCGCGGCGGCCGACGCCGTCGCGGAAATCGACGTGCTCGCCGCCCTCGCGCAGTGCGCAGCGGAACGCGGCTACGTTCGCCCGAGCTTCACCGACGAAAGCGTCGTTGCTATCGAGGACGGCCGTCATCCGGTCATGGAGGCGGTCCTTCGCACGAACTTCGTTCCGAACGATCTACGACTGCGGATGGCCGAGCATCGCTTCATCTTGCTGACCGGGCCGAACATGGGCGGCAAATCGACGTATCTGCGGCAGGCGGGGCTGCTGGCGATCATGGCCCAGATCGGCTCGTTCGTGCCCGCGGCGAAGATGCGCCTTGGGGTCATCGACCGTATCTTCACGCGCATCGGCGCGGGCGACGATCTAGCGTCCGGGCAGTCGACGTTTTACATGGAGATGGCGGAGGCCGCAAACATCTTGCGGCGTTGCACGCAGCGCTCGCTGCTCTTGATCGACGAGGTGGGGCGCGGGACCGGGACGCTCGACGGTCTCGCGATCGCGCAGGCGATCTGCGAGTTCCTCTTGGGCCTCGACGAGCAGGCGCCGCTGGTGCTCTTCGCGACGCACTTCCACGAGCTGTGCGCGCTAAGCGACCACTGGAACCTGGTCGCGAATTATCATATTACGGCGGTTGAAAACCGCGCTGCAGGCGGAGCCCCCGTGTTCTCGCATCGGGTTCAGCCCGGAAGCTCCTCGCGTTCGTTCGGCATCGAGGTCGCGCGCATGGCGGGCCTGCCCGAGGCCGTGATCGAGCGGGCGCAGGAGGTCGCCGACGCGCTGTCAGGGCACGCCGACATCGAGGAGCGAGTGCCTCTGCGTAAGAAGATGCCGAAGCGGACGGCCGCGGAGCGACAGATGTCCTTCCTGGGGCCGGACGTGCAATCTTAATGGCTAAGTTTTCCGTACGATGGGGTTTCTGCGTGGCGCTCGCGGTCATTTCCGCGGCGCTCGCCGATCCGCTCGTGGAGTTCGCGTCCAATGCCGGCTGGTTCAGCCGGGGATCGTTCACCGATCACAGCAATCTCGACGTAGTTCCGGCGCTCTTGGCCGGCCTTGGGCTGATGATAGTCTTCCTCTTCCGGAAGGCGCGGCAGCTCGTCGTCGGCCAAGCGTTCCCGCGCGGGATCGCCCCGCTGCTGCCGGCGATCTTCGTCTTGCAAATCCTAACGCTCTATGCGATGGAGACCGGCGAACAGTTCCTCGTGTTCGGACACCTGTTGGGGCCGACGATTTGGCTCGGGGCGCCACCGCCGATCAGCTTAGCGATCCACGGCGCGATCAGCGTCGGAATAACGCTGTGGTTCGGACGCTCGCTTCCCAGACTCGCCGCCACGACGCTTCGCGCGATTCGCCTCATCCGCGCGATAGCGACGCTCGCCGCGCGAAGCGCTGGCCTCATCACTCGGCGCGACTTCGACGCGCGTTGCTTTAGCGATCTCTCGCCCGTTCTCTGCCGGATCGGAGAACGAGCGCCTCCCATAGCCGCCGTCTAGCCAAACCGCTCGACTCTTCGCGAGCGACGGCGCATAACGCCGTCAGCCGCAGGCTATTGGGAGAATACATGTCATTGCAACAACAGCGCCGCTGGGCGGCCGTCGCGCTCGCCGCCGCGATCGCACTCGTCGCGGGGTTCTTACTCTATCGCTTTGCTTTCCGGCAGGAGGTCGTCACTCAGACCGCGCGGCACTACTTCGGACAGGTTAAACTCAACGTGCTGATCCTGGGGTATCAGTCCGACGAAGAGACCACCGATACGATCATCCTCGCGCATCTCGATGTTGCGCGACGCACGGCGACGCTGGTATCGATTCCGCGCGACACGTGGGTTCCGGTCCCTACCGAAGGCTCGATGAAGATCAACGCCGCGTACGCCTTCGGCGGGGCGCATTCGACCGCGCGGGCGGTAAGCAAGCTGATGGGAGCCGTCCCGATCGACGCCATCGTGGCGCTGCAGCCCGAGGGGGCGGCAAAGATCGTCGACGCGATGGGTGGCCTGGACGTCAACGTCGACGAGGACATGGATTACGACGACAACAGCGGCGAACTGCACATACACCTGCATAAGGGCGAGCAGCATCTGAGCGGCGATCAGGTTGCCGGTTACGTGCGCTTTCGCCACGACGCAGCCTCCGACTTCGGCCGCGTCAAGCGTCAGCAACAGGTGCTCAAGCTCATGATGAATCAGCTCAGCGCGCCACAGAACTGGGCGAAGCTGCCGCACATCCTGCAGATCGCGCGTAAGGACGTAAAGACGACGCTAACCGACGCGCAGCTCGCGTCCCTACTTACGATTTACCGCGACGTGCCGGAGGACAACGTGCGCTCCTTCACGCTGCCCAGCAAAGCCGGCTGGGTCGGCGATGCCTCCGTCGTGTTCGCGGACCAGCGGTGGTCGAAGCTGATCGGCACGCTGCTGTTCGGCCGGGGTGATCCGCCGCAGGACGCCGTCTTGGTCGCCAACGCGACCGGCAACGCGGCCTTCGATCGGACCATCATCGGTGCGCTGCGGGGTGCCGGCTGGAACGTCCCGACGTTCGTCGACGAGAAGGTAAAGCGCACGAGCATCGTCGTCGGCGGATCGCCGGCCGCGCTAGCGCTGGCGAAGACGTTCGCCATGGGTATTAGGCCCGGCTCGCGAACCGCGCTCATCATCGGCGCGGATCTCGCTCCCGACACGGATTAGAACGATTCGACCTCGGCCACGCGCCAGCTCGCCGCGACGATCGAGGGATCGAGGCTCAATCTGCCGACAATGCGTTCGAGCTTCGTATCCGCGCGAGTCGTCGTGGCGACCGTCGCCTTGACTTGCACGTTCGCCTCGTCAACATCGTGACTCTCTAGCGAACGCAGCGACAGCGTCGTCGCTCGGATTTGCGCGAGCGTGCTCGCCCGAACGGCCTCCTCTTTTTGTGCGTTGCAGACGACGCTGATCTCGTACACCTGCGACAGCTCCGTCTGGTCCAGCGGCTGGCGGTTGATTCGCTGCACGAGAGGCCGCAGGAAGACGTTTGCGGTCACGACGACGACGGCGCCGATCGTGGCCTCGATCACGAAGCCCGATCCGCTGAGCGTCCCGACGGCTGCGGTCGCCCACAGCGTCGCGGCCGTGTTCAGCCCGCGCAGATTGAAGCCTTCCTTGAAGATCACGGCGCCGGCTAAGAAGCCGATGCCCGACACGATGTAGGCCGCAACCTGCGTCGGATTCGTTCGTGCGTTCATGAGGATCGAGATCGACGCAAACAGGGCGGCCCCGACGGCGACTAGCGCGTTCGTGCGTAGGCCGGCCATGCGCTGGCGCCACTGGCGCTCGACGCCGATCGCGACGCCGAGCATCAGCGCGAGGAGGATGCGTTCCGCGAAGATGGCGCTCGTCACGGCGCTAACTTCCGAGCTGCGGGAAGACGATCTGCGCCGTCGACACGAGCGTGAGCGTGCCGACGATGATGACGGTGGCCCAGGCGATGATGTTGAACGTCCGGCTGTTCGTCCAGGATCCCATCAGGCGCTTGTTGTTGATGAGTAGGAGCATGAGCACGAGTACGATCGGCAGGAGCATGCCGTTGAGCACCTGCGAGTAGAAGATGATCGCGCCGAGGGGAGCGCCGGGAACGATGACCGCTCCAGCGCCGATGATGATGAGCGCCAGATAGAAGCCGTAGAAGATCGGGGCGTCGAAAAATCGGTGGTCGACGCCGCGCTCGAATCCGAACGCCTCGCAGACGTAATAGGCGGTCGACAGCGGCAGGATCGAAGCGGTGAAAACCGCCGCGTTGAGGAGCCCGACACCGAACAGCAAGGCGGAGAATTTTCCCGCGATAGGCACGAGCGCCGCCGCCACGTCGCTCACGTCGTTATTCACGCTGATCGGGTGGGCGGCGTGAAGGTTGTGGATATAGATCGTCGCGGCGCAGGCCACGATGATGAAGTACGCGACCACGTCGGTCCAGATGCCGCCGGTCACGACGTCTAGGCGCGAGTAGGCGTAGTCGTCCTCGCGCACTCCCTTTTCGACGACGGCGGCCTGGATGTAGAATTGCATCCAAGGCGAGATCGTCGTGCCGATTACCGCGATGACCATGATGATATAGGCCTTGGAAGCCTGAACGTGAGGGATGACGCTCTGGCGCAGCACGTCTCCCCAGTCGGGGCGCACGACGAAGGCGCTGACGACGTAGGCGATGTAGACGAAGCAAAAGACGAAGAAGATTCGCTCGACGACTTTCGCCGTACCGCGTGTTACCGTGGTGAAGACGACGATCGCGGCGCCCACGACCAGGGCGATCTTGAACGCCTCGGCATTCGGCACGTGGAGGTAGCCGCCGAAGATTGGCGCTGAGGAAGCGACTCCGGCAAATTCCGTCGCGGTGTTTCCGACGTCGCCCAAGACGAAGAGCAGCAGGCACCAGAAGGTTATTTTTACGCCGAAGTTCTCGCGAATCAGGTCGGCGAGGCCCTTTCCCGTGACGGCGCCCATGCGGGCGCACATCTCTTGGACGACGATGAGCGCGATCGTGATGGGGATCAGCAGCCACAGCAGCGAGTAGCCGAACTGCGCGCCGGCCTGCGAATACGTCCAAATTCCGCCGACGTCGTTGTCGGCGTTGGCCGTGATGATGCCGGGCCCGACGATCGACAGAAACATGATGACCGACCGCCACAGGCTCGGCCGTACGATCCGCACGGCAGGCGAGGCTTGCATCAGAGGTCGATCCGCTGGTCGACGATCAGTGCGGTGCCGCGCATCGTCGGCGGCAGGCCGTCGGGGACCGACGGGAGACCCACGAGCGCGTAACGCCTGGCCTCGACAAGCATCGCGGTGTGTGGACCCGTCGCGAACTGCACGCCGCCGAACGCGTCGCCGTAGATCGCGTCGACCGGCGTGGTCGCCCACGTTCCGGCGAGCTCGTAGCGCCCGTAGCCGCCGACGGCCAACAGCTTGTCGCTGAAGTGATGCGTCCAACTCAGAACGGCCTGCGGAGCGCGAGTCGCGACCGTGTCGAGCGGCTGGCCCGGATCCGCGCGCCGGCTGAGATAATCTTCGACGCCGTCGAACGCGAGGTCGTCGTTCTTGAGATGCCACGCTACGTAGAGCCCGGCTTGCCGGTCCTCGCCGAGCGTACCGAATCCGTTCCTTTGTAAGAGGAAGAAGCCGTCGACGAAACCCACCCGCGAGGCGTTGGCCTCGGTCTCCGCCACGAGCTGCCTCCAATCGCCGAAGCTGGCGTGCACCTCGAGATTCTTGTTGTTGTGGTCGTACTTCAGCCGGACGCCGGCGCGGTTCGCGCCGATGACCGTGTTGTCGACGAGCTGGTAGGTCGACTTGAGCCAGACGCCTGGCCACGACCAGGCAATGCTCCACACGTTTTCCGGTATGCCGTACGGTAAGATCATCGTGGCGTAGGTCGGCTCGAAGCGATGGTACTCAACCGTGGCGACGTCGTGTCCGAAGTGTTGCGCGAGGCTAAAGTGCTCGTAATTTCCGAAGTGCGACGTGTCGGGGTAACTCACCAATCTCGCGTCGTACCACGCGCGCCCCAGCTCGACGAGCGCGTCCCACCCCTTGACGGGGTGGAAGAAGGCGCGCGCTCCGGAGATCGTCTGCATTTGGTCGGCGAGCGTGCTCGTGAAAAGCCGTCCCTGCGCGCCCGCATGGATTTCCTGGTCCGACCCGAAAAACGTCGTCGTCGCGATCGGCGCGCCGCTCGACCAGACGTGCGCGAGCTGCACGGAGAAGCGTCCGTAGTCCCCCCGGTCGAGCACCAGCGAGCCCATCGTCAAGCGGACGTTCGTCCCCGCGAGCGCCGGAAGCGCGGCGTCGGTCAGCTCGAGCGTGGCGTCGCCGTGGTGCAAAACTCCGTCTGCACCAAACAGCGGCAACGAAGAAGGGCTCGCGGTCCAGGATTGGATCGAGGGCATTCCGGGCCCGAGCGTCTCTGCGGTCTGCACGCCGGTGGACGGAACCACGGAGGTCAGCGGCGGCGGCGCAAAGACGAAGCGATCGCTTTGCGTCAAATCGAAATAGCCGCCGCGCACCCGCCAGCTGCCGTCCGCGGCGGTGACGGAGCCGCCGAGAACGCTCGCGTTCAACACGCTGGCGTCGTCCTGACCTGCGTGCGTCGGAAAGACGATCGCATAGGGAACTATGCGAGACAGGCCGTGATCGTTCAGATTGGGAATCGGCGGCTCGCCCCAGTACAGTGCGTTGGTCGTGCTGCCCGTCAACGCCCCGATGCCTAGGGTGGCGCCAAGATTAACCGCTCCTGCGTGATACAGTCCCGAGATTTCATACTGCGCTATGCCGGCGACGCCGGGGGTCACCGGCGCGGCCGTAAACCAGTCGTAGGGCGACATCGGCGAAATGGGGGAGCCGTGCGCGAACTCGAAACCCTCGGGCGGCGTCGTCCCCGGACCGCCAGTCGCCTGATCGACGAAGACGTTCGATCCCCTAACCTTCAGCGCGAAACGCGGAGTGGGCGTAGGCGATGGCGACGCGCTCGCCCTGGCTGCGGCGATTTGAACGTTCGCGAACAGCACGACGGCTTGCAGCATCCGCGTACGTTATCCCTAGCTAACGAGAGCTCGCCAAAAGCTAAAAGTGGGGCTGCGGTCGCCCTGATTCGCGCGAAGCGAATCGTCGTGATAAGCCGGACGCAGCGTGGCGCGTCCGAGTGCGTGCAGGAATGCCAGAATCTCCTTCATGGCACTTACCTCCTATTGCGTTACGGTTTGCCGCGCCGAACGGACGGACGCGGCAGGTGAGGGCGGCTCATCGCGAGCCGCTGATGAGATCGACTACTTGGTCCGTCGTCCATGGCGAGGCATCACCCCCTCTCTGCGCAATAAAAAACTGTCGCTGCTCCTCGCAGGCCGACAGTTCGAGAAACTTCGCGCGGCTGGCCGCGCCATCTCCCTCAGTGTCGAGCTTTAGCACTGCACAACATCGGCCCTTCGACTCCGCTCAGGGCCAGCCGCGTTAGATTCCGCCTTGATTCGGCGGAATCTGGTCACCCGTTGGGGTCTCTCGACCTTTCCGGGCAGCGGCATCACTTCGTGCAGACGCCTCACCTAACGAGGAATCCTCAACCAGGATACTCAGCATCTGCTGCTTGGTCAACCCTCGACGTGCCGGAACGTTCGTTTCTCTCCAAGAAGCTGACGCGCGTGGCAACGATCCAAAAGCTCGACGGGGTGACGATCGGACAGATCGCCGCCGGTGAGATCATCGATCGACCGGCTTCGGTCGTCAAGGAGCTCGTCGAAAACGCGGTCGACGCGGGTGCGACGCGGATCACCGTCAATGTGGAACGCGGTGGAATCGACCTGATCGAGGTCATCGACGACGGCATCGGAATCGCGGGCCCAGAGCTGCCGCTCGCGTTACGGCGCCACGCAACGAGCAAGCTGACGGCGGCTTCGGGGCTGGAATCGATCGCGACACTAGGCTTTCGCGGCGAGGGACTCGCATCGATCGCCGCGGTCGCCCGAACCGAGATCGTGTCCCGCCTAAATGGCGACGAGGTCGGCGCGGGAGTGACCGCGCATGCCGAGCAGATTGGTACGCCGCAGCCCGCGGCCGCGCCCGTGGGGACGCGCGTTCGCGTGGCTGAGCTATTCGGGAACGTGCCGGTGCGCCGCGAATATCTGCGTGCGCCGAGCTCGGAGTTCAACAGGATTTCGTCATGGTTGTCGAGCTTCGCGCTCGCGTACCCCCAAATCGCGTTTACGCTGCGGCACGACAGCAAGGAGGTCTGGGTGATGCCGGCCAGCGGCGATGAGCGGGAGCGGCTCGCGATGGTTTTCGGCCGCCAGGCGGTGCAGACGCTGCTGCCGCTCGACGGCAGCGCGGCGCGCACGCTCGAGGGCGACGTGAGCGGTTATATCAGCGCACCCGGCTATGACCGTCCCGATCGTCGCATGCAGCTGCTCTTCGTGAACGGACGCCTGTTGCGCAGCGCGCTGCTGACAGGCGCATGGACGAGCGGCTACTCGACCTTCGCAATGCTTGGCCGCCATCCGTATGGAGTGTTGCAGCTGACGCTCCCGCCGGAACACGTCGATTCCAACGTGCATCCCACCAAGAGCGACGTCCGCCTCCGCTACTCGAGCCAAGTCTTCGACTCGGTGCGCCGAAGCATCGCGGCGACACTCGCCGGCCACGCACGAGGGCGATTCGCCCGATATACCGAGGCCGGCGCGGGCGCGAGCGTCTCGTTCGCGCCGGCCGCCGCCGAGGACGGCCTTCGCGTTCTCGCACAACTGCACCATACGTTCATCTTGGCGACCGATGGCGAGGGGCTGCTGCTGATCGATCAGCACGCCGCGCACGAGCGCATCGCCTACGAGGCCATCGCTGCATCCAGCGCAGATCGGCCGCCGAGCGAACCGCTACTCGTGCCGCAACTCGTCGAGCTCGATGCGGTTCGGAGTGCAGCGCTCGACGGCGCGCTGGACGCGCTGCGAGAAGGCGGCATGGAGATCGAGGCGTTCGGAGAGCGCACGTATCGCATCGTTGCGACGCCGGCGGGCTACCGCGCCCGCGCCTTCGATTTAGACGGATTCCTCGACGACTTGAGCGACGAACCCAAGCAGCGCAGCGTGCGCGAACGCGTCTGGGCGTCGCTCGCGTGCCACTCGGTAACGCGGGCAGGCGAGGCGCTGGGCGTCGAGGAGATGACGAGCCTGCTCGAACGCCTGCGCGGTTGCAGGAATCCCATGCACTGTCCTCACGGCCGTCCGACGATGGCGCGTTTGAGTCCCGAGGAGATCGCGCGCATGTTCAAGCGTGCCTGAAGGCGTTCTGATTCTCGCAGGCCCTACCGCCGGCGGCAAGACCGAGCTCGGCGTTGCGCTCGCCCGCGAGTTCGGCGCGGAAATCGTCGGGGCCGACTCGCGCCAAATCTACCGCGACATGCCAATCGGCACCGCGGCGCCCGTTGCCGAACAGCTCGCGGCCGTGCAACATCATCTCGTTGGCTTCCTCGCCTCGCACGAACGCTACTCGGCCGCTCGGTACGCGAGTGACGCCCTCGCGGCAATCGACGCGATCCACAGCCGCGGCAAGCGCGCAATCGTCGTGGGAGGAACGGGCTTCTACATTCGCGCCCTGATCGGCGGCGTCGAGCTGGCTCCGCGCTTCGACGAAACGCTGCGTTCGCGGCTCGCGCGGGAGGCGCTATTGCATCCCCCGGAATTCCTCCACGGCTGGCTCGCTCGGCACGACGCAGCGCGGGCCGCGCAGCTGCACCCCTCGGATACCTACCGCGTGTTGCGTGCGCTCGAGATCGCGCTCGGCGCGCCGTGCAATGCGACCGCGACGACGCGGTGCACGCTGGCGAGCGAAGGGATTCCGTGGATGCTCGTCTTCCTCGACGTGCCGTGGAGCGTCATCGATCGACGTATTGCGCAGCGCACGGATCGAATGTTGGACGTGGGGCTGCTCGACGAGGCGGAGCGTGTCGGTTGCCGCGCGGCGGCCGCAAACGCGGTAGGCTATCCGCAAGCGTTGTCGTACCTGCGCGGCTGGAGCACGCTATCCGAACTTCGCAGCAGCCTCGACCGGGCGACGCGCCGATATGCGCGACGCCAGCGCGCGTGGTTTCGCGGCGAACCTGCAACGCTCTGGCTGCAAGCGGAGATGGTGGCGCGACAAGTACGGGAAAAGCTGGGCTGGTCTGCGAAGCGCGAATGATGCGCGTTCCACTCACGAAGATGCACGGGGCGCACAATGACTTCGTCGTCCTGGATCGCCGCGCCGCTCCGCTACAGGACTTGTCTGCGTTCGCTCGCTGGGTATGCGATCGCCACGCCGGGGTCGGTGCGGACGGCGTCATCGCGCTCGAGGAGTCGACGCGCGCGGACGTTCGCATGCTCACGATCAATGCCGACGGTACGCAAGCGGAGATGTGCGGCAACGGAATCCGCTGCGCGGCGAGGTGGCTGGACGAGAACGGTCACGCGGGGCCGATCGCGTTCGAGACGGGCCTTGCCCTCGTGCGCGCCGAGATCGTATCGCGCGAGCCGGAGTATTTGGTCCGCGTCGCGATCGGACGCCCGCAGATCCGGCCGCTTGCGCTCGGGAAGCTCGACGAGGCTTCGTTCGTCGACCTCGGTAATCCGCATGTTGTCGGTTTCGTCGCCGACGTCGACGCACTGGATCTGCAGTTACTCGCCGCGGCGATCCAAGAGGACGCGGCGTTTGCGTCCGGCACGAACGTGCACGTCGCCGCGTCGCTTGGCCGAAACTCACTACGCGTGCGCCACTGGGAGCGAGGCGTCGGCCTGACGATGGCGTGTGGAACCGGAGCGGTCGCGTGCGCCGCCGTCGCGCTCGAGCGAGGAATGTCAGACTCTCCGGTTGAGGTACTCGTGCCGGGCGGCCGGCTCGTGGTCGAGTGGGATGGCGCAGGAGACGCCTATCTCATTGGCCCCGCGGCGCGCGTCTTCGATACGGACGTAACGTGGCGCTAGCGTCGTGCGACGTCGGCGGGCGAATCGCGTACGATCCTCGCCTCGTTCCGCTGGCCGACGGCGGGCTCGTGCGCGAGCCGCGATCGGACGAGTTGATCGCCGCGCCGGAAGGTACAATGCCGATGCTCTTGCCCGGGCGGCATCCCCTGACGACGATCGGGCCGATCGCCGGGCGGACCGCCATGGCGGTCGCGCTGCCCGCGGGCTACACTCGGCTACTGCTTCCCGCCTACGCCACCGAGCGCGACGCGCCGCCATTGCCGCTCTTCGGCTACACCTTCGCCTGCAGCGTCGACGATCGACTCGTCGTCGCGGCGATGCGTACGGACGAGAGCGAGGAATGGGAGCCGCGCCACTTCGCGGAAGGCGAGCTGGAGGCGTTGGTGGTGAAGCGCTTGGCGCGAGAACCGGACAATCGCGTATTACGCCAAGTGGCGCTGTGCTCCGTCGAATACGGCTGCTTCACCGCGCAGAATGTGTTCCTCGAGCGCGGCGAAGCGGCACTGCCGGTCTCGCCCAAGTGCAATGCTCGGTGCATCGGCTGCATCTCCGAGCTCGAACCGGACGCGGGAATGCCGTCCCCGCAGGCGCGGATCGCGGACGAGGCGGCAGCCGACGACGTCGCGCGTGTCGCTGTCCATCATCTCGAGCGCGTGGAAAACGGCATCGTCTCGTTCGGGCAGGGCTGCGAGGGAGAGCCGCTCCTGCGGTCCACGACGATCGTGCGCGCGATTGAGGCGATTCGTGCGAAGCGCGCGAACGGCACGGTCAATCTCAACACGAACGGCAGCCTGCCCGCGTCGCTCGAGCGCTGCATCGACGCGGGTCTTGACGCGGTGCGAATCAGCTTGAATTCGTTCCGACCACACGTCTACGCGGCGTATTATCGCCCGATCGGATACGGGCTGGCGGACGTGCTCGACTCCGCGCGACTGGCCGTCGCGCGAGGGCTGCGCGTGAGCCTCAACCTCCTGACGCACCCCGGCATCACCGACGACGAAGAAGAGGTCGCCGCAATGGAAACTTTCCTGCGCGCCTGCAGCGTGTCGCTGGTGCAGACGCGATCGCTGAACATCGACCCCGCTTTGTATTTCGAAGCGGTCGGGCGCCCGCGCGCGCCGATCGGCATGCAGCGCGCGATCGAAGCTATGCGTGGCGTCACCGGGGTCGGAAACTTCACGCACACGCACTAGGCGGACCCGCGTGAAGCTATGGCAGATTCTGCTCGTCGTTGGGCTCGGGATCGGGTACGGTTTTATCCAGCCGGGACGGTTTGCGTATGCGTTCGGCCATGCGACGCTGTACATGTTCTTGCCCGCTCTGCTCTTCGAGGCCGCCTGGAACCTCAACTATCGAGCAATTCGCCGGCAATGGATCGCGATTGCCACCCTCGCGGGCCCCGGCGTGTTGCTGACGGCGCTGCTCGTCGCCGGCTCGCTGTCCATCGTGCGCGTTCCGTTCGGGCCGGCGCTGCTGACCGGTGCCATCCTCAGCGCGACGGATCCGATCGCCGTCGTCGCCGTTTTCCGGCGCTTGAAAGTCCCTCAGACACTCGTCACCATCGTGGAATGCGAGTCCTTGTTCAACGATGCCGTGGCGGTGGCGCTCTATCGCGGTGCACTAATCGCGCTGGCCGTCAGAGCCACGAGCGCCGGCGCCATTGCATTGGTCGCGTTCGATACGTTGGCAGGGGCCGCGGGCGGAGTGGCGCTCGGCGTCGGCTTGGCGTTTGCAGTCGCGCGGAGCCTGCGCGGCAGCCGCGACGTTAGGTTTCAAATCGCTGCGACGATTCTCTGCGCGTATGGCGCATATTTCGCGGCCGACTACCTTCGGCTCTCGGGCATCTTCGCTACGATTGCATGTGGGATCGCGCTGCGTTACTTCGAGCGCGCCTGGATTACCTTGAGCATCGCCGAAGATGTGAACCGCTTCTGGGACATCGGAGCCTTGCTGGCAAACGTCCTCGTGTTCTTCATGGTCGGCGCGGCTTTGCAGATCGGACGCATCGCACAGGAACCGGTCTTCGTCGTGGCGTGCATCGTCGCGATCGCCGTCGCTCGCGGCATGATCGGTGGTCTGCTGCTGCTCGGGCCGTATCCCCGAGAGTGGATCGACGTCGTGCGCGTCGCGGGGATGCGGGGTGCCCTGTGTCTGGCGCTCGCGCTCGCCATTCCGCCCGAGATCCCGTACCGGGCGGCGATCATAGATGCGGCGTTCGCGGTTTCGCTGGCTACGCTGGCGGCCGCCACGTTCACGCTCGCCCCCGTCGTGAGGAGAGCTAGTACGTTACGAGATGCGCGAGCTCGAAGTGCTCGATGATCGGCCCGAGCAGATCGGCCGGAAGAAACGTTATGGCGCCGACGAGCAGGATGACTCCGATCAGAAGTGCGACGAAGAGCGTGTTGTCGGTGCGGAATGTGCCTGCGTGCGCGAGCTCGTTCGTCGGACGGGCGGCAAGACATCCGGCGAGCGCCAGTGTCGGAATCATCACCAAAAAGCGGCCGGCGAGCATGATGAGCCTGATTCGGGCCAGGCCATCTCGTGTTCGGGATCGATGCCGCACCAGCGGAGAATTGTCGTCTCGCCCCACAGGCGCCCCTCGATGACGGGCTGCATGTAGCGCGCGAGCGGTGCGGCCGCGAGCAGGATCATCGCTAGGAACACGGCCGCGTTGATCCAGGGCACTAGGCCGCAATTATAGGATCAAAGCGCCGGGACGGCACCGCCCGAACGGATGATCCGATTAGATGCCGAGCGGGTACGCCTCCTCGCCGTGCAGATGCACGTCGAGACCCTGCTCTTCGGCCGTCTCGTCGACCTTCACTCGCGTGACCAAGTTGATGAGCCAGAGCATCGCGTACGTGAAGCCGAACGCCCAAGCGCTGCAGACGAGCGCCGCGACGAACTGTTTGCCGAGGAACGCGGGATTGCCGCGGAGCAGGCCGTCGGCGCCGTTGGGGTTCCACGCCGTTGACGCGAACACACCGAGCAACACTATGCCGAGGAAACCGCCGGCACCGTGGACGCCCCAGACGTCGAGCGCGTCGTCCCAGCCCAGTAAGTTCTTCAGCGCGACGGCGTAGTAGCAGACCACTCCCGCGGCGATCCCGACGATCACCGCGGTCGTCGGCGAGACGTACCCCGCGCACGGCGTGATCGTCGCGAGGCCCGCCACCGCGCCGGTCAGCAATCCGATGAACTTCGGCTGGCGCCCACGCGCCCACTCCACGAGCAGCCACGTGATGGCCGCAAACGACGCGGCGACGTCGGTATTGAGAAACGCAGCGGCCGTCACCGAGTCGACGCGCAGCTCCGACCCGGCGTTGAACCCGTACCAGCCGAACCAAAGCAGACCGGTTCCCAATGCGATGAGCGGGACGTTGTGCGGCTTATTCTCGATGACGTGACGCCGGCCCACGTAGAGAACCGATGCCAGCGCGGCGAAGCCGGCCGACGCGTGCACCACAATGCCGCCGGCGAAGTCGAGGCAGCCCCACTTCGCCAAGATCCCGTTCGGACTCCAAAGCATGTGTACGAATGGGAAGTACACGAAGATCAGCCAGGCGGTAAGGAACCAAAAGTAGGCCTTGAACGTCACGCGGTTGGCGAATGCGCCGGTGATGAGCGCCGGCGTGATGATCGCGAACATCATCTGATATGCGATGTGCACGACCAACGGAATGCCCGCGTCGTTGCCGGTAAACATCGTGTGAAGCGTCACGCCGCGCAGCAGCGCATATGTAGCCGGGTTCCCGATGATGCCGTGCCAGTCGGGTCCGAAGCTTTCCGAATACCCAAAGGCAAACCACAAAACCGTCGTCCAGCCCAGCGACATGAAGCTCTGCATCATGATGGTGAGCACGTTCTTGCGCTGAACGAGCCCACCGTAGAAGAAGGCGAGGCCCGGGGTCATAAGCATGACGAGGCTCGCGCAGAGCAGCATGAAGCCCGTATTGCCGACATTGACGGGAATCGACGCAGCGTTCATCGAGATTCCTCCGCTTAGCAATGAAAAGGGCGCCGTTTTGGCGCCCCTTAGGCAACGCTGCGCGGTTTTCCGCTAATTCATGAACGACAGACCCGCTCCGATGTAGTGCTGCTTCTGCCCGTTGATGACGGTGGGCGAGAAGCCGTACTCGGCGTCGAATTGGACGTGATTGCCGAAGTCGCGCTGGTAGACGAAGTCGAGGAGACTCTTGGAGCCTAACCCCGGGCCTGCCGCCGAGAAGTACGCGTACTCCGCCGAGATTTGCGACGGACCCCCGGGAAGCGCGGCGGTTAGCTCCAGGCTGGGAATGAAGACGAAGTACGACTGGGCCGCGCCTGCGGCATTGGCGCCGCTTAGCGCGTTGAAGCTCAGCGTTCCGGAGAGGCTGAACTCGGAGTTGATCGTGTAACCCCAGTTGAAATCGCCGGTGAACTGAGCGTTTCCGGCGGTGAATGCCTTGCTTCCGGTCGGATACGTGATTGCCCCATAGAGGCCCCAATCGGCGTTCGAGCTGTAGCCGAGCTCGTATTTCGTGGCGAGGCTCACGTCGCTCGAGCCCGTTACCGTAGGCTGCCCGACAGAGGACGTTTCGTAGCTCGGGAGACCGAATTCGAAGTCTAGGTGCGGGTTGGCAGTTCCGATGCGCAGCAGCGACTGCGGGTAGTTGGCGTTGCTCCCGCCGCCGGTGCCGCTCGTCGTCGTGTTCGTATAGCCGTTTTCGAGGTCGAAGCGACCCGTGCGTACGGTGCAGACGCCGGTCGTGACCGTCGGACGGTTGACGACCGACAGGATCGAGCCGCAGGGGTCGCTCGGGGCGCTCGGCGTCGGAGAAGGGGAGACGACCGGCGAGGGCGGCGCCGACGGGGCCGCCGCGGGTTGGGCGAAAGCGAGGCCCGTCGTCACGGCGAGCCCGCAAGCGAAAGCGGCGCCTCCAAGGAGCGTGGTGCGAAGCATAATGCCGCAATTATAGAACGAAGCGCGAGGGTCGAGCAGCCGTCACTCGGATCATCCAGCCGGATATCCTTTCGGATCATCCGACCGGCGGATAGCACGCGCGCTGCGGGTCCGCTATCCTGAAGTGCGTGGCGGTAGAAATCGGTGTCGTCTTGCTGACGATCATGGGCTTCATCGTGCTGGACCTTTACGTGCTCGGATGCGAGAAGGTGTAGCGATGCCCTTCGATGACGTTCTGGGACTGATACTCACGATCGCGGGACTGGCCTATCTGGTCTTCGCGATGCTGCGACCTGAGAAGTTCTGAGAATGACTGTAATCGGCTCGCTGCAAGCCATCGTCTTTTTCCTCATCATCCTGGCGCTCACGAAGCCGCTGGGCTCCTATATGGCGCGCGTCTTTGCGGGCGAGCGTACATGGCTCAGCCCGGTTCTCGTTCCGCTGGAGAACCTCATCTACCGGATCTGCGGCGTGCGCGAAGACGAGGAGATGACCTGGTACGCCTACGCGCTTTCGATGCTCACGTTTTCGCTGATCGGATTGGCGTATCTCTACATCTTGCTCAGAACGCAGAAATGGCTCCCCTTCAACCCGGCGCACATCGACAACATGACGCCAGACTTGGCGTGGAACACGGCGGTCAGCTTCACGACGAACACCAACTGGCAGTTCTACTCAGGCGAGACGGCGATGAGCTACCTCGCCCAAATGGCCGGCCTCGCGTGGCACAACTTCGTCTCGGCCGCGGTCGGCATCGCGATCGCCGTCGCCGTCGTTCGCGGCCTCGTGCGCACGAACATCAAGACGCTTGGGAATTTTTGGGTCGACCTGACGCGATGCTCGCTCTACGTCCTGCTGCCGATCTCGATCGTCGTGGGACTATTTCTCGTATCGCAGGGCATGCCGCAGAACTTCCACGCGTACCAAGGCGTGAAGTCGGTCGAGGGCTTTGCCCAAACGATCACCGGCGGCCCGATGGCTTCGCAAGAAGTGATCAAGGAGCTCGGCACCAACGGCGGCGGATTCGTCAATGCAAACTCGGCCTCTCCGAACGAGAATCCGAACCCGCTGACCAACCTCGTGGAACTGCTGCTGATCTTTTCGCTGGGAGCCGGCTTGACGTACATGTACGGCAAGATGGCCAAAGATACGCGTCAGGGATGGGCGATCTTTACGGCGATGGCGATCCTATTTTTTGCCGGTTTCGTCGTCGCCTATTGGGCGGAAGCCGCCGGGAACCCCATCGTTCACTCACTCGGCATCGCCGGCGGCAACATGGAAGGCAAGGAGTGCCGCTTCGGCGTCGCCGCCTCGGCGCTTTTCGCGACCGTCACGACCGACACGTCGTGCGGGGCCGTCAACTCCATGCACGACTCGTTCACCGCGCTCGGTGGACTCATTCCGTTGGTGGATATGCAGTTGGGCGAGATCGTCTTCGGCGGCGTCGGCAGCGGTCTCTACGGCATGATCGTGTTCGTGGTGCTGACCGTGTTTATCGCCGGCCTGATGGTCGGTCGCACGCCCGAATACCTCGGGAAGAAGGTCGAGCGCCGCGAGGTGCAGTTCGCCATCCTCGCCGCACTCGTAACGCCCGTGCTCTGCCTCGTGCCGACCGCCGTCGCCGCGGTGCTGCCCGCCGGCCTGGCCACGCTCAATAACGGCGGCCCCCACGGTTTTTCGGAGATCCTGTACGCGTTCACGTCGACCAACGCCAACAACGGCTCCGCGTTTGCCGGCCTCGGGCCGAACCTGTTCTACAACCTCATGACGGGCTTCAATATGATGTTCGGGCGCTTCGCAGTAGCGGTTCCCGCGCTCGCGCTCGCCGGAGCGCTGGCGGGGAAGAAAGCGGTTCCCGAAAGCGCGGGCACGTTCACCACGCACTCGGGGATCTTCGTTGCTTTGCTCATCGGCGTGATCGTCATCGTCGGAGCGCTCACGTTCTTGCCGGCCGACTCTTTGGGACCGATCGTCGAACATCTGCTCATGCTCCAAGGAAAGACATTTTAATGCTCAGCCAGAGGCGCTTGGAACGACGCCCCAAAGCGCGCTCGCTCCTCGATCGCACGATCCTGACACGTGCCCTTTGGGATTCTTTCAGGAAGCTGGATCCGCGCTGGCAGGCGCGGAACCCGGTCATGTTCGTCGTCGAAGTCGGCGCCGCGGCGACCACGATCTTCTTCGTGCGCGACGTCGTTCGTCAAACCGGCTCGCCCGGCTTCGACTTTGCCATCGCCGCGTGGCTGTGGTTCACGGTAATCTTCGCCAACTTCGCCGAGGCCGTGGCGGAGGGCCGCGGTAAGGCGCAAGCCGAAACGCTGCGGCGGACGAAGTCCGACACGTATGCGCGGTTGCTCCATGACGACGGCACGGAAGAGCGCGTCACAAGCACGAGTCTGCGCAAAGGCGATCGCTACGTCGTCGAGGCGGGCGAGATCATCCCGGCCGACGGCGACGTGAGTGAAGGTGCCGCGACGGTCGACGAATCAGCGATCACCGGCGAATCGGCGCCCGTCATTCGCGAGTCCGGCGGCGATCGCAGCGCCGTCACCGGCGGCACGCGCGTGCTCTCCGACCGCATCGTCGTGCGCGTCACCGCAAACCCGGGCGAGAGTTTTCTCGATCGGATGATCCGGCTCGTCGAAGGAGCCCAGCGCCAAAAGACGCCCAACGAGATCGCGCTGTCCATCCTGCTCGCCGGGCTGACGATCATCTTTTTGATTGCGGTCGCGACGCTGGCTCCCTTTTCGCTCTACGCCGGCACGCATCAAAGCGTAACCGTGCTGATCGCGCTGCTCGTCTGTCTGATCCCGACCACGATCGGCGGCCTGCTCTCCGCGATCGGGATCGCCGGGATGGATCGCGTGATGCAGCGCAACGTCCTCGCGATGAGCGGCCGCGCAGTCGAGGCCGCCGGCGACGTGGACACGCTCCTGCTCGACAAGACCGGGACGATCACGCTCGGCAACCGCCAAGCCGTCGAAATCATTACCTCGGGCGGAATCGACGCGAAGGATGCCGCTCGCATCGCGTATCTCTCCTCGCTTGCAGACGAAACGCCGGAAGGCCGCTCGATCGTGGCCCTCGCACAGCAGGCGGGAGCGCGCAACGGCGAGGCTCCACCGGGCTCGGCCTTCGTGCCGTTCAGCGCGTACACGCGGATGAGCGGGCTCGATCTCGTCGACGGCACCAAGATTCGCAAGGGCGCGCCGGACTCGATTCTCGCGTGGGTGCGAGACGCCGGCGGGAATCCGTCGACCGAGCTGGCGCCGGTTATCGAACGCATCGCCCGCAGCGGCGGGACGCCGCTGCTGCTGGCGCGCAACACGCTCGTGATCGGCGTGATCTACCTGAAAGATATCCTCAAGCCGAACATGACGGAGCGCTTCAATCGCCTGCGCGCCATGGGGATTCGGACCGTGATGATCACGGGCGACAACCCGCTGACCGCCGCGACGATCGCGAAGGAGGCCGGTGTCGACGACTTCCTCGCCGAGGCAACGCCCGAGGCGAAGATGGACCTCATCAAGCGCGAGCAGGGCTCGGGCAGGCTCGTGGCCATGACGGGAGACGGCACGAACGACGCGCCGGCGCTGGCTCAGTCGGATGTCGGCGTTGCGATGAACTCCGGCACCCAGGCAGCCAAAGAGGCCGCCAACATGGTCGACCTCGATTCCGACCCGACGAAGCTGATCGAGATCGTCGAGATCGGCAAGCAGTTGCTCATGACGCGCGGCTCGCTCACGACGTTTTCGATTGCCAACGACGTCGCGAAGTACTTCGCGATTCTTCCGGCGATGTTCGCGATCGCGTACCCGGCCATGGCCGTGCTGAACGTGATGCGCCTAACGACGCCGCAGAGCGCGATACTCTCGGCGGTCATCTTCAATGCCCTGATCATCGTCGCACTGATCCCGCTCGCCCTGCGCGGCGTCCGGTACGAGCCGAAGGGCGCGAACCGCGTGCTGTTCGAGAACGTCATGCTCTACGGCGTCGGCGGCATCATCGTCCCATTCATCGGCATCAAGCTGATCGACGTAATCCTGGCGGCGCTCCACCTCACATAGGATGAAAGGTCATGATTAGGCACCTCGGCACCGCGGTTCGCGTCACGATCGTCTCGATCGTGCTGCTGGGATTGATATACCCGCTGGCGATGACGGGCATCGCGCAGGTGCTGTTCCCAAGCCAGGCCAACGGCTCGCTCGTCACCGTGAACGGAAAGGTCGTCGGCTCGGCGATCATCGGCCAGCTCTGGACGAAGCCGCAGTACTTCCAGGGGCGTCCCTCCGCTGCCGGCAAGGGCTACGATCCGACGTCGACCGGCGGCACGAACTACGGGCCGACCTCGAAGAAGCTCATCGATTCGACGCGCAAGACGATCGCGCAGCTGGAGAAACAGAATCCGGACGCCGTCGGGCCGCCGCCGATGGACCTCATCACCTCGAGCGGGAGCGGCATCGACCCGGACATCAGCCCGCAGTCGGCGTACTGGGAGTCGCCGCGCGTCGCGAAGGCGCGCCACACGAGCGTCGACGCGGTCGACGCGTTGATCGCGAAACACGTTGTGGGAAGGATGTTCGGCTTCTTGGGCGAGCCGCACGTCAACGTGCTCGAGCTCAACCTCGCACTCGACGGTCTCAAGACGCAGTAAGGCTACTCCTCGGGCAGCGCGGCCGCCACCGGCTCGCCCGGCGGCAGCAGAATCAGCAGCTCGCGGGCGCCCGCGTCGAGCAGTCGCCGAGCGAACGAATTTCGCTGCGGCCAGCGCGGGGCGCGCTGCGCTCCCGCCAGGGCGATCGTCGTTTCGGGACGAGCGCGCGAGATTTCGATCAGGCGGCGCGGCACGTCATCCACGACGTCCTCGATCCATTCGATGTTGGTCTTGCGGGCCTCGGCGCGCAGTGCACCGACGACCGCGGGATCGACGCGAGCTCGCCGGTCGACGACGTGCACGATCGCGAAGTCGATGGCGAGCCGAGCCGCGATTCGACCGGCTCGTTTGATGATGGCAAGGTCGATGTCGCGCGATCCGATCGCGAGCAAGAGGCGCTCGAAGGGCGACGCGATGCGCTCGCGATGACGCGCGCGTAGCGCCTCCCGCAGCGCGAGCTCGCGCAGCACATGCAGATTCTCGATCCGAAAGAAATTCGCCAGCGCCGTCTCGGTGCGGTCGGGAGGATAGATCTTGCCCTCGCGCAGCCGCTGCCGCAGCGTCTCGGGCGTCACGTCGATAAGAATCACGTCGTCCGCGAGGGCGAGTATGCCGTCGGGCAGCGTCTCGCGCACGACCGTTCCGGTGAGACGCAGGATCGTGTCGCCCAACCCCTCGAGATGCTGGACGTTCAGCGTCGTGAGGACGTCGATTCCGGCCCGCAGCACGGCGAGCACGTCGTAAAAGCGCTTGGGTGCGATCGAGCTCGGAGCGTTCGTGTGCGCGAGCTCGTCGATCAGCGCCACCTGGGGCCTGCGCGCGATCAGCGCGTCGCGATCGAATTCCTTACACGAAATGCCGTTCAGGTTAACGATTTTGGGCGGGATGATCTCCAGCCCATCGAGCAGAGCGGCCGTCTCTTTGCGGCCGTGCGTCTCGACGAAACCCACGACGACGTCCACGCCCTCGGCCTTGAGTTGATGGGCGCGATCGAGCATAGCGTAGGTCTTGCCGGCGCCCGCGGCCGCGCCGATGTAGACCGTGAGCTTGCCATAGCCCACGCGCAGCCGATCGCCGGCGGTGTGCGAGTACGGCGAGCGCGCCGGGTTTTCGCCGAGGTACGTTTGGCCGGCGCCGACGATGAAGAGATCGTAGGGAACCGACGTGTTGGCGAGCTTCGCCGCGATCTTGCCGTGGGGGAGCGCGACGAGTGAGGCGCGCAGCGTGTCCTCGGGGACGCGCGCCGCATCGACGGTATCGTGCAGCATCTCGCCGCCGAGATCGCGCGCGACCCGCTCGAGCGAATTTCGATCGACACCCGGAGTCGGCACGACCTCGAGGCCGAGATCGAGGGCATGCGCGACCGCGGCCGTGCGTCTGAGATAGGGCACCGGATCGACGTTTGGATACACGAATGCCGCCGCCATCGACGTGCGACCCGCCTTGACGACCGGCAGCGTGAGGCTGTCGACCGTGCGCAGCAACAGCTCGCGCAGCATGTAGAGGGTCTGCTCCTTGAATACACCGTTGAGCGCGCGATCGATGTCTTGCTCGTTGACGATCTTGCCCGCCCGAACGCGGCTCTGAAGCAGACGCGGAGATACGTCCAGCGCGACGACCTCGTCGGCCGCCTGGAGAAACGACAGCGGGACGATCTCCCGCACGGGATAGCCGATGAGCGCCTCCGCCGTCGGCGCAACCGTTTCGACGTGCTGGATGTTCAGGGCGCCGATCACGCCGATCCCGTGCTGCTTGAGGGCGAGGGCGTCTTGCCATCGTTTAGCGTGCGGCGCATCGCCGAGGTTGTCGTGCGCGAGCTCGTCCAGGATGACGACGTCGGGCCGCTCGCGCAGCGCCGCCTCGTAATCGAAGTCCTCGAAGACGCGATCGCCGATCGTGATGTGGCGAGGAGGGATGCGCGGCAGGCCGGAGGCGGCGATTTCGAGGTCGGGGCGCCCCTTCGTTTCGATCCAGCCGATCGCAACGCGTTTGCCGTCGGCCCGCAGCCGGCGCGCGTCCTCCAAAAGCCGGCGCGTCTTGCCCGAGCCCGGTGCGCTCGCCACGTACACGACGAGTCGCGCGCGTCCTCCGAGCTCGCGTAGCAGCTCCTCCGCTTTCGTCGCGCGGTTCATCGGCGCAGCCTTCTCCGCTTCAGGCAAGGCGCCCCCGTCGCTCCCCCCGAAACGCGGTGCCGTGGCTCTGCTCTGCTACGGACTGCTCGTCGTCGCGTGGATCGTCGACTTGCTCACCCCGCAGCTGTTCATTGCGGCGATTTTGTTCAACGGTCCCATCGCGTTGAGCAGCCTCGCATTGCAACGACGCTTGACGACGAATCTGGTGATCGCGGCAGAGGTAGCGAACGCCATCGCCGGTTACGTCAACGGAGTTCAGGCCGGGAACCACTGGGACACGATCGCCATCGGCGATCGCTTTTTGCTGGCGGCATCGTTCATTCTGGTCGGTTATCTGAGCATCCGGACGCAAGAGTATGCGCGCGAGGCCGGCGCCTCCGCCGGAAGAATGCGTCAGATAGAAATCGAGAAGGCCCTGCGCGGCGCCGCAGGGCGGGTACGCGAAACGCTCAATGTAGAGCTGGTCCAGCGCGCTATCCTGCGCGAGTCGGTGGCATTGCTCGGGGCATCGCGCGCGACGTTGATCGCCCGCGAAACGCCGTTTGGGCCGCCGTTGGTGCTCACGTATGAGCCCGGCGACGCGGATATCTCGATCGAGCGTCGCGCCCTCTCGAATGAGATCGCGTCGCTCGCGACTCGCGCCGGCGAAGAGGACGACGTTTTTGCGGTTACCGGCAACGACGTCCTCGGGCGCCTGACCTTGGAGGCGCTGGGCGCGAGCGAGGCGCTGGCGACGTCGATCCCCACGAGCGGCGCCGCCGTCGACTACATCCTGATCGCGTCGGTCAGCGGCGGAACGGCCTTCGTTCCCGATGCGCGCGCGACGCTGACCAGCTTCGCCGAGCAGGCGGCGATCGCGCTCGAGCAGGCCCGCCTCTTCACGCAGCTTGGAGAGCGTAACGATGAAATTGCCCGTCAGAAGGACGAACTGGCCGATCGCAGCGACGTGATCCGCGATATCGTCTACGCGCTGGCGCACGATCTGAGGACGCCGCTGGCCGCGGCCCACGTCACGATGAATCAGGCGCTTTCCGGCGCCTACGGTGAGCTCCCCGAGCGCTATCGCGGCATTCTAGGCACCGCTTTGGCAGCGAACGACGACGAGCGCCGCATCGTTGAGACGCTCTTGCTCGTGGCGCGGTACGAGGCGGGCGAATTGTCGACCATTCGCGAGCCCGTTCCGTGCGCGGATCTCGTGACGGCAGTGATTGACGAATTCCAGCCGGTTAGTGAGATCAAGGGCGTCGAGCTTCGGGCCGAGGTGCGCCCTCATTCGCTCGTTACCCTCGGCGACCCACATGAGATCCGGCGCGCTGTCATCAACCTCGTAGCGAACGCACTCGACGCGACCCCACGCGGCGGCCACGTCGTGGCGCGCTGCTCCGCAGACCATCAGAACCTCACGATCGGCGTGGAGGACGACGGCTACGGCGTCGCGCCCGAGCGCCGCGCGAGCCTCTTCGAGCGCTTCGGCGGTGGACAGTTCCGCGGCGGAACGGGGCTTGGATTATACATTGTGCGGCGGATCGCCGAGAAACATGGTGGAAGCGTCGCCTATGCGCCGCGCGAGCCTCGGGGAAGCAGCTTTACGTTGACGTTGCCGACTGTGCGCGGCTGACGTGGAACGCGCGGGCCGCATCCGAGTCGTCATCGTGGAGGATCACGCCCTGACGCGCGCAGGCCTTCGCACCGCGCTGCAGGCCTCGTTCGAGGTGGTCGGCGAGGCGGCCGACGGGATCGCGGGGTGGGACATGATTGCGCTCCAGCGGCCGGATGTGGCCGTAATCGACATCGGCATCCCCGCGCTCGACGGCGTGACGCTAACGAAGAAGGTCCGAGCTGAGCTGCCTGAGACGCACGTCGTCATCGTAACGATGATCGATCTCGAGGACGAGGTGCTCGCCGCGCTCGCTGCCGGCGCCGATGCCTACTGTCTGAAGAGCTCCGAAACGCAGCACATCGTTGACGCCGTTAGAATCGCTAGCGAAGGCGGCGCGTACTTCGACCCGATGATCGCGCACGTCGTGCTCGGGCGGTTCTCCACGACGAGATCCAACGATTTGCGACTCTCGCCGCTGACGCAGCGCGAGACCGAGATCTTGCGCCTCATCTCGGACGGCCGTTCGAACTCTGAGATTGCCGAGAACCTGCACATCGGTCTCGGAACGGTGAAGGGACACATCCGGGACATTCTGGAGAAGCTCTCGGCGTCCGATCGCACACAGGCCGCCGTCGTGGCGCTGAAAAAGGGCTATATATGAGGTGAACAGGCGCTAGGCGCCAAGGATCGTCCGGATTCGTTCGGCCGCGCCGTTTTTGACGATGACTATCATCGCGTCACCGGCGCGCAACATCGTGTCGCCGGTCGGGATCTCGAGATCGCTATTCGGCCGGTCTACCGCAACGACAACGGAGTTGTGCGGAAAGTCGATTTCGGCGAGTCGCTTGCCGTCGGCCGGCGAGCGCTCGGGGATCGCGACCTTGACCAGCTGCATGTCGCCCTTGCCGAAGAGATGCATCGTCTCGAGCATCGAGCGGTACTTCGAGGCGTTGACGTGCTCGTTGAGCACGTCAAGGATCAACTCCGTCGACGAGATGACGATGACGGGGTCGTCGGAGTCTATTGAATTGAAGATCAGCTTGTTCGCGGGGTTGTTGACGCGCGCGATGCAACGCGCCTTCGACTTCCTCTTCGACAGGAGTACCACGACTAGATTATCCTCGTCGTCGCCGGTATCCGCAACGACCACGTCGGCTCGCGCGACACCGGCGCCGTCGAGTACGAGCGGATCGCAACCGTCGCCGACGACTGTGACGTGCCGGTCGATCAAACGTTCGAGCATCTTGGCCTTGCGCTCGTCCTTCTCGATGACGACGACTTCATGGCCCTGATTGAGCAACGCTCGGCTCAAGTACGAGCCGACCTTACCGCCGCCGACGATTAGGATGAACATGCGTTATGCTGAGACCTTCGGTCGCTCGGGCGCGCCGAAGCGCTGCGCGAACCTAGAGATGACGTCCGGCGCGACGACGGCGCTGAGCTCGTCTCCCGCTTCGAGTACGAGATCCTCGGTGGCGATCATCACGTCGCGATCTCCGCGTCGGACCGCACAGATTCGAATCTTCCCGGTCTCCTGAATCTCGCCGACCCGCTTGCCGGCGTCGGCACGGCCCACGTTGACGGATACCGAGGAGAGCTTACCGAGGTCGAACGTCTGAGTTTCCCACGGCGCCTCGATCAAGACGTCGCGTATCAGCCTCGCGCCGACGGTCGTCGGGCAGACGGTCAGCACGCCGAGCTCGCGATACACTTGGCCCCGCGGCGGATCGTAGATGCGCGCGACGATGCGCTTGATCTTGAACATCCGCTTTGCGATCAGCGCCGCCATGATGTTGCGGTTGTCGCCATTAGTAACGGCGATGAATCCGTCGGCGGTCGCGGCCCCGGCCCGCTTGAGAACGTCGTAGTCGATTCCGGTACCCACGACCTCGTGTCCCTTGAATTTCGGGGCCGAGGCGCTTGAAAGCGGCGGGGTTTTCGTCTACGACGATCACTTCGTGTCCGTCGGCGTCCAGCAATTTCGCGAGAGCGGAACCGACGCGCCCGCACCCGACGATCAGGTGTCTCATGAGTTTGCGGTCAGCTTCAGAGTCCGCTCAGTTTTACCCTGGTTTCGCCGGCGTCCCCTTGCTGGAGGGGGCAAAGGAAGGCGGCGCGGCTCTGCGAAACTTTCGGAGTTCCTCGGGGCGTGGCTCAGCTTGGTAGAGCGCTTCGTTCGGGACGAAGAGGTCGCACGTTCAAATCGTGTCGCCCCGAAATTCTCTCCTCCCTCCGGGGCCCGGGAGACCGATTGTTCTCGAAATTCAACCTGGCGGCGCGGCGCGTGCTACGAGTGGCCGAGCAAGAATGCCGCAACCACAGCCATTACTACGTCGGTGCAGAACACTTGCTCGTTGCCTTGCTCGAAGAGCGAGACGCGGCAACGCTGCACGCCCTCGATGAAGCCGGCATCGACGTGCCTGAGGTGCATGCGGAAGTTCGCCGAGCGCTCGGCACCGGCGACGAACGCCTGTGGGAAGGCATCTTGATCACGCCGCGCGTGCGCCGAATCATCGCCCTCGCCGAGGAGCACGCTGCGAACCGAGAGGTCGGCCCGCTGGATCTCTTCGAGGCCATCCGGTCGGAAGGTGGCAGCTCGGCCGCCGAGATCCTGCGACGCGCGGCGTCGCGAAACACGGCCTCGGCCGTGGAGTAACGACCTCGGTGGAGCATTTGCAACAGGCGGTCGTGGCGCTCATCGACCACTACGGGTATTTCGGTTTGTTCGCCGGACTCGCGCTCGGTAATCTCGGCGCGCCGATCGGCACCGAACTCATCCTGCCCGCGGCGGGTGCGCTCGTGGCGACCGGCCACCTCAGCAGCCTGTGGCTCACGATCGCGGTCGCGCTGGTCGGCGAGCTAGCCGGCGGATCGATCGGCTACGCCATAGGCCGCTTCGGGGGTGTCCCACTCATCGAGCGCTACGGACGCTACGTGCACATCACTCACGACCGACTGCAGCTCGTTCATCGCTTTTTCGAGCGCTGGGGCACGTTTGCAATCTTCGTTTGCCGCTTCTTGCCCGTGCTGCGGGGCATTTCCGCGATCCCAGCGGGCATCGCCGAAATGAACGTTGCGCTATTCTATCTCTGGACGTTCCTCGGCTCGCTGATTTTCTGCAGTATCTTGATCCTCTTGGGAAATGCGCTCGGCGCGCACCTGGGCGACGTGTTGCCGCTGCTGCATCGCGGCGCCTACATCGCGTTAGGCGTCGCCGTCGTCGCGGTCGTGGTCATCGTCGCGGTCGTGCGCGCCCGCCGTCCCGTCGGCGCGGGGTGACGGCACTAAACACTCTCGCGCAGATCCCGGATGCACCCGGCGTGTATCTGATGGTTGGACGCGACGGAGATATTCTCTACATCGGGAAGGCGATTTCGCTGCGAAATCGCGTGCGCTCGTATTTCCAGGAGGGCTCCGTCCATCATCCGCGGACGACGGCCATGGTGGAGAAAGTCGCGGACGTTCGCACGATCGTCGTCACCAACGAGGTCGAGGCGCTGATCCTCGAAGCGAACCTGATCAAGCGGCATCAGCCGCCGTTTAACGTGCGACTGCGCGACGACAAGCGCTATCCGTACCTCAAGGTCACGAACGAGCCGTTTCCGAGGGTCGTATTCACCCGGATGGTTCGCAACGACGGCGCGCGCTACTTCGGGCCCTACACGAACGCCCATGGACTGCGCGAGCTGATCGACTTGGTGCGCCTGGTCTTCCCGTTGCGCACGTGTCGCGAGCCCATCGACGGCCGGCGAAGGCGTCCGTGCCTGCAATACCACATCAAGCGTTGCCTGGCGCCGTGCGTGGGCTACCAGACGGAGGAAGACTACGACCGCACCATCGACGAGGTCGTGCTGTTCCTCGAGGGCAAGCAGGAATCGCTGCTCGCGCGCCTGCAACGCGAAATGGCCGAATCCGCAGGGCACTTGAACTTCGAGGCGGCCGCACGCATCCGCGACCGAATAGTGCAAGTGCGCCGCGTCACCGAGGAGCAGAAGGTCGTTTGGAAGTCGCGCCTCGACATGGACCTCGTGGCCGTCGCCCGAGCGCAGGGGCAGGCGTGCATGCAAGTCTTCCTCGTGCGCGGCGGCAAGTTGATCGGCCAAGAGCACTTTATTCTCGACGGCGTCTACGAACAGTCGGATGGGGTGCTGACGGGCGAATTCCTCAAGCAGTTCTACACGGCGCGCACGGCCGGCGCGCCGGAAGACAAGACCATCTCACTGGCGCGCGTCGCGCGTGATAATCAGGCGCCCGTTCCCGAGACACGGCGCTCGAGTGCGCAGGCGGCGGCGGTACCCAAAGAGCTGCTCGTCGCGGCGCTTCCGGAGGAGCGTGCGACGATCGAGGCATGGCTTTCCGACGTCAAGGGTCAGCGCGTTAGGATCCTGCAGCCGCAGCGGGGCGTCCGCGCCGAGTATATGCGGCTCGTGCAAAGGAACGCGGAGCAAAACCTAAAGGCTTTTCTGGCGCATCAAGAGGTTCAAGAGACGGCTCAGGCGCACGCGCTCACCGATCTCGCGGACGCGCTCGAGCTTCCCGAACCTCCGCACCGGATCGAGTGTTACGACGTCTCGAATATCCAAGGCAGCAATCCAACCGCGTCGATGGTCGTGTTCGTCGAAGGACGCGCAAAGAAGAGCGAGTATCGAAAGTTCAAGATTCAATACGATCGCGGCCCCAACGACTTTGCGATGATGCAGGAGACGCTGCGGCGCCGGCTGCGTTATCTGCGCCGCGAGACCGATCGCACGGAGACGCCGGTCGAGCGAGAGCTGGCGAAAAAGGAGAAGTTCAACAAAAAGCCCGATCTGCTGCTGATCGACGGCGGGAAGGGCCAGCTCAGCGCCGTCGTCGAGGTGCTCGAAGAACTGGATATGACCGGCTTCGCGGTGGCAGGACTCGCCAAGGAGCACGAGTGGCTCTACCTGCCGAGTCAGCCGGATCCCATCGTGCTGCCGCCCAACTCTCCGGCGTTGCATCTGGTTGCGCGCATACGCGACGAAGCTCACCGTTTCGCGGTGACGTACCACCGCCAGCGTCGCGCGAAGTCGATGACGCGCTCGGCGCTCGACGCGCTGGCCGGTGTCGGCCCGGTGCGCCGCAAACGCCTTCTCTCGGCGTTCGGCTCTCCTGCGGGCATTCGCCGCGCCGGACTCGACGAAATCGCGGCGGTCAAAGGGATGACGCCCGCATTGGCCGCAAAGATCAAGCAGGAACTTGAAGGAGGGTACAGATCTTGAGCCTGCTTCTCAGATTTCTGGTCAATGCGCTCGTCCTTTACCTCATTGCGAAGTACGTTCCCGGCTTCTATCACAACGTGACGGTATGGACGGCAATCATTGCGGCGATCGTATTCGGCCTGGTCAACGCACTCATCGGGCCGGTACTCCGGCTGATCTCCCTGCCAATCACCTGGATCACGCACGGCCTGTTCTCGTTCGTCATCAACTACGTGCTCTTCGCGATCACGATCCATTTCGTGAACTTCTATGACCCGACGAGCGGGGTCAATCCCTGGCTGGCCGATCTTTACGGCGCGATCATCATGACGATCGTCTCGACGATCATGCAGCAGGGGGCCAAGGAAGAGGCCCGGACGAGCCCCTAGCCGCCTGGCGCCCGGTGCGCACGTCCTCGCCTCGCGGAACCGAGCCTTGCTCCGCGGTGTTATAATGTTGCACGGTCATGGGGCTGAAATAGGTTCGACAAGACAGTCCGTGGTCGGCGTCAGCAGGCGGAGTTGCGAGCACTCCTAAAACGATCGCAACGGCAATATCTGCCAACAACGAATACGCACTGGCTGCCTAATCTAGGCTAGTCACCGGACGCGGAGAGTCGGCCCGAACCGCTCCGCACTCCGGTCACCAATTCGGGCTGGCACGGGCGCGTGATTCGACGCTCGTGCGAGACCAAGGATCTGCAGCGAATGGTAAGCCGCGCCTCGGGGCGTCCGTTCGATCAAGACAAAGTCGAGGCTGAGCCTGGAGAACGCGCCGGCCAGACTGCTTGGACTCGGGGGGCAGCACCCCGACAGCTCCACCAACCTTTGCCCTGTTGCATAGCTTCAGGGCTTCTTCATAGCGACTGACGAGTCACTCGTAGTCTGGGGCAAAATAGTCGGTGCTGAAGCGATGCCGAATGAAGAATTGCGCCGGATACGGGGCCTTGATCGCGACGAATGCGCGCGGGGGCTGCGAGAAGTCGAAACAGTCGCCCGCGGGCGAGGCCGCGCGCTTGTCCGCGGCGGCCAGGTGCGGCAGGCCGTAGAGGTCCTCGGCGAACCGTAAGACGCTCGCCGTCTCGTAGTGCACGTGCGACACGTGATCCTTCTTGGCGTAGGGGGAGATGGCCAAGAGCGGAACGCGGAATCCGAGCCCGTCGTAGTCCTTATACTTCGGGGCGACGTGGTCGTAGAAGCCGCCCCAGTCGTCCCACTGGACGAAGATCGCCGTCGAATTCCAGAACTTGCTCTTTCCCACGGTGTCGACGATCGCGGCGACCCATGACGGACCGTATCCTCCCCCGCACTCGAGGTGATCCGATTCCGCGCACTCGGGCGTGATCCACGTAAAGTTGGCGAGCGTGCCGGCGCGCACGTCGGTGATGAAGCGCCAGTTTGGCGAGATCACGTCGTGCTTCCAATCGGGGCCCTTGAAGATGTGCCGAATCGCCTGATAGGCGGACCACGTGCCACCGTTGCCGCCGGCGTCGTTGCCATAGCGGGCCGCGTAGAAACGCCAGGACAGGTGCGCCGCGTCGAGCTCGTCGCCCAGCGTCTGGTAATCGAAACAGGCCTGCTGCTGCGGTCCGTTGGGGTTGCGAGTCTGAGTGATCGTTGCGACGGTGTCGTAGACGCCGCCCGCGCATCCCCAGATGAGCAACGCCTGGCAGGTCGACGCTCGATGCCGCTTGCGCGGCGATCACGTACTGATGCGCTACGAAGCTCTCGTCGAGCTGCGACTGAAACATTCGATCTCCGACGACCCACTCGTTCGCCATGTCGAAGTACGGTTTCGACTCGTCGTGCGGCACGTAGACGTACTGGCCATTCGCGGGGCCGCCGTAGGTGATCTCGTTGTTGAAGCCGTTCATGCGGCACTTGGTTCCGGGCACCGAGCCGGTGCCGTTGCAGGCGGCAAACATCGCATACGCGGAGTGATCGATGACGTAGACGTTTTTGAGCGACGAGGGCTGCAACGTGATCGTCTGGCCGTTCGAGTTCATTCCTTGTGAAACGGTGTCCGCGTCCGGATAGCCCTGGAACAGGTTGTCGAAGCTGCGATTCTCCTGGACGACGTAGATTACGTGCGTGATCTTGCCGGCGCCCGTGCCGGCGAGTTCGCGCGCCGCGTTGTCAGCCTGCATGTACGGCAGCGACGGTTGCGCGGCGGGTGCGCAGCTTGTGGCGGCCAGGAGAACGAGCGAGGCGATAAAATGCAGCCTCATGGACCCGGTTTCCTCGGCGCTCGAGGCTCCGCCTGCGCGCTCAATGTCGTTCAACATGGAGCTCAAAGTGCCGGCCGACTCCGCGTTCGGTTCACTCGTGGAGAGCTTCGCCGCCGATGCCGCGGAACGCGGCGTCCTACCCGCGCGGCAGGCTCGAGAGGTCGCCGCCGCTGCGCGGAGCGGTTTCGCCGCGATCGTCGCTGCGGCGCTAGCGCAAGAACGCGAGCCGATTCGGATCGTCGCCGCATGCACTCCGGCCTATCTCGAGCTCTCGCTATTCGAGCGCGGGCTGCCGATGGACGACTCGCTGGCGCGGCGCGATCCGCGTTGGGACGAAATCTGCGGCGGCGTTGACGAGGCGCACTGGCGTTGTCACGGTACGGCCGGCAGCGAGCTTCGGCTGATCGTGAATCTCTCGCACTCCGCCCGCGGAGCGGAAACCGCAGCCGTTCCGGCTGAAGAAGACGTGCCGCTCGCGCCTGCGCAGGAATACACGATTCGGCGCTTCGTGAGCGGCGACGCCCTCGGAGTTGCCCGGGCCTTCTACCTAACGTACGGTTACGCGTACGACGTCGGCGCCGTTTATTTCCCCCAGCGGCTCGCTGAGCTCAACGAGCGCGGCAGCTACGTGTCGATCGTCGCGCTGGCGAGCGACGGCAGCGTTGTCGGTCACTGCGCGCTGGCCCGCGACGGCGACGCGCCCATCGCAGACCTCGCGGGCGCGATCGTTTTGCCGGCGCACCGCGGCCGGAACCTATTGAACCGTATGCTCGATCGCGCGGAGGAGGAAGCGGCTACGCTCGGGCTCGCCGCATACTACTCCGAGCCGGTGACCGATCACCCACGCACGCAGCTCTCCAGCGAGAGCTTCGGCGAGAAGGCCTGCGGGCTCACGCTCGGCGAGGCACCGCGCAGCTTCGTCGCTCGGCATATGGAGCTCTCGACGACGACGCAGCGCCAAAGCTGCATGCTCTACTTCAAGCCGCTGCGACCACGCGAGGCGAGGGCGATCTACGCGCCACCGCGGCATCGCTCGATCGTCGCCAGTATCTACGAACAGCTCGGTCTGCCAGTCCGGCTGTGCGACGGCGCTCCGGCAGAGGGGCGCGGCCGATTTCACACCAGCATCGTGCGCAGGGACGCTGTCGCTACGGTCGACGTCGAGACGATCGGAACCGAGACCGCGGAGCTCGTGCGCCAAGCCGTAGCAGACTTGCGCGCCACGCAGCGGCTCGGCGCGATCTACGCCTCGCTGCCGCTCGAAGATCCCGGTACGCCGGGCCTATGCGACAGGATGGAGTCGCAAGGCTTTTTTTTCTCCGGGATCGGCCCGTGGATGCTCGACGGCAAGGATGCGCTGCGCCTTCAGATCCCGTTGATGCCGATCGATCTCTGCGCGATCGTCGTGATCGGCGCGTTCGGGAAGGTCATTCTCGAATACGTCGCCGCGGAGCGGAGGCGCGTTAGCGGCCTCGCTTGAGGTTCTCGAGCTCTTCCAGCGTGCGCGGCCACTCCGACTTCAACAGCCGCGAGAGCGCACGATCCGCTAAAAGCCTGCCGCCGGTCTGGCAGCGAGCGCAGTAGTTCGTTTCGTTGTCCGCATAGCGTATTCGCTGCACGGACTCACCGCACGCGGGGCACGGCTTTCCATACCGGCCGTGCACGGCCATCTCCGCGCGGAAGGCCGTCACCTTCTTGGGGAACCGGCGCCGTGCATCGGCCTCGAGACGACCGCTCCAAAGCCGCAGCGTCGCTTGTGTCGCGTCGAACAGCCTGCGCCACTGCTCCGCGTCCAGCTTGTGTGTGTACGCGATCGGAGAGAGCCTCGCGGCATGCAGGATCTCGTCGGAATAGGCGCTGCCGATGCCGCTTAGCACGCGAGGATCCGTAAGCGCGCGCTTGAGCGTCCGATTCTCGGCGAGCAGCGCGTCGCGAAACGCGGGTAAATCGCACTGCAGCACGTCGATGCCGCCGGGGTCGAGTGCGGCGAGCGCCGTTTCTCCCGATACGATGTGCAGCGACGCGCGCCGCTTCGAGCCGGCCTCGGTCAGTGCGAGCGAGCCCTCAGGAAAATCGAGCGTCGCCAGAGCCGCGCGCGGTCGAGGCGCACCGGCGGGTGCCCACTGCAGCCTGCCCGCGATCATCAGGTGAAGCACGATCCAATACTCGCCGTCGAGCCCGATGGCGATCCGCTTTCCGACGCGCCGCAGCTCGCGAACGCGGCGGCCTTCGAGCTCGGACGGAGCCGGCGACGCCGTGCGCAGCACGAACGGCCTTGCGATCCACAGTCGCGTGAGCTCGTTGCCGACGATGCGCGATTCGAGCGCCGTAATATAGGCGGCGATGTCGGGCAGTTCGGGCACATTCGCGTAACACGCACGAGCGTTTGCCGAGTTGCACCAAGCGACCGCCTTCTGTTACAATTCCGCTTGATACTCCATTCGCGGAAAGGAATGTGATCATGACCATGCCACTCTCTCGACGCGTTTGGGCCGAGTTTCTCGGCACGTTTTGGCTCGTCTTCGGCGGTTGTGGAAGCGCCGTTCTCGCGGCGGCGTTTCCTCAACTGGGCATCGGATTCGTCGGCGTCGCATTGGCATTCGGACTCACCCTGCTGACGATGGCCTACACGATCGGACCGATCTCGGGATGCCACATCAACCCCGCGGTTACGTTTGGACTTTGGCTGGCGAAACGATTTCCGCCCCGAGACGTGATCCCGTACATGATCGCGCAAGTCCTCGGGGCGATCGCGGCGGCGGCTGTTCTGTACTTCGTTGCGTCCGGGAAGCCGGGGTGGACGCCCGGCCAGTTCGCGAGCAACGGTTACGGGGCGCTCTCTCCCGGCGGCTATGGAGCGGGCTCCGCGATCGTCGTCGAAATCGTGTTGACCTTCGGCTTCCTCATGGTGATCCTGGGAGCGACGGATCGGCGTGCCCCGGTCGGTTTCGCGGGCCTCGCGATCGGTCTCGCGCTGACGCTCATCCATCTGATCGCGATTCCGATCGATAACACTTCGGTCAATCCGGCGCGCAGCACCGGCCCTGCCATTTTTGCGGGCGGCGCCGAGCTCTCGCAGCTCTGGCTCTTTTGGGTCGCGCCGCTAGTCGGCGGCGGCTTGGCGGGCCTCGTGTATCCGACGCTGTTCGGTGCGGAAGTTAGCGAAGAACCGATCGTAGGCAAGGCTGTGACGTAAACCTAAAGCCTCGCAACCCTTTGCAAAAACGGGGCGGTCGAAGGCCGGCAGAGTAAACGAAGGAGTCCGCGATGAGTGTTGCCGCGCCGGCCCAGGTCTCTCCCGTCGAGACGCGCGAGGAGCTACTATACCTACTAACTAGAGCGTCCGAGCTCGAGCACGATCTGGCGTGTTCCTATCTCTATGCTGGGTACTCGATCAAGACTCGGCCGGAAGAAGGCAGCATAACCCACGACGAGCTCGTCGCTATTCGAACGTGGAAGAGCAAGATTGCTCGGGTCGCCGTCGAGGAGATGCTCCATCTGGCGCAGGTGTCGAACATCCTCACGGCCGTGGGCGGGGCGCCGCACTTCGCGCGATCGAATTTCCCGCTTCCGGCCTCGACCTTTCCGTTCGGCATCGCGATCACGCTCGAGCCGCTTTCGCCGGCGCTCTTGGAGCGCTTCGTCTGCTACGAGTTTCCCGAGGACGGCGTCCTGTCGCCCGAGCAGATGAAGGAGTACGACCCGATCCTGAAGCGCACGGCCGCCGCCGTCAATCAGCTCGAGATGATCCGGCAGCGGAACTCGATCGAGCCCTTCGACATCGACTTCCGTACCGTCGGCGAGTTTTACCACAAGATCGAGACCGCGTTCAGAAACATTCCGGCGGATCGCTTGTTCATCGGCGATCCGGCGGCGCAGGCAAATCCCGGATACCTCGATCTGCCCAAGGAGCTCGTCCAGGTCGTCGACACGGATTCTGCGCGCACGGCGATAGAGATGATCATCGAGCAGGGCGAGTCTCCCTCAGCACACCACCCGGACGCGCACTTCGTCGTGTTCGACGGAATCCGGCGCCAATACGAGGAGCTCGCCGAGAATGCTCGTCGCGAGGGGAGAGCCTTCGAGCCGTTCCGCCCGATGATCGAAAATCCGAGCACGCGAGGTATCGGTACCGTCGCAGGAACCAACCGGATCACCAACGCGGTCGCGCAAGAGCTGGCCGGGCTCTTCAACAGCACCTACGGTTTGATGTTGATGATGCTCGCGCGCTTCTTTGCGCATGGCGACGAGAGCGAGGAGGAATGGCGTCTCCTGGCGCGCGGGACGCTCCGCATCATGGCCTCGGTGCTCCGCCCGCTGGGCGAGGCGCTCTCGAAGACACCGGCGGGGCCGGAGTATCCGGGCCGGCGGGCCGGCCCGACGTTCGGCTTCACGAGCCACGTCCACTTGCTGCCGCACAAGAGCGCGGCCTGGATCTACTTCCTCGAGCGTCTGTACGACCTGTCCATGCGTCTGACGCGGCTTGCGGACGAGGCCTCGCTCCCACAAGAGGTTCAGGAGGCGGCGGCCGCGCTCGAATCGGTCGCGGAGCATCTCACGCCGTTCATCCCCGCGCAGTTCGCGATGGTCGTGCGCTCCGAGGCGGACGAGCGCAACGAGCGTACGACGATTCGCCCGGAAGTGGACGGCCCTTACATCGTTCGCAACTTGCGCAAGTTGACAAACTCCAAGGGCGAGACGCTCCGAGTGCGACCCGTCGTTGCGCTGTGCCGCTGCGGCGGCTCCGATATCAAGCCGTACTGCGACGGCACGCACGCCCGCATCGGCTTTTGCAGCACGAAGTCGCTGGACCGGACGCCGGATCGGGCGGACAGGTACGTTGGCAAGGAGATCGTCGTGCTCGACAACCGTGGCACCTGCTGCCACTTCGCCAACTGCACGGATCACCTGCCGCAGGTATTCCATCACGAGGGCGATCCGTTCGTGACACCGGATGGCGCCGGACCGGAAGCGGTCGAGACGATCGTGCGCGCGTGTCCTTCGGGAGCGCTCGGTTTCATCAAGGACGGCGTGAAGTATGAAGGCGAGCAGCGCGAGTCGGAGATCTACGTGGCCGAAAACGCGAGCTACTACGTCCGCGGCGGAATCGAGCTCGAGGGCGAACCGATGAACAAGGGTGCGCTACGGGAGCACTACGCGCTCTGCCGCTGCGGCCAGTCGAAGAACAAGCCGTTTTGCGACGGCTCGCACTGGTACGTCGGGTTCAAGGACGAGGACAACTGACGCCATTAAGGCTGCGCCGACGGGATCCGGCGGTCAGCTTTTGGTCATGCCGCGCGCAAGGCGCCGCGGTGCCGGATTTCAAACCAAGGGGCCTCTGCGTTCTGTCACGAGAAAGGTTTGAAAAGATGCACGCACATCGCCTTTTGGGCGCCTTGGCGCTCGTTGCCGGTTCGGCCCTAGCGGCGGGTTGCGCGAGCGGCACCCACGTCGTTCCTCCCGGGAGCTCGGCGGCAGCGCCATCCGGCGCACGCTCGGGCTGGCTGTCGCCGCAGGCGACGGGCGGTAAGCTGTACGTCGCCGATCAGCCGAATCAGCGCGTCGCGATATTCTCTCAGAGCACCGGCGCCTCGATCGGGCAAATCACCGACGCGATCGCCGGCCCCGACGGTCTATACGTCGATCCAAGCGGCACGCTGTACGTCTGCAACTTCGGCGCCGGAACGGTGACCGAATATCCGAAGGGTCAGACGACGCACTCGAAGACGCTGACCGGCACCATCGGTCCCAAGTACGTCGTCGCAGGCCGCGACGGCACCGTGTACGTTTCCGATTTCGGCGACGGCTCGCACAGCAACCTGTACGAATACGCCAACGGCAGCACGACGCCGACGACGACCATTCCGTTCGCGACTTTTCCGGCCGGCGTCGCACTCAACACTCGCAACAAGCTCTACGTGGCGTACAACGATGCCACCAACACGGATATCGAGGTCCTCAAGTTCGCCGAGGGCTCGACCAAGGGAAAAAACCTCGGAATTCATCTCAAGAACGGCAACGCGGGCGGCCTCGCATTCGATAAGAAGGGCGATCTGCTGCTCGACGACCAGAGCCTCCCGGGTGTGGACGTCTTTCCGCCGGGAGCGACCACGCCGTCGAAGCAGATCAAGGGCTTCAACCTAGCTTACCAAATCGCGCTCAACCACAAAAACACGCATCTCTTCGTGAGCGATCCGTTCGGCCCGTCGGTTGCGGAGGTCGCGTATCCCTCGGGAACGCCCATCCGCAGCTTCTCCAGCGGTCTGGCGGGAGCGTTCGGAGTCGCGACGAGTCCGGACAGTCCGTATTAATCGCCCGTCGCAGTTCGTCGAGCTGGCGCGGCTCTTGCGCCGGCTCGACGACCCGGAATCCGTCCGCAGGAACCCGCTGGTGCGCGCCGCATTCGGCGGCCCGACGACTGCAAATGCACTCGTAGACGACAATCTAACGCTTCTGCGAATTCGCGCGGCCGTGCTCTCGGCGGTAGCGACGCTCGATACCGAGCTCAACGCGCGCAACGTGCACTTCGCGCGTCAGCGCGCGATCGTGACGCGCTGCGACTTGCGGGGAGAGAAACACGCCGCGGTCGCCGCCGATCTCGGCGTCTCGCTGCGCGAGTTCTATCGCGAGCGGCGGCGCGCGCTGGAGCGCCTGCTGGCGAACCTCGAGGCCAACTTACGCGACGCGCAACGGCCGGTGCGAACCCTGCCGACCCGTTTTGAGCTCGAGCTCGATCGCGTGGCGAACTTTCGTCTGGTTGGGGCGTTCGGCGCGGCGTTCGAGCTGCTGGAGCGCATCGCGAGCGACGCGACCGACCCGCACGACGGCGTACGCGCCTGGTGCTACGGCGTCGAAATAGCGACCGACATCGGCGACAACGAACGCGCGCGGCGGCTGTTTGCGCGGGCCCTGCGGCATGCCCGGGAAATGCCCGGTGAGTTGCAGGCGATCGGCGAGGTGAATCTGCAGATGGCCTCCGCATACGTGGCCTGGGACGCCGGCAATGACCTGGCGGACGCGACCGTGCACCTCGAGAAGGCCGCCACCGCCGTCGAGAGGCTACCGCTCACCATCGAGCGCGATCACGTTCGGGCGGCCGCCGGCGCGCTGTTCCATCGCGCGGAGTTGTCATGCCTGCACGGCGATCCAGCCGCGGCGCTGCACACGCTCGGTCGCGCGCGACGCCTGATCGACCGGTTGCGGTACAAGCCGGACGATCTGCTCGGCCGGCTCTTCATCCAGCTCAGCGTCGTGCACACGCTGATCGTCGAGGGCATGCCGCGCTCGATCGAGTACGCGCTCGAAGCGCTGGACGTGTTCGAATGCGCTCGTCACGCCGAAGGCGTCGCGGTCGCGAGCGGCTTACTTTGCTCCGCGCTGACGCAGTGCGCCGAATTCGAGCATGCACTGGCGCTCGGGAACATGGCGCTCGGGACCGCGCGCACCGCCGGAAACCCAAAGCTCATTGCGGATAAGGCACTGCTGCTAGCTCAGGCGCATGCGCTCGGCGGGGATCCAAAGGCCGGCCTGGCGCTTGCGCGCGAGGCCGCGACGCTTGGAGGGACCGCGCTCTTTGCCGTGCGAGCGCCGCTGGCGATGGCGGAAGCGCATTTGGCGCTGGGCGACGCCGAACGCGCGCTGTCCTATGCCGACGAAGCCTCCCGCTATGCGTCGGCGCGCGCGATGGAGCGTTATACCGGAATGGCCGCGCGCGTCGCTGCCGACGCGTACGCGGCACTCCACCTCCCGCTACAGGCGCGCGAGCAGGCGGACCTGGCGCTTTGTATTCTGTCGGCGCACGGTCATCCGCACTCCCTCGCGCGCGCTTACGCGACCGCGCAGCGCGTGGGAATTGGCGGCCCGGCGCTGCGCCTCGCGCAAGAACTCCGCGAAACGCTGCGCGCACCCGAGGCTATGGCGCAGCTGGCGGCGCGAGGGCTGGCGTAACCGCCGCAATCTCCACCGGAAAGTTGACCGATTGCGCGATGAAGCAGAGCTTGTGCGCCTCCTCGTGGAGGGCGAGCGCACGAGCGCGATCGGCGTGGGGCGCGAGAACGACCTCGGGGTGCAGCGCGACGCTGACGAATCGCCCCGATCCGCCCGCCTCTTCGCGCATCGTTCCTACAGCGCGATCGCGATACTGGAGCACCGTGATGGCGTTGACCGAACAGAGATGCAGATACCACAGCATGTGGCACGACGAGAGGCTGGCGACGAGCAGCTCTTCGGGATTGTACCGGGCTCGATCGCCGCGGAACGCCGGATCGCTCGACGCGGGAATCTCGGGCTTACCCTCGACCACGATCGTGTGATCGCGCCGGTAGCTGCGATAACTCTTCGTGCCCTCGCCGTCCGCCGCGCTCCACTGCACGTCGACCGCGTATGTGTGCGTCTTTTCCAAGAGACGCTTTTCATAAGCCGGCTCAGTACGATCCTGCCTCAGCTGCCCCGGAGAGCACCTCGCACCGCCTGATCCTCGACGAACGGCTCCTAACTGACCGTAACGCTGACGCCGGCGGAGACGATACCGTTGACGACGACGTAGATCGTGCTCGCTCCGGTCTCGATGCCGGACGGAACGTCGAACATCGTGGACACCGTCTTATTCGATCCGATGCCCATGTAGCTATGGTTGTGGGTCCTGCAGTAGAACACGTGCCCGGTCGAGTTATTCACGATGCGCACGAGCGGATAGTTCGTCGCCTGCTGGTCGTCGTCTCCGTAGAAGTTGGCCTGCGAGAAGCCGTTGAAGCGCTTGCCCTGAACCGTGTACGTGCTCCCCGGCGTCAGCGACGACGGTACCGAGCTTATGGTGGGGGCGATGCCGGGGTACGGTATCGTCCCGCCGGTATAGACCTCCACATCAGAAGAGCTGTCGTCCTCCAGTATCTGACCCGTCGGCAGCACCAGCAGCCGAACGTTGTAGCTCGAGTCATTGGGGGCGTTGGGCGGTGTGGCGATGCTCTTGAGCTTCTTGCCATTGAAGATGTAGAAGGTCGCCGGCGTCTGATAGCAGCCGGGGCTGGCCGCGACCATCACCTGGCCGTTGGGAAGCAGCGACGATGGAGCGTCGGCGGTGTCGACCTGCGCGCCATTGATGACGGGGAAGGTGGGGCCCTGGGTCCACGCCTTCGTCCGATTGTTGTAGATCGCCGACAACCCGTTCGCTCCTGCGACCCACACGGTGTTATTGGGGCGCATGGTTTGCGGACCAATCTCGGCGCAAGTCACGAGGTTTACGGGAAGCGTTCCCGCCGTTTGCCACGAGCTGCTCGTGGGACTGTAATACTCCGAGTTCGGCGCGCCGAGGACGTCCGCCGTCAAGACGTCGCCGTTGCGCAGCAGCGTCCAGCCTTCCTCACTGTTGCTGTCATGTTTGCCGTTGCCAACCAATGTCCAGGTCATCGTGGACTCGTCCAAAAGTGCCTGGGCGCTGTTGCAGCAGTTACCCAGCATGTAGGTGCCGTTGGCGAGCACGGCGCTTTGCGCGTCGCCGATCCGGCCCCAGCCGCTGGGCCCAGTAACGGCGGTCCAGGTGTTCACGACCGGATCGTAGATCGCACCGAGCTTGGTTTCTGCCACGTCCCCGCAGAAATTGAGCAAATTGTACTCGCCGCCGTTGACGATCAGTTTGCCATCGGGGAGAACCGCTGAAGCGTAGTAGAGCGGGAAATAGTTGGACGGCATCGAGCCCATCTTGGTCCACGTGCCGTTAACGTAGCTTCCGGTCTTGTCGGGCGCGAGGCCGAACCAGTTCGACGTGCAGTAGTCTTGCACCATCACGGTGCCGTTGGTCATCAAGAGCTCGGTGCCCGGACCGTTGCTCCACGGCGCCACGTTTGTGACCGGAGTCCATCCTCCGGCGAGGGCGCGTGCCCGCTCGGCGCTCGTGACGCGATGGCGCCGCGGCGGCGGAAGCGCCGGCGTATGCCGGAAGTGCAGCAGCTGCGCAGCGGCGCTCATCCCTGCCGAGTGATCGAAGGGGACCGCCGACGTGCCTGGAGTGTTTGCGATCGGCGCACCTGCGTTGCCGCTGCAACCGGCGATCAACACCGGTACGAGAGCCGAGAGAAGGGAGGCTAAACGTCGCATGATGACTCCTTGTGTGAGAGTAGCGCGGGAACCTACGAGCCGTATATTACAGCGCTTAGCCGCCGATCGACAATCCGCCGCATCCCATTTCGGATGCGCTCGGCGCGCGGCCCAGCTTGAAGCGCACCTGCGGCTTCGACCGGAGCCAGTTTCCGTGGGCCGGCGGCTTCCGGGATCGAGGCGCGGGCGCTAAGATTAAACTGGAGGCTGGTACCGAGCCAAGCCAATCCAAAGGCGCGGACGCGTGTAGTTTGGTGAACGCAAAGGAGATATCAGTGGATCAGATGGAGCAAAATAAGGATTTACGCGAGGCGCGCTTGCGTTATTTTGAAACGTATCCGTTTCCGATGTTCAGTCACATCGATCTGCGGGTTAGCGATGCAGATGCCGTGCGTCCGTTCTACGATGCCCTCATGGCGCTCTTTGGCACCGAACCAACGACCCCACGAGTCGTGCGTTACGGCTATACTCGGCGCTACGGCAGCATCCGGGCGGATTTCTTCAATATTTTTGCCGATCCAGACACGCGCCCGACAACTACGCGTATTCGCCGCCCCAAGCACTGCCTTTGTTGACGAAGTTGCGGGCGTCGTTCGGACGCATGGTGGTCAAATATTGAAGGTCCCCAATACTTCGACCACCCAACGTTCTACGCAGTTTTCTTCGAAGACCCCTTGGGCAATCGCTTCGAAGTTTGCCATCACCGCATGGATAAATAGTGGCTTAGACGGTGCATTTGCGCCTGCGGCTTCGATCGGAGCCAGCTGCGCAGCGATGAGGGGCGCCGTTCGGCGATGTGGCCGCGGAGCCGTTGCTCGAGCGGCTTGCAAGCTCAGCGCTTGAGCGCTACCATGGAGGCCCGCGGCGTCGGAAACTCCCAGCCGCTGTTGCATCTGCGAAAGGAGCAAAGCAGATGAAGACTCCGAGTTTCAGCCTGTTCGCCCTATTTGCGAGCTGCTTCGTCATCGCGGCGTGCTCGCGATCAACCGAACTTTCGCGCTTCCAATACACTCCAAGCGTAAATAGCGTTCCTTGGGTCGAGGGCGATTCGCTGAGTTACGGGTTGGTGTATACCTTTGGCAGCACGCGTCCCGATGGGTTCTACCCCCTTGGAAAATTAGTCCTTGTCAACGGCTACGCTTACGGTACGACCCAGGCAGGCGGGATGTATGGTGGGGGAACCGTCTTCGAGTTGACGAGCGGCAGTAAGGATGCAGTGCTGCACAGCTTTGGCAGCGGCTCTGACGGCTCGGGTCCCGTCGCGGGCCTGATCGACGTAAGTGGCACGCTCTACGGCACAACGTCCAGCGGGGGGATGTATGGCGGCGGCACCGCCTTCAGCATCACGCCTGACGGCAAGAATTATACAGTATTGTACAATTTCGGAAAAGGACCCGACGCGAGCGACCCTAGTGCAGCCTTAATCGACGTAAACGGCACGCTCTACGGTACGACGTACAACGGTGGTGTATACGGCTTTGGAACTGTCTTCAGCATGACGACACGCGGTACAGACGAAAACGTGTTGCACAGCTTTGGCTACAACAAAGACGGCCGGCATCCCGATGCAGAATTGAAAAACGTCGGCGGCACGCTCTATGGGACCACACGTAACGGCGGTGACTACACTACCTGCTTCGGCGCTACCTGCGGAACCGTCTTCAGCATCACGACGGCCGGCAAGAACTATAAAAAATTGCACAGCTTCGGCAAGGGAACCGATGGTAGTTTGCCCATGGCAGGCTTAATCGACGTAGGCGGAACGCTCTACGGCACGACGCACCAAGGCGGCAAGTATGGGGATGGGTCCGTTTTCACCGTCACGACGGTTGGCAAGGAGAACGTGCTGTTTAATTTCGGCCCCGGCCCCTCCAACGGTTTTTACCCAGACACAGACTTGACCAACATAAGCGGCACACTCTACGGCACGACGAGTGGAGGCGGCGCGGCCGGCGGCGAGGGGACGATCTTCCGCATCACCGCAGGCGGCAAGGAAAAAGTACTTCACACCTTCGGCTTTGGAACTGACGGAGTAAATCCCAATGCCATGATCAACGATTCTGGAATACTTGTAGGTACGACGACTTATGGTGGTGTTTATGACGATGGCATCGGTTTTTACCTAATGCTATAACGCAGCGTAAGCCGCCTCGCCGCCCGGCGAGGGGGGCCTCGTTTTGAAACCCCTTAGCCGGCCCAGCCGCTCAGGGTCCGGCGCCGCGGATTCAGGGTCTCGACATAAAATCCGGCTTGAGTGCTGTGAAGTTAATGGGCACTGAAACATGCTCTTGCACGATGAGCCACCTACCGTTGATCTTTCGCAGAACGTCCGAAACGCGCACCGCCAGCGCGTGCAGGTTGCCCATGTTTCCGGAAAACGATTGAATGCTGCGCGTGTAGGCCACGTCGCCACTAATCGTAACGGATAGCTCGCTGATTGAGAACGTTGGATTACCCTTGATTGAGGCGAAGAACCCCTTCCAGTCGGCACGGTAGTCATCCCAACCCACGTGCTCGCGCGGCGTACTGACATCGAAAACGAAGAGCGTATGGTCGTGGATGTAGGGTAGCATTATGGCATTGAGGTCCTTGTGCCGAAACGCGCCGGCAAACTGTTGGTACAGCGCATCGATTGCGGCATTGTCGTTAGATTGCGCGTCGGCGCGAAGCCCATAGGCCGTTGCGGCGACCGTAACGACAAGGGCGAGGAATAAAGGTACTCTCTTCATGAGTCAACCTCCAGCAATAAGGAACCCGTAGGGCCACGCTTCGCGCTTGGGCAAGCGAGTCCTGAGCACCCAAGCCCGCCACCCGATCTCGCCCGCAAAGCACCTCACTGTCTATGCGCTTTAACAGGGCTTGCTCGCCGAATCGGCCCCGCCTGGCTTTGGGTAAAAGGATGGCGCTGCTGGCCCACGCCAGGCAGCCCGGCGCCCGGCGACGGGGGCCTCGTTTTGAAATCCCTTGGCTCTTATCCCTGCGTGACAACGCCCTCGATCAGCGGATGACGCATTACCTCGGGGTATTTTTTGCGTACGTGCGCGTACCAGCAGCTGGCGCGCCGCAGTCATCTGATCTCAGGGCGCCGGAAGTTTGAAGCCGCGAGTATTCGCATCAGGGGCGCGCGCAGCTTCCACGCGTTGACGTCCTCGGATCGCTGATCCGCTACGGAATCAACGCTTCCCCTCGGTCGAGGCATTTGAGGTCGCCAACTCGCGTCCACGCAAGACGCTGAGCGCCAGTCGACACATAACAGGCCTCCTTTTGAGTGGATCGGAACTCGACGGGATGCTAATTCGCGCGGTAAGACCCGCCGACGAAGCGGCGTGGGCGCTCCTCCGCTCCAGGCTCTGGCGTTCCGCCGAGCTCGCCGCGGAAGCCCGGGCCTTCCTCGAAGGCCGATCTATTCCAACTATCGCCGCCGTCTTCATCGCCGAAGAAGGAACGACTGCTCTCGCCTTCATCGAACTGGCCGTGCGTTCGTTCTCCGACGGCTGCGAGTCGATGCCGGTGCCGCACGTCGAGGGCTGGTACGTCGAGCCGTCTGCGCGCGGGAAGGGCGTGGGCCGAGCGTTGATGGATTCCGCCGAAACGTGGGCGCGCGAGCGCGGCTTTACCGAACTGGCCTCCGATACGGAGCCGTGGAACGAACGATCCATCGCCGCTCACGCTCGCTGCGGTTTCCGCGAGACTGAGCGGCTGGTTAAATTCTGCAAGATCCTCCGCTAGCATGCGAATCATCACGTTCAACGCCAACGGCATACGTTCGGCGGTGCGACGCGGCTTCTTCGAGTGGGCGAAGACGCAGGAGCCCGACGTCGTCTGCATCCAGGAGACGCGCGCGCAGGAGCACCAGCTCTTACCCGAGGCGGCGGCGCTTCCGGGCTTCACCGGCTACTTCGTCGACGCCAAGCGCCGCGGCTACAGCGGCGTGGCAATCTACGCGCGGCAAGAGCCGATCGAGGTGCGGCGCACACTTGGCTGGGACGACATGGACGCGGAGGGGCGTTTCGTGCAGGCCGATTTCGGCACCATCGCGGTCTCGTCGCTGTACGTTCCATCCGGGATCAGCGGACCACCGCGCCAGGCCTTCAAGATGGACTTCCTCGAGCGGCTGCTCGCGGTGCTCGCACGCCTGCGCCACTCGGGCCGCGCGCAGATCGTCTGCGGCGACTTCAACATCGCGCATACGCCGATCGACACGTACAGCTTCGGCCGCAACAGCACGGTAAGCGGCTCCCTGCGGGAAGAGCGCGCCTGGATGGATACTCTGCTCGAGCAGGTCGGCTGGATCGACGCGTTCCGCGTCGTCAACCCGCATCCAAAACAGTACACGTGGTGGTCGAACTGGCCGGCGGCATGGGAACGAAATCTCGGCTGGCGGCTCGACTACCAGCTCGTCACCCCGGGTCTGGCCGATCGCATCCGAGCCGCCTCCATCTACAAGGACGCGCGCTTTAGCGACCACGCCCCGCTGACGATGGACTACGACATCTAGCGGTAAAGGAGCGAGCCACCGTGAGCGTCACTCTAAAGGACTTCGAAAACGCCGACGAACGCCGCAGCTTTCCGCGCGGTGAGTTCGAGCTGGTCGAGATCGGCGGCCTGACGATCGGCCGCGCCACGTATCAGCCAGGCTGGAAGTGGTCGCGCGACGTCGGAGCGGGCACCGGCGCGGCGTTGTGCGAGGTGGAGCACGTCGGCATGGTGCTCGCGGGACGCGCCACCGCGGCCATGGCCGACGGCAGCGTCATCGAGATGAAGCCTGGCGATCTGTTCTACATCCCGCCTGGCCACGACAGCTGGGTCGTCGGCGACGAACCGTACGTCTCGCTGCACTTTCTCGGTGCCGCGGATTACGCGGCGAAGAAGTAAACGCTAACGCTTGCCGAGCGCCGCGAGGATCTTCGGCGGAATCAAACAGATCAGCGTGCCGCTCGCAGCGGATCGATCGTCGAGGTCGACGCCGGCGAGCGCGCCCTTCTTGAGATCGATGCTCGCGCCGCCGACGAGCCGTCCGATCGTCGCGCTCATCGTCGGCTCGTGGCCGACGAACATTACCGACGCGGCATGGTCGCGCTCGCGCAGAATCGCGGTGACGCTATCCGGATCGAAACCATGCGCCACGCGCGGGTCATCCAGGAGCCCTTTGCCGATTCGCAGCCGGTCGGCGACGATCTCCGCCGTTTGGCGCGCGCGCAGCAGCGGGCTGGTCACGATCGTGTCGACGTTCAAGTCGAGGTCGGAGATGCCCCTCGCCTCGCGCTCCATGCGTTTCTCGCCGTCGGCGGTGAGCGGACGGTCGTCGTCGCTGCCGTGCCAGGACTCCGGATCGACCGCGATGCCGTGGCGTAGGAAATAGCACTTCATCGCCTGCAACTACGCAGACGATATGGACACTACCTGGCAAACGCGACTGCTTCACCCCGACGCGCAAATCCCCGGCGGCTACCGTTCTCTGGCCGCGCCGGTCTACCGTGGCTCGACGACGCTCTTCGCCTCGGCCGCGGCCGTGACCGACAAGTGGGACCAGGAGCGCTTCGGCTACACGTACGGACTCTACGGCACGCCCACGACCCTCGAGCTCGCGGTTCGCATCGCCGAGCTCGAGGGCGGCGGTCGCACGATCCTGACCCCGGGGGGACAGTCCGCCATCTCGCTGGTCGACTTCGCCTTGCTGCGCAGCGGCGATCACGTCCTCGTGCCGCACAGCGTCTACCGGCCGAATCGTCAGCTCACGACGGAGCTGCTCTCGCGGTTCGGGATCACGGCCACCTTCTACGATCCGGAAATCGGCGCGGGGATCGCGTCGCTGCTGCGCGAGAACACGCGGCTCGTCTGGACCGAGAGCCCGGGCTCCGTGACGATGGAGGTCCAGGACGTGCCTGCGATCGCCGCGGCGGCGCACGCGCGCGGCGCCCTCGTCGCGCTCGACAACACGTGGTCGGCGGGCGTGTATTTCGACGCGTTCGCGCACGGCATCGACGTCACGATGCAGGCGCTGACGAAATACGTCGGCGGCCATAGCGACCTGCTGCTCGGCTCGGTCACCGTTCGCGACGATGCACTCTACCAGCGCCTGGGGGCGGCGCGGCAAGTCATCGGGTGCGCGGCGTCGCCGGACGACTGCAGCCTTGCGCTGCGCGGACTGCAAACGCTTGCCGTCCGTCTGCGCGCCGTAGAAACGTCGGCGCTCGAGATCGCGAGCCGACTCGCGGAACTTCCCGAAGTCGAGCGGGTGCTGCATCCGGCTTTGCCGTCGTGTCCGGGGCACGCGCTTTGGAAGCGCGACTTCACCGGGTCGTCGGGCGTATTCTCGATCGTCTTCCGTCCGGGGCCGGCGTGGGAACAGGTCTGCGCCTTCGTCGACGCGCTCGAGCTCTTCGAGATCGGCTACAGCTGGGCCGGGACGACGAGCCTCGCGGTCGCATACACGATCGCGCCGGCCGGAAACCGGCCCGCGTACGATCACCGCCTCGTTCGATTCAGCATCGGACTCGAGGCGACCCACGATCTCATCGGGGACCTCGAACGCGCCCTTCCGGCTTTGCGCGCCTAAGGCACGCGAAACGATCCTTCGATTACGAGCACGCAATTGCCGGAGAGGCCTACCCGCTCGCCGCGATCTTCGACCCAGAGCTCGCCGCCCCGCGGGGAAAGCTGGCGCGCGAAGAGTGACGGCTTGCCGAGCACGGCGGCCCAGTAGGGGGTGAGCACGCAGTGCGCGGAGCCCGTGACGGGATCCTCGGCGATCCCCAGTTTTGGCGCGAAGAAGCGCGACACGAAGTCACAGTCACCCTCGAATCCTTGCGCCGTCACGATGAGGCTTTTGAAGGGAAGCTCGGCGATGCGAGCGATGTCGGGGCGCAGCTCTCGCACTTGCTCGGCCTTGCCGAGCACCGCCATTCCGCGGTCCGCCTCCCAAAACGCTTCGGGGCGAATGCCAATCGCGCCGGCGACCATACCCGGATCGAGCTCGCGTTCCAACGGCAGCGCGGGGAAGTCCATGGTGAGGCGGTCGCCGTCGCGAGCGACCTCGACGGGGCCTGAAAGCGTTTCGAAACGAACGCGTTGGCGCCCCGGCTCGAGCACGTTGAGGATGAGGTGGCCGGTCGCGAGGGTCGCGTGACCGCACAGCGGTACCTCGGCCACCGGCGTGAACCAGCGCAGCCGGTATATGCCGTTTTCGGGTACGTAGAACGCGGTTTCGGCAAGGTTGTTCTCGGCGGCGATCGCCTGCAGAGTCTCGTCGCGTAGCCACTGCTCGAGCGGGCAGACCGCCGCCGGATTTCCACCGAATGCCTCGCGGGTGAACGCGTCCAGTTGGTAGAGCGGAACTTTCACGCCCCATTCCTTCCTAGTGCTTGGTGCCGACTCCGTGTTGAATCGACTAGCTGCCCAAGCAATCTTGCCGGCTGGTGTGACTTTACGGCAGCTCGGAGCGAATAACGAGCCGGAATGACTTCGAACAGTGCGGAGGACGCCTTCCTGGGCCCGCTCGACCGGCATCGCGGCATTCTGTTCAAGGTTGCCGACGCGTACTGTCGCGACACCGCGATCCGTGAGGATCTCGTTCAGGATATCGTCTTGCAGCTCTGGCGCGCCTACCCGCGCTTCGACGACCGCGCCCAATTCTCGACGTGGATGTATCGCATCGCGGTCAACGTCGCGATCTCGTCCTATCGCAGCGAACGCCGCAAGCGCGACGGCATAGAACCAGCCGACGAAGCGCGGCTCGAGGACCTCGCCGCTCCGGATGCCGACTCCGACGAAGACCTCGCGACGCTGCGGGAGATCATCGACGGGCTCGACGTCCTCAATCGGGCGCTGATGATCCTCTATCTCGACGACCGTCCGTATTCCGAAATTGCCGAGATCCTCGGGATCTCGCAGACCAACGTGGCGACCAAGATCAACCGGCTCAAAGATCGGCTGAGACGCGACGTCGCAGCGCAAGCCGTGCCGTAACACCGGAGGAAACGTGGAAATTCAGGAAGTCAAAGATTTGTGGGAGCGCAGCGAGCGTCGACTAGCCGCCAGCCTTCAGCTCAACGCGCGGCTGCTGCAACAGGCGAACCTTAGGACGACGGCCGGATCGTTGCGGCATCTCTCGCGCGGTCTCGTTGCCGAGCTCGCGATCAACTTCGCGGCACTCGTTTTGGTCGGCGCCTTCGCGGCCGACCACGCGCGCGAGCCGCGGTTTCTCATCCCAGCCGTGCTGATCGGCGCCTATGCGATCGCCCTGCTGAGCGCGGGAGTTCGCCAGATCGTTGCGATCGCCGGCGCGGACTACGACGAGCCCGTCGTCGCGATCCAAAGGCGCCTCGAGACGCTGCGCCTGCTGCGCGTCCGCACGACGCTCGGCGTGTTGCTCTTCGCTCCGCTGATGTGGGTGCCGCTGCTGATCGTGGCGCTGCGAGGATTCTGGGGCGCCGACGCGTACGCCGCGGGCTCGGCGTGGCTCGCCGCCAACGTTCTTTTTGGCGTGGCAGTCATTCCCATCGCGATTTTCGTCGCGCGGCGCTACGGCCATCGCTTGGCACCGATGACGACGATGCGTCGGATTGCCGACGCGATCGCCGGCAGAACCCTCGCCGTCGCGCTCGCTTCGCTGGACGCGATTCAGCGCTTCGAGCGCGACGACTAGAGTTTCCCTAACTCAACGCTGCCGTGGCGCGTCGACTTGATGCGCGCCGCCGACGACGACGTTTGGCCGAACCCGCCGCGCTGAAGGTTCTTAGTCTTCCCTGACCGCCTCGACGTCGAGGATGATGTCGATCTCGCGGCTGACGACGATGCCGCCATCAGGCATCGAATCGTTCCAGCTCACGCCGAAGTCGTAGCGATCGATGCGCGTGCGCGCGGTGAAGCCCGCGCGCAGCTTCGGGCCCTTGTCAGCGCCATCTTCCCACCAGGGCGTCTGCCATGAGCCGAGATACCGCGTTCGCAGCGCCACCGGCCGCGTGACTTCTCGGATCGTGAGGTCCCCGGTGACGAGGTAGTCGACTGGGCCGATCTCGTCGACGCCGGTGCTCTTGAAGCGAATCCGCGGATACTTCTCGCAGCTCAGGAAGTCGGGGCTGCGGAGGTGATTGTCGCGCATCTCGACTCCGGTCCAACAGGTCGACGCGTCGATCGTCGTCTCGACCGCGAGTCGGCGTGGATCGGCGGGATCGAAGTCGAGTTTTCCCTCGATGTTCTTGAAGGCTCCGCGCACCCACGTTACCATCATGTGCCGGGCGCGGAACTCGGCGGCGCTATGTCCGGGCTCGAAAAACCACTTCATCGTAAAACACCTCTATGATTGTGTATGAATGGTTGCTGTGGCTGCGAACCCCTTCCAGGCGACCGCGGCGGCGGCGTAAGCGAGGACGGCCGAGGCGAGCATCGCGCCGCGGAAGCCGTACAAATATGTCGGGGCTGCCGTGACGACGACACCGAGCACCGCGACGCCGATGAGGCCGGCCGTGCGCGCGACCGCGTTGTTGATTCCCGACGCGACGCCTGAGTGATCGACGGCGACCGAGTTCATTACCGTCGTCGTCAGCGGGGCGACGAAGAGAGCGCCGCCCAACCCCAGGATGGTCGCAGCCGGAAAAAACGTCGTCCAGTACGATCCGCCGCTTCCCGGAAGAGCGTACGCGACGAAGCCGAGTCCGGCTATGAGCGCCCCTAACAGCAGCGGCGTGCGGGGCCCGACGCGCCCGACCAGGCCACCCGACCAGCGCGATGCGGCCACCATGATGACGATGAACGGCAGTAGTGCGGCGCCCGCCGCCGTCGGCGTGTAGTGATGAATGTTGATCAGCACGAACGGGACGAAGTAGAGGCTGCCGCCGATCGCCGTGTAGAGGAAGAACGTGTAGATGTTCGACACGCTGAAATTACGCACGGCGAAGAGGTCGCAGCGCATCATCGGGTCCTTCACGCGCCTCTCGTACACGACGAAAACGCAGAGCAGGGCGAGTCCCGCGATTACGGCGCCGACCGCAGACGGCGAAAAGCGTTCGGCATTCATGTCGATCAGTCCGTAGACCAGAACTCCCAATCCGAGTGTCGCGAGCGTGGCGCCGCCTACGTCGATGTGACGATCGGCGGTTTCGTCACGGCTCTCCGCGACAAAACAGAAGAGGATCAGCAGGGCGATCGCCGCGATTGGCAGGTTGATCAGGAAGACGTAGCGCCACGAGAAGTTTTGGGTCAGCCATCCGCCGATGATCGGCCCGGCCGCCGAGGTGAGCGCGGAGAAGCCGGACCACATCCCGATCGCGCGCCCACGCGCGTCGCCCGAGTAGGCGGCGCTGATCAGCGCCAGGCTTCCCGGGGTCGAGAACGCGCCGCCGACGCCCTGTACGGAGCGCGCGGCTATGAGCCATGCGGCGTTCGGAGCCAAGGCGCACGCGAGCGACGCCGCGGCAAATAGGGCGATGCCGATGCCGAACACCAGCCGGCGGCCGTACAGGTCGCCCAATGCTCCGCCGGGCAGGATCAATGCGGAAAGAAAAAGAGCGTAGCCTTCGATCACCCACTGCGTCTGGCCGGCCGTCGTATGCAGCTCGCGCTGCAGGACCGGCAACGAGACGTTCACCGACGTGCTGTCGATGAAAGGCATCGCCGAACCGAGAATCGCCGCGACGAGCACCCATCCAACCTTCATCGAATTGCGCCCTTGTAGTTCGACGCTTGAGGCTCCTACAATAGACGGATGACCTCACCCCTCGATCGGCCGTTGCGCGCGGCGATTCTCGCCGCCGCCGACAGCGCCCTGGTGCGTCACACGGTCACGCGCTACGGCATGCGGCTGGGTGCCGGCCGCTTCGTGGCGGGCGAGAACGCGTCGGAGTTCCTGCCGGTGGCGCGCAACGCGAACGCGCGAGGCTTCGCGGTCGCCGCGACGATCCTCGGGGAGAGCGTGCGCGATGGCGCGGAAACCGAAGCCGTCACGCGCGAATACTGCCAACTGCTTCGCACGTTTGCCGCGGAAGGTAGCGATGCGAACGTCGCGTTCAAGCTCACGCATTTGGGCCTCGACATCGATCCGGCGCTCGCGTTCGAGAACGCTTTGCGTATCGCCGCGGCCGCCGCCGAGGGCGGCAACACGGTCCGCATGGACATGGAACAGTCGCGCTGGGTCGACGCGACGCTGCGCATCTATTGCCGCCTCCGCGAGGGCGTAGACAACGTGGGCTTCGTGTTGCAGTCGTATCTCTACCGCAGCCGCGACGATCTGCTCGCGGCGCTGCCCTTGGAGCCGAACGTGCGGATCGTCAAAGGCGCGTATCTCGAGCCGCCGTCGGTTGCCTATCCGAAGAAATCCGACGTCGATCGTAACTATGTCGAGCTCCTCGAGCTGGCGCTCTCGCACGGCGGCTACACGGCCATCGCGACGCACGATCCCAAGATCCTCGAGCACGCGATCGCGTTCGCGCGGCGGCACTCGCTGCCCAAGCAAGGGCGCTTCGAGTTTCAGCTGCTCTACGGCATCGCGACGCCGCTCGCCCGAAGCCTCGTGGAGCGTGGCTACCGCGTGCGTCTTTCGATCCCGTACGGTCCGCATTGGTTTCCGTATCTGATGCGGCGCTTGGCGGAACGGCCCGCCAACCTGGCGTTCTTCCTGCGCGGCGCGTTCGCTCGGGGATGATCGCCGGAATCTGGTCCGCGGTGCTGACGCCGGTCGACGCGGAGCTTTCACCCGACGTCCCTACGGCGCTGCGCCACTACGCCGATCTCCTTCAGCGCGGTTGTGACGGAATCAATCTGCTGGGGACCACTGGGGAGGCGATGTCGTTCAGCGCCGATCAGCGCCTCGCGTTCATGGAGGCCATGGTCTCGAACGGCATGCCGGCGCGGCGCTTGATGGCCGGCACGGGAGCGGCGTCGGCGGGCGACGCGGTGCGCCTAACGCGGCAGGCGTTTTCGTGCGGCTTCACGGCCGCGCTGATCATGCCGCCGTTCTTTTTCCGCGACGCTTGCGACGACGGCGTGGTCCGCTTCTTCGACCTGCTGTTCTCGCGCACGAATCCATCGCGCGCGAGCGTCTTGCTCTACAACTTTCCGCGCATGAGCGGGATCGCGTTCCACCCCGACCTCGTGGACCGCCTCGCGTTAGAGTTTCCCGGGATCATCGCCGGCGTTAAGGATAGCTCCAATGACGCGGCGCTGCAAAGTGAGATCCTGTCGCGGCATCCGTACCTCGCGATCTTGCCCGGATCGGAGAGCGATCTACTCGCCGCGAAGTTGCGCGGCGCCTCCGGATGCATCTCGGGCAGCGTCGCGCTCTGGCCCGAGTTGGCTCACGACGTCTTCGCGGGCGGCGACGCGGCCGGTGAGGCAACGCTCTCGCGGGCGCGCGCCGCGCTGGACGGAGTTCCGTTCATTCCGGCGGTCCGGTACGTCACCGCGCGTCTGCGCCGGGAGCCGTGCTGGGAGCAGCCTCTCCCGCCGCTTACGCCGTTGCGTGCGTCCCAGCAACGCGCGCTCGAACTTGCGCTGGATCCATTTGCAGCAGTGTTACGCCAATCGAAAACGTAGAAGACTGGGTGTACTGCGAACCCCGGTCAAGCCACCCGGACCGTTACCAGTGCCTGAGAATCTGACCGATGCCGACTCCACTCCAACATAGTCACGCTTTGCAAGCTTTGCTCTTGCCTTTTGGCCCGTTCCCCTGTTCCCGCGTGACAGCTTAAGGGGCATAGAGGAAGGCCCCAAAAAACCGGGCAAATCGCGTGCGGGTTGGCAATACATGGAGGGAGCTTACACCATGGGGGAAACTTAGCTCCGAGGTTGTCCACTCGAGGGAGAGGAGTCTCTGTGCGACGTTCACAAGCTTTTGTACCAGCCTTCTTTTCCGCAGTTGTAGTCAGCGGGTGTAGCGCAGGTAGTGCCGCTGCGCCGACCTCGAACGCGCCGTTCGGCGCAGCCCCCGATTCGCAAACGCGCCTGACGCAAAGCGCAGCCTTCCCCGACGTCGTCGTTCAGTTCGTCTACGTGACCAACTTTGGCTCTGGAAACGTTTCCGCCTACGCAATCAACGCAAGCACCGGCGCGCTGACACAGGTGGCGGGGTCGCCGTTTGGGGCGGGCAACGGTGCCGTTGGCGTAGCGGTATCTCCTACGGGCAAGTTCGTCTACGTGACCGAGCAAGGCGCCGACACTGTCTCCGGCTATGAGATCAATGCAACTAGCGGCGCGCTAACGCCGGTGGGGGGTTCGCGTACGGGCAGCCTTCCCCAAAGCGTGGCAGTCGATCCTACGGGCGCGTTCGCGTATGTGGCCAACCAGGGCGGAAATGTTTCCGCATATACGATCAACGCGACCAGTGGTGCGCTGACGCAGGTGCCCGGCTCGCCGTTTCCAGCGGGCTTCCTACCCTTTTACGTGGTGGTTGATCCAACGGGTAAGTTCGTCTACGTGGCCAACTCAGACTCCGACAATGTTTCCGCCTACACGATCAACGCGAGTACCGGCGCGCTAACGCCGGTCTCGGGGTCGCCGTTTGGCGCGGGCACTGCACCCCTTGGCGTAGCTCTCGATCCTAGCGGCAAGTTCGCCTATGTGACTAATGCGGGCGACGGCCGTCGCCGTCGCAACCGCGCCAATGTGTCGGCTTATACGATTAACGCGAGCACCGGCGCGCTGACGCAAGTGGCGGGGTCGCCGTTTGGGGCGCAGACGAGCCTCGTTGGGGCAGCGGTCGCTCCTACGGGGAAGTTTCTCTATGTGACCGACGCAAGCGGGGATGAGGTTTCCGCATATAAGATCAACGCGAGCACCGGCGCGCTGAAGAGGGTGAAAGGGTCGTCAGTTGGGGCGGGTTACTTTCCCTATTACATAGCGCTCGCTCCTACGGGGAAGTTCGCCTATGTGGCTAACCAAATCTCCAATAATGTTTCCGCATATACCGTTAACGCGAGGAGCGGCGCGCTAACGCCGGTCGCGGGGTCGCCGTTTGGCACGGGCACCGAACCGCTTGGCGTAGCCACATGCCGTGTCACAGCTGGCAAATGTATTCCGCCGCCATTGTGACCGACGCGGGTTTACGCTTTTGGCGAGTCTTCCATAATCTTCGCACAAGCTCTCCCGACGCAGCGAGAGCGCGCTCATCGCCGCAGTCCAGGAGATGGCCGCGAACGGTCGTATCCCCGAGCCCTCAAACCTGCCCCTGGAGATCCCCGGGACCGGACGTTACGGGCCCTTGTGTACTATCAAATGTCGTGCTGATCACGTACTGATTAACCTCCTGATCGAAGTTAATGAGCCCTGGAATAGTTCGGTAACGCTTAATGAACCGAAAGCCGAGTTTCAATAGAGCTCGGTTAGGGGCTGGATTTTTAGCGTACGGCTCGCAGTACAGACTCTTCAATGCGAACTTTCGTATAAACGCGTTTGCCGATTTTCGGAGGAATTCAGTACCTATGCCAACTTTGCGATGCTCTGGCGCCCAAATGTGGAGGTGTATGTAGGCTTCCTCACCGTACTTGATCTTATTAACGTTTGAGTGCCCTATGGCGACCCCGTTATAAAGCCAACGCAAGAAATAGGTCTGCTTTTCGCAATCCGAACGCTCCAGGTCTGGCAATAATCGATGAAGCCAATCCTTCCGGGTGGGCAGTTTTCCCGGATCAACTCCCATACTGATAAGAAACTTCTCATCGGCTTGGAAAAAATAGTCAATCATGCGCTCATAGTCTGCTTTGCAGCTGAACGGCTTGATATCGGCGGCGCAGTACATCACCAATCGGCCCTACATCCACCGCCAAGGCATGAGAGCAGCGAAAGTTTGCAGACTATACATTGGCAGACTATACAACGGAAGTGTGCAGAGGAAGTGTGCAGGCCACATGGCCGAAGCGACCCCCTTGCCAAGACACCGCACAAGCAAGCGACACCGGAAGTTTGGAGGCCCTTGTGTAGTATCCCCTCGGCGAAGCTACTGTCACCATCAAGCACTGAATGTGCGATTCCCCTATCGTTGTCTGGCGCGACACAACCACCGCAAGCGCCCGCGTTTATACGAATGCGAAACGGAGGGCGAGTGAGGCTATCGCAGCGCGTATGCCGTCAGCTGGCCGTTTTCATCGGAGCAGTAGACCCAGCCGTTGATGACGATCGGGCTCTCCCAGTGCACGGGCCCGATCGTGCGGCCTGCCTTATGCATCGCGCTGCTCCATAGCTCGCTGCCGGTAAGCGCGTCGAGCGCGACGATCGCACCGTCGAACGCGACGAAAACGATGCCGTTTGCGACCACGGGCGACGTCCCCTCGCCTCCCGTTGAGCCGGCGCTGGACTGCCACATCAGCTTGAGGCTGCTCGCGCCCTTGGAGTTCGTCTGCAGGCGATAGGCGTCCACGAGGTTCGAGAATCCGAGGAAGAGCCACGCGTTGTTTGAGGCGTCGGTCCAGACCGCCGGAGTCGAGAACAGTCCGTTTGGCAAGTCGATCAGCTGCAACTCGTTTCCCACACCGGGAAGCGCGGCGCGGTTCACGAGCTTCAGCACCGCGTCCTTTCCGCCCTGAGCCAACATCCACGGCGTCTGGCTGGCGGACTGCTGCGGCAGCATGACCGGCGAGGTGCTGCCCAGATCGACGTCACCTTGCTGAAGCTGATCGTAGTTCGCCGGTGTGTAGCTGCCGAGCAGCGACGAGAGATCCGCGGAGAGGGAGATTACCGAGTCGCCATAATTGTGGCCGCCCTTGTTGGCACTGAAGTCGCCGTTACCGGTCGCCGCGTAGATCCGGCCGTTCATCGTCGAATCGGGATCCACGACGGCGCCGCCGCGCGCCCAGATTCCCGAGCGCTGCTGCCGGCACGAATTCGGTCCGGGCAGGTGCCGCTGCAGGCTGCACAGCGAGTTGAACACGGCGGTGGTTCCGTCGGTCAGGCGAACGCTGACGACGTGTCCGTCATACGGCGGCGCATCGCCGAGATACCCGGACGTTACCGCGTACAGGTAACCATTGGCGACGTTGAGCGGGGAGGCGTCCTTCTCCGTGTTCGGCATACGCGTGATGCGCGCCGGAAACCCGGGCGCTCGCTCGTCGCGGCCGGTGGATGCCGACAGCTTATAGACCTTGCCGTCGACGCCTGGCGCGTAGATCGATTTGCCCGACGGATCTACGGCAGGCGTGGAGTCGGTGATCTGCGTGCCGTGCGTCGTAAAGCGCCAGACGATGCGACCGGAGACTGCCTCGATGCCGAGCGTGACGCCGTCCTTCGTCGTTTGGAAGAGCATTGCGCGATATGCGCGCCCGACCCGTACGTGCTGCAGCAGGATCGGCGTAGAGTCCGCTACGGCGCCGAGCGAGATCTGCCAGCGTTCGTGCAGGCGGTGGACGTTTCCGACGGTGATCGTGCGCTCGACGGAGTTGAACCCGCTGCGCGCCGGATCGAACCCGAAGACCGGCCAGTTTGCGGCCGACGCCCGCGACGCCGCAGCAAAACCTAAAATAACAAGGAGGCCTGCGAGTCGCCTCACCATGCTTGGTGATTGGCGGCATCCGCACGACGCGCCTGCCGTCGACCGACTTCGTACGGAGCCGTGAAGGGCAAGGCGCTGTAACGAGGGTATGACAAACGAATGAGTCGCTGGTACGAACGCATCATTCCCGCGTTCACCGTTCTCGCCATCGCCTGTCCGGGATGCGCGGGCTCGTCTGCGGTCGCGAACGGGCGGCAGATATTCCTCGAGGGCAAGGACTCCGCCGGCGTCGCGATCACGGCGGCGACGCCACCGCTGCGGCCCTATTGCGCCGCCTGTCACGGCACTAACGGCGCGGGCGGCGTGCATTTTCCAGACGGCGCGGTCAGCGCCGACCTGCGGTACCGCGCGCTCGTAACGGAACAGCGTCATCCCTATACGCTTGCGTTGCTCGAGCGCGCCATCTCGACCGGGATCGACAACGATGGAAAACCGCTCGATCCGGTCATGCCTCGCTGGCGCTTAAACGCGCGCGACCTCCACGACGTCGCGTGGTACGTGCCACGCAGTTGAAGTGATGGCGCCCGAGAGCCGCGAGCCGAATGCTACGCCGCCCGTCCAGGAAGTGGTCGTGGACGTACCGGGTTGGCAGCAGGTGCGTCCGCGCATCCCCGATACGCAGCAGCGGCGCACGCTCGAGCGTCGCCGCAGCGTCCGGGAGGTCGTCTTCGGCGTTCAAGACGGCATCCTCACGACGCTCGGCATCATCACCGGTGTCGGCGTCGCCGAGGGCAACCGTTCGGCGGTTTTCATCAGCGGCTTTCTCGCCTTGCTCGCCGGTGCGCTCTCGATGGGGGTCGGAGAGTATCTGGGGCGCAAGGCGGAGCGCGAAGTCGTGCAGGCGACGATCGACATGGAGAAGCGCGAGATGGCCGAGGACCCGCAGGGCGAGTTCACGGAACAGGTCGCATACTACAAGCTCAAGGGGTTCAGCGCGCAAGAGGCCGAGATGATCGTCAAGCGGCTCACGCAGATGCCCGAGATCTATCTGTACGAGATGGTGCGCGACGAGTTCGGCATCGATCCGCGCGAAGCCGAAGATACCAGCCTGCGCGCTCCATTCGCAATGGGACTCTCGTACGGCGCAGGCTCGGTCATACCGATCCTCGCCTTCATGCTGCCGCTCTCGATGTTCGGCGCGACCCTGACCTCGTTGCTGTTCGCCGTCGTTGGCCTGTTCTGCGTCGGCTACTACGCCGGAACCTTGAGCGAACGCAACCCGATCCGCAAGGGTGTCGAAGTCGTGCTATATGGATGCGGCGTGTTCGTGATCTCGTATCTCGTGGGGCACTACGTCCCCCCGCTCTTCGGCCACGCGCCCGTCGGAGTCGGCGGCTGACGCCGGCTACGCTGGCGCACGCGCTCGCCGCCGGCTTCGTGCAGGCCGCAGCATTCTTTTGGGACAGCTTATTTGGCTTGATCTTCGGCTTTCTCGTTTCGGCGATGGTCCAGGTGATGCTCACTCCCGCAACGATGCACCGCTATCTCGGTCCCGGTCTGCGCGGACTGCTCTACGGTACCGGATTCGGGATCATCTCCTCGGCCTGTTCGTACGGTGCGGCGGCCGCGGCGCGCGGGTTCTATCGCAACGGCGCCGACGCCCGCTCGGTGTTCGCGTTCCTGATCTCCTCGACGAACATGAACCTCGCCATCGTCATCCTCTTCTGGTCGTTGCTGGGCTGGAGATTCGCGTTCGCGGAGTTCTTCGGCGGCGCGATCATCATCGTGGTGGTCACGATCGGACTCTCGCTGCTCTTCCGCACCACGGGGCTGACACAGTTGCAACGATCGTATGCCGCGCTCAACGAGATGGACCATTGCCACGCCGCGCGGCAGGGACGGCGCACGTGGGCGGACGTCGCGTCGACGGCGCTCGCCGACGTGCGCATGCTGCGCACCGAGCTGATTGTCGGCTATCTCATCGCGGGGTTCGCGGCGGCGCTGATCCCGCCCGGGTGGCTGGCGAGCGCCCTGCACGCAGTCGGCTCGGTTCCGCTCATCGGTTACGTTCTGCTCTTGGTCGTCGGACTGCTCATCGCGGTGGCGACGTTCGTGTGCTCAATGGGAAACGTGCCGATCGCGCGGTATCTGGCCAACGCTGGGATACCCCTCGGGGCAAACACGACGTTTATCTACGGCGACCTTCTGATTCTGCCGCTGATCGCGATCTACCGCAAGTCGTTTCCCGCGCGCCTGGTGTGGGCTTTCATCGGCTTCTTCGTGCTGGGAGCGCTGCTCGCCGGAACGATCATGGAGCGCGTCGTCGGCGCGGGTGGAGGCGGCATGGCCATGGGTTCGATGGCGGTCAACGACCGGTTCACGCTGATCTCGAACGCCGTGGCGCTCGCGGCGGTGGCGGCGCTGACGCTCGCCGCGCTTCGCCCGCGACAGCAGCCGAGCAGTTGACGGCCGGCCGCTTGCCGAAAGCTGTCGGCGGAGGATCGAAACCGTGAGATCGACTGCATCATTCATCGTTCTACTCTTGGCGCTCAGCGGACAGGCGCCGGCGGCGCACGCACAACGGCATCTCGTCTACGAATTCGGCTTCAACACGAAGGTTGCGAGCTCCGGGACCGGCACCGGCACGACCACCATCGACATCATGGGCCCCGCGGCGGACGGAGGCGTCATGATTAGTGGCACGGACTCTTGGTGGAACACGGCGCGCCCTCGGGCGACGAATATGTGCGAGGTTTATCCGGACGGCGGCGTCTCCTGCCAGAAGCCCGCGTACGCGATATCGCCGATCCAGTTCACGCTGTTCCCGCTGCTCGGACGAAACTATTTCCACCCGCTGTCGACCGGCGGAGGCCATGCGAACTGGTCGCGCACGTACCAGGTCGAGGCGGCGATACTGCCGGGAGCCTCCGGCGTCATGAGCCAGCTCACGACCTTTAAGAGCGTCTACACGCTAAACGGGAAGGGCAAGATCGCTAACGCCGGCGGCACCATTTTGGTCGAGGCGACCGGAAAGATCACGCAGCAGGGAGGCCGATATCTGACCGCATCTTCGAAGCAGCGGATCGCGTTTGACCCGGCGGCGGGGATCCCGGTGGTCGTCAGCGACGTCCGGACGCATCTGCCCATGCGCAGCGTCTACAGCAACGACTTGGTGGAGCTGAAGCTCAAGAGCGATTCGCACTAGGAGACTAAAAGTCGTACTCCAGTTGTGCGCGGTTGTACTTAAACAGCGGCAGCCCGCCTAGAGTCTGCGTGTTGGTCTGCGTTCGCTGCGCGTACCGGTAGCGCAGTAGGAGCCCGCGATATCGTCCCTTGCCGACGGGACTCAGATGGTAGCGTCCGTCGAGCACCCAGATATTCGTGCTCTGCGGGGCCAACGCGTTACCGTAGTCGTACCACGCGTCGGTCGCGATGAAGACCCAGCGCTTATCGTCGGAGGTGAACGTCAGACCGACCTTCCACGACGTCCCCGGCGCGCGCCGGTCCACCATGCCTTGCGTGACGCTCGTCGTGAAGAACGGGTCCGTCGAGTAGCTGTCCGTGTACGGACTGGCCCAGCCGCCGTAATAGATCTGCGTCGTGCCGCTCGGGTTCGCGAGACATTGCGCGGCGTTCATCGGAAGGAAGTACGCCAGGGTCGCCGCCTTCGTGACGATCTGATACGAGCTGTTGCACGTTACGTTCTTGGGCAGGAAGATCGTGTCGCTGCGCCATGGGATCGAATCGTAGCCCGCGGTGATGCGAAAATTCTTGGAGACGTCGGCTCCGATCTGCACGCCGACGTCTTGGCTCGCGATCTTCCCGAGATACGAGCGGCCGGTGTTGCTCTCGAAGCCGCCCTGCAGCGCGGCGAACGGCTTCCAAGGCACTTTCGTGAACGTATAGTCGCCGTCGAACCACCAGATATTCGTGAGATCGCTGATGCCGTAGAGGAAGCCGGCGGCCGAGAAGCCCGTGGCCGGATCGGCGTAGGCCGCCTTGCCGTATGCGAAGCCGTTCGTCTTCACGCCTTGGCCGCCCGGGAAGTTGATGTTGCTGGGAAGTCCCTTGGCCCCGGCAGGATAGCTCGTGAGCAGGGTCTGCTGGCTGAAATCGGAGCTTGTACGATTTTCGAATGCGAGCATGTCCGCGGCCTCGAACGTCCAGTGCGCGACGCCCGAGTACGCGAGATCGCCGCCCGAAAACGCGGCGGGCTTGAGCCGAGAATCCGATGGATTAGCCCAGGGAGAGCGGAAGAGCTGGTTTCCTAGCGTTCCCGCAAAGTTGTAAGCCTTATAGGCAACGTAGGCTTCGTAGAACGTGCTCATCGTGAAGCCGGGCAAGGTATCGTCGGAATTGGTCCTGGGCGGAATCTGCGTTACGCAGACCGCGCCCCTGGCGTGATTTGCTGCTACGACGCACGGACCGTTTATCGGGTTGGCGTAAAAGTACGACGCACCGGCGTTCCATTGGCCGCCGGGGAAGCCGTAATCGGCGTCGAGCGATATGCCGGTGTTCCACGCGGCCTCGTTGACCGCGTTGGAGTTGTACTTTGCGCCCGGCGTATAGTCGAATTGCGTGCCGGGATTATTCGACGCGTTCTGACGCGTGAAGTAGAAGGAACGGACGTACCCGTGATAGGTCAGCGCCTTCGGCGCGGGCGACGGCGTCGGGCTCGCCGCGGGAACGGTACTCTCCTCGTCGCTCTCGGGCGTCTGAGCGGGGGCGACTCTCGCCGCGGCCACGAACGCCGCGAGCGCGACCGCCGCGGCGACTGCAGATTTCAACGCAGATGCGCGAGCGCGAGCGGGCCGATCTCGGACGCGTTCACAGCAAGAGGCGCAGGGGACGGCTACGAGTGTTCGGATACGATCGTGAGAGCCTGCGAGTCGACGCTGTAGTTTCCGGCGGACACTAGGCTGTTCGGGTACGCGCAGATGACGCTGTTGTTGGGGCCGTAGATCACGACCAGATTCGGAGGTCCGCACTGCGTCTGCGTGAGCTGATAGCTTGCAAGGAGCTTTGCACCGGGACTGCTCGGCTCGGCTTGATACGACGCGTACGTCACGTTGTTGGCGACGATCGATCCGTAGATGGCTGCGGACGTCGCGCCGATCGCGAATGCGCCCCAGAATCCGCCGCCCCAATAGTACGGCGCCGCATACCACGCGTACCCACCGTTCCAACCCCATGCGGCGTAGCCGTGGTACACCGGATTGGTCACTACCGCACCGTGATAGACGACGCCATTGTTGGCATAGGTGCTCGCATGATAGGTCTGTCCCCAGGCGTTCGTCGCCGTCGTGGATCCGCTATAGGTGCGGTTGTATGCGTTGCCGCTGCCGTAATGGCTGTACGAGCCATTGGGACCGCTGCCGGCGGATCCGTGATAGTAGTTGCCGTTTGCGTTCGCACCGCCCGAGGTCGTGCGGTTGTAGTTACCATTGGAGGCGGTCGTCGTCCGGTTGTAGCCGTTACCGCTGCTGTTGACCGTCGTCGAGCGGTTTGTACCGTACGGTCCCGTGCTTGAATGGCTCGCGCTTTGCGGCGCGCGTGCCGGCGCGCCCTCGCCGTGCATGTCGAATCCGCCGGCCGGCCGCGCGAAGCCTCCGCGGCCGCCAGCGGCAGCCCCTAGCGGAGCAAGAGCGAAAAGCAGTGTGATCGCTGCGACGCGTTTCGCCTTCATCGTTGCACCTCATCAACGATCCCCGTCATCGTCACGTACGTTCCACGTTTCGTGCGGATCGCCAGCATCACGCCGCGGGGCGGCAGCTCCGTCCAAGAGTGCGTCAGCCGCTGCTCGCTCTTGCTGGGATTCAGCCATACGGTGCCGGATTGCAGCGCGATGTGAAAGCGCGTACCGTTCTGGAACAGCGTAGCGTCGTAGGGCAGGCACTCGAGCAGCTCGTCGACCTTGGTGCACGCGGCCTTGCCCAGAACCAGCGTCCCTTGCCCGTCGGCAGACGTGATCGCCATGCTCTCGTTTCGAATGGAGATTCGTACGTTCGCATAGATCTTCGCCGAACCGCCGTTTTGCAGGATCCGGACGGTACCGGTCGCGCGCGCCGGATGCCAGGGCGCCCCGGCCGCGACGATGGCGGCGAGCACGGCAACGAAGATCCGACCTGTGAGCGTCGTCATGAGTGCTAGTGTACGCCCGGTGTTCGTCCCGACAGTATCCCAAAAACGCAAGCCCTGCCGTTTTGGGATAGAGCGTGGGGCAGGAAGTTGCTATCATGGTGCGATGGCGGAGGCGGTGGCGGCCGCAAAACCCAAGGCCGTATCGGCGCTCGAACTCTTCGGCGTCTTTCTCCAGATCGGCGCCACCAGCTTCGGCGGCGGCGTGGTCGCCTATCTGCGCAGCGCGCTGGTTAGGAAGAAGCGCTGGTTCGACGACACGGAGTTTCTCGAGCTCATGTCGTTGAGCAACACGCTTCCGGGACTCAACGCGACGAACATGGCGATTCTCGCGGGCGATCGCCTCCGCGGCACGCTTGGCGCCGTCGCGGCGATGATCGGAATGTGTCTCCCGGCATTGATCCTCATGACCGCCGCGGGCGTCGCGTACGGCATGAACGGGAATCGGCCGATCGTCACCGCGGCACTCCACGGCGTGGCGGCTGCGGCGACCGGGCTGATCGCGGCCACGTGGTTTCAGATCGGAAAGAAGACCGTCAAGGGATTCTACGACGCGTTCTTCATTCTCGCCGCCGTGTTGGGCATCAACCACTTTAAATTATCGGTGCCGGTCGTGCTGCTCTCGGTCGGCGCGCTCGCGATCTTCGCGTATCGCCCGGTCAAGAAAACCGATCGCCCGCACGAGGACTCACACGCGTGGATCAGATCCCTGCAATAGCGCGCGTATTCGGCTACCTCTCGCTGCTGACGATCGGCGGCGGCATGGCGGCGTTTCCGGAGATGAAGCTCCTCGTGGTCGGCGTGCACCGCTGGCTGACGGATGCGCAGTTGATCCATATTTATAGTGTCGGGCAGCTGTCGCCGGGACCGAACATGATGATGGTGGCGACGATCGGCGAACGGGTCGCCGGGATCCCGGGCGCGCTGATCGCCGCGCTCGCGTTCTTCGTGCCGACTGGAATCCTGACGTTCGTCGTCGGGCGCGTTTGGAACCGTCTCGCGGCATGGCCGTGGCGCGCGTCGATCCAGCGCGGGCTGGCGCCGGTCGCGATCGGCCTGGCAGTAGCGGGTCTGATCACTTTCGGCAAAGGCGCCGTGACCGGATGGATCACGCTGCTCGTCGGGCTGGCTGTTTTCTACGCGTCGCTGCGCACCCGCGTGAACCCCGCACTGCTCATCTTGGGCGGGGCGGCCGTCGGCGCGATCGCGCTGCGCTAGACTTACTATGCCGACCGCCACCGAGTTTGCGCTGCGCGTGGTCGTCGGCGGACTGCTCGGCTCGCTGATCGGTTTCGAGCGGCAGTGGCGGCAGCGAGGTGCCGGGGTGCACACGAGCGCGCTCGTCGCGATCGGCGCGGCGCTGTTTACACTGTTGGGGCCGGTCGTCGGCTCGGATGGCGAAACCCGCATCCTGGCCAACATCGTCACGGGTGTCGGCTTTCTCGCCGGCGGCGTGATCCTGCGCCAAGGCGCGAGCATCTCGGGCCTCAACACCGCCGCGACGATCTGGGCGACCGCCGCGGTCGGAGCGCTCGCCGGGGTCGGGCAGTTCGCTCATGCGTTCATGGGTGCCGCCGGAATCGTCGCGTTCAACCTCGCGCTGCAGCCGCTCGTCGAGAAGATCGACTCGCAAGCCGCCGTCTATCAAGAGCGGCACGGCGAAAAGACGTATCGCGTCCACGCCGCGTGCGAGGACTCGGCAGTGGAAGACGTTCGCGCCGCCGTGGTCGAAGTCGTCAAGGCGAGCAACCTGATTCTTCACAGCATTTCTACCGAGTCGACGGACCAAGGGCAAGAAGTCCGGGTGGAGCTACGGCTGCCGCGTCGCGACGATTCGGTCGTCGAGCGCTTCTCGAGCGGGCTCACGCAGCGCGCGGGGGTACGCAACGTCAGATGGAGGATGTTGGATTCGTGAACCCCGCAAAGATCGTCGCGATGGTTCTGCTCGTCTCGCTGATGCTGCACACCGGGCTGCAGGTCAACATCGCTCACCTGAAGATCGTCCTGCGAGACTACGGGCTGCTGGGCCGAGCGTTCCTTGCGAACTTCATCGTCGTTCCGCTGTTGGGCGTGCTGTTCGTGCGGGTCGTCTTTCATCCGAGCGAGCCCATCGCTACGGGAATCTTGCTGATGGCGATCTGCCCGGGCGTGCCGTTCGTCGTGTTGTCGGGCGGCCGAAAAAAGGGCGGAAGTCTCGGGTTCGCCGTCGCGTTGGCGTTTCTGTTGCCGGCGCTGTCCGTCATCACGGTCCCGATCACGGCGAGCCTCGCGCTCCCCGGCAGCCCCATCTCAGCGAACAGCGTCGTCCTTTCGCTGGTCGTGTTTCAGCTCGTGCCGCTCCTGATCGGAATGCTCGTGAGCGCGCGCGCGCCGCAAGTCGCGAGCCGCCTACTACGGCCGCTACTTGTCATCGTACTCGTCGTCGTCATCGCATTGCTGGTGGTACTCGGCGGCCCGATCGCCCGGGCGATCGGAACGGTCTACGGATCGCTCGGAATGCTCGCCACGGGCTGCATTGTGCTGCTGTCCCTGCTGACCGGCTGGGTCCTCGGCGGTCGCGATCGCGCCTACCGGCGCACGCTGAGCGTGGGGACGGCGCTCCGCAACATCGGCCTCGCGGCCCTGCTCGCGACGAGCGTCTTCGGCCGAGGCGACGTCGCCGCGGCCGTTCTGACCTACTTCATCATCCAGATAATACTCGCATCGCTGCTCGGCGTCTTCTACACGCGCACCGCTCCATCAAGCGAGTCCTAGTGACCGCGCGCTAGTTTCCGTCGTCGCCGTAAATCAACGCGGTCTTCGTGGTTCCGGATGTGATCCAGTCTTTCAACGGAAGCTGGATGTCTTTGAAGAACTGGTCCGCGACCTTGTCGGCCTCCTTGCCCTTCTCGTCGTCGACGGGATGATAGGACCAACCGAACTCGGCGATGAGAGGCTCGAACTTGTCGGGGACGGGACGAGCCCAGACGGCGAGCGTCGCGGTTGCCGTCGTGTGATGGCCGAAGAAGAGGTTCCCCAGCTTAGACTCGATTTCGAACACTTTCGCGCCATGGACGATCGTCATCGTCTGATCGAAGTTCAGGTTCAACGTTTTCAAATGCGGGAGCGCGTCTGCTAGTTTTTGAAGCGGTACCTCGACGTTGAGTTCCGGCGACTCGATAATGGCGTTGTTCGAATAGATGCTCGCAGTCGTGCCCGGGGCATCGCCGCGCAGGATTTCTTCCTTGAACTTATTCTTCTGTAGCTTCGGAAATGTCGATGTGGTATCGAAAGCTTCGGCCGTCTTACGATCGGCGTGGCGAGCCTTGAAGGTCACCTCCCAGCTCTCGTCGGGCCACAGCGCCTGCCGTAGCTGGCGGATCCGGAAGATCAGCCGGTTCTTCCGCAGCGTTTGATCGGAGGTGTCGTAGAACTGCACGATCCGCAGCTGCGCGTCAATTGGATCGAACGGCTCGTAGCGGATGTGGAGCTTGGCGGCGATCTCCTCGAGCAGCTTGTTGAAATCGAGGAGCGCGCGTCGCGTGGGGAAGCGTTCCGCCTTCAATAACAGTTTGAATTCGCGATGTGTAACGCGTGTCGCGACTGACGATTCAGGGGCGGCCATGGCGATGTTCTCCTTGCCGCGCAAGTGTACCGCGGGACCGGTAGAGCGCACTATCCCAAAAATGCAGACTTGCGCGGACCGTCTCCTGCTCGTAAGATACTGACGGATGATTGAGACGACGCGCGAGGGCATGGTTCGAATCGAAGGCGGCACGTTCCGCATGGGATCGGACCGATTCTATCCGGAAGAGGGGCCGGAGCGAGAGGTGGCGGTCGACGGCTTCTGGATCGACACGCGCGCCGTTACCAACTCCGATTTTTCGAAGTTCGCCCGTACGACCGGCTACGCCACCATCGCCGAACGGCCGTTGAATCCTGCCGACTACCCCGGGGCGCCGCCCGAGAACTTGGTGCCGGGCGCGCTCGTCTTTCACATGACGCCCGGCCCAGTCGATCTCCGCGACTACACGCAGTGGTGGGCGTGGGTGCCGGGCGCGAGCTGGAAGCATCCGGAAGGCCCGGGCAGCTCGATCGACTCGCGTCCGGATCACCCAGTCGTTCACGTTGCGTACGAAGACGTCGAGACGTACGCGCGTTGGGCGGAGAAACGGCTCCCGACCGAGGCCGAGTGGGAGTACGCGGCGCGCGGCGGGCTCGACGGCAGAGACTTCGTCTGGGGCGACGAGATGGAGCCGGGCGGAAAGCCCGCCGCGAACACGTGGCAGGGCGAGTTCCCGTACAAGAGCACCGCGCGGCACGGGCCGCGCACGATGCGCGTCGGCAGTTTCGCGCCCAACGGTTACGGCCTCTACGACGTGGCGGGCAACGTGTGGGAATGGACGAGCGACTGGTTCGTCAGCGATCGCACAGCTATGGAGTCGCCCTGCTGTGCCGGCGACGCTCGCGCTCTCAGCTACGACCCCTGTCAGCCGGAGGTCCTGATCCCGCGCAAGGTGCTCAAAGGCGGCTCGTTCCTCTGCTCGCCCAGCTATTGCCTTCGTTTCCGGCCGGCCGCGCGTTCGCCGCAGATGATCGACACGGGCATGTCGCACCTCGGCTTTCGCTGCGTCCGGGATTAGCCGCCATCAGTCGGCAGACCGTCGACCGCTTCGTCGACGTTGCCTCGGTCGCGTTGATCTCCATCGCCGCGGTCCTGTCGGCGATCTGCGGTTATCAGTCGGGACGCTGGAGCGGCCACCAGGCGCGCTATTATAACGTCGCCAACGCCGATCGCATTACGTCCGCCGAAGCGGCGGATCGCGCCAACGTGCTGACCGCCATCGACGTGGCGCTATTCCTGCAGTACGTCGATGCTGTCGACACCGGCGACACTCCCAAGGCGAAGTTCATCTATCAGCGCCTGCGGCCTGAGATGAAGATCGCGATGGCTGCCTGGCTCGCGACAAAACCCCGCAACAATCCCAAAGCGCCTTCATCCCCCTTCGTGATGCCGCAATACTCCCTGGCGACGAAGGCCGAGGCGAAGCGGTTGGAGGACGCCGCTGGCGCGAGCTTCGCCGAGGCGCAAACCGCCAACCAGCATGCCGACGATTTTCTGCTGCTGACGGTGATCTTCGCGGGCGTGTCGTTCTTAGGCGGGATCAGCACGAAGATGGTCTACCCGCGGCACGCGTTCCTGGTCGGGGTCGGCGTCATCGGGCTCATCTACGGCGCCGTCCGGCTGGTGGAGCTCCCCTTCTTGTGAGGCGTGCAATTCCCGGATAGACCGGTCTCCGGCCGGGTGGTACGCTGGTCGGGCTCATGACGCCGCTGATCCTCTCGAAGTTCGGCTTTAGCACCCTTACGCTGCTCGACTACATCTCGCTGATCGCCGCCACGACCAACGCCTTCAACGGCGCCCTTCTCGCGCGGCGTCCCGACCACTACAAACACTTCACGGTCGCGGGAATCATTATCTTGGCCTACGCGGGCGGCATCGGTGGCGGCATCGTGCGCGACGTCCTCGTCAACCGGATTCCGTCGCCGCTGATTAACCCGTGGTACCTGTTCTTGTGTACGATCGCTGCCGTCGCGGCGCTCGCGATCGACTATTACAGCGAACAGCGATTTAAGGATGGACTCTTTCAGTTCATGACGGCGTTCTCGTTGCCGTGGTACGCCATCGTCGGTGCGCAAGCGGCGCTGTCCGTCCATCTCGGGTACGCGGCTGCCGTGCTCATCGGCATCATCGCGACGACGGCGGGTCGTTGGATCATCGACGTGGCCTGCAACGTGATTCCAAAGCAGCTGGTGCGCGGCGAGTTCTTCGTCACCGCGGCGGGGTTGACCGGCATCGCTTACGTCATCTGCAATGTCGCGCTTGGCTGGTCCGTCGCCACGTCAACGTTAATTGCGTTCGTGGTCGGTTTCGGCTTCCGCCTGACCTCGCAAGCGTTGGGCTGGGAGGAATGGGAGCCATGGGAGCCCGCACCCCTCACCGAAGCGGAGAAAGAACGCAAGACGCTCGGCGAGGGGTTACACGCGGAACTCGCCGGCGGCTCTGCCCCCGACTCTCAAAAATCATAGCGCATCAAACGACGACTGGAGACATCCGTGGCCAAAACGAACGGTAAACCGGACCCTACTCAGCGCGAAGTCCTGCCTATTCCGGATAAGGCGTACGCCGGCTTTATCGCTTACGATGCGAAGGATCCCGACTCCAAGTTTCCGCCGATCGAACCGCTGCGACCGCCGGAAGCGGCGCCGAATGTCCTCATCGTCCTGATCGACGACGTCGGCTTCGGCGCGTCGAGCGTCTTCGGCGGCCCCTGTCACGCACCCACGGCGGAACGAATCGCCAAAGACGGCTTGCGCTACACGCGCTTTCACACGACGGCCCTTTGCTCGCCGACGCGCGCGGCGATATTGAGTGGACGAAATCACCACACGGTTGGAATGGGTGGCATCACGGAGATCGCAACCTCGGCTCCCGGCTACACCTCGATGCGACCCAACTCGATGGCGCCGCTGCCCGAGATTCTTCGGCTCAATGGCTACTCGACGGCGCAGTTCGGCAAGTGCCACGAGGTCCCGGTTTGGGAAGCCAGCCCCGTCGGCCCATTCGATCGCTGGCCGACCGGCTCCGGCTTCGAATACTTCTATGGTTTCGTCGCGGGCGAGACCAATCAATGGTATCCCTCGATTCACGAGGGCACGAAAGCCGTGGAACCGGCGAAGACGCCCGAGGAGGGCTACCATTTCATGGAGGACATGACGGACCGCGCGATTGCGTGGGTCCGTCAGCAGCGATTGCTCGCCGGCGATAAACCGTTCTTTATGTATTTTGCCCCCGGCGCCACGCACGCGCCGCACCACGTCCCGAAAGAATGGGCGGACAAATATAAGGGCAAGTTCGATCAGGGCTGGGACAAGCTGCGCGAAGAGACCTTCGCGCGACAACAGCAACTCGGCGTCATACCAAGCGATTGCGAGCTCACGGCGCGCCCGAAGGAGATTCCGTCGTGGGACTCCCAAACGTCCGAGTTCCAGCGCGTACTCGCGCGCGAGATGGAAGTCTACGCCGGCTTCTTTTCATTCGCCGATTATCACATCGGCCGCCTCATCGACGCGCTCGATCAAATCAAGGCGCTCGACGACACGCTGATCTACTATATTATCGGCGACAATGGCGCCTCCGCCGAGGGCACGCCTCAAGGAACATTTAATGAATGCATACCTTTCAACGGGCTGAACGCGCTTGAGACGGTTGACTTCTTGACGCAGCGCATGGACCTGCTCGGCGGGCCGGAGTCGTACAACCACTATGCGGTCGGCTGGGCTCATGCGATGGACACGCCGTACCAGTGGACCAAGCAGGTCGCTTCGCACTGGGGCGGGACGCGCAACGGCACCATTGTGCGCTGGCCGAAGGGCATCAAGGCTAAGGGCGAGGTACGGCATCAGTTTCATCACGTCATCGACGTGGCGCCGACCATCCTCGAGGCCGCGCAGCTGCCCGAGCCGTACATGGTCAACAGCGTCGGACAGGTTCCGATGCAGGGCGTCAGTATGGCGTACAGCTTCGAGGATCCCAAGGCGGCCGAGCGCCGGGAAACACAGTACTTTGAAATGTTCGGCAACCGAGGAATTTATCACAAGGGCTGGACAGCGGTAACGCGGCATAGTACGCCCTGGCTCATGACGGGCAGGCCGCAGTTTAGTGATGACGTGTGGGAACTGTACGACACGAACAAGGACTGGTCGCAGGCTCACGATCTCTCAAAGGAGATGCCGGACAAACTCCACGAGCTTCAGCGTCTTTGGCTCATCGAAGCCACGCGGAATAACGTGTTGCCGATGGACGATCGAACCGCCGAGCGGTTTAATTCCGACGTGGCTGGAAGGCCGGTGTTGGTGCGGGGCACCTCTCAGGTCCTCGCTAACGGCATGGGTGCACTTAACGAAAATGGCATCGTCAACGTCAAGAACAAGAGCCACTCGATCACGGCTCAACTCGTCATTCCTGAAGGAAAACCGGCGAACGGAGTCATCTTATCGCAAGGCGGGATCGGCGGCGGTTGGATGTTCTACGTCAAAGACGGAAAGCTGACATATCATTACAATTTTGTCGGACTGCGCCAAACCGTGATCGAGTCCACGCAAGCGCTCACTGCCGGGACGCATCAGGCCAGGATGGAGTTTGCCTACGATGGAGGCGGACTTGCGAAGGGCGGCACCGTGACGCTCTACATTGACGGCAAAGCCGTCGGCAGCGGCCGCTTGAACGAGACCGTTCCGATGGTGTTCTCAGCCGACGAGACTTCCGACGTCGGCGTCAAGCGCGGCTCTCCGATGACGCCGGATATGCCCCCTGACGAGAGCGCGTTCAATGGCACGGTGCAGGCGGTGGTTATTGAAACGAGCGGGGAAAGCTCCGATCATCTCCTTGACCGCGAACAGGTGCTCACCATGATCCTGGCGCGGCAGTAGTAGCATTTAATAATTGAAGCTGGTTCCTTTCGCGGCCGCCGTGGAGACGGCCGCCGGGATCGCGCTCATCGTCGCTCCGTCGCTCGTTGCATGGCTGTTGATCGGGAGCGATCTCTCCGCGCCGGGTTCCGCCGTCGGCCGCGTCGCCGGCTTCGGCCTCTGCGGACTCGCGCTCTCGCGCTCCGCGCGGGGACTTTTTCTGTACAATCTGCTCGCGGCGATCTTCTTTCTGTACCTGGGAGTGCGCGGAGACCTGGTCGGCCTTTTGCTCTGGCCGGCGTTCGCGCTCCACGGCTGCCTCGCCGCGCTGCTCGCGCGACTAGTGCTCGGAAACGTTACGTCAGAATATTGACGGCGCGCGCGGCGACGATTGCAAGCGTCGCCAACGAGATCGTTGCCTCGAGCATCATGGCCATTCGGGCTTTCGTCGTAAGGGGCGACATGTCGGTTGGACTGAACGCAGTCGCCGTCGTGAACGAAAGAAACAGGTAGTCTAAGAATACTAGTCGGCGCTTTTCCGCATTTTTGGGGCCCGGAAACGAAAAGTTGGCTTCGCTCATCTCATTAAAGAGGACGGCGAAGATGATAATATTGAAGATCCAGATGGCAATACCGGACGTCAGCAGCCGGTGGGCATCGATATTTCCCGGGCTATGCAGCATGAGGGAGATTAGGCTCGACATCGCGGCCAGGTTGGCAACCGCTAGAACGATGACTGCAACGACCATTACCAATCGTGCCCACTTTCCGTAGGCGATGATCGTGAAGAGTAACGACAGCACAACGGCTGTCGCCAAAATGGCGCCCAATGCAATTATTGTAAACGGGCCGCCCATTGCATATCGGTTCGGTAGTCCGATGAAGAGGGCAAGTGCAACGATCAGCGCGGCGCTTTCACCCCAGTCGCGGCGCGGTTCGTGCGCGTCGTTGGTAATTTTCACGTCAATGTCACGTTGGTGAGGTCGCGTAATGGTTTTCCTCCCTCGACTTGCACACCCCGGCGGCCGCGTTACTGGCCCGACTCTTGATCGGGAACTTTGCCCGTTGAGAAGATGATCTGATCCCAGCGCCAGAGCCGCTCGAAGAACGCTCGCGCGAAATCGTGGTCGGCCGTCGCGCGGCCCATATCGCGGATGCGGCGCGAGCCGTCGATTGCCTCGAGCAGACGTTCTTGCCGCGCGTCGATCGGAAGATAGAGGTCGGTGAACGTATGGTCGCGGTTGATCAGCACGGCCGATGCACCCGCGGGCAGGCGATCGTGCACGACGACGGTGTTCGGCAACCGCATCGGGACGTACTCGAGCCAATCATCTCCGTCGAACGCGACGGCCTGCCTACGCGCGACGTCTCGCTCGCCGTACGCGACGACGCTATGGCGAACCATCGTACCGCGAAATAGCTCGATGGCCGCGTATTGTTCGTGCGGTTCCAGTTCGGCGAGCCGAGCGCCGTGCGGCGACGAGGCGAGAGCACCGCACCATGGCAGATAGGGCGCCTGGCGCAGCCAGCGCCCGAAGACCAAGCCGGCGCCGTCCAGGAACTCCGTGAGCTGGGGTACCGAATAGGAGCGGTCACGCGGATGAAGGAGCGCGTCGGCGACGCCGGCCTTGGTAGCGAAGTCCGGCGCCTGTCGTAACAGCGGCGCGATAGGATGGTCGGCGGGAAGCGCCTTCAGGCTCGCCGCGAGGTCGTCGATCTCTCGATCGCTCCACCCAATGCGCAGACGCCGGCAGTACTCCTGCAGCATGTAAACTCCTGCGCGGCCGTAGGGCGCGTACACCATGATGTGCATCGCCCCGCCCGGCGCGAGCACGTCGCGCAACGTACGCAAGCCCGCGTTGGGCTCCTCCAGATGGTGCAGCACGCCGGTGCAGACGACGTGATCGAAGGTTTGCTCGAGCTCGGTCGCGCGCTCCACCGACAGTTGGCGCACTTCAAGGTTGTCGAGTGCGTGTTTGCGTTTTAGCTCACGCGTGTACTCGAGGCTCGTCGCGCTCACGTCGATGCCGACGACGCGCGCATGCGGCCAACGCGCCGTGTAGCGGGCGGCCTGCGCCGTGCCGCAGCCGGCGACGAGTATGCTCCGGTCGTCGCGGTAGTTTTCGGCCGGCCAGAAGAGACATGATTCAACCCGCCGCCGGCGCTCGTCCCAGCGCCGGCGGTAAGCATCGAGATCGTCGATCGGCGGCGGGTATGGGTAACTTTCGTAAAAGTCACCCACCCGCGAGGACGATGCGTCAGCCGTGAGGCGTCTTCGCCTGCTCTAGCACTGCGTCCAGATTGAAGGACGCTGGCTTCTGCCGCGGCGGGAACTTCACGAAGTCCTCGATCTGGCTCGCTACGACCGCTTGCATCAAGTACATCTGCGGGACGTGATCCACGAACCAATCCCAGTAGGTGTTCGAGTTGACGTCGGCTATCTCGAATGGGTCTCGCCGCATACTAAAGATGTGCGGAACCCGCAACTTCACGAATGGCTCGGCCCAGAGCTGCATTTGGTGGGCTCGCTGTACGGATAGGTTGAACTTCCAATCGCCGACGCGAACGGCGATGATGTCGCCGTCGTCGCTGAAATACACCTTGGCCTTACGCGGGCTTTCTTTTACCTGGCCGGCGAGGTAGGGAACCATGTTGAAGCCGTCGAGGTGGACCTTGTAGTTCATGCCGTTGACGGTGGATCCGTCGTAGAGCTGCTTCACGACGTCCGGATTGCCGGCCGCCGCTAGCAGCGTTGGGAACATGTCGATGTGGTCGACGATGCCGTTGAAAACGGACCCCGGCTTGATCTTGCCCGGCCAACGAATGAAGCAGGGCACGCGCCAGCCGCCCTCCCAGTTGGTGTCCTTCTGAGCGCGGAACGGCGTGGTGGCGCCGTCGGGCCAGGTGTCGTTTTCCGGGCCGTTGTCGGTCGAGTACATCACGAACGTGTTGTCTGCGATTCCCAACTCTTCGAGTTTGTCGAGCATCATGCCGATCTGTTCGTCGTGCACGACCATGCGATCGCTGTACGGGTCCTGGCCGCTCTTGCCGATGTTCTTCGCAGCGACGTGCGTGCGGAAGTGCATCGCCGTGGAGTTGTACCAGAGGAAGAACGGCTGGTTCGCCTTGGCCTGTTTCTCCATCCAACCGAGCGCGGCCGCGGTGATCTCCTCGTCGACGGTCTCCATCCGCTTCTTGGTCAGTGGTCCGGTGTCTTCGATCTTTTGCTTTCCGACTCGCCCCCAACGCGGATCCGTCGTGGGATCGTCCTTGTCCGTCGCCCAGCAGTGCATCACCCCGCGCGGCCCAAACATCGCTTTGAACTTCGGGTCTTTGGGATAGTCGGGCAGCTCGGGCTCTTCCTCAGCGTTGAGGTGATATAGGTTGCCGAAGAACTCGTCGAAGCCGTGCACCGTCGGCAGATACTCGTTGCGGTCGCCGAGGTGGTTCTTACCGAACTGACCCGTGGCGTAGCCGAGCGGCTTGAGCAGCTCGGCAATGGTCGGGTCTTCCTTTTGCAGGCCGACCGTAGCGCCCGGCATGCCGACCTTCGTGAGCCCGGTCCGGATCGGGTTTTGCCCGCAAATGAAGCTGGCGCGGCCTGCGGTGCAGCTCTGCTGCGCGTAATAATCGGTAAAGAGGGCGCCTTCGTTGGCGACGCGGTCGATGTTGGGGGTTCGATACCCCATCATTCCGTGGCTGAACTTGCTGATGTTCCAGATGCCGACGTCGTCGCCCCAGAGGATGAGGAAATTCGGTTTCTTCTCGGGCATGTAGATGCGTCCTTTCTATGCGCCGGCGTGTGCTGCCATCGCCTTTTGGATTTGATCTTTGACCTCGTCGAGGTTGAATGAGGCGCCCGCCTGCATGGGTGGAAACTGGATCGCGGTTTGTGCGAGCTTGCCGACGACCTCTTGGACGAGTACGAAGCGCCAGAACTGATATGCGAACCAGTTGTAATACGCGAGCGATCCCGCGAGCCCGGTCCGCTCGAAGGGATCGAGCCGAAGGTTCACGAGGATCGGCCAGTCGACTTTCACCGTGCCGCCAAGCCACCCGCTAGGTTGATCGATGAAGCGATACTTGTAGTCATTGAGCCGAACGGCGCCGAGAGTCCCCTCTGCGAAGTAGAAGAACTCGTGGCGCTTCGAGGGACCCTTCCCGGTGATCAGGTCCAGTTGGTTGTATCCGTCGAGATGCACCTTGTAGGTACGATCACCGAGCTGCTTGCCTTTCAGCAGCTCGTCGACGATGTTCGGATCGCCGGCGGCGGCCACGAACGTCGGAAACCAGTCGAGGCTCGCAAACATGCCGTTTTCAACTTTTCCTGCGGGCACTTTGCCCGGCCAGCGCACGATGCACGGAGCACGGAAGCCGCCCTCCAGGACCGTTCCTTTGCCGCCGGCGAACGGCGTCTGCCCGCCGTCGGGCCACGTGAAGTTCTCGGCACCGTTGTCGGTCGTGAAGATGACGATCGTGTTGTCGTCCAAGCCGTCGTCTTTGAGTTTCTTCATCATCGAGCCGACGATGTCGTCGAGCTGCGCCATTCCGGCCTCCGATTCGGACCAGCCGTTCTCCGGCGTGCGCATGCCCTGATACTTCTTTGAGAGATGCGTCACGACGTGCATGCGCGTCGGATTGAGCCAGACGAAGAACGGCTTGTTCGCCGTCTTCGCGCTGTCGATGAAGTTGAGCGCGTGCTGCAGGATCTCGTCGTCGACGGTTTCCATGCGATCCGGATACAGCGTGCCGCAATCCTCGATGCGCTGCTTGCCGACTTTCCCCCAGCGCGGATCGACCGTCGTGTCGTCCTTGTCGGTGGCCCAGCAATGGAGCATGTTGCGCGGGCCTACCTTGTCCTTGAGCTCCTGCGGATAGTTCGGATGCGCAGGATCCTCCATGGCATCGAGGTGATACAGATAACCAAAGAACTCGTCGAACCCGTGGAGCGTCGGCAAGTATTGGTTGAGGTCGCCGAGGTGATTCTTGCCGAACTGACCGGTCGCATATCCCATCGACTTGAGAACGGTCGCGATCGTCGGTGCCTCGTCGGGCATCCCGACCTTCGCGCCGGCCTGACCCACCGTCGTCAGCCCGGTCCGCCGGGGGATCTCACCGGTGATGAACGCGGCGCGGCCGGCAGTGCAGCTGGCCTCGGCGTAGTAATCGGTAAATCGCATTCCCTCGGCCGCGAGCCGGTCGAGGGAATGCGTCCTGCTCGCCATCATCCCTTGGTGATAGGCGCCGATGTTGAACCAACCGATGTCGTCGCCCATAATTGCGACGATATTGGGCTGTCTTTGGCCTGGCATGGCAGACTCCTTAACACTGCAAATGTATGGTGAGAAGCCAAGTGTACCGTAAACGGGGGTCCGTAACTATCCTAAAAACGCACTCGGAAGGCGATCCGAGGGTCGTTAACATGAGTTAAGATGGTCGCGCGATGACGGAGACCGTTTCAAGCACCGCGTCGGCAATGGAACCGCGCCGGCAATTCGTTCGCGGACTCGGCCCGGGACTGGTCTCCGGCGCATCCGCCAACGATCCGACGACGGTCGGCGCGATCGCGGTCGTCGGCGCGGCGACCGGGTACGGCATGGCGTGGCTCGTGATCTTGATGCTTCCGATGCTCGCGCTCATTCAAGCCATTGCAGCATCCGTCGCAACGACGTCGCAGATGAGTCTGCAACAGGCGATTGTGCGCACGTTCGGCCGCGGACCCGCGATGGCCGGCGCGATCGCTATCGTCGCGATCGGCTTGGCCACGCTCGGCGCGGACCTGCAGGCGGGTGCGCAAGCCCTGACGCTGCTGTTCGGTCTGCCGTTCTACTACTTCGTCGTTCCGCTCGCCCTGCTCGCGGGCTGGCTGCTGGCGACGAAGTCTTATCTACGAATCGAACGCACCCTGGCGTCGTTGACGCTGATCTTCCTATGCTATGTCGCAAGCGCGATCTTGGCGCGCCCGGATTGGGGTATGGTGTTGCGCGGAATCGTGCTGCCGCATTTTGAGCTTTCGCCCGTCTTCGCCGGCGGAGCGATCGCGCTGCTCGGCACAACGTTGACGAGTTACGTGTACTTCTGGGAATCGATCGAGGTCGCCGAGCGGCGCCCGGCGCTTTCGCAGCTGCGCGCCGTCAACACGGATGCGGTGGTCGGGATGCTCGTCGCCGGCTCGAGCTTTCTATTCATTTTGATCGCAACGGCGGCGACGTCGGGCAAGCATCATCTGCCGGTAAGTACTGCGGCCGACGCGGCAGCCGCGTTGAGGCCGTTGGCAGGTTCGCTCGATCAAATGCTGTTCGGCATCGGGCTTCTCGCGTCTGCCGCCATCGCCGTGCCCGTGATAGCGGCTACGAATGGTTACGTGGTTGCGCAGACATTCGGCTGGCGCGCGGGTTTGGCGAACAAGCCGGGCGAGGCAGCCGCGTTTTATCGGGCGATTTTCGTATCGCTGGCGATCGCAGGCGCGTTGGCGCTGTTCCCAATACCCACGATGTCGTTGCTGTACTGGACGTCGGTAATCGCTGGGCTCGCGACTCCGATCACCCTCGCCCTGATGCTGCTCGCCGCGCGGAATCGAAACGTCATGCGGGGAAAGCCGATTGGCGTGCCCCTGGCAAGTGCCGGCTGGGGCGTCTCGGTCATCGTGACCGCATCGTCGATAGCGTTTATAGTATCGATCGCGCTACACTAACGGCACCCTAATTCATAATTGCGTTTTGCGAGGTAGGCTATGGTGGAAAGAACCCGTCATGGCCGAACTCTACCAGTGCACCCGCTGCGGAAGCCCATTTGTCGCCGAGGGCGAAGCACGCATCGCGCGGCGCGGCGGAGTATGCACGGATTGCGCGAAGGTCGACGTCCTCAAGAGCATGGGATTGCCGCCGGACTTTTTGACCCGATTCCCGTTCGGCTAGTCGAACATAAACGCTACAACCTCGTTCACTTCCCGGTAGCTCGTCCACCAGAGGTCACCATCAAAGGCGAGCGCGCGCGCTTCCGCATTGATCGGCGCGATCTCTTCCGCCGCGGGCGCGCTTTTGCTCAGGTCGATTCGCGCGAACGTGAGGTGATCGAACTCTTCGTCGGCGGTGAGCATACGGCAATCGCCCGGCGCCCGGAAGGCGAAGCCTGCGCAACGCGTCCGCAGCGCGACCTCGCGCCTAACTCCCGCGCGATCGTCGAGCTCGAGGATGCGGCCCTTGCCCTGCTGGCACAGATAGAGCGAGGATCCGTCCGAGGCCAAGTGCGACCCGGTGAGGTCCGGGCACGGCGTCTTGCTGCTCGCGTCGAAGCCGCGTTCCGGCGTAAAGCTGAAGAGATAGCGGTCGTCTTCGTCGAGCGCGGCGACGACGCGGAGCGCGCCGCCCACGGAGGCCAGGCCGAACGGCCTTCCCGGCGCGTCGACCTCATGCTTCACCGTCCACTGCCGCGCGTCCATCCCGTAGAGCTTACCGGTGTCCCAGGATCCGATCCACAGCAGCCCGTCGTGAAACGCCAGGGGCTGCGGCCGCCCGCCCGGCGACTGACGGCGTTGAGTTTCCTTTATCGTCTGCATGCGCCGTACGATTCGCCCCAGCGCCCGGCGGTTGCATGTCAGCCTGAGCGGAGTCGAAGGACAAATCCATTTTGCGCCCCGGCGCGTTGAGCAAGGAGTGCGGACTGAGGATTACAGAGAAAGCTGGCGCCGTGGAAGACGCGAGCCGGCTCATCGAGCGCGTGCGCGCCCGTGATGCCGACGCCTTCGAGGCGCTCTACGACGCGTACCATCGGCTCGTCTACGGGCTCGCTTTGCGCGTGCTTGCCGACCCAAGCGCTGCCGAGGACGTGACGCAGGCCGTGTTCCTGAAAGTCTGGGACAGCCCGGCGCTCTTTCGCGGCGGGAGTTTCGGTGCCTGGATCGCGCGCGTCACACGCAATCGCGCGCTCGACGTCGTCCGCTCCCGCGGGGTTCGAGACGAGGGCGAGTTCCCCGACTCGCTGCCGGTGGACGATACGCTCGAGGACGCCGCGATCGCCCACCTGGACGGCGCGCGCGTGCGGGACGCGCTCGCGCGGCTGCCGCCCGAACAGCGCGAGCCGATCGAGCTCGGCTTTTTCGGCGGCATCACGCATCAGGAGATCGCGCGCCGGTTCGGCCTGCCTCTGGGAACTGTGAAGACGCGAATTCGGACCGGACTGCGGCGGCTGCGCAACGTCTTGGAGGGAGCGATCACGGTATGAGCTCGCACGACGAGATGCTCGACGCCGTGGCCGCGTACGCGCTCGGCGCCCTTCGACCGGGTGAAGCCTCCGACGTGATCGCGCATCTGCGCGATTGCGCAGAGTGCCGCGCCGAATACCGGTTGTTGCAGCCGGCGGTGACGGCCGTGGCGTACTCAGCCGAGGCCTGCGCGGATGACACATCGGGCGCCGCCGTCGCGAGCCCGCTGCTCAAAGCCCGGATCATGAAGCACGTGCGTGGCGAGGTGCGTCGCCCACGGGCGATTCGTCCGTGGCCCGCGTACGCCGCGGCGGCGGCCTGCCTGGCGCTGGCGATCGTCGCCGGCCTCTTCGATCTCTCGCTGACCAATCGGCTCGGCCAAGAGCGAGCACAGGTCGTCGAGCAAAACCAGACGATTGCCGATTTCATGGCCCCCGATTCCCAGCGGCATCCGTTCGCGCACGGCGAGGTGGTGATGCACGGACCGCGGCTCTACATCGCGATGCACGACATGCCCATGCCGCCGCGCGGCAAGGTTTACCAGGCATGGACGCTTACAAAGGGCGCGAAGACCGTCGCGCCGTCGAAGACGTTCATGCCGGCCCCGACGGGCATGACGGTCGTGCGGCTACCCGAGACGGCCACGACGCTGGCGGCCGTCGCGGTCAGCATCGAGCCGGAGGGCGGCTCGCAGCAACCGACCACCAAGCCGATCGCGATGATCAGCCTGCAGTAGCAATCCGGCGATACGTCTCGCCCGTTTCTTCCGAGTCTTATGTTTTGCGAGAGCTACGGCTCGGAAAGGAACCCATGAAGAACCTTCGATGGACCGCGATCGCCGCGGCCGCCCTCGCGATGATCTTCACCGGCATCGCATCGGCTAAATTGATGTCCGACATCGTCGACCAGCCGACCCGCTTCAGCGGCTCGTGCTGCGTCTATACCGGAGCGCCCGCGCTGCAAGTGACGCTTTCGATGATCGAGGCCGGCGGCGGCCCGAGCAGCTTCGACACGGCGACGCTGCTGAAGGTGCTCGCGGGCTCGCACTTCGACCCCGAGGTGGCCAAGCTCACGAAACAGTACGGCAAGGATCAGGTCGCGCAGTTTCTCAAGACGTTCGACTTCGTTGTCGCCGACTCGCTGAAGATCGTCACGGCAAAGAAAGTCGCCCTTCCCAGCAAGCCCAGCCCGGATCCGAAGAACGGGCCTGCGCTCGCGGGCGCGCTCTGGGCAGCCGGGCAGACCGGCGAAGGCTATAACGTCGAGGTCATGCTCGATCGCGCGGTCTCGCATCCGATCCACGTCCAAGTGATGCTCGACATCGACAAGAAATATGGGTTGGCGGCGGATGCTCAGTACCACGCGATCCTGACGACGGCGATGAAGGATCTCGCGGCGGCGTATCATCTGAACGCTATGGGGCAGATGCAGAGCATGTAGCATCAATCGGGCAGGGTGGCGCTGCGGATTTCAACGAAACAGGCGACGATGTATCGAAGTCGTCTCGCCGGCGCCACTCTCGCGGCCGTAATCGTCGCGTTTGCCGCACTGACTCCGCAGCCGCGAGCAATAGCGGCACCCAACGGCCTAGCCTGGGACTCGGTGACCAAGGTCTCGCGGAGTGGCGACGCCGCGACGCTTCAGCCCGGTTCGTTCGACCAAGACTATGCGCAGGCCGCGGCCGTCACTCCGCCTCCGGAATCGACGGGCGGCGGGATGATGGGCAAGATGAAGCAGGCCATGGCGATGGCACAACATCTGCAAGCACTGCTGCAGAATGGGTTCGCGGAGCGGTATTACTTTGCGGGCTCCAAGGAGCGCGTAGACCAGGTCTCCGAGCAAAAGGCGACGATCCTCGATTGCGCCGCCGGCACGATCACTACCCTCGACCTGCGCCGCAAGACATACCGCGTCGACTCGCTGAACGCGCCGTCCGCGCCGAGCTCGAGCGGAAGCGCGGCGGCGCCGCAGCCCCGCGCGACCGACGACGTGACGAGCATCGCGATCACGATCGCGAACACCGCCCTGGGTGCGCGCAGCGTCGGCGGGCAGCCGACGAACGGATTCAGCTCCGACATGAGCTTCAAGGAGACGACCGCGTCCGGAAAATCGCAGTCGTACAACGGCGACCTCCTCGGCTATTACAGCACGTATGCGAATCCGTCGCCGGCGTGCGAGCGTCCGAGTACGCCCGCTTCCGGACGCCAGTCGCCACAGGATGCGGCCCAGGCGATGACGGCGATGACCGGCGGCTTCACGCGGTTCACGCGCGCGCTGGCACTCGCGGGCGTCGATTCACGCTTCAGCATCAAGCAGTCGGGTCCGCCGCTGCCGCGCGGAAAGTTCGCGATGTATCAGGCGGCGACGATCGGAGGCGGTCCCGAAGACGGCGCGACGTTCGTCAGCGAGCGTGGCAACCTGCGCCCGGTATCGGCAGACGATCCCGTTTTCAGCGTCCCGAGCGATTTCACGCGCGAACAGTAATCTACTCCATCGGCGGTGCGACCGGCGCAGGCGTCTGGCGCTGCGGCAGATGGAGCAGCGACATCGAGAGGTACGCGCCGATCCACGACCCTAACGCGGCGAAGATCACGTACGTCCAGTCCCGAGTGTAGGTGATGACGGCGAACGACGAGAGTAGATACCACACGCTGCTCCACGTCGCGGCCGAGATGCGCCTTCGACTAGTGACGGACGCGGTGAAAAAGACGTAAACGGCGTCGGTGGCCGCGGTGCTCGCAATCACGCCGAGCGCAAGCCACGGGTGAACCTGCGTAAGATGCTGTAACATTGGCGCGATTTTCGGACGACTTTCGGCGATGTCATGCCGCGCGCAGCCGGGGCACGAAGGGTGCGCTAGTGCACAAGCGTTTGCGAGGGCGTCTCTCCGAACATCATGCGATAGTCGGTTGTGAAGTGGCCCATGTGCCAGAACCCCCAGTCGGTCGCCACGTCGATGATCCGGATGGCCTCGCGGCGGGCTTCCTGAAGCGTACGGTGAACGCCGTTGAGCCGGAGACGTTTGAGATAATCCATCGGGCTGTACCCCGTAACCGCCTCGAAGGCGTTGATCAGCGATCGCGAGCGCATTCCGGAGACCTGGCTCAAGTCGAGCAGCGTCAGCGTTGCGTCTACGTGGTCGCGCATGTACGCCTCGCACCGGCGTACGGCGGTGAGGCGCCGGCTGAGGCATTTGGACGACTCGACGATGCGTTCTTCACCGCGATCCATCGCGGAGGCCAGCATCGGAATCAGCGTGCCGCTGATGCTGCGGCGCGGAAGCGCGCGCGACATCGAAAAGTTGTGGTGCAGCAGCGTTCGCAGGCGGCTCGCAAGGATGGGGTCCTGCGACAATCTAACCCGCTGCGGATCATCGAGCAAGATGACCGCATCCGGCGCGCGTGAGAACTCCTTCGCCAGCAAGTGCCGATCGATGCTGATCGTGTAGAACGCGCCGGCGCCCGACGTCGTGAGCTCGACGAAGGCGGGGCTCGAAAAGATGCTGCTCGCGTCCATCTTTGTTCCAAACCAGCGAGCGCGGGTCAGCGGATCGGCGACCATGCCGATCACGGATTTATCCTTTGCAACGTGCGCCTCACCCTTGAAGCCGACGTTGACCTTACGCAGCGCGAGCCGCAGTGGGCTCGCGTCGACGAAGCCGTAGCGCACCTCGAAGTTGCCGGGTTCGAGTTGCGCCCACGTCAGCGTTTCGCGAGCGTAGGTTCCCTCGACCGCGGGCTCGAGTAGGCGAGAATACTCTAATTTCATGACGGTAGCCATGGGCCAGAACTGGGCGCGTAGGGGAAGGAGTGTGGGAGAGGTCAGGAAGGTCCGGCCGAAAGCTCCCGTAGCAGCTCGCCGACCAAGCTCTCTCTCGCGGCTTCAGCGCATTCCGCGGCTTCCCTTTCGAGCTCGCTGAAAATCTTCTTCATGTCGTTTGCCACGCTGGGGGTCTCGTAGCCGGCGGCGCGCCAGCGCGCGCGCAAGTCCTCGTCGAGGCGTAAGCACAGCGCCGGATCCGCCTCGTTCGCTTCTCGAAAGCGCTCCTCGATCCGCTCGCGCCGGGCCTCGGCCAGCTCCTGCTCGAACGCCGCCGAATCCGCCCAGATCGCTTTACCATTTCGAAAGATTTGGATTGCGCTCAGACCTCTGCGCCTCAGTTCGTCGTGTTCCCACTCGCATTCGTCGACCGATCGCGCGAGCGCCGCGCGGATCGTAAACTCCACGATGCGATTCAGGAGTACGGGGTAGCTGACGCCGTCGGCGAGACGGTGCGACTCGCCGATGCGCGCGGCATAGAGCGGTTTAGTCACACCAATCCATATTGTATCTGGAGTATCGGGGGAAGCTTATCCCAGAATCGCAAGAACGGGACTTTTGCGCCTTTGGGATAGACCGCCCAAGCCGCCCACCGGTACAATCGAGCGCGAAAGGGCCATATGAAGTTGATTAACGCGATGAGGCGTTTCTTTGCCTGTGGGTTGCTGCTCGTGTGCGCGGGCTTGGCCGTCTCGACGAAAGCGGTTGCCCAAGAAACGCCGGCTCCCGCAACGCCGGCGCCGGCCGCCAGTCCCACGCTGATGGATCGGGAATACGACGGCAATCTCCACATCCTGGCCGCGCCCTACCTGTGGGCACCGACCGTCGGCGGAAGCTTCCAGTATACGATCCCGAATTTGCCGCGCCGCCCGGGCGGTACCGCGCAGACCAGCGTGCAGGTCGCGCCTGTCACGTATCTGCCAAAGCTCAACTCCGCGGTGATGTTCGCGTTCGACGCGCGCAAGGGCGGGGTCGATCTCTTCGGCGACTACATCTACCTCAACGCAACGATGAGCGCGTCGGCCTCCGCGACGCTCACCGGGAGATTCAAACGCCTGCAGGTTCCGGTCAGCCTCAGCACCGACGCCCACCTGCGCGAATCGATCTGGGAGGCCGCGGCGGGATTCACCGTCGCCCGAGGTCACAACGCGGATCTGAGCATCATCACCGGCATGCGCGAATATCCGCTGAGCCTGTCGATCGACTATTCGGCCACGATTGGGCGGCGTCGGCCGTTCATGCGGTCGGGCACGGTGCTGGCCGCGGGCATCGCGCAAGACGTGATCGTCGGTTTGCGCGGCAAAGCATACTTCGGCGACGGCCATTTCTACGTGCCGTATTACGCCGACGTGGGCAGCGGCATCGGCCAGCTCGACAATCAAACGTGGCAAGCCTACTCCGGTGCTGGGTACACCTTCAACCACGGCCAATCGCTGATCGTGCTGTATCGCGCAATGTCGTACTTCGGATTTTCGCCGGTTTCGTCCGTGCAGAAGCTCTCGATGTACGGCCCGCTTCTGGGTTATACGTTCAACCTGTAGGAGCTTACTACAGTGCCTCTCGCCGCGACCGCGGCGATCGTCGCGCAAGCCCCGCAAGCCACGCCGACTCCCGGCGCAGCCGACACGGGCGGCTTCGACGCGAGCAAGCTGACGCCGGCACAGCAGGAAGCGCTCCGGCTCGCGGTCATCAAGACGTCGCAAAACCCGGTCGGTAACATCACGGTCTTCCCGTTTCAGAACAACTTCAACTACGGCGTCGGGCCCTACACTCGGTTGCAGTACAATCTCAACGTGCAGCCGGTCGTTCCGATCATGTTGAGCCAGAACATGAACCTGATCGCCCGAACGATCATCCCCGTCCTGAATCAGCCGTCGTTCGCTCCGCCCGGCGTGTGCGCTTCGCCAGTCGGATGTCCGTCGACCTTCGGCCTGAGCGACGTGCAAGAGCAGCTGTTCTTCGCGCCCAAAACCAAGCCGGGCCGGCTCATCTGGGCCGTGGGTCCGATCTTCCAGTTTCCAACGGCCACGCCGAACACGCTCGGCTCGGGTAAGTGGTCCGCCGGCCCGGACGCGGTCGGGCTGCTCATGCCGGGCAACTGGGTAATCGGCACGCTCGTAACCCAGCTATGGTCGGTCGCCGGTCTGCCGAACCGGCCGAACGTGAGCTCTTTCTCGTCCAACCGTTCGTCAACTACAACCTGAAGGGCGGATGGGCGATAAGCTCGGCGCCGATCATCACGGCGAACTGGACCCTAGCGCAGAACAAGTGGACGGTTCCGGTCGGCGGCGGCATCTCCAAGACCTTCAAAAACGACGGCCAGCTGATGCAGCTGAGCGTGCTGTACTACACGAACGTTACGCGTCCGCTCACCACGCCGCAGACGACGCTACGCGTCTCATGGAGCCTACTCTGGCCCGTCAAGCGCGGCATCGACATTCAGCAGCTTCTCCAAGAGGCAAAGTAAACACCGGCGTAACCGAACGGCGACGCCGGTGCTTTCAATAACCGAAGACCTCGCTTAGCCGCCTAACGAGCGCTGACCGACGACGCGGCCGACCGCCGGGGTCGTGTCCTTCCCGTTGCCCCACGTTCCGTTGAAGCTGTTGTTGTCGCCGTTGAACCAGAACGAGAACCAGCCGGTGCCGTTGGGACCGGTCCAGGTCGCGCGGACCTTGTCTTTCGTCCGGAACTTTCCGTTGAGCAGGATGGCGCCGGCGTGGCAAACGACCGACGGGCCCGACTGCGTGCAGCGCATCTTCCCGATGAAGCCACCCGGGCCGCCCGCGCCGGTCACGTTCCAGGTTCCGGCCGCGGTGATCGGGGACGGCGGCAGCACCTTGTTGCCGACGAAAGATCCGTTTGCCGCGCGCCCGTTGTAGCCCCAGGTCCCGTTGAAGCTGTGGCCGTTCGCGCTGACGTAGACCGTCAGCCAGCCCGCGCCGCCGGGCCCGTGCCATTTGCCGTTGATCTGGGTGTCGTTGACGAACGTGCCGGTGAAGCCGTTGCCGTTGCTGGCGTTGTTGCCGACGATGCCGTTGCCGGACTGGCTCAGCGTGATCGTCGAGGTGGTCCCGCCGTTGAGGCCGGTCTGCTGGACCGACCAGGTCCCCGTGACGTTCGGCGGGCTCGCGATCGCGGCGGTGATGGCCGTCGCCATGAGGGCGACGCCGCAGGCGATTGAAATAGCAAGACGTTTCACAAATGCTTTCCTCCCAGCGTCTAGTGTAGGATGCGCGCGGCTTGCCCACTATCCCGAAAGTGCAGGTTACACGATGTCGTCAACCTGGCCGTGATGCTCGTCCCACTGGTCGTCGCGGTTTTCGTCGAGGCTGCTTTCGCCGTACTTCTGCTGCTCGCGCCGCACGGCTTCTGCGGGATCGATCGGCTGGTCCTTGCGCGGCGCGACGTCGGGCGCAATCGCGTCGTCATCGTCGTCGGGGTACGGAAATCTGTCGCTGTCCATGGTGGGCCTCCATTCAAACGTTATTTTCCCTGAAGCATGACCCGCGCGGCGTTCCATCCGGCCGCGCCCATCACGCCGCCTCCCGGATGCGCCGCCGCGCCGCACAGGTAGAGACCGCGAACGGGCGTTGCGTAGCTCGCGAATCCCGGCACGGGGCGAAAGGCGAAGAGCTGATGCAGCGGCATCGCGCCTTGGAAGATGCTCCCGCCCGTCAAGCCGAACGTCTCCTCGAGATCGACGGGCGTCAGGATCTGACGGTCGATCACCGAGGTCTTGAATCCCGGCGCGCAACGTTCGACGACGTCGAAGCAGCGATCGGCATACTCGTCGCGCCGCGCGTCGGTCCACTCGCCCTCGGCGAGCCGATACGGCGCGTACTGCGTGAACATCGACATCAGGTGCTTGCCGGGCGGCGCGACGGTGGGGTCGAGCGAGGACGGCATCGTGCACTCGACCACCGGCTCGCGCGAGAAGCCTCCGTACTTCGCGTCGTCGTAGGCGCGCTCGATGAAGTCCTGATCCGGACAGAGATGCACGGTGCCGAAGTGCTGCGGCCCGGGCTCGTGTCCCGGAAGCGCGCTGAAGCTCGGGAGCCGCTCGAGCGCGACGTTGATCTTACACGACGCGCTGCTGTACGAAATGCGCGCGACCGCGGCGTTGAACTCCGGCGGTAATTCGGACGGATCGAGGAGCTTCTGGAAGGTCATGTGGCAGTCGACGCCGCTCGCGACGCGCCGCGTCCGGAATTCGTCGCCGTTTTTCAAAGCGACTCCGGTGATGCGTCCGCCCCGAGTCAATATTTTCGCGACCTCGGCGGCGGTCCGAATCTCGACGCCGAGTGCCGTCGCCGCCGCCGCGAGCGCCTGCGTGAGGCCGCCCATGCCGCCGCGCACGTAGCTCCACACGCCGCGCTTGCCGTTGGTCTCGCCCATCACGTGGTGGAACAAGACGTACGCCGTTCCAGGCATCGACGGCGCCATGAACGCGCCGATGATCGCGTCGGTCGCGATCGTGCCCTTTAACTCTTCCGACTCGAACCAGCGATCGAGAATCGGACGCGCGGCGCCCGTGAGCACCTCGACCGCCTCGCCCATGCTCGGGCCGAGGCGCTGCAGCGCGCGACCCATCTTGCCGGCCTCGACCAGCTGTCGCAGGCTGGGGTGCACGAGATTCGGCGGTATCTGCGTCAAGGTCGGCTCGACGACCGAGGCCACGCGTTCGAGCATCGCTTCGTACTTCGGGTAGTTCTCGGCGTCGCGTCGGCTAAACTTTGCGATCTCCTCGATGTCGTTCGCGACGCCCGCTCCGAGCATCAGATACCGCCCATCGAGGAAGGGCGAGAAGGACGCCGGATTGCGCTCGATCGCCTCGAAGCCGAACTCGTGCAGCCGCAGATCCGCGATGATCTCCGGGCGGAACAGGCTGTTGACGTAGGCCGCGGTCGAGACCTTGAATCCCGGGAAAGTCTCCTCGGTAACGCAGGCGCCGCCCACGATGTACCGGCGCTCGAGCACGAGCACGCGCCAACCGGCCCGCGCCAGGTAGCAGGCCGTGACCAGCCCGTTGTGGCCGGCTCCGATGACGATGGCGTCGTACCTCACGCTAAATCTTCATCTTCACGCTGAAGTAGGCGTTGAACGGAGTGTTGAGCGAGCTCGTCTGATCGTTGTACGTTCCGAAATACGGCTCGTAGGGATACCGCAAGAACGTTTGCACATTCGCGCCGGGATTGTAGGCGTTGCCGACCGGCGGCGTCGTCGGTCCCCCGATGAGGTTCGTGTACAGGCACGTCTGGTTGCTCCAGTAGTACGTGAACGCGGTGTGCTGGCCGCCGAAGCAGGTCTGCAGCAGGTTCGCGAGCGTCACCGACAGGCTCACGCGCGACGAGAGCTCGTAGCTGATCTGGAGGTGACCGAGAAGCTGCGCCGGTTCGCGAAACGCGCCGATTGCGTCAAACTGCCCCGTGTAGGGATCGGGAATGGTTAGCGTCGCCGCGCACTTGGGCGCGTCGGCGTCGAACGGGCCGCCGCCGGATGCGCCATAGGGATAGCGCGGATCGCCCTTCGTCGATCCCGGCAGCGGCGGCCCGCAGCCCGACGCCGGATCGATGCCGGCCGTCGTCAACGGCGCGCCATAGCGGTTGCCCGCCACGAACTGCAGCGACGGCGTAATCGTGAACTTGTTGTGCTTGTAGTTGAGCAGCAGTGTAGCCACATAGGGATAGTTGTATGCATTGACGCCGGAACCGATCGGACCGGGGAAGATCGAAAACGGCAGATACGACGCCGTCGGATCGAAGAGCGAAAACGCCGGCGAGAGCCAATAGGGATTCGCGATGCTGCCGGCGGGGCAGTTCGGAGCGGGAGTGCCTTTCTTCGTATAGCAGGGTGCCGGCGGCTTGCCATCGCTCGTCGTGCCACAGATCGGCGCGCCGAACTGCCGCTTCGCGTACGCGTTCCCACCAGGTGCGCATGCGGCGGTATACGCGTTGTATCCCGCGATGCCGGCGTTGATCGGCGATATCACCGTCGTGCCGTTGGGCAGCGTGCCGTATTTCACCGTCGCATAGGTATACGCAAACGAGAGCTGGCCGGAGAAACCGTTGCGGCTGAAGTCGCCCTTGTCGAACTGGAACTCGAATCCGGACGACGTCTGATATCCCGCGTTCAGTCCGGACGTGAGGCCGGTCACGAAGTTGATGTAGAAATTCTCGACCTGATCCTGCGTCTGGCGCAGAAACGGCGTCAGCTTGAACGACATGTCCGTTCCCTTGAAGTGGTGCTCGATCGAAAAATCGCTGTTATACGAAACGGACGGCGCGACTTCGTGGCCCGGAGTCGTAAATCCGAGAGGGTAAAATTGCGCCAGCGTGTCGGGCAGGTTTTGCTCTAGGCCGTTGTACTGTTCGTACGCCGAGCTGGGCTGCTCGTTGTATCGGCCGTAGCTCGCTCGCAGCACCGTATCCGGATTCACGGTATACGTTACGCCGAACCGTGGCTGCGGAATGTTGTAGTCGAAGCTACCCGGGATGTTCTGCAGGTTCGCGTTGACGTACTGACTACCAAAAGACGAACACGGTTTCTGCGAGTTCGTCGACCAGGACCCGTTGCCGACTAGCGCCGTGCGGTCCACGAGCGTCAGCGTCTGGTTGTCGAAGCACGTGTCCTGGTTGAACGCGTCGAACCAGAAGGCGCGGGCCGGTCCGGTGACCGTATTCGCGCCCACGAAGCTATAGTTGTCGACCCGGACGCCCGCATTGATGAACAACCGGTCGTTGGGGCGCCACTGGTCGTTGAGCGAGTAGCCTGCGAAGTACGGAGTGACCGTGTTGTTCAGTCCGTACGCGCCATTTTCGACGACGTAGAATCCGCATGGGCCGCCGCCGCACGTCACTCCGGAGAGGTTCGGCAGCGGCGTCCCGCCGTAGATGCTCGAGAGCGACGCGAAGGTCGGCAGCGTCTTGCCGTAGACAACGCCGCTCGCGCCCCCGTCGCTGCAGGTCGTCGGCGCGGCGGTGTATGCGCTGCTCGGGCCTGATAGCGCGTAGCACGTCCCGCTGCTGGGATTGTTCCGGTTTACCAAGACCGCGAAGCTATCGGCGTAGCCGAACATCTGCTCGTTGTAGATCCGCGCGCCGGTGGCCGTCGTGTAAGAACCCTCGGCCTCGATGAGGTTCTGCGGGCTGAGCTGGTCGGTGAACGATAGACTGACCCCCCGCGTGTGGTTGTTGATCTCGTAGTCTCCCGAGTCGTAGAACGCGTACGGCTGCAGCGACATCATCGGGCCGTTCTCGATCCAGTCGGAGTAGTACGTATAGCCGTAGACGCGCATGAACGCGCTGGAGCTAAAGTTTTTTTGGTACTGCAGCTTGACGATCGCCTGTCCGTTGTAGCCGCGATCGCGCTGGTTCCAGGGGTCCGGAATCGCGCCGAACAGCGGATGGGGCGGCGACGACGGATAGAGGTAGGGCGTGACGAGCGACGCCGGGTTCGCGGGCAAGAACGATCCGAGCGGGCCGCGATACTGGAAGCTGTCGAGGTAATACGGCGGAAAAGCGCCGACGGTGTTGATCCAGTTGGCGTAGCCTTCGTCGTTGACCGAGCTGAGGAAGGTCGTGAAGATCTCGTCGTTGTCGTAGAGCAGCTGAATGTCGTCGCGCAGTCCGTCGTGCTTATGCGGGATCGCGACGTGGAAGTTCGCGACGGCGGTGCGCGTCGCGACGTTGGCCGCGTTGATCGTTCCGAAGCCGGTCGGGCCGAGGATCCAGCCGGGAGTCCCGTTGAGGCCCACGTTGGGCGATCCGTTGGTATAGCACGACGGCAGGACGGTCGTGTGCAAGGCGCTCGGCGCGGGGCAGACGCCGATTAGCTGGCCGAGCTCGTTCGTGTACGCGGCGCCCCCGAACTGATCGAGGTAGCGGTGATCCTGATTGTAGCCGCCGATCCCGACGTAGTAGGAGAAGTCGCGATCGGGCGTCGCGCCGCCCGCCTCGACGTTGATGCTGTGATAGAACGTCGGCGTGCCGAGGCTCGCGTTGAGCGTCCCGTAGCCTGGAAACGTTCCGGTCTTGATGACCTGATTGACGAATCCGGCGAGGCCCTGCGCCTCGGCGTTGGAGGGCGTGGCGCCGGTGTAGACTTGCAGCTCGAGCTGCCCCAGCGACGACAGCGAGCCGGATGGGAAGTTGTCGAACGCGCGGTTCACCGGGATGCCGTCGAACTCGTATCCGACCTCGTAGGCGTCGCCGCCGCGCACGTGCACCGCCTGCAGATAGCCGTTCTGGTTCGCCGGGACGTACGCGCCGGGCACCGAGGCGATGGCGGAGTACGCGCTGTTGAGCGCGCCGCCGCCGCCGAGCACCGCCGTGCGCTCCTGCTGCGCCGCGTTCACCGAGTAGAGATCGGCGGTCGTTCCCGGCCGCACGAGGCTCGACGAGCTGCGCGACGTCACGCTGGCAATGGTCTTGAGCGCCACGCGCATCGAGAGCGTAAGCGTCTGCTGCGCGTCGGCGAACACAGCAAGGCCGGCGTATGAGACCGGCGAGTAGCCGGATTTCGTCAGCGAGATCGTGTACTCGTCGGGGGCGAGCGACACGAAGGCGAAGTGTCCGCGCGCGTCGGTCTTCGTGCTCGCGCTCTGCGAGGGGCTCGTCGCGCTCACGGCCACCCCCGCCAGTGGGGTCGTCGTTCCGAACTCCAAAACGTTTCCGCTGAGGCCGCCAGTCGTCCCGGCGCGCGCCGGCAGCGCCAGTGCGACCGAGAGGAGGGCCGTAATCGCAACATACTTCAACTTCATCGACACTCACCTGTAGCAGCGTCCGGAGCTAAATGATGCGCCGCCAAAAACGCGCGATACCCGGCCATCGCGGTCTCGAACTGCGCGTGGATCGCCGCAGCCTCGCGGTAGTGCGGCGGCAACGGGGGGCCCTGCGAGAGCGCGATCGCTCCCTGCAGAATGGTCAGGCGCTCACGCAGGCGATCCGGCATGAGCTGATCGTCCTCGGAGTTGACGACCCCTGAGGTGAACAGTTTCTTGTCATCCTGAGCGGAGGCGCGAAGCGCCGGAGTCGGAGGACGTTGCACGATCCCGTCGAGGCGATTGAGCGCGACGTCGATCGCCGAAAGCTCGTCATCGAGCGACTTCACGAACTTATAGCGAGCGACGTACTGCGCCTGTGTCCAGGCCGCGCGCGGATCCGGCCGCACGTCGAGGACTTGTTCGGCGACGGCGGTGTCCACGTGCAAGCGCACCGTGTAGCGGCCGGGCACGACGGTCGGCCCGGAGCCGCCGCGATTCCAGTCGCGCGCACGAAGCCAGGGAACCGGCGGCGTTTCCGTCAGGTCCCAGGCGAGGCGCTCCACGCCGGGGTCGCCGGGTGCATCGAGGCAACGAACCGACCTGTTGCCGGAGTCGAGGACCTCGATCCACGCGCGCGCCGGCGATGGCAGATAGTACGTGACGAGCGCGCCCTCCTCGGGATCTTCGCCGCTGAACGCCCCCGCGGCCACGCAGCACTCGTCCGGATGCGTTCCGTACGCGCTCATCCACCAGCGATACCACGTGTAGGCGGTGCGCGAGGGAAATATCGTCGGCGCCGCGCCCTGCACCGCCTGGCGCAACCCACTGATCGCACCGGCGTCGTCCAGGATCCAGAATCCGCGTCCGTGCGTCGCGAGCATCAGGTCGTGCCGCTGCGGTTGCACGCGAAGGTCGTGGATGGCTACGGACGGCATGTTGAGCCGGAGGCTGTGCCAGTGCGCGCCGCGATCGAGCGTGAACCACACCCCTTGCTCGAGGCCTGTGTAGAGCACGTCGGGGTTGGCCGGATCTTCGCGTATCACGTGTACGTACTGATCGCTCGGCAGCCCATTTACGATAGAGCGCCACGTCGCGCCGGAGTCATCGGTGACGAGCACGTAGGGGCGCGGATCGCCCGTCACGTGGCGATCGACGGCGAGGTACGCGCGTCGCGCGTCGAAGCGCGAGGCCTCGACGGTGTCGATGCGTCCCCATGGCGGGACGCTCGGCGGCGTTACGTTCCGCCAGTGTGCTCCGCTATCTGCGGTGAGCTGCACGAGCCCGTCATCGGTTCCCACCCAGATGCGACCGGGCTCGCGCGGCGACGGCGCGATGTCGAAGATCGTGTCGTAGAACTCCGCGCCCGAGACGTCGGTGTTTATCGGCCCGCCAGCGACCTGCTGCTTCGCCGGATCGTTCCGCGTAAGGTCGGGGCTGATCTCCGTCCAGGTGCGGCCGAGGTCGCGCGTCTCGAACAGCACGTTCGCGCCGTAATATGCGGCGTTACCAAAGGGAGAGAAAGCGAACGGCGCTTCCCAGTTCGAGCGAAACCGCAATCCGGCCAGTGCGCGTCCGTTGGTGTCGGTGTCGTCGGGCGTTATGTCGTAGTTTTGGCGCGAGCGCATGTCGTAGATGCCGAGCTGCCCGTTGAGCTCGTTGACGCCGACGTTCCAGATCGAGTTCGGATCGCTGGGCTGCGGCCAGACCCACGAGCCGTCGCCGTCGTTGCCGACGTCGCGCCAGTCCGAGTTCTCGATGCCCAGCGGACTCAGCGAGTCCGACGGACCGCAATAGGAGTCGTTGTCTTGGATTCCGCCGCAGACTCGGTACGGATTCTGCTCGTCATAGCCGATCCGGTAGACCTGCGCGATCGCGACGTTGTATCGCCAGTCCCACGTCTTTCCGCCGTCGATCGAGATCGGCGCTCCGCCGTCGTCGGCCTCGATGATGCGTCGCCCGTCGCGCGAGATCCACAGACCGTGATGGTCCTGATGCACGGCGGTCTCGACATCGGCATACGTTTTCCCGCCATCGCGCGTCTCGATGAGATCCTCGGAGGAGAAGAAGACGCGATCGCGGTTTGACGGGTCCACGGCCAGGCGGCTCATGTAAAAGGGGCGCTGATTGACGAGCGTGTCGCGCGTCATGAGGCGCCAGTGCGCGCCGACGTCGTCCGAACGCCACAGCACGCCGTCCTGCGACTGGATCACCGCGTAGACGCGGCTGCCCGCGACGGAGACGCCGATGCGGCCCATCGGGCCGTGCGGCAAGCCGTTGCCGCGGAGGCGGCGCCACGTGGCTCCGCCGTCGGTCGACTTGAACAGCCCGTCGAGCTCGCCGCCGCTGCTGAAGGTCCACGGCAATCGCCGGAACTGCCAGATCCCCGCGAAGACGACGCTAGGATCGCGCGGATCGATTGCGACATCGGAAGCGCCGCTGGCGGGCCCGAGGTAGAGCGTGCGGTGCCAGCTGCGCCCGCCGTCCGTCGTGCGATAGATGCCCCGTGCAGGACTGTCGCGATACGGGTTGCCTTCCGCTGCGACCCAGATGCGATTGGAGTCGCGCGGATCGACGACGATCTGCGCGATCGCCCACGTATCGCGCAGCCCAACGTTGCGCCAGCTCCGTCCGCCGTCGTGCGTCACCCAGACGCCGTCGCCGTACGACACGTCGTTGCGCAGGTTGGACTCGCCGGTTCCGACCCAGGCGGTATCGGGGCGCCGCGGATCGATCGCGACCGCGCCGATCGCGCCGACCGCGTTTGCCGGCCAGACGTCGGTCCACGTCAGCCCGCCGTTGGCCGTCTTCCACACGCCGCCTCCGGCCGCGCCGAAATAGTACAGGTTGGGGTTTTCGTCCGTGCCGGCGACGCCCGAGACGCGGCCTCCCGCCACCGCCGGTCCGATGTTGCGCCAGGCGAGATTTCGTAACGACGGCAACGCGACGCCGGCCGCGAACAGCAGCCCGAGCGTCGTCTTACGCCTCCATCACCGCGCGGTAGTGGCGATCGAAGGCGCTCAACAGCCCCTCGGCGTTGGAGTACGGTCCGGGCGAGTACGCTCGCGAGCTCAAGCCCAGCTGCGTGAGCTCGTTGACGTGCCAGTCCTGACGGTTGGTGACGTCCCAGAACTCGACCACGTCGCTCGGGTCGAAGCTCGGCTCCGCCATCGTTTGCGGATCGAACAGAAACGCGCACGACACTCGCGTGCGGTCGGCGGCGAGCGGCTCGACGTAATGCACCATCACGTAGTCGGGATGCGTGCTCAGCATGAACGACGGAAAGATCGTGTAGTAGTAGACGCGGCCGAGCTCTTCGCCGGCGACCGTGCCGACCGGCGGCCGCGAGCTGCGGCCGCTCATGGCGAGGCTCGTTCCTTCGCGCCGCATCTCCGAGTAGCCGCCGAGGAACGGCCCCTCCGATAGATCGTTGCGCCCGCTATCCGAGGACGACAGCTTGTCGAGCTGCGGGTGGACGAGCGGGCAATGATAGCACTCCGAATAGTTCAGGAAGATGAGCTTCCAGTTGCACGCGAGCTCGTAGGTGAGGCTGCGCGCGGTCCTGAGCCCGCCGACGTTCCAGCGTGCAAAGCGCCCGAGTAACGGCGCGAACGCTTGCTCGAATTTGAACCGTGGCTCCAAGGAAACGAAAACGAACCCCTCCCACAATGCGACGGCGGCCTCCTTGAGCGGATACTCGGCGCGGTCGAAGTGCGGCACCTCGGCCATGTTGCGCGCGACCTTGAGCGCGCCGTCGAGCCCGTACGTCCACCCGTGATACGGACACTGGATCGAGCCCGTAAAGTGTCCCGATGCGCGTTCGCAGATGCGCGTACCGCGATGCCGGCAAACGTTGAAGAATGCGTGCATGTGGCCCTCGCCGTCTCGCGTGACGATGAGGCTCTCTCCTGCGCGGTCCACGGTAAAGAAATCGCCCGCGCGCGCGAGCGATTCTTCGCGCCCGACGCAGAGCCACTCGCGTCCGAAGATGCGCTGTTGTTCGACGGCGTAGATCTCGGGAGCGACGTACCACGAGGCGTCCAACGTCTTAGCGCCGGCGCCAACATTCGGCTTTACGAACGTTTGCATGGCAAGGGGTTCCTCAATGTTTGACGGAATGGCGAATCAGGCAGCAGTTTGTTTGGCTTTTTGGCGTATCCAGCGATGAAACCTTCGGAAAATCTTGCCCTTGAGCCTTCGCTTCCCCGCGCGGCGTACTGGGATGCCGAGTTCTACGCCCGCGAACAGCGCGCGATCTTTTGGGATCAGTGGTTCTACGCGGGCCGTTCGGATCAGGTCGCCGAGAATGGCGCCTATCGGGTGCTGGACGTCGCGGGCGAGAGCGTCATCCTCGTCCGTGACGGCGGGGCGCTCCGCGCGCACGTCAATCTCTGCCGCCACCGCGGCAGCCGGCTCCTCTGCGGGGCGGGGATCGTGCGGGGCGCGATTCGCTGCCCGTATCATTCGTGGGCCTACGCGCTCGACGGCCGGCTCATCGCGTCGCCGTTCGTCGCGTCGGACGACGTGCCGCCCGAGGCGCGCCGGCTGCATCGCGTCGGCGTTCAGGAGTGGGGCGGCTTCGTTTTCATACATCTTTCGCCGGAGCGGGTGGAGGGCTCAGGCGCGGCGCTCGCGGCGCAGCTCGGAGCGATTCCCGCGCGGCTCGCGCGCTATCCGCTATCCGACCTGCACGTCGCGCGTTCCATTCGCTACAACGTGGCCGCGAACTGGAAGGTGATCCTCGAAAATTACAACGAGTGCTATCACTGCGCGGGAGTGCACCCCGAGTTGTGTCGTGTCGTGCCGGCGTTCAAGCGGCATGGCGGCGCGGACCTCGACTGGGAGCGCGGGATTCCGCACCGCGACGGTGCGTGGACGTTTACCGCCGGCGGCACGAGCGACAGGGCCGCATTTGCGACGCTGAGCGCCGACGAGAAGGAGCGCCACAAGGGCGAGCTGATCTATCCGAACTTCATGCTGAGCCTTTCGGCCGATCATGTCGCCGCCTTTTCGCTGTGGCCGCGCGGCCCAGCGGAGACGGCGGTCGTGTGCGACTTGCTCTTCCATCCCGCCGAAATCGCGAAGGCGAACTTCGATCCGTCGGACGTTGCCGAATTTTGGGATCTCGTCAACCTGCAGGACTGGAGGGTCTGCGAAGGCGTTCAAGCCGGTATGCGGTCACGCCGCTTCGAATTCGGTTACTACGCGCCGATGGAGGACGCGAGCCTCGACATCCGCCGTTACATCGACGGCCTTCTCGAATGAAGGAATACGACGTCATCGTCCTTGGCCTGGGCGGCATCGGAAGCGGCGCGGCCTACTGGCTGGCCAAACGCGGCGCGAACGTGTTAGGGCTCGAACAGTTCGAGCTCGGTCACGCGCGCGGCGAGTCCCACGATCACTCGCGGATCATCCGTTACTCGTACTTTTCGTCGGCCTACGTGCGGCTCGCGAAGGAGGCGTATGCCGCGTGGGACGCGCTGGAGCGCGACGCCGGTGAGCGCGTCGTGTTCAAAACCGGCGGCCTCGACATCCGGCCGAGAGACGGCGCCATCCCGCTCGAACCTTACGCGGAGTCGATGCGCTCCTGCGGCGTGCCTTTCGAGCGGCTCGATGCAGGGGAGATTCGCCGGCGCTGGCCGGCCTGGCGGATCGACGACGAAATCCACGGCCTCTTTCAACCCGATGGCGGGCTCGTTGCGGCCATGCGCGCGACCGCCGCGCACCAGCGCGCCGCGCGCGCGTACGGCGCGACGCTACAGGATCGCACGCCGCTCACGAACGTGCATGCCAGGGGCGGCGACGTGACCGTGGAGGCAGGCGGCGAACGCTACCGCGCCGGCCAGCTCGTCATCGCCGCAGGTCCGTGGACGGCAAGCGCGCTCGCGTACTTCGGGCTGCGCGTTCCACTCGAGGTGACGAAGGAGCAAGTGATCTACTTTGAGTCGCGCGAGCTCGAAAGTTTTGCGTTCGGAGCGTTTCCCATCTGGATTTGGATGGACGATCCGGCGTACTATGGGTTTCCCGTCTTCGGCGAGCCCGACGCGGTGAAGATCACGCAGGATGCGGGCGGCATGCCCGTGGACGCCGACGCGCGCGGATTCGAGGAAGATCCGGACATCACGGCGCGCGTCACCGGATTTCTCGAGCGCTATCTTCCCGGCGCGCTCGGTCCGGTGCGGCTGATCAAGACGTGTCTGTACACGCTGCCGCCGGATCGCGACTTCATCGTCGACGCGCTTCCGGCGTATCCGAACGTGAGCGTCGCGGTCGGCGCGGGGCACGCGTTCAAATTCGCAAGCGTGATCGGCCGGATTCTCAGCGAACTCGCTCTCAATGGTCAAAGCGCCAGCCTTCGACAGGCCCAGGGTGATGCCCAGACCTCCTTCAAGATCGATCGTCCGATCCTGCAGATGGAATCCCCGCCGAAGACGTATATGGTGTAAATGGGCGCCGCGTCACATGCCGGGAAACCCGCGCGTTTTGAGCACTGGTCGTTGAGAGGAGATATTCGATGAAGTCACGCCTGCTTGCCGCCCTCGCGGCGGGCCTTTTTGCGTCAGTGGGGATCGCGCGTGCGGACGAGCAGGCGACCTATTACGGTCCGCTATCCGCCACCGAGAAGCAGTTCGTTGCGTCGGTCGCTCGCGATCTCATGGCGCGCTATCCGCACGTCGCCGATGCGGAGAAGGCGGGATACGTGCGTTACACGAGTCCCGACGACACGGGAGCCATCAGCTATGCCGACCAGCAGTGGAACGCGGATCCCGCGCATCCGAGCCAGCTCTGGTACGACAAGGACGGCAACCTCATGGGCGCAGACTTTTCCGTTCCGCGCCCGAACGGCGAAGCCCGTCCGCAGCTCTGGGGCATCAACCCCGGGCGTTGGTACGAATTCAACGGTCACGTCCACTACGTGATCAAGGACCCGAGCACCGGCAAGTCGGTGTACGATCAGTGGATCTGGAACAAGGACTTTGCGGACGCCGGAGGCAGCCTCACGAAGCCGTCGGCCGACACGGTCGTCAAGCTCGGCCGCGTCCCGAGCGCCAACTACGTCTCCACGATCTTCGAGTTTCCAACGCAGTGGGATTTGATCGTTTGGGTAACGCCGCACGGCGACGACCCGTTCCACTGGTAATCGCGGCGCAGTAACGCGAACGGGCTTCCTGGAAGCCCCAGCCGATGCAGCGCGACCGTGCTCTGCCCGCGGACCTCATCGTTGTTGGCTCCACGGTTCACACGCTCGATGCGACATCCTCGCCGCAGGCGATCGCGATTCGCGGCGAGCGTTTCGCTCTCGTCGGTTCGGCGGCGGAAGCGATGGCGCTACGCGGGCCGGAAACGGAGGTGCTCGACGCCGCCGGGCTCACGGTGCTCCCGGGCATCGTCGACGCGCACCTGCATCTGACGCGCCTCGGGCTCGATCTCATGCGCGTGAAACTCGACGCGCTCGCTTCGTTCGAAGACGTGATCGCCCGAGTCGCGGAGTTCGCGCAAAGTTGCGGCGACGAATGGGTCCTCGGCAGCGGCTGGGATCAGAACCTCTGGCGCGGCGCTGCCTTCCCCACGCACGATGCGCTAAGCGAGGCGATACCCGACCGCCCCGTCGCTCTGTCGCGCGTCGACCGCCACGCGGTCCTCGTCAACGCGCGCGCGATGGCGATCGCGCAGGTGGAGCGCTCGACGGCCGATCCGCCCGGCGGGCGCATCCTGCGCGACGGCGCCGGCGATCCGACCGGCGTTTTCGTCGACGCGGCGCAAGCGTTCATCTACGGCAAGGTTCCAGAGCCCGCGCACGATGAGCTCGTCCGCGCAACGCGTGCGGCGATTCGAGAATGCAACCGGTGGGGTGTAACGACTGTCGCGGAGCCGGGGACGAACGACGACGCTCTCGCCGCGCAGCGAGAGCTGATCGAACGGGGCGAGTACACGATTCGCAACCATGCCATGCTTGCTGACGGCGCGCTGCTCGAGGCGCAGCTCACCAACGGACCCATGGATGGCGCGCACGGCGGGCGCCTGTCGGTGCGCGCGATCAAACTGTACGCCGACGGCGCCCTGGGCTCGCGCGGGGCCGCGCTGCTCGCTCCGTATTCGGATGACCCAACGAGCAGCGGTTGGATTCTCACGCCGCAGGATCGAATCGTCGAGCTGACACGCCGCGGGTTGCGCGCCGGATTTCAGGTTTGCACGCATGCTATCGGCGATCGCGCCAATCGCATCGTGCTCGACGCGTACGAGGCGGCGCTCCGTGGCGCTCGCGGCGATGCGCGGCTGAGGATCGAACACGCGCAGGTACTGTCTCCGCTGGACATCCCGCGTTTCGCTCGGCTCGGCGTCATCGCTTCGGTACAGGCCGCCCAGTACCTCAGCGATGTCGCTTGGGCGCGAACGCGACTCGGCGAGGAGCGCATGCGGGGAGCCTACGCGTGGCGCTCGCTGCTCGATGCGGGTACGATTGTTGCCAACGGCACAGACGCGCCGATCGAACCGGTCAATCCGATCCGCACGTTCTGCGCGGCGATCGCGCGCGGCGGCGGGCAGGCCATGACGCGCCGCGAGGCACTTGCGTCGATGACGAGCGTGGCGGCGCGAGCGAACTTGCAGGAAGGCAGCATCGGGTCGATCGCGCCGGGCAAGTACGCCGACTTCATCATCCTGGATCGCGATTGGACGCGCGTGCCCCTCGAGTCAATCGCGCAGACGAAGATCCTCGCGACGTATTTCGGCGGCCGCCGAGTCTACGGTTGAGTCACACGCCGGCGCCGTGGCGCTCGGCGGCTCTGCGGCGGCCGACGAAATAGATGGCGGATCCAGCCAGCAGCATGACGACCGTGAGACCGATCACCTTTCCCACGGCGAGAAGTTTATTCGGATCGTCGTCCGCCGGGAATCCCGCGAACGCGATAGCGGTCAGCGTGGTCGCTATGCCCACGAGCGCGGCGACGAGCACGGTCCACTTGCCGCCCCACATCCTGATCGTGCGGGACGTCTCCGGTTCTGCGTGCATCTTGAGCGCCGAACCGAACAAGAATACGAAGGGGATGAGCGTCGTGATGACCGTCGCGCTGACGAGCACGGTGTAGGCGCCTTTGACGCTCGTTCCGCTCTGACCGAGAAAAATCAGGATGCCGGAGATAACGGCTTGGGTTATCAGCGCGGCGACTGGAGAGCCCCAGCGCGGGTGCATGCGGCCGAAGACCGGGGGGAGATAGTCGTCGATTCCGGCCACGAAAGGGATGCGAGCGATCGCCCCGCACCACGCCCCGGCGCTTCCGAGACAGCTCAGGCCGACGAGCACCGCCGCGATCGGAGTGAGCGCGTTTAATCCGAACCGCGATGCGATTTGGCCAATCGCCTGCATGACGCCCGAGGCCGGGTCGACGTTCTGAGGCGTCACTACCGTGAGCACGCTGACCGTACCGGCAATATAAATGAGGGCGACGGCCGGAGCCGCGAGGGCGAGCCCGAGCGGAATGGAGCGGCGAGGATTGCTGATCTCGCCGCCCATGAAGGGGACGCTCTCGGGACCAGTCCATGCGAAAGCGATCACCGACCAAAAGATGAGATCTCTAAGCTGCAAGCCGGGCCGTATCGTCTCCGCCGTGATCGGCGTCGCGGAGCCAAAGCGCCACCAGGCGGCCGCGCCGAGCGCGATGAGCAGCACCGTGACGGTCCATCGCGCGATGCCGCCCGAATTGCTCAGCCATTTTCCGATCGATAGCCCATAGACGTTCACGATCGTGGCCAGCGCCAACCCAGCCAACGCAAACGCGATGAAGTATGTCGGCGTACGGGTCAATGCAGTCACGTGCGAGCCTGCAACGAATGCGGTGTTCCCCGCTGCGAAATAGAGCAGCGCCGGAAAGTAGGGGAGCGTGCTCGCCCAGTACGTCCAGCCGGTGAGGAATCCGGCAAACGGTCCGAACGCGCGCTTGCTCCATATGTAGAGTCCACCTTCGTCCGGATGATGCGACGACAGGAAGACGACCGCAATCGAGAGCGGAGCAAACATCGCGAGGGCGCCGAGGATCCAAACGACCACTGAGCTCGGGCCGCTCGCTGCAGCCGTCGCGACCCACTGTAAATTGGAGCAGGCGACCACGAAAAACAGCGCGACGTCGAACAGACCCAGCGTCCGCCGGAGCTCCATGGCCGGCGACGTTCCACACGCGAATGAGACTCGCCCACCGGCGCGTTATTCCACCGGCGGGCGAGTTCGAGCTTAGGATTCTATGCGTTTAGTACGGGTGCGCCCAGTGACCCGGCACCCAATACCAGCCCTGCGGTCCCTGGCGCCAGTGTCCCGGACGCCAGACCGCGCCGGAGTACGGTACTACCGCGTAGTGGCCGCGAACCCAGACGTAACGATAGCCGTTCCATTGCCAGTATCCGCCGACCCAATAGTAGTTAGAGCCCGGCGACGCCGGGACTGTTTCGTATTGGGGGGTCGGAGGAGCCGTTTGAACGTAGACGCCCCCGTAGACCTGCGCAGCAGCCGGCACCGCTGCGCCGGCTGTCGCGGCGCCGAGTGCGAAAGCAAGGAGGAAGCTTCTTAAGTTCATCATGTCCCTTCCTTACCACGCACGGGGCCGGGCTACGCGATTGAGGGGATTAAAGCCCGATTCAAATCTCATGAGAGCGCTCGCGGCCCACGGGCTGCTTCCACAACTCCGCGGCGCGGTCGACGCAGCGCTCGCGCTCCGTCTGAAGCCGGCGCTGCGTTTTACCCATCGTCGGCGGGAGTATCGTAAGCAAGACGTCGCGGTCGTGCGCTTCCCCGAGCGCATCCTGCAGAGCGCTAAAGTGCTCCGCCAACTTTTCGAACGAAAGTTCGAGATCACCGAACCGCTCGAGCGCGTAGCGAAGCCGCTTGCAGGCGATGCGAAAATCGTGAAGACCCTGCTTGTCGCGCCGCACGAGGCCCGCGGCTAGCGCGTCGACCTCACGGAGCCGCGTCTGCACGACGCGCCGCACGACTTCTTCTATATCGCTTGCGCCGCGGAGATCGATGCGTTCGGGCTTCATGCGACGGTCGCTACGGAAGGAAACTCGTGCGCCGCAGCTGCCGGCGAGCGAGTCGCGTTGCGGAGCGCTCCTGCTCTGCGAGCTGGTCGATGAGCGGTCGTGCAATATCGAATTCCGATGGATCCGTGACCGTTTCCAGCAGCCGCCGAATGATCGTCGCATCGCGCGCGGCGTCGGTAGCGGCCGCGGCGCGCTTGACTCGCTGCAAGAGTCGCGGATGCGGGTCGAGGTCGGTCGCGTCCTCAAGCAGCGACCGAAAGCGCCGACCGGTAGTTCGCACGTCGTGCAAATGCTTTTCGGTCGGCTCGTCGACAAAGCGCCGGCGCGCCCTTTCCAATGCGCGCCTCTCGTGCCGAATGGTCTTTCTCAGCCACTTCACGGTCAGAGGTTACCTGATGCGCCGCGTTCGACGAGGGTATTTCGACCGACCTCCGCGAATTGACCATTTAGACGTGAGATCGCCGCGCCTGCCCATCCTCATCGTGCTTCTGGCAATCGTTGCCGCGGGCACCTGGTACTCACTCTCCCACAGAGCGGCACGAAATAACGAGACGATCGCCGTCTACTATGCGAAAATAAATGGTACTACGCTCGGAGACGTTCGTGTTTCCATGCGGCCGCGACAGCCCGGGGAAAGCGCGTCCGAGCATCTGCACAACATGGCGCTCTACGCGGCGGTCGAAGCCGTCGCGGGACCGCCGAACGACGTGCAAGCCATTCGATTTCCGCCGGGGACGCGAGTGCTCGGCGTTACCGTCGACGGTTCGACCGCGACGGTCGATCTTTCAAGGGACGTGGAGAGCCAAGCCGGCGGCACGTTCGGTGAGAACGGCGAGTTCAAGGCGCTGGTCTACACGGTAACGGGCATTCCCGGCATCGATGCGGTCGCCGTCAGGGTCGACGGCGCGCGGCTCGAAACGCTCCCGGGAGGGCACCTGGAAATTGATGATCCGCTGCATCGCTCGGACTGGTAGTCGCGCCGCGTTGGCGCTCATCGCGCCCCTGCTCTTCGCGCCGCCGGCGCTGGCGGATAATTCGATCAGCGCAGTCTATCAGCGGCAGACGATTCGTTTCACGCATCTTTCGTCGTCGTACGGTCCGCTCGCGATCGGCGTCGAGGATTCTGGATTCCAAGCGCTTCTGAAGGCCACCGGCGCCGTGGTGACATGGAAGCCGGGCGAACGCTACGTGCTGATCACGACGTCGGCGCCGGTCGTCGTGAGCTTCGCGCTCGGCGATCGGCGGTACGACGTTGGCCCGATCACGCTCGAGGCTGCATTCGCGCCGTTCGAGCGTGGCGGTGAGGCCTACCTCCCGCTCGACGACGTGCTGCGATCGCTCGACCTCGCGCTGAGGCGCGACGGTCCGGTGACGATTCTGCAGCCACAGCTCGCGGCGCTGGACGTGCGTCAAGAGGGTAGCCGCACGACGCTGCTTGCGCACGGCGCTGCGCCGCTGCATCCGCGCGTGGTGCGCGAAGGCGACGGCGCCGTGACGTACGCGTTCGATGGCGTCGGGACCACGTTGACGGGTATTCGGCAGATTAACGCCGGCGGCGTGCGCAGCGTGCAGATCGAAACGAGCGGACCGGTGCGCGATCCCCGCACGTTTGTGACGGTGACGCTCGCTCCGGGGGCCGTCGCCGAGGCGCCTCGCGAGGAAGAGCGCGACGTTGCTCTGGCCTTCGATGGCGTCGCGCCGGCCGCGCCGGCCGTTGCACAGGAATCGCCGACACCCGAACCTGCGCCGCCGACGGCGACGTCGAGCGGTCCGACGCTCGTGACCGGCGTCACGACCCAGACTATGGACGACGGCATCTCCGTGGCGATCGCGATCGCGGGGAATGCGACGTATCAATGGCACCGGCTTCGCGATCCCGACAATCGCTTTTGGGTCGACATCAGCGGCGCACAGCTGCAAGGCCCTCCGATCGAACAGGGGGCTCCCGCACCGCTGATCGAGATACGCGTGCGACAGGACGATCCCACGACGGTGCGCGTGGCACTGACGCTCGCCGGCCCCAAAGCCGTCTCGGTCGCGCCGTCGGCCACCGGGCTCGACGTCATCGTAGGCGCGCAAGACGTCGCCGACGCGCCTCGCTCGGGCAGCGGCAGCGTGGGCAGCGTGATATCCGAAGGGCAGCAAAACGCCGTTCTCGTAACGCCGGCACCGCTGCAGCCGGGCGCGGGCGGTCCCGACGCGTCCGACGCCACCTGGAAGTTCGGCGCGAGAAGCAACTACGTTCCGACGAATCCGCGCCTAATCGTTTTAGATCCCGGCCATGGCGGCAGCGATCGCGGTACGATCCACGGTGGCGTCGCCGAGGCCGATCTGACGCTCGATATGGCGAAGCGGCTGCGCGACATTTTGATCGCCCGCGGCTGGGAAGTGAAGATGACGCGCGACACCGACGTCGATGTGTACGCGCCGGACGACAGCGCACACGACGAGCTGCAGGCTCGCGTCGACGTCGCCAACAAGGCCGGCGCGCGACTTTTCGTCAGCATCCACGCCAACGCGTTCATCAATTCGGGTCCATATGGAACGACCTGCTACGTCTCGAAGCCCGAAGACGTCGCCTTCGCGCGCATCGTCGAATCCCGCCTCGCCTCGGACGGAACCAAGGACGACGGCATCGTCAAGAGCCACCTCTACGTGACGCTCCATACGCGGATGCCGGCCGTGCTCATCGAGACGGCGTTCCTCTCGAATCCGAGCGATTATGCGCTGCTGACGTCCGCGGAATGGCGGCAAAAGGTCGCGCAAGAGATCGCCGACGGCATCGGGCAGTACACGCGGCAGTACCCGGTTCCCAATCAGCCCGCACAATAGCGCGGGATGATCGGGCTTTTCGATTCGGGCCTCGGCGGATTGACCGTGCTCGCGCGTCTGCGCGATCGTATGCCGTCGGTGGACATGATTTTTTTTGCGGATCAGGCGCACGTTCCATACGGCGATCGAACGCACGCCGATCTTCTCGGACTGCTGCGGGCGAACGTAGCCCGTCTCGACGCGTACGGCGTCGATGCCATCGTCATGGCGTGTAACACGTCGTGCGCGATAGCGGAACGCTACGGGTGGCCTCCGTCGCTCGCCCCCGTTCTCGATTTGATCGAATCCGCGGCGGTCGCGGTAGACCGCGGCGGATTTCGACGCGTCGGCGTCGTCGCTACCGCCGCGACGGTCGGCGCGGGTTCCTATGGCCGGACGCTGCGCTCGAGGATCGCCGGGATCGACGTCGTCGAGGTGCCCGCGCCCGCGCTGGTGCCGCTTGTCGAAGCGGGCGAAGTCGACGGTGACGCGCCGCGCGCGGCCGTCGCCGAGGTCTGCACGCACCTCCCGCTCGATCTCGACGCCATCGTTTTTGGGTGCACGCACTATCCCGTGCTCGAGCGCCACTTTCGGGCCGCGCTCGGCGCCCGCATCGAGCTCATCGACCCGGCTGCGATGCAGGCCGAGCGCGCGGCCGAACTTCTCGGAGAGCGCACGCGCGGCGCAGGCCGATCGATCTACGTCACGAGCGGCGACGAGGCGTCATTCCTCGCGAAAGTTTCACGATTCCTGAGCAATCTCCGACCATTCCCCTTGTCATCTTGAGAGGAGCGCGCTAGGGCGCGCGAGTCGAAGGGCGGCGGCGCAGCCGTGATACCGTTCGAATACATCGGCTGTAGGCTACAGTCGTTAATGCGTGGACAGTAGCCCGACGTGGAACAGCGAGAAGAAGCCCGCGGTCGTCGCGATCGCGAGCGCGACCCCGGCCACGACCTGCATGACGGTGTGGGCTCGCAGGTAGACGCGCGCCCAGCAAACCATCGGAATCAACACCATGAACGGCAGCGGCTGTCTGCCGTAGATCAGCGTCAGTGCCGCGAGAGGCGCGGTTATACCCAGCGCATGCGTGCTGATCTTCCAATAGCGCGTGATGTACTGCACGATCAGTGTCGAGACCAAGTATCCGAGCATCGCGGCAATCATCAGGCGCGGCGCGCGAGCGATCCACAGCGTCGCGGCCCCGAGAGAGTAGAAAATGACGAAGGCCGTAAAGACCATCTCGCGTTCGATCCGCACCGACATATCCAAGTCGGATATGCGGTCGGTTGCATAGAGCCAAAAGACATAGAGCATCGGCCCGATCGAGGTGAAGAAGGTCGAGATGAAGAGCAGGCGCCAGAAATCAAAGGTATCATTGGCGCCGATCAGAGCAAGGATGGCGAAGAGAGCGAGGGCCGTTAGGAACGGGTTGAATATGGTGGAGAGAATGCGGGCGAGGTCGCGCCAAACTCGTCGACTCTTGATCGGAACGACCGAGCGTACCGGCTGCTCGAACCTCTCGGATTCGGACACGGCAAGGTATTCGGAGCAGGCGCGCCGGAGCCTGCGGTCGTAAAAAGCATGCCGCCAACGCCTTTTCTAAAGGAACACGACGCAATTTGAGCCCGCTCCTTTTAGTCGCCGCCGCGTCAAAGGCCATTCCATCGGCCGCCGCGACGGCATTGCCCGGCGCCGCACTCCCCCCGAATGCGTCCCTGCCGGCGCCTGCGGTCGAGCCCAAGACATGGATCGCCCAACACGTGCCGTGGCTCACTCACGGCTTCGCTGGAATCTTTATCATCTCGGCGCTCCTCCTGATTTTCTTGCTGGCGATTCAGACGACGAAACAGGAGGGCTTGACCGGCTCGATCGGCGGCCGGGTGGAGAGCACCTATCGAGGCCGCCTCGGTGCGGAGGAACAGCTCAAGCGCTTGACCGGAGTGGTTGCCGTCGTGTTCGTAGTCGTCGGATTCGTGCTCTCCCTAACGGGCATCTAAGCGGCGGTGCCGCTGCTCGAGGTCGGTAATCTCCGGACGACGTTTCGGACCGAAGACGGCCTCGTTACTGCGGTCAACGGACTTTCGTTCAAACTGGAGCCCGGCGAGACGCTCGGCATCGTCGGTGAGTCGGGATCGGGCAAGTCGGTCACCGCACTCTCGGTGATGCGCCTGCTGGCGCGCACCGCCACGGTAAGTGCCGATCGTATTCTCTTCGACGGCGAGGATCTGCAGGCCAAGAGCGAGGCCGAGATGCGGCGGATTCGCGGCTACAAGATCGCCATGATCTTCCAGGACCCGATGACGTCGCTCAATCCGGTGCTCACGATCGGCGAACAGATCGCCGAGGCGGTGCGACTGCATCTCGGGGTGGGAAAGCGCGACGCGCGCGAGCGCGCAATCGAAATGCTGCACAAGGTGCGCATCCCGCTACCCGAAAAACGGCTCGGCGACTACCCGCATCAATTCTCCGGCGGCATGCGCCAGCGCGTCATGATCGCGATGGCGCTCTCGTGCAACCCGCAACTCTTGATCGCCGACGAGCCCACCACGGCGCTCGACGTTACGATCCAGGCGCAGGTGCTCGAGCTCATGAACGACCTGCAGCGCGAGACCGGAGCGGCCATCATCTTGATCACGCACGATCTCGGGGTCGTCGCCGAATTCTGCAAGAACGTGCTGGTGATGTATGGCGGTAATCTGGTGGAGTATGCGTCGGCCGAGCAACTCTTTGCGCAGCCGCGAATGCCGTACACGCAGGGGCTGCTCGCGTCGCTCCCGCGCCTCGACGACAGCCAGCACCGGCGCCTCGAACCGATCCAGGGACAGCCGCCGAATCTGCTCAGGCTCCCTCCGGGCTGCGCGTTCGCGCCGCGCTGCACGTACCGCATGCCGATCTGCGATGAGCCCGTACCCCTCTATAATTTTGGAGATGGTCACGTCGCGCGGTGTTTCCTTTACGACGAGCGCGCTCGCGATCAGCGCCCCGAATCGGCGCGGGCCCTCCCGACGATGGCCGCGTCGTGAACAACGGCACACTCGTCGAGACGAAGGATCTCTTCAAGTATTTTCCGATCCACGCGGGGCTGATGTCGCGTCACGTTGCCGACGTGCGAGCTGTCGACGGCGTGAGCTTCGCCATCAAGCAGGGCGAGACGCTCGGATTGGTCGGCGAATCGGGGTCCGGGAAGACCACGATCGGACGGCTGCTGCTGCGTCTGCTTCCCGCCACGCGGGGCGAGATTCGGTTCGAGGGGCATGACGTGCTTGCGATGAACCGCGGCCAGCTTCGCCGCCTGCGGCGCTCGATGCAGATCATCTTTCAGGATCCCTTCGCTTCGCTCAATCCGCGGATGACGATCGGCGATATCGTGGCCGAGCCTTTGGAGATACACGGCATCACGAAAGGCAAGGAGACGGAGCGCCGCGTCCGCGAGCTGCTGGAACTCGTTGGCCTTCAGCCATATCACGCCAATCGCTACCCGCATGAATTTTCGGGCGGTCAGCGGCAGCGCGTCGGCGTGGCGCGCGCGCTCGCGGTGAACCCGAAGTTCATTGTCTGCGACGAGCCGGTCTCGGCGCTGGACGTTTCGATTCAGGCCCAGGTGATCAACCTTCTCGAAGACCTCCAGGAGAAGTTTGGGCTGACCTACCTCTTCATCGCGCACGACCTCTCGGTGGTGCGGCACATCGCGAGCCGTGTAGCCGTGATGTACGTTGGCAAGATCGTCGAGCTGGCGGATCGCGACGCCCTCTATGCAAACCCGACGCATCCGTACACTCAGGCGCTCCTCTCTGCGATCCCGATTCCCGATCCGGTGCTCGAGAAGCGGCGCAAGCGCATCGTACTGACTGGTGACATCCCGTCGCCGGTCAATCCCCCCTCGGGATGCCGCTTCCACACGCGTTGTCCGATCGCGTTCGACCGTTGTGTCACCGAAGAGCCGCCGCTGCGTGAATACGAGCCTGGACACTTCGCGGCGTGCCACTGGGTCGAGGAGCACGGCGGGCGAGCTCCCGAGCTCACGCGATAAAAAAAGGGGCGACCGCACTGCGATCGCCCGATTCATTCTTCGTCCGGGTCCTAAGCTTTCTTCTTGCGCCCGCCTTTGCGCTTCTTGCGCGCGACTTTGCGCGCCGCCTTGCGGACCTTGCGTCCGACTTTGCGCGCGCCCTTGCGAGCCTTGCGCGCGCCCTTGCGAGCCTTGCGCGCACCCTTGCGCTTCTTGCGCGCGACTTTTCGCCCGACTTTGCGGACCTTGCGGGCGACTTTACGACCCGCCTTGCGCACCTTACGGGCGCCCTTGCGCGCCTTCTTGCGGCCGGCAACGGCCTTCTTCACGCCGGCGGCCGCTTTGCGACGACGTGCTTTGCGACGAGGCTTCGGAGCCTCCATTGCCGTGTCGCCGCCAAGTATGGAATCGGAGTCCATTCATTCCTCCTCGTCCCCGGGGACGATTAGCTTTCAGTGGACAGCGCGTTTAGCGCTTTTGAGCGAATCATAGAGGATTTTTCCAAATGATGCAAATTCGTCCTTCGACTTCGCTCGCTTCGCTCGCTGCGCTCAGGATGACATGACTTCGCTCAGGATAAACTGCGTAAAAATGGTTGGCCAAAAAGCACCAATTTGCGGGACCTTGACCCCGGCGGTATACTAGGCCCCGTGAAAAAGCCCCTGATCATCGTGGAGTCGCCCACGAAAGCGCGGACGATCAAAAAGTTTCTGCCCGCGCGGTATACCGTTAAAGCGTCGGTGGGGCACGTGCGCGACCTTCCGAAGAGCACGCTGGGAGTCGACGTCGAGCACGATTTTACGCCGAAATACCTTACGATAAAGGGGAAGGGCGAGCTCATCAAGGAGCTGCGGGACGCCGTCAGAAGCGCCACAGACGTGTACCTCGCGACCGATCCCGATCGCGAAGGCGAGGCAATCGCCTGGCACCTGAGCGAACTCCTGAAACTCTCCGATCCAAAGCGCGTCGAGCTCCACGAGATCACCAAAGATGCGGCCCTGGCGGCGCTCAAACATCCCCATCATATCGACATGGACCGCGTCAACGCCCAGCAGGCGCGGCGAATCTTGGATCGGCTGGTAGGCTATAAGATATCGCCGCTGCTCTGGGCGAAGGTGCGCGGGGGCCTGTCGGCCGGGCGGGTACAGTCGGTCGCCGTCAAGCTCATCGTCGATCGCGAGCGTGAGATCGAGGCGTTCGTTCCACGAGAGTACTGGTCGATCGCGGCCCTGCTGGAGTCCAAGGGCGCGGCCGCCGAGGGGGGTTTCTCCGCCGAACTGGTATCGCACCGCGGCGAAAAGCTTGAAATCCCGAACCAGGCCGCCGTCGACGTCATCCTGAAATCACTCGAGGGTGCACGCTATCACGTTTCTTCCATCAAGAAGCGCGAGGTGCGCCGACACGCGCCTCCGCCGTTTACGACGTCGACGCTGCAGCAAGAGGCCTCGCGAAAGCTGAAGATGCGCGTGCGCCGGGCCATGCAGATCGCCCAGGCGCTCTACGAAGGCGTCGATCTCGGCGGGAGCCAGGGTACCGAAGGTTTGATCACCTACATGCGCACGGACTCGACGCGGATCAGCGACCAGGCGCGGGAGGCCGCCGCGCACTTCATCGTGAGCGCGTACGGTAATGAGTTCCATGCCGGAACGCGCCACCGCGTGCGCGAGGGCGCACAGGACGCTCACGAAGCCATCCGCCCGACTTCGGTGCTGCACACGCCGGAGAGCCTGGGCCGCGTTCTAAAACGCGACGAGCTGCGCCTCTATACCATGATCTGGGAGCGGTTCGTGGCCTCGCAGATGGCTCCGGCGCTGTTGGATCAGACGGTCGTCGACGTCACGGCAAATGAATACGGCTTTCGGGCGACCGGCACGGTCATGCGCTTCCCGGGATTCACGCGCGTCTACGAGGAGATCCGCGACGAGGAGGTCGCGGCCAAGGGGCGCGTCCGGATCCCTCAATTAGAAGAAAACGAGGAGCTGGATTGCCGCAAGCTCGATCCCAAGCAGCATTTCACGGAGCCGCCGCCGAGGTACACGGAAGCCGCCTTGGTGAAGGCCCTCGAAGACAACGGCATCGGGCGCCCGTCGACGTATTCCGCGATCGTGGAAACGATCCAGGCGCGGGGGTACGTCACGCAGCAAGATCGACGCTTCGCGCCGACCGAAATCGGCGCCGCCGTCAACGACCTGCTGGTCGAGCATTTCCCCAACATCGTCAGCCTAGACTTCACGGCCCAAATGGAGGGGGATCTCGATAAGGTCGCGGACGGGCACGAGGATTGGATCGCGCTGCTCCAACGGTTTTACGGCCCGTTCGAGAGCGACCTCGATACCGCCGAAAAGAAGCTCCCGCGGCTCGAACTGCGCGACGAGCCAACCGACGAGATCTGTCAGAACTGTGGCCGCCCGATGGTCATCAAGACGGGGCGCTTTGGAAAGTTCATCTCATGCACCGGGTACCCGGAATGTAAGACCACGAAGCCGATCGTCAAGCAGACCGGCGCCGACTGTCCCAAGTGCGGCGGCGCAGTCGTCGAGCGGCGCTCGAAAAAGGGCCGAGCGTTTTACGGCTGCGCGAACTATCCGAACTGCGACTTCATCTCATGGGACGCCGTCGCTCGGGAGCGCTGCCCGGTATGCGGGTCGTACGTCGTTGCCAAGACGCGCCGCGGTGGAACCGTCAAGCTGCAGTGCGCGGCCGATCGCGGCCACGACGTCAGCGCGCTCGCGGCGAGCGATGGCGCCGCTCTGGAGCGCGAACCGCTGGAAGCGTAATGCTTTGACTCTCTTAATGACACGGTGAGACTAGCGGTGATCGGGGGCGGGCTCGCGGGTTGCGAGGCCGCATGGCAGGCGGCTGGGTGCGGAGCCGACGTGGACCTCTACGAGATGCGTCCACAGCGCAGCGGACCCGCGCACCACACCGGAACGCTGGCGGAGCTAGTATGCAGCAACTCGCTGCGCGCCACGGCGCTCGAAAATGCCGTTGGGCTGCTCAAGGAGGAGCTGACGCGCCTGCGTTCGCTGATCGTTGCCTGCGCTCGCGACACCGCCGTTCCTGCCGGCGGCGCTCTTGCGGTAGACCGCGATCGCTTTTCGGAGCTGGTCCAATCGCGCATAACGGCCGAGCCGCGGATTCGGCTGCATCGGCAGGAGTTGTGCAACATCCCGATCGACCGGCCGGCGATCGTCGCGTGCGGCCCGCTGCCCCGCGACGAATTCTTGACGCAGCTGGACGCCCTGCTCGGTACCGTCAATGGAGCCCGGTCCGAGCGCCTGCATTATTTCGACGCCGCGTCGCCGATCGTGGCGGCCGACTCGATCGACCTTTCTCCGATGTACCGGAAGTCGCGCTACGACAAGGGAGGGGAAGATTACCTCAACATTCCACTCGATCGCGACGCGTACCAGCAGCTCCTGACGGACCTTCGAACGCTGGAGCGCCATGCCGCAAAACCGTTCGAGTCGACGCCCTATTTCGAGGGATGCCTACCGATCGAGGAAATGGCCGACCGCGGCGATGACGTGCTTCGGTTCGGTCCGCTCAAGCCGGTCGGTCTGCGCGACCCGCGCAGCGGCCGGGTCCCGTATGCCGTCGTACAACTGCGCAAAGAGAATGCCGCGGGCTCCGCCTACAATCTCGTCGGTTTCCAGACGCGCCTCTCGTGGCCGGCACAGCGCGAGGCATTCGGAAAACTCCCGGGCCTGCAGCGCGCGGAGTGGCTCAGGCTCGGCGTCATGCACCGCAACACGTTCATCGACTCGCCGCGCCTGCTCGACGCGCAGTTGAAGCTGCGCGGAAGCACGGCGTTATATTTTGCCGGACAGATTGCGGGCGCCGAAGGCTACGTTGAGGCGGCGGCATGTGGCGCGATGACGGGAATCCATGCCGCCCGCGCGATGCTCGGTCTCGAGCCGATCGTCTTTCCCCGCGAGAGCGCGCTCGGCGCAGTCGTCGCGCATTTGCAGAACCGTCACACGCCGGATTTTCAGCCGGCTAATGTTACCTGGGGCGCATTTCCGCCTCCGCTCGAAGCCGAAAGCGGCAAGAACAAACGGCAGCGGCGCAGGCAGATGGCCGAGCGCGCCCTGGCTGCGATCGAGTCCCTGGCCGCTGAAACCCTCTTCGCGCCCGTGGGGTAACGACACTTGCAATGAAGCTGCGATCAACGACGATCCTGGCGGTGCGTCGCGATGGCGAGCTCGCGATCGCGGGCGACGGTCAGGTGACGCTAGACAAGACTATCGTCAAGCACGGCGCGCGCAAGGTGCGTAAGACGAGCGGCGGCAATGTGTTGGCGGGCTTCGCCGGCTCGGCCGCCGACGGCATCACGCTGCTCGAAAAGTTTGAGGCCAAGTTCGGTGAGTTCAAGGACCTCACGCGGGCCGCGGTCGAGCTGGCCAAGGACTGGCGGCAAGATCGCGCGCTACGGCGCCTCGAAGCGCTGATGATCGTGGGCAACACGCAGCACTTGTTCGTGCTCTCAGGAACGGGCGACGTGATCGAGCCCGATGAGGGCATCGCTGCGATCGGCAGCGGCGGCGCCTACGCGCAGGCCGCGGCCGCTGCGCTGCTGCGCAACACGCAGCTCGGTGCCGCCGAAGTCGCGCGCAAGAGTCTTGAGATCGCCGCCGAGATCTGCATCTATACCAACGACGACATCATCGTGGAGAAGCTCCCCTGAGCCCGCTGAACGAGGCTCCCGCGAGCAGCGCGACGACCACCCTCGACCCGACCGCGCTCACGCCGCGGCAGGTCGTAGCCGAGCTCGATAAACACATCGTCGGACAGGCGAAGGCCAAGCGTGCCGTCGCCGTCGCGCTGCGCAACCGCTATCGTCGAGCGCGCGCCCGCGAGGATCTGCGCGAAGAGATCACCCCGAAGAACATTCTCATGATTGGCCCGACGGGAGTCGGAAAGACCGAGATCGCCCGTCGCTTGGCCGCGCTCGTCGGCGCACCGTTCGTCAAGGTCGAAGCCACGAAATATACCGAGGTCGGCTACGTTGGGCGCGACGTCGAGTCGATGGTGCGCGATCTCGTCGAAGCGTCGATTCGCACGGTGACCGAAGAGCGGCGCGAAGAGGTCCGAGAGCCTGCCAAAAGTCACGCCATCGAGCGCGTCATCGATGCGCTCCACCCGGAGACTCGCCCGCCGGGGCAAACCCAAAGCAACCCCTTTGGGGCGGCGCTCGGGTCGATCTTCGGCGGCGGCCTCTCCGCGCAGCAACCTCCGCCCGGAGCGGCGGCCTCGGTTTCGCCCGACGCTGCGCGCGTCCGCGATCAGACGCGCAGCGAGATCGAGCGCGGGTTTTACGACGTGCGGCTGATCGAGATCGAGGTTGAAGAGACGCCGAGCCTGCCGATCGGGGTGATCGGCGGCAGCATGGATCAGGCTGGCGACCTCGGCGAGATGCTCGGCGGCATTCTCCCGAAGCGTCGAACGAAAAAGCGCGTAACCGTCGCGGATGCGCTGAAGATCTTCGAACAGGAAGAAGCTGCGAAGCTGATCGACACGGACGCCGTCAAGCGCGAGGCGCTGCGACGTGCGGGCGAAGACGGCATCATCTTCATCGACGAGATCGACAAGGTCGCTGGATCGACGCAGCAGCGCGGCGGCCCGGACGTCTCACGCGAGGGCGTCCAGCGGGACATTCTGCCCATCGTTGAAGGTTCAACGGTCAACACGAAGCACGGCCCGATCAAGACAGATCACGTCCTCTTCATTGCGGCCGGCGCATTTCACATCAGCAAGCCTTCCGATCTGATCCCGGAGCTCCAGGGGCGGCTTCCGATCCGCGTCGAGCTGGACTCGCTCACCGCAGAGGACTTCAAAACAATCCTGACGCAGCCCAAGAACGCGCTGGTAGAACAATACAAGGCGCTGCTTGCTACGGACAACGTCGCGCTCGAGTTCCGCGACGACGCAATCGAGCAGCTCGCAAACTTCGCGATGCGCGTCAACGAGCAAACCGAGAACATCGGCGCCCGACGCCTCCACACGGTGCTCGAGCGCGTCTTGGAAGAGGTCAGTTTCGGTGCGCCCGAGGCGACCGGCACCGTGGTGATCGACGGCGACTACGTGCGAAGGCGGCTCGCCGACGTGGTCGAAAATGCCGACCTTTCGGGGTATATTCTCTAAGGATATTCACATTACGCCCTGCAGGGCGGACAAGCCGGCACAGAGGATGGTTCTCCCATGAACAAATCGATTGGCGCGTTCTCCGCTATTCTTACCGCAGCGACGCTTTTATCCGCGTGCAACGGCAACAGCGGCATCGGTCCCGCTCCGGCGCCGAGCAGCAACTGCGGCGGCCCTCCAAATCAGCTCGAGGTGCTGTATCCGATCCCGAACACCAAGCAGGCTCCCCCCGCACTGGGCAACGTCTACGTCGCGACGAAGGGGACGTTACCGCCCAGCAACAGCTTTAATTTCTTCCTCGTCCAATCGAATGGCGGCTCGACCTTCACCGGCAACTTCGGGCAGATCAGCAAATCTCAAATTCCCTCGCCGCACGCGAACCCCACGTACGGAGGCGCGGTTTACTACGCGTCGCCGCTGCCGCCGAGCTACATCATCGGGCCGAGCCAGGCCGTAAGCCTGTTCTGGAACGACGGCGGCACGAACTGCAGCCCGCACTTCCTGGTAAGCTCTTTCAGCACCAAATAACGCTCTCCGGTCGGGCTGTTTCGGTAAAAAGTAGCGGGCGGTGATAGCGAAGAATAGCCGCCCGCAATGGCTTATATCCGCGAGATCCTCGCCGAGGGTCATCCGACCCTGCGCAAGGTGGCCAAGAAGGTCGAGCCGCGTGAGATCGCCGATCCGCTCTTTCAGCAGCTGATCGACGACATGTTCGAGACGATGTACGCGGCGCCGGGCGTCGGCCTGGCTGCGCCGCAAGTCAACGTTTCGAAGCGCCTGTTTGTGATGGACGTCAACGATGACGAGCACCCGCCGGCGGTCGTGATCAATCCGAAGCTCGACGCACTGGCGGAAGAGGTCGAGTTGCGGGAAGGCTGCCTCTCGGTGCCGGGGATGGTCGGCGACATCGTTCGCTACACGCGCGCCGCGGTCACCGGCCTCGACCGCGAGGGGCGCAAAATTCGGATCGAAGGCGAGGGACTGCTCGCGCAGTGCCTGCAGCACGAAGTGGATCACCTCAACGGCGCGCTCTACGTCGATCGCGCGAACAACGTGCGTCCCGCCGTCTCCGAAGAGGACAGGGAAACGGCCGAGGCGTGAGAGCGCTCTTTCTTGGCACCGCCACGTTTGCGGTGCCGAGTCTGCGCGTCGCCGCGGCTCGTACGCAGCTCGTTGCGGTCGTGACGCGCCCGGACCAGCCCGCCGGACGCGGGCAACGCCTCACGCCGAGCCCCGTGAAACGCGTCGCGCTCGAGCTCGGTTTGCGCGTGGATGAACCGGCCGCATTGCGCGCGTATGCGGCTACGCTGCGTAGCGAGCCGCTCGATCTCGTGATCCTCGCGGCATACGGCCGCATCTTGCCTGCGGATCTGCTCGATCTCCCGCGCCTGGGCGCACTCAACGTCCATCCTTCGCTGCTGCCGAAGTACCGCGGAGCCACGCCGATTCAGGGAGCCCTCGCGAACGGCGAGCGTGAGACGGGCGTGAGCATCATGTTGATGGATGCCGGGCTCGACACCGGCGACGTCGTCCTCCAGCAGCGCGTGACGATCGGGCCCGAGGAAAGCTATGGCGCGCTGCATGATCGGCTCGCGGACCTCGGCGCAGACCTACTCGCGAACGCGATCGATCTCGCCGATCGCGGTGAGCTGCGCGGCACGCCGCAATCGGGCGAGCCGAGCCTGACCAGGCCGATCGGCAAGAGCGATCTCGCAGTCGACCTCAGTTGGCCTCCGCAGCGAATCGTCGACCACGTACGAGCGTACTCGCCGCGTCCGTCCGTGCGGGCGAGCATCGACGGCGAGACGGTGAAGATTTTGCGCGCACACGTAGCGCCGGATGGTGAACTCGTCATCGATGAGCTTATCGCGCCGAACCGCGGAAAGATGAGCGGCGAAAGCTATCTTCAGAGCCGCCGCACGCGATGAACGCGCGCGAGCTTGCGCTCAGCGTGGTCTGTGATGTCTTTCCGTGTCATCCTGAGCGGAGTCGAAGGATGCGCGCCATTGAACGCGGAGCGCAGGCGTCGTTCGACTATCGTGCGCGGCGAGCGCTTTTGGGCGACCGCGATCGTGCGTTCGCCGCCGAGCTCGCATACGGCGCGATCAAGATGCGCCGCACACTCGACTGGTATCTCGAACCGTTCCTCTCCGCGCAGCGCGAGCTGCCGCCGGTCATTCGTGAGGTGCTACGGCTTGCGATCTACGAGCTGAAATACACGCGCGCGGACGAGCATGCGACCGTCTTCGAATTCGTCAATCTCGCCAAGCGGCACGGGCATCGGGGCTTGGCTAACCTCGTAAACGCGGTGCTTCGGAGCTTCCTTCGGCAGAGGCCGCCGGCGCCACAGGCCGACCGCTTCGACGACGAGGAAGAGTATCTGGGGACGCGCTTCTCGCTGCCTACCTGGCTCGTGCGTCAGTGGCGCGCGCTCTTCGCCAACGATGCAGAGCGGATTTTTGCGGCGCTCAACGATCCCGCGGCCCCGGCCCTGGTGGTCAACGCGCTCAAGGCGACGCCGCACGAAGCGGCGAGCCGGCTCGCCGCTCTGGGAGTCGAGACGCGCGGCTCGGCGACCGTGCCCGAGGTTCTGCTGTTGGAGCGCGGCGGAATGCCGCCCGGCGATGACGGCGTATGGTGGCCGCAGTCCGAAAGCTCGGCGATGGCGGTCGACGTGCTCGGCCCTCAGCCCGGCGAAAGGATTCTTGACGTCTGCAGCGGCCGCGGGAATAAGGCGTTGCAAATCGGTGCGCGGCTTGCCGGGGAGGGAATCTTGCGCTGCGTCGAGCGCGACGACCGCAAGGTCTCGACGCTGTCCCGGCGGATGGAAGAGGCCGGCGTTGTGGCCGGCGTCGTGACCGGTGACGCCACGGCGGAAGCGCTGCTCGGGGACGAGCGGTTCGATCGAGTCCTGATCGATGCACCGTGCTCCGGAATCGGTCTGGTCGGGCGGCATCCGGAGACGCGCTGGAAGAAGGCGGGAACCGACGGCGAACGGCTGTCGCTAACGCAGCGAGCGTTGCTCGAGCGGATGGCCCGCCATGTATACCCGGGCGGCGCGCTGGTCTATGCGGTTTGCTCGACGGATCCACGCGAGACGACGGAAGTGATCGAAGACTTTTTGGCGCGAGAAAACTTCGAGCGCGGTTTGATACCCGCCGCGTACGAAAGGTTGTTGACCGCTAAAGGCGACGTGCTCGTGCCGCCGGGCATCGACGGACGCGACGGCTTCTTCATCGCGCGCTTCGAGCGCCGTCCGTGAGCATGCTCTCGAAGATCGAGCAAGTCTGCGCGACGTTCATCGAGCGTGCCTTTGCGAAGTCGTTTCCGAGCGACCTAGAGCCCGCGCAGATCGCGCGCAAGCTCGTGTCGACGATGGAGGCGCAAACGCGAGGCGAGGAGGGGCGCCTGAGCGCTCCGGCCGCGTATGGGGTCTACGTAAACCCGGAAGATTTCGAGAGGTTGGAGGAACACCGCGAGTATCTCGAGCGCGCGTGGGCCGAGCTCTTGCGGAATCTGGCGGCTCGCGTGGGGATTGCCTTCGAGGATGGCGAGGCGCGAGTCACCATGGCGGCGCGGTCCAGCGTTCCGCTCGGCGCGATCGCGATCGAGGTCGGAAGCTCGGCGAGATCTGACAGGCAGTTCCGTCTGCGGATGCTCAAAGGCGTCCCGCCGGACGGGGTATATTCGGTTCGAGGGAAGGCCCGGATTGGACGCAGCGAAGAGAGCGAGATCGTCCTCGTGGACCACAGCGTCTCGCGCGCGCATGCAGTCATCGAGGTCCGCGGGGGCGAGCCGTTCGTGCTCGACGTGGGATCGACGAACGGAACGTATGTGAACGGCCGACGCGTGCGATCGCACGCTCTGCACGACGGCGACGAGTTACGCTTCGGCGATACGAAAATGAGGTTTGAATCTCAGTGATTCTCGAAATTGCGGCCGTCGCCGGCTTCGAGCGGCAGATGCGAATCGGCACACTCGAGATCACCGCTGCCCTAGCGCTCGTCGCCGCGCTGGCGGCGCGTCTGCCGGCGCGCGCGGCCGCGGAAATCGGCCGCGTCACTCCGGTGCGGCTGCGGCTCGAGATCCGCGAACGCGGCGAAAGGCGCTCGTACGAGGGACGGCCGCCGCTGGAGCTCGGGCGCGACAAGCGAACGGAGATCGTCCTGCGCGATCCCGAAGTGAGCCGCCGTCACGCCAGATTCGAGAGCCAGGACGGCGTCGTGTTCGTCGAGGATCTCAAGAGCAGCAACGGCACTTTTCTGAACGGACGGCGCATCATGGAAGCGATCGAGGTTCGTCAAGGTGACGAGATCGACGTCGGATCGACGCGCATTCTCGTGAGCTCGGTACGCCCCGGATGACCCTCGCAATTCGGGGCGACCGTACCTCGTGCCTGAGCCTTCAGCTTGGACCGCGGACATGGCTGCTGGCCATCGCGCGGGGTTTCGGCAGCATCGGCGGCATCGCGACGGAGGCGGCGCTCCTCGCGAGGCTTCGGGCGGAATGCGAGCGCCGCACTCGGAGCGCTCGGTTTCGGTCAGCCGTCGATCGCCCCCAAGCGGCGGCGACGGCGATGCACGGCGTATTGTCGCGCGTCAACGGCGACCTGTACGCATGCACCGCGAGCCATGAGGATTACGTCACGGCGGCTGCTTCGGTAACCGCCGTCGTGATTGTGCACGGGCACGCCTACGTCATGCACGCGGGCTCAACCGCTGCGTATCTCGCTCGCGAGGGCGAGGTCATGCCGCTGTTCCGCGACGACGTGTTCGAGGAGCGGCGCGGCCCGCTGCTGGTTCGCGCCTTCGCGGTGGCTCCGGTGCTCGACGTAACGATCTCAAGCGCGATGCTCGCGCCCGGCGACGCAATCGTGCTCCTCGGCCGGCGCATGCGCGGCGATGCCGACCGCCGGGCCGTGCTCGCGAGCCTCGACGCGGGTGACCCCGGCGAACACGTGCTCGTCGCGCGCTTCGATCGGGACGACGTTGCGCCGGGGGACGCCTATGCCGCGCCGCCGCATCCGCTGGCGCGAGTGCTCGCGCGATTTGCCGCGGCGATTGCGTTCGTCGTCGCGGCGGCCACAGGACGCTGACACCCCCTTCGACTGCGGCGCCACGCGCCGCGCTCAGGATGGCAACACTGGTTCGGCGCGCGGCGCCGATGGCGGGTGCGCTTGCCGTTGCCGGGCTGATTCTGTCTTGTGCGCCCCGCGACACGATTGGACCGCCGTGGGTCTTCGCGCTTTTCGGTGCATTGGCGCTGACCTGGGTGCTATGGCAGCCCTCGAGCACGGTCCGCGACGACGCGCTTCCCGCGTTGGCCGTGGTGCTCGCAGCGCTCGGCCTGGCGCTCGTCGATCGGCTCTCCCCGCCGCTGGCGCAGCGCCAGCAGGCGTGGCTGTTCGTGTCGCTGATCCTCGCGATTGCGCTCGGGCCGGTCTTCTCCGGCTTTCGCCGCTTCGCCGCGTACAAGTATCTGTGGGTCATCGCGTCGCTCGTGCTCTTCGCCCTGCTTCTGTTCTTCGGCGAGGAACACAACGGCGCGCGCCTGTGGATCAAGCTTGGGCCGATCGAATACGAGCCGATCGAGCTGATAAAGCTCTTTATCGTGTTCTTCTTGGCCGCGTACCTCGCCGAAACGGCCGACGTCATCGGTAACGCTCGCCCGTGGTCGCTGCGCGCCAACGTCAAGTACCTCGGCCCGCTCTTCATCGGATGGGGCGTTTCGATCGCGATCTTGGTCCTTCAGCGCGACCTCGGCATGGCGACGCTGCTGCTCGCGACGTTCGCGACCATCTTGTACGTCGCAACGCGCCGCGCGGACATCGTGCTGTTCGGAGCGCTGCTTTTTGTCGCCGGCGCTTTTTGGGCCGTGCATCACTATCCGTACGTGAACTCTCGCATCGCAGTATGGCGGAACCCGTTTTCCGATCCGTTCGGCGCCGGATATCAGTCGTCGCAGGCGTACTATTCGCTCGCGGCCGGCGGCCTGTTCGGCAGCGGGTACCGGCTCGGGCATCCCGGAATCATTCCGGACGTGCCGACCGACTACGTTTACGCGGCCTTTGCCGAGGAGTTCGGCGTTATCGGAGCGCTGATCGTGCTCGTCATCTTCCTGAATCTCGTGCGTAGAATCTTCGCGACCGGGCTGCAGCAGCCGGATCTCTACACGAAGCTGCTCGCGACGGGACTCGCCGCCACACTCGGATTTCAGGTGGTTATCATCGTGAGCGGAGTGATAGGGTTACTTCCGCTCACGGGCATAACGCTGCCCTTCATGTCGTACGGGGGAAGCTCTCTCGTAGCAAACTTTCTCCTCGTCGCTCTGGTCTGGGCGATGAGCGCTCGTCCCCGGAAGCCTGCTTGAGGAAGGCGTGCGCCCTCGCGCTCGCGTTGCTCGCGGCCGGGTGCGCGAAGAGCTCCCACGGCGCATCCGCCTCGGCCTCCGCGTCCGCCGAGGCGGCGAATCCGGCATCGGCCAGCGACGGCGCCGTTATTTACGCCGCAAATTGCTCGAGCTGTCACCAGGCCGACGGCGCAGGGGTGAGCGGCGCGTTTCCGCCGCTCGCGGGCAACCCGGTCGTGACGGGAAACCCGATTGCCCCGATCGCCATCGTCAAGAACGGTCTCGATGGCACAGTCGTCGTGAACGGCCGCGCGTACAGCGGAATCATGCCGCGCTGGGGAGGCGTGCTTTCCGACGATCAAATCGCGGCGGCGATCACCTATATCCGCAGCTCTTGGCACAATCGGGCCGGCGGCGTCAGCGTCGCCGAGGTGCGGGCCGTCAGATAGAGACGATGCCGCACTCTCGCGGCTCGCGAAGCGCAGCGCCGAATTCCCGCTCGAAGAGGGATTCGACGAATTCGAGCATCGCCGGATCGGAATGGCGTAATCGCGCGCGCGTGGCACGCGGCCAAGGAGATGCCGGGTCGTTAGCTTCAACGTAGGCGCGCAGGGATTCGGCGAAATACTCGTCGACGCCGGTCGCCGCGTAGGGCGTCACGAAGCTGACCGCGCTCGCGAAGAGCGCGCGCAGACGCGGATCGATGCCGCTTCGATAGACGCCGCCCCCGAGCGCGCAATCGAGCGCGTGGCCGAATTCGTGCGCTACGGTCATCGGGCTGCGCGAGCGCAAGAATAAGGCGCGCTCCTCGACGACGAAGAGTCCGGCGGGCGGCGCCGGCCACCCGTCGACGTCGATTCCCAGCCGCGCCAGCGCCGGCGATGCTTCGCGATAGCGCTCTTTCGGCCGCAGCAGCAACACGCGAATGCGGTTGCGCAGCGCGTACGCCAGCGCGCCGCCGCCGAAACGAAGCAAGGTTTCTACCACGGCGGGTTCCGGCGGCCGGCGGCGGTCGCCACCGAGCAGGCGGCGGGCAATCCCCAGTGGGTCCTTCTGCATCCGCGCCATCGTCCCGCAGCAACGTTGCCGCGACGTGGCGCGAGCTTTTCATAATTTTTTCATGCCTTGGCCCTAGGGTGGTTCCACTTTACCCAGGCCCCTCGCAAGTCTCAGGAGGTCCGTATGATGAGTTTATGCATGCAACGAGTTGCCGTTGCGGCTGCCGCGATTTTGATCGTCGCCGGCTGTCGCGGCGGCGGCGTGGTGCCCCCGCAGGCCGCCGGTCTCACGAGCCAATCGGCCGCTCTGGCGCCGCCCGATAAGGAATTCTCGATCCTCAAGACGCTCACGAAGGAGGTCAAAATCGGATCGACCGTAGATCCGAAATTCGGTCAGCTGAATCCGTATGGCTTGACCGTCGCGCCATCGACGACGGGCGACTTCACGAAGGGCGACCTCGTGGTCTGCAACTTCAACGACAAGAACAACGTGCAGGGCACCGGCTTTACCATCGTCGCGCTGCACCCCAAGCCCGGATCGAAGCCGCTGTTGGTCTCGCACAGCAAGACGCTCGTCGGGTGCGACGCGCTCGCGCTCGGGTCCGCGGACGACATCTGGGCTGCTGCGTTCTCATCCGACGACAATCCCGTTATCTCCGCAACGGGAAAGCTGGAGGTCAACATCAAGGGTAAACCCTTCGACCATCCGTTCGGCCAGATCTTTGCGCAGCCGAAGGGGGGAAGCCCCGCGTTCTACGAGAGCAATGCCGGCGTCGGGACTGTCGTGCGCATCAACCTTGGCTCGAAGTTCACATACGACGTGATCGCCAAAGGCTTCGCCGTCAACCACGGCAAGCCGGGAGGCATCTTCGCGCCGTCGGGCCTCGCCTACGATGCGAGCATCGATACGCTGTACATCGTGGACGGAACCAACAACACGGTAGTCGCGTTCAAGGACGTCAGCACGATCCCCAACGGCGGAATCATCGTCGAAAAAGGCGGCATGAAGTTCAAGGGTCCGTCGGCAGGCGATGCGCGCGTCGTCTTCGCGGGCAAACCGCTCAACGGCCCGATCAGCTCGGCGCTGCTCACAAACGGCAACCTGGTCGTCGGCAACACGGCGAATCCGAGCGGACAGAACATCATGGTCGAGCTCTCGCGGTCCGGGAAGGTCCTTGCTACGCGCAACGTTGACAAGGGCGCGGCGGGCGCGATCTTCGGCATGGTCGCGACCGGAAAGTCTGCCGCCGACACGAAGCTCTACTTCAACGACGATAACAGCAACGATCTACGCGTATTGGAACGATAGGAAAGAATGAATATAATGCGCTTCGCGGGGCTTTCAGCCTGTGCTGCGGCCGCCGTTCTAGGAGCATGCAGCAGCGGGGCTTCGGCCCCGCCGCTCGCTCCGGGCACTCCGATCAGTCCGCTACGGTCGCTGACGCCACAAGCCAAATATGCCGTCGGACTCGGCAAGACGCTTACCACGAAAAACGGGGGACAGGTCTTCGGCTTCGACATCGATCGTAACGGCAGCGACGGCGTACTCGCCACGGCGAGCGACGTCGAGACGTTCGATCAGAACAGCGGAACGATAACGAAAACCTTTCCCAAGAAGCTTCCCCCCGGGACGTCCTATAGCGTGGACGCCATACTCGCCGGGGACGTCGCGCTCGTCACGCGCTACGTCGTGCCGCAGGGCCAGATCTATGCGAAGCGCTTTTACGACGTGATGAATCCCGTCACGAAAGGTAAGTTTACCAGCGCCTGGACCTCTCCGATTCGGGACGTCAACGTGCAGGCCGCCGGCCCCAATCAGGTAACGTCGACGGACGCGCTCTTCGCCATCGAGCTCAAGAAGCAAGACAAACCGGTCATCATCGTGTCCGACGTCGCGAAGAACACGGTGAGCAAGGTCATTCACCTCGATCCCAACCTGTTCGGCGTCGGTAACGATCCGCAGTTCGGGCAGGACACGACGACAAATCAGGCCGTCATCGCGCTGTCGCCGGACGGTGGAGCGGTCGGCGGGCAGCCGCCGCTCAACGTCGTCGTCGACCTGACCACGGGCAAGGAGGCGCGCTTCAACGGTCTCAACAACGGCTTCTACCACGCTGGCGACGTCAACGGCTTGGCGGTCGACTCGACGACCGGCATCGCGGCAACAACGACGGAACTCAACGCGCAGGTGGAGTTTTATAACCTCGCGCAGCAGATGGGCACCTTCGCTCAGCTTCCCTGCACAAGCGACACGTCGCAGATCAACAGCGGCTCGGGGGTCGCGAACGATTCGGTCAACGGCCTGTTCCTCGTCACCGAGACGTACTATGCCTGCGGCTCGGGCAGTGCGATCGTCGTCTATGACGAGAAGGCCAACAACGTCGAAACCATCACCGGATTCCGATTCGCGATCGGGGAGCCTGCGCCGGTGATCAATCCGGCGACGCGCACGGGCTGGGCGTTCGGCCCGGGATTCAACCAGCTCCAGCAGTTCTTCTACTAGCTCGCCGCTTACTCGAAGCCAGCGCTCATCGCGAAATCAAACTAAACCCCGGGGATTTTGCGTGAGGCGGGGGCACGACGCGAATCGTCACGTGATCGCGCCGCGCTCCGTCCGCGGCGTCGATGCGCCATGTGCCGAGGCGCAGCGGCCAAAATGCGGTTCCAGTAGAATCGAGCGGAAGCATTTCTCCGGCGACACTCCAGTTGACCGATCCTCCGGAGTCCACGGCGCGCAGCGCGATCTGCTGCTCCGCAGATTGCACGGCGTCGACGGAGTCGTTGCGCACGAACACGTCGCCATCGTGCGGAAAGACGATGCGAAAGCGCCCGAACGCCTCGTGCGGCTGCAGCGCTAGCCACGAGTCGTATTGGCCGCGCGACGGCGCGGCGGGCCTTCGCACGGCCGCGATATCCTGCGGACGCACCCACTCCTCGACCATCGCGGCGCAACTCGCTCGGCTGACCGGCGCGTGGCCGGTCGTGGCGCAGATCGGCGTGCGGACGAATCCACGGGGAGGCTCGAACGGCGGCGGCTCGTCTCGGCGCTCGTACAGATGCAGCATGATGCGATTCCAGAGAGGGCCCGCACCGGTCACGCCCGAGACGCCGCGCATGGCGCTGCCGTCGAAGTTGCCGACCCAAACCCCGACGGTGTAGTCGCGCGTGAAGCCGACGGTCCACGTGTCGCGAAAGTCCGATGAGGTTCCCGTCTTGACGGCGGCGGGAAACGGCATCTGCAGGACGGAGCCGACCCCGAAGGATTTCGCGCGAGCGTGCGGGTCGGCGAGCATGTCGCTGATCAGTTGCCAATCGCTTGCGTCGCCGATCGTTCGCGGGGTCCCGCTCCGATCGACGAGGCGCAGGGGCAAAAAGGCGCCGCCGCGCGCCATTGCCGCGTATGCCTGCACGAGCTCCCACAGGCTCACCTCGCCGCTACCCAGCGTGAGCCCGAGGCCGTAGTACGAGGCCGGGTGAGTGAGGTGCGCGAACCCGAGGTCGCGCAGACGATCCAGAAACGTGCCGACGCCGAGCCGGGACAGCACTTGCACCGCCGGCGCGTTGAGCGAGTTCGCGAGTGCGTAGCGCACGCGCACGGGTCCGCTGAAGCGCCCGCTGTAGTCAGCGGGCTGATACAGCTTGCCGCCGGGTATAGCGTACGAGGCGGGCACGTCGGCGAGTATCGTCGTCGACTCGATCGTACGTCGCTCCAGCGCGACCTCGTAGGCGAACGGTTTGAGCGATGATCCGGGCTGCCGCAGCGCTTGCACGCCGTCGTTGCTTCCGAGCGCCTCGACCGAAAAGTAGTCCGGCGATCCGACATAGGCGAGCACGTCGCCGCTGCGGTTGTCGACGACCAACGCGGCACCGTCGGCGACGTGATAGCGCTGCAGCGCCGCGATCACGTCCTGAGTCTGCGCTTGGACGAAACGTTGCAGATCGGCGTCGAGCGTCGTTCGCACGCGACCGGCTCGGCCATCGGACTGACGGTAAAGCATGAATAGGGCTTGGGCCGCGCCGTCGATGCCGTAATCGTGGCGGCGGATCGCGAGCGTTTCGTCGAAGGCCTGCGCGGCGCGCACCGGCGTGATCTCGCCGAGCTCGACCATGCGCCGGAGAACGAATCGCTGACGCGAACGGAGCGCTGTGTAATCGGCGTCCGGCGCGAGGCGGACCGGATCGTTCGGGATGGAGGCCAGCAACGAGGCTTGTGCGAGGTCCAGATCGCTCGCGGGCTCGCCGAAGTACGTTTGAGCCGCGGCCTCCACGCCGTAGAGGTTCCCGCCCATCGGGACGCGATTCACGTACGCCTCCAGCACGGCGGCCTTACCCGAGGCGATCGCGATGCGCTGCGCCGTGACGATCTGCGCGAACTTTCCGCGGATCGTGCTCGGCTCGCCGCGCAGGAGGCGCGCCAGCTGCATCTCGACGGTCGAGCCCCCGCTGCGCGCCTCGCCAAAAATCGCGTAGTCGCGCGCCGCCCGGATCAGCGCGGGCACGTCCACGGCGCCGTGATGCCAGAAGCGCGCGTCCTCCGCGGCAACGATCGCCTGGAGGAATTCGGACGAAACCGACGCCAGCGGCACGCGGACCGCGTGCAGAGCGTCGGCACCGAGAACCGTCCCGAGCACGGCGCCGTTGCGGTCGGTATACGTGACCGATCCGCGCGGGAGATTGAGCCGTTCGACGTCGATGCCGCCGAGGCGCAGCGCAACGATCGCCGCCAAAACGCTAATGGGGAGCGCCACCGCAAAGAGTTTCATGGCCCGTGTACGGAATGTACGACGGCGGGGACTGGAGTTGCTCCAAGTAAGGAGATCGTACTTGCGCTTCTGTGGCCTGCTCATTGGCGTTTTTGCGGCGGCCGCGATCGTCGCATGCGGCGGCCCCGCGGGCAACGCGAACCGGCTCGGCCCGGTCACAGCGCTCCCGCAGCCACAGCTCCCTGCGTGGATCGCATCGATCTCTCCGACCGGTAAGGCAGAGAGTCTCGCGCAGATTCGCATCATCTTCGCGAAACCGGTAGCGCCGGTTACGGCGCTCTCCGGCCCCGGACCGCAGGACGTTGTGAGCAAGGTGAGCGTCGAGCCGGCCCTGCGGGGCCACTTCGTGGTGCTCACGCCCAAGATGGTCGGTTTCATCGCCGAGCAGGCGCTGCCGCTCGGGACGCGCGTGCGGATCACGCTTCGTGCGGGGTTGCGCGACCTTGCGGGAGACGCGCTGCAGAACGATCTCGCGTGGACGTTCGAGACGAAGCCGTTAGCTCTGACGGACCTGCCGCAGACGCAAAGTTCGGAGGACGAATCCACGCCACCGCCGGCGGGCTTGAATCCGACGCTCTCGGTGACGTCCAACGCCGCCGTCGACACGTCGTCCCTAGCCGAACACGCCGCGCTCGTGGCGGCCAGCGAGACCGTTAGCGTGACGGCCGCAATCAAGGCGCAGCCGACGCCCTACCCGGGTAGCAACGCGCAAGAGCTGTTCGATCCGTCGCTGAGCAACTGGACGTACGAGTTGCGCCCGGTGCGCGAGTTGCGTCGCGGGACCACGTACACGCTGCGGATCGATCCCGGCGTCGCTCCGCAGTACGGCAACGTTCCGACGCAGGAACGCTTCACGGGGACGATTCGCACCTACGACGCGCTCGCGGTCGTTCCAACCGCGGCGCCGAGTCCGAACGGTGGCGGCCGGTTCGCTCGCGGCGATCCGGTCATCGCGTTCTCCAACCCGCTCGATCCGAAGTCAATCGCCGGCCAGGTGTCGATCTCGCCCTCGCCGGCCACCACGAAGACGCTCGTCAGCGTCCCCGACCAGTCGAATCAGATAGCGATCGATCCCTACGCGCTCGATCCCAGTGCGACCTACACCGCGACGATCGGCGCGAACGTGAAGGACGTCTTCGGCCAAACGCTGGGCTCGCCGCAGCAGGTGACGATTCGGACGTCCGACTTCGCTCCCGGCGCGTGGGCGCCGACCGGCACGACGATCATCCCCGCCGGCGCACCTCTCGCGCTAAATTTCTATGCCACCAATCTTCCCGGGAACGCGTACCAGGCGGCGTACGCGCGCGTGGACGCGCAGCGGCTCCTCGGCTCCGCCCCGCCGCTCTCGATGCTTCCGGCATGGAAGAGCTGGCAGTCGCGCGCGCTGACCGGCGCCCGCACCAACGCGCAGAGCGTGGTGCGCGTGCCGCTCCGCGATGAGGCCGGCGGGGATTACGGGGCGTTCGCCTATGGTTTTCGCACGGCACTGGACTCGTCGAGCTCCGATCCGTGGCTGACAGGCATCGTGCAGATCACCAACCTTGGCGTGTTCGCGCAGTGGTTCCCCACGCGGGGCATCGTGCTCGTGCAGCACCTGAGCGACGGCGCGCCGGTACGGGCGGCGAGCGTGACGGTGTATCGGCTGGACCAGGACAACAAGACGCCGCCGCAGACATGCGCGACCGGAGCCACCGACGCGAGCGGCGAGCTCGATCTAACCGGCGTCGACGTGGAGCGCTGCTCCATCGGGGCGCGTGACAACAACGCCCCCAACATCGGCGTCGTCGTGAGGGAGGGCGCCGACGTTGCGACCCTGACCGCGTGGAGTTACAGCGGAATCTCGCGCTTCGACGTGTACGGCGGTTGGACGAGCGGCGCGCCGCTCTCGCGCGGCACGATTTTTACCGACCGGCAGATGTACCAGCCGGGCGAACGCGGCGAGCTCACCGGGCTGGCATATTACGTGAAGGGCAGTCAGGTGGTCGCGGACAGCAACGCGACCTACAAGGTCACGCTGACCGACCCGAGCAACAACGCGTCGCCGCTCGGACAAGTGCGCACCGATGCGTACGGCGTGTTCTCGCTGCCCGTCGTCTTCTCGAAGCAGCAAGTCCTGGGGTATTACGGTGTTAAGGCCACGGGTACCAACGGAAACGAGATCGACGGCGCGCTGCGTGTCGCGCAATTCAAGCCGCCCAACTTCAAGCTCACGCTGACGCTGGGAGCGACATCTGCGACGGCCGGATCGAGCGTGCATGCGGGAGTCGCCGCCGCCTATCTCTTCGGCGCGCCGCTGCAGGGCGGCACGGCTCACGCCTACGTCACGCGCGACGTCGCGACCGTACAGCCCAAGGGCTGGGATGATTTCTCGTTCGGCCCGCAGTGGTTCGATCCCGAGCAGACGCCGTCGTTCGACACCGACGTGCTCCAGCGCGATCTTCCGCTCGACAGCCAAGGCAATGCGTCGCTGGACGTTCCCGTGCCGGCGAACCTGCCGTTTCCGATGACGTACCGTGTCGACATGGAAACGAGCGACATTTCGAATCTGTCCGTGGCCGACTCGAAGAGTTTTCTTGCGCTGGCGTCCGACGCAGTAATCGGTCTCGCCTCCGATACCGTCGGCAAGGCCGGGACTACGATGCCGATTCGCACGGTCGTGACCGACGCCGACGGCAAGGCGATCGCGGGCCGCGGGATCCACCTCGAGTTGCAGAAGATGACCTACACGTCGGCCACGCAAGAAGTTGAAGGCGGCGCGAGCGCGCAGCAGGCGATCAAGTACGACACGGTGGCGATGGCCGATGTGACCTCGAGCGACAAGCCGGTAACCGCGTCGCTCGTGCCTCCCGGCGCCGGGCCGTACCGCGTCCGCGCCTCCTTCCCCGGCGCTAAAGGCGAGGCGAGCGCGACCGAGATCCAGGTGTTCGCGTTCGGCGCGGGCGAGGCTGATTGGGGCCTCACCGACACCAACGCCGTCGCGGTCAAGCTCGACAAGAAGCAGTACGCGATGGGCGACACGGCCGCGGCACTCGTCGCGTCGCCGTACGCGCATGCCGACGTGTATCTCGCGGTCGTGCGTAACGACGCAATCTATCGCACGACGCTGCACGACGTCAGCGGCGCAGTACACGCCACGTTTAAGGTCACATCGCAGATGCTGCCCAACGCGGCGGTCGAAGCCGTTGTAGTACGGCGCAGATCTGCCTCTGAGACGAACGGCCCGGACACGCTAGCGCTGACCGGCATGGCCGGCTTCAACGTCGACCCCGCGAGCCGATACCTCAAGCTCGCGATCGCGCCGCAGAACTCGACGGTGCACCCGGGCGGGCCGCAGCGCGTCGACTTCCGCGTCACCTCTCAGAGCGGCGCGCCGGTGCGCGGCGAGGTGGTCGCAATGGTCGTCAACGACGCGATCCTGCAGCTCTCCGGCTATCGGCTGCCGGACGTCGTGCAGACGGTGTTCGCGCAGCAGCCGATCGCGACGATCTTCGCCGACAACCGTGAGAACGTGACGCTAAAGACGCAGACGCCGCCGCTCGAGAAGGGCTTCGGCTACGGCGGCGGCTTTTTGGCCGGCGCGGCGAGTACGCGCGTGCGCGCGAACTTCCTGCCGATGGCGTACTACGGCGTGCTGCCGGCCGACGCCCAAGGACACGCGAGCGCCGCTTTCAACATGCCTGACGATCTCACGACGTGGCGCGTGATGGCAGTCGCGCTATCGCAAGACACGGCCCATTTCGCGACCGCCGATACGACGTTCGTCTCCAATCAGCCACTGATCGCAAATCCCTTGCTGCCGCAGTTCGCCCGTCCGGGCGACCGCTTCAATCTGGGCGTGTCGATCGCAAATCAGACGGGCACCGCGGGCGCGCTCGACCTGATCCTCAAACTCACGGGGGCTCTGAGCTTCGCGCAGGGCGACCCGCGCACGAATCGCGCCTCCGAGCAGGCCGCGACGGGTGTTTCTGCGTTTCGCTTTCCGGTGAATGTCGGCAGTCCTGCGCCGACGGCGCTGGCGGCCAACGCCGCGCTCGGCGCGCAGCGAGACGCGTTCAGCGTGCCGTTTACCGCGAGCGACCGTGCGATCACGGACTCCGTGATCGACACGGGCGTCGTTCGTGGCGAGGCCTCGGTCCCGATCGATCTGAGCTCGGGTGGGTCGCTGCAGATCACGCTGGCAAATTCGATCGTGCCGCAGTTCGCCGTGCCCGCCGAGAGCGTCATGACGGCCGACGCGTTCCCGCTCGCGGACGATGCCGCCGCACGGCTGACCATCGCGAGTGCGCTCAAAAGCCTGCGCGACCCGTATCGCCTCAAGCTTTCCTTCGATCCGGCCGCGGCCGCCGCGACGAACCTGCAGACCTTGCTTTCTCTGCAGCGCGGAGACGGTGGCTTCGGCGAGTACCCGAACGCCGCCGATAGCGATCCGTTCGTGACGGCGGCGGCCGTGGAAGGGCTCGTCTTCGCGCGAGCGCGAGGCGTGACGATCGATCCCGGAGTCGTCGCCAAGGCGTCGAGCTTCATGGCGCAGGCGCTTGCGAATCCGGGGCGCTTCAAATGGTGCTCCGATGCGCTGTGCAAGGCGCAGCTGCGCTTCGAGGCGCTCTGGGCGCTCGCGGCCGCAGGGCGTCCACGAACGGACTTTCTCTCCGACGTCGTTGCGCAGGCCGACAAGTTCGATAGCGCGACACAGATCCGAGTGGCGCGCTTCCTGTTACGTACGCCGAGTTGGCAAGGGCCGGGCGCCGCAATGGCGTCGCGCCTGCGGCAGACGCTGTACGTGACCGGCCGCTACGCGGTCGCCAACCTCTCGTCTCGCTGGTCGTGGCGCGGTTCGCTCATCGACGCGCAAGCGCAGATGCTGCAGCTCATGCTGGAACGCCGCGCTCCGGCTGATCAGGTCGACGGCGCCGTGCGCGCGCTGATGGCACAGCAGTGTCGCTGCGGCTGGGGAACGAGCGACAACACGGCGTCGGCCCTGGTCGCGCTCAGCGCGTACGCCGCGACGGAGCGGCTCGTTGCGTCCACGGCGACCGCGACCGTCGGAGGCGCGACGGTGGCGAGCGCGCGCTTCGGCGCGACGGCGTCGTCGCAGACGGTGACCGTGCCGGTTTCAACGCTGCAGGGTAAGAAGATCGTCATCAAAGGGTCGACCGTGCACTACACGGTGCTGTACACGTATCCCGTTCCGCGCGACGCGCCGGGAGAGCTCGGGGCGTTCCGAGTCGTGCGCACGCTCAACGATCCGTCGAGCTCGGCATCGACGAGCAATGGCGCAGCGATCGCGACGATGGACCTCGCGGCGGCGAGTCCGGTCAGCGTTGCGGCGGGACGCGTGTTCGACGTCGGCGTGCGCGTTATCGCGGACCACCCCATCGACCGCTTCCTGATCGACGATCCGCTCCCGGCCGGTTTCGAAGCCGTGGACACGAGTTTCAGAACCGCGCTCCAGGCAGTCGTTCCGCAGAGCAACAGCTGGCAGATCGACACGAGCCAGATCTATCGCGATCGCATCGTCGCGTACGCGTCGCATCTGGATCCCGGCGTGTACGAGCTACACTATCTCGTGCGTTCCGTGACGCCGGGGACGTTCGCCTGGCCGGGCGCGCGTGCGTATCTCCGGGACGCTCCGGAACAATTCGGACGAAGCGCCGCCACAACGCTGACGATAGGAGGACAGTAGATGGATTGTAACCGCGCTGCTTTTTTGACCGGCTCGCTCGCGCTTGCGACCGGTGCCTTCAGACGACCCGCCGATGCCGCTACTGCGCCGCCCGCGAGCGCGACGCCCGAGATGCTCCTCGGCCAGCTGATGGCCGGCAACAAACGCTTCGTCGACAATGATTTCCCGCCGACCAATCGCATCGCCGACAAGCGCGAAATGGTCGTCGAGGGCCAGACGCCGTTTGCCTCGATCTTGAGCTGCTCGGATTCGCGCGTGATTCCGGAGTTCGTGTTCGTGCAGGGGATTGGACAACTGTTCGTGACGCGCGTGGCCGGAAATTACCCTGATGACCTCGTCACCGGATCGATCGAGTACGCGATTGAGCAGCTAGGGACGACGGTGATCTTCGTGCTCGGACACGAGGGCTGCGGCGCCGTCAAGGCCGTCTACTCCGCGCTCAAGGCGAAGGAAAAGCTTCCCGAACATCTCTCGACGATTCAGCGGCTAATCGCGCCGGGAATCGCTGAAATCGTCGCGGCCCGCGGAAGCTCGGACGAGGCGATCGAGGCCAACGTCCGCGCCGCGACCGCCGCGCTGCGCACCAGCCCGCCGGTCATCGCTAGAGAAGAATCCGCCGGCCGCTTACGCGTCGCCGGCGGAGTCTATCACCTAAAGAGCGGAGCCGTTAAGCTCCTGCAGTAGTCCCTACGGACAATAGTATTTCGCCTGGGCGCTGCCTGTGATCGTGATATTGAGGTTGGTGGCGTTCACCCAGTAGATGTAGACGGGGCTGCCGCCCGCGCCTGTCTGCGTGACGTCGATGGTGAGCGGCGTTCCGCCTACCGAGCCATTCCAGAAGTTATTGACGTAACAGCCGTTGCGGTTGACGGGAAGGCGCGCTTTGGCGCAGATGTTGCCGGACTTGCACACCTTGTCCGGCGAAATTACCTGGGCTTGAACGATTCCCTCGGCGGGACCAACCCCAGTGCGAGGCGCCATGGCCGGGTTGAATGTAACTGCGGCCAAGAGGAGTGACATCAGGATCATCGTTATCGTGTATCTCCTTGCGACGGTATACGATGTATACGAGTAGGATAACCGGAAGCGTGGCGCTTCCCGCAAGCGGGCGAAGCGTTTTGTACAACTTTTAATGCCCGGTTTCTGGTATAAACAGCCGGCGCTTGAACTATTATTTTTAATAATGTATCATTTATCGCCCCGCCGCAGACCCGCCGGAGCCCGGCGTATGAAGAAAGAGGAGGCCACGTGAGCACCTACCGAGCGCCATTGCGCGACATGCAGTTCGCCCTGCGCGAACTCGCCGGGATCGAGGGAATTGCCGCGCTGCCCGGCTACGAGGACACGCTCGACGTGCTGGATTCGGTGCTGGAAGAGGCGGCGGCCTTCGCGGCGGGCGTGCTCGACCCGCTGAACCGGACCGGCGACAAGGCCGGCTGCACCTGGGACGCCGGCGAGGTCGCGACTCCGGCCGGCTTCAAGGAGGCCTACCGCAAGTTCGCCCAGGCGGGCTGGATCGGCTTGCCGGTCCCCGCCGAGTACGGCGGACAGGGACTGCCGCAGCTGCTGCTCGGGCCGACGCTTGAGATGTGGAATGCTGCCAACATCGGCTTCGCCAACGGGCCGTTGCTCAACCAAGGCGCGATCGAGGCGATCGAGCTCGTCGGCTCGGAGGAGCAGAAGAAGCGCTTCATTCCCAACCTCGTCTCCGGGAAGTGGACCGGGACGATGTGCCTGACCGAGCCGCAGGCCGGCTCCGACCTCGCGCAGGTGCGGACGCGCGCCGTTCCTGCGGGCGACCATCACAAGATCTGCGGCACGAAGATCTTCATCACGTTCGGCGAGCACGACATGGCGGAGAACATCATCCACCTCGTGCTGGCGCGGCTGCCCGGCGCGCCCGAGGGGACGAAGGGCATATCGCTCTTCATCGTGCCGAAGTTCCTGATCAACGCCGACGGCAGCCTCGGCCAGCGCAACGACATCGTCTGTTCCGGCATCGAGCACAAGCTGGGCATCAACGGCAATCCGACGTGCACGCTGAACTACGGCGAACGCGGCGACGGCGCCGTCGGCTATCTCGTCGGCGAGCCGAACCGCGGGCTCGAATACATGTTCATCATGATGAACGCCGCGCGCTTCTCGGTCGGCGTGCAAGGCATCGCGCTCGCCGACCGCGCCTATCAGAGCGCGCTCGAATACGCGAAGGAGCGCGTTCAGGGCCGCGACATCAAGCCGGGCTCGCGTGCGCCCGAACCAATCTTCAATCACCCCGACGTCCGGCGCATGCTGATGTGGCAGAAGGCGACGATTGAGGCGATGCGGGGCCTAGCGTATGTGACCGCCGCGTCGCTCGATTACGCGCTGCGGCATCCGGATGAGCGCCTCCGTAAGGAGCATAAGGCCTTCGTCGAGCTGATGATCCCCGTAGTGAAGGGCTGGTGCACCGAAAATGCCGTCGAGCTCTGCTCGACCGCGCTGCAGGTCTTCGGCGGGATGGGCTACATCGAGGAGACGGGGATCGCCCAACAATACCGCGACGTCCGCATCATCACCATCTACGAGGGCACGACGGGCATCCAGGCGCTCGACCTGATCGGACGCAAGCTCCTGCGCGACATGGGCGCTTCCGCGCGCGGCGTGGGCGCGAAAATGGAGGCCGTCGCAAAGGATTGCGCTCAGAATGCGGACCCGACCGTGAAACGCATCGGCGACGCGCTCGGCAAGGCCCTGCTCGCGTTGCAAGAGACGTCGCAGTGGATCGGCATGAACGCGATGGGCGACCTGCCCAAAGCCTTTGCGTGTTCGGTGCCTTACCTGCGCTTGTGGGGAACGGTCGCCGGCGGCTGGCAGATGGCGCGCGCAGCGCAGATCGCGGCGGCGAAGATCTCGGCGGGCGACGCGGACGCGCAGTTCTACCACGCCAAGCTCGCGACCGCGGCGTTCTACGCCACGCACGTGCTGACGCAGTGCGCCTGGTACCAGCGCCAGATCGTCGAGGGCTCGGGCGACGTGATGACGCTCGACGGGACGCAGTTCGAGCTGGATCGCAAGAGCATGGTAACCGCCTGATGGAAACCGTTCGGGTCATCACGCTCGACAATCCGCCGGTCAACGCGCTGTCGTTTGCGTACTCGGCGCAATTGCTCGCGGCGGTCGATGCGGCGGAGCGCGACGCTGCCGTCGGAGCGGCCGTCATAACGGGTGCGAACGGCCTGTTCAGCGCGGGCGCCGACGTGAACGATTTTCAGAATGAGCCGGTCGGCGACGCGACGACCATTCGCGACGTGATCGCGGCGGTCGAGCGGAGCAACAAGCCGTTCCTAGCGGCGATCGACGGCAACTGTCTCGGCGGGGGTCTCGAGCTCGCGCTTGCGTGCGACTATCGCGTCGCCTCGGCGCGCGCGAAGCTGGGCCTGCCGGAGATCAAGCTCGGACTCTTGCCGGGCGCCGGTGGGACGCAGCGGCTTCCGCGCCTCATCGGTGCACGAGCCGCGCTGGAGTTCATGCTGAAGGGCTCGAGCGCGAGCGCGCAGCGCGCGCTGGAGCTCGGCATCGTTGACGAGATTGTTGGAGACGACGCGCTGGAGCGGGCCGTCGCGCTTGCCGCGGCCGCGCCCTCGAAGCGGCGCGTATCGGCCCGCGAGGCGTTCATTGCGAAGGACGTCCCGATGCAAGCCGGTCCGTACGTCGTCGCGCAAGCGCATAAAATGGTGCCGCCGGACGATCGCGGCGGACTCGCCGCCCACAAGTTGATCGACGCGGTCCAGGCGGCCGTCGAGTTGCCGTTCCCCTTCGGGCGCGCGCGCGAGGCTCGGCTCTTCGATGAGCTCGTGCGCTCGCAGCCTTCGCTCGCCCTGCGCCATGTCTTCTTTGCGGAGCGCGAGCTGTCGAAGGTAAACGGTATTGATCTCCTTCGTCGTTCGACTCCGCTACGCGGAGCTTATCCTGAGCTAAGCCGAACGGCTCAGGATGACATTTTTAAATTGGCCGGCGTGGTCGGGGCGGGCACGATGGGCAGCGGCATCGCCATCGCGTTCGCGCAGGCCGGCATTCCGGTCGTCGTCGTCGACAACAACGACGAGGCCGTCGACCGCGCGCGCCAGACGGTGATGGGCATGTTCATGTATCAAGTGCAGAAAGGGCGCCTCACCCAAGAGGACGCGTGGAAGCGTGCGCAATCGATTACGTTCACCGACGATTGGGGCCGCCTGGGCGAAGCGGACGTCATCGTCGAAGCCGTGTTCGAGGACCTCGACGTCAAGCGCGAAGTCTTTCGAAAGCTCGGCGAGGTCGCGAAGCCCGAAGCACTGCTCGCGACCAACACGTCGACGCTCGACGTGGATAAGATCGCCGAGGCGACGACAAGCCCAGAGCGCGTGCTCGGGCTGCACTTCTTCGTCCCGGCAAACATCATGCCGTTGCTCGAGATCGTGCGCGCGCGCGAGACGTCGGAGCAAAGCCTCGAAACGGCGTTCGGGCTCGGCAAGACGCTGCGCAAGAAGGCCGTGCTCTCCGGCAACGCGTTCGGTTTCATCGGCAATCGAATGATCTTCGACTACCTGCGCGAGGCGACGGCGCTCGCCGAAGAGGGCGTTGCCCCGGCGCGCGTGGACGCGGCCATGCGAGACTTCGGCTTCCCGATGGGGCCGTTCGCGATGAGCGATCTCTCGGGCCTCGACGTCGGCGCGGCGATCGCGAAGGCGCGCGGCTCGGGTGAGCGCACCGACGTGCTCGAGCAACTCGTCGCGCGCAAGCGCCTGGGGCAGAAGACGATGGCCGGCTACTTCAAGTACGACAAGTCGGTTGGAAAGGGACGCGAGCCCATCGCGGACGCGCAAGTCGAGGCGCTCTTCGCCGAGGCCGCGCGCCGGGCTGGCATCGCCCCGCGCGACGTCTCCGACTATGAGATCCGCGAGCGTCTGATCTACGCGCTGGTCAATCGCGGCGCGTATCTGCTGGAGGAGGGCGTCGCGCTGCGGCCGGGCGACATCGACATCGTCTACGTCTATGGCTACGGATTCCCGCCGCACCACGGCGGCCCGATGTGGTACGCGGACGAGATCGGCATCGATAAGGTCCTCGCGCGCATCCGCGAGTTCGAAGCGGAGTTCGGTCCGCAATGGAAACCCGCGCCGCTGCTCGCCGGAAGGGAACTGACGCATGCGTGAGGCCGTCATCGTTTCGGCGGCGCGCACGCCGATCGGCCGCGCGTTTCGCGGCGCATTCAATCAGACGCCGGGCCCGACGATGGCGGGGCACGTGGTCAAGCATGCGATGGAGCGCGCGTCCGTCGATCCGAGCGAGGTCGATGACGTCGTCCTCGGCTGCGGACTGCCCGAAGGCGCCACCGGCAACAACGTGGGCCGCACCGCGGCGCTGCGCGCCGGGTGCCCGGTGAGCGTCCCCGGCCAGACCGTCAGCCGTTTTTGCGCTTCGGGACTCGACGCGATCGCGACGGGCGCGAAGCGCGTCGTGGCGGACGGCGCGCGAATCGTCGTCGCGGGCGGCGTCGAGTCGATCAGCATGGTGCAGAACGAGGCGCACATGCACTTCATTACGGAGGAGTGGCTCCTGCGCCACGCGCCCGACCTCTACACGCCGATGCTCTTTACCGCCGACTTCGTCGCGAAAAAGTACGCGGTCTCGCGCGAACGGCAAGACGAATACGCGCTGCAGAGCCAGCAGCGCACGGCCGCGGCGCAGGCCGCCGGGAGGTTCGACGCCGAGATCCTGCCGCTGCCGTCGTGGAAGTACGAGCAAGATAAGACGACCGGCGGCGTGACCGAGCGCTACGTGGAGCTGCGAGAGGACGAGGGGAATCGCCCCAACACGACGCTCGAGGGTTTGGCCGCGCTCACGAGCGCCGTGCCCGGAGTCGCCGATGCGTCGGTTACCGCCGGCAACTCGTCGCAGCTCTCCGACGGCGCCGCCTCCGTCGTCATCATGGACGCAGAGCTCGCGCAGAAGCGCGACGTCGCGCCGCTCGGCATCTACCGCGGCTACGCGGTCGCCGGCTGCGAGCCGGGCGAGATGGGTATCGCGCCGATCTACGCCGTTCCGAAACTGCTCGAGCAACACGGACTGCGCATCGACGACATCGGCCTCTGGGAGCTCAACGAGGCCTTCGCGGTACAGACCGTTTACTGTCGTGACACGCTTGGAATTCCCAACGAGCGCTTCAACGTCGACGGCGGCGCGATCTCGATCGGCCATCCCTACGGCATGAGCGGCGCCCGCATGACGATGCACGCGCTGATCGAGGGCAAGCGCCGCGGTGAAAAGTACGTGGTGGTTACGATGTGCGTCGCCGGAGGAATGGGAGCGGCAGCGCTCTTCGAAGTCGCCTAGGCAGTGCGAGGGAAGGCGTGAGCTAGGCCGCGCGGAGACGCTCGTCGCTCCGCCATCCGGGCTCCGCTCCTGCTGCGGCACTTTTTCGGGAAAACGAAGTTTTGAAGACGACATCCTGTCGTGCCCGAAAAAGGTGGAGCCTTCGCGCGGCCTAGCTCGCGCCTTCCCTCACCGAAGGTCGAATCGATGATGGCTCCTCGAAGAACACTATTTAAAAGGACGCTACTTGTGCGAGAAGGCCGTGCACCAGCCTTTGGGGCTGATCGATCCGTCGACGACGCTGCACGTTCCGTTTGCCGTCGCGGAGCTACCCGGCTTGAAGAACCGGCACTGCGAGCACTGCTGTCCGTGGCTTGGCGTGCCTTGGTACTTGAATTGCGCCTTGGAGCCCCCCGCCTGCGCGGTCGTCGTTTCGGCTAGGAGCAGTCCGGCTAGGGCGGGCAACATCACCGCGCCGGCAACGAACCGGCCGCGGGTCATGCTGTCGTTCGACTCTTTCATCTTGCGGGTACCTCCCAGTGGGGGCATGTTAGTTGGAAATAGCGCCGTTTACTGCCGGTCTAGTTAACGGGCAAGCACCATCGGGCTCTCACTCGAGCTTAATGGTACGCTAATCGTCATTCCGATGCTTTACCCCGCGGATTCGGATTCAATTGGGCGTGAGGGGAAACTGACACAACATGACAAGCAAGTGGTTCACTAGCCTGATCTCTGGGGTTGCCCTCGTGGGAGTAACACTCACGAGCGCATTCCCGGCCTCAGCGGCCGAGCAGGCGCCCGACAAAACCGGGCCCGACGTCGCCAGAGTCAGCGTAATTCAGGGCTCGGCGGTCGTCCAACGCGGCGACAGCCACACCCAGTCGGCTGCCGTGCGCAACACGCCGCTGCTCCCGGGCGATTACATCTCGACCGGGCAGACGTCGCGCGCCGAGGTCCAGTTCGACGGCGTCACCGCGGTTCGGCTGGGCGGCAACGTTCAGGCGCGGGTGACGAACAACGATCCGAACAGCCGCCGGATGCAGCTGGCCGATGGCACCATTGAGGTCGGCATGGTCCGCAGCGGACAGACTATCGACATCGACACTCCGTCGGTGACGGTGCGCGCGCACGATGCCGGAGACTACCGGATCTCGATCGGGAAGGACGGTTCGAGCTGGGTGACGGTCCGGCGCGGAAGCGTCGACATCGTCACGTCGCAGCACACGTTCGCCCTGACGGAAGGCCGCACGCTTGTCGCTCGCGGCTCTGCCTCGAGTCCGTCGATCACGTACACGGCGGCGGCCGCGTTCGACTCGTTCGACGACTTCAACGCGCAGCGCGACAGCACGATGGTCGCCGCGCTCAACGCGAGTCCCAACCTCAACCCGAGCATCGCCGGTTACGACAACCTCGACGCTTACGGGCAATGGCAGAACGTCGCCGGCTACGGTCAGGCTTGGGTGCCGGACCAGACGTCGGGGTGGGCCCCGTATCGTGACGGTTCCTGGACTTGGGAAGGCGGTTACGGTTGGACGTGGGTCGGTGCCGAGCCGTGGGGCTGGGCGCCGTATCACTATGGCCGCTGGTTCTGGGCGAACGGCTACGGCTGGGCCTGGTATCCGCCGGCCTACGGCTACACGCCCGCATGGTCGCCGGCGCTCGTCGGATTCTACGGATTCGGCGGCGGCGTGGGCTTTGGCGTTTCTTTCGGCTTCGGCTACCCGTACGTCGGGTGGTGTCCGCTTGCACCCTTCGAGGCATACTATCCGTGGTATCCGGGCTGGGCCTGGACCGGCTTCGGGTGGGGCTGGCCGGGGTACGGCTACGGGGGATACGGCGGCTTCTACGGCGGCACGCGTATCGTAAACGTGACCAACATCACGAACATCTACCGTAACTTCCGTCACGGCGGAGGTAGCGGAACGGTGGTCGGCCACTTCCAGCACGGAACGATCTCCGGGCACACCATCGCGGTGACGTCGCGGAACCTCGGCGGTCGCGTCGGGTCCATTCACGGCGCGCTACCGATCCGGCCGACGACCGCGAACGAGCGCTTCTCGAACAGGAGCGTCGCGCAGACGCACTTCTCGCGGGCCTTCGATTCGCCGCGCTTCGCGTCGACCCACACGGTCGCCGCTCGCAGCTCCTTCGCCGATCAGCAGCGCGACGTCGCTCGCGCGATCCACGGCACCGCCGGCACCGCCGTCTCGCATCCGGCGACGCCGGTGACGCGAACCAACGAAGCTGCCGCGCACGGTACGTCCATGGTGCGCGGCAACGAAGGCACGATTCGCGGTAACGAGGCGACGGTACGCGGCAACGAAGCCGCCGTCCGCGGTAACGAAGGCGCTCCGACGGAGTCTTGGGCGCGCTTCAACCAGGCACGCTCGGCCGGTGAACCGCGCACGACCTCCAGCATGGGTGCACGCGAGAGCTCCGGATTCAATCGCTCGAGTTCGAACGCGCGCACGATGGAGTCGAGCGCGACGCGCAACGCGGAGCGGGCGCCGTCGGAGTCGTGGGGACGCTTCTCGCAATCGCGTGGTAACGCATCCGCCCAGTCGTACGGCGAACGCGGTTCGTATTCGCGCGGCGAATCCTACGGAACCTCATATTCGCGCAGCTCGTACGGCTCCGAGTACTCACGCGGATCCTCTGGGTCGTCGTACTCCCGCGGCTCATATCCGTCGTACTCGTACCCGTCGTACTCGCGCGGTTCGTATCCGTCGTACTCACGCGGGTCGTACCCGTCGTATTCGCGCGGTTCGTACGGCTCAGCGCCGTCCTACTCGCGGGGATCGTACGGCTCGGCTCCGTCCTACTCGCGCGGATCCTACTCGGCGCCTCACCAATCGGGCGGTGGAGGCGGCGGATCCCCGCGCGGGGGTGGAGGCGGTGGAGGTCACAGACCGCCTCAGTAAACGCTTCCCACTTTGCAGGGAAAACAGGGCGGCGCCAAGGCGCCGCCCTTCGCTTTGAAGAAAAGCGGGCGGCAATCTGCTTCTCCGCACTACTAAGGAGCTCGAAAGTTTGATGAACAAGGCACGCTTTTCGCTAGGCGTCGCGGTACTTTGCCTGCTCTGCTCCGCGCCCGCCATGAGCGTCACGGTCCACACCGCGCACCCCATCAAGGTCAGTAAATGCAACCCGCAACGCAACGTCTACACGAATGTCGGATACACTCCGGCATATTACCCGGTCGGCGTAGGGCCGTACTGGGGCTGGCCATCCGTCTACGGATACGGTTACCGGTATTACCAATACCCGGTGGCCGGCCACCCGACGCTGTCGATCGACTACGTGAACGCGACACAGACGGTGATGAAGGACATCGAGTTCGGCTTGGTCGTTCGCGGCAACCTGGTCGCCGAGGTCCGCGACGTCGGCACATTCTCGCCTGGCGCCGAGATCAAGCACGAGTTTGGGATCAGCTCCAACGTTTTTCCGATTCAAACCAGCTTGCCGGAATGCGTTCCGTTGAAGATCACGTTCGAAGACGGAACGAAGTGGAAGAATCCCCATCTTCCGGCGCTGCGTCGCTCGATCTACGGGGAGCCGCCGCACTAGGGAGTTAACGACCGGTTTACAGCTTCAGGCCCGTGCCGGATTCGGCACGGGCGGTGCGGTACGTAAGGAAAGGCTATGACTCAAGATCTGTCTGCGGTACAGGCGAGCGATAACGTCTGGGCGATGGCGCAGCGCCAGCTCGACGAAGTCGGCTCGCTGATCGGCCTCAACGAGTCGCTGCACGGGTATTTGCGCCAGCCCAAGCGCGTGCTCGAGGTGTCGGTTCCGGCAAGGATGGACAACGGCGGCTTTCGCATGTTCACCGGCTATCGCGTGCAGCATAACATGTCGCGCGGGCCGGGCAAGGGCGGCATTCGCTTCCATCCCGACGTGACGCTTGACGAGGTCAAGGCGCTCGCGATGTGGATGACGTGGAAGTGCGCGCTGGTCAACATCCCGTTCGGCGGCGCAAAGGGCGGCGTCATCTGCGATCCCAAGCACATGTCGATGCAAGAGCTCGAGAATCTCACCCGGCGCTTCACGACTGAGATCTCGATCATCATCGGCCCCGAGAAAGACATTCCAGCGCCCGACGTCTACACGACGCCGCAGATCATGGCCTGGATCATGGACACCTTCTCGATGCAGCACGGCTACTCGATCTCGGGAGTCGTTACGGGCAAGCCGCTCGCGATCGGCGGCTCGCTCGGGCGCGACAAGGCTACGGCCCGCGGCTGCATGTACGTCGTCGACGAAGCGATGGAGACGCAGGGACGGACGATCGAGGGCGCGCGGGTCGCGATTCAGGGCTTCGGGAACGCGGGCATGCACGCCGCTGAGCTGATGGCCGAGCGTGGCTACTGCGTGGTCGCGGTCTCCGACTCGCACGGCGGCGTCGCGAACGATCGCGGGCTCGAGATCAAGGGGCTGATCGCACACAAGTACGAGACCGGCTCGGTCGTCGGGTTCACGGGCGGCGAGCGCACCGACAACCGCGAGGTGCTGGAGTACGACTGCGACGTGCTGGTGCCGGCCGCGCTAGAGAAGGTGATCACGCGCGAGAGCGCGCCGCGCATCCGCGCGTCGATCGTCGCCGAGGCCGCAAACGGTCCGACGATGCCCGACGCGGACGACATCCTGTTCGACCGCGGCATCATGGTCTTGCCCGACATTTTGGCCAACGCCGGCGGCGTCACCGTGTCGTACTTCGAATGGGTGCAAGACCTGCAGGCCAACTTCTGGGAGGAAGAGGAGATCAACGAGCGCCTGAAGCGCAAGCTGACGCGCGCATTTCGCGAGGCGCACGAACAGGCGAAGCGGCACGGCGTCTCGATGCGCAAGGGCGCGTACTGCGTGGCCGTTGCGCGCGTCGCCGAGGCGACGAAGCTCCGCGGCCTCTATCCCTGACGCAGCTCGGGCTCTTCGGAGGCGGCCGGCGCAGCCTCGTCGACGACGAGACGGGCGCCATCGTCTACGTTCCCGGCTTCATCGACGCGCCGACGGCGCAGCGCTGGTTTGACGCGCTGCGCGACGCAGTGCCGTGGCGGAGCGAGCGGCGGCGCATGTACGATCGCGACGTTGACGTGCCGCGCCGCGTGGCACGCTACCGAATCGATGAGGAGACACCGCCGGACGCTCTCGCCGAAGCGGCTCGGCGCGTCATTGACGCGACCGGCGAACCGTTCAACTCGGCCGGCCTGAACTACTATCGTGACGGGCGCGACAGCGTGGCACCGCATAACGACCATCTGTACGAGATCGTCGAGGGCCACCGAATTGCGCTGATATCGCTCGGCGCAACGCGCCTGATGACGATCCGAAGCAAAAGCAGGCCGCGGCGCATCTTCGATCTCGATCTCGAGACGGGAAGCCTGCTGCTGATGAGCTACGAAACGCAGCGAAACTACGATCACGGCATCCCGAAGAGCCGTGTGCCGGTCGGACCGCGGATCAGCGTTGCGTTGCGCGTGCGGCCGTCAGAGGGTCCCTAGTGACATCGCGCGCGGCGCAACCGTGGACCGCCGAAGTCGAGGTGCCGGCGGAACGCGCCGCCGCGTTCGTTGCGGAACAGTTCCCGCAGCTCGGACCGCGGTCGTTGACGCCGCTCGGCGAGGGTTGGGACAACGCAGCGTTCCTCGTCAACGACGCATGGGTCTTTCGCTTTCCGCGCCGCGCGGTCGCCGCGGAACTTATCGCGACCGAGTCGCGGGTTCTCCCCCGGATCGCGCTCGAGCTTCCGCTGGCCGTCCCGGTTCCGGTCTTCGTGGGACATGCGAGCGCCGGCTACCCGTGGCCGTTCGCCGGGCATCGCCTGTTGCGAGGCACGCCGATCTCGAAAACGCCCGCGAGCGAATGCGACGACCCAGCGCTCGCGCGCACGCTGGGCAAATTTCTGCGCGCCCTTCACACGATCGACGCTGAGCCGCTCGGCGCGGCCGGACTGCCCGAGGATACGATCGGGCGCCTCGACCACGCTCGCATGCGGCCGAAGTTCTTCGAGCGGCTGAGCGCGCTGCACGCCGCCGGTCTGGTGCGCGACGCCGGCGCCCTGACTGCGTTCCTCGACGGGGTCGCTCCGATGCGTGCTAGATCCGAGCGGCTCGCCGTCGTGCACGGAGACCTCTACGCGCGACACGTCCTCGTCGACGAGTTGTTGCGCGCCACCGGAATCATTGACTGGGGCGACGTCCACTACGGCGACCCGGCCCTCGACCTCGCAATCGCGTTTAGCGTCGTCTCGCCGCGCGCGCGCGATATATTCTTCGACGCGTACGGGGCGGTCGATTCACGCACGCTCGAGCTCGCGCGCTATCGCGCGATTTATCATAGCGCGATGACCGCACACTACGGGCTGTGCGTTGGCGACACCGAGCTGATGCAGTCCGGAACGAGGGGTCTAGAGCTGGCGCTCGATTAAGGCGACGCGGACGGCTCGGGTGTCGGGCCGTAGATCGCCTCGGCCGCCGTGCATATCGTGCGCGGCCCGAGCTTGAAATCGACGAGCGCTTCGCCTTCCGCGGTCGTCGCCGTCCCTCCAACGGCGACGGGCGTGTCGACCGGGAGTGCTACGCGATTGTAGAGGAGATCGGTTTGTCGCGTGAGCGCGACGACGCTGCGGTCGTTGTTCAGGTCGTCGTCGAACCACTTGCACGTATCCGCTGCGCCACCGGGTAGACCGGCAAAAGTATAAAGGATCGTTTGTGCCGGTGCGGCGCCGCAAGCCAGTGCGGCAATCGCCGCGAACGCCGCGGCCGCGGCCATTAGTCGGTTCATGCTCGCCTCATACCACGCGCTGACCCGCCGCCCTGTTTGCCGGCCGGGCGGTTTCCGACAACAGGCTCCGGACCTCGTCGTCGCTCGTCTGCTCGAAGTTCGCATAGTAGAGGCCCACGGCGTGGAACGGCTCCGGCGTCCGAACACACACGACGCGGTCGACCGCTCGGTGCAACGCGGCGACGGTGCGGGGAGCCGCGACGGGCACCGCCGTTGCGATCGCGGCCGGTTCGCGCCGGCGTAACGCCATCGCCGCGGCGCGCATTGTCGCTCCGGTCGCGAGGCCGTCGTCCACGACGATAACGGTCTTGCCACGGATATCGGGCTGCGGTCGCGCGTCGCGATACGCGACCTCGCGCCGCTTCAGCTCGTCGATCTCCCGCCGAACGACCTCATCGAGCGCGGCCGGCTCGATGCGAAGCGACGCGATGAGTTCGTCGTCGAGCACGCGCGTGCCGTCGCTTGCGAGCGCCCCCATCGCGAGCTCCTCGTGGCCCGGCACGCCGAGCTTGCGAACCACATAGACGTCAAGTGGTACGCCGAGCCGGCGCGCGATCTCGTAGCCGACCGGGACGCCCCCTCGGGGCAGCGCCAGGACAAGGACGTTCGGATCGTCCGCGTACTGCACGAGCAGTTCGGCGAGCTGGCGCCCCGCGTCGGCTCTGTCCGCGAAGAGCTGCATGCTTGCAGTGTTCCCGAGTTATAGCGATCGACCCCACTAGTCGGGGACGCCGCGATCGTTTTTCAATATAGTCTCCATCGCGGGTGGCTGCCCACAACTATTCGCGTGAGGTGCGGGCTCGATCTGGTACGATCGAGGCGCCTGAGTGAAGTCGAACAGGTCGGAGAGCGACGTTGCCTCGACGTCCGTCGTGTGAAGTGACCCGAGGTCGAACGTTTGCTCGATAAACTTTAGAATGCTTCCGAATTCGTACTGCGTGTGGCTTACGAGATGAGCCTTCGCGTAGGGCGAGATCACGATGAGAGGAACTCGGAAGCCGAGGCTCGTGTAGTTCGTCTGAAGCGGCGGGACGGGGTCGTACCAGCCGCCCCAATCGTCCCACAAGAGAACGATCGCCGTATCGTCCCAGTAGCGGCTCTTTCCGATGGCGTTTACGACCGAGGTCACCCATCGCGGTCCGCCGTTGCACCCACTTGCCGGATGATCGGAATCGAAAAGCGTAGGGATAACCCAAGACACGGACGGAAGTGTGCCGTTACTGAGGTCGTGCATGATCTTTGTATTGGGCGTAGTGATATTCTTCCAGTCGGGCCCATATCGAACATCTCTGAACACATCGAAACCGTTCCAAACGTTTCCCGCGAACTCCGAGCCGTGCTGCGGCAGATTGTAGATGTAGTACTTCCATGAGACCTTGGCTCCATCGAGCAAGTGGGCGATGCTCCCATAGACGTCAAGGCACGGCTGGGGCCCGTTCAGGCTTTCATGGCCATCTTTGAAGAGGACGGGGACTGGATTACCGGGAGGTGAGTCGCAACCCCAGATTGGGACTCCGGGCTGGTCGGTTAAGGACTCGTGGTCATTGAGACGCACCGTGCCCGAGAGGATGATCTGGTGGGCTATGAAGCTGGACGCCGTATCGGTGAAGAACATCCTGTCGGCAAGTGCGTAACGCTGCGCAAAATCCCAATAGGCCTTGACGTCGGAATGACGCACGTAAGAATACGGGTAAAGCCTGGCGTACGGGCCTCCCTGGGCCTCACCGTAGTCGATCAAGTCGAAGCCATCATTTCGGCATTGCTGCGTTTGCGCGTTAAAGTCGCATTCTAGCTCGAAGCACTGGTGGCTGTGGCAGATGTCCGTCCCACCGGACGTCGACGGCCCTTGAGCGAGCGATCGCGCTTTCAGGGTGACTTCGTGTGCCTTCAGGCACCAATAGGCGTTAGTGCCCGAAGGCCTAAAAGCCTTACAGGGACCTTGCAGTGCCGTCGTGGCGCCGGGGAAGCCGGCAAATAAATTGTTGAAGCTGCGGTTCTCCTGCAGCAAAATGACGATGTGCCGAATCGAGTGTGTGCGCTGCGCCGTTGGCGGTGCGGAGGAAACGCTACTCGAACCGTTACATCCTGCAGCACCGAGAACGGCGAAGAGACACGCAAGACCGAAGCGTTTCATCCCAACCTCCAAGCAGCAGCCGCGGCTGGCTATTCAGGCACGCCGTTATCGTGGTCGATGATCTGCTTCATGTTGACCGCGCCGCTGCTGGGGGCGCCGCAGTTCCTAATCGACGGCACCGGCTCTTTGTGAAAGACGTTGGGCGACTGCGAAAGGTCGAACATGTCGCTGATCGAGTTGGCGTCGGTGTCACTCGTGCCCAGCGATCCGAGGTCGAAGGTCTGCTCGATGTATTTCAGGATGCTGCCGAAGTCGTACTGCGTGTGGCCCACGCTGTGCGGCTTGACGTACGGCGAGATCACCACCAACGGCACGCGGAACCCCAGGCTCGTATAATTCGTCTGCGGCGCCGGAACGGGGTCGTACCAGCCGCCCCAGTCGTCCCACGCGAGCAGGATCGCCGTGTCGTTCCAATACTTGCTCGCGCCGATCGCGTTGATGACCGAGGTGACCCACCGCGGCCCGTGGTTGCATCCGCTCGCGGGGTGATCCGATTCGGCGAGCGTCGGGATGACCCACGAGACCGACGGGAGCGTACCGTTCGTAAGGTCCTTCAACACCGAGGTGTTGGGGTAGCTCATGTGGCTCTTCCAGTCCGGGCCGTAGCGGACTTTGCGGATCGCATCGAAGCCGTTCCAAACGCTGCCGGAGAAGTCTCCGTTGATGCTGGCGACATAGAACTTCCACGAGACGCTGGCGGCGTCGAGCAGGTCGGCCATGGTCTTGTACTGCGTGAAGCATGGGAAGGGGCCGCCGAACTCGTTGACGTGGCCGTTGGTCTTGATGATCGCGGTGACGGTGCCCGGCACAGCGTCGCAGCCCCAGGGCTGATTGTCGGGCTGATCGGTGAGCGATTCGTCAGCATTCAGCCGCGTCGTGCCGGCTATGATCTGCTGATGCGCGATGAAGCTGCTGGCCGTGGCGGTGAAGAACATGTGATCGGCAATCGCGTACTGGCTCGCGAAGTCCCAGTACGCCTTGGTCTCGGAGCGGTTGATCGCGCGGTATGGATAGAGCTTCGCGGGCGGTCCGTAGAGCGCCTGACCGAACGTGATCTTGTCGAAGCCGTCGTTTTGGCACACGTTGGATGCATTCGGGTCACATTCGACCTCGAACGCGGCGTGGCTGTGACTGATGTCCGTGCCCAGCCCGAATTGATTCGTGCTCTCGAGCGTGACCGTCTTGATCGGGACCTTTCCGCTCGGCGGACACCAGCGGGCGGGCTTGCAGAGGCCGGTGGTCGCGGTCTCCGCGCCCGGGAAGCCCATGAAGAGGTTGTTGAAGCTGCGATTCTCCTGCAGCAAGATGACGACGTGAGAGATCGAATGCGCCGGCTGCGTCGGCGGCGGCACGAGCGATGTGCTGCTCGAGTTATTGCATCCCGCGGCAGCAAGCGCGGCGATGAGAACGAAAAGGCCAAAGCGTTTCATGGAACCTCCAAGCGCGGTGACTCGAGCTCATTCATTCGACGCAGGAAAAGCCAAAATCTTGTCGCAGCCAGACGGTGACCGTGGTTAACCTCCGCTTTGCTGCGCTGGCCCTCGTCGCCGTTGCGAGCCTGATGACGCGGCCCGCGCGGGCCGTTGACACGATTCCGTTCACTTCTGTCAAAAACGGGCTCCAGGTGCAGGGATCCGTCGACGGCCAGTCGCCGTTGCCTATGCTGGTTGACCTAGGCGCCGGCGTCGACGTGTTCTCTACGACGCTCGGCCGAAAGCTAGTCCTCGTGAACGGCAAGTACGTCAGCCTGCGTCTGACGGGCCAGCGCGTGGATCTGCCGATCGGAACCGTCGTCTCCCTCGCGATCGGCGGAGTGAACGTCGAGGCGCCTCACGTCGGCATCTGGAGCGGGCTCGACGGCACCGGAATTGACGGTTTGATCGCGGCGACCGCGTTTCGGAATGTCGCAACGACGTTCGACTTCGTGAACCATCAAATCATCATCGAGGACGCGCAGACGTTTCCCGAGCGCGAGCGCGTCGGCCTCAAGGTGCCCCTAATGCTGCAGGACGACCTCGGCATCTCGCTCGCCATCTTCGCGCGCTTCGATTTCGGCGGCGGAAAGACGGGCCTGTGCGAGATCGACACGGGTTCGGAGGGCATCACGATCGACAAGGATCTCGCGCCGTCGCTCGGGGTGAATGCCAACGCCGCGTCGGCCCGTCTCTCGGCGATCTCGCTCGAGGGAGTGCCGCAGACGACCATCCAGCAGCCGACCGTCACATTCGGCAATCTGATCTATGACTGTAACGTCGGTAACTCGTTTTGGGCCGGGAAAGCGTTCACTCTGGATTTGCCGCACCGTATCCTCTGGGTGGCGAATCCTTCGTAGGTTAGAGGGCCGGACGCGGCGGGTATGAGGGCGCCGTGATTACTCCGCCGGGCGCGCCGCCGGGCCTGTCAATGGTCGCGCAACGATTCGCCGACACGAGCCGCGGCATCGTCAGCTTCCATTTACACCGGGTCTTCGACGTGCACGCGGGCTTTTCGAAGCGGCACGAAGACCTCGTCATGGACGGCGTCTACCACGACGGGCAAGTCGTGAAAGTCCATATCTCGAGCTACACGATCGACGGAAAGGACGCCGACGCGGCGACCGTGACCACGCTCGTGCAGTCATACGAGCATCCCGGCCCGTTCGCACTCTTCAACCTGCCTTTCGATCCGCGCTACGTAGCTGCGTATCAGTATCAGAACGCTGGGCCGCAGAAGATCGCCTTTACCTCGAGCCTGCGTGATGCCGCCCACGGAAGCGGCAGCTTTTCGTTCGACGCAAACGGCAACGTCGTCAGCTACACGTACCAGCCCAACGTCCTGCCGCCGCACGCGAGCTACGGCGAGGTAACCGACAAGCGTTCAGAGGCTCTCCCGGGTTATTGGGCGGTCGTGGAAGAGACGCAGCAATACAAAGGAACGTATGGACCGTTCCCGGGCTGGGGAACGGTAGAAATAACCTTTTCAGGCTTTCACCGCTTCACCGACCTTCAGAGTGCGCTACGGTCCTTACCCGGCTCCTAGCCCTTTAGCAATAGCAGGCTTTGGCGTTCGCGCAGAAAACCCGTCACGACCGGAGGGAGAGTAGATGACCGGGCGCAAGACGCTGTTTTTGAATCCGCCGAGCTATGAAGGCTACGACGGCGGCGCGGGTTCGCGGTATCAGTGCCGCCGGGAGGTGCGGTCGTTTTGGTATCCTACCTGGCTCGCGCAGCCGGCCGCAATGGTGCCGGGCAGCCGGCTCGTCGATGCGCCGCCCGATGACCTGACGATGGATCAGGTGGCGCCGCTGGCCAAGGAATACGACTCGATCGTTCTCCACACCAGCACGCCGTCGTTTAACAACGACGCGCGCGTGGCGGAGCGACTGAAGCAAGAAAACCCGGATGTGCTGATCGGCATGGTCGGCGCGCACGTCGGCGTCCTGCCGGAGCAGTCGCTGCGCGGCGCGCCCGCTGTCGACTGGGTCAGCGTAGGCGAGTTCGACTACACGTGCGTCGACGTTGCGGCCGGAAAGTCGATTCCGGAGATCGACGGGCTCGCATACCGCGCCAACGGCGAGATCGTGCGCACCCCCGAGCGCCCGACGATCACTGACATGGACGCATTTCCTTCTGTGCTCGACGTCTATCGCCGCGATCTGACGATCCCGAACTATTTCAACGGTTACCTGCAGCACCCATATATATCTCTCTACACGGGGCGCGGCTGCAAGTCGAGGTGCACGTTCTGCCTTTGGCCGCAGACGATCGGCGGACATCTCTACCGCGTACGGAGCGTCGAAAGCGTCGCCGCGGAGATGGCGCGGGCGAAGCAGCTCTTCCCGGAGGTTCGCGAGTTCTTCTTCGACGACGATACGCTGACCGATAACATTCCGCGCGTCGAGGACGTCGCGCGCCGGCTCGGCCCGCTCGGCATCACGTGGTCGTGCAACGCGAAGCCCAACGTACCGCGCTCGACGCTCGAGATCATGAAGGCGAACGGCTTGCGGCTGCTGCTCGTCGGGTACGAGTCCGGCAATCAGCAGGTGCTCAACAACATGAAGAAGGGCACCCGTCTCGACATCATCCGTCGCTTCTCCAAGGACTGCCGTGAGCTAGGCATCAAGATTCACGGCACGTTCATCTTAGGCATGCCGGGCGAGACGCCCGAGACGATCCGCGAGACGATTGACTTCGCCTGCGAGATGGACCCGGAGACGATCCAAGTGTCGCTCGCCGCGCCCTACCCGGGCACGTATCTCTACAAGCAGGCGCAAGAGAACGGCTGGCTCGAGGCGCAGAGCAACGAACTGGTTGATACGCACGGCGTGCAGCATGCCGCGCTCAACTATCCGGGCCTTACCTCGACGATGATGTTCGAGTCGGTCGATGAGTTCTACCGCCGCTTCTATTTCCGTCCGCGCAAGATGTTCTCGCTGCTGGGCGGCATGATCGGCGACCGGCAGGTGATGAAGCGCCGCCTCCGCGAGGGCGTCGAGTTCTTCACCTTCCTGCGCGAACGCAAGCGCGAACAAGCCGCCGAACGCCGCACCACGGCCGCCGTGTCATCCTGACCGAAGCGGCGAAGTCGAATCAGGCTCAAAACCGAGACGCTATAGGCTGGAAGCGCGAGCGGCACGGACGTGCCGACTTGGCCAAGGCTCAGCGTCACCGGCCCGACCCATTCGTTGCCCTTGGATTTGTCGTACTGAGCCTTCCCGTACGTCGCGAGGCCGGCGGTGAAACTTGTCTTGTTCGATTTTTTCACTCGCGCCTCGACGTCGATTGTACGAAGCGTGTTGTTGAAGATGGCGAACGCGTAGCCGCTGCCTTGGGCGAAGCCATACGCGCGCACCGCCGGATGCAGCGCGCGCGGAACGGTCGTGGTTCGGACTTGCGAACCGGCGGGCACGTCGTGGGCCAGCAGCGTCATCACGCGTGCCGTCGGGAACGGGGTCCCACCGGGAATCGTGGGCGCGCCCTGACATCCATACTCCGGTAAGTCATCCGAAAAGAGCGCCTCCGTTCCGAAATCTTGCCAGCCGTAGAGCTTCTTCGAGAAGTCCCCGCTTTGATCGCAGCTACCGTAAGCAAGCCAAAACGTGGACATCGGCACCCCGGCGTCGGCCAGCGTGCCGAGCATTTGTCCGACGTAGAGCCCGTTGACGATCGAAACGGACTGCTTGCCCTCGTTTCCGGCATCGTTGTTGTACTCGCCCAGGTAGATCGGGGTGCTCTCAGGAACCCCGGCGGCGGTCATCTCGCCGCGCAAGCCCTCGAGGTCGCGAGCAAGCATATCGATCGCCGCGCCCAACAGAAAACGGTCGCTGTCCTTGTTGTATTCGGGGTAATAATGCAATTCTACGAAGTCGAACGGCTGCGCCTCGCGCAGCACGACGTCGTTCCACGCGCGATCGGAGGGCGTGTCGACGACGATGCCGAGCTTGACGCTAGCGTCCGCCTTCCTTATCGCCGGGTAGTAGCCGTCGCGAACCGCCGCCGAGTAGGTGTGCGGATCGTGCGGATGCGAGTGCAGGTCGTACTCCCACGAGCCGTAGACCTCGTTCCCGACCGTCCAAAATGCAACGCGATATCCGCGGCTCTTTGCGTGCGCGACCCAGGCGGCGGCTTCGCTCGGCTGACCGCCGCCGTTGCAGGCGCGATTGCTCCCGTAGTTCAGCGTGATCGCGATGTCGATGTGAAGCGGTTCGGCGACGCGCTTGATCAAATGATCGAAGGTAGACTCCGGCGTGATGTACCCCTGATTGTCGCAGAGCGAACCGCCGTGTTCCCAGTGATACGCATCCGATTCCGACCCACCGGGAAAGCGAACGAGATGAATTCCGCTCCGACGCAGCGACGGATTGACGAAGCCTCGCAGAAAGTCGTACCAGGTATCGAGCGAGGCGCCGTACAGGTCGGCCGATACCGCCGGTCCCTTTGACGTGCGTCGAGCTCGACGATCGGCACGTTCGAGGTGGTTGGCTGCTGGAGCGCCGGCGATGCGGGTGACGACATTGCCGGAAGGTCGCGATTCCCGCCGCAGGCCGTCGCGACGCCCAGGATCAGAGCGGCTCCGAGGATGGATCGGTGTTGCATCGCGCCCCCCAGAGGCAAAGTATAACGCATGAACGAGCGATGACGATTTGACGAACATACGTTCGCATGATAGAGTCGGTAGCGTGAACGTAAGAGCACTCGCCTGAGCTGGCTCTCACGCGTGCGCGCTTCCCTCGGCAAGGCGCGCGAGGCTTTCTCCGCGGTAGCGCGCCTTGGCCGGCCCGGGCGGCCGCTCACGTCCGAATTCTGGGACGAGTTGGAGGAGACGCTCATCCTAGCCGACTTCGGAGTGCCCACGACGGCGAAGATAGTCATCGGACTACAGACCGTCGCACGCCAAGAGGCTTGGGAGACCACCGACCGCGCCGTGGCGCGGTTCCGCGCCGACGTCGAACGTTTCCTCACGCTGCCGGACGCCGAGCTGCGGCTGGATCGCGCGCCCGCCGTGATCTTGGTAGTCGGCGTCAACGGCAGCGGCAAGACGACGACGATCGGCAAGCTCGCGATGCGCTTGCGCAGGGACGGCAAACGCGCGCTGCTCGTTGCCGGCGACACCTTTCGCGCCGCTGCCGCCGAGCAGCTGGCCGTGTGGGCCGAACGCAGCGGCAGCGCGCTGATCCGCGGCGCGGAGGGCGCGGATCCGGCCTCCGTCGTCTTCGACGGCGTGCGCGCCGCGAAGGCGCGGGGTGTCGACGTCGTGCTGGTCGACACTGCGGGTCGGCTGCAAACGAAGACCAACTTGATGGAAGAGCTGAAGAAGATTCGCCGAGTGATCGAGCGCGAGCTTGGCGAGCCGCCGGCCGAGACGCTGCTGGTCGTCGACGGGACGAACGGGCAAAACGCGATCTCGCAGGCAAAGCTCTTCAACGCCACAACAGAGCTCACCGGAATCGTCATCACGAAGCTCGACTCGGCCGCGAAGGGCGGCGTGCTGGTCGCGATCGTAGATGAGCTCGAGGTGCCGATCAAGTTCGTCGGATTGGGCGAGGCTCCCGAAGACCTGCGCCCCTTCGTCCCCTTGGAGTTCATCGACGCCCTGTTCGAAGATGAATGCCACCCTCTTGGCACTCCGCCGTGAGAGCGTGATACAGGCTCAAAGAGAAAGGAACACCATGGCATCAGAAGACGAACGGCAACTCGCCTTAACCAACGCGCTGGCTCAGATCGAGCGGCAGTTCGGTAAAGGCTCGATCATGCGCATGGGCGATTTCGAGGAGCGCATGGCGTTCGAGATTGTACCGACCGGATCGATCGCGCTCGACTTGGCGCTCGGCGTGGGCGGCTTTCCGCGCGGCCGGATCGTGGAGATCTACGGCCCGGAGTCGAGCGGCAAGACGACGCTCGCGCTGCATGCCATCGCCGAGGCACAGAAACCCGGCGGCACCGCGGCCTTCATCGACGTCGAGCACGCCTTGGATCCCAAGTACGCCGCGGCGTTGGGCGTCGACCTCGACAATCTGCTCGTGTCACAGCCGGACACCGGTGAACAGGCGCTCGAGATCGCCGAGATGCTGACGCGCAGCAATGCGGTCGATGTCGTCGTCGTCGACTCCGTCGCGGCCTTGGTGACGCGCGCGGAGCTGGAAGGCGACATGGGCGATGCGCACGTCGGATTGCAGGCGCGGCTGATGTCGCAGGCCCTGCGCAAGCTCACCGCCGCCATCTCGCGCAGCAAGACCGTGATGATCTTCATCAATCAGCTCCGCGAAAAGGTCGGCGTCATGTTCGGTAACCCGGAGACGACGTCGGGAGGCCGCGCCTTGAAATTCTACGCATCGGTTCGGCTCGACGTCCGCAAGCTCGAGACCATCAAGGTCGGGCAAGACATCATCGGCACGCGCACCCGCGTCAAGGTCGTAAAGAACAAGGTCGCCCCGCCCTTCCGTCAGGCGGAGTTCGACATCACCTACGGCCACGGCATCTCGAAGATGGGCTCGATCCTCGATGTCGCGCTCGATCAAAACATCGTCGGCAAGAGCGGCTCCTGGTACACATATGGAGAGCAGCGCATAGGACAGGGACGCGAAAACGCCAAGGCCTACTTGGAAGAGCACCTCGACCTCGCCGCCGAGATCGAAGCGAAAATCCGTGAGGCGCTCAGCAAAACGGCTTCGACCAACGGCAAAGCTCCTGCCGCCGTTCTCGACTAACCCTTCGTCCTTCGACAAGCTTAGGATGAGAGAGCTCAGCATGACAAGAGGGCGCACTGCGTCTCTCCGGCCCGACAGCGCAGCAGGAGCACCACACGAGGTGCGACGACAAGTGGTTTCGCGAACGAGACCGCGACTGCGCTGTGGGATCAGCACGACGTGACGGCGTTCTCGGCTGCGCTTGCATTCCTCGCGCGGCAACGCTGTACGGAGGAGCGTCTCTGGCAGCATCTCGAGAAGGAGGGCTTCGAGGGCGATGTCGCCCGCCAGGCGATCCAGCGCTGCAAAAGCGAGGGGTTCCTGGACGATCGCTTGTACGCGCGTCTGTACGTCGAGGGCCGCCGGAAGCCGGTCGGTAACGGCCGGCTCGTGGGCGAGCTGGTGCGCAAAGGGATCGACGGCGACGCAGCCGCGGAAGCGGTAGCGTCGCTCGAAGCGGACGAAGGCTCGCGCTGCGGCGCGGCTTTTATGCGGCTGCGCGACAGGAACCCCGAGATATCGTATCCGTCGGCCGCGCGACGCTTGGAACGACTCGGATTCCCGGCCGCTACTATCTATCGCGTCCTCCGCGAGCACGCCGTGCAATCTGGCGCATTCCTGGCTTCCGCTTTGTCATCCTGACCGTGGACAGAGGGTCTCATATCGCCTAGACGGCGGGCACTCCCCCCGGCATGTCGGCACACACGATCCTCGTTGCGGAAGACGACGCAGCGATCCGCGAGCTGGTCACGCATAATCTCGAGCGAGAGGGGTTCACCGTAACCTGCGTTGCAGACGGTCACGCCGCACTGCGCCGAGCACGCGGCGGCGCGGACCTCGTCGTGCTCGACGTCGGTTTGCCGGGTGTCGATGGGTACGACGTCGCTCGCACGCTGCGCCGCGAGGAGCGCAGCGTGCCGATCGTCATGTTGACCGCTCGCTCCGATGAGATCGATCGCGTCTTGGGCTTCGAGCTGGGGGCCGACGATTATCTGAGCAAGCCGTTCTCGGCCCGCGAGCTCGTGGTGCGAATCAAGGCGATCCTGCGCCGCACCGGCCGAGCCGTAGCGCAGGCCGGCCCCGTGCTGCGCTTCGGGCGACTCGAGATCGATCAAGGTGCCCGCGAGGCGCGGGTCGACGGCACGGACGCGAGGCTCAAGCCCCGCGAGTTCGCGCTGCTGATCGAGCTTGCCGGCAACGCGGGCGTAGCGCTATCGCGCGATTGGCTCCTGCAGCGCGTCTGGGGATTCGACTTCAATGGCGATGAGCGGACGATTGACGTTCACATCCATCGCTTGCGCGCAAAGATCGAGGAGCGTTGGCACCTCCCGCCCCTCGTGCGCACCGTCCATGGGTTCGGCTACAAATTCTTGCGGCCCTAAGCGCGCGAGAGGCCGGCCGTGAGTCCGGAACAGCTCGCGCGGGCGACGCTTGCCACGGTGGGCCACGAGCTTCGCACGCCGCTCACGTCGATTCGCGGCTACCTCGAGACGCTGCTCGACGGCGACGTCGACGCGCCAACGGCGCGCCGTTTCCTCCAGACCGCTCGGCGCGAGACTTTGCGACTGAGCCGTCTGGTCGAGGGCATGCTGGAGTTTTCGATCCTCGAGCTGTCGGGATGCGAGCCGGGTGGCCTCTGCAATGTCGTCGAGCAGATCGAAGCGACGATCGATATGGTCGCGCCGCTTGCCGCCGCGCGTCACGTCACGATCCGTACACATCTGCCCAAGTCCGCGCCGGCGAGGGTCGACGGCGATGCCTGCGTTCACGCGCTGGCAAACCTGGTCGAGAACGCCCTGAAGCACGGCTGCGAGCGCGGAACAATCGACGTGAGCTGCGAAAGCGAAGAGCGGTTCGTCCAAATCGTCGTCGAGGACGACGGCTGCGGGATAAATCCCGCACAGCATGAGTCGGTCTTCGTTATGGGCGTGTGCAGCGCGCTCCCAGGCCTATCGAGCCGTGGCATCGGGCTTGCCATCGTCAAAGCAATTGCGGAATGCGCCGGCGGCGACGTGCGGGTCGAGCCATCGTCCCTCGGAGGCGCCCGCTTCATCTTACGTTTCCCAGCGGGATAAGGGGCCGAACGCGTCGTAGATAGCAGTCCGTGGCAATGTCCCGGGTGACCTTCGCACATGCGAGTGAAGCCGAGCTCGCGCGTCTCTTCGACTTCTATCGAATTACCTGGGAGTACGAGCCACGAAGTTTCCCGATAGCGTGGAACGATCAAGGCCGTCCGGTGGAATTTTTCACACCGGATTTTTATCTTCCGGAGCACGACCTCTACATCGAGGTCACGGTCGCCAAACCGGCCCGTAACACGAGGAAGAATCGGAAGCTTCGGCTGATGCGCTCGCACCATCCGCGCGTCAACGTGAAGCTTTTTACTCGCCGCGACGTCGAGCGGGTCTTCTCACGCTCGATGAAGCGCGCCTCGTGATCGGCGAGCCGCTGTTCGATTCCCGGTCGATCGCCGACCGCGTCGCCGCCATCGGCAGCGCTATATCCCACGACTATGCGGGTAAAATGCCGCTCATGATCGGCCTGCTCGCCGCCGCAGCGACGTTTCTCGCCGACCTGGCCCGAGCCGTGACGATCCCCTGCCACCTGGATTTCATCTCGGTGAACAAGTATGGCGACGCCGATGGCATCGCGCTGGAGAAGGACGTGGCGATTCCGGTGGCCGGCCGTCACGTGATCCTCGTCGACGACACGGTCGACACCGGCCTGACGCTGCAGTATGTCTACAAGACGCTGATGGAGCGGGGACCCGCCTCTCTGGCCGTCTGCACGCTGCTCGACCGGCCGCACAGGAGAATCGTGGATATTGAAATCAAGTACAGGGCCTTTGAGGTCCCCGACGTATTCGTCGTGGGTTACGGCCTCGATTATCTAGGACGCTATCGGGAGTTGCCTGCGTTGTACGCACACGGAACCTGGCCCGCGTAGATGGGCCGCTCTCTTCGCATGAGACTGCTGCTTGCTCTGCTGGGCGTCGCCGTACCGGCGTTCCTGCCGCTCCCCGCGCCCGCTCTCGAGCTGCGCTCCATCGAACAGGCCGCCGCAGATTATCGCAGTCCGAACGAACGGCTCCAGGAAATGTTCCGAGCCGCGCTCCTCGACACGAGCCGGCTGGCGCAATATGCCGCCGACGGCACCGCCTACATCATGACGGGCGACATACCCGCGGAATGGCTGCGCGACGCGAGCGCGCAGGCGCGACCGTATCTGTTCTTCGCCAAAGAAGATCCCGACGTGCGCGGGCTGCTGCGCGCGATCATCGGCCGCATGGTGAAGTACCTGCAGATCGACCCCTACGCCAATGCCTACACGCTCGACTATCGCGTCTGGGAGCAGAAGTTCGAGCTCGACTCGCTGGCATATCCGACCGCGCTCGCATGGAGCTATTGGAAGACGACCGGCGACACCTCGATCTTCACTCCCGACTTTTCGAAGATGCTCGACGACGTGCTCGTCACGATGGAGCGCGAGCAGAATCATCCGCGCGACTCGCGCTACACGCACAAGGAGTTACCCGACGGCGGCCGCGGAAACCCGGTCAGCTACACCGGCATGATCTGGACCGGCTTCCGCCCCTCGGACGACGCCTGCACGTACAACTACCTCATCCCGTCGGAGATGTTCGCCGTCGTCGCGCTGGGTGATATGGCCCAGATCGAGCTCCAGGTCTACCACAATCTCGTCAAGGCCCGCCAGGCCAAGGCGCTGCGCGACGAGGTGCAGCGCGGAATCCAAACCTACGGCCTCGTGCTCGTGCCGAAGTACGGCTACATCTACGCCTACGAGGTCGATGGCCTCGGCCACGCGATCCTCACCGACGACGCGAACATCCCGAGCCTCCTCGCCGCTCCCTACTTCGGCTACACGACGCCCGGCGACCGCTACTACGAGAACACGCGCCGCTTCTTGCTCTCGCAAGACAATCCGTCATTCTACCAGGGACACTGGGCGCGCGGCATCGGCAGCTATCACACCCCCGATCACTGGGTGTGGCCGCTCGCCCTCATCATCGAGGGCATGACGGCCACGAGCGATGCCGAGAAGCGCGACGTCATGGCGCAGCTCCTCGCGAGCGATCCCGGCGACCATCTGTTGCACGAGTCCTTCAACCCGGACAACCCGCAGCAATACACGCGCCGCAACTTCGGCTGGCCAAATGCGCTCTTCTCCGAATTCGTCATGACGCAGTTCGAGGGGACCGCGCAGATCCCGATGGGCGATACCAGCGACCTCGAATTTCGTACGGAATAGCGCCGTTCCGTAACCTTACCTGGAACATGGGCGGTTCGAAGCCGCTCGTCGCTCCGCCATCCGGGCTCCGCTCCTGCTGCACCACTTTTTCGGGAGAACAAAGTTTTGAAGACCACATCCTGTGGTGCCCGAAAAGGTTGGAGCCTTCTAACCGCCCATGTTCCGGGTAAAGGTTACGTGCACGGCGGCTTAATAAATGGGCACAGTGGCTTCTAAGGCCGACATCATCCTTGGGATGCAGTGGGGCGATGAGGGCAAGGGCCGCATCGTCGATCTGCTTGCCAAGGACTACGACGTGGTCGCGCGGTTCGCCGGCGGCGACAACGCCGGGCATTCGATCGTCGTCGGCGATCGGGAGCTGGCGCTGCGCATCGTTCCGTCCGGCGTCATGCATCCGCACGTCGAACTCTTCATCGGCGGCGGCACCGTGGTCAACTTACGCACGCTGCTCGAGGAATTTGAGGCGCTGACGGCGATTGGTGTGGATGTCTCGCGCGTGAGGATCTCCGACCGCGCGCACGTCGTTTTTCAGCATCACGTCGAGCGGGACAGGGCCACGGAAGCGCAGCGCTCGCAGGCGCTCGGAACGACCGGGCGGGGAATCGGACCCGCGTACGTCGATCGCGTCGCGCGCACCGGCGTTCGAGTCGCCGATCTTTCCGCTGATGGCGAGATGGCGGCGACGGTGGCGCGCATCGCGTCGCACGTCGTCGACGGGGTGGCATATATTCACGAGCGCCTCGCCGCCGGCAAGAGAGTGCTGCTGGAGGGGGCGCAGGGCTCGCTGCTCGACGTTACGTACGGCACGTATCCATACGTTACGAGCTCGCATACGATTGCGGGCGGCGCGTGCACCGGCCTCGGGATCGGACCTGGCGCCATTGGACGCGTCACCGGCGTCCTGAAGGCGTACTGCACGCGCGTCGGTGCCGGGCCGTTCCCCTCGGAGCTGCACGATGAGCGCGGCGAGCGACTGCGTCGTCAAGGCGGCGAATTCGGCACGGTGACTGGACGTCCGCGCCGGTGCGGATGGTTCGACGCCGTCGCGGCCCGCTACGCGATCTCGCTCAACGGCGCTGACAGCACCGTGATCACGAAGCTCGACGTCCTGAGCGGACTCGAGCGCGTCGGAATCGTCACCGGATACCGGCTCGATGGGAGGCCGGTAGGTTTCGCGGCCGCGGATGCGCCCGGACTCGACGTCCATGTCGAGGAGCTGCGGGGCTGGAGCGAGCCGATCGGCGAGTGCCGCCGCATCGACGATCTGCCCAAGGCCGCGCGGGCCTACATCGACCGGGTGCGCGAGATGATAGGCGTGCCGATCGACCTGGTATCGGTCGGCAGAGAGCGCTCGCAGCTGGCTCGGTGATCGCGTGCCGTGGGAGTTTCCCATGCGTATGCCGCCTTTTCATTTTCGGCTCCAAGCGTTGCTCGAGCGGCGTCGGTGGGTGGAGGAAGAAAAGCGGCAGCGCTGCGCGCAGCGGCGAGGCGAGCGCGACGAGGCGCTGCGCGCCGGCGATCGGCTCTCGTCGGCACTCTCGCGGCGGGCGATGCGCACGAGCGACGCGGGAAGCCTCGCCATCCTCGAAGCCGGCATTGCGGCACAGCAGCGCCGCGCCGTGGAAGCACAAGTCTCCCTGGCGACCGCTCGCGACGAGCTCATCGTTGCAAGCCGCGAACGCCGAGTGATCGAGAAGCTGCGCGAGCGGCGCCGGCGCGCATACGAGTACGAAGAGGCGCGGCGCGACGAGCTCGAGATCGAAGAGGCAAACTCGCGGCGCCGCGTGCGGTAGGCCGGCGATGCCCTGGAGCTTCTGGACGAGCTATCTGCTCAAGCTAGGCATTGTGGGGATCGTGCTTACCGCAATCTACGCCTCGGCGCAGACGCTGCGGCGTTTGCGCTTTTTTGCAGCTCGCAACCAGAGGAGAATGTGTGTCGTGGAGAGCGCGGCGCTATCACAGCACGCGGCGGTGCATCTGCTGAACGTCGGTACGCGCTACTTTCTAGTCGGAACCTCGGGCGGATCGATCGCGATGCTCGCCGAGCTCGCGCCGACGGAACTGGTGCCGGCGGAGGCTACACGTTGAAGTAGCGGAACTGCGCGATCTTGTTGCCCAGGGTTTCGACGAAGTAGACCTCGCTGTCGTTGCCCAGCGTCAGCGCGGTCGGGCCGGAGTTCGTCGTCGGAATCGGATAATACAGCACGCGATGGGAGCGAAAGAAGAACTGTCCAATCTTGTTCAGCCTGGTGTCCGTGAAGTAAAAGTTGCCGTCGACTCCCTGCACGAGCTGATCGGGCGTCATCGACTGCGTGCCGAGCGAATACTCGGCAGTGATGTTGCCCGTTGTGGAGATTCGCGCGATCTGCTTTGCGTGCTGCTCGATGAACCAAAGCGCCTTGTCGGTAGCCGGCGCGATTCCCATCGGCTGCGATCCCGACGTCTTCACCGGATACTCGGTGAGCGGCTTGCCGCTGACCGGAAGGCGGCCGATCTCGTTCGTCCCGGACTCGGTGAACCAGAGGGCGCCGTCGGGACCGTTGGTGATCGACAGGGGCTGCGCGTTCCCCGTAAGGCGGAACTGCGTAAACTTCACGAACGGCTTCTTCTTGATCTGCTCGACGCGCCAGACCGAGTTCGTTCCGGTATCGGTCACCCATATGTTGCCGTCCGCCCCTAGAGCGAGGCCTACCGGCCGCGCCGCCGGATCGGGAAACGTGTACTCCGTGTAGGGAGGCCCGCTGACCGTAATCTGCGCGACCTTCGCGAGCCTTGTTTCCGTGAACCACACGTTTAGGCTCGGTCCCGGGCCGGAAGCCGTGCCGTTCGGCGTTGAGTCGTGCGACGGCGTGACGTTCTCGGAGATTTGGCCACCGAGATTCAACTGACCGATCTTGCTCGCCCGGAACTCCGTAAACCACAGGTTGCCGTCGGACCCGAGCGCGATGCCGGCGGGATCGCTCGACGCGGTCGGGATCGGATACTGCGCCGTTACCGCGGGCGTCGGCGTAGGCGCCGGTGTCGCGGTTCCGCTGGTGATGGGCGTCCCCTTGCCGCACGCGGCTAAAAAGCCCACGGTCAGGAAGGCGAGCGGTATGCGCGCCGTTGACAACAATTTCTTCTCCTTGGAATTGGGACGGCAAGGGATTAGCCCTCCGTTATTGGCAGACGGCGCCGCCTTTCCCGCATTCCTAAATATTTAGTTGACAGGCGGCGGCGGCTGCGCTATCATTCAACTAAATCTTTAGGAGTACGAAGGAGAGAACATGACCTGCACGACGGATTCAACCAGCGCACAGCTCGCTCGCACGGCCCGCACGCGCGTCCGGCTGCCGGATGCGATGGCGCCGAGCCGCCTTTTCCCCGGCTGGGGTCCGACGGTCTAAGGCGCCGCGATGGCACGACGACGCTCAGCGACGCTCACCGAGGCCGAGCTTCGGCTTATGGAGGTGCTGTGGCAGCGCGGGCAGGCGACCGTCGCCGAGGTGACGGCCGCCCTGCCGCCTCCTCCGATCGCGTATAATAGCGTGCTCACGACCATGCGCATTCTCGAGCGCAAGGGTTACGTCGCGCACGACGAGGCTGGTCGGGCCTTCATCTACCGGGCGCTTCTCGGCCGCGAGGAGGCCGCCGGCCACGCGGTGGGCCACGTGCTCTCGCGCTTCTTCGATAACAGTGCCGGCAGCTTGGCGCTGCGCCTGATCGAGAACGAGCGCCCGTCGGGCGACGAGTTGCAGCGTCTCAAGGCCCTGATCGAACAATACGAGGAGGGAGCCCAATGATCGGCGTGCTGCAAGGCTTCGTCAACGTCGCCAGCGTGCTATCGGCAATCGCGCTCAATGCGCTCTGGCAAGACGCGCTGCTGGTGATCTCGATTTGGGCGCTGTTGCGGCTCTGGCCGCGCATCAACGCGGCGACGCGCTATGTGGTGTGGAGCGCGACCCTCGTAGCGGCGCTCGTCATCCCGATCGCGACTACGCTCTCAGTCTTCGTCGCCCCCCAGCACGCGCCGGCGGCCGTCATGCCGACGCAGCTATCCCAAACGCGTGCCGTCGTGGCTCCCGCGCCGGCCGGGCACCACCATTACGTGCGCTCCGCTCGCGAAGTAGTGCCGTCAGGCAGCGCGTTCTCAGCGGTCCAGCGCGTGCCGGAGCGCCTCCGAGTGACGATGCCGGCGCCCCTTGCTCTCGCAGTTTTTGCCGCGTGGCTGATACTCGCTTTTTACGCGCTGATTCGGCTGGCGATCGGCCTCGTGCGCCTCGAGCAGCTCAAACGCGACGCGCTGCCGCTTCCGGTCGAGTATCGTGACGCGATGCCGCAGTGGACCCGCGCGAATAAGGGTGCTCGCGACGTGCGGCTGTGCGTCAGCGACGACACTGACGTTCCGGTGGCCGTCGGTCTCTTCGATGCGATGATCCTCGTGCCGCACACGTTGCTGAACCGGCTGTCGGAGGGTGAGGTCGATCAGATCTGTCTGCACGAGCTCGCGCACCTGCGGCGAGCGGACGACTGGAGCAATGGTTTTCAACGGTTGGTGATCGCGTTGCTGGCTTGGAATCCGGCCGCGCAGTTCATCGGCCAGCAGCTGGACCTCGAGCGCGAGGTCGCGTGCGACGACTGGGTGCTCTCGTTTGTGGGAATGGTTCGTCCCTACGCACTCTGCCTCACGAAGATGGCCGAGCGCGCTACGTGGCCGCGCCATCCGATTCCCGCACCGGGCGTGTTCGCGACACGCAAACACATCTCGCTGCGCATCGAGCGGCTGCTCGGCGCCGGCCGCAACATCGCGACGAATCTCTCGCCCGCGCCCGCGGCGGCGGCGATCGCCGCCGTCGCAGGCCTCGCTCTGCTGATCGGCGCCGTGGCGCCATCGGTAGCCGCTCCATTCGTGGCGCCGACGACGGCTTCAACTGCGGCCCCCAAGGCTGCGGCAAGCGCCGCACGCGCGGCGTCGGTTCCCGGCAAAGAAGCGACGCGCACGATCGTGCGCGAGGTGCGCGTCGCGGTGACCGCGCAGCCGGCCACGCAGATGAGTGCGCCGCATTCCCAAGCTGGAAGCATTACGGTTCCGAGTGTCACCGTACCGAGCGTGAAGGTCCCCTCCGTAACCGTTCCCAGCGTGACCGTCCAAGGCGTGACCGTGCCGAAGGTCGTCGTCCCGAAGATCACGGTTCCCTACGACTCGAAGCAGCTCGCTCAGACCGTCTCGCGGCAGGTACGTGAAGGTATCAGTGCGGCGATGGGGCGTCCGGCGGCGTCGGGCGGCGCGAGCAACTGCTCGGGCTGCGACTTCGGCGGCGTCAACTGGTCGGGGCGCGACCTCCGCGGCGTCAACTACACCGGCGTCGACCTCAGCCGCGCGAACCTTAGCGGAACGAATTTCTCGGGCGGCAACTTCAACGGCGTCGACTTCCGAAAGGCGAACCTGTCGGGTGCGTCGTTCCGCAACGCGCGCTTGACCGGCTGCGATTTCTCGGACGCCAATCTGTCCGGCGTCGACTTCCGCGGGGCGCGCCTATCGGGCTGTCAGTTTACGGGGGCGCAGCTCGGGTCGTCGGAGATCCGCGACGTTCTGAATAGTTGCACCGGTTGCGACTTCCGGCGTGCGAACTTAGCCGGATTGGACCTCTCGAACGTGCGCGCCAACGGCGACGATTTCAGCGGCGCCGACCTGCGCGGCGTGAACTTCTCTGGAGCCCTGCTCACTGGGACCGATTTCAGCAACGCACACTTAGACGGTGCGAACCTGTCGGGAACGACGTTCAACGGCTCCGATCTGGAGCACGTGGACCTGAGCCACGTCGATCTCTCTAAGGCCAAGATGATCGGCACCGACTTTTCGAATCGACGAAGTCCACCGCCCCCTCCCTAATCTAACGCCTTAACGCGTTAACGCCGCTTCCGGAAAAAGCCTCGCACGGCGAGGCCTGGTTCCCTGCGTCCTCTCGACGTCATAAAAACGGAGAACAACCGAAATGACTGCGATCTTAGCCGCGCTCTTCGCCCTCACCACGGCTGCAGTAACCGGGCTTCCGATGAACTGTGTCGGCTGTTCCTTCGCGGGCCGCGACCTTCACGGAGCCGACCTCGCGGGCGCGGCGTACGTCGGAGCCGACTTCGCGCGCGCCGACCTGCGCGGCGCGAGCCTGCGCGGTGCGAACCTCGCCGGCGCCGACTTTAGCGACGCCGATCTGCGCGGAGCGGACTTCCGCGACGCCAGGCTCGCCGGCGTCGACCTCCGCGGCGCGCGCATTCGGGGAGCGAACTTCACCGGCGCGCAGCTGGCGGGCGTCGATCTGCGCGACGTGTTGAGCGACGCAGGTGACGCCGAGATCCGCGGCCTGCTCGGGCATTGCGCCGGCTGCCAGATGCGCGGCGCGGTTATCGAGGGACGGGATCTATCGGGCGTCTCGATTCCGGGAAGCGACCTGCGTGGCGCTCGGGCGCATGGCGTGCGATTTACGGGCGCGGACCTGCAAGGTGTCGACTTTGCCGAAGCGGACCTGCGCAACGCCGATCTCCGCAACGCGAAACTCTGCTACCACAACGACGAGTCGATCGGCTGCGCCGATTTTCGCGGCGCGGACGTGCACGGAGCCGACCTGCGCGGCGCGCTCATTTGCCGCAGCCACCGCGAGTCGAGTCCGTGCGATCCGGTCGACGCCGCAACGCTGCGCTCGAGAGGCCACTCGAATCTCGACGGGGCGAAGCTCTGATGGTTACCGTGGCACTGGCGGTGACGCAAACCGCACCCTCGCTGCAGCCGAGTGCCTCAGTAGATGCGTGGAATAAGGCCACGTCGGCGCCGCTGCGGTGGGACGTCGGTCATGCGCGTGCAGCACAAGACGCGACGATGGTGCACGCCACTACCGATGGTAAGTATCTCTACGTCCGATTCGACGCCCAACAGCGCGAGCCACTGATGGCCGCCCAACATAGTGACGATACGGTCGCGGGGGGCAGCAACATCAACGGCGGCATCGCGTGGACCGACGATGCCGTCTGGGTGGACCTCTGGCCTACGGGACCGGCGGGCTTTCAATACCAGTTCGAATCCAACCCAAGCGGCGCGCATAACGAGGCCTCGAGCGAAAATACGGCGTTCGCGCCGGCATGGGAATCGCGCGGCGCCGTAACGCCCGGCGGCTATGTCGTGACGATGGCCATTCCGCTGCGCGTCATTCACGGTGCGCACGCCGGTACGTGGCGTGTTCAGTTCGTGCGCTACGTGCGCTCGACGGGCGAACTCGACGTCTGGTCATACGATCAATCGCAAACCAACCCTGACGATCCGGCTCGTGCCGGACGGCTCGACGTGCCGCTGGTCGCGAAGCCGCCGCTGCCCAAGCCGCGAGTCGGCGTGTATGCTCTGGGCGAGATCGCGAGTGAGACGATCGGCGGCAGCACGTCTCGCGTCGGTACCGACTTTTCGATTCCGGTCACGCAGACCGCGGCAATTTTCGGCACGCTGCACCCCGACTACTCGAACGTCGAGATCGACCAGCAATCGATTTCTCCGACCGTTTATCAGCGCATTTACTCCGAGGTCCGGCCGTTCTTCACCCAGGCCGCACCGTACTACAACAACTTCAATTGCGACGTCTGCAACGGATTTCGAACTATCCTCTATACGCCGGCAATTCCCACACCGTCGCAAGGCTATGCGTTCGAGGGGAGGGAGGGAGCCTTCGGTTTAGCCGGATACGATGCAATCGGCGACGGCCGAAACGACTCATCCGAGGCACTGAACTATACGTCGGACGACAATCGCTGGAACGCCGCGTTGCAGCACGTGGTTGCCGACGTCCCCGGAGTCGTCGACGTGTCGAACGAGGCCGGCGTGAGCTGGTTCAACGGAAAGTATCTCTCGGCGTACGCGAACTACGCGACCGACCGTGGAACCAACGTGCTCGATCCTTCGCAAGGCAACTGGCTCGATGCCGGCGGCGGCTTCATCAGCCAGCAGTACGCGCTCTTCGGCTCGTACCGCTACGTAGGCAGCTACTTCGACCCGGTCGACGGCTTCGATTCCCATCCGGGCATTCGGGGCTATGGCCTCTACGGTGCGCGGGTGTGGACGTTTGCGCCCAGGGACTTCTTATCGTCGATCGGCATCTCGGGCTTCATGGATCGCTACCAAGGAACCACGACGCCCGGCGTCGCGCAGAGCGATAACCAAGTGCTGGTGGATTTCCTGACCAAAGGCACGATGGACCTTCAGCTCTATTCGGGATCGGATTACTGGCGCTTCGGCGCCGACCTCACGCCGATCTCGCAAAACGCCGGCTTTAGCCTTACGTATCACAGCGGTATGCAGAATAATCTCAACAACTTTCCGACTCACGGATCGTCGGCGACGCCGACATCGATTCAATGGTATACGGGAAACTACGGCATCGGCGGCCGCCTCGATACCTGGTTCCGAAACTCGACGATTCGCGTCGGCAATCGCGGCGCGCTCACGCTCACGCTCGACGATACCGCTCAATATTTTCACGCGGGATCGCCTAACATCCAATGGTTCGAAGAGATCGCGTACGCGTATCAGGTGAGCGCGAATTCGTCGTTTGCAATCGGCGTGCGGCGCGTGGTCGGCTATCCTCCGCAGCCCAACGGCGGCGGCGATTGCGAAGGCACGTGCTCGAACATCTCGATAGCGTACCACCTGCGCTTACGCCGGGCCGAGATCTACGCCGCCTACGGTAATCCGAATACGCTGGTCACGGTGCCGCAGGCGATCTTCAAGCTGATCTTCTATGCGGGCGGCGAGAAGGGGACGTGAAACCGTTGGGACCCACGTGTGGTATCAGGTGCATGCGCCTTTTCGCTTGCATAGTCTTGGCTTGCATACTCTATCCCCGTGCCGCCTCAGCTGCACCGGTTGCAGCAGAGGATCTCTTTAAGGTCACATTTTTGAGCAGCGCGGCGATCTCGCCCGACGGGCGGCTCGTCCTGGTCGAGGCGTCGCGGATGAACGGTCCCAAAGATACGTACGACCGGTCGATCGAGCTGGTCGACGTGGCGACCGGCAAGCTGACGCACAATGTTACGAAGCATCTCGGCGACGGCGACTTCGCGTGGATGCCGGACAGCCGCAGCTTCGTCTTCGTGCGGACGGCGGAGAAGCAGAAGCCGCAGCTCTACCGCTACGCACTCGCGACCAAAGCGATGGTGCAGCTCACGCACATCGCGGATGGCGTGTCGGCGCCCGTCGTCGATCACGCGGGCGACCGCATCGCGCTGACGGTGACGGCAACGGATCCGCCCTCCATCGCGCAGGTTGACTTCGCCAAGGCCGGATTCACGCCGAAGTCGTCGCAGCGCAAAAGCGACATCGAGATCATCGACTCGCTGTTCTTCGAAGCCAACGGCCAAGGCTACACTTACCGGCAGCATCAGCACATCTGGACGGTGGCCGCTGACGGATCGCGTCCGAAACAGCTGACTTCGGGTAAATATTCCGAGAACTTCGACGATTGGGCGCCCGACGATCGGGCGATCCTGTTCGATTCGCTGCGTTATGACTCGGTGGACGGCGGCCCCAGCGACGTCTACACGATACCATCGGCCGGGGGCACGATGAAGAGAGTCGCCTCGTCGCTGCCGGCCAACAACGGCGTCTTCTTCGCCGCAGACAATACGAACGTGTACTTCCTGAGCGGCGACGTCAAGGATGCTGCCGAACGGCCGGCGTTCGTCGCGGCCAACCTCGACGGCACCGGCCGGCGCGTCGTTACGGAGCGCAACGCCGTTGCCTGGGGCGACACGCTGTTGGCCGACATGAAAGAAGGCGGAGGTTTCTGCGCATGGCGGCTGCCGGACGGGAAACGCGCGTTGCTCAACGCCGACGGTCCCGGCTATGCGAACCTGCGCACGCTGGACCTGGGAAGCGGCAAGCTGCATGCGATTACCCCGGCGCGCGGGGAGGCGTGGTCCTGCTCGATCTCGACCGATGGCAGCCGCGTGGCCTACCTATACAGCGACTCCATGCATCCGGCCGACGTCTACGTCGCCGATGTCAGCGGCGGCTCGCCGCGTCAAGTCACGAACGTCAACGCCGCATACCTTGCGAACGTCACCCTATCGGAGCCGCAGGAGTTCGCGGTGAAAGATCCGGCGGGCTTCACGGTACAGGCCTGGTTCATGCCCGCGATCGGCGGCACGCCCGAAACGAAGCATCCTACGTTGCTCGACATCCATGGCGGACCGGAGACCCAATTTGGCGACACGTTCTTCCACGAGTTCCAGCTGTATGCGGCCGAGGGCTACAACGTCGTCTTCTGCAATCCGGCAGGCAGCACCGGTCACGGCTATTCGTTCGAGGAGGCGCTCGAGAGCAACTATGGCGCCGCGATGTTCGCCGACGTTCAGGCTGTGATGGACGCGGCGGTGCGGCGTCCAGACGTCGACGCGACGCGCCTGGCCGTGCTGGGCGGATCGTACGGCGGATACGCGACGCTATGGGTCATCTCGCACACCGATCGCTATAAGGTCGCGGTCGCGGAGCGCGCCGTCAGCAACGTACGAACCGAGAACCTCACGGCGGACTTCGCCGCAAAGAACGGGCTTGGCGGCGGTTACTACAACTGGGGCCCACCCTGGGATCCGGCGAGCAGCGACTACGCGCGCTTTTCGCCGCTGACGTACGTCGCAGACGTGCACACGCCGCTGCTGATCCTGCACGCCGATGAGGACACGCGGGCGCCGATCGATCAGACGCTCCAAGAATACACGGCGTTGAAGATTCTCGGGAGAACGGTCGAGTACGTCGCGGTTCCCAACGAGAATCACGACCTGTCGCGCACCGGCTCGCCCATCCACCGCGTGGAGCGGCTCAACCTGATCCTCGACTGGTTGCGGAAGTACGTTTAGCGCCCCTCGGCGTCATAAGCAGGGGGCAGCGGGCGTCGTTACAGTAAGGATATATGCTTTGAAACCCGCCCTTGCCGTGTTGGCGGGCGGGCTGGCGCTCGGCGCCAGCCCGCCGCCGACGATCTACCACATCGTCACACGACCGCTATGCGCACAGCTGCACGATCGCATCGCTCCGGCTATCGGCATGATGCTGCAGAACGATACGACGATCAAGAAAGGCCCGGGATACTTCAAGCAATACAACCTCGGCGCTCTCTACGGCGCCGGCCCGAGCGCCAATTCGCAGAACGATCGCCTCTCGCGCGATCCGGGCGGCAGCACGTCGAACATGGCGCAGAACATCGCGCTGCTTGGGATGGAGAACCTCATCCGCCCGATTGCCAACAACATCATCGCGATCCAGACGATTCTCGACAGCCCGCAGCTCACGAAGGGGACGGGACGCGAGGACGACGACAAGCGCCTAAGCGACATTCGCGCCAAGCTTCTCCAGGCGCTAGCCGCGCAGAATGCGTCGCTCGACATCATCAGCGGATTCGTCGATACGCAGCAGATGGCCGACCTGCAACACGCGGACGAGGGCTACATTAGCTCGATCGCCCAGCCGGATGACCCGAACGCGCAGATCGCCACTCCCGCTCCCAACCCGCTAACCGCGAACCCGAACTACGCCGGACTTCCGCCGAACCCGTACTCGATCGATCCGGCGTCGATCCCGGGTTTGACGCTCGGATACAATCCGGTAACGCGGCTGCAGGACGCGCTGACGTGGACGATTTCGCAGGCGCAAACTCGCGAGAACGAAGCGGCCAAGGCCGTCATGGCGAGTGCCGTCTTGTGCGGCAACGTGCAAGCAACACCGGAGCCGTAGTCTCCTAGAGCCCGTTTCGATGACCAGGACTCTCATGGCGTCCACTTCAGCCGCTGGACCCAATCGCCCCGGGGGTCGGAGTAGACGACCCAGATGGCGTTCGTCGTCTCGTCGATCCCGACGGTGTGCAGGCCTTGGTGACCGGTGTCGAGGCGCCCGGCCACACGCGGCGCCGCGCCCTTCTTGACGGCGACGACGGTGACGATCCCGTGCCCGGCGCAGACGACGAGATCGCCGCGCGAGCCGGTGCCGCACTGATCGATGTGCGGCTGCACCACGACGTCGCCGACGTGGCTGCCGTCAGCGGTGTACGCCGAGAGCACGCCGTTCGCGCCGCCGACGATCACCTGGTCGGCGGATGGCGAGAACGTCAGCGGGTGGTTGTCTTGCAGCTGGGGGGTCTTGACGACCTTGACGACCTTGAGCGTCGCCGGATCGATCACGGCGAATGCACCTCCGTTCGCGAGGTTCTGATAGAGCACGCCCGTTTTCGGATCGACCGCCGGCGACTCGAGATCGTCGGCAGGCATCGCAATGGTGGCGATCTGCGTCATCGTCACAGCGTCGACCACGTAGACGGAACCGCCGCCGTCCTGGTCGGCGTAGATGCGGCGGTGCGATGGATCGTACGCGATGGCGTCGATGTCGCCCGGGACGTGGACGCTGCCCACCAACTTCGCAGTCGAGGGATCGACCTTCGAGATCGCACGATCGGTGCCGTCGCCGGTGAACACGGCACCCGTGCTCGATTCGACCGCGACACCGTGCATCGGGCCGACGTCGACCTGAGCGAGCACCTTTCCGCTGCGCGTGTCGACGATCAAGAGCCGGTCGCTTCGAGTGTGCGCCGCATAGGCGCGATGCCGCGCCTCGTCGACGGTGACGTAATCGAATCCGCTAAAGATCTGAACGCGCTGCGGCGGCGCGGTTATTGCGATCGGCATGAGTCGGCTCCTTAGTCTGTCGGGCGCGCGCGCCGCGGACGCGGGTTGAAGCCCGGCGGCGCAGCTGACGCGTTGGGAAGCGTGACGGCCGCGATGCCCAGCGAGGCGCAGTTCATCGCGGGTGGAAACGCGTTCACGATCGAGTCCGCGATCTCCGCGTTCGCCGCGGGAATCGGGGGAGCCGTTCCGGCAAGACGCGTCGGATCGAATCCGCCCAGGAGGTCGGTGATCGCCGGATCGGCGTCGCGTGGGCCGCGCGGCAGATGCGCCTTTTCTTCCGGCAGCGACGCGAGCGGCGGCAGATCGAAGACCGCCTCGGCGAACTTGAGGATCGACGTCTGGTCGCCGGCGTCGTGGACGACGGCGCCGTCTCGGGCGAAGGGCGAGATCAGGATCAACGGGAGGCGCGGGCCGTCGCCGCAAGGCCGCTGATCGGCGCATTGCCCGACCCGCGGCGGCGGGACGTGATCGTAGTAGCCTCCCGGATCGTCCCAGGTTACGACGATGGCGGAATCGTTCCAGTAGGGGCTGCGCGCGATTGCGTTGACGAAGGTGGCGACGAACGTCTCGCCGACCTGCGCGTCGGTGTCGCCCGGCCCGGGATGGTCGTCATCGCCGCGATAGTTCGACTGCACGTACGGGTCGGGATCCGCCGGCTTCCAACCGAAGCGGTTCTGCGAGCCGCCCTTGATGTAGAAGATGCCGCGTGCCGGGAGCGTGTCGTTTTGCAGCGCCTGCAGCATGGCGTGGACCTCGTGCTCGTTTTTCCAGAAGACGTCGTTCTGCCGCAGGTAGCCGAAGTATTGCGGCGCGTTATGGTGAGTCTCGTAGCCGGGGAGTGCCGTCGTCGGCGAAACGTAGCCTTCCTGATACCAGCCCCAGGGGATCGGCGCGCGTCCGCTTACGACGACCGCGCCGAGATCGCGGCCCACTCCCTCCGTCTCGTTCGTGGCTTGGTTGGCGTCGACGCCGGCCAGCGCAAGCATCAGGGTGGCATAACGCTGCGATATCTGCAGCTGCTTGTCGCTCTCCGAGTACGGACCGTAGGCCGGATCGAGATCGTTGGTCACCGGCACGCCGGGCCCCGCGTCACTCGCCGCCGTCGCGCTCCGGGGATCGCGCGCCCATTGCGTCTCGCCGGCCTGGCCTGAAATCAGCTCGATCGCGGACGGCGTCGATGGCCCCGTGATCGCGCTGAAGACGCGGTCATAGAGTGCGAACGTGTGCGCGTACTTCCAAAGAAACGGGAGCGTGTCGCAGTCATAGTGCGCCATCGTCAGCAGCCCTACGTCGCGGGCGCCCGCGGCGCCGAACTTGCGCTGCGAAACCCGCTCCTGGGCCGATACGAACTCGTCCATTCTCCCGCCGTTCATCTTGTCATAGACCAACGGCCGCGATTGCGAAGGGGACTCGGTGTCGGGATCGGTGATGCGAAACGGCATCACCCAGCTCTTTCCGATCGGGTCGTACTGGCGAAAGCCGTGGGACTGCGCCTCCGGCGAGGCGAGGTTGTCGCTGCCCGGATAGGTACCGAAATAGTTATCGAATGAGTGGTTCTCTTGATAAATGATGAACACGTGCTTGATACGAGCGCGAAGCGCGGCGAGCACGTCCTCCCGACCTGCGGCAACGGTCGGAGGCGCGAGCGTCAGCGCCGCGAGGAGAAACAACATCCGTTCATTCTAGGCCGCTAGGCGAACGCGAGATGGAGCGCGTCCTTATTGGTTTCTTTAACCGCGACATAACGCATTCATAACCTTCGTACCGCATTGTCGAAAACATGCGTCCTGCACGGTTTCTGCTTGTGCTTCTGTTCCTGCTTATGGGCACGCCGGCAATCGCGGCCGACGGCGTCACGATTTCCGGCAGGATCCTCGACACACAGGGCGGCTTGCCCGTCCCTAATGCCCAGGTCGAGCTCGATCGCGGCGGCCAGCGGATCGCGCTCACGACCACCGACGCCGCGGGCACGTTCGGCATCAGCGCCATCTCCCCGGGGACGTACGTGGTCTTGATCCGCGCGAACGGCTACGAGTCGACCCGGCTCGCGCCCGACCTGCTGGTGACCAACGAGGCCACGAGCGTCTCTTTTCAGATGGCCATCAGCCGCCAGCGACAGGGCCTCAAACAGATCGGCTACGTGCTGGCGGGCGGCCGGACCGCGCTGCAGACCACGACGACGATCAACACCCACATCGACGCATCGATCCTCCAGAGCGAAAGCTTCCAGCGCTTGGGCGATGTCCTGACGACGGTTCCCGGCGTCATCACTTCGACGAGCTCGTCGGTCGGCGACGATATGTCGCTTTCGATCCGCGGTTACGATCCCACCGAGACCGCCACGTTGCTCGACGGACACCCCATCGGACCCATCGGTGCATTCGGCAACGGCTACAACTACAACGTCTCGCCGTTCTGGGGCCTGACCGGGGCGGACGTCGTGTTCGGCTCGGGCGCGACCGGACTGTTCGGCGCGACGACGATCGCGGGCGCCGTGAACTTCCTCACGATCAATCCGACGCAAGGCAATCACTTCTCGGTCACGCAGGGCGTCGGCAGCGACAACAAGGCGATGACCGGGCTGCTCGGTACTGGGACGATCGGCAAGCTTGGCTACGCGATCGCGTGGGGCTCGCAGGGCACGACCGGAAACTTCCCCGGCGGTTACATCCAGCAGACGGCGCTGCTGCAGACGAGCGTCGTCAACCCCGGAATCGGGTCACCCAACCGTCCCGCGGCCAATGCGAGCCCGCCGCCCCCCGACCTGACCCACGCCAACGCCTATAACCAGGTCAACTACTATCCGGTGAGCGGCGGCTACGTGCAGCGCAACTTCGTCGGCAAGCTCGTGTATAGCTTCTCGCCGAAGACGACGCTGCAGTTCACGGCCTACTCGGCCAACGACTGGTCGAACTCGACCGGGGAGGGCGACAACGACTACGAAACCTATCCCTACGTGCTGTACGGCGCCGAGCAGACGCTCGCGGCGATCAAGGCGAGCGGCGGCCGCAACACGATCCTCGTCAACGGCTCGCCCCGCGCGTGCCACGACAGCATCGCCGTGCTCGTGGACAACTCGGCCGGCTACACGTGCATGACGCCGGCCGAATACGCGCTAAATTTCTACGGGCCGTTCGGCGGCAGCATCGACCGCTGGCGCACGCTCGGGAACCAAGACTACGACGCGCGCGCCACGCAGCAGCTGGGTGCCGGCACGATCACCCTCGAGGGCTTTGTTGACGCGTACAACTACAACGAACAGAAGGGGCCGGGTGCTGCGATCGGCCCCTACGGGCCAGGGCCGAACTACCTCTACCTGTACGGTAACCGCGGCTACCTGCTCAGCGATGACTTCCCGATGTCGAAGAACGACCTCGGCTTCGGGTACACGTGGCTGCATCAGTCCAATACGAACGGACAGTTTCCGTATTCGCTACCGAGCGGCGTGACCTATAACACATTCGGGACGAACCCTCCGCTCTATCTCGCGACGGCGAGCTACTTTCTGCGCGACGCGTGGACGCCGAACGATAAGTTCTCCGCTTTCGGGAGCTTCTGGGTGCAGCGCTCGCTCGACACGCGCTCGACCCACTTCGATCCGCGCCTATCCCTGATTTTCAGGCCCGATCCGAGCGACGTCATCCGGCTCACCGGCGGCCGTTCGTACAGCGAGCCCGACCCGTCGCTGATCGCGTTCGCCCCACCGGTCTACGGCGCGCCCTCGAGCATCAACTGTCCGGCGACGACGAGCGGGACCGGCGCGCTGGTATCGATCGCGTCCGTGGCCAATCCGCAGCTGCAGCCGGAGACGGCCGAGGATCTCGAGCTCGCGTACGGGCATCGCTTCAACGCCACGACCAACATCCAGGCCGACGTCTATCAGTCGATCGAGAGCCAGGCGCTGCTCAACGGCAACGTCTCGATCGTCGGCTTCCCGGGAATCACGGTGCCCCAAGACTACATCGATAAGGCGCTGCAGCGGCTCAGCTCGTGCCCCGGCCTCAATCCGACCGAGAAGAATCTCGCCTTCTCTACGACCTACAATGCGTCGTCGGCGCGTTATCGCGGCATCGTCCTCTCGACCAACGTCGGGATCACGCGCAACGTCGGCATCAACGCGTCGTTTGACGTGCAGTCGGCCTCATACTTGGGGATTCCGCAGGACATCCTGATCGCCAATACGGGTCTGCTCGACGGCGGCCAAATCCAGGGCATCCCGCTCCGGCAGGGTACGGCCGGGATCTACTACCAGGACAACCACGGCATCGGCGCACGCATCGATGCGACATACATCGGCGGCAATAATACCTGGAACCGCAACCCGTTCTGGTTTGCGAATGCCACCATCTCGAAGTCGAGCGGCCCGGTGACCGTCAATCTGGGCGTCTACAACATCTTCAATAGCGTCGCCCAGCAGTACGGGTACATCGGCTACGGAGTCTATGTACCGCAGAACTTCTACGGCCTGGCCGCCCAGGGAGGTGCCGTAAGCGCGATACAGCAGAGCAGCGAAGAGTACGGTCTCCCGTTTCGTCAATACTGGTTTACCGTAAAGGTCGGAATTTAACGACGGGCAACGACGTAATCGCGATGAACCTCACGATCGCCGCCGTCGATCGCTGGCTCGAGAACTCTTCGGCCAGCAGCGGACAGGAGGTCGGCCGGGAGATTGCGGCGATGTACCGCGAGATCTATTGCGTCCTGGAACAGATCTCGCCGGACGAAGACGAGGACGATGACGACGACGAGGAACCCGCCATTCGCCCGCCTCTCGCGGCCGCCGTTTGAGGCGCCGGGATTTCGGGAACGATACCGGCGTAGGCAAGTCGCTTACACACGCGAGAAACCGCGAGGCCTGTAAAGCGCAGGCCTCGTTCTCTTTGAAAAGAATAGTTGGCCCCACTGTGCGAGACGTAACCGAAGCATTGCGCCTGCCGTCTCCGGCGCCGCGTCCCCAGTCGATCGCGTTCGACGGCGAGAAACTCTGGATGGGATCGATCGAGACGAGCCGGGTCTATGCGATCGATCCACGTCAATGGACGCTCGTCGAGGAGGACAAGGCGCCGGGCAAGCCGTGGGGCATGACGGTGGTCGGGGACGAGCTCCGCGTGATCTGCGGCGAGGGCGACGACGACGATCGCATCGTGCGTCGATTCGTACCCGGGCACGGGTTCAAGGCTCAGGACGCGTTCCGCTGTCCCGAGGGCACGGGCTCCCAGCTGAGCTATGACGGCACGTGGCTCTACGTGAGCCAGTGGTACAACCGGCGCATCCTCGGCCTCGACGAACGCGGCAACGTCGTTCGCGAGATCGGCCTCGCGCATCAGGTATGCGGCCAGTGCTACGTCGACGGCGCGTTCTATCTCGTGACGACCGAAGACGAGGACAGCGGCGAATACTTCCTGACCAAGGTGTCCGCCAACGGCGACAATCACGGTGAAGACTTGGCGCGCATTCCTTTCGCGGCCCGCGCGCTCGCGTACGATGGTACACGATTCTGGACTAATCACCGCGAGGCGAATCAGATCGTCGCTTTTGAGCGCTGAGCGGTTCGCTTCGCGCGACCCCCACGCGCGAATTGCCGTCGCGGTATTGCGCTCGATCTTCGCCGATGCGTACGCGCGGGAATTCGGCGTCGAGCTCTGGGACGGAACGCGAGTGCACGCTTCGGACGCCGAACGGTTCGTGCTGCGCGTTAACGCACCAGGGGCGCTGCGCGCGGCGTTTACCCCGCCGGTCGATCTTTCGGCCGGGCGGGCCTTCGGCGCGGGCTTGCTCGACGTGGAAGGCGACCTTGAGGCGGCCGTGGACGCGTTTTACCGTGCGGGCGCGCCGCGCGGCAGCAGGCTTCTCACGCTGCTGCGTCTACTGCCGCGCCTGCCAAAGAGCGTGTTGCCGGACATGCGTGAGGCGCGCCTGCGGGGTCGCGTGCATTCGCGGGCGCGCGATCGCGCCGCGATCGGCTTCCACTACGATCAGCCGATCGAGTTCTACCGCAGCTTCCTCGATCGCGACATGGTGTATTCCTGTGCGTACTGGGAAAGCGGAGTGGACACGTTGGACGACGCGCAGTCTGCCAAGCTCGACCATACGTTGCGAAAGCTGCGGCTGCGCCCCGGCGAGCGGCTGCTCGATATCGGCTGCGGCTGGGGCGCGCTCGTGGTGCGCGCGGCCGAGCGCTTCGGGGCGCGCGCCCTAGGCATAACGCTCAGCGCTAAGCAGTGCGACGAGGCACGGCGGCGCGTCGCAGCAGCCGGCATTTCCGATCGAGCGCGCGTCGAGCTGCGCGACTACCGCGAGCTGGGCGGCGAGCGCTTCGACAAGATCGTGAGCGTCGGCATGTTCGAGCACGTCGGCCGCGCGCGATTCGCGGAGTACTTTCGCGCGGCGTACGAGGGCCTTCGTCCGGGCGGCCTTTTCCTCAATCACGCGATCGCGGATCAGAGCAGAAAACGACGCGGGGGACGTGCGAGCGCATTTCTCGGGCGTTTCATCTTCCCCGACGGCGAGCTCGTTGCCGTGTCGGACTCGCTGAAATATGCGGAGCAGGTCGGCTTCGAGGTGCGCGATGTCGAGAATCTGCGCGAGCACTATGCGAAGACGCTGCGCGTATGGGTCGCCAACCTTGAGCGCAATCGGGACGTCGCAGTTGCGGCCGCCGGCGAGCAGAGCTATCGCCTCTGGCGGCTGTACATGGCGGGCAGCGCACAGGGCTTTCGGGTCGGACGAATCGGCGTGTATCAGTCGCTCCTCGCGCGCCCGCACGACGACGGCCGCGTCGACCTACCCGCTACCCGCGCCGACCTCTATCTGCCGGCGTCGGCTCCGTTCGAGCCGAAGCCCTCGATGCGCTTGTAGAGAACGTACGAATACGTCGCGGGGATCACGGCGATGGCAACGACGACGGCGGTCAGCATGGGAACCGCAAAAGCGGGGATAAAGCTCGTGACAATCAGGAGAAGGCCGCCGGCCACCATGAGCCGTCCGCCGAGACGATTGGTTCGAAGCCACACTTCATCGCTTGCGAGGGTCCACGGCGTGCGAACACCGATAAAGAAGTTCTTATGAAACTTCCCCATCAGGTTGCCGAGAATTGCGAGGAGCGCGCCGACCGGAACGAATACGAAACCCGTCGGCAACGTCGACACGCCCAGCGACGCGCGCAACACGATGAAGTGAATGATGGCCAACACCCCCAAGATGGCGAGCACGCTCTCGTAGAACGCACGCGCCGATTGATCGAGTCGGAATCCGCGCGGCGATATGGCGGGAAGAACGACCATCAGGAGCCACGTGAACGCCACGGTCGCCGGCATGATCGTCGCGGCGAAAACGCGCGATGAGTACCCGTTGATGTGGCCCGCCAGATCCCAATGGGTTGGCACGCGTGGCGGCATCTGAGGATACGCCCAGAGCGACAGGCCGACGGAGATCACCACGAGGACGAAGCCCGCGAGGAGCGCCTTATTTCGGCTCATTTCTGGCCTCTTTCACGGAGCTCGAGAAGGTCCAGCACGAAGCGAGACACGTCCTGGAGCACCGTCGTGTTCAGCGAGTAGACGATGTTCTGACCGCGGCGCTCGGCGCGTACCAGCTCCGCCGTCTTCAGCGCGGCTAGGTGATGCGATACGGACGGCGCGGAGAAGTCGAAGCGCGCGCCGAGCTCGCCGGCAGTCATGGATCCTCTTTGCAAGAGCTTGAGAATCCGGCGGCGGCTCGGGTCCGCCAACGCCTTGAAAACGTGCTCTTGCTTCACTGGATGTGTGTATTATAATACAAATATCTAAATATAGTCAAGGTGAGCAGCTACGTGATGCTTCGACAGGCTCAGCATGACACCGAGAGCGCGAACGGCAAGTTAGGGTCGGCGGTGAGCGTCAGGGGGTCGGCGCGGACCGCGCCGCCCTGGTGGAAGGCGGCCGAGGCGATCATCGCGGCGTTATCGGTGCAGTATTTCGGCGGCGGGATGAAAACGGGGACGCCGCTGCGTTCGCCCCAAGAGCGGAACGCGGCTTGCAGCGCGGAGTTGGCGGCGACGCCGCCGGACAAAACGGCTGCGCTGTAGCGGCCTCGCTCGATAGCGGATTGCACCCGCGACATCAGCACGTCGATCACCGCTGCCTGAAACGATGCCGCGACGTCTGGAGAACTCGCGTCGCGGCCGGCCTCCGACTCCAAGAAGTAACGCACCGACGTCTTGAGGCCGGAAAACGAAAGATCGAGCGACTCGCCCGCGACGCGATGGCGCGGAAACGCATAGGCCCTAGCGTTTCCTCGTTGTGCGAGACGGTCGAGCTCCGGGCCTCCCGGATACGGCAGGCCCAGAAGCCGTGCCGTCTTGTCGTAAGCTTCGCCTGCGGCGTCGTCATGCGTGCGGCCGAGGACACACATCGCCGTCGCCGATTCCACGGCGACGAGCTGCGAATGCCCGCCCGAAACCAAAAGCACGAGAAACGGATACGGCGGCGGCTCCGCGCGATCGAGGAACGCGGCGAAAACGTGCCCGTGCAGGTGATTGACGGCATACAACGGCTTGCGCAGCGCGAACCCGATAGCCTTCGCGGCCGCGACGCCGACGATGAGGCTGCCGATCAGCCCCGGACCTCGCGTCACCGCGATGCCGTCGATGGCGTCGTACGCGACGCCCGCGCGCCCGAGCGCGTCTTCGACTACCGCCGAAAGCAGCGCGACGTGTCGCCGGCTTGCAATCTCCGGGACGATCCCGCCGTACTTGGCGTGGAACGCATCCTGATTCGTCGCGACGCTCGAGAGCACGCTGCTTCCATCTCGAACGACCGCAGCGGCGGTATCGTCACACGACGTTTCTATTCCGAGCATCAACATGGTCGCACGCATGAGTTGGCCTCGCGGAAGGAGCGCGCCTTTAAGTTAAGCAACCGACGCAGCGTGAGCGCGCGCATCTACGGTTCCGGCGAACGGATCGCGGTCTATGAGATCGACGACACGCAGCTTGCCATCGGTAGCACCTTGGGTGGCCCCAAAGGGGCGATCATCATCAAGGCGTCTGGTGCGATCGAAAAGCTCTTTGCGATCGATGTCGGCGAGACGGTGATGGCCGGCGTCGCGGTTCAGTTCTGGGACGGACCGACCGGCGCCGCCCGCGTGAAAATCGGCGGAAAGTTCCTGATCTATCCGGAGTGCCAGCAGTACGAGTATCGCATCGACGACCATGTGACGGTTCTCGAGACGCTCTTCGTGCTGAACCGCTATGGCGTCGGGGACCGGGTCGATCCGCTCACCGCGTATCTCAGCGTCGAAATCCGCAATGATTCCAACGAGGTTCACGAGTTCGATAGCATCGTCGGCGGCCTCTTGCGCGGCACGACCGAGCGCGACATGCGCGCCGTCTACGATCGCGACCGCCACGCGGTCGTCGCGTGGAATGCGTCGGCGCCGAAGGTGGCGCGCGCGATCGGCTGCTCGCGCTCGCCAACGAGCTTCGAGGTGACGGACGACCATGGCGTGACGAACCGGGCACACTTCGTCGGGAGGCTCTCCGATCGCGTCGCGCCCACGTTGAGCGAGCCGATCGCCCTTTTCCATCACCGGCTTCGTCTCGCACCGCGCGCGCGGCGACGCTTTTGGTTCACGCTGGTCGCGTCGACGGACGGTGCGCGCGGCGCGCGGAGAGCCTACGACCGCGCACCCTCGGCGGGGAACGCCCACACGCAGACGAAGCGCCACTACAACGACGTGCTGGAGCAGGCCGTCGTGGTGACGCCGGATTCGAACGTCAACCGCGGCGTCCTCTGGGCAAAGGCGAACATGCTGCGCACGCAGCTCTGTGCGCCAACCGGCTGGTGTTTCGTCAACGACCCGACGCGTTCGAACAACAGCGTCGGTCGCGACACCGGTTCCTTCGCCCTGGGTTCGGATTTTGTAACGCCCTCTTTTTCGCGAGAGTCGGTGCGCTGGTACCTCCGTAACGCGCAGCCCAGCGGCAAGATAGTCGAGTACTACGACGTGCGTAACGGAGAGGCCAACGACTACGGCCTGAACGTCAACGACGACACGCCGCTCATCATCTTGGCCGTGGCGCACTACTTTCTGGTCACGGGGGACGGCGGTTTCCTCCGCGAGTCGTATGCGGCGGTGAAACGTTCGGCGGACTACCTGCTGTCGCAGCGGGACGAGCGCGGGCTGGTCTGGTGCACGTCGACGGGAACCGGCACGCAAGGCATCGTGGGCTGGCGCAACATCATCGACGACTACAGGATATCCGGCGCCTCGACCGAGGTCAACTCCGAATGTTATGCGGCGTTAGTGGCGATGGCCGGCTTGGCGCACTTCCTCGGAAAGAAGAAGGACGCGCGGCGCTACCAGCAGGAGGCGGCCGCCCTGCGCCAGGCGATCAACCGGCATCTGCTCGACCCGGAAACCGGGCTCTACTATCTCAACATCGACGTCGATGGGCGCCCGCGCTCGAACGTCACGTCCGACATGCTGTTCCCAGTCTTCCTCGGTGTAGCGGATCACGATACGTCGGCCCGGATCATCAGCCGTCTGAGCGTTCCGCCATTCTGGACCGAAGCCGGGATTCGGACGGTGCCCCGCGACGATCTGGAATACAGCCCGACGCGCAGCTGGGGTCTACTCGGAGGCGTGTGGGTCGGCATGAACTTTATCTTCGCTCTGGCCGCGGCGCGCTTCAATTCGGGGTTTATGGCGTACGCACTCGGCGCGAGCTTTCAGCACTACTCGCGCGATCCGGGCCGAAACAATACGGTTCCCGGCCAGTTCTCGGAATGGCTGCACGGCGAAACGCTGACGAATCAGGGCATGATGCTGTCGCCGTGGTACCCGCCGCGCTACGTGTGGGCGGCCATCGAGGGCGCGGCGGGACTGGACGTGCGTGGGCGGACACCCGGGTGCCATCCGCGCCTGGCACCGAATTGGAAGTGGCTCGGCGTGCGCAACCTGCACTTTCGCGGGAAATGCCTGAGCTGGTTTATCGCCCGCCTGCCCGAGCCGACCCTCTATGCGAACGTCGAGTTTGCGACCGAGTTCCCGCTGCACTCCTATGATCACGACGTAACCCCGCTGCTCAGGCTCAGCGAGGACGTGACCGAGATCGCCTTACGCCGCGGGCGCGATCTCGTGATCCTCGTGGGGAACACCGCGTCGCGCACCGTCACGACGCCGCTGCGCTTCGCGCGCTCCCTCCCCGGGCGTTACCACGTACGCTATTTCACGAGCATGCTCGGTGAGTGGGTGCATCATAAGGACGTCGACGGCCGCGAGCTGCGCCGCGGCTTCGCGATCGACATCGACGCGCTGGGATTCTCCGTGATCGAGCTTCAGAGGGTGAAGACGTAGAGCATGCCCCCCGCGGCATGCGCCGGAACATCGGCGCGACCTTCGTGCCGCCCAGAACGGCGTGACACCGCCGTACCCGTTCTGCACCGCCACGTATTGCTTGCCGTCAACGCGATACGAAACCGGCTGCCCGACGAAGCCGGAGCGCGCGACGAACGTCCACAACAATTTGCCCGTCCTGGAATCGAACGCGTAGAACTTTCGATCGAGCGTGCCGCCGAAGACCAGACCGCCCGCGGTCGAGAGCGTTCCCTTTGATGATGGAGGACTCCGCGAGCATGTAGATCGAGACGACCGGAATGGCAATCGCCACGGCTGCTATTCCTACGACGATTTCCAACGCGTTGACCACCTTGCCGGTGTAGGCAGCCGCGTTGCGCTGCACGTCGACGCTCACCTGACTGGGCAGCTTCATGATCCACTGCTGCGCGGACGCGGGGAGGTGGGTGAAAAACGGGTTATTGGGGCCTTCGACGTAGCCGCGCACGGTGTGCTCGATGGTCGGCCAGTCGTGCGCGAGGTTCTCCAACTGTGCGATTGCGGGAGGGACGACGAGGTAGAGACCGCGGCGGCGACGAGGAATCCGCGGCGCATACGATCGAGAGCGCGGCCCAAAGCGGAAGCCTGCGATTGAGCCATGCGATGGCCGGATAGAAGAAATAGGCGAGGAGAACTCCGCCAATCAAGATGATGGAGATACCAGCGAAGTCCTTCAACATGGCGATCGCCTGCGCGAGGATAAAGTAACCGATCGCGATCGCGGCGAGAAGCTTGAACCAAGCGTCTGCCGTCGTGCGCCATCCGGGGCCGCGTTCCATCATGCGGTCTCTTGGTCGCTTTTGGCAGCAGCGCCGGAGAATGCGCTTAGCTCAACCGTCGAGCTTTCGGCATTGGGCACAGCAGTACGATAACCGGCGAAGGGTATATTAAGCTCGTGGGTTCTCATCGGCAGGTCGGCACGACCACGTGGGTGATCGCCGCGGCTGCGTTAGCGTCGCTGCTTTGTGCGGCAGCGCCGAGCTCGGCGTGCGATGACGACACCGGGCCGGCCGGGGGCTTCGCAAGAAATCCGCCGCTACCCGGTTTCACGTTCGACGTCGACGTCGCCATGGCAATGCGCCACTTTCCGTGGCTGCACTTCCGCGTCGAGGGAGTCGGCAGGTACGAGCCCGGTAAAGCGTATCTGGTGCACTTCACGAAACTTCCGTGGTTTGCGCCGCAGCAGGCGCACGATACGGATCTCGCCATGCTGGAGCCCGCCTTGTGGCCGTCGCGCTTCTTCTATCAACAGACTGGCCAGGAGGATGGGAATACGCTCTTCGACCTTCGTGCGCTCGACGACCCGTCACTGAAGAGCGCCATCGTCGGCCTCGGCCCGAAGTGGTGCGCCCGGCAAATCGACGCCCTGTACAGCGACGGCACGCAGATCAAGATGAACGTCACCTTCCATCCCGTCGATGGATTCATGCTTCCATCGGGCCTTACAGCCGACATCGACGAGCCGCACATGGCGCTCTCAGCCAGCGCGCAGTTCAAAAATTACGCGTTCGCCCTTGGAGCCGCGCACTCGCCGGCGTCCGCCAACTTGTGAATGCGCCCGGCGCTCGCGGAGGCTCTCGTTCTGCTGCTCCTAACCGGCTGCAGCTCCGCCGGCACACAGAGTAACGGGTACCGCCGCAGCGCCAGCCGAGCGGCTGCAACGCGACGCAGAGATCAGTACGCCTTCGGCGAGTAGACGTTAAACGTCAGCGCTCGTTCCCGCGATCTGTTGACGAAACGGTGCGGCGCGTTCGTCCGCACGACGACGCTGTCGCCGGCGTTCATTGCAAAACGCTCGCCGTCGATCTCGGCCTCGAGCGCACCGTCGACGATCAGCAGGACTTGTTCGCTCGAGGGGTGCTCGTTGGCATACGGGCCGCTCTCCTCGCCAGGCTCGAGCACCATTACCGCGGTCTGCAAAGCCGTTCCGTTCTCGAGGACCGCGAACCCGCGTGGCACGGATTCTACATTTCGCATGCCGACGCTATACCCAGGATGCCCGCGCGGCGACCTCGAGGTCGTGGACGAATTCGCGCATCTCTCTGTGCCGTGACTTCCGATCGGGTGCGCGGAGAATCGCCGACGGATGGATCGTGGCAAGAACAGGCCTCGCGACGTCCTCCGATACGATAAGGCGAGCTCGGTTCGCGAGCAGTTTGAACTTCGCTCCTAACAGGGACTGCGCCGCCGTCGCGCCGAGCGTGACGATCAGCGCGGGCTTCACGGTCGCGATCTCGGCGTCGAGCCACGGCTTACAGGCTCGAATCTCCACGGTCCGCGGCTTGTTATGGATGCGCCTCTTGCCGCGCTCGACGAATTTGAAATGCTTTACGGCGTTGGTCACGTAGACCGCGCCCGGATCGATGCCCGCGCGCTCCATCGCATCTCGCAACACTTGTCCAGCCGGACCGACGAACGGGTGCCCGGCGAGATCCTCGCGATCGCCGGGCTGCTCTCCGACGAGCATCATGGCGGCTCGCGCGCGACCTTCCCCGAACACAGTCTGCGTGGCGTGTTTGTACAGGTCGCAACCGCGGCAGCGCGCCGCCGCGGAGCGCAGGCTCGTCAACGTTCGCCGCGCCGGCAGATAGTCGGCAGCGGAGCGAGGCGAGTCCGCCATGTCAGGGCGACAGGACGACAGTGCCGTAGTGGCGCTGGACGGTCCTCAGAAACGTCTCATCGTCCGCCTCTTCGCTGACCAAGAGCGCGTGCGGCTCGAAAGGCGCAGGTTTGCCGGCGAAAAAGTCGCGCGTACGTTCTTCGAACGTGTTTGCGCCGCGAACGATCACCTCCGAGTTAAAGCCGAGCTCGCGTAGCACGGTCGCGGCCGCAGAGGCTTGCGGTTCGCTTTCAAAGGCGGCGATTGGCATGTGCCTGGTATCCCCGTAAGTGGGCAACCAAAAACCCGGGACGGATCAAGACTAACGCCTTCGCCGAGGGTAGAACGAGGCATGGCCGAGATATTTGGGACCGCGGGCGAACTCGTCACCGTCGGCGGTCAATACGAATGCTCCGAGTGCGGTTTCCGGCGTCATCTCGCGGCAGGAGAAACGTTTCCGCAGGATCACCATCCCGACAAGCCTTGGACGCTGTACGTGCGCGACGAATGAGCGTGGGCGCCATGCCCAGTCGGAGAAAACGAAGAAGCGTCCGAGCGTACTAGCTTTCAAGCGAGCGCGTCGAGAAACCGTTTGACTATCGTGCGAGCGGCGCGGTACGATGCTGTGTATGCAGTCGGGACGGACGCTCGCGAACGAGGGCCATCTCGTGCAGTTTTTCGGCGGAGACGAAGAGCGGCTGGTCCGTAATGTCGGCCGATACCTTAGCGATTGTCTGCGCGACGGCGGCGGTGCGCTGGTTATTGCCGCGCAGGTTCGCCGGGAAGGGATTATCGCGGACATTTGCGACCGCCTCGGGAGCGCTCCGTCGGCGGACCGGCTCGTGCTGCTCGATCCGCAAGAACTGCTCGACCGCTTCATGGTGGAGGCGGCCGGATGCCGCGCTATTCGACGCGACGGTAGGTGCGGTCGCACGCGAATTGCGAACGCGCAGGACGGGGCTTCGCGCCTACGGCGAGATGGTGGGAGTCTTGTGGACGCAGGGCCAAAGCGAGGCGGCGGCGGCCCTCGAGGAGCGGTGGAACGAGCTGCGCCGCTTCGTCGATTTTGGCCTGTACTGCGGCTACCCGCTCGACGTCCTGAGCGACGAGTTCCAGATTGGCTCGGTCCGCCGTATCTTGGCCGGTCACACCGCCGTTGCTTCGGGGCTGTCGCCCGCATTCGAGATTGCGATGCGCCAAGCGATGGACGAAACGCTCGGTCACCGCGGACACGGGCTGCGGCCGATGGCGGCGGCGAGCTTTCCTTCGTTAGGTATGTCCATTCCGCCGGCCGAGGGTACGATATTACACCTTCGCAACGCACTGCCGCGCTACGCGGACGACATCATCGAGCGCGCGCGGCTGCTATCGCGATACGACCGGCAAGACGGCCGTAATATGCGCTCCGAAGCCGGGTAAGATCTCGACGTCCAGTTCGGCGCCAAGCCGCTGCACTAGCCAAAACCCGCGCCCATGCTCGGTCAGGAGGTCCGCGCCGCGGCCGTGCATCGTCGCGAATCCGTTACCGTGGTCGATCACGTGCAGCACCGCTCGCTGCACGCGCCAGTCCACCGCAATTTCCACGGTCCCGGCGGCGTGTTGCGCTACGGTGGCGGCGAGCTCGCCGAAGACCAGCTCGGCAGTCTTTAAATCGCTCGTCGGCGCCGCCGTAGCCCCGATATACTCGACGAACTCGCGCCGAGCTGCGCGCGCCGAGCGCCAGTCGCGCGAGTCGAACGTCCAGCGTTTGCACTGGACGAAGTTCAGCGCGAGGACCGCGACATCGTCGGCCGACTGAGTTCGTATGCAAAAACTCTCGATGAATCGCGCGGGACTGCCGACGAAGAACACGACGTCGCTGCCCATGGCCTGATGCAGCAGCTTCTCGCCGGCAAGCGTATCACGCGTCGCCTCCGTGAGACCGTCGGTATAGAACACGAGCATTCGCGTGTCGCCGAGGCGCTCCGTGACCGGACTGTTTTCCTCGCCTATGGAGCGCAGGCCGACCGGCAGCCCCTCCGCATGCAGTTCCCGGAGCGTGCCGTCGGCGCGGCGCGCGATCGGGTACGGATGGCCGGCGTTGGCGTATGTGATCGTATCGCGCGCCGAGTCAATGATGGCGATAAATGCCGTGGCGACGGACCCGGGATAGCGGCGCAGCAGAATGCGTTCGGCGGCGTCGAGAATTTCGCACGGGGTTTCGTTCATACATTGCGATGACGTTGATGGCGTGCCGCAGCTTACCCATGACGATGGAGGCCTGTAAGCCATGGCCGGTCACATCGCCCACCGTGAGTAAGACCCGGCGATCGTCCAAACGAAAGGAATCGTACCAGTCGCCGCCGACCCGCAAATCGGATTCGGCGGGCCGATAAACGGCGCTCAGGCTGGCGCCTTCGATGCTCGCAAGCTGGGTGGGCAGCGTCGCCTCTTGCAGCGTGTGCGTGATCCGCCGCTCTCGCGCGAAGCTTTCGGCATGTTCGAGACCCAGTGACGCACGACGCCCAATTTCCTCGGCTAGCTCGAGGTCGCTGGGATCGTACGGGTGCGCGTTTGAGCAACACACGATCGCGCCATAGACCGTGTCGCCGGAGAACAGCGGCACCATCATCCACGAAAGGGGACGAATCATTTCAGAAAGGGGCCCGAACTTCAACGTCCGCCGCACATCGAGCTCCGGCCCCATGAGGATGGAGCGGCGCTCCTCCAAGCTGGCGACCAATTCTCGTTCGGTCTCGTCGCGAAATGTCGGAGTGCGAACGCCGCATGCGGCGAGGATCTTCAAACGGCTCTCCACTAGGGCTGCCGCCACGGCATAATCGGCGAATCCGTCGGTAATCGACTCCGTCAAGAGCTGGAGCATCTTTACCGAGTCCAGGGTCGTGAAGAGCCGCTCCGTCACGCGGGCGAGATACCTAAAGCGCTCGGTCACCCGCTGTTCGCGTTCGAACGTCTTGATATTCTCCAGCGCCATTGCCAGCTGTCGAGCCACTACGACGGCGACGTCCACGTCGCGCGCAACGAAACTCGAGGGTTTTTCGGATTCGAGGAACGCGACCGTACCCAGGCAGCTCGCACCGACAACAATTGGCGCGATGATCGTCGATCGCGCACCCGCCACCGGACCGGAAAAATGCAACACCGGCTGTCGGTTGCGCAAAACGTCGGCGAGTACGCCGTCCAATCCAGCGGGTTGCGCCGTCTCACCGCGCCGGCCGGCGATGCCTTCCAGATGCAGCACGCCGTGGTCGTCCAGCGAATGAATGGCGCAAAGTTCGCAGAATCGGGCGACCGCCGTCTGCACGAGCCGGTTGACGATTGTGCCGCGGTTGAGCGATGAAGATAGTACGGTCGACGCCTCCGACAAAAAGCGCGTGGCGGCGTCGGCGAATCCGTCTACTTCAATGGCCGTTCCGGACCAATAGCGAATGTCGTCGCGACCGTCGAGTACGGGTACGGCCTGCAACGCAATCGCGCGCGCGGACGACCCCACGCGGCTGCGTACGTGAAAGATCGCATTGAATCGTTCCGCGCAGAGGATGCTTTTGCGCCAAAGCTGTTCGATCTGCGCGATCTCAGAGTCGTCGAGCGTGCCATCGCCCGTAGGGAGCGAGGGCTTGCACGGCGTGACCGAGCTCACGCGCCCTGAGGCGTCGGCTTGCCAAATCACGTCGGTCATGCGCGAAATCACCGACGACAGCGACGGCGCCGGCCGCTCGGGCGTCCAAAGCCCGTTGACCTCGTGAGGGTCGGCTCGCTCCATTCTTCGTTAACTACGCTATGGCCGCGACGATTCCATCGAGGGATCATCGAACCGCATGCCGTCGGCGGGGGCGGAAAAAGCGCCGGCGTGAGGGCGCCGGTTCGGCTCGCCGCAATCGGGGAACGAACGTCCTAACGCCGCGACAGGAGGAAACCCTTTTTTGGCACGGGCACGTGAGATGCAGGACCACAATGAAATTCGGAGATGGGCCGAGGCAAAAGGCGGCCGGCCGGGACAGGTTCAAGGCACGGACGCGATGCTTCGTATCGACTTCGGAAAGCCGGAGGAGCGGTTGCAGTCTATTGATTGGGAGCGCTTCCTCGAGCTCTTCGATCGCGGCGGCGTGCGCTTTCTGTACGATCCGGACGGACACATGAACAAGTCCGTGCGGGATTCCTACGAAGAGTGCCGCCTTTTAACTGACACCCTTTGAGCAAGGAGTAAAAATGGCAGGACTGCTTTGGACCATAATCGTGATTTTGTTCGTTCTTTGGCTGATCGGATTTTTGGTCCACGTCGGCGGAGGGCTGATCCACATCATCCTAGTGATCGTGATCATCCTGATTATCATCAACCTGCTCACCGGGCGAGGTGCTCGCGTTTGATAGGGTCGGGCGGAAAGGAGTAGCTGGTTATGCCCAGTCGTAAGAAAAAAACGAGCAGCGCGCGTAAGAAAAGCACCTCCCGCAAGAAGGGCGGCCCGCGGAAAAAGAGCGGCTCGGGTAGAAAGAGCAGCTCCCCGAAGAAGGGCGGCTCACGCAAGAAAGGCCGGCGTAAGTACGGACCCAAGGCTGGCAGGAAAGTCAAACGCGCCATGCACGAGATGAAGCGCGGGGAGCTCAAGTCCGGGCGGTCCGGCAAGAAGGTGACGAGCCGGAAACAAGCGATCGCGATCGGCTTGAGCGAGGCGCGGCGCGCGGGTGCCAAAGTCCCCTCGCGCAAACGCTCCTCGAGAAAAAAGTAAGAGGCGGGAGGCCCCTCTAAACGGGGGCTTCCAATTCCGTCGCGTTCGACAGCGGTCCGCGGTCGGTGGTGACGCAGCCGCAGCTGTGCAGCGCTTCGTCCACCAGGACCTTCGATTGCGAATCGTCGCCGCAGAGTTGGACGTTCGATCCGGCCTGCGGCATGTTAATGAGGGCTCGCACGACGCGATGGCTGTCAAGTTTGCGTGCGAGCATTTCGGCGCCGCTATGCGCGCGCGATCCAGGCTCGCCCTCGACGGCGTCGACGATCACGGCGCCGGCCCCTGAGCCAACAGCCGACACCGCCCGGTCGACCTGCTCCTGAGGAACAGCGAGCACCAACAGATCGGACGTCATCGCCTGGCGGTAGGGGAGCTCGCTTTGCGCGTTCAGCGAGGCTGCGGCGCGGCCCGCGCGATCCCTTGCCGTGGGGTCGCCGAAGGTGACTTTGTGACCACCGCTTTTTAGCAGACGCCCAATCGCCTGCGCGCGGTCATCTGAGCCAACGATTCCTATAATCATGTCATTCGCATACCCAGGAACCTGGGCTTCGCCTGGGTTTGAGCTTTGGGCGCTACGTCGTTGACTTTGAGAGCCAAACGGTTGTATGCTATCCGTCCTTATTCATAATAAGCAGTGCCATGACGACTGGATCGGAGCGGTCTGGGAGCGCATCAAAGAGCGTGCCATTCGGTTCAACGATGCCTGCGTCGGCGTGAGCATGGCGGACGCCCGGATTGTCGTTCGGGCGATCTGTAACGACGAGCTCATCTCGCGGGCGGAGCCGCCGCCAGACGCGATGGAGTACCTAGCAAGCGAACTCGTACCCCTGGCGGCTGAAGCCGCGGAGGTGCGCTCTGCCCTGCCGCTTGAGCGAGGCTCCCCGGGGTGGTATACTACGAAGCCGTGCCCCGGGCCAGCCGCGGCGGTGGGAATCCTTACGTGACGACGTGAGCGCGACATCCCTGCGTAGGCGGCGGCCACCGGTGGGCTCGAGCGGAGTCCTTCCTTTTGAACCTCATCGACGTCAACAACTTCGACGCAATGCGCATCGGCCTCGCGTCGCCGGAGCAAATTCGCGCCTGGTCCTTCGGCGAAGTCAAGAAACCCGAGACGATTAACTACCGCACGCTCAAGCCTGAGCGCGACGGCCTGTTTTGCGAGAAGATCTTCGGCCCCACCAAAGACTGGGAATGCCACTGCGGTAAATACAAGCGCATTCGCTTCAAGGGCATGATCTGCGACCGCTGCGGCGTCGAAATCACCCGCGCGAAGGTGCGCCGCGAGCGCATGGGTCACATCGAGCTCGCCACCCCGGTGAGCCACATCTGGTATCTCAAGGGCGTCCCGAGCCGAATCGGCATCTTGCTCGACATGTCGCCGCGCCAGCTCGAGAAAGTGATCTATTTTGCGGCGTATGTCGTGATCGATCCGGGCGATACGACGCTGACTAAGCGCGAGGTTCTCTCCGAGCAGAAGTACCGCGAGGCGCGTGAGAAGTTCGGCAATCGGTTCAAGGCGGGCATGGGCGCGGAGGCGATCCGCGAGCTCCTGCGAGACCTCAATCTGCGCAGGCTGCAAGAAGACCTTCGCAAAGAATTCAAAGAAACCACGGGGCAGAAGCGGCTAAAGGCGATCAAACGGCTCGAGGTCGTCGAAGCCTTCCTCGCCAGCGGCAACCGCCCGGAGTGGATGGTCCTTGCAGCGGTTCCCGTGATCGCGCCCGAGCTGCGGCCGATGGTCCAGCTCGACGGCGGCCGATTCGCCACCTCCGACCTCAACGATCTTTATCGGCGCGTCATCAACCGCAACAACCGGCTGAAACGGCTCCTGGAGCTCAACGCGCCCGAGATCATCATCAAGAACGAGAAGCGCATGCTTCAGGAGGCCGTCGACGCACTGATCGATAACGGGCGGCGCGGGCGTCCGGTCACGGGTCCCAACAATCGTCCGCTCAAGTCGCTTTCGGATATCTTAAAAGGAAAGCAGGGACGGTTCCGCCAGAATCTGCTCGGCAAGCGTGTCGACTACTCCGGCCGATCGGTCATCGTGGTGGGCCCGACGCTCAAGCTGCACCAGTGCGGTCTGCCGAAAGAGATGGCGCTCGAGCTGTTCAAGCCGTTCGTGATGAAGAAGCTCGTCGATCGCGGGCTTGCGCACAACATCAAGAGCGCGAAGCGCATGGTCGAGCGCGTGCGTCCCGAGGTTTGGGACGTGCTGGAAGAGGTGATCAAGGAGCATCCGGTTCTGCTCAACCGCGCGCCGACGCTGCATCGGTTGGGCATTCAAGCCTTCGAGCCGGTCCTCGTCGAGGGTAAGGCCGTGCACCTGCACCCGCTGGTCTGCACCCCTTACAACGCCGACTTCGATGGCGATCAAATGGCCGTGCACCTGCCGCTTTCGGCGGGCGCGCAGGCCGAGGCACGCATCCTGATGCTGTCCTCGAACAACATCTTGCTGCCGGCGTACGGAAATCCGGTCTCGATCCCGACCCAAGATATGGTGCTCGGCCTCTACTACCTCACGTTCCAGCGCGAAGAATACAACGGACCGGCGAAGGCCGCGATTCCGGATGATCCCGATCGGTTCGACCGCAGGAAGAAGAAGAACGCGCCCGCGGCCGACGCGGCCGGAGCCATCCCGACGTTCTTCGACGGCAAGGAGGCCGTGATGGCGTATGAGACCAAGCAGGTTGGCCTGCAAGAGTGGATCTATGTGCGCTGGAACGCCGAGCTGGTCAAAACGACGGTCGGGCGCGTGATCTTCAACAGCGCGTTCCCAGAGCGTTGGAACCACGAGTTCGTCAACTGCATCATCGACAAGGGTGGCCTGCGCAAGATCATCACGGACTGTTATCGGACGTACGGCAACTCCGAGACGGCCCGTTTCTTGGACGCGATCAAGGACCTCGGTTTCCACTACGCCACGCTGTCGGGTACGACCGTCTCGATCAACGACGTGATCGTTCCCGCGAACAAGGACGAGATCGTCGGCAAAGCGCAAGACGAAGTGGACGAGCTGCATCGCCTCTACGAGCAAGGCTTCATATCGCAGGACGAGCAGTACAACAAGACGATCGACGTCTGGTCGAAGGCCTCCGATGAGGTGACGACCGCCATGCAGTCGTCGCAGAACCCGCTCAACCCGGTCTTCATGATGGCGACGTCGGGCGCCCGCGGTTCGATCGCACAGGTCAAGCAGCTCGGGGGCATGCGCGGCTTGATGTCCGACCCGTCGGGCCGGATCCTCGAGATTCCGGTGAAAGCTTCACTCAAAGAGGGCCTGACGGTTCTCGAGTACTTCATCTCGACGCACGGCGCACGCAAGGGGCTCGCCGACACCGCACTGCGCACGGCGGACTCCGGCTACCTGACGCGCCGCCTCGTTGACGTCGCGCAGGATGTGATCATTCGTGAAGAGGACTGCGGTACGACCAACGGCATCGTGGTAAGCGACATCCGAGCCGGAAAAGAGATCATCGAGCCGCTTGCCGACCGCATCGTCGGGCGTCGTGCGGCCGAGGAGATCCGGCTGGATCCGAAGCGGCCGACGACGGCGATAGTTACGCGGAACGCCGAGATCGATGAAGAAAAGGCCAAGGCGCTTCTCGAGGCGGGCAGCTCCGAGGTCAAGATACGTTCGGTGCTAACGTGCCGCTCGAAATACGGCGTCTGCTCGATGTGTTATGGGCGCGATCTCGCCGCAGGAACGAAGGCTGATATCGGCACCGCGGTTGGTATCATCGCCGCGCAGTCGATCGGCGAGCCCGGTACGCAACTGACGCTGCGGACGTTCCACACCGGAGGCGTCGCGACCGAAGACATCATCACCGGTCTGCCGCGCGTCGAAGAGATCTTCGAGGCCCGCAAGCCGAAGGGGCAGGCCACGATCGCCGAGGTCGAGGGCACGATCAAGTTCGGCGACGAGAAGAACAAGCGCGTGGTGCGTGTCGTGGATGCAAGCGGCGAAGAGCACGAGTACGACATCCCGTCGGGCACGCATGTGATGGTTTCGGAGGGCCAGCGCGTCGAGCCGGGCTATCAGCTCAACGAAGGCTCCCTGAACCCGCACGACATCCTGCGCGTCAAGGGCGAGACCGCTCTGCAAAACTACCTCGTGCAAGAGGTGCAGAAGGTCTATCGCTCGCAAGGCGTCGACATCAACGACAAGCACATCGAGGTGATCGTGCGTTCGATGCTTCGCAAGGTAAAGATCGTCGAGGGCGGCGATACCGCGCTGCTGCCCGGCCAGCTGGTGGAGGCGGCGCAGTTCAGCGAGGCTAACGAGCGAATGAAGGCCGCCGGCAAGGAGCTCGCGACCGCGAATCCGGTGCTGCTCGGCGTGACGAAAGCGTCGCTCGCGACGGAATCGTTCCTCTCGGCAGCGAGCTTCCAGGAAACGACCCGCGTGCTGACCGACGCAGCGATCAAGGGCAAATACGATCCGCTGCTAGGCCTGAAAGAGAACGTCATCATCGGCAAGCTGATCCCTGCGGGAACGGGCATGTCGCGATATCGCAACGTCGACATCGTTCCGGAAGGTCAGGACGTCGACGACGACGGACGGCCGCGCCACGACGTCGAGGTGCCGTACGCCACCATGACCGCCGACGAGGCCGCCCTGGCCGAGGTCATGGGCGGCGGAAACGGCGATGGGATGAGCCGGCTCGTCAGCGCGTACGAACGCAACCGCGAGCCGCTGACGGTGCAGTACGAGGGCGAGTATGAGGACCATGCCAACCCTCACGCGTCACCGAAGAAGACCCAGTACGACCGCCTGAAGGGCATCAACCCCGAAGACCTGTAGACAAAGGCCCCGCCAGGCGGCGGGGCCCTTGTCATTGTAAGATCGTAAGCGTGGGGCTCGAAGTGAGAGCAGCGTTGCTGAGCATTGCGATTTGCGCAGCGAGCTTCGGCTTTGCTCGGGCGCAACTCGCGGGCGATGTAAGCCCGAGCAACCCGAAGAACGTCTATGACGAAGCTACGAGAACGCCGGCACAGCCTCAGACGGTCGAGCCGAAAAACTCAGAAGTTCGTCAACGCGAGCGCCGAGCGCAGTTGGAAGAAGAAGAGGCCGAACTCGACGCGGCGGAGGCACGCACGGAAGAGGAGCGCACGGCGGCCCAACACCGCGCTGCCGAAGCCCGTGCTAGGTATCTCGGTTACCTACAGACCGGAAATCTTGAAAGCTTGCCGCGCTTGTACGAGACCAATCGCATCAGCGTCCTAGGCTCGTTGAACGCCGGGTTCGCGCCGTTTGCCGCCTTCAATAACGCCTTTGCTGCGCCGGTGGGTTCGATCAATGCGGCGCTGCCGGCCAATCCCGATTGGGCCGAGGCGTACGTCGAGCCGGGGATGACCGCTACATACCATCTCGCGCATCACGCCTTCCTGTACGGGGGGTTTTCATATCTCGAGAGCGGTACGATCGGCACGGACTACTTTGGTAGTCCGCACACTTGGTATGGGCTGCCCGAGAACCTCTATGCCGGGTTGCGTTTCACGCATCTCTTCGGGGGTGCTGGAGCCCTCGACGCATCATACGGGCAGCAAAACTACGTCACGGGCGGCGGCATGCTGTTGGCGAACGGTGCGACGAACGGCTTCGATCGCGGCGCCGCCTATCTCGGGCCGCGCGGCGCGTGGCTGCAGGCGGGTTTGTTGAAGGCGACCGACGGCAACTGGAGCGCGCAACTTTTTTATTTGCGCCCGAACGAGGCGCCGGCCGTGTTCGACAATACGAAGCTGACCGGCGTCAACGTCGTGTGGAATCCGCCCGGTCAGCTGCGTCTCGGAGCTGAGTACGTCTATTCGACCTCCGACATCCTGACGCGAAACCAGATGTCGACGTACGAACTTCGGGCGCGCCTCCATCCCTTTACGAGAGACCCGTACCTCTGGTTGCAGGCCGAATACGCGATCCAGGGCAAGCCTTACGTCAGCGCCGACGGTTGGATGATTCAAGCAAACTATAATTTCAAGAAGGCGTGGTGGAGCCCGCTCGTCAACGTCGGATTCTACAGCATGTCGGGTGCAAACCCGGCAAGTCCCGTAATCTGGTCGGGCTTCGATCCGTTCTATTTTGGCGGCGCGGTGCCGCAATGGCTGCCGGGTTTCGCGCTTCAGACGGTGCTGGCAAACACGAACTTGCGCTACTTCGACGCGTCGGTTACGCTTGCGCCGCTGAAGCAGGACGCACTGCAGGTCAACTACCTCGTCGCCAATGTCAACGAGCTCAACGCCATCCTCACCACGCTCCCGCCCTTCACGGCGCCTGAGCCAGGCGGCGGGCTTCCGAACTTCGGCTACGGACAAGAGGTCGGCCTAAACTACACGCACAACTTGAGCGATGCGTTGAGCGTCAATCCATTCTACGCGTTCGTTTGGCCGGGCAACGGAATCGCCGCAAATTATGCCGCGCACGGAGGAGTCGCCCGCAACTGGTCGCTTCTAGGCCTTTCATTCACCGCCACATATGGGAAATAGCATGGAAGATCTAACCGTCGAACGACTGTCGGCGCTGCTCCGAGAAACGGAGGCGGCGCACGGCGAATACGAAAAGCAGCTCGGCCACCGCGACGACGACTGGCCGACGTGGTACGCGCGCTACATTCTCGATTGGATCAAGTAGCGGTTTGGCACTTCCGGGCTGAGGCGCGCAGAGACGAGATCGTCAACAGCACGAGAACATTGGCGATAAGCGCGAGGAAGCCAGCGTTGATGCCCCATGGCGAGATGTTGAGCGCCGCGAGCGGGATCGCGACCGCGAGGCCGACGGCGATGCCCGCGCCGACGGCCAACGCCGTAGCGCGCTTATAAAGGAATGCCGCCACGGCGCCGGGCGTGAATTGCGTCACTCCGTTGTAGTAAAGCAGCAGCAGCTCTACCACGGTCTTCTGGGCAGTCAGCCAGACGCCGAGCGCGAGCAGTGCGACGACGATCACGAGGATGCGCGTTAGCAGCGTCCGCGAAGCGTCGCTCGTCGCGATTCCAAAGGCGTCACCCGCCACGTTCTTGGTGATCACGCTCGCTCCGGCGAGCAGCAGCGCTGAGGCCGGAACCAGCGCCGCCAGCGCGCCCGCGCCGGCGACGATGCCGAGGACCCATGGCGGATAATATCGCGCGACGACGATCAAGAACGATTGATCCACGGCCGTGCCCTTGAGGCCGGGGTAAATCAGCGCCGCCGAAAGACCGGCGAAGATCATGAGGCTCATCAGCGCCTGATAGAAGGGCAGGAATATCGCGTTGCGACGCAGCGTGTCGCCGCTGCGCGCGCTGTAGACTGCGCTCCACGAATGTGGACCCATGAAAAACCCGATCGCGGACAACAGTACGGTCGAAACGTACCAGGCTGTCCCGTGAAAGGCACCGCCGGGCGGCAGACGGAGCATCTGAGGATGCAGTTGGAATACGCGATCGAGCATCGCGGCAGGAGAACCGAAGAAACGCCCTGGGATCGCGATGCCTGCGAATGCCACCGCGCTCAGCACGAGGACGTCTTTTACGATGCTTGCCCATGCCGTGCCGCGCAAGCCGGCGGTAAAGACGAATAGTGCGAGCACCATAAACGCAATGCAGACGGTGGCGGTCGCGTTGTATGCGCCGTAGCCCGCGATACGCAGCAAAATCTGTAGGCCACTGAGCTGCAGCGCGACGTACGGCACGACCATGATGAACATGAGGATGGCGATGCCCACGCCGAGCGCGCGGCTGTTGTAGCGCGTTTCGAAGAAGTCCGCGCCTGTGAGCAGATTGTGCTCCTTGGCGACGCGCCAGACAGCCGGCGTCAGAAAATAGGCGATGACGTACGCGCAGGCGCCGTAGGCCATCACGTAGTACGCGGGCGCGCCCTGCGAATACGACAGCCCCGCGATGCCGAGGAACGTGAAGGTGGTGTAGATTTCCCCGGCCAGCAGCACCCACAGGAAGACCGTCCCGAACGAACGGCCCCCAACGATGAACTGCGCGGGGTCCATCTTGATATGCCGCACCCCGAGCAACGCGAAAGCGATCGCGCCGAAGACGATGACCCCAACGATACCGAGGGCCAGAGCTGCGTGGCTCATCAGCGCCGCTCCATGTGCGCGACCATCCACAGGAAGGCGGGCGTGAGCAGCACCCACACCATGATCCAAGCGAGGAGGAATGGCAGGCCCAAGAACCGCGGCTCGATCCGGTTCACGAACGGGACGGCAAAGGTCAACGCAACGATCGGTATCGCCGCGAGCAGGGCGCGCAGCATCTCCGCGGTGTTACGCGCGCCGTCCCGCATGCCTGCCGAAAGAGGGACGAGCGGCGTCATGGCGCATCAGGCAAGCATGCAACAACGCCGTTCGTACGTCGGCCCGATTGTCGTTATCGGGATCGTCGTCATCGCGTTCCTCTTTATCGGAGGCAGCTATAACTCGTTGGTATCCCTAGGGCAAGCAGTAGATGCTCAATGGGGCCAGGTGCAAAACGTGTACCAACGGCGAGCCGACCTGATTCCGAACCTCGTCGCGACCGTTAAGGGCGCGGCGAACTTCGAAAAGAGCACGTACGAAGACGTGGCCAAGGCGCGGGCAAGCGTCGGGCAGATCTCGCCGCAAGTCGTCCAGAACGCCGTGAACAACCCACAGGACTTCGCGAAGTATGCGGGGGCGCAGGATTCGCTCGGTGCCGCGCTTTCGCGGCTTCTCGCGGTAGTCGAGAACTACCCGCAGCTTCGAGCTACTGAAAACTTCCAGACCCTCCAGGCGCAGCTGGAAGGGACCGAAAATCGTATTGCGTTCGAGCGCCGTAAGTACAATGACGCTGCGCGTGCATTCAATACGAGGCGCGACACGATCCCGACCGTGTTTGTCGCCGGCCTCTTCGGAAGCCGGTTCAATGAGAAGCCGTATTTCCAAGCGCAACCCGGTGCGGCGCAGGCGCCCGTCGTGAACTTCTCGCCGTGACTCGGAACGAGCGCGCAGCGATAGCGCGCGCCCTTGCTCAGGCAGAGAGCGGCACGACCGGCCGCATCGGCGTACGCGTCGTTCCAGATCGCGACGTCGACGCGTTCGAGCGCGCGAAGCGTGAATTCGTGAGAGCAGGCCTGCACCGTCACGCTCAGGAGAACGCCGTGTTAATCCTGGTGGCTCCAAAGGCCCGCCGGTTCGCGATCGTCGGCGACCGTGCGTTGCATCAAAGAGTCGGCGATACGTTCTGGCGCGACGTGGTTGCCGAGACGGAGCCTTTTTTCGCGCGAGGAGCGCTGCTCGATGGGATCGTCTACGCCGTTGCGAAGACTGGCGACGCGCTGCGGGCCCACTTTCCCGACGGCGCGCAGGGGGCGGCGCGATGAGGCCGCGGTTCGCGCGGCTAGCCCTGGTCGCGGTGGTTTCTGCGTGGCCTCTTTGGGCGTCGGCACAGGGGTTCAAAATTCCGCCGACACCGGATCACTACGTTACGGACAACTCCGGCGCGCTCTCAGGCGACACGCGCGCATCCATCGAGAACGAGCTGCATGCGTACGAAACAGCGACGGGACATCAGATCGTCGTGTGGATCGGGCAGACGACCGGGGACGTTCCCCTTGAGACCTGGACCGGCGAAACGGCCCAGCACTGGAAGATCGGGCGACGTGGGCACGACGATGGCGCCGTGCTCTTCCTCTTCATGCAAGACCATAAGGTGCGCATCGAGGTTGGGTACGGCTTGGAGAGCTCACTGACCGATGCCGACGCACACCGGATCATCAGCGGCGTGATTGTGCCCCGCATGAAGGCCGGCGATCCCAACGGCGCAGTGTCGAAGGGGGTCGCGGCGATGCTCACCACCGTAACACCGGGATACAAGGGCGTAACGCCGCCGCCGGCCGAAGGCTCCAGCGCAGCAGGCCAAGGTTTCGCGGCGTTCATGGTCGTGGTGATTGGCCTAACGTTTCTTTTCCTGATCTTCATGGTCGTGATGGCAGTCGTCCGCACGATCCGGTACGGCTACCTCGTGCTGCGTGAGGGACCGAAGAAGGCGAGCAAGGATATGAAGAGCTGGCCCGTCTGGGCCGGGGCCGCGATTGCCGGCGGCTCCTCGGGATTCGGGGACCGAGGCGGCGATTTCGGCGGCGGATTTTCCGCCGGTGGGGGAGACTTTGGCGGCGGGGGTGCGTCCGGCGGCTGGTAATGCTCGCCATAGTGCTCGCGGCGGCGCTTCTGCGATACGACGTGTTGATCTCTGCGGGCCACGAAGGACGCCCCGCGAGCTGCGCAGCGTTCCCACAGCACAAGTGCAACCTCGGAGCGAGCGGAGAACGCGAATGGACGCCGGTCGTCGCTGACGCAGCGACCGAAATCCTCCGCGCGCATGGCATTACCGTGGCGCGGCTACCCGCAGATTTCGAAGGAGCGTATCGCGTCGACGCGGCGCTCTTCATTCACTTCGATGGTTCGGACCCACCATGTCGCAGCGGCGCATCGATCGGTTATGCGCACAAGCGCGACGCTCGCGCCGCGGCCGCCTGGCGCCAGATCTACTCGTCGGCGTGGCCGTTCTCGTTTCAGGCGGACAACTTCACGGAAAATTTACGCCAGTACTATGCGTTCGAGCAGGTTCGTGCGCGCGAAGGCAGCCTGGTCATCGAGCTTGGCGAGATCACTTGCCCACAGCAGCGTGCCTGGCTTGCGCAGCGGTTACACTGGGAGGGTGCGCTGCTGGCTTATTTCGTGAGCCAACTCATCGGGAAAGGCGACGTTCCGAAGCCCTAGAACCAGACCGCGTGCGGGTTTTCCAAGGTGAGGAGCGCAGCGACGCCGGTGTATTCGCACTGGTCGAGCGTCCACGACTCGTGGAGCGCCTCTTTGCTTCGGCTGCTTATCCGATCACGCTATTGGTTGCGCCGGCCGGCTATGGAAAATCGGTAATCCTCCGCCAGTATCTCCGCAGCGTGCGCACGGATCATGTGCGTTTTGCGCTGCGCGGCGAGCATGCGACGCTGCTCGGCTTCTTACGCGGATTCGCGGAGGCGCTGCGTGGTTCTGCTCCGCACGCCATAGATGCTCTCGCCGGAGCTTACGAGCGTACGACCGGTTCGGACGATCGAAGCGCAGATCTGGCGCGCTGGATGGACGCGCACTTGGAATCCTTTGACGGAACCATCGCGATCGATGATCTCCACCTAGCCGACACGGATCCGGAGGTCGCCGGGTTCGTGTGCTCGTTGATCGAGCGTACGAAGGGAAAGATTCGTTGGATCATCGCGTCCCGGTCGACGAGGAATCTCCCAGTTGGCACGTGGCTTGCCTACCGCGATGCCGAGCTCGCAATTGGAGAAGAGGAACTGCGCTTTACCTTCGACGAGGCGCGGTCGGCCGCGCTCGCACTCGGCCTAGAAAGGCGCGACGACGAGTTGCGCGACCTTCTCGCCCTCACCGAGGGCTGGCCGGCTGCAATGAGCTTCGCTCTTCGAACGTCGACGCGCTCCTCCGACCTGCGCAATGTCTCGGCATTGACGAGGGAGATGATCTACCGCTTCCTGGCAGAGCAAGTCTACAGCGAGCTCGATGAAGAGGAACGGGCATTGCTGGAAATTGCAATCGCGCTGCCGATCATCGACCTCCAAGTACTGGAGCGCGCCGGATTCGATCGTGCGCTGCCGATCGTCGAGCGGCTTCGCGAGCGCACCGCGTTCATCTATGAGGAGTCCCCGGGCAACTACCAGTGCCATGAGCTATTTCGTGAATTTCTGCGCCATGAAAGCGCACTCAGCGGAAAGCGTGCACAAAAGCTCGTGCACGAACGCGCGGCTCGGGCGCTCGAAGCGAGCGGCGACGTCGAGCATGCCATCGCAGCATATGTTCTGGCAGCCTCGCCCAGCGATGTGCTTCGCCTGCTCGAGCGTGACGGATTCGATATGCTCGAGCGTGCGCGAGGGGACGTGGTGGCGCGCGCGATCGAATCACTCGACGAAAACACGCGGCGTCGGAATGCTTCAAATTCTGGCTCTCCAAGGATCGCTTCAAGCAACCGCCGGTAAATTCGCTCGCGCGGAATCCCTTCTACGGCGCTCGTTAGCAAAATCGGGCAACAAACGTGACCTTTTTGCGATAACGAGCCTCCGCCTCGCGTCGCTGGTCGGGAATCAAGGAGGTGACGTTTCCAGCGTGCTTCGCCCTGTCGCGGAGGATCAGGAGCAGAACGCCACGCATCGGGCAGACGCGCTGTCGCTGCTTCTCGCTGGTCAAGCGAATGCCGGCGACACGAGCGGCGCAAGAGCGGGGATAGCTGCCATCGAGAGCCTCCTGCCTGAGATCGACTCGGACCTTGCCCGAGCTAGGATTCTACATCATCTCGGTATTGTTAATCGGCACATCGGCGAAATCGACTGTGCTGTCGAAGTGCTGAGTCAGTCAAGTGAGCTTGCGTCAGAGCTTCATCTATATGGCGTGTCGAGCCGCATCAGCGCGGTCCTTTCGAACCTAGCCTTGCATGAGGAAAGTGATGTCGATCAGCAGTTGAGATACGCACAGCTCGCAGCGGATGCCGCGACTAAAGCTGGTGATGCCTTCGCCCTTCAGGTCGCGCTGCTGCAGATTTTGGGGGTCCAAATGCGCCGCGCGAATGTCGCTGAGAGTGTCGAGGTGGAGCAGCGACTCGGGGCCATCCGAATAGATGATTCAGCTAGGCGATACCTCGCGCTCTTCCGCTCTATACGCTTGGCATGGGAGGGGCATTTTGATGAAGCACATCCGCTGATAGGGTCCTGCTGGGCGCGAATGCACTTCGATTTCGATCGCGTATCTTGCGGAGCACATTACGCGCTGTTTCTTGGTTTGGACGGACGTCGAGACGCGTCGGTCAAGTTGATACGGGATGTCTTAGAAATCGCGTCAACGGTACCGATTTCGGGGCTGTTTCGGGCTCGGTCAATTTCAGTAAGTAAGGCCATATGCGCCCTTGCAGAAATCGCGAACCAGAGGGTCGCTCAAGGAGAGCGCATTATGCGCGGCATAGCGGTTAATGAACCGGTCGCGAGAGCCGCGGTGGAAGCGGTGCGGATAATCGGACGCGAGGCAAGCACGGATAGGGAAGCGGGGAAGCACCCCATTGCGGAGAGGTTGGAGACGCTCACAGCGCTCGGTTATGCTGACGTGGCCAGGCTACTCACGGTCGTCTACGGGCGGCTATGCCTAACAGAGGACAAGAGCAGGCTGCCCTCAGTTCTCACAAAATCAGAGCGTGAGGTGCTAGGGCTCTTGGCTGCTGGTCTTGCACCAAAGGAGATCGCGACTGAGACGATGCGGAGCGTTAACACTGTGCGCGTGCATATAGCAAACGCAATCGAAAAGCTGGACTGTCATGGTCGAAACCAGGCTGTGATCGCGGCTCGACATTTAGGCCTAATCTAGCGATTACCGCTAAAAGCGTTAACATAACAAGGACTGCTTTAGATGCCCTCAGTAGTTGCCGCCATCTCAGTTCTCGAGGAGGTGGAAGAAGAATGCTCAGCTTTGTGATTGCGCTTCTCATAGCGCTGGCCGTCACGCCGCCGGACCCCTTCTAGCCTAGGCCGGGGCGGGAAGTTTTCGCCGGGGGTGGCGGATTTGTGCGCCACCCAGTTGGCACTCGTCCATGCCAAGATGCCGGCATGGACGAGTACTTTATTGGGGCGGGAGCCCTCCTGACGGCCGGACCCGGCGCATCCATTACCGGGGCGACCATCCATGCCGAAACGGAGCCCGGTTTGGCGGGTCGCATCAAGGCCGCGTTGATCGATTTCGAGGCGACTCGAGTGGGCGAGCTCTCGCGCATCCTTGTCGTGGCGGCCGGGTGGAGCGGGTCCCGCTTCCGAAGCGAGGTCGCCGCTCGCCTACTCGCCGAACGCGACTGTACGCTGGCCGACGTCATGGCCGTCCTGGCGCGGGCCACCGGGGCAGACGAAATCCACCTCTTTGCCCGCTGGCTGCCAGACGAGGAAACCTCGGCGCTCCTCGAGCGACGCGGAATTTGTGTCGTGGCGCATCCCCTCGAGGCGATCGGCCAGGCCGCTCTCGTTTGTGGGCAGCGAGTGGGCCGCTGGCCTGTTCAGGCGTCTCCAAGGGTGGCAAAGCACGATGCAGCGTAGAAATGCACATCATGCCGAATGCCCGCGTTGCGGTCATCGACGACGACCGTATGGTTCGGGAGATGTTAGAGCTAGGGCTTTCCCGCGAGGGCTACGAGGTGCGCACGGCAACGGATGGCCTGACTGCTCTCGAGCTCGTGAAGGTCTTCGACCCGGAACTGATCGTGCTCGACATCATGATGCCCAAGATCGACGGCGTGACGCTGTTGCCCCGCCTACGCGAGATCACGCAGGCCCCTATCCTCATGCTCACGGCCAAGGGGGGGACAGAAGACAAAGTCCGCTCCCTGAGTTCCGGCGCTGACGACTATCTCGTCAAACCGTTCGTCTTTGAAGAACTGATCGCGCGCCTTCAGGCTAAGCTACGCCGCCCGCAACTCATCGAGGAGAACGTCCTTCGCTGGCGGGACATCTCGATCAACCCCGGGACACGAGAAGCATGGCGCGGCAAAGACTCGCTCGAATTTACCCAGAGAGAGTTCGATCTGCTCGAGGTCTTCTTGCGTGAGCCGCGGCGCGTCTTCAGCAAGGACCACTTGCTTGAGATCGTTTGGGGACATGACTTCGAGGGCGGCCCAAATATCGTCGAGACCTATATTTCCTATCTGCGCGCGAAAATAGACCGCCCTGGCGAGACGGGATCGTTTATACGAACGGTTCGCGGCGTCGGCTACGGCCTCTCTCAATAGAGGGTCTCGTACTTTGAAGCTCGCGGCGCGGCTCTCCGCACTGTACGCGGTGTTACTCGGCGTGACGGTCGTGATTGTCATCTTGGCGTCGTCGATTGCGCTCGTTTTTGAGCTCTGGCGCTTTTCCGGCGACGTGATGGTCGCGAAGCACGAAGAGGCACGCATTTTAGTCGATCAGTACCGCCACGAGGGCATGAGTCTGAAACAGGCCGCCCCTGAGATCGTCAACGCCCTCAGCGGGATCGGCTTGCGCGTGACGGTCTTCGACCCCAAGGGCCGCTACCTCGCCGGGGACAAGACCCTGCGTCCCAAGCCGCTCCCCGCTGTGCTCGCTGCGGGTGGAATGCAACACTTCATTCCACCCCTCGCGAAGGGAAAACCGGCACCACCCGATCCGACGCGGCTCGAGCCGCTCTCCCTCACCTACGTCGAGGGTGGATACGTCGGATTTGGCCCCTCCTTCCCACTGCTGCTCGTTTCGTTGATTCCCTATTGGCGGATCGTGTTGACGATCGGTGCCGCGGCGATTTTGCTATCCTGGTTCGTGGGCCGCCTGTTTGCCCAGCAGTCGCTGCGGCCAATCAATGAGGTCAGCGACTCGTTGCGGGCGCTCGCAGACGGCGACTACACGCAGCGCCGCTTCGTCATGGCCGGCGGCGACGAGATCGCGTCGCTCACGGCCGCGTTCAACGACGCAGTCGCCAGCGTGGCGACCGCCATCGAGCACCGCCGGCATGCGGAGGAGCGGATGCGTCAGTTGACCGCGGATGCATCACACGAGCTTCGCACTCCGCTGACGGTCATTGGCGGCTACATCGACGTACTGCGGCGCGGCGCGATCGAAGAGCCGCGTATTGCTCGTCAGATCCTGGGAACGATGTCGATCGAGAAGGAGCACATGCGCGGGCTGATCGATCGGCTCATGCGCTTGGCGCGGCTGGACTCCGAGGCTCCGCCGCAGATCGAAGACGTCGATGTCGCCGAACTCCTGCGCAACCAGTGTGAGGCGGCCCGCCGGCTCGACGACCGCCGCACGATTGATTACAGCGTCGAGGGCATTAAAACCGTGCAGGCCGATCGCGGCGAACTGGCCGAGGCCGTTTGGAACGTTATCGAAAACGCGTTGAAGTATGCGCCCGACGCGCCGATCCACCTGAGAGCGACGCGCAACAACGGCCATTCGATCATTCGCGTGAGCGACGAGGGCCCGGGAATGTCGGAGTCGGAGCGCCTACACGCTTTCGAGCGTTTCTATCGCGGCGATCAACGCGGGGAGATCGTTGGGACGGGCCTCGGCCTCGCCATCGCAAAACGGGCTGTCGAGCGCGTCGGCGGCGACATTGCGATCGACAGCGCGCCAGGCCACGGCACCGCGGTAACGATCACGATCTAGCGTTTCCCAGCGCGGTTCAAGGCCTGCGGCCGCGCTAATTCCGTATAATCGCGAAGACATGTTACGGCGCTGCGTCGGTCTGGCTGTCGCTCTCCTGGGTTTGTGCGCGGCCGTCACGACGCTCGCGCTTGCCCAGTCCGAGTCGGCAGAGATCGATATCGTCGTCGTCGACGTCGCGACCAAGCAGCCGCTCGAACTGGCGCGCGTGCTGCTCGACGGTCCAGTCATCACGTCGGAGCTCACGGGCAAGAACGGGAAGGTGACATTTACCGACGTGCCCGACGGCATCTATCGCGCGCGCATCGTCAAGCGCGGCTACCAGAGCCTGACTTCGGCTTCATTCGAGGTGCTGGACGGACGCGTCATAACGGTCAATTTCTCTCTGGCGTTAGAGAACGGAGGCCTGAAAGTCATCGGAGAGGTGACTGCCAAGGCGTCGGCCACGATCTCAAGCAACAGCATTGACCAAAACTCGCCGCAGCGCCGGTTGTCCACCGATTTGGCCGACGCGCTCAACAAGCTCTCCGGAGTGAGCGTCTCAACGTCGAGCGACGACAGCGACGCGACGCAGACGATTTCGCTGGAGGGTCACGACCCGACGCAGACGCAGCTGACGCTCGACGGGATCCCGCTCAACGCGCCCGGCTCCGCCGGCAACCTCGCCGGATTCGCGACCGACTTGTTTCAGGGCGCTTCCGTCCACATGGGGCCTACGCTGGGCGGTCTGGGCGGCTCGGTAAACTTCAGCACGCTTCAGCCGACCCTCAGCTGGCAGACGCAGCTCCAAATGTCGGCGGGAAGCTATGGCCGTTATAACTACTCGCTGGCGGAAACCGGATCGCTCGGGAAGCTCGGCCTCGCCGTGCAGACGATCAACCGCCTGTATCCAAGCCTCGTAGACGGCGACTTCTACGAAGACGCCAGCGGGCTCAGCTACATGCACGACGGCGACAGCACGATCTCGGGAAATCTCATCAGCGCGCGCTACGAGTTCGGCGATTCCGACTCCCTGAGCGGCATGTTCATGAATTCCAACCGCGCTACGAACGTCGTCTGCCTGCGCTATCCGGGCGATCCGGCCACGACGCTGCCCTGTGGGTACGGGCCGAACAACAGCGATACGACGAATCTCCAGCTGTACTCGCTCAGCGACAACGCGCTGGTCGGAGCGACGCAGCTCCAAGCATCGCTCTTTTCCTTCGATTCTAGCGGCTTGCTGAACGAGCTGGCGCGCTACGTCAACGGGATACCGTCGCCCACGGGATACTCGACCAGCGCGAAGTCGAGCGGCTACGTGGTGAACGCGACGCTCCCGGCTCAGCAGCGCCACACGATCTCGATCCAAGCATATGGAACGTCGTCGCAGTTCTCCACCACGCCCCTCGTCCAGCAGGCGGAGCCGTTCTACAGCGGCCTTCAGACGACGCAGTATTCGGTGTTGCAAGCAACCGACACGATCCATTCCAACGATAAGCTTACGCTCTCTGGATCGGCGGGGCTTAGCACCGCGACGGGCAACAGCGGAATCTCCCAGCTTGCCAGCGTTGCCGCGACATGGCGGCCGACATCGCGTGATAGCTATAGCGCGTCCTTCGCGCTCGGTGGTGCTGCCGCGACCCAAGGACGTTTGCAGATCCTAAGCGATCCTGCGTCGCTGCGCTTCGACTGTAACGGCAAGGTCGCGTACGGTAACGCGCCTGGACAGCAGCCGCAGAACAGCTCCTCGACGTCGGCGCGCCTCACGTACACGCACCAGCTGCACGGGGGCAACGTCTCGCTCACGTTATATCGTCAGCAGCAGAACGGCGTGCTGCTGCCGGTATACGTCGACGGCGTCGTGCTCAATCAGCTCGGCGAGCTGCCCCCTGGATATCTCGCTCAGGTTGCCGCGCTGTATAACTCTCCCGCCGGCTGCAACACCGCGGTAGGCACACCGTTTACGGCGCAGCAGCTGTATTTTACGACGCCGATCGCGGGAGTCCAGCGGCTCTATCAAGGCGCTGAACTCACCGGATACTTCACGTTCGGCGACCTGGTTGTGCAAGGCTACTACAACGTTACGGGCGCGCAGGCCGATTCGAACAGTTTTATTTTCGCTAATCCCTGGTCGATCACGATCCCGGGCCAACAGCTGCCGAACGTCCCGCTGATCAAGTCCGGCATCGTGCTTGACTACAAGGCGCCACGCTCCATGTTCGAATGGCTCGCAGACATGCAGCACGTCGGCGCAAACAATCCGAACAACTTGCCGCCGTACACGACCTTCGATGCGGGTGTCACGGCGCAGCTGACGCGCGGAACGCTGACGCTGGCGGCGAGCAACATCACGAACACCTACGCCGGCATATTCGCGAGCCCCGCCAACGCCGTGTCGTTCACGACCGCCGGCGGCATCGTGATTCCCAATATTGCCCGGCCACTCGTGCCCCGGACGATTTCGGTGACCTACTCGGCAAAGTTCGGACAGGGCGTATCGTCGCAGACTGCCACAGCGTTTCGCGCACGCGGCAGCGGGAACAGCGGCCCGTTCGGCGGACCCGGCGGGGGCGCTCCCGGCGGTGGCCCAGGCGGTCCCGGCGGAGGTCGCGGGTTACAGTCGCTGTTCTCGCCACTGCCCCAAACGCCGCCGGGCGATCCGTTCGCGGTCGTCGCCAACGCTGCGACGTGCAGCGCCGACGGCGCGGCCAAGTCGCGTCAGCTGGCCGCGGAGCTCAAGGCGTTCGTCGCGCGCGTAGAGGCAGCGCGCACCGCCGCGGGCTATCCGGCGACGATGGCGGCGCCGGCGCTCGCCGATGCGACCATCACGTATCACGGGCTTGGTACGACGTACGCGCTTGCGATCACGCCGAAGGGCAGCGGAATGTTGCGCGCCGTCGCGAGCTGTCTCTCGCTGCACGTTGCTCGCGCAGAGGACGTCACCCAGCGCAAACTCTTTGCGCCGTCCAGTACGCTATTCTTCGTCCCGCAGCTGAACTTCATGCCCGCCGTCGGCCTCTACGTCGTTGCTCGACAGGCGCAATCGGGTCAAGAGATGTTCCGCGTCTACAAGCTACCGACGACGCCGCCGAAGGACCCATTCCAGGTGCGCACGTCGCAGTCGTGTACCGGTGAGGTGAAGAACCTCGCGACGCAGGCGCTCCTGGAGCTGCGTAATCACTTTGTCGCAGGCGCCGCGACGCCGAGCTGGACGATTTCGCCGCATACCGCGAACGGCGGTACGTGGTACGAGCTCGACCCCGGAGATCCGACGGTGCTGCCGGCGCTCGTCGTCTGTGGCCGCATCGCCGCGACGACGCTCGACGAGCTCGGTCCGCGCGGCCTGAGCGGCAAGGTCGTTCCCGAGCTGAACTACGCGACGAGCGTCGGCCTCTACCTCATCCGCCCGAACAATCGACCGGTGATCCCGAACGCGTCGCCGTCACCGGCCCCTTGACGCGCGAGCCTATTCCTTCGATCGGGGCGTGAACGCGACGCCGGCCGCCGTGCCTCCACTTAGGCCGTCCGTGAGGCTGTACTCATAGGTGAGGCTAGTCGGCGTATAGCTGTAGACGTCCACGCGAGAGCGCTGATAATCCGCGACGGCGAGCGTCTTTCCGTCGCCGTTGAGGCGGGCGGTCATGGCCTCGTGCTTGAGGGTGAAGGGGCCGCCGATCAGCGTGCATTGAGGCCTGCAGCCCTGGTAGACGTACAGCGAGCTGCCATATCCCGTCCAGCTGATCGAGACGATGTTGCCCCGCGCGTCGAGTTCCAGGCCGCCGTACGCCTTGTTCTGATACCCTCCTGATAGCTGCCCCGAACCCGCGCAGTGCTTGAAGAACGTCAGGGTCGCGACAAACGACGACTTGACCGCCGACGCCCAGCAGTCGCCGTTATTTGCCATGGCGACGCCCGCGACTTCCACCATGTTGCTGCTCGTGAGGTTTGCCGTGCAGCCGTGAGCGAGGGTACAGACGGAGATGCTACCGTTGCCGGTGTTGTCGAAGATGTTGGCGATGGCGATTGTTCCCGTCGCCGCGTTATTGCTGGCGGCGTCGAGTGGTTGACCGTAGGGATCCGTGAACGAGCCCAGGTCCTTGCCGCACATGCGCGGTCCGCGAAACACCGTGATCGAGCCGGCGAAACTGTCGGGCGAGATTAGGTCGCCGGCGGGGTCGACCGCAATCCTGTCCGCGTAGCCGACGCCTTCGACCGTGCAAAAAGGCCTCGGTCTTCCATTCTTATTGCGATATCCGAGGATCTCCGAGCTCGAGGAGCCGGTTTGCAGATCGACATAGATTCCGCGCTGCGTGATTCTTGGCGGCGGCATCTGCGCGGGCGCTTCGACAGGCTGCGCCGCGGGAATTGGTCGCGTGGCGCACGCGGCCAGGATTGGAAGGGCAAGGATCAGTCCGGCCGCGACGCGGTAAGAGTGTGAAATCGTCATCCACGTCGCTTCGTCTGCGGCGCGCCGGTTCCATCGTTCGCGTCGGACAATAGTGGGAGCGCGCGCCTTCGGGCCGAAGCAATGCGCGTCGAAGTGAGAACGACGCAATTGAGCGAGGCTCGCGTATTGATCGTTGGGGCGGGCCCCACGGGCCTCGTGCTCGCACTCAATTTGGCGCGCCGCGGCGTGCCGCTTCGGATCGTCGCGGAAGCCGGAGGCCCGGGCGAGCATTCCCGCGCGATGGTCGTACAGGCGCGCACCCTCGAGTTCTATCGTCAGCTGGGTTTCGCAGAGGAGATGATCGGCGAGGGCATCGTCGTGTCCCAGCTGCATCTGCGCGTTGCGAGCGACCGGCGGCTGCACGAGATCATTAGGATGAATTTCTCGGATCTCGGCGACGGAATTAGCCCGTATCCGTTCGCGCTTACCTACCCGCAAGACGATCACGAACGCTTCCTCATCAGGAAGCTAGCCGAAGCCGGTGTCACGGTCGAGTGGAACACGAAGTTAACCGCCGTCTCAGAGGCTAGTGGGCCTAGCGTCAACGCGACCCTGACAACGGCCGCTGGCAGCGAGGAGCTCGCCGTCGAGTACTTGTGCGGCTGCGACGGCGCGCACTCCGCGGTGCGCAGTGCGCTGGGGCTTGGCTTCGCGGGAAAGACCTACGATCAGCTCTTTTTCGTGTGTGACGCCAGGATCGACGCGCCGTTCCATCGCGACCTCTACGTGACGCTTGGCGAATACGCGTTGGCCTTGATGTTCGCCGTGCGTTCGAGCGGCATGCGGCGGCTGATCGGCCTCGTTCCGAGCGGGCTAGAGGGATGCGATTCCATCACCTACGAGAGCATTCGCGGACAGGTCGAGCCGCTGTTGGGCGTCCGCGTGACCGACGTGAACTGGTTTGCGACGTATCGCGTGCACCATCGCGTTGCAGAGCGATTCCGAATAGACCGTGTCTTCATCCTGGGCGACGCAGCGCACATCCATAGTCCGGCCGGGGGACAGGGAATGAACACCGGTATCGGCGACGCCACGAACCTCGGATGGAAGCTGGCGGACGTTTTACGGGGACGTTCCGCCGCAAGCATTCTCGACTCGTTCGAAGAGGAACGCGTTGCCTTCGCGCGCGCATTAGTAGCGAGCACAGATCGCGCGTTTACGGCGATCGTCGCGCCGGGCGCCCGGGGCGAGCTGACGCGCCGCATCCTGGCGCCGCTCGTTCTCGGCGCCGCCACGCGCCTTGCAGCCGTGCGTCATGCGTTTTTCCGCATCGTTTCGCAGACGGAGATCCGATATCCCGATTCTCGCTTGAGCGAAGGGGCAGCCGGCCGCGTGCGGGGCGGCGACCGGCTGCCGTGGCTGGCCGGCGTCGACAATTTCGGACCGCTGCGGTCGTTAGACTGGCAGATGCACGTCTACGGCGCAACCGAGTCCGCCATGGGCGCGGCCGCGGCCCGGATCGGCGTACCGGTGCACGCGTTCGCGTGGAACGACGATGCGCGCGCCGCAGGCTTGGCACAGAACGCCGCATATCTCGTGCGCCCCGACGGATACGTCGCTCTCGCGCTCGAGCACGGCGACGCCGCGCGCCTCGAAACGTACGCCAATCGGATCGGGTTGGTCAGCCTTCCCGGGAGTGGCCTAGCGCCCTAGCGCGCTCGACCATCTCGCGCATGCGTGGGTGCTCGCCGCGAATCGTCGCCACCCACGTTTCGAAGCGTGGGACCCTTTCGCCGGTTCGGAAGAGAAAGTACCAGACGTTCATGTCGCCCATAAGCGTGAAGCGCTTCTTGAAATCCTTCGCGAGCGCCGCATAGGAGTCGAAGCCGCGTAGATACTTTGCGAAGCCGCCATGCTCCCGATCGGCGGCGAGCATGGCGCGCGCGTTGCGGATCGTCGCGCGTATCTTCCCGGGCATGCGAAGGATGCCCGGCGTCGTGAGGATGCGTCCGACGTCGACCTCGTCGTATGCGGCGACGACGGCCGGATCGAATTTTTCGAACGCCTCGCCATAGGCGTCCCAATGCTCGGCGATTTGCTTCCACCTAACGCCGGCTTGGAAAACGGCCCTCGTCATTACCTCGAAGTAGTCGGCCAATGAGCGGGGGTCGATCACGTCCGGAATCGTCTCGGCCACGCTGCCGGGCTTCGCCCTTGCGAGTCGGAGTCCGGTGCTCGGGGGCGGCAGGGACGGGCGAGGCCGAGGTCGCAGAACGCCGGACACAAATGCTGCTCTGGTCCCCCGGCTAGGATTCTCGGAGATTTCGGTTGCGAAGTCCGCGCGGTAGGCAGAGTCTAAGGAGTTTCTGGTTTCGTGTACGTCGATGAAATGCTCAACTGTGTGGACTGTGGACGCCAATTCGTCTTCAGCTCGGGCGAGCAGCGGTTCTACGAGCAAAAAGGCTTCCAAAACAAGCCGAATCGCTGCCCGGATTGCCGTCAGGCGCGCAAGCAAATGCGCTCCAGCGGCGGGTCCGGCGAGCGCACGGGGCGGCCCCGTGAAATGTTCACCGCTACTTGCAGTCAGTGTGGCGGCGTCGCTGAGGTGCCGTTCAATCCGCGTGGTGACAAACCGGTCTATTGCCGGGATTGCTTCGCCTCGCGGCCCTCATATCGCTGAGCGGACGCACAACCCGACCCCCTAAGCCCTCGTATGATGCGGTCGTCATCGGCGCCGGCCACAACGGCCTCGCGTGCGCCGCGCTTTTGGCGCGCGCAGGTCAATCCGTCGCGGTCTTCGAGCGGCGCGGGACGATCGGCGGCGCCGCGGTTAGCGAAAACGACGTTTGGCCCGGCTATACCGTATCGACGGGATCTTATGTGTGCAGTCTGCTCGACCCGTGGCTGGTGGACGAGCTCGACCTGCGATCGCACGGGCTTTCCTGCTATCGCAAGGATCCGTACGCTTTCACCCCGCTGCAGGATGGCCGCTCGCTGCTGCTGGGAAGCGATCCCGAGAGCAACGCCCGCGAAATCGCGGCATTCGATCGGCGCGACGTCGCCGGCCTCGAGGCATACGTCGAGCGCACCAATCGGCTGGGGAAAGCGCTGTTCGACTCGTTTTCGGACGAGGAGCCGCGGTTCGATCGATTCGACCGCGACTCGCAGCGCCTGTTGCGTGGCTCCGCGGCCGACTTGGTGGAGCGCTACGTCGCAACGCCGGTGCTGCAGGCGGAGCTCGTTAACGACGGTTTGATTGGGACGTATCTCGGCCCGCGAGAGCCCGGCACCGGTTACGTCCTCGCGCACCATCTCGCCGGTCGCGTGCTCGGCGTGCAGGGCGCGTGGGCCTTCGTGCGCGGCGGAATGGGTTCCGTCTCGCAGGCCCTCGCCTCTGCGGCGCGGGCGTATGGCGCGGAGATCTTCGTGGACGCGACCGTGACGCAAATCGTCACCGACGACGGTGCCGCATGTGCGATCGCGACAACGTCAGGCATGGTCCGAGCAAGCACGGTCGTGTCGAACGCGCATCCTCGAACGACGTTCTTCGATTTACTCGGTGGCGAACTCGCGGGCCGCGCGCTGCTCGACAAGCTCGGCGGGTGGCGGAGCGTCGGCCCCTCCTTGAAGCTGAATCTCGCCCTCGGCGAGCTCCCGAGTTTCACGTGTCGTCCGGGGGCCGATCCGCAACCCCACCACCGTGCGACGATCCACGTCGCGCCATCGATCGATTATTTGCAGAAGGCCTGCGACGACGCGCGAATGTCCGGCGAGAGCGAGGAGCCGCTGATCGAGTGCTTCCTGCAGACACCGACCGACGCGTCGCTGGCCCCGTCCGGAAAGCACATCCTTGCGATATTCGCGCAGTACTTCCCTTACGATCGGCGCGATGGATGGTCAGAGAAGAAGCGCGATAATGCTGCCGACAAGGTCGTGGAAATTCTCGCTCGTTACGCGCCGAACATACCGGGTGCCATCGAGCACCGCCAGGTGCTAGCCCCGCCGGATCTCGAGTCGCGCTTCGGTTTAATCGGCGGTCACATCTTTCACGGCGAGCTGCTGCCGGGTCAAATCTACGAGGATCGCTTCGCAACGCGCACGCCGGTGCGCAATTTGTATCTCTGCGGCTCGGGCGCGCATCCCGGCGGCTGCGTGAGCGGCTTTCCCGGAAAGCGCGCCGCGCGTGCGATCTTGCGCGACAGGCGGGCGGCGAGCGAGTAAGAAGCCGGTTCGCAAGCTGGAAATGAACCGTTCGCAAAGGGTTGCTATGTTGGTGGGATGCATATCACGTGGAAACCTGTTCGAGACGGCGCCGATAGACCGCGCGCGAAGCTGCCGGACAGCGTCTTCGCCTTCCCGAAGGAGCGCAAAGAGCCGTTAACCGACGGGGCGCACGTGCGTAGCGCCATCGCGCGCTTCGCCGAGGTCCGCGACGTGAGTGAGAGTGAGCGCGCGGAGGCCTTCGAGAACATCAAGGCCGCCGCCGGCTATTTCGGCGTTACCTTGAGGGCGACGAGCTGGCGCGATCTGGTTGCATAGCCGGGCGGCTGCCGAGGAGAATGAGCACGACCGATGCGATGACCGCGGCGCCGCCGAGGCCGATGTTCCAGCTGACGGGTTCGCGCAAGATCAACGCGCCGAGAATCACGGCGACGACGGGGTTGACGTAGCCGTAGGTGGAGACGGTCGCTGTTGGAAGCGTCCGTACCGCATACGCGTACGCGCTGTAGCCGAGCATCGCCCCTGCGGTAATCAGCCAGAGCATCCCCCACAGCGGAGGGCCAGAGATCGCGACGATCCTAAAGTGCGAGGCCTCCCCCAGTAGCACGCCGACGACGAGCGAGATCGCGCCGCCCACGGCCATTTCCAGCGACGTGGTGACGGCGCTGTGCTCGCTACCGCGCGCAAAGATCGATCCGGCCGCCCAAGAGATCGACGCGATAAGAATGATCCCGGCAAACGTCGCGTCGGCGTGACCGGCGCCCTTGCCGACGAGCAGCGCGATGCCGGCGGTGCCGAGGAAAACGCCGGCGATCGCCGGCGAGCTCGGCGCCTTACGCGCGAGCAGCGCGTCGAGCAGCAACATCCAGATCGGCGTGCTCGCAAGCAGCAGCGCCGACGTTCCGGATTCCACGCGCGTCTCCGCGAGACACAGAAGGCCGTTTCCGATGACGAGCAGCAACACGGCAACGATCGCGATGCGCACCATTTCCGCGCGGTTCGGCAGCGCTGGCTTTTCCTTCGCAGTCAACCAAACCAAGCCGAACAGCAGCGAGCCGGCGATGAGGTAGCGAATGCCGGTCATCAGATAGGGCGGAATCGTCGTTACCGCCACCCGAATGCCTAGGTAGGTCGAGCCCCAGACGAGGTAAACGACGACCAGCGAGATCCACGGTATGGCACTGCGACTGTGCGCCACCCGCAAGACGACCGATAAACCGCGCAGAGAGTTTCATGCCCAGCCTCGAATGAGCGGGTATGGATCTCGCTGGGTTACGTCCTCTTTTCGGACAGAACGTGCTTGCCGCCGCGGACAAGGAATTCGTGGGAACGCTCGAGCCGATCTCCGGCAGCCAAGATACGGTGACGCTCAAGCCGCTCGATGCGGCGACGGCGAATAATTATCAGTTCGCGATCAACGGCGTGACGGCGCTGAGCGTAACCGCAATTACGTTTATCCAGAAGCTCAGTTAGCGGCTCAGCTTTTAAACAGGCCCAGGTACTCGGCGACCTTGTCGAAGAGCTGGTTCAAAAGCTTGGCGTTCTGCCCCCAGTCCATGCCGGTGTGTTGCGCCTGTGCCGCGACGTGCGTCGTGGAGCCCTGGTCGGTAACCGCGATCGCCACGGTGAAGGCCGGCGCCAGGAGCGACATCGGTTTCTTCACTTCGATGATGGCGCCGGTGGCAGTGTCGAACGCGGCGCTCAAGATGTGGTTACAAGCTTGCAGCGCCAGTATGAGCGCACGTCCGACCGTCGCATAAGGGGCGTCGAAGCTGCGCTCGACGGCCGCGTTGGTCGAGAGCCGCGGGAATCGCTTCGCGAGCTCGTTCGCGATCTGTTCCGAGGCGAGCACACTGCCGGCGGAGGCGCCGGCGATCGCGGCGGCAAGCGCGGCTAGTTGGTCAGGCGAGGGGCTCGGCGCGGCGCCTGAAATGGCTCCGCTGTCGCGAATGATATGCGCGATCCGTTCGCGCGGCTGCGGCTCGGGGGTCACGGTCGTGCATTTCGGCCGCTGCTGACGGCCCTCCGCCTCGACCGGCGCGGGGAGAATGCCTCGCGCCGGTCAATGGTCTTTGAGAGCCGAGCGATCGGCCTTGGGGGGTTTGCATTGAAGACGCTCGTCGAGAAACGTGGTTTTATCGTAGCCGTTGAGGTCGTTTATCTGCTGCTCCTCTTCGCCCTGGCGCTGATCTATCTGACCGACGTCGCCGGGCCGAGCCATCTCTCTCTTCCGGCGTCGTTCGGCCCGCTGCCGGTCGGCGTGCCGTGGTTCGGTGCTTTGGGCGCGGTTATCATCTCGCTGTCGGGCGCTTTCGATCACCGCCAAGACTGGGATCCGAGCTGGAATCTCTGGCACGTGACGAGGCCATTGATCGGCATCAGCCTAGCCGTCATATCTTGGCTCATCTTTCAAGCCGGGATTCTGGCGGTCGGCTCCAGTCCGGCTCCGCCGTCGAGCGCTTCGAATCCGGCGTCGGCCGTGGCGACTCCCACGAACCTGCTTTTCTATTTGATCGCTTTCGTCGTGGGCTACCGCGAGCAGGTCTTTCGAGAGCTGATCAAGCGCGTGGCCGACGTTATTCTCTCGCCTGCGAATGGCACGACGCCGGATGACACGGCGCCGGCCGGGGCGCCTTCCGCCCCGCCCAGCGGAGAAACGCCGGCGCCCTGAGCAGTACACGGCGAGTGGGCGTTTTCTCAGTGACTGCATAGGCGTGGGATCGTAAGATCGGCACATGAATAGCAAATTTCTAGCGCTGGCGCTTGCGCTCAGCCTGATTCCGATTGCGGCGGCCGCCGACGACAATGCGCCGTCTCAACTCAGCCCCGAGCAGCGGCAGGCCGTCCATCAGACGTTCGAACGGTTCGCCTCTCAGGAAGAGCAGCTGCACATGCAGATGCGGGCGCAGATTCTCGGCTCGCTGAGCCCGGTGCACGTCCGCGCCGTCGGAGCGACGATCGGCGAGCTCGCGGTCGCGGCGAACCCCGACCCCGCGGCCGCCGCGAAGCGACTCGACATGATCCTCTCGCCCGGGGAGCGGCAGCGCGTCCTGGCCACGCTTTCGTCCTTCTTTCTACAGGCTAAGCAGCTCCATGACCAGATGCGCGACGAGCTGCGCAGCGAGATGCCCGCCGACACCCATCCGCCTTCGAACAATGACAGAGAGCATCAAGTGCCGCACATGCAGCTCGACGCAGGAACCGTGCTGCTCGCGGCGCTGTCGCCTCGTCCGCACGTGATGGGCATGGGCGATCACGGGGGGTTCATGATGCACATGGAGGGTGCACCGCCGCACTAAGAAACAACCGGCGGCGTGGGGCCAAGCTCGTGGCAGCGCACGCTCTGGTTAATGGTAACGGTCCAGGCGATGATGTCCTTCGCCTTCTCCGTTTCCGGCCCGTTTCTGCCCCTCTACATCATTCAGCTCGGCGTTAAGCCGATCGCGGCGGTTTCGATCTGGGCCGGCGTCATCGCGTCGGCGAATTTCTTGCTGGCCGCGATCTTCTCGCCGGTCTGGGGCGGCTTTGCCGATCGCACAGGCCGCAAGGCGATGGTAATTCGGTCCTGCGTTGCCATCGCGGTCTTCACGGCACTCATGGGCCTTGTCCAGAACGTCTGGCAGCTCTTCGCGGCGCGTGCCTGCATGGGAATCTTCAGCGGCTTTTCGGCAGCCGCGATCGCGATGGTCGGTACCGCGGTGCCCGAAGAGAGTCTCGGGTTCTCGCTGGGATGGATGGCGACGGGACAGCTGATCGGCGGTCTGTGCGGGCCGCTCTTCGGCGGATTCCTAGCCGACCGGCTTCACGATTATCGGCAGGTCTTTTTCGTTACCTCCGCCTTCGCGCTCGCTGCCACGCTAGTTTGCGCGCTGCTCGTTCGCGAGCACGCCAAACCGGCACGAGCCCGCGAGGGGCAGGCGTCATTTTGGGAGAGCCTGCGCGAGATCGCCCTGCACCCGCAGCTCGCACCGATGTTCATGGTCGTTCTGCTCGCCCAGGTAGTGGCGTTTGGCGTGCAGCCGATCGTGCCGCTCTTCGTGCGGGCGCTGGCCGGCAGTGTGCCCTGGATCGCCACCGCCACTGGGCTCGCTTTCGCCGTGACCGGTCTCGCCGACCTGATCGCGTCGCCGTTTTTGGGCAAGCGCAGCGATCGCATCGGTTACCGGCGCGTGCTATTGATTTCTCTGTGTGGGGTGGCTGCGTTCACGATCCCGCAAGCTTTTGCCGGCGGTATAGGCGCGTTCATCGCGCTGCGCTTCGGCGTGGGACTCTTCTTGGGCGGCGTCTTGCCGACGGCCAACGCGCTCATCGGCCGGCTCTTTCCGCTCGAACGGCGTGGTCAGGTCTACGGAATCACGTCGAGCGCCACGTTTCTCGGAATGTTTTCGGGTCCGCTGTTGGGTGGAACGATCGGCGCGCGCTTCGGTTTCGAGGCGGTGTTTCTCACGATCGGCACGCTCGCGTTGGCGAACTTCGCGTGGGTCGCGATCAGCGTGCGGGCGGCTCCAGGGGCGCTGCCGAGTCGCTGAACGCCCGAACGAGGCGCTCGATGCCCTCGCGATCCGCTCCGCCGAAGCGCGCGAGGATCGGGCTGTCGCAGTCGAAGACGCCCCACAGCCGTTCCCCGTCGAAAAGCGGCACGACGATCTCTGAGCGGGAGGCCGTGTCACAGACGATGTGATCGGTGAATGCGGCAACGTCGTCGACGACGAGCGCCTCGCGTCGCGCCGCCGCCGCTCCGCATACGCCGCGGCCCGCGGGAAGCCGCGTGCACGCCGGGCGCCCCGCGAAGGGCCCAAGTACGAGCTCGCCGGATGGCGTCGAGAGGTAAAAGCCCGCCCAATTGACATCGGGCAGCTCGTGATAGACGAGCGCTGCGAAGTTGCCGGCGTTGGCAACGAAATCGGTCTCACCGGCGAGCAGCTCGCGGACCTGACTCTCGAGTTGATCGTAAGCCCCACGCGTGCTCACTGCGCGTATGGATCGCGACTATAGATCGGTGAACGCGCGCCGTCCACCGTGACGGGATACCACGGCTCGGCGGTGCGTTTGTGCAACAGGTCGAAGCGTTCGCCGGTGCGGCCCAAGTGCGAGACCGCTACCGCGTAGCGCAGCGGCCGGCCGGCGGTCAGGTGCGGCGTAGCGCCGGCGCGCACGAGGTACGCGCCGCGGCCGCCCGCCGCGTTGAGCACCGTCGCCATGCCGTCGGGATCGACGACGACTGCGCTGGCCTGATCGACGCCCAGCGCATAGACCGTCTGCGCGTTCGGAAGCAGCCGGTCATGCAGAATGCGCGCCAAAAATGCAACCGTCCGGCCGAAGCGATCGCGCACGACGAAATGTGTGTCGGTGATCGTGTCGGTGAGCGCGGGCCACTCGAAGAGTCCGGTCGTAAAGCTAATGCGGGGCTCGAGCGGGTTCGCGACGGCGTCGCTCGTGTGCGTGTTGGTGTTGAATCGATCGCCGGCGACGGAATCGTAAACGGCGGCGCCCTGAATCGCTAGGCCGGCGCTGCCGCCGCCTACGACTCCGCCGCGCGCGTAGACGCGCTGCACCGCGGCCGTCAGGGCGCTGCCCTTCCATGCGACGTAATGCGCTTGGTCGCCGCCGGCGAAGTAGACCGCGTCGGCGCGATCGAGGAAGGGCGCCACGGCGTCGACCGCGTCGCGCGACGCGCACGGGGGGATAAGGATCGTCTGCACGGACGCGAAGTTTCCGTCACGATAGAACGACCGATCGTAGATGTTGCGATCCGATGCGCGCAGCACGACCACGTTCCCCCCGCGGGCCGGCGTGTCTCCGATGAGGCGCCGATGCATCCAGCGCAGCGACTCACTCGGCGCCTCGAGCGCGCCGCCGCCATCAAGCAGCAGGCCGGGGCCGTGAAGGCGCGCCGTTTCGGCGTAATTCCCGTAGCGCGGGAAAACCGTAACGGAACAGCCGGCGGATGCGACAAACGCGAGCGCAGCGAGCATATCGCCGCTTTCTCCTTCGAGAGAGGGGCCTCCGCCGGCGCCTGGAAGAGGCCCGCATGCTTCGCGTTCTGGCCGGGACGCTCGCCGCCGCGATGCTCGTAGCGTGCGGCGGCGGCGTGCCGGCCGCGCCGCAGCCCACCGGCGCAAGCGCAGGCGCGCGCGTGTCGCCGGCGGTTCAGATGGTCGGCGGCTGTCAGATTTTTCCGTCGAACAACCCATGGAACACCGACATATCGAGCTACCCGCTCGATCCGCTGTCGGATCAGTACATCGCGGCGCTACCCGGGAATCTCCACCCCGATTTTGGCCAGGATCCGCATTACGGCATCCCGTTCAATGTCGTTCCGAGCACGCAGAAGAGGGTGCCGGTCACATTCTACTACGGCTCGCAGAGCAATCCCGGTCCCTATCCGATTCCAAAAAACGTACAGATCGAAGGCGGCAAACATGCGACCGGCGATCGCCATGTGCTCATTCTCCAGCAGACCAAGTGCAAACTGTACGAGATGTGGGATGCGTTTCCGGTCGACCACGGGAAGAGGTGGCACGCGGGTTCGGGCGCGATCTTCCACCTCGACTCGAATAAGCTGCGACCGAATGGCTGGACCTCGGCCGACGCCGCCGGGCTGCCGATTCTGCCGGCGCTGGTCAAGTGCGCCGAGGTGAAGGCCGGCCTGATCCAACACGCGTTGCGCGTAACGTTCAGCCAGACGCAAGAGGGCTACATCCATCCCGCGACCCATTACGCGAGCGACAGCCGCACCAAGACGCTGCCGCCGATGGGTCTGCGGATCCGAATGAAGGCGTCGTACGACATCTCGCAGATCACCGGTCAAGCGCACGTCATCGCCGTCGCGATGAAAACCTACGGAATGTTCGTCGCCGACAATGGATCGAACTGGTATTTCCAAGGAGAGGGCGGCAGAGCATCGAGCTGCTGGAACGATAACGACCTCGATCAGCTCAAGAACGTGCCCAACACCGCCTTCGAGGTGGTAAAGACCGGCAGAATTCTTCGGAACTAGGCACGTCGCGTAGACATTGACGGCGCCGGTCGCCATGTCGGTGTCCTCGAAAGAGCCGTTCGCTTAAGCGACGTGGATACTGGCCCGAATGGCTAGCGGGGCCTGGCGCCGCCATGCCGGATGCGCACTTGGTAGCGCGAGAGCACCTTCAAATTAAGCTATCTTAAGGGCAATTGGCGGGACCATTTGTGACCGTGCGCGGGGGCATTGAAAGGAAACTTCAGTCAACTTGCATATACCAATCGCTGAAGCACCCCCCTTTGAACATCCGATGGAGCAATCGTTGATGGACCAGATCACCGAAAACGATGGCTTGCATTCGAGCTCCTGGTTGAAACGTAGTGCGGCCAAGCTGGCGCTCGGAGTAGGCTTCGTGGGGTTCGTAGCCTTCTGCGCAATCATCATTCAAATATTCGCCCGATACCAGTACATCGTCGATAATGGCGTCGTTTGGCGCGTCGACCGATTCACGCAGCAGACGTGCCGCGTAATACAGGGTCGCGCGAGCTGCGGGCCGCCGCCGCGCAGCACCAGCACCAGCATCAGCGTCAGCCCGAGCCTCAGCACGAGCGCGCATCTCTCCGTGCCGAGGAAGAAGACCTGAAAGCAATATGTTGCGCGGCGTTCATCGCGATCGCCGCGGGGTGTGCTGCAGCGGCCGGACCCGCGACGGCTCCGGATGCGATCGTGCAAGATGCGCATGGGCCCGGCAACATCTACTGGCGGCCGATCCAGCTCGATCTCTCATATCGGGCGAAGTCGCGCGCCGAGTCCGTACTAACGTATTGGGGTCCAAACGGCTATTACACCGAACCGCCGTTTTGCAAAAAGGGCGCCACGTTCTCCGCGACGGCGCATCGCCGCTATGGAAACCCGTCGACGTATATGCACGTCGTGTACCGGTTCAAGGCACTCAGCCCGGGACCCGACGACTGCACATTTACCGCCGTGCTTAACAACACGGGCAGTCCGCCCATCGCGATTCTCAGGCTGCACATCCACGGTCGATAGCCCGGTGCCGTACTTCGCCGTGATTCGCAAGCGCGGCGCCGGATGGGATTGGTCGCGCCCGATGCGCCATCAAGATGGTTGGGAAGCGCACGCGAAATTCATGGACGGACTTGCCGAAACGGGGTTCATAATCGCAGGTGGTCCGCTCGGCGGCGAGGACGACGCGACCCGCGTCTTACACGTCGTCGCCGCTCGCGACAGGGCCGCCGCCGAGGCGAAGCTCGACGAAGACCCTTGGACGGCGATGGGGCTGCTGCTAACGGCGAGTGTCGAGCCTTGGACCGTCCTATTGGGTGCGCTCAGGACGTCATGAGGATGTTCTGCATCATGCCGGTATCCTCGTGCGGCAGGACGTGGCAATGAAAGACCGTCTTGCCGGTCCACTGCACGAACCTGACGCGTATCGTTAGGCTGCCGTTCTTGCCGTTTCTCTTCGGCGGGATCGCGAAGGTGTCCCAGATCTCGACGGGGCGATTAGGTTTATCGTTGATCGCGAACAGCTGAAACGAGTTTTCGTGCAGGTGGAACGGATGCACGTCGTCGGTCTTGTTTACGATGCGCCACTCCTCGCACGTTCCGACCCGAGGCTGTGTCGGGCACTCCATCTCCTGATAGAGCTTGCCATTGATCGTGAAACCGAAGCCGGTGAGCAAATCCTTCCGCGGCCCTTGGTCGAAAACGAACCTGCGGTGTGCGACGATATCCTTGTCTTCGATGATCGGATACTCGCGAGTCGGCTTGGGCAGCTCGGTGGGGATCCCCATCTTTACGGAACTTCCGCTCACGAGGAATCGCGCCACGTCGAACCTTCCGCCCGCCGCTGGGAAGATGTCGCGCGTATCCAGTGAGGACAGGGTGTACGTTCCTTCGGTCTTCGGTGCTTTCACCAGCAGTTCGATCCGGTTCCCCTGCGCCGCGAGCCGGATGGGCGCCGTGAAGAGATTCTCGGGCGTGATCTCCGTCACGCCGCTTCCGCTCATGTCGATCGGAGTCGCTTCGAGTAAGTTGATGCCATCGAATCCGATCTGCCATGCCTCGAAGCCCGGCAGCGCCAGGAGCAGCGGCGCCCGGTTCATGCCGTTGAGGAGCCGCAGGCGAAGGACCTCGCCCGGCTGGACGCGATACTCAGGGACACCGAGCGGTGTGAACATCGCGGGCGACGTGCGGGTCGCGTTGCGGACCCAGTATGCGGCCTCGCCGTTGACGGTGAGCACCGTGAACTCGGTCCCGAAATTGTAACCGCCCTGTTCGGGGGTCTTGTAGGCGACGTACTCCCGCTCGAAGAGATGCGGATGGGTCTTGCTGCGATTGACGGCAAGCGACTGGACGACGAGGAAGATATCGCGCGCCGCGGCGATCTCGGGGACCTCGTCGATGGGGCCGCGTACGACGATGAGGCCGGCCATACCACCGCTGACCTGCACGTCGGTCGAGCCGTGTTTGTGCGGATGATACCAGTGTAATCCGCTCGGGTGATCCCGTGGTACTGGAAAGTTGTAGAGAAAATCGTGACCCGGAGTGATCGCCAGCATCTCGGCGGCCGGGTCACTCGTGCCGAGCGGCGCGAAGATGTGCGGAATCGTCTGGAGGCCGTGCACGTGGAGGTTGGTCGTGTTGAAGCCGTGCGGGTTGTTCATCGGGTCGATCTTCTGGGACGGCGTTACGTCGGGCCGAATCGTTGCGTCCATGGCTTCCATGGAGTCGCGCACGTGGGGCAGCAAAACGCTTCCCGCGGGCGGCTTCTCCGGTCCATTAGGCGGGAAACGGTTGATGATCCGAATGCTCAACGTCTCGCCCGGACGCGTCTCGAGGATGGGCCCGACGGGACCGCCGTTGTACGTGCGCGTACGCAGTCGGTAGCCCTTCATGTTCGTCGTCGCATACTGCGTTGTGAGCTGGTAAACGCGACCCGCGGGCGGGACGGGGATCGGCGCGGGACCGCTCGAGGTGGAAGAGCACGAATCGGTGACGAGGGCGCCCCCGACAACGCCAGCAGAGACGCCTGTCACAATAAATTGACGTCTGTTCATAGCAACGTTGCGCCTGTTCGCTCTGCCGCGAAAATCCACCTGCGGAGTAGGCACCGAACCCCGCCGTACCAACGGTCGCGAAGGAGCTTGGGGTGAGCGTGATCTCAGCGGTCATGCATTGCGCCAGATCGCAGCGCCGCGCAGGCTGGAGCCCTGTGAGGAATAAATCGAACGCTAGCGCGCCCGTAGCTCAAACTGGATAGAGCAGGGGACTCCTAATGCCTAAGAGCGCGGTTGCGTGTGGTCGTCGATGGTTGGAAAACACCGAAAAGAAGAGGCTGTTGCATCGCCGATGGTCGTCAGCGGACGCAACCGATGGCCACAAAATGGCCACTGCGTTTCAGCACAACCGAATGCAGGCCCCGTAGCCGTTGCGCGATTCGCTCGGGTTTTGTATCATGCGCGCCCGCTAAAGCGGCTCTACGGGGCACGTAACGCTCGGGAATCGGTATTAGCAACGGGCGCTCTCTATGGCCTCGGTAGCCTAGCCAGAAGCGCGTCGTTGACCGAGCAAGCCCAGCTGCGTCACCGATGACGAAGAGAGGTAGCGGACGAGCTCATCTGCACGCGTGAGTCCGATCAGGCTCGCCTCGAGCACTAGTCCGAGGCTCTCGGGGTCATGTACCGCCATCTTCACTTGGTCAGCCGTTAGCTGCGTCAATAGGCTATTGAGCAGCGCGATGCGATCCCTCATTCGTAGCTCCGCAAAGGCAAGTCTGGCCGGAGAACAATCGCATTCCATCAAGTCCTTAGCCTTTCTCTCCCTATCATCACGCCTTCTGGGCAAGTAGATTCTTCGCCAAGAGCGCAAGGCTGCCTCAGTCACCACCGATTCGGTCCCTCTCGCGCCTATGCCGCGCCTAGTAGAGGCCCATTTCGCCTTTTGCGGCGAGAAGACTGATTTGAGGGCTGCCTCCCCCCTTCCCACGGGTGCGGCCGCGCGCGCGTAGAAGCCAATCACCCCTTTGTGGTGCCGCGGCCCATGCGACTGCCCTTTCTCTCGCCAGTTACGGACGTTTCTAGCTCGTTCAGAGCTCTGGATAGCCAGAACCACGCCCCTCGACATTAGCGCTATTTTTCTAGCTAGCTAAAATGGCGGCAAAACAAATAGATCGAACTTGACGGCCAGATGTCGCTTAGGTGACTTGGGGTTTAGCTACAAGCCGTAGGGGCTTAGCATAATTCAAAAGCTTCAGCGAGGCTCAGGACATCGCCGAAGCGTAACGACGACCAGGGCCGGAGCTAGTTTAAACGGTGCGCCGATCTCAGGCGGTGCAGAGTAAGAAGACTTCGATGTGCTCCGTTTGGTCGCCGCTATTTTTTGCCCGAATTACCCAGCCGTCATCGCCGGTAACTGGGTGTGAATCCAAAATCGTGACGTTGGGCCCAATCCCGCGGGTTCTGTAGCCGCCGTTCAGCGCCGTGGCGCCGCCAGTGCAGAAACTCACTCGAGTACCGATCTTACCCGCACTGATCTCAAAATGGCTCGAGCGCCATACAAATCCACCAGCTGCCTTGTGGACTGACGAGTTCGGTTGCAGAGCTTGACCACTAGCCGAAGGGTTGAGTCCCGATTGCGAGCCGGTGCATCCGACGAACCCAAGACCAAATAGTACCGCCACGATGACATGACGAAAACGAACCATTACTTTCGACCTCCATATTCGAAGAGTAGCAGTGAACGCACAATAGTAGCACGCCATGCGCGCGAGCTCCTTCTCGAAACGAGCAAGTTAAGCGGCCTGGCTAACGCGTGCATCAGCGGTTAGAGAACATTCGCCCAACAGCTGGTTGCGATGGAGAGTGATTACCGAGGCGGGGTGGGATGAACGAAATGCTCACGGCCTTATTCCAATCAGAGGTCTGTGAGGCGCTGGCGCCAGGAGCCTTCGAGCCGTGCGACAGGCTCGCACTCATGGCCTCGGCGATCGCGGCGCACTGGCAGGCGTTGTAGGCTCGGCGAAATATCATCGGAAATCCACGCCATCGAGCGATCCATCATCGCGCCACGCAACTGCGGCTTTGCGCTGCTGCGAGGCCGTGGCGGCGCGGCGCCGCTGCACCTCGCGCGTGGCCGTCGGATCATGGCGGGCTGCGCGCAAAGCCGCGATCTTCGCCGGTCCAGCCGCCTGGAATGATCGGGCTGTGGCGTCCAGCACCTCGTGGCGCCGATCGGGGAGGCATTGATCGCAAAATAAGCGCTTCCGAACTGCGAGTTTAGCCCCGCAGTTGCGGCAGGCATTGCGGGCCGTGGCGAGCGGGACCGATCGCAGCGCCTTGGGTGTGGCCGGCGCCGCGCCTCATTCGGTGACACCCTCCCCTCTCACGCCTAGCGCGTGCGCGCGCGTAGCAGCGACCCGTTCCCCCGACGTGACGGCAGCGCGCGTGCGACTGGTCTCAAGCGCAGGCCGATCTCGTTTGATCCACGTTACATCCGGAAGTGACGCTGCCGCACGCATTGTCCCGTCCGTCATCACAAGATCGTCAGCTGCGGCGCTTTCCATTTTAGCTAAGTCGTAGTAGCGCGGCAACGGCGGGACGACGCGTCACGGCGTCAGCGCAAATACCGTGCCATTGTTGTGAGTGCCTCCATTGCTGGTCGTTCCGTAGAGCGTGCCATTCACGTCGATGAGGCCGGCGTTTGGGGTGCTGCCATCGGTTCCAGAGCCAAAGCTGTGGAGCACCTTTTCCTTACCGTCCGGCGTGATGCTAAAGACGGTCCCACAGCCATAGTTGCCGGACCCGCAGCTATACGCCCCGCCTTGATTTGTCGTGCCGTACAACGTGCCATTTACATCGATCAGGCTGGCATCTGGGATGCTACCATCAGTTCCAGAGCCAAAGCTGTGGAGCACTTCTTCCTTGCCGTCCGGCGTGATACTAAAGACCGTCCCGCAGCCATAGTTGATGGATCCACAGTTATACGCACCGCCGTACTCCGTCGTGCCGTAGAACGTGCCATTTACGCCGATGAGGCCGGCTCGGGGGTATATGCCATCGGGTCTCTTGCCAAAGCTGTGGAGCACTTTTTCTGTGCCGCTCGTCGTGATGCTAAAGACCACGCCATCGATGTGGCGGCCACCAAGGACTGTCGTGCCATAGAGCGTCCCGTTGGCGTCGATCAGGCCGGCGTGGGGCGACCATCCGCTTCCATCACCCCCGCCCGTAAACCTAAACAATACGTACTCCTTGCCACTCGGGGTGATGCGGTAGACCGTTCCACAGCTTATGAACGGCGATAATTGGCCGCAATCTCTGGCGCCACCAAAAGTCGTCGTGCCGTAGAACCTGCGATTCACGTCGATCAGGCCCGCCGCAGGGTTTGCACCGTTGGTTCTGTTGAAACTGTACAGCACGCTCTCCGAGCCGGTGGTGCTGACACTAAAAACAGTTCCGACGCGGTGCACGCCGCCGCCATTCGTTGTGCCGTAGAGCGTGCTGCCCGCATCGAGGAGGTTCGCGACGGGGTGCTCTCCATCGGGTGGCGGCCCAAAGCTATGCAGCACCTTCTCCGTGTCGCCCGGCGTGATGCTAAAGATCGTCCCGCAGGAGTAACCGCGCGTACAGCTGTTCGCACCGCCGTACTCGGTCGTGCCGTAGAGCGTGCCGTGCACGTCAATCAGGCTCGCCTGCGGGTTGCTCCCATCGGGGACCGCGCCAAAGCTATACAGGACTTTGTAGTTCTTACTATTGGTGCGTGCCGCGAGCGCCGAGACTTGCGGCACCGCGCCCGGCGCGCCAGACGGCAGCTGCGATCCGCCGCACGCTGCGAGGAATACTGTCGCCGCGCTGACGCTAAGCGCGAACTGGCTAAAAGCCAAGGGCCTCATGTGCGATGCCTCCGGTAACGGCCGAGCGGCTAAAAACGTTCGGCGCGACACCGCTTACTCCCTAACTATTCGCTTTCGAGCAACGCGAGCAAGGCTTCGCAATGCCTCGGATGCGGCACCCGCCCGCCAGCCCGCGTGCGCGAGCAAGCTGCGAGCGATAAGCCCGTCGCCGCTGCAATCTCCCCGAGCGAGAACGCGTCGAGCCTCGGCGCGATCTCGCGCTTGAACCACGCCTCGTCGCGCTGGCCCGGATGCTCGCGCGCCCAGCGGTGATTGCGCCGATGCTGCTCGCCGTTGGCCTCACCACGCTTACGCCCGGCCTGCGCGCTCGCGGGCGTAGAACGCATTCACCCCCTTTGCCGCCCGCGGTTGCACGTGACTCTCTAGCGCCGTGGCCCCCTCCCCAACACGTGCGCGCATGCGCGTAGTGCGTAGATTGCCGATCGACGAAGCGGGAAGCGGGCAAACCCGTTCCCCCAATAAGCGCAGCTGGGCGCGGGTGACTCATTCTAGCGCGATGGCCCCCGAGCGACGCGCGGACGCCCGCGCGCGATGCGCGCTGGACAATGCACCACCCGCTCGCGCGCTGCCGAAGCCTCGCGCGACTGATCGTCTCCGACCATCGCTCGCGACTCAGCACCGGCTGCGTTTCCGAACGCCGTGAGCAGCGTCAGGAGCATTGCGACGGGCGCGGCCTCAGTGTTTGGCGCGATGGCTTCGACGATCTCACCCGCAAGGCCATACAGCGCGGCGCGATCGAGCGTCGGCCAAGGATACGGGTCGCCCCATTCCGGCGCGTCCGCATCCGCCGTGGCTTCCCCGGCTTGCTGAACGTAAGCGACGCCATTTTGCGCGGGCGCGTATCGCCCAATGCTCCTGGCGATTATTCGAATTTCGCGCTCGGGCAACGCCGGCACGCATTGCCTTCGATTCGTGGCGAGCAGCGCGTCTTCAATCGCCTGCGCGGTCATGCCTTGCCGACGGAAGCGACCAGCAAGTCGCGTTAGTGTGTCGTTGCGCGCGCCTTCGGCGATGGGTTGATCGTCGTCACCGCCGACAATGGGTTCGCGCTCGCGTGCCGTGAGGAGCTTCGCGAGCCACGTCGGCAGGGGCGCGGGCTCCTCGGGTGATGAGAGCTCCCATTCATACGAGCGACCGGAAACGTGCTTCGACGGCGGCGCGATGACGTAGCCGCCCTTCGCTCGCACGTCGATTCCCGGATGCGTAGCAAACACGTTCGAGCGAGATGCCGTCGCGATCGAGTCCTGAAAGTAATGGTGCTCGCCGCTGCCAGAAAGTGCGACGAGCGTATCGAGCTCGCCGTAGTCAGCAACGAGGCGACGCAGGGACTCGTCGCCGTCATGCCTTGGATCAACGTCGAGCACGATGAGGCCTGACGGCCCGCAGGCAATTCCGATGTTGGCGTTCGGCCAGCGTTGCCACCATTTGCGGATTTGCGTTTCGTTGGTCGTCGCGTCGAGCAGGCCGCGCGCCGTGCGGGGGTGCTTTGCCGGGTGCTCGCATTTAGGATCGCCGCAGGCGCACCAGAAGCCGACCGGCTCGAACACCGGAAAGACGTACCAGCCGCGGCGTCCGTACGCGAGCGCAGCGTCGAGAAGCGCATTGCTCATCGCGCTTCCTCCGAACCGAACGCAGCGTCAAATCGCTGCTCGCTCTCCAAGAGTACCGCGCTGGGCTCCACGACTTGCCGCTCTTGCTGCGTGCGCCGTACGTTCGGCGAAGGCCGTTCGCGCAGCGCGTCGAGAACGCGCGCGGCGAAGGTGCGATCGAGCGCTACCGTGCGCCGCCATTGGCCGGTAAACTTGTCGCGCACGCTGCGCGCCTGAACGAACGGCGCGCGACCCTCTGGCATGAATAGGTCGGCGTAGATGACGCCGAGCGAGGTTATGATCGCGAACTCTGCGGCCTTTGCGCCGAAGGCTACGCGGCGGACGGCGGCGATAGTGAAGGGGACATTGGCGGCTTCGCGAAGCTGACCGGTGCTTGCATCGCCCGCCGCTAACCCCGGCGGGTTTTCTTTCACGCCATGCCTTCTCTTCCACCGACCGTTTGGCGTTCGACGAATGCGTCGAGGTCGTCGCGGCGGAACAGCGTCCTCCGGCCGACGTTAACGACGCGGAGCTCGCGGTTCACGATGAGCGATTTAACCGTCGATCGACTTATGCCGCCGAGGAAAGCCTGCGCTGCTGGATAGTCGAGAAGCGCGGTGGCCGCAGGCGGCCGTTTTGTACTGTGCATGCGCACACGATAGCAGGATGGGTGGCTAAACCTCAAGAATAATTTGTTTAGCCCATGAGCAAGAGACGAACGAAAAACGCGAACGCCAGGCGCTGGGGAAAGGCCGTCCGCGCCGTACTGCGCAAGGCGTCCGTGCGTTCCAAGGCGCTCGCGAAAAAGGCTTTCGGGCGAGACGATCGCTTTGCCCAAAGCCTCTTAGCGCAATACCTCTCCGGCGTTCGTTGTCCGTCGCACGATAGGGTCCGCGCTATCGTCGCCGCGGTCGGCGATCTCGTCGGACCTTCCGCTTGGCAGTATCTCGACGCAGAAGCCTGCTACTGCGACCTCCTCGCTGCTGACGATAGCAAGCTCGTGCGTGAGGGCCTCGCAGCATTTGAGCTCGTGATCGGGAAGGTGCCACGCGCGTACGGGCCTGCGGGATTTGAGCTTGCCGAGCCGGGTTTTGCGAGGCGGCTCCTCAAGGGTATTGAAGCGCTTCCCGCCCCGCAGCGCCGGAAGCTGCTGGTCGAGCTCCATCGCGCGCATCGTAAGTTGCTGTACCTTGTGCTTGAACGGCCGAGCAGAGCTCGAATGGAAACCGGCTTCAGGACGCTCCGTATGGTGCTTTCCAGGTATGGAATCGGGCTCGACGTGCTACTTCGCGATGAAGGAAGCGGCACGCCGGAGCAATTGGCGCTGGAAGCAGAGTGGCATGGCGCAATCGCGCGCGCGCTAGCGGTGCTTTGCCCCGATTCGTCGGCTCGCGAGCGCCTTGCCGCGCAGCGCGCGATCGAGAGTGCTCGTAATGAGTACTTTAACAGTCATTGGCTCGTCGCCGCCGTGGCGGCGCAGGGGAGCGATTTTGCAACCGATCTTTGGCGCGGGCATCGCAAAAGCCGCGAGCTTGGCATCGTGCCTGCGCCCATCGCGCGTGCTTACCGAAGGCAGGTACAGCGTCGTCGGGAGGCTCGCCAAAGGCGCAACATGGCGCGCCGCTTCTTGCATGACTCCGAAGGAGGGGACAAATCGTGAGTGTTTACAAACGCGGCTCGCGTTGGGCCGTACGAATCGACCTTGAACCAACGGCACTCGGCGGGCGCCGCCGCAAGAGCGTCGGCACGTTCTCGACTCGCAAAGACGGGGAACGTGCTGAGCGACAAGCGATCGAAGCGCGCGATCGCGGAAACAACCTCGATCCGCGCCGCGTCACTCTTGCTGACGTCGCGGAGCAATTCTTAACAAGCGTCGCGCATGAGCTTTCGCCATCGACAACGGCACGCTATGGCGAGCATTGGCGCATGCATGTTGCGCCGACCGTCGGCGGTATCCCGGTGGCAAAGCTGAAGCCGGCGCACCTTACCGCGCTCTACGCGAAGCTGCGTACGCAGCCGATCACTTATCGCCAGCGTTCGAGAGCAAAGGCGACGAGCGGCAAGGACCGCGAGCGCGTCGGCAAGGCGCTTTCGGCAAATACCGTCTTGCGTGTTCACCGCTTCCTTCATCGCCTTCTCGATTGGGCCGAAGGCGAGGAGCTCGTTGGTCGCAACGTCGCCCGCATGGTAAAGAAAGGCGACAAGCCAAAGGGGGCGCCGTCACCGGCTCGGGCGCTGAGCTCCGAACAGGTCGCTGCGGTTCTTGCCGCATCCGAAGGGTCACGTCATCATACGTTCTTCGTGCTTGCGGCGATGACGGGGATGCGCCGCGGCGAGATTGGAGCGCTCGCCTGGGACTCGATTGACTTCGAGCGCGGCGTCGCCGCGGTGCGACAAGCGATCGGCGAAGACCGTCGCGGCGGTCGCTTCGTGAAAGGGACGAAGACCGGGCGCGAGCGCGTCATTCCTCTCGCTCCGCGCGCACTCGCGGCGTTGCGTCGGCAGCGCGCGATGCAGCATCAAGACCGGCTCGCCGCGGGCGGCCTCGTGGTGGACGGCGGTCTTTACGTAGAAAGCGGGTTTGTGTTCACAAACGAGCTTGGTGGAATGCTCGACCTCGATGCGGTATCCAAAGCGTTCTCCGTCGCGGCCACACAGGCGGGCGTGAAGGCGAAAGGCTACTCGCTGCATTCGCTGCGGCACTTTGGCGCCACGCAGGCGCTCGTCAGCGGCGCCGACGTGCGAACCGTCGCGGCGCTGCTTGGTCATGCCTCGGCTTCGACGACGCTCAACGTGTACAGTCACGTCGTCGCCGGCGCTCAAGAACGGGCCGTCGCGAGCATTGGAGAGGCGATCACCGAAGCCCAGGCGCGTCGTCAAACGGCCGAGAAGTGAGCCGACGCTTCCAAGCGTCCGAAGGCGGAATAACGCTGCTTGGTTTACCAAGGGCCACAAATTGGCCACATGAAGCCGCCCGCAGCGCTTGGAACCGCGCGTCAGCCACGCGAAAAGCCCTGTCAAATATAGTGAAATCAAGTGCGCGCCCGTAGCTCAAACTGGATAGAGCAGGGGACTCCTAAGCCCAAGGTTGCCAGTTCGATTCTGGCCGGGCGCACGAACCTCAGGCGATTGGCGCTGGAGAATGCTCGCCCGCTTCGTCCGGACCGCCCCGGTTGCGTGGCGGCTCGCGGGTGTGCTAGCATGAGTGCCTGGAACGGACCGGCGGTCCGTTTTATTCATGTTGTGGTAGACTACTGATGGCAAAGAAAGAGACGCGCGTGATGGTGGTCCTGGCCTGCACCGTATGCAAGCGCCGCAACTACAACACGCAAAAGAATAAATCGAAGACGACCGATCGGCTGGAGCTCAAGAAATACTGCCGCTTCTGCCGCTCGCACAACCCGCATCGAGAGACCAGATAGGGCGGTAGCTCAATTGGTAGAGTCCTGGTCTCCAAAACCAGTTGTTGCAGGTTCGAGTCCTGTCCGCCCTGCCACCCTTCTACAGGCTCGGGTGACAACGAAGAAGTGAAATTTCGGTGAACGAACAGCAGAAAAGAACGGCTCAGAGTCTGGCAGGCGGCGACTTCATCCGCGGCGTGATCGCGGAGCTTCGCCGCGTCACCTGGCCGACGCGCGACGAGTGGATCTCGGCGACCGTCCTGACGATCCTGCTGGTCGTCGGCATCGGCCTCTTCACCTTCGTGCTCGACCAGCTATTCGGCTGGCTCTTCACCGTGATCCACCCAGTAACGGGATAGCACCCATGTACGACATCGAACGCCAAGACACTGAGACCGTGGAACCCGCGGTCGAGCCGATCATCGACGACACCCAGATGGGAGACGTCGCCGGCGCGGTCGAGGAACCCCTCGGCGAAACCGAGCTCGCCGATACCGAGCTCGCCGATACCGAACTCGAAACCGAAGAAGTTCAGGCCAAGCCGAAAGACAACCGGAGCTGGTTCGTCGTGCACACCTATTCTGGGTACGAAAACAAGGTCAAGGCGAACCTCGAGCGCCGTATCCATTCGATGGGCATGCAGGACAAGATCTTCCGCGTGCTCGTTCCAATGGAGGACGAGGTCGAGTTCAAAGACGGCAAGCGTAAGATCACGCCGAAGAAGGTCTTCCCGGGTTACGTCTTGGTCGAGATGATCATGGACGACCAGTCCTGGTACGTCGTGCGCAATACGCAAGGCGTCACGGGTTTCGTCGGCAGTCCGGGGCCGGGCGAGAAGCCGGTGCCGCTGCAAGACAAAGAGGTCAAAACTATTCTCAAACAGATGGGCATCGAGGCGCCCAAGCTCAAGATCGACTTCAAGAAGGGCGACCGCGTCAAGGTTACGTCGGGTCCGTTCTTTGACTTTACCGGCGTCGTCGACGAGATCGCGCCGGAGAAGGAGCGCCTGCGCGCGCTCATCTCGATCTTCGGGCGAGAGACGCCCGTCGAACTCGAGTTCTTCCAGGTAGAAAAAGTTTAGGAATCAGGCCGGCGCGATACCCCGGCGCCGGTTCCGAGATTGCGAGGGGGAGAAACGTTCTAAAGCGCTTCGTAAGGAGAAATAAGTGGCTAAGAAGGTCGTAGGCAAGATCGGCCTACAGATTCCGGCCGGCAAGGCAACGCCCGCGCCGCCGATCGGTCCGGCACTCGGACCCTATTCGCTCAACATCATGGATTTCTGCAAGCAGTACAACGAGCGTACTGCGTCGCAAGCCGGCATGATCATTCCGGTCGAGATCACGGTCTTCGAGGACCGGACGTTCACGTTCATCACGAAGACGCCTCCGGCGTCGTTTCTGATCAAGCAGGCTCTGAAGATCGAGTCGGGCAGCAAGGAGCCCAACCGCAACAAGGTCGGGAAGCTGACACAGAGCCAGCTCGAGGAAATCGCCAAGGTAAAGATGCCCGACATCAACGCCAACGACATCGACGCGGCGAAGAAGATCGTCGCCGGCACGGCGCGCTCGATGGGCGTCGAGGTGGAGTGATAGCATGCCGCAGCACCACGGAAAACGATTCAAAACGCTCGCGGAGAGCTTCGATCGAAAGCGGCTCTTCTCGACGCCCGAGGCGATCGCTATCGTGAAGCGCAACTCCAACGCGAAGTTCAACGAAACGGTCGAGGCGCACGTCCGGCTCGGCGTCGATCCCAAGAAGAGCGATCAAAACGTGCGCGGAACCGTGCTGTTGCCGCACGGAACCGGACGCACGGTGCGCGTCATCGCGTTCGCCAAGGGCGACAACGCCAAAGCCGCGCAGGAGGCCGGCGCCGACATCGTCGGCGATCAGGACTTGATCGACCGCGTCAAGAGCGGCCTCACGGAGTTCGACGTCGCCGTGGCGACGCCGGACATGATGGCGCAGGTCGGCAAAGAGCTGGGACGCATCCTCGCCCAAAAGATGCCAAACCCAAAGGCCGGCACGGTCTCGCCGAACATCGGCGGGGCGATCCGCGACATCAAGGCCGGCAAGGTCGAGTTCCGCCTCGACAAAACGGGCATCATCCACACGATCGTCGGCAAGGCCAGCTTCGACGAAGCGCACCTGGTCGAAAACATCACGACTTTGCTCGACGCGATCGTCCGCGCGAAGCCGTCAGCCGCGAAGGGCACCTACTTGCGCAGCGTCACGCTCGCAAGCACGATGGGCCCCGGCGTCAAGGTGGATCCAAACCGGGTAAAGGCTACGGCCTAGCTCAAGACGACATGCCGAGCTCGTGCAGCTTGGCTTCGAGCTCGGCGATGCGCGCGCGGGATCTGTCGGCGTCGATGTGATCGTACGCGGCGGCCGCGCTGCGCGCGATTGATTCGAGGAGGCTGCGCTCGTCGGCCGTCAACGGTAACCCGGTGCTGCGCGCGCCGTACAGCACGAAGCCGAAGACCGCGCCGCGCATGATGAGCGGCACGACGAGCGACGGCGCTTTCGGACCACCGGGCAGGATCGTCTCCGCGCGCGGCCGTCCGTCCAGCACGATGGGCCCAAGCTCCGCGCGCAGCTCCACGATCAGCGGATCTTCCGCGTCGATCGCCTCCGCCTCGCGGCGATTCCAGCCGCGATCGGAGGCGCGCTCGAACGAGCCGTCAGTGTTGTTCGCGAGAAACAATGCGGCCGAGCTGAGCCCGAGGGCGCGCATGGGCTCGTCCACGAGGAAGTCGATCAGCGTCTTCTCGGACGACGTGTTGGCCAGTGCCTTGGATGCGGTACGCAACGCCGTTTCGGCGCGACGCTGATCGCGAAAGAAGAAGGTGTTGAGGAAGTCCTCAACGCGGCCGTGGATTGCGTTGAGCGAAAAGCCGATGAAGAGGGCCGCGAACAGGCTCAGGTAGATCGCGGGACGCGTACTCTCGAAGATCTGCTCCGCCCACCATTCGAGGATGCCAAACAACAGCAGTAGCACCGCGGTGATCGACCCGTAGATCGCTGCGCGCCCGATGACGAAGCGAAAATCGATCACGCGCTCCGATAGGAAACCGTAGACGACGAAGGCGCAGCCGGCAAGCCCGAACCACGGTCCCAGTGCGTCGGTCCAGTGCTGCAGCTCGAGCAGCACGACGGACTGGTTCCCGAACAGCGTGTAGAGCACGTCGTCGATCGCCCAGGTGAAGTCGAGGATCGGCGCGAGGGCGATGCCCGCGATCACCCACGTCACGCGCCGGCGATCCAGACCGGTTGCTCCCGACGCGATGTACGCGAGCCCGGCGAGGACGACGACGAGCAGCAGAACGTCGGAGAGGCTCATGAAGAGTTGCGTCGGCCCGGGAATGCCGTAGCGCTGGAACACCATCCAGACGACCGGGTCGAGCCATACCAGGAATACCACGACCGAGAGGGCCAGCGCGAGACCGAAAAACCAGGGCCATGCGCGGCTCGGGCGCCCATAAAGCCGCTGCGCAAAGATCAAGATCATCAGCTGCGCAAGCGGATACACGATCTGAATCGCCATGTCGCTCGCGACGCTGATGGGCCAGCTGGCCAGATCGAGCGCCGTCTGGTTCGTCTTCACGAGCATTAGCATCGTGTAGACATAGAAGGCCAGCGTGATCGGGCGCGGCCGCAGGATGAACAGCACGCTCGCGAGCGCGAGCGACAAGAAGAAGCTCAAGGGTATTCCGACGTCGCGCGTCAGTTGGGCGCGCGGCGAGTGATCCACGGAGCTGGCGGTCAGGCGTTGCTGGCGGAAGCGGCCGTCTCGCAAGACCCGAACGCTCAACGCGGCGTCTGTGGGAGCGCCGCGCAGAAGCGAAAAACGCTCCGGCTGCGTCAACGTGCCCAAGTCGATGCGATCGCCCGTGCGCAAGCCGCCGGCGCCACGCGCGCCGGCCTCGACTTCGATGCGATCCGTGTTGCCCGTGAAGACGATTGGGTAGTAGCCGATGTGGGTCGCGTTGTTCTCGACGACGACGAAGACGAGCACCATCAGCACCGTCCCGATCGCGACGACGGCCAGCGACAGGCGATCGCATACGAAGTTCACGACCGGCGCCACGAGCCCGTTATGCGAACGCGACGATTCCCGTGCGAATGCTGTAGATTCCACCGATTACCTGTACGGCGCCGCGCTGGGCCGCATCGGCGATGATGCGCGAGCGGGCGAGCATGGCGTTAACGGTGAGTTCGGCGTTTTCGGCGACAGCGCTTGCGTGCCAATCGCCCGCGGCGCCGCGTGTTGCCATTACCGCCGGAACGAGGGCGTTGACGAGCTCTTGGATGTGCCCCGGCTGCTCGGCCCCATCCCGAACATATTTCAGCGCGGCTCCCACGGCGCCGCAGCCCTCGTGCGCGAGCACCACGATGAGCTTGGACTTCAGCGCCTCGACGGCGTACTCAATCGAGCCGAGCACATCCGCATTCAGGAAATTACCTGCGACGCGAACGACGAACAAATTTCCCGGCTGCTGATCGAAGACGGTCTCCACCGGCACGCGCGAGTCCGAGCATCCCAGCACGACGCCGAACGGGGTCTGACCATTGGCAAGTTCCGCCATGCGCGGCCCGAACGGTTCGCTGCGCGGCGTGCCGGCGACGAAACGCGCGTTGCCGGCCTTGAGCCGTTCGAGCGCATCGGCCGGACTAAGTTGCGCCATGCGGACGCTTTCTTGCAGGGTGTCATATACTTGACTAAAGTGCGGCTTTTTCATAAGCTGGACCCTGCCGTGACAGGGCTATAGGGGTGTAGGCGCATGGACATTGTTATTGACCTTCCTCCGGGCAAGGTTTGGTCTGTTCCTGGTCCCGCCCTAACCAGGGCGTTGGCAGGGCGACCTTCGGCGCTATGGGGCGAGATTATTCGCGCCACATGTCTCGCATACGAAGATCGTGGGGCCAGCGGCTCCTCTCCAATGGCCGACGCTGGGGGCGAAAGCCAATCGACGGTCGCACCTGCCGCAGACTAATTCCGCATCGTTTTGCAGGCCCTCAATAACGAACGGACCGCCTGTCACCCTGATGATGGTGGCGTTGAGCGGCATTGTTGGAACAATTTCCATGATTACGCGCTTACGAGGAGTTGATTGCGCCATTATGATTCACGCCTCCGAAAAGTGCTATGATGAATCCCGTGAAGAAGCAGCTAGAGCCTTTAATCTCGATGGACGAACTAAAGAAGGTCTTGGGCGAGATCGTCCATGCTCCCCCGGAAAAGGTCAAACGTGTGAAGATCAAGGCCAACAAAAAGGGCATCAGCGTAAAGGCCAGGCTGAGAACCAAGACGGCGAAATAGCCACAAAGGAACTCCACGCGAACGCGGTAGCCTTCCTCTGCTCACTATTGGACGTAGACGAGTGGGAGGCCATGTCCGCATTAGCTGGATTGCGCGAAATCATGGATGGGCGTGAGCCATCTGGGCGATCAGCGCGACTTGCTTTTCAACTCCGGGATAATAACATGGCCAAGGAGCTTAGAGAGTTCGCCGCCGAGGTCAGTTAGTCTCTGGAGGTCCTCACTCAGCTCTGCAGCGTCGTAAATCAAGGCTTTGCCGCTGTTCCCAACGTTTTGCATGTAAACCAAGGCCCCAGGATAGCTGGGAGAGACCATCCATCTTCCGTGAGCGGCGGTTATGCGGGTATCATTGTAAAGTTTTTGAGCGATCTTGATTAGTTCAGACAATGTGTTAATTGTTTTGCTTGACAGGTTTCTCTTTTTGGCCGCACCCAAGAGTATGTTGCGTTTTAGTTTTATGCTTTGCGCGTGCTCGAAGGTTTCTACGGCAATCCAGTGTTCGACCGATGCAACGCCGCTTTCTGGCTCAGGATTACACGCCAGGTTGCAATAGATTTGCGCCAACATGGCCTCAATCCACGACCATTGGATTACAATTCCGCCCACAAGGTGAACGCATTTACTAACGCACTCATCGTTAGCCGCAAGCCAACTGTCGGGAATAGGTTCACCGGGAGTGCCTGGGGGAACTTGTTTCGGCAAGCGATTCTTCTTCTTCCGAGTTTTACTTGTGCGCTGGCTGGAACGGAGGGTTCGGAAGAGGGTGAGCGGCGCCGAACTCGCCTACATCGTTGTACTTTGGGCAGTAAAAGGCCATGTCTTGCCCTGTTTGGTAGGTGCAGAGGTTTGTCCAATAAGATCGTCCATAAAGATCGCGATAGGTAACCCTTGCGACGAGGACCCACCCTCCGGCGGTGTGTTTTATTCTCTCCCAGGTGTCTGCGGCTATGCTTCCAGACCGAACGGTATAAGATACCGAAGTTCCAGCAGGCAGATATGCAATCGTCTGCGGGCTTACACGTATGAGTTTTCCAAAAACGTCGTCTTCGCGTCTTCGCATGCCCGTTTGTGTCACGCCAAAGGTGGACGCGCTGAGAGCGTAAGCGACTCTGATCTGCTGCGCCGCCGTTTGTCCAATGTCTCGAACCTCGGCGCCCACGGCTATGGCCCCCGAAATGTAGTTTACCGAGCCATTGATCGTAACGTTAGCGCGTTGCTCTGCCTCATGGTCAGCAAGGGCCCTGGTGCTGACAGCGGAAGATTTTTCGGACGCGGAAGCAAAGCGGTTCTCCTCGGAGACACCTCTTTCCATCGTGCCAACCTCTGCTTGATTTGCAGCTTCAATCTCAGACATTTGCCTAGAGAACTGCGACCGTTCGTTTCCCAAAGCGACAGAAGCCGTTTCTGCGGCGGATTTTGCGGCCACGGCAGCTTTCGCCTCAGCGATAGCCAGCCGCCCCTGCTCGCAAACGCTGACGTTAAGTTTTCTAAGTTGCGTTTTAATGTAACCCGAGTTGGAGGTGGCCTCGGCTCTTTCTTCTCCCAATTGATCGCCCATCGTTTTCAGTTGCCAAGCGGAAATCCCCGCGTAGATCAGAGTGGCAACGGCGATCACTCCGGTGAACGCAACCATCCACTTTTGGCGGCGGCTGTCGGTTCTTTCCTGTTGCTCCTCGCGTTTGCGTCGGGAATCGGTTTCGTCAGCGTCGGAGTTTACTCCGAGAGTCGCTGGGCGGCCTGGCTTATCATTGGGTTGATCGGGCTGACGTTGGCCTGCGTCTACTAAGGGTTACTCCTTCTTGTCTCAGCAAGCCTTGATCTAGCCGCGGCCACGCGACCCTAACCTTTGCTTGTAAGTGCCTTGTATGTAAGTCGTCGCCCGTCGGCCTTCTTTGCCGCCTTGGCGAAGCGCGGACCATCCTCGTTCTCGCGCTCGTTGAAACGATACACTTGCTCCGCCAGGTAGCGGTCCAAGTGACGAGGGTTAACGTGCGTGTATGTCCCGCCGATCGTACGCTTCAGGACTGCCCAAAATGCTTCGATATTGTTCGTGTGAACGTCGCCGCGAACGTACTCGTCAAGGTAATGGTTTACCGTCGAGTGCTTCAGGAAGAACTCGTTAATGTGCGTGTAGAGGGTATGCGCATCGGTGTAAACCGTCGCGTCGGGATGAATGCTGTCGCGTAGTTTCGGCAGAATCGTCTTTTGAAGCTTGCGATCAGGAATGGACCAGGCGCGAACGCGACCCCTGCGCTCCACCATGCCGAACACCGGGGTCTTATCGTCGTACCGCTTGGACGACAAAGACCGCTCCTTGCGCTTAGATTTGGAGCGATTGCGCCACTTGCCGCCGATATAGGTTTCGTCAGCTTCTACGGTTCCGGTGAGCATATCGTCCGAATGGTCGCCCATCATTTCGCGGATACGGTGCAGCATAAACCAGGCCGTCTTTTGCGTGACCTCTAGGCCCCGGGCAAGCTCGTACGACGAAATGCCGTTACGATTGCTCGCGATCAGCCAAACGGCGGGGAGCCACTTGGTGAGCGGGATGGGAGAGTCCTCAAAGACCGTCCCGACTTTGGCCGAGAACTGCCGCTTACACTCGTTGCAGTACCAGCGCCATACCTTGGGCATATAGGCTACCGCCGTCGAGCCGCAGCCCATACGGGGGCAAGCTACGCCATTCGGGAAGCGAATCTGGACGAAGAAATCATGCGCCTTCTGAGGGTCAGCGAATTGCCGAACCGCTTGGAGCATCGTCTTAGGAACCGGCTGCTTGTCCATGCCATAATAATACCGTGAAGAAGCACTTTAGTCAAGTATATGACACCCTTCTTGCAGAAAGCCTTGCCTTCCCGGCCCCGGCTGTGGTAGTCTAGCCGACGGCTCCAGAGACCGTAGCCGGCCGCGAGGCTTTAATTTATGGCTACCGAGGATGCGCAACGAGATTCCGCTTCGCCACGCGGCGATGCGGCCATCGAGATGGGCGCCTCGTGACGGGGCGCTTTTTGATTTCGCACATCGTCACGTATCGAAAGCAGCACGCATGCCGACCGCCCGAAAAGAATCCGCCATTGCCGAGCTCAGCGAGAGACTTGCCGCATCGAAAAACCTGTTCTTCACAGACTACGCCGGTCTGAGCGTCGCGGAGATCACGAAGCTGCGCGGCGAGCTTCGCAAGGGCGGCGATACATACGCCGTCGTCAAGAACACGCTCTTTCGCATCGCCGCAGGCGATTTGGCCGGTCAGCTCGAGGCGGTGCTCGCCGGGCCGACCGGCATCGTGTTTGCCGGCGAGGATCCCGTGGCGCCCGCGAAGGCGCTCAAAACCTTCAGCGACACGGTCAAGCGGGTCGCGGTCAAGGCTGCGTACATCGACGGGAAGGTCGTCGATGCGGCGCAGGTGGACACGCTCGCCAAGATTCCGCCGAAGCCGCAGCTGATCGCGAATCTCGTGGGCACACTTGCCAATCCGATCCGCGGGCTCGTCACCGTGCTCTCAGGGAATCAGAGCGGCCTCGTGCGCGTCCTGGAGCGCATCCGCGAACAAAAAGCCAGCGCATCACTTACCGCTTAGAAGGAAGACTGACAGACCATGGCAGTTGCCGAACTCATCGAACAAATCGACAAGCTCACCGTCCTCGAACTCGCCGATCTCGTGAAGCAGCTCGAGGAGAAATATGGCGTCTCGGCGGCCGCGCCCGTCGCCATGATGGCCGCCGCTCCAGGCGCCGCAGCCGCCCCGGCCGCGGAGAAGACGGAATTCGACGTCGTCCTGTCCGAAATCGGTCCGGAGAAGATCAAGGTCATCAAGGCGGTCCGCGAGCTCACCAGCCTCGGACTCACTGAAGCCAAGGCCTTCGTCGAAAGCGCGCCCAAAGCGGTTAAAGAGGGCGTCAATAAAGACGAAGCGGAGCAGGTCAAGAAGAAGCTCGAGGAAGCCGGCGCTAAGGTGGAGATCAAGTAACGCAAACCAGCGCGAGCGGACCGGCGTGGCTTCAGCTGCTGCCGCTGGTCGTCGTGGTCGCGGTCCTGGCGATTCGCTTGGTCCGGCCTCAGCGCATCAGCGTGACACGCATGTGGATCACGCCGATCCTTCTCTGCGCGCTGACGGCGTGGGCGATCTACGCCACTGAGCTTCTCAATCCGGCGCCCCCGCAGGAGATCGTACTCGGTTTGATCGTGGGCGCCGCAGCCGGCGTCCCTTTCGGAATCTTGCGCGGCATGCACACCGACGTGCGTCCGACCGATCGCCGTGGCGTGATGTATCTCGGCTCGTCATGGGTCACGGTCGTCATTTTCGCCGCGGCGTTCGGCCTGCGCTACGCGGCTCGCATGCTGATGCCACACCGCGGAAGCCTCTCGACGACCATTGGCGACGCGCTCCTCGCCTTCGCCATCGCATTCATCGCGACGAGCTATTTCGTGATCTTTAGAAAGTACGAGAGGCTGATTTCAACCAGCGGCTAGGCGGACGCGGCAACGCCCCATCCGAGCAGATCGTCAATCGCCCTTCGCGTCCTTTTCCGTAAATCGTCGCAGCAGCCCGAGATCGCGTACTCTAATCCGTCGGCCTCCGCCTGGACGATCGTCACGGTTGGCTTGCAGCCGTGTAGCTTGCAATCGACCGTTCGCATGATTTCAGTGGCGACGCCCTGGGCGATCATCCTGCTGATGCGCTTGGAACTCACGCCGTGGGCGGATTGGTTCATGCATCTCTCATACCCCAAATCCCGAGCGAAGCCGCGCCGGCGTGACGCCCAGAGCCCGGCGTATAGAGCGCGCCATGTGGCTCTGGTTGGCGAAGCCGGCCTGGAGCGCTACGTCGGCGAGCGGCGCATGGCTACCGGCAAGGAGTTCCGCGGCGTACTCGACGCGCCGGTGTATTACGTACCGATGGACCGGCATGCCGACGCTCTGTTTGAAGAGCGTCTTGAAGTGCGAAGGGCTCACGCCGGCGACGCTTGCGAGTTCGGCCAGGGAGAGATCGCTCGCGATGTTATCGCGCACGAAATCCAGCACGCGGGCGAGCCGCCGCCGCGGGAGGCGACCGTCGGCGCGGGATGCCGCCGCAGGCGCGTACGCCCTCAAGAGGTGCGAGGCGAGAGCGACTCCGAGACAGTCGCCGTACAGGCGGCCGAGCGGCTCGGTGGCCTCGAGCTCGGCCTTCACCGCCCAACCGATGTGTTCGATGCGCGGATCGCGCAGGTGGAGGCAGGGAGGAATGACGACGCGATCGGGGGCGACACCCATGGCCTCGGCTGTCGAAAGCATCAGCGCCGGACTCAGATACATCGAGAGCTTGATCGTGGCCGATTCGGTTTCCCAGACCCGCGGCACACCGGGCGGCACGATCTTGACGTCGCCCGGCACCTGAAGGCGCCGCAGCGTCTCGCCGTTGCAGCGGCTCGTAACGAGAACCGGTCTGCCGATCTGCATGCTGACGTTGTGGCGCACGAACTGTTGCTCGGAAAATCCCGCTGACGCCTCGTAGATGAAGGCATCGAAGCCGTCCCAGAGCCGTCCGGCGCTGCTCTCCCGGACGCGGAAGACCATCTCGCGGTCTTCGTGCCGCCGCCACGCGCGCTCTTCCCACATGTCGAATTAGTGGTAACGCGACGGCCGTAGGGGTTGTGACCGATTATGCTCCAGACCGTCCGAACGTGACAGACGCGTAAACCCCGAGCCGATACGCTTGACGCGAACACCCCAACTAGGCTGGAGGTTTTACGTGAGAGATCGAGTCGTCAGTTCCATCGCCGCGGTGCTTATCGCCGGCGGCTGTTCCTCATCATCGGGCGCCGGAAGCGGAATCTTCGCCGCCAACCCGAGCGCGTTCGCGGCGGCGACAAGCGGAGGCTATACGGTCACCGTCTTGCCGTCGCTCGGGGGAACCAACAGTGCCGCGAACTCGATCAACGGGCGCGGCTGGCCGATGGGAACCTCCTTCCTATCCGGGAATACGACGATGCATGCCGCGCTGTGGCGAAACGGGAACGTGACCGACCTCGGCACGCTCGGTGGCCCAAACAGCGCGGTCGAGTGGCCGGTCGACAACGACCGCGGCTACGTCTCGGGCATCTCCGAGACGTCGCACAAGGATCCGCTCGGCGAAAGCACGAGCTGGAGCTGTCATGCGTTTTTGCCCGATAACGGCAGCTCCGGCGACACGTGCCTCGGATTCGTATGGCACGACGGGAAGATGCACAAGCTACCTACGCTTGGCGGAAACAACGGCTACGGCGCCGGCATGAACGAGAGCGGGGAGATCGTCGGCTGGGCCGAGACGAAGAAGCACGATCCGACGTGCAAATCGCCGCAAGTGTTGCAATTTCTCCCCGCAGAGTGGAACGCGGTAACGCGCAAGGCGCACGCCCTTCCCACTCTGACGCTCCACGGGAGGACGGAGCCGGACGGCGCCGCTACGGCCGTCAACAGGGCGGGAGACGTCGTCGGCATTTCGGGCATCTGCGATCAGGCCGTCGGGCGCTTCACGGCGCGGCACGCGATACTCTGGAAGAACAGCGAACCGATAGAGCTGCAGACCCTCGGGGGAACGGCATGGAACACGCCGGTGGCGATCAACGATAGGGATGAGATCGCCGGGTTCCTCGATCGGCGAGTCAGAGATCGCGCGGGCAATCCGAACTTCATCTCGGTCGTCTGGACCGACCCGTCGTCGCCGCCCACGAGGATCGGTACGCTGCCCGGCGATGCCCTCAGCGAGCCGACGTCGATCAACGACGAGGGAACGGTTTTAGGCGTTTCTTTTCCGAGCTCGCACGTGTATGTTTGGCAAAACGGGATGATGACCGATCTGACCAAGCTCGTGCTGCAGTCGTACCCGCAGCTCGAGCTCGTGAGCGTGGGTGGAATCAACAACCGCGGCGAGATCGCGGGGCAGGCATGCGAGCTCGTGAGCGGCACTTGCCCGTCGTCCGGGGCAACCTTCGTTACGTTCTTGGCGGTGCCGAACTCGGTTCCTTAATGCGCGAGAAACGCGACCAGCAGCAGCGCGACGATGTTGAGCACTTTGATCATCGGATTGATCGCCGGCCCTGCGGTATCTTTGTAGGGATCGCCCACGGTGTCGCCGGTGACGGCGGCCTGATGGGCGATCGATCCCTTCCCGCCGTAGTGTCCATCCTCGATGTACTTCTTGGCGTTATCCCAGGCGCCGCCGCCCGATGTGAAGGAGATCGCGACGAAGAATCCGGTGACGATCGACCCGACGAGGATGCCGCCCATCATCTGCGCGCCCGTGTCGCCGGGGAGCACGTGGAAGTACGAAAGCAGCACGACGAGAACGGGCACGCCCACCGGGATCAGCGCGGGAACGATCATCTCGCGCAGAGCCGAGCGCGTCACGATGTCGACGGTCGTGCCGTAGTTCGGGCGGCCGGTACCCTCCATGATCCCTGGAATCTCGCGAAATTGCCGGCGCACTTCTTCGACGACCGCCCCGCCCGCGCGTCCGACCGCCTCCATCGAGAGCGACGCGAAGAGATACGGCAGTAGACCGCCGATGAAAAGGCCGGTGAGCACAAACGGGTTGCCGATGGCGAAGAGGTTGCGCACGCCTTCTACGCACGCGGCTTCCCCGCCGGGGCATTTGTGGTTCGTCAGCTGCTGCAAAAACGACGCGAACAGCACCAGCGCGGCGAGGGCGGCCGACCCGATCGCGTAGCCCTTGGTCACAGCCTTCGTCGTGTTGCCGACGGCGTCGAGGGGGTCCGTAACGTCCCGCACCTCGCGCGGCATGTCGGCCATCTCCGCGATGCCGCCCGCGTTATCGGTGATCGGTCCGAACGAGTCGATGGCGACGACGATGCCGGCCATGGAGAGCATGGCCATGACCGCGATGCCGACTCCGTAGACGCCCGCCATCGCATAGCTCAGGAGGATGCCGATGACGATGACGATGGCCGGAAGCGCCGTCGCCTGCATCGAGACGGCGAGCCCAGCAATGATGTTCGTTGCGTGGCCGGTGATCGACGCCTTTGCGATGCGCTGCACCGGCGAAAATTGCGCACCCGTGTAGTACTCGGTGATGAAAGTGATTAGGCCGGTAATCACCACGCCGATGACTGCGCAGATGAAGATGTTCGTTTCGCTGACGAGGTCGGTGCCGGCGAAAACGCGCTGCGCGACGAAGTAGAAGCCGATCAGCGCAAGCACGCCTGCTACCGTCATGCCGCGGTAGAGCGCGGCCATGATCGTTGCGCGGCGCACTTGCCCAACGCCTACGAACATTGCGCCGATAATCGAAGCGACGATCGAGACGGCGCCGAGCAATAGCGGGAACGTCGTGGCGCCGGGGAGCTTCGACCCGAACAGCAGGTTTCCGAGCAGCATCGCGGCCACGGTTGTCACGCAATACGTCTCGAACAGGTCGGCGGCCATGCCGGCGCAGTCGCCGACGTTGTCGCCGACGTTATCGGCGATGACCGCCGGGTTGCGGGGGTCGTCCTCAGGGATGCCCGCCTCAACCTTTCCGACGAGATCGGCGCCCACGTCGGCTGCCTTCGTATAGATGCCGCCCCCGAGACGCGCGAAAACGGAGATCAGCGAGCAGCCGAACGCGAGGCCAACCATCGCGTTGAGCGAGCTCGCGGCGTCGCCGCTGTTGACACGCAACAAGATCGCATAGTATCCCGACACCGCGAGCAGCCCGAGACCCACAACGAGCATCCCCGTCACGGAGCCGCCGCGAAACGCGACGTTGAGCGCCGGGCCGAGCCCTTCCCGCGCGGCCTCGGCGGTACGGACGTTGGCACGGACTGACACCACCATGCCGATGAACCCCGCCGCGCCCGAGAGGATCGCGCCGATCAGAAAACCCACGGCGGCTTCCCTACCGAGCGTCGGAGCGAAGAGAATTACGATCGCGAGCAAGATAGCGACGATGCCGATGGTGCGGTACTGGCGCTGCAAGAACGCCATCGCGCCTTCCTGGATCGCGGCCGCGATCTCGCGCATGCGTTGATTGCCGGCGGGTTGGGCGAGCACCCAGAACGTGAGTGCGACCCCGTAGAGCACCGCGAGGATGCCTCCGATGAGCCCGCTTGCAATGGCTGTCTGTGCGGTCATTCTGTTCCTTAAAAGGGACGACAAAGGGACGACGGGGCAAAAATACCGGCCCCGGGGGGCCGACCGGCGTCCCTACTCCGGCGGGACGCGCAAGTCCTATCCGCGGCGAATCGGGCCGCAAAGAAGGCCCGCCGTTCGGCGAGCCTTCCTCTTTGCGTACCTCGCTGTTAGAGCGTGACCTTTACGGTGACGATGAGGCGGTGCCCCGGGTCGCCTGCGGCGCGTACCGTAAAGTGGCCGCTGCCGACGACGAGTCCCGTGATCGTGAATTTCGTGTGCCGATTGCCGCTCATGGGCGAGATGAGGATCAGACCGTGCGTATCGTTCTTCAGCGTGAAGTGCGCGTCGGTGTCTCCCACCTCGTGGAAGCGGCATTTGATGATCCCGGCCAGCACGATGTGGACATGATGGCCGCAACTGGAGCGGACCTCGCCGCGGTCGTTGTCGTTCGGCGCGAGCTCCTGGTTGCCGACCTGGGTCGGCGTGCCGTTCGCCGGAAGATAGGGCGCGCTGCCGGAAGATCCACCGTGGCACGCAGCTAGGATCAGCGAAAGGGCAGCCATTCCGATAACCAACCGTAAGCGTTGCCGATTGTGGTGGTACTGCATGATAGTTACTCCTTGTTAGCACGCTTGGGTACCCAAGAGGCTTCCCGTCGGCGGGGCAAGCCAAACGAGGGAACCCCTGCAATAGCCGGCCCTTCGCTCTCCTGCGAGAGCACGGAACTACTCGTGGTGGGGTGCGGCCCGGCCGGGGCGACGGCCGCGCGCGAGGCCGCTCGGGCCGGCGTCCAGACGCTCGTTTTGGAGCGTGATGCCGTGGTCGGCGAGAAGCGCGTCTGCGCAGCTGGCTTGCGGCCCGGGTTTTGCGAGACGTTCGACCTGCCGCGACGCCTGATCCACTGCGACACGCCGCGACTGGCCCTCTTCGACGCGCGCGGCCGGGAGCACGAGCTCTTCTTCGGCCCGGGACATACCAGTACGCGGGAAGAGCTCGACGGAACGATGGCGGATTTGGCAGTGCACGAAGGCGCGCAGCTTCGAACGCGCGCGCTCTTTCGCACGATCGCCCGCCACCGACGCCGCTATATCGTCGAGTACGCGGATCTCGCCAGCGGCCGGCGGCGTGCCGTCGCGGCACGCGTTGTGTTCTTTGCGCTTGGCGCCACCGCGCGAATGGAAGATGCGTCGTTCGGACGAATCGCGATGCCGCGTTGGCGCGACGGTCTGATGACGACGCTGCAATACCGAGTGTATCCGCAGCGACCGGTGAACGCTATTGCATACCGCAGCCTCGAGCTACACTACTACTCGGCCGGCGACGGGCGCCAGATCATTGCGTGGATGTTTCCAAAGCGCGACCATTTGGCGATCGGCTTGGGCATGCTGGGCAAGATCGGAGGCGAGTCGCTGCGTGCCGAGCTCGACGCGTTCGCCGCGCGCGTACGCGCGCGTCTCTATCCGACCGTCGGGGTCGCGAAAGTCAAGACGGAGGGACACCTGCTGTACGGTGGCCGGGCCCGGCGGCGCTTCGCGGACGGCGACCTATTGGTTGGCGGCACCGCTGCCGGGCTCGTCGACGCCACCAATGGTGAGGGGATTTTCGAGGCGGCGATGAGCGGCCGGTTCGCCGCCGACGCGGCTGTGCGCGCAATCAAGCGCGGCGAGCACGTGGGCGCGCGCTACGCGGAGCTCGTGGATCGCCGCTTCGCGCGGCGCCTGGCGCATCGCGTGCGATTGATGCGCTACCTGGAACGCCGGCCGCGACGCTATGCTGCGCTGTTTGCACAGCTTGCGAGGACTCCGGGGTTGGGCGAAGTATTGCTCAAAGAGGATTGCGAGCGAACGATGAGCGAGCGCCTGTATCTTTACCGCGAGGCACTGCGATTTGGTGTTCGCACCTTCGCGTGCCGTGATTGAGTCGGGCCTTTCGCGCGAAGAGGCCGTTCACAAGTACCTGCATCTAGTCAAGTACGTCGCCGGGCGAATCTCCGTCAACCTCCCCTCCAGCGTCGATATCGACGATCTCATCAACGACGGGGTGTTCGGCTTGATGGACGCGATCGAAAAATACGACAGCTCGCGCACGGTCAAATTCGAGACTTACGCGATAACCAGGATCAACGGTGCGATCATCGACGCGCTGCGTTCGCTGGACTGGGTCCCGCGAGGAATTCGACAGCGTGCGCGCGAGCTGGAAAACGCGTACGAGGCACTCGAACTCGAGCTTGGCCGTGCTCCCAGTCGCGACGAGTTGGCCGGCCGCCTGCGGCTGTCGCCGCAGGAGCTGGACCGGCTCCTAGAGCGCGTGCATGCGCGCGCAATCGTGCCGCTCGAGGCGGCCAATGCCGTGTTGGATGACGCGGACGACGTCGAAAGCGAACTGGAGCGGGAAGAGTTGCGCGCCGAGCTCGGGCGCGCCGTCGATGCGCTGCTCCCTCAGGAGCGGATTGTGATTCGCGGTTACTATTTCGAGGGGCAAACCCTGAAAGAGATTAAGAGAACACTCAGCGTTTCGGAGTCGCGAGTCTCGCAAATTCACGCCCGGGCGGTCAGGCGCCTGCGGCAGCGTCTCGGTCGATAATTTCGTTCCTTAGCTTGGCGCGTCGAGGAAGCTGGCAGTGCGGTTCTCCTTTTTCACCACGTAGCCGAGAGCGGCGAGGGCAAAGACGGAAAAGAGAACGATGGCGGTAACCAGCGCCATTGCGCCGCCGTAATTGAAGATTCCGCTCGGCAGCGGCATCCTTTGCGCGAGCGTCGCCTCGATCTGAGCTACGCTCGCGGCTATCAGGTTTCCGAACTGATACGTGAAACCGGGAAACGTGCCGCGCGCTTGGGCCGGAGAGAGCTGCGTTCAGATGGGCCGGAATCACGCCCCAAGCGCCCTGCACCGCGAACTGCATGAAGAACGCGCCGACCGCGAGGGCTACCGCGCCGGGGCTGAAGGCCCACACTGGCAGCATGCCGAGCGCGAACGCCGCGCACAGCATGACGACTGCGCGTCTGCCGAGTCGTTCGGAGACGATGCCGCCCGCGGCGCTGCCAATGATCGCCCCCAGCGCCGCTACGATCGAGAGCGTCGAAGTGAGGCCGGTCGTGAAGCCGTGCTGTTTTTGCAGAAATGTCGCATAGAGATCCTGCGTGCCATGCGACATCGCGTTGAGCGCCGCCATGAAGGCGATTGCGTAGATGAAAAGCGGCCAATGCGCCACGACGCTCTTTGCGAGAAAATAGGGAGGAAGGGCAATCCGGTTGGAGCGATGCGCAAGCCACGCCTCGGATTCCGGAACGCCCGTGCGGATGTAGAGAATGAGCGCGGCCGGCAGCGCTCCGATGATGAAGAGCGCGCGCCAGTCCCAGTGAGTGAACGTGAAGACGAGATAAAACGTGAGCGCGGCGAGCAGATAGCCGACCATGTAGCCCTGTTGCAGGAAACCGCTGTAGAAGCCACGGCGATGGGGTGGCAGAGCCTCCATCGTAAGCGCCGCCCCGAGGCCCCACTCGCCGCCCATCGCGACGCCGTAGAGCGCTCGGAGAACGAGAAAAGCAGTGAAGTTCGGAGAGAAGGCGGTGAGCAGCTGGATCAACGAGTAGAACGCGATGTCGATCATCAGCGGGGTGCGACGCCCGTAGCGGTCGCCGAGCCAGCCGAAAATCAGCGCGCCGATCGGGCGGCACATCAGCGTGATCGTGATGGCTCCCGTGACCTCGGCGATGCTGCGGTCAAACGTCGCTGCGATGCGCGAGACGACGAATGTTAAAAGAAGAAAGTCAAACGCGTCGAGCGTCCATCCGAGGAAGCTTGCGATGAACGTTCGCCGCGCTGCCGGAGTCAATCCGAGCGGGCGGACCTAGGGCGAGCTGCTCGGGGATGTAGTCGGGGAAGGTGTCGGCGAGGGAGTCGGCGTTGTGCCTGGCGGCAACTGCGCACCGTACATCGCCAGCAGCCAGATTTGGGTGTGACGCACCGTCACCTTCGGCACGGAGAATGAGAAGCCGACGGTCTGACTCTGAGGCGTGGTGAACTTCGAGTAGTTCGCCAGCAGCTGATCGCTCCGCTTTCCGCGGACGATGCTTTCATTATAGAGTTGTAGCGCAAAAACTCGGCCGTTGAATTGAATCGCCGGCAGCGTATACTGTACGGAGGCCGCGCCGTTGAGGTCGAAGTCGGTGTTGCTCTGCAGCCGGATTGCGACAAGCGGCGTGATGCGCATGAAGAGCGGGTTGGGATTGGTCATGCTTGGAACGTCGCGCGGCAGCGGCTCCATCTGGAGCGTCATGGTTCCGGCGGGCGTAGGGGATGGCGTAGGCGTGTCGTCGCTACTGTCGTCGGAGCTATCGTCGGCCGCCGAGGCGCTGGGCTTGGGCGTCGGTGTTGGGGTCGGGGTCGGGGTCGGCTTAGCCGTCGCCTTGCCGTTTGGAGACGGCGACGGGGACGGGGGCGGAATATTGAAGGCCAACGTGCACGCGTATTGCTGATTGAATTGCATCACGGGCGGACACTTCATCCCGCTCGGGCCTTGCCCAATGGGATACTGGGCTTCGTTGGGCGCGAGCGTGGCGCCCGGATTGGCGAGTTCCTCGCGTCCGTTTGGACCGATCGTTGGCCCGGCCAGCGTCCCGCCGCTCATGCTGCTCGCGAGTCCACCGCCGTTCATGCCGCCGATCGAACCCGGCTGCGTGACGGGGGGGGCCATGTCGCCGCCCATGCCGCTGTCGAAACCCGATCCTTGGCAGGAAGCCAATACCAGCGCGAGCGCCGCGAAAACGGCGCGGGCATCACACCTCATCATATTATTCCTTCGCCTCCACCACTGCTCGTAACTCCTCGACGAAGGACTCAACCGATGTCGTGCGTTTCTCGTCGATTCCGCGCTCATTGACGTTCACGGTGCCGTCTGCAACCTCTTGTTTGCCGGCCACCAAGATGTACGGCACCTTTTGCGTTTTCCAGTGCCGGATCTTGTATCCGAGCTTCTCGTTGGCTTCGTCCACCTCGACCCGAAAGCCCGCTCCCCGAATCCGCTCCGCGACTTCGTTGGCATAGCTCGCTTGGTGTTCGGAGATCGGCGTCACCACGACTTGCAGCGGCGCCAGCCAAGCGGGGAACGCTCCCCCATAGTGCTCGATCAGAATACCAAAGAAACGTTCCAGCGAGCCGGCAAGTGCCCGATGGATCATTACGGGGCAGTGGTCCAGTCCGTCCGCGGCCCGATACTTAAGCCCGAAGCGAGCAGGCAGAACGAAGTCGACCTGCACCGTCCCCAGTTGCCACGGGCGGCCGAGAGCGTCGCGCACGTTGACGTCGAGCTTCGGCCCGTAGAACGCGCCACCGCCCTCGTCGACGTCGAAGGGCAGTTCGTAGCGTTCGAGCGCATTACGGATGGCCGCTTCGGCGATCGCATCGGTCTCCGTGCGATCGGCCTCCGCGCGCCGCGAAAGGACGTATTGAAACGTCCTGAAGCCGAACGCGCGCATCAAGCGCAGCGCTTCGTCGAGCGTCCGTTCGAATTCGCCCTGAAGCTGATCGGGAGCGCAAAACAGATGCGCGTCGTCCTGCGTGAAGCCCCGCACGCGGTGTAGCCCGTGTAACACGCCCGAGCGCTCGAAACGATACACGGTTCCGAACTCCGAGTATCGTAACGGCAGGTCGCGGTAGCTCCGCAAGTGGCTCTTATAGATCAGAATGTGACCGGGGCAGTTCATCGGCTTCAGCCGAAAACGCTGGTTCTCGACCTCGATCGGTCCGAACATGTTCTCTCCGAAGTTGTCGAGATGTCCTGAGATTTCGTAGAGCCGTTCGCTTGCAATATGGGGCGTGACGACGGGCTGATATCCACGTTCGCGCAATCCCTCGCGGATGAAGCTCTCAATGATATTCCGCACGATCGCGCCGTTGGGATGCCAGAAGACGAGCCCGCCCCCGGCCTCTTCCTCGATCGAGAAGAGGTCGAGCTCCGCGCCGAGGCGGCGATGGTCACGGCGCTGCGCCTCCTCGAGGCGTGCCAGATATTCGTCGAGCTGCTCGCGCTCGTGCCAAGCCGTGCCGTAGATGCGTTGGAGCATCGCGTTGTGCTCGTCGCCACGCCAGTACGCGCCCGCGACGCTCGTGAGCTTAAAGGCGCCGATGCGCCCGGTAGAGTTCGCATGGCCGCCACGGCAGAGGTCGGTGAAGTCGCCGATCGTGTAGAGCGTGATCGGCTGATCGGCCGGGACCTCGCGGGCGATCTCTGCCTTGTAGGGGTTGCCGGCAAATGCCGCGATGGCCTCGTCGCGCGTTACCTCTCGCCCGGTCATCGGGTAGTCCGCCGCAACGATCTCGCGCATGCGCGCCTCGAGCCGCTCCAGATCCTCCGGTGTAAACGGCGTCGGACGATCGAAGTCGTAGTAGAATCCGTTCTCGATGGCCGGCCCGATCGTCGGCTTTGCTTCGGGGAAAAGGTCCTGCACCGCGTACGCCAGCACGTGCGCCGCCGTGTGGCGCAACGCGGGCAGCGAGGGCGCGCCATTGTCAGGCTTGGCTTCCGCGATCATCGGGCGCGGCTTCGGAGTAAGTAGCTCGGTCATCCTTTGCGCTTCGGCGAGACTTGGTATGGCATAGGATGACAAGGTAGGCTAGGAGCCGCCTGGGGACGCGGGACCTCGGACGGCCGGTCGGGGGCCTTAACGTGGGGTTAATAGAGCTGGATTACAACTAAGACACCCTCTAAAATTTTACAACGCAGGGCGCCTTCTCTTCGTCAAAAGGAGCTTTTTGAAGTGATAGGATCGTGGATTCGCCGGGTTGGCGCGCTGGCCATGATTGCGGCCGTGACCGCGCCGGCTGCAGCCGCAACGCAGCTTACCGGAGCCGGGTCGAGCTTCGACTATCCGTTCTTTTCCAAAGCCTTCTATATCTATAGTCAGAAGAATCCCGACGTAACGGTCAACTATCAGTCGATCGGCAGCGGCGGCGGCATTCAGCAGTTTACCGCAAAGAACGTCGATTTTGGCGCTACGGACGTTCCGATGAATGCCGACGAGCTCTCCCGCGCGGGCCAACCGGTCCTTCAGATCCCGGTGGCGCTCGGCGGTGCGGCGATCGCCTATAACCTACCGGGCGTAACCGCCACGATTCGCCTCACGCGCCAGGTCATTGCCGACATCTATCTCGGCAAGGTCCTCAAGTGGAACGACCCCCAGATCGCCCGGCTCAATCGAGGGGTGAAGCTCCCCGACGCGGCGATCGTCGTGGTTCACCGCTCGGACGGCTCGGGCACGAGCTACATCTTCACCGACTTCCTCAGCCACGTTTCTCCCGAGTGGAAGACCAAGGTCGGAACGGGCAAAAGCGTCTCGTGGCCGGCCCCGAGCTCCGTCGGCGCCAAGGGCAACGAGGGCGTCGCCGGTCAAGTGCGCAGCACCCCGGGCGCCATCGGTTACGTCGAGCTCGCGTACGTGGTTGAGAACAAGATGCCGGCGGCCCTGATTCAGAATCGGGCCGGGAAGTGGGTCGCGTGTTCTGAAGACACGGTGGCGGCGGCGGCCGCGACGAAGCCCGAAGTCAGCGCTACGAACTTCTCGATCGTCGATGCTCCCGGAGGCAACTCGTACCCGATCTCCGGCTACTCCTGGGTCGTGCTCTACAAGAAGCCGGCCGACGCCGGACGCGCCAAGATGCTCTACAACGTGCTCACGTGGCTCGTCGGGCCGCAGGGCCAGTCTAACGCGAAGTCCGTCGATTACGTCCCGTTGCCTAAGAACGTGCAGGCGGGTGCTCTCGGGACGCTCAAGCAAATGCAGCACTGATTGCAAAACGTTGAGCCTCGATTTCGGCGCCTCGCGCGCTTTGTAAGCCCGGCCGATCGCGGCTTTGCCGCGATCGTCTACGGCGGAAGCGTTCTCTTTGCGTTGCTCATCGTGGCGTTGTTCGTCGAGCTCGTGTTGGGCTCGTGGCCGTCGATCGCGGCGTTCGGCCCGTCGTTCATCTGGAAGACAGCGTGGGACCCAAACTCGAGCAAGTTCGGGGCGCTGCCGATGATTTATGGGACCGTCGTTACTTCGCTCATCGCGATCGTGCTCGCTGGTTTCGTGGGAATCATGGCCGCCGTCTTCCTGGCCGACTTCGCGCCGCGTTGGCTCTCCACGCCGCTGTCGTTCTTGATTGAGTTGCTAGCGGCCGTGCCCAGCGTGGTGTATGGTCTCTGGGGCCTATTCGTGCTCGCGCCGTTCGTGCGCACGGCGATCGGACCCGCGCTCCAGCACGTGCTCGGATGGCTGCTGCTCTTCTCCGGTCCCATCTACGGCGTCGGGCTACTGACGGGCGGCATAATACTGGCCCTCATGATCATCCCAACCGTCACGGCGATCTCTCGTGACGTCATTGCGGCGATACCGGGCGACCTGCGCGAGGCGTCGGCCTCGCTCGGAACGACGAAGTGGGAGACGGCGACGCGCGTCGTGCTGCCCGCTGCGCGGGTGGGCATCTTCGGAGCCTGCGTGCTCGCGCTGGGCCGCGCGCTGGGGGAAACGATCGCCGTGACCATGGTGATTGGAAACCGTCCGGAGATCTCGGCGTCGCTTTTCGCGCCCTCGTACACGCTCGCCAGCGTGATCGCCAACGAGTTCACGGAGGCGACGACCAGCATCTACATCAGTGCGCTCATCGAGCTCGGGCTGATCCTCTTCCTCGTCAGCATGATCGTTAACGCACTCGCGCGGCTGATGATCTGGAGCGTTCGTGGTTCAGGCGTCTAGCCGTTTCGGTCCGAGGTACGAGCGATTGGGGCGCCGGCGCGCGTATGCCTCGCTCGGCACAGCCCTGACGCTGTTCTGCGCCGCGCTTGCTGCGGCGGCGCTGCTCGCAATTCTGGTCTACGTGATGGCGCAGGGAATCGGCGCGATCAACTGGGCATTTCTCACGCAGCTGCCACATCCGGTCGGCGTCTCGGGCGGCGGCGTTGCGAACGGCATCGTCGGCATGCTCATCGTCATCGGCATCGCGACGGCGATGGCCGTGCCCATCGGACTGCTGAACGGCATTTATCTCGCGCTCTTCGGACGCGGCGTGATCCCGGAGGCGTTACGCTTCCTTTCGGACGTGCTCTCCGGCGTGCCGAGCATCGCGATCGGGCTGTTTGCCTATGCGGTCTTGGTCGCGCCCCTCAAGCATTTTTCGGGCTTTTCCGCGTCGTTTGCCTTCATGATGCTGATGCTGCCGCTTCTCGTGCGCACGTCGGAGCAGGCGATTCGCTCGGTCCCGCAAACCGTGCGCGAGGGCGCGCTGGCACTGGGCATGTCGAACTTCCGCGCTACGGTACGCATCGTGCTGCCGACTGCGCGGCCGGCGATTATCACGGCGCTGCTGTTGGCGATCGCGCGCGTCACCGGCGAAACCGCGCCGCTATTGTTTACGGCCTTCGGCAGTCAGTTCTGGGAGACGAACCCAAACAGTCCGATGGCCGTGCTTTCTTTGCAGGTCTTCACGTATGCCATCTCGCCGTACCCGAACTGGCAACAGCAGGCGTGGGGCGGCGCACTCGTTCTGATCGTGGCCGTGTTCGTCTTGAGCCTCGGCGCCCGTTTCATGCTGCGCCGAGCGATGCGCGGGCTGGACGAATGACGACCATTACTGAGGAGTTGCTCGCGGCCGACGATTTGAGCGCGTACTATGGCCCGCGCAAAGCGGTCGGCAATGTTTCGATCAGGTTTGCGCGCAAGGCGGTGACCGCCCTGATCGGGCCGTCGGGGTGCGGCAAGACCACGCTCCTGCGGTGCTTCAACCGCATTCACGAGCTCAGCTTCGACGCGGCCGTGGAAGGACGCGTGCTGCTAGACGGGCAGGACATCTACGCGAGTGACATCGACCCGATGGCGATTCGCCGCCGCATCGGGATGGTATTTCAGCGTCCAAATCCGTTTCCGACGCTTTCGATCTTGGACAATACCGTCTGCGGGCTGCGCGGGCTTTCCGGGCGCCGACGCCTCGAGACGGCGGAGCGGGCGCTGCGCGCGGCGGCGTTATGGGAAGAGGTGAAGGACAAGCTGAAGAGCAGCCCGCTGCGGCTCTCCGGCGGCCAACAACAACGGCTTTGCATCGCGCGCGCCGTCGCCGCCGAGCCCGAGGTGCTGCTGATGGACGAACCGACCGCATCGCTCGATCCGATCGCAAGCGCGGTGATCGAAGAGCTGATGGCCTCGCTCGCCGAGCAGTTCACCATTGTCGCCGTGACGCACAATATGCAGCAGGCGGCGCGCGTCTCGGACGTGACCGCCTTCATGCTCGCCGATGAAACGGGCACGGGCCGGCTGATCGAGGTCGATGACACGGCGAAGCTCTTCACGACCCCTAGCGACCGTCGAACCGAGGACTATATCACCGGCCGCTTCGGTTAGAAGGCTTGAAAAAAGAGAGCGCGCGACTTACCAAAGCCGCGCGCTCGCGTGTCGTTTAGGGCGACCAGTTACTTGGCGACCAGCGGGATGGACGCGACGCCGGTTGGACTCGAGTTGCCGGCGAGGGTGGAGAACGGCGACGTCTGACCGGGTTTGTATCCCACGACGTAGAGGCCCTGGTCCGACTGGAAGAGGTATCCCGAATGGGTAACCCCGTTCTGGGTCGGACCGCTGATTCCGGTCGAGATCGTCTGCATGGGCGTCGTTGTGCCGTACGCGTAGACCTGAACGTTGTTCGCGCCGAAGTTTGAGACGTACATCACGTCGCTTGGGCCGAACGAAACGCCGATCGGTCCGTTGAGGCCGCTCAGATTAGCGTTTTTCGGCGTCGAGGAGCCCTTGGGGATCTCGTAGACCGCGTTCGTCGTGTCGCACGCCACCCAGACGTTGTCGTTGCCGTCGACGTTGAGACCGACCGCCTGCCCCTCGCTGCTGAAGCTGATCGTCTCATACGGCGAGGTCTGTCCCGCCTTGTATCCGGTGATCGTGTTGTTGTTGAGGTTCGACACGAAAACGTTGCCCGCCGAGTCGACGCCGACGCCATACGGGCCGTCGATGCCGGTGCTGATGGTGAGGCTGGGCGACGTTTGGCCCTTCGGATAGACGGTAACGGTGTTGCCGGAGATATTGGCGACGTACAGGGTCGAGCTCTTGTCGACGGCCAAGCCGAACGGGACGTCTATGCCCGTCGTTATCGAGCCCGACGGCGACGGATTCACCTTCTTCGGATTGTACATCAGCACTTCGTTGGTGCTCTCGTCTGCAGAGAAGAGCACCTGTTTGTGGTGATGCTTCTTATCGGGCCATACGTGTGCGAGGTTCCTCGGCTGGGGATGCAGCGGCACGAAGACAGGCCCTACCACCTCCGGGCTCGGCACGAGGCGCATTCCCGGTGGTACGTGGATCGATTGCGACGTGAGCGAAGACGACGAGCCGGGCGTAAGCGAATTGGAACTGCTGGAACATCCGGCTACGAGAACGAGCGCCGCGACTCCGACAAGTGCGCGGCGTGACAGAAATTCGAGCATGGTTCAATCCTCCGAAATGGCGTTTGCTGGCGGTACTTATCGGGCGGGACGAGTTCTACCCGATGCGGCTCATTCCCGTGGGCAGCGGCGCGTTGATTTCAATGAAGCGACGGGGCCTCTGCGAGAAGTCGAAGCAGTCGTGCGCGGGCGAGTTAACGGCTATCGGCGCCGGCCAAGCGATCGAGGCCCCAGATGGCTTCGGCGGGCCTGCGATGGATCCCGATCGTCTGGACCGTATCGCTGGGACCGCTCTCGCAGTTCCACCAGCTCAGCGGAAGATTGGCGCTCCACGCCGCCTGTGCCGCGATGATGTACTGTTGCGCGACGAGCTCCCGTCGAGCTGCGACTGAAACATTTGGTCGGCCACTACCGATTCGTGAGCTATGTCGAAGTAGGGCTTCGAGTCCGGGTGCGGCACGTAACGCCGGGATTGCCTTGAAACAGGTTGTCGAAGCTGCGATTTTCTTGAACGATGCAGTCGATCTTTCGGGCGCCGGTCGAATCGAGCGAGAGCAGCGGCGAGCCGTTTTGCATGTACGGCAACGCCGATTGGGAGTCTAACGAACATCCCGCCAGGGACGCAACGCAGGCGCTGGGGCCAAACGTGCGCAGGAGTCTCATCGCGTGGGGGTGTTCCGTTCGGAGGGCGCGGCAGTCCGCTGTGCAAACCCTTTCCAGCGATGGCGATTCCCGACGATTCGCTCGATAATCTGCGCCTGGCCTATGAGCGCACGGCTCTAGCGTGGATGCGCACCTCGCTGGCGCTAATCGGCTTCGGCTTTACGATCGACAAGTTTTTCGAGGGCCTCGCGGCACACGCGGGCGGGGCCTTCGTTCTCAGCCCGCACTTCATCGGCGTCACGATGATCGCGTTCGGGCTGATCGCGCTCGTCCTCTTCGCGATCGAGCTGCGGCAGTTTCGCAAGCGCTATCCGGCGGTGCCGCCCTCCATGGCCGGGTTCGTCGCCGCGATGATCGCCGTTTTGGGAATCCTGGCGCTGCTAGGGGCCTTGTTAAGCTAGGCCTCCCGCTACGGCAAGAAGTCGACGTCCTTGAAGGCGCCGATTTCGACCGGGAAGCGACCGGATCGGACGCCGGCCTCGAACGCCTCGAAGTCCCGTTCTACCTGATCGGCATACGCCGGTGCGTATCGCGCGAGGGCCCGATCGAAACGATCGCCCCGCCCGAGGTAGCCCGCAATGGTCGCGGCGTCGCCCGCCTTGGCATGCGCGCGCGCCAGAGCCCAGCCGCAGACGGCGCCGTAGTCGATGAGCGTGCGCGCACGAAACGCGCCGATGTCGACCGACGCTTTCATATCGCGCAGTTGGCGGACGTAATAATCTTGTGAACCCGGCACCTCGGCCCATCCGAGAAAGATATCGCTCGCCGCCTGCATGAGCCGCTGGCCGACGACGACACGCTCGCCCTGATGCGGGAAGCGGTCCCCGGCGAGCGGCGACTCGACGACCGATCGGCGGGCCTCTTTTATCTGCAGAAAAAGCGGGTCAACCCCGTCGGCCAAGAACAGGGCGATCGCGCAGCGAGTTCCGACGCTGCCAATGCCAACGACCTTCACGGCGACGTCTTGGAAGACGTACCGGTCGAAGAGACGCTGCCGATCAACCGCCAGCGAACGGCGATAGCGCTCGAAGAACGCGGCGATCATCGCGTTCCACTCGTCGGCGTATTGATGAAAATGATAGACGAGGGGCGGGTCGTCGAGGATCTTTGGACGCCCATCATCGACGGTCGAAAGTTTCGGAAAGATGGTCTCGGAGGTTCGCCCGCGGGCGTACTGTTCGGCGTTCTGCAGGGTACCGATCGCGTCTGCATTTCGGCGAAAGAAGTTGCTAAGGTCGGCGAATCCGATCTGCGTGTACCAGACATCGAGCGGAGCGCGTTGGGCGAAGGCAGCCATCTTTTCGCGATAGGAGGCGGCCGCACCGCGCACTGCGTCGCGCCCAACGTCTTGCGAGAAGCCGCGGACGCGCGCGGCGAGAACGAGGCTCACCGCGAGTCGCTTGACGTCCCACTCCCACGGACCCGGATAGGTCTCGTCAAAATCATTGATGTCGAAGATCAGGTTGCGCTCGGGCGTTGCGAAGCCACCGAAGTTCGCAATGTGACAGTCGCCGCAGAGCTGAACCATCACGCCCGTCGACGGCGCATCAAACAGATCGTTCGCCTGGACGATCGCGCATCCGCGGAAGAAGGCAAACGGCGACTGCGCCATCCGGCCGTACCGCACTGGGATCAGACCCGAAATTCGGCCGAGGTTCGACTTCTCGATGAGCGCGAGCGCGCCGGCGGGATCTTCGCGCGGCTTCCACGCCGCTTGACGAGAGCGCGGACAGGCCGTTCGAAGCGCCTTGCCCGCCTCAAAGCGTTGCACTCGCGCGGTCGCCATTAATCCTCGACGGCGGATCTGAGCCGGCTGAGCGCGTCGTCCCACTGTGCCGAGATGCGCGCCAAATGACGCAGGACTTCCTCGATGCGTTTCGGTTCGAGTCTCCAGATGCGCTCGCGGCTGCGGCGCTCGCTGCGCACGAGGCCGGCCCCATGCAGCGCGTGCAGGTGCTTCGTTACCGCCTGACGCGAGATATCCGCGCCCTCGGCGAGCTTAGTGATCGAGAGCGGGCCTGATCTACAGAGCTTGCGTACGATCTGCAGGCGCGATTCGTCGCCCAGCGCAGCGAGGACCGGGACGAGATTCACGGCCTCGGCTGCACGTACTTTTGAACGACCTGCAGCATCAAGGCCCATCCCTCATCATTGGCCTCAAACGCATCGGAGCGGCGCGCGATCGGAATCGCATCGAAACCAGACTCCACGACCGTCAGCAGCGTGCCGTGCTCGGCAGGCTCGAGCGTGAACGTCACGAGCGTCATCGGCTCGTTCGAGTAATCGACGGCGGGATCGATCGCAAACGGATGCCAGCGAAAAGAAAGGACGCTCATCGGCTCGATGCGCTCGACGTGAAATTCCATCGGGAAGCCGGCATACTTCTCCTGAACCTTGGCGATGTCGGCGTCGGCTTCGGTGGGCTTGATGCGGCCCGTCATGCGCGCGCCCGCGACGAACGCTCCGTCGAGCTCGACGCCGAACCAGCGGCCGAACTCGGCGGCATCGCTGATGGCGCGCCAGACGCGCTCCCGAGGCGCACGCAGCAGCACGCGTTTTTCAACTCGATCGGTGGAAGAAATCATGCGCAACCTCCTGGTTGCCTAAGACGCTAGCACGTTTCGTTGAAAAATGCAACCCTAAGGTTGCGTAAGGACCCACCGCGGTTGCCAGCCTGATGAAGAGGAGACCGTTACCGGTCCGCCTTTCCAACCGCGCCATATGCCCAGGATCCTCGCGCTTGGCTCCGCGTGCGAAGATCCGCCGCCGCCTCCTCCGTCGCCGCCGGACGGCTCGACGCCGATCCGCTGTCGCCACCGCCGTAATAGCTGCCCCAGTCGGCACCGCGCCGTATCCCGGGCGTCCGCCGCAGGCGGACAGCGACGGCGGGAGGGCGCCGGCAAGGAGCACCGCTTGCGGCACGGCGTCCGACGCGCGGAAGGTTCATCCCCGATGGAACGGCCTATGAGTAACGATTCGAACGGAGCGTCTGTTACATGCGAGGGCTCCATGGGAGCTGCCGAGTAAAGACGGCGTTACGCTCTGCGCCCAGGCGCTGTCGTCATGAAGGAGGCTGTCGTGTTTCAAGGTCGAGTCGCATTGGTAACCGGCGGCACGCGCGGCATCGGCGCAGCCATCACCGAGATGCTGGCGGCGAGCGGCGCGGCGGTCGCCGCGGGGTACAATCGCGGAAAAGAAAGTGCCGAGAAATTCTCGCAGCAGATGTCCGGCAAGGATGCGACCGTTACGATCCATCAGGGTCGCGTCGACGATGCCGCCGACTGCAATCGCGTCGCCAAAGAGGTGCTAGACCGCTTCGGCCGCATCGACTACCTCGTGAACAACGCCGGCATCACCGTGGACAAGACGGTCCGGAAGATGACCGTCGATGACTGGCATCAGGTGCTCGACGTCAATCTGTCGGGCGCGTTTCAGATGACCAAAGCGGTGCTCGAACACATGATTGAGCGCGGGTCCGGGCGGATCGTGAATATCAGCTCGGTCATCGGTGAAACCGGGAACATCGGTCAGGCGAACTATGCGGCGTCGAAAGCGGGTCTCTTCGGGTTCACCAAGAGTTTGGCGCTCGAGATGGCGCAGCGTGGGATCACCGTGAATTGCGTGGCGCCGGGCTTCATCGAAACGGAGATGGTGGCCGCTATTCCCGAAGCCGCGCTCTCGAAGGTCGTCGAGAAGATTCCCCAGCGCCGCTTGGGTCGCCCGGAAGAGGTCGCTCGCGTCGTCCGATTCCTGCTCGAGGACGAGTCGAGCTACATCACCGGGGCGGTCTACTCGATCAACGGCGGCTTGGACATGTAGCGCCGCAGCGCTACCTCTTATGGCGTAGCCGCTGCTTGGCCGCGTCGATCTCGGCCTGCGTGCGGTGCTTGGCCTCATTGAGGGCCGAGCCGGTCTTCTCACCTACAGTCAATTCGTTGCCGGCAACGTCGCGTTTCGCACGTTCGCCTTCCGCGGCGGAGCGATGCCCCGCTTCATGCAGCGAATCCCGCACGTTGTCGGTCGTCTTCTTAACCGCGTCTGCGGCCTTATCCAACGGATCTTTACTCATGCATGCCTCCCCACGTCGCCGTAGCTTACCCGACGCCTGCATAGCCGAAACGGCGTGAGCATTGCACGGAGGCCCGGATGTGTCGCTAGTGCCTAACAAGGGAGAGAGCGCAATGCTGAGTAAATCTAGCGCGTGAGTAGTTTACCGCTCAAAGGACGGGTCGGGATCGTGACCGGAGGCTCCCGGGGCATCGGCGGAGCCGTGAGCACGCTGCTGGCCGAGGACGGGGCGAGCGTCGCCGTCCTTGGACTTCCCGAGGACAAGGCGCGCACGCAGCGGCTCGCCGGGCACCTCAACGGCGCCGCCACGCGGCTGCACTTTTACGAGACCGACGTCAGCATGTATGAGCGTTGCCGGGAAGCGGTTGCCGCCGTGCTCGCCGAGCACGGACGCATCGACTATCTCGTCAACAACGCGGGAATAACCCGCGACCACACCATTCGCAAGATGACGGTCGAGGAATGGGAAGCGGTCCTGCAAGTGAATCTTTCGGGGCCGTTTTTCATGATCAAGGCCGTGCTCGACGCGATGCTCCACCAGGGCTTCGGACGCATCGTCAACGTTAGTTCTGTCGTCGGCGAGAGCGGAAACTTCGGTCAGGCGAATTACGCCGCCGCGAAGGCGGGATTGATCGGCCTCACCAAGACCGTCGCACTCGAGGTCGCCAAGAAGGGCATCACGGTCAACGCTGTGGCGCCGGGCTTTATCGATACGGACATGACCAAGGCGATGCCGTCGGAAGCGATCGAGAACGCGATCGCGCAGACGCCCAAGCGAAGGCTCGGCAAACCCGAGGAGGTCGCCCGGCTGGTGCGCTTTCTCCTTGACGAGAAGGCGGGATACATCACGGGCGCCGTCTACAACATCAACGGCGGTTGGTACATGTAAGTGAGCATTGCACCCGAAGAGCTGCACTACGGCATCGACGTTACCGGCCTCGACCCGGCATCGCTGAGCGACGCACTGCGCGCGGTCGTCACCGACGTGATGATGGATCCGCTGCGCATGAGCACATGGCTCACGGGCTTGGCGCTGGCGGAACAGAGCGTCGCGATGAACATGCTGCGGCGCCTGGGCGGCCAAACTGACGACGAGGCAGGAGGCGCTCCGGCGGATAAGCGCTTTGCCGAGCCTGAGTGGCGCAGCAATCCGCTGTTGGCGGGACTGGTCGAGGATTATCAGGCACGCACCAAGGCGGCGCTGCAGCTCATCGACGCCACGCGGTTGCCAGAGACGACCCGCAGGAAGGCTCGCTTTGCTATGCAGCTGATGTGCGACGCATTTGCGCCGAGCAACGTTCCCTGGCTCAACCCCGGCGTTGTGAAGGAGGCGACCGAATCGGGGGGTCTGAGCCTCGTCAAGGGACTGCAAAACTTCCTCGACGACGTCGTAAACAACGGCGGATATCCGCGACAGGTGGATCGCTCCGGGTTCGAGCTCGGAGTCAACATCGGTGCGACGCCAGGGCGCGTGGTTTTTCGCAACACGCTAATGGAGCTCATCGCCTATGAGCCGCAGACGCCGCAGGTGCATGAGCTACCTCTGCTGTGCAGCCCTCCGTGGATCAACAAGTTCTACATCATGGACCTCGCACCCGGGCGCTCGTTCGTTGAGTGGGCGGTGCAGCACGGCCATCAGACGTTCATGATCTCTTACCGCAATCCGGACGAGGCCATGGCGCAGTACACGATGGACGACTACCTGCGCGAGGGGCTGCTGATGGCGCTCGACGCGGTGCAGGAGATCACTGGCGCGCCGCGCGTGAACGTGGCCGCGCTGTGCCTGGGGGGAACGCTTGCGCTCATCGCGCTGGCTTACCTCGCGGCGCGCGGCCAGGGAGGTCGAATCGCGTCGACGACGCTGACGAACACGCTCGTGGACTTCAGCCTTCCGGGCGACCTCGGCGTCTTTACCGATGAGGACACGATCGCCCGGCTCGAACAGCGCATGCGCGAGCGGGGCTATCTCGATCCGGCCGAGATGGCGCGCACGTTCGACTGGATGCGCTCGAGCGACTTGATTTGGAGCTATGTCGTTAACAACTGGTTCAAGGGCAAGCGGCCGCCGGCGTTCGACATCTTGGCGTGGAACAACGACTCCACGCGCATGCCGGTCGCGATGCACTCTCAGTACTTGCGCGCGTGCTACCTTCACAACGCCATCGTGAAGCCCAATGCGTTCTCGATCGACGACACGCCGATCGATCTCGGAAGGGTGTTAACACCGCTCTACGTGCTCGGCGCGGAAAACGACCACATCGCGCCGTGGCGTGCGACCTACCTGACGACCCAGCACGTGGGCGGCGAGTCGAAGTACGTGCTTACGAACTCGGGGCACATCGCCGGGATAGTCAATCCGCCGGGCGCTAAAAGGACGTGGCATTATACGAAGCCGCGCGCGCTGCGGGGAGAGAACGCCGATGAGTGGCTCGAAACGGCCGACCGTCACAACGGATCGTGGTGGATCGACTGGGCGCAGTGGTCGGAACACCATGGCGGAGGGCTACGGGCGCCGTACGAGCTGCCGGCGGGCGAGCCCGCGCCGGGGCGATACGTCCGCAACGAGTCCGGAGAGCCGTTCGATAGTTCTAAAGCGGCGGCGAGTCGAAGCATGGCGCGGTCATGAGCGATGAGGAGAAGGGCGGCACGGGCGCAGGCTGGCGCAGCCTCGGGGACTTTATCCGCAGCCAGCGCGAGCTGGCCAACCTCTCGATGCGTCAGCTTGCTGAGATCGCGAAGATCTCGAATCCGTACTTGAGCCAAGTCGAGCGCGGTTTGTACAAGCCGTCGGCCGACGTGCTGAAGAACATCGCCAACGCGCTCCACATGTCGGCCGAGACCATGTACGCCCAGGCAGGCCTGCTCGACGACTCACCCGACCGGGATGAGAGCCACCACGGCGTCGAGCACGCGGTGAAGCTCGACCCCCAACTCAGCGTCGACCAAAAGGAAACGATCATCCGGATCTACCGGAGCTTCATCGGCCGCGAGTAAGCAAGCGCCCGCCTTGTCATCCTGAGCCCTTCGCCTGCGCTCAGGACGGGCTGCGTCGAGGCAGTTGACAAGCACAGCATATGCTTGGTATACTTAGCGCAAGCACAGCACTAACAGGAGAAACCGTTCACAAATGTCCGTCAACATGTCCCAGTATATGACCAAGTTTCAGGAAGAGGGCCTGGCCGCGATCAAGCAGACGCAAGATGCCAGCCTCAACGCGATGAAGTCGTTCCGCGAGTTCACCCAGGAGATGACCGAGAAGCCGGGCAGCATGCCGGCGCTCGAGAACATCCCGACGCCGACCCAGCTCGTCGAGCTTTCGTTCGGCTTCGCCAGCCAGCTGCTCGAGCTTCGCAAGGCGTTCACGCTGAAGATCGCCGAGATGATGGTCGACACGCAGAAGCAGGCCGAGGCGAACTTCAAGGCCGCGACGCCGATGCCGAACCGTCCCATCAACAAGTAACAGCTCTCGACACCCCAGTGGGATCGGGACCGCTCGCTTAGCGAGCGGTCCTTTTTCACGTAACCAAGAAGCAGGGCGCCATGAGCGACGCTCGGACGATTACGATTGATAAGGATCTCACCGTCAATCGTCTGGGCTTCGGGGCGATGCGTCTGTGCGGCAAGCACGTCTGGGGATGGCCCGATGACCTGGAAAATGCGCTGCGCGTTCTGCGGCGCACGCGGGAGCTTGGCGTCAATTTCATCGACACCGCCGATGCCTACGGTCCGCACGTGAACGAAGAGCAGATCGCGCAGGCGCTGTATCCCTATCCCGCCGGGCTGGTGATAGCAACGAAAGGCGGTTCGACTCGCCCGGCCCCGACCGAGTGGACGCGCGACGGCACCCCGAAGCACTTGATCGAGGCGTGTGAGGGCAGTCTGCGGCGGCTGCGGCTTGAGTGCATCGATCTGTATCAGCTGCACGCCGTGGACTCAGATGTGCCGTTCGAGGAGCAGGTCGGCGCGCTTCGCAAGCTCCGGGACGAGGGAAAGATTCGCCACATCGGGCTATCGAACGTCAATCTCGAGCAGCTGCGCCACGCGGAACGCATCGTCGCTATCGCCTCGGTCCAGAACAACTACAACGTTGGCAATCGTGCGAGCGAGCCCATCCTCGAGCATTGCGAGGACGCCGGCATAGCGTTCATTCCGTATTTTCCGCTCGATGCCGGCGACATCGCCGCCATGGACGCCCTCGAGCCTATTGCGATCTCACACGGCGCTACGGTTTTTCAGGTGGCGCTCGCGTGGCTATTGCATCACTCCGACGCCATGGTTCCCATTCCCGGAACGTCCTCGCAGGAGCACCTCGAGGAAAACGTTGCGGCGGCGAAGATCGAGTTGACGGAGCACGAGTACGCGACGCTCGAACGAGTCGCTGCGCCCGCGGAATAGTTTATTTTCCGACTCGCAGGTTCATGATCGAGGACCAAAGGCCGAAGACCTTGAGTATCCAGACGATCAGTACAATGACGACCACCGCGTTAAGCAGCGACTTTATGGCGGACGCCATGGGAACGTAGGCGTTGATCAGCCACATGATCACGCCCACGACGATCAGGACGATGATGACTTCAATCAGCGGCATGCCTCATGTTACCCCATAATTCGGCAGGGCCGATCACCGAGCCCTAGCCCCTAGGGCGGCCAAGCTGGCTGACATAGACACCGCTCGGTCGAACCGGCAGTCCGAAGAGTTACGCTCGAGGAGCGGGGAGCAACATGACCACGTTACGGTTAGACCACGTATTGAACGTGGGCCTGAGCGCTTTGCTGTTGGCCGGATGCGGCAGCCAGATCGGAATGCCGCATGACGCGATGGGGAACATCCCTACGGCACAGTCGATCGCGCCAACGAGGACGATACGCAGTGCGGACTTTAGCCTGCGAGACGAGGTTCTCTCGGGGACCTATAGCAGTATGTGCGCACACTCAAAGGTCGAGTTCGTCGCAAATGGCCGCGCGATCGGACCGATCAAGGGGACGTTCCTCGCGTACGGGACCTGGAAGGTCGGGCCCAATGTGTGGCAGTTTCAGGAAAGGTTCAAGATAAAGTCGTCGCGATTGCGTGGGGGGACTCTCGACGGCTCGGTGCTGGGCACCGACGCGGGCGGGAAATCGACGTGTGAGGCGTTTAGAGACAAGCCGCTGTTTTATTTCGCCCATCACGAGGAGGGAAAGATGCGCGCCGTGATCCGGCACGACCATTTTAGCCGCGTGTTCCTCGAACAGTTCGAAGAGGGCGTTCGAGTAGGGCCTCGCCTCTACTTTCGTGTTGCCGAAACCGCAACTCCGTCGCCGCGTCCGACGCTATTGAGGACCTTGAGCGGCTGACCCCCGCCGGGATAGCTCCAGATCATGACCGATCGATTCCCGGTATTTGCGCCGACGATGTCGCCGTCTTGTATCCAAATCGACTCGATTTCGGCGCCTCCATAGAGCTGCACGACCCCTACTTCCTTCGCCTTCGTGCCATCGATCGCCAGGCGAAAGATCGTATTCTCTCCATCGCCAAGCGCTAAAGCTTTGCCGTCCCATCGCACGTCACCGGAGATCTTGGCCTCGGAGATGTCGGGCGTCTTGATCTTGACGAAGGCGCCGCTTCTCGCAGGAAGCTCGATTAAGGCAGCATGCGACGGCGATGCCTTTGTAACGCCGTTGATGAAGAGGTTACCCTTGTCGTCGTAGTCACAGCCGGCGTGCTCGAAGCCCGTCGGGAAGCGGTAATACGTGGGCTTCCCTCTTGCGGCGCGAAAGACCGCGAGCTGCGATGAGAGGACGGCGAGGTCCCCGGTCGCCGGATCCACCGAGCACTGATCTGCTGGGCCGTCTACGCTCAAAGTCCTAATCGGCTGCACGCCCCCGTGCCCGTACTCGAGGATGCCGGTGCTCGAAGAATTTGAGGACTCATTGGTGACGTAGAGGTTTCCTCTCTTACTGGCACATTCGCCGCGCGGAAATGCCAGTTCCGATCTGTCGACCTTCTTTTTGAAGTGCCCTTTCGGATAGGTATAGATGAGGACGTTGGGTTTGGAGTTTTCGGTACTGGAAACGTAGAGGAGGTTTTGCGACGACGCATCGGGGTCCCAACGGCGCGCGCTCGCATCGGACTCCAGAACAGGCGGCGCGCTCGCGGTCATAGATTGTCCGACGCACGCCGACAAAACAACGATGAGTCCGGCCGTTAGGAGACGGCCAACCCGCAATAGCATCATAAAGACGTACCTCCGCTTGAAACCTTCGACGTGAAGTGCGCCGGTCCCGGCGTCTGCGCGTCGTCAGTCCTGTGTGGGTACGCTGGTTGCATGAGCACCGACGACCCGACGCAGCCGCGTCCGAAACCGGCGGCGGACCAAGAAGTTCCCGATTACGATGAGAAACTTGGCGACGAAGACGATCGAGAGAAGCGAGACGACGACTAAACCGAGTCAGACTTTTTTCATTAACCGAGCTTAGCCTTTGCGGCAGTTGCCTCTTCTCACCCAAGGAGAACTGCCTGAATCCGTTTTTTGCGACGGATTCTCAGCTTCGCCGCAGTCACGATGGGGATCGCTGCCTCGGCCTCGGGCGCCATGGCTCACCGTCGAGCGGTTACAGCGGCAACTGGCCGGTGACGATAACCCACTCACAATTCGACAACGGCACGGGCTGCCTGACGCTGAACGGTGGAAGCAATGGCGGGCTCGGCGTCGCTCGTCGCCGGCAGCACAAAGTATCCGTACGGCTCATTCATCGTTAGAAACGGCATACTCGTGGTGAATATGGCAGAACCGCTCTACGGTCAAAACGGCGCCTTGATGTTCATCGCTCGCGCCAGCCGCGGCGATATCGGGCAAGGGGTCTTCGAAGATATCAGGGGCGGCTCAAACTTCGACGCCGGCGACTTGACGTTCGGCATGAAGAACGGCTGCTGAAGCTCGACAAATGGAAAAGCCCGCGTTCTCGGTACCGGCTTTCCGGTATTTCGCCCAACTAGTTGCTCAACCAGCGACGCCCAGAAGCGTCCACGGGAGATGTCACTAAGAATGGCCCCAGCGGTTGGTTCCTCGCCGAGGCCCCTGTCACAGAACCGAAAGGTCGAGCTCCGATGACAGCCAGGAAGCTACCCCAAACAGTGCCGGCTCACGCGCTAGATCGGCTACGCTAGGGTAGCGGAAGCGAATCCAGGCGACGGATGTGCACGCGGATCCGGTCGGCGCAAGGTTCCTGGACGTGCAACCTTTTAGGGCTATTTACAGTTGTGTTTGGCATGACGGATTTTGCCACTCCCGTGGCGGTTCTCGCGGTCAGCGCTCGGGCGAATGGTAGTGGCGTGCGCGAATCAAGCGAACCGATATATGGCGGCTATGCGAAAGCGCGTGGCGAGATCGTGCTCTTTGCTAAAGACTTTGCATATCGCGTCAACTCTGCCAAGCAGACTCTGCAAGAACACCCGCAACTCAATGCAGGCGCTCAAGCGCGTTACGATGCTGCCGGGCTGGGCGAGCCGTTTGAGTTCGGCAGTAGGACGTTTCGCCGGCTGAGCCAGGAGCAAATCGTCGAGATTTGCACGTCCGGCCGGTTTCGGCTTACGTCGAAATATTAGCTAACGATAGGCTTGCTGCGAGGCGAAACAGTCTCGGCAGTAGACGGGGCGTCCGCTCCGTGGCTGAAACGGCACCTCGGCCACGCCACCACACTGGCTGCATGTCACCTTGAATAACTCGCGTTGGCTGCCTGAGCCGCGGTTTTCGCGGGCTCGGTGAGCGCTGCGGCAGTCGTCGCAGCGGCCCGGTTTGTTTGTAAACCCTTTGCTGGCAAAAAATTCTTGCTGGCGCGCGGTAAACGAAAAGGACTGTCCGCAATCGCGGCAAGTGAGACTTTCATCGGTATACACTAGGGTTCGTTCTCCTGATTTCCTTAAGATGCTCTGCTGGTCTGGCGCGCTTCGCCCGCGCGATAGCGATAAACGATGCGACCTTTAGTTAGGTCGTAAGGCGAAATCTCGATTTCTACTCGGTCTCCGGGAAGAAGCCTGATACGGTGGCGGCGCAACCGTCCGGCAATGTGTGCGAGAATAACGTGTCCGTTTTCGAGTTCGACGGAAAATGTCGCGCTCGGAAAAACTTGCTTGATGGTTCCAAACGCCTGAAGCGGGGCCTCCTTGACGTTTTGGGAAGCGTTGCGCTTGGGCAGCCGGGAATCGGTCTTGGTTCTTCGATTTCGGATGGCTATGGAATTTGCTCCTTTATGAAAGGGTGCTGCCTCCGAGCGCAATGGAAAATGGTCCCTCGTTTTGGGAGGCGAGACTCGAAGGCGATTTATTAGCGTGCGTGCGGATCTTTCAGTTGGGGCAGCGTTATCGACCAGTAGAAAGATCGCGCTGTGAGTGAGGTGGCATGATTATCGCATAGTTCGCTCTCTCGCGCAACCTTTGGTCCGCCATTGTAGCGTCGTTCTGCAGTAGCCTCGTGCAGTCGGTAAGTATGCCCGAGATCGCGCCTTTGCGCGCCGAGGCTCCAACCGTTTCCTGCGATGGCAAACGGCCTGCGTGTCGCCGGCGTCGAATCCGGACTTAAACCGGCTTCGGTTAAGGAGAATGGGAATGGCTGTATGCCCTACGTGCAATGGTTCAGGCAGAGTTCAGTGCCCAAAGTGTCAGGGCCCGAAGACGTGTGGAATGTGTAACGGCACCGGCTGGGCAAATTGCCCCATGTGTGACGGCTCAGGGAGCGTCGAAACGCAGCGTTAATCGGGACGGTGACCCGCGAGAGTGAACAAATAGCACGTGCCCCGAGCAGGGTTTCCATCGCAACGCCGGCGCGTCGTCGGGATTAGGATTCGTACCTTTGAGATCGGGACAGATCCGCAAAGGTGTTGCAAAATAAGGCTGAAAATGGTGGGCGGTACATGGATTGAACATGTGACCTCTTCCGTGTCAAGGAAGCGCTCTCCCACTGAGCTAACCGCCCTCGATTCCTAGCGCGCGGGGACGGCCCACACTTCGAATTCCAGCGCGTCCGCCCTGCTGGGATCCAAATTTTCGCGGTTTGACAAGCGTATCTGCGCATGATAGAGTTTCGCGTACTACTCATCCGGTTAGGAGGCACGATTGAACAACAATATGCTCGCGCTGTGCTCCCCCGCGACGCAGGTCGTCGGCGGGTCGACGTGCCTTGGACCTTCGGAGGATCGGCCGACATAAGGCGTGTGTCGGATTTCCGATCTCACGAAGGCCTCCGCGATCGACCGGGGGCCTTTTCATTTCACTACTTCACACTTGACTACGAGGCGAATCATGGACTCTTGGCTTCACGCCGAAATTCGGAAACGCCGTGAGGACGCCTTGGAAAATGCCCGTCGCCGCAGGCTTTCACGCCTGTCAGCGAAGGGACGAAGTACGAGGGTTCGCACGAGCATCGCCGCCGGCGCGCAGGCGATGAGCGACGCGCTGGCCGCGCTCGCGCGCAGCCTGCGAAACGGCGAAACCGTATAACGATCAGGGGAGGGCGTCGCTGATGCCGGTGTCGGCGCCCTTCCACTCCACCTCAAATCGCGCGCGCGTCGCGGCTGCCAGCGCGGCATGCCCCTGCGCGGAAAGCGCCGCCGCCAATCCGTAGAGCGCGCGCGGATCGTTCGGATACCGCGCGAGCGCGTCCATGAAGGCCGTCGCCGCTCCGGCGGAATCGCCTTGTCGCAAACTGATGGCGCCGAGGGTCTCGTCCGCCGGAAACAGCGGAATCAGCTCGCCGGAAAAGCTCGTGCGCTGATCGTCGCGAGCGCGATCGATCCGGTGTGCGACGTCGTCCGGCTGCCCATCGACCGCCGCCGCCTCTGCGAGGAACAACTGCGCCAGATAGCCTTGCGCGGTGTTCCCGGCGGCGACTTGCTTGGCGATCGCGCGCGCCTCTGCGGTGCGTCCTAACCGCAGCGCGGCCCAGCCGCGCACATTAGGATAGCCGTACGCGCCGGCCTTTGCGGCATAGGCTGCATCGTAACGCCCGAACCGGAGCGCCGTCACGGCATCGAAGTCCTGGTCGAAGACGCCGGCCATGCGCAGCGCCCACAGGCGCGCGTCGGCGTAGTTTCCCAGCATCATCGCCGCGGAGTAGCCGACAGCCACGTCGTGCCGGGCATAGCGCCGCGCGTGTTCGCCGTCAAGGCCGCCCGGGAGCTCGCCGACGAGGACGACCGCGCGATCGCTCGACGCGAGGGCTGCCTTATAGTCTCCGGTCTCGATCCAGTAATGCGCCGGCATGTGCGCGAGGTGCTCGGCCTCGGGCGGAAACCTCGTGGCATCCAGACGTTGCGCGCAGACGCGTGCGGGAGCGCGATCCGGCGCGAGATCGTAGAGATGAATGCAGAGGTGGTTGGCCATCGCGCTTCTCGGATCGGCGCTCAAGACGCTCGCCACAAGCGCGAGCGCCTCGCGGGAGGTCTCCGCGGCGAGCGCGCCGTCGTGCCAGGCGAAACCCCCGCCTTCGAGCAGCGCCTCGGCCGCGATCAGCCGCGCGTTTTCGTTCGCGGACTGGCGCGCGAACCGCATCATGGCTTGGCCGTACGCCGCGTCATTGGTTTGCCAGTCGGAAAAGTTGCCGCGATAGCGCCGAGCCATGATCGCGATAAACTCGCGTTCCGAAGGTGTTGCGTCCGCGGCGAGCGAGGCCGCCTGCCGGATCGCCAGCGCCCCGCGCTCGAAGCGTTGCGCGGTGATCGGCGTGTTCAGATCCGGGCCGCTTGCGAGCGCGACGCCCCAGAAGGCCATCGCCAGGCGTGGATCGAGGGCCGCGGCTCGTTCGAACGCTCGCGCCGCGTCGTCACCGTTGTAGGCATAATAGAGGAAGAGCCCGCGATCGACCGCGGACTGTGCCTGCACGTTAGCGGTCGAAACCGGGAAATGAACCGAGGTGGCAACCGGCACCACGGCCGCGAGAACGAGGGCGACAAGGCTCACCTAAAACTCTTCCACGAGTATGACGAGGGTTCGTGCTAGATAGCTTGCGCGACGGTAGGGTAAGATTCGGTTTTGTCCAAGGAGCCGTCACCGGTAGGGGCGCGTAGCTCAGCGGGAGAGCATCCGCTTCACACGCGGGGGGTCGCTGGTTCGAACCCAGCCGTGCCCACCACGCCGAGCCGGCAACCCGGTCTTGGCGCTGTAGCTCAGTTGGTTAGAGCGTCGCCCTGTCACGGCGAAGGTCGTGGGTTCGAGCCCCATCAGCGTCGCCATCGTCACGAGCGCATCGCATTCTAAGAGCACCATGCGATGCGCTCGCCGCAATCGCGTGCCAAGGTAGCTCAGTTGGTAGAGCACGCGCCTGAAAAGCGCGGTGTCGCCAGTTCGATTCTGGCCCTTGGCACCACTTTTTTCAGCGCAGCGTCCGGTTGAAAAATTCGATCGTTCTGCGCCAGGCGGTTTCGGCGTGTTCGGGATGGTAGTGGCCGAGGCCGCCCTCGCCGAGCTTGCCGGTGTTGTAGAAGCCGTGCTCGGCGTCGTAGCGATGAAACTCGTGCGGCGCGCCGGCCGCTTTGAGCTTGGCGTCCAGCGCGTCGACGCCTTCGATCGCGAAGAACTCGTCGCGTAGCGCAAAGTGCCCCTGAATCGGGACGCGGATCTTGCTCGGGTCGCCGGCCTCCGCCGGCGGGTTTCCATACCAGATGCTGGCCGCATCGAACTTGACGCCGTGCATGAGCGAAAGCATCGCCATGGCGCCGCCCATGCAGAAGCCGATCACGCCGACGCGCGGCGCGCCACGGTCGCGCAAATATTGCGCCGCGCCGGCGCCGTCTTCCGTCGCGGCGTCGCCGAAGTCCAGCCCTTCTATCAGGTGGTTGGCCTCGTCGCCCGTTGCGGCGCTGCGTCCGCGAAACAGATCGGCAACAAGCACGTTGAAGCCCTGCGAGGCGAGCCGATCCGCCGTCGCCTTGATGCGTTCGTCGACTCCCCACCACTCCTCAAACATTACTATTCCCGGAGCGTGTTCGGGATGCGGCGCCTGCGCGAGATAACCAGGAGCCGTCTTGCCGTCCGGCCGGGTGAACTCGACGGCGCCCGCCATCAACGATGCTCCGCCGTCGCGACCTCTTCGGCATCCTGGCGGTCGAGATTCTCCATTCGCTCCGCCAATAGCCACGCATTTGCAGATTTGATCCGTTCCGGACTCACGCGCGCGCTGAACCAGTTGTACAGCGACTCGTCGGTAGGGTTGTTCCGCAGGGCCTCGTCGAATTGCGCCGGCGTGATTCCCCAGCGCTCCAACATGCCCTGGTCCATCGGACACGGGTAGATGTAGTCGTGGATCGTCCCCGCTGCTGACGCGCGCCCCTTGTCGGAAACCCGAAGCAACCAGAGCGCTTCGCCGATGCTCTCGCGCCCGCGGCGCGGAAAGGTCGTTCCATCACGAAAATCGGTAGGCATGCGGTCCATAATGCGCGACGGCTGTGGCGGGTTGCACCGCGCGGCCAAGCGAACGGTGCGTGGTAATGCAAGATGCGAAGGCGCACGCGCGCCACGAGCCGCGATGGCACGCTTCGTTGGCCGTGGTGGCGGCGATGCTGTTGTACATCACGCTCCCGCCGCGCCTGACGATCGGGCCAGTGTGGGTCGCCCCGGCGATCGTGCTGCTGCTCCTTGTTCCGCTATCGATTCTGGTGCCCCGGCGGCACCGCGAAACGCGGCGCACGCGACTCTGGAGCATCATGCTTATCGCAATTGTGAACTTTTTCAATCTCGCCTCGGTGCTCTTCCTCGTCGGCGGACTGTTCCGCCCAGAAAAGGCCGCGCTGCACAGCGCCGGTATCTTGCTGCGCACGGGTGCGCAGATCTGGGCGACCAACATCCTCGTCTTTGCGCTGTGGTTCTGGGAGCTGGACGGCGATGGGCCCGACGCTCGCGCCCACGCCAGTTCCGCTACGGAGATCGAGGGCGCCGACTTTCTCTTTCCCCAGATGCAATTGGGACTCGTCGGGGGCGGGGACTTGCGATGCATCGATCGGAACTGGAAGCCGACGTTCATCGACTATCTCTACCTGGCTTTTACTAACTCGACGGCCTTCAGCCCGACAGACACTATGCCGCTGAGTCGCTGGGCCAAGGTGCTCATGACCGTCGAGGCGCTCATCTCGCTGATCACGGTCGCGATCGTCGTGGCGCGCTCCATTAACGCCATCTCCTAAACTCCACGCCCGGGTTTGGGGTTGTAGGACGGAGTATGGAGCGGCTAGAACCGGATGGGTCGCCGTGCGCGGGTATGATGTAATGGCAGCCTGCGACCTTCCCAAGGTTGATGCGTGGGTTCGATTCCCACTACCCGCTGTGGCGACGTAGCCAAGTGGTAAGGCAGGGCTCTGCAAAAGCCCCATTCGGCAGTTCGAATCTGCCCGTCGCCTCAAGATTCTCCAACTGATGCGGGTCGCGATCGTCGGGGCGGGCGCCATCGGCGGTTTCCTCGCGGCAGCTCTGGCCAAGGCCGGCGCTGCCGTAGGGGTCGTTGCACGTGGTGAGCACCTCGCAGCCATCCGGCGCGCCGGACTGCGCGTCGAGAGTGATCTCGGCGCGTTCGCCGTTACGGTGCAAGCAGGTGACGACCTTCGCGAGCTGGGCGCGTTCGACGCGCTGCTGCTGACCTTCAAGGCGCATCAGTGGCCGGCGTTTCTGCCACAGTTGCGGCCGTATGCCGCTGCGCAGACGACGATCGTAACGCTGCAAAACGGCGTGCCCTTTTGGTACGTGCGTGAGCCGCCGCTGTGCAGCGTCGATCCAGGCGGCGCGATCGGGGGCCTCTTCGCTGATGAACGCATCGTCGGCGGCGTCGTGCACGTCTCGGGAGAGGTGCCGGAGCCCGGCGTGGTGCGCCAGAGCGGCGGCTTGCGTTATGTGCTTGGGCGTGTTGGCCGCGCCGACGACGCGCGCGCCGAGTCGATCGTCGGACTTCTGAGAACTGCGGACCTCGCGGCCGAGCTTGATCCGGACGTTCGCGCGACCGTTTGGCTCAAGCTCGTGAACAACGCCGGGCTCAACTCGGTGAGCGTCCTGCGCCGCGTGCGGATCAAACCGATGCTCGCCGATCCCGACGCTCGAGCGCACGTGCGCCGCTTGATGATGGAGGCACTCCATGTCGGGCAGGCGATGAGGGTCGTGAAGCACGTCGACGTCGATGCTCGCATCGAGTATGCCGCGCGGCTGGACGACGTGAAGACCTCGATGCTGCAGGATTACGAGCGCGGGCGGAGGCTCGAGCTCGAGCCGATCGTCGGCGCGATCGTCGAGCTCGCGCAGCGCCACGGTGTCGCCGTGCCAAACCTGCGCGAGGCATATGCCGCGCTACGGCACGCTCAAACGGCTCACTCGCCGGGGTGATCGCGCAACGAGCCGCCGACTCAGACGTCGGCGAGCTGGCCGGCGTAGGCGGAAAGACGGCGCCGCTCTTTCGCGAGCTCGGCATCGACACTGCCCGCGCGTTGCTCGAGTATCTCCCGTTCCGTTACGACGACTTGCGCTTCCCCACGCCGGCGGCTCGGCTCGGAGAGACCGGCGGCGAGGAGAACGCCGTCGGGACGGTCACCGGCGTCAAGGAGCGGCGCGTTCGGGGACTCGAGATCGTCGACGTGCAGCTGGCCGACGACGCCGGTGAGCGGTTCGTCGCGAAGTGGATCGGCCGCAATCGCTACGTGTACGGCCGCTTTCGCGAAGGGATGCGCCTCTTCGTGCGCGGCCGCGTGGAACGGAACTTCTCGGGCCCTATCGTCGGCGTCACGCACTACGGTGTGCTGGCGGAAGGCCAGGAGTATCGCGGCGAGCTCGTCCCGGTCTATCGCGCGAGCAAAGACCTGGCGAGCCGCAAGATCGCGGCGGTGGTGAAGAAGAACCTGCCGCGACTACTCGAGTCGTTGCCGGAAGATCCGCTGCCGGCGTCGCTCGCGGCCGCGCGGCGCTACCCGGCGCTGCGCGATGCATATCGCGCCGTGCACGCGCCGCAGCGGCCGGAGGAGGCGCAGCACGCCCGCGAGCGTTTCGTGTTCGGGGAGTTCCTCACTCTCGCTACGGCGGCGCAGTTGCGCCGCAGCGAGCGCGAGCGCGATCACGATGCGCGGGCCCTCCGCGTGCCCCCCGACCTCCTCCAGCGACTGGAAGCGACGCTGCCGTTCGCGCTGACCGCGGCCCAGCGCAAGGTCATCGTAGAGATCTGGGCCGACATGCGCCGCGACGTGCCGATGAATCGCCTCCTGCAGGGCGACGTCGGAAGCGGCAAGACGCTGGTCGCGGCGGCGGCGGTGCTGCTGGCCGCCGAGAACGGAATGCAGTCGGCGTTGATGGCCCCGACCGAGCTTTTGGCATGGCAGCATGCCGGCAAGCTCGCGCCGCTCTTGCTGCCGTTTGGGCTTGGCGTCGAGGCACTCTTCGGCAGCCAGAGCGCGCGGTCGCGCGCGGCCGCGCTCGAGAAGCTCGGGAGCGGCGAGGCCGCGCTCGCCGTCGGCACGCACGCCCTCTTGGAGGAACGCGTCGACTTCGATCGGCTCGGCCTCGCCATCATCGACGAACAGCACCGTTTCGGCGTGGAGCAGCGCGCCCGGCTCCGCGCTAAAGCGATCTCGCCGCACACCCTCCACATGACGGCGACGCCCATACCGCGCACCCTCGCGCAGTCCGTCTACGCCGATCTGGACCTCTCGATTATCGACGAGCTGCCGCCCGGGCGCACGCCGATCGAGACCTTCGCCGTGCGCGCGAGCCGGCTGGAGCGAGTCTACGAGTTAGTTCGCACCAACGTGGCCCGTGGTCAGCAGGCCTACGTTGTCGCACCCGCCATCGCGGAGGGCGAGGGGACGCTCACGAGCGCCGTGGCGGAAGCGGAAAGGCTCGCGGCAAATGTGTTTGGAGATCTGCGGCTGGGCTTGCTGCACGGTCGTCTCGCATCGCGAGAAAAGGAGGAAACGATGGCGCGCTTCGTGCGCGGTGAGCTCGACGTTCTCGTCTCGACGACGGTGGTTGAGGTCGGCATGGACGTCGCGAACGCGACGACGATGGTCGTGCTGGATGCGCATCGCTATGGCCTCGCGCAACTGCACCAGTTGCGGGGGCGCGTTGGGCGCGGTGCCGCGAAGTCGTTCTGCATCCTCGTCTATCCGGACGATGCGGGCGATCGGGAGCGCCTCGAGATCCTCACCGGGACGACCGACGGCTTCGAGATCGCCGACGAGGATCTACGCCTGCGGGGCCCGGGCCATCTTGCCGGCACCGTTCAGTCCGGCGCCGCCGACCTGCGCGTCGGCGATCTCGTGCGGGACATCGACGTCTATCGCGCTGCGAAGAGCGCAGCGGAGGCGATCGTTGCGCGGGATCCGTTGCTTGAGCGTCCCGAGCACGTTGGACTGCGCGCGGCCCTCGAGTCGCAGCCCAGCACTCGCGCGCTGGTGATCTCCTCATGAACGCCGCGCCTATCTCCCGGTCTTTGTTGGTCGCCGCGGCGCTCGTCTGCGCGGCGGCGCCGCCCGCTGCGGTCGCGGCGACCGAGGTTGCCCGCGCGACGCTTCCGAACGGGCTGCGCGTTATCGTCGTGCGCGACACGCTCGCGCCGGTCGCGACCGCGATGCTCGACTATCAGGTAGGCTCCGACGAGCAGTGGCTTCCGGGTTTGGCCCATGCCACCGAGCACATGATGTTCCGCGGGAGCGCGACGCTGTCGTCCTCGCAGCTCATGGACTCGGTCAGCGTCACGGGCGGCGACTTCGACGCTCAGACGCAACCGACGATTACGCGCTATTTCTTCACGGTTCCGTCGACCGATTTGGACATCGCGCTGCGCGCCGAGCGCTCGCGCGCGACCGGGTTGCTCATCTCGCCGGACCAGTGGAATCAGGAACGCGGCGCCATCACGCAAGAAGTGCAGCAAGACAACAGCAACGCGTTCTACCGGTTGTTCGTCCGGATGCAGCAGCGACTCATCGGCGGAACGCCGTACGCCAAGAACGGGTTAGGCACGGTCTCCGACTTCGCTCATACCGTGACCGCGAAGCAGATACGGCGGTTTTACGAGCGCTGGTACCATCCCAACAACGCCGTCTACGTCATCGCGGGCAACGTCGATCCGGCGGCGACGATCGCACAGGTTCGCGCGCTCTTCGGCGGCATTCCGGCCGCTCGGCTTCCGGCGCGCTCTCCGGTTCGCCTCGGGCCGCTCAAAACGGCGACGTACCACGATACGTCCGATCAGCCGTTCACCGTCGCCGCGCTGGGGTATCGCTTCCCAGGCTACGATAGCTCGGATTACGCCGCGGGTCAGATTCTCGGCGACGTGCTGTCGAGCGAACGCAGCACGTTCGGCGGACTGCCGTTTACCGGCAAGGCGCTCGGAACGCAATTCTTCGTTCAGGAATATCCCAACGTCGGCATTGCTCTAGCGGCGGGCATCGTGCCGGTGACAACGCCGCCGGAGACGATCGATCGGGAGATGCGCTTTCTTCTCGAGCAGTACAAGGGCGACGGCGTGCCTCCCGATCTCGTCACCGCGGCGAAGCTTCGCGAGGTCTCGCAGCTCGAGTTCAATGCCAATTCGATCGAAGGTCTCGCGGAGGAGTGGAGCGACGCCGTCGCCGTGCAGGGGCTGAGCTCGCCCGACGACATGATCGCGCGCTTCGAGAGGGTCACGACGGCCGACGTGAATCGCGTCCTGCGAACCTACGTCGACAATAACCGGGCCGTGGTCGCGTATGCCGTGCCCAAGAATGCGGGCGCGACGAGCAGCGGCGGCGCGATGGCAAAAGAGAACGTTTCAGTTCCTCCCACGACGCATCAGCCGCTGCCGACCTGGGCGCAGCGCGTCCTCGATCGACTCGCTGTTCCGGAGCAGACGCTCAATCCCGTCGACATGCGCCTCGCGAACGGCATTCGGTTGATCGTTCAGCCCGAAAGCATCAGCCATACCGTGGTCGTGGATGGATCCATCGACAACGATCCGGACGTGCAGGTTCCCCCAGGAAAAGACGGCGTCGAGGACGTCGCAGCGGGGCTGTTCGATTACGGAACGACGACGTACGATCGCCTCGCGTTCGCGCAGCAGACCGACGATATTGCCGCGAGCGTCTCGGGCGGCACCGAGTTCGGCCTGGACGTCCTCAGCACGCATTTCGACCGCGGCATGCAGCTGCTCGCCGATAAGGAGCTCCATCCGGCATTCGCGCCAAACGATTTCGCGATCGTCCGCGATCAAGCCGCGGGCGAGCTGGTCGGTGAGATGACGTCGCCCGATCATCTCGCTGACGTGGCGCTGAACAAGGCGCTCTATCCCCACGGAGATCCTCAGCAGCGCTTCGCGACGCCCGAGAGCGTCCGCGGACTTACTCTCGACGACGTGAAAGGGTGGTACGCGGCCGCGTATCGCCCCGACCTTACGACGATCGTCGTGATCGGTGATACGACCCCGCAAGCCGCTCGCGCCGCGGTCGAAAAGTATTTCGGCGCGTGGCACGCGACGGGGCCGCGGCCCACGATCGAACCGCCGCCGGTGCCTCCCAACGCGCCGAGCGCGACGAACGTGCCCGCGACCGGCCGCGTCCAATCATCGGTTCGGCTGGAAGAGACGCTTCCGATCGTGCGTGCCGATGCGGCATGGCCGCAGCTGCAGCTGGCTAACGCCGTGTTGACTGGCGGATTCTATTCATCGCTGTTGCTACACGATTTGCGGGAGATCCACGGATACGCCTATTCGGTCGGAAGCCACGTGCGCGCGGGCCGCGTGCGCGCGACCTTCAACGTCAACTATGCGTGCGACGCGCGCAACGTTGTGCCCGCGGAGGCCCAAGTGAAGGCCGTGTTGGCGCGACTTCAGCGCGAACCGATTGAGCCAGAGAGGCTGCTGCGCTCCAAGGCACTCCTGATCGGCGGAATTCCGATCCGAGAATCCAGCTACGACGGCGTCGCGTCGCAGTTGATCCAATACTCGACGCTCGGGCTTCCCCTCGATCAAAACCTGCTGGACGCGCGCGCGGAGCTCGATGCGACCGCCGCGAGCGTGCAAGCCGCGCTGGCCCGATACGTCCGTCCGAACGCGTTCGTCCGCATCGTTACCGGACCGGCTCCGCCCTAGGACAGGTTCCCTGCGCGTGCGGCGTCGAACGCGCCGAAGATGGATGCCGTTCGCGGGATCGGTTTCGATCTCGACCATACGCTTGCGATCGACAACCGGCTCGAACGGGTCGCCTTCCTGCGCCTGCTCGAGTGGATTTTGGCCGCGGGAGGACGCTACATAGGCACGCTGACCGACGAGATCGACCGCATCGACGAGCTGTTGAAGCGGCAACGGAGCGCCGAGTTTTCGATCGACGAGGCCGTTCGCCGCTTCGTCGCCGCGCACGGGGTCATACCCGCTGATTCGCACGTCGAATGGTTTCGCCGCACCGCCGTTGCGATGGTGAACGACTTGGTCGTGCCGCTGCCGGGCGTGCCGCAGACGCTCGAGGCGCTGCGCGAGAGCGGCATCGCCATCGCCGTGCTGACCAACGGCTGGAACCCGATGCAGCGGCGCAAGGCGGAACGAGCCGGATTCCGCGAAACGGTGCTCGTGAGCAGCGACATCGGCGTGCAGAAGCCGGCGCCGCGGGCGTTCGAGATCCTGTTGGACGCTCTGAAAACTGTAGCGGACGAAACCTGGTATGTCGGAGACGATCCGCGTGGCGACATTGCGGGCGCGGCGGCGGTGGGCATCCGAACCGTTTGGATCGATTGGGAGGACAAGACGTACCCGGCCGACGTCCCGGCACCCGGACACACGATCGCGCGCTTCGACCAACTGCTGGAGCTCCTGCCCGCGCCCGCGCGGATCACGTGATGCGACGAGCGATCCTCGCTGCTGCCTTCTGTGTGCTGATCGGGGCGGCGTCGCCGGCTCCGTCGGGATACGAGGGCCGGCTCGTCGATCTCGAGCACCGTTACATCGCTTGGTCGTTCGCGGAGAATCCGACGTCGGCGACCGACGCCGGAATTCACGACTATGATACGCGGCTCGCCGACTACTCGCCGGCGACCCAGGCCACGGAGATGACGCGACTGCGGCGCTACCGCAGCGAGCTCGTGGGCCTGCAGCCCCCGCCGAGCGCGAGTGCGCACGAACGCGTCGATTACCTATTGATTCGGGCGGATCTCGAGGGCGACTGGTGGCAGCGGGCGGTTCTGCACGGGCTGCAACGCAACCCTTCGATCTACGAGGGCGAGTGCAGCAACGGGATCTTCTCGATCATCAAGCGCCGCTACGCGAGCGATGACCTACGCATTCGCGACGCGATCGCCCGTCTAAACGCCTGCCCGCGCGTACTCGAGCAAGGCCGCGCCAATCTGACGCAGCCCGTTCGGGAGTTCGCGCAGATCGCATCGGAAGACATCCGCGACGGCGACTCGCTCTACACGACGAGCCTCGACGAAGTGGCGAAGGACGCGTCGCCGGCAGCGCGCTCCGGTTTAGCGCAAGCGCAAAGTACCGCGCTCGACGCACTGCACGGCTACCGAGGGTGGCTCGACGCACACATGAGCCGCTTCAGCACCGGCGGCTTCGCCGTCGGGCGCAACCAGTATGACTGGTATCTGCGGCGCGTCTTGCTCCTGCCGTACGACTCATCCGAAGTGGCGCGGATAGGCCGGCTCGAGTTGGCTCGCGACCGGGCACTAGAGCTCTGGGAGCTGTCGCGCGACGCGCACGAACCGGCGGCATCGCCGCCGCCGTCCTTCGCTTCGAAGGCCGCGTTCTTGGCCTACTACGAGAACAGCATGCAGAAGCTGGTTTCCTTTATCGACTCGCACCAGATTGTGACGATTCCGCCCTATATTGGGCCGTTTCACATCGTCGAGGTACCGAAAGCGCTGGCCGCGGCGTATCCGGGCGGTTTCATGAATCCGCCGGCGATGTTTTCAACCGACCCCGAAGGGTTCTATTTCGTCCCGGATTTCAGCTCGAGCAATCAGAGTTTTTTCGTTGCGCTATCGCGCCAGTCGGTGCTGCCGCTGCTCGGGCACGAGGGCATTCCCGGACACTTCATGCAGTTCACTTATGCCTATCACAACCCCGACTTCGTACGGCACGTTCAGGGCGACGGCGTCTTCGCCGAAGGCTGGGCATTTTACGGCGAGGAGATGCTAATGCGCGAGGGTCTCTACGACGACGATGCGGGCGCGCGGAAGCAGGTAATTCATCTGATGCGCCATCGGGCCACGCGCATCGGCGTCGACGTGGGGCTCGCGACCGGAGCGATGACGTTGCCCCAAGCAATCTCCTACTTTCAGAAGAACGCGGGGATCGACTACGTTACGGCCTACGGAGAAGGGACGCGTTTCGCGATGGGGCCGGGACAGGCCATCGACTATCTCGTCGGCAAGACGCAGATCGAGACGTTGCTCGGGATTGTGCGCGACCGTGAGGGCGACGCGTTCTCGCTGCGCAACTTTCACGATCGCCTCCTCTCCTACGGTACGGTGCCCTACTCGACGATTCGTTACGAGTGGCTGGGCGACGACAGCTGGCTGCGCCCGGCGCTGCGCCCGCTCGCGCCGGTGGCGTTCTAGCGGCACATGCCAAAGATCACCGGAGGCTCGCTTGGGAGCCGCAAGCTGCGCTCCCCGAAGGGGACGAACGTCCGACCGACCCCGGGCCGCGTCAAGGAGTCGCTGTTTTCGATCCTGATGCATCGCCTGGACGGCGCGCGCGTTTTGGATCTGTTCGCGGGTACCGGCGCGATCGGGTTTGAGGCGGCCTCTCGCGGCGCTTCGCGCGTCGTCTCGGTGGAGGGGCGGCGTGACGTCGCCCACGCCATCGAAGAGGCGGCTAAGGGCCTTGGAGTGGACCACGTCGTGACGGTCTTTCCGGCTCCCGCCGAGCGCGCGCTCTACCGCCTCGAAGGTCCGTTCGATATCGTCTATCTCGACCCGCCATATGCGGACCCGGTGCCGCTACAGCTGCTCCGTCTCTTGCGGGAACGAGAGCTCCTCGCGCCCGACGCCGTCGTCGTTTACGAACACGCGGCCAAGCGGATCTTGCCTCAGATACCCGGGTATCGGTCCGTGCGAGAAGAAGTCTATGGCGATGTGGCGCTCGCCTTTCTATCACCGGAATCTTGACGAACGGTAAACTTGGACGCGTCACGCGCGCCGTCTATCCCGGATCGTTTGATCCGCCCACGAACGGTCACCTGGACGTCATCGAGCGCGCCGCGCGGTGCTTCGGCGAATTGCACGTCGCAATCGTGGTCAATCCGCAGAAGCGCGCATCGATGTTTTCGTTGCAGGAACGCGAAGACATGCTCACGGCGTGCGTCACAAGGCTGCAAAACGTCCGCGTGGAGCACTTCACGGGCCTGCTCGCCGACTACGTTCGGGCGGCGCGAGCCGACGTGATCGTCAAGGGCCTGCGCGTCGTTTCCGACTTCGAAAGCGAAATGTCCGCCGCGCTGATGAACCGCTCGCTCTCCGAAGTCGACACGATGTTTTTGATGTCGGATCAGAGGTACTCCTTCGTCAGTTCCAGCCTCGTCAAAGAGGTGTTTTTTCTCGGCGGCGACGTCGCCGCACTCGTCCCGGAACCGGTGCTTCGCCTCATGGCGGAGAAACGCACAAGCTTGCAACGGAGGTAGCAATGTCGGTCTATCGCGTCTTGGACAAACTCGAAGCGTACGTTCACGAGGGAACCTGGTTGCCCGCCGGTTACCGCATACTCTCCGAGGAGCGGCTGCTCGAGCTGGTCGAGAAGATCCGCGCGTCGTTGCCGGAGGAGGTCGGGCGAGCGAAAGTCATCGCCAAAGACCACGACCGAATGCTGCGCGTCGCCCAAGAGAAGGCCCAGGCAATCGTCGACGAGGCGGCGAGCAAGCACGAGGAACTGCTCGACCAAAACGAGGTCGTACAACAGGCTCGCGCCGCCGCCGACGAGGTCGTGCGTGAGGCCGAGGAGCAGGGCCGGCGCGTGCGTGAAGGGGCAGACCGCTACGCGGCCGATGTGCTCGGCGAGCTGGAGAAGCGCCTCTCGGGCGCCCTGGGCGCGATCCGGAAGGGGCGGGACATGCTGGAGCATCAGCACCAGGCGTCGGACCGCCCGCTGGCCGACGCGGCCGCCAAGAGCAAGCGTGCGGCGTTCGACTCGCAGAACGCCACGGAGGAGACCGCGACCCTCGAATCGGTCTAAGAACCTGCCTTCTTGGGGTAAGAACGCGGACATGAAACAGATAGCAATCGGGCTCGCGCTCGCTGGGTCGCTAGCCATACCCGCGTTTGCCGATCAGCCCGGGGGGATCTCGGGCTACGTAGTCGACGCGCATACTGGTCAGCCGATGGCCCACGCGCAGCTGTACTACTATCGCTCGCCGTATCGCGACCAAGGTCCCAACGACATCAAGGTCCTCGAGACGAACAGTCGCGGATTCTTCAGCGACATCACCCTCGAGCCGGGGCGCTACGTCGTGATGGCGCGCTTACCCGGTAAGGTCGAAGGCTGCGCCGTCGATGACGTGATGGGCGGCGAGGTCGCACGCTTAAAGATCGAGATCGGACACGACGCCATCATGTGTAGCGGTCCGCGCGTGCACCCGGCGCTTGTCGATCCGAACGCCACCGCGAGCATCTACCGGATCTAGCTAGACGGGCGGGGCGGGGACGTTGTGAGCGAAGGCCTCGAGCCGCGCGCGGTCGATCGCTCGCACGCGTCCCCGGTCCAGCTCCAGCGCGCCAGCATTCTTGAGACGCAGCAGCGCGCGAGCCGCCATGTCGCGCACGGTGCCGGCGGCTGCGGCGATCTGCGCCTGCGACAGATTTTCGACGCCGGGAAGACCGCGCGCCATTCCGACCGACGTGCGCGCATAGCCAAGTAAGAACTTAGCGACTCGCTGCAACACGTGGGCAAAGGCCAAATCGGCGATCGTGTCGATCGAGCGACGCCGTGCCTGCGAGGACGCGATCAGAAAACCCAACGCAAGCTCGGCGTCGTTGCGCGCGGCGTGAACGACCGCCTCGCTCGGCAGCGTTAGGATCGTCACGTCCGTCAACGCCTCGGCGCGCGTCGTGGCGCCTCCGCCGTCGAACGTGCCGCTCTCGTTGAGCGTGTCGTGCGTGAGGCGCTCGCCGATCGTGTGCGTCTTGCCGTCGGGCGAGAGCAACGTATAGATGACTTTGCCGTTCTTTACGATGCCGAGGTACGGCCACGCCTCGCCTTCGTCGAAAATCGTGTCGCCCGACTTGTAGGTGCGCTCGGCTATCTGTTCGGCGAGCTCTTTGATCGTGCTCGCCTTCGCGGACGTGAACGCCGCGACGTGCGCGAGAAGCGCCTCGCCATCGACGTTCTCGTCGATGCGCTCGAGGCGAATCGTCCAGCGGTTACCGCCCAGGTTGCGCGCATCCCAAGAGAAGCGTCCCGCACGCAGCTGGGTCATCTCGTTGCGAAGGGCGCGCGGGTCGGTCTCTTCGTTGATTTCGAGAGTCGCGCCGATCTGCAGCTTGTCGAAGGTTTCCAGAATGTGTCCGGTCTTCGTCGCGGGCAAAAGCGACCGGGCGTCGAGCGTGACCGCTGCGGGTCGAGTGATCGGCATAATTCGCCCGTCTTAGTGACCGTGCGCGATGGCGCCTGCCGGGGACGCCCGCAAGCGCGCGCGGAATACTCGATACCGATATGAAGAATTCGATCACAGACGACGACGTCGTTATTCTGGCCGGAGCCCGTACCCCGTTCGGGAATCTGGGGGGCGCGCTCGCCGGCCTCACCGCTACGGATCTGGCCGTGAGCGCGGCCGAGGCCGCGATCGAGCGCAGCGGCGTGCCAAAGGACATGATCGACGAAGTTGTCTTCGGCAACGTCATCCAGAGCAGCGCCGACGCGATCTATCTCGCGCGGCACGTCGGATTGCGTGCCGGTTTGCCCATCGGCGTTCCGGCGCTGACGCTCAATCGCCTCTGCGGCTCGGGCCTTCAGGCGATTCTCTCCGCTGCGCAGTCGCTCGCGCTCGGCACCGCCGCGTACGCACTCGCCGGCGGCACCGAGAACATGAGCCAAGCGCCGCACGTCGTGCGCGGCGCGCGCAAGGGTTTTCATCTCGGCCAGAACGTGGTGTTCGAAGATTCGCTCTGGACCGCGCTGGTCGACTCGTATGGCAACACGCCGATGGCGATCACCGCGGAGAATCTCGCCAAGAAGTACGGCGTCTCGCGCGAGGAGTGCGACGAGTTCGCGCTCGCGAGCCAGGAGAGGGCGCTCGCGGCTCAAGAGAGCGGCTACTTCGCTGAAGAGATCGTCCCGGTCGACATTCCTGGACCCAAAGGCTCAAGCGTCAGGTTCGACAAGGACGAGGGGCCGCGTCAGGGTCTGACGATGGAGAAGCTTGCGAAGCTGCCCGCGCGCTTCGTTCAAAACGGAGTCGTAACTCCGGGCAATGCGAGCGGCATCACCGACGGAGCCGCGGCAGTCGTCCTGACAACGCGCAAGCGCGCGATGGCGGATGGTCTCACCTGGATCGGCCGGGTCATATCGTCCAGCGTCGTCGGAGTCGATCCGTCCATCATGGGGATCGGTCCCGCCTTTTCCATACCGAAGGCGCTCCAACGGGCCGACATGGCGTTAAACGATGTAGCCGTCGTAGAGATCAACGAGGCGTTTGCGCCCCAAGTCATCGCGTGCCTGCGTGAGCTCGGGATCGCGCGGTCTTCAGCTCCGGCGGTTCCGCTCAACCCGCACGGCGGCGCGATCGCGCTAGGGCACCCACTGGGAGCATCGGGCGCGCGTCTTGCGATTACGGCGCTGCACGAGCTGCGCGAGCGCGGCGGAGGATATGCGATCGCGTCCGCGTGCATCGGAGGCGGTCAGGGCATCGCAGCGGTCTTCAGTGCAGAATAGCGAGCCGGCGCGGCGTCCGCTGTGGACCGGTCGCATCTGGGACGTCCTCGCCGTTGCGGTGGTCGCCTTCGCGTTATGGAAGATGTTCGTCGCGCCGCGATCCTTTGCGGCGCCGCGCAGCATTCCGGCGCCGCACGCCGCCTACGAACGGCTCGACGGCGGTCGCTTTCGCGTAGCCGCGGAGCGCGGCCGGATCGTGTTCATGGATTTCTACGCATCGTGGTGCATGCCGTGTAAGATCGAGCTGCCGCTCGTGGAGTCGTGGTCGCGCACGCACCCCGAGGCCGTCGTCGTGCCGATCGACGTCGGCGAACCGCGTTCGATTGCGACGACATTCGCCCGCCGCCTCGCCTTACGCGACGTCGCGCTCGACCCGCACGCGAGCGCCCGCGCGCTGTTCGGCATCGTGGGCTTCCCGACGATCGTCGTGATCGATTCGGAGGGCTACGTCCGCGCGAAGTGGGAGGGTCTCAATCCGGCGATCGAACCTGCGCTGAGCAATGCCCTACGCGCGTTATGATCCTAAATTAGCGGCCTTTCCACACGGGCTGACGCTTTTCGAGAAACGCGCCGGTGCCCTCGCGGATGTCCTCAGTATCTACGAGCGTTCCGAATTCGAGCGCCTCGAGCTCGAGGGCGTCGTCGATCGCCAGGTGGGCACCGTTATTGATGACGCGCTTGCATGCGGCGATCGCGAGCGGCGCCTTCGAGGCGATGACGTTTGCGATCCGCCTCGCCTCGGTCATCAACTCCGCGGGCGGAACGACGCGCACCACCAGCCCGACGCGGAGCGCCTCACGCGCATCGATCATCTCGCCCGTCAAGCACAAGTATGACGCCATCCCTTTTCCGACGAGACGCGTCGTCCGCTGCGAGCCGCCGTATCCCGGGATGAGCCCAAGATTGACCTCGGGCTGGCCGAACTTCGCGTTTTCACTCGCGATGAGGACGTCGCCCGCCATCGCGATCTCGCAGCCGCCGCCGAGCGCGAAGCCGTTGATCGCCATGATAACGGGTTTGCGCAAGCGCTCGATCCTACGAGTCAGGGCCTGTCCGCTGCGCGCCTGCTCTGCTCCAGAGCCGGCCGTCGCCAGCGCGTTGAGCTCGGAGATGTCGGCGCCCGCCGCGAAGGCCTTCTCCCCGGCCCCCGTCACGACGATCGCGCGCACGGCGTCGTTGCGCTCCATCTCGTCGAGCGCGTCCGAGAGTTCGCGCAGAAGCCGGCTCCGCAAAGCGTTGAGCACCTTGGGCCGATTGAACGTGATGATTCCGATCGGCTCTTCGACGACGGCCAGGATATCTTCAAATGACATGCGTTAACCTTTAATCATTCGATAAAGATGAAGGTTCTTTCGTTGCATTGCGGGGAAGTGCCCTCCGGCTTATACTACAAAAGGACGTGCGGGAGGTTAGAGTGGCAGTTCGGACGGCGTACCACGAGGCACTGGAAGCGACGCGGCTAGATGTCGTTCGACTCGGTGCGCTCGTGGGCGATGCGATTCGTGTGGCCGTCGACGCGCTCAACAATCGCGACGCGTCGGCGGGAGCGCGGGTCGTGGCCGGCGACGACGTGGTCGACGATCTTCGCCGGCGGATTGAGGCGCACTGCATCGAGCTGATCTGGCGACAGCAGCCGGTCGCAGGAGAGCTCCGCGAGATCGCGGCGATGCTGGAAATCGCCACGGACCTTGAGCGCGTCGGCGACTATGCGGTCGACATATCGAAGAACGCGATCAAGCTGTCGGACCAGCCGATGCGGCCGCAGCGCGTTGAGATCGATCGAATCGCCGCAGTCGCGCATGCGATGCTGCTCGATGCGATGCGGGCCTACACCGAACGCGACGCAGCGCTGGCGAGCGAAGTGATCGACCGCGACGACGAAGTCGACAAGCTGTACAAGCGCAGCATCAAGCTGCTCCAGGAGGAGATGCGGGCAGATCCCGAGATCATTCGGCCCGGCACGCGGTACCTATTCGTGCTCGCCTCCCTGGAACGGGTGGGCGACCGTGCCGGCAACATCGCCTGGCATACGAAGGACATGATCGGCGCGTAGTGCCGCCGCCGCTCCCGCGCTCCGAATTCGCGATAACGCAACGGTTCGTCTATCTCAATCACGCGGCTGCGGGGTACTGCCTCAATGCTCAACCGTCGCTATTGAGGCGTTCGTGCGCACGCACGCCGACGCGGGCGTGCTCGGTACCTATCCCTACGATGCCGCGCTTGGGGAATATCGCGAAAAGATCGGGCGCTTCATCGGCGCCGAGGGCGCCGAGATCGCGCTCGTTCCGAACACCAGCTCAGCGGCAAACATCCTCGCGCTCGGCGTCGATTGGCGGCCGGGCGACGAGGTCGTTCTCTGCGACAACGAGTTTCCGGCGAACGCGGTGCCGTGGATCGCGTTGCGCGGGCGCGGCGTTAGGGTTCGGTTCCTTTCGACCGAACGGGACCGCCTAACTGCGGACGCTCTCCGTCGCGAGCTCTCGTCGCAAACGCGTGTCGTCGCACTCTCCTGGGTTTCGTATGCGGACGGCTATCGCCACGACCTCGGCCGCCTGGCGGACGTCGCCCACCGAGCAAATGCTCTCTTCTGCGTCGACGCGATGCAGGGGCTCGGCGCGTTTCCGCTCAACGCGCGCACAATGGGCGTCGACGCGCTGTATGCCGGGGCCGCGAAATGGATGCTCGGCCTGCATGGCGTAGGTTTCCTCTACGTGCGCCGCCAGCTCGGTGAAGAGTTGCGTTTGACGATGCCAGGATGGCGCTCGTTGCAAGATATGTGGGACTTTCACAACTACGAGCAGCCATATTCGAGCGACGCGATGCGATTTGAGGGCGGCACGCCGAACCTGGTCGGCGCGCTCTCGCTCGTCTCGTCGATCGGGCTCTTCGAACGCAGCGGCCCTGCGGCTATCGCGCGGCACATCCTCGACTTGACGGATCGCCTTTGCGATGGCCTGCACCGACTCGGAGCAGAAATCTGCTCTCTGCGCGGAGAAGGCATCTCGTCCGGAATCGTCACGTTTCGGCTTCCCGGCCATGACAGCATGGCGGTCGGACGCGCCCTGGAGAAAGAAGGAATCATCACGACGTATCGTACCGGAGGCGTTCGCGTTTCGCCTCACGGATATAACACGCCCGAAGAGATCGACGCGGCGCTCGAGGTGTTAGGGCAGCAGCTCCGCGCACCGGCTCTAGCGTAAGTGTCCGTCCTCGCAGCGATGCTGGTTGCCGCTCTGAGCGGCGCAATCTTCCCCGCGCCCGGCACGTACCGGTACACCGCCTCGATGAGCGGTAAGCCGATCGGATCGTGGTCCGTGAGCGTCGCCAGCGACGCCGCGCAGACCACGATCGATGAATCGACGTCCGCGCAAGTGCTTGGCATGCAGCTCGCCGGCACCGCCTCGCTGGTGCTCGGGCCGGACCTCGCGCCGCTGCGCTACAGCGGACGCTATCAAACGCCGAACCAGAGCCCGAGCGTGAGCGTCACGCTGACGGCCGGCTCGGCCACGGCCGTCGGCGCATTGACGACGCAACCGCAGCAACTCGCCCTGGTCGCGAGCACGCACCACTTTGTGGTTATCGAACCGGGATTGCTGGCCGGCCTCTTCGCGTTGCCGGCGCAGATGGCGGCGTGGAAGGAAAGCACCGTCACGTTGATCACGCCCGCGACGGCTGGCGTGCAGCCGTTGACGGCGAGCACGAGCTCGTCGTCGCCGCGCCCCGCGGGTCTCTCTCCGCAAGAGGCCGTGCTTTCGATCGACCATCCGATCGCTCTGACGATCTGGTACGATCCCACGACGCTCGTTCCCGACGAGATCTCCGTCCCGTCTCAAAACGCGGTGCTAACGCGCGTTCGCTAAATTAGCGTGATGACGCGACGCGATAGCGAGGCCACGTGACGTTACGTCAGGTGGCCGATGCTATCGACGAGGTCATTACGGCGTCGTTCATCCCGTGGATCAGTTTTTTGTCGGCGGGCGCAATTGTTGCGAGTATGCCGCCGAGCGTAACGCTGTCTTCACCGGTGGCGAAGTAGTAGGGGCAGAGCCTCACGCGGCCGTCGTACTCGCGGATTTCGTCCCGCTCGCGGTCGAAGTAGCTCTGGCGAACGCGCTTGCCCTTGTGAAAACGTTGCAAGATCCACGGCGTGCGCTCGTACGACGAGAGCGCCATGTCGATCGTCGCTTGCCATTCTTCGCGCGTCATGTCGTCGCCGATCCTCACGCCGCGCGAGCCCCACGCCAGTTCCGAGAATCCGGACGGCTTTACGACATAGGCGCGCTCGCTTTTGGGCAGCGCGCCCAGCTGTCGAAAGTCGGAGATCGGCGCACCCGCGGCCTGCAGTCCGGCGATGACGCCCTGGGGCGGCATCGCGCGCGGGTCGATCACCCACGTCTGCGGGAAGAGCCGCAGCAGCCGCTCGTAGATCTCATCGCCGAGCTCGACTCGCCACAGCGTCTCGAGTGCGTGATGATGAAGTAGGGCAAAGGCCGACTTCTCTTCGAGCGACGCCTTCGGCGGCGGCGTCATCCTCACGCGGTTGTGACGCGCGGCGTAAAGCATGAGCTCTTGTTTGGGGACGTTGAAGAGGTCGAACAGCTCGAAGTTGCGATAGATCGCGTCGAGCTTCGTCTCGCGACCGTCGTCGTGACGGATGAACAGGCCATCCTCCGTGAATATGAGGTCTTGTGGACGGCGCAGCCACGCGTCGGCCGCGTGCAGGCGGCGGAGCGCCTCCGCGAGCCATGCCATCTCGGCGCGGTAGTCCGCGGACTCTTCGGAGACGACGATCGCGACGGAGGGATTATCGACCCCCGTCGCGCGGCGCAGCATCGCGGCAAAGCCGAGCGGGATGCCGTCGGCGCCTCCGACGCTCTCGACGCCCAGCTGGCAATACGCCTCGGTCATCGCGCCGACGAAGCCCATGCCGCCCGGAATGCTGTCGAGCTCAGTCGCGATGAAGCCGTCGGCAGTCAAAATGAGGTCGGGGCGAATTACACCCGGCAGCTCTTGCTTGAAACGGTTCTGCCTGCCCAGCTTGACGATCTGCTCGGGTTTGCCCTGATCCAAATACTCCGCGATGAAGGACGGCGCGGTTCCACGGACGCTGCGGTTATAGAGGTTATTGAGTGCGCGATAGAAGGCGAGGAGCTGCGCACCGAGGCGCTCGATGGCCGCGACCTGTTCGCCGGACAATGCGAACGGCTCGGGGCTTACGCGCCAGGCGATACGCTCGTTTTCGTCCTGAACCCGGAAGAGTCCGGGGGGTATCGCTTCGTACAGATGGTGCGCTTGCTCGCGAGCCGTGAGATTCGGGACCGTCGCCGTACAAGGCATAGGGAAGAACGTGCTCCTCTATCGACAGCCGTCGGGGATTTTGGAACTCTTGAAGGCGATGTAGCGCCGCCGCATACGACCCCCTAGAGTCCGAGTCGCGGCAAATGGGTTGCAGCGAGCGGTCGGAGCGTTCACTTGATCGTGATGGCTCCCGGGGTCAGAAGCGCCCCCTCGACCTGCACGATGCCGTGCGAATAATCCAGCGTCAGGTGCAGCGTGCCGGTAAGTCCCACCCGACTGAGGTCGAGACTCTCGAGCACTCGTGAGACCCCCTCACCCGAAAGGAAATGAAGCTCCGAAGAGCGGCGCACTGAGCCGCCGGGCGCCGAATACGTCAGCGTTACGGGAACGATGACCTCAGCGGCACCGTTCGCTCGCAGCGCACCGGTGACACAGTAACCGATCGTCAGCGGCGTACCCTGCACCGAGAGCGTCTCCTGGCTGCACAGCGGCGCGGATGCTGCCGCGCGAGCGGTACCCGCTGCCATGACGATGAAGAACGTAAGCGTTCGTGCGATCATCTGGCTATTCTCAAGCGAATTCGGTACGCATCCGCAGGGCACCCGTCGAAGGGGCGCGTCCAATGAAAATTCGCGTGCTCGCCTTCGCTCGCTTGCGCGAGATCTTGAACGCGGGCGAAACCGTCCTCGAGCTCCGTGCCGGCGCGCGCGTCCGCGACGCATGGGGGGCGCTGGCGGAGCGCTGTCCGGCGCTGGACGAACACCGAACGTCGACGCGCATAGCCTGCAACGGGAGCCTTGTTGCGCTCGGTCACATGCTCCGCGACGGCGACGAGATCGCGCTGCTCCCGCCCGTCGGCGGCGGCTAGGGCGAACGATGTTTGCGCTCGTTCGCCAGCCGATCGTACCGCGGCGGCTCGAAGAGACGATCCGCACGGGCGACGGGGGCGCGGTGACGTTCCTCGGCATCGTTCGCGGCCACAGCGAGGACGGACGCGCCGTGCGCTGGTTGTCGTATGAGGCGTTCGAGCCTCTCGCGACGGCGGAATTCGCAAAGATCGCGAACGAAGCGCGCGGGCTGTTCGGCGATCTTGAGCTCACGATCGTTCATCGCATCGGGACGTTGAGCGCCGGGGAGATATCCGTTGCCGTCGTCGCGTCGGCGGCGCACCGAGGCGCCGCATTCGACGCGTGTCGATACGCGATCGATGAAGTGAAACGGCGGGCGCCGATCTGGAAGAAGGAGTGCTATGCCGACGGATCCGCTCGGTGGCGCGAGAACGAGCCGCGCGTCTCGTAGATGGCTAAGGTCACGCTGTTCCATCTGCCGGCTGAATGCAATCCGCTCGCGGTGCTTTCGTATGAGCCGCGCCGGCCGCGCGGCGTCTCGCTCGTCGCGGGCCACGGCTACTCTTCGAGCAAGCAGAATTTGGATTTTTTGTGTTCCTTCTTGGCCAGCCACGGCTTCGGCGCGTATAGTTTCGACTTTCCCGGCCACAAATTGGGAGCGAGCGGCGGCGAGCTGCGCGGCGTCGATGATTGCATCGCGGCGATGCAGCGAGTGGTCGCGTTCGCGCGCGAGCGCGGCGACGACGCAGCATACGTGCTGGGACACAGCATGGGGGGAATGACGGCCATCTTCACGGCGGCGCTGGATCCGGAGATCCTCGGCGCGGTGGCGATTGCGACGGGCTACGGGCGGCCGACGTCGCTCGAGGCGCTGCAAAAGGTGGGCGCCACGGACTTTCGAGCGTCGTACGTCGTGGGAGTCGACCTGCCCGAGCTGGTCGCCGGGGTCGACGCGCGCTACGCGCAGCTGCTTCCCCGACTCGCTGGCCGCCCGGCGCTCTACGTCGCCGCAGAGCGCGACGGGATGGTCAGTCCACGCAGCGTGCGGGAGCTCTACGAACACGCTCCTGAGCCCAAGACCTTCGCCATGATCGACAGCGATCACACATATGCCGCCGAGAATGCGAAGGCGACGGTGCTGGAATGGCTTCGCGCGCGTCACTAAGCCCTCGCGCGCTGCGTCGCTACAGCCGCCACCTGCTGATCCCGGAAGTCGGGCTCGCGGGTCAAGAGCGGCTCGCTGCGGCGCGCGTGCTCGTGGTCGGCGCGGGCGGGTTGGGATCGCCGGCGCTGCAATATCTCGCGGCGGCCGGCGTCGGGCGCATCGGCATCGTCGACGACGACGTCGTCGACGAGACGAACTTGCAGCGTCAAACGATCTTTTCGACCGCCGAGCTCGGCCGCAACAAAGCAGAGGTCGCCGTGGAACGGCTCCGGGGAATCAATCCGCTCGCCGCGTACGACCCGATCGCTCTGCGCTTCGCGCCCGACAACGCGCGGGAACTGGTGCGCTTGTACGACCTCGCGTTGGATTGCACGGATCGCTTTCCCACCCGCTACTTGATCAACGATGCGTGCGTTCTCGAAGGACGAGCGGACGTCTTCGGGTCGATCTTCCGTTTCGATGGACAGGTCAGCGTGTTCGGCGTGGCACAGGGCCCGTGTTATCGTTGCCTGTATCCGGAGGCGCCGCCGCCCGAGAGCACGCCGACGTGCGCTGAGGGCGGCGTGCTCGGGGCGCTCGCCGGGATCGTCGGCGCGTGGCAAGCGAGCGAGGCGCTGAAGATGCTGCTCGGAATCGGCGACCCCCTCGTCGGCCGTCTCCTTTTGGTGGACAGTTTCCTCGCGCGCGTTCGTGAGGTGCGTTTCGAGCGCGCCCGCGACTGCTTGCTGTGCGGCGACCACGCCGCGATCGTATCGATCGAAGGTCGCGCTTACGAGGATGCACCGTCCACGACGCTCGTCCCAGAGGTCGAGCCGGAGCAGCTCGACGAGGCGTTACGCGACGCGATCTTGCTCGACGTACGCGAGCGGCACGAGGCGGTGCTCGGCACGATCGACGGAGCGCTGCGCATTCCGGCGTCCGAGCTCGAGGCGCGCATGTCCGAGCTCGACAGCGCCGCGCGCTTCGTGGTCGCGTGTCGCGTCGGCGCGAAATCGCTGTGGGCGGCGCGGCGCCTGCACGAGGCGGGGTTCACTCGCCTGGCGCACCTCCGCGGCGGCCTTCTTGCGTACGCGGCGAGCCACGCGGAGTTCGAGTTCTTTTGAAGACGCGTGCGTTCGGTGCGACCCACGTGGATCTTCCGATGATCGGGCAGGGGACGTGGGACATGCCGGAGACCGGCGCGCGCGCGCGCGAGGCGCTGCGCGCGCTTGTGCGCGGAATCGAGCTCGGCATGACCCATATCGACACGGCCGAGATGTACGGATCGGGGCGCGTGGAGGAGCTGATCGGGAGTGCCTTGGGCAGGGTCCGGCGCGATCGTTATTTTATCGCGACGAAAGTGTTGCCGTCGAACGCGAGCTATCGCGGCACAGTGGCGGCGGCGGAGCGCAGCATCGCGCGTCTGAGATGCGAGTATCTCGACCTCTTTCTCCTCCACTGGCCCGGTGCTCATCCCCTCGCCGAGACGATGCGCGCATTCGACGACCTCGTGGCGCAAGGCAAGGTGCGCTTCGTCGGCGTGAGCAACTTCGAGGCCGACGAGATGCTGGAGGCGGCCGCCCACCTGCGGTCGTCGCTGGCTTGCAACCAGGTGCTCTACCATCTCAACGAGCGCGGCATCGAGCACCGCCTCCTTCCGGCGGCGCGCGAACGCGGCATTGCCGTCGTCGCGTACACGCCCTTCGGCAGAGGCGAATTCGTGCGGTTTGGCCGTGCGGCACGGGACGTGCTCGAAAAGATCGCGCGAAAGCACGGGGCAACCATCCACCAGGTAGCGCTAGCATTCTTGACGCGCGAGGCGCACGTGTTCGCGATTCCGAAAGCCGCGAGTGTGGAACACGTCGAAGAGAATGCCGCGGCGGCGGAGCTAGCGCTCGATGCGAACGAGGTCGCCGCGATCGACGCCGCGTTTCCTCGCGGCAGCGCGGGACCACTCGCAACACTATGATATGAACGCAACCGAACTCATCGCGATCAAGCAGCGCGCCGTGAAGCGAGCCCTCGAGCTCGGCGCCGGCGACGTGCGCGTCGTAGCGGCGCACACCGACGAAGCGTCGAGGCGGCGCATGATGACGGCATTCGGCCGCGGCGATCTCGCGGCGTGGGGCTACGACGGCGAGTACGCGCGGCGTGCGACCGATCCCGCCACGCTTTTGCCGGCGGCGCGCAGCGTCGTCTGCGTTGCCGTACCATACGGGACCGCTCCGCCTTCCGTGCAGGGCGGTATCCGCGGGCGCGTTTCGAATTATGCGTGGTCGCCTGACTATCACCGCCGGTTGCGCGTGCTACTGAGCGAGGTGGCCCGCGAGATCGACGAGGCCACGGGGACGAACGCGACGGCGATCGCTTGCGACACGCGTCCGCTGGCGGAACGCGCCTTGGCCGCGCGTTCCGGTTTAGGATGGATCGGAAAGCACACCAACGCCATATCGCCGTCGCTCGGCTCCTTCGTGTTCTTGGGAGAGGTCGTTACGACGCTCGAGCTGCCATCCGACGCTCCGTGCCGCAAGAGCTGCGGCGCGTGCCGGCGCTGCGTCGATGCGTGTCCCACGCAGGCGCTGCGAGGCGACTACACGATCGACGCGAACCGCTGCATTTCCGACCTCACGCAGCGCCCCGACGCGATTCCGATGAACATGCGCCCGATGCTCGGCGATTGGGTGTGGGGATGCGACATCTGTCAGCTCGTCTGCCCGCCGACGCAGCTTGCGCGACGCACCGCATCGCTCGAGTGGGAGCCCCGTGACGTCGAAACGGCGCGTCCGGAGTTACTCGAGCTGCTGCGCATGCGCAGCGGCACGTTCAAGCGCCGCTTCCGCGACACCGCGATGGGCTGGCGCGGAGCCGCCGTCCTGCGCCGCAACGCGGCCGTTGCGCTGGGCAACGCTCTGGACCGGTCCACCGTGAGCGCGCTGATCGCGAGCATGCGCACTGACCCACACCCGATGGTTCGAGGCCACGCAGCCTGGGCGCTGGGCCGAATTGGGTCTCCCGCTGCCGTCGCGGCATTGCGGGGGCAACACGGCGTCGAAGGCGACGAAACGGTCCGCGGGGAGATCGGGTCGGCCTTGGAACAGTTTCGAACGAGGTGATGATGAGAATTCTCGCGCCACTGGCAATGATTGCGGCGCTCGTGCTCCCGCTGCGCGCGGCGCCCGCCGGCGATCTCCTGACGCGGATGGCCGCCCTGAATCCGAACCTGCACGCCTTCACCGCGACGCTGCACGCTCGGGTCTCGATGAGGACGTTTCCGTTTCTGACGGCAAACCTAGTCGGCACCTATTATTATAAGGAGCCCGATAAGACGAAGGTCGCCTTCAGTAAGGGCATCCCGATCCCGGGGGTCGCGTCGCAGTTCGATACGCTCTACGCCCACATTGAGAACCCGTCGCGCTGGTCTCACCTCTACGTCGTGGCGGTCGTCTCGGACGACGGAAGGACGACGGTGTTCAAGCTGACGCCGCGCAAGCAGGGCAACGTCGAGCACATCGACGCGATGGTCGATGATAGGCGCGCCACCGTGACGTCGATGCGCTGGAACTATGCGAACGGCGGCTACGCCGAGATGACGAACTCCTACGGCCACGTCCAGGGTAACCTTCTCGTGCAGTCACAGACGGGTCACGTGGACGAACCTGGATACGTCGCCGACTTGGCCTCGACGATCGACAACTACACAATCAACCCGACGCTGTCGGACAGCGTCTTCAGTCAGTAATGGCGATTTCGCTGATCGACGGCTTCAGCCGTCCGATTACCTACCTACGCGTCTCGGTGACGGACAAGTGCAACCTGCGCTGCGTGTACTGCATGCCGGAGGGTGGCCTCCCGTGGCTGCGCCGCGACGAGATTCTCAGTTACGAGGAGATCGCCGCGATCGTGCGCGCCGGCGCCTTCGTCGGCGTCCGGGCCGTGCGCCTGACGGGCGGCGAGCCGCTCGTGCGCCGCAACTTGAGCCGCCTCGCCGCCGCCATCGCCGCGATTGCGGGAATAGAAGATCTCTCGATTTCGACCAATGGCCTGCTGCTGGAGGAGCAACTGGACGAGCTCGTCGCAGCGGGCGTGCGGCGGGTCAACCTCTCGCTCGACACGCTACGGCCGGAGCGCTTCCAGGCGATTGCGCGCCGGCCGGGTCTTGACGTCGTGCTTCACGCGATCGATGCCGCACTCGCCGCGGGCCTCGCGCCGATCAAACTCAATTGCGTCGTGATGCGCGGCCACAACGACGACGAGTTGGCCGACTTCGCGGCGCTCACGCGAAATCGTCCGATCTTCGTGCGCTTCATCGAAGTCATGCCGGTGCACGAAAATGTCGCACTGCACGGAAGCACCTACGTTTCGTCCGACGAAATGCTGCGCCGGATCGCAGCGATCGACGAGCTGCTGCCGGTACCGGGACCGCCCGGAAACGGACCGGCGCGCTACTTTGCGTTCTCCGGCGCGGCGGGCGCCGTAGGCGTGATCAGCCCGCTGTCGCACGACTACTGCGAACGCTGTAACCGCGTGCGCCTCACGGCGGACGGGCGGTTGCGGCTATGCCTCTTCGGAGACCATGCCATCGACCTGCGCGCACCGGTGCGCGCCGGCGCTACGACCGAGCAGATTGCGGAGATCCTTCGCTCGGCGATGCTGATCAAGCCCGAGCGCCACCATCTGCGCCTGGGCCAGGCTGCGTCACGGATGCGCGCCTTCTCTGAGATCGGCGGCTAGTGGTGTCCCGTCTTAGGGGTTCGACGCATAAAGCTGACCGTTTGGCGGAGTGCGGGCAAGGAACGATGAGTGACAAAAGCAGCCCTTTGCGGACCCCTGAGACGGGACACTAGTCACAAGATGCGCCCGCCGCCCGTTGTCAAGCCGATGGAGGACGTGTACCCGGGCGCGGCCCCGGCGGCGATCGCGCGAGCGCGCGCGGAGTCGCTCGTGCTGGAATATCAGGTCAAACTGACCCGCTACCTGCGCCGCATGGTGGGCGATGCCGAGGTGGCGCTCGATCTGAGCCAGGACGTGTTCCTTTCGGCCTATCGCATGTTGCAAACCGATCCACAGCGCGAGCTGACGGCGGGATGGCTCTACCGCGCGGCCACTAACGCGGCGATATCCTTTCTGCGGCGGAAGAAGGTGCTTCGCATGCTTCCACTCGATCGCGACGTGGACCGTGGGGCGTGGCGCGTCGACGAGCGCAGTGCGGCATCGGTGGATTTGCAGACCGCGTTGGCGCAGCTTCCGCCGCAACAGTCTGCGGCGCTGCTCTTGACCAACTACGTCGGCTACTCGTCGTCCGAGGCCGCCGACCTACTGGGAACCACGTCGGACGCGATCCGGCAGCGTGTTTGCCGGGCCATGCGCGTGCTGAGAACCGTAATGAGTGAGGAGTCTGGAAGGAAATGATCACGCGATGCGATTGCGCTCGCGCCGAGACGCTCGCCGGTGCAATCGCGCTCGGCGAGGCCGACGAGATGCAACGCGACACCTATCGAGCGCATCTCGCGACCTGCGGCTCCTGCCGTAGCGATTTCGGCGGCGAGCGCCAGATCGAGCGAGTCATGACGACGGTCGCCGCCGGACGCGATGCGGAGCGGTGGGAGCCCGACCTTCGGGCCGCGAGCATGCAGACGCGCCCGCGGTACCACGGGTGGCGTTGGATTGCCGCGCTGGCCGCCGTCGCGGCGCTGGCCGTCGGCATCCGCTCGATGGAGTTCCATGCGAATTCCCCGGCAGTGGCGCAGCACGGCGCCGCGACCGAACAGGGCGCGGCGCGCGCCGTGGCGGTCCTCAACACCCAGACCGCGCCGCGCCGCGAGCACGAAGCGGAGTCCCTCGTCTTCGCTCCGGCAGCATCGAGCAGCATGGCGTTGCGGCTGCGTCTCGCCGGACGCACACCCGGCCGCTGCGTCGTTACGAAGAGCTCCGGCAATCGCGCGCTCGACGAAGCGGTGTGTCGAGCGGCGCTGCGAACGATCTCCACACACCACTAGGGAAGGCCGGCGAACGACCGAACGGGGCCGCCATGGCGGACGGCCCGTTCATCTACCGCTTCGATAAGGAGTTACGTCTCGATGACCACGCCGGCTTAGCGGCGGCGGCGGCGCGCGGGGCCGTACTGCCGCTGCTCGTGATCGATCCCGTGCTGCAAGCCCGGATGCGCGAGTCGCCGCGCAGAGCCGCGTTTTTTTGCGGCGCCGTGCGTGCGCTCGATGCGGAGCTGCGCGAACGCGGCAGCCGGCTCATCGTGCGGCGCGCTGTGGCCGAAGACGCCATTATTAGGCTCGCGCGCGAAACCGGCGCCTCCGGCGCGGGATGGGGCGTTTCCTACGACGACGCCGGAATGCGATGCGACGCGTCGCTGCGAGAGGCGCTCGAGAGCGCGGGACTGCGCGCAATCGTCGTGCACGACGCCCCCGCAGTACCGCCCCAGGAAAGCGCGGAGGCGCGCACTGCGGAAGGGCCCGGCTATCGCGCGTTCGCGCCGTACTTTGACGTGTGGCGAGAGCTGCCGATCAAATCGCACGAGTCGCCGCTGCTGCTTCACTTTACGCGCGCTGATCTCGACGGCGAGGCGCTGCCGGATCCGCGCGAGTTCGGAGCCGACGACGTTCCCGCCGCCGTTGGGTCCGCGGTCGCGCGCCGTATCTTTTCGACGTTTCTCGGCGAGCGCGCGCCGCAATACGCCATCGAAGCGAACGTTCCGTCCGAGGACGGGACCTCGGGGCTGTCGCCGCACCTGTCCTTCGGCACCATTTCGGCGCGGTCCGTCGCGCTCGCCGTGCGCGAGCGGCTCGTAGATCCGTTGTCGATCAGCGAGCAGCGCTTTTCGCTGCGGCTGTTCTTGCGCGCGCTCGCGCATCGCGACTTTTTCTTTCAGTTGTCGTGGTTCAATCCGTGGACGCATGACGAGCCTCTTCAGGTAAAGATGCGGGGCTTCCGATGGGAGCACTCCCATCCCGGGCTCGACGCGTGGCGCACCGGAACCACCGGCTATCCGCTCGTGGACGCCGGAATCAGGCAACTGCACCGGACGGGATGGATGCATCCGCACGTCCGCGCGGTTGCGGCATCGATGCTGTGCTTTGATCTCGGCGTCGATTGGCGCGTCGGCCGCGCGGAGTGGGATCGCTATCTGATCGAAGACGACCCGGCAATAGCGACGGGAAACTGGCAGTGGATTGCGGGCGTCGGGGCGGACATGGCGCAGTATCCGCGAATTTATAACCCCGAGCGGCAGCTCCGGCGCTACGATCCGGCGGGACTCTACGTTCGGCGCTGGATCGATGAACTGCAATCAGTTCCGCTCGAGGCGTGGCAGCCGCGAGCGAAGTCGTCGGCCCAGCTGCGGCTCGCGCTCTTTGCCGAGGGCGAATATCCGCTGCCCGTGGTCGACCACGCCGTCGCGGCGCGGGCGTTCCTACGCCGCTATCGCGAGTTCGTGTCTCCCTGAGGGAGACGCTCGTCGAGCCAGCTCGTGATGACCGGTATGCGCACGTCGTCTCCGTTCCAAGTCTTGATGCCGTAGTAGACGCTCGCGACCAGAAAGAGTGGTGCGAGCAACGGCACGAGTACCCACGCCGAGAAGCCGAGGAACGGAATCTGAGCGATCAGCGATAGAAGCGCCCAGAATCCAAAGAATCCGACGTTGAAGCCGAGCGCCTGAAATGCCTGGCGGCGCAGGCCGCGCGACTGCTTGCGGTCGAGGAGTGAGATGAGCGCCAATGGCCACAGCGGATAACCGAGCGCGACGAGGGCGCGGCTCTCCACGGGGTCGGGCGCTGTCGCGACGGTGGCGGTTCCGCGCACGCTCGCGGGCGCGGAACGCGGGGGCACCGCCCCGGGAATCTGCTGGCGGGTCGCCGTGGCGGCCTCGACCTTCGCCGCGAGCCGGCAGCTGGGACATCCGCCGCGCTCGTCACGGCACGTGGCGCAGATCGGCTTACCGCATTCGATGCAAGGCGCTGCCGACGGTACGTTCGAGTGAAAGTAGCAGTCCATTGTGGTTTGTGCAATCCTCCTCCGGTATCCACTGTCACGTACCGGAACGCATCAGGGCAGGTTTCACCGCCGGACGGCTTCAAGTTCGTCCCGCGGATGAGCCGCCGCTCGATTTTACACCGCCTGGCGCGAGAAGCGCGCCCCTACTATCCGCGCATCGCGCTGGCGATGGCGATGGGCATTCTCGCCGGCGTGCTGTCGGTCGTTCCCCCTCTGGCCTTTCGGATCATCATCAACCAGGTGCTCGTACCGTCGCCCGGTCACACGCCGGACCTGAAGGCGCTCTACATGGCCCTCGGCCTCACGGCGGTGGCGCTGATCTTGGCAAATTGCGCCATCTATGGCCAGACGTACCTGACCGCTTGGAGCGGCCAACGCCTCGTCGCGCGGCTGCGGGTCCGGCTGTTCGAGCGCATGCTCAACTTGCCGCTCGGCGAGTTCGACAAGTGGAGGCCGGGCGAATTAATCGCGCGTTTCGCGACCGACCTGCAGATCATGATCGACGCGGTGAGCGTGTCGGTGCCGCAGCTCGTCGTGGCGCTGGCCACGTTCATCTCGTCGTTTGCGACGATGATCTATCTCGATTGGCTGCTCACCCTTTCGCTCGTGCTCGTCGCACCGGTGGTCTCGTTTGCCGTGTCGAATTTCCAGCGTCTCATCGCGGCCAGCACGCATCGCGCCCAGCAACGGATCGCGGACCTCACCGCAAATCTGTCCGAGATCCTACATGGCCAGCGCGTGGTCAAATCCTTCGGACGCGAGCAGTTCGAGGTGCAGCGCTTCCGCGACCGCAACGACGACTTCTTCGGCGCGTACATGAAGCTGACGCAGTTCATTCAGACGCAGCCCCTCGTGATCTCGACGATCATGGTCGCGGCGGTCGTCGCGATCATGTGGCTGTCCGTGCGCGAGGTTCTCGTCGGGCGCCTCGATACCGGCAAGGTCTTCATGTATTGGGGGCTTCTCGTGAACCTCATGAATCCGATGAACAGGGTGGCGGCCTTCTTTGGCGACATCGGCAAGGCCGTCGTCGGCGCGGGACGCGTTTTCGAACTGCTCGACCTTCCTGTGGAAGTGCGGGACCCGCCCGATGCCGTCGCGTTGCCGGCGGTGCGCGGTCGCATCGAGTACGAAGACGTCACATTTCGCTATACGCCGAGCGAGCCGCCCGCGCTTCGCCACGTCACGGCGGCGATCGGCGAAGGCGAGATCGTCGCGCTCGTCGGCCCGTCGGGCGCCGGCAAGACGACGCTCGTCAATTTGGTGCCGCGCTTCTACGAGCCGCAAGAAGGCCGGCTCCTGCTCGACGGCGTTAACATCGCGAGGGTTAGGCTTTCCGATTTGCGCGCTGCCATTGCGATCGTACCGCAAGACGTCCAGTTGTTTCGCGCCTCGATCTTAGAGAATATTCGGTATGGTAGGCTCGGCGCGACCGACGCGGAAGTTCGCGCCGCCGCCGCGGACGCCAACGTCGACGAGTACGTGAAGACGTTTTCCGAGGGCTACGCCACGGAGGTGGGAGAGCGCGGAGTGCGGCTCTCCGGAGGTCAGCGTCAGCGCATTGCGATTGCGCGCGCTGTGCTGCGCGATCCCCGCGTTTTGATCCTCGACGAGGCAACGAGCGCGCTTGACAGCCACAGCGAGGCCATGATCGAGGAAGCTCTCGACCGGCTACTGCCTGGACGGACGACACTGATCATCGCCCATCGGCTCTCCACGATCCGGCGCGCACACCGCGTGTTCTTCATCGAGGCGGGATGCGTCGTCGAGGTCGGCACGCACGACGAGCTGATCGCGAAGGGCGGCGCCTACGCGCGCCTGCACGCCGCGCAGTTTTCGTTTAAAGCCCCTTGAGAGGCGTCGTAGCCGGAAATCGATGACTGCGGGGCGAAGGGGCCTGGCATCTAGGGGACGTCCTCCTTGAAGTTCCCGCTCTTGAGTGATGGGTGCCCCTGAAATCCAGCCTCCCAGAAAGGAACTCCAGTTGAACCAGGGATTCACCGTGTGGCTTACCGGTCTGTCCGGGGCGGGTAAGAGCACGATCGCCGAACGGCTTGCCCCCGAGCTGAGCGCGCGCGGGCGCAGCGTCGAGGTGCTAGATGGCGACGAAGTACGCACTCATCTCTCGAAGGGTTTGGGATTCAGCCGCGAGGATCGCGACATTAATATTGGGCGAATCTCGTTCGTCGCGTCCTTGCTCGTCCGCCACGGCGCGGCGGTCATTACGGCCGCTATCTCACCGTATGCGCAGGCGAGGTCCGATGCGCGCCAGCGAATCGGGGAAAATCGTTTCGTCGAAGTCTATGTGCGCTGTTCATTGGACGAGCTCGTTCGTCGCGACGTCAAGGGCCTTTATGCAAAAGCACTCAAAGGCGAAGTGCAGCACTTTACCGGCGTCTCCGATCCGTACGAGGCCCCCGATAAGCCGGACGTCCTGGTCGACAGCGAGGTCGAGTCGGTCGAAGAAAGCGTGTCGAAAATTCTCACCGAGCTCACGAAGCGCGGCTACTTGAGCGCCGGCGCGAAGGCGGTGCTATGATCGCTCCTCATGGCGGAAAACTGATCAATCGTTTTGCGGATTCGCCGGAGTCGGAAGCGAGGCTGCGCGAAGACGCGAAGTCACTTCGCGTGCTCGAGCTCAGCGGTCGCGAGCTGAACGACCTGGGTCTGATCGGCAACGGCGCTCTGAGTCCGCTCACCGGTTTCATGACGCGCAAGGACTACGAGCCGGTCGTCACGTCGATGCGGCTCGAGAACGGCTTGCCGTGGAGCATCCCGGTCGTGCTAGGAGTGAATCGGGACGAGGCGCCCGTCGCGGGCACGCGCGCGGCGCTCTACGGCGAGGGCACACTGCGCGGCATCATCGACGTCGAAGACGTCTTCGAGTATGACACGCTTCACGAAGCGCGGCACGTCTACCGGACTGAAGAAGAGAAGCATCCGGGAGTCGCCGCCGTCATGGCGCGCAAGGACGTGCTCGTCGGCGGACCGGTCTGGCTGCTGCCGACGCAGAGCGATCCGGAGAGCCTTTCGCCCGCGCAGACGCGTGCGGAGTTTGAGCGCCGAGGCTGGAAGACGATCGTGGGCTTCCAGACGCGGAATCCCGTCCACCGCGCGCATGAGTACATTCAGAAGTGCGCGCTCGAAATCGTGGACGGATTGCTCCTGCACCCGCTCGTCGGTGAGACGAAGAGTGACGACATCCCGGCCGAGGTCCGGATGCGCTGCTACCGCTTCCTGCTGGAGAACTACTACCCGGCCGACCGCGTGCTGCTCAGCACGCTGCCGGCGGCGATGCGCTACGCCGGCCCGCGCGAGGCGATCTTCCACGCCATGATGCGCAAGAACCACGGCTGCACGCACTTCATCGTCGGCCGCGATCATGCCGGTGTGGGAAACTACTACGGGACCTATGACGCGCAGAAGCTCTTCGACGAGTTCACCCCGGCCGAGCTGGGCATCACACCCCTCAAATTCGAGAACAGCTTTTACTGCCGGCGTTGCCTATCGATGGGCTCGCGTAAGACGTGCAGCCACGATCCCGAGAACCACGTCACCTTGAGCGGTACTCAAGTGCGCGCGATGCTCCGTGCGGGGCAGCTGCCGCCGCCGGAGTTCTCGCGGCCCGGAGTCGCACAGATCCTGATCGAAGCCTCGAGGGAAACGGCCTCCGCTTAAGCGCGGGCTTTCTTAGGCGGCAGATTCCTGCGCGGGCGGGCGCCGTTGGTGAAGGGCAAACCGGTTGCCCTCGGGGTCGCGCGCAAAGGCGCTGGAACACGCGGGAAACTCGTAGATCTCGCTGACTTCGACGCCGGCGGCCTGCAGGCGATCGCGCATCGCTCGCAGGTCGTCGACTTCGAAGGCCGCGCCGGTGGACGCGCCAGGTTCGAAGCCCAGACCCTCGCCGTTGCCAATTCCAAACGTCGTGTTTCCGACGTTGAACTCGACCCAATGATCGCCGAACGCTTCGCCCGGGGTCAAACCCAAAGCGTCGCGATAAAAGTCTCGCGCGCGCGGCACATCCCGAACCGAGTAAGCGACGAACGCGATGTCCTTGACCATTTGGCTAATCCTCCCGAAATTGTCGCTGGCTTTCATTGACGCGTAAGAGGCAACCTCCAACGATGGGCGAAGTGCACGTGGCCGCACACGGTCACCATCCAGCCACGGAGGGCGCTTCGATGCTCGTGCTCAGCCGCAAGCTGAATCAGTCGATTACCATCGGCAGCGACATCCGCATCCTGGTAGTGGGGCTAGATCGCGATCATGTGAAGCTCGGAATAGAAGCGCCCCGCGGCGTGCGCGTGCATCGCGCTGAGGTCGCGGCGAGTCCGGTAGGAAAAGACCCCGTCGAGGCCGATAAACCCCGTGATGCCCGCGGCCGCTAAATGTTAAGCAACCGAGCGTCGGGTATGGCCGGCGGGAGCAGCCTCCAGACACGGCCGAATGTTAACCTAGGTCTATCTATGCCGAGGAGTTGACGCTGCTTTGAACTGGGAATACGTACTCGTCGGCTTCATCGTCGGCATGTGTATCGCGTATAGCGGTGTCGGCGCTGGCGCGCTGACGACGCCGCTCCTGGTGCTCTTCCTAGGCGTGGGCACCGACGTCGCGATCGGGTCGGACCTCCTCTTCGCGTTGGGCACGAAGCTCGTTGCGATGATCGCGCACGTCCAGCGGCGCAACGTCCAACCTTCGGTGCTCTGGCGTTTGTCGCTCGGAGGTTTGCCCGGAGCGATCGTCGGCGTCACGATCAGCGCGCACTTGCACCGCGTCCTCGATATCCATCAACTGGAACATACGCTGCGCATAGCGGTGGCCGCCGCGCTGCTGCTTTCCGCGGCCGTGATCTTTTTCAATCGCCGGCTCGCCGCCGATCTGACGCACGCCGCCCAGAATAACCTGCCGACGCTGGGCATCGCCGCTATCGGCTTTTTCGTCGGCCTGACGGTGAGCATCACATCAATTGGCGCCGGGTCCTTGACCCTCCCGCTCTTGCTGCTCGTCTTGCCGTCGATCGCGTTGCGCCGTCTCGTGGGAACCGACGTAGCGTTCGCGATCGTCGTTCTCATCCCATCGCTCATCGGTCACTTCTCGATCGGCGACGTCAACGTCAAGCTCGCGGGAATGCTGCTCGTGGGCTCGATACCGGGTGTTTTCGTGGGCTCGCACCTCGTGACGAGGCTGCCGGAGCGATGGTTCCGCAGCGCGCTGGCCGCAGTGCTCGTGGTCGTCGCGATCTTCCTACTCCCGATCAAGCTCCATCTGCCACACTCGTAGCCGGTTACTTCACCGCTCGCGAGCGATCAACTCGCCAGCGCGAAAGAGGCTCTCGAACGTTCCCGCATCGCTCCACCATCCCTCGAGCACGTCGTACTCGAGATCGCCCGCGCGAACGTAGCAGTTGTTGACGTCCGCGATCTCCAGCTCGCCGCGCGCCGACGGCGCCAGGCCGCGTATGAAATCGAAGACGCGCTCGTCGTACATGTAGAGTCCCGTAACGGCGTATCGGCTCCTCGGCCGTTGCGGCTTCTCCTCGATCGCCACGATGCGCTCACCCTCGAAGACGGGGACGCCGAAACGCTGCAGCTCCTCGACTTCCTTCAACAGAATCCGAGCGCCCGACGGCTGCTCGGCGAAACGGCGCACGTGGGGTTCGACGCTGTGCTGAAAGATGTTGTCGCCCAGGATGACGACGATCCGCTGTCCGTCCGCGAAGTGCTCGCACAGCCCCAGCGCATCGGCGATGCCTCCCTCGCCCTGCTGATACGCGTAGTAGATGCCGCGCAGACCGAAGTCGGCTCCGTTGCCCAAGAGACGGAGGAAATCGCCCGCCGAGTTTCCGCCCGTCACGATCATGACCTCGCGGATTCCCGCGGTGCGCAGCGTCTGCAGCGGATAGTAGATCATGGGCTGATCGTAAACCGGCAAGAGATGCTTGTTTGTGACTTTGGTCAGCGGATGCAGCCGCGTGCCGAGCCCCCCGGCGAGGATCACGCCTTTCATTTAAACGCCTCGCGACCGTGCCGCTCGGCCGGCGCTCCGCTCCGTTTTCGGCATCTGCGTGGCACCGCCGAAATCTCCGCTGTGCGCCCGCACGCTGACTGTCGCCGCGTGGGCCCCCTATGTAGCCGCATGCTCTCTTAGGGGGCGCCACCAGGACTCGTTTTCGCGATACCAGTCGACGGTCTGTTCGATCCCCTCGGCGAACGCGATTTGCGGTTTCCATCCCAAAGCGCGGAGTTTCTTTGTGCTGACCGCGTAGCGGCGGTCGTGGCCGGCGCGATCGGCGACGTGCTCGACGTGCGTATCCATGGAGCGAACGCAGAGGCCCATCAGCACACGCGTCAGCTCGAGGTTGGTATGCGGCGCATCGCCGGCAACATTATAGACGTTCCCGGGTTCTCCGTGCTCGAGCACGCACAGGATAGCGCGCGCGTGATCTTCGACATGCAGCCAGTCGCGAATCTGCATTCCGTCGCCGTAGATGGGCACGGACCGATCGTCGATCAAATTCGTGACGAACAGCGGCACGATCTTTTCAGGGTATTGATTGGGCCCGTAGGTATTGCTGCCGCGCGTGGCGAGAACCGGCACGCCGTACGTCGCGTGATACGCAAACGCCATCAGGTCCGCGGCTGCCTTGCTGGCAGCGTAGGGGCTTCGCGGCGCGACCGGGTCGCTTTCGAGCGACTCGCCGTGCGCGACGTCCCCATAGACTTCGTCGGTGGAGACTTGCAGGAAGCGCGGGACCGCAAGCTCGCGCGCAGCCTCGAGCAGCACGAGGGTGCCCAGAGCATCCGTCCGCAGGAACGCTTGAGGGTCGAGGATCGAGCGATCCACGTGAGTCTCGGCCGCGAAGTTCAGAATGGCGTCGGCGTGTCCGTCCAGCGCAACGCGAACGGCGTCGGCATCGCACACGTCGCCCCGCACGAAACGGTAGCGCGAATCGCCTTCCACGTCGCGTAGGTTCGCCGGGTTACCGGCATAGGTGAGCGCGTCGAGATTGACGACCTCCACGTCTGGATGCCGGCGCAGTGCAAGCCTGATGAAATGAGAGCCGATGAACCCAAGGCCCCCGGTGACGAGCCAGCGCATAGGCTCGCTCTACGAAGGCGCTTTCGCTTCGCCCTGCACGATCGAATCGGCGACGAGCGCGGCGAGCTCTCGTCGCGACGTCAGATCGAACCGATCGAAGATCGCGGCGATGTGGGTTTCCACGGTACGCTCTCCTATGAAGAGCTCCGCCGCGATGGCGCGATTACTTCTGCCCTGCGCCGCGAGTCGCGCCACCTCGAGCTCGCGCGCAGTGAGCTGATGCCTCCCGGCGCGATGGCGGGCGCGCTGCCTCGTGCGCGCAAGCTCGCGCGCGTGACGCAGGAATCCGTGGCCGCGATAGAGGTCGATGGCATCCGCATAGCGTCCCTCGAGTTCGAGCGCCTGAGCCCGTTCCCAGGGCCAGCCGATTCGCTGGAATTGCATCGCGGCTTCGGCAGCGAGCGTTTTGGCGTCCGCGCCGCGCCGCCGTTTAGCGAGTCGAGCGTCGAAGAGCGTTAGGTATCCCCGCGCCGCGCGATTACCCGGATCGCGCGCGGCCTGCGCGAGGAGTTCGCGCGCGCGGCCGCGCTCTCGCGCACTACCCCGGCCGGCGAGCTGATCCAGCAGCCAGAACGAAAAATCCACGGAATTTAAGGCGCTAAGAGCGCGCGCGCGCAGCGTGTCGGCTTCCTCGTGGCGATTCGTCGCATCGTAATAGGCCGCGACGCAGCCGGCGAGTAGGCCGATTCTCTGCGCCTCACCCGAGCCGAATGCCAGCTCGAGCGATGCGGGGTTGACGAATCGAGCGGCTTCGGCGTCGTCGTGGCGGTAGTAGGCGAGCCGAACTGCGAGCGCGGTGCGCGCTGTCTGCGTCATGGCGATGCCCGCAGGCAGCTGCGCGTCTTGTCGTTGACGAACGCGGACACCGGCCAGGTCGCCCGCAAGCAGCTCCGCAAATGCCAGACCTTGAATGGTCGAGCCTCCGACCTTCCCAAAGTCCTCGCTCCGCACGCAGGCGGACGCCTCACTGTAGGCAGCGAACGCGCGCTCCATCCAGCCCGTTATCATCGCGCGGCTGGCATAGTTGTTGAGGGTCCATGCGAGCTGCTCGAAATCGTCGGAGTCGCGCGCGAGCGCGGCCGCGCGCTCGTACTCTTCGAAGGCGTTCATCACGCGGCCCGACGTGGCCGCAACGAGCGCACGGACCATGCACGCGTTGCGGCGGTCGATCGTCGAATGCTCGCCGGGCGTCTCTTCGGCCGACGCGAGATAAGCCGAGGCCGCCTCGTTCTTGCCCTGCAGGGCGTCGAAATGCGCCAGCGTCACATAGGCGCCGTAGGCCACGGAACCGCGACCCCCACTTAGGCGCAGCGCTCGAAGCGCCGTCGCCGCGGCATCGTCGGGCTTGCCGGTTTCATAGATGCGGCGGGAAAGGCGAACCGCCAGCGACGCGGCCGGTTCGGAGTTGCCTGCTGCTTCGTAAGCGTTCAGCGCTCGCTCGGCGACGACGCAAGCCTCCTCGACCTCGCCGTTGATCGAAAGCGCGCGCGAGAACTTCTCACAGAGCGAGGCGTACGTCGCGTGGTTGGAGCTTCTCGACGCCGCGGCGCCCCGATAGGCAGCTTCGGCGTCGCGATGCGCGTTGCGCGATAACGCGATATCGCCGGCGGTCTCGTAGGCCACGCTGGCTCGCTCGCGGTCGCCGGCGGCGTCCCAATGGTAAGCCAGGTCGATCGGATCGGCGTCGCGCCGTTTCGTCAAACATTCGGCGATTTCGCGATGAATGATTCGTGCCTGAAATGCGAGGAGTTCGTGGTACAGGATTTCTCGGGTGATGGCGTGGCGAAACGTGAGGGCGCCGGCGGCATCCCGCGTCTCTCGCACGAGCTGAAGATCGCGGGCGTGCGCGAGAGCATTCGCCGCATCGACGTCGGATACGGTGGCGATCTCCGCGAGCAGCGTCACGTCGAAGCTGCGGCCGATCACCGACGCGCAGAGCAGGATGCGGCGTTCCTGCGGCGCGAGCCGCTCGAATCGCGCGAGGACGCCCGCGCGGATGCTCAGCGGCGCGCCGAAGCACGCCGCGTCGGGCGCCATCACGACGCTGTTGACGAGCTCTTCGGCGAAGTATGGCTTGCCCTCGGCCAACTCGCATACGCGTTCTACGGCGCGATTTGGGCGGATGGAATCGTCCGGCCAAATACTGGCGACGAGCCGGCGCATCTCATCGCCATCGAGCGGCGGCACCGCGATCGTCGCGGCCCCTTGTCGCTCGAGTCGGCTTAGCGCCTCGCGGCGCGGGTGATCGAGCTCGAGCTGCTCCGAACGAACTGCGCCAACGAAGAGCCAATGCGAACCGGAGCGTCGCGTCAGCAGGAACGTCAGGAATTCCAGCGTCGCGTAGTCGGCCCACTGCAAGTCGTCCACCATCATTACGATCGGGGTGACGGCAGCGGCTCGGAGCGCCTCGGCCGCGCGCACGAGCGAGCGATGGCGCTCCGCCTCAGATTGCGTTTGGGGCGAGGGCACATCGCGATCCGCGAACGGATCGCGGATGCCGAGTGCCCCGAAAACTTCGTGCAACGGCGCGAAGGGCGGGCACAGCGACTCGAAGCACGCCGCTCGGCCGAGGTTGGCGCCAAGTGCGGATGCTCGCGACGCGAACTCCTCGAGAAGACGCGTCTTTCCGACGCCGGCCTCCCCCCACAGCAAGGCCACGGCGCCCTCGCCTTCGCTGGCGCGGCCGTAGAGACGGTCGAGCTGTTCCAGCTGGGTCGCTCGGCCGATCAGCGGACTCGGCGATGCCCGCGTCGTTCCTCCGTACAACTCCCGATGCAAGACGCACCTCGCGTTGCTATGGTGACAAAAGCTTTTTCTGCAACGGAGGACGACACCTTGACCACGAGCGCACTTCCCTGCGATCCGGCGAAGCTCGAAGCCGCCGTTGGACGCTTCCTCAACGATGTCGGGGCGGTCATGACCGCATCGTCGGTTTTGATCGGCGACCGCCTCGGGCTCTACAAGGCGCTCGCGACCGACGGACCGGCGACGTCGCGCGAGCTCGCCGCTCGAACCAAGACGCACGAACGATACGTCCGAGAGTGGCTGGCGAACCAGGCCGCCGCCGGATACTTGCGTTACGATCCGGCGACAAAACGATTCGAACTGCCGCCCGAACATGTTCCGCTCCTGGCGGACGATGAAAGCGAGCTGAACATGTGTGGACTTTTCGCCATGGGACAGCCGCTCTTCGCGGACGAGCCCAAGATCGCGCAGGCGTTTCTGACGGGCAAGGGCGTCGGCTGGCACGAACACGATTCGCGGCTCTATGGCATCACCGATCGCATCTTCCGTAACGGCTATGCCACGCATTTGATCGCGGACTGGATCCCTTCGCTAGATGGCGTCGAGGCGAAGCTGCGCACGGGCGCGCTGGCCGCCGATATCGGCTGCGGATACGGCAGCTCGACGATACTCATGGCGAAAGCCTACCCGATGTCGCGCTTCGTCGGGTACGATTACCACGAGCCGTCGATTGCGGCGGCGCGCGACGCGGCGCGCAAGGCCGGAGTCGAGGATCGCGTGCGCTTCGAGGTCGTCTCGGGAGACTCGACACCGAAGCTCGCCTTCGATCTCGCGTGCTGTTTCGACTGCGTGCACGACATGGGCGATCCCGCGGGCGTTCTGTCGCGGCTGCGCGAGACGCTCAAGCCGAACGGGACGCTCATGATCGTAGAGCCGTTTGCCGGCGATGCCCTCGAAGCGAATCTGACGCCGGTCGGACGAATCTTTTACGGGGCATCCACGATGCTCTGTACGCCGTCGTCGCTGGCGCAAGACGTGGGGTTGGCGCTCGGCGCGCAGGCCGGCGAGGCGCGAATGTGCGAGGTCGTGCGGAAGGCGGGTTTCACCGACTTCCGACGTGCGGCCGAAACCCCGTTCAATATCGTCTACGAGGCCAGGCCGTAGCCTACCGCCCCTCTGCTCGCCGCGACGCCCTTGGAGCGAGGACAGCCGCGTGATATAATCGCGCGGCTGTCTATCACTTCACCCCGCAGGAGGCAGGGTGCTTATGGCTCCGTAGCACGGCCGCGATTCCAAGATGGGCGGCGGCCGGGAGCCAGAAAGGTATGCTTAATGACCGTCGTGTCCATGCGGGAGCTCTTGGAGGCGGGCGTCCATTTCGGCCATCAGACGCGCCGTTGGAACCCGAAGATGAAGCCCTTCATCTTTCAAGAGCGCAACGGCATCTATATTATCGACCTGGCGCTGACCGTGCAGCGTCTGCGCGAGACCTATGACGTCGTCAAGCAGCTCGCCCGTGAGGGGCGCGTCATCCTGTTCGTCGGTACGAAGAAACAGGCGCAGGACGTCGTGCGCGAAGAGGCCGAGCGTGCCGGAACGTTCTACGTCAACCAGCGCTGGCTGGGCGGCACACTGACGAACTTCGCGACCATTCAGAAGCGCATCGCGCGCCTGCGCGAGCTCGAGAACATGAAGCTCCAGGGCGACTTCGAGCGGCTTCCCAAAAAAGAGGTCGCCAAACTCCAGGACGAGATGAACCGCCTCGAGCGCTTTCTCGGCGGCATCAAGGACATGCACCGCCTCCCCGATGCCATCTTCGTCGTGGATCCCAAGAAGGAGCGCATCGCCGTCCTCGAAGCGAGGAAGCTCAAGATCCCCATCATCGCTGTGATCGACACCAACTGCGATCCCGATGAGATTGACTATCCGATTCCCGGCAACGACGATGCGATTCGTGCCGTAAAGTTGATGGTCGGCAAGATCGCCGACGCAATCATCGAGGGGCGGACCGAGAGCGAGAGCTCCTACGATCAGTCGCTTTACGAGGCGTCGCCGCAGGAATACGCGGAGGAAGAAGTGCCCACGACGATGGCGGAGGCGGGGCGTTGATCTCCTACCAACCGAGACCCGACGAGATCAAAGCGCTGCGCGAAGAGACCAGCGCGCCGATGATGGATTGCCGCAAGGCGCTGCTCGACGCCGGAGGCGACGCCGAGCGAGCCAAGGCGCTCTTGCTCGAGCGCGGCGCAGCGCAGGCGGCAAAGAAATCGGAGCGTTCGGCAGACGAGGGGCTCGTCAGCAGCTACATCCATGCAGGCGGGAAGATCGGCGTGCTGGTCGAGGTGAACAGCGAGACGGACTTCGTCGCGCGTAACCCTAAATTCGCCGAGCTCTCGCGCGACCTGGCGATGCACGTCGCGGCGATGTCGCCGCAGTACCTGGACCGAGAGAGCGTCCCGAGCGACGTCGTCGACCAGCTGCGCGGCGAGTTTCGCGCCGGCGTACCGTCGGGCAAGCCACCCGACGTCGTGGAAAAGATCGTCGAAGGAAAGCTAAACAAGTGGTTCGAGGAGCATTGTCTCCTCGATCAGGCCTTCGTGAAGGACGACTCGATGAGCGTCGGCGACTTGGTGAACCGGGCGATCGGAGCGCTCGGCGAACGCATTCGGGTGCGACGGTTCACGCGGTACGCCCTTGGTGAATGACGTGGCGCCGCCGCGGCCGCGATTTTCGCGCGTTCTGCTGAAGATCTCGGGAGAGGCCTTCGCCGGACATGGAACCGGCGTCGACGTCAACACGACCCGCATCATGGCGGAGCAGATCGCCGAGGTCAGCCGGGCCGGCGTATCGGTCGCCATCGTCGTCGGCGGCGGCAACATCTGGCGCGGCAAAGTGCACGAAGAGGCCGGAATGGACCGCGCTACCGCGGACTACATGGGGATGCTCGCGACCGTCATCAACGCGCTCGCGCTGCAGGACGCGCTCGAGCGGATGGGCGTCGCCTCGCGAGTGCAGACCGCGATCGCGATGCACCAGATCGCCGAACCATACATCCGCAGGCGTGCGATTCGCCACCTCGAGAAGGGACGCGTCGTCATCTTTGCGGCGGGAACGGGTAACCCGTACTTCACGACCGACACGACCGCGGCGCTGCGCGCCGTCGAAGTGAACGCCGAGGCGATCCTGAAGGCTACGAAGGTTGACGGCATCTACTCAGCGGACCCGAAAAAGGATCCGGGCGCGACGCGCTTCGAGCGCCTCGAGTACATGGACGTGCTGCAACGCGGACTCGAAGTCATGGATTCGACGTCGATGGCCCTCTGCATGGACAACGCGCTTCCGGTCATCGTCTTCGATATGACGGTCGCAGGAAACATCCGCCGAGTGATTTGGGGCGAGCCGATCGGCACGTACGTCGGAAGGCGCGAGCCCTCTCCGATCGGGGCAAAGGCGTAACGTTATGACGGACACCTACTTCAAAGAAATCGAATCGCGGATGCACAAGTGCGTCGAGGCGACCCGGCACGAGTTCGCATCGATTCGCACCGGCCGTGCGGCCCCTGCGCTGCTCGATCGGCTCGTCGTCGAGGCGTACGGACAACCGGTGCCCGTGAAGCAGGTCGCGGGCGTCTCGACGCCAGACTCGCGCACGCTGCTGATCACGGCGTGGGACAAGGGAGTGGTTCCGGCAATCAAAAAGGCCATCGAGAAGAGCGAGCTCGGACTCACCCCCGCGGTGGATGGATCGGCGATCCGGCTGATCATACCGCCCCTAAGCGAAGAGCGTCGCAAAGACCTGGCTAAGCTCGTCAAAAAGAAGGCGGAAGATGGACGCATCGCCGTGCGCAACGTCCGGCACAAGTCGCACGACGAGGTACGCGCGCAGCTGAAGTCGCACGACATCACAGAAGACGACAGCAAGCGTATGCAAGAGTCGTTGCAAAAGCTGACCGACAAGTACGTCAAGGAGATCGACGCGTTAGTCGTCGCTAAAGAGAAAGAGATTATGGAGGTGTGAGCGACGACTTGGTACTGATGCCGGAGGTGCAGGCGCGGCGCGCGCTGGCGGATCGGCCGATTTGTCTGCATACGCTGGTCCCCTACGGCTCCTGGATCGGGTGCGGCGCTTTACGCGTGCTTCGCTTGAAAATAGAAGAAGACGGCTCGGCCGACCTTACCGTCGGCTACGAGTCGTATCGAAACATATGAGCATTTCGCTCGCCGCGCGCCGGCAAGTCGCGCTCGATCGGAGCAACGTGCCGCGACACGTGGCGATCATCATGGATGGCAACCGCCGGTGGGCGAGAGTTCACGGCGTTCCGGCGATCGAGGGGCACCGCCGAGGCATGATCGCGCTGCGGCGGGTAACCCGCGGCGCGAGCGACCTGGGCATCGCAGCGCTCACCGTCTACGGTTTCTCGACGGAGAATTGGAATCGAGATGCCCGCGAGATCTCGCTGCTATTCGAACTCTGCGTGCACTTCGCTCGGACCGAGCTCCTCGAGCTACGGAGGAACAACGTCCGCGTCCGCGTCATTGGCGAGTGGGAGTCGCTTCCCGAGGGGCCGCGCAGAGCGCTGGCGGACCTGCAGGCCCAGACTGCGGCGAGCACGGGGCTGCTCCTGAACCTCGCCGTCAACTACAGCTCGCGTGCCGAGCTCGAGCGCGCCGTGCGCGCGATCGCGTGCGACGTCGCTCGCGGCGCCATCGCGCCGGAGAATATCAACGAGGCGACGATCGGAGGCTACCTGTACACCGCCGGCTTGCCCGAACTCGACCTGCTGATTCGGCCAGGCGGAGAGCAGCGGCTCTCGAACTTCCTGCTCTACCAGGCCGCGTACACCGAACTGGTCATGACCGACGTCTATTGGCCGGACTTCTCAAAGGATGATCTGATACGGGCGCTGATCGAGTTTCAACAGCGGGAACGGCGCTTCGGCGGGACTTGACCGAGCGTCGCATCGTCGTGGGCCTGATCGTGGCGGCGATCGGGCTCTCTTGCGTACTGCTTCCCTGGGCGTTTTATGTGCTGATTCTGGCGATCGGTCTCGCCAGCATCTACGAATTCAACTACATGTGTTCGATCAAGGGCCAGCCGCTGGAGTATCCGGTCGCGTTGCTCGGCGTCTGCGCGTACGTCGCTATGGCGGTCTTCGGCGTGCTGCACAAGTGGGAGGGCGTCCTGCTCGCGGCCATCGTGATCGTCGCGTTTTGGATCGGCATGTACGGCGAGCAGAAGGGCTACTTCGCGCGGACCGCCTACACACTGCTCGCTGTGCTCTACATCGGCAAGCTGCTCACCTATTTCGTGTTCATCCGGCAGATCCCGGTGACGGGCATGTGGCTCACGTTTTACGTGATTGTTCTGATCGCGCTCACGGACGTATTCGGCATGGTCGTAGGCACGAGTTTCGGGCGTCACTCGCTCACTAAGATCTCGCCGAATAAGACGGTCGAGGGTTCGGCGGGATCGCTCGCAATCGTCGTGCTCGTTGCCATCGGCGCAACCTGGGTCCCGCAGCTGCATCTACAGTGGTGGCAGGGTGGCATGCTCGGGCTCTTTACGAATGTCGCAGCGCAGGTCGGCGATCTTGTAGAATCTGCGTTCAAGCGAGACGCCGGCGTCAAGGATGCCGGTGCCGCCATTGCGGGACACGGCGGCGTGCTAGACCGGTTCGACTCGTACCTCTTGGGCGGCGTCACGTTCTTTGCGACGTTGCATCTGCTCGGGATCGTGCCGATCACGTGAGCTCGCGCAAGCGCGTCGCGATCCTGGGATCGACGGGCTCGATCGGCACACAAGCGCTGGACGTGATCGCGCGGTATCCCGGCGAGTTCGCGGTCGTCGGGCTTGCCGCCGGACGCAACGTGGCGCTCCTTCGCGAGCAGGCCAGACGCTTTGGCGCGCGGATCGCGACGACGGCCGATGACGGACCGGACGGCCTGCTTCGCGTCGCGGTGGAGAGCGATCCCGACGTCGTCCTCGCGGCCACCGACGGCTCGGTGGCGTTCGAGGCGGTGTTCGCGGCGGTCGAGAGCGGCGTCGACGTCGCTATCGCCAACAAGGAGATCATCGTCGCGGCCGGCGCGCTGCTCATGGCGCGCGCGCGCGGGAGCGGCTCGCGGATCCTTCCCGTCGACAGCGAGCACAGCGCGATCTTTCAGTGTCTCGTCGGCGAAGAACCGTCGAGCGTCTCCGCGATCGTGCTCACCGCGTCGGGGGGGCCGTTCTGGCGGACGTCGCGCGAGGCGATGGAGCACGCAGACGTAGCATCGGCACTCGCCCATCCAACGTGGCGCATGGGCACGAAGAACACGATCGACTCCGCCACGATGATGAACAAGGGGCTCGAGGTCATCGAGGCGAGCAGGCTCTTCGGGCTGCCGGGGGAGCGCATCAAGATCGTCGTGCACCCCCAGTCGGTCGCGCACGGATTCGTTGTGTTCAACGACGGCAGCGTGAAGTCGCAGCTGGCAGCGCCCGATATGCGCCTGCCGATTGCGTACGCTCTGAGCTATCCGACGCGGCTTCCGCTCGACGGCGAAACCGCTGACGTGCTTCGGTCGCTCGGCGCGAAACGAGGGGATGTGGCCCTGCGTTACGATTTCGAGGCGTCCGATCCCGAGCGTTTCCCATGCGTCCGCCTGGCCTACGACGCGCTGGCAAGCGGCGGCACGCTGCCGGCCGTGCTCTCGGCAGCAAACGAAGTCGCCGTGAACGCCTTCGTTGAGGGGAGAATAGGGTTCGGGCGAATTCCCGACATCATCGAGGGTGCGATGAGTCGCACCCAACCAGAGGAGGATACCCTGCAAGGGATTCGGAGCGCCGATTGCCGGGCGCGCCACACCGCCGGAGAGATCGTCTCGGCCATCGAAGGGTCAGCCAGCCAGTGAGTTTGTTAGCCGTGGTCACCCTGATCGGGTTCGAGAAGGTCCTTACCTTCCTCGTAATGCTTTCCGTCTTGATCGTGCTCCACGAGCTCGGTCATTTCGTCTTGGCTCGGCGCAACGGAGTTCGCGTCAACGAGTTTGCGGTTGGATTCGGACCAAAGCTGACGAGTTGGACGAGCCCGCGCAGCGGCACGCTGTACTCGCTGCGAATCCTGCCGATCGGCGGTTTCTGCGCGATGGAGGGCGAGGACAATCGCGTCTCCGAAGCGGAGCAGCAGCGCGAGTTCCGAACGCAAGAGGCCTTCTCGCAGAGCAACTTTCAGGCGAAGTCGCCGTGGCGGCGGCTCGCGATTATCCTGGCGGGTCCTTTTGCGAATTTTCTCCTCTGCTACGTCATTCTACTGACCGGGGCGCTTGCGTTCGGCGTCGCCAGCGATACGGCGCAACCGGTCGTGGGAATGGTGTCGGCCGGATCGCCGGCGGCGATCGCCGGAATTCAACCCGGCGATCGCATCGTCGCGATCGACACCGTGCCGATCGCGAATGGAAAGAGCCTCGTCGATACGATCCACGACGCGCTCGGCAGGCGCCTAGACCTCGTGTACGAGCGCAACGGCATTCGCACGGAGGTATACGTCGTTCCGCGACGCTGTCCGCCGCAAGTGGGAAGGAAACTGGGCTGCATCGGTTTCTCGCCCGTGCCGGCGTACGAGCGCGTGGGCGTGATGGAGGCGGTGCGAGAGAGCGCGAGCGGGTTCGTCACGATCGCGAACGAAACGTTCGGCGGCCTTGGTTTGCTCGTAACGCAGTTTTCCAAGTATGCTCCGCAGATCGCGGGACCGATCGGCATGGGAGAGGTCGCGGCGACCGTTCAGGATTGGGGTTGGGGCCCGTATTTCTCGCTCGCGGCGACTATCTCGTTCGCGCTCGGACTCTTCAACCTGTTGCCGATTCCGGCGCTTGATGGGGGCCGGGCGGCGTTCATCATCGCGGAGCTCATCCGCGGGCGTCCCGTGGATCCTGAGAAGGAAGCGATGGTGCACATCGCAGGCTTTGCGGCGCTGATGGCGCTGATCATGCTCGTGGCCTTTCACGACATCGCGCGCATCGTTAACGGCCAGGGAGTGATGTAGTGCTGCGCGTCCGGCGCAAGAGCAAGCCGATCTTCCTCCAAAACAAGACGGGAAAATCCGACGCGAAGAGCGTGTGGATCGGCGGCGATCACCCTGTCGTTGTTCAATCTATGACGACGACCGATACCGCCGACGCCGACAAGACGCTCGAGCAGGTGTACGGTCTCGCGATGGAAGGCTGCGAGGTGGTCCGCGTAACGGTCAAGGACCCGCCGGATGCTGCGGGGCTGCCCGCGATCGTCTATCGATCGCCCGTACCGATCGTCGCCGATATCCATTTCGATCATAAGATGGCGCTGGCGGCGATCGAAGCCGGGGTCGCGAAACTGCGCCTGAATCCTGGCAACATCCGCGATCCCAAGAAGGTCGCCGAGGTGGTCATGGCAGCCAAGGCGCGCGGCATTCCGATTCGCGTCGGCGTCAACATGGGCTCGCTCGCGCCGGATCTCGAGAAGTCGCTCGGGCACACGTCGGAGGCGATGGTGCTCTCGGCGCTTCGGCACGTCGAAATGCTGGAGGAATACGGGCACACCGACATCGCGATCTCGCTCAAGGCGCACGACGTAGCGACGACCGTGCAGGCCTATCGCCGGATGGACCAGCGGCTGCGCGAGCGGCGAACGCCGTACGCGCTGCACCTCGGCATCACGGAGGCGGGGCTGCTGAGGGACGGCACGATCAAGTCGTCGATCGGCCTGGGCATCCTGCTCTGGGAGGGCATCGGCGACACGATCCGAGTCTCGCTGGCCGACGATCCGATCGAAGAGGTGCCCGTGTGCTGGGGCATCCTGAAGTCGCTGGGCTTGCGCGAAAAAGGCTTCGAGATCACGGCATGCCCATCGTGTGGGCGCGCCGAGATCTCGGTGCTCGAGCTCGGGCGCGCCGTCGAGGCGATCGCGAAGTCCTACAGTGCGCCGGTCAAAGTCGCCGTGATGGGCTGCGTCGTAAACGGGCCGGGCGAATCGAAGATGGCCGACGTCGGCGTCGCAGGAGGGAAGGGTAAGGGCGCGATCTATCGCGCCGGCGAGCTAGTCGGGACCTATCCCGAGAGCGAGCTGCTCGGCATGCTACGCCTCGAGATCGAGAAGGTCATCGCGGAGAAGTATCCGGCGTTCGCAGGCGAGCTGGGCCCGGCGGTGGAGCGCGCGGGATGATTGCGTGGACGCGACACCTCTATTCCGGCCTTAGCTGGCAAGGCCTGATGCTGACCGCCGTGCTCGCGTTCGTGACGTCGGCGGCGCTGGCGTTCTCGCGCCCGACGGAGATGCTCGTGAACGGACAGCGCGTCGACAGCGACGTGCAACCGGTGACGACGGCGAGCTCGCGCGCCTACGTACCGCTGCGCACGCTTGCGGACGCGCTCGGCGCCGAAACCCAGGTCGACGGGAAGACCGGCAGCATCGCGGTCGTACTGGGCAACACGTCGCTGCGCCTGCGCGTCGGCGATACGCACGCCACGCTCAACGGTATGCCGCTGACGTTCAAACACGCGCCGTTTCGGGTTCGCGGCCGGGTCATGATTTCGCTCGACGCCGTCGCGCGCGCGCTTAACGTACGCGCCCGCTACGACTCGCGCAACGCGCGCATCGAGGTCGTCACTCCCGGCATCGGCGAAACGTTGTAGCGCGACTACGCGAACTCGCTGAGGCCCGCGGGTTCTTCGACCGGAACGACCTCGGCCGGGTTCGATTTGCGGAAGCCGTAGGCGAAGAAGAAGACGAGGCCGCAGATCAACGCGATGACAAACCACGTCCACGTTGCGCGCGAGAGTCCGAAGACGGCGAGGAACAGCGAGAAGATGATCCCGAGCACCGGGAAAAGCGGCACGAACGGCACGCGGAAGCTGCGCGGCAGCTCGGGACGGCGCTTGCGCAGGTAGAGCACTCCCGCGCAGACCACAGAGAACGCGATGAGCGTCCCGATGTTCACGAGGTTGAGCAGGTTGTTGAGCGGCACGATCAGCGCGAGGATCGCCACGGCGGCGCCGGTCAGGAGCGTCGTGGTCATCGGAGTCTTGAAGCGCGGATGCACCTTCGCGACCGCGGGCGGCAGCATGCCGTCGCGCGCCATCACGTAGAAGATTCGCGACTGACCAAGGAGCGACGCGAGCGCCACGCTCGTCGTGCCGGCCAGCACGCCGATCGTGATCACCCAGTTCAGCGCTGGTACGTGCAGCGGTGCGAGCGCATACACCAGCGGGTTCTTGATCGGCACCTGATGCCAGGGCACAGCGCCGACGAGCACGATCGCCGTCGCGCAATAGATGACGGTGCCGATCGCCAGCGCGCCGATCACGCCGACGGGCACGTCGAACTGCGGATTCTTGCACTCTTCGGCGGTTGTCGTCGCGGTGTCGAATCCGATATAGCTGAAGAAGACGTATGCACCGATAGCGACGATGCCGTAGGGCTGCGCCGACGACGAATAGTCTGCCATCCCGCCGAAGGGATGCAGCGTTCCCCAGCCGACGGGATTGAAATTGTGGAGGTTCGACGCGTGCACCAGGAACGCGCCTGCGATGACGAAGACGATCAGCGCCGAGATCTTCAGCACGACGAAGACGTTGTTTGCCGTCGCAGATTCGCGGATGCCGACGGACAGCAGCACGCTCAGGCCCACGACGAAGAGCGCGGCGAGCACGTCGTACTGCGAGTGCATGAGGTCCCAACTCGAGGGCGCCCACCAGGCGCCGTGCACGATCAGGTTCGACTGCGACGCCCACGCCGGGACCGAGAGGTTGGCGCTCTTGGCGACGTCCTGGATTGCGGCCGAGAATTGCTGTGCCACCGGCGCGGCGCTGATGCCGTACTCGAAGATCAGCGCGAAGCCGATGATCCATGCGAACAGCTTCCCGAGAGTCGCGTACGCGTACGTGTAGGCGCTGCCCGCCACCGGCACCATCGCGCCCAGCTCCGCATAGCACAGCGCGGCGAAAAACGAGGTCAGCCCGGCGAGGAGATAGGAGATGATGACGGCGGGTCCGGCGCCCTTGACGCCCGTGCCGATGGTCGTGAAGATTCCGCCGCCGATCATCGTGCCGAGGCCGATCGAGACGAGATCCTTCGCCGTAAGAGCGCGACGCAAGATCTTGCGTGTGCCGATCTCGCGCAGCTTCGTAGCGTCCGTCGTAGCGAACAGCTCGGACAGAAACGACATTCCGGCGTCGTTTCGCAGCGCCCGCCGGTCGGACCTACGATTCGGGCGGTTTATTCGACGGGTTCCAGAGATGATCCGGAACGCCGAGTGCGTCGTTGATCCAGCGCGACCACACGAAGAGGGCGTCGGAGAGACGATTGAGAAAGCGCAGCGCGGCATCGCTGGGGGCGTTCTCGCGCTCGCGTAACGCGACGGCGAGCCGCTCCGCGCGGCGGCAGATGGTCCGCGCGAACTGAAGCCGCGCCCCCGGAATCGATCCGCCGGGATGGATGAAGTTCGACAGCGCCGGAAGGCCGCGTTCCGCCGCGTCGATTGCGCGCTCTAGCGCCGTGACGTCAGATGCATCGACTCGCGGGGATGGCGTATCTCGTCGCACTTGCGGCGTCGCCAGCTCCGTGCCGAGGTTGAACAGCGCGTCTTGCGTCCACGCGAGCCACGCATCGAGCCGGTCCGCGGGCTCGCCCGCCAAGTCGAGCGAACGCAGTTCGGACCGCGCCATGCCGATCGAGCTCGAGAGCTCGTCCACCGTTCCGTACGTCTCGATGCGCAACGCGCTTTTCTTGATGCGCGAGCCGCCGATCAAGCCCGTCGTTCCATCGTCTCCCGTTCGGGTATAGATGCGCGTGTGTTTCGGCATTGCTCTGATGCTTACGAGGGTCTCGTGTAATCTCCCGGCGAAGCGGGGCCGGTCATGTCCGAAGCGCTCGCTCGGAACGCCGTCAAGGAGATTCCTCCGAAGGCGGCCGACCTCTCCGCATGGTATACGGCGGCTTGCCTCAAGGCCGAGCTCGTCTCGTATTCGCCCGTGCGCGGGTGCGTCGTCCTCCGTCCCTACGGGTTCGGGCTCTGGGAGAACTTGCAGAAGCACTTGGACGAGCGGCTCAAGGCTACGGGGCATGAAAACGCCTACTTCCCGTTGTTCATTCCTGAGAGCTTGCTCGTCCGCGAAGCAAAGCACGTCGAGGGTTTCGCGCCCGAAGTGGCGTGGGTGACGCAGGGCGGAAGCGAACAGCTTACGGAACGGCTGGCGATCCGGCCGACGTCCGAGGCAATCATCGGTGTGATGTACGCGCAGTGGATCGAGTCGTATCGCGACCTGCCCGTGCTGATCAATCAGTGGGCCAACGTCGTGCGCTGGGAGAAAGCGACGCGGCCGTTCCTGCGCACCATGGAATTTCTCTGGCAAGAGGGACACACCGCGCACGCTTCGGCGGCCGAGGCGCGCGAGGAGACGGTGCGAATTTTCAGAGCTCTATCGCGACTTCGCGGAAAACGTCGCCGCGATACCGGTCTACGCGGGGCGTAAAAGCGCGAGCGAGCGTTTTCCCGGCGCCACGGAGACATTTTCGATCGAGGCGCTCATGCCCGACGGCAAGGCCCTGCAATCGGGCACGTCGCACGACTTGGGCCAAAACTTCGCCAAGGCGTACGACATCACGTTCGTCGACGCGGATCGGGCGATCAAACACGTGTATACGACGTCGTGGGGCGTCTCGTGGCGAATGCTCGGCGGCCTGATCATGGTCCACGGCGACGACCGGGGGCTGCGTATTCCCCCGAGGATGGCCCCGATCGAAGCGGTGGTGATTCCGATCGTGCGTTCCAACGACGATCGCGCGATCGAAGCGGGCCGTGCGACGGCTCAGCGCCTGCAGCAGGCCGGTTTCCGCGTGCGTCTCGACGACCGCGACGAGCAGCCCGGATGGAAGTACAGCGATTGGGACATGCGCGGCGTGCCGGTGCGTATCGAGATCGGGCCGCGCGACGTCGACGCACGGACCGCGGTGCTTGCCCGGCGTGACCGCAATCGCGACGAGCCCGGCCAGCGACAGAGCGTCGCCCTTGACGATCTGGCGGATAGGCTGCGGGAGCTTCTGGACGACATTCAACACTCGCTTTACGCGCAAGCCAAGGAACATCTCGACGCGCATACATTCGTGACGACCGATCGCGCCGAGTTCTTCCGGCTGTGCAAAGAACGCGCGGGCATGGTGGATATCGCCTGGTGCCAGCGTCCGGAGTGCGAGGCGCGGGTGAAAGCGGAGACGACGGCATCCACGCGCGTTCTGCGGCCACTCGACGAGCAGGGTGCAGGCTGCGTCGCGTGCGGCGAGCCCGCCACGGCTAGGGCGTATTTTGCGCAGTCCTATTAGTCTCGTCGCAGCGGCCGCGCTGGCGCTGGGTGTCGCAAGCGGCGTCGCGATGGCGTACGCGCCCAGCGTCGCCGATCTCGACGCGGCGGCGCGCGCCGTCGGGAACCGTCGCGACGTGGCGCAGCGCATCGGCCTTGCCGTGTTCAGCACGCGCTGGTCCGCTCAGGTGACGCAGATCTCCGCGAACCAGCTCGGTTCGCATCTGATCGTGGGCATCCGCTTGTGGGGCGTGAAGTTTCATTACCCGATCACGCGCGAAGCGTTCATCGGCGAGGTCGTGACACTCGTGCAGCGCACCTTCGCGGCGGCGCCCGCTACCGAGGAGATCGACGTGTGGGCGAGCGTCCCGATCGCGGTCGCGAAGGGCGTGATCGTCAGCGGCGATCTCGCGAAGCCGACATCGCGCATCGTCTTCAGTCTCACCGTGCGCCGCGGCGAGACACCCGATCGGGTGCGCCTCCGCGCGAGCGCCGCCAGCGACGTCTTCTGGGATCCGGCGTGGTCCCGCACGGCGTTCAAGTCGTCGTGAGCCATCAGAAGACGACCCTGCGCAGCGGCCTGCGCGTGCTCACCGAGGCGATGCCGGGCGTGCGCTCCGCGACCGTCGGCATCTGGGCAGACGTCGGCTCCAGCGTCGAAAGTCACGAGCGCCGCGGGATCTCGCACCTCGTGGAGCACATGCTCTTCAAGGGCACGTCGCGGCGCACCGCGCGCCAGATCGCCGAGACGATGGACGGCGTCGGCGGGAACCTCAATGCGTTCACCGATAAAGAAACGACCTGTTACTACGCCAAGGTCATCGATCGACACATCCCCCTCGCGCTCGACGTGCTCGCGGACATGTTTTTGCATTCGACGTTCGACGCGCAGGAGCTAAGCAAAGAGCAGAAGGTGATCCTCGAAGAGATCAAGATGTACGAGGACTCGCCCGACGAGCTCATCCACGACGTCTTCCTTCAGACGATGTGGAGTGGTTCGGGCCTCGGGGAGCCGACGATCGGTTTCGCCGACACCGTCCTGCACGTGACGCCGGACGACCTGCGCGCGCACATGCGGGCGCACTACGCGCCGAACTCGGTCGTAGTCGCGGCGGCGGGCAATGTGGAGCACGAGCGATTCGTCGAACTGGTCGCCGAGCAATTCGGCGGATTTGACGGCGCGTGCACGCTTCCGGAAGCCGAAGGCCCGGCAACGACGCCCGCCGCGAACGTCCGCTATAAAGACAGCGAGCAGGCGCACGTCATCGTGGGGACGCGCGGCATCGACGTACGCGACGAGCGCCGCTATGCGCTTTCGTTACTGGACACCATCCTAGGGGGCGGGATGTCGAGCCGGCTCTTTCAGGAGATCCGCGAGCAACGCGGCCTCGTCTACAGTGTGTACTCGTTCCAGGCCGCGTATCGGCGCGCGGGCCTGTTTGGCGTCTACGCCGGAACTTCACCCGAGAACGTGCAGCCATGTATCGACGTGGTCCTCGAGCAGTTCGCGCGCGTTCGCAACGTGCCAATCGACGCGGCCGAGTTCGCGCTCGCCAAAGAGCACATCAAGGGCAACCTCACGCTCTCGCTCGAGTCGACGTCCAGCCGAATGATCCGCCTAGGCCGCAACGAGTTCGCGCTGGGGCGCCAGGTCAGCCCCGAGGAGATCGAGGGCCGCATCGATGCCGTGACCCCCGAAGACGTCGAGCAGCTCGCGCGCGAGCTGCTCGACGACGAGAACCTCGGCCTGTGCATTATCGGTCCGGTGGACGAAGCGCTCATTAATTGGACCAATCACGCCGCGTAGGGTGGATTATTTGAAGGTTGCATGGCGCCGCGGCAGGCTTGGGCGATGAGAAGGCTCCAACTTTTTCGGCCATCACAGGATGTGATATTCAAAACTTGGTTCCGCCGAAAAAGTGGTGCAGCAGGAGCGGAGCCCGGATGGTGGAGCGACGAGCCGCTTCGCAGCGCCCATGCCTGCTGCGGAGACATGTAGCCTTCAATGCAGATGGTCATCGCGATGGCGCTCGTGCCTCATCTGTGGTCGGGGAAACTCGTCGGAGCGATGGCCATCACGTTCGTCGTCCAGGGCGTGACGATCGGTGCCTATGCGGCACGGCTTGCCGGAGTCCAGACCAAGCGGATCGCGACCTCGATCTCGCTCTTTAATCTCTTCGTCACCACCGGACGGCTCGCGAATCTCTTCATGTTGTTCTTCGTCGGCCCGCTCTCGGACGAGGCCGGGAACGCGACAGTCGATGTTGCCGCTTGGCACCACGTCTTCGAGCTCCAGCTCCGGCTGATCGTGCTGGCCGGGACGGCGGGGATGATCGTCTTCGCGCTGCTCCTTCCGATGTTCACCTATCTGTTTCGGCGCGGCGTGCACTCGTTCGAGGCGCGCGGCTCCGTGCCGCACTCGCTCGCGCGCCTCATGGCGCCGGCGATCATCGCCGACGTGCTTCGCTCGCAGCGGATCCCGTCGCTCGCCGAGATCCGCTCGTTCGACTGGCGCTGCCTGCCCAAGCGCCTCCTAGTCTTCAACGTGGTCGTGATGTGCGTCTATGCTATCGGCGTGCAGGCTTCGTACCTCGCGTCGGTCCTCGACGCGAATGTCGCTCGCACCGCGGTCGGCCTTTCGGGCGTGATCAACGGGATAGGAACCATCGCCTTCACGCTGTTCGTCGACCCGACCTCGTCGATGATCAGCGATCAGGCGATCCACGGGAAGCGGAGCGTCGCTGAGGTGCGCTCGATGGTGTTCTATTTGTCACTAACGGCCATCGTCGGATCGCTGCTGTCGCAGGTGATTCTCTATCCGGCCGCAGTAGTTATCGAGGTGGTCGCACGATTCGCCGGAAATGTTCATATATAGGCTCGTCGCCGCCGCCTATTTCGCCACATTGCTCGCGGGTTGCGCCGGCCCGATCGAGCGCTGGATCGTCAACACGCGGGTTCATCAGGGGGACGTTGCGATGCTCCACGGTGACGTGCGCGACGCGGCGCTCGCATATCGCCTCGCGCTTCACGTCGATCCCAAAGATCCCAAGGCACGCGCGGGCTACGTCGATGCGGCCGCCGATCTGGCGCGGCTGCAATACGGAAAGGGCAGCTTCGACGATGCCCTGGAAACGGTGGACGCCGGGCTGGCCGTAGATCCGCAGAGCGCGCCGCTGGCGGCGCTGAAGGCAGCACTCGAATCGGCGAAACTGAAGCGCGAGATCGTGCTGACGAACTACCCAACCTATCATGCGGCGGGGCTCGAGATCCAACGAGCCTACGCGCAGCTCAACGCGATGAACGCGCTGCTGCTGCGCAACCTCAAGCGGTTCGGCTATACGTTCGATACCGATGAGCTGACGGCGGCGATCAAGCGGAGCTACGAGATGCAGCTGGAGCTCGCCAAAGACACGAATCATCTCATCGTTTATCGGCAGCTCGTCAGCTCGGGAGTTCCGGAAACTCCGGCCGAATCGACGACGTTCGGCGCCTCCTCGCTCCTGCCGCTCCCATGATCGCATGGCTCGAGTCGCTCCCCACTTTCTGGGCGGGCGTCGTGGTCGTCGGCGGCTTCCTGGTCTCGACGCTGGTCGTGGGTTATCTGGTGGAGACGTTCACCTCGCAGGAAATTCGCGCGGCTCACAACGACCGCGCCGGCTTCATCCTGGCGGTCGTCGGCGTGATCTACGCGGTGCTGCTGGCGTTCATCGCGATCGGCGTCTGGGAGCGGTTTCAAGGGGCGGAGGCGCGCACGTACGACGAGGCCGGTGCACTCGCCACGGTCTACCGCGACGCCGGGTCGTTTTCGAATGGCCGCGAACTGCGTGCGACGCTCCGGGCGTACGTGCATTCGGTCATCGACAACGAGTGGCCGCGCCTGAGCCGCGGCGCGGGTTCGCCGGTCTCCGACGCATTGCTGGAGGCCATCGATCGCGACGTTCGCGCCCTCCCCGCAGATACGCCGCAACTGCAAGACATTCAGGCACAGATGCTCGCCGCGATGGACACCGCGCTGATGGATCGGCAGACGCGCCTCACGATCGACTTCAATGGCATCAATGGCATTTTGTGGGCGGTGCTGATCATCGGCGCCTACCTGACCGTCGCGTTCACGTACTTCTTCGGCTTCGAGCGCGCGATCATGCAGCAGCTGATGATCGGCACCCTGAGCCTGATGATCGGGCTCGTGCTGTTCCTCGTGATGGCGCTCGACTTCCCGTATCGAGGGAGCATCGCCGTCCAGCCCGAGGCCTTCCGATCGCTGCTCGAGACGTTCAAGGCGATCGGACCGTGAGCGTGCACAGGCCGCGGCGCTCGAGAAATTCGGCGCCCTTTCCGGCGCGCTCCGCGCTGCGAAACGCGCGCCAGAGCGCCTCGCCGCTGGGAGCGGCCGCCTTCGGATCCGTCACGTAGACGGGCCAGAGCTCCACGCCGGTTTGCAGCGGGAAGCGCTGCAGCCACACGCAGAGGTCGCGGTTGGCGCGCATGCGCCGGTCCTCGATCGAGATGAAGTAGCGCGCCCCCTTGCGGATCGCGCTCTCCTCGTCGAAGGGCGTCCACACGGCCGGGTCTTCCTCCCACCCGAAGCGATCGATGTAGTACTGCACGTTCGGCCCGTAATGGCCGATGACGACGATCGCGTCCTTCGGCAGCGCCGCGTTCAATGCGACGGCGTTCCGATAGACCTGCCTGTCGTAGCGATAATACGCGGCGACCGCGCTGCGGCTCTCGGCGAGCACGGCGAGCGCGATCGCCGGCACCACGGCCATCAGCGCGTAGCGCGCGGGCATCGCGGCGTCGGCGCGGCGCACCGCGGCGAGGTAACCTGCGGACGCCCCTCCGATCGCGAGCGCACACAGCGGCAACAGCGGATAGAGGTAGTAGTCCACCCGCTCGACCGTTACGACGACGTACGCGTAGACGAGGCCGCCTGCAAGCCAGCCCCACAGCAGCGTTCTGCTGCGCGACCCGCTCCACGGCAGCGCCGCAAAGCTCAGGATCGAGAGCGCAAACGCAACCTTGCCCAGCATCGTATCGGGCAGCATCCCTAGAGCCGCGGAGAACAGCGAGGCCTTCGCCGCAAAGGCGCCCGCGTGTTCGAACGCGGTCATCAAGGCGGGAAGTACGTGCAAGCGTGTGATGCCGCTCGCCCAGTGCCACTCTGCATACGCAGCGACGCGCCGATCGTACAGCCATAGGGCCAAGAGTGGTATGAGGATCAGGACGGCGACCGGTACGATCGACAACGCGCGCCGCACGCGGAAGCGCTGCCACAGCAGGCCGGCGAGCGGCGCCAAGGCCAACACCGCCACCGGCTTCGCGAGGTAGGCGAGCGTCAGCAGAACTGTGCACCACGTTAGCCCGCGAGCGGAGAGCCGCTTCTCTTCGACGAGACAACGGGCGCACGCGTACAGGGCGGCCGTCAGGAAAAACACCATGGCCGCGTCGGGCATGAAGGTGCGCCCGTAGTAGACGCTACCGGGAAAGACGGCATAGAAGAACGCCGCCAGCAGCCCCGCGATCGGGCGTGCAAAGAGCCAGCGCCCAAAGTATGCGATTGCCAAAACGGTCGCGACGCTGAACGCCAGACTGATCAGACGCCCGAAGACCTCATGAATGCCGAACAGCTTGTACAGTGCAGCGGCTAGGAAGGGGACGATCTGCAGCTCGAGCTCCACGTAGTTCGGCGCCGGCCCATTGTACATCGTCTGCGGTCGCATGATGTCGAACTGCAGACGCGCGAAGTTGCGCGCGATTGCGGCGGTATCGCCTTGGCGCCACCCGGGATGATCGAGCACCGGATTGTGGATGCCATGTAGGCGCAGCGCAAGTGCGACCAGCGACACCGCGATTAAGCCGGTGTACCAATAAAGGTTAGGTTTTGCTAGAAAAAGCACTGGAGCAAAACCGTCGTCAGACGATGTGCCGAAACGTCCAATATTTATTCAAAAAGAAGTTGACGAAAATACCCGCGACGGTCGCGACAAACCACGTGCGGTGTCCGTGTCCGAGCCAGCGGCTGACGAACGCCGAGACGACGAGGCCGACGATGAGCGCGATCGTGGAGACACTGAGGAACTGGGCGCCCTCGCGGACCGCGTGACCGGTCGAGTGGAACGTCCAGATGCGATTGAGATAGTAGTTCGAGACGCCACCCCCTAGGAACGCGACCGTATAGATGACGCTGTACTGCAGTGGCTGCGAGTGGTCCGGCACGGCGCGTTGCAGCAGCGTAAACACGACGAGATTGACGACGAAGCCGGATGCGCCGACGATGCCGAATTTGACGAACTGACGCACGCCGCGCCGGCGGGCGAGCGAGGCGACCATTCTATGCAACCCAATACCAATCGGCGAAGAGCACGGTAAACAGGCCGAGCAGCGGGAGCGAGAACGCGAGGATGACATTATTAACCCATGGCCGATCGCCCCAGCGCGCCAAGATGGCAAACATGGGGAAGAGCACGAGCGCGAAGCGCGACATCGACATGAGGTTCGAAGTGGACATCGGCACGAGGATGGAGAGCGCCATGTACGCGATGTATGAGGGGCGCAGGCTGCGCCAGCCGGCGAGCAGCACCGCGATTATCAGCAGCGTGAACGCGATCTCGAGCGACTGATTCGCCACCAGCTGGGCGCCCGCGTGGTGGGTGAGTTTTCCGAACGCGTTGGCAACGCTTACCCACGGCGGCGCAAGGTGGCGGTTCCAGTGAATCTGGACGTGCGAGAAATAGAGCGGATCAGCTCGCAGCACCCAAAGGTACGCCATGTAGATCGCGAGTCCAAGTGGAATAAGCGCTCCGGCGGCGAGATCGTAGAGCGCCCGAGGGCGTAGCGGCCGCTCCTGGGTCAGCCACTCGATCACGAACGGTACGAGTAAGAGCACGCCCTCGACCCGAGTCAGCGCGGCGAAGAATCCAAAAAGTCCGGCGAACCACCACTCTCGCGAGCGCATGTAGTAGAACGACGCGACGGTCAGCATGAAGAAGAGCGATTCGGTGTACACCGCCGCGAAATAGACGGCCGTGGGAAAGATCGAGACGTAGAAGATGGCCCGACGCGCTACCGCACGGTCGTACTCGTGTTCGAGAAGCTTGTATAGGAAGAGGAGGCCGAAGAAAAAGCACGCGTTCGAAATGAGCAGACCGGCGATGAGATGATTGCCGGCGAGGGAGCCGACGATGCGGATCAAGAGCGGATAGAGGGGGAAGAACGCCATGTCCGTTCCTTGATAGCCGAGCGTAGCGATGTTCAGGTAATGAACGGCGTCCCAGCGGCCCCACACGGCAAGCAGTATGTGCGACGACTCCTGTACGTGCGTTCCCGCGCGCTGGCCGATGATAACCGCGGCGAGCTCCGCGATGACGATGATCGCCACGCGTGTCGCGGCGAAGTCGATGAGGACCTCGCGGACCGTCTGGTTGAACCGCGCCGCGATGAGCACTTTGCCGACGCACCATAGCGCCAATGCAACCAGGAAGAGGCGTGCGCCGTGAGTGAGCTGCGGCGCGACGACGAATGTGATCCACAGAATCAAGAATGGCGGCCACGTCAGCGCGTCGTAGCGTAAGGAGCGCTCGAGCGTGATGCCGGCACGGCGAGAAAAGTACCGCGCGTACGCCATCCAGATCGCCGCGGCCAGCGCAATGCCGCCGGTCGTGCCGGCCAGGAGGCCGAGCTCGCCGATCGCGCCGTGATGGCGCGGGACGATCAGCGCGTACCATGCGAAGAAGCCGAGCGTGAGCCCCGCGAGCGCGACGGCAAGGAGCGCCGACCAGCCCGCGATCAGCAGATCGCTCGGGCGGAAGAGGCGCGAAGAGAACGATGGCGATAGTTGGGTTCCGGCCGACACGCGCTGACTGTGTTTAACAGGAAAAGAGCCGCATCCCTTTGTAGGTCACGGCGATGGCACGGTCGATGATGCGGACGGTGCTGGACCATCCGGTTCACTCCCTCGACTTCGTGAAGGTCACGGAGAGCGCGGCGCTCGCGGCTTCGCGTTGGATGGGGCGTGGCGAGCGCGATGCCGCCGACGGCGCCGCAGTGGAGCGGATGCGAGAGTCGCTCGGCGAGATGGAGATATCCGGGCGCATCGTCATCGGCGAGGGCGAACGCGACGAGGCACCGATGCTGTATATCGGCGAGGAAGTCGGAAGCGGCGGCAAGGAGGTCGATATCGCCGTCGATCCCGTCGAAGGGACGAACCTCGTCGCGAACGGCCTGCCGAATGCGATTGCCGTGATGGCCATCGCAGAGCGCGGAAGTCTCCTGCACGCGCCCGACACGTACATGAAGAAGCTAGCCGTGGGGCACAAGGCCGCGCCGTACGTGCACATCGACGCGCCCGTGCGCGAAAATCTCGAAGCCGTCGCGAACGCACTCGACAAGCCGATCAACGACGTGTGTGTCATCATTCTCGATCGGCCGCGCCACGCAGATCTTATCCGCGACGTACGCGATGCCGGGGCGCGCATTCGCCTGATTTCCGATGGCGACGTCGATGCCTGCATCGCGACCGCGATCGAATCGACCGGCATTCACGTCGCGATGGGAACGGGCGGCGCGCCGGAAGGCGTGCTCGCGGCAGCCGCGATCAAGTGTCTCGGCGGGAATTTCATGGGGCGCCTCCAGCCGCGTGATCCGCAAGAGGCGCAACGCGCGGTCGATATGGGCTTCGGAGATCTGCAGCGGGTTCTCGAGCTTGACGACCTCGTGCGCAGTAACGACGTGATCTTCTGTGCGACCGGGATCACGGACGGCGATCTCGTTCGCGGCGTGCGCTTCTTCGGCAATCAGGCGCGGACGCACTCGATCCTGGTTCACTCGAGCGGCACCGTCCGCTTCATCGAATCGACTCACCGGCTCGGCGCGCGTCCGGCCGGACGTTGATGGGAAGCCGTTCGCACCGGCACGATCTGATCGTGATCGGGGCGGGCTCGGGAGGATATGCGGCCGCTCGAACCGCGCGCGACGTCGGATGCGACGTGGCGCTCGTCGATCCCGGGCCCCTCGGGGGCCTTTGCATTCTGCGCGGCTGTATGCCCAGCAAGGCGCTGATCGCGTCGAGCGACGCGCTGCAGGATGCGCGCGGGGCGCACAGCCTCGGCATCGACGTCGACGACGTGGGAGTGCGGATGGGTTTTATCGCGGCGCGCAAGCGCGCGCTGGTGGAAGAGTTCGCGGACTATCGCATAGGGGGCATCGAGAAATTCCCGCTGTATTTTGGCGCGGCTCGCTTCCTATCGCCGACGCGGATCGCCGTCGGCGACGACGCGATCTTGGAGGCGCCGAAGTTCATCGTCGCTACCGGCAGCATCGTGGCGCCGCCGGTGCTTCCCGGCCTGGCCGAGACCGGATACATCGACAGCGACGAACTCCTGGAGCTCGAGGAAATTCCGAAGTCCGCCGTCGTGCTCGGCGGAGGCTATACCGCGTGCGAGCTCGGCCAGTTCTTGTCGCGAATGGGCGCTCGGACCACGATGCTGATCCGCAGCGGCCATCTCCTCACGCAGAGCGACGACGACGTCGGCGACGCGCTTACGGGGTATTTCCGCGAGGAGGGAATCGACGTCGTTACGCACGCTACGCTCCTGAGCGCGCGTCGCCGCGGCGCCGAGAGAGTCGTGCGCCATAGCGTATCTGGTGACGAGCACGAAGCCTCGGGCGAGAGCATCTTCTCCGCGCTGGGCCGCGTGCCAAACGTCAGCGGGCTCGGGCTGGAGGAGGGGGGAATCGCGTACGGAGTGCGCAGCGGCATCGAGGTCGATGCGACGCTGCGGACGACGAACCCCAACGCGTACGCGGTAGGAGACGTGACCGGCGAGCACATGCTCGTGCACGTCGCGATCTACCAGGGCGAGCTCGCCGCGCGCAATGCCTGCCTCGACGCCGGTGAGACGGCAGACTATCGTTTGGTGGGAGCGCACACCATCTTCACGGACCCCCAGGTCGCCGCGGTGGGCATGAGCGAGAAGGACCTGCACCGCGCGGGCATTCCCTACGTCAGCGGCCGTTACGACTTCGCCGAGCACGGCAAGGCCCAGGTTTTGGCAAAGACCAAGGGCTTCGTGAAGATGATGGCCGACACCCGAAGCGGCCGCATTCTGGGCGCGACCGTGATCGGACCCGAGGCGTCCGAGCTCATCCACGAAGTGATCGTGGCGATGAGTTTCGGCGCAACGGTCGATCAGCTCATGCGCATCCCGCACCTGCATCCCACGCTCGCGGAGATCTGGACCTACCCGGCTGAGGCCTGCGCGGCGCAGCTGGGCATGAAGATCCCAGGCGACGAGCAGATGGAGATGGCGACGAGCATTATGCCCGAGCACGTGCAGTGAGCGAGTCCGCCGTTCGCCTGCGCGTGGCGATCCTGCAGACGAAGCCGATGAAAGGCCAGTACGCTCGAAATCTGCGGAACGCCGGCGAGGCGCTGGCGCAGCTGGCAACCGATCCACCCGACCTCGTCGTCCTGCCCGAGGCGGCGCTCACGGGATACTTTCTCGAGGGCGCGGTGTACGACTTGGCGCTTCCCGCGGCGCGTTTTGCTCATGATGTCGCGAAGGTCTGGCGCGGGGCGTGCGCCGGACGGACCGTCGATCTCGCCGCGGGTTTCTACGAGAATGACGCGGGAACGTATTACAACAGCGCGATCTATCTGCACGTCACGCCCGATGACGAGCGCATCGTGCACCTGCATCGCAAGATGTTCTTACCAACCTACGGCGTCTTCGACGAGGAGCGCTTCGTTTCACGCGGGCGCAATCTCGGCGTGTTCGACACGCGCTTTGGGCGCATGGCGCTGCTCGTGTGCGAGGACGCGTGTCACGCCATCGTGCCGACGATCGCGGCGGTCAAGGGTGCTCGGGTGCTCATCGTCCCCAGCGCCTCGCCGGGCCGCGGGATCGAGCACGACGGCGAACTCGGCAGCGTCGCGCAATGGCGGGAGATGCTGAGGCTCGCGGCGATCGAGCACGGCGTCTTCGTGCTGTATGCCGGCCTGACGGGGTTCGAGGGCGGAAAGGGGATGAGCGGTTCTTCATGCGTCATCGATCCGCGCGGCACGGTGCTCGCGGCGGCGCCGCCGTTTGAGGCCTGCATCCTGCGCTGCGATCTCGATCTGCGCGAGATCGATCTTGCTCGCGCGACGCTGCCGTTGCTCGGCGACCTCGGCTCAGCGCTGCCGGATCTGCTCTTGGACGAAGAACTGCCGCTGCCGCGAGGCGGGCGTGCTGCCGATCGTTGAACCGGCGGCGGAGGCTCCGGGTCCGCCGCGCATCGACGCAGCCGTTGCGACGGAGTGGCTCGTCGCATTTCTGCGCGACGAGCTCGTCATGCGACGGCAGATTCCGCGCGCCGTCCTCGGGCTCTCGGGCGGCGTCGACTCGGCGGTCACGGCCTTCCTCTGCGCGCGCGCTCTCGGCCCGGAAAACGTGCACGCTATACGAATGCCCTACAGGACTTCTGCGGCGTCGAGCCTCGCCGATGCCGCGCTCGTCGTCGGCGCGCTCGGGATTGCGTGCGCCACGATCGACATCAGCGCGGCGGTCGACGGCTACCTCCAATACGAGCCCAGCGCTGACGCGCGCCGGCGCGGCAACGTCATGGCGCGCACGCGGATGGTCGTCCTCTTCGATCAATCGGCGAAGCTCGACGCCCTGCCGATTGGCACCGGAAACAAGACAGAACGGCTCCTCGGATACTTCACCTGGCACGCGGACGACACGCCGCCCGTCAATCCGATCGGCGATCTCTTCAAGAGTCAGGTGTGGGAGATCGCGCGATACCTCGGCGTTCCGCAGCCGTTGATCGATAAGGCGCCGACCGCGGACCTCGAGGCGGATCAGACCGACGAGGCTGATCTCGGCATCAGCTACCGAGATGCCGATGCGATCTTGAACCTGATTCTCTTGGGCTACTCCGACGCGCAGCTCGTAGAGCGAGGGTTCTCGCGCAATCAGGTGGCTCTGGTGCGCGGTCGCGTGGACGCGACGCACTGGAAGCGCCATCTGCCCACTACCGCAATGCTGACGAACACCGCGATCAACGAGTTCTACCTTCGTCCGGTCGATTTCTAACGTGCGAAAAGTCTTCTTTCCGGTTAGCCTCAATCTCGACGGACGCCGCTGCGTGGTCATCGGTCGCGCGGATGATCGCGAAGCCGTCGAAAAGGAGGCCGCACTGCGCGAGGCAGGCGCGGACGTGTTGCGCGTTTACGAGCCGAGCGAGCTGCGCGATGAAGAGCTTACAGACGCGTTCTTCGTGATCTCGACGCCGCAGGACGCCGCGCTCTCGGCGCGTTTGCGCGGGCTCGCCGACCGAATGCGCTTCCTGCTCTGCTGCATCGATCAACCCCGCTACGGTTTCGTAGCGATGGCTGCGATTGCGAAGGCGGGCCCGGTGCGGGTGGCGATCTCGACGACGGGCCTCGCGCCGCGCGTCGGCAAGGTGCTCAAGAATGCGCTGCAGCGCGTCATGGACGCGCGCTTCGCTCGCTTTGTGATGCGGCTCGCCGAGCTGCGTGAGGCAACGCGCGTGGCCCACCCTAGGCCGGAGGAGTCGAGCGCTCGGCGGCGAGCGATGATCGACGCGGCCCGCGGATTCGAGGCGGAGGTGCGGCTGAAGTACCCCGGATGGTTCGACGAGGCCGATGCCGAGCGTTGAGATCATCGCCGTCGGCACGGAGATCCTACTGGGGCAGCTCGTCGACACGAACACTGCGTTCATCGGCGCGCGCCTCGCGGATGCCGGCATCGACGTCCATGCGGCGCACGTCGTGGGCGACAATCGGGAGCGAATCAGCGCGGCGATTCACTCGGCGCTGGAGCGCGCCGAGGGCATCGTGACGACGGGCGGTTTGGGGCCGACAATTTGACGATCTCACCAAAGAAGCCGTCTGTGACGCGCTGGGTCTCGGCGTGGAGCTCTACGAGCCGGCGCTCGCGCAAATGGAGACGTTATTCGCTTCGCTCGGCCGGTCGATGCCACCGAACAATCGCAAACAGGCGCAGCTGCCGCGGGGAAGCCGGGCGCTCGACAACCCCAACGGCACGGCGCCGGGCTTCATCGCCTTCGCCGCGAGCGGAAAATTCGTCGCGTGCATGCCGGGAGTGCCGCGCGAGATGAGGCCGATGCTGGAGGGCGAGGTCGTGCCTTTTCTGCGCGAGCGATTCGGCTCGTGCGAACGCATCTACACGCGCGTTCTGCACACGATCGGCATCGGCGAGTCTGATATCGATCGACGCATCGAAGATCTGTTTCGCCGCTCCGAAAATCCGAAGATCGCGGTGCTCGCACACGATTTTCGCGCCGACGTGAAGATCATGGCGAAGGCCGCCTCGGAGGCGGACGCCGAGACGATGATAGCGCCGCTCCAGGACGAGATCGAACGGCGCCTACTCGGCCACGTCTTCGGCCGCGACGAGTCTACTCCGGCAAGCGCGGTGCTCGCGCTGCTGAGCGAGCGCGGCTTGACGCTTGCGATCGCGGAGTCGTGTACGGGCGGCCTCGTGTCGGCGGCGCTGACGAGCGTGCCGGGAGCGTCGTTGAACTTCAAGGGCGGAGTCGTCGCGTATGACAACGCTGTCAAGATCTCGCAGCTCGGCATTGCCGCGCGGGTGCTGGAAACGGCGGGTGCCGTGAGCGAAAAGGCTGCGCGCGAGATGGCGCGCGGCGCGCGCGAGCGTCTCGGCGCCGACGTCGGATTGGCGACGACAGGCGTCGCGGGCCCCGGCGGCGGCACGCCGGAGAAGCCGGTCGGTCTCGTCTGGATTGCTGTCGACGATGGCGGCGCGCGCGCACACCGGTTGCAGCTCCGCGGCGATCGCGAGGCGATCCAAAGGCGTGCGACGAGCGCGGCGCTCGGGATCCTCTGGCGTCATCTCAACGTTGCGGAGCGATAGCGTCCTCTAGGACGTCGATCGATCGCCGGAGCTCCTCCTCGCCGATGACGAGCGGCGGCGAAATGGAAATCGTGTCGCCGTTCGTTCCCGACTGCAGGAAAATAACGCCATGTGCGAGCGATTGCGCCACGACTCTTCTCGCCGTCGCGGCGTCGGCGAGCTGGATGCCCCAATATAGCCCACGTCCGCGCACGTCCAGGACGGCGACGTGCGAACGTAACTCCGCGAGCCAATGCGCCAGCTGCGCGCCGAGCCTCGCCGCACGCGCAGGAAGCGCGTGTCGCTCGAGCTCGCCGATCGTCGCCAGCGCTGCCGCGCAACAGAGCGGATTGCCAAGATACGTCGAGGTGTGCAGCGCCTCGCCGGTGGAAGGCGGCCACGCATCCATGACCTCGCTGCGTCCGACGGCCGCGCTGATCGGCAGACCCGAGGCCATCGCCTTTCCGATGCACACGATGTCGGGGACCACGCGCTCGCGATCGATCGCAAACCATTCGCCGGTGCGTCCGAAGCCGGTGAAGATCTCGTCGACGATCATGACGACGCCCATCTCGCCGCAGACCGCGTGCAGTTCGGCGAGAAAACCCGCCGGGGGAACGACGCAGCCGGCGCGTCCTTGGATCGGCTCGATCACCAAAGCAGCGACGTCGCGGTGTGCAACGAGGACGTCGCGCGCGCCGGCGGCCGCCTCGCGCGCCGAAGCCTCGCCGTCGCGGGGATACTCGAGCAACAGCGGCTCGGGGCCGAGGGCGCCTGCGAACGGGCCACGGAAGCGCTCGATCCCGCCGACCGCCAGCGCGCCGAACGAGAGGCCGTGATAGGCGCCGCGATACGCCGCGAAGCGCGTCTTGCCGGTCGCCAGCATGGCGGTCTTGAGCGCCGCTTCGATCGCCTCGGAGCCCGTCGTAGCGAGAAACGTCTTCCTCAATTCAGCCGGGAGGAGACCGGCAAGACGCTCGAAGAGCTCCACCCGCAGCGCGGTGGGATGCACGTCGCCCATTCCGTGCATAAGCCGGCGTGCCTGTTCGGCGACCGCCTCGGCGACGCGTGGATTGCAATGTCCCGCATTGGCGACGCCGAACGCCGCGGTGCAGTCGATGTATTCGTATCCATCGGCGTCCGTGACGGTCGCGCCGCTCGCCGCCTGCCAGAACACGGGAAAGTCGTCGGCGAGGAACGTTACGTTGCGGGACTCGTAGCGCCGCAGAAGGCTCGCGAGAGCTCGGCTGCGCGCGCCCGGTATGTCGCTCACGTCTCGTCGCTGATCCAGCGGACGAATTCGGCGATGCGCGGCCGGCCGCCGTGGAAGTCGCCGAGCGCCGGCGATTGCAGCGCGCCGAGGCGCGCGATGCGCGTCGCGCCCATTTGCAGGGCGGCATCCTCGAGGTCGCGCCGCTTTTCCACCACGGCGAGCGCCTCGATCTCGATTTGGTGGCGCCTGAAATACTCCGCTACTTGGGCCGGCTCGTCGACGCTGCGAAGCGGGAGGGTCCGCGAGGTAAATGGCGGCGGTTCGTGCCATTCCGGCTCGACGAGCAGCAGATACGTCGATCCGGGATCCGTAAGCGTAAGCGCGCCTTCGCTTGCGCGAAAGGCCGCGACGTCGCGAACCATCGCGAGCTTCGCGATGCGCGGTTCGTTGGGCCGTCCGGCGCCGAGCTCGTTCGTCCGCTCGCGAATCGCGTCGGCGAGGATTTGGGCGAATCTTTCGGTTGAAATGACGGCTCCCCGCTCGACGAAGAGCGCGTGCAGCGACAAGCAGCCCTCGGTCTCGTAGAGCAACAGATCCGTTGCCGCGCGACGCGCGATGCGGCGTGCCGCGGCCGCATCGTTCAAGGCGTCGCGGGTTACGTATCCGGCGCTCGCCTTGGATCCGTATGAGACGAAACGCACCGCCTGCGGAAGCCGCGCGGCAATTTCGCCGAGCGTCGCATCGTTGCCAAACGCGACAACGGCGGCGAAGCCGGCGAGGTCGAGCGCCTCGCGCTCGTTTTTCCAGACGGTCGCGACGGCGGACGCTTTTAGCTGTGGCAGCTCTTCTGCGAGGGTCGCGAAGAAAGCGGCAACGAGGCAATCCTCGCGATCTTTGACGAGCACGTCGCACTTCGCGCAGAGGGCGAAGACGGCCGGGGCGATCGCCACGCCGATGGTCGTGCGGCTCGAAATCACGCAGACTCGGCCGATCGGTGCGGCGCGTGCCGGCGGGCGCCCCGTTCGCTCGACGAAGCGATCGAGGGCGTCGATCGTTCCGAGCTCGTCGGCGATGATCGCCAAGATCGCGTCGCGTCGCAGCGAAGAGAAGAGCCGGTCGAACGCATAATCGACCATGGCGGGCGAATACGCGGTGCGCGCGCTGACTGTGTCGCGAGTGCGGACCCGCGGCCCAAAGCCGGCATCGCTCCAGCGAGCGGCCGCCGCCGCGATCGCCTCGATGATGCAGCGAACGGGCTTCTTAACCATCGCTTCATCTCTTCAGGGGGGCGTTCAACGACTCCCCGAGGTTCTCGAGTGCGGCGCGGCAAAAGGCCCCTGCGATGTATAGGGTCTGGCTGTCGCGTCTCTTTCTCACGGCCGTCGCTGCGATCGCCGCCGTGGGAATCGCGGGCGGCACGGCATGCACGCGCTGGGGACAACCGGGGCCCATCACGCCGACGCTCGCTCCGATCGGCTCGATCTACGTTTCCGCGACGAGCGGAAGCGATGCGAGTGGAAACGGCAGCATGGGCAGCCCGTACAAGACGTTGACCAAAGCCGTCGCCGTGCTGGTCGCCGCGACGTCCTCGCCGAATGGGGTAACGATCTTCCTCGCTAGCGGAAACTATGACGCCGCGAACGGGGAAAAGTTTCCGATCGTCATCCCGAAAAGCGTGAACATCGCGGGAACGAACTACGGCGCCGGGCCGAGCGGCGGCTCCTTCGTCAACGGCTACGGCGAGGACACAATCTTCGAGCGCATCGTCCACACGGCGCCCCACAGCGTGTACACGACGCTCGAGGTCGTGCCGCCCGCGAGCGTCGGCTTCGGCGACGCCTACGTCGGCGCGTCGAACGTTAGACTAGGGGGCTCGCGTGCGCTCTACGCGTCGGTCGACGTTATCGGCAGCCTCAACGGATCGACCGCGAGCTTCGGCGCGGGGATCCTGTCGAGAGCCAACAACCTCAACGGCGTGCTAGTCGCGAGCGGAACGCTGATGTGCGATTCTTGTCAGATTCGCGGGAACGGGTTCGGCATCGGGGCGCTGACGATACCGCTGCCGACCGTAGCTCCGTCGCCGTCCGCGTCGCCGATTTCTGGAGGCCCCTCGATCACGCTCACGCACAGTCGCGGCGACAGTACGGTCGGCGCGAAGGTCGCCGACATCCTCACCGACGGAAGCGCCAACCTCAACGTTTCCGGCGAAACGTTTGCGCGCCAGGGGGTCGCGTATACCGATAGTTTTGTTTCGGTAGTGCCGACGACGATTCGCGGTGCGATTGATTTCGGGGGCGGCGTCGCGAGTTCGCCCGGCGGCAACGTTTTCATCGGTGCGCGCATCACCGAGATCCTCGTTACGCGCAAGAACGAGATCGTGAGCGCGCTCGACGATACGTGGAACCCGAACCTGCAACATGCCAATGGGAACGGGAGGTATACGCATACGATCACGTATGGTTCGGGCGCGTCCGGCAAGAACGTCACGATCGTTCACTCGGCGATCGGCTCGACCGTGACGGTCGGACCGGCGCCCGCGCCGACGCCGTCCCCCTCGATCACCCCGTCGGTAACGCCGTCGCCGACCTAGTGTCTTTCCAACGATGACGGACACGCTGCAGAAGATCTATGCGGCCAGAGCGGCAACGCTCGAACTGGAGCAACAGCGCGAGCCCTACGACACAATGCGGGACCGGGCGCTCACACGCGCGGGCGAACGGCGCGGATTCCTTGCCGCCCTTCAGCGCGCTTCGGGCAACGCGATCGTCGCAGAGATAAAGCGCGCGTCGCCTTCGGCCGGCCTCATCGCGCGCAGCTTCGACCCCGTCGCGATCGGTCGCGCATACGACGCCGCGGGCAGTGACGCGATCAGCGTGCTGACGGAACGCGACCACTTTCTCGGCGAGCTGTCATACCTCGATGCCGTCCGAGCCGTCACGGCGTGTCCGCTGCTCCGCAAGGACTTCATGTGGACGCGCTATCAGATCGCGCAGTCGGCCGCCTACGGCGCGGACTGCGTGTTATTGATCGTCGGCGGAATGGACGACGAGATCTTACGCGAGTGCATGGACGAGGCTCGCCAGTACCGTCTCGACGTGCTGGCGGAGGTGCACGACGAGATCGAGCTGCGCCGCGCGGTCGCTGCCGGCGCGAACCTGGTAGGGATCAACAATCGCAACCTGCGAACGCTCGAGACCGACCTCGCCGTGAGCGAGCACCTGTTGCCGAAGGTCCCGGCCGGCGTGTTCGCCATCAGCGAGAGCGGCATGCGAGACGCATCGGACGTCGCGCGGCTCCGCGCGGCGGGAGCGCGCGGCTTCCTGATCGGCGATGCGCTGATGCAATCGGAGGATCCTCGGTGGCTGATCGGCGCCCTACGACGCGGCGCCGCCGGCCACGTTGTGCTGTAGCCGCTCTATAAGAGGAAGAAGATGCCGGTGCCCACGAGGGTGCCGAGCACCGCCATGGCGGCCGGTGCGGTGCGACGGCCGAATGACGCCGCGGCGAGTCCGCCCAGCCCGAGCCCGACGATGCCGGTACCCGGGTAAATCTCGCCGTGCTGCAGGTCGCAGGTCAGCAGCACGCCGGCGAGGGCGAAGAGGAACGTAATCAGCGGCGACGAGCGCGGTTCGAGCGCGACGGCAAAGAGGAGCAGTAGCGCCAGCGCGAGGAGGGCGCGTAGCGGCGCGAACGGCTGTCCTGCCATTCCGATCCCGAGGAAAAAGGCCGCGATGGCAACGGCAAGCAGTTGCGTCACGAGTGGAAATTTCGCTGCGCAGCAACCGAGCCCCCGCGCACGCGAAGGCACGGCGCGGGTTCTCTGGTAGTATAGCCGCATGGCGACGATGACGACGCACGGCCCCGATACGGTGGCTCCCTTTACGAACGAGCCGGTCAACGATTTTCGGGATCCTGATGCCGCCGCGGCGATGAACGCCGCGCTCGAGTCGGTACGGGGGGAATTCGGACGCTCCTATCCCCTCGTCGTTGGCGGCCACAAGATCGAGACGTCGAAAAAGATCCAGTCGCACAATCCGGCCGATCCGCGGGAAGTGATCGGCTTGGTCAGTAGCGCTTCGAAGGATCAGGCAATCGACGCGATCGAGGCTGCGGCGCACGCGTTTGAGTCCTGGAAGCGCCTGACACTGCTCGAGCGCGCGAGCCATCTCTTTCGGGCCGCCGAGCTGCTTCGCGAGCGGCGCTTTCGCTATGACGCCCTCTTAGTCTACGAGGTCGGCAAGAGCTGGGCCGAGGCCGATGGAGACATCGCCGAGGCAATCGACTTCCTGGAATACTACGCGCGCGAAGCGCTGCGCTTCGCGCGGCCCCAACCGGTGGTACCGCTGGAAGGCGAGCGCAACGAGCTGATCTACATTCCGCTCGGCGTGGGCGCGGTAATTCCGCCGTGGAACTTCGCCGGGGCAATCATGATAGGCATGACGGCGGCGGCGATCGTCACCGGGAACGCGGTCGTTCTCAAGCCGTCGAGCGACTCCGCGGTTATCGCAGCATGGTTCGTCGATCTGCTGCAGGAGGCCGGCGTGCCCGACGGCGTCGTGAATTTCATCCCGGGCTCGGGGAGCGAGATCGGCGACGTGATCGTAACGCATCCGAAGATACGCTTTGTCGCATTCACCGGATCGAAGGAGGTGGGGTTGCGCATCAACGAGCTGGCCGCCAGGCCGCAGCGGGGCCAGAAGTGGATCAAACGCGTCATCGCGGAGATGGGCGGCAAGGACTCGATCGTCGTGGCCGGGGACGCGGACGTCGACGCGGCCGTCGAGGGCGTCGCCGTCTCGGCGTTCGGCTACCAAGGACAGAAGTGTTCGGCGTGTTCACGCGCGATCGTGGACGAAAAGATTTACGACGAGTTCGTGGACAAGCTCGCGCATCGCGTGCGCAAGATCGCAGTTGGCAATCCGGCCGATCCCGCGAACTACATGGGGCCTGTCGTTAATGAAGGCGCGCTGAAGTCGATCGAGCGCTACATCGAAAAGGGGCGCGCCGAGGGCCGGCTGATCTCAGGGGGCAATCGCATCGGCCGGGACGGCTATTTCCTTGAGCCGACCGTCATCGCCGACGTCGCTCCGGATGCGACGATCGCGCAGGAGGAGATTTTCGGGCCGGTGCTCGCCGTGATCAAGGCGAAGGATTTCGACGACGCGATGACCATCGCGAACAACACCGAGTTCGGGCTGACCGGCTCGGTCTATACGAGCGACGAGAATAAGATCCGACGCGCCCGCGACGACTTCTTCGTCGGCAACCTCTACTTCAATCGCAAGAGCACGGGAGCGATGGTCGGCGTGCATCCATTCGGCGGTTTCAACATGTCCGGCACCGACAGCAAGGCCGGCGGGCCAGACTACTTGCTGCTCTTCATGCAGGCGAAGACGATCTCCCGAAAAGTTTAGGAGCCTTCCGCCGACCGGTAGCAGATCTCGAGTTTGTTGCCGTCGGCATCCTCGAAGAATGCGGCGTAGTAGAAGGGCGTATACTCCGTGCAAAGATGCGGCGGCTCGAATGCGGCGGCGCCGGCACCTCGGGCAAGAGCGGCCAAGCGGTCCACCTCCGCGCGGCTGGTCGCTCGCAGAGCGAGCCGGGTCCCGTTGGGACGGTGCTCCGGATCCAGGTCCAGGCCGAAAAACGGGATCGAGCGGTCGGCGGCGGGATCGTAGTAGCAGATCGAATCGGCGTCCTCCGCGATCCGGGGGTAGCCCATGGCCGGGAGCAGGGCGTCGTAGAGCCTTCTCACTTTATTGAGGTCGCTCACCCGCAGGTCGACGTGGTCAAAGAGCATCCCCGCTGGTTCGCCGTCGGGCAGCGGCCCGCCGCTGCCGACCGTTTCGCCGGATCGTGCAACCAAACGGGCGGACGAATTGTTCTAAGTAGCGACGTTGGCGGTTACCCGGCCCGCAAAACGCCGCGGGCGTTCCTTGACAGCGCCATAGGCCGGAGCTATGATAGCCGTCGTGTCCCGATCGGCAACGCCGATTGGGCGATCCGTAGCGTTCAAAGGCGTTTGGCGCCCCGGCGCGGTCGATCGACTCGCTTTTACGGGTGCCTCGGATTCGTTCGCTCCTTGAAAACTGAACAGTGCAGCAGCGCATAAGTCTGTGGGTCTCCGACGTCTTGAGACAACGTCGTATGGCAGTGTCTTTTGGGTCGCGAGATTTCGTATAACACAATAGAGATTGAGAGCCATCATCAAGGCTCCATAATTTTTTATGGAGAGTTTGATCCTGGCTCAGGACTAACGCTGGCGGCGTGCCTAACACATGCAAGTCGAACGAGGTAGCAATACCTAGTGGCAGACGGGTGAGTAACACGTGGTCAACCTGCCTCCGTGTGGGGGATAACTAGCCGAAAGGTTAGCTAATACCGCATACGATCGCTCTGGGGCATCCCTAGGCGATGAAAGGAGCAATCCGCACGGAGAGGGGACTGCGTCCCATTAGTTAGTTGGTGGGGTAACGGCCTACCAAGACTGCGATGGGTAGCTGGCTTGAGAGAGCGACCAGCCACACTGGAACTGAGACACGGTCCAGACTCCTACGGGAGGCAGCAGTGAGGAATTTTCCGCAATGGGCGAAAGCCTGACGGAGCGACGCCGCGTGTGGGAAGAAGGCCTTCGGGTCGTAAACCACTGTCGAAGGGGACGATATTGACGGTACCCTTGGAGGAAGCCCCGGCTAACTACGTGCCAGCAGCCGCGGTAAGACGTAGGGGGCAAGCGTTGTCCGGAATTATTGGGCGTAAAGCGCTCGTAGGTGGATCAACAAGTCTGCAAGCAAAGCCCCGGGCTCAACTCGGGAATCCGTGTGGAAACTGTTGATCTAGAGGTAGTCAGAGGATGATGGAATTCCCGGTGTAGCGGTGAAATGCGTAGATATCGGGAGGAACACCAGTGGCGAAGGCGATCATCTGGGGCTAACCTGACACTGAGGAGCGAAAGCTAGGGGAGCAAACGGGATTAGATACCCCGGTAGTCCTAGCCGTAAACGATGGACACTAGGTGTAGGTGGTATCGACTCCATCTGTGCCGCAGTTAACACAATAAGTGTCCCGCCTGGGGAGTACGGCCGCAAGGTTAAAACTCAAAGGAATTGACGGGGGCCCGCACAAGCGGTGGAGCATGTGGTTTAATTCGACGCAACGCGAAGAACCTTACCGGGGCTTGACATCCTGCGCTATCCTAGGAGACTAGGTTTCCGGGCAACCGGACGCAGAGACAGGTGCTGCATGGCTGTCGTCAGCTCGTGCCGTGAGGTGTTGGGTTAAGTCCCGCAACGAGCGCAACCCTTGCCGCGTGTTGGTCGCAAGATCTCTCACGCGGGACCGCCGGTGACAAGCCGGAGGAAGGTGGGGATGACGTCAAGTCAGCATGGCCCTTACGTCCCGGGCTACACACGTGCTACAATGGGAGGGACAACGAGTTGCGAACCCGCGAGGGCAAGCTAATCTCACAAACCCTCTCTCAGTTCGGATTGAAGGCTGCAACTCGCCTTCATGAAGTCGGAATCGCTAGTAACCGTAGATCAGCTACGCTGCGGTGAATACGTTCCCGGGCCTTGTACACACCGCCCGTCACGTCACCTGAGTTTAGTGTACCCGAAGCCGCCCGTGCAACCGCAAGGAGCAAGGCGTCTAAGGTATGCTAGGTAAGGGGGACGAAGTCGTAACAAGGTAGCCGTATCGGAAGGTGCGGCTGGATCACCTCCTTTCTAAGGAGTACATGTCGTTGGATCGTGCGTGCACGATTGCAACGGCGTACTAAACCTATAGTCGACCACAGACAATGCGCGTGCCAAGGAGTCTGAAGATCATCTCGATCGTAAGGCTGGAGGCGCGCCGGCATGCGTAAAAGCCTGCACTGTTCAGCTTTGAGGGAACGAACCCTCAATGTACCTTGAAAACTGTATAGAGAAGAACTTTCATGTGTCGCGAGAGCGATACATAAAAGCGGCCTCCTTCGACAGGCTCAGGAGGACACGGCCATCCTATTCTTAGGATGACGGTGTCGCCGTGCGCGCTGTTCGCAAGGGGGTGCAATTTTGCGTTAGTCAAAGTTAATAAGGGCATGCAGGTGGATACCTTGGTTCCACAGGCGATGAAGGACGTGCCAAGCTGCGAAAAGCGTCGGGAAGCTGCTAAGAAGCGATGATCCGGCGATATCCGAATGGGGCAACCCCCATGCCGTCATGGGCATGGACACCACGATGAATACAATAGTCGTGAGTGGGCGTACCCGGTGAACTGAAACATCTAAGTAGCCGGAGGAAAAGACATCAACCGAGATTCCCCTAGTAGTGGCGAGCGAACAGGGAAGAGCCTAAACCGTTCATGTGCAAGCATTCGGGCGTTGCATGAGCGGGGTTGTACGACAGCCGTCTCGGAGCCGAATTTCCGAGCGCGAGTAAGAAAGTCGATCGTTAGTAGAAGCCGGCTGGAAAGCCGCACCATAGAGGGTGAAAGTCCCGTAAATTAAAGCGATCGATCTCGCGGAGCTGTTCGTGAGTAGGGCGGGGCACGGGAAACCCTGTCTGAAACTGGGAGGACCATCTTCCAAGGCTAAATATTCTGTGGAAACCGATAGCGTACTAGTACCGTGAGGGAAAGGTGAAAAGAACCCCCGGAGGGGAGTGAAAGAGAACATGAAACCGCGTGCCTACAAACCGTGAAAGGCCTATGCGCAAGCATGGCTGATCGCGTGCCTATTGAAGAATGAACCTGCGAGTTACTTGTAACGGGCTTGGTTAAGGTGTTGAGCCGGAGCCGTAGCGAAAGCGAGTCTGAATAGGGCGTTCGTCCGTTGCAGTAGACCCGAAACCGAGTGATCTATCCATGGCCAGGGTGAAGCGTGATTAACCTCACGTGGAGGCCCGCACCTGTTGTTGTTGAAAAAACATTGGATGAGCTGTGGATAGGGGTGAAAAGCCAATCGAACTCGGAGATAGCTGGTTCTCCCCGAAATAGTTTTAGGACTAGCGTTACGCGTTAACCCGCGGGGGTAGAGCACTGACAGGGCTAGGGGTCTTACCGGATTACCGAACCCAATCAAACTCCGAATACCGCGGCGAATTGCGTAGCAGTCAGACTGTGGGGGATAAGCTCCATGGTCAAAAGGGAAACAGCCCAGATCAACAGCTAAGGTCCCTAATCGATGCTCAGTGGTAAAGGATGTCTTGTCGCTCAGACAACTAGGAGGTTGGCTTAGAAGCAGCCACCCTTGAAAGAGTGCGTAATAGCTCACTAGTCGAGTGATGGGGCGCCGAAAATCCAACGGGGCTCAAGCATCGAACCGAAGCTTTGGGATTACTAAAATAATCGGTAGGGGAGCGTTGTGGCGTAGGCCGAAGCACGACCGCGAGGACGTGTGGACGAACCACAAGTGCGAATGCAGGTATAAGTAGCGACAAATGCGGGTGAAAACCCCGCACGCCGGAAGTCTAAGGTTTCCTGAGCAACGTCAATCGTCTCAGGGTGAGTCGGGAGCTAAGCCGAGGCTGAGAAGCGTAGGCGATGCACAAGCAGTTCATATTCTGCTACCACCGACGACCGTTTGGACCTGGGTGAACAGTGTTGGCTTCGTTAGAGCGAAGCCGCGAAGGATTTTCGTGCGAGCACAAGGAGCGCTGAGGGCGCGGTCTACGGACCGTAACCGAAGCGCGACGCAGTGCTCGCCGAAAAGACTCGCGGGGCCGGCATCGTTAACTCAGGCCCATGAGCCGAGGGGGTGACGCAGGAGGATAGGTCAGCGCGCGGATGGATGTGCGCGTCTAAGCCGGTAGGCGGTGCTGTAGGTAAGTCCGCAGCACGTAACGCCGAGAAGCGAATGCGAGGCTCTTCGGAGCCGAAGTGACCAGCTCCACGCTGCCAAGAAAAGCCCCTAGGTAGATCGTAGGTGCCCGTACCGTAAACCGACACAGGTAGACTGGCAGAGCATGCTAAGGCGACGGGAGAATCCCTGTTAAGGAACTCGGCAATTTGACCCCGTAACTTAGGGAGAAGGGGTGCCTCCTTTGGTCTAGTGTTTACCACGAAAGCTGAGGGAGGCGGCACAAAATAGGCCCAAGCGACTGTTTAACAAAAACACAGGTCTCTGCGAATGCGAAAGCAGACGTATAGGGGCTGACTCCTGCCCGGTGCTGGAAGGTTAAAGGGAGTCGTCAGCGCAAGCGAAGCGGCAAACTGAAGCCCCAGTAAACGGCGGCGGTAACTATAACCGTCCTAAGGTGACAACTTTATCGTTGCCTCACCGCACAGTAATGTGCGTACGAAAACTCAGCTGTATGCGGGAACATCCTTTAGAGCCCAGCCTACTCGTTCGTCATCTAGACGAGCAGTAAAAATGGTTTGGGATTGGACAATCCGCAGGAAACCTCGAGTCTCATGGCTCGAGGGATCCTCAGAGACTATACGCTGAGCTCCAGAAACGAGTTGAACCATCCGCGGTTCTCTCACTGGATGAAGATAGAGTCCACTCCGGCGTGAAAGCGCCGGAAAAAAGTGAGCGAAATTCCTTGTCGGGTAAGTTCCGACCTGCACGAATGGAGTAACGACTTGGGCACTGTCTCAATGGGGAACCCGGCGAAATTGCAGTACCAGTGAAGATGCTGGTTACCCGCAGCAGGACGGAAAGACCCCGTGAAGCTTTACTGTATCCTGATCTTGGGTTCTGAGATTGTTCGTACAGGATAGGTGGGAGTCGATGATCCGGCGGCGCTAGTCGTCGGGGAGACAACGTTGGGATACCACCCTAATAATCTTGGATTTCTAACTAGCCGCCGTAATCCGGTGGTAGGACATGGTCAGGTGGGCAGTTTGACTGGGGCGGTCGCCTCCCAAAGAGTAACGGAGGCGCCCAAAGGTTCCCTCAGGACGGTCAGAAACCGTTCGTACAGAGTGCATAGGCATAAGGGAGCTTAACTGCGAGACGGACAGGTCGAGCAGATGCGAAAGCAGGGCTAAGTGATCCGGCGGTTCCGAATGGAAGGGCCGTCGCTTATCGGATAAAAGCTACTCCGGGGATAACAGGCTTATCTCCCCCAAGAGTCAAGTAGGGCTCCTCGCTCGAGCGATCGAGCGATGAACAGTGGCTCATATCGGTGAAACCCTTTTCAAAAGGGCAATACCGAGGGAAGAGAGCTCGTCACGTAAGGTTATTGCACCTGACGTGGGCTAAGTTTGGCGTGGGCCAAATATGCTATACAAGCTCTCCCTGTAACGACTTCTCGTTTGCCACGAGAGATGGACGTGCTGCGCCATGAGCGCAAATTTATCGCGTCCATAACACGCCACCATCTCGAAAGAGATGAAGGTATAGTCTGCGCTGCAAGCGATTGCAGAACGCCACATCGACGGGGAGGTTTGGCACCTCGATGTCGGATCGTCGCATCCTGGGGCTGTAATTGGTCCCAAGGGTTGGGCTGTTCGCCCATTAAAGCGGTACGCGATCTGGGTTCAGAACGTCGTGAGACAGTTCGGTCCCTATCCGCTGTGGGCGTAGGAGATTTGAGGAGATTGGACCCTAGTACGAGAGGACCGGGTCGAACGAACCGCTGGTGAACCGGTTGTTCCGCCAGGAGCATAGCCGGGTAGCTATGTTCGGATCAGATAAACGCTGAAAGCATATAAGCGTGAAACTGACTCCAAGATGAGATCTCAATCCCGAAAGGGTGAAGAGTCGTGGTAGACTACCACGTTGATAGGCCGGAGGTGGAAGCGTCGCAAGGCGTGGAGCTGACCGGTACTAATCGCTCGGAAATTTTGATTAACAAATCGCCTTCGTGACGCCTGGAAGTTCTTCTCTGTACAGCTTTTAAAATTCCCGGCGCGATCGGCTCGAGCTCCGGCTCGCCATCGCGCTCGGGACCAAGGTTTCTGGCGCCCATGGCGGCGGGGTCCCACCCGTTCCCATCCCGAACACGGCAGTTAAGCCCGCCAGCGCCGATGATAGTCGGGCCGCAGGGCCCCTCGAAAGTAGGACGGTGCCAGATTTGATGAAAGAAAAGGCTCGCCGATTTTTTGGCGAGCTTTTTCTTTATCGGGAGCACGAAGGGCTTGAGCGATCTTCCGCGGCAAACGCGCCGTTTCGCCAGCCCGACGGGACGTGTCTGCCGCAGAACGTGTTCATCTTCGCCGTCGGCAGAAAGCCGGCCACCGGAGGCTAGGGCAGGGCGACCGCCTCGAACTGCGCCCGGAACTCGTCGGGCCCGAGCTTCGTCTGCGCCGCGAGGGTGGCGAGCTTCGCAGCGTCCGTGAAATCCGCCGGCTCCAGGTAAACCATGTAGTCGCGCGCGACGCGATAGGCTTCGGTGGTGAGATCGACCTGGCGTGTTCGAATTCGGCCCGTCGCGGGATCGAGCAACTCCTCGAGCGATAGCGGATGGACGCGGCCGCCGGAGAGCGCGATCAACGCGCCGCTCCCTCCGTCAACGAGGTATCTTACGGCACCGAAACCTAGCGTTCGCGTGTAGTCGACGTCGAACGATACGGGCTTCGCGCAGCGCAGCTCATAACCGATGTCCTTCGCATGAACGACGGAGTCGACGCCAATCTCGTCGACACGCCGGCGCACGGCGTCGCGCACTACCATGCCGAGCGGCACGTCCGCCAAACTCACGTTTCCAAATGCGTCGCGGCCGAAGTTCGTCGCGAGCAGCGCCGCGTCGTCGAGCCGCTCGGCGACGCCTTCAGCGACCACGGCTACGCCGTGTTCGCGTCCGAAGGAGCGGCGCTTGACGATCGCGCCCACGATCGTGTCCGCGACCGATGTGAGCCTCGCGTGCTCGGGAAGTTCCTCGGGCAGCACGGCGAGCGTCGAGCCCGCCGCCTTGCACATCCCGAGCGCGAGCGAGCCGGACTTCCTGCCCATGCAGACGACGACGTACCAGCGCGCGGTCGAGCGCGCGTCCTCCATGAGGCTCTCGAGGATGCCCGCGCCGACGGAGCGCGCCGTCTCAAATCCAAACGTGGGTGCGTTGTCCGGGAGCGGCAGATCGTTATCGATCGTTTTGGGGACGGTGGCCACGCCGATCCGCCCGCGCGTGCGCTCCGCGATCTTCGTCGCGCCAGACGTCGTGTCGTCGCCGCCGATGCAGACGAGGTAGCGAACCTCGAGTGCGCTCAGAGCGTCGACGCAGCGCTGCAGCGTCGCCTCGTCCTTGGCCGGATTCGTTCGCGACGTGCGCAGGATCGAGCCGCCGCTCGTGTGGATGCGCGATACGTGATCGAAGGTCAGCTCTATGATCTTTGGCGCGCGTCCCGCGGCCAGATCGCGATAGCCGTCGTAGATGCCGATCGTGCGTAGTCCGCACTTGAACGCCTCCATCGCCGCCGACGCAATGACGCCGTTGATTCCGGGCGCTGGACCGCCTCCAACGAGGATCGCGAGTGTCTCAGCCATGCAACGGCCGAACGCGGTAGACTTGCCCGGCGTCGTCGTCGCCAATGAAGAGGCTGCCCTTGGGTCCCACGGCGATGCCCGTCGGGCGCCCGATGCGCGACGTGCAGCCGCTCTGGAAACCGGTGAGGAAATCCGTCCACTGGGTCGTCGGATCCTTCCAATCGACTCGCCTCGCGGGACTGTCGCCGTTCATCGCGACGAAGATGACGCGCGACGGCGCGGCGCTGCAGCCCTGGCCGTTGACGTGCCACGAACCATGAAGAGCGGCAAAGAGTCCGCCGCGGTAATGCGCCGGAAACGCGTACGGACCCGTTTGATGTTCGGGATAGAACGTCGCCCCGATGATCGTCGAATACGCGGGCACCTGGACCAGCGGTTCGACCGTTTTCGCGCATGGGTATCCGGGCCAGTAGACGCGGTGATTCTCCTCACATTCCGGCCAGCCGTAATCGGCGTTGCCCGGATGCGCCGAAAGGTCGTCGAGGAATTCGTATGGATGCCCGAATGGGAGGCGATCTTGACCCGCGTCTCCGACCCACAGGGATCCCGTTGCCGGGTTGACCGCCAGTGCGATCGCGTTGCGAATGCGTTTTGCTCGTTGCGTGAATCCGGAACCGTCGGGCTTCATTACGGACACCGCCCCGCGCGTCGGATCCACCTCGGTACAGGGTTTCTTGCCGTCATCCTCCGTGGCATTGCACGAGGATCCGGCCGCCACATAGACGAGGCCGCCCGTGTAGGCGACGGACGTCGTTTCGTGAACGTCGCCGTCCGTGCCCGGCGCGACCGGCCCCTGGCGCACGTCGGCGATGCGCCGAATCTGCGCTGCTTTGCGCTCCCCATGATATGGGATCGCCCAGACGTGCTGCGTCGTCGCGACGTAAACCTCGTTGCGTGCCGCCGCGTATGCCACCCCGGATGCGCGCTCGTCGTCGAGTGCCGCGAAAACCTGCGGCGTGCCCGGTTTGCCTTCGGCGTCGGAAACGATATAGACATCGCTGCCGTCGGTTCCGACGAGGAGATCGCCGTTCGGCAGCACCGCGAGCTCTCGCGCACCGCCGATGCGCGCGATCGTCTCGACGGAGAATCCTTTTGGTGCGTGAAGGCTCTGCACCGGTGCGGCAGCGGCGCATGCGACCAATGCGATGAGCAGCGGAAGGGTTGGGTTGAAACGGGCCACGCGCATCGGCTCTCCTTACGGGTAGGGCTCTACCGTTGGAGGCCGATGCGAAGAGTGCCTTGCGCTAAAGGTTGCTACTGCGGAGGAGCTGCAGGCGGAGCCTGTCCGCTCGGCGGGCCTTGATACTGCTGTTGCGGCGGGCCCTGGTCCGGTTGCTGCGGCGGCCCTTGATCCTGTTGCTGTCCTTGCTGCATCTGGCCCTGGCGCTGTTGCATCGCGGCGCGACGCGCGCGCATCTGCTGCTGAAGTTGATTTTGTTGATCGCTGGAGAGCACGCCCATGATCTGGCGGCGCAGCTCGCGCTTCGCGGTGGGGTCGACGGCGCTGCCTTCAGGATGCGCTTGCGAGTACTGGTCGATCATCGACTGAATGCGCTGCTGTTGATCGTTCGAGAGATTGAGATGCGACAGCCGCCGCATCCATCGGTGTTGGAGTCGAGCATGACTCGGCGCTCCGGCTTGTCCCTGCGAGGGTCCGGGATACTGCTGAACTTGCTGGGCATAGGCGCCGAGCGGCATGGCAAGCGCTGCAGCCAGAGCGCTTACCGCCAAGAGGTTCGTTTTCATAGCAATGATCTTAGCCTCTCGATCCCTAGCGAAGCCTGAACGTTCGATTAGGACCTAGCAAGCGGCCTAATCGCGACCGCGTTGACCGGGGCGGACACATGATCGACGAAACGCTTGAAGTTATCGAAGAAGAGCTGCGAAAGCTTGCGCGCCTGCTCGTCGTACGCGGGCGTATCCGACCAAGCGTTGCGCGGGTTGAGGACTTCATCGGGTACGTTCGGCACGGTCTTAGGAATCATCAAACCGAAGAAGGGCTCGGTCTGGTAGTTGCTCGGGATCCGACCCTCGATCGCGGCGTTCACCATGGCGCGCGTGTGAGCAATCGCCATGCGATGGCCGACGCCATACGGGCCGCCGGTCCAGCCCGTGTTCACGAGCCAGCACTCGACGTCGTGCTCTTCGATCTTTCGGCCGAGCAGGCGCGCGTAGACGGTCGGGTGGTGCACCATGAACGGAGCGCCGAAGCACGTCGAGAATGTCGCCTGCGGCTCGCTGACGCCGCGCTCGGTTCCTGCGACCTTCGCGGTATATCCCGAGAGGAAGTGATACATCGCCTGCTCGCGCGAGAGCTTCGCGATCGGCGGCAGCACGCCGAATGCGTCCGCGGTCAGCATGATGATCGTCTTGGGGTGGCCGCCTTGACTCGACGGCACGACGTTTGGGATGAACGACAGCGGATACGCCGACCGCGTGTTTTCGGTCTTCGCATCGGAGTCGACGTCGAGCGCTCGCGTCCGCTCGTCGTAGACGACGTTCTCTAACACCGTCTCGAAGTGGTTGGTCGCCGCCCAGATCTCGGGCTCCGCGGTTGCCGAAAGCCTAATGACCTTGGCGTAGCAGCCGCCCTCGAAATTGAAGACGCCGTCCGCGGACCATCCGTGTTCGTCATCGCCGATCAACGGCCGGCGCGAGTCCGAGGAAAGCGTCGTCTTGCCCGTCCCAGACAGGCCGAAAAGAATCGCGACGTCGCCGTCCTTTCCGGCGTTCGCCGAACAATGCATCGGCAACGTGTCGCGCAGCGGAAGGAGATAGTTCATCACCGTGAAGACCGACTTCTTGATCTCGCCGGCATAGCGCGTGCCGCCGATCAGGATAATGCGCCGCGCAAAGTTGACGAGGACGAACGTGCTCGAGCGCGTCCCATCGCGCTCGGGGTCTGCCTCAAAGAGCGCGGCGTCTACCACCGTGAACTCAGGGACGAAATCCTCGTCCGGCTGCTCCGGCGTGATGAAGAGATGGCGGGCGAACAAGTTGTGCCACGCGAGCTCCGTATACACGCGAAGCGGAACGCGATACCGCTCGTCGGCACCGACGTAGCAATCGAAAGAGTACGCCTCCCGCTCCGAAAGATACGCCGCGACGCGTTCCCAGAGGGCCTCGAATCGCTCGGGGTCGATCGCCTGGTTCACATCGCTCCAATCGATGTGCTCTTCGCTGGACGGCTCGCGAACGAAGAACTTATCTTTAGGCGACCGGCCGGTGTGGGGCCGCGTATCGACGATCAGCTGACCGTCCGCGCCCAGCACGCCCTCTCCGCGCGCGATGGCGTGTTCGATGAGCGCCGGCGCCGAAAGGTTCTCCCGGAGCTTGACGACCTTGAGTTTTTCGGGAACGGAAAGAATGACGACCCCTCCTCTGATCCAGTAACGCTTTATTAGGCTTACCCGCGTCGAACGGGCGAGCCTGCAGGCGCCCCCCGCACGGAGTCCAATGCAGCGTGCATGCGTTGGATGCTTCTCGTCGTGCCGTTTGCGGCATTCGTGCTTGCCAGTGCCGCTCGCTCGAGCGCGGTATTGCCCTTTCATTTTGGACTTTTTGCTCCGGGACCCCTGGACGCGATCACGGATGTGGCCGGGGTTCGGGTCGCCCATGTGACAAAAATCGAAGGGACCGACATCCGCACCGGAGCCACCGCAATTTTGCCCAACGCGAACCCTTGGGATCACAAGGTTTCGGCCGCCTTCTTCGCCTTTAACGGCAATGGCGAGATGACCGGAACGCACTGGATCACCGAGGCGGGATATCTCGAGGAGCCGGTCGTGTTGACCGATACGCTCGACGTCGGGCGAGCCGCCGACGGCGTCGTGAGTTGGGTCATCGAACACCATCCGGCCGTTGGTCGCGGTGACGACGTGCCGCTGCCCGTCGTGGCAGAGTGCGACGACGCGCTGCTCAACGACATTCAGGCTCGAGCAGTGACGCCGTCGGACGTCGTCGCTCTGCTTGATGCGGCGGAGCCGGGTCAGTTCGCGCGCGGCAGCGTCGGCGCGGGTACCGGGATGAACGCGTTCGGATTTCGCGCGGGCATCGGCTCCGGCTCGCGCGTGCTTCCCAGTGACAACGGCGGCTATCGCGTCGGCGTGCTCGTGAACGACAACACCGGAAGCAGCCGCCGGCAACTGACTATCCTCGGCGTCCCCGTCGGAGAGCGACTGCGCCACGAGTACCTGCCGGTCTTCCCGAAGCGCGCGGCGTTGAAGGGAAGGCTCGCCAGCGGAAGCATCATCGTCGTGATCGCGACCGACGCGCCGCTGGACGGCCGTCAGCTCCGGGCGGTCGCCCTGCGTGCTGCGATGGGAATGGCGCGCACCGGCCTCACGTCGTCCGTCGGCAGCGGCGACCTGATCGTCGCGTTTTCGACGTCGCGCGTCTTCGAGCGCGTAGCTAACTTTACGGTGGAGGCGCCCAAACAGCCGATTCTCGAGGACGACGATGCACTCGACGCGCTCTACTCGGCGACGGCCGAGGCGACGCAGGCGGCCATTTACGACGCGCTCTTCGAGGCGAAGACGATGAGCGGACGCAACGGTACAACCGTCTACGCGCTGCCGGTCGATCGCGTGCTACAGATGTTGAGGGAGGCCGGCGCGATTTCGGCTCCCTAACCTGTGACGCCGAGAAGCGCGACCCTCGCAAACGCCGCCGGGGAGCGTGCGACCTCGAAGTCGCAGAGCGCGGTGCCAATGGCGGCCCGATTTCGGTTGGTGACGTACCAGGGCGGCTTCGGAAACGGCACAAACGGCGCGTACAGCACGGCCTTCTGCGTTCCGGCGAGCATCCGGCTGTTGTGCACGACGCCGCGTCCGCTGCTCCGCGGCTTCGGATCGTCGCCGCGGTAAGCGCCCCAGGGCAGCTGTGGAAGCATGAATCCGACGCCGCTCCATGCGTTGACGCTGACGCAGCCGTAGCGCAAAGCGCCGATGGCCTCGTCGAGAACGGCGGCGCGCGCGACGATGTTGACGGCCAGATCGCCGGCTAGGCGCTCATTGGCGAAGGCGACCGCCCGCGCGAGATAGGACTCGCCGTCGCCGGGAAGCGCGACGACGGCGAGCAGCGTGCAGAACGCCTCCTCGCGGAACATCGATTCGTCGAGCTCGTCGGGGGCCACGTCGAGCAGGGCACGCGGCACGAAGCCGTCGCCGCTGCGCCCGAACATCCGCGCCTCACGACCGCGCAGGAGTCGCGTAAAGCGCTCGGCGGCACCAGAGTAGTAGGCCGGACGATCGGGCGCGTCGCGCAAACGCCGTTCGACGTGCGCTCGCAGCGTCTCACTGCCGTCCCATCGCTGGGGCAAGATCAACACCTGCGGCGCGACGCAGTTGAAGCCGGCGTTGTGGAGCTTCGCCGACGCGATGTTGGTCGCCGCGGCGGCGAAGTCGGCGTCTCGCCAGCGGTCGGGCACGACGATCGTCGGCGTCACGTTGCCGAGCTCGCCGGTGACGCGCTTCGCCGGGCCGGCCTCGGCTAGGATGCTCTCGTACGTCGCGAAGCTGCCCGTCACGTGGACGCGATCGACGAGCGGGTGCGCGCAGAGATAGCGGCCGACGGCCGCGTCGCCGCGCTCGATGGCCAAGTATTCGTCGCCCGCGAGCGGACCGAGCGCGTCTTCCACGATCGGCGCGAGCTCGTCGAGAAGCGGATGCAGCTTGAGGACGCAAGTGGCACCTTCCGCGACGAGGGCGTAGAGGGCGTCGAGCGGACCGATCGACGTGACGTTGCCCGCGCCCAGCACGAGCGCCACTCGGGGCCTTGAGTCGGCGCGCAGCGTCGAGAGCTCGGAACCGCGCATCCAGACTTCGGCGCGAACGCCCGGCAGGAGCAAACGATCGTAGCCGTCTTCGGGAAAAACGCGCAGGATGGCTCGTCCGTCGGCAAGACGTCGGATCGCAGACGTCTCGAGTCGGGGGGCGCCGCAGCGCTCGATCCCGTGCAGCGTGCGGATGTATCGGTTGAGCGTCGCCATGACGGCCCATGGACCGGTGATGGCCTCTTCGCCAGACGCGGGCGTCCCCGCGATTCCCTTGAGCGCCGCCGCGCGCGCGGTCCAGCCTCGCGCGACGCGTCCGGTCGCAGCCCGGCATGCAGTCAGGAGCTTGATCTTGGCGGCGATCGGGAGCGACGCCCAGCGGCTCGCGGCCTCGCGCACGCGCGCGAGCCGCTCATCGAGCCTTTCTTCTACGGGCGAACGCGGCGCGGCCATTGCACCAGAGAAGATATCGTTCGCGCCGTAACGTAAAACGCATTTACGTGAGTCAGTTCGTCCATCTGCATGTCCACTCGGAATATTCGCTTCTCGACGGAGCGTGCCGCATCGACCGTCTTTGCCGGCGGGCGGCCGAGGAAGGAGCGACGGCCGTCGCACTTACGGATCACGGCGTCATGTACGGCGCCATGGAGTTTTACTATGCGGCGCGCGAGCTGGGCCTCACCCCGATCCTCGGCTGCGAGGCATATGTGGCGCCGCGCGGGCGCCTCGACCGCACGGCTCGCGAAGAGGCGCACGTCACGCTGCTAGCCGCCGACCTGATCGGCTACCGCAACCTCATTGCGCTCGTGTCGGCTGGCTTCCTGGAAGGGTATTACTACAAGCCGCGTATCGACCTCGAGCTACTTGCGAAGCACCACGACGGTTTAATCGTTCTCTCCGGCTGCATGTCGGGACTCGTCGCGGCACCGCTGTTGCGGAACGAGTACGCCACGGCGTTGCGCAACGCCAAGACCTACGTGGAAATCTTCGGCGACCGCTTCTACATCGAGGTGATGCGGCACGGCATGAAGGAGCAGGACGCGATCAACGACGGCCTCGTCCGCGTTGCGCGCGAGCTCGCACTGCCTATCGTGGCGACGAACGATTCGCACTACCTCGAGCAAAAGGACGCGGCGGCCCACGACGTTTTGCTATGCATCGGAACCGGCAAGACCGTTTCCGACGAGAATCGCATGCGCTTCTACTCGGACCAGTTCTATCTGAAGTCAGATAGCGAGATGCGGGAGCTCTGGAGCGATCTGCCAGAGGCCTGCGAGAACACCGTGCGCATCGCGGAGCGAGTCGATATTCGCATCCCCGAGAAGATCTTTCATCTGCCGCAGTATCCCGTTCCCCAGAGGTCTACGGAGCCGGAAAAGACCGACGCGGACTATCTCCGTGAGATCTGCGAAGCGGGATTGCTCGAACGCTACGGGCCCGATCGGCTCGCTCGCGATCCCGCGGTGCGGGCGCGGTTCAATTACGAGCTCGACGTCATCACGACCATGGGTTTCTCGTCGTACTTTCTGATCGTGTGGGACTTCGTGAAGTACGCGCGCGACCGGGGCATCCCGGTGGGGCCCGGCCGCGGCTCGGCCGTCGGGTCGCTCGTGGCGTATTGCTTGCGAATAACGGACCTCGATCCGTTGCGCTTCGATCTCCTCTTCGAACGCTTCCTCAATCCAGAGCGCATCTCGATGCCCGACATTGACACGGACTTTTGCGTGGAGCGGCGCGACGAAGTGATCGGATATGTTACGGAAAAATACGGAACGGACCGCGTAGCGCAGATCGTGACGTTCGGCACGATGGCAGCGCGCGCGGCTATCCGCGACGCCGGGCGCGCGCTGGGGGTGCCGCTGCCGGACGTTGACCGCGTCGCGAAGCTGGTCCCCTCGGGGCCGGGCGGGATGCCGATCGCGCGAGCCATCGATCAGATCGGGGAGGTCAAAGCGCTCTACATGACGCGGCCGGAGATCCGTAAGCTGCTCGACACTGCAAAAGAGATCGAGGGGCTGGCTCGCAACGCCGGGACGCATGCCGCGGGAGTGGTGATCTCGGCCGGACCGCTCACGGATTACACGCCGCTCGTTCGTTTCGGCGACGGCGGGATCAACACGCAATACGACATGGACTGGATCGAGCGCATCGGCTTGCTGAAGATGGATTTTCTCGGCCTGCGCAATCTTACCGTCATGCAGAACGCGGTCGACGAGATTCGCCGGACGGTAGACGCCGGCTTCGACCTGGGTGCCCTTTCGTTCGACGACGCTAAAACGTACGAGATGCTCGGCAGGGGCGAGACGATGGGCGTGTTTCAGCTCGAATCGGAAGGGATGAAGCGCGTGTGCGGGGAGCTGCGGCCCTCGCGTTTCGAGGACATCGTCGCGCTCGTCGCGCTCTACCGGCCGGGACCGATGGATTGGATCCCGCAGTACATCGCGAATAAGCACGGCCGATCCACGCCGAAGTACCTGCACCCCAAGCTGGAGCCGATCCTGGCGGAGACGTACGGCACGCCGGTTTACCAGGAGCAGGCGATGCAGATGGCTCGTGACATCGCGGGCTTCTCGATGAGCGAAGCCGACGAGCTTCGCAAGGTGATCGGCAAAAAACAGAAGGAGAAGATCCCGCTCTATCAAGAGAAGTTCGTGGCGGGAGCGCTGACGACGTCAGGCATTGAGCGGCTGCTGGCCGAGCGTCTCTTCCATTTCATCGAGCCCTTCGCCGGTTACGGCTTCAATAAGTCGCACGCGGCTGCTTACGCGCTGATCGCCTATCAGACCGCTTACCTGAAGGCGAACCATCCGCTGCAGTACTTCGCCGCGCTCATGACCTCGGTCAAAGACAAGACGGACAAGCTGGTCGAATACATCGACGAGGCAAAGCGAGTCGGTATCGACGTTCTGCCGCCCGACGTGAACGAATCGCTCGTCGACTTCGCCGTCGTCGGTGACGCCATTCGCTTTGGACTCGCCGCCGTCAAGGGTATCGGAGATGCGGCGGTACGCGGCATCATCGAGAAGCGCGAAAATGACGGCCGCTTTAGCGATCTCTTCGATCTGGCAAGGCGCGTCGACGGCAAACAGGTGAATCGGCGCGTTTTCGAAGCGCTGATCAGGTGCGGCGCGCTCGACGGAATGCCGGGGAACCGCGCGCAAAAACTGGCGGCTCTCGACACGGCGCTCGAGCTCGCAGCCCGATCGACCCGCGACGCCGAGCTCGGCCAGGTATCGCTCTTCGGTGAGGCGCACGACCAGGCGCCGACGCTCGCGCCGAAACTGCCCAACGTGGCGGTGCCCACGACGCGCGAGATGCTCGCCTGGGAGCGCGAGACGCTCGGGATCTTCGTTTCTGGTCATCCGCTTGCCGAGATCGCGCCCGCGCTAGCGCGGGCGGGCGCGATGCCGATCAAAGACCTGCAAGCGGCTTCGGACGACGCGGCCGTGACGGTCGCCGGCGGGGTCGCAAATGTGCGGCGCACGCTGACGAAGGCGGGACAACAGATATTGATCGCGCAGATCGAGGACACGACCGGCGTGTGCGACGTCGTCCTGTTTTCGAAGGCGTATCCGCAGCTGCATCATCTGTTCGAAAGCGATGCAATTCTGATCGTGAAGGGCCGGCTGCGCTTGCGCGAGCGCCCGGGCGCGGCTCCGGGCGACGAGCCGCGCATCGAATGGTCGGTAGCCGCGAACGAGGTCACGCGCTTCGTGCCGCCCCCCGTGGCCGCCGTTGCGCAAGGCGCCCTCGGCTGGCACGTCGACGTGACCGATCGCGAACAGATCGACCGGCTTGCGCGGCTCATCGACGAGTGGCCGGGCGAGGTGCCGGTCGTGATGCACGTGCAAGGACGCTCGCAGCGCGTCGGACGCGCGATCGCGAACGACGCGCGCGTGCGCGGCGAGCTCGAGCGCATCTTTGCGCCGCAGGGGGTGCGCGAAGGCGCCCTGGACGCTTACGGATGAACGTGATCTCCGCGTCGGACACCTCGGCGCTGGCTGGCCTGCTCGACATCGGCTGGGACCCTCCCGCGGGACTCGTCTCGGACGTCGCGGAGATCCTCGCCGACGTGCGCAGCCGTGGCGACGCTGCGGTCGTCGATTGCATGCGCCGCTACGACGATGAGCGTTACGACGCGTCGAGACTGCGCGTCCCGATTCCGATGCTCGAAGCGGCGAGAGCGCTCGTCACGCCGGAGATCGCCGCGGCGCTGGAGCTCGCAAGAGAGCGCATCGCGCGGTTTCACGAACGACAGCGACAGCCGGACATCGCCTACGTGGAGGAGGACGGCTCGCGGTACGCCGTGCGGCGAAGGCCGCTTCGGTCAGTCGCCGTGTACGCGCTGCGCAGCAGTCCCGCGTGCGCGGTCCTCATGGGCGCGGTTCCGGCGAAGATCGCCGGCACTTCGCGCGTGGTCGGGCTGACGCCGCCGGCCGGCGATGCGGTGCCGGCGTCCGTGCTGTTCGCCTGCGCCCTTTGCGGCGTCGATGAACTCTACGCCGTGGGCGGCGCTCAGGCAATCGCCGCCGCGGCGTACGGTACCGATTCCATACGGCCGGTGGAAAAGATCGTCGGGCGCGGCGGGCTCTGGACGACCGAGGCGAAGCGGCAGGCCTACGGGCGATGCGGAATCGACTCGCTCTCGGGACCCGCCGAGGTGTTGGTCGTCGCGGACGAAGGCGCCAACAGCGAATACGTCGTCGGGGAGCTGCTCGCGCAGGCGGAGCGGCGCGGCGTTACACGCCTTGCGGTGCTCTCTGAGTCGCGCGCGCTTCTCGAGGCCGTCGCGCAGCTCATCGACACGCTTGACCTGCGCACGCTCGAGCGCAACGACCTTGTGAGCGCGACCGTTTCGAGCCATTGCCGCCTGATCGTCGCCAGGGATCGAGGCGAGCTCATCGAGTTGCTCAATCGCTTCGCGCCGGCGTATCTCTGTCTGCAGGTGCGGGATGCGGTGCCGTACCTCGATCTCGTTACGGCCGCCGGAACGGTGTTCGTCGGCGACATGACGCCGCTCGTCAGCGGCGAGTATTTGGCGGGGAGCAGCCACGCGGCTCCGACGTCGGGCACCGCGCGCTTTGCATCCAGCGTGTCGCTGAGTGATTTCACGCACAGCATTACGGTCGTGGAGAACAGCCCCGATCGCGCAACCGGCGATGCCGATCTCCTCGCCGCACTCGCCGAATCCGAAGGGCTGTCGCACCACGCGCAAACGGCTCGAATGCGGAGCGGTCGTTGACCCGCAGGCCGCGACTCGTCGCCTTCGACTTGGACGGTACGCTGATCGGGCGCGATCTGACGATCTCTCCTCGCGTCCGCGATGCCGTAGCGCGAATGCGCGAGGCGGGGGTCATAGGCTGCTTGGTGACGGGTCGGATGTATCGGTCGACGCTTCCGTTCGTGCGGGAGCTGCACTTCGACGCGCCGGTCATCTGTTACCAGGGCGCTGCGGTCATCGACCCAACGACCGACGACGTGCTCGATCACGTCGCGCTTGCCAACGATGTCGTGCGCGAGTTGATCGGTGCTGCCGAGGCCGATCGCATGCACCTGCAGCTGTACCGAAACGACGAATATTATTGCGAGGCGCGCAATCGGTATTCCGAGTTATACGCGTCGCTCGCGATGACCGAGCCCGTGATCGTGCCGTCGCTACGCGAAGCCTTTGCGTACAGCCCCGCGACCAAGGCGGTCATCGTGGCGGACGCGCCGGTCGCGCAGAGCTATGCGGAGACGCTGCCGGTTCGTCTCAGCGGCCGCGCATACGTGACGCGCAGTCTGCCGGAATTCGTGGAAGTGCTCGACCCAGGTGTCGACAAGGGCGCGGCGTTGCGCTTCGTCGCGGAGCGGTTGGGCGTCGCGATGGAAGAGACGCTCGCGATCGGAGACTCGTGGAACGACGCGCCGCTTTTGAGCGCTGCGGGCTTCGGCGTCGCGATGGGCAACGCGCCGCCGGAACTGCGTGCAATCGCGAACGCGTGCGTGGCAGATCTCGCGCACGACGGCGTGGCGCAGGCGCTCGAAACCTACGTGCTGAGCGGCGCGTGACCGCGCGCCGGCGCAAGCCATCCGCGACCGCACGCGTCCGCCGATTTTGGATGCCGGTCGCGCTGGCGGGGCTGATCGCGGTCGCCGCGGGCGCGTTCGCGTCCACGTGGCCGGGTTTTGATCCGAAGAACGTGGAGGTGGTCGGAAATCACCGCGTCCCGACAGAACAGATCCGCTCGGCCGCAGGCATCGCGCCGCACGTGAGCATTTGGCTGCAGAACACCGGCTCGATCGCGCGCCGCATAGAGTCGATCCCCTACATCGGCGCGGTATGGATTCATCGCATCCCGCCGGCGTCGCTGCGCATCGCCGTGACCGAGCGCGAGCCGTTCGCGATTCTGCAGAGCGCGCCGGAGAGCGCCGTCGTCGATCGCAGCCTTCGGGTCCTCGAGCCGGCGGCCGGCGACGAGACGCTACCGGAACTCGAGGTGCCTCCGGGTCTCGCGCTGCGGCCGGGTAATTTCGCGGTGGCTCGTGACGCTATGGAGCTGCGCGACGCGTACGAGGAGATCGCGGCGCGACAGATTCGCCCGCAGGCCCTCGCGCTGGACCGCTACGGGGGCCTGGTCGTAACGCTACGCGATGGGCTGCGGATCTTGTTTGGCCAGGATGCCGACTTGGGACAAAAGCTTACGCTGGTCGACGCGATTCTAGGGCAGGTCGTGCGCGGCCAGCGCCGCGTGGCGGCGATCGACGTGCGCGCGCCTGCGGCGCCCGTGATCGTCTATCGTTAAGCTCTCTAGTGGTTGGTCAGGTCCGCGAAAACGACGACCTGGCCACTGATGAGCGAAAGCTTGAGCTGATCGTTCGTCTGCACTTTCGAAAAATCGACGCTGGTCCGTCCCGCCGGCAGCGTCGTTTCCTTGCCGTTGATGACGACCTGTACGTGCTTTGCGTCGACGACCTTTTCTACCGTCGCGGTATAGGTGCCGTCCGCGAAGCTCGATGGATCTACCATGGCCGCGCGCGCGCAGAGTGGAGCTACGCATCCGGCCAATAGGGCGAACGATAAGACGATGTTTTTCACCAATGCGGCTCCTCGCGGTGGGCGAATGGTCAAAGACGAATCATAGCGCAACTTCGTCCACCGTCCTAGGGGCGAGACGGAGTTCGCTATGGGATTTCTTTGAGGCCTTTTTGATTCGCCCCTGTGTGGCCGGCGCGGGGGTTTGCGCGCATGCACAGGTTCTCCACATCGCGGTCCGCTTGTCCTCGAGGAGTTACCCGAATGCTCGCCAAGGACTGCAAACCGGATTCGGGTCAGCCTAGCGATAGTAGGAATTGACGACGAGAACCACAATATGTCGTGGTTAATGAAGCACGAGACCGTTTGCGGGCTCGATATCGGTACGACTAAGACCTGCACGGTCGTCGCCGTTGCCGGCCCCACCGGGCTCGAGATCGTCGGTATGGGCGAGGCGCCCTCGCTTGGCATGCGCAAGGGGGTCGTCGTCGACCTCGACGAGACGATCAAATCCATCGAAGCGGCCACCGAGAAGGCCGAGCGCATGGCCGGGATTCACTTCGGCGAGGTCGTCGTCGGGATCACGGGCGACCACATTCGCAGCACGAACAACCGCGCCGTCGTCGCGGTTTCGGGCGAGGACCGGGAGGTGACGACCGGCGACGTGCGACGCGTAATCGATGCGAGCAAGATCATCAACTTGCCCAGCGACCGGCAAATCATTCACGCGCTCCCGCGCTTCTTCACCGTCGACGGACAGGAAGGCGTCAGCGATCCGATTGGGATGGCCGGCGGAAGGCTGGAAGTCGATACGCACATCATCACCGGCAGCACCAGCTTCATCACCAACGTGCTCAAGTGCGTCCAACGCGCCGGCCTCGAGGCGATGGGCGTGGTTTTCGAGCCGCTAGCAAGTTCGGCGGCCACGCTGCTGCAGGAAGAAAAGCAAGTCGGGGTGGTGCTTCTCGACATTGGCGGCGGCACGACTGATATCGCCGTCTATTCGTTGGGCAGCGCCATCTATACGGCGACGATTCCCGTCGGCGGCAACGTGTTGACCAGCGATATCTCGCTCGGCTTGAAGACGACGCTGGCTGAGGCGGAAGACATCAAGAAGCGCTTGGGTGCCGGGAAGGGCGAGGAGAGCTTTGCCGTGCGCACGCTCGACGGGCGGTCGACGCGCGAGCACACGACGGCCGAGCTTCGGCAGATCGTCGTGCCGCGAGTCGTCGAAACGCTGCGAATGGCGCGGCAGAAGATCGTCGATAACGTGCCTCGCGATCTCGTGCTGGGCGAAATTGTCATAACGGGGGGCGGTGCGTTGCTGCCGAACATCGAACCCCTGGCCGAAGAGGTCTTTGGTCTGCCGGTGCGGATTGGGACGGCGAACACGGTCGGGGGGCTAACCGACGCGATGAGCGCTCCGCAATACGCGACGGCCATCGGGCTGGTTCTTTTCGGCGCCAACGGCGACCGCGACGACGCGATGCGCGTCGGGCGGCGGCGTGGCGGGGTCGTTGCGAGGGCCCAGCGCTGGCTGGCAGACCTATGGACCTAAATCTCTTCAATCGAACGGAGGAGTCCCAACCAATGGCTGACGTACGACGTTCTGTATCCGAGCCTGAACACGCGGCGGCGATCAAGGTGATCGGTATCGGGGGCGGCGGCTGCAACGCCGTGAATCGCATGATCGCGGCGGGACTCGCGGGGGTCGACTTCTTCGCGGTCAATTCGGACGTGCAAGCCTTGCGCGGCGCGCTGACGGAGAATCGCGTTCACATCGGCGGCGGCCAGACGCGAGGCCTCGGCGCCGGCGCGAATCCGACGCTGGGGCGTGAGGCGGCGGAGGCGTCGCGAGAAGACCTTGGGCTGATCCTCGACGGCGCCGATCTCGTGTTTTTGACGGCCGGGATGGGCGGGGGAACCGGAACCGGCGCGGCCCCCGTGATCGCGGAGCTCGCGCGTGAGTCGGGTGCGCTCACGATCGCTGTCGTGACGAAACCGTTCGCGTTCGAAGGGAAAAAGCGCATGCAAGTCGCCGAGAACGGCATCGCGGAGCTCGAGGCGAAAGTCGATACGCTCATCACCATTCCGAACGAGCGCATCCTTCAGGTGATCGAGAAGAAGACGCCGCTCAATGAGGCGTTCTCGTTTGCGGACGACGTGTTGCGCCAGGGTATCGCGGGAATCAGCGACCTTATCACGCAGCCCGGGTTGATCAACCTCGACTTCGCGGACGTAAAGACGATCATGACCGACGCCGGTTCCGCCATGATGGGAATCGGCGAAGGCAGCGGCGAGCATCGAGCCGCCGATGCCGCTCAGAAGGCCATCGCGTCGCCGCTGCTCGAGACGACGGTCGAGGGCGCGCACGGCGTGATCTTCAACATCACTGGCGGCCCTGACATGGCGATGTACGAGGTGAACGAAGCCGCCGAGATGATCAGCCGCGCGGTCGATTCCGAGGCGCAGATCATCTTCGGCGCGTCCATCGATCCGGCGATGTCCGGGAAGGTGCGTGTCACCGTGCTGGCCGCCGGCTTCGGCACGCGGCGCGGTTATCGCGCGGCGCAGTCCGGTTACGCGTTCGACACGGGAAAGCTCGACGCGGTGGCTCCGGTGACGATGGACGACATCGACGTTCCGGCGTTCCTGCGCTATCGCGGCTGAGCCGTCGGCCGGAGTCGCCGGCAGCGTGAGCGCGACCCCCGAGAACCCGGGGCGCGTGCGCGTGAACGCCTTGGACGAGATCCTCGGCGTGGCGCTGCCCGTCCTAGACGGCGGTTTCGTGCGCGTCGTGGACTACATGGGCGGCGATGTGTCGATCGTTCAGGCTGCCCGAGTCTCGTACGGTGCGGGCACGAAACACATCTCCGAAGACCGCGCCCTTATTCGCTATCTAATGCGGCACCACCACACGACGCCGTTCGAGATGTGCGAGATTAAACTGCACGTACGAGTTCCCATGGACTCCTGGCGTCAGTGGATTCGGCACCGAACCGCAAGCGTCAACGAATACTCCACGCGGTATTCGCTGGCGATCGACGCGGCCCAGAGTACCTCAGAGAGCGACTGGCGGCGGCAATCGGCGCAAAACCGCCAGGGCAGCGGCAATCCAATGGACCTCGAGGTTGGCGTCCGATTGTCGGAACGCGAACGGCAACTGCAAGAGCTCGCGCGCGAAGTCTATGACGAGCGCATCGCAGCAGGCGTGGCGCGGGAGCAGGCGCGGAAAGACCTTCCGGTATCGACCTATACCGAGGCCTATTGGAAGATCGATCTGCACAACCTGTTCCACTTCTTGGCGCTGCGAATGGATCGTCACGCACAGGAAGAGATACGGAGTTACGCCACCGTCATCGGCGAGCGGATTGTATCGGCGTGGTGTCCGTTTGCGTGGGAGGCCTTCGTCGATTACGAGGTCGAATCCACGAGCCTTTCCCGGATTGAAAGAACCGTGATGCGCCTGCTTAATGCGGGACAACGCGAGGCTGCTGTTTTGGAGCTGGAGCGAGCGGGCCTTTTGCGCAAGAAGGGCGACGATCTCGTCAGGAATCGCGAGCGGGCCGAGCTCGAGGCGAAGCTCCGCGACTTCAGGATCGAGATCCCCTGGCTGTCAGCGGAGAAATAGGCCGCGCGACGACGACGAGCGCTGCGAGCAGTGCCGCCCACGTCGGAATCTTGATCGCAAACCAGGCGAAGTCGCTCGTTGCTCGACGGTCGGTGTATTCCCGCCACTCTCGCTGCACGAGATCGGTCGCGGCGTAGCTGCGCGCCGAGGCCGGCGCGGGAACGGGAAGATGCGGCGGGTGCAGCTCTATGGCGTAGAGCACGAGCGCGACCCCGGCGATCGTCGCGAGGCTCGCCCAGCGCTCGATGCGCAGGCCCAGAAGGATTGCTGCACAGGCGAAGACGGTGACGAGGAACAGCTGTTTGATTCCCCAGACGGCAATCCACGGGATAGCGAGGACACACAGCGCGACCGCGGCGATCGTCCTCGCGCGGCCCCGCAACGCCGTCGCGACGACGAGCAAAGCGGGTAGCGCAAAACAGAGCTCTTCCTGGTGCAGGAATGGTCCCGCGATTACCGAGCAAAGCGCCGGAACGAAAACCAGGAGCTCTCGTTTGCCCAGCGCCTTCGCGACACGCGGCGCGATGCGCAGTCCGATCGCGAAGAGGACGAGGTACGAAAGCATCCCCGCGGCGCGCGCAATATTGGAGGGCACCCCGAGCAATGCGAGCGCGTACGTCAGGCTATACTGAAATGGAAACCGCAGCTCGGAGGCGGCGTGCGCGGGCAGCACGCCAGCGGCGTACTGCTCGGCGCCGCGTAGGCCCAAGACCCCGAGCGAAACGAGTGCCAGAGCGAGCAACGTCAGCACGAGCGACCAGCGGGCGCGCGGCACGAAAAGCAGGACCGCGACGATTACCGGGACGCCGGCCGTGGGTTCGATGGTGGTCAGCGCCGCGGCGATGCCCGCGATCGCGCAGTGGCCGCGCGCGAGCGCGAGCCCGCACAGCACGAGCGCGAGCAACGCGAACGGCACGATTTGTGCCGTGTTGAGCTCCACGTAGGCGCTCGAAAGCAAAAGTGCCGTCGTCGCGACGGTGACGGGTACGCCGAGGCCGAACAACGCGGCGACGCTCGCCGCGACCGCAAGGAGGATCGCGCACCCGTCGACGATCCGCGCCTCCGCCGGCGTCATGCGCGCGAGGCCCATGAATGGCACGAAGTCGTAAACGGGCTGCGGCGCGGGGACCGCGACCGCGGGGTCACTCCGGAACAGCTTGCCGCGAAAGGTATCCCCGGTGTTGACGCGGTGTTCACACGATCGCAGCGGCTCGTACGTATAGGGGCTCGCATGCTCGTCCAGCGCCGAACCGGCGCAGTAGAAGTCGGCGAACTCGTCCATTGTTTTCCATGGTGACGCTGCGCCGAGTCGCGCGAGATCGCGAAGCGCCGCGAGCGCGAGCAACGTCATCACTACGGCGACGATGAGCCTTTCGCGTCGCATCGATGCTGTCATGGTCGCGCGCCGTAGCGCCGCGGCGTAAGCGCGGAGAGAACGGCGGCAACAATCCCGCCGAGGGCGAGCCAGGTCGGAAGCTTGACAACGAGCCAGAGCGGGTCGCTGCGCCCCAGGGCGGCGACTTCGATGCTCCAGGCGCGCTGCACGAGATCACCCGGCGCGACCGCCGCGATCGGTGCGATCGAAAACGGCGGCGGGGGCCGGAGTTCCAAGAGGTAGATTGCGATCGCGACGGCGACGAACGTCGCGCCCGCCAGGGCCGCCCCGAGGCGTAAGCGCAGCAGCATCGCGGCGACGACGAAGAGCGTTGCGAGGAACAGCTTCTTCATGATCCAGACGTCGATCCACGGAACCGCGAGTAGAACGAGCGCGATGGCGGCGGCGACTCGCGCGGGCCCGCGGAGATGGACGGCGAGTACGAGCGCGGCGGGTATGGCGACGGCGAGGTCAACCATGTGGACGTAGGGGCCGCCGACAACGCCGAACGCGGCCGGCAGGTAGGCGAGGAGCTCGCGGCGCCCGAGGACGGTCTCGACGCGGCGCGCGAGCCAAACGCCCAATACCAGCATCCCCGCATAGCAAATATCGCCGGCGCTCAGCGCCGCTAGCGGCGACGCGCCGAGCGTGTCGAGCAGATACGTGAGGCCGTACTGGTAGACGTATCCCGTTTCGGCGGCCGCCTGCGCGGGAAGGACGCGCGCAAGGTATTCGCCGGCGACGGCGGGTCCCGCGGTAGCCAGCGCGATCGCGGCCAGCGCGGCGCCCGATGCGCCGAGCGCCCAGCGGGCGCGCGGAACCCAGACGAACATGGCTGCGCAGACCGGCACGCCGAGATGGGGCTCGACAAGCGTGAGCGCCGCGAGGACTCCCGCGACGGCGTCGCGCCGCCGGGCCAGCATAACGCCGCAAAAGACGATTGCTACGAGCCCGAACGGGACTACTTGGCCTGCCGCGAGCAGGAGATATCCGGCGGGCAGGGCGAGCGCAAGCGCCGCGAGGTCGAGCGAAATCTCGAGTAGGCTCAGTCCCCAGATCGCGGCCGCGATGGCGGCCACAATCGCGAACACGTCGATCGCCCGCGCGGCGCCGAAGTCGAGCCGCGCGGCCAGCATGAACGGAGGGAAATCGTACGGGGGCAGTGGCGCCGGAATCGCGCGGCCCGGGTCGCGCCGATATGCCTCACTCGAGTTGTAGAGGTGCTCGCAGCGATGCAGCGGCTCGTAACGGTATGGATCGGCGCGCCGGTCCAGCGCGAAGCCGGCGCAGTAAAAATCTCCGAAGTCGTACAGCTGGTTCCACGGAAGCGCATCGCCGAGTCGGGCGAAATCGCGCAGCGCGGCGACTGCGAGAACGCCCAACGCGAACAGCAGAACGATCGCACCGAGGCGCCGGCCGCGCATTTTGCGACTCTAGCGGGTGGGTTCGGCGGACTCCTGCACGTCGGGCACGCTCTCTGTTGCGTTTTCGACTCGCGTGGTATATAACGATTAACACGGATGCCGCGCCGCGCGGCAGCCGCGTCTTCGCAAACGAAGAGGTTGGGTGTGGCTCTTTGTATTCGGGCAACGTCGTTGCTCCGCGAACGACTCGTTGCGCAATATTGGTACCTTTGCCGGCGCGCCGCGCGCCGTTTCGTGCGCCAGGGTCTCGATCGAGCGGACCTCGAGCAAGTCGGCGCCATCGGACTGATCAAGGCCGCGGATCGTTACGACGCGCTCCAGAGCGCGCCGTTCGAGGCCTACGCGTGGCTTCTGATCGTCGGCGAGCTCATGCACTACGTGCGCGATAGCGAGCGCCTGTTGCGCGCGCCGCGTAGAGCGCGCGACCTCGAGCGGCGCTGGGCCGCCGCGGAGCGCGATCTATGGACGCTGCTTGGGCGCGAGCCGCAGGAGCCCGACGTCGCGCTCATGATCGGTGCGACGGCCGCCGAAATCCAAGAGATACGCGCCTATCGCGCGAGCGGCCGAGTCGTTTCCCTAGAGTTGGCGCGCGACGCGGATCACGGCCTCGCTCCTTACGGCATCGAGGACGTTCTGGATCGGCTTACGGTCGAGAAGATCCTCGAAGGCCTGTCGCCGCTGCAGCGGCAGATCGTTGCCTCGATTCACCTAGACGGCGCGACGGTCGTGGAGCTCGCCGCGCAGCTTGGATACTCGCGCCGCCACGTGACGCGCCTGCATCGCCGCGCCATCGAGCGTCTACGCAGCGCCTTACCGGCGACGAAGTAGGGCGAGACTGTGCCGCCGAAGGAACCCTGGTCATGTTCCGTTATCTCACGGCCGGCGAATCGCATGGCCCGGCGCTCGTCGGCATCCTCGACGGTATTCCCGCGCATCTGAGGCTGCACGTCGATGCGATCGACGAGACACTTGCGCGGCGACAAGGCGGTTACGGACGCGGCGCGCGGATGAAGATAGAGCGGGATCGCGTCGAGTTTCTCGCCGGTTTGCGCGGGGGCGAGACACTCGGATCACCGATCGCGGTCGTCGTGCGCAACCGCGACTACGAGACTCCGAAGGTGCGCGCGCTGATGGACCCGATTATGGGTGCCGGCGATCCGCTCACGAATCCGCGGCCGGGACACGCAGACTACGCCGGAGCGCTCAAATACCGGCAGCGCGACCTGCGTAACGTCTTGGAGCGGGCGAGCGCGCGAGAGACCGCGATGCGGGTCTGTCTCGGGGCCGTCTGCGCGCAGTTCTTGGAGGCGATCGGAATAACGACGCGCAGCTACGTGACGCGCATTGGCGGCGTTGAGGCTCCCGTGCTCGATGATTGGGATCAAGCATGCGTGGAGGCGAGCGATGTCCGCTGTCCGCACGCCGACGCTGCGCGCGCGATGATCGCTGCCATAGACGAAGCGAAGGCGGCGGGCGACACGCTCGGCGGCCAGTTCGTGGTTCGCGTCGACGGAATGCCCGTAGGCGTCGGGAGCAATCGACAGCCGAATCAGCGGCTCGACGGCATCTTGGCCGGCTCCGTCGTGGGCATGCAGACGGTGAAGGCCGTCGAGGTCGGCCTGGGCGCAAGCGTCGCGGCTACGCCGGGCTCGCGAGCGCACGACGTGTTTGCACTCGAAGGCGAGAGCGTCGTACGCCCAAGCAACCGCGCGGGCGGCATCGAGGGCGGCATGAGCAACGGAGAGCCGATCGTCGTGCATGTATCGGTCAAGCCGATACCGACCCTGACCAAAGCGCTGCCGTCGGTAAACCTGCACCAACGCATCGACGCTCCGGCGACGGTTGTCCGCAGCGACGTCTGCGTCGTTCCGGCCGCCGCCATTGTCGGCGAGGCGATGGTGAGGCTCGCTCTGATGGACCCGGTGCTCGAAAAGTACGGCGGCGACTCGATGGAAGAAACGCTCGACAACGTGCTCCGCAGTGGCGACGCCTCGGGACGGCTCTTCGCGCGCGAACGATGAAGCGCCACGTGGCGCTGGTGGGCTTCATGGGCTCCGGTAAATCGACAATCGGACGAAAGCTTGCACGGCGGCTGGGGTGCGCATTCGCCGACACGGACGCGCTCGTGGCTCGCGATCATGGCGACGTTCCAACAATCTTTGCGAAGGAGGGCGAAGCGGCGTTCCGGCGTTACGAGCACGCCGCGATCCGCGGCGCGCTCGAGAGTGCGGAGCAGATCGTCATCGCCTTAGGCGGCGGTGCTCTGACGGTCGCCGCGAATCGTCAGCTGCTTGCGACTCACGCTTATCGCGTCTTCATTCGCGTTTCACCGGAACAGGTACTGGCGCGCCTGCGGCAGGCCAAGGGGGCACGGCCGTTGCTGGGGCGGACACCCACCCTCGCCAAGATTCGGACGCTCTACACGAGGCGCATGCCGCAATACGAATCCGCCGATCACATCGTTGAGGCCGATCGGCTGAACGGCCGTCAAGTGATCGACGACATCGTCCAGTGGCTGGAGCGCGCCGGAATATGCCTACACGCATCGTGAGCGACGCTTCGGTCAACAACGACCTCGGCTATCCGATCACGATCGGCGATGGCGTGAGGTCCGAGATCGCGACCTTCGCGCGGAAAACGGGAAAGCAGACGTTCGTGCTGTTCGACGCCAATCGCTCCGTCGCCGAGATCGCGCGCGGCGTCGCAAAAGCCGCCGGGGCCAAGGCGTTGCTTTCGTTTACGCTCGGCGAGCGGTTCAAACGGTTGACTACGGTAGAAGGGGTCCTCGGCGCGATGCTCGCGGCGGGCGTGGAACGCGACGCTCTCGTCATAGGCGTCGGAGGTGGGGTCGCGAGCGACCTCTTCGGTTTTGCGTGCGCGACGTACATGCGAGGCGTCGGCTACGCGCACGTCGCGACGACGCTCGTCGCAATGGTGGACGCCGCGATCGGCGGGAAGACCGGCGTGAATTTGCGCGACGGAAAAAACCTCGCGGGCTGCTTTCGCGATCCGGTCGGCGTGTTCTGCGACGTCGCGGCACTGCGCACGCTGTCCGATTCCGCGTTGCGCGATGGCCTTGCCGAAGTCGTGAAGGCAGGGGTCATCGAGGGTGGCGACCTCTTCGAGTGGCTCGAGGAGCTGTCGCCGCATCGCTTTGCGCGCTGGCCGTGGACGACACTCGTCGCCGAGGCGGTCAAAGTCAAAACCATGAGCGTGGCGGATGACCGGCTCGAGAGCGGGGCGCGACAAGTGCTTAACCTCGGACACACGTTTGCGCACGGCATCGAGCGCGCGTCGGGTTACCGGATCAGGCACGGCGCGGCGGTGGCGCTGGGCCTGCGGGCGGCGGGCCTACTCGCGCTGCGGACGGGCCGCTTCAGCGATGCCGAGCACCTCCGGGTGCTGACGCTCCTGACGCTGCTCGGACTGCCGCTCGACGCGCCGATCGATGGCGACGCGGTGCTCGCCGCAATGGGTCACGATAAGAAGAAACGCGGGGGCCGGCTGCGGTTCGTCTTGCCGCGCGCGATCGGCGACGTGGAGTACGGCGTCGAATGTGCTCCCGCGAGCATCCGCGCCGTGCTGCGCCGGCTGCAGAAGCCACCGGGCATGGGCCGTGCGCGCGGTTGATGCTCTGCCGGCAATCCGCTCGTCGCGTTTCGATCTGCCGCTGACCTACGACGCGGGCGCGCTCGACCTGGCGATCGGAGACGTCGTGCGCGTTCCGCTTGGGAGGCGCGACGTCGTCGCCTTCGTGGTGTCTTCGGTGCGCGAATCGAGCGATCCGAGGCCGGAGCTCAAAGCGGTGCACGAGCGTCTGAGCGTTCCGCGGGCGTTCGGCGAAACGGGCCTGCACCTGGCGAGGTTCGTCGCGGAGCACTATTTGTGCACGCTCGGCGAGGCACTGAGTGCGGTCGTGCTCGCCGATGCGGTTCCGCTAATGCGCGATTCGTTCGTGCTCGGCGCGCGGCCGAACCCGCGACGTTTTACGTCGGTGTCGACGCGCCTTATCCGCTTAATCTGGGAAGAGTTCCCGGACGGTTTTGCCCTCGAGCAGCTATTGCGACATCCCGAGGCTCGTCGAGCGGCCGATCGACGCACGCTGCTCGCTGGAGTGCGCGCGCTCGTCCGTGCCCGCGTGCTCCGGCGGGAGCGGCGTCTCGTCGAGCCGCGAACGGCGGAATATCGCGTCCGAACGCTCTCGCTCGGTGACGCCGCGATCGCAGGGAAGAAGGCAGAGGCGCTGGTCGACTTCGTTCGCGCGCGGGGAGTGGTCGCTCGCGCCGACGCATTGCTCGCGGGCTTCAGCAACGCCGTCATTGCGCGCGCCGTTCGTGTGGGTGCGCTGACCGAACGGTATGCGCGGCCCTCTTCACGCACGAGATCGGCAGCCGTCGCCGAGCGAAGCGCCGCGCCGACGCCGGAGCAGCAACGCGTCATGCGGTGGATCGGCGGGGCACTCGACCGAGGAGGCTTCGATGCGGCGCTCCTTCACGGCGTGACCGGCAGCGGCAAGACCTTCGTGTACACGAAGGCGATCGAGGGCATCCTGCGTCAGGGACGGCAAGCGATCGTGCTCGTACCCGAAATTTCGCTGACGCCGCAGGCGGCACAGCGATTCGAGGCCGCGTTCGGCGAGCGCGTCGCGGTGCTGCACTCTGCGCTCTCGCAGCGCGAGCGTTTCGAGGCATGGCAAGCGTGCGCACGTGGCGAGATCGACGTCGTGGTCGGCGCGCGGAGCGCCGTCTTCGCTCCGCTGCGCGACGTAGGGCTGGTCGTCGTCGACGAGGCCCACGATCCTTCGTATCGGCAGGAGACGGTGCCGCGCTACAACGCGGTGGCGGTCGCGCGAGAGCGTATGCGCTACGAGCGCGGTCTGCTCTTGCTCGGCAGCGCCACGCCGTCGCTAGAGAGCTATGCCGCCGCCGAACGCGGACAGATCGTTCGCCTCGAAATGCACGACCGCGCGACGGCGCAGCCGCTGCCCGAGGTCCGTATCGTCGATCTGCGCAAGGAGTTCGAGGCGGGCAATCGCGGGATCTTCAGCAGCGCGCTCGTCCAAGCACTGGGCGAGCGGTTAAACCGTGGGGAGAAGAGCTTGCTCTTCATCAATCGGCGCGGCAGTGCGGCGTCGCTGCTCTGCCGACGCTGCGGGAAGTCGCCGGAGTGCCCGCGCTGCAGCGTCGCTCTCTCGGTGCATCGCAGCGAGCGATTGTTACGATGCCACTATTGCGACTATCAGGCGCGAATTCCGCGCGCGTGTCCGATCTGCAATTTCGACGGTATCGCGGAGCTCGGCATCGGCACCGAGCGCGTCGTCGAAGAGGTGACGCGCCTCTTTCCGATGGCGCGCGTGCTCCGGATGGACTCGGACACGACGACGCGAATCGGCGACCACGCGCGGATTCTCGCAGCGTTCGAATCCGAAGGCGACGTGCTGGTGGGAACGCAGATGGTCGCCAAAGGGCTCGACTATCCGACGGTGACGCTGGCAGCGGTCGTGGCCGCCGATCTGGGGCTGCATCTTCCCGATTTCCGTGCGGCGGAGCGTAGCTTCGCGTTGATCGCCCAGGTCTGCGGGCGAAGCGGGCGCGGCCGGCGGGGCGAGGCGATCGTGCAGACCTATGCGCCGGACCACCCGGCGATACGCTACGCTGCGTTCCACGACTACGAGGGCTTCGCAGATGCGGAGTTGCGGGAGCGGGTGGCCGCCGGTTTTCCGCCGGCGCTGCGGCTCGCGTATCTCGGAATCATCGGACGCGATCGCAGGCACGTCGTCGAACGCGCAGAGCGCTATGCGGCACTATTGCGGGAGGCGGAGTTCCTGGAGGTGTTGGGACCGGCGCCGTATCCGATCGTTCGCATGAACAACGAGTGGCGCTATCGCATCGTGCTCCGTACGACGAAACCCGCGGCGCTGCGGGAGCTGATTCGGGCGGCCATTCTGCCGCAGGCGAACGCCGATGGCGCGACTCGCCTGGCCATCGCCATCGACCCGTAGGGATTCGTCAGCTATTTCTTGGCGCGGCTGGCCTTAGTCTTCGAGGGCTTCGATGGAGCGGCGCTGGCGCGCGCAATCGCTTTGGAAAGGCGCGCTTTCTTGCGCGCGGCCTTATTCCGGTGCACGGTGCCCTTAGCGGCGGCTTTGTCGAACGCGCTCTCGAGGTGGCGGCCCGCGTCGGGCTGCCCCGATACGACCGCGGCCTTGAAGAGCGTCTTCAGGCGGCTCTTGACGGCCTTGTTACGCGACTCGCGCCGCTCCGATTGCTGCACCCATTTTTCGGCGGCCTTGATGTTCGGCAAAAAATCCCCTTGGTAGAAAGAGTGACGACGACGGCGTGTATCATAGCAGTTGCGCGCGAGCGATGTCCACCGCGCTGGCGCTCCCTAGCTTGGTTCGAGGAGGATCTTCCGATAGCTGGCGTACCGGCTGGCCGCGATCTCTCCGCCGGCGACGGCCGCCTGGACGGCGCAGCCGGGCTCCTGCAGGTGGATGCAGTCGCGGAAGCGGCAGCGGATCGCGGGCTCGCGCATCTCGCGAAATGCTGGAGCGAGGGTCTGCGCGTCGATCGTGCCCAGGCCGAACTCGTTGATTCCCGGGCTATCGATAAGAAAGCCGCCGTGCAGCCGGTAGAGTCGCCCGGTCGTGGTCGTCTGACGGCCGAGGCCATGCCGCGACACGTCGCCGACCTTCGTATCGCCGCCCAGGGCCCTGAAGATGGTGCTCTTGCCGACGCCTGAGTTGCCGACGAGCATCGCGTGACGGTCGCGGATCAGCTCGCGCAAAGCCGCGAGGTTCTCCCCGGTCTTGGGATTGACGCAGACCGTCGGATATCCCAGCCCGCGATAGAGCGCCTTCAGGTCGGCGGTCTTCGCGGGATCTCCCAGGTCCGGCTTCGTCAAGACTATGCCGGGCGCGACACCTTCGAGTTCGGCAAACGCGAGCAGCTGGTCGAGCGTGACGAGGCGGGGCGGCGGATCGGCGATCGCCGTGACCGTTACGAGCAGATCCACGTTGGCGGCCATCGTCTTTGTTCGACCGACCGCGCTACGACGTTCAAGCGTAAAACCGCGAGGGTCGATGCGTTCGACGACGGTCTGACCGTCCTCGAGCACGCGGACGTGCACGACATCGCCGGGAACCGGCATGAAACGCCGGCCGCTCATGCGCCGCAACTGCGCCAGTCGAAGCGTGGTTTCGCCATCGATTGAAATCCACGCGGAGTTTTTTCCGGTCGAGACGACGAACGCGCGATGGAGCGTGGCTTATATAACCCTGAGCTTCGGCGGAGCGCCCGACGAACGGCGCCGCGAAGGGATCGACGAGGCGGTGCGCCTGCAGGGCGGACGGACGACATGGCGCGTGCATCCGAACGTTGGCCGCACGTACGCGCTACTCGAGAGCGCCGGCGCATTCGATGCACGAGCGATCCGCGCCGCATCGGGCGCGCAGGCGTATGGAACGGCCGTCATCGCCTTAGCAGTTTCCCCGGCGGTGCCGCAAGCCTTGCCGGCCTTGTGCGATGCACTCGCAGGTCCGGGACGGCCCGCGGGGATCCTCGCCTGCCATCCGTTTCCGGGCGGCCTCGTGATCGAGTGGGATCCCGACGTCTCACGAGCCGAGCTCGTTCTGAGGCTGATCGACGCAGAACTGGGGCGCTTTGCGAGCGGACGAACCGCGGAGCTGCTTGCGCCTCTCCCGAAGTCCACGATCGCTAAGCTCGCGGCGGAGGGTTTGCAGGCGCCGCAGGTTGGGCTCGGCCGCGTTCTGGAGGCGCTGATCGATGACGTTTAGCGCGCTCGGCCACGTTGGTCTCACGGACGTCATCGACATTATCGCGACGAGCGTCCTTATCTACTACGTCTTGCTGCTGATCCGCGGCACCCGTGCGGTCCAGATTCTGATCGGCATCCTCGTCGTGGTCGGTCTGCTCGGCGTCGCGAATCTGCTCCACTTGTCGCTGTTGGGAACCGTGCTGCGGCTGATCGTCGTCGGCGCCGCCGTGACCATCCCGATCGTCTTTCAGCCCGAGCTGCGACGCGCGCTGGAGCAGATCGGACGGGGCGGCCTCTTTCGGATGGAGCCCGGCGACGGAGAACCAGGATGGGGCCGCCCGGAAGACCGGGCGATCGTGACGATCGCGCGGACGGCGTCGCTTCTGGGGCGCAATCGACGCGGTGCGCTGCTCGTGCTCGAACAGCATACCGGGCTCAAGGAGTACTGCGAAAGCGGGACGGTGCTGCATGCGGACATCTCGGAGGAGCTGCTGCTCTCGATCTTCACACCGTCGTCGCCGCTGCATGACGGTGCCGTTGTCGTGCGCGAGGGCCGCATCGTGGCCGCGGGCTGTTTCCTTCCTCTCGCGGACCGTCCGTTGACGACGCCTCGAATCGGCACGCGGCATCGGGCCGCCCTCGGCTTGAGTGAACAGACAGATGCCGTCGTCGTCGTGGTTTCCGAAGAGACGGGAGCGATCTCGATCGCGCGGGGAGGTAGACTCTCGCGGCCGATCGACGACGAACAGCGGCTCGTCAAGCTACTTTTGGCGATAACGCGCCCGGCCCGGCGCGAGCGTCGCCTTCGCAACGATGTGATCTCGAACCTGCGCATGCGCCTGCGATCCGGCCGCAGCGAGCGCGAGTCTCATGCAGTTCATTGAGAAGAATTTTCCCTGAAGCTGCTGGCCTTGGCCCTCGCGATCGTCGGCTGGGCGTACTTTCGCTTCGCGAATAATCCGATCTCGGGTACGGATCAGCCCGACCAACAGTTGTCGATTCCGATCACTGCGGTAAACCTGCCGCTGGGCTACGTGGCGCACTTCGCCGATCACCAGGCCGTCGTGACGATTGCCACCAAGGGCGGTCAACCCGCCGTCAACCCAGAGGAAATCAAAGCCGTGCTCGATCTCTCCAACAAGGGGAGCGGCATCTACAACGTGCCCGTGCAGCTCGTCGCTCCGGACGTTGTGGTGCAGAGCCTCAGTCCGGCGTCGATCACCCTGACGGTTGAGCCCGTCGAACAACGTCTGTTTTCGGTAACCGTGCACTACGTCGGTTCACAGAACGAAAGCATCGTCGTCGGAAGCGCTCGTGTGGATCCTCAGACGGCCATCGTTCGCGCCCCCGCTTCGGTGCTCGGACAGGTTTCGGCGGTGCAAGCAAACGTCGCCCTCCCGAGCGCCACGGGCGTCGTCGACGAAATGGTGCGCGCGGTTGCCGTGAACTCGTCCGGTGCAGAGGTTTCGGGGCTGTCGGTCGCTCCGAATCTGGTTCGCGTCGAGATGCGCTCCGTTGCCGGAACCGGTCGCGCGAAATGACCAGGCTCTTTGGAACCGACGGAGTTCGTGGCGTCGCGAACTGCGACCTCACGCCCGAGCTGGCGATGCGCATCGGGCGCGCGGCGGCGAGTCTCCTTCCCGATACGACGGACCACCGCCCGGTAATCGTCGGACGGGATACTCGCGTTTCCGGGACGATGCTGGAGGCGGCGATCATCGCTGGCATCACCTCGGTTGGCCGCGACGCCGTGTCGGTCGGCATCGTTCCCACCCCAGCCGTCGCGTGCATCACGCGCTGCGAGGACGCAGCGGCCGGGGTCGTTATCAGCGCATCACACAATCCAATAGCCGACAACGGAATCAAGTTCTTCGGCGCGGACGGGTTCAAGCTTTCGGATCGGCTCGAGGACGAGATCGAGGAGCTGTTGGATTCCGACGCGCTGCCGCGCCCGACGGGAGCCGCGGTCGGCACCGCTCATGTGGCTCGGAATCTCGGGCGGCACTACTACGACGAACTGTACGACGGCAAGCCCGACCTGCATGGCTTGCGCGTCGTGGTGGACGGGGGATTCGGCGCAGCCTATGCGATCGCGCCCTACGCGCTGCGAAAGCTCGGCGCCGAGGTCATCGAGATCAACTGCGATAACGACGGCGTGCGCATCAACGTGCAATGCGGTGCGACCAACCTCAATGCGCTGCAGGAGGCGGTGAGGGCCAACAGCGGGGGTGGGCGCGGAGCGATTGGGGTCGCCTTCGACGGCGATGCGGATCGCGCGCTCTTCGTCGACGAGACCGGCGGAGTCGTAACGGGCGACCACGTTATGTTCGCGCTGGGCCGTGCGATGCACGCGGCCGGGGCGCTTCGACGGGACACCATCGTTGGAACGGTGATGAGCAATATCGGCTTCGAGCGTGCGCTACGGCGACACGGCCTCACATTATTGCGCACGCCGGTTGGCGATCGCTACGTACTGGAAGCGATGCGCGAGGGAGATTATACGTTGGGCGGCGAGCAGTCGGGGCACGTCGTCGACTTTCGGTACAACACGACCGGCGACGGTCCGCGCACCGCGGTGACGCTTTTGACGCTGATGGCCGAACAGCACGCGACGCTGCACGAGCTCGTGCGCGAGGTCGTGATCGCGCCGCAGGTGCTGGTCAACGTGCGCGCCGGCAATCACGACGTGCTCGGCGTGCCGGCCGTCCGCGAGGAGATCGCCGCGGCCGAGGCCGCGCTGGACGGCTCGGGCCGGCTCCTCATCCGGCCTTCGGGGACAGAACCGCTCATAAGAGTGATGGCCGAAGGCGACGATCGGGAGTTGGTTTCGGAGCTGGCCGGCCGGGTTGCCGCGCGAATCGAGCGGGAAATCGAACGCGCCGGCTCCCGGTAGCCTTCGGACCGGCTTCAGAATCGCGCCGTACAAGAATCCGGAAGGGCGACCTAGGCTCACGCCGAAGCGCCCGGCCAAGGGGCCTCCCAAAAGAGCTATGCCGGCTCGACAGGGTGACCCCGATGCCTAGTTAGGTCACTGAGTCGGGACATTGCGTCCCGAGCGGGGGATTTCTCCGGTAGGGGTGAGTGGGCCGGTCGGCCCTAGGGCGATCTTTCACGTCCGAACCCGTCAACTAACCCCGCAAGTGTCATGAAAGAGGAGCGGTCTCTTGCGTCATGCGTTACTCCTAGGGGCTTTTGCCCTCTTGGTCGGCGGTTCGAGTGCTCTGGCACGCGCCGACTCCCCCGGTACCCAACTCGATTACAGCGGGTCGTCGCGAGCGCTCAGCGCCCAAGCCCTGAGCCCAGACGTCGCTGAATGGACGTCCCGCCTCATCATTTCGGTCCGACAGCGCCATCGCATCGGGATCGGCCGCTTTGCCGGCGGCGTACTCGCGCGCACGTCCCGGATGGCCACTGCGCTGACGCGCAGCGCGCTGCGTTTCCTGGGCGTGCCCTACTCGTTCGGGGGCACCTCCGCAGCGGGGTTTGACTGCTCGGGCTTCGTGCAGCATGTCTTCGCCATGCTCGGGGTCGCGCTTCCGCGGACCGCGGACGCGCAGTACGACGTGGGACGTCGGGCCGTGGGAGGCCCGCACCCAGGCGACCTCGTCTTTTTCGATACCTACGGCGGCGTCTCGCACGTTGGTATCTATCTCGGTGACGGCAAGTTCGTGCACGCGAGCTCGAGCCACGGCGTGATGGTGAGCCGCCTCTCGGAATCCTACTGGGCGGCCCGTTACGTGGGAGCGAAGCGCCTCATCGCCACGCGCTAAAAAGGGAGCAGGTCCGCCGGCTCATAACGCTTGGCCCATTGTTTTTGGCATAATGGCCAGAATGATGGGGTGTAGCCAAGCGGTAAGGCAGCGGACTTTGACTCCGCCATGCGTTGGTTCGAATCCAGCCACCCCAGCGTCCCCATGGCGGAGTCAAAGCCCGGTGGCTTACCGTAGCGCAGGCGCGGAGCGCCGGAGCGGAATCTCAAAAATAGGGGTCCCCGAAGCGCAAAGTGCTTTGGGGAAGGAGGCAGCGGACTTTGACTCCGCCATGCGTTGGTTCGAATCCAGCCAGCCCGGCATCCACTCCGCAGCGATGAGGATGGCGGGAGGCTAAGTAATTATTGGCGCACTTTCGCCCACAACGCAACGGTGGATAGAAGCTTGATCTGCGGGGCGAAGCTGCGTCGCATCGGCTGGGCCGCTTTGCTATGCATTGCGGCAGCCTGCGTGCCCGCAAAGAACGCGCGCGTTGTGCCGCCGGCGACCTTCAGTGCCGCGACCGCGGCGGCAATACGCTTCGCAAGCGAACGCCGTTGGGGCGACGCCAGCGACAATCGCTGGGAGCCTATCACTGCCGCGGATCCGAGCTCGAGCTGGGTCTATCAGATGACGACGGATCAGCGCCCGGACTACCTGCTCGTCCGCGCGTCGAGCGACGGCGGCCAAACGTGGCGCAAGGGGCGCCGGATCTGCCGCCGCGGGGTTCGCGTGTTTTTCCAGTACGATCCGCAGATCGCCGTTTCGGAGGACGGCATCGTCGACGCCGTTTGTCTCGACGGATTTCGGCCCGGCGTCGTCTTTACGCGATCGCGCGATCACGGCGCGACGTGGAGCCGGTCCGTCCGGCTGGACGGTTCCCTTGCCTACAGCGACAAGCCCACGCTCGCGGTCTCGCGCGACGGCAGAGACATCTACGTCGCGTACAACGTGCGCTACGCGCTATACGTCACCGCGTCGCACGACTACGGGCGAAGCTGGAACGCGCCGGTCAAGGCCACCGCGGCGCACTTCTGGTACTATTCGTACGGCGCCACGATGGCGCCCGGGGGGGGGCCGTTTGGTTCGCGGTCGACGGCGAGGCAGGGAGGAACCAGAGGGGTAGCGGCCACGTCGAGCTCGTGACGTCGTCCGACGGCGGGATGAGCTGGCGCGAGATTCCCTTCGTCGTAAGCCACGAGGGCGCGCCGTGCGAAGTGCGGCGCTGCTATCCGGACTTTTACACGGCTCAGGACGCCGTCGCAGCCGACCGCAGCGGCGAGCTCATCTTCGTGTTTGCAAAGAACGACCGCAAGCAGGGCCCGAACTCGCTGTACTTCAGCCGCTCCGGCGACGGCGGCTCGACGTGGAGCGCGCCGGCGTTGCTCAACGCGCGCGGCAACAACACGAGCCCGGCTCTCGTTGCGGGTCCTGCGGCCGGCGACTTCAGGCTCGTATGGCAAGACAACCGCAACGGCCCGCATGCCTGGAACACCTGGTACGCGCGCAGCCAAGACGGAGGCGTGACATGGAATGCGGCCTTGCGGCTTTCCGATCGCGGTAGCGGGGCGCCGTACAAGCACGGAAACGGCTACGACTTCCCGTTCGGCGATTACCTCGGGCTTTCGGTGGACTCGAGCGGCGCCGATCACGTCATCTGGGGCGAAGGTTCGGCCGTCTACGTCCCCGGGGGAACCTGGTGGACGCGCGAGGCAATATAAGTCAGGAGCGACACCACCATGAAAATGAAAGCGTTTTACGTCTCTTTCGTGGGCATCTGCGCGAGCGTCGCACTCGCCGCATGCGCCGGCAATTCGAACGCGCCGAGCGGCGCTGCAACTTTTCAGACGCAGAGCGCGAGCGTCGTCGGCGCCGCACATTCGGTGTGCCCGCAAGTCGCTTTCGGTAAGGCGACGTGCTACGCGCTAAAGGTAGACAGAGGCATCGAGCCCCTCTGCACGGGTTCGCAGTGCGGGTTCGGTCCGGCCGACTTGGAGGCGCGCTACGAGTTGCCGATCACCAAGGGGTCCGGTCAGATCGTCGCGATCGTCGACGCCGGCGACAACCCGATGGTGGCGACCTCACTCTCGACCTATCGCACACAGTTCGGTCTTGGCACGGCTAAGTTCTTCAAATACAATCAGGAAGGCCAGCAGAGCAACTATCCTACCTACACCGACTGGTCGGTCGAGATCGCGCTCGACGTCGAGATGGTGTCGGCGGCCTGCCCGCTATGTACGATCTATCTCGTCGAGGCGAACAGCTCCAGCAACAGCGACCTCGCTGCCACGGAACGCGAGGCCGTGAAGCTCGGCGCGCACATCGTCAGCAACAGCTGGGGCTGCTCCGGCTCGCTCGACTGCGTTAAAGCGAAAGACTTCGATAAACCCGGTATCGCCTATGTCGCCGCATCGGGTGACAACGGAGAGGGCGACGTGGGAGCGCCCGCGGCATTCGCTAGCGTGGCGGCGATCGGCGGGACGCAGCTCACCAAGAGCGGTTCGACGTATAGTGAGACGATCTGGTCGGACAGTACGTACGGTTGTGTGACGGGTGTCACGAAGCCACAGTGGCAGAAGATCATCCCCGACACCATATGCGCGTACCGAGTCGCGGATGACGCGTCGTCCGAGGCGGGCTGTTCGCCCGGGGTCGCGGTCTACGATCAGTTCGACGGCGGCTGGGCCGGCGTTTGCGGAACCAGCGCCGCTTCGCCGTTGCTCGCCGGCGTATTCGGGCTCGCCGGAAACGCCACGAAACAACACGGCGGCGAGACATTCTGGAAGAATAAACACCACAAGGATCTGTGGGACATCTCCGGTTCGTGCACGTACCGACTCGGCCAATACTCGGAGTGCGCGGGCTGGGGCTCTCCTAAGGGGATCAAAGCGTTCTAGCCGGCGACGATGGCGCGGTCCGCGGCAACGCTGCATATCACCAACGGCGACGGAGCGCTGTATCTGCTCAAGAAGGCGGGAATCCTCGGGACGCATCTCGCATGGCGCGACGCGCTCAACGATGGCCCGGTTCCGGCGGGTCTTTCGCTCGAAGAGACCAGCTCGGTTCGCGCCAACTACCTCGCGCAGCGCGGCTTTGCCAATCCCATTCGGCTGATCCACGACTTCCAGCGGCGCGACGCGCAGCTCCGCGGCGCCGGTGACTTCGAAGAGGTCGTGCTCTGGTTTGAGCACGATCTCTACGATCAGTTGCAGATGCTGCAGGTGCTCACCGCCCTGGAGGAGCTTGACCTGGAGCCAGGTCGCATCGCCGTCGTGCAAACCGATCATTATCTTGCGAGCATGACGGTCGACGAAATTCTTCCGCTACTTCCGAAGCGGCGCACCGCGACCGCCGCAATCTTCCGATCCGCACGTCGGAGCTGGGAACGCTTCACGTCGCCGTCGGCATCGGAGCTGTATGCTGCGGCAGGAGAAGATGCGATCGGACTTCCGTTCTTACGCTCCGCGCTGCAGCGGCTGTGTGAGGAGTATCCCTGGACGCGCGACGGCCTGTCGCGGTCGCAGCGACAGGCACTGTACGCCATCGCGCAAGGACCGGCACGTGAAGAGGAGCTCTTCTCGCGGGCGCAGGCGCGCGAGGAGGCCTTCTTTCTCGGCAAGCGCGCCTTTTCGAAGGTGCTCGAGGATCTGCGCGCCGGCACCGGCGCGCTGATCGAAGACGAAGAGGGGTCGCTCGTGCCGACCGCGCTGGGGCGCCGTGTCCTGGCGGGCGACGCGGATTGGCTCGACGAGCATCCCGTCGATCGCTGGATCGGAGGCGTGCACCTCGTCACCGAAAGCATCACGCGTTGGGACGAAGATTCCGGACGGTTCTTATGAACATCTCATCGAGCCGTCCAGGCCAAGCTGGCTTCGGGCGCGAAGGCAAGCGGCGAAGATGACCCACGACGAGTTGAGCATTGACCTAAAGACGGAAGACGGCGGCGAGACGCTGGTATTTCGTCTGCGGGGCAGCCTCGATCTTGCGACGGCGCCGACCGTGCGCGCGGCGCTGAGCGACGCGACGGAAAAAGGCAGCCGCCACCTCCTCGTCGACTTGAGCCAGCTCGAGTTTCTCGATTCGACCGGTCTCGGCGTGCTGATCGGCGCGCATCGACGCGCCGCGGAACGCGGCGGCTCGCTGCGCCTCGTCGTCCAGGACGGTTCGATCTCGCGTTTGCTGAACATCACCGGCCTGATTGCGGTCTTTGCGGTCTACCATTCGCTCGACGACGCCAAAGCCGATCGCCGGCGTCTGAGCGCAGCGGTCTAACTTACCTCGAACGCTTCGTCGAGTAGCTCCACGACGTGTTTGACCGTCGCGGTGTAGCGCGCGTCGCGTAGTCCGGCCGCGACCTGCATCGCGCATCCCGGGTTGGCGGTCGCTACGACCGTCGCACCGGTGCGGCGGATCGCGTCGACCTTGCGGCGCCGCAGCCGCGCGGACATCTCGGGCTGCGTTAGATTATAGATTCCGGCGCTGCCGCAGCATACGGCGCTCTCTTCCATCTCGACGAGATGGAGGCCGGGCACGCGCGCGAGAAGCCGTCGCGGCGCGGCGCTGACGCGCTGCGCGTGAACGAGGTGGCACGCATCCTGATAGGTGACGGTCGCGTCGATCGCGCGCACAGGCGAACCGAGCTCCATCGCGTCGAGCACCTCCGTGACGTCGCGAACCCGCTCCGCGAAGCGCGCGGCACGATCGGCCCACGCGTCGTCCTCCGCCAAGAGATTGCGATACTCTTTGAGCGCGCTGCCGCAGCCCGCGGCATTGACGACGTAGACGTCGGCCCCGCTACGCTTGAAGGCCGCGATGTTCCGCTTCGCGAGCATCCGCGCGAAGTCGATGTCTCCCGCGTGCACGGCGATCGCGCCGCAACAGCCCTGGTCTGCCGGAACGACGACCGACAGACCGGCGCGGCGCAGCATGCGCAGCGTCGCCTGGTGCACCTGCGCGAAGAGCAGCGGCATGATGCAGCCGACGTGCAAAAAGGCCAGGCCCGCGGCGCGAGGCGCGTCTACGAGCCTGCCGCGCGCGAGGAAGAACTCGTTCGGAACAGGAGGCGCGAGCTTTGCCGTCTGTGCCGCGCCGAAGAGCCCTGCGAGCGAAAGCAGCCGCGTGCGCTGCGCGAAGCGCACGATCTCTGCGAGCGCGCGCAAGAGATTGCCGCCCCCGAAGAGCCGACGCAGCAGAAACCGGGTGAGCGCGTCGCGGCTGCTCGGCTCGCGGGTTGCGCGCGCTCGCTCGATTTGGGTGCGGGCGCTCTCGACTAGTTGCCCGTACCGCACGCCGGACGGGCACACCGCCTCGCACGCGCGGCAGTCGAGACACTGCCACATCTGCTCGACGAAACCGGGACTCAAGATGTCGAGGCGCGATTCGCCGACGGCCTTGATGAGACTAATCCGGCCGCGAGGACCCGAGGTTTCTGTCATAGTCTCGAGATAGGTCGGACAGGACGGCAGGCATAAGCCGCAGCGAATGCACGTGTCATAGATGGATGGTTCGGGCTGATCGGACCCGCTGAATCCCGCGATCGCCTGCTGACTCATCGGCATACGTCGTTTCGCCCCCAGTGAGCGCGAGCTCTCCTGACGAACCACCGCCATTTGGAGGAAACGTGAGAAAACGAATCAGGGTCGCGGTGACCGGGGCCGCAGGACAAATCGGCTACGCGCTGCTCTTTCGCGTCGCCTCGGGTCAGATGTTCGGCCCCGACACCGAGATCGAGCTGCAGCTGCTCGAACTCGAAGCGGCGCTTGGCGCGCTCGGCGGCATCGCGATGGAGCTCGAAGACTGCGCGTTTCCGCTCCTGAAGGCCGTACGCTGCGGCGCCGACGTGAACGAGGCGATGCGCGGGGTCAACTGGGCGCTACTCGTCGGTGCGGTCCCGCGTAAAGCGGGCATGGAGCGTTCGGATCTGCTGCGCATCAACGGCGGAATCTTTAGCGAACAGGGACGGGCGATCGACAAAACCGCGGCGGACGACGTGCACGTGTTCGTCGTCGGGAACCCCGCGAATACGAACTGTCTCATCGCCATGAACAACGCCCCGAGCGTTCCGAACGATCGGTTCTTCGCGATGACGACGCTCGACGAGCTGCGCGCTCGGGCGCAGCTTGCCAAGAAGGCGGGCGCGGACACGACGGCCATCTCGCAGATCGTCGTGTGGGGCAATCATTCGACGACGCAGTTCCCGGATTTCGCCCACGCGAAGATCGGCGGCCGACATGCGCACGAGGTGATCGGCGATCGCAACTGGCTCGAGGGCGAGTTCATGACGAGCGTCCAGAATCGCGGCGCGGAGGTCATCAAGGCGCGGGGCGCTTCGTCGGCGGCGTCGGCAGCCAACGCGGCGATTGTCGGCGTCTACAACCTGACGCACGACACGCCCGCCGGTGAGCACTACTCCGTCGGGCGATGCTCGCACGGCGAGTACGGCGTCGATCCGGGCCTGATCTTCTCGTTTGCATCCCGAACGGAGAACGGCGTTTCCCGCATCGTCGAGGGGATCGAACACGGCGAGTTCGGCCGGCGCAAGCTTGCGGCGACGCTCGAGGAGTTGCGCAAGGAGCGCGAGGCGGTGGAAGAGCTCGGATTGATACCCGCGAAGTAGGCGCCATGTCGGAATCCCCGGGGGATCACTTGGAACTCGAGCTCGTGCACGTCAACGTGGCGTCCGCGGCGGGCGCCTACACGGTCGGCAACGCGTCATTTTTCCGCTATATTTTACGCCTCGGAGAGCTTGGCTTGCCGCTATCGATCGCCGATCAAGAGGCCGTCGACGTGCTCTCCGCGGTGCCGCACGCGCTCGGTTCGGAGCAGGACGTATCGTCGGTTTCCGGGCGCGGCTGGCGGGTCGTGCCGGCACAAGGGGACCTGGATTGGCCCGTGCTCGAAGCCACGCCCGGACGGCTGCACAGCGCCTTCGAGCGCGCGCGCAGCCTTCTCTGGACACACGCCGCTCGCTTCCAAGTCAGCGCGGGCGAGATCGCCGCTATAGAAGAAGAGCTCGACGCCGTTTACGGCGTGCTGATGCGTGCGGAAGCCGCGGGAGTCGCCGTCAACATCTCCTACGTAGCCTAAGCGACTTCGTCGGAGTTCCCTTAAATGCACGTCGTCTGCAAGATGCCTCTGCGCGGTGCGGGCGGGGAGCCGATTTCGTTTGCGCGCACGATTCACTCGCACGGCTGCGCGCGGCTTCCGCCGGCCGTCGTCGACGAGTCGCGGCTCGTCTACCGCCGTGCGTTTCGCCCGGGGACGCGCGTCGTTGAGGTCGCCATGCGCGGCAGCGACGGCAAGCTCGTCGCGGAAACGCAAACGAAGCTTTCGGGGCGCGACTCGGCCGCGATCGAGGCGGCGATCCGGCGCATGTTCCGCTTCGACGCGGATCTGTCGCCGTTTTACGCGCGAATCGCGGGAGATGCCGGGTTCGCCTGGGCCGCGAGTGGCGCGGGCCGAATTCTCGCGAGCCCGAGTGTCTTCGAGGACGTGATCAAGACGATCTGCACGACGAACTGTGCATGGTCCGCGACGATCCGAATGACCGGCGCGCTCGTAGGTCTCGGGGGCGGCGCCTTTCCGGAACCAGACATGCTCGCCTCCGCGCCCGATTCATGGTTTCGCGACGTCGCGCGGATGGGCTACCGTGGCCCGTACGTGAAAAAGATCGCGTGCGACGTTGCGGCCGGTGCGATCGATCTCGAGGCGCTGCTGGACGAGCGGCGTTCCGACGCCGAGGTCGAGGAGACGCTGCTCGCGCTGCCCGGCATCGGTCCCTACGGTGCCGCGCACGTGATGCAGCTGCTCGGGCGCCATCGACGGCTGATATTGGATTCATGGACGCGCCCGAAGTATCGACGGCTCGCAGGCAAGAAGCGCGCGGCCGACTCCACCATTCGGCGCGTTTTCGCGCGCTACGGCGAGTATGCCGGTCTTGCGTTTTGGCTCTATCTGACGCGCGACTGGATCAAGGAAGACTAAGAGCAAAGGAAGCGACCCCCTAACCGATAATCCCACTTGATGCGTTGTTCGAAGTGGGTCTCGGCGGTCGTACTGGCCGCCGTCTGTTTTCCGTCGCCCGCCCCCGCGGGAACGACGGGCGGCATCACCGGAAGAGTCATTGACGCGCAGACGCACGCGCCGATCGCGGGCGTGACCGTCACCGCGGCGTCGCCCTCGCAGAGTGCAACCTCGACGACGGACAGCAGTGGGACGTTTCGATTCCTGACGCTCACGCCCGACACGTACACGCTCTCGTTTTCTAAGATTGGATACGATCCGCTGGCGCAGCCGGGTCTCACCGTCGTCGCGGATCAAGTGCAGACATATAACACCTCGCTCAACCGCACGCTGCGCACGATCGCGCGGGTGGTCGCGCAATCCGCCGCGAGTCTCGTCAAGCCGGGGACGACCAGCGACGTCTATTCCGTGAATGCGGCCGGGCAGCAGGCCGCGCAGGGGCTGAGCGGCCCCGGCAGCCTGAACGACGCCTACGGCGCCATCGCTTCCGTTCCGGGCGTCGCGCTCGACCAGAACGAACAGGGCTGGTGGCAGACGCTGAAGGTTCGCGGCGGCGACATCGATCAGGTCGGCTACGAGCTCGACGGCATTCCCGTGAACCGCGCCTACGACAACGCGCCGCAGACGATGCTCTCGAGCCTCGGCAGCCAGGAAGTGCAGGTTTACACGGGTGGCGTGCCGGCGAGTTCAGACGCGCAAGGCATCTCCGGTTATGTCAATCAGGTCATCAAGACCGGCACGTATCCCGGCTACGGCGACGGGAATCTCTCGGTCGGCTATCCCGCATTCTACCATCAGGCGTCCATCGAGGCGGGCGGCTCGACTCCCGACCGGTTGTTCAGCTATTACGTAGGGTTCGGCGGCAGCAATCAGGACTTTCGCTTCGTGGATAACTCCAACGGCGCAAGCATCCCGTTCTCGTTCTTCTATCCCGTCAGCGCCTATCCGGGCTACACCTGCGGGCTGAGGTCGTGCACGGCGCTCGCACACTCCAACGGCTACGTCTACACGGGCGCGCCGTCGCCGGTGCTCTTCACGAGCGGCCTGGGGTTCGCGCTTGCGACCCAGTCGTTGCGCGACAGCATCATCGACCTGCACTTCGGGATCCCGCACAAGAGCAACGGCCTGCGCGACGACGTCCAGGCCCTCTGGATGACGAGCGAAAATCTCAACCAATACTACAGCTCGATCAACGACTTCGGCCCCAACGTCGTGCAGGCGCTCTTCGGCCCGCTGGTCTGGGACGACAGCTATCTGTACCACGGCGCGCCGATGCAGCCGTTCGATGCGGCGCAGCTGAAGAAGTATTTCCTACCGTCGAGCCCGCCGCACGCGTTCCAGGGACCGCTGCCTTTCGACATTCGCGACCCCAACGACAACGGAGTGGCCGTCGAGAAGCTGCAGTACCAGCACGAGTTCACGCCCTCATCGTACGTCCGGCTCTACGGCTTTGCGATGTATTCCAACTGGGACATCAACGGCTATAACTCAACGGCGCAACCATACTACGGCTGGGAGCTCCCGTACTTTCTGCCCGATCACACCTACGGCTTTCACCTCGACTACACGAATCAGCTCAGCGCGCAACACCTTCTCAGTGTAACCGGAAACTACACGTACTCAGAACTGCAGCGCTGGGACGTAACCTTTTTCCCATCCGATTGGAACATCACGAATTTTGTCGGGACCAACGGCAAGTGCTACGATCCATCGAGCGGCGCCCACATCGGATGCTACGACGAGACGCAGGGGACGCTGACCAATCCGTCGCCGCCGCCGACCTACTCCTGCACCTCGGTTCCGAGACCGCCGGCGTGCGCACCGGGCGTCAACCCCCGCTGGCTCGTGACGAACACGTCGTTCAACGGCAACCTCAACCAAGTCAACTCCGCGTTCACGGGCTACTCAATTGCCGATCAGTGGCGCCCCGACGACCGCCTGAACGTTAACCTCGGGCTGCGCGTCGAGGACTTCCAGTATCTCTTCGGCGATACGAGCCCGGCCGACCCGGCACGCGCGTTCTGGTTCAACGCGTATAACGCCGAGTTTTGCTTCGCGCCGGGTGTCAACAACAACAAGCCGATCGACCGCACCAACAGCGGCGTGGGCCCGTGCCCGGTGGTCAGCGGCGTGCAGACGGTGCCGCTGGCGCAGTCCGCCTATGGGCCGCTGATCAACACCAGCGGCGGCTCGTATACGACGGCGCGCTTCCAGCCACGTCTGGGCGTTACGTACACTCTGAATCCGAACAACGTGCTCCGCGCCTCGTTCGGGGTGTATGCGCGGCCGCCCAACTCGTCCTGGGTGCAGTACAACACGCTGCAGCAGAACCTGCCGCTCTTCCTCGGCAACCACTTCTACGGCTACGGCTTCAACACGCCGGATCATTTGATCCGTCCCGACACGTCGTACAATTACGACCTCTCGTGGGAGAGCCACCTCAAGGGGACGGACTGGAGCTTCAAGGTGACGCCATTCTTCCGCGCGACCCGGGATCAGCTGCAGAACTTTTACATCGACCCGCAGGGCGGCCTCGAGTCGGGCCTCAACGTGGGCAGTCAGCAGAGCAGCGGCGTCGAGCTCGCGATCGCCAAGGGCGACTTCTCGCGCGAGGGGCTGAGCGGCCAGCTCGCGTTTACGTACACCCACAGCCAGATTCGCTACCAAAACTTCAGCGGAACGTCGCAGAACGTGATCGATCAGCTGAACGGCTACATACTCAACTACGACTCGTTCCTGCGTGGGCACGGCGGCTTCCCGTGCTACCGTTACGAATCCAATGGCAGTCCGGGTGCGGGCACCCGCGACTGCAAGCAGCCCGGCGTCGTCGCGAACCCGTACTACAACCAGCCGTACCAGAACATCTTTACGGATACTGCGTGGTACCCTACCTACGACGTCATTCCCGGACCCGTCGCCGCGGCCAACGGTTACGCGGTGCCGTACATTGCCGCGCTGATCGTCAACTATCGGCACCACCGCTTCAACGTGACGAACTCGTGGAATTTCTCGTCGGGCGCAGAGTACGGAGCGCCGACCGCGTGGCCGGGGTACAATCCGACGTCATGCTACAAGCCAAGCGGCGCGTGGATGGCTGCGCACGGCAACGCCGCCGACCCGGCTGCGTGCGACGACTTCGGCACGCTGCCCCTCTTCATTCCGGACAAGTTCACGGGCGGATTCGACAACCTCGGCGCGTTCAAGGAGCCGTGGCAGCTGCAGATGGGCCTCGCGTTCAGCTACGACGTGACGCCGCGCGTTACGGCGAGACTGAACTTCACGAACCTCCTCGACATCTGCGGCCAGCGCGGCTATCAGTGGGACAATCCGTGGGTGTGCGTCTACGGGTCGCTCCCAACGAACTTCCTCTATCCGTCGGGGAACTTCTATCCGAACTCGAACTCGGCGCACCCGCCGCCGCAGCTGCAGTATCCCTACGCGTTCTGGTTCAACGGAAACAATACCGGATTCTTGGGCGTGACTGCGCCGATGCAGATTACCGGCTCGGTGGACGTGAAGCTGTAGAAGAAGAAGATCATCGTCTCCTGTCTCGTTGCGATTGAGGCGGCGAACTGTTTTCGGCGCTAGCGGTCTCGCGTAGAGATCTCGCTGTCTGGGTAGTCGCCAAAGGCCGCCATGCATCACGGAATGACGCGGGCTGGTAGCGGTATGATGGGCGCAGGCCAAGGAATGGGAGTCGGGCGTCGGACTCTTGGTCGCGATCTGGCCTCCACTTGAGCGATTCCGGCTCATCGAACCCTCGATGTGCGCGCGGCTAGCGGTCTCCCAGGCGATCCCGTGGATGGGCCTCGTCGTAGGCACGGCGCTTGTGTCCCATCGCGAGCTGGAGGTAGACGCCCGTCGTCGCTAGACTCTCGTGGCCGAGTAGCTCGCGCACCGTCTCGAGGTCGACGCCGTTCTCGACGAGATGGGTCGCGAAGGAATGGCGGAGCGTGTGCGGGCTCGCGTGCTTTTGCACGCCGCTGACGCGGTAGATGTCGCGGAAGATCCGCCAGACGTGCTTGGGCGTCAGCGCGGCTCCGGTGCGCCCGAGGAACAGTGCGGGATCGGCGCTGCGCGGGCGAACGCGCAGGTAGGCATCGATCGCCGCCGCCGCCGCGCGATTGATGACGACGGTGCGCTCCTTGTTTCCCTTGCCCGTGACGCGCAGAGTGCGTTCGGCCAGGTCCACGTCAGCAAGTCGCAGGCCGGCGAGCTCGGCGCGCCGGATGCCGCTCGCGTAGAACAGCTCTAGAATCGCGCGATCACGCAGGCGCGCGGCGTCGGTCCGGCCGGCGAGCGAGGTGCGCAACAGCTTCATGACCTCGTCGACCTTGAGTGGGGCCGGCTTGCGCTTGGCCACGGAGGGCCCCGGGATCGCGAAGGCCGGGTCGCTCTCGAGCACGCCCGTGATTTTCAGGAACCGGTAGAGCGCGCGGATGGATGAAAGCTTGCGGCAGACGGTCCGCGCGTCGTAGCCGTGGGTGTCGAACATGTGCGCGATGTACTGGCGGATCCGCGACGCGGTTACGTCGCGAAGCGACGCGTCGCCGTTGCGCCCCAGGAACTCGGAAAACTCCTTGAGGTCGCGCGCGTAGGCCGCCACGGTCAGGGGACTGCGCTGGCGCTCGGTGAGCAGGTAGCCGGCGAGGTCCCGGACCAGCGGGTCGATGCCTTCGGGCAGGGCGGCTTCGGCGGGCGGGCGAGGCTTCTTCACGCTCCTTGAATGCGACATAATAACAGTTTTATCGCATTGGCGAGAAGAGTCCTTCCCCGCCAATGCGACAAAACTCTGGGGTGCGGCCACGATCTACGCGAGAAGAAAACCTTCCCGCCAATGCGACAAACTGTAGGGTGCGGCCACGATCTACGCGAGAAGAAAACCTTTCCGCCAATGCGGCAAAACTGTGGGGCACGGGCTTGTTATACTATTTGCGGCGGAGCTACGAAAATGCGGGGATCGCTGCTGGGACCTCTTCTGGCGCTGTGCGTCTCGTCCGCGCTGGCAAAATGCGCGGGAACGCAGCCGGTTACGGGCGTGCCCGCAGTGGGGGCGTAAAGGCGCCTTCCGGCACGTCGGAGAGCGCACGCAAAGTATGGGTGGTCGGCGTACCGGACGAGGCTCCTTGGGTTGCGACGCGCCGCCCGGGACCGTTACAACGGTTCTCGTGCATGGGCGCCTGGAGATGTTCGGGGGACCTTTCCCATGCTTTACGCAGTTCCCGACGGTGGCGAATCTATTCGATAACGCGGAGTCAGCTGGCGGTTTTACTATGACGCCCGCGATGTTTTCAACTGGAACCCCTTCGAGGCCATTAAGTACGTCTTCGAGGGCCCCGACTGGAAGCGCGATGTGAGCTCGCCAGCCACGAACCTCTTCGGCGATATCGCGCACGGCAATCTCGCCGCCGTCTCCTGGGTGCTTTCGCCTTACGCCAACTCGGATGCACCCGGAACGCGCGACGGTCCGCGTTGGGTGAAGTTCATCGTTGACACCGTAAGGAAAAGCAACTATTGGCAGAGTACGGTGATCGTCGTCATCTGGAATAACGAGGGCGACGGGGCAGTACTACGATAACGTTGCGCCGCCGCAGCTCGACGAAGTCGGCCTCGGCTTGCGCGTCCCGATGATCGTCGTCTCACCGTACGCTAAGCGACACTTCGTCTCACACACGGACTACGAATTCGGCAGCCTATTGAAGTTTATCGAAGAGAATTGGAACCTGCCGTCGCTCGGCGGTTACGCGACCGATCGGCGCGCCAACAGTATCTCGGAAATGTTCGACTTCGGCCGTTAGGGCGGGCAGGTGAGGACCCAAGCCGTCAGCTGAAGCTTCTTCAGGATTGCGGTGTCGTGATTCTTCGCGGCCTCGGGACAGTTCTCGTGCAAAAAGCGACGCTCGTTGCTATAGTACTCGACGTCGACAACAAGGCGGTTTGAATTCGTGTAGACGTCAAACTGCTTGCACCAGCCCTGTGCGTAGCACTGCTCGACGACGGCGAAATCAAAATCTTTGACGAGGTCCTTGACCTGGCCGTTGTCGCCTTTTTGATCGGCCGTCAAGCCGCGCTCATGAGCAGCGGTCGCGACCCAGCTGTCGTACGTCAGCTGTTCCGAGTAGGTGAGCGGAAAGCCGGTGCGGTTCTGATATCCGTCGAGATTGTCGGGGTCGACGCCGTCAAAGCCCTTGCTCTTGCAGAGGTCGAGCCGCTTGCCGATGATCGGCTCGAGTATCTTGGTCGCGCGAATGTCGAGCCAGCGCTCTCCGTGCCATTGTCCGTCCGCCCTGCCGAGCACGCTTTTGGGAAACTCGTGCGCGTCGGGGCGCCACCGCTCCCACGTTCCGACGTCGACGTAGCACATCACGCGCCGGCCCGTCTCGTGCAGCCTCTTGACGACGGAAGCCTGCGTGTCGAACATGTCGAGGTCGTAGATCTGCGCCTTGACGCGCAGATCGAGTCTGCCGTCGTATTGGATCTGGTACGACTCGCCGGGAGGCGGGACCCAGCGCGAGCTCGTCCGTGCGACGCCCCCCGGCGCGACGCCGGGCGCCGTCGGGGCGACCGGCACCGCGGTTCCGCACGCGCACAGCAACGCCACGAGCGCCGCCGGCGCGAATCGCGCAAAGAGCTCCCGGATACCCATCGAAGAGCGTGCTTCGTGAAGCCTCTTCTGCTTCTTCTTCCCGCGGCGCTCGCCGCGTGCAGCTCGGCTCCCCCCTACTCGACGACCGTCGGCATCTTGAAGCCGGGTGCGACGCTCGAGGTGCGCGTCGCGCGCGCCACGGTCGACGCATATCAGCCCGAGAACGGCCAGCGCCGCGACCTCTTCACCGTTGCCGCGATAGGATTGCCGAAGGCTACGCCGCCGCCCGCTCCCAAGCTCCGTGTGATGCCGCGCGGCGTCGTCGTGAATGCACCCAATCCGCTGCAGTCGCTTCTCGTGCGCGCGCCCGACGGTGCGAACCTTGCCGTGCAGTCGCGCCAAGGCGACGTAAATGTCACCGACATCCGCGGCAGCGCGATCGTCGTTGCGGCGCAGGGCAATGTGATGATGATGCTGCCGGAGTACGGCCAGGCCGCCGTCGGTCAGGGAAATATCACGGCGACGATCGGCTCTATCGACTGGCCGGGGACGCTGCACTTCTCGACCCAACGTGGGGACGTCGTGCTGCGCGTCCGAGCAGACGCGGCCTTCATCGTGCACCTGCGCACCGGCGCGGGTACCCTCTTTACCGACTTCGCACTCCGCGGGACGTCGCAGGGCCAGTCTGAGACGATCGACGGCAGCGTGAACGGCGGCGGCGCGCGGCGGATCGACGTGGAGACGGGTGCCGGCGCGATCCGGCTGCTACGCCTACAGCCCCAGCCGTGAGCGCGCGAGCAGCGCTTCGCGCGCCTTGATCAAGCGCACCATCGCGTCGTTGTAGGGTGTCGGCGTGTCCGTGCGCCGTCCGAAGGCAACGACGGCGCCGTTGATGTGATCGATCTCGCTCGGATGCCCGGACTCGAGGTCGTAAGCCATCGAGCTCTTGGCGTCCGCGCCGAGCGCGATGACCTCGGTGACGTACTGCCACGGGTTGACGAATGGAAGGTTGATCTTCAGCGCGGCGGCGACGCTCGCGGTCTCTTCAGCCAGCGCCTCGGCCAGGCGCGCCGCATTGGGGTCGCGCGGGATCTCGCCCGCGTCGCAGTCGAGCAGCGCCGACAGGGCGTTGACCGACGCGTTCGCGACGAGCTTGCCCCAGAGATGCGGCCGGATGTCATAGACGACCGAGGCGCGCAGCCCGCTGCGCGTCAGCAGGTCCGTGACGGTGCGCGACGTCGTTGTGGACGCGCTTGTCGAGCCGATGATCGTGTTGCCCTGCTCGGAGCTGCGCACGCGGCCCGGCGCGATCGTCTGCGACGACTCCGTCGTGATGCCGAGGATCACCGGCACCGCGCCACCGAGTGCGGTCTTGATCGCGTCCTCGTTGCCGACGCCGTTCTGCAGCGAGACGACCGGCGCGGCTGGATCGAGCTCGCCCGCGAAGGCGCGCAGCGCCCGCAACGTGTCGACCGCCTTCACGAAGAGGAACAACACCTGCGACCCGTAGAGGTCGCGCGCCCTTCGCGCGACCGCGACCGCGCGCGCGGGCTCGTCGTTGACGCGTACGCCGTCGCGCTCGACGGCATCGGCGACCGTTGGATTGTCGTCGAGCATCGCCACGTCGCAGTAGGCGGCGAGGTGAAATCCAAAGAGCGAGCCCATCGCGCCCGCTCCGATGATTCCGACGCGCGGCCTATCCGCCATCAGCGCTTTCCTCAGAATTGATACTGGAGGCCGAACGTGTTGCGGCGCGACGCGTGCGTGATGTCGCGCTCGCCGAAGAACAGCTCCATCGCCGGCGTGACGTGGAAGTTCCCATAGAGATCGATCATCGGATAGGTGAGGTCGTAAATACGCGTCTCGAATCCCAGGCCACGCAGCGGCGCGTACTGGCCAAGCACGCCGATCTGCGAGTACAGTACCCCGGCCCCGAAGTGGAAGTTGCCCTTCTGTTGCTCGAGCACGGCGTTCCACGTCGTGTTGTTGCCGATTGCGTTCGCGCCGACCATCACGTTGGTTTGTGCGTGGGGGAGGAGGACGAGATTGATGTCGCCGAGCGGGCCGCGGCTCGACGTCAACACCGGGTTCAGCCCCGGATTCTGCTGCGGCGAGAGTCCGCTCAGCCGCACCTGCAAGGCGACGAGGTCATGTGCGAGGTTGGCGAGCTTGGCATGGAGGTTCGCGCGCGCCGCCGGCGATACGCCGCCCGGAGCCGCGCTCGCTCCGGGCGCGGCGCTTCCGCCGGGCGCGGGAGTCGCGCCCTGGTCGACGCCGTACACGTGGCTCTCACCGCCAAGCTCACCGAGCAGCGAATTGGCCTTCTGCATCACGGCATCGAGGTTCGCGATGGTGTTGCGCATCTGCGCTTGCGTCTGAGGGTCGCCGGTGACGGTGCGTAGGTCCTTGGTCATCGCGGCGATGGTCGCCGTCGTGTCGGCGATGTTCTGCGTGGTCACGAGGATGTTAGCCTTGAGGCGCGGATCGGTCGCGAGCCCCTGCAGCGCCGTCATCGAGCGATTGAGCGCGAGCGCCGTGGAGTTGAACTGGTCGAGCAGCAGGCCGAGCTTTCCCGTGTCGGTCGCCGCGGCGCTGTTGAGCGTCGCCGACAGCTGGTCGACGTTCGCGCCCGCCGTACTGAGGCTGCTGTTGAGGTTCGCGCCGAGCGCCAAGAACTCGCCCGAGAGCCGCTGCATGTCGGCCTTCGTGCTCATGGTCAGGTCGTTGGCGTTATTGAGCGTCGTTTGCAGCGTCTCGAGCAGCCTGGGCGTCCGCGCCTCGAGCAGCGCCATGACCTTGTCGAAGCGCTTGATCTCACCCTGACCCTCCTGCAACAGATCCGCGATCGTCGCCGTATTGGTGCCGTGGGGCTGCTGCGCGATCGGCAAGACCTGGCGCGGCAGCAGCGGCACCGGCGGCTTTTGCCGCGGGGGCACGATGACGACCGAGGGCGTCCCGGTCAACGGCGCGGAGATCAGGAAGCGCGACTCGGCCGGGATGTCGACGTCGCGGTTGATCGCCAAGATCACGTCGACGGTGTTGTCGGGGAGCAGCTCGATCGAGTCCACCGAGCCGATGTCGACGCCGCTGAAGTAGACCAGCGCGCCGGGCGTGACGCCGGCGGCGGATTGGAAATGGACGCCCACGCGGTAGCCGGTATGGCGCGTGCCGAAGTCGGTAATAACGTAAAAAATGCCGAAGAGCAGGAGCAGCGCGACGATCGCGAATGCACCGACCTGGGCCTGCCTGGTCATGGCGCTGCGTATTGGCGCTCCGCGCCCAAGTGCCTCGCGGCCAAGCGGCCAAGCGAGGCCGGTGATCTGTTATGAATAGCAGGAGGGACGCCGGGGACGCTGTACTCTCCACAACGAGGCGCCATGAAACACCACGAGCGCGTAGGCACGATTCAGGAAGAGACCTTCGGGCTAGACGTTTTTATCATCAGCCTCGACGGTGACTTTGACATTGCGGAGCGTGCTCGACTACTCGATGCCTTCGCGATCGCCACGAGTGCCGCGGTGGTCGTAATCGATTTGAACAAAACGCGCTACCTGGACTCGACCGTACTCGAATGCATCGTGGCTTTGAGGCATGCGCTCGTCGAGCGCGGAGCGCGACTCGTTCTCGTTGGTCTAGGCGCGGAGATTCGCCGTATCGTCGAGATATGTGATCTGCAGCGGGTGCTCGAAGTACGCAACTCCCTCGACGATGTGACGAGGGGATTGGATGGCAAGGAGAGCCCTCGCATGCGGCGGCTATCGCTCGTAGCCCGGCCGCTCGACGCTGCCGATCCGAACTAGCTAGGATGGAGTGACATAGATGACGCGACTTAACCGCGCCGACGACAAGGAAGCCGTTGTTTCGCAGCAGATCGGACAGCCAGGGGACGCTCAGCGTTTCACCGTCAACCTTTCGGCGGAGATTGCCACGGAGCTGCGTGGCATTGGGACGCGCCATCGAGTGAGCGAGAGTTCGATCGTCGAGATCGCCTTGCGTCAGCTCTTCCGGCGGGTCAGCGGCCCCGCACTCGGAGTTTTTCTGCGCGATCGCGGGGCCTGTCTGCGCCGGTCGTAGAGCAGACGCCTCTGACCGCCTATCTCATCGCAGTGCGCCAAAGAGCCTGGAGATCGTCGCCGGGCCGGGAACGCACGCCATGTACGCCATCGAGCCGACTGCGCTGACCGCAAGACGACGGCGCCGTCTTGCGGGTGCTGGAACCGAAAGTGGAGATTCCTAGATCGGTATCGGTCCGATTTCGGATCCGCTGAGGAACTGCTGCACGATCGGGTTGCGCGAGTTTCGGATGGCATCGGCCGTGTCGTACGCGATGATCGCCCCCTCGAAGAGCATCGCGACGTAGTCGGCCATCGCGAAAATCGACTGGAGATCGTGCGAAATCACGACCGCCGTGCCGTTGAGCATCTGCCGAAGCCGCAGGATCGTGTCGGTGATGAGATTCGTCACGATTGGATCCAGACCGGTCGTGGGCTCGTCGTAGAGCACGAGGTCGGGACGCGTCACGATCGCGCGCGCGAACCCCGCGCGCTTGAGCATCCCGCCGGATAGTTCGGCGGGGAGGTTGTCGTAGGCGCGGGTTAGTCCGACGCTGTCCAGCGCGTCCACGACCGTGCGGCGGATCTCCGCCTCGGAGAGGCGGGTGTGCTCGCGCAGCGGCAATGCGACGTTCTGCCCGACCGTGAGACTGTCGAGGAGCGCCGAGAACTGGAACGAGAGGCTGATCTTCTGCCGGACCTTGTTGCGCTGCTCCTCCGTCATGTGGCAGATGTCGCTTCCGCGCACGTAGACATGACCGGCGCCGGGCAGCAGCAGGCCGTCGAGCAGGCGCAGGATCGTCGACTTGCCAGCTCCCGAAAGCCCGATGATGCACGTGATCGCACCGTCGACGATGTCCAGGCTGCAGTTCTTGAGGATCACGCGCTCCCCGAACGCCAGCGTGGCATCCTCGATGCGCGCGATGACCTTCCTGTTGTTTTCGCCCATGCAGCCTAACCGAAGAGCAAGAACGACAGCACGAAGTTGGATATGAAGATCAGGATGATAGCCAAGACGACAGCGAACGTCGTGGAGTGCCCGACGCCGGCCGCGCCGCCGCGCGTCGAGAGGCCCTGATACGCGCCGACCATCGCGATGATCGTCGCGAACACAAAGGCCTTGAGAATTCCCTTCAGCACATCCGCCATGCCGATCGACTCGCGCACCGAGGAGATGAACGACTCGTAGGAGACGTGCGCGTAGACCTGGGCGATCCACATCCCGCCGGCGATCGCGACGACGTCGGCGAAGATGGTGAGCAGCGGCAGCATGACCAGGAGCGCGAGGAGCCGCGGGACGACCAAGAAACGAGCAGGTTCCAGCCCCATCGAGCGCAGCGCCTCGATCTGCTCGGTGACGACCATCGAGCCGAGCTCCGCCGCGATCGCGGCGCCGACGCGTCCCGCCACGACCACGGCAGTCAGCATAGGTCCGAGCTCGCGCACCGAGGCGTAGGCGACCGCGCCCCCGACGAAGCTCGCGAAGCCGTACGCGACGGCTTGCTGCGCCGATTCGAGGGAGATGACCGCTCCGGTGAAGAGCGACGTCAGCATGACGATGACGAGCGATTGGACGCCCAAAAGCGCGGCCTGCGAGATCGTCTCCGCGATGCGGATGCGCAGCCGCACCATGAAACTGAGCGACTCCGCCGAGAGCATCGTCAGGCCGCCGGCATATTCGAAGAAATCGATCGTCGCCCGCCCGAAGCGGTCGAGGAACCTCACCGTCCGTATGCCTCGCGCAGCGCATCGAGGACCTCCTGCGTCGCCTCGATGCGTTTGATGGCCACGCCGCGCTCGGCGGTTAGGTTGAAGTGAACCTGGTTGACATGCTCCAAACGCCGGTCGACATCGCGAAGATGTGCGCGCGCCTCGCCATTGAAGCCTTCGAAATACCGGCGAGCCGCGTCCAGATAGGCTGCGCGGCTTCGATCGTCCACCGAGCCGCTCGCGAGCGCGTCTTCCATCGACTGCTGGGCGCGCTTCATCGCGCGGTCCGTAACGTGGAACGCCCCGACGCGCGCTACGAGCTCGGCCAGCGCTGCGTCAACCGGCATGAACCGGCAAGTTTGCTCCGAGTGCGCCGTCCTGCAACGCAAACAAGCGGCGAATCCCCACCTCGGCGAGACTCAGCAGCGTCTCGAGCTCGCGCCGATCGAAGGGCGCCGCCTCGGCGGTTCCCTGCAGTTCGACGAAACGGCTCGCGTCGGTCATGAAGACGTTCATGTCGACGAGAGCCTTGCTGTCCTCGTCGTAGGCGAGATCGAGCAGCGGCTGGCCCCCGACGATGCCGACGCTGGTGGCGGCGACCATCGCAACGAGCGGCCAGTGCGCGCGATCGGCGGGGTCGAAGCGCGCGCGCAGCGCCAGCGCGAGCGCCACGCACGCGCCCGTCACCGCGGCCGTGCGCGTCCCGCCGTCGGCCTGGATGACGTCGCAGTCCAGCCAGATCGTGCGCTCGCCGAGGCGCGACATATCGGTCACGGCGCGCAGAGCGCGCCCGATGATCCGCTGAATCTCGTGCGTCCTGCCGCCGAGTCGTCCCTTGGAGGCCTCGCGTTGGGTGCGTTCCTGCGTCGCGCGCGGGAGCATCGCGTATTCGGCGGTGACCCAGCCGACGCCGCGGCCCTTCATCCATGCGGGAACCCGATCCTCGATCGACGCGGCGCAGAGGACGCGCGTGTTGCCCACGCTGATCAGCGCGCTGCCCTCCGCGTACTTCAGGAAGCCCGGTTCGATCGTCACGGGGCGCAGCTCGTCTGTGCGCCGGCCGTCACTGCGAATCATTCGACGGTGACGGTCTTCGCCAGGTTGCGCGGCTGGTCGACGTCTTTGCCTTCGATGTCCGCAATGTGGTACGCGAGCAGTTGCAAGGGGATGACGTTGACGATCGGCGAGAGCAGCTCGTCCACCTTCGGCACCCAGAACACGTGATCGGCGACGCTGCGCGCCTCTTCGTCGTCGCGATTCGCGACGACGATTACGGGCGCTTCGCGCGCCCGCGACTCCATCAGGTTAGACAGCATCTTCTCCCGCACGCGATCCTTGGTCACGATGCCGACGACGGGCACCGTGGAGTCGAGCAGCGCGATCGGGCCGTGCTTCATCTCGCCGGCGGGGTAGCCCTCGGCGTGGATGTACGAGATCTCCTTCAGCTTCAGCGCGCCCTCGAGCGCGGTGGGGAAGTTGACGTAGCGGCCGATAAACAACACGCTCTGGGAGCGGCGCAGCTCGCGCGCGACTTTGCGAATCTCGTCCGAGGTGTTCAGCACGACGTCTACGGCCGCGGGCAGCAGCTTCGTCCCGTCCGCGACCTCCGCCAGGCGGCGCTCGTCGGTCGTGCCGCGCAGCCGCGCCAGATAGAGCGCGAAGAGCGTCATGGCCGTCGCCTGCGCGACGAAAGTCTTGCTGGCGGCGACGGCGATCTCGGGCCCGCTGCGCGTGTAAAGCATGCCGTCGGCCAGCCGCGTCAGGTGCGAGCCGAGCACGTTGCAGATTCCCAAGACGCCGCAGCCCGACTCTTGCGCGAGGCGGGCCGCCTCGATCGTGTCGGCGGTCTCGCCCGACTGCGAAATGGCGATCACCAGCGTCGTGGGGTCGATCACCGGATCGCCGTAGCGGAACTCACTGGCGAGCTCCATCTCGACGGGCAGACGCACGAGCGAGCGTAGCAAGTACATCCCGACCATCCCGGCGTAGTACGCGCTGCCGCAGCCCGTGATCGCGATTTTGCTCAGGTTGCGAAGGCGCTCCGGCGTGATATCTCCCAACTCGGTGCCGAAGTTGACGCTGCCGTCCTCCTCGACGCGCCCGCTCAGCGTCTGCTTGATCGCGTTGGGCTGCTCGAAGATCTCCTTGAGCATGAAGTGCTTGAACCCGGTCTTCTCGGCAGAGCCGGGGTCCCAGGTGATCGCGATCGGGTCGCGCTCGATGCTCGCGCCGGCATAGTCACTGAGGCGAAAACCGTCGCGCCCGACGACGGCGATCTCGCCCTCCTGCAAGATGACCTCGCGGCGGGTGTAGGGCAGGATCGCGGGCGTGTCCGAGGCGACGAACATCTCCCGGTCGCCGATGCCCAAAACCAGCGGGCTCGCGCCGTTGCGCGCGAACACGAGGTGTTCGGGGTCATCCGACGAGATGACGCCAAGGGCGTAAGCACCGCGGACCTCGCGGACGGTCCGGCGCACGGCCTCCTCCAGGTTGCCGTCGTTATGCAGCTCGATCAGGTGCGCGAGGACCTCGGTGTCGGTTTGGCTTCTGAACACGTGCCCGAGCTCGATCAGCCGGGCGCGCAGCGAAACGTAGTTCTCGATGATGCCGTTGTGCACGACGGCGATCTTGCCGCCGCAGTCCAGGTGCGGGTGGGCGTTAGCATCGGACGGAGCGCCGTGCGTCGCCCAGCGCGTGTGGCCCACGCCCGCGGCGCCGGAGAGCGGGCTGCCGTTGGCGAGGCGCTCGGCCAGCCGCGAAAGTTTGCCCTCGGCTTTGGACCCGGCGAGCCTCCCGGACGCGTCGATGACGGCGATGCCGGCGCTGTCGTATCCGCGGTACTCGAGACGCCTCAGCGCATCTAAGATGATCGGAACGCTATCGCGTCCGCCGACGTACCCGACTATCCCGCACATCGTACCACGCTCTTACTTGATCCCTTCCCGCGTCCGGCGATATTCGATCTTGCCGTCGGCAATTTCGTCGAGCGCGATCGAGACCGGCTTGTTGGGATTGATCGTCTCCAGATCGACGAGCGGCTCGCTCGCGAAGTATTCGCGGCGATCGCTCGCCGGTAACTGCTGCACGCGAATCCAGTTGTTCAACTGGCGGGCCCGCTTCGTCACGATGTTGACGAGGCTGAACTTGGAATCGGCGTGCTCGAGCAGAACGTCGAGGTCGCCGAATACGGATTTGCTCATGTGATTTCGATCTCGTTCCTTCTCAACTGATGTTGTCATGACGACTCGACGTGCCGAATTGAGTCGTCGGGGTACCGATGGATGCGAAAGCGTTCCGCCTGCAGGATGGCCTCCAGGTCGCGCACGGCCCACTCCAGGTGGTCTTGCTCGTTGACCACGATGTAGTCGAAGCAACGGATGAACTTCATCTCCTGTTGCGCGATCTCGAGCCGCCGCGCTATCTCCTCGTTCGTCTCGGTGCGACGAGCGAGCAGCCGCTCGCGGAGGTGCGAGAAGCGGTCCGGGACCAGGAAGATCAGGACCGCGTCGGGGTATGCCGACTTGACCGCGAGCGCCCCGTTGACTTCGGGCTTCATGACGACGTCGTAGCCCTCGGTCAAGCTCTCCTCGACGTAATCGCACGGCGTCCCGTAAAGGTTGCCGTTGTACTCCCGCCATTCCAACAGGCGCCCCTCGCTCCGCAGCAGCTCGAACTCCTCCTGCGAAACGAAGAAATAGTGTTCCCCGTTGCGCTCCTCCGAGCGTGGCGGCCGCGTCGTAGCCGAAACGGAGTAGCGCAACGCGGCCCGGCGTTCCCTTAACGCCTCGACGAGCGTATCCTTGCCCGCCCCCGAGGGGCCCGATACCACGAACAGCAGACCCGGCCCCGTGCCCAACGCCCCACCTTTCCACGCGGCAGGGCCGCTTGCCCTACGTCACGCCGGAGGCTTGCAGAGCACGGCTTGCATCGCTTGCAGGACGTCTGGATCCGCCCGCGCCCCCTCGGGACGGAGATAGTGCGTTCGCACGGCCCGGTTGTCTCGAACCGCGAAGCCTTCGGCGAGGAGGCCGTGGCCGTCTAGCCGGAACGTCGCGAGCCCGGCCGCGCCTGGACAGGCCTCGAAGGGGTTGCTGCTCTGCAGCTTCGCGCCGCGGTTTTTCGTCAACGCGTCGATCGCCACTTGCGAGGCGAGATCCGACAGCGATCCGCCGAACGACGCCGTATCGTAGCGGTACTGCGAACCGCCTCCATTCGTCCAGGCATTTTTCTCGCCCGCGATAGGGCTCCAGTTCTTCGGCGCGGGCGAGCCGCCGCCGCCGCAGGCGCAGAGCGACGCGATCGCAACGGACGCCAAGGCTATTCGAATCCTCACGATAAGATTGTTTGATGCTGACCGATTGGGTCCTCATCCAGCGACTCGCTCGCGAAATCGAAGAGCGGCTCCGGGGTGCGCGCCTGGACGACGCGGGGATGCTGGACGACGGACGCGTCGGTCTGCTCTTCCGGCGTCGCGGCGCGCGCGCGCTCGTAGCGATTGACCCGTTCGAGTCGCCCCCGCTGTTGACCGTCGAGGACATTGACACGTCCGGTTCGCCGCTGGGCACCGTCGAGGAGCCCGGATTCGTCCGGACGGTCGCGCGCTCGCTGCACGGAATGACGCTCTGCGCTGTCAACGCGCGGCGCAACGATCGGTTGCTACGCCTGCGCTTCTCCGCGCGCTCGCGCTTCGGAGTCGGCGAAGAGCTCGATCTGTATGTGGAGCTCGTGCCGCGCTTCGGCAATCTCGTGCTGGTCAAGGGCGAGCGCGTCGTGGCCGCGTATAAGGAGTTCGCGCCCTCCGACAACACGCGGCGGGCCGTCCGCGCCGGCGCACCGTACGAGCTTCCGCCGCTTCCTGCTAAGGTACGAACGATCGGCTCGCAGGCACCGGCGGATGGCGACGCCCACATAGAGGCGTTACACGTCTATCGCCGGGACGGCGAGCTGCTGCAGGCCTATATCGCGCCGCTCGACGGATTCGAGGACTCGCAACATTCACGCGAGCCGTCGCTCCTCACGCTGTTCGCCGAGCTGCGCGATAGCCGCAGGGCCTCCGCGGGCAGCCGGCGTCAGGAGCAGCGGCGGCAGGCGCTCTTGCGCCGGCTTGAGGAGCGCGAGCACAAGCTGCGCCGCGAGCTCGAGGCGCTGGCCGCCAAGCGCGTCCGTGTCGAGCAGCGGGAACGTCTGCGAGCCGAAGGCGAGCGCGTTTTCGGAACGCTACACGAGCTCCAGCCGGACGAGCGCGAAAATGCGAAGGCGCGCGCGACGGAGCTGTTCGCGGAGTACAAGAAGCTCGCAAAGAGCGTGCCGCACCTCGCGCAACGCGAACGCGCAGCGGGGCGCACGCTCGAGGCGATCGAGACGCTGCGCTGGGAGGCCGAGCGCGCAGCGGACCAAGACATCGGCGACGTCGAGTCGGCCGTCGGAGAGCTAACGAGGCGTGCCAAGACGGCGCCGCGCGCGCCCGCGCCGCGGCGCAAGCGCGCTTTGCTCGAATTCCGCACGCCCAACGGCGCGCGCATCGTCGTGGGCCGCTCGCCGGCCGAAAACGCGGACATCACGTTTCGCCTTGCTCGCCCGAACGATCTGTGGTTTCATGCGCGCGGAATTCCCGGAGCGCATGTCATCCTGTCGCGCGAGGGCCGCGACGCTCCCTCTGAGGGCGACGTCAAAGCCGCGGCGGCGCTTGCCGCGTTTCACTCGAAGGCAAAGGCTTCCATTACGGTCCCGGTGGACTACACGCTGCGCAAGCACGTGCGCAAGCAGCGTGCCGCGCCGCCCGGCCTAGTCTGGTACACGCGCGCGAAGACAATCGTCGCGCAGGCTAAGGCTACGGTCTCATAGCCTCTGAGATCGCGAGAAGCCGAGTCAAGGTAAGCGCGATTCGCACGTCTTCCAATCGAGGTTGGCAAAGAACGCCTCGATGTACTTGCTCTTCTCGGCCGGCTTGTAGTCCTTGATGAAGGCGTGTTCCCAAACGTCCATGACGACGATGGGCACGAAGCCGGCGAGGTTCCCGTTTTCGTGGTCGTTGATCCAGTGATTAGTTATCTGGCCGTTGGTCGTGTCACAGTACGCGATCGCCCAACCGATGCCGCGCATACCGCCGACCGCCATGAAGTCCTTCTTCCATTCCTCGAACCCGCCGTAGCTTTCGCCGAGCGCATCGTACAGGCGCCCGTTCCCGATCTCGTCCGGCTCGCGGACCATGTTGTCGAAGTAGTACTCGTGAAGCCTCATCCCGTTGTACTCGAACCCGAGGCGACGAACGAGCTCGGCGTAGGCGGGATCGCTGCCCGCAGCCTTTCCGGCGGAGCGGATCTCGTTCAGGCGCTCGTTCAAGAGGTTGACGTTCTTGACGTAACCCTCATACAGTCCGAAATGCATCTCGAGGGTCGCATCGGAGATGCCCTGCAATCCGGAAAGCTCCCACTTCTTCGGAGAATACGTCTTCATCGGGGTGTAGATTTTCATAGCTGTTCTCCATACCCAACGGGCGCCGTGCCCAAACTCACGCGCCGCGGCCGGGCCGGCCGGCCGGCGAATCGACCGGGAGGACACCCCGTTGAGGCGGGCAACATTCTTGAGCAGCGACACCAACCCTAAGCACCGCAAATGCGAGGAGGCCTGAGTGTGAAGAATCCTTTAGATTCGATTTGGGGCACCGTCATCAGCGGGTTCGTCTTGACGGTAATTCTCTGGTTCATAGCGCGCTGGCTCGTTTCGAGCTCGCTCGGATCGGGCGCATAATATGGAACTCAATCTCGATTGGGTCTTTCGCTGGTTCCATATCATGGCCGGCATCATGTGGATCGGCCTGCTCTACTTCTTCAACTTCGTCAATGCGGCGGCCGTCAAGGAGGCCAGCGCGGCCGGCGAGGCCGGGCCGATCTCGAAGTACGTAATGCCGCGCGCGCTGCTCTTCTTCCGCTGGGGAGCGGTCGTGACGTGGATATTCGGCGCCGCGCTGCTCGGTAATTATCGCGGAGCCGGCGAGAACGGCTTTGTCGCCGCGTTTCTCCTGCACGGCGCGATGGCTCCGATCGGCATCGGCGCGTGGCTCGGAACGATCATGCTCCTCAACGTCTGGCTCGTCATCTGGCCGAATCAGAAGAAGCTGCTCGGCATCGTCCCGGCGACGGACGAGGAGAAGGCGAGAGCGCGCCGTCCGGCGTTCCTGGCGTCGCGCGTGAACACGATGCTATCGATCCCGATGCTGTTCTTCATGGCGACGGGATTCACGTCACAGAGCCAAGGGATCTACCATTAGGCGTGAGCACGAGCTTGCCGACGTGCGCGCTCGATTCGAGGCGCGCGTGCGCCTCCGCCGCGCGTTCGAACGGATAGACCGAGTCTATCAGCGGGCGGATCGGGTCGCGCTGGGGCAGCAAGGGCCAGATCTTTTCGCGCAGCGCGTTCGCAATCGCGGCCTTCTCCGCGGCACTGCGCGGGCGCAGGCTCGAGCCCAGAATCGTCGCGCGCTTGGCGAAGAGGCGGCCGAGGTCGATCTCGGCGATCCGGCCGCCTGGCGTCGCGATGCACGCTACGCGACCGTCGAGCGCGAGACAGTCGATGTCCCGCGCGACGTAGTCGCCGCCCACGATGTCCATGACGACGTTGACGCCGCTTCCGCCCGTCAGGCGCAGCGTCTCCGTCACGAAATCATGCGTGCGATAGTTGATCCCGTGCGTGGCGCCCAACTTCACGCAGGCCGCGCACTTCTCGTCGCTTCCGGCCGTCGCAATCGCGGTTGCGCCGATCGCTCGCGCGAACATGATTGCGGTGCTCCCGATGCCGCTGGTGCCGCCATGAACGAGCACGCTCTCGCCGTGCTTTAGGCGCGCCCGCGTGACCATGTTGTCGTAGACGGTGAAGGCGTTCTCGGGAAGCGTCGCCGCTTCGACCGCACTCCAGCCCTGCGGCATCGGAAGAACCTGGCCTTGGGGCACGGCCACGAGTTCGGCGTAACCGCCGCCGTTAGTCAGCGCGCAAACCGCATCGCCTGCTCGCCACCGCGTGACGCGCTCGCCGACGCGTGCGATCGTGCCCGCAACCTCGAGCCCCAAGATAGGCGAAGCGCCGGGCGGCGGTGGATACCGTCCCGCGCGCTGCATAACGTCGGCATGCGTGACGCCGGCGGCTTCGACCGCGATCAGAACCTCGTCCGCTCCGGTAGCCGGGGGTTCGTCTTGCGCGACTCGCAGCACGTCGGGTGCGCCGGGAGCGTCGAGGGTGACGAGTTTCATGCTCGGTTCGATATCAGCATCGCGTCGCCGAACGAATAGAACCGGTATCGCTGCGCAATCGCTTCCGCGTATGCAGCGCGGATGCGCTCGAAGCCGCCGAAAGCGCTGACGAGCATCAGCAGCGTCGAGCGTGGAAGGTGGAAGTTCGTGATCATAGCGTCGACGATGCGGAAGCGGAACCCCGGAGTGATGAAGAGATCGGTGACGTGATCGCCCGCCTCGACGCGGCCGTGGGCATGGACGTTGCCCTCGAGCGCGCGAACAACCGTCGTCCCACACGCAACGATGCGGCGGCCCTCCCGCCGCGCTCGATCCAGCGCCACGGCGGCCGGCTCCGGGATGGAGTAGGCTTCGGCATGCATCACGTGCTCTTCGATCGCGTCGGTGCTTACCGGCCGAAACGTTCCAATCCCGACGTTGAGCGAGAGCCGCACGATCTCGACTCGCGCCTCGAGGTCCCGCAGCAGCTCGGGCGTGAAGTGCAGCGACGCGGTAGGCGCCGCGACGCTGCCCGGTACGTGTGCGAAGACCGTCTGATAGCGCTCCTGCGCCTCGCGCGACTCGTTGTGGATGTATGGCGGCAGCGGCATTCGTCCCGCCTCCAACAGAAATCGCTCCAGCGGCTGCGTGATGCGGAGCTCGATCTCGCGCATTCCGTCTTCCAGCTCGCCGCGGATGATTGCCTCGCCGCCGCCGAAGGCGATGCGGTCGCCGGCGCGCAGTCGCCGGGCCGGCCGCGCCAAGGCGATCCAGCTCGGCGCGCTTGCGTCATAACGCAGAGTTCCGGCGGGGTGGAGTAAGAGCAGCTCGGCTCGCCCGCCGCCGGCGCGACGGCCGATCAGCCGCGCGGCGATCACGCGCGTCTCGTTGAGCACGAGGACGTCGCCCGGAAGCAGCAGCCGCGGGAGATCGGCGAAGCGGCGATGTTCGAACGCACTGTCCTCGAGCACCATCAACCGGCTGCCGTCGCGACGCGGCGAAGGCTTCTGCGCGATGAGCTCTTCCGGCAGCTCGTAATCGTACGCCGCCGTGGGATGCGCGACGTGGTTAGAGATGCGCGACCATCGCTCCCGGAAAGTAGTAGGTCACGATCCCGGGCGCCGTACGCCCGGAGAGCGCCATTCCGCGCGCGCCCCACTGACAGAGCCCGACCCCGTGACCGAGGCCGGCGCCGTCGACCGAAATCTGCGCGGCGTTGTCGTCGCGTTCGAGGCGCTCGATCAACAGGCTCGGCAACACGCGCGACCCCACCGCGCGGCGGAACGCTGCGCCGGCGACCGTGCTGCTGCCGCCGTCGGCGACGAGCTCGAAGCCGCGCGCTCGGCCACTGGGATCTCGCTCCGTGATGCGCAGGTCTTGCAACGCTCCGATCGGGCCGACGTAGGCCGACAGACTTCGCTCGAGTTGATCCAGCGAGAGGATCGTGGACCAGCGATAATTTGGCGACGCCGAGCACGACGTACAGACGACTCCCGCGAGATAGGGAATCGGCGCGGCACCCCAGGCGTCCGATGACGACTCGGTGTGCCCACCGCAGCACGAAGAATACGCTATCCGCGCGTAGGCGTCGCCGTATTTCAGCACCTGCCCCGCGGTCGCCGCGACCGCCGCAGTTCCCGCCGGCGTCTCTCCCGCGACGCCTTCGTAGAGCTGGTCCAGCTCCGAGGGAATGACGTCGAACTGCCGCCGCGGGTCGCTGCGCTGCAACACGTACGTGCGCGCGCAGATCGACTGTACCTCGAGCGCCGCGGAAGGCCAGCGCGCGGACATCTCGCGCGAGACGACGCTGTAAAGGTACTCTTCGAGATCGACCAGATTGACGATGCGCCGGTCGTCGAGGCGCGTGAACGTTCCGCGATAGAGGCGTCCGTCGAACGTGAAGAGGTCGGGGCCGGCCGGCGTCGCCTCGCCATTCCCGAGCAGCACGCGCAGCGCCGGCTTGCGCGACCAGCTCGACGGATCGGCGTCGCTCTGCGCGCGCGCCGCGCGCGCGGCAAGCAACGGCGCAACACCGAGCATCACAAAGGTGCGGCGCCGCATCAGCCGGCGTACTCCAAGACCGGCAACGGCGCCGCTTCGGTGAGGTCGACGCCGCTCGTCTCGGGGATCAGGCAGATTGAAACCAGCGAGATCGCCGCCATGAAGATGAGGTAAGCGGCGAGCACCCACGAGGCGCCGCCGGACCAATGCAGCAGCAGTGTCGCAACAAACGGCGCGAGTCCACCGGCGAAGATCGCCGCTCCCTGATACCCGACCGATACTCCGCTATAGCGCACGTTCGAAGGAAACATCTCGCTGGGCATTGCGGCCAGCGGTCCCGGCTTCAAATTTTTGGAGAGTACCGAACGGACCGGCGCCGCCATGACTTCCTCGCGCCGTCTGCATCGCTCGAACGCCGGCGTCTCGGGGATGCTGAGACGAACGATGAGGCCGACGGCAACGAGGATTGCGCTTAGGAGGAACGGGATTCGCCATCCGAAGCTCAGGAACGCGGCGCTCGCGTTGCCGCTGGAGAAAGAACGGCCCGCGACCGCCGTGAAGATCAGGCTCGCGAGTATCAACCCGACCGGAACGCCCATCTGCGGAAAACTCGCGACGAAGCCTTTCAGGCGCGCATGCGCGTGCTCCGCCGCCATCAGCACGGCGCCGCCGCGACCAGCGCATTCGGCGCGCGCTTCACAGTAGCCGTTCCTGCGCGGGCGTGCCGGTCGCGACGCCGAGATGGCGGTATGCCGCTGCGGTCGCGCGGCGCCCGCTGGCGGTACGCGTCACGAATCCCTCCTTGAGCAGGTACGGCTCCACGACGTCTTCCAGTGTTTCGGCGTCCTCGGTCAGCGTGGCCGCAATCGCGGCGATGCCCGCGGGTCCGCCGCGATACTGCTCGACGATCGTGCGCAGGAACGCGCGGTCGAGCCTGTCGAGGCCCACCTCGTCCACGCCCTCGCGCCCCAGTGCCTCGCATGCGATCGGCTCGGTGATGCGGCCGTCCGAGCGAACTTCGGCGAAGTCGCGTACGCGTCGCAGCAGCCGGTTGGCGACGCGCGGCGTCCCGCGGCTGCGCGCGGCGATCGTGTGGGCCGCGTCGACGTCGAGCGGCACGTTTAGGACGCTCGCCGACCGCCGCACGATGCGTTCGAGCTCTGCCGGGGGATAGTAATCGAGATGCTGCACGATGCCGAAGCGCTCGCGCAGTGGAGCGGTCAGCATGCCGGCGCGCGTCGTCGCGCCGACGAGCGTGAAGCGCCGCAGCGGAAGCTTCAACGTCTTCGCGTACGCTCCGCGATCGACGACGAAGTCGATCTGGAACTCCTCCATCGCCGGATAAAGGAACTCCTCGACCACGCGCCCGAGCCGGTGAATCTCGTCGACGAAGAAAACGTCGCCCTCTTCCAACGACGTCAGAATTCCGACGAGATCCTTGGGTTTCTCGAGCGTCGGGCCGCTCGTCGGCCGAAAGTTCGCGCCGAGCTCGCGCGCGATGAGGCCCGCGAGCGTGGTCTTGCCGAGGCCGGGAGGCCCGTAGAAGAGCACGTGCTCCAGCGGTTCGCCGCGTTGCTTGGCGGCGTCGATCGAAATGCGGAGGTTCTCGACGACCCGTTCCTGACCGACGTACTCGTCGAACGAGCGTGGACGCAGACTCGCGCCGTAGAGCTCGTCCTCCATGACGTCGCGCGGATCTACGATACGCTGGTCGTTAATAGGCCCCGCCGACGCATCTCCGTCCGCGGGGCCCAACAGGCGTTTGCGCGCCTTGGCCTCGCTCACGCCGACTCCTTCGCCGCTCTGCGGCGGTATATCTCCGCGAGGAGGCGCTCGGGGTCGTCGATCGCCGGACTCGCGTCGAGCGTTTCGCGAATCATCGCCTCCGCTTCGCCACGCTTGTACCCCAACTGGAGGAGCACGGCCAGTGCCTCGTCGGCGAAACCGGGCATCGCGCTCGGGCGTGTCGCGGGCGCGTCTTGGATCAGCAAAAACTTCGCAACCTTTCCTTGGAGCTTCGCCACGATGTCGCGCGCCTTTTGCTGGCCTATCCCGGGCAGGCTCTTAAGAAAAACGTAGTCGCCGCGGTCAATGGCGGCGGCAATAGTAGACATCGGCGCGGAAAACGCGCGGGCAGCCGAGCGCGGGCCGATCGAAGCGACGGTGATGAGCGCCTCAAAGAACTCCCGCTCGATCGAGTTCGTAAAACCGTAGTAGGTGAAGCGGCCGCTGTTGCCGTCCAAATTGACGACGGAGTAAATCTCCAGAGATACGTTTGTGCCCGGCGTCGTTGGGATCTTCTCGGCGATGCACGGCGGGAGCACGATCTCGTATCCGAGGCCGCCCGCCTCGACGACCGCGGCGTCGTGCGTGCGCTCGACCAGCGAGCCGCTGATCCTAGCGAACATGCGGCGCGCGACGCTCGAGGACGTTGAGGAATGCGAGCGCCAGCGCCAGCGCGTCGGACACATCGTGCGGCTTGGGCGGTTTCCGCAGGTGGAGGAGTCGAGTCACCATGGCGCTGACCTGTTCCTTGCGGGCGCTCCCCGAGCCGACCAGCGCGCGTTTGACGCGCGCGTGGCCGAGCGTGTGCACGGCGACGCCGGCCTGCGCGCTCGCCAGACAAAGCACGCCGCGAGCGTGTCCCATCAGCAACGCCGAGCGCGGGTTCTTGTAGGTCGTGTAGAGCTCCTCGATGACGACCAGTGTCGGCGACGTCTGCGCGATGACCTCGGCGATGCCTGCGTGGAGCTCGTTCAGCCGCTGCTCGAGCGCCGCACCGGCGCGGGGGACGACGACGCCGGCCTCGATTAGCGCAACGCGGCCGTCGCGGCGCTCGATCACGCCGTATCCCGTCGTGCGCAGCGCGGGATCGATCCCGAGAACGCGCACAGCGTAGGCTATGGCGGCGGAGTCCCGTTGACGGTCAGCGTGACCGACGATCCAGGCGCGAGGCTCGTCCCTGCCGGCGGCTCGGTTCCGACGACCTTGCCGCCTTCCCCGACGCTCTCCGTATACTCGGAGTGCGATACGGAATAGCCGTACTGTTGCAACAGCTTCATCGCGTCGAACTGCGATAGGCCGACGGTATCGGGCACCTCGCCTGAGACCGAGAGGGTGATCGTCACGGTGGAACCCGATGCCTGCGGTCCGGCGGACGGCGTCTGCGCGACGATATAGCCGTTGTTGGTGCTCTGCTGTGCGAAGCGAACGGCGATCTGGAAGCCCGACTGCGTGAGGGCCTGCCGCGCCGTCGCGTAATCATCGCCGACGACGCTGGGGAGTTTCGAAACCGGCCCGTTGGCCGCAGGCGACTCGACCGGCCCATTCGGCATGCCGTTGTTGACCACGACGTGGACCACGCTGTTGCGATCGATCTTCGTTCCCTGCTGCGCGCTCTGCGATGCGATCGTGTTGGGAGGCATGCCCGGGATCGTCTGCGACGTGTCCAGCGTGATCCCCAGACGGATGGCCAAGGCGCGCGCCGCGTCGACCGTCAGGCTCACGAAATTACGGTACGACAATCGGCGGCGCGCCGCTCGAAACGACGAGCGTAACGCGGCTCCCTTCGGCCACGCCGGTACCGGGTCTCGGCCGCTGATCGATGACGTTGTCTACCACGGTGTTGTCGGGGCGGCGGACGATATTCACCGCGAACCCCTCTTGCTGCAGCGTACGCTGCGCGTCGTTGACACTGTATCCGCGCACGTCCTCCAATCCGCGCAGCGGCTTTCCATTGCTGATGACGAGCTCGATCACTTGATTCTTGTCGACCCTCGCCCCGGCCGCCGGCAGTTGACGAATCACGTGATCGGGAGGCACCGTCTCGCTCGCGCTCTTCGTAAAGCGCGTCCGCAGGCCGGCGTTGACGACTGCCTGCTGCGCCTGCGCCGTCGTCATGCCGGTGTAATCGGCCACGAGCGTCTGGCTGCCGAGTTGCGGCTTACCGAATAAAAAGTAACCGATGGCGGTCGCAGCAATCAGTGCGAGGATGAGCGCCGGAAGGGCCCAGCCGCGGCGTCGCGCTCCGCGCTCCGCCTCATCCTCAAGGGCGGCCGCCCGATCGGGCATCGGCGAGCGCCGCGGAGGCAGTCGCTCCGCGCCGCGAAGCGGACGCTGCGACGGCGCGTCGTCGGAGATGCGGTAACCGGCGACGGTCGGGCGCTCTCGCGCTTCGCGGAGGGCGGTGCCAAGTTCGCTCGCCGAGGCGAAACGATGCTCGGGCTTCTTCTGCAGCAGCCGGTTCACGATCGATCCGAGTGCCGGACTGACGCCCGTCGCCGCTCCGTCGATCGTCGGCACGGGATCACCAATGTGTTTGAGCGCGACGGTGACCGGCGACTCGCCCGTGTACGGCAGCTTCCCGGTGAGCATTTGATAGAGCACGACGCCGAGGCTGTAGAGATCGGCCGTTTCGTGGATCTCGTGCTCTTGCGCTTGTTCCGGCGATATATAATACACGCTGCCCATCACGAGCCCCGGCTTCGTGAGCGCCATTGTCTGCTGCGAGACGGCTCGCGCGATTCCAAAATCGGAGAGCTTGACGACGTCGTCCTTGGTCACCAGGATGTTCGCGGGCTTGATGTCGCGATGCAACAGGCCCTGACGGTGAGCGTAAGCCAGGCCGCTGGCGATCTGCGTCGCATAGTCGATCGCCACCGGCTCGGGAAGCCTGCCGTCGGCGGCGATGATCTCAGCAAGAGACGGCCCGTCGACTAGCTCCATAACGATGAAATACGTTGAGTCCTGGCGTCCAACGTCGAAGGTGTTGACGATGTTCGGATGCGAGAGCTTCGCGGCCGACTCCGCCTCTTGATAGAAGCGCCGCACGAACTCTTCGTCCGCGGCATACTGTTCGCGCAACACCTTGATGGCGACGCGCCGCCGCAGCAGCACGTCGGTGCCGCAGTACACCGTCGCCATGCCGCCTTCCCCGAGCTTGCGGTCGAGCCGGTACCGATTGTTGAATATGCGCTCCTCGATCAAATACCGATGCTCTCGAGCGCGGTACGCAGGACGTCGCGGGCGATCGGTGCGGCATACGTCGCACCGTAGCCGACGTTTTCGATGACGACGGCTACCGCGACGCGCGGATGATCGGCCGGCGCGAAGCAGACGAACCACGAGTGCGAGCGGCCCTGCGGGTTAGTCGCCGTACCGGTCTTACCGGCGACGGTCACTCGAGGCAGCTGCGCCGGAGTGCCCGTACCTCGCTGCACGACGGCGATCATCATCTGCGTCACTTTCGCTGCGGTCTCGGGTGATACCGGGTCTGCGAGCGTCGATGGGCTCGACACGCTTGCCGGCGTGCCGTCGCGGACGATCTGACGGACGATGTACGGGCGCGGCTCGTCGCCGCCGCCGGCGATCGTCGCAGCGAGCAATGCCATCTGCAGCGGCGTCATCAGGAGCGCCCCTTGGCCGAAACCCATCTGCGCCAGCTCGCCGGGCACGATGCCGGCCTGCGGCGGCACGCGATCTGTCTCCGCGGGCAGCTCGAAGTCCAGCGATTCGCCGATTCCCCAGCGGTGCAGGTACTGATAAAAGGTCTCCACTCCCATTTTCAGAGCGATCTGCGCGAAGTCCACGTTACTCGACAGCGCGAACGCGGTCGTGAGATCGCCGTACCCCGTAGCCTCGCTCTCGTTGTCGTGGAGGACGAAATTCCCAATGACCAGATACCCCGGGTCCTCGAAGCGTGAATCCATCGTCACGGTGTTGCTATCCAGCGCCGCGGCCGCCGTGAAGATCTTGAACGTGGAACCTGGCGGATACAGGCCATCGAGCGCGCGATTGAGCAACGGCGACTCCGGATCGGCGCGCAACGTCGGGAACTCGTCGTCGAAGTCGTTCGGATCGTAGCTCGGTACGCTGGCAAGCGCGAGGACGGCGCCGGTGCGTGGATCGAGCACGATGCCCGCGCCGCGCGGATACCGCGAGAGCAGCGAAAAGAGCTGCGCCTGCACCGACGGCAGGATCGTCGTCACCACGTCCGCCCCCCGTGGGGGCGCGGGATTCCCGCGCACCGTTGCGACGAGCTGCTGGAGCTGCGCCAGCGGATCACCTCCGAGGTCGGGCGGCGTCAGCGCCTGGTCGAATGCGCGCTCAATGCCGCTCGTTCCGTAACGCACCGAAGCGTAGCCGACGGTCTGAGCAAGCTCGGCGCCGAGCGGATAAAGCCGCTTGCCGCCCACCGTGTGCGCGACGAGCGTTCCGTCGGTGGCGTAGATTCGGCCGCGATCCGCGGCGAGCAGCGTGTGGCGCGGATTATTCGGTCCCGCGGCGATACGCGGGGCATCGATAATTTGGACGTAAATTTGGCGAATCGCCAGCACGGCGAACAAGAGGACGAAGAACCGGGAGAGATCCCGTATGGCGCGGTTGGTCATGCCTCTCGCAAGACGGTAAGGCCTCCCTGGGTGCGCACGGCCATGTGGGGACGCCCAGCGTCGCCCTCCAAGAGTGCGTTGACAATCCGCGCTGCCGCGGATTCGGCGACCCCGCTGACGGTGAGCACGGATTCGGCGCCGCCCTCGGCGAGGAGGGGGGCGGCGACGTACGCGCACGCCGGAAGCGTCGCGAAGTGCCGCTCCTCATACGGCCCGTCATGCCACGGCCCGCGGCGCCCAAACACCTGCGCGTGGTAGTCCCACGCGCACAACTGCTTCTCTTTCCAGACGAAGTCGTCGCGCACGCAGAGGCGACGGCACGCGGCGCACTGGACGAGCGCCACGGGCGGCTGCGCGAGCGCGTCGACGATCTCGTCGGGCAGGTCTTCGACGTTGATGACGTTCGACTCGTCTATCCGCTCCGGCAGCGCGGCGCTCCAGCCGACGCGCGCGAGCAGCTCGACGTCGCGCACCAGGGCGACGAACGCGTGCTCGTCCTCGAGTGGAAACGTGCGGTCCATCCAATCGAGGAGCTCCGAAAGCGGGATGCCGACCTCTTGGGACGCGTCGCCGAGCGCGATGCCGAGCGGCGTCCACGCGAGCGGGATCAAGCGCGCGGTAACCGCGGCGTTCGGCGAGGCACCCCAACTCGCGGACGGAAACCGGTTCAGAACGGCGAGTGTCGTCGCGTTTCCGCCCAGCACAAGGACTGCCGCGTCCTTTGGCTCTACGAGGCGATCGTCGCGGTGGCTCGGCGATACTCTTGCAGGCTGCGCGGCGGCCCAGCCTCGCTTGCGAGAGCCTCCGCCAGTGCCCGCGCCGTATCTAAACTCGTTAAACACGCAATACTCGCTTCGACCGCCGCACGGCGAATCTTGTAGTCGTCGGTGATTTCCCGGGGTCCCTTCGCGTCGTTGATAACCAAGTCGACGGCGCGCGACGCGATGAGGTCGAGCACGTGCGGCGAGCCGTCCGCGATCTTGTTGATCCCCTCGGTCGGGATGCCGGCGCTTTCCAGAACGCTACGCGTTCCGGGCGTGGCAACCAGCATGTGACCGAGCGCGGAGTAGGAGCGAAGGACGCGGACGGCCTCCTCCTTCTCTTCGTCGGCGATCGACACCAAAATGCGGCCACCGCTGCCCGGAAGGCGAACGCCCGCGGCGAGGAAGCCCTTGCGCAGCGCCCCGCCAAACGTCGCGTCGATTCCGAGCACCTCGCCGGTCGATTTCATCTCCGGCCCGAGCACCGTTTCAACGCCACGCATCTTCGAAAACGAGAACACCGGGACTTTCACGACGACGTAGGAAACGTGTGGTAGTAACCCGGTGCCGTACTCCATGTCCCCGAGCTTCTCACCGAGCGCAATGCGCGTCGCCGCTGCGACGAGATTGATCCCGGTAGCCTTCTGGATTATCGGGATCGTCCGGCTCGCGCGGGGGTTCGCCTCGATGATGTAGAGCTGCTCGTCATGCACGACGAACTGCAGGTTGATCAGGCCGCGGATCTGGAGCTCGCGCGCGATGGCGAGCGTGAGGTCCGCGATGCGCCGCTCCATCGCCGCGCCGATCGTCTGCACGGGATACACGCTAATCGAATCGCCGGAGTGTATTCCCGCGCGCTCCACGTGCTCGAAGACGCCCGGAATCAGAATGTCCTCGCCGTCGAAAACGGCGTCCACCTCGACCTCGAGGCCGCGCAGATACTTATCAACCAGGAGCGGAGCATCGTCGAGAATCGGCGGCGCGGAGCCTGCGTACTCTGCGAGCTGCGCCTCGTTGTGGACGATCTCCATCGCGCGACCCCCGAGGACGAACGACGGCCGTACGAGCACCGGGAAGCCCAGCTCGCGTGCGATCGCGCGCGCCTCGCGGAAGCTGCGTGCGGCTTTGCCCCGCGGGCGCGCGACGCCCAGGCGCGCGAGCGCCGCGTCGAACTGTTCGCGATTTTCCGCCATGTCCAGGGAACGACGGTCGGTGCCAACGATCGGCACTCCGCGCCTGTGCAGCTCGCCGGCGAGATTGATCGCCGTCTGCCCGCCGAACGCCAGCAGGACCCCCCGCGCGTTCGTGGCGCGATACGCCGCCTCGACCTCGTCCGGGCCCGGGGGTTCGAAAACCAGCGCGTCGGAGATGTCGAAATCGGTCGAGACCGTCTCCGGGTTGTTGTTGATGACGACGGGCGAACGGCCGGCGTCTTTGAGCGCCCATGCGGCGTGAACGCAGCTGTAGTCGAACTCGATGCCCTGCCCGATGCGGATCGGACCGCTGCCGACCACGACGACGGCTTGGCCGGGCGTCTCGCGCATCTCATCGCGTTCGCCGCGCGAGAGATAGTAGTAGGGCGACTTTGCGGGAAACTCTGCGGCGGCCGTGTCGACCATGCGAAAGGCGGGCGCCGCGTCCGTCGCCTTTGTGGAAACGCCGTCGCCGTGCAGGCGTCGGAGGCTCGCCGTCGAGTAGCCGAACTGGAGCGCGTCGGCGTTCTCGGCGTTGGATGCGCCGCGGCGGATGCGTTCCTCGAGCGCTACGAGCTCGGTGAGCTCGTAGAGCCAGAACCGATCGATCGCGGAGAGCTCGTGAATGCGCCGCATCGCGGCGTCCCGACGCGTCGCGCCCGCGCGGCGAAGGAGCTCACAGATTGCGAAGAGACGCTCGTGCGTCGGGCGGACGACGATCGCCTCGAGCTCCGCATCGCTCCACTCGGCGAGCGGCCCCGTCAGCGTGACGCGGTCGAGGTCGAGTCCGCGGACGGCCTTGAGCAACGCGGCCCGGAACGTCCGGCCGATTCCCATCGCTTCACCGGTGGACTTCATCTGCGTGCCGATAGCCGTGTCTGCGATCGGGAACTTGTCGAAGGGCCAACGCGGTATCTTGACCACGACGTAGTCGAGCGTCGGCTCGTACGCGGCCTTCGTGACGCCCGTTACGGGGTTCGGAATCTCGTCGAGGTGCTGGCCGAGTGCGATGCGCGTGGAAATCTTCGCTATGGGATAGCCGGTCGCTTTCGACGCGAGCGCCGAGCTGCGTGAGACGCGTGGGTTGACCTCGATGATCGCGTACTCGCTGCGCTCGGGGTGCAGCGCGAACTGGATGTTGCACCCGCCCTGCACGTCGAGCGCGCGGATGACGTTGATGCTCGCGCTGCGCAGCATCTGATATTCGAGATCCGAGAGCGTCTGCGACGGCGCGACGACGATCGAGTCGCCCGTGTGAACGCCGACCGGGTCGATGTTCTCCATGTTGCAGACGACGATGCAGTTGTCGCCCGCGTCGCGCAGCACTTCGTATTCGATTTCCTTCCAGCCCAGCAGCGAGGTCTCGAGCAGCGCCTGTCCGATGAGGCTCGCGTTGAGGCCGGCGTGTAGCGTTTCACGAAGCTGCGTCTCGTCGTAGACGACGCCGCCGCCGGTGCCCGCGAGCGTGTATGCGGGGCGCACCACGAGCGGATAGCCGGAGCGGGCGGCAAATTCTTGGCCCTGCTCGATCGCCGTGACGATCGCGCTGTGGGCGACGGGCTCGCCGATCTCTTGCATCTTGAGCTTGAAGCGCTCGCGGTCTTCCGCGAGCCGGATCGTTTCGATCGGGGTGCCGAGCAGTTCCACGCCGTGCTCAACCAGCACGCCGGCCTCCTCGAGCTCGACCGCAAGGTTGAGGCCGGTCTGGCCGCCGAGCGTCGGCAGCAGTGCATTCGGACGTTCGCGTGCGATGATCTCGGCCAGCGATGCGACGGTCAGCGGCTCGAGGTAGACGGCGTCGGTTACCTCAGGGTCCGTCATGATCGTGGCGGGGTTCGAGTTGACCAGGACGACGCGGTGGCCTTCCTCGCGCAGCGCGCGGCACGCCTGAACTCCCGCATAGTCGAACTCTGCGGCCTGACCGATCACGATTGGTCCCGACCCGATGACCATCACGCTGCGCCGCGGCACTAAAGTGTCCCCATTATCGGATCGTAGCGAAAGTACCTGGCTGCGCCTCACGTCAGGCTGACGGGCGCGTCGGGCGCCGTCGAGGGACGATTGCCGGTTTGACTAATCCCCTTCGATCACTGTTTTTCGGAGGACGGTATGTCTTTGGAGCTTTGGAATACGCTGGCGACTTTCGGCACATTCGTAGTCATCTCGGCGACCGCGCTCGCGGCTATCGTGCAACTCCGCCACGCCCGCGGGAGCAATCAAATTGCGGTGCTCAACGAATTGCGTGAGACGACCGAACGTGCGGACTTTCAAGCCGCGGTACACTTTGTCACCACCGAGCTGGCCGAAAATTAAACGATCCGTCGTTTCGCCATCAGATCGCAAACCGAGCCGCACGAACCGTTGAAAACGGACCGCTGATCGCCCGTGCGCTTACCCTCGGTAATTTCTATGAAAGCATGGCCATGCTCGTGAGGAATGGGTTGGTCGATCGCTACCTTACGCTTGAAATATGGAATCGCCCAGTGGTTTATAGCTGGGAAGCTCTTGCGCCGCTCACCGCGATAATTCGTCGAAGGTATGGAACCATTACCTGGGAGAATTTCGAGTATCTGACGGTGCTGTCGCAAGACTGGCTTAATGCGCATGCCAAGGGTACGTATCCGCCGGATGCGCGTCGCATCGAGCTCCAAGACGAATGGCTCGATGCGGATTTGCACTACGCGGCGTCGCTAGCCATCGGTACGTAGTTCACGGCTGCAGGAGCGTCGTCTGCCAAGCCCCGTTGCCGCGCGTGAAGAGCACGCGCTCGTGCATCCGATTCGGCCGCCCGCTCCAGAACTCGAAGCGCTCCGGGGCTAGTAGATAGCCGCCCCAGGAGTGCGGGCGCGGCACCTCTTCTCCTTCAAAACGCTGCTCGAAGTGCGCGAAGCGGCCCTCGAGGATCTCGTGCGATTCCAGCGGCTCGCTCTGCTCCGAGGCCCACGCCGCGAGCTGGTGGCCGCGCGGCCGCGAACCGAAATACGCGTCCGATTCGGCCTCGGAGAGGCGAGTCACCGTGCCTTCGACGCGCACCTGACGCTGCAGCTGGGGCCAGTAGAGCACAGCCGCGGCATGAGGGTTTTCTCCGAAGTCGCGTCCCTTACGGCTTTCATACGACGTGTAGAATCGCAGGCCGCGCTCGTCCAGTCCGCGCAGCAAGACAATGCGTGCCGACGAGCGACTCTGCGCGTCTGCGGTTGCGACGCACATGGCAACGGCTTCGATGCAATCGCGACCGCCGGCGTCGTCAATCCAGCGCGCGAGCAGCGCGAACGGATCGGTCACGGATAGCGGCCGAGACCGAAGCCAAGCACGAACGCGACCAGCATCCCGAGCGCGCCGGCGACCGCAAAACCGAGCGATGCGTCCACCGGCTTGCTCTGCAGCGAGGTGATACGCCCGAGCCGCGCGAGCGCGTCGCGAAGCTCGGTGGCGTTCTCGACGCGCGCGTACGCGCCGCCGCTGACCTGCGCGTAGCCGCGCAACGCCTCCTCGTCGATGGTGGCCTCCTCGTTGGTTCCGGGGATCAATCCGCCGTTGGGCGTTCCGATGCCGACGGTGTAGACCGGGATGTGATGTGCTCCGAGCCACTGCGCCATCTCGTTTGGGTCGGTCCCGGTGTTGTTGACACCGTCCGTGATCAGGATGATGACGCGATGACCGCGTGGCGGGAACTGCTGCGCGGCGAGCTTGAGCGCGTCGCCGATGGCGGTCGCGCCGTTGGGAAGCGGAACCTGCTCGAGCGCCGCGCCCACCTGCTGATGGTCGGCGCTGCGCGGCGCCACCACCTCCGCTGCGCCGGAGAACGCAATGATACCGATGCGTATGCCGGGCGGGCTCTCGGCGATGAACGCGCGCGCCGCGGCCTTGGCTGCCTGCGCGCGCGTCGGCACGACGTCGGTGGATGCCATCGATCCCGACGTGTCGATGCAGATGAAGACGTCGCCGTCGCGCACCGGCACGGGAATCGTCAGGTGCGGCCGCGCGACCGCGAGCGCGACGCCGGCGAGCGCGATCAGCCAGAGCGCTTGGAGGACGCGCGGAACCCACGCGCGCGGCTTTGCCGCGTGCACGAAAAACGCGACGTTCGAGTAAGCCAGGTCGCGACCTGTCGCACGCCGCTGCAGACGCGAGTAGAGCAACGCGAAGGCCGCGATCGCGAAAATCCCGATCAGCAGCCGCGCCGGATGGTCGAGGCTCACGCCCTTCGACTCCGCTCAGGACTGGCGTGCGCTCCGAACGCGGCGGCCAACGACTCCGCCCCGTTCTCTTCGCGCAAAACGCCGGTGCGCCAGTTGGCTCGCGCGAATCGGCTCAGCAGGGCTTCTTCTCGCGATCGTACCGCGTTCCGATAGGCAGCGCGCTCGCGCGCGCCGACGTAGGCGCGCACCACGCCGCCCTCGGCGCCGCGAAGGCGCACCATTCCCGCGAGCGGCAACTCGTCGTACCACGGGTCGCGCACTACGAGCGCCGTGCAGTCAAAGCGCGCGCCCAGCTCGGCCAGGTCGCGCTCCATGGCGCGGTCGAGCTCAAACCAGTCGCTGATCGCGAGCAGGGCGGTGCCGCGGGGCAGCGCGCCGCGCGCCGTGCGCAACAGGCGCGCGAGGTCGAATGCGGTCGTTTCACCGAGCGCCGCGAGTGCGCGCTGCGGGGCCCGCTGGAGCGCCGACGGGGTGACGCCGGAAGCCGCGACGGCGATGCATCGATCCTCGCCGCGCGCGGCGCCGAACCACGCCTGCGCGGCCTCTCGTGCGGCGTCGAGCAGCGGCCGCCGCCGGCCGACGCGCATCGAGGGCGACGCGTCGACGATCGCCGCGAGCGTGAGGGCGACATCCTCGAGCACGACGCGCGTCTGGAGGTCGCCGGAGCGCGCGGTGGCGGCCCAGTCGATGCGGCGCACGTCGTCGCCCGGTACATATGCCCGCAGCTCGACGAATTCGTAGCCGTCGCCACGATAGATCGTCGGTGACCCTGCCCCCAGATGACGAGGGCGGCGCCGCGCGCGCAGCAGCGCCTCGCGTATCGTCACGGCGCGGGAATCGCGGCGATCATCCCGTCGATCACGCGATCGGCGCTCGCGCCCTCGGTAACGAGCCGGTAGTTAAAGCCGATGCGATGGCGGAGCGCGTGCGGCGCGACGGCGCGCACGTCGTCCGGCAATGCGAAGTCGCGCCCCTCGAGCAGCGCCCGCCCTCGCGCGAGGAACGCGAGTGCGAGCGTGGCGCGCGGGCTCGCTCCGTAATCGATGAGATCGGACGCGCGCAGCGCGTCGCCCGATTGCGCTCGCACACTAATGCCGCCAGCTCCGCGCGTGATGGTGACGAGGTCGACGATGTAGCGCTTCAGCTTCTCGTCGATGTGAACCGCGTGCGCCTGCTCGCGCCAAGAGCGAACGTCGTCGAGCGTGGCGACCGCACGAACCGGCTGCGTGTCGGCGACGGCGAAGCGCTCGAGGATCCGCAGCTCCTCGTCGGGCGAGGGATAGCCGACATTGACCTTCATGAGGAAGCGGTCCATCTGCGCGATCGGCAGCGCGTACGTGCCCTCGGAGTCGAGCGGGTTCATCGTGGCCATGACGACGAATGGATCGGGCAGCGCGTACGACTGCGGCCCGATCGTGACCTGCCGCTCTTGCATCGCCTCGAGGAGCGCGGACTGCACCTTCGCGGGCGCGCGGTTGATCTCGTCGGCCAAAACGACGTTCGCGAAGATCGGGCCGAGCACCGTCGCGAAGGCGCTCTCGCGCTGGTCGAAGATGCGCGTGCCCACGATGTCGCTCGGGAGCAGGTCAGGCGTGAATTGAATGCGCTTGAAATCGCCTTCGAGCGCAGCGGCGAGCGAGCGGCACGCGAGGGTCTTCGCCAGGCCGGGCGGTCCCTCGAGGAGCACGTGACCGTTTCCGAGCAGCGCCAGAAGCAGCGCTTCGATGACGCTCTCCTGGCCGACAATCGTGTGCGCGAGCGCCGCGCGCAGGTCGGCAAGGGGCGCCATCACGCGACGTCCATTGCGCGCTCGAGCGCGAAGCACGCATCCTGGATCGCGGCCTGCAAATCATCGTCGTAGGTGAAGGCGCTGCGCTCGAGCGCGATGAGCAGGTCTCGCGTGTTCGGCATCGATGACTCTCGGCGGCGGAGCACGTCGCCAAGCGTCGCGCCGTCGTTTGCCCCGATGCTTCGCCATACGGCATTGCGCACCGCGAGGGCCGAAGCGCGAGTTCGCTCAGCGCGCAGCACGACGAGCGCGTCTTCGAGCTGGTCCCGGCGGGAGCGCTCGACCGAAGGCGATGGCGGCGCCGGCGGAGGCGGAGCGAGCGTGCCGAGGGGGCGCCGGCGGCGAATCAGTAGCGCGATCAATAGCAGAACGATCGCGATGCCCAGGGCCCAGAGCAGCACGCGGAGCGCGGCTACCGCGCCGGCCAGCATTTGCGCCGCGCCGGCACGCAGCGCCGACGTGCCGATGCCGCCGACGTCGATCGTCAGGCTGTTCGTAAACCACTGCTTGGCCTGACCGTCGCGCGCATCGATTGCTTGCAGCGTCGCAGGCGAGATCGCGAGAGATCCGGGGTGATGCGCGACGACGGTGATCGTCTCGCGATAGAGCGTTTCGGTTGACCCGCTGACCGTCTGGCGTTCGTCCCCAAGGAGCTCGACGTCGGCAAGCAGCGGCAGGTTGAGATTCGCGATCTGAGTTACTCGCTCGCGCACGCGCAGCGTCACGATCAGGTGGAAGGGCTCGTCGACGCGCGGATGCGCCGTGTCGCTCGTCAACGCGAACGAACGCACCGTCAAGCGCGGTAGCGCCTGCGCCGGCGCTACGCTCGGCGCGCCGAGGACGAGCGCCGCACTCAGAGCTAATGCCGCGGCCGCTCGAGGTTCCCTAACCATTGTGCGAAGAGATGGCGAGCGTCGAAGGGGCCGGGAGCTGCCTCGGGGTGAAACTGAACTCCCGCGATCGGCAAAGCGCGATGCCGGAAGCCTTCGTTCGTCCCGTCGTTGAGATTCGTCATCGTCGCTTCGAGCCCGACGGGCAGCGATGCGGCGTCGACGGCGTAACCGTGGTTGTGTGCCGTCACGAGCACCTCTCCGGCGGTCAGGTCCATCACCGGCTGATTCCCGCCGCGGTGTCCGTACGGCAACTTGTAGGTGCGTCCGCCGCAGGCAAGCGCGAGGAGCTGATGCCCCAAACAGACGCCGAAGAGCGGCGTGCGGCCCGCGAGCCGGCGCAGCACGTCAATCGTTTCGGACAGGTCCATCGGATCGCCCGGACCGGGTGAGATGAAGACGGCGTCCGGATCGTCTGCCAGCACTTCTGCTTCCGTGGCGTTGTACGGCAGGACGGAGATGTGAGCTCCAAGCGCCTCGAGTTGCTGCAGGATCGCGCGCTTTACGCCGCAGTCGATCAGCACAACGCGGTAGCCGTCGAGCGGGCCGCGCGCGAACCGCTCGTGCGTGGACACGCTGGGGACGAGCGCCTTCGTGCTCACATCGCGAACGAAACGCGTTAGCCGCTCCTCGGCGGCGGCGAGCGCCGCCTCGCCGACTGCGAGCGCCGCCCAGATCGTGCCGTGCTCGCGCAGCGCGATCGTGATCGAGCGCGTGTCGGCTCCGACCAGCGTCGGAACGCGCTGCTCGTCGAGCCACGTCGGCAGATCTTGCTTGGCGAGATGATGTGACGGGTGGTAGGCGATCTGTTTGATTACCGTTCCCGCCGCGCAAGCGCGTCCGTATTGGGCGGCGCTTCCGGAAATGCCATAGTTGCCGATCATTGGATAGGTAAACGTCAGAATCTGTCCGGCGTACGACGGATCCGTCAACGCCTCTTCGTACCCCGTCATGCCGGTGTAAAAGACGGCCTCTCCGAGCGCGGTTCCCTCGAAGCCGAGGCCATGGCCGTCGAAGCGGCTTCCATCGGCGAGGAAGAGCGCGGCCTTGGGCGCGGCTTTGCTCACGCCGTGAGATCGGCTGCGCGGTAGCGCAACTCCCCACCGACGATCGTCGCGAGCACCTTCCTGGGGAGCGTTGCGCCGGCAAACGGCGTGCACTTGCCCAGGGATGCGAAGCGGGCAGGGTCGACGGTCCACGCGCGATCGGTGAAGATCGTGACGTCGGCCGGCGCGCCGATCGAGAGCGTTCCCGCGCACAAGCCGAGGATGCGCGCCGGGTTGGTCGCGATCAGTTCGACGAAACGGGTCATCGGCAGGTCCGGGAGGGCCGCGGCGTACGCCCCGACGGCGATCTCCAGCCCCGTGAAACCGGGCGCTGCGCCTTCGCGCGCGCGTTTCTCGCTGTCGGTATGGGGTGCGTGGTCGCTCGCAAACGCGTCGACCGTCCCGTCGCGCACCGCGGCGCGCAGCGCGTCGACGTCATCCTCGTCGCGCAGCGGCGGATTCACGCGCGCTCCGGGTCCGAGCTCGCGTGTCGCCGCGCTCGTGCAGTTGAGATGATGCGGCGTTACTTCGCAGGTCGCGTGCACGCCGCGAGCGCGCGCCGCGCGGATCGAATCTAACGCTACGCGGGTCGTCACGTGCGCGATGTGCCACGACTTTCCGGTCTCTTGCGCGATCGAAAGATCGCGCGCGACGGTCTCGTCCTCCGGCTCGCAGTGTGAGATGAAGGGCGCGGCTAGGCCGGTCGCGAGCCGCGCCGCCTCGCGCAACACTCGCGCGTCCTTGACCGTGTCGCCGTCGTCCGAGAAGGCGACCGCGCCGGCCCGCTCAAGGCGGCCGAAGTCGCACGGCTGCGTTCCACGGCGTCCGCGCGTGATGGCGGCGATTGGATAGACGCGGCACCGGGCGCGTCGCTCGATATCGTCCATCAAAGAGCGTAGGATCGACGGACTGTCGATCGCCGGGGCGGTGTTCGGCATGCACGCCATGCTGGTGAAGCCGCCGTGCAATGCGGCCTCCGTTCCGGTGTCGATCCGCTCCTTGTGCGCAAATCCCGGCTCGCGGAGGTGGACGTGCATGTCGATGAACCCGGGAGCTACGACCGTCCCCGCGGCGTCGATCACGGTCTCGCCGGCATACGCCTCGAGGTGTTCGCCGACTTCGGCGACTGCGCCGTCGCGCACGCGCAGATCGCGCAGAGCATCCAGCGAGTTCGCCGGATCGACGATTCGCCCGCCCCTGATCAACATCGCCGTCACGTGCCTGGGGCGTTGACGAGAAAGTCGAGTACGGCCATTCTCACGCCGACGCCGTGATGGACTTGCCGCGCGTACCTCCACCCCGCGAATTCCAAGACGGAGTCGTCGAGCTCCATGCCGCGGTTATAGGGGCCCGGATGCATAACGATCGCATCCTTGCGTACGAGGCCCAGGCGGCGCTGATCGAGGCGGTAGGCGCCGACGTAGTCCGCATCCGACAGCGGCATCTCGACGAAGCGCTCACGTTGGATGCGCAGAAGGACGACGGCGTCGACGTGCGGGAGCACTGCGTCGAAATCGCGCGCAATGGTGACCCCATTGCCGGCATAGCCGCCCGGCAGGAACGCCTCGGGACCGACCAGGACGACCGAAGCGCCGAGGCGTTGCAGACCGCGAATGGTCGAGTGGGCGACGCGGCTGTGCAGCACGTCGCCGACGATGGCGATCGCCCGATCGTTGAGGTCGCCGAACTCTTCCCGAAGCGTGTAGATATCGAGGAGGGCTTGCGTAGGATGCGCGTGCACGCCGTCGCCGGCATTGACGACGTGGCCATCGAACGCGAGCGCGACGCGTTGCGGGAATCCCGCCTCGGAGTGGCGGATGACGATCACGGAGATGCCCAGCGCGCCCAGGGTCAGCGCCGTGTCCTCGAGCGTCTCGCCTTTGGTGGCGAGGCTGAGTTTGTGTGGAGCGAGGTTCACGACATCGGCCCCAAGACGCAGCTCCGCGACGTTGAACGACGTGAACGTACGCGTGCTTTCCTCGAAGAACATGTTGACGCAGCCCGTGCCCTCGAGAAGCCGCTCGGGAGGGGCCCGCTCGAACTGCGCCGTCCGCTCGAAGATCTGATGCAGCTCCTCGGCACTCAGGTCGTCCAGATCGATGAGGCTACGCCGTATGCGCATCTGCGTTTCCGAGGATCGTCACCTCGTCGGTGGCAGCCGCTTGCGAGGACAGGATCACCTTCACGCGCTCGTCGGGAGTCGTCGGACTGATGCGCCCCGCGTAGTCGGCCTGTATCGGCAGCTCGCGGAGCCCTCGGTCTACGAGTACGCAGAGGCGAATCGCGGCGGGCCGCCCGAGGTCGGTGACGGCGTCGAGCGCGGACCGTATCGTGCGGCCCGTGTACAGCACGTCGTCGACGATTACGACGACTCGCCCCGAGATGTCGACGGGGATCTGCGAGTCGGGAAGCTCGTGCGTCACGCGATCGTCGCGGTAGAGGTTGATGTTCAGAAAGCCGAGTGCCGGCGGCCGGCCGGAAATGCGCTCGATTTCCGCCGCGATCCTCGTCGCGAGCGCTTCGCCGCCCCGGCGTATGCCGAGCAGGACGAGCCCCTGCTGCGCGTCCTGGGGCTCGAGCATCTGCTGCGCAAGGCGCGCGATGATCCGCGCGACCTCATTGTGTCGCACTAGCACGCGGCGGAGAGCGCCGGTTGTCATGCGGGCTCCTTGATCGCGCGCAATGCGGCCTCGACCCGCGCAAGCTCGCTGCGATAGCCGTCGAGCTTCTCCCGCTCCTTTTCGACGACGCTGCCGGCGGCTTTGGCGACGAAAGCCCCGTTTCCGAGCTTCCGCTCGCCTCGGTCGATCTCCGCACGCAGGTGCTCGAGCTGCTTGCGGTAGCGCTCCTCGATCACGCCGCGCGGCGCGCGGACCGAGACGCGACCGAGGGACTCTTCGAGCGACTCGCCCGATGCGTCACCGCGCTCGATTTCCGCACCCGCGAGCAACGCGAGCAATGCCGTTGCCGCCTCTGGCACGTCGTCCGGGACGTCCAGCGTCACGCGCTCACGTGGATGCAGCCCGATCTCCGCGCGTGCGTTGCGGACTCGCTCGATCGTTCGTTGCAGATGTGCGAAAGCGCGTGCGTCGTCGTCGAATGCCGGTACCTCGAGCGGATCGGGCCACGTGGCCGTCAGGAGCGTCTGCCCGTCGTGCGGCAGCGCCAGCCATACTTCTTCGGTGATGAACGGCGCGAGAGGGTGGAGCAGGCGCATGGCGTTGTTCCACACGAACGAAAGGACCGCCGCGCGCGTGGCGCGATTCTGTTCGGCTTTGGTCGCCTCCACGTACCAATCGCAAAATTCGTACCAGACGAAGCGATAGATCGTTTCGACGGCCGCGCCGAAGTCGTAATCGTCGAAGAGGTCGGTCATCCCGACGATTGTCTCGTGCAGCCGCGTAAGAATCCAGCGATCCGCAAACGTGAGGTTCCGCTTAGCTGGAAGGGTAGTCGCGTCGGGAAGTCCCTCGGGCAACGCCAGTATGTACCGTGTCGCGTTCCAGATCTTGTTATTGAAGTTGCGGGCCTCTTCGCAGCGCGACTCCTGGTAGCGGATCTCTTGGCTCTCCAGGCGCATCTGCCGAAGGATCGAGACGCGAAAGGCGTCGGCGCCGTACTTCTCGGCGAGGACCATCGGGTCGATCGTGTTGCCGAGCGATTTGGACATCTTGCGTCCCGCGGCGTCGAACACCGTCGGCATGATCACCACGTCAGGAAACGGAAGGCCGCGCATGAAGTGCAGCCCGAGCATCACCATACGCGCGACCCAGAGAAAGATGATCTCGCCGCCCGTCAGCAGCACCTGCGATGGGTACCAGCAGCGCAGCTCTGCGGTCTGCTCGGGCCAGCCGAGAATCGAGAAGGGCCAAATTCCGCTCGAGAACCACGTGTCGAGGGTGTCCGGATCGCGCGTCAGGTCGTGCGTTCCGTACTGGCGCTGCGCGATTTCGAGCGCCTCTTCCTCACTTTCCGCGACGACCTCGCGGCCGTCCGGCGTATACCAGACCGGAAGCTGGTGGCCCCACCAAATCTGCCGGGAGATGTTCCAGTCGCGGATGTTTTCGAGCCAGTGCTCGTACGTGCGCCCGTGACGCGGCGGCACGAATCGAAGGCGGCCGTCACGATACGCGTCGAGTGCGGGCTTCGCGAGCGGTGCCGTCTTGACGAACCACTGCAACGAGAGGAGCGGCTCGACGACGGCGCCGCTACGGTCGCTCGTCGCGACAGAGTGACGATGTGGCTGCGTGTCGAGGAGAAAACCGCCCTGCCGCAGGTCCGCGATGATCCGCTCGCGCGCCTCGAAGCGCTCGAGGCCCGCGTATGGACCGACCGGGACGTCCGCTCCGGTGATGCGTCCCTCTGTGTCGATGACGGACGGCATCGCGAGTCCGTGACGCGTGCCGACGTCGTAGTCGAGCGGATCGTGTGCCGGAGTGATCTTCAGTGCGCCGGTGCCGAATTCGGGGTCGACGGCCTCGTCGGCGACGATCGGGATTGCGCGTTCGAGCAGCGGCGGGATCCAGACCCGCCGCCCGATCATCGCCGCGTAGCGCGGGTCACGCGGGTGTACTGCGACGGCCACGTCGCCCAGCATGGTCTCCGGACGGGTCGTGGCGACCTCGATGCCCTCCGTCGAGCCCGGCTTGACGGGATAGCGGATCTGCCACAGGAGGCCGTCCCGTTCGACGTATTCGAGCTCAGCGTCCGAGACGGTGGTTTTGGCTTTGGGATCCCAGTTGATTAGCCGGGTTCCTCGGTAGAGCAGCCCCTCGCGGTAGAGCTGGACGAACACGCGGCGCACGGCCGCGGAGAGGCCCTCGTCCATCGTGAAGCGCGACCGCTGCCAGTCGGGCCCAAAGCCGAGTCGCCGGAACTGGGCCTCGATCTCGCCGCCGTAGCTACGTGACCACTCCCAGGCGCGCTTGACGAAGCGTTCCCGGCCGAGGTCCTCGCGCCGGAGCCCCTCCTTGGCCAGCTCCCGCACCAAAACGGCCTCGGTCGCGATCGCCGCGTGATCCACGCCCGGCAGCCAGTCGGCGTTTTCTCCGCGCATGCGGTGGTAGCGCGTGAGGACGTCCATCGGCAGGTAGGTAGAGCCGTGCCCGAGGTGCGCCCGCGCCGTGACGTTGGGCGGCGGCATGCAGATGATGAACGGCGGCCGCGCCGGATCGGGCTCCTCGTGAAAGTAGCCATTACGCTCCCAACGCTCGTAGAGACGCGGTTCGGTCGACTGCGGGTCGTACTGCTTGGGGAGGTCCATCGGTTGCCCTGCGTTCAGCAACCCCGGCGATGCCGCCTCTCCCTCGTTGGCGCGGGCGGAGCGCGACGGGACGGCCTTCTCCGCGAAACCGCTCGTCGTCGCACCTGGTGTGCTTCTCCAGCTACCGCGCTCGCCCGGACGAGCAAGCTCGGAACGAGGTGCCCATCCTACGCTGGTCCGGGCTCGTCGCAGTTTTCGCTTAAGAAGACCGTTCCGCTGCGCTACTTCTAGTGAGCGTTTCGCGGAGAACGCTACGCGGCGCGAGGCTCAGGCCGGCATGTCCTTTTTCTGCTCGTGATACACGAGCGTCGGCGATTCTTTCTTCTCGATGACGTCTTTGTTGACCACGCACTTCTTGACGCCTTGCAGCGACGGCAGATCGTACATGACCTCGAGCATGGTTTCCTCGAGGATCGAACGCAGGCCGCGCGCGCCGGTCTTGCGACCCTGCGCCTTGTTGGCGATCGCGATGAGCGCCTCTTTCGTGAACTGCAAGTCGACGCCGTCCATGTTGAGGATCTTCTGGAACTGCCGGACGAGCGCGTTACGGGGCTCCGTGAGAATGCGCCGCAGCGCGAGCTCGTCGAGCGCATCCAGAGTGACGACGATCGGCAGGCGTCCTATGAACTCGGGAATCAGCCCGAAACGCAGGAGATCCTCGGGCATGAGCTGCTGAAGCAGCTTGCCGACGCGGACGTCGCGGCGTCCCTCGGGCTGCGCGCGGAAGCCCATGTTGTTGGCGGCGACGCGCGACTCGATGATGCGCTCCAGGCCATCAAACGCGCCGCCGCAGATGAACAACACGTTGGTCGTGTCGATCTGGATGAATTCCTGATGCGGATGCTTGCGGCCGCCCTGCGGCGGGACGTTCGCGGTCGTGCCCTCGAGGATCTTGAGTAGCGCCTGCTGTACGCCTTCGCCGGAGACGTCTCGCGTGATCGACGGGTTCTCGCTCTTGCGCGCGATTTTGTCGATCTCGTCGATGTAGACGATGCCCTTCTCGGCGCGCTTGACGTCGTAGTCGGCGGCCTGAATGAGCTTAAGGAGGATGTTCTCGACGTCTTCGCCGACGTAGCCGGCCTCCGTGAGCGACGTCGCGTCCGCCATCGCGAGCGGCACGTCTAGGATCTTCGCGAGCGTCTGCGCGAGGTAGGTCTTGCCCGAACCGGTCGGCCCGACGAGAAGAATGTTCGACTTCTGGAGCTCGACGTCGTCCGCGGTGCCGCCGACGTTGATACGCTTGTAGTGGTTGTAGACCGCGACAGCGAGCGACTTCTTGGCGCGCTCCTGCCCGATCACATACTGGTTCAGGATGTGATTGATCTCTTTCGGCTTGGGGATGTTGCGGAGCCGCAGGTTCTCGTCGACGTTCTTGTAGAGCTCCTCCTCGATGATCTCGTTACAGAGCTCGATGCACTCGTCGCAAATATAAACGCCGGGCCCGGCAATGAGCTTGCGGACCTGCTCCTGCGACTTCCCGCAGAAGCTGCACTTCAGCTGTCCCTTGTCGTCTCCAAATCGGAACATCCCGCGTCCCGGTCTCCTTCAGCCTTTGGCCGGCATCGGCAGGCCTTGCCGATTTTCGATAATCTGGTCGATTATCCCGTAATCCTTGGCCTCCTGCGCGGTCATATAGTAGTCCCGATCGATATCCTTAAGGACCTGTTCGAGCGGTTTCTTCGTCGCCTGTTCGTAGATCCGTGCGACCGTCTGGCGGGTGGCGATCAGGTCGCGGGCGGCGATTTCCACGTCGGTCGCCTGGCCACCGATCTGCGAGACCCAGGGCTGATGGATCACGATCTTAGAGTTAGGCAGGGCGAAGCGCTTACCGGCAGCCCCGCCGGTAAACAAAATCGACCCCATGGAGGCCGCAAATCCCATGCAAATGGTCGCGACATCGGGCTTGATGAAGCGCATGGCATCGTACATCGCCAGGCCGGCAGTAACGCTTCCGCCCGGGGAGTTGAGGTACATGTCGATGTCTTTCTCGGGGTCCTCCTTTTCGAGAAAGAGCAGCTGTGCAATCACCAAGTTCGCGAGATGGTCGTCGATAGGCCCTCCGACGAAGACGATACGGTCCTTGAGCAGACGCGAATAGATATCGTACGCGCGTTCGCCGCGCGCGGTCTGCTCCACGACCATTGGGACGAGATGTCCCATGCTCTGTGTAACTACGACGCGGACCCCGGAGTTTCTTCGTTTACGGTGACGACGGCGTTGTCGACGAGGAAGTCGAGCGTCTTATTCCTGACGATGCCTTCGATCAGCGAGAACAAATTGTTCCCGAGCGCCGTGCGAATTCGCGCAGCCGGCTGGCCGTAGCGCCGCGATAGCGCCTCGAGCTCCGCGGCGACGTCTGCCGGAGTGGCGGCTATGCCCTCTGCCTTCGCGATCGCCTCAATCAGCAGCGCGGCCTTTACTCGCGACTCCGCCTCCCCGCGCAGCGATCGTCGCCGCTCGTCCGCGTCGCCGGTTCCGGACTCGCCACCGGCCGCAGCATCTTCGACGAGGCGATCGAGCTCGCTTTCGACCATCGATGTGGGAAGCGCAAAATCGTGTGCGGCGAGTACGTGCGTCATCACGGCGTTCGCGACGACGCGCCGCGCGCGGGCTGCCGCGACTGCTTCTAGACGCTGCCGAACGTCGGCGCGCAGCTCTTCGATGGTTTGATGCGGGGAAACGGCTTTTGCGAACTCGTCGTCGAGCGCTGGGAGCTCGTACTCTTTGAGATCCTGCAGTGTGACGTGGAAGCGCGCGGGCTTGCCGGCCAGACCGGCGACTGGATAATCGTCTGGGAAGCGCGCGTCGACGCCCTTCTTCTCTCCTGGAGTCATTCCGACGACGCCCGCAACGAAGCCGGGTATGAAGCGGTCCTCGCTGAGCTCGGTGACCTGTCCCGACGCGGAGCCTCCCTCGAACGGCGCGTCGTCGACCGTTCCGGCATAGTCGAGCGTCGCCACGTCGCCGAGCGCGGCGGCGCGCCGTACGGGACGAGGGTCGCCCGTTCCTTCGCGAGTGACCGCAGGCTGTTCTCGACGTCGGCGTCCGTGACAGGCGTTGCGGGGCGTGAAACCGCGACTCCTTTATAGTTGCGCAGCTCGATCGTCGGGCGCACTTCGACGGTCGCCTTCACGCGGCTTCGGCGCCCGTCGTCTTCCGCGAGAATTTCGAGCTTGGGTCGTTCTACCGGCTGCAGATCGTGTTCGCGGATCGCCTTGGCGTAGACTTGCGGGACGACCTGTCCATTGCCTCTCGTGGTGAGCTTGTCGCTGCCGTAGTTCGGTTCGAAGATCTTTCGCGGCACTTTGCCCTTGCGGAACCCGGGCAGGCGAACGTTCTTGACGAGCTTGCGAAACGCGCGCTCCTCCGCTGCGGCGATTTCCTGCCGCGTGATCGAAATTTCGATCGCAACCTGTGTCGGAGCGAGCCGCGTCAACGTCGAGCTAGTCATAATCATTAGCGGAAGACGAGATTCGAACTCGCGACCCTCGCCTTGGCAAGGCGATGCTCTACCACTGAGCTACTTCCGCATCGGCGGGGCTGGTGGGCGAGCAGAGACTCGAACTCTGACGGGTTTCCCCACTGGAACCTAAATCCAGCGCGTCTACCAATTCCGCCATTCGCCCGCCAAGAAGGTACTCTACCTTGGTTCGCGTCCGCCGCTCAAGAAGCCGTCCGTGCGCCTCGCGGCGGCTACCAGAGCGAACCGTCGGCGACCAACAGATACAGTATCGGCCCCAGCACCCGAACAGCAAGCCCGCCAAGAACCAGGCGGTCTTCTGGAGCCCGGTGAGGTCGCTTCGGCCGATCACGTTGATCCACATTAGAATCATCGCGATCGGGTGGAGGATCACGGAGATCAGTATCTCGATGAAGAGTTTCATCTACTTAATACCTTACAGGACTGGGACCCTGAGCTGGATGGGACGTTGAGCGAATTTTCGACTTCCCACATCTCCGGGCGGGCATCGCCGTGCCCATGCCGTTCTTCTGGGCGATCGGGATCATGCGCTGTGCGAACTTCTCGAACATCTCGCGCGAACGCCACAGGTCGACGATCCGCCACCCGCTCGAAGTTCGGCCCGGCCGTGTGAAAAACCAGCCCCTCGAAGCGGCCCTGTTTTTGCAGCTCGTCGTTGATCGCATGGTAGGCCTTTCGAAGCTGGTCGGTGTCGCCCTTGAGGTCGAGCATCATCGCGATCATGCGGTTCCCTGAACGAGCAAGGGGCTTCGGCCGAGAGGCCGCTCAGTCGATTTGCCTCCGCGAAGCGCCTTCGACGCAGTCCCTCGGCACGCGGCGCAGGTCGTCGTGACCGCGCCGCTCCTTGGTTAGCGGCCCGCTTTTGAGCCCGTGCAACTGGCGCCGTCATTCGCGCCGATGAAGTTACACGCCGTCGCGCCGCTGCCGTGAACGCCGTTGTCGATCATCTCGCGCCGCAGCGTCGCGAAGTCCGCATGGTGGAACGCGATGATCGCGTTCACGTCCTTCTCGGCGTACGTTTGGCCGCGCTCAAATTCGAAACGAGCGCCACTCGGCGAGCGAGCGCCGCTTCCGCATGCGTGCCGGGATTTGAATTTGGTGCGACATCTGCCGCTCGAGCGTATGCTCGCGAGCTGCGCGCGCAGTTCCGTGCGCTGCGGCGCTCCTCCGATTCTAACAAAGCGGCAGCCTCGTGGGAGGCCGCCGCTTGAATCTGGTGCACCGCCAGGGACTCGAACCCCGAACCAATTGATTAAGAGTCAACTGCTCTACCATTGAGCTAGCGGTGCGTAAAGTGTGCGCCCTCCGGGACTCGAACCCGGGACCAACGGCTTAAAAGGCCGCTGCTCTACCGACTGAGCTAAAGGCGCCCGCCCGGTCGCCCTCGTTGTTTGTATTGAAATGCGTCTCGCGACTCCTTCGGCTGGTTTTTGGGGTGACTGAGGGGTCACGATCCCCCAACCTCCGACTCCACAGGCCGGCGCTCTAACCAATTGAGCTACAGTCACCACAACTCGCTACCATATCATGCGCCCGGAGGGACTCGAACCCCCATCTTCGAGTTTAGAAGACTCGTGCCTTATCCTGTTAGACCACGGGCGCGAGGGCTGGTCGGGGCGACTGGATTCGAACCAGCGGATCCTCCCGCTCCCAAAGCGGGCGCTCTACCAAGCTGAGCTACGCCCCGATCGCGCTTGCCCATCCAAATTGCTCAACAGTCTTACGACGATGGCAGTTCGCGCAACGCACTTCACACTTCGCGATCTCGGAAAGTATCCTCTGCCAAGCCCAGCCTTCTCGTACTAAGTTACTGATGTTGTGTTCCTTCGCTCCCCGGACATGGTCGAACTCCAAGACTCTCACGTCTGCCTCACCACAGTCAATGCATGGATGTGAGAGCAGGTGGTCGGTGATTTTCTGCCGATTTCGGGCTCGATAACGTGTTTGGTTTACTAGCCTCCGTCGGTTATGGAGAATTCTGTTTCTGCGGTAGTGTGCGTTGCAATAATCGCTCTGGCAGGACTTGCAGTAGCTGCCGCCTCGCCGTCGTGCGGCCGATCTTGCAAATGATTCGATCGAAAGGAAGAGAGTGCATTTCGGACAGCGTTTCATTCAAGCAGTGTTGCAAGGCTATGTGCCAACAGCACCGCACAGTGGAAATGTCAAGTAGTGCGCTAGAACAATAAACTATGATAGCCGACGTAGCGCGACATGTCCATCTCACCCGAATCGCTCGCGAACAGCTTGACCCCTTCAATCTCGAGCCCCGCATCGAGTGCGGCGCGCGCGACGCGAACGTTAACGGCGGGAACGAGCGCGCTGCACCATGAGGCTCCGTGCGTGCGCGCGAGCGCGATCATCCCGAACGCGAAGAACGCCACGACATACGACGGAGAAAACGACGCCAGCGGGCCAATTCTGCCGTCGGACCAGACGTATGCGTAGCCAACGAGCTCGCCGTTGATGGAAAAGGCGCTGCCGTGCGCGTTCGAGGCGAAATAGAGATGGTCGTCGTGCCGGGCGCTTCCGCGCGTCTCTCGATCGAGAGCATCGAGGGCGGAGCGGTGGCGCAACGGGTCGATCGTGTCCGTCTCGAAGCGGTGCTCGCCCGCGGCCAGCGCCGCGAGCCGTTCTTCCTTTGGAATCCGGCCGGCGACTTGCAAGACCGTGGTTCTCGCGGGGACGCGTCGTCGCGCGAAAAACGCGATTCCTCCGAGCTCGGCCGGATCGAGAAACCCCGAGCGCGTCACGTCGCCCGCATCGCGAGCGGCTTCCGCAATTAGTCGTCCAGCGAGTCCCTCGTCGCGGAACGAGGGTTCGACGAAGAGATCGCTGAGATACCACTCCGTCTCGAGCTGGTGCGCGATCGCGATCCCGATCGGCGTGCCTTCGTCGCGCGCCACCCACGCTCCATTCGGCGCCGCTGAGGCGAGGTATAGGTAGAGCCGGCGCGTCTCCGAGTCGCTCCATCGGCGCCGCGCCATCGCCGCAACGTCGTCCTGGCTGGCGCGGGCGACGATCTCACTCACGGCGGTTTAACACGGCCAGCAGCGCATCCGCGGCGCGCCGGCGGTGGCTGACCGCGTTCTTCTGCTTCTCGCTGAGGGCCGCGAAGCTGCGGCCCGAGGGCGGATGGAAAAAGAGCGCGTCGTACCCGAAGCCGCCGCTGCCGGACGCCGACTCTAAAATGTAACCGCCGACTTCGCCACTGACGACGACCGGTTCGCGATCCGGCTGCAGCAAAGCAAGCGCGCAGACGAACCTCGCCCTGCGCCGATACGGCGGCACGCCCCGCAGTTCTGCGAGCAGTGCGGCGCGCCGCTGCGCCCAGGCGATGTCCGTTCCGGCGTAGCGCGCCGAGCGCACTCCCGGCCTGCCCTGCAGCGCGTCCACTTCGAGTCCACTGTCGTCTGCGAGCGCGCAAGCGGCGAGGCCCCCGTCCTGCAGCGCCGCCGCAAGCGCGCGCGCCTTAAGCAACGCATTTCCGGCGTAGCTCTCGGCGTCTTCCGCGACCGCGGAGTACTTACGGTACGACGCCGGCTCGATCTCGGAGCCGGCGAAGATCGCCTTGAGCTCGCGCAGCTTGCCGGGGTTGCGCGTCGCGACGTAAGTCTTCACTCGTTACCGAGACGCAGCACCGCCATGAAGGCCTCTTGCGGCAGCTCGACCCGGCCGACGCGCTTCATGCGCTCCTTGCCGGCCCTCTGCTTCTCGAGGAGCTTGCGCTTGCGCGTGATGTCGCCGCCGTAGCACTTCGACAGCACGTTCTTGCGCATGGCGCTGACGGTCTCACGCGCCACGATTTTCCCGCCGATCGCCGCCTGGATAGGCACCTCGAACATCTGGCGAGGGATGAGTTCCTTGAGCTTCTCCGTCAGCGCGCGACCGCGGCTTACGGCCTTGTCGCGCGCGACGATGAACGATAGCGCGTCCACCGGCTCGCCATTGAGCAAGATCTCGAGCTTCGCGAGCTGCCCCTCGCGATAACCGATCACCTCGTAGTCGAGCGACGCGTAGCCTTTGCTGCGAGACTTCAACGCGTCGAAGAAGTCCACGATCACCTCGATCAGCGGCATCTCGTACGTCAGGATCACGCGGCCGTCATGCAGATATTCCATGTTGCCGAGCGTCCCGCGGCGGCTCTGCGTGATCTCCATGACCGCGCCGACGTACTCGGGCGGCGAGATGATCGTCGCCTTCACGTACGGCTCCTCGATCGAGTGGACGGCGTTGGGCGGCGGGAGTTTCGAGGGATTATCGATCATCTCGATACTCCCGTCGGCGCGCACGACCCGAAAGACGACCGACGGCGACGTGGCGATGAGATCGAGGCCGTAGTCGCGCTCGAGCCGCTCTTGCACTATCTCCATGTGCAGCAGTCCCAAGAACCCGCAGCGGAAGCCGAAGCCGAGTGCGACGGAGCTCTCCGGCTCGTAGACCAGCGCGGCGTCGTTGAGCTTGAGCTTCTCCAGCGCGTCGCGCAGACCGTCGTACTCGCCCTCGTTCGGATAGAGGCCGCAATAAACCATCGGCACGGCCTTACGATAACCGGGCAGCGAGACATGTGCGGGGTCGTTCGCGGAGGTAATCGTGTCTCCAACGTCGATCTCGCCGAGCGACTTGATGTTCGCGATGACGTAGCCCACGTCGCCCAGCTCCAGAGAGTTCGTGGAGCGCATCTGCGGCGCGAAGACGCCGACCTCGGTGCACTCGAAGACGCGCTCGTGCGCCATCGACATAAAGCGTGTCCCAGGAGAGAGCGCCCCGTCGACGATGCGCACGTAGCTGACGACACCGCGGTAGGGATCGAACTGCGCGTTGAAGACGAGGCCGCGAAGGCGGTCGCGGTGCCCCTTGGGCGCCGGTATGCGATGGACGATGGCCTCGAGGATCTCCTCGATGCCCACGCCGTTCTTGGCGCTGGCGAGAATGCACTCGCTCTTCTCCATGACCAAGAGCTCCTCGACCTCACCCATGACGCGCTCGGGATCGGCCGCGGGAAGGTCGATCTTGTTGATCACGGGGATGATCGCGAGGTCGTGCTCCAGCGCGAGGTGATAGTTCGCGAGCGTTTGCGCCTCGATGCCCTGAGCGGCATCGATGATCAACACGGCGCCGTCGCACGCGGCGAGCGAGCGCGAGACCTCGTAAGAGAAGTCGACGTGACCCGGCGTGTCGATCAGGTTGAGGCGGTAGAGCTCGCCGTCGCAGGCTCGATAGTTCAGCGTGACCGGATGCATACGGATGGTGATGCCGCGTTCGCGCTCGAGCTCCATCGCGTCGAGTGCCTGCTCCTCGAGATCGCGCGACTCGACCGTCCGGGTGATCTCGAGCAGGCGGTCGGAGAGCGTGGTCTTGCCGTGATCGATGTGCGCGATGATGCAGAAGTTTCGGACGTTGTTCGCAACGTCGATCCGGTGCGGCCGGTCCGACTTCAGTGCCATAGCTCTAATGCGCCCTTATAGGAGCGGTACGCAGCTGTTGAAAACTAGCCTCCCGAGCTCGGGCCGGATCACCACCTGCAACAGCAAGATCACGATCAGAAAGGCGAGATCGAGGCCACCGACCGGCGGGATGATGCGCCGGATAGGCATGAGGACCGGCTCGATGACGGAGGCGAGCACATAGACCCAGCGGCCGCGCCTCAGATCGGGAATCCAGGAGATCACCGCATAGACGAACATCAGCAGCGTGTAGATGTTGACCACCCACAGCAGCAGCCGCGCAAGATCGCAGGTGAGGAGGCTCACGTTTGCGTGCGGGCCTTCTCGATGGCCTCCAGCTCCTCGGCGGACGCGTGCACCGTCGGCTTGAACCCACTGACGGGCTTGCCGAACGTTCGGGTGTCGGCGCGCGAGTAGATGCTCGTGATCACGACGCCGTCGCCCTGCCGGTTCAGCATGGCGAGCGCGTAAGAGAGCCCCGACTCGGCATCGGTAAACGCGTCGTAGCGAACGAAACCGACGCGCGACAAGTCGGTTCGGGACTGAGTCTCGAGCGCCTCGATGCGGCCCAGGGCGGCCTGAAGCGCGTCGCGCGTAAAGGCATGCGCGTCCTCGACCGCCTTGAAGCGGTCCGCCGCGCCTCCGGTCCCCCCGGCGATCAAGCCGTCATGCATGCCCAGCAGGTGGGCCATCCACGCGAGCGTCGGGCGCACGACGGCCAGGTGATAGATCAGGAGTGCTACGAGCGCTCCCACAAACGCAGCTGCGGCGGCGTAAATCGTTACTGTCAGCATCTTTCCAAGTTATGCGTCGAACCACGACGAGAGTCAGGTGAATCACGGCGCCCGTAAGTGCTCGCTTACCGTTGCTACCTTCCGGTCCTGGCGGGGTTCACGAGTTTACGCCGCGTGAAGCCCAACTCCCATCATGGCCACGCCATGATACCATACGCTCATGATTCACGCGCTGACGATCGCCGGGGTCCTGCTGGCGACTGGGTCGAGCCTCATGCAGCTGCGCAGCGGCGACTTCGCCGCGGGCGGCCGCCTGCCGCGGCCCCTGATGGCCGCGGAGTGCGGCGGCGAAAACCGCTCTCCGGCGCTGGCATGGAGCGACGCGCCGCGGGGCACGAAGTCGTTCGCTCTGGTCGCGCACGATCCGGACGCTCCGATCCCGGGCGGGTTCTATCACTGGGTCGTCTACAATCTGCCCGCTGGAATTAAAGCCCTCGCCGATGGCGTGAAGCTTTCTGCGAGCGAACTCGGCGTCACGTCGGTCGGCAAGCCCGGATATTACGGGCCGTGCCCTCCGCCCGGACCGGCGCATCATTACGTCTTCACGCTCTACGCGCTCGATTTCGGGCAGATCTCGGGCCGTTCGCCCATCGATGGCGCGCAGCTGCAACGAGCGATCGCGGGCCACGTCTTGGGGCGCGCGACCTTGCAGGGAACGGCGTCGCGGCCGTGAGATTTTGCACGAGAGATGGAAGAGGTCAGCATCAAGGTCCGCGAGAGCGGCCCGTATCTCGTGCGCGGTAAGATCATGATTACCGATTGCGAGGGAAATCGTTATGTCGTCGAAGGAGACAACGTAGCGCTCTGCCGCTGCGGCGGCTCGCACACCAAGCCGTTCTGCGACGGCTCGCATCGGGAGAACGGTTTTTGTGCTACTGAGCGCGCGGCGCTCGTGAACGAGGAAACATAGAGATGCCGTCATACATACGAGCCGGCTCCGTGCCACACAAGCGGCACATCCAGTTCCGGCGCCCCGACGGTGGGCTCTACGCGGAAGAGCTCTTCTCCACCAAGGGATTCGAGAGCGTCTACTCGCTGCTGTACCACCTGCGACCTCCGACCGCGACGCTCGACGTCCGCTCTTGGAATCGTCCGGAGCGGCGCTTCGAACCCAACGAACCGCTTCGAAACCGCCACCTCAAAACGCAGGCGCTGCACCTCGCCGGAACCGATCCGATCGAATCCCGAACGCCACTGCTGGGCAACGACGATGTCATCATCTCGGTCGCGCAAGCCGAGAAACCGATGGATTATTTCTATCGCAATACCGGGGGAGACGAGCTGCTGTTCGTTCACCGCGGAAGCGGCGTCATCGAGACGCAGTTCGGCGAGCTCGCGTATCGCGACCACGACTACCTCGTGATCCCGACCGGAACGATCTACCGCGTCGCACCCTCGTCCCCCACGCGCATGCTCGTCTACGAGTGCGCCGGCGCGGTGACGATTCCGCGCAAGTATCGCAACGACTTTGGGCAGCTCGAAGAGCACGCGCCGTACTACGAGCGCGACTTCAGGGCTCCGCTGCTCAAGGCGCCGGTCGCGGACCAGGGCGAATACGAGGTGCGCGTCCGGAGCGGCGGCCGCAACGCGATCTATGTCGTTCAAAATCACCCATGCGACGTCGTCGGATGGGACGGCTACTGCTACCCGTACGCGTTCAACCTCGAGGAGTTTGCGCCGATCACGGGCAAGCTGCACCAGCCGCCTCCCGCGCACGCGACGTTCGATGCGCCGGGCGCCGCGTTTTGCGCCTTCGTGCCTCGGCTCTTCGATTATCATCCGCTCGCGATTCCCGTGCCGTACAACCACTCGAGCGTCGATTGCGACGAAGTGCTCTACTACGTGAGCGGAAATTTCATGAGCCGCCGCGGCGTCGACGAGGGCTCGATCACGCTCCACTCGGCCGGCGCACCGCACGGTCCACAGCCTGGCGCCGTCGAGTCTAGCCTCGGGAAGACGTCGACCGACGAGATCGCCGTGATGATCGATACGTTCAGGCCGCTGCAGCTCGCGGCGGCGGGACTGGAGTGCGAGGATCCCGAGTACTTTCGCTCCTGGATCGAGCAGCCGGCGCCGGCCTAAGCCGGCTCGATACGGCCGCGAACTGAACCGAATCCGATCCGGCGGGCGCTCGGGCTTTCGCACCACCCGCGCAGGGTCACCTCGTCGCCGTCCTCGAGGAAGCCGCGCGTTTCCCCGTTTGGGAGCCGCAGCGGATGCTCGCCGTTCCACGTCAGCTCTATCAGGCTACCCTGAGTACCTGGGACCGACCCGCTGATCGTCCCCGATGCGAAGAGATCGCCCGGCCGCGTAACGGCCCCATTGGCCGTGGCGTGCGCGAGCTGCTGCGCGACGTTCCAATACATATCGCGAAAGGTCGTCTGCGAGATCCGCACCGGCGCTGCGGCGTTCTCGCGCGTGCGAGGCGTCTGAAGGTCGATGGCAAGCTCGATCGCGTAGGCCCATGCGTCGCCGGTTCGCAGATATTCCAAGGGTAGGGGGTCTTGCAGCGGCCCTTCGACGCGAAAGGGTTCGAGTGCCTCGAGCGTCACGATCCACGGCGAGACCGACGTCGCGAACGACTTACCGAGAAACGGTCCGAGCGGCTGATACTCCCACGCCTGAATGTCGCGCGCGCTCCAGTCGTTGACCAGCAATAACCCGAAGATGTGATCTGGCGCGTCCGCAACCGCGATCGGCTCGCCGAGCGTGTTGCCCGGACCGGTCACGAAGCCCATCTCGAGCTCGATGTCGAGCCGTTTGCTCGGGCCGAACTCCGGTGCCGCTGCCGTCGCGACCTTGCGCTGGCCGCGCGGGCGCCGCACCGGCGTCCCGTCTACGACGATAGTCGAGGATCGGCCGTGATACCCGACGGGAACCCACCTCCAGTTGGGCAGCAGCGCATCGGCGTCGGGACGGAAGATTCGCCCCAGGTTCGTCGCGTGCTCGATCGAGGAGTAGAAGTCGACGTAATCACCGACCTCCATCGGCACCCGCATCGTCGCTTCCCCGACTGCTATAAGGAAGCGAGAGACGTTTGCTTCGCGCAACCGGGGGTCGCCGTCGCTGCGCAGCAGCCAGGATAGACGCTGGCGCAGCGCCACCCATTGCTGCCGCCCCGCCGCCAGCAGCGGATTCAGCAGGGGCGCCTGGAGCAGCTCGGGCTCGCAACAATCGTCCACGAACCCCGCTCCGGCGAGCTCGAAGCAATCGAGAATCTTGTCGCCGATTGCGACGCCGATGCGCGGCAGGCGGCCGCTCGACGCGAACACGCCGAACGGCAGGTTCTGAATGGGGAAGTCGCTGTCGGCCGAAACCGGCAGCCACGACTGGAGTCGCGCGTCGGTCGTGTCCGACGGCGCGATCATCGCGTGGAGAGGATTCCGAGCGTCGCGAGATCGTGTGTTGGCTCGGAGAAACTACAGCTGCCGTACGCGACGAAGGCCGTGCGGGCTTGCCTCAGCTCCTCGATTCCGATTCGCTCATCGCGCCACGCGAATGAACGGTCGTCGAAAGAAAAAGCGCTCGCGTCTTCTTCTGCGAGGACGAGTCGCACCGTCCGCGCGTCGAGGCGCGACGCGAGCGCCGCCGCGGCGAGCAAGTTCAAGAACCCGTGCATGCGAAAGCCGCTCGCGGCGTCGAGCCGCCGCACCGGGTGGTGCAATCCGGCGGTAGCCTTGAACGGCACACCCGAGTGATTTGCCGCCAGAATAAAGTCCGCTACCTCCTCGACGCTGGGAAAAGCGTCCGCTGTCAGGCCGCCGCAGCGAAGCTTCGCGGCGAGCCCTGCGCGAGCGACGGCCGGCATCGTCTGCGCGAGCGTTTGCGGCGAGTGCGCAACGCCGGGGATCTCGACGTACACCTCGAGCCCCGCGCACGCGCCGCCCAGACGTCTGCTCAACGCGTCGATTGCGCCGGCAAACGTTTCGCCCTGCGCCCAAACCTTCGGGGAGATCTCGATCGCTTGGATACCGTCGTTTCGCTCCCGCAGCGCGCTCAAGCGGTCCAGTTCGTCGAAACCGCCGTCGAGAATTACTGAGAACGGCGCGTCGATGCCCGACCACCCGGCGAGGATCGTCGCGGGAAGGATGAAGCGCCCCAGCATCCACGCGTGCGGACCGGAGCGGGCCGCCGCGTACTCCGCCTGCGCCGCGGCGACGGACAGTTGCGCTGGGGGAAAGAGGCCCGCATAGTCGATCAGCGTGTGAAACGCCGTGCGCACCGAGGGTCGCAACACCGTCGACGTGGCCATGACCGGCTGCTTTGACAGGGCCGCCCCCGGGCCTTCGCCAAGTCCGCCCGCGATGAGCACCGCCACCGAGGCCCGCAGCAATCCGCTGGCACAGATCGATTGGGATCACGTCGAGTTCTACGTGGGCAACGCGAAGCAGGCAGCATACTATTATATGTCCGCCTTCGGCTTCGATCAGGTCGCCTATGCCGGTCCGGAGACGGGCGTACGGGGCCGCGTGAGTTACCTGCTCGAGCAGAATAAGCTGCGCTTCGTCTTGACGTCCAGCCTGTTGCCGGACGACGAGATCGCGCGGCACGTCGGGCTCCATGGCGACGGCATCAAAGACGTCGCGATCCTGGTCGAAGACGCCAATGCCGCGTTCGAGATGGCGGTCCGCGGCGGCGCTCGAGTGATCGCGCCGCCGGCCGCCCTCGACGACGCAAGCGGACGGATCGTCAAGGCGACGATCGCCACCTACGGCGACACCGTGCACTCGTTCATCCAGCGCGACGGCTATGCTGGAATCTTTGCCCCGGGATTCGCCGAGGCGCGCAAGACCAACCCGCACGCGGCCAAGTCCGGGTTGCAGTTCATCGATCATTGCGTCGGCAACGTCGGGTGGGGTGAGATGGACGCGTGGGGCGAGTTCTACGCCCGCGTTTTTGGCTTCTCGCAGCTGGTCTCGTTCGACGACAAGGACATCTCCACCGAGTACACGGCGCTGCGCTCGAAGGTGATGACCGATGCGCGGCATCGCGTGAAATTCCCGATCAACGAGCCGGCGCAGGGCAAGAAGAAATCGCAAATCGAGGAGTATCTCGAGTTCTACCGGGGCGCGGGCGTTCAGCACATGGCGATCCGCACCGACGACATCGCGGCGACGATTCGGGCGCTGAAAGACAACGGCGTGGAGTTCCTCGACACCCCCGATTCCTACTACGAGATGCTCGCTGAGCGGGTGGGCAAGATCGACGAGGCCCTCGAGACGCTTCGGGAGCTGCGCATCCTGGTCGATCGCGACGACCTGGGGTACATGCTGCAAATCTTCACCAAGCCGCTTCAAGACCGTCCAACGCTGTTCTTCGAGATCATCCAGCGTAAGGGCAGCCTGTCTTTCGGCAAGGGCAACTTCAAGGCGCTCTTCGTCTCTATCGAGCGCGAACAGGAAAAGCGGGGGACGCTCTAATGCTCTTGATGCGGTCGAAGCTGGCCGACCGGTACCGGCGCAATCGCGAGCGCTCGGCGACGCTGTTTGCGCTGATCGACGACGACGCGTTCTACGACCGGCCGATTCCGCTGCGGCATCCGTTTGCGTTCTACGAGGGGCATGTCCCCGCGTTCAGCTTCAGCACGCTCTGCGCGCGGGGGCTCGGGGAGCCTTCGATCGACGCGGCGTTCGAGAAGCTTTTCGAACGCGGCATCGACCCCTCGTCGCTCGACGAGGCGCGGGGCCACGATCGCGCCGAATGGCCTTCGCGGGCGGCGGTCGCCGCGTTCGCTGCACAGTGCGATGAGCACGTGGAGCGCGCGCTCGAGTCGGGGTTTATCGACGATCCTGCCGTACCGAGCCTCCAGCGCGCCCAGGCGGCGTATACGATCCTCGAACACGAGCAGATGCACCAAGAGACGCTGATGTACATCGTGCACCAGCTGCCCTACGACCGCAAGCGCCGCATCGCTGGGCGGCACGAAGACCACGCGGTTCCGGCGCAACGCCTCGTTCGCGTCGAGCCCGGCACGGCGACGCTCGGCGCCGAGCCGGACGAGATCGCCTTCGGCTGGGACAACGAGTTTCGCCGGACGGAAGTGGCGGTCGGCGGGTTCGAGATCGCGCAATATCCCGTGACCAACGCCGACTGGCTGCGCTTTGTCGCCGACGGCGGCCCGATCCCGATCTTTTGGAGAGAGCGCGACGGCGAGTGGCTGCTGCGCTGCACGTTCGAGGAGATCGCTCTGCCGCGCTCGTGGCCGGTCTACGTATCGCACGATCAAGCCGAGGCGTATGCGAAGTGGGCGGGAATGCGGCTGCCAAGCGAGGGCGAGTACCACCGTGCCGCGTTCGCAACGCCGAGCGGCGAGGAACGCCCCTTCCCATGGGGCGACGAGAAGCCGGCGCCGGCGCACGGCAACTTCGACTTCGAGCGCTTCGATCCCGAGCCGGTAGACGCGCGCCCACGCGGCACGAGCGCCTGGGGCGTCGCCGACTTGATCGGCAACGGCTGGGAGTGGACGTCTACGCCGTTCGCGCCGCTGCCGGGCTTCGAGCCCATGGCATCCTATCCGCGATACTCGGCCGACTTCTTCGACGGTAAGCACTTTGTGATGAAGGGCGCGTCGCCGGTGACCTCCGCAGAGCTCATCCGGCGCTCGCTGCGGAACTGGTTCTACGGCGACTATCCCTACATGTATGCGAAGTTCCGCTGCGTACGTTGATACGAACGGCTGCCCTGCTCAGCGTCGCCGCATGCACGGCTCTCTGCAGCGCTAGCTGCTCGCGGCAGGCCGGGCCGGCCGGACCTTCGTCGGGTCGCTTGCGTGTCGCGATTCCGATCAACCCGACGCAACTCAACCCCCTCCTCGCGCAAAACTCGATCGAAAGCTTCGCCGACGGACTGATCTTTAATCTCCTCGTGACGCACGATCAGCATCACCGTCAATTTCCCGACCTCGCCGCGGTCGTGCCGTCACTCGAAAACGGCGGCATCAGCAAAGACGGCTTGACGATCACCTATCACCTGCGGCATGGCGTCAAGTGGCAGGACGGCGCGCCCTTCACGAGCCGCGACGTCAGATTTAGCTGGCTTGCGATCATGAACCCGCGCAACGACGTCGTCTCGCGGCGCGGCTACGATCAGATCGCCTCGCTGGAGACTCCCGACGACTACACCGTTGTCGTGCGCATGAAGCGCGTCTTCCCGCCGGCCGTCGACACGATCTTCGCCGAGAGCGACACGCCGATTCGCGTCATCCCGGCGCACTTGCTCGCGTCGTATCCGGATCTCAACCGCGTGGCGTTCAACGGCTCGCCGGTCGGAACGGGGCCGTATGCGTTCGTGCGCTGGCTGCGCGGCGACCGTATCGTGCTGCGGGCCAATCCGGCGTACTTTCGAGGGGCGCCCGCCACAAAAGAGCTGACGCTGGCGATCATTCCCGACGATCAGACGACCCAGGCGCAGTTGCACTCGCATGAAGCGGATCTCGGTATAGAGGTCTCCGCCGCGACCTACCGCGACGTTGCCGATGCCATGGGAGTGCGGCGCCAGTTAGCGGAAGCGCCGGCGTACACCGCCATCATCTTCAACACGCGGCGGCCGCCGCTCGACGACGTGCGCGTCCGGCAGGCCCTCGTGCTCGGCATGGATCGCGCCGCCATCGTTCGCGACGACACCTACGGAACGGGCCAGCTCGCCGTCGCGGATCTTGCACCATTTTACTGGGCGTTCGATTCGACGCTCCATGCCGCGCCCTACGATCCGGCCAGGGCGAAGGCCCTCCTCGATGCGGCGGGCTGGCGCGTCGGGCCCGACGGAATGCGTGCCCGCAACGGGAAGCCGCTCTCGCTGCTGCTCGTGTTCGGCAATGGCAGCGAATTCGCGCGCGTGGCGTCGGCGCAGGTGCAGCAAATGTATCGTGCGCTGGGCATCGATCTGCAGCTGAAAGGGTTCGACTACGCGACGCTGTACGCGGCGGCGCAGAGCGGTGGAATTCTAATGGTGGGAAATTCGATCTCGCGATATATGCCTGGATTTCAGGATCCGATCCCGACGACTCGTCGCAATGGATGTGCGCCATGATCCCTCCCGCCGGCAACAACGTCACGCGATACTGTTCGCCCGAGATGGAAGCCGCGCAGCGCCTCGCGCTCTCGACCTTCGATCGATCCGTCCGCGAGCGGGCCTACGCGCGGATTCAATCGCTGTTGCTCCGCGACGCGCCTGCGGCATTCATCTACTACCAGTCGCTGCGTTATGCCGGCGCGAGCGACTTAGTGAACTTTGCGCCCAACGGCATTAGCGAGGGCTGGAACGCCCAAGCCTGGCGCCGGGAATAAGGAGAACGAACGTGTCCACGACCATCGCAACGGCGAAAAGCGTGCCGGTAACGGTCGCCTACGGCGACGGAATCGGCCCCGAGATCATGACGGCGACGCTCCGCATCCTCGAGGCGGCGGGCGCGCGCTTGGAGCTGGAGCCGATCGAGATCGGCGAGTCCGTCTACAACCGGGGCCGCAGCAACGGCATCGAGCCATCCTCGTGGGAGTCGCTGCGCAGGACCAAGGTCTTCCTGAAGGCGCCGATCACGACGCCGCAAGGCGGGGGGTTTAAGAGCCTCAACGTCACGGTGCGTAAGACACTCGGCATGTACGCCAACGTGCGACCCTGCATGTCGCTCTACCCCTACGTCGCCACGAAGCATCCGCACATGGACATCGTCATCGTGCGCGAGAACGAGGAGGACGTCTACGGCGGCATCGAGCACCGGCAGACCAACCAGGTCGCGCAGTGTCTGAAGCTGATCTCGCGCCCCGGGAGCAAACGCATCATCCGCTACGCTTTCGAATATGCTCATGCGAACAAGCGCAAAAAAGTCACGTGCTTCACCAAAGACAACATCATGAAGATCACGGATGGCCTATTTCACCGGACCTTTAACGAGATCGCTGCGGAGTATCCGGATATCGAGAACGAGCACTGGATCGTGGACATCGGCGCCGCGAAGATGGCCGACACTCCCGAGTCCTTCGACGTCATCGTAATGCCGAATCTGTACGGAGACGTGCTCTCCGACGTCGCCGCACAGATCACCGGTTCGGTTGGCCTCGCGGGCTCGGCCAACATCGGCGACCACTGCTCGATGTTCGAGGCGATTCACGGCTCGGCGCCGCGCCGCGCCGGGCAGAACCTTGCGAACCCGTCGGGCCTCGTGCATGGCGCGATTCTTATGCTGGTCCACATCGGCCAGGCCGAGGTCGCGGAGCGGGTGCACAACGGCTGGCTGCGCACGATCGAGGATGGCATTCACACGTACGATATCTTCAAGGAGGGCACGTCGCGCAAGAAGGTGGGCACGCAAGAGTTCGCGGACGCGGTGGTCGCGCGGCTCGATAAGGTCCCACAGCATCTGAAGCCCGTCGAATACGAGAAGGAGGCGCAGATGAACCTCGCCATCCGCCCGGCGGGAAAGCCTCCTATGAAGCTGCGCGCAGGCGTGGATCTTTTCATCGACCGGCGCGACGGAAACCCGGATCAGATCGCCGCGGTCATGCAACAGTTCGGTGTTCCCGGGGCGAGGCTGACGACGATCAGCAACCGCGGCACGAAGGTCTGGCCGAACGGCAATCCGGACACGTACTGGAGCGATCACTGGTGTTGCCGATTCGAGGCCGACGGCGAGCCGTTCGCGGCGGAGCACGTCATCGAGCTGTTGCAGGCCGCCCATCATGCCGGCTTCGACGTGATCAAAACCGAGGGGTTGTATACGTTCAACGGAGAGCGCGGGTACTCGCTCGCCCAGGGAGAGTAGCACGCACCGCGGCCTCTTGTAGCGCGTCACTCTCGAGGATGAATATCTCCTCGATCCGGTGACCAAAGATGTGCGCGATCTTGTACGCGAGGAGCAGGCTGGGATCGTACTTTTCAGTCTCCACCGCGTTGATCGTTTGGCGGCTGACCCCGGCTTGTTTGGCGAGATCTGCCTGCGACCAGTTACGTTCGGCGCGCAAGACGCGCAGACGGTTTCTCACTCGTAGCGGCGCCGCGCGATGAGGCCGCCAATTACCCACGTCGAGCCCAGAACCGCCCAGACCCAAAGGTACGAAAGATCGGGCGCACCGGCCATCCTCTGCAAAAGACCATACGAAAACGTTAGGATCGCTGTTGCTCCAAAACCGAATATAACGCTCTCAGCCACGATTTTTTTTCTGCAGTTCGTCGGCCGCGCGATATTGCTGCATGATCAAACTCAGGATCCCGAAGCCCGCTAACATCGGAGCCAGCCCAGTCAAAACGCGCAGCGGGACGGATGCGACCATATCGCGGTCGATCACGATAAGGCTTACGAAGAGCAAGACGGCGTACACCGCAAGCCAAAGCAGCAAGGCGATTACGTACCGTCGGCCGCTAAAAGCTCCCATGGCCGTAGTGTAAAGGAAACCGGACCTAGTGTCAAGTTTGCTTGACTTTACGGCCCGGCGGCGCTTGCGCGTCTGATTACAATGGCGAGGATGCGAATCGTCAGTTTGCTGCCGAGCGCGACGGAGATTCTGTTCGGAGTCGGCGCGGGCAGCGACGTCGTCGGGGTGACACACGAGTGCGACTATCCATCCGGAGCGCTGCGTCTGCCGAAAGTCACGTCTTCCTCCGGCCCGCGTTCGGATGATCCCGGCGAGATCGACCGTCACGTCCGTGCGGCGATCCATAGGGGGTCGAGCCTCTACGCCCTCGATAGCGCGCTGCTAGAGCGGCTCGCTCCGGATATCATCGTCACGCAAGAGCTCTGTCCGGTGTGCGCGGTCTCGTACGAGATCGTCGCGCGCGCGGCCGCGCGCCTGCGCTCCGATCCGCGGATCATCTCGCTCGAGCCGTCGTCACTCGAAGATGTGTTGGCGAACATCGCGCTGCTGGGCGACGTGACCGACAGAACGGCGGGAGCGCGCAACCTGATCGACGCTCTTCGGCGGCGCGTCCTTCGACTACGCTCGGCTTCGCGTCGCTTTGCTGAAGATGACGTAACTACGCTCGTGTTGGAGTGGACGGATCCTCCGATGAGCGCGGGCCATTGGATTCCCGAGCTGGTCGAGTTAGCCGGTGGCGCGCCGATCTTGGCCCATCCGGGAGCAAACTCGCAGCGCTTGGAGTGGGACGCTATCGCGGCCGCGGATCCGCAGGCCGTGATCGTCGCTCCCTGCGGCCTCGATCTCGAAAAAACCAACCGTGCGGTCGCGCGGCTCGACGGCGTCGCCCAATGGCGTCATCTGCGTGCGACGCGATCGGGGCGAGTCCTCGCCATGGACGGTAACGCCCATCTCAGCCGGCCGGGACCTCGCCTCGTGGATGCCGCCGAAATCATCGCGCGATGGTATACTACGCTGGCGGAGTACGCTGGATGACCGGGCCCTCCAACGAGGCGCATAGCGCCCAGTCGAAGGGTCAGGAAAGTCCGGGCTTCACATGGGCAGGGTGCAGGATAACGTCCTGTCGAGGCAACTCGAAGGAAAGTGCCACAGAAACATACCGCCGGGCGCCTGCGTCCGGTAAGGGTGAAATCGTGAGGTAAGGGCTCACGGAGCTCCGCGGTGACGCGGGCTTGAGGTAAACCCCACCCGAAGCAAGACCGCTCGACGTAAAATGGACGGCCCGTCCGACGAGCTATGTCGCATCGAGGCGCTCGGTAACGAGCGTCCCAGAGAGATGGTCATCGCCCACTCGTGGGTACAGAATCCGGCTTACAGGCGTACTTCGCCCCAAAATGCGTCCGCTTTTTGGGACCCCATTCCGTTCTAACAGGCGCTCCAACGCTTCGCGCTTGCGCGCCCACCACTGCGTGGGCCCCCCATTGAAACCAGGCGGGCCGGTACGGCGTTGTAGCGAAGTGAATTAGCGATGAGCCAACAGTATTTTACGCCGGAGATGACGGTAGACGAGGCGTTCAAGGTGCACGCCGGAGCACGCCGCGTGTTTGCACGGTTTCACCTCGGGGGGTGCTCGAACTGTGCGATTAGCGAAACGCATACGATCGGCGCGATTAGCGTGGATTATGGCATTCCGCTGCCGATGTTGCTGGACAGTCTGAACGCCCTCTTCGATGAAAGTCCGCTGGCGATCGGCACTCGCGTGCGCATTCCGGATGAGATTCGCGCGAAGATTCCGCAGCTTGCCACCGTGCCGGATATCGGAGAGATTACGGGCGTGGAGAGCGGCGCATACACCGCCGACTTCGGAGAAGTCCGTCTGCAAGGGCTGGCGGAGGACTTTGTCGCGGTCGAGCCGGAGGCGGCGGCCGGCTAGAGCGCCTTCCGCAAGCCGAAGCCCTCTTCGATGCCGTGCCAGTAGGCGATGCGCGGCTCGCCCAGCTTCCAGCACAGATAGATCGGTTCGTCGTCCCGCATCGCCGGGAAATCGACGAGTCCCAAATCGATATCTTTGACGACGCATCCAAAAGCTTCGACGCGATAGATCAGTCGGGCGATCTCATGTTTGAGCTCCGCAAAACGCGGCGCGGGCAGCGGTGAGCGGACGCCGGCGAGGCGAGGCCGCCGCGTGGGCTCGGCGTGATGATGCAGCGCGGGGTCGGACTCCAACAGTTTGATGGCCAGCTCACGGCGGCGGCTCAAGAGCTCCTCGATGAGCGGTTCGAGCTTTGGGATGAGGGCGTTGGCGCGTTCAGGCGAAAAGAGCTTCATATGGGTTCCCTGCGCATCGTCTTCGTGACCGGTCTCTCCGGTGCGGGATTGAGTCAGGCGATAAAGTCTTTTGAGGATTTGGGCTTCTACTGCATCGAACACCTGCCTCCCGTCGTGCTCGACGCCGCCGTAGCGGCCCTGGAAAACTCGGCGATGAGGGACGTCGCGATTGCACTCGACGTGCGGAGCGACACGAGCCTCGGCGATGCGCGCTCCGCGATCGATCGCATCATACATACCCACAACGCGAAGGTGCTTTTCCTGGATGCCTCAGACGAGCTACTCGTCCGGCGCTTCAGCGAGACCAGGCGGCGTCATCCATTCGCGCAGACGGGTTCCGTGCGCGAGGCCATCGAGGCCGACCGGCGCGTTCTCGCTCCCTTGCGCGAGCGAGCCGACGTCGTCATGGACACGACCAGCCTCACCCACGGTGCACTGAAGGACCGGATCGCCGCGGCGTTCCTCACGGGTGACCCGGTGGGGCTGGCTATCACGTTCGTCTCCTTCGGTTTCAAGTTCGGGCTGCCCACCGATGTCGATCTGCTTTTTGACGTGCGCTTCTTGCGCAATCCTAACTACGAGGAGCCGCTTGCCGAGCAGACGGGGGAGGATGCCGCCGTCGGCGCATTTATCGAGGATGACCCCTCGCTCGAGCCTTTCCTCGGGAAGGTCGGCGGCCTGCTCGACTACCTCCTGCCCCGCTACCTCGCCGAGGGCAAGACTCAGCTCACGATCGGTATCGGCTGCACTGGCGGGCGCCACCGCTCCGTTTACGTCGCCCGCCGGCTAATGCAACGCTACGAAGGCGATGCACGGTTCGACGTCAGCCTCGAGGCGCGCGATCTCGCAAGGGTAGCGTGATGCGGAACCGGTTCGCGCGCTCACTGCACTGGCTATTGCCCGGCCTCGGCGTCAAGCGCTGGATCTTTCTCGCGGCATTCGGCGTGGTGCTGCTGCTCGATGCCGTCACGCGCTGGTTCATTGGCGAAGGGACGGGCGTTCACGTCAACGAGATTCTCGACGACATCGTCGACGATTATTTCCCGCCTTCCTACCTCAGCTGGGTTCTTGCGATCGGCGGCCTCGTGGCGCTCGTCGCTGGAACATGGATGTGGCTGCGCTCCGTCGTGCGCATCGCGCGCGATCGCACGCCCAAGGGCGTGCGCGACGCGCTCGTGGGGCGGCGCTTGCAGCAAGGATATAAGATCGTCGCGATCGGCGGCGGTACCGGCCTCTCGACCCTCCTGCGCGGCCTCAAGCGCCGAACGAGCAATCTCACCGCGATCGTTACGGTAAGCGACGACGGCGGCTCGTCCGGCCGGCTCCAGAAGGAGCTCGGCGTGTTGCCTCCCGGCGACGTTCGCAACTGCCTCGTCGCGTTGGCCGATGACGAGGCGATGGTGACGGACCTCTTCCGCTACCGCTTCACTGAAGGCCAAGGTCTGACCGGCCACTCCTTCGGCAATTTGTTCCTGGCGGCCATGACCGGCATTACGGGAAACTTCGATCGCGCGATCAAGGAATCGAGCCGCGTGCTCAACGTGGTCGGGCGGGTTTTGCCGGCGACGCTCGGCGTGGTGCGGCTCTGCGCGGAGCTCGACGACGGCACCATCGTCGAGGGCGAGTCGAACATTTCGAACGCGCAGCGGCCCATCAAGCGCGTGTTCTTCGATCCACCCGCAGCCGCGCCGCTCGACGAGGTCATCGCCGCGATCCGCGAGGCCGATGCGATCGTGCTCGGCCCGGGCTCGCTCTTCACGTCCGTCGCGCCGAATTTTCTGGTCAGCCGCATCGCGCGCGAGGTCGCCGAAGCGCATGCCGTCAAGATGTACGTCTGCAACGTGATGACGCAGCCCGGGGAGACCGTCGGGATGACCGCCGCCGATCACGTCTCGGCGCTGCTCGCCAATGCGGGCGAGCGAGTCTGCGATTACGTGATCGTGAACGATCAACCACCGTCGCGTCTGCTCGCCGCGTATGCGCAGGAGGGCCAGGACCCGGTCGAGCCCGACGTCGATCGGATCACGGCGCTCGGCCTCGAGGCGGTGCGTGCGGCGGTTATTGGCGAGACTGAGACCGTGCGCCACGATCCCAACAAGCTCGCTACGGTGGTCTTGAGCATCGTCGATCGCACGGTAGCCGATCGCGCGACGCTCGTTAAACCAGCGAGCGCGTATCGACGCTCGACGGCGTTTGGCTAAGAACCCGTGCTGGCGTTTGGCTAAGAACCCGTGCTACGGATGAGGCTGCGTTGCTAGCATGAGGTTGAGCGCGAACGGCTTACCGGGTTCGATGTTGGTGCTCGCCGCCAGCGTCTGATAACCCTTGGCCTGTACCGAATAGTCGGCAATTCCGCTTGGCACCTTATCGATCGAGAACTTCCCGGCCGCATCGGTGGTCGCCGTGAGAACCGTGTCGATGGTGATCACGGCCCCCGAGACGGGAGCGTTTGTTGCGGAGTCAAGGACGGTTCCCGACACGGCCGCATAGCCTGCGGCGGGAGGGAGCTGATCGGTGTTGCACGCGGTCGTCGCCGACATCAGTAGTGCGACGGCGATGACGAGTCGGCCGGCGAGCGGTTTCATAGGTGTTGTTCTTCGCCGCGCGGAAGCCGCCGCTCCTATGGCTAGCACCGCCCCGTCGTCCCGCACGGTCGGCCTGTCGTATTGCGCCACTGCCCTCGAGGCGATCGGCCGCACGCCGCTTGTTAAGCTCAACAAGGTCGTCGACGGCGCAGCATGTCTCGTGCTCGCCAAGGTCGAGTACGTCAACCCGGGTGGAAGCGTGAAAGATCGCCCGGCCGTAGCGATGCTCGAGGCAGCGGAGCGCCAGGGCCTGCTCAAGCGGGGCGGCACGATCGTCGAGCCCACGAGCGGCAATACCGGAACCGGCTTAGCGATGGCAGCGGCGATTCACGGATACCGCTGCATCCTCGTAATGCCCGACAAAATGTCGCGCGAGAAGATCGATCTGCTGCGCGCGTACGGCGCCGAGGTCGTGATCACGCCGACGAACGTTCCGGCGGATTCGCCGGAGTCGTACTACGGCGTCGCCAATCGCCTCGCCGCCGAGATACCGGGAGCGTTTCAGCCGAACCAGTTCCACAACCATTTCAACCCTGAGGCGCATTATCACACGACCGGGCCGGAGATCTGGGAGCAGACGAACGGCGCCGTGACGCACTTCGTGGCGGGAATCGGCACGGGAGGAACGATTTCGGGCACGGCGCGATATCTGAAGGAGCGGAATCCGTCGGTCCACGTGACCGGCGCCGATCCCGAGGGCTCGATCTATTCCGGCGATATCCCGCGCTCGTACGCCGTCGAGGGCATCGGCATGAGCTATCTGCCTGAGACGGTCGACCTCCGCGTGATCGACGAGATCGTGCGGGTATCGGATCGCGACTCGTTCGTCATGGCGCGGCGGATCACGCGCGAGGAAGGTCTGCTCGTGGGCGGCTCGTCCGGAACCGCCGCCGTTGCCGCGGTTAAGCTCGCCAAAACGCTGCCGCCCGAGGCGATCGTCGTCGTGATCTTCCCGGACTCCGGCCGAGGCTACATGTCGAAGATCTTCAACGACGATTGGATGATCGCGAACGGCTTCATCGCCGACTCGAAGCGGCGCGCGACCGTCGGCGACGTCCTGCGGAGCAAGGCGCCGCTGCCGCCGCTCATCACCGTGCAAAAGGACGACACCGTCAAGACCGCCTTGGACCTCCTGCGTAAGTACGAGATCTCGCAGCTGCCGGTCATGAATGGACACGAGCAGGTTGGGAGCGTGAACGACGTCGGTGTGATGCAGAGTGTATTCGATCACGCCGATATCATCCATCAACCGGTGAGCGAGGTAATGGGACGCCCGTTTCCGGCGCTCGAGCAATCCGAGGAGATCGAGCTGGCCTACAAGCTGCTGACGCTCGCGAATCCCGCCATCGTCGTGACCGATGAGGCGGAGCCTATCGGCGTTCTCACGCGCCAGGACATCATCACGTTCCTTTCGACGAGCTCCGACGTCGTTCGTCCTTCGACAGGCTCAGGATGACGTTTCCTTCGGCAGGCTCGGGATGCCGATGCCCAGCGTGACAAGACTTCGCGCATGAAGTTTGCCACGAGGGCGATTCACGTCGGGCAGGACCCGGATCCGACGACCGGCGCGACGATCGTCCCGATCTATCAGACGTCCACGTACACGCAGCTGCGCGTCGGCGAACACAAGGGCTTCGACTACAGCCGCACGATCAATCCGACGCGGCTCGCGTTGGAGCGCCAGCTCGCCTCGCTCGAAGGGGCGCGCTTCGCGAGCGCGTTCGCCAGCGGCATGGCGGCCGCGTCGGCCGTGCTCGGCCTGCTTTCTGCCGGCGATCACGTCGTCGTCAGCGACGATCTCTACGGCGGGACGTACCGCCTGTTCGCCCGTGTGCTCGAGCGTTACGGCATCTCATTCACGTACGTGGACATGAGCGACCTCGCGGCGGTGCGCGCGGCGGTCGGCCCCGCGACGAAAATGTTCTGGGTCGAGACGCCCACGAATCCGCTGCTGCGGATCGTCGACATCGCAGCGATTGCGTCGCTGCGCAGCGGCGAGCAAGTGGTCGTCGTGGATAACACGTTCGCGACGCCGTACTTTCAGCAGCCGCTGGTTCTCGGCGCGCAGATCGTCGTCCATTCGACGACCAAGTACATCGGGGGACACAGCGACGTCGTCGGCGGCGTCGCGATCACGGACGCCCTTGAGTTGCACGAGCGGATCAAGTTTCAGCAGAACGCCGTCGGCGGCGTTCCGGGGCCCACCGATGCGTGGTTGACGATGCGAGGCGCTAAGACGCTCGCGCTTCGAATGCGGGAACACGCGCGTAACGCGCAGGCCGTGGCGGAATTCCTGGCGTCGCGCGAGGACGTGGCCAGCGTGTATTATCCCGGGCTGCCCTCGCATCCGCAGCACGAGCTCGCGAAACGGCAGATGAGCGGCTTCGGCGGCATGGTCTCCTGCCTGATCGACGACGCCGAACGCGCGAAGGAGTTCGCGGGGCGGCTGAAGCTTTTTAGCCTAGCCGAAAGCCTCGGCGGCGTGGAATCGCTGATCTGTCATCCAGGCCGCATGACGCACGGATCCATCCCCGCGGCGGATCGCGAGAGGCGCGGAATCGGCGACGGGTTGCTGCGTCTATCGGTCGGAATCGAGGATACCTCCGACCTAATCGAAGATCTTCGCGCGGCGCTCGACGCTACGGCTGGTACATGGGATACGCGACCGCCGTTACTTGCCTGAGCACCCGCTTGGCTTCGTCGGCGCTCGCGTCGCCGAGGCGCGTCGTCTCCGAGAGCACCACGCCGCGCTGACCGTCCGCCCATACGATCGCGTACTCCTTGCGTGCGTCGAACCCGCTCCCGAAGGCGACCTCTACGAACGTCGCCGGCATTCCGTTGAGCAACGTCATCGGCGTCTTGTTGCGGATCAGGGTGCCGTCTTGCGAGCCGTGCGTCTGGCTCTCGAACTGTCCCTCCCACTGCGACGGAGGTCCCGTGTAGTCTTCCATCGCGAGTTGAATCATGCGCGCGTCCTCTTTGTTCGGATACAGCACCCAGGCGGCGACCGTCTGCAGATCCTCCGAGAGCTGATCCGGCGCCGTCGCGCCTTGCCGTCCGACGAGCACGGCGTCGGGGGGCGCCGTGAAGCTCATCGCCGCGTCGCTGAAGACGTGCGGGTCGGGTGCCGGCGTCGGCTCCGCCACCTGCGCCGAGGCGGCCGTGGCGGCGGCGAAGAGCAGGAACGGAAGAATCAAAGTCGCTTTCATTCGTGATCCAAAGCTGCGGTGAGCGCCGGGAGCGACACCGCGTAACGATATCCAACGTTGCGATGGTCGTCGTCGAATTCCTCGTGGCGCACGTCGAGCCCGAGGTCGCGGATGCGCCGGGCGACGACGCGGGCGCCGACGTCCAGGTTGTATTCGTCGCGCCGCCCGCAGTCGACGTAGCGCAGCCGCAGGCGGCTCAGCTCGGCCTTGTGCTCGGCCACTCGCTCGGCCGGATCGAAGGCGAGCCATCGCGCGAACACTTCCGGCGCCAGCTCGCCGCTCGCTCTATCGAAGGGCAGATCGAGATCGAAGGCCTGCGCAGACCGCGGCGAATAGGCGGCTGCATAGGCGAGCATCTCCATCGTCGTGAATTCGGCGTGACTGCGCTTGGGCTTGTTCTCGAAGTCGGCCACGAACGCGGCGATTTCGAAGGAATGCGCCTCCAGCGCGCGCTGCACGGTCGCGAACGCGGGCGGGTGCGCGTATTGGAAGTACGAGTCCCCGCTGTGGGAGGCAAACGCGCCGAACACGCCGGGATGCTCGAGCACGAGATGCATCGCGCCGAAGCCGCCGGATGACTTTCCTAGGACCGCACGACCGCCTTCGGAGCAAATCGTACGATAGTTCGCGTCGACGTGGCCGACGATGTCCGCAACGGTGTACGTGGCGTAGTTTCCATTGTGAATCGAGTCGACGTACTGCGAGCCGCCGAGCCGCGTGAAGCCGTCCACGAGTACGATCAACGCGGGCGCCATCGCGCGTCGCTCGATCAGCCGATCGGCCCACTGCAGAACGTTCGTTTCCCACGGCCGCGCCGACAGCAATGCGGCGGCGTCGCCGGTGTAGCCGTGCAGCACGTAGAGTGCTGGATAGCGCCGCGAGCCCTCGCCGTCATAGGCGGCGGGCCGATAGACGACCACGGGACGGTCGGCGGGATCGCCCAGCGGATTTCCCGCGAGGGCGTCACTGCGCACGAAATCGATCGCGATGTCACCCGCGAGCCCGAGCAGCCGCGCGAGGCCGGAACGCTCCTGCATGACGATTCCTTTCGTCGCACGAAGAACGCAAGCCTAGTGTTGAAGCACGCGATCGATTTGCGCAGCGCGATTTCGATCAACGTCATCACGATGATCGGAATCGGTCCACTCGTGACGATTCCACTCGTCGTCGCCGCGTTGGGTGGGCCGCTCGCGCTCGTCGGCTGGATCGCGGGCGCGATTGTGGCGCTTTGCGATGGGCTAGTCTGGGCTGAACTGTCGTCGCGCTATCCCGGATCCGGCGGTACATACGTCTACCTGCGCGAGGTTTTCGGACCGCAGCGGCTCGGCAAGGCGCTCGCGTTCCTGTTCAATTGGCAGTTTCTCTTGTACGCTCCGTGCCTGCTGGCGAGCGGCTACATCGGTTTCGCGAATTACTGCGGCGTACCTTTATCCGCCTCTGGGTCGGAGCGCCGTCTCGCACGACGCCGTGGCCGCCGGTATCGGGGTCGTCACGCTGCTGCTGCTCTATCGGCGAACGTCGCAGGTCGCTTCGGTCGGGAACGTGCTCGCGATCGTGGCCGCGTCGACCGTTGCGCTCGTCGCCTGCGCTGGACTGTCGCATGCGGACTTCTCACGCGTTTTCTCCGGGGCGCAGCCGGTGCGCTTCGACCTGGCGTTTCTCGCGGGCTTCGGCAGCGCGCTTGTCATAACGCTCTACGACTACGTCGGCTACGCCGATGCCGCGCTGCTGGGTGACGAAGTGGTTCGCCCGCAGAGAACTATCCCGACGGCGATCCTGATCTCGGTCGTGATCGTGGCGATCCTGTACGTGCTGCTGCAGATAGGCGTCCTTGGCGTCGTTCCGTGGCGGTCGCTTCTGGACGCCCACGGTCAGCCGACCGCGCAGGCGCAGTACGTCGGAGCGCTCGTCGTCGAGCGAACCTGGGGACGCGTGGCCGCGCTCGGCGTAACCCTGCTCGTGCTCGTCACCGCATTCGCGTCGCTGTACGGCAATCTGTTGGGCTTCTCGCGTATTTCGTTCGCCGCCGCGCGGGACGGCGCGTTCCTTCCGGCGTTCGGCCGGCTGCATCCGCGCAAAGACATCCCGCACGTCGCGCTGCTCGTCGTGGGTGCGCTGTCGCTCGTCGCGAGCCTGTTCACGCTCGATCAGGTGATCCAGTTCCTGACGGCGGGAATCGTGCTGATCCAAGGAATCGCGCAGATCGTCGCCCTGGGTCTCGTGCGCGCGCAACGCGCTTTAGCGCCGTTTCGAATGCCACTCTATCCGCTGCCTGCGGTGATCGCTCTGGCAGGCTGGAGCCTCGCCTTCGTCAGCTCGGGCGCCGGCGCGATTGCGCTCGGGGTTGGATGGCTCGCGGCCGGGGCCGTCGTCTTTCTCGTGGTAGCGTACCGGCGGCGCTGGTGGCCGTTCGGGCTGGCGGCCCTCATCGCTGTGGCGCAGGTCGCCGCGCCGCGCGCGAACGCGGCAGCCGCGGGCTGGGACTCTTGGAACACCGCTCGCGTCGTGTCGGAGCGAGGCTATCCCGTCTTCACCGTCGACGGCCGGCCGTTCTTCGTCTACGGGGCCGCGTTCTTTTACGAGCGAATTCCGCGCGACCGCTGGCGCGAGACACTCGTCGCGTATCGGCGGCTCGGGATCAACACGCTCGATCTGTATTGCATTTGGAACTGGCACGAACCGAGCGAAGGCGTCGCGGACTTCAGCGGCAGCACCGACGCGCGCCGAGATCTCGCCGGCCTGTTGGCGCTGAGCCACGAGCTGGGATTCAAGCTAATCCTGCGCCCCGGGCCGGTGATTCGCAACGAGTGGCGCAACGGGGGGTATCCCGCGTGGCTGCTCCAGCGCCCGGAATATAACATGCCCCTGCACGACGTGCTCGAGGGGCGTTACCCTGCAACGGCGACGCTGCAGAACGCGCATGCGGATGCCGCCGCGGCGGAGTGGCTCGCCAACGGCACGCACCTGCACGGCGCCGCAGCGTGGCTGCGCGACGTGCTGCGCGCGGTCGAGCCCTATTCGCGCGACGTGCTCGCGATCGCGCTCGACGACGATCAGGGCGCGTACCTCGATAACGACACGTGGCCGGCGCCGCATTGGCACGCCTACATCGGCTGGCTACGATCTACGGTGCAATCGATCGTGGGATCGCGCGTTCCGCTGTTCATCAACACCTATGAGATGAAGGTAACGGCGGCGTCGCCCGTGTGGGCATGGGGGAACTGGTACCAAAGCGGCGCGTATCGGATGGGCGCGCACGACCTCGCGGATCTGGACTTCGCGACGGGACTGCTACAGACGCAGCCGCGCCTTCCGGTGATGCAGTCGGAGTTTGAGGCCGGCTGGTTCCAAGGCGCGGATGACGGCGCGCCGCGGCCGAGCGACCCGGCGAACACGGCGCTCGCGCTCGGCGAGCTGCTGCGCGACGGGGCGCACGGGGTCGTGAACTTTCCGGTGCAAGACGCCGTCTATCCGCACGGCTGGGAGGCGCCGTGGGCGAACTGGGCCTACGCCTGGGATGCGGCGCTGACGGTGAACCTGCGAGCCGCGCCGCGATACGGCCCGACGCGCGCGTTCGGTGACGTTGTCGCGCGGTATGGCCCTCTTCTCGCCCGAACGCACATCGCTGCCGACGCCTCGATCGTGTGGCCCGCGAGCCTGTTTACGCCGGGGAGTTTGAGCGACGACGATTTTGCCGCGCTCGCGTCTGCGACCGTCCAGCTGCAGCGCGGCTGCAACGCTCGCGGCCTGAGCTGCACGCTCGTCGATCTGTCTGTCACTTCGGATCGCGCGCTTCCGACGTGGGCGCTCCTCCTTCCGTCGGTTCCGGCGCTCACGGTGCGCATGCCGCCCGCCGCGGCCACCAGGTTGCGCGCCCTTCGCAATCGCGGGCGACTGTTCGACGATCCGGCGGCGGTACACGTTGCCGGCCGTTATCGACGATCTCCCGACGTGACGCTCTTGCTCGCGGACGACATGTCCTACGGCTTCATCGTCGCGACCAATCCCAGCCGTGCGACGCGGCGAGTTGCGGTCGGCGCCGTGCGGCTTTTCCGCCGCAGCGTGAAGATTCCGACGTTCGACCTGCCTCCCGGCGGCGCGCGCGTCGTCGCCGTCGGGGCGCAGGCCGCGGCGCAGCATCTCGCGCCCACGCCGCCCGCGGGAAGCCCGCCGCCGTTTGCTGATCCCGGAGGTACGACGCTCGCGAACGGGCACGTGCGCGTCGTCTTCGCCCCGTTTGCAGGTGGGCGCATCGCCGAGTTCGACGGCGGCGGGGGCAACGTGGCCACGGGCATCGGCCTTCTGCGCGATGCGGCCGACCCGCAGCCGCCGGCATCGCCGCGCGATTACATCGCGGGATATACGCACCCGCTTGCGGCAGGAACGTTCAATCGCGAGTACGTCTGCAACCGCATCGACGCGCTAACGACCCAGCGAATCACGTGCTCGTATGATGCGCCCGATCTACCGAGCGGCGGCGCTTCGTTCAAACGGACGCTCACGCTCGGCGGTGGGAGCAGCGAGCTCGTCGTCGCGGAAGAGTTCGCGCCGCACGATCCGCGCTCGACGGCTCGCCTCGTGAGCATCTCCGGCTTCGCCGTCGACGCGGGAGAGCGCGTCCTCGTCGCTACCCGAGGAGACGGCATGGGAATTCTGCACGCAGCTCGCCTCGTCCGGCTGCGCTGGCGTCGCGAGGAGCTGGCACATCTGGATCTGCGGCGCACGCGCGGAGCAGAGCTCGTGACGCTAACCTTCGCGCGCCGATCGGTGGAGATGGGACTCGGCGTTTATCCCGTGCGGGGCGCCGCTGAGGCGCAGCGCTTGCTCGACGCGAAACAGCAGTAGCTTTACGGGGAAGTGGCGGCCGCATCAAAAGCGGCCGAGGCAGCTCATGTAGGCTCGACCTACAGCTTCTCTTGCTACCCGTAGTGCGCGCAACCGCCGTACTCGCCAAGCGGGACGGGCGCAGCGGGGTTTCGAATCCTATCCGCTGACTAGGCGGCAACTTCGAGGAGACTTTCATGCGCCGGCGCGTTTTCGCGATCACGATATCGGCTGTTTGGGTTGCGGGATGCGGCGGTCAACCTAGCACTCCGACGAGTCAGCTGTTGCCCGGTGCATCGCAAGTCGGTGTGTCGCGGGCAATCCAGCCGAACACGAATGTAGAGCTCCCCGAGCCGCCCGTGGTCAAGTCGGTGCGCGGCGTGGCGAAAGTCGCTTTGATTGTCAACTTAAACGGGCAGACCGGCTTCCCGCAGTTTACGTACAAAGGCCTCACTGAGACCGCCCCGACGATCCGCGTCAAGCCGGGCGACACGATCGTGATCGATGAGGCCGACGACCTGCCACCCACGACGGGTGACAAGTATGACATCAACATCCACTTTCATGGCATGGGCTCGTCCCCGAGGGCGCCGGGCGACGACGTGCTCGGCATGCTCGCGCGCTCCGGCGGGAGCCTTCACTATATCGTCCACATCCCAGTGAACCAAGAGCCGGGATTGTACTGGTATCATCCACACGTGCACGGGGAGACGAACTACCAGGTCGGCGAGGGCGGAATGTCGGGCGCGATCATCGTCGACGGGCTCGAACGCCATTTTCCAAAGCTGGCCAAGATGACCCAGCGCGTGATCATCGTCCGCGACACCGGTAACGGCGAGGCGGCAGAAGGCTTCGATGACATGGGCATGGAGCGGTTTCGGCCGGACGTCATCAACAATGAGCCGTGTGGACCCGAAGTCGGGCTAAGGACGAAGATCAACGGCGCCTATAGACCTGAGATCACGATCGCACCCGGTGAGAGGCAGTTCTGGCGCGTGATCAATGCGACCGGCCATAAGACGCTCAAACTCGCCGTCGACGGATCTCAGCTCAAGGTCTACGCGATCGACGGCTTTGCCGTGGATACGTACCCGGGCACGTCGCCCGTAACCGAGCCCTACGCAATCGTTCCGCCGGCGGGGCGCGTCGAGTTCGTCGTCACCGGTCCGCGCAGCCCGTTGGCGAAGTTTCGCACATTGTGCTACGACACGGGTCCAGGCGGCGATCGAGATCCGGAGCTAGTCCTGGCGCGCTTGGGGCAACCGCACCACCTCCCGGCCGAGCAAACGATTGCCTCCGAGTCTCTCGCCGCGCCCGAACCTCTGCCAAGAAACGTTTACACAGCGGCGCTGCCACCGATCTCGGCCAAGCGCACCGTGACGTTCAGCGAAGGGAACAATCATTTCTTTATCAACGGTAGGGTGTTTTCGATGCAAGAGCCACCCGTGTTCGTGGTTCACGTCGGCACGGTGGAAGAGTGGCACATCAACAACGTCACCGAGGAGGTTCACGACTTTCACATCCATCAGGTGCACTTTCTCGTCAAGGAGATCGACGGCGCCAAGCTCGAGCATCCCTATTGGGCCGACAGCCAGCTGATCCCGCATCGCAACAATGGCAAAGCTGGGACGCTCGACCTATTGATGGATTTTCGCGACCCGATCATCAAGGGAACCTTCCTCTTCCACTGCCACATCCTCGACCACGAAGATCGCGGCATGATGGCAAAGATCCAAGCTATTTAAGAGTGGCAGGTGGCTCCATGCGTTTGCTTCCTCGCGCGTTAGGCGTCACCGCGGCCGCCACAACGCTGGCCGGCTGCGGTGCCGCGCAAGTTCCCGGCGGAACGCCGCTGGCTCTTCCGGGCGTGGTCCGCGCGAGCGCACCCGCCCCTCGAGCGCGGTCATGGATGCATCAACGCGCACAAGGCGTCGATCTGCTCTACGTGTCCGACACAAACGGCCACGTCTATGTATACTCGTATCCCGCCGGCGAGCGCATCGGCACGCTCACGGGCTTCGAGGCGCCGGAGGGTCTGTGCTCGGACTCGGCCGGTGACGTCTATGTGATCGATACCCTTGCGGTTACAGTCTTTAAATACGCGCATGCCGGAACCAAGCCGATCGAAGAGCTCCACACCTACGGATACTATCCGGAGGGCTGTTCCGTCGATCCGACCTCCGGAGATCTCGCCGTGGCAGACTACGCCAGCAACCCGCAGCTTGGGCCTGGTGCCGTAACGATATTTAAGAAGGGCAAAGGCATAGGGCATAGCTACCAGGACTCGAGCCTGAACCAATACTTTTTCTGCACCTACGATGCGAAAGGCAATCTCTACGTAGACGGCACGAACGCCGCGACGAGCCAAGCGCAGCTTGCGGAGATCCCACAGGGAAGCACCTCGTTCACAAACATTACGCTCGACAAGAACGTCGGGCCTTACCCTTTAGGCGTTCAGTGGGACGGCAAGTATGTGGCGCTTCAGGGCTCGACGCGAGCACTATACCGTATCAAAGTGACGGGTTCGAGGGGACACATCATACAAACGACGAGGTTCAAGGGTGATCGCAGCGACCTCGTCGCGCAGTTTTGGATCGCGGGCCGTACGATCCTGATCCCATATGGAAACGGGAGGCGGATCGTTCGGAAGGTCGGGTTCTGGCGGTATCCCGCTGGTGGCGGAACAAGGAAGAGTATCCACGCTCCCCACGCCGCGGCCGAACTCTTCGGCATCACCGTGAGCGTAGCGCACTCGTAGCGTCGCGCTCGCGGCGCTGTTTAGCGGGCTAGGCTAACCGTCACTCCAACGAGCTCGGTAGCGCGAGACAAGTCGATCGACTTGATCGGCGAACCGCCGTCCGGATATGGCCAAAGGCCGACCATGCGCACGATCCGTGAGACTGTTCCGTAGGGCATAGCGATCGTATTTCCGTCAATCCAGAACTGATGGAGCAGGGTGCTGCGGTCGACCCTGAAGCGCAGGGCACCGGCAGCTTTGCCGTGCGAGCCGGCAATCTTGAAGCGATAGAGTATGCGGCTCATCGTGTCCTGGACTGCAACATACGTGCCGTCCCACTGAACGCCGCCTGGGAAGCCGATTTGCTTATCGAGCGCTATCGTCTTGAAAGAGGTGCTCCCCTTTGGGAGCTCGGCGAATTCGGTGTGATAGCTGTTATTGTCGGCGCCGTCAACGAAGACGTTCCCGTGGTCGTCGTAGCTGCAGAAAAAGTACGCGTTGAAGTTCTGATCCGTATAATTGCTTGGGAAAAATGCCTTGCGCCGAAAGATCGAAAGGCTGCCTGGACCGCTCGGCTGGGCGGAATAGTTTGCGACGCAGACGTTTCCCGTAGTCGGGTCGACGCCGCAGCCGAACGGGAAGTAGCCGAATAACGTGAGCATCTTGATCGGCTTCGTCCCGCCGTGCTTGTATTTGAGGAGGTCCAGGTTGTTCGTATCGACGACGTAAACATCGCCCGTACGCGGATCGGAGCATAGGCCTGCGGGCGACGTGAAGCCTTGCAGCAATCCCACTTGCTTCAATTTCGGATACGAAAACACCCTGACGCTGCCATCCGAATCGGAGACGTAGAGAAGATCCTGATGCGCCGCCGACGGAGCCATCCACGAACCGGCCGGATCGTGGCCGATCGCCGGCTGGGTAGCAGGAGGTCCGCCCACTGGAACGGGCAGGCCGCCGCATCCCGAGATAGACAGCGCGAGGGCGAGAAGGAGCGTCGAGCGGTTCAACATCGCGGCACGCATCTCAGATCGCTTGGATCTTCGCCATCATCCCTAGGTCTTCGTGGTCGAGGATATGACAGTGAAAGAGGAACGTTCCTTTGATGACGGGATCGCGGAAATCCATGATCAGCACTAGCGTCCCGGGCGACCCGTCTGTGTGCCGATGTGGAATGAGCTGACTGTCTGCCCAATAGGGATGCCTGAGTTTGACGCCGTTGATCTCCTTGACCAAGAAATGCAGCTGGTGGATGTGGAAGTCGTGCACTTCTTGTGTCTTGTTGACGATGTGCCACTCCTCTACCGTTCCAACGTGGACTATGAATAGCGGTGGCTCGCTCATCGAGAACTTCGTGCCGTTGATGAAGAAGTGCGTCGGTCCCTCCGTAAAGATAGCCGTACGCCTGGCTGCAATCGGAGGCAGGTTCGTGGTGTAGACGTTTTGCGGCAGCGGGGCGCCCACGTCGAGACGCTGCGCGAAAGCCGGCCGATAGCCGGGGGCGCGCCCGGCACGCAGCCTCGCGAGCTTGATTTCTGGGTCGTGATCACCGGTCAAACCCGAGTCGAAGCACAGCGTTCGAAACGTCCCGCCGTTGGCCGGTCCGGTAACGATGAATTCGGCGCGGGCGGCCGGAGGCATGATGATCGTTTTCACCGTCTTCGTTGGCGGATTGCCCGGCCAGGTATCGAGCGCGAAGCCGTCGATCGCAACGAGCTCCATTTCGCCGCCGTCGTACAGATCGAGCGTCTTGTGCGACGTTGCGTTGATCACGCGGAAGAACTGTCTTTCACCGGGCGCGATCGTGATGGTTGGGTCGGATGCCCCGTTTATCGTCGTGACGAGGCCCAGGTCCGAGCCGCACGGCTCGCTGTTAATCGCGCGCGGGCTCACTCGCCGGTCCGGCACCCCACTCATGTCGTCCATGCCGTCGTCGATCGCGTCGCCGCCCGCCCGCCGCGCGTTCTCGCCGGTGCCGGTCGCGCGCACGATGATGAGGCGCTCCCTCATTTTGGCCAATGCGGGAATGTGACGCTCCAAACCGTTAATGACGATTGCGCCCGACATCCCTCCGGAACCCACTTGATACGAGGTTTCGCCGTGGACGTGCGGGTGGTACCAGTAGAGCCCGGGCTCCTGGGTCTTCGGGATGTGGACCACATAGTGCAGCCTCTGTCCCGGGCGCGCGAGCGTCCCTAGAACGTCGTCCCCGGGCGGCAGCGGCGACGAGCCGATCCCGTGAAAGTGAATGTTCACGTCGAACTTATCGCCGGACTGCGGAGGCAGCTCGTCCGATACATCCATCACGATCTTGTCGCCGGGATTCACGCGAATCGTCGGCGCGACGTCGTTCATGTTGTTGAAAACGAACTCCGGGAAACCCGTTGCGCCGTCGAAGTTCACGATGAGCGAAACCTTCGCGACGCCGTTAACGGATTGCACCGTGGGCGGCTCAGGCAGCTCATTGACGCTTCTGTTCGGGTTCATGCCCGCGTTCGGTACCGGCACGCTCTTCGGCGCCACGGCTAGGGGGTTCATTGGCGCGCTCGATTGTCCACCGCAACCGACGAGCCATGCGGCGACTATTCCAAGAACGAGTAAGCGTCGTGTCACCGGAAACCCACTTTCATTTTGGAATACTAGCAAGGCTAACGGCGGCGCCGTAACCGCGAACGGCGCCGATTAGCTCGACCGGCGCTCCGCCGCCCGGATAGTTCCACACGCCGACGGCGGCATCGAAGTCCGGTCCGATCACGCTTGCGCCGTCGATCCAGAACTGACGAACGCTCTTCGTGTTATCTAGCGTCGTCGAACCGTCGAGCGTCGCGACGCTCCCACTCACGGAAAACCGATAAATGACCGACGGAGTGACGCCGGTATCACCTATGGCCAGCGCCGACCCATCCCACTGCACCTGTCCGGGCCCCACGATGGTCTGATTGACGGAAAGGTTCACCAAAGCCGTTGCGTGATGCGCGAGCTCGGCCAGCGCAAACGTTCCGCCTTTCGCCTTGTCGAGCCCATCGATAAAGAGATTGCCTTGCACGTCATAGCCGCAGAACGCGACGCGGCGAATGGACGAGCCGGTGTATTCTTTAGGATCGAGCCACTTGTTCTGTTTGGTGCGATGGTAGACGGCGAGAATCACGCCGCCGACACCGCCGGTTACGGCGAGATCTCCGGTTCTCGGATCGACGGAACACCCCCGCGGAGCGCCGGGCGTGCTCAGCGCGACGATGGGTTTGGTGCTCCCATGCGGATACTCGGAGACGTCGTATCCCTGGACGTCTGCGATCCATACGTTGCCGTGCTTATCCGCACACTCGCTGCGTGGCTCGCCGAAGCGGGTCAGCTTACCGACCAGGCTCCCCTGCGGATAAGAAAACACGTCGACGTCGTTTCGCTTGACGTCGGAGAGATACAGCAAGTCACCGCTCGTGGCTTGAGTGTCGATCCGAGCTCGCTCATGAACGGGATGCGAAAAGACGTCCGATTCTACGGGGGGCATCTGCGTGCCGGAACAGCCGGCCAAAGCAGCCGCGGCATAAAGCGTCAACGCACAGCGGCGAAACCGCACGGTCGTCATGCATCCTCCGAGTCGGGTGGCGTTGTGTCCGGCGTCCTTAAATAGGCGTGTGCATGGCTCCTTTCGTGTCGGGATCTACTGCAGGCGTCGATGAATGCGATGCCGAGGAACGCGCTTAGCGCGCTCATCGTCAGCGAAGGCAGTGGAAAATGCACCGCGATCACCGCGAATGATCGGAGAAACGTCATCCCGCCGATACCGTACCAATGGCCGTGCTAGAGGCCTCGGACGCGTCGGTCGGTGACCTCGAGTTCCTCCACGCTGCGATAAGCGGTAAGTATGCGTTGTACGGCTCGTGTCATCGGCGCTGGCGCTCCGTTCGGGGTTTTTTGTAAGAGAGCTTCTGAGGGCGGCACCTGGGCTAACCGGCGGCGTCGATCCTGACGCCTTCCAGGGGGTCTGACCTACGGTAACCCCGGTCAAGCCTGTGATGACCCCCTCAAAACTCCTTAAAGGTGTTAGTTAGGCATGCCTAACAGTATCCTGAGGCATGCGTAAGTGGTTCGCGCTGTTCGTGCTGGCCTTGCTCCTTCGAGTGGCGCAGACGCAGCCTGCTGCGGCGATACCGCTCTTCGCGCACCAATACGGCGTCACGTGCGCAAAGTGTCACTCGGTGATCCCCCACCTGAACGAGTTCGGGGCCGCGTTCATCGCCAACGGCGACCGGATTCCCGGGGTCCAGCCAGGCCCGGCGTTTCCCATCGCGGGGAAGATCAACCTCGTCGACTCGAGCGAGAACCAGGGCGGCGGCCCCGAGGGCGCCGGACTGCCGAAAGCCATCGTCGACGAGATCGAGCTCTTCACCGCCGGCGCCATCGGCAGCCGCGCGAGCTATCTCGTCGAGCAGTACGTCGTCGACGGCGGAGAGCCAGGACTCCTCCGCGATGCATGGATCACAGACCGCCTCAATCCGTGGAACGCGCGCATCCCGGTATACGCGCAAGGTGGCTCGTTCACGCTACCGTTGCCGGTCGATCCCGAAACATTCCGCGATACGTATCAAAATTACACGCCGTACGTGCAGACGGTGGGCCAAAACCCATTCAACTTCTTTGATCCGAAGCTTGGCTTGCGGCTTTCATTCGGCGATCCGCTGCGCGGGCTCAACCTACAGCTTTTCGGGGGGCCTGGCTACGATCGGGAGAGTGAGCTGCCGAAAACCGGCGTCGACACAATGGTCTACGCGCAGGACGCGATAGGCCCATTGACTCTTAGCGCCTATCGCTACGGCGGCTTGCGCCTCCTGGGTAATAGGATCCCCGACCGCTTCGAGCGCACCGGTTACGGTTTTACGTACGGGCAGTGGACCCGCTTTTCGTCCGAGTTCGTGCTCCTGACCGGATGGGACTCGAACTGTGCCGCGCCGCGACATGCGGGATGCACCTCGAGCGGCGGCTTCGAGCAGCTCCGGTACGAGTTCGATCGGCGGTTGTTTGCCGAGGCTCGCTACGAGGGAACGAACGATCCGAGCGGATTTACGCGCGACGCGGTCGTGTTGTTAGGATACGGGCCGTCCGAGAACTCTCGCGCGACGATAGAAGACGTCATCACGCATTCGCCCTCAACGAGGAATACGATGAACGCACAGTTCAGCATCGCCTACTGATGCGAACGCTCTTGCTAGCCGCCCTCGCCTCGATGGCGCTCCAGGCTCCCGAGACCCGTGCGATCGACGTTGCACACTCGAAGGCGACGTTCGATGTCACGCACGTGTTCGTCGAACACGTAACCGGTACCGTCCCGTTTCAAAGCGGGACGGTGGTCTTGGAGCCGGGTTCCGTGATCCCAGTAAGCGCCGAGGCCGTCCTCGACGCGACCCGAATCTCGAGCGGCGACCCGGATCGCGACGCGTCGCTGCGCTCGCCGGACTTCTTCGATACGAAACGCTTTCCGAGCTGGACGTTTGCCAGCACGGAGGTCGTGCCGAAGGGCAGCGCATCGTTTGAGATGGACGGCAACCTGACAATTCACGGCGTTGCCCAGCCGGCACGCCTCACCGTCACCGTAAACGGCGATGCGGTAAGCCCAGTCTACCATGCGACCGCGCAGATAGATCGCCACGCCTTCGGCATGAGGACGACGCGGCTCGATCCGGCGATCGGTGGAACCGCTGACGTCATGCTGGACGTCCGCGTCATCCGCTAGGGTATTTCAAAACACGGCGCCGTGGGGCGAGGCGCACCGCGTGTCGACGCGAAACAGCCGTACCTTCGCGGGGGAAGTGGCGGAATGGCAGACGCAGCCGCCTCAAAAGCGGCCGAGGCAACTCATGTGGGTTCGACTCCCACCTTCCCCACCATGATTTGAGCACGGAAAGCGCTGCGAAAAGTGCCTGCTGGTCACGTATTGGTGCCTATGAGGTTCGCGGCAACGTACACACCAACAGCGCCTGTTCTGAGATCGCGTTTTCCCCTGATCGAGCCTCGGAGTGCTTGCGCTGCGTGTGTTTGGAAGTTTTTTCAAGCATTCCGACCGTTTTGGCAGCGAAGTGTGCTATACTGTTTTCACAGCGACTCTAGGCGACCATACAAACGCTGCCCACCGTTACTGCCGCCCTCTGAGCGGTATCAAGATACGGGGCAGCTTCTTTTTTTGGCTGATCAATGGGGCTGATAAAATCTAAGGAGTGTTATGTTTTCTCGAATCATTACGATGCATCCAAAACCCAACAGCGTTGCACAACTTACGAAGGCAGTTGAAGAGCAAGTACTTCCTATGCTTCGGAAACAGGAAGGTTTTAAGGATGAAATCTTCTTCGTAAGCCCAGACGGAAAGGACGCGACCGCAATCAGTTTGTGGGATCGGCAAGCAAACGCCGAGTCCTACAGCCACAAAGGTTATCCGCAAGTGGCCCAGATACTAACGAACCTGCTTGAGGGAAGTCCGCAAGTCAAGACTTACGAGGTTGCCAGCTCGACCTGGCACAAGATCGCCGCTCAAGTCACAGTCTGAGGGCAACGGGTCTTCCCAGTCGGTAAAGGGCGGCCAGGCATAGGCCGCTCCCCGTTTATTCGGAGCGGTACGTGGCAACGTGGATTAGGGCTGTTCAGCTGTTACCGTGCTTTGGCGTTGGCGAGGACCACGATGTCGCGAGAGCTGCGGATTCGGTCTGGCCCGAACCACGAGGTTTCTAGAGACTTGGCGCGGTGGAGCGGGTTCGCTTGAGGAGGCGCGGGATCTGCGGTCCGAGCGCCGCGGCGTTGTAGGCCTCACGCGCCGTCTCTTCCGGCTTCCACCGGGGGCCGGGAGCTGTGTTGGCGAGCAGCGTGATCGCGTAGCCGGCCGCCGGGATCAGCATATTGACGGTCCCGTAACCGGCCAGCGTCCCGCCGTGCCAGACCACCCCGCTCGGCTCGACGAACCAGCCGCTGGCGTAGTGCGTGTGCGTCGGACCTACCAGCGTCGGCACGGTGAACATCCGCTGCAGCGTCTCGCGGGTCAAGAGCGTCGCGCCCAGCAGCGACCGGTTCCAACGCTGCATGTCGCCGGCGGTCGAGACCAGATTCCCCGAGGCGAACGCCGCGTCGGCTCGAGTGAAGGGCGCCGATTTCCAGCCGTTCCGTGCGGGCTCGTAGCCGTGCGCGAAATTCGAGTCCCTCCGCGAGCCGAGCACGTACGACGAAGTCATCCCCAGCGGTCCGAAGATATTCTCCTGAAGGAAGCCGGCATAGCTCATCCCCGACGCGCGCGCGACCACGACCCCAAGCACATTATAACCGCAGTTTGTGTAGGCGAAGGAGCGGCCCGGCGTAAAGTCGAGCTTGTGCAGATTGAGGTTTCGTATGAGCGTCGCGTCGTCGATCCTGCCGGCGACGGGCGCCTCGCAGGCCGCGTCGTCGGCCGTGATCCCCGAGCGCATGGTAAGCACTTGCGCTAGCGTCATGTCGCGCGCGTAGACGTACTCCGGCAGATAATTCGAAAGGGGAACGTCGACCGCGAGTGCCCCGCGCTGCTGCAGCAGGTAAATGGCCGCGGCCGCGAACTGTTTGCTGACGGACGCTAGGGCGCAGCGCGTCGCACGCTCCATGCTTTGCGGGGGCTCGGTGCTTCGCAGCCCGAACGCTCCTGTGAGCAGCGTTCTGTGCGCCTCTCCGAGCGAATAGGTCACGCCGGGAACCGCGCCGCTCTCGACCAGCCGCCGCAGAATTCCTTCGATCGCCGCCGCGTTTGCGGTCGCGGCGGCGAGAAATGGAACGCCGGCGAGCAGCGCACCGAACTGCCTCCGGGATAGTGACGGCGTCACTGCTCGTCGGACGAGTCGTTGGGCGGCGAAGCCGGTCGCGTGATGACCGTCAGGGGCGGGATCACAATAGCGGGATTGAGCAAGTTGTGAATCTTAGCCGCCAGGTTTTCCGGATCGAAGTAGCCGCCGTCGCGGACGTTGCCGATGATCGCGATCGTGTAGCCGTCGCTGAAGAGCGCGTTGGTGGACTCGAACAAGAACGTGTGGCCGCCGTGCCAGCGCGTGTTCGGGTTGGGGCGCATCCATCCCATGGCATAGACGGTCGGACTACCGTCGCTCACGTGCTTGAGCGCCGGGAACCGCTTGTCCGTCTCCTCGATCGTCGTGATCTTGCCGCCGCCCGGCACGGTGAACATTGTCTTCAAGGATGCTCCATTGAGAATGCGTCCCGCGAGCAGCCCCTCGTCCCACTTCAGCAGGTCGAGCGTCGTCGAGACCATGTTGCCCGTTCCGAAGGAGAAGTCCCGGCTCATCTCGAGTCGCGACTCGAACGGCTGCCCCGGCTTGTCGTGAAAGTAGCCGGTTGCGGTTCCCGCCAGCGGCACATCGTAGGTGGAGCTCGACGACATGCCGAGCGGCGTGAAGATCCGTGCTCGCAGGAACGTCAGGTAGGGCTCGCCCGAGACGCGTTGGACGATCAGGCCGAGCAAATTGTAGTTGGTGTTGGTGTACGTCATGTGCGTGCCGGGCCGATACACGAGCGGCAGCTTGTTGAGATTGGCGAACATGGCGCTCCGCGCTATCGGCTTGGTGAGCTCGTCGCCGTAAATTGCCGGATCGTTATCGGAGATGCCGCTGACCATGTTGAGCATCTGGCGGAGCGTGATCTCCGAGCCGTGAAGGTACTCGGGCACGTACTTCGATAGGCGGTCGTCGATGGAGAGTTTCCTGTCCTGTGCGAGCAGGAGGATTGCTGCTGCGGTGAACTGCTTCGTGATCGATCCGATCAGCTGCGGCGTCGTTAGCTCCATCGGCGAGCGTCTCTTCAAGTCTCGAACGCCGGCGGTCTTTGAGTAAATAGTGGTGCCGTCTTTGGCGATGGCGATCGCGATTCCGGGCGTGACGCGGCGGTCGACCTGTTCCTGGACGATCGCATCGACCTTCGACGCGCTTTTCGCCGAGATCGCCGGTGCACTGGGTTTGGAAGAACACCCGGCAAGCCCCGCGATGACGATGGCGGCGCCAAGAAGGCGCCGCCATCGTACAAGCATGGTCGTTTGATTCCTAACTGACCGTAACGCTGACGCCGGCGGAGACGATACCGTTGACGACCACGTAGATCGTGCTCGGCCCTGTGCCGATGCCGGACGGAACGTCGAACATCGTGGACACCGTCTTGTTCGATCCGATGCCCATGTAGCTGTGGTTGTGCGTCCTACAGTAAAACACGTGCCCGGTCGAGTTGTTCACGATGCGCACGAGCGGATAGTTCGTGGCCTGCTGGTCATCGTCTCCGTAGAAGTTCGCCTGCGAGAAGCCGTTGAACCGCTTGCCGCTGATCGTGTACGTGCTTCCCGGCGCCAACGACGACGGCACCGAGCTAATCGTTGGGGCGATGCCCGCATAGGGTCTGGTTCCACCGGTGTAGATCTCCACGTCGGAGGATCCGTCGGTCGCCAAGATCTGTCCGGTCGGCAGCACCAGCAGCCGGAAGTTGTAGCTGGAGTCATTCGGCGCGTTGGGTGGCGCCACGATGTTCTTGAGCTTCTTACCATTGAAGATGTAGAAGGTCGCCGGTGACTGATAGCAGCCGGGGCTGGCCGCAACCATTACCTGGCCGTTGGGAAGCAGCGACGAAGGGGCGTCGGCGGTGTCGATCCCTGAGGGGAACGACGGGCCTTGCGTCCAGGCCTTCGTCCTGTTGTTGTAGATCGCCGACAGACCGGTGGCTCCCGGGACCCACACGGTGTTATTGGGGCGCATTGTTTGCGGGCCGATCTCGGTGCATTGGTTGAGGTTGACCGGGAGGTTCCCCGCGGTCTGCCACGTGTTGCTCGTGGGGTTGTAATATTCGGAGTTCGGCTCGCCGATGACGTCCGCGGTCAGCACGTCGCCGTTGCGCAGAAGCGTCCAGCCCTCCTCACTATTGGGGTCGTGCTTGCCGGTGCCGACCACCGTCCAGGTCATCGCGGACTCGTTCAAGAGCGCCTGGGAGCTGTTGCAACAGTTGCCGAGCATGTAGGTGCCGTTGGCGAGCACGGCGCTCTGCCCGTCGCCGATCTGGCTCCAGCCGCTGGGCCCGGTAACCGCGGTCCACTTGTTCGCGATCGGATCGTAGATGGCGCCGAGATTCGTTTCGTCATTGTTGCAGAAGTTGTACTCGCCGCCGTTAATGATCAGCTTCCCGTCGGCGAGAACCGCCGACGCAAAATAGAGCGGTCCATAGTTAGACGGCAGCGATGCCATCTTGGTCCAGGTGCCGTTCACGTAGTTTCCCGTATTGTCGGGAGCGAGGCTATACCAGTTGGACGTGCAGTAGTCTTGCACCATCACGGTTCCGTCCGTCATTTGGATCTCGCTGCCTGCGCCATTGGTCCAGGGCGCCTTGTTCGTGAGCGGAGTCCAGCCTGCGGCGAGGGCGCGAGCGCGCTCGGCACCGGTAATGTTATGGCGGTGCGGCGGCGGATATGGCGGCGTGTGCCGAAAATGGAACAGTTGCGAGGCGGCGGTCATCGCGGAAGATCGATCGAGTGGGACCGCCGACGTGCCCGGAGTGCTCGCGATCGGTGCGCCGGCGTTGCCGCTGCAGCCGGCGATCAGCACCGGCACGAGCGCCGACAAAAGGAAGCCTAAACGTGGCATGATGTCTCCTCGTACGAGAGTAGCGCGGGAACCTACAAGTCGTTCGCCATGAACGCCGCGCAGAGTGATAACGTCGTTCGAATCAGAAAAGTTCTAACGCTTCTTCCGGCCGGCAGCCTTCTTCGCCGCGGCCTTGCGCGCGGGCGCCTTCGATGCGGCCTTCTTGCGAGACGCGCCGCCGCGGGCTCCACGCTTGGACATGACGGCCTCCTTGAGCGCCTTCGCGGGTAGGAACTTGAAGACGCGTTTCGCGGGCACTTTCACTTGCTCGCCGGTGGCCGGGTTGCGAGCCATGCGCGCGGCTCGGTCGCGAACCTTGAACTGCCCAAAGCCCGGAATCTTGACCGCCTCGCCCGCAATCACCGCCGCCTGAATGTCGTCGAAGAGGCCGTCGACCAATGCGACCGCATCCCTACGCGAGAGCTCCAAACGATCGACCGCCGAGCGCACCAAATCCAGTTTGTTCATCGGGTCCTTTCGTGTAAAAAAGCAGCCTCTGACCGTGCTAAATCGCTTCGCGCTGCTTGCTACGAAATGAGGATGGACTCCTTGTCGAAAAGCTAATCGGCTCATGCCGGGCAAGGCCGCAACCTTTCATCCCGGTCCGCTGCGCGGCAACGTCGGCGTCCCCGGAGACAAGTCGATTTCACACCGGGCGTTGATCGCCGGCGCCCGCTGCGCGGCGCCGTTGCGCATCGCCAACTTGAACCCCGGCCGCGACGTGCTCGCCACGCGCCGAGCGCTCATCGCGCTCGGCGTCCGGATCTCGGAAAACGGCCGCGATGTCTTCGTACACCCCGGACCGCTGCGCCCACCGGACGCCGTGCTGGATTGCATGAACTCCGGCTCGACCGCCAGGATGCTCCTGGGCGCGTGCAGTGGCGCGAACGTTCTCGCCCGATTCGATGGCGACGCGTCGCTCCGGCGGCGCCCGATGGAGCCGGTGGCAGCGCAGCTGCGCGCGTTTGGGGCGAAGATCGAGACGTCCCAGGGTCACCTACCGCTCGCATTGTCCGGAACGCCGGAGTTGGAGACGCGTCGGTTCATCTTGCTGGCGCCGTCCGCTCAGGTGAAGTCGGCGCTGCTCTTTGCCGGGCTGTTTGCCGGCGTGCCCGTGCGCGTGGACGGGGATCGAGGGTCGCGCGACCACACGGAGCGTCTCCTGAGCTATCTCGGCGCAAACATGGAATGGAGTTCCCGCTTCGCGGAACTCGGGGCGGCCGCCCTGGCCAGTCGCGCCGTCGAAATCGCCGGAGACGTTTCCGCCGCCGCGTTCTTCATCACGGCCGCGTCGATCGCGCCCGGCAGCTCCATCGTCGTCAACGACGTGGGCGTAAACCCGACGCGGATGGGTCTTATCGACGCCCTTCGCACCATGGGCGCGTCGATCGAGCTTCGCCACGAACGAATGAGGTGTGGGGAGCCGGTCGCCGACGTGGCAGTAGAGTACCGTCCGCTAACCGCGGCCCCCATCGGCGCCGATGTCGCTCTGCGTGCGATTGACGAGGTTCCGCTCCTCGCCGTGGCGGCAGCGTTCGCGACCGGCACGACGACGATCGACGGCGTGGCAGACCTGCGCAGCAAGGAGTCGGATCGGGTCGCGGCCATCGAACGGCTCCTTGGCGCGGTCGGCATCGCGAGCATCGTCGAGCGGCATAGGCTTGCCATTGCGGGCGGGGCGCCGGCCCGAGGGGATGGGACCGTCGCGACCCATGACGACCACCGCATCGCGATGGCCGCAGCGGTGCTCGGATGTGCGGCCGGCCCTATCGCGATCGACAGCGATGAGAGCATTGACGTGAGCTTTCCGGGGTTCGCGGCAGCGCTACAGCGCCTGCGGGTTGGTTAGGCCGCTGACTCGGACGAGGAAGAGGATTTCTCTGGCTTCTCAGCCTTCTTCTCGCCCTTTTCGGGCGTCTCGGTCTTTTCTGGTTTGCCGGTTGCGCTGGAACCCCGCGAATCGGTCACGTAAAAACCTGAGCCCTTGAAGAGGACGGGAGCCGCGTTAAAGACCCTGCGTAGTGGAGCGCCGCAGCTCTCGCACGGCGCCGCAAAGGCTTCGTCAAAACCGTGCCGCACCTCGCGGATGCGGCCGCAGCGCGTGCAGGCATAGTCATACAGCGGCATGCTCAGAGTATAGTCCGCTTAGCACTCTTGGTCAATGACTGCTAGCGCCCAGCTCGCCGGCTAGAAATCCGCCAGAACCGGGGCGTCTCGCTCGTATTCGACGAGCCCCTTGAAGTGGATGAGGGAGTCGTCGAGCGCATTTGCGAGTCTGCGGCCGCGCTGCCACCGGTCGAGCAGCAGTCCCAGCCGCCCATGATATGCCGGGTAAGCGAGTCGAACGTGAATCTTCGAGCACGAGGAGCGCCGCTCGATCCGAAAGTCGATGCGGCGGCGCACCGAATACGCGCCGACGAGCGACAGGCGATAGTTGGCGATGAGCCCGTCGACCTCATAGAGCTGCTCCTCGTCGCCCGGGAGCCACGAACGGATCACGACCTCGCTGCCGAGATCCAGCGCTCCCCGCGCGCTCGCGCGCCGCGCGCTCCGTAGAAACGATAGCCAGACGGGCCACTTCTCCACCGCGCAGAGCAGGCTGAACGCGTCCTCGGCTGAGCAATTAACGTCTAGGCTCGCGCCATGCGTGGGAAGGCCCGGAGCAAATACGTCATCGGCAATGGCCATAACGCTCGTCTTAATCCGAGTTAAAGCGGCGAGACTCCTGCGCGAAGAGTGCAAAGAGCGCGAGCGTTTCGACTCCCAATGGCAACGCCGCTTCGTCGATGCGGAACAGCGCGCTGTGTCCGGGATGGACGGCGCCGGCCGACTCGCTGCGAACGCCGAGGCGAATTAAGAGCCCCGGCGCGCGCTGCGCGAAGTATGCGAAGTCCTCACCGCCCATCGTCGCGGGCGGCGCCTCGACGCGCAGGGCGCTGCGCTCGCGCACGAAGCGCGTGAAGTTCTCGGCCAGCTCGGCGTCGTTGATGACGGCCGGATACCCGCGCACTATGCGCACTTCGCTCTCCGCGTTATACGCCGCGGCGACGCCCGCGGCGACGCGGCGGACTCTATCGATGAGGGCTTCGCGGACCGCGGGGTCGTGCGAGCGCAGGGTTCCGCTCAGCGAGACCTCGTCGGCTATTACGTTGCTGCGATAACCTCCGGCGATCGTCCCGATCGTCACGACGGCGCTGGCGAGGGGGTCGGTCTCGCGCGCGACTACGTTCTGCAGCGCCAACACGGTCGCCGCCGCCGCGGGCAGCGCGTCCACCGCCGTGTGCGGATACCCGCCGTGACCGCCGCGTCCGCGCACGGTCAGATAGATCTCGTCGGTCGCGGCGTTCACCGGCCCGGCGGCGACGCCGATCGTTCCGACGTCGAGACGCGAGTCGACGTGCAGCATCGCGATCGCATCCACGGGTGGGCCATCGAGCGCGCCCTCCTCCAGCATCGGCAGGGCTCCCCCGGGCCCTTCTTCCGCAGGCTGGAACAGCAGCACGATCGATCCGTGCATCGTCGCGCGCATCGCCGCCATCACGCGCGCCGCGCCGAGCAACATCGCGGTGTGCGCGTCGTGGCCGCACGCGTGCATCTTTCCCTCGCTTTCCGATGCAAACGACAAGCCGGTGCGCTCCGTGATCGGTAGCGCGTCCATGTCGGCGCGCAGCGCGACGATCGGGCCGGCCGCCGCGCCTTCGATGTATCCGATCACGCCCGTCCGAGCGACCCGCCGGTGATGGATCTTCAGCGAATCGAGTTCTCGCTCGACCAGCGCCGCCGTCTCCTGTTCTTCGAAGCCGAGCTCCGGGCGGCGATGTATCGCCCGCCGCAGCTCCACGACGTGCTCGGCAAGCGTTCCGTCGATCTGTAGCGCCATCGAAGGCGAAGTTAACGGACCGGTACTTTCCTTCCCGCCGCCGAACCCACATCGGCGCGATGATGACCCCGGATCTCGCCTTCGCGATTCTGATCAATCGCACGAGCGCGTATTACAACGCCAATCCTCCGGTGTACATGACCTACACCGAGCGGACGCACGTGATGGCGCCGACCCTCGGACGGACTCAGGACGTCAACCGATCGATCGCCGTGCGCGTCGCCGACGACTATGCGGTCATGCAGGATCTGCCGAACGGCGGCTCTCGGACGGGACAGGCGTTCCCCGTCGTCGCGTACTTCGATCCGCTCTCCGCGTTTCAATTCAGCTACTTCGCGAACCTCAAGCGAGTCGACATCACGCTCCAGCGCGGTGCGCCGCTCTTTCTCGCGATCCCCCAACCGGACCCGAGCGTCACCGTCGTCGTCCCGTACAACAGCTACTGGGCGGCTCGCTACGCGCCCGACTCGACGGGCGCGGGGCTGCATCTGCTGATCGACCCGACGCCGCGCGTTGCGCAGGGCTTCTATCCGTCCGAGATCGTGGAAGACGCCACGACGCGACTACCGTCGAAGATCGAGATGCGCGTCGTGGGCGGAGACGAGGTGATCGACCTCGACTACGCGGTGATCGACGGCCACTGGGTGGTCGTGCACGGACGATTCAGCGCGACGCAACACGCGGCGTTTTTGACCTTCAAGGTGATCGCCGACGTGACGTTTAGCGATATCGCGTTCCCGGCACAGGCTCCGGACCCCCGGTTGGCGGGAACTCCCATGCCGGAGATGACGCCGACGCCATGACGCACGTCAGCGCATCGTCGCGGAAGCTCGGACGTAGTCGATGTAGCCGTTGATCGCCCACCCGAGGATCAGCCCGAAGGCCAATGCCACTCCGCAGAGGAGCGGCAGGATCTTCATCCCGCGCTCGTTGACCAATCCGCGGCCGAGAGCGACGGTGATCGCAGCGCTCAAGAGGATGCCGAAAAGCCAGTAGGCGGCTCGTTCGCTCAATGCGCGGGCTGCGGCTCGAGCACCGGCTGCGGCTCCAGCGTCAGCTGCTCGGCCTTTCCGCGCTGTTTGCCATTCGGCGACGGATGGTCACTTGGCGCGACCCACATGTAGACGTTAGGGATGAGCAGTAGCGTGAGGACCAGCGAGCTCAACACGCCACCGATCACGACGATGCCCAGACTCGAGCGCGACGCCGACCCCGGATCCAGCGCCACGGCCAGCGGAAGGTTGCCGGCCATCACTGAGAAGCTCGTCATGATGATCGGCCGGAACCGGGTGTGCGCGCTCTCCTTGATCGCAGAGAGTTTGTCGAGGCCGCGCGTTCGCAGCGTGTTGGCGTAGTCGACGAGCAAAATTCCGTTTTTTGTCGCGATGCCGATCAGTAGGATCGTGCCGATCAGCGAGAACAGGTTCAGCGAACGATGCGTCAACAGAAGCGCGCCGATCGCGCCGATTGCGGCCACCGGCACCGAGAAGATGATGATGAACGGCGAAAGGTAGCTGTTGTATAGGGCGACCATCAGCAGGTAGACGAGGATGATCGATACGATCATCGAGAGTCCCATGCCCACGAGCGTCTGATGCATGAAGTCCTGCTGGCCGAGCGGCGCCGGACGAACGACGATGTTTGGGGGTAGATGCAGCGACGGAAGACGCTTGATAAGTCCATGCTCCACGGCCGAGAGCGAGGAGCTCGCAGTATAGTTCGCGTCCACGTGGATGACGTTCTTCCGATCGGTACGTGTAACCAACGGCGCCGTCGGTGTCGACACAAAGCGCGCGATGTCGCTGAGGTACACGATATTGCCGCTCGAAGACCGAATGGCCACTGACTTGAGTTCGTCAAGCGTCGTTTGGTATGAATCGGGATAGATAACCTGGACTTGCTCGAGGCCGGCCGTCGTCTCGAACTGCGTCGCCTGGTTCCCGCCGAATGCGGCGCCGGCGGCTTCTGCCGCCTGCCCGAGATCGACGCCGAGCGCTTGCGCCTTGTTCCGATCAAACTGGATCGAGATTTCCGGCGCGAGCTGCGTACCGGTGCTGTTGACGCTCGTCGCGCCCGGCACTTTCTGCAGCAGCTGCTCGACCTTCTGGGCATAGGGCGTCGGATCGCCCCCCGTCACATCGGTGACGAGAAAGTCGATCGGTTGGGCGTTGCCGCCCGCCGTCGACGTCGCGGGAACGACGACCGCCTGAACCCCGTTCGGCAAGCTCTGTTGCGCGATTCGACGGAACTGCGCAACCCAATAGTCGGTGGGATGCTTGCGCTTGTCCTTCAGCCAGAAGTGAACCTGGCCAACATTGCTTTGCGAAACGAAGCCGCCGAACGACGCGGCGTACGCTCCGGCGACGGCGGTGTTGGCGAACGCATCGGAAGTGCCGAGCAGCTTGCTCTCCAAGGCAAACGTGCCGTTCTTGACCGTCTGAATGGGGGTACCGATCGGATAGTAGAGCTGGATGAAGATTTCCCCGCGGTCGACCGGCGGAATGAACTCTTCGCCGACGACGCCGAGCCCGACGAACGCCAGGGCCAACACGAACGTCCCTGCGCAGAAGAGCGCGACGAACCGCCCGTGGCCGAGGCTCCACGGCAATACGCGATCGGTGTACCAGCTGCGTGCCTGGTCGAATCTATCGCCAAACCAATTGACGACGCCCCAGGGCTTCCAATGCGACCGGAGCGCCCAGAGTCCGGCCAGGGTGGGCGTGATCGTGAACGAGACGAAGAGCGACGTCAGGGTTGAGATCACGACCACGATCGCAAACTCTGCAATTTGCCTTCCGACCTGCCCCTGGATGAAGGCGATCGGAAAGAACACGACGACGTCGACCAGCGTAATCACAACGGCCGCCGCGCCGATTTCCTCTCGGCCGCGGACGGCGGCCTCTTCCGGATCCTCCTTCAACTCGGTGAAGTGGCGTTCGATGTTTTCGAGCACGACTGTCGAGTCGTCTACGAGGATGCCGATCACGAGCGACATGCCGAGCAGCGAGATCGTGTCGATCGTCAGATTCAGGAGCTTCATGGCCGTGATCGCGATTGCGAGCGATGTTGGTATTGACACACACACGACGATGGCGCTGCGCCAGGAGCGCAGGAAGAAGATCATCGCGATGCCCGTGAGCAGAATGGCCTCCATCAAGGTCCGCGTCACGATCGAGATCTGCTGTCCCGTAAACTTGGACTGGACGTTGATCACTCGGAAGCTGATCTCGGGGAACTGCCGCTCGATCTGCGGGAGCGCCTTCAAGATGTTGTTGGAAGCGTCTACCTCGCTGCCGGTCGCAGCCTTCTGCACCTGCATGAAGAGGCCTGGCCTGCCGCTGATGTGCGCGTATTGCAGCCGCGGCTCGTAGCCCTCGGAGACGGTGGCCACGTCGCCGATGCGAACGACGGCGTTTGACGCGGTCCAAGGATTTACGACGCCGGCCAGCGCTCCAACGCCGCCGGTGTAGTTCTGGACCTGCGCGCCGGTGCTGTTTTGCGTTGCGGACGCGGCCGCCCCGGATCCGCCCGTGCTGATCACGGCCAGGTTACGTACGCTGTTGAGATCTTGGATGTCACCGCGGATGTCGATCGTGGTCTGGCGGTTCGGCTCGTATGCGAAGCCGCCCGGGACGCGCTGGTTGTCGAGCTCGAGCGTGTTGATAACGTCGTTGATCGTCATCCCCGTGGCAGCGAGTCGATTGGGATCGACGACCACCTCATAGGCGGGTGTCACGACGCCGCCCACGTTGACATAGGAGATGCCGGGAACTTGTTCCATTTGTGGCGCGATCACGTTGGTGGCGTACATCGCGAGGCGCGACAGCGATAGCTTATTGGAGTAGAGCGCCAGCGTGACGACGATGGATTGGGCCGGGTCGCGCAGGTTCACCGTGGGTGGGCTGATGTTGGTCGGGAGGTACTTTTCGGCTTCCTGGATGGCCTTGTTCGTCAGCGCAAGGTCGGTCGCGGTATCCGAGCTGATATCGAAGATCGCCGTGACCGTGGCAGATCCTTGTTGCACGACGGAGTTCATGGTCTGCAGGTCGGGCGTGCCCGCGAGATTCTGTTCGATCGGCTGAACGATGTTGTCACGCATCTCCGTAACCGAGGCGCCGCTGTACTGCACGGAGATCGTAACGGTGGGTTGGCTGACGTTCGGATACAGCTGCTTGACGATCGTGGCGGTCGATAAAACGCCGGCGAACGTCATCAAAGCGATGATCACGAAGACGAGGGTGGGCCGATTGATGAAGAGCCGGGTGAGGCTGAAGTTCACTGCTGGAACGAGACTTTCTCGCCGTCGCCGACGCTCGTCTGGCCGTCGCTGACCACACGGCTTCCGGCAGTGATCCCCTTGACGACCGACGTCGTGCCGTCGCTACCGAGCTCGGCGACCTTGACGGTCTTGACACTGTCGTCCGGCTGCACGGTCATGAGGGCGTCACGATTGTCGTCCGTAAAGGCGGTCGAGGGTACGCGCACGCCGCGCAGCGGAAACGTCTCGATCTGCCCCTGGACCACCATCCCCGGCCGCAGACGATGCTGCTCGTTGGCAAGCTGCACCTTCACCTGAAAGTCCGTCGAACCAGGATTGATTTCGTTCAGGACGCCGACCACGCGGCCCGTGAAGCGCTCCGCGCCGTTTGCCTGAGCTGCGCTGATGTTCGCGGACGCTCCAGACTGTATGCCGGAGATCTGCTCGCTGGAGGCGTGCAGCACCGCATAGATGGGGTTGATCTGCTGGAGCGTGAAAAGCTCGCGGTTGCCCGGATACTCGCCTGGATTGAAGTTACGGTTCACGACGACGCCGTCTATGGGCGAGACTATGGTGGCCTTGCCGATCTGAACGCGTACCTGTTGCGCCTGGGCGAGAGCGACTTCTTCCTGCGCTTGCGATTGCTGCACGGCGGCGGCCTGCAGCCCCTGGCCCGAGAGCGTTCCATTGGCTTGGACCGTGGAGCGCGCGGACGCAAGGTTGGCGTTCGCGGAATTAAGTGCTTGTTGGTCGTTGCGGACGAGCGTCGATTGGGCGTCGACGGATTGCTGCGAGACATAACCCTGCGCGAGTAGATTTTGATCGCGGGCTAGGTTCGCCTGATCGTTCGTCAGGGTTTGCTGCGCCTGATGTACCGCGGCCTCGTCGGTTCGGACCGTGTCCTGCCCCTGCGCGATCGAGAGCGAACCCTGATAGACCGTATGCGTCGTGTTGGCGTGATTGCTGTTCGCGGTGGCGAGATCCGACTGCATCTGGGCTTCGAGGTCCGCCGTGTCAAGCTGTGCGAGAACCTGCCCGGCGCGCACGGAGTCGCCCTCGCGCACGTAGACCGCGTCGGCCGGTTCGGAGAGCGAGCTTTGAATGGCCACGTTTTGGTACGGCGCGATGATGCCGGCGAGGCGTTGCGACGGCTGGATCGCGCCGTAGCTCGCGATGGTCGTTTGGACGAACGGGGCTGCGGGCTGCTTGGCGCTCTGGCGGTGGGCGCAAGCGGCCGCGGCTAGGATTGCGAAAGCGGCACAGAACAATCGCAAGGGGCCGTCGCTTCCTTTCATGGGGTTGGCAAGATTGTACCGAAAGCGCCGGTGTCTAATCCTGGAGTGAGTCTGAGAATGAGCTTGGCGGGCGAGCGCCCCCGTGTGCTCGTCATCGACGACGAGCGTAGTCTGCGAGAACTGCTCGAGTACGGACTCGAGCGGGCGGGCTTTGACGTCCGAACCGTCAGCGAGGGCCTGGCGGCATTACCGCTTCTGGAAACTTGGGCTCCCGACGTGCTCGTGCTGGACGTGATGCTGCCGGGCCCCGACGGTTTCACGCTGCTTCCGGAGATCCGCAGGCTGACCACGGCGCCCGTCGTCATGCTGACCGCGCGCACCGAGGTTTCCGAGAAAGTCGCGGGTTTCTCCGCCGGAGCCGACGATTACGTCGGCAAGCCGTTCGATTTCGAGGAGCTCGTCGCGCGGCTGCGCACGTTGCTGCGCCGGCCCCGCATCGAGGGTCGCGAAACCTTGGAGTACGCCGACCTCAGTATCGACACCCCGAGCCGCACCGTGTATCGTGGGAACCGGCGAGTCGAGCTCTCGGCGCGCGAGTTCGATCTGTTGCGCGTCTTCGCGGAACACGCCGAACAGGTGCTGACGCGCTCGGAGCTCCTCGACCTCGTCTGGGGCGTCGACCGCGACGTCGTTCCCAACACAGTCGAGACGTACGTCTCATTTCTGCGCGCCAAGCTCGATAGCGGCGAGCCAGTCAAGCTCATCCAAACGCTGCGCGGCGCCGGATATTCCCTGCGAGCCACGCCTGCGTGACGACGCGATTGGCGCGGCGCCTACAATCCCTTGCGGCGATTGAGATCTCGCTCGTGCTCGCAGCCGTCATTGTAGCGGGTGCGTTGCTCGGCTTCGGCGTGTATATCCGCACCGTCCAAAACGAATTGACGGGCACGCTCACGCAGCTCGAGGCCGCTCTGTCGCGCACGTCTCTTCCGAGCGCCCGAGCGGGGGGCGCGTTCGCCGCGTCTCTGCTGCTCGGGTCGGGCAGCGAGATCGTGTTTCTCGATTCCAACACGCGCATCACGGTCTATCGCCGGCATCGAAGCGACGCGCAGCCGACCGTCACGGTGCACCGGCGCGGTGACCTCTCGGGCGATCCGCGGCCGAGCGGGCCTCTGGCCCGCGTCATTCTCGGGATGGCGACGGCGTTCGGGCTGCAGCCCCTGTTCGCGCGCGCCGGAGACCTCTACGTGATCGTCCGCAGCAACGACGGCGTACTCGTGTCTACGGTCAGCTCGTTTCTGATCCCGCTGCTCGTCGCGCTCGCCGTCGCGGTCGCATGCGGGTTTCTCATCGCCAGAGTGCTGACGCGACAGGCGCTGCGCCCACTCGACGACGTCACGGCGGCGCTGCAGCGCTTCGCATCCGGCGACCTAACGCCACACACGATCGCCGCCGACGAGGGACATGAGCTCGCGGAGCTGGCGGCCGCATATAACGGCGCAATCGCTCAGCTCGAGCGCGCGTTCGCGGCGCGCGACCGCGCCAACCTATCCATGCGCCAATTTATCGCCGATGCGGGACACCAGCTGCGCACGCCGTTAACGGTCGTACAGGGTTTCATCGCGATCTTGCGCCGCGGCGGCATGGCCAGCGAGCCCGACCGCGAGCGGATACTCGACACGATGAACGATCAGAGCCGGATCATGGGCTCGCTTATCGACAAGCTGATTCTGCTGGAGCGTTGGGAGGGTCCGGAGGCGACTGTGCGTGCCGTCCCGATCGACGTCGGAACGCTCGTCGCCGACCTGGTGACGCCGATCGCCGACGCCCATCCGGATCGGCAATTCGTCATTTCGACCCAGTCGGGCATCCTCGCCACGATCGATCCCACCGAGCTCGGCTACGTCGTGACGAACCTCGCTGATAACGCGGTGAAATACGGGGTCGGCGAGATCTCAGTGCGCGTGCGCGCGCAGGACTCGCAGGCAGTCATCGAGGTCGCGGATCAAGGCCCCGGAATACCTTCCACCGACGCCGCTCGCGTGTTCGACCGCTTCTATCGCGGAACGCAGCGTGACGTTTCCGGTTCCGGCCTCGGCCTAGCGATCGTAAAGCGCGCGGTCGAGCGCGCCAACGGGACGATTTCACTCGATACGAGCCCGAGCGGCTCGCGCTTCACCGTCCTTCTGCCGCGCGCCGCCTAGTCTTCCAGTGTCTGCAGTACGGCAGAGCGCGTACGTTAGCCCTCGGTCATCCTTCGACAGGCTCAGGATCACACTTGGGAGTTCGGGGTGATACAACCGAACGTGGCGGAGAGGGTGAGATTCGAACTCACGGAACGCTATTAACGTTCGCCCGCTTTCGAGGCGGGTGCCTTCAACCACTCGACCACCTCTCCGCCGTTATGCTTCAGGACTCGGACGCGATATCTTTTTCCGGAGCGACGGCGCGGCGGGAGCGGAAAAACCGCTGCAGTTGTGCGGTCGCCTCGTCTTGAAGCACGCCGGCGGTGACGGAAAGGCGGTGATTCGTCCGCGGCGAGCGCAGGATATCGAATGCGCCGCCGTCGGCGCCGCCCTTCGGATCGCGCGCCCCGTAGACGAGACGTTCGATTCGCGCGGCGACGATCGCCCCCGCGCACATGACGCACGGTTCCTTCGTGACATAGAGCGTGGCCTGCGACAGACGCCACGCTTCCAGTCGCTGCGCCGCCTCCCGCAAGATCAGCATCTCCGCGTGCGCGGTAGGATCGCGCCGCGCTTCCTTTTCGTTTTTCGCCTCTAGCCGCAGGTCGCCGCACTCCAGCACGGCGCCGATCGGCACGTCGCCGGCGGCGGCGGCCTCCGCTGCGAGGGTCAAGGCGCGACGAAGGTTGGCCTCGTCGTTCTCTACGGTGGACAGCCCGCTTCCATCCACCGGGAGAACAACGCGAATTGTTCGACCGACCAGTACGGGCCGCCCGGCGGCATTTGCGGCTGCGAGTCGCCCTTTAGGAACGCCAAAACGTTATCCGCGTTCGCACGCTGCGACAGGTACGCGTAATCGTCGAGGGGCACGCCGAGATCGCGCATATGCTCGACGTCGACGTCGCGGAACAACGGACGGATGTCGGCGGCAAAAGATACCGGTTTTTCGTCTGGCATATCGTCTCTCCTGAAGTGATGCAAGGGGAGGCTACAATCGCGAGTTATCCGAACCCTTCGGCGTTGGAATGCGCGAGCCATTGCATTTCGAGGTCATCGCGGATGAAACCGTGCATGTGCATGCGGGCGAGCCGCTGGCATCTTTTTATCAGCTGAGCCCGTTTGTCTGGCGCACCGGCGGCGGCTTCGAGGTCATGCTTCGCGCGGTACCCTTCTCGGAGGATCCGGCGCAGAAGATCGCGTGCATCTATCACGGAAGGTCGAGCGACGGACTCATCTTTCACATGGGCGAGGTGCCCGCGATCGCCCCCGGGCCGGCGCCCGACGATCGCAATGGCTGCGAAGACCCCACCGTAGCGCTCGTCTCGGGGGCAACCTACGTGTATTACACCGGATGGAATCAAGCCGAGCGCAGAGGCTGCCTGATGCTGGCCTCCGGCCCCGACGCGTCGCACTTGGTGAAGCGCGGCGTGGCGTTACGGTCGCGCCCCGGCGTCGCGAATCCGAAGGAAGCCGAAATCGCGATCGCCGACGACAAGACATGGCGCCTCTTCTTTGAGTACGCGTACGAGGACGCCTCGCGCATCGGTCTCGCCGTCTCCGAGCGCGTAGACGGACCGTGGGGAGAGAGCGCGCCGCCCTTCGAGCGAAGACCGGCGAGCTGGGACGCGTGGCATCTTAGCACCGGGCCGGCCGTCCTGGTCGATGGAACTCCGGTGATGTTTTACAATGGCGCCACGCGCGACGCGAAGTGGCGGATTGGGTGGATACGCTTTGATGCGGGCTATGCGCAGGTGCTCGACCGCTGCGACGAGCCGCTGATCTTTCCGCCGGCCCCGAAGGATGACGACACCGACATTGCGTTTGCGGCCTCGGCGCTTTACGAAGGCGACCTCATTCGCGTGTACTATTCCGTCGCGGATCAGTACCTGCGACGAGCGACGGTCGTGCGACGATAGGAGAATCGCGCCCGGAGGGATTCGAACCCCCGATCCCAGCCTTCGGAGGGCTGTGCGTTATCCAGCTACGCTACGGGCGCAGGCGATGGCGGTCAACGAGACGCGTCGGGCGGCGATCCCGCACTTGGAATGTGCTTGAAGAGATCCAGCTTGTGATCCACGAGCGTACGGTAGAACTTGCGCACGCAATCGGGATGACCAAAGAAGTACGTCCTCGCGTATGCAAGATCTTCGCCGGAGCTATCCGGCACGTAGTGCGAGATCTCGATCTCCTCCATCTGTCCCCGATCGACGGGGTGAGGGCAGAAATCGCACGGAATCGTCGACATGAGATGGCACCTTAACCCTTTGCGTTGTGGCTCGGGTAGGACTTGAACCTACGACCAAGGGCTTATGAGTCCCCTGCTCTACCACTGAGCTACCGAGCCGCTCACTGCTACGCGGCTTCGACACCGCAGTATATCAGGACCAGCGGCCAGCGACAAGCGCTGCAATGATGGGGGCGCCTGCGCAGGGAAGGTATCGACGGATATGTCGCACCGCGGGCTTTTCAGTGTCGTGCCGCTCGCCGTCGCAGCTGTCGGCGCGGTGTTTTGCGCCCCAGCCGTGCCCGACACCCAGGCCGCAGCACTGCTCGCGAAGCATCGTGCCTTCGTCGGATGGCAGCTCGGCGACCGGTCGTTCCGTACACTGCGCCTCGCTCGCGTGCACGTCGGCGACGGCGCCGCGATTCTCCAGCGCGCGATCGAGTATCGCGTCGGCATCATCTATCGCAACCACTACGTCTTTCCGCGACGGGCGGATGCGGTCGAGGACAGCGGTTTCACCGGCACCGTCTTCTGGAGCACGAACGATAACGGCTTCACGACGCCGATCTACGGCGAACTTGCGAAGTTCCGGTTGACGTACGCGCTCCTGATGAACGAGGGCACGACCGTGCTCGACGGCGCAGCAGGCGCACCCGTGAGCGTCGATGGTGTGCAGGCGCAGAGCGTGCGTCTCGACGTTCCTCATGCCGATCCAATCGAGGTCGACGTCGATCCGGCGACGGGCGCATACCTGCGTGCCGTGATCGATCCCGGCGGCGACCGAGAGACGACGATCCGCATCCTGTCTTATGCCGCAGTCTTTGCGGGAAAGAGAATGATCGGGTCGTTTCGCATCGTCGACACGCCCGGCACGTATACCTACACGAAGATCGAGCCGAACGTCCCGATCGCGGACGGCGATCTGCATCCGCCGCCGGCGCGCGCGGGCTGGACGTTCGCGAATCCCAAGCCGTTTCCGATCGAAGTTACCGCTCAGCGGGTCTTGGTCGATGCCAAGGTCAACGGCGTGAAGGGACGCTTCATCCTCGATACCGGCGCGAACGCCATCTTCCTCAACCGCGCGTTCGCCGACCGCGCCAGGGTGACGAAGCTCAACGTGAACGGGATAACGGTCGGCCTCTACGGCGCAGAGCCTTCCGACACGCGGCGAGCCGACGCCATCGAGATCGGCGGGAACGTGCTATCGAACGTCGTCGTCGAGGCCCCCGACTTCAACTCGGCGGACTATCGCGGGCTCGATCGTCAGAACTACGATGGGCTCTTGGGGTACGACGTGTTCGCCGGCGCGCGCGTCAGCATCGACTTCCAGGCGCAGGCGATGACGATCGCCGATCCCGCCGCGTCGCAACGAGACCCTACTGGAATCGGCATCCTCACCGATACGTCGAACTGGATCCCCACGATTCCGATGACGCTCAACCGGAGCATCGCCGTAAACGCCATGCTCGACACGGGAAACCCTTCGGCGATCGTGTTCGGTCCGGACCTGCTCTATAAGTACCATTTGCGCATGGCGAGGAACATCGGCGTTCGAGCCGGGATGGGGAGCGTCGAGTGCGGGAATATCGATACGCTCCAGATCGGCCCGATCACCTACTACGGCGAGATGGCGTGCAAGCTCGACACCAATCTCGTCACCGGCCGCCGGATCCTTGTGGGGCTGGACTTCCTGCGGCACTTCACCGTCGTCTTCGACTACCCGCGCGGCCGTCTGTTCTTGCAGCCGCAGCGCTAGCGGCCGATCCGCTAGCGCAACACGAACTTCTCGATCAGGCAGTCGTATTTAAACTTCGGCCCATGATCTTCTTCCATCACGCCGCGGCCGAGGTTATAGCCGTAGTTATGCCTCCCGCCGCTCTCGAAATAGGGCGCGACCCAGAAAATTCCGAGCGGCGTCTTGTTCGTGTCCTCGAAGCCTACGAAGACGCGGCTGATCGTGCCGTGGCTTGGCTGTGGGTAATCGTAGTGTTTGTTCAGCACGGGTTTCGCCGCGACGATCTCGGTCGGTTTGACGGCGAGGACCTTGCCATGCATCAGGTACCCGTAGATCCACGTGTTGCCCTTCGCATCGTTGCCGAGCAGCTGCACGACGTGCACGGACTTCGTCGGTGAGCTCGGTATCTGCAGCGACAGCGCGTAGGCGATGCGGCCGTGCACGTGGTACGCGCCGGTGACGCGATCCTCGATCGTGAAGCTGTTGTTACAGATGAACTTCCAGTATTCGCCGATCGCGAGGGGCTGATAGACTTTCGTCGCGCCCGCGTCAGGCGGCGCGCCGGCGGGTGCGAATAGATTGGCGTTCGGCGAGCTTACCGATGTGCACGCGGCGAAGAGGATGGCGCCGGAAATCGCGGCGACGAGATGAGGGAATCGCGGTCGGAGGGACTCGAACCCCCAGCCTACAAGTTCGTAGCCTGTTGCTCTATCCAATTGAGCTACGACCGCTCGCCTTTCTCTATTTTACCTTCGTCCTCCGACCGCGGCGCTGTGTGCCGCGCTCAGGATGACATTACCACACCTCGTTCGGACGTTCGAGTCCGTAGGGATGACCCGTGGCGGAGAGAGAGGGATTCGAACCCTCGATACGACTTTACATCGTATAACGGTTTAGCAAACCGCCGCCTTCAGCCGCTCGGCCATCTCTCCACGATCCCACAAGCCTTATTTAACGGGGTTTTCCCGTTTGTCGCGTCAGGCCAATAGGCGGCTCGAAAGCGACTTGCTCACGGTTTGCTCACGACGGTGTTGCCACCTGTCCCGAAAGCAGGGTCCGAGCTAGGCCGCTCACGGCCTCCAGGCCGACCCCCGGCATCGCGTGAGCGTAGGTCGAGAGCGTCAGCGTCTGCGAGGAGTGACCAAGCAGGTCGGAGACCTCGCGGATGCTCACGCCGTCAGCCAGCGTCAGGGTTGCGAAAGCATGGCGCAAGTCATGTAGTCGGAACCCCTGCCAGCCCGCCGTCCGTGCGATCCGGGCGAACTGCACCGAGAAGCTGTCAGGCGGCCACGGTGTGCCGTCCGGGTTTGGAAGCACCAAGTCCATGTCGCTGTACGTTGCACCGGCCTCGGCCTTCACGGCGTCCTGCGCCGCTTTGTGGGCCTGTAGCAGTTCGACGCACTCCGGCGCGAGCGGAATGACTCGGCGCGAACTGCGCGACTTGGGGGCCTTGAACCGCACGCCATGCGCTCGGGTATGTTCGAGTGCTTCATTGACGTACAGCGTGCCCCTCATTAGATCAATGAACGTCCACTTTAACGCGAGCAATTCCCCGCGCCTCAAGCCGGTCAGTGCGGCGAGTAGTACCGGCGCCCACAGTCGAGTGCCCATGGCCGCCGCGATCACCATGCGAACGCGCTCGGGGCTAATCGATGGACCGATCCGCCGCTCTACTGTGGGTGCCTTGATTCGACTCGCGACGTTTTCGGTCAGGACCCGGCTGACCCGAACACCGTAGTTGAGCGCCGTATGCAGCGCCCGGTGAACGTGAAGCGCCGTCTGCGCTGAGAGCCCCTTGGCTCTGACCGCTTGATACAGTTGGCTCAGATGCGCCGGAGTGACCTTGGCGATTTGCAGCTTGCCGATCCGTGGGGTGACGTGCGTCTTCATCAGGCCCGTGTACCTGTTGTGCGTGTTGGCCGCCAGGTCGTACTGTATGGCGTCGAGCCAATCCGCCAAGAATCTCTCGACGGTCAGATCACGCCGTTCCTTAACCCATGTGCCGTGATCCACTGCACGCAAGATTTCGCGCTTGCGAGCTACAGCATGACTCTTGGGCATTGAGCCGAGCCGGACGCACTGCTGCTCACGTTTGGCGCCGCGTTCCGTCGTGGGCGCGTCGAAGATCAAATACCAAACTTTGCGGCGCTTGCCGCGTTCTACGAGGTGGCCCTCCATTATGTTCCGCCTCCAGACTGGCTGAAGGCGGCGGTTCTAGGCTTCAATCCCCCGGCTTCGGGCGGAACACCTGCCGAAGCACCTCCTTGGCGACTCTGATCCGGCGCTCGCCAAAATTATGCGCGGGCAAGAAGCCCGCCTGGATGGCATTGTAGGCGGCATTGCGTGGAATGCGGACGAGTGCGGCGGCTTCTTCAACCGTCAAAACGTCAGGCGCATTCTCCCACGTTAGTTCTTTGATCTTCGCCAAGCTCACCCCAACACGAATAGAAGGTACCGTCCCGTTTGTTGTGCTTGTGTTGTGTGTTGCCTATGTGATGAGCGTGTGTTGGCGGAGTGCTGTGCCCGCTTTGGGCTCGCGCTGTGCTGCCGTTGTTGCTCTTAGTCAGGCTAAGCACTCATGTTCGCCATTGGAGGTGTCCAAATCCTGCCGTGTCCCGTTGACGGCAGCTACGCGGGCGGCTGATCGAGCATGTTGGTCTGCGTTTGGATTTTACCGGCTCAAGCTGGCTCGCTCGAAGCCACTCTACCGATGGCATTAGCCTCGGCGAGGACGATTGCGCGGCGCGCATCAAAACGCGCCGACGCTTGTGAAAACGACAAACCCAAAACAAATGCGGACAGGGTGAGAAGACGAGCCTGCACGACATTGAGGGATCCGGGTTTACCTTTTGAGGATATAGCCAGGTTCGCAAGCGATATGGCAACTCTATCGCCACGGCAAGTACTAGGAACATCAGTGTGGGAAGCATCCATGGGCTGGATCGGTACAGAAGATCAGTTATAGTAACGCTCCGTTTACATGTGAACAACTTTCAAGTCGGGCGCGCCACGAGTGCTGCCCGGTCCCCATCCTCGGCTGGCGTTGGACGCACGCTACCTCTAAATAGGGACCCCAGCGCACTTGCCGAAGCTGGCCCGCAGAACGTGAGTTTTCCGCGGCGGATAAGAATGGACTCTAATCTCAGGAGGTCGCGTTGAAGCAAACGCTGCTGGATAAGGCACTGATAGAAAATGCGCGTGCGGCGACGACGTCAGCGTTGCTGTTGATCCTGTTTCTACTGCCAGGCAAAGCTATGGCAACACAAACGGCGACGCCGTCGGCGAGCCCTACCCCGGGGACTCCCGCCGAAGCTGCTCCGGAAATACCCAAGGACTTCGATCCCTGCGGAGGCTTTCTAGAACTCCTCAACAAGATCGGTAACGGAACCGCGTGCGTTTTCGTACGTGGCGAAGGTGCCGTTACGGGGCAATACAGCAGCGCCTACATTCCGATCAATGCGCAGCTAAGCGCAAATGGCCGCACGCTGAACGTATCGGCCAACGTGCACGCATTTGGGATCCCGGCACCCGTAGTCTATATTGGTGTCGCGCCGCGCGCACAGGTGGTAATTACCACGCCATCGTTCGTTCAGGTAAGCTCGACGCGCCTTGGCGTACTCGCTGCCGGGACGAGCGACATGGGTTTCGAGTACAAGCAGCTCGTGTTCGTCAACCCCGAAAAGTTCACGATGGTCGCCCTAGACCTCGCCTATGAGGCCCCGACCGGATCGCGAGCCTTTCGCGGACCAGGGCCAACCTATACGATCGATCCAATCGTTACGCAACCGCTTCCCCATAATTTCGGCCTCACGCTCGCCTTTCCGGTAAACAACTTCACGGTGAGTTGTTTTACGTGCACAACCAATCAGCGCGGTTGGAGTATATCGCCGCAGGTCGTACCGTATTGGGAGTCCCACGGCGGGACACTACTCGGCCTATTCGTTCAACATAATTTCAACCCGAACACTACGCCCATCGCATTTAGCGTCGGCCAACTCTTTGGACGGCACTTCGAGATTGCGGCCTCGGAAGGCGGTTTTGTTCGTACAGCCACGGCAACGGGTCCATTTCTGGGCGTGGTCAACGGGACGGTCACTGCGCATCCAAGCTTGTTTAACATAAGCGCGAACTACCTGATTGGAGAGAGCGATTTGCCTGCGGCCCTCCAACAATAGATTCGTCCGATAACGTCAACAGCGTCGAAGAAAGGACCCTTCCGTGAGCACCGCTTCGCCGACTACAGGGAATAAGCCTAATATCGTGTTCATTCTGCTGGATAATGTCGGCTGGGGCAATTTTGGCGTTTACGGCGGCACGACGCCGACGCCGCGCATCGATGCGTTGGCCGCGGAGGGCATCCGCTTTAATAACTACAACGTCGAGGTCCAGTGCACGCCGACGCGCTCGGCCATCATGACCGGGCGTCATCCGGTTCGATCGGGCACCACCTCCGTTCCGTTTCCCGGACAGGGAGAGAGCGGTATGGTGCCATGGGAGTACACCATCGCTAACCTTCTTTCTGACGCGGGCTATGCTACCGCGATGTACGGCAAGTGGCACTTGGGCGACACCGAGGGCCGGCTTCCTAACGACCAAGGCTTCGACGAGTGGTGGGGGATCAAGAACACCTCAGATGAGGCGGCCTATACCGCGTGGCCGCTCTTCAAGGAAAGCGGCATTCCCGCGCCCATGATCTGGGAAGGCAAGAAGGGAGAGTCTTCCAAGGCGGTGATGCCGTTTGACCTGAACGTGCGCCCGTTCATGGACGGGAAGTACATCATCCCGAAGACGATCGAACACATCAAGCGGAATGCGACGGCAAAAAAACCGTTCTTCGTTTATGTCGGCTACACCCAGATGCACCCGCCGGTGATGGGCAACCCGGATTTCGTCGGCAAGTCCACCGAGCGCGGCGGGCTATTCGCCGACCTCATCGCCGAGATGGACTACCGCGTCGGTCAGGTGATGGACGCAATCAAGGAGGCCGGCGTCGACGATAACACGATCGTTATTCTGAGCAGCGATAACGCCGGGGGCGGTGCCATTCCGCAGGTCGGGCCGGGTTCCAATGGGCCGTGGCGGGGCGATTTTATGAACACACCGTTTGAAGGAAGCCACCGCGTACCGGCCATCATTCGCTGGCCCGGCAAGGCCCCCGCCGGGGTCGTTACCCAAGAAATGCTCGCCGCCGTGGATTGGCTACCGACGCTTGCCGGAATCGTGGGTGCGCCGAACCTCGTACCGAAGGATCGCCCCATCGACGGCGTCGATGCCTCAGCTTTCATGCTTGGCAACAGTGAAACGACGGGGCGTGATTCCTACATGTTTTTCGGTACGGACGGTGGCCTGCTGTCGGTCAAATGGAAGATTTATAAGATGATCTTCCGTTACACGGAAAATACGGCGCGGCCAGCCATCGAGCAGCCCTACGTCAAGCCGCAGCTTCCGATGTGCTACGATCTTAGCAGCGATCCGCACGAAGACAATAACTTAATGTATTCAGATCTCACCAACGGCTGGATGCTTGCGCCCGCTTTTAAGATCATTGGCGAATATGAGCGCAGTGTTAAAGAATACCCCAACATCAACGTCGGTGAGGACTTCAAAGGCTATAAGCAATGATACCTCGCCGCTCTCTTCGCCCCCGCTCGCCCCGCCCGCGAGGCCGCATCGCGCTAGGCGCCGCTGCGGGATTCGCTTTGGGGCATTGCAACTGCGCGGCATAGCGGCGTCGGTCGCATAACGGGCAAAGGGGCTTAGATCGCGGCGCGGCTTGGCCGCACGGGGGCTCAGTGGGGCTGGGCCGAAACGTTGCTAGGCTGCGTGGCGTTCACGCAGCGAGGAGCAAGGCAGATGAGAAGTTTGGGTCTTGGACGCTACGCGCTTAGCAGCTGCGTGGCTGCGGCATTGCTGGCAGGGTGCGGCGGATCACAGCCGCCGATCGGCGCGCCGAGTGCAATGCCGCAAAGCCGCGCGATCGCGCAGCGCGCCGGTCGCGGGGGATCGTGGATGCTGCCGGAAGCGAAGGGCGAGGATTTGCTTTACGCCGGAAACAAAATTTCTCGCGTTAATGTCTTTTCGTACCCTGCCGGCAAGCTCGTCGGAACCCTTAGCGAAAGCGCTTACAGTTTCTGTTCAGACAAAAACGGAAACATTTTTGTAGTTCAGCCGTTGGGTTCGCAGTCAGAGATCCTGGAATACGCGCACGGAGGCGCTGAGCCTATTCAGACTTTATACGATGCTAATGCAGTGGCCGTCGCATGCTCTGTAGATCCTACAACGGGCAACCTCGCCGTCATCAACTTCAGCACGAACGGCCTGCAGGGACCAGGGAACGTCGCGATTTACCAGGGTGCGCAGGGCACTCCGCTACTTTACTCCGATGCGAGCATCAACAATTTTGGAGTGGCAGCTACGATAACGAGGGCAATCTCCTCGTTGACAGCGAGGGCGACGTACAACAGTTAGCCGAACTTCCAAAAGGGGGCAGCGCACTTGCTAACGTCAAGTTAAATGGGTACATGCGAGCCCCTGGCGCGGTGCAATGGGATGGGGCGCACTTCGCTGTCGGCCAATACACACCCGATGGAAACCCTAAATGGTCTAAGCTGACCATTATTTCGTTGACCGGTTCATCCGGAACCATCATTAAGAAGGTCGTACTTAGGGGTTTGAAGGTCAACTTCGCATGGCTGCAGGGAAGAGTAGCCATTGCGTACTTTGGAGCGAAATTCAACCAGATCGGGTTTTGGCATTATCCGGAAAGCGGCGGCCCATTCGAAACCTTCGGTGGCCAAATTGAAAAAGGCTTTACTGGCGCGACCGTGAGTAGCGCGCGTCGGTAATCCCCCCCGCCCGCGAGGCCGCATCGCGCTAGCCGGCGTCGCGGCTACGTCTTAGAGCCTCGCAGCTGCGGAGCCCGGCGCCGATGGCAAAGTGCCTCGCAGTTTAGCTCGCAGCGTGTTCGCAGTCTCGCAGCTTAGATCGCGGCGCCTAACGCGTTGCCGCTTGGATCGCGGCGGCCTTGCGGCGTAGCGGATCGGCGGGTGAGGGGGGTCCGTTTTACCCTCGCCAACTCCTATCCCGAAATGCAGCTGTACCGTGGCATTTTTTGTATTTGCGTCCGCTGCCGCAGCGTCTATCAAGGCCTGATTGAGAGCCAAGTTTTGGACTTCAGCAACACAAGGACATAGTTTCGTTCGCGCGGTGGGACACGTTTCGAAAACCGAAAAACTTATCCGAGGCGTCCGACGCCGTATATTATCATTGAAATCTAGTGGGGGGAGCGCCGCCCCACTGGGACAAAGGCCAGCCCATTCGCTCTCCATCTGTGCAGGTTGCCGCTTGTGCTCGGCCTCGGCACCTTATTGTCCCACCACGGTCCAGTGTCCCAGACAATTGAAGCCGGTCGTCCCACCGTGTTTTTTCACTGACTTCCGCTCGGTGCCCGAGTCTCGCTCTGGGTGTCTGCGGCCATGTCACGGATGATCTCCATGACGATGCTAAGGCTCGCCGGTCGGGTCGTAGCCGCAAGGCCGTGTTTATGCACCGGCACTGCGCCGTGCCTGTGCAAGTGGCCGCGTATTGGCCGCAATCAGCCCCTGCTGTGTCCTGATGATGAGCAAGGCTCTCTTAGCGCCTTGACAACGCGAAACGCGTCACAGGGCCTGCAATGGCCTTATTTGCCGAGCTTCTCCAACAGCGCGTCGAAGTCGGCGTTGAAGATCAGGGTCTCAAGTATCCGAGACTCCGAGGCCGTGGACCGCGCAACCCCGGCTCGCCTCAGCTTCAGCTTCAAATTCTCCAGCGCCATCTTCGCCCGAGGCGCCATATTGAAGCTGGCCTTCTGCCTCTCTTCCATCTCGGCCAGACTGCGATGAAAGTAGGATTCTTCCTTTCTTGGTAGTCGTAAACTGTAGGGTCCCTACAGATACCCTACAGTACGGAGGTCGAATGAGAGGTCGAAAAGCCCAGGTCGAACGCGAACGGATGGCCATTGCGTACTGCCGAGTCAGCACCCGAGAAGCGGCCACTGAAGGCCACTCCCTGGCGGCGCAAGAGAGCCGGTTACAGGCGCTGGCTCAGGCCAACGGTGTCACGCTCGGCCACGTATTCGTAGACGCGGGCTTCAGTGCCGGAACCCTGAAACGCCCGGCTATCAATGAGGTGTTGTCCGCGATCAAAGCAGGCGGTGTATCAGCCCTCTACGTCGCCAAGCTCGACCGGTTGTGCCGGAACCTTGACGATCTGCGAAGCATCGTCAAGCTCTGCGAGAAGCACCAGGTTGCGCTCGTTAGCGCCTCTGAGGCCATTGACACTAGCTCACCGGCTGGGCGAATGATGGTGTCCATGCTGGGCATCATCGCTGAGTTCGAGCGCGAGCGGATCGCGGAGCGTATCGCAGACACCGCCTTCGATCTGCGGGCCAAAGGCCAAGTCTACTGCAAAAACGCGCCTTTCGGCTATCGGCGCAACGGTGACCGGCTCGTTCCCGACGCCGTACAACAAAGGGCCCTGCGGACTATGCGCCAGATGCACGCGAGCGGCGCGAGCTACAGGCAGATTGCCCAACGGCTCACGGCCAACGGCATTGCGCCAAGGGGCAAGGCCTGGTACGCGAGTTCGGTCCGGGACGTGCTGACGTCGAAGATGAACGCAGGCGCTTAGGCAGATTCTCCATTCTCCGAACGCCCTTCGCTTAATGCGAGGGGCGTTTCTATTTGAAAGAGGGCCACGGCCTTGGCCACAGACATGCCAGAAGCCAGGGCCTTCGTCGCTGCATTTCGCGCAATGTCTTCCCGCCTTGGCTTCACGTTTTAGGTCCTGGCTTTACTGTTATGCGTTTGGACTTCGATCTGGGTGCCGCTGCTTCTGTCTGTTGGTGCACCTGTGCGGCGTGGGGCTCCGCCTGATCCTGTTGTGTGTTGGTGTTGCGGGCTGCGCGGGCCGCGCGGCTCCGGGGCTGTTGTTGTTGCGGCGTGGGCTGTTCGTCCGCTTGGGGCCCTGGGGCTGTGAGGATCGCTTCGGCTGCTCGCACGGCCTGTGCCGGTGTTGGCTTGGCGGCGGCGCGGCGCGCGGCATGTCGCTTCTCGATGAAGTCCACCACGGCTCCAAAATCTTCGGCAAGGGTCTGGGCGTCCCAGTGCTTCAGGGTGATCTGTGTCATGTACAGCATGGCCATTACTCCAATGGTTACGAGGTTGTGGGACTTGACTTGGCCCGGACGCTCCGTTGATTTACGACGAAAGATAAAACGACGCCAAGGGAAGGGCGTCCTTGGAAATGTTGGCGTCCTATGGCGTTGTTTGGCGCTCTAATCTAAAGGACGCCAAAGAGCGCCAAAGAGCGCCATTAATTTGTCTCAGCGCCAGGTTGGCGTTCTTTCATTTTTTCGTCGGGCAGCGACAAGAGCCACACACCTTTGGGGTGGCCATTTTGACCGGCTGAACGTCTTGAGATGACTCCAAGTTTGGTTCGTGCTCGATCTAGTGTTCTATCTGATAGCATCGCCTCTTGACGCAGTACTTCGACTTCGCGGGCCGGGCGGGGCCCGTTGGAAAGAACGTCGCGCAGGAACTTTTCCGCATCGGCGACCGCGCCACCGCGATCGTGTTTAATCGTCCGGAGAAGGTGTTCCGCCGTCAGTTCACCGGACATCTGGCCCCACCAAAAGTTTCCTTCGGCGTCGATCCGGTATTCGACGGGCGTTGGTGCGGCGGAAAGGTTGGACTTCAGCGGTGCGATTGCTCGGCGCCCGTCTTCGGGGTCGGTCGCGCATAGCAACACCGACCGCGCCAACCCCGTGAATCCGATCGACCCGCCAACGCGGTAGAGTGCCCGTTCAGCCTCGGCCTTGCGAAGGTGCATGATCGCCAGAATGGCGGCGCCGGTTGTCGCCGCGAAATCGACTAACGGTTGTAACGCCGCGCGAATGTCCGCATCCTTGTGGCTATCGACCCCAGACAACAATGCCGCCAACGGATCAATGATGACCAGGGCCGCGCCGACCTGTGCAATGGTCTCCCCCAAAATGTCCATGCACCCAAGGCCGAAGGGCGACGGAGTTCCATCGGTATCGCATTGTCCTTTGATGATGAAACATCGGTCGAGATCGACCCCACAGGATTCGGCCCTTGGTCTAATGGTATCGCCCAACCCGTCCTCACCATTCCAGATCAGAACGTTCGCAGGTGTGACGGCCTGGCCATCGGGTAACGGGCGGCCTCGGGTGACTGCGGCTGTGATCGCCAGCGATGCAAAGGACTTGCCCGCTCCGGGGTCTCCGACCAACAAGGTCAATTTGCCCCGTGGTATACGCGAACGCCATAGCCACTCCACACGTTCAGGCGAAACCGTTGACAATGGTGTGATTTCGAGCGCACGTTGCACGCTGCCATGGTCCGCGATCCTTTCGGACTTCGCAGCGACACTCGGCTGCAAGGTGACACCCACGATCTGGTCTTCCAGCATCTGCGCCGCGCCTCCACGATTTGGGGCGTATCCCATCGCGACAACAAAATCGAGGACTCCACCATGGGCCTCACACGCAAAACAGCGGTAACCGCTCTCGCGCCCCTTTTCGCCAACAAGGTGCAAACTCGGAGTGTTGTCGGGATGGTGGAACACGCATCGGATGAAGCCGAGGCGGTTTGGCTCCTCAGTGACCTCGCATAAGCGCAGCGCATCGCGCATTGACGCACGCTGTAGTATCGAAGTCATTGAGGCTCACCCTCTTGGAAGTTAGAGGCATTGCAGGCGGGGCGCTCTTGTAGTATTATTTCCATGCGAACATAGCCGCGTCAGCGATCTGGCGCGGCTTCCTCATTTATTTGGGCTCAGTTGGTGGGCAACAGGTCCGCACCTCAACGCCAAGGGCTCGGGCGATCAACACAGCCTGCGCCAGTGAAATCTTGACGCTCTCGTGTGCATCTATCCGGCCGATCGTTGCGATGGGCAAGCCTGTGGCCGTAGCGAGCCGCTGCTGGCTCATGCCGATCCGGGTCCGAAGTTGGCGCACCCGATTCTGTGGACGCGGTGTGGTTGCAAGCATGTTGCTGCCTCCGATGAGAAAAACCCCGCGCCAATGGCGCAGGGCGAGTGAAACTAGAACTGCGGTTTTGCCTACAAAAAGGACGCACCGTGAAGTGCGCCGTCTGCTCACTTCTATCTTACCACAATTCAGTTTAATTTTCGTCAAGGGGCCTCAACGTAAGGCCTCAGTATTGCGTTGCATGGCAGCGAGCACGATCGCTGTGTTGTTCGACCGTCTGAACAATTCGGTTAGCTCGCGGCATTCGTCCGGGCTTGAACTGAGCGATGCAACGGGTCCGAGGGCATGGCTTCCCGCTACGGGTTTTTGCAGTACGACCCGCACGGCTTCAATGTAGCAATCGAATGCCATCAAGCAGACAGCACTAAAATTCAGCTGGGCCCCGCGTTCGAACCCAACGCCTTTTGATCTTAGCTCGGCCTCCAATGACAACGGCAGCCGGTCCTGGACTTTTGCACCTGTCCATTGCCCGAAGCCTCGGGGCCGTCCGCCGCGATCGCCCGGCCCACGTTCATCGCGCTGTTGTTTGCCAGACGCGAAAGCACTGACCCACTCGATCAGATCACCGCTCCGCCAACGATCCGTATGCGTGGCGAACTCGATCACATGCCGAAGCCTCAAGCCATTGTTCCTCGAATTGGCGAGAAACAAAGCGTATTCAGGTGGGACGCGGGCGAAACGTGGTGGGCCCTTGGGCTCTGCCTTCAGCGCCGTGCCGCACTCCTGGCAAACCTCTAGATCAGCAGTCTTGCGCTCCTGGCAGTTCGCACACCACTGCGCGGTTTCACACAACGTGGTACGCAATCGTCTTTCACGGTTCCGGCGACGATCACCACCGGTGCCACCTTTGACTGAAGGCGCTTGCATCAGGGCGGAAGCCGAATGTCCCTGCGCCTCTTGACGCTCGGCCTGACGCCGCGCAAGCTCCTTGGCCAGTTCTGTTGGGCCCTTGTCAACAAGGGGCGGGTCGTAGCCCGTGTCGCTTTCGACCGACAACACGACATTGATCTCGTCAGCTTCGTGTTGTTGCTGCCGATGCCGATCGCCGGTCTCGACTAAGGGAAGCTCGCGAAAGCGGCGGGCCCGCTCGATCTCACTCATCCGATTAGTCGCGGCTACTGAAATCGCTCGTCGGACATGCCGCGCGGACAAGGGCAACAGTGGCAACAGTGGCAATGAGCGGGCTTGCGAGGTTTAGCGTCCGTGCGGCGCGTTAAGTGCTCGGCTAGATCGCGCGCCAGGACAGCGGCGATCAGCACCGGCCCAATGTCCTCATCGAGAATCCGAGAGCTTGCTGTGGTATTGCGGATGGTTGTGCGGAGCGAGTATGAAAATGGTGGTTCGTCGCAAGTCCTCTCCTCCGCTTCCGTTAGCATTTGCTGAAATTGCGCTGCAGGCAGATTCCGAAGTTTATTGGTCCGAAGTTTATTGGCTATATGCGCGCAGTCGTGCAAAAAATCGTCGGCGAATTCGTCAGGCGTCATCTCTGTTTCCTTTTATAGCGCCGGTTACCGGCAGCAACACAAACGCATCGCGGCCTTCGGCGCGGGCGGTTTGCTCGATCACTTCGAGCATGTCGAGCAGCGCGTCGTCGCGACACGCGAGCGCGATCAAGCCGTCACAATCGAGCGCACGGACCTCGCGTGGTTCGTTGTCTTTGATTTGGCGATGAGATTTTGACATGACAAGCACTCCCGCGCAGGCGGTAACAAACCGAGGGGTCCGTGCTTGGCAGCCGGGAGCTTCTGGCGATCTGCGCCGCCGTGCCGCTCCTGAGGCCTTGTACCTTATTTTCGAGGCGCCGCCCGTGCGCTTCCTACCCGGAAACGGACAGAGGTTTTTGCGACCGCCTCATTGACCGACGCCGTTGTGTCGCTAAAAACGTGTTCACGAGTTTGCTCACGGATTGCGTCATGACACGTCCCGATACGTACCGGTTAGTCGGGACTATCGTGCGTAAAAGTGGCTTGTGAGACCCTATCGAGGTAGGCCTGCGCTGTTTAGCAAACCGCCGCCTTCAGCCGCTCGGCCATCTCTCCCGAAGCGGTCCAAACTATACCACGCTGGCGACGAAGGAACCTAGTCCATCTGCCTAGGGCGGTGCCGTCGGCCGATCCAGCGGGCGTTCGGGCACCACCTCCGGAACCACCGCAGTCCTGACGACGCGGCGGCGCGTGAAGAACGCGTCCAGCCCGGCGATGCGGCCCGTCGGAAGCACGAGGCTGATCGCGGAAAGCAGGGCCATGCAGGCGTCGATACTCGACCAATCCGTGAACGTCGTCATCGCGCCGCGCGCGGCCATATAATCCAGCGGAAGCAGGATTCCTACGAAGCCGCCCAGTCGCGTGAAGAGTCCCAGGACAAGCGATATTCCGACGCAGACCTCGCCCAGGCGGACGAGCTCCGCGAAGATTCCGATATTGGGCTGCACTACGCCGACGAGGAAGTCGTGGTAAAGGCCGGTCGTCTTGCCGATGCCTTGCGCAACGTAGCTGACGATGAAGCCATTCGGCGGCATGAAGACGCTGCTATTGAGAAACTTCGGGATGCCGTGGATGAGCCAGATGAGTCCGGTGAGCACGCGCACGAGCGCGAGCCAACCACCGTAGACGCGGGGGGACGGCAGGTTCATGCGACGATCTCCTTTCGCTCTTTGACGAGGGCCGCAATCGTCATGGCCGCATCGTAAGCCGCTTTGGGGCGGCCGAGCTGCCGCGCGGAAGCGACGAGACGCTCGCGCCGCGGCGCATCCGAGAGCACCGCTTCGATCGCCGCGGGAAGTTCCTCGATGCGCCGCGTGCGCAGCGCGGCTCCCGACTCCACGAGCACGCGCGCGTTGCGTTCCTCTTGGCCGGGAAGCGGCTTACATAGCACCATCGGGATCTGCGCGACGAGTGCCTCAGCGGTGCTGAGGCCGCCGGGCTTCGTGACGAGCACGTCGGCAGCATGCATATAGTCATACACGTTTTCGACGAAGCGGAGCGCCCGGACCGGATATTCGACGCTCTCGGCGGCTCGCATGAGCCGCCCTTCGATCCGCGCGTTTCTTCCCGCGACGACGACAGCCGCAAGCGGTGCACGAACGCCGCTTAGCGCAGACAGCATTCGCTCGAGTGGCGCGATGCCCAGGCCACCGCCCATCAGCAGTGCGACGCTCCGATCCGAAGGCAGATCGAGCCGCTCCCGCAGCGCGGCGCGCGATTGCGTGCCGGGAGCGAACTGCGGACGCACCGGAATCCCGCTCGCGCTGATCCGATCGCGGGCCACGCCCCGCGCCACCAGCGCGCCACGCAGGGGCTCGTTCGCGACGACGTACCGATCGATATTCTGGTGGATCCAAAACCCGTGGACCGCGAAGTCCGTCACGATGCCGACGACCGGCGGCGCGTCGGCGAAGGAACGCTTGTATTCGGCCATCGCCCCGGTCGGGAAGGCGTGCGTGCAGACCACGGCGTGCGGACGCTCGCGCAGCATCAGCGGCCGAAGGTTGGCCGCGGTGAACTGATGTGCCCACGTCCGAAAGCGGCCGACCTCGGTGATCCGCTCCGCGCGGTCGTAGATATATCGGTATAGCTGTGGGATCGTCTTGACCATTCGAAGGTAGCCGTCGGAGACGACCCGCGAGACGACCAGAGCGGCATAGTCGTAGGAGTCGACGACCGTCGTCTGCGCTTCGGGTTCGATCGCGCGCAACGCAGCAGCGACGGCGTTCGCGGCGGAGACGTGGCCGACGCCGACGCTGGCAGAAAGGAATAGGACGCGAATCAGTTGTTCTCCCTGGACGGCTCGTCTTCGCTTTGCTCTTCTTCTGCAAAGTCCAAAAACTCGTCGAGCACGCGCTGCGCGAGGTCTTCGTCTTCGAGTATGTTCCCCGCGCCATCGGTAACGATGAACTGCCCATCGCCGTTACCCGCTGCCTCGTGCCAAAGCACGGCGTAGGAGGCTGCCGCGTCGGGATCTTCCAGGATGCCGACGACCTCGAAATCGTACGACGCCCCGTCGCTCGTCCGCACGTGGAGTACCTCGCTCAGCTCCATTTCGACCCTCCTTTCATACACTGGGCTGTTCCGGGCACTCAATGCAGGCAGCGGGCGACGTTGGCCTGGTGCTCCGCAAGTGTCTTGGCGAACGCGTGGCGCCCGTTTCCGCAGTAGACGTAGTAGAGATCGTCGCTTTCCCATGGATGCAGGGCCGCCTCCAGCGACGGCAGCCCGGGATTGGCGATGGGCGTCGGCGGTAGGCCGGCATGAGCATACGTGTTGTACGGCGATTCGATCTTCAAATCGGCAAACGATAGCTCGCTTTTATGCTTGGGCAGCGCGTATTCGATCGTGGCATCGACCTGCAGGGGCATTCCCAATCTGAGCCGATTGTAAATCACACGCGCGATCCTGGGGCGATCCTGCTCGCTCTTCGCCTCCCGCTCGACGAGCGAAGCGACCGTAACGGCCTGTGGGACGCTGACGCGCAGGGCGCGGGCTCTACGCGCGGCATCCGCCGGGAGCTCCTTGAAGAACTGGGAGGTCAGCATGTTCGCGACCTGCGCGGGCGTCGCCCCGAGCGGCGCGAGGTACGTGCTCGGAAAGAGGAAGCCCTCGAGGCTTTTGGTGCGCGCGCCGTCGATGACGAGCGTCGCGCGCATGAACTCGCGATGGAACGACTGCGCGGGGCCGATACCTGCTTCCTCGAGGCGCCCTGCGATCTGCGCCGCCGTGAATCCCTCGGGGATCGTGACCCAGGCGGCGACCTGCGCGCCGCCGTTAACCAGTTCGCGCAGGACGGCGTCTTGCGTCTGATGCGCCGGGAAGCGGTACTCGCCCGCGTGCACGGCGACGTCCTGCTTGCGCAGCCGAGCCAAGATTCGAAACGTCCAGACGTTGCTGACGATGCCTTCGCGCGCGAGCTGCCGCGCAATCTCGTCGAACGTCGAGCCTCGCGCGACGATTACCTGAGTGGCTAGCCCCGGATGCGAGCGGTCCCCGTAGAGCGCATAGCCCAAAGCGCACGCGATTGCGAGCGCGACGACGGCGCAGGCGGCGGCTATCGCAAGCCTCCGGATGAGCTTCACCTCGGCGCGTTCCGGCGCCGTGCCAGATACGTCTCGAGAATCAGCGCCGCCGCCACGCGATCGGCGACTTCGCGGCGCCGGCGTCCGGATACGCCGGCGCCTGCGAGACTCTTCGTGGCCTGCGCCGTCGTCATGCGCTCGTCGACGCGGTGAATCGGTCCCGCAAAGATCTCGCGTAAGTCGTCGACGAATGCGTCCATCGCGCGCGCGGCAATGCCGCGCTCTCCGGCAAGCGTCAGCGGATCGCCGACGACGAGCTCGTCGACGCTGTAGGTCTCGAGATACGATTTGATTGCCGCGAAGTCGGCACGTTTGTTCGATCGCACGACCGTAGCGACCGGGAGTGCGAACGTTGCGCTGGGGTCCGCTACGGCGACGCCGATTCGCTTGCTTCCGACGTCCAGGGCCATGATCACGTGCCAAAAACTCCGAGCGCGGCCAATGCTTTCGGGCGCCGCCCGAGATGATGCGCGACGAGCTCCTCGGCCGCTGCCGCGGCGCGCGGGGTCGCTCGTACGGCGGCCGCGCCGGCGCTGCCCTTGGGCGCGGCCAGGGCGCGGAGATTCGTCAGGTCGTGGGCGTCGAGCTCGGGGAGATCGCGCCAGCGCTCGCGGCAGGCGGCATCGATCAGACCGCCCGCAGCTGCGTCCAGCCACGCCGACCCCTCGCCCAGCGCCGAGCCGCACTGCACGCACGTCTCGAGCGGTGGTGCGAGACCGAGCATCTCGAGCAGCCGTAACTCGAACCGCGGCAGCAGCCCCTGCGGATCGGCCGCGGCGGCGATTGCGGCGATCGCTCCCGCCAGGAGGCCGTAGACGTCGGCGAGGGCCAGGTCGGGCTCGCAGAACGCGTCGATTATCTCGGCTACGACGGACGCGGCGGCATAGCGCTCCGGCTCGACGAGCCTCGCCCATGGCGCCCGCAGGATTTCGGCGGACACGACGACGTCGAGCGAGCGGCCACGATGCAGCACGAAGTCACACTCGTTGCCGAACTCGAGGCGTCCGCCGAAGTGACTGCGCGTGCGGCGCACTCCCTTGGCGACCGCGTCGAGCTTTCCGCGCTCGCGCGTGAAGAGCGTCAGGATGCGGTCGGCCTCACCGAGCTGCCGCCCGCGCAAGATGACGCCGCGCGTCTTATAGGCGCGCGGCTGCGTCAGAGCCCTCGGATTCCTGCGGCCGCTGAATGCTGCCGTTTGTGTATACGCGAACCGTCAAGATGCGGCGGCCGTGTTTTCGATCGACGCGCAGCCGCGTGTGCTCGTTCGCGTCGATCTCCTCGCCTTCGTTCGGAAGGCGTCCGAAGAGTCCGACGGTGTAGCCCCCGATCGTTTCGAAATCTTCCGTAGGCAGCTCTGTGCCGAGCTTGGCGTTGACGTCTTCGACGTTGACGCCCGCCTCGACTACGGCTTCGGTGTCGGAGACCACGGATATGGGCTCCTGCTCGTCCGCATCGTGCTCGTCGCGAATCTCCCCGACGATCTCTTCGAGGAGATCCTCCATCGTGACGAGGCCCGCCGTCCCGCCGTACTCGTCGACGACGATCGCGAGCGAGAATTTGTCCCGCTGCATCTCGCGCAGCAACTCGGCGATCTTCTTCGTCTCCGGCACGTGGACCGCGGGCCGCATCAGGAGCTTGACGCTCGTGTGCGCGAGTGACCCGTTCGCGAGCGCGACGAGAAGCTCGCGATCGTGGATCACGCCGACGATGTCGTCCTTGGACTCCTGATAGACGGGCAGCTTGGAATAGCCCTCGGCGATGACGACGTCGAGCACGCGCCGCGGCGAGTCGTCGAGCGAGACGGCGACCATCTCCGGGCGCGGCTTCATCACCTCGCGGACGATTGTGTCGCCGAACTCCATGACCGAGTGGATAAGCTCACGTTCCTCCTCCTCGATGACTCGCTGCTCGGCGCCGACGTTGACGAGGGCGCGGATGTCCTCTTCCGTTACGAACGTGTGCTGCCCGTGCTTGATCCGGAAGAGGCGGAGCAAGAGGTCCGTCACGACTTGGAACGCCCGCGCGATCGGCACCAGGACATAGGTGACGTAGAAGGTCGGCAGCGCGAGGCGGAGCGCCCAGCGCTCGCTGTCGCCGGTCGCGATCGTCTTCGGAATGATCTCGCCGAAAAGCAAAAAAACCACCGTCATGATGATCGTCGAGAGCACGGCCGCGCGCGGCAGCCCGAGCTCGATCGCCACGTACGTCGCGAGCGACGACCCTGCCAGCAGGACGACCGTATTTCCCACCAAGATCGACGTGAGAAAGCGGCTCTTGTTCTCGACGAGATGCTGCAGGTTCTGAGAGCCGCGGACCTTGCGCTCGGCGATGGCGCGCGCGCGCAACCGCGAGATCGAGACGAGCGCCGCCTCGGCGGCCGCGAAGAACGCTGCCAAGATGACCAGCACGACGAGTGCGACGATCTGGTAGGGCAGGCTTTCGGGGCTACTTCGAACGGGGTCGGTGTTCAAGTCGGCGCCATTATAGCACAACGTGGGGTCGCACCAGCACGTAGATCGCGAGGGCCACCAGCGTGCCGAGCACCGCTCCCCAGAAGACCTCGAATGGCCGGTGGATGCGCGCCTCGACGCGGCTCTGGGCGACCAAGAAGGCCACGAAGTAGGCGAGGATTGCGGCCAGCGGCTTCTGATAGAAGAACGCAAGCATGGTTGCAACCGCGAAGGCCAGCGCCGCATGGCCCGAGACGGCGCCTCCTTGCAGCGGCGAACCCCGCCCGATCCACGCCTTCGCGAAAACCGTCGCGATCGCGACGACGGCCACCACGATGAGCGCAACGTTGGCGGGCACCGACTGGACGGCCTCGAAGACTCGCGCTCCTCCGCTTATGATGCCCTGATAGAAGATCAGGTAGGCTGCGAGCAGGGCGCCGACGGCGGCGATCAGCACGGCACCGGCCGCCGCGTCCTTGGCCGTCTTCGCCAAAGGATGATGCGCGACGGTAAGCAGGTCGACGATCGATTCGATCGCCGTGTTCATCAGCTCGAGGCTCAACACGAGCGCAACGAGCGTGACCGTGGCGATCACGTAGAAGCGGTCGAGCCGAAGAATCAGAGTCGCAAGCAGAACGAGCGCCGCGATCAGAAAATGCACGCGCATGTTGGGCTGCGTGCGCGTCGCGTAAATGATCCCTTCGAATGCGTGGTGGAACGAGCGCAGAAACCGGCTGCGATCGATAGGAAGGTAGTGCGGTTCTTTCTTGCCGCGGTCTTCGATAGGGTGGTGCATTAGGGAACCTCTGAGTGATCCGCTGTACCGAGGGCGCAACAAAGAGATGCGGCAAAACTGCCGCTGCCCGAAGGGTTTGGCCGCACAGCCGCCATCTGCGGTGCCGAAGGTGCGGTCACAGACTGCTTCGAGTATGCTCCTTCGCCTTCTCCTTCCATCTGGCGGCTTTGCGGCACAAACGATCGGTACATGGGATTACTCAGAGGTTCCCCTAGTAGGGCCAGGGTAGCGCGATAGAATCGGCGAGGCGCCGCTCCTCGCGTTGCATGACGCGCCGCTCGCACGCGCCGGCGTGATCGTGACCCATCAGATGAAGGAGGCCGTGTATGAGAAGGCGGTAAAGCTCGCGTTGGAGAGTCGCGTCGTACTCTCGCGCCTGCTTGCGCGCGGTATCGACGGAGATCACGATGTCCCCCAGGAGGCGCTCGGGCGGCTTCGCAGGCTCTCCCAACGCGAAGCTCAAGACGTCCGTCGCGGAATCCTTGCCGCGATACTCCCGGTTGAGCGCGCGGATCTCCTCGTCGCCTACGAGGCTCAGCGAGAGCGCCGACGTGGCTTCGCCGACGGCGGCAAGGAGACGCTTCGCCGTCGCGACGAGCGCGTTTCCGTCTACACCGCTGCGCGGCGCGTCGTTACGGTAGTAGATCATAGGCGCGCACGATCTTCGCGACCAACGGATGGCGCACGACGTCCGTGTCGTCGAGCTCAACTACGCCCACATCGTCGATGTCGCGGAGCCGCGCCGCGGCGGCGCGGAGCCCGCTGCGCTGGCCGGCGGGAAGATCAATCTGCGTCACGTCTCCGGTCACGACCATCCTCGATCCATTTCCCAGCCGAGTGAGAAACATCTTGAGCTGGTCGTCCGTGGCGTTCTGAGCTTCATCGAGAATTACAAAGGCGTCGGAAAGCGTGCGGCCTCGCATGTAGGCCAGCGGCGCGATCTCCAGCGTTCCACGTTCCATGTAGCGATTGACGACCGCATCCTCCAGCAATTCGGCGAGCGCGTCGAAGAGCGGCCGCATATATGGATCGACCTTTTCGCGAAGGTCGCCGGGAAGGAAGCCGAGCCGCTCCCCCGCCTCGACCGCCGGACGCGACAGAATCACGCGAGCGGCCTCACGGCGCTTGAGTGCGCGCACGGCCATGACGATTGCCAAATAGGTCTTGCCCGTTCCAGCCGGTCCGATGCCAAAGGTGAGCGTCGATTCCTCGATTGACACAACGAAGCGCCGCTGCCCGACAGTGCGCGCGCGCACCTCCCGTCCTCGATGCGTGCGCAGCAGCGTCACGGGCACGGGGATCGCGGCTTGCGCGCCGGCGTCGGAGAGCGCCAACGCGACGTCGTCAGGCGTGATGTGAGCGCCGCCCACCGCCGCCTCGAGTACGCGGCGAACGACCTCTTCGGCCCGCGCAACCGCGATGTCTTCGCCGGCGAGCAGCAGGCGGTCGCCGTCCGCATGGACCGCGACATCCAACGAGGATTCGATCGCCGAGAGGTTCCGGTCGAACTCTCCGAAGAGGCGCACGCGGTCGGGAAGATCGTGGAGATCGATGGATCGTTGGGCGGTCAATGAGGAAACATTTCGTCGCTCAGGCCGCGGGGCTTGCCGAGCACCTCCGCCGCGATCACCGCCCGAACGAGCCCACCCTTCCCGGCAAAGAGGCGGGGACGCGGCAGCTTGGGCTCCTTGGGGGAATGTGCCGGCGGAGGCTGCAGCCGAGCTGAGGATGTCGGCCGGGTGGGGAGCGACGGGCCAGCGGTGGGTGCGACCTCGGCCGGAGGGGGTCCCACGCGCCTCGGCTGGCCCGCAGCCGCTGCTGCGAAGCGCACGCCGGCGGGATAGCGCGGGGGCCCCGCAGGGGGAGCGCGGCGCTGCGCTTGGGCCTGCCTGCGGACGCTCGAGATCATGCTGCCGACGACGCCGATAACGATGAGGATGACCCAGACGAGCGTCCCGACCTCGCGCACGGTGGCTAGCTACGTGGCGGGGCCGGTGAGCGGCGGCGGCTGCGCGTCGCTCGCGCTTTCTGTTGAGGCTCCGATCGAGCCGCGCATCTCGGTGTCGGCCTGGATATTCCTGAGCCGGTAGTAATCCATAACACCCAGGTTTCCGCTGCGAAACGCGGCGGCGATGGCCTGAGGAATCGTCGCCTCGGCCTCGACGACCTTGGCTCGCATCGCTTGCGTTTGCGCCTTCTGTTCTTGTTCGGCCGCGAGCGCGGCGTATTGCCGCTCCGCCGCCTTGGCCTGCGCGATCCGTCGGTCAGCCTCGGCCTGACTGGTCTGCAGCTCGGCACCGATGTTCTTCCCGACGTCCACGTCCGCGATGTCGATCGAGACGATCTCGAACGCGGTGCCCGCATCGAGACCCTTCGCCAGGACCGTCTTGCTGATGCGATCGGGGTATTCAAGGACTTCCTTGTGGTCGATCGCCGCGCCGACGGCGGATACCACGCCCTCGCCGACGCGCGCGAGGATCGTCGGCTCGCCCGCGCCTCCTACATAGCGATCGAGGTTGCTGCGCACGGTGATTCGCGCCTTGACGTTGAGCTGAATGCCGTTCTGCGCGACACCCTGGAAGACAGGCGTCTCGATTACCTTCGGATTGACCGACGTCTGCAGGGCCTCGAGTACGTTGCGTCCGGCCAGGTCGATCGCGGCGGCGCGCTGCCACTCGAGCGGAATTTGGGCACGCTGCGCGGCGATCATGGCGAGCGTAACGTTCTCGACGTTGCCGCCGGCGAGGTAGTGCGACTGCATCTGGTCGACGCTCAGGTTCAGGCCCGCTTTGCGCGCCCGGACGTAATTCGTGACGATCACCCCGGGCGGGATGCCGATGAGACGCATCCGCACGAGCGCGATGATTCCGAGAGGAACGCCCGCGGCGATGGTGCGGATCCACAGTCCGATCGGGAAGTAGTACAGGAACGCGAAGAACGCGATGATGACGATAATGACGAGGACGATGAAGACCGCGCCGCTCGCAGCTAACATTGATTCTCCTATGAAACGGCCGACTCGACGAAAATTCGCGAGCCTTCGACGCGTACGACCCGGACCGGGGTTCCCTGCGCGATGAATTCGCCCTCCGTCAGCACGTCCACACGGTGCCCATCGATCGAAGCGATTCCCGCTGGGCGCAAGTAGCTGACGGCGGTCCCCGTGCGGCCGCGCAGGCCGCGATAGTCGGCGCTCGTCACGTAATCGGGTCCCTGCGCCGCGGCAAGCGCGAGACGATGCGCCCAGGCGTTCTGCGGCACGGCGCGGACGACGAGTGAAAAAGCGATCACGGTAAGCACGACCGCCGTGGCGACCGTCTCGATTGCCACGAAGAAGAACGGTGTGCCAAAGGCAAGGAAGATGGCTATCAGCAGCGCCCCACCCCCGAGAATCCCCGGCAAACCGTGACCAGGAACGACGTGCAGCTCCCAAAGGATGCCAAGCAGACCCGCAACAGCGAGCACGACGACGAATCCGTTCGAAAAACCGGCGTAGATGTGGCTTCCGAAGAAGAGTGCGAGCGCACCGACGCCGATTATCCCCGCGATGCCGTGCAGCGTCTGCATCTCGATTAACAGGCCGAGCATGCCGAGCGTCAACAGAAGCCCGCTGACAACAGGGTCGGTGGCGAATCGCGCGACCTGCTCGCCCCAGCTCAGCGACTCCGCGACACGCGGAGCGCCGGCGAGATGAAGCTGCGCAAGCGCCGCGTCGAGGGTGGGAGCCGTTCCGTCCGCGATTCCGGCGCGGACGGCGTCGTTGGTGTTCAGCGTCAAGATGGCGCCGGCGCGCTTGTATTGCGGCAGGTCGACGTTCTTGTCGACCATGGCGCCCGCTATTTTGGGATCGCGATGATTACGCTCGGCCGTGGACTCGAACTCTCCGCGAAGCCCGGAGATCATCTTCGCCGTGGCCGGAATCGGCTCGGCGGCGCCGATCGAGGCGCCCGGGGCCATAACGATGCGGCCGGCCGAGAGCGTGATCAGCGCGGCTGCGGAATATGCGCGTGCGCCGACGTATGCGACCACTGGCTCCTGCGCCGAAAAGATCGCGTCCCGAATCGCGAACGCGGCTTCTACCAGGCCGCCGGGACTGTTGACGTCGAGGACGATCGCGCGCGCGCCGTCCTGGTTGGCTTCGGCGACGGAACGCTGGACCAAATGCGCCATGCCGTCGTCGACCGTTCCGTCGATGGGGACGACGACGATGGGGCGACCGGTCTGCGCGCCCGCCGCGAGACTCGTGACACCACAGCACAGCAAGGACGCGCTCAGCCAGGCGCGCAGGCCGACTGCCTTCATGCCAGTAGCTACCTGGGGGCGGTCGCCAAAGTTACGACGCGAGCTCTTGGCTGACGATCTGACGGACGAGGTTGCCGTCGGCCTGGCCGCGCAGTTGCGGCATCACGACCTTCATTACGGCGCCGGCGTTGCGCGACTCGGCGGGAAGTTCCGCCAATACCGCTTGCACGATAGCGCGCACGTCCGCGGCCGAGCGCTGCGGCGGGAGATAGGCGGTCAGGATCTCGCGCTCCGCACGCTCCTTCTCGGCCAAGTCGGTGCGGCCGGCCTTTTCGAACTCCGCGAGCGAGTCGCCCCGCTGTTTGACGAGCCGCCGCACCACGTCGGCTTCGTCAGCGTCCGACAGCTCCTGGCCACTCTCCGTGCGCTTATAGATGAAGCCCGAGAGCGCGGAGCGCAGCGTATCGAGACGCAGCTGATCGCGCGCCTTCATCGCCTCCTTGAGATCGGAGGAGATACGATCTTTGAGCGCTCCCACGGCGGCCTGGCTAGAAGGGAGGGGTTACGCCCGGCGCTTGCGCGCCGCGGCGGACTTCTTCTTGCGGCGGACGCTCGGCTTTTCGTAGTGCTCGTGCTTGCGCGCCTCCGCCAGGATTCCGGCTTTTTGGGTGGCCTTCTTGAAGCGACGCAACGCGCTCTCGATCGTTTCACCTGGAGCTATGCGAACTTCCATGTTATCCACCCCCTTTCGGCACGTCGCGCTAATCGAACGCGAATATGAAAAATTAGGCCCCGCAGGGCCGCTCCCGATACACTAGCACAGCGACGCGGCAGCGTCAAATCTGCGCCGCAACTCTGCAAGCGGCGCGACAGTTTAGCGATGCACGTTCAAAGCAGTCACGACTGCTATGCCTTCATTTTCGCGACCTTCGTTGGTTTTGTTCGGATGCTCGTCGCTTTCGTAAGCCAGGCAAGTTGGGCTCTGGCCGGTTCGAGCGGCGGCATCGCCGGAACGGTCACCGACGCGCAGAGGAGAGCTCCGATTCCCGGCGTTGGCCTGCAGATCAGCTCGCCATCGCAGACAGTCACCACGACGACTGACTTTCGCGCTCACGTCGTCGTCTTCTCGTTGGAGACGCAACAGTGCGATCTCAGCCTCTCGCCGGCTCCGCCGGCGACGCCGCCGGCCAAGTAGCGAGTCGCGTCAGCCGGGCGGCCACTCCATCCGCCGCCCGGCCAAAACGTGAACGTGCACGTGCCCGACGGTTTGGCCGCCGTCGCGACCCGTGTTGATGACGAGGCGGAATCCGTCCTCGCCGCCGCGCTCGCGTCCGAGCTTCGATGCGGCTGCGATAAGGCGCGCGGTCAAAGGTGAGTCTTCGAGCGCGAGGTCGTTCACGCTCGCGTGATGCCGGATCGGCATGACCAGCAGATGCGTGGGCGCCTGCGGGTTGAGATCCTCGATCGCGACCAGCCCTGCGTCGCATTGAACGATCTTCGCGGGCAACTCGCCCGCGGCGATCTTGCAAAAGACGCACTCCGCCATTTTAGGAACCTAGCGCGTCCGGATCGAGAAGTTCCAGGACTTCGTCGTCATGTTGCCGGCCTCGTCGGCCACGCGGACCGTGACGTGGATCGGCCCGTCCGGATAGGCGTAGGACGGAAGATACTGCACGAATTGGGCCGTCCGCACGCATTCCGACGTCACGTCGCGGCCGTTGATCCAGAGCAGCACGCTCGACGGATTCACGCCGACGGCGTCCGCCGCGAAGCTCGCGTACACGGCAGGCCGGCTCGTGTTCACGGTGGCGTTTTCTCCCGGGGCGAAATCCGCGATGCCCGGCGGGACGCTCGAGGCCGAAACGGTGTGGGCCGCCGCAGCTTCGGCCGTTGCAGTTCCCGACGAAAGTTTGCCGATGACCGCGACATCGTCGAAATTCGCGCCTTGCGGGATCGTGTAGCTCCCCACGTACACGCTCGGCGCGCGCTCCTGCATCGCCTGGTTTGCGACGTCCGAACCGATGTCGAAGGTCGCGGAACTGTGCGGCGTTCCGTGAAGCGTGACGTGTACCGTGTCGCCCGCGCGCAGCGGGCGGCTCGCGTCGCTCTCTACGCTCGTGATGCCGACGCTGCCGCTCGTGTTTCCGGAGGCCTGCGCCGTGCTGCGGCTAGCCAGGATCTCGCGAACCTCGTTGGTCTCGACGTTATAGCGCACGGTGACCTGGTCGTTAGGGCGCAGGTCGCTCATGGACGCGGCGTTGCCATTGAGCGAAATCTCGGTCGCGCGGCCGGCGCCGATCACTTCACCGTCGCCCAGGACGAACTCGCTTCCGGCAATCGCGACGATGTGGCCGTTGCGCGAGCCGTACTCGTCGACGACGCGCTCGACGCGTCCGTCCTTGCGCATCTCTACGCGGGCGAAGTCGCCGGGACGGATGTCGCCGAGTTCGCCCGGCGACGTGACGTTGACGTTGACGTCTTCGACGTCCACGGTCGCGTTCGCCGCGATCGGAATCGTCTTGACGCTGCCTCCGTAACCCAGCGTGAGCGTAGGCGGATCGGAGATGACGTCGACCGCCGCGACCGTGCCGAATCGGTCGTAACCGTTGCCGGTGGAAACGAGGCCGTTGGACGAACGGCCGACGAGCTGCGCGACGATGATGACCGCGTTTGCGCGCCGGTCGAAGTGCGCCTGCGCGCCGAGCGAGTCCGTAAAGAAGCGCAGCGGCGCGTAGACGACGCCCGCGATTTCCACTGGCGGCGCTTCGAGTTGGAGCCGGGTGCCATCGACTTCCGCGACGCGGCTGCCGAGCGTGAGCACGACCGACTTGGATCCAATCTGGGTCGTGATGCGGTTCCCGGAACGGTCGAATGAGAGGCCGAGCGCCTCGATCGTCCGGCGCACGGGAACGAAGAGCAGCCCGTGATCGAACCTCGGCGGCGGCTGAAGCGAAAGCGCGTCGCCGTTGATCATGATGGCGATGGGCCGGGGCGCTGCGGCGACCGTCAGCGCCAACAGCAGCCCTACCGCTAAGTTCAGCCCGAGAGACCACTTCATCGTTGCTCCAAAACCTCGCGATAGACGTCGGCGGTAGTCCGCGCGCAACGGTCCCAGCTCAGCTTCCGCGCGACCTCTCGTCCAGAGTTGATTGCGCGCGCGCGCAGACCCTCGTCGGTCAGCACGCGCTCTATCTCCAACCGCAGCGTGGCCGCGTCCCGCGCGGGGTACGACTGCGCGGCCTCTCGAAGCGGGCCGGGCAGCGCGTCGCGGCACGCGATCACCGGGCAGCCCACGGCCATCGCCTCCAGCATGGGCAAACCGAAGCCCTCCCGCAGCGCGGGCTGCACGAGGGCGCGTGCCGCCGCGTAATAGCTCACCAGATGCTCCGTCGTCACGTCGCCTAGGGCGACGATCTGGCGCGACGCCGTGCTGCGGCGGCGGAGCTCTCCGCCGAAATCGTCGGGGCCGGTCACGTAGAGATCCACGTTCCAGTCCTCCGGCAGCGCCGACCACGCCTCGAAGAGCGTCTTTAGGTCTTTGTGCTCGCGGTGGTTTCCGACGTAGAGGAGGTACGGCCGCGCGCCGGCAAACGGCGCCGTGGGCTCGCTGAAGTCCTCCGCCACGCCGAGCGGAATCACCCGCACCTTTGCGCGGTCGACGCCCAAGAATTCCACCAGATCATCGACGGTACGATCGTCGTCGGTGATGACGCGCCGCGCACGGGCGCAGGCGTGACGGACGACGGTCCGATAATAGGGACCGACCTTCGCCTTGAAGTACCGCGGGAAACGCAGATGAATCAAGTCGTGGATCGTCATCACGAAACGGGGCGGCAGTACCAGCGGCACGTACTGCGAGAGGAAGTGGACGAGGTCGAGCCGGGCGCGGCGTATTGCAAGGGGTAGGCGCACCTGCTCGCTCCAACCGAAGTTTGCGCCTTGCGAAAACGGTACGTATGCGTACTCGGGGGCGACGCGCGGCAGGCGTTCCACGAGCTCGTGGGCGTACGTCTTCATGCCGATCGACATCTGGCGCGTCAGACGCGCATCGAGACCGACGCGCGCGGGCGTCATCGAAACAGCGCTTTGCGGGCCGCGACCGCCGGATAGACCGCAGAGCGATACGCGACGTACCAGCCGCGGGGACCATCGAGCAGCGCCCCTCGTGCGAGGAGGAGCCACGCCAGACGCGGGATGCTCGCCACGCACCCGCTCAAAAGCGCGAATGCGGCCCCCGCGATGTTCTTTGCCTCGATGTCGGTGTACAGATCGTACTTCCGACGGTACGTGGCGACGTCGGGATACGAATAGTGCAACAGCATGCCGGCCAGCTCGCCCACGTCGCGGTCGCACGCCCAGGCCTCGTGGACGGGCGCGAAACCGGCGGCCGCGGGATGCGCGTTCAACGTGACGCGTTCGCTCCGGAACAGGCGCAGCAGCGGCTCGTCGCGCCAGATGCGCATTGGTTTGCCGCAAAAATACGTCGTGCGTCGCACGCGATACGCATCGCGCGCCGCAGAGGCGGCGAGGATCGCATCGCGCAGGACGTCGTCGAGCGCCTCGTCGGCGTCAAGCATCAGCGTCCAGGGTGTCTCCACCTGGGCGAGCGCGAATCGGCGGGCATCGACGAAGTCCGTCCACTCTCGCTGGACGACGCGCGCACCCGCGGCCCGAGCGAATTGCACCGTGTGATCGTCGGAGCACGCATCAAGCACCAAGAGCCGGACGCCGCGGGGCAGGCTCGTGAGCGCACGCGGGAGGTTGCGCTCCTCGTCGCGCGTGAGGACGACCGCCGTGATCAGGCTTGGGTCCAGGACGCCTCGGCGATCTCCGCGCGGCCGTCGATGTGCTCTCCGTGAGCGAGCGCCGCGCCGATGAAGTCTCGATAGAGCGGCGCCGGGCGGTTTGGCCGCGACTTGAACTCCGGGTGTGCCTGCGTCGCCACGAACCACGGATGCATCTGCGGAGGCAGCTCCACCACCTCGACGAGCCGCGTCTTGCCGATCGTGTGGTGCCCCGTGAAGCGCATCCCGTGCTCTTCGAATATCGGCCGGTAGCGATTGTTGAACTCGTAGCGATGGCGATGGCGCTCGCTGATTTCTAGCGCGCCGTAAGCGCGCGCGGCCTGGCTGCCGTCTTCGAGCGTACACGCATACGTCCCGAGACGCATCGTTCCGCCGTACATCTCGAGGTTGCGCTGGTCGGGCATGAAGTCGATCACCGGATCGACGCTCGTCTCGTCGACCTCGCTCGTCATCGCATCGGGCAGCTCGCAGACGTTGCGGGCAAACTCCACGCAGGCGAGCTGCATGCCGTAGCATATCCCCAAGAATGGTATCTTGCGTTCGCGCACGTACTCGATCGCGCGCAGCTTCCCCTTGACGCCGCGCGCGCCGAAGCCCGGAGCGACGACGACGCCGTGCGCTCCGCCCAGCACGTCCAGCCCGTCGTTCTCGATCCAATCAGAGTCCACGCGCCGTATCTCCACCGCGGCGTGGTGGAAGATTCCCGCGTGGTGAAGCGCCTCGTTGATCGAGATGTAGGCATCCTTGTGCTCCACGTACTTTCCGACGAGACCGATCGTCACGTGGCGACGCGGATGGAGGATGCGCTCCGCGATCCCCACCCAGTCGTCGAGCATCGGAGCCGCCGCTGGAAGGTTCAGCTTGCGCACCGCGGCCTGCGCCAGTCCCTCGTCCTCTAGATTCAGCGGCACCTGATAGATCGTCCGAGCGTCGCTGTTTTGCACGACGGCGCTCGGCGGTACGTCGCAGAAGAGGGCGATCTTCTCCTTCAGCTCCAGCGGCATCGGCACGGAGGATTGCGTGCGGCACACGATCGCGTCGGGTGAGATGCCGATCCCGCGCAACTCGCGAACCGAGTGCTGCGTCGGCTTGGTCTTCAGCTCGTCGGCGGCGCCTAGATGCGGTACGAGGGTTAGGTGAACGTACATGATGTTCTCGTCGCCCACATCGTAGCGCATCTGACGAATTGCTTCCAGAAACGGCAGAGACTCGATGTCGCCCACAGTTCCGCCCACCTCGACGATGCAGACCTCGGCGTGGCTCGCCTCCGCAACGCGCTTGATGTGCGCCTTGATCTCGTTCGTGATGTGGGGGATAACCTGGACGGTCGCGCCGAGGTACTCGCCCCTGCGTTCCTTCTCGATCACCGAGTTATAGATCTGACCGGTCGTGACATTGTTCGCGCGCTGCAGGTTCTCGTCGATGAAGCGCTCATAATGCCCGAGGTCGAGGTCGGTCTCCGCGCCGTCCTCCGTAACGAACACCTCCCCGTGCTGATACGGGTTCATCGTACCTGCATCGACGTTGATATACGGATCAAGCTTCTGGATCGAGACGCTAAGGCCGCGCGCCTTGAGGAGCCGTCCGAGAGAGGCGGCGGTGATGCCCTTGCCGAGCGAGCTCACAACGCCCCCAGTGAAGAAGATATACTTCGCCATCTCGGGTCGTTTTTGTTCGCCCTCTGTCATTTGTAAACCTGGCGACCGGCTGTTGGGCTTGCCCCGGCGTTACACGCTGCCGGTGTTCGCGCGTCCGCCGGGACCCTGCCCCGACGCGCCGAACGCTCCCAGCTACATTCGTTGCGCTTCCGGGGGCATCGCACATGGGAACCTTGGCTCGCTCCGCACTTAGGCTCGGAACCGTGGCAGCATTGCTTGCGGGCTGCGGCGAATCGCAGTCGTCGGTCGCGGCGCCAAGTTTTGTGGCGCGTTCCGCCAGTTATACACAAAAGAGCTCGGCGTACAGCGCGGTCAGGCCTAGGACCAAGAGTCACCACTTGTACGTAACCAACGAAGGTTCCCGCGACGTTTCCGCCTTCGCCATCAACGCGAGGAGCGGTGCCTTGACGCAGATACTTGGCTCGCCGTTTAGAGCGCGCACGGTGCCGTTCGGCGTGGCGATCAATCCGACGGGCGCCTTCATGTATGTCGCCAACGGTGACACGGACGACGTTTCCGCCTACATCGTCCACGCGAGCGGTCGTTTGACGTACGTGCAGGGGCAGCCGTTTAAAGCGGGCTCCCACCCATGGCAAGTGGCGCTCGACCCGACCGGCAAGTTCGCCTACGTAGCCAACCTGTATTCAAACGACGTTTCCGCCTACGCCGTCAACGCCGGGAACGGTGCCCTGACACGGATCCACGGCTCGCCGTTTGCCGCGGGCTCCCAACCGTCCGGAGTGGCCGTCGATCCGACGGGCAGGTTCGCGTATGTGACCAACTCTGGCGACAACGACGTTTCTGCCTACGCCATCGTTGCCGGCACCGGCGCCCTGACGCAGGTGCAGGGCTCGCCGTTCGCAACGGGCTCCGGCCCGAGGGAGGCGGCGATCGGCGGCACGTTCGTCTATGTCGCCAATAACGGGTCCAACAATGTTTCCGCGTACGCGATCAACGCGGAGAACGGTGCCTTAACGCAGGTGCAGGGATCGCCATTTACAGCGGGCGTCAATCCGTTCGGCGTAGCGATCGATCCGACAGGCGCATTCGTCTACGTGACCAATAACGGTTCCGGCAGTATTTCCGCGTACGCGATCAACACGGAGAGTGGTGCCTTGACGCAGGTGCAGGGCTCGCCGTTCGCGGCCGGCTACCACCCGATCGGACTGGCGATTGACCCGACGGGCAAGTTCGCCTACGCGGCAAATATTGGTAGTGGACACGCTATGGGTCATGTTTCGGCTTACGCAATCAACGCGAGCAGCGGTGCCTTGACGAAGGTGCGGGGCTCACCGTTTTTAGCACAGAGCAATCCGGCCGGCTTGGCGGGTCCGATAGGCGGCGGCAGCTAGCTTCGCGTTAGAGCCCGCAGCGAGCTCTCGAATGCCGCGTTCGTTGGGTACCAGTCGTCGCGGCCGGACGGCATCAGATCGAACAGATGCCAGACGGGACAAAGCAGGTCGATGCCGCGCTCGCGGTCCTCGAGCATAGGGTGCGCCGTGTAGACGTGCCGGATCACGTCGCCTTCTTTTCCGAAGACGGCGACCGTCGAATCTGGGTCGCCTTCTGCGTCTTCCGCATCGAGGTCGCGTGCGAACGAGGGTCCATCGTCCGACAGCAGCCTAAGCCGGTCCCACCCCCGGCGGTCGGCCCAGGCTCGCAGCCGTTCGAACGGTGCTCGAGAGGCGATGACGAAGTTCGCTCTTCGCGTCACGTGCGGCACGATTCCGTTGAAGCCGTCGAGCCACATCGAGCACATCGGGCAGAAATCGTCATCCTTGACCCAGTACATCAAATGATAGACGATCAAATACGGCTTGCCTTCGGCGAAGAGCTCCGATAGGCGAACGCGATTGCCGTTCTCCACGAACGTGTAGTCGGGCACGACGGGTCCCGGCGGCAGGCTACGTCTCATGGCGGCGACGGTCTCGATCCGGTCGCGCAAGTCGATCTCGGCCGCGCGCAGGCGGTCGCGCGATTGGCGATATGCCTCGTCGGCTCGGGGCATCAGAAGACTTGAATCCGTCATGATACCTTCCTCAAGGCTTTCACGTAACGTGCGTCACCGGCGTAATCGCGGCCGATTGACAAGGTGAAGTTTGGGAGCGAGGTTTGCGTGAGTTCCCTCAAAGCATCGATTGTCGGCGGAGCGGCTTCGAACAAAGCCAAGGCGTTCGCAGCGACGAGGTGTGCAATACCCGGCAGCAGCACTCGGTAAACGGTAAGGCCGTCGGGGCCGCCGTCGAGCGCTATGCGCGGCTCGAAGGAAGCCGGATCGGGCGCTTGCGGCAGATCCGCGCTCGGAACGTAGGGCAGGTTAGCCACGACGAGGTCGAAACGCCGATTCGAAACGGGCGCCGTCAGATCGCCTCGATGGAAGCGACAGCGATCGCTCACCCCCAGACGCGCCGCGTTGAACCGCGCGATACTCACGGATTCGGCGGAGAGGTCCGTCCCCTCGACGAGCGCCGTAGTTTCGGCCGCGATGCTGCATGCGATCGCGCCGCTGCCCGTTCCAACGTCTAGGACGCGGCACACCCTGGGGCGCCGCCGTACGAAATCGACCGCCTCGTCGACGAGATGCTCGGTCTCCGGTCTGGGAATCAACACGGATTCGTCAACGACAAACCCGCGGCCATAAAACCACGCGCTTCCCGTGATGTAGGGGACGGGCTCCCCGCGACGTCGCCGCTTGCATAAATCAACAAAAAGGTCGAAGTGTTTTTCAGAAATCCCAGAGTCGTCGTGCGCGGCGATCCATTCCCGCGCCCGCCCCAAGACGTGTTCCAACAAAATAAGCGCATCGGCGCGCGCCTCCCCACTACCGCCCGATTCCGAGAGAACTGATATCCCGTGCCGCAGCGCGTCCCCAACGCTGCGCGAGCCGCTGACGGCGAGGGATGTAGCAGCAAACCGAACTCTCACGAAACAGCCCCTCCAGCCATCAGACGCGCGCGTTCGTCTGCTATCAGTTCATTTGCAATGGGCCCCAGATTTCCATCCATGACTCCGCGGATGTTTCCGAAGCTGCGGTTGATGCGGTGATCGGTGACACGGTCTTGCGGAAAGTTGTAGGTGCGAATCTTTTCGGAGCGTTCGCCGGTGCCGACCTGCGAGCGGCGCATCTCGACGACCGCATCCTCTTGCTCGCGGCGCTTGCGATCGTAGATGGTCGCGCGCAGCATCTGCATGGCCTTCTCGCGGTTCTGCTGCTGCGAGCGTTCCTGTTGCGACGCGACGACGATGCCGGTCGGTACGTGTGTGATGCGAATCGCGGACTCCGTCTTGTTGACGTACTGTCCGCCCGCCCCCGAGGCCTTGTACGTGTCGATCTGCAGGTCGGAGGCCCGGATCTCGACCTCGACGTCATCTTCGATCTGGGGTAGCACCGCAACGGTCGCCGTGCTCGTGTGGATGCGGCCCTGCGCTTCAGTCGCCGGCACACGCTGCACGCGATGCACGCCCGACTCGTGCTTGAGGAAGCGATACGGCTCGCTGCCCTTGAGCGCGAAGACGATCTCCTTGTAGCCGCCGGCCTCGCTCGGGCTCTCGGAAACGAGCTCGGTCTTCATGCCCGCCGTCTCGGCGAAGCGCATATACATCCGGGCCAGGTCACCGGCGAAGATCGCGGCTTCGTCGCCGCCCGTTCCGGCACGGATTTCCACGAACACGTCGCGAGCGTCATTCGGATCGCGCGGCATCATCAGCCGCCTCAGTGCACTCTCGAGCTGAGAAGCGTGCTCGCGCAGGCCTTCATTCTCTTCTTCCGCCAGTTGCCGGAGATCCACGTCGCTTTCTCGCACCAGCGATTCGTTCGCGGAAATCTGCGCCTGCGTTTGAGTGAGCCGGCGATACGTCTCTACGGGGGCTTCGAGCTGCGCGCGCTCCTTCACGAGCGCGGTGTAACGCGTTTGGTCGAAGGTGCCTCCGAGATTGGCCAGCTGCACCTCGATTTCGTCGAAGCGCCGTGCCATCGAATCGAGACGCGCCGTCAACGCGTCGTTCAAGGCCGGCGCTCCTTAAAGACCGGCTGCTGCCTTCTTCGCCTCGCGGGCCGCCTTGCGGGCTGCGGCCTCTTGCTGCTTCTGCCGCGCGGCAGCGGAGCGCTGGTTGAACTTATCGACGCGTCCCGCGGTATCGACCAGCTTCTGCTGGCCCGTGAACAGCGGATGACAAGCCGCGCAGATCTCGACGGAGATCTCGGGCAGCGTCGAGCCCGTGACGAAACTGTTGCCGCACGCGCAATGCACGCGGGCCTCGGGGTACCACTTAGGATGTATCTTGCTCTTCACAGCCTATGCATTATATCAGGGCGCGCAAGTTTGGCGAGTTTGGGCTCGCTCGATTCGCGGAGGAGCCGAAACGGCGGCTCCAAAAGCCTCGCGCGTGAAGCCGTTTTCTTCCCCCCTTATCGCCGGCGCGGCGCTCGCCGCGCTGCCCTTCGCCGGCAGCCTCGCCGGCCACGTCCCACCAGCCGTGGCCGCGACCCCACCACCGACGCCGCCCCCGATCTCAACGCCCCAGGAACCACTACCCAATGCGTCGATGCCCCCGGCCGCCCCGGCTCCGACTCCCAAGCTGGTATCGTCGCCGAGCCCGCCGCCCAACGCCCGCAAGGGTCTGGACGGCGTCTGGGAGGTGCAGATCCAACATCCCAGCAGCACCGACTACACGCACTTCAAGATCGTGCAGCAGGGCGACGCGCTGAACGGCACCTATCTCGACACGCGCGGCAAGCGGTACCCGATCTCAGGCACCGTCGACGGGCAGGCCGTCCGGCTCATCGTGGCGATGCCGGATGGAACGACCCTGCTCCTCGAGGGCAAGCTCGACGGCACGACCGACATGGTCGGGATGCTGACGGCGGCCGGCGGCGAGGTGCCGTTCACCGCGTCCTATCGCGCCAAAGAGAAGTGGATCGACAACGTCAACCCGACGCCGGGGGGAATCAGCCAACCCGGCGGAGGCTATACGCCTCCGTAAACCCTTCGGCGCATCTCAGCACCTTCCGACTGCGCCGCTTTGCGGCGCGCCCGGGATGACAAACAGGGATGCCTACGCAGTCTGTTTTTCGGCGAGGCGTTTCTCGACGTACGGCACGAGGCCGCCTGCATCGATCAGCGAGCGCATGAACGGTGGAAACTCCGCGGCGCGATAGGTTTCGCCTTTGGTGATGTTTTTGATCGTGCCCGTCTCCGGCTCGAGCTCGATCTCGTCGCCGGATTCGATTCCGTCCACGGCCTCGGTCGACTCGAAGATCGGTAGGCCGATGTTCAAGGCGTTGCGGTAAAAGATTCGGGCGAAGCTCTTCGCAATCACCGCCGATGTCCCGGACCCCTTGATGGCGATTGGCGCGACCTCGCGGCTCGACCCGCAGCCGAAATTCGTGTCGGCCACGATGATGTCGCCCGCGCGCATGCGCCCAGTGTACTCGGGATCGAGCCCCTCAAGCGCGTGCTTTCCCAACTCTACCGGGTCGATGATGTTGCAATACTTTCCTGGGATGATGACGTCGGTGTCCACGTTCTTGCCGTATTTATGCGCGTGCCCGCGGAGTTTGGCTTCCATGTTAGGCCTCCACGTAGGCGATTGCGCGCGGATCGGTGATCCGTCCGGTTAGCGCCGAGGCGGCGCACGTCGCCGGCGACGCGAGATAGATCTCGGCCTTCGGCGAGCCCATCCGTCCGACGTAGTTGCGGTTGGTCGTCGAGATCGCGCGCTCGCCATCACCCAATGTTCCCATGTGGCCGCCGAAACAGGCGCCGCAGCCGGGCGTGTTCACGGCGCAACCCGCTGCAGCGAGTGTTGTTAGGATGCCCTCCTGCGCGGCCTGCATCCAGACCTTTTGCGAGCCAGGGTTGACGATGACGCGGAGGTTCGGCGCGATTCGGTTGCCCTCGAGGAACTGCGCGACGACGCGCAGGTCTTCGATGTAGCCGTTCGTGCACGAACCGATGAAGACTTGGTCGACGGGGAGATCCGCCCGCGTCACCTCGGAGATGGAATGCACGTTGTCGGGCGTGTGCGGGCACGCGACCTGCGGCTCGAGCGTCCCTACGTCGATCCGGATCACGCGCTCGTAAGCTGCACCCGAATCCGCGCGCTCGACCACGAACGGCCGGTTCGTGCGCTCCTTGACGTAGGCGAGCGTCTTGGCATCGGCGTGGAAGATCCCATTCTTCGCGCCGGCCTCGATCGCCATATTGGCCATCGTGATGCGTCCAGTGATCGAGAGCTCGTCCACCGTCGAGCCGTGGTATTCGATCGCGCGATAGGTCGCACCGTCGATGCCGAGCTCGCCGACGGTACGCAGCATGATGTCCTTCGCGTACACCATTGGCCCAGGAGTGCCGTCGTAAACGAGCTTGATCGAAGCGGGAACCTTGAGCCAGACTTCGCCGAGAACGAACGCGGCCGCGATGTCCGTCGACCCCATGCCGGTCGCGAACGCGCCGAACGCGCCGTAGGTGCAGGTATGCGAGTCGCCGCCAACGATCAGCTCGCCCGGCGCGACGAGGCCTTCCTCGGGGAGCACGACGTGCTCGATCCCGCCGCGGCCCACGTCAAAGAAATGCTCGATCTTCTGCTCGATCGCAAAGTCTTTCATGAGCTTGGCCAGCGACGCCGACTGCGCGTCCTTCGCGGGCACGAAGTGGTCCGCCACGAGCGCGATCCGGCCTGGATCGAAGACGTTCTTTGCGCCGGCCATACCGCGCATCACCTTGATTGCGACGGCGGCGGAGAGCTCGTTCGCCAGAACGAGGTCGACCTTGGCATTGACGATTTGGCCGGGCTCGACCCGCTCGAGGCCGCAGTGGCGAGCGAGAATTTTTTCGGTGAGTGTCATGCCCATGATACGAACAGTATAGGGCGAAATAGGGCCTGGAACCTCCGATGATCCAGAACGAGCGTGATTTCGGCTTCTCGACGCGGGCGCTCCACGCGGGCACGCCGCCGGACCCCACCACGGGCGCTCGCGCCGCGCCGATCTACCAGACGTCGGCATTCGTCTTCGGCTCGACCGAGCAGGCGGCGGAGCTCTTCGCATTGCGCAGCTACGGACACATCTACAGCCGGATCAGCAATCCGACGGTCGCCGCGTTCGAAGAACGGATGGCTAGCCTCGAGGGCGGCCTCGGCGGGCTGGCCTTCTCGAGCGGGCTTGCAGCACAGCTCTGCACGGTGCTCTCGGTCGCGCAGAACGGCGATCATCTCGTCTGCACGCAGAACGTCTACGGCGGCACCGTGACGCAGCTGAGCGTGACGATCAAGCGCATGGGGATCGAGACGACGTTCGTCTCGGCCGAAGATCTCGCCGCCGTGCGCGGAGCCATCCGCCCTAATACGAAGCTGGTCTTCGTGGAGACGATCGGCAACCCGTCGGGCGTCGTGCCCGACCTACGCGCGTTCGCCTCGATTGCGCACCAAGCGGACATCCCGCTGATCGTCGACAACACGTTCGCGACGCCGTATCTGTGCCGGCCCATCGAGCACGGCGCCGACATCGTCGTGCACTCGGCCACGAAGTTCATCAACGGCCACGGCACGGCGATCGGCGGCGTCCTCGTGGAGTCCGGCAAGTTTCCGTGGGACAACGGACGCTTTCCGCTGCTCTCGACGCCGAGCCCCGGTTACCATCAAAAGGTTTTCACCGAGGCGTTCGGTGAGTACGCGTTCTTGATGCGCGCGCGCGCCGAAGTGCTACGCGACGTCGGGGCGCAGATGTCGCCGATGGACGCGTGGCTTGCTCTCCTCGGGCTGGAGACGCTCGCCGTGCGGATGGAGCGCCACGTCACCAACGCGAGCGCAGTCGCGGCGTTCCTGCGTTCGTCTTCCGCCGTCGCGTGGGTGCGCGAACCGGAGCTCGGTTCGATCTTCATCTTTGGCCTGCGCGGCGGACGGGAAGCGGCGCGGCGTTTCATCGACGCGCTCGTGCTGTGGAGCCATCTCGCAAACGTTGGAGACTCGAAGAGCCTCGTTATCCACCCCGCATCGACCACGCACTCACAGCTTTCCGACGACGAGCTGCGCAACGCCGGCGTCGAGCCCGAGGCGGTGCGGCTCTCGGTAGGGCTCGAAGACGCCGACGACCTTATCTGGGACCTCGACCAGGCGCTGCGCTCGGCCGCGCCGATGGCGGCGCCGGTGCCGTGATCCTCGCGACGCCTTCGCAGCGGTATGAGCTGTTGCAGCGTATCAACGGCGTCGCGATGGTCGGTGCTTCGGCGAACCCTTTGCGCCCCAGCTACACAGTTTTTTCCTACCTGCGGACACAGTCGAGCTACCAGGTAACGCCGATCAACCCGACCGTCGAGCAGATCGACGGCGTGCGCGCCTACCCGTCGCTCGAAAAATATGCGCGCGAACGGGGCATTCCGGACGTCGTCGACGTCTTCCGTAAGCCGGCGGAGGCGCTCGGCGTCGTTCGCGAGGCGATCGCGCTCGGGATTCCCGCTATCTGGTTCCAGTATGGCGTCATTAGCCCAGAGGCAATAGCACTCGCGGACGAAGCCGGCATGGGTGTCGTCGTCGACCGCTGCCTGAAGGTGGAGCACGCTCGATTCCGCGGCGGTCTTTCCATGAGCGGCCTGAACAGCGGAGTCATCACGTCGCGCCGCCGTTAGCCCTTCGCCCTTCGACCGCGCCGCTGCGCTTTAGGATGACAAGACGGAAGAGGTCGCGAACCGCTCGCCTACATGGGCAGCCGGCTTTTCGTTTGGCCAGGCCTCGTCGCACTTGCCGTCTGGATCGGACTCGGTGCGCTGTCGCCCAGCGCGGCGGTAGGCGCTCGGCCCACGCGCTCGTTTTGCGGGCCGCGCGCCGTTCCGAGCCAACTCGTCGAGCCCCCGGACATCGACGTCGCAATGTTGCCGCTCAACGCCAAAGGCGAACACGAGCTGATCCTCACCGTCCATACCGACGGGCGCGGCATCGCGCAGCGCTACTGCTATACGTACCTCTGGAACGGCGCAGCGCAGACGGTGGCTCCGACGATTCGCGTGCATCGTGGCGAGCATTTCGCGATCCGCATCGTAAATGACATCGCGGGAACCAGCAAAGCGGCTCGCATGGCATCGTCCGCGATTCCCGAGTGCATGCCGATGGCGATGCCCGCGCCGGTAACGAACCACTACGTCGGCTACTTGAATCACACGATCGACGATCGTTACATGGCGGTACCGCCGGGCGACACGAACCTGCACCTTCACGGCTACGAGGGTCCCGAGACCCAGGAGAACATCTTCCTCTCGACGCTGAGCAACCCGCTGCATGCGTGCGAGTATCACGTTACGATTCCGGCTACGCAGCCGCCCGGGACGTACCTCTATCACCCGCACGCCCATGGATCGTCGGACGACGAGGTCGCCGAGGGCCTCGATGGTGTATGGATCGTCCAGCCCGATACGCCGCAGCTGCCGCGCTCCGCCGAGCACGTGATCATCGTGCGCTATCGGATTCCGTTCGTGGCCGACAACCCGTTCGCGCCCGATGGGTCCGCGTTCGTGCCTGCGGGGGCCGCGTACGAGGCGTCGCGGCCGGCGAGCTCGCCGGTTCCCTACGACCCGTTCGATCCGCCGCCGTGGCCCGTGACGTATCCAATGACGGCGGGTGGTGTAACGTCCGATCCGAGCGGCTGTAACGGCACTTCCTCCGAGGTGCTCCTCACGCTGAACGGCTCCTACACGCCCGCCTCACTCGACGTGCCGGCCGGCGAGCCGCAACTTCTGCGGATCGTCAACGGTACGTCCGACACCGGGACAAGGCTGCAAATGCGCGATGCGTCCGGGCGGGTCGTGCCGACCAAGCTCGTCGGGCTCGACGGCGTACCGGTCTCGGGCGATCCGCAGCACCCGCTATCGAAATACGTGGCGACCAACGAGCTCATGCTCACGTCCATGTCGCGTGCCGACATCCTATTTACGGCCGATCCCGGCGCGAAGCTAACCCTATCCTCCGAGCACTATTGTGAAGGCAAAGACGCGTTCTTCGAGATGCATCACGACCTTTTGAAGATCGCGGCTGGGGCTGAAACCGAAACCCGCAGGGTCACGTTGCGCTCGAGCCCCGCCGTCATCGGGGACACGCCGGCCGGACGTCTCGTCGCGTACGTGCGCGCGCATTCGGCGCTCGTCCGCCGCCGGGCATTCTCCTTTACGGAATATTCGCTTCCTAAGAACGGGAAGATCCCTGCGCATCAAGCGTACTACATCACGGAAATCACCAATCCGAACTTTCACGAGCATCCGTTCTCACCGCAGTATGCGAGCGGCGCGGTCGTCCCGTCGAACGCCGACATCGTCGTCAAGCGCGGCTCGGTAGAAGAGTGGTATCTGGTCAACACGACGATGGAATCGCACGCGTTCCACATTCACCAGATGGCTTTCGTCCAGAGCGGAAGCGTGCCGGGAATCCCACTGATGGCCGACACCGTCTTCGTCCCGGTCGGCTCGCTGCTGGCGAACCGCCGCGATCCCAACTACCCGCTCGTCAAACCGCGCATCACGAAGATCATCCTCGACTTCCGCCACGTGCCGCGCGGGACGTTCGTGTTCCACTGCCACATGCTCTTCCACGAAGACCACGGCATGATGGGGATCATTCGGGTCGTTTAATTGTCTGCTCACAGCCACGCCCTGCGCGGAACACTCGCAGCTGAACGTCACGGCTCGTGTCCGCACCGGGATACCTTGGAAGAGGTTATCGAAGCTGCGGTTCTCCTGCATGATCCAGACGACGTGCTCGATCTTGGATGTTCCGGCAGCGCTCAACACGCGGTCGGCCGGATCGGATGGAAGCATCGATGTGGCCGGCCGCGCGGCGCACGACGCGCACGCAAGGAGTAATAGAGTAACGAGCATCTTGGCTTGCCGCACGATGATTCACGGCAGCGTAGCACTACGGCATGAAAGAACTCTGAAGCCGTTCGGCGTCGAGCGAACAGCCGCGGGGCTCGGCATCGCGAGCGCGGCCGAGTAACACGAAGCCGCGGTCGCGCCGTACGGCGAGATCTTCGGTTTGAAGCGCGACGCACGACGAGCGGTTCGCCAAATCTAGGTGCAGCAGAGAGCCTACCTCGCCCGGCGCGACCGTGCGGCGATCCGGCCCGACGACGCGCGCGCGCAGCCACGGAGGCCCGACCTTGTCGCCGGTCACGGCGTCATCGTAGTACTGTGACGTGAGCTCCGTCATACCGTATTCGGAAACGATCGCGGCCGGAGCGACGCCGAACCCGGCACGCGTGCGTTTGTAGAGCTCCGCGCGGTCGATCACTCTAGAGCGTCCCTTGAAGCCTCCCGTCTCCATGATGCGCGACCCGCGCGGCAGCGCGAAGCGCGTGCCTGCGTTCTCCATCGCGTCAAGCGCGTGCACGAGCGCGAAGGCGGTGGCAGCGACAAAGACCGCTTGGCCCTCTGCGATCGCGACGCGCAGATCGCGTGCGAAGTCGTCGTAGAGCAGGTCGTTGCCGCGCAGATACCAACCGGTGCGGGCGTCACCGCGCCGCTCGCCGATGTGCGCCATCATGTATCCGAGCGACGAGGAGGGCCGCTCCTGCGGGTTGGGCACGAGGTTGAGATAGCGGAGACGCGCGCCGTCCCGGAGGACGAGGCGATCGAACGCGGCGAGCAGCGCCGCGTCGTAGAGCGCGGGCGTCTCCATGTAGTGACGCCCCGTCGCCGGGCCCGTAGTGCCGCTCGTCTCGAATGCGACCGCCGCGTTCTCGGGGGGAAACGTCGCGAGCACCGCTTCTTTGAATGCGGGCACAGGGACGGCGGGGATCGCTTCCCATGATTTCGGCAGTGATGCCGGCTTGAAACCGAGATGCGCACAGTAGCGCGCATAAGGAGCGTTATAGCGCAGCTGATATGCGAACAACCGCAGCGCGAGACCATCGAAAGCCGCCTCCTCCAGCGTCTCGCCGCGCCGATGCCAGCCTTCGATTATTGTGAGGATCTCGTTGTCGAGCGCGCGCGACTCGGCTTGGTAAGTCATCGTTGTCGGAAAGGCCGCGCCTTACATGCCGGTGAAGGTCGAAGTGCTACGTGATGAGTTCGATCACCGAGAGCTCTGCGGCGTCGCCGGGCCGCACGCGCGTCTTCGTGGTTCGCGTGTAGCCGCCGGTTCGGCCTTTCAGCGCCGGCGCGATCTGCTCTACCAGTTTCTTGAGCACGGCCGGTTCCGTGATGAACTCGGCCAAGCGGCGCCGTGCCGCGAGGTCCCCCTCCATGGCCGCGGTGATGCACTTTTCGGCAATTCGGCTGATCTCTTTCGCCTTGGTCGACGTCGTCTCGATCTTATCGTGCTTGAACAGCGACGTGGCCAGGTTGCGGAGCAGCGCCTTTCGGTGGCCGTCCGTGCGAGACAGCCGTTTGTATGCGATTGAATGCGGCATTCGTTTCGCGCTACGACTGGCGCAGCGTGAGCCCCCTCTCAGCTAGAACCTGCTTGATCTCGTCGAGCGACTTCTTGCCGAAGTTACGCATCTTCATGATTTCGTCCTCGGTCAGATCGAGGAGCTCGGAGACCTTCGAGATCCCCGCGCGTTTCAGGCAGTTGAACGACCGGACCGAAAGGTTGAGCGTCTCGACCGGAATGTCCCATTCGTTCGGCGGGGTCTCCGGAAGCGGCTCGGCGCGATTTGTGAAGGACACGAACAGGTCGAGCTCCTCCTGCATGATGGATGCGGCCGTCGAGAGTGCCTCATCCGGCGTGATCGATCCATTCGTCTCAACCTCCACGGTCAAGCGGTCGTAGTCCACGCTCTGGCCCACGCGCGTATCGTCGACCGTGAAGTTGACCTTGCGAATCGGCGAGAATATCGAATCGAGCGGTATGAGGCCGATCATATGCTCGACGTTGCGCTGCCGGTCGGCCATCACGTAGCCGCGCCCCTTCTCGACGCCGATCTCCATGGTCAGCTTCGCGTCCTTCGACGAGAGCGTGCACAGCCGATAGCTCGGATCCAGAATTTCGACGTCCGCGTCGGGCACGATGTCCGCCGCAGTCACGTCGCGCGCTCCGCTGACGGAGAGCGTCAGCACCTTCGGCTCCTCGCTGTTCAACTTGACCGGCAAGCCCTTTAGGTTGAGCATCAGCGCGATCGTGTCTTCGACCATCCCCGAGATCGTCGAGAACTCGTGGAGGACGCCATCGATCTTCATGTAGGTGACGGCAGCTCCCGGGATCGAGCTGAGGAGGACGCGTCGGAGCGCGTTGCCGAGCGTGATGCCGAAGCCGCGTTCGAGCGGTTCGATGACGAACTTCGCGTAGTTATCGCGACGCTCGCGAACTTCGATGCTTGCGCCGACCGGCGCTTCTAACATGGTCACTGTGTTGTCGTCGTCCTTTATAGCTGCTTACGTTATCCGCCCGTCGCGCCCGCGACGAACGATCGTACGCCGAACAGCGGATTGAGTTTGGTTCTTAGCGGCTAAGCTCTTATCGCGAGTAGTACTCGACGATCAGTTGCTCGTCGACCGGAGCGTCGATCTGCTCGCGTGGCGGCGCCTGCAGCACCTTGGCCGTCTTTTCCTCGTCGTTCCATTCGAGCCACTCGGGCGGACGGCGGCTCTGCGCGACCTCGAGGTTCGCCTCGAAGACCGTGGACTTGAGGCTGCCCGGCGCTATCGAGATGACGTCGCCAGGCTTGACGACGTACGACGGAATATTCACGGCTCGGCCGTTGACGCGGAAATGGCGGTGCGTTACGAGTTGCCGGGCCTGCGCGCGGCTGGTTGCGAGATTCAGCCGGTAGACCACGTTGTCGAGGCGACGTTCCAGCAGCTGCAGGAAGGTGCGACCGGTCTGACCCGGAACGCGCGCGGCCTCGCGGAAGTAGTTTTCGAATTGCGTCTCGTGCACGCCGTAATAGCGGCGCATCTTCTGCTTCTCGCGAAGCTGACGGCCGTATTCCGACACCTTGGTGCGCGACTTGCCGGCGGTCTTCTGGCCGGGGGCCGTGCCGCGCCGCTCGACGGCACAATTGCGCGAGAGGCAACGGTCGCCTTTGAGAAAGAGCTTGATCTTTTCGCCCGTCTTGCTGGCCGCAGTCTCACGGCGGCAGAGGCGGCAGACCGGGCCGACGTAGCGCGACATGCCCTAGACCCGACGCCGTTTCGGCGGGCGGCAGCCGTTGTGCGGGATCGGCGTGACGTCCTTGATCATCGTGATCTCGAGGCCCGCCGCCTGAAGCGAGCGAATCGCCGCCTCACGGCCCGCGCCCGGCCCCTTGACCAGGACCTCGGTGGACTTCATGCCATGCTCCATTGCCTTGCGCGCCGCGGCCTCGGCGGCCATCTGCGCGGCGAACGGCGTCGACTTCTTCGATCCCTTGAATCCGAGGTTTCCGGCCGACGCCCAGGAGACCACGCCGCCGTGCGGGTCGCTGATGGTAACGATCGTGTTGTTGAACGACGCGTGGACGTGAGCGACGCCGGCTGCGACGTTCTTCACCTCTCGCTTGCGTCGCGACTTGGTTTGCTTTTTGGCAGCCAAAAAAAGATCTCTCCAGATACGGGGCAGGGCAAAATGGGGCGCCGGGAGGCGCCAAGTGAGTATCTTACCGTAGGAGGCGAAGCCGGGTCAACAATCCTTCGACGGAGCCTCTCCTCCAGCGAAGTCGAAGGCTCAGGATGACATAGGGGCTCGGCCGCAATGGCCGAGCCCCAGCTAGCTAGACTTACCCTGCGAAAGCCCTAGGGATAGAGTACCCGCAGGCCCAGACCCGCGAACGGACCGTTGTAGCTGCGGCCGATCGGAGCATTGGTCTTGTTCGACCAGCTGTCCCCCATCCAGCCGGCCTCGACAAAGATCGGGCTGTTCCCGATCACATAATCGACGCCGACTTGGTACTTAAGAATGCTGTACGCCAGATTCAGGCTAACCTGCGTGGTTCCGCCGGTGCTCGTGAGGCGTGAGAAGTTCCCCGTCCCCGAGACGCTCGGGTAGTACCACACGCTGCCGAAGAACGAGAGCGGCTGGTTGAGATCCGGCAGCTTCTCGGCACCAAAGCCCACACCGTTCATGTTCGGGTAGCCGTAGTTGTTCGAGAGCCAAAGATAGCCGACGCCGATATAGATGCGCGGCCGTAGCACCCGAACCGCGAAGCGGCCGTCCACGTCCTGATCGTACAGGTTCGTCGTCGTCGCCACCGGCGAGCTGCCGTTACCACCGACAACCGTCACGTAGCAGTTCGCTTGCGCGACTCCATTTACGGTTGTGCAGTTGTGCGGGTACGGCCAGCGCTCGTATGAGCCTTCGAGCATGAACGGAATGCTCCCGAGGCTGAACTCTCCCCCGCCGCGCACGGCGTATCCGCCGTTGCCGCCGTTGGAGCGACTCCCCGGATTGAACTCATTATAAACCGTCGGTGAGAAGACGTAGTCTCCCGCGACGAACGCCTCGCCCAGCAGCGGGCGGGGAGTCGGCGGCGGGGGCGGCGGCGGCGGAGCCGCGGAAGGCGGCGGCGGCGCCGGGCTCGGCGGCGGTGTCGCCGGAATGTACCGTACGACGACCAAATGCCGGTCCGGAACCCATTGAACGTACGCACCCATGCCCTCCGAGATCACACGGACGGGAACGAGTACGACGCCTTGATAGACCATCGGCGGTACGTCCAGCGGACGCGACTCACCGTTGATTACCACCTCCGGTTTTCCAACCGTAACCTTGACCTCGGCGCCAGGTTTCGACACCGTCGCGGTCTTGCTGCCGGCATCCCACGAAACCGTCGCGCCCATCTGTTCGAACATCGAGCGCAACGGAATCAGCAGTGTGCCGCCCTTGACGAGTGCCGCCAAAACGCGACCCTGCTTGAGAATATCGGGCTTTGTATAGACGTGGTGATCGTTATAGAGGATAGGAATCTGGCCGGACGGCGGACTACCGAAGTCCGCCGGCGGCGGTGAGCCCGTCTGCGCGACGCCGTTGCCATTGTTTCCTTGCGTCGCCGACGGAGCTGCGACCGCGTTCAACCCGCATAGCGCTACGATCAGCGCGGCGAGTAGTCCGGTGCTCAGTCGTTTCACGAGTGCCTCCTTATGGAAAACTCAAAATGCCGGCGAGGTGCCTCCTCGTCAGCCCTGTAATACGAGCATGCGCCTGGAGCGTCGCTCCTCGCACAAACATCCGATACCCGTTCTTCCCATAAAACGGCAAAGTCATGCTTAAACCGTTCATCTCCTTGGCTCTCGCCATGGAGAAGGGCCGCCCAGTGGGCGGCCCTTGAGGAGATGCTATGGCCCGTGTACGGCTTATGGGTACAGAACGCGGAACCCAATACCGGCGAAGGGGCCGGTGTACGTCCGATTGACCGGTGCGTTTTGTTTGCGATTCCAGACGTCGCCCATCCAGCCGCCTTCGATGAAGACCGGGCTGTTACCGATGACATACGTGCCACCGATTTGGAACTTCGTCACGTTGTACGCCAACGTTTCCGATTGGTTCATGCCATTAATCTGAAACATCGCCGTACCGCTCACGCTCGGGTAGTACCAAATGCTGCCGAACAACGAGAGCGCCTGGTTGAGATCTGGTAGCTTCTCGGCGCCGAAGCCTACGCCGTTCATGTTCGGATAACCGTAGCTGGTCCGCAACCACAAGTATCCGACACCGACGTAGATACGCGGCTGAAGGACGCGGCCCGCGAAGCGGACGTCGACGTCCTGATCGTTCAACCTCACCGACGGCAGAGCGTAGCTGCCTCTACTGCCGATCGTCGTGACGTAGCAGTTCGATTGGAACACGCCGCTGACCGTGGTGCAGTTGTGCGGATAGGGCCAATACTCGTAAGCGCCTTCGAGCATGAACGGGATGTTCCCGAGGCTGAACTCTCCCCCGCCGCGCACGGCGTATCCGCCGTTGCCGCCGTTGGAGCGACTGCCGTTATTGAACTCATTGTAGACGCTTGGCGAGAAGATGTAGTCTCCCGCGACGAACGCCTCGCCGCGAAGCGGGCGGGGAGTCGGCGGCGGGGGCGGCGGCGGCGGAGCCGCGGAAGGCGGCGGCGGCGCCGGGCTCGGCGGCGGTGTCGCCGGAATGTACCGTACGACGACCAAATGCCGGTCCGGAACCCATTGAACGTACGCACCCATGCCCTCCGAGATCACACGGACGGGAACGAGTACGACGCCTTGATAGACCATCGGCGGTACGTCCAGCGGACGCGACTCACCGTTGATTACCACCTCCGGTTTTCCAACCGTAACCTTGACCTCGGCGCCAGGTTTCGACACCGTCGCGGTCTTGCTGCCGGCATCCCACGAAACCGTCGCGCCCATCTGTTCGAACATCGAGCGCAACGGAATCAGCAGTGTGCCGCCCTTGACGAGTGCCGCCAAAACGCGACCCTGCTTGAGAATATCGGGCTTTGTATAGACGTGGTGATCGTTATAGAGGATAGGAATCTGGCCGGACGGCGGACTACCGAAGTCCGCCGGCGGCGGTGAGCCCGTCTGCGCGACGCCGTTGCCATTGTTTCCTTGCGTCGCCGACGGAGCTGCGACCGCGTTCAACCCGCATAGCGCTACGATCAGCGCGGCGAGTAGTCCGGTGCTCAGTCGTTTCACGAGTGCCTCCTTATGGAAAACTCAAAATGCCGGCGAGGTGCCTCCTCGTCAGCCCTGTAATACGAGCATGCGCCTGGAGCGTTGCTGCCCGCACAGACACACGATACCCGTTATTCCCCTATTGTGCAACGAGATAAACGCCACAGCCAAGCGATTCCTATTAAAGTCTCACCGAGCGCCAGGCCGAAGGCGACCCTGGGAGCCTCGGGGCCGAGCGCCAGCCCCAAACGCTGCAGGACGACCGTCGTTAGGGCCGGCGCCACGATCTGAGGCAGGACGATGGCGAGGTTCCAGACGCCCATGGCCGCGGCCATGGCATCGGGCGGCAACACGCGGCACGCGATGGCCCAGTCCGCGACGAGGAATACGCCCCAGCCCAGCCCCGCGAGGAGCGTCGCCGCCGCGACCCCGAGCGCGCCGTTCGAGGCGATGAAGACGGCCAGCGCCGCAATGAAGCCCGCCGCGCCAAGCGTGGCGACTAGCCGCTTGTCGAGGCGATCGCTGGGACGCGCCGCGAGGCCCGCGCCGGCCGCGCCGAGCAGCGTAAAAGCGACGATCAGGATTCCCGTGTCGCGGCGCGCGTCGGCCAGCGCTTTAACGCCCAGCACTTCCGTGACATAAAACAGCAAATAGCCGAGCAGTGTGTAAAAGCCTACGTAGACGAGCGCGCGCGAGATGAAGAGGTCGACGAACGCGCGCGTGACTCGAAACGCACGCCGCTCGATCGCAGGCGCATCTCCCAGCGGTAGTCGCGTCGCATGGGAGACCGTGACCGCACACGTCGCGAGGAGAAGTCCTCCGAGTGTGGCGCTGAGCGCACGCGCGTTCGTGATGAAGCTCGCGCCTAGGGCGCCGACCGCGTTGCCGGCTCCCTGGAGTGCGGCCATCCAGGACGATGCCGCACCCGTTCGTGCCCGTTCAACGAAGTCGGGAATGATCGCCTGATATGGACCGATGGCGACGTTCAGAGCCGCCTGGAGGGCGATGAACGCGAGCGTCAGCGAGACGAAGGTGCGAGCGCCATAAAAAAAAGCGAGCGCCGCGGCGCCGCCGAGCGCGCCCGCGACGTAGAACTCCACGCGCCGGCTCCCGCCGCGGCGCCGAGCATCCGACCAAAATCCGATCGCGACTTGAGTGACCGCCGCCACGAGGGCGCCGATCGTCGCGAGCCGGCCGTAAGCGATCAGCGCGTTGGCGGGGGAGAGCTCGATCGTGCGCGACTGCAGCGAGATGCCGAGCAGCGCGCCCCACACGGCCTGCACGCCCAGCCAAAACAGCGCGAGCCGAAACGCGCTAACCGTGCGCACAGGCATACCTGTATTCAGCCGGGAGGTCGACGTCGTAGGCGAGTTCCGGCGCACAGCAGCGAACCGCGCGCGCCGGCATATGCAGAACGCGCACGGCGAGCGCCTCGAGATCGCCCACGCTCAGCCGGCGAACGACGTAGCGCAGCAGCACGATAGGGCTTACCAGGCTCGCCATCTGCCACGGGCGCTTGCGCGCTTCGAAGAAGCGCGTGGCGACGCTTGCGAGCGGCGCGGCGCTTCCCGGCGGAAGCACGAAGACGCCGCCATTGACCACGTTTTCGCCCGCGAGCGTGATGCCGTATGACGGCGCGCCGGGAAACCGCCCTTGAAAATCCGAGGATTCTGCGAGCGCTATCGCGAGCGATCCGGGCGGAACGCGGGCGATGAACTCAACGATCGCTTCGGACGTCACGTACGGCAGATCGCTCGTGGCGTAGAGCAGGGTCTCGCCGTCGTCAGGCCACGCTTGCAGGGCGCGCAAGAGGTTAACGCTTCCCGACGCGCTCTCGTCGACGAAGCGGTCGATCTGCGACCCACAGGCCGTGCGAACCTCATCGCCTCCGACGACTGCGATCCGGCCGGCCCCGGCGGAACGCAACGACTCGATCATGCGCGCGAGCATCGTGCGGCCGCGCACCGGTGCGAGCGCCTTCACACGGGTGCCGGCCGTCTGCGCGAACTCGCCGTCGATCCGCCCGCCTGCGGTGATAACCGCCTTCACGCGGCGCTATTTCTTGGCGATGGCCTTCTTCTTGCCGGCGACCGTGCGCTTCGGGCCCTTGCGCGTGCGCGCGTTCGTCTTCGTGCGCTGGCCGCGCACGGGCAGGCCGCGCCGGTGGCGCAACCCGCGGTAGCAGCCGATGTCCATCAAGCGCTTGATGTTTCCCTGGACCTCACGGCGCAGGTCGCCCTCGACGCGCAGCTGCATCGAATCGATCGCGTCGCGGAGCTTCTTCTCATCCTCTTCGGTCATCGCTTTTACGCGCACGTCGGGATCGACTCCCGCGGCTTGCAGCATCTTGCGCGCCGTCGGCGCTCCAATGCCGTAGATGTATGTGAGCGCGACTTCGATGCGCTTCTCGCGCGGCAGATCGATACCAGCAATACGAGCCACTTATAATATTCCTTTTTAACCTTGGACCTGTTTGTGTTTTGGATTGACCTCGCAGATCACCCGCACCCGGCCGTGCCGGCGGATGATCTTGCACTTTTCGCAAATTTTCTTGACCGAAGGTCTGACTTTCATTTTCGCTTTACCCTATGACACTGGGAGTTACTTGTACCTGTAGGTTATTCTGCCGTGGGTCAAATCATACGGCGAGAGCTCTACGAGCACGCGATCCCCTGGCAGAATCCGAATGAAGTGCATTCGGATCTTCCCGGACACGTGCGCCAGGACGCGGTGCCCGTTCGTTAGCTCGACGCGAAACATCGCGTTGGGCAGCGGTTCGACGATCATCCCCTCGACCTCGATCGCCTCTTCCTTGGGCGTCGCCGTCTTGGCGGCTTTTTCGGCGGTCGCCTTTTTGGTGCGGGCCGGGCGTCCTCCTCGCCGGCGTGCCATCAGGCGATCGCCTCGCGCGCCGGACGGTAGCGTTCGATCTCCGGGCGCTCGGCATAGTCGCGCATAGTCAGGATCCTGGGGCCGTTCTCGGTAACCGCGATCGTGTGCTCGAAATGCGCTGCGAGTTTACCATCTGCCGTAACGACTGTCCAGCCGTCGCCGAGCACGCGGATCCTCGGACCGCCTTGCGTGATCATCGGCTCGATGGCGAGAACCAGGCCCGGCCGTAACTCGATCCCGGTCCCGGGCTCGCCGTAGTTCGGCACCTGGGGCTCCTCGTGCATCGCGCGCCCCACGCCGTGTCCCACGAGCTCGCGCACCACGCCGTATCCGTGGCGCTCCGCGTAGGTCTGCACTGCGGCCCCGATGTCTCCGACGCGCTTGCCGGCCTGCATCTGCGCTATGCCGATCGTCAGGCACTCCTGCGTCACGTCCAGCAGGCGCTGCGCCTCATCGGAGATCTTTCCGACCGGAATGGTTACGGCGCTATCGCTCACATAACCGTCCAGCGTTGTGCCGATGTCGATCGATAGCAGGTCGCCCTCGCGCAGTACGCGAGGACCCGGTATTCCGTGCACGACCTCATCGTTGACCGACGCGCAGATCGATCCAGGAAAGCCATTATAGCCCTTGAACGTCGGCGCACCACCGGCCTGACGAATGCCCTCCTCTGCCATGCGGTCGAGCTCACTCGTCGCCATGCCCGGGCGCACCGCCTTCATCAGCGTGGTCAACACCGTCGATGTGATCTTTCCGCTGCGCCGCATCAGCTCGATCTCGCGCGGGGACTTCAGCGAAATCATCGGGCGCTACGCGCCAGCCGGTTCAGCGCCGATCGCGCTCGCGATTCGGTCCGCCACCGCGTCAACACTCGCCAGCGCGTCGACCTCGAGCAGCTTGCCGGTATTCCGATAGTACTCCGCAAGCGGCCTCGTTTGCGCGTCGTACACCTCGAGGCGCTTCGCGATGGTCTCGGCCCGGTCGTCCTCGCGTTGAATCAACCGCCCGCCGTCCTCATCGTCGATGCCGGCCAGTTTCGGCGGATTCGTGATGGCGTTGTACGTTCGGCCGTTGCGCGGATTCGTCCAGCGCGACGCGAGCCGCGCTATGAGCGCGGCGCGATCTCCGCTGAAGAGCACCGCGGCCCCCAGCGGCTCACCGCGGCGTTGGAGCATCGTGTCGAGCGCCTCTGCCTGCGCGACCGTGCGCGGGAAACCGTCCATTACGAAGCCGCCGCCGGTGCGCTCGAGCTCGCTTTCGATCATGTGGATCACGAGGTCGTCCGGAACGAGCTCGCCGCGCAGCATAAAACCGGCAGCGCGTTTCCCCAGCTCCGTGCCTCGTGCGCGGTTGGCTCGCAGGATGTCGCCCGTCGAAATCTGACGCAGCCCGAAGCGCCGCTCGAGCAGGCGCGCCTGCGTTCCCTTTCCGGCGCCGGGCGGCCCGAGAAAGACCAACCGCATCCTATTGCGCGAGGCCGTTACCGTTTGATGAAGCCGCGGTAATCGCGCATAGCGAGCCGCGCCTCGATCTGAGTTATGGTGTCGAGCGCCACGCCGACCACGATGAGTAGCGACGTGGAACCGAGATAGAACGTCGTGACGGACAGGCCGCGCTGCAGCGCACCGGGCAGGACGGCCAGGATCCCAAGGTAGACCGCGGCGGCGGTCGTAATCCGCATGAGGATCTTGTTGAGATAATCGACCGTCGGCTGTCCCGGCCGAATGCCGGGAACGAACGCTCCGGTCTTCTTCAGGTTATCGGCCACGTCGCGCGTGTTGAGCACGACGGAGCTATAGAAGAACGTGAAGACGACTACGAGCAAGAAGTAAACGATGTTGTACAGCACGCCATTGGGCGTGAACCATACGTTCAGCCACGCCGAGAAACTCTGCATCCCATGCTGGATGGCCGCCCAGATCCCCGAGCCTGTGATCTGCTGGCCGCGCCCGAACCACGACAGCGCCTGTTGCGGCAGGAGCAGGATGGAGATCGCGAAGATGATCGAGATCACGCCTGCATTGTTCAGGCGCAGCGGAATGTACGTCGAGCGCCCGGCGAACATCTTGCGCCCCACCACGCGCCGCGCTTGCTGGACGGGCACGCGCCTCTGCCCTTGATAGAGGAACACGATCGAAATGATGATGAAGATCGCCATCACGATATAGAGCACGAGGTTCAACAGGGATTCCGCACCCTGACTAGCCGAAGCATAGGTTTGCTTCACGTACTGTGGATAGCGAAGGACGATGCCGATGAAAATGATCAGCGATACGCCGTTCCCGATACCCTTGTCACTGATCTGCTCGCCGAGCCACATTAGGAACAGGGTGCCGCCGACCATCGCGACGATCGCGTAGAGCAGGTACCAGAGCGACGTGTCATAGAACACGCCGGAGCGCTCCATTGAAATCGCCATGAACGTCGCCTGGACGGCCGCGAGGACGATCGTCAGCCAACGGGTGTACTGGCTGATTTTCTTGCGGCCTTCCTCGCCGCCCTTCTTGGCCATCTCCTCGAGCTGCGGCATCACCACGGTCATCAACTGCATGATGATCGAGGCGTTGATGTACGGCGTGATGCCCATCGCGATGATGGACAGCTTCTGCAGCGCGCCGCCGGAGAGAAACCCGAGTAGGTTGTAGAACGCGCCGCTCTGCAGCACCCGCTGCCACGCGTCCTGATTGACGTTCGGCAGCTGGACGTGGATCATGAAGACGAACCACGCGAATGCGAAGAACACGAACAGGATGCGCTGGCGGATCTCCGGGACGAGCACTGCGGCTCGGAGATTGTCAAACATATTTTATCGTTCGTCGTCCTTCGACGGAGCCTGTCCTCGAGCGCAGCGAGTCGAAGGGCTCAGGATGACAAATCCTCGATGTGAGCGCCAGCGGCAGCGAGTGCTTCGCGGGCTTTCTTCGAGAAGAACACGTCGCGCAAACGCAGGCCCGAGGGCAGCGCCGCATCGGACTCGGTGCCTAGGATCTTGACCCCGTCCAGAATCGACTTCACGAGCCCGTAATCGCGCAACGACTCGGGGGTGATCTCCACGCCGGCGTCCCAGTGGGCCAGCTGGCGGAGGTTGACGACGGCGAAGCGGCTCCGGAAGTGTCCGGTGTCGCGCCCCTTCTGCGAGTAGCCGCGCGCGTGGGGCAGACGCCGCGCCCAGGCGGTCTGGCCGCCTTCGAACGCCGGCCCCTTTCCGCCGCCGGAACGGACGGTCTGACCCTTCCCGCCTTCGCCTCCGGTTTTGACCATGCCCGAGCCGTGCCCGCGGCCGATGCGCTGGCGCTTCGGCCGGCTGCCGGGTGCGGGCTTGAGGGCCCCGAGTTTAAGAAGCTGCTTCTCTGCCATTACGCGGTCTCGTTCTGTGCGGTGTAAACTTCTTTGACCGTCTTGCCCCGCATTGCTGCAACCTGTTCCACGGTTCGCAGGGAGCGCAGCGCCGAGATGGTCGCCATCACGACGTTGATCGGGTTGTTCGTGCCCAGACACTTCGTGAGGATGTCGTGGATGCCGGCCAGTTCGAGCACCGCCCGCATGGAACCGCCTGCGATCACGCCGGTGCCGGGGGCGGCCGGCTTGAGGAGCACCGTGGCGGCGCCAACTTCGTGGCGTACCTCGTGCGGAATCGTGCGATCGACCATCGCGACGGTGATCAGGCTCTTGCGGGCCTGCTCGACCGCCTTGCGAATCGCCTCGGGCACCTCGCCGGCCTTGCCGATGGCGAAGCCCACCTTTCCCTTGCGATCGCCGACGACCACGAGCGCGCTAAAGCTGAAGCGTTTGCCGCCCTTCACGACCTTCGCGACGCGATTAACGCGCACGACCGTCTCTTCCAGTCCGCTCGAATCGCGTTCGCGACCACGGTACTGCATCAGAACGTCAACCCCGCTTCACGCGCTGCATCGGCTAGCGCGCGCACGCGGCCGTGATATTTGTAGCCGCCCCGATCGAACACGACCTGCGAGATGCCGGCCGCTTTGGCCTTCGCCGCGATCGCCGAGCCGACGGCCGCGGCGGCCGCGACATTCGTCCGCGAGGAGAGTTCCCCCGCGAGCGATTTGTCGCGCGTCGATGCGATGGCGAGCGTGTGCCCCTTCGCGTCGTCCACCAGAGACGCATAGAGGTGATGCAGCGACCGGCGAACGCACAGGCGCGGCCGTTCCGGAGTGCCGGAGACTCTCTTGCGCAGCCGCTCGTGCCGAGCGCGCCGCGCTTGCGCCTTATCCACTACTTCTTGGCCGCCTTTCCGGCCTTGCCGAGCTTCTTACGAATGCGCTCGCCCTCATATCGAATGCCCTTGCCCTTGTACGGCTCCGGTTTGCGCAGCCGCCGGATGTCCGCAGCCACCTGGCCGACGGCCTGTTTGTCGATGCCGTCGACGTGGATCTTCGTCTGGCCCTCGACGGTCAACGCCACTCCCTTGGGCGCGGTGAACGCCACAGGATGCGAGAAACCCAAGCTCAGGTTGAGCCGCTCGCCCGACTTTGCGACGCGATAACCGACGCCGCTGATCTCGAGGCTCTTGCGAAAACCCTTGCTTACGCCCTCCACCATGTTCGCGATCAGCGTGCGCGTGAGCCCGTGCGCGCTGCGATGCACCTTCGCATTACCCTTGCGCTCGACGCTCACCTTGCCCTCTGAAAACCGAACGTCGACCACGTTACTGAGAATGCGCTGGCGCAGCTCTCCCATCGGACCTTTGACCAGCACTTCGCCGTCTTCGACTTTCACGTCGACGCCGGACGGCACCGTTACCGGTAATTTCCCTATGCGCGACACGCCGCAGCTCCCTTACCAGACATACGCAAGAACCTCTCCTCCGATGCCGCGTTTGCGTGCGCGCTTGCCCGACATGATCCCCTGCGGCGTCGACATAATCACGAGGCCCAGCCCACCGAGCACGCGCGGAATCTCGGTCTTGCGCGTATAGACGCGCAACCCGGGGCGCGAGATGCGCCGCAGGCCCGTGATGATCTTCTCTTTCTCGGGCCCATAGCGCAGCTGAATGCGGATCGTACCCTGCGGACCCTCCGTCAAGCGCTCGAAGCTCTCGATGAAGCCCTCGTCTTGGAGGATCCGCGCAATCGCATGCTTGGTCCGCGATGCGGGCATGTCCACCGTCTTATGGCTCGCGGTGTTCGCATTGCGGATGCGCGTCAGCATATCGGCGATGGGATCCGTTACCGGCATTTGCTCTCCCCCCTCACCATGAGGCCTTCGTCACGCCCGGCACGACGCCGGCGTGAGCGTTCTCGCGGAAGCAGATGCGGCACATCGCAAACTTCCGCAGGTAACCGCGCGGACGCCCGCAGACACGGCAGCGGTTGTGCCGGCGCACCTGGAACTTCGGCGAGCGACGCGACTTGATGATCAAGCTCGTTTTAGCCATTCTTGCCTATCTCTGCCTTCCTTGTCCGGAAGTCGCCGCCTTTTGAAGCGGCAGACCCATCGCAGTCAAGAACTCCGTCGCCTCCTCGTCGGTCTTCGCGGTCGTCACGATCGTGATGTCCATACCGCGCGTCTTGTCGACCTTGTCGAAGTTGATCTCCGGAAACACGAGCTGCTCGCGTAGACCCAGATTGTAGTTACCGCGCCCGTCGAACGACTTTGTGGGTAGTCCGCGAAAGTCGCGAATGCGCGGCAACACGACGTTGAAAAGCTTGTCGACGAACACGTACATCCGGTCGCCGCGCAGCGTGACCTTCGCGCCGATGTTCGTGCCGGCGCGGAGCTTGAACGCGGCGATCGACTTTTTGGCCTTCGTAACGATCGGCCGCTGACCCGTGATGGCCGAAAGCTCGCTGACGGCCGCGTCGAGCGCCTTTGGATTGACGATTGCCTCGCCCACGCTCATGTTGACGACGACCTTCTCGAGCTTCGGGATCTGGTTGACGTTCTTGTAGCCAAAGCGCTCCTGCAGCCGCGGGCGAATCTGCTTGTCATACATCTCTCTGAGGCGTTCCAAGCACTATGCTCCCTTCGCCGAGTCCCGCGCCGGTTCGCCGCAGCGCGCGCAGATTCGATGCACGCCACCGTCCGCCGTGCGCCCGTGGCGCAGGCGCGTCGGTAGTTTGCATTTCTCGCACACGTACTGCAGCGCCGAAATCGGCAACGACGCCTCTTTCTCGATGATGCCTCCGGTCTGCACGCCGCCGCCCATGTTGCCGGACTTCGTGCCCTGCTTCGTGTGGCGCTTCACGACGTTCACGCCCTCGACTGTCGCGGTTCCCGAGGACGGGTGGATCGCCTTGACGGTCCCGCGTTTGCCCCGTTCCTTTCCGCGGCGGATCATCACCGTGTCGCCCTTGATGATCATTTCACAAAACCTCCGGAGCGAGCGAGGCGATCTTGAGGAAGCCGCGCTCGCGAAGCTCGCGCATCACCGGGCCGAATACGCGCGTGCCGCGAGGATCGAGATTATCCTTCTCGCCTTTAATGATCACGCACGCGTTGTCGTCGCAGCGAACGACGGAGCCGTCGCCGCGGCGGATCGGCGCGCTCGTGCGAACGACGACCGCCTTCACGACCTGACCCTTCTTTACGGCCGCGCCTGGGATCGCGCTCTTGACGGTGCCCACGACCACGTCGCCGACGTGCGCGTACACATGCCGACCTCCGCCCGTAACGTGAATCACGAGCAGCTCGCGTGCGCCGCTGTTATCGGCCACCTTCAGACGCGTCTCTTGCTGGATCATCGCGCGCGCTCCACGATCTCGACGAGGCGCCAGCGCTTGTCGCGTGATAGAGGACGGCACTCAATAATTCGCACCAGATCTCCGACGTTGGCCTCGTTGCGCTCGTCGTGCGCTTTGAACCGTGCCGACTTGCGCACGATCTTGCCGTAGGTCGAGTGCGGAACGCGGGTTTCGGAGACGACGACGATCGTCTTGTCCATCTTGTTCGACGCGACGCGCCCCTGTTTAGTACGCCGGGTGCCGCGGTTAAGCTGCTCCATGCTCACCCTCGGCCAGGCGCTTCTCGGAGATTACGGTCTGAATTTGTGCGTAGGAGCGGCGCATCGCCCGGATCTTGCTGAAGTCGGTCAGATGTCCGGTGCGCAGCGCGAAACGTAGGTTGAATAGCTCGGCCTTCGCGTCACGGGCCTTTTGCTGCAGCTCCTTCACGGTCAGTTCCCGCAGTCCGTCTAGCTCCTTGCTTTTCACGCCGCCTCCTCGCGAGAGATGATCTTCGTGTTGATCGGCAGCTTCGAGGCCGCACGTTGCAGCGCTTCGCGCGCGACGATCGGCGCCACGCCGGACAACTCGAAAAGCACGCGTCCCGGCCGAACGACGGCGACCCACAGCTCGGGGTTGCCCTTACCGGAGCCCATGCGCACTTCGGCCGGCTTCTTCGTCACCGGTTTGTCGGGGAATACCTTGATCCAGACTTTGCCGCCGCGCTTGATGTGGCGGGTCATCGCGATACGCGCCGCTTCGATTTGGCGATTCGTCATCCAGCACGGCTCCATCGCCTGCAAGCCATAGTCGCCAAAGCTCAGCGAGTTGCCCCGCGTCGCCGCGCCCGACATGCGGCCGCGCTGCGCCTTGCGCCACTTGACGCGCTTGGGTGTCAACATGTTATTCTGCCACCTCGCTCGTCGCGGGCGCCGATTCCGGCGCGGGTTGCGCGGCCATCGGCTCGGGAGCGGCCTGTGCTACCGGCTCGGGAGCGGCCTGTGCCACCACCGGCTCCGGCGCAGGCTCTACGACTACGGGCTCCGGAGCCGGACGCGGCGGCGCGGCTATGCGTGGCTCGCGTCCGCGTCCGCGGCCTCCCCGCTCGCGCCGTTCGCGGCCGCGGTCCGACCGCTCGCGCATCGCGCCGTCGGTGCGCGGCTGATCCGGCAGTACTTCGCCCCGATAGATCCAAACCTTGACGCCGATGCGGCCGAATGTGGTGAATGCCTCGACCTGCGCGTAGTCGATGTCGGCGCGCAGCGTGTGCAGAGGCACCTTGCCGTCGGCATTGTGCTCCGTGCGCGCGATCTCCGCGCCGCCGAGACGCCCCGAAACCTGCACCTTGATGCCCCGGGCGCCTGCGCGCATCGTGCGCATGATCGCCTGCTTCATCGCGCGCCGGAACGCGATCCGTTTCTCGAGCTGATCCACGATGTTTTGGGCCACCAGGCGCGCGTCCAGCTCCGGATGCGAGATCTCCATCACGTTGACCGCCACGTTCTTCCCAGTGAGCTGCTCGAGATTTTTGCGGATGTCATCGATGCCCACTCCACGCTTGCCGATGATAATGCCTGGCTTTGCCGTGTTGACGATCACGCGGGCCTGATTGGCGCGCCGCTCGATCTCGATCTTGCTAATCGACGCGGAACGCATCCAGCGATTGAACGATTTGCGAATCGCGACGTCTTCGTGCAGCCAATCGACGTAGTGTTTTTTCTCGAACCATCGGCTGTCCCACGTGCGCGTGATGCCGAGGCGCATGCCCACCGGATGAATCTTCTGTCCCATCTATGCTTCCTTGGCTTCCTTGACCGCGCGCTTACGTCCGGATTGCTTCTTACGAGACGGCTTCGCGGCCGCGGCGGTGGCCGCAGCCGCCGTCGAGCGACGTACCTTCTCAATCGCCTGCACGGACGCACCCGCCTTGCGGGAGCGCTTGACGGGTCGGTTCTCGCTGACGATCACCGTGACGTGCGAGAGACGCTTGCGCTTGAACGCCGCGCGGCCTTGCGCGCGCGGATCGATGCGCTTGGTGAATCGCCCGCCGGGCCCACCGTCGACCGTGATGCGCGCGATGTACAGGTCGTCCGCATTCATGTCGTGATTGTTGCCGGCGTTGGCGACAGCGCTGCGCACGAGCTTCTCGATGGGCGCAGCCGCGTAGACCTGCGCGAACTTCAGCACGACCAGCGCCTCGCGAACGCTCTTGCCGCGAATGGCGTCGGCGACGCGCCGCAGCTTGCGCGGCGCGGTACGAACGAAGCGCAGGTGCGCGACTGCCTGTTGGCCGGCGCCCGTCATGTCTTTACCGTCGCCTTCTCGCCGCCGTGGCCGCGGAAGTGGCGCGTCGGAGCGAACTCGCCGAGCTTATGCCCAACCATGTTTTCGGTGATGTACACCGGTATGTGCGTCTTGCCGTTGTGGACGCCGATCGTGTGGCCGACCATCGACGGCAGGACCGTCGAGGCGCGGCTCCACGTCTTGATCACGCGCCGCTCGCGCGTCTCGTTGAGCCGCTCGATCTTCGCAACGAGATAGTCGGCGACGAAGGGACCCTTCTTGAGCGATCGCGCCATATTACTTAGAACCCCTGCGACGGACGATCATCTTGCCGGTGCGCTTGTTGCGCCGCGTCTTTTTGCCCATCGTCATCACGCCCCACGGCGTCGTGGGCGGCCGACCCGAGGTGGAACGCGCCTCGCCCCCGCCGTGCGGATGGTCGACCGGATTCATCGCGATGCCGCGCACGCTGGGTCGCTTCCCGAGGTGACGGGAGCGCCCGGCCTTGCCGATGATCTGATTCTCGTGCTCGATGTTGCCGAGCTGACCGATCGTCGCGCGGCACTCGACGTGAATCTTGCGGACTTCGCCGGACGGCATGCGCACCTGCGAGTACTCGTCCTCTTTCGCCATGAGCTGAGCCGATACGCCGGCCGAGCGCACGAGCTTACCGCCCTGCCCGGGCCGCAGCTCGATGTTATGAATCACCGTGCCGACCGGAATGTTCTTGATGGGAAGCGCGTTGCCGATCCTGATGTCGGCGGTCGGACCGGATTCGAGGAGCTCGCCGACGTGCAAGCCGAGCGGCGCGAGGATGTAGCGCTTCTCGCCGTCGCGATAGTTCAGCAGTGCGATTCGGCACGACCTATTCGGATCGTACTCGATCGTCGCAACCTTCGCCGGAACGCCGTCCTTGGCGCGTTTGAAGTCAATGATCCGATAGAGCCTGCGCGTGCCGCCGCCCCGGTGACGAACCGTTATGTGACCGTTGTTGTTCCGGCCGGCGTGCTTCTTACGCACCTCGACCAATGAGCGCTCCGGCGCAACCTTGCTGAGATCCGTAAAGTCGAGCGTCGTCAGAAAACGCTTACCGGGCGAGGTCGGTCTGTATTTCTTTACTGGCATCGCTTATTGCTCAAAGTAGTTGACTCCGCCGAGTTCGATCTTCTGCCCGGCCTTGATCGTTACGATTGCCTTCTTGTAGTCGCTTTGCTTGCCGGTCGTCCGTAGTCCGCGACGCGCAAAATTCCGCGACTTGCCGCGCACGTTAACCGTGTTGACGTGTAGCACGTTCACCTTGAAGATTTCTTCGATCGCGTGGCGGATCTGAGTCTTGGTCGCGTGCGGATGCACGACGAAAGTGTACTGGCGGACGAGGGCGTCCGCCATCGCTTTTTCGGTGATGCGCGGGGCGACGATCACGTCACGGGCGTCCATCGACTAGCTCCTTTTCGCCGGCGAGACGCTGCGTGAGTGCGTCGTAGGCCGGCACGGTAAAGACGATCCGTTCGAAGCGCAGCACGTCCTTCACGTCAAGCGCGCCCTCGTCGGTGACCGCGAGGCGCGCCAGATTCCGGCTCAGGCGACGGATTTCAAGCGCGCTCGCTTCGTCGCGCCGGCAGACGATCAGCGTCGCGGGGCCACGACGCGCCGCCTTGGCGCTGCCGAACAGAAGCGCCGCGAGGTCCGCGGTCTTCGATAGGCTGAAGTTCTCGGCGTCCAAGAGCGTCACGGCGCCGTTGCGGAAGCGGTCGGCGAGCGCCGCCGCAAAGGCGAGCCGCCGTTCCTTCTTATTGAGCGACTCTCCGTAGTCGCGCGGCTGCGGACCGAAAACGACGCCACCGTGGCGCCATTGTGGCGAGCGAATCGAGCCGTGTCGGGCCCGGCCGGTGCCCTTTTGGCGCCAGGGCTTGCGCCCTCCGCCCGCGACTTCGTCGCGCTTCTTCGTCGACGCCGTTCCGGCGCGCGCGTTCGCAAACTCGCGATGCACGGCGCGAAAGATGACGTCCAACTTGCCGTCGAGACCTTTCTCGAGGAAGGCAGGCGTGGGCGCGTCGCGGAGCATCAGATATTCGCCTTCCGCGTCTTCACGCTCTGGCGGACGAGCACGAGCGCGTTCTTCGATCCGGGAACGGCGCCACGCACCAGCAGCAGATTGCGCTCTCCGTCCGCACGGACAACCTCCAAATTTTGCAGCGTCGTGCGATCGACGCCGAAGTGGCCGGGACGGCGGCTGCCTTTCGTCGTGCGCCCGGCGTTGGTGTCGCCGTTGCTGGCCGGCTGGCGATGGATCATCGAGCCGTGGCTTGCCCCGCCGCCGCTGAAGTTGTGGCGCTTGATGCCGCCCGAGAACCCGTGGCCCTTCGAGATTCCGACGACGTCCACGCGATCGCCAGGCTCAAAGCCCGTGACGGTGACGCTCTGGCCGGGCTCGCCTTCCGACTCATCGCGAAACTCTCGGATGAAGCGCAGCGGGTCCAGCCCCTGCTTCTTGAAGTGGCCCGCTAGCGCGCGGTTGACGCGGCCTCGTTTGACCGGCTCGAAGCCGAGCGCGACGGCATCATAGCCGTGCTTCTCCTTCGTCTTGCGCCCGACGACCGTGCAGGGACCCGCCGCGATCACCGTGACCGGCACATAGCGCCCGTCCTCGGTGAACACGCTAGTCATTCCGACTTTCCGGCCCAGAATGTTCTTCACGTCTCTCTCTTGCGGCGGTATTCTTTGGCCCACTGGCCCTGGCGTATTGCTAGGTACTTTCGCCGATTCGCAAACGCGTCGCGAACCGGCGTAAAAGCGCAACTTCGGCAGTGTATCAGGGCCGCTCGCCAAAATCAAGCTCGGCTGCGGGTTCGCGCAGCCCAGCACGCCGAACCAATGCCGCCGTGACGTATCGGCTTCTGAGGGCCTTATTGGCCACCTGCCTGCTCGCCCACGGCGGCATCGCTACGCCCGCCTCGGCCTCGTCGAGGTCGCTCCTCGACGACCTCCGTAAGGCGATGCTGAGCCGGCCGGTTTCGTCGATCGAGTCGCTTCATACGTTCGGCAGCATGGAGAGTCTCGGAATTATGGGCAGAGCCCAGGAGTGGGACGACGTGCGGGGCGTGCGCTTCACCATCGACCAGAATGCCGGCCCGCTCAGCGGCGCATCGGGATGGGATGGACGGGTTGCCTGGAGCCAAGACTACGCCGGTCTCGTGACGATCGACGGCGGGACCGCCGGCCGGCTCCAGGCGATCGACCAGGCCTATCTCGACAATTTACGCTACCTTCGTCCCGACGCCGGCGGCGCAGTCGTCGTCTACGCCGGACAGCGCAGCGCGGAGAGCAGGCAGTACGACGTGCTTGCCGTCACTCCGCCGCAGGGCAGCGAGCTCGATTTGTGGATCGATTCGAGGACGCACCTCATCGAGCGGGTTACGGCAACCTTCGGAGTCGTCTCGACGACGACCGTCTTCTCAAACTACCGACGCGTCGACGGGCTTCTGTATCCCTTCGCGAGCTCCACGCAGACGTCAATGGGGAACTCGTTCGCCGAGCGGGTTTCCAACGTCGAGCTCAACGCGCCCGTGGCCGAGCGGATGCGGGTGCCGGGCAGGAGCGTCCACGATTACGCCATCGCGGGCGGCGCGAACACGAGCGTTCCGCTCCAGATAGTCAACAATCACATCTACGTCAACGTGATGCTCGACGGCCGCGGCCCGTACACGTTTGTCCTCGATAGCGGCGGCGATTATATCGTTACGCCCGACATCGCCGCCGCGCTGCATGCAAAAATCGCCGGCGGCGTGCGGCTCTCGGGCGTCGGCAATGCCACCGAGGGCGCCGCCTTTACGCGCGTCGATACGATTGCGGTCGGCGGAGCGCAGATCCGCAATCAATATCTGCTCGTCCTGCCGATCGCGACGGGTTTCGGCGTCGCGGAGGGCATGCGCATCGACGGAATGCTGGGCTATCAGTTCCTCAGCCGCTTCCTCGCTACGATCGATTACGCCGACGCAAAGCTCACGCTCGCGATGCCGCCGGCGGCCGCGCAGACGGCCGATGCCGCGCCGATTCCGTTCTTCTTCAACGGAACGATCCCGAATATCCCGATCGTCGTCAACGGCGTCACTACGACGGCGGAGGTCGACACCGGAAACCGCGCCGGCTTAGAGCTGCTGTCGCCGTTTCTCGTGTCGCATTCGGCGATCGCCGCGCTTGCCAAAACCGCGCCTGCCGTCACGGGATTCGGCGTCGGCGGACCGTCGTATGCGCGGCTCGGCAGGATGCCGTCGCTTCAGATTGGTCCGTACGCTCTCTCCAACGTCGTAACGTCGTTCAGCGTACAGACGCTGGGCGCGCTCGCGGATCCTTTTACAGCGGCGAACATCGGGGGCGCCGTATGGCGCCGCTTCGACGTCACGTTCGACTACCAGCATCAGCGGCTGCTGCTCGCCAAGAGCGCGGAGTTCGATCGACCCTTCTCGTACGATCGCTCCGGCCTCTTCCTCATCGATTCCAATGGCGCATATATCGTGCTCTCGGTGCTTGCCGGATCGCCCGCCGCGGCCGCAAGGCTCGCGAAGGGCGACGTGCTGTTGAGCGTCAACGGCGCGCCGGCCGCGAACTCGTCGCTGGCCGCCCTGCGCGCGCTTCTCTCCGGGCCATCCGGCACGATCGTGCGCCTGCACATCCGGGGCCCACGCGGCGTCGAGCGTGACGTGACCCTAACGCTCGCCGACTACGTTTAGGTCATGCGAACGCAGCGATGCCGGTCCCTTCGACTGCGGCCCTGCGCGCCGCGCTCAGGATGACAAGGGTTAGGTGAACGCGGAAATCCCAGTGATTTCTTTGCCGACGACGAGCGCGTGCATCTCGCTCGTCCCTTCGTAGGTTAGGACGGATTCAAGATTGTTCATGTGGCGAATGATCGGGTATTCCAGCGTCACGCCGTTTGCCCCGAGGACCGTCCGCGCCTCGCGCGCGATCGCGAGCGCCTCGCGCACGTTGTTGAGCTTTCCTAGGCTCACTTGCGCCGGATGCAGGCGACCCGCATCTTTCGCGCGCCCCAGGTGCAGCGCCAGCAGCGTTCCCTTGTTGAGCTCGATGAGCATATTGACCAGCTTTTCCTGCGTGAGCTGATAGCCCCCGATGGCGCGATCGAACTGCACGCGCGTCTTGCTGTACTCCAGCGCGGTTTCGTAACAAGTCCGCGCGGCACCCATCGCTCCCCAGACGATGCCGTAGCGCGCCTCGTTGAGGCACGCCAATGGCCCGCTGAGGCCCTCGGCGAGCGGCAACAGCGCCTCTGCCGGCACACGACAATCCGATAAGACGAGCTCGCTGGTAACCGATGCGCGCAGCGAGAGCTTGCGGTGGATGTCGGATGCCGCAAATCCCCTCGCATCGCGAGGCACGATGAAGCCGCGGATCCCCTCCTCGGTCGCAGCCCAGACGATCGCAACATCCGCGATCGATCCGTTCGTGATCCACAACTTCGTGCCGTCGATGATCCAGTCGGTTCCGTCGCGGCGCGCGCGTGTTCGCATGCCGGCCGGGTTGCTGCCGAAGTCAGGTTCGGTCAGGCCAAAGCAGCCGATGAGCTCGCCGCGTGCCATCGGTGGAAGCCACGTCCATTTCTGCCCCTCATCCCCCCAGCGATATATCGCGTACATCGCGAGCGAACCCTGAACCGACGCGAAGCTGCGCGCGCCCGAATCGCCGGCCTCGAGCTCCAGGCACGCTAGGCCGTACGCCACGGCGCTCGCGCCGGCACAACCGTAGCCGCGCAGGTGCATGCCGAGCAGCCCTAGGCCTCCGAGTTCGGGCCCGAGATCGCGCGGCAGCGTTCCCGCCTCGAACCATTGCGCGACGTTGGGAAGGACCCGCTCGCGGACGTACGCGCGAACCGTGTCGCGGATGAGGCGCTCCTCGTCGGATAGTAGACTCGAGACGTCGATGAAGTCGGTCGCGTCAAGCGCGCCGGCCTTCGTCTGCAGCACGGTCAGCGCTTCAGCACACGCGCGAGCTTGTCGAAGAGCGCCTCGGTGGAACGCTCGAACTGGTCTTCGAAGCGCCGCCACAGTAGGCGTCCATCGGTATCGGAGAGCATCGCGTCCACGCGATATTCCAGCAGCGTTTCCTTGCCTTCAGTGGACAGATGAAACCCATGGGTTCCGTCAAATCCATCGTTGCGGAACCGCCAGACGATCCGCTCCTCCGGAACCGCTTCGTCCAACACGCCGTGAATACCGAGATGCCATTCCTCAGTGCGGCCGACGACCAGCGGCCCCGGAGAGCGCATGAAGGGCTGCGACGCGAAGGGCCAGATCTGATCGCCCGAGGTGCCCATTTCCTCGAGGAGATGATAAATGCGGCGTTTCGTTCCGTGAAACAGACGCGACCGGAGTTCGTGAAGCTCGATGGGCATGGCCGGTCGTTCGCTTACCGAAGCGCGACGACCCCTACGACGCCCGACAGGAGGATGAGCAGCGGCGCACTCAGTTTGCTGCGGAGCATCAGGACCGTCACGACCGCAGCGACGACGTACGCTACAACGCTTGGGGAGACGCCGCGCGCGATCGTCCACACGCTGGACCAGACCAGTCCGACGATCGCCGGCGCGAGTCCCTGCGAGATGATGGCGCGCCACGGCGACGCCTGGAAGCGCACCCAGAGCGCGTCGAAGGCCACCATGATGGCGCTAGATGGTAGGAACATCGCGAGCGTCGCTACGCCGGCACCCAAATATGGCCGCCCTGGGGTGGCGGCGTAACCGACGAGCGCCGCGAAGATCGTCGTCGGTCCCGGCACGAGTTTGCCGATCGTGTAGAACTGCGTAAACTGCTGCGAGGTCACCCACTGATATCGCGTCACGGCATCGTAATGCATCTGCGGAATGATGCCCTTGCCGCCGCCGAAGCCCAAGACCGAAAGCTGCGCGAAGGTCCACAGCAAGTGCAGCAGGTTATCCGCGATCCCGTTCATGGCTGCGGCCTGCGCGTCTTCACGTATTGGTGGACGATCCCAATGCCCCCAAAGACCACGAGCACCAGCAGCAGCGGCATGTGCAGAAGCGACACCGTGAGGGCGGTCAGGAGGAGCAGCCCGATGCGCGCCCAATCGCCCCGTTCGTCCCACGCGAGTTCGAGCGCGTTGCCGACCGTCAGCCCGAGCGCGCCTGCGGCGCAGCCACGGAGTCCGCCCTGCACGAACGGATTCGCCGAAAACTTAAAGTAGAGCGCGCCCGCGATCAGCACGATGATGAACGGCGGGACGCTCGCGCCCACGAACGCTGCCACCGCGCCGGGTACGCCGCGGACTCGTTGGCCGCAATACAGGGCAAGGTTTAGGATATTTGGACCGGGGAGGATCTGCGAGATCTCCAGGCCGTCCATGAAGCAGTCTCGGTCCATCCAGCCGCGCTTCAAGACCTGCTGTCGAACACTCGCCTTTTGACCTCCGCCGAACGCCGTCGAGGAGATCGCTGCGAACGCTAGCGCAATGCTGGAGAGCGATGGCCGAGCGTCATGAGACATCGGCGATCGGGCCGTCTACCACCGGCGAGGTGTGCTTGCCCGAGAGGATGTGGATGTGCACGTGCTCGGTGTGCTGATACGGCGGGAGCACTCCCATACGGATCATGAAGCCCTTGTCGTAGAGGCCGAGCGCAAGCGCCACCCGCTGGATCCCGGCAATCAAGCGATGCCAGATCTTGGCATCGCCGAGCCCGAGGTCGAGGAGCGTGGGAACCCATTTCTTCGGAATGATGACGACGTGGTATTCCCACCATTCTTCTTTGCTCTTATCGATGTTGTGACGGAACGCGAAAACGTCGTCGTCTTCATAGACGACCTCGTCAGCCTTCGCGCGCGTGCCGTCGAGCCGACCGCGAAACGTGTGCTCGGGATCGGGCTTCTCCCAAACGCGCTGCTCGGGCCCGCTAATCAATTGCGAAATCCAGAGAGCCATTGAGGGTGCTCCTTCATGCATCGCAGGCAGGCGTCCTCTTGGAAACGGTGAAGCTGCGCCCCATGAGCGCCCCGCGGAAAAGGGACATCCTCAGTCCGGCCGAGGTCTTGGGCGCGCGGCCGAACTGGGCCAAGGAGCCCAAGGCGTGGGAACACGCGGTGGATGACAACGAGATCGTGTACGAGGACCGGCACGTCGTCGTCTTTCACGATCCCGAAGACGAGGAGAACGAAACCGAGCGCGTCGCCGGGGAGATTCGCCTGACGCTGCTCGCCAAGAAGGACGGCGTCGACAGCCTCATGGACCTCGGCGTTGCCGACGAGACGCTCACGGCCGCGATTCTGCACGGGATTCAACAGGCCGCGCTGCGCCTCGGACTCGAGAAGAAAGGCTTCGAGGTGCGCGCGCACGTGTATCCGCCGCTGCAGCATAGGCCGGAACTCGCGTTCAAGATTCGCGCCGGCAAGCCACCGAAGAAGTCCGCCGACTCGCAAACCTCCTGACGATCCGCCGCATCGACCACGTGCAGATCGCGATCCCGCCGGGCAGCGAAGATCGCGCCCGCGCGTTTTACGTCGAGCTCCTCGGGTTCGACGAGATTCCGAAGCCGTTTGAGCTCGCCGGCCGCGGCGGGCTCTGGCTGCGCAGCGGCGAGGCAAACCTACATCTCGGAGTGGATCGGGATTTCGGCCCAGCGCGCAAGGCGCACCCGGCGTTTGCCTGTGCGAGATACGATACGGTCTTGCAGCAGCTTGAATCACGCGGCGTGATCGTCAACCGCGACGAGAATCAATTCGAAGGGCGCGCGCACTGCTACGTGATCGACCCGTTCGGGAACCGCATCGAACTGATCGCCGAGCGCTAGCATGAACCTCGCTCTCGTACGGCCTGCGGCGGAGTATTTGCCGGCGTACGTCGCGGCGCTCGAGCGCGGTTTTTCTCCGAGCACGAGCCGAGCCGAGAAACGGCTCGAGGAGCTCGATGCGATCGCCGCCGATGCGGATGCATTTCTCGCGTCCTGTGAGGACCTCGAGGCGCGCGGTGCGCCGATCGTGCTTCCCGACGGATCGCGAGTGCCGCGGCTGCCTGGTTTTGTGCGCTGGATCTGGGACGGCGACTTCGCGGGTAGCGTCGGGCTACGCTGGCAGGTCGCGACGCCCGAACTGCCCGCATGGTGCCACGGTCACGTAGGCTACAGCGTGGTCGAATGGAAACGCCGGCGCGGGTACGCGACCGAGGCGCTGCGCATGATCCTTCCAGACGCCCGACGGCTCGGGCTGCCCTACGTCGAGGTCGTGACGAGCCCCGGCAACGCCGGCTCGCAACGCGTGATCGCTGCCAACGGCGGAGTGCTGATCGAACGCTTTCGCATAGCGGCAGCCTACGGTGCGGGCGAGGCGCTCCGCTACCGAATACCGCTGTAGAAAGGCGTCGTGAAGCTCGGCTATTCCGGCGGTTTTTTCGCGAACGGAAGCCTCGCGGCCAACTCGGCATGCTTTTCCGCTACCTTCGCCAGCGCCTGAATTACGACGATCGCGACGATCGTAACGAGAACCGCGTACAGGAGTTCCGCCCAAATGCCGTTGCCGGGCTTCAAGAACACCGCGATGAGGTCCGCGATGAACTTGTTCCACGCACCAGCTGCGAGCAGCCCGAAAGCCACCGTTGCGAGCGCGATCATAGTGCCGATGTAGCTCGATTTGACGTCCATGGACCTTTATTGCAAAAAGGAAACGCGCGTCCTTTCGAGTCGTCCCATTAATAGGTAGGATTAGCGTTCGTGAAAACGCTCGCGCAGGCGCCGACGCGCGCCATCAACGGTGTGCCTGCTCGCTGGATCGTCGCGGCGATGATCGGCGTGGCGTTCATGGGCAGCGGATTGATCGCGCCGCGCGCTGCTCTTTTTCGGAAAAGTTTCCGATTGCATCGGACGGCGCATCGTCGGCATCGCGAGCGTGGCTCTCGGCTGCGCGAGCATGTTGCTCTTTCTCTTTGCGGGCGCTACGGCAGGGCTGTTCTTTGCGCGCATCCTCAGCGGGATCGCCGTGGGACTCGCCTCGGGCACCGCCTGGCTGGCCGACCTGGACCGAGATCGCTCGCGCGACCTTGATCGCAACACTGGCCAACGCGTTGGGATTCGCGTTCGGATCGCGTCTTGGCGGGCGGCTCGTGCAGTACGGCCCCGCGCCGCTGCGCGCGCCCTTCCTCGTCTACATCCCGACGGTACTGAAGGCGGCCCATCGCGGCCTACGTCGGGCGTGAGGTCAAGAGCCGCGCGGCGATGCTGAGCGCGCTGGCGGTGCTGGTGCCCCGCGTAGGGCTCCTTTTGGCCGCGCAGCGGCACTCGGAATCGTGCTACGCCTTGAGCTCGATGTCCACGCCCGCAGGCAGGTCGAGGTGCATGAGTGCATCCATCGTCTTGGGTGAGGCCTGGAGGATGTCGATCAGACGCTTGTGGGTTCGCATCTCGAAGTGCTCCCGCGACTTCTTGTCGTTGTTGGTCGAGCGTTGCACGCAGAACCGATTGATCTCGGTCGGAAGCGGCACGGGACCGCTCACGAACGCCCCGGTGCGCTTCGCCGTCTCGACGATGCGCTCCGCCGACTGATCCAGGACCTTATGATCATACGCCTTGAGGCGTATGCGAATCATTTGCTTCGCCATGAGTTCTTAAACGTTAATTTATTCCGCGACCGCCGTGACGACGCCCGCGCCGACGGTGCGGCCGCCTTCGCGGATCGCGAAGCGCAGCCCCTCCTCGCACGCGATCGGGGTGATGAGCTCGACGTCCATCTGAACGTTGTCGCCCGGCATGACCATCTCGACGCCGTCCGGCAGCTTGATCGTCCCGGTGACGTCCGTCGTGCGGAAGTAGAACTGCGGCCGGTAGTTCCCGAAGAACGGCGTGTGGCGCCCGCCCTCTTCCTTTGAAAGGACGTACACCTCGGCCTTGAACTTCTTGTGCGGCTTGACGGAGCCCGGCTTGGCGAGCACCTGCCCGCGCTCGATCTCGTTGCGGTCCACGCCGCGCAGCAGCACGCCGATGTTGTCGCCGGCGATGCCCGCGTCGAGCAGCTTGCGGAACATCTCGATGCCCGTCACTACGGTCTTCTTCGTCTCGTCCTTGAGACCGACGATCTCGACCTCTTCGCCAACCTTGACCTGACCGCGCTCGACACGCCCGGTGCCGACGGTGCCGCGGCCGGTGATCGTGAAGACGTCCTCGACCGGCATCAGGAAGGGCTTGTCCACTTCGCGCTCCGGCTGCGGGATGTAGTCGTCGATCGTGTCCATGAGCTTGAAGATCGGGTCCGCGTCGGTGTCGCCGCGCTTGCCGCTGGAGTTGAGCGCCTTGAGCGCCGAGCCGCGAATGATCGGAGTGTCGTCGCCCGGGAACTCGTACTGGGTGAGCAACTCGCGGATTTCCATCTCGACGAGCTCGAGCAGCTCCTCGTCGTCCACCATGTCCACCTTATTAAGGAAGACGATGATGCGCGGCACGCCGACCTGGCGCATGAGCAGGATGTGCTCGCGCGTCTGCGGCATCGGGCCGTCGGTCGCGGCCACGACGAGCACGGCGCCGTCCATCTGGGCCGCACCAGTGATCATGTTCTTGATGTAGTCCGCATGGCCAGGGCAGTCCACGTGCGCGTAATGGCGCTTGGCCGTCTCATATTCCTGATGCGAGATGGCGATGGTAATCCCGCGCTCTTTCTCCTCGGGAGCGTTGTCGATCTGGTCGACCCCGACTTTTTGCGCCAGCCCCTCGGTCGACAGGCAATGCATGATTGCCGCGGTCAGTGTCGTCTTACCATGATCGACGTGACCGGTCGTTCCGATATTTACGTGCGGCTTGGTGCGCTCGAACTTTTGCTTCGCCATTCTTTCTCCTAATACACGGGGCCAGGCGTTCTGGTTGCCACTCGTGCCCTTACGCGGTAAACGCCCCCACCCTTCGACTACGCTCAGGGTTGAGGGCGTGACCACGGAATACTATCAGGGCGCAGGAACCCCTGTCAACGCGCCCTTCCGGCACGCCGTCTATGCCGGCGCCAGCTTCTTGCCGGCGGCCTTGGCGACGATCTCTTCCTCCACGCTGCGCGGCGCCTTTTCGTAGTGCGCGAACTCCATCGTGTAGGTCGCGCGACCCTGCGTCGCCGAGCGCATGTCGGTTGCGTAGCCGAACATTTCGGACAGCGGCACGTGCGCCGTGATGACCTGCGCTCCGCCCGGCGCCTCTTCCGTCGCGTGGATCGCGCCGCGGCGCCGGCTCAGATCGCCGTTGATCGCGCCCATGTACTCTTTGGGCGTCGTCACCTCGACCTTCATGATCGGCTCGAGCAGAATCGGGCCGGCCGCGCGGTTGGCCTCCTTCCACGCCATCGAGGCGGCGATCTTGAACGCCATCTCCGACGAGTCGACCTCGTGGTACGAACCGTCGAACGCCTCGGCCTTGAAGTCCATCACGGGGAAACCGGCTAGTACGCCGCTCTGCGCCGACTCGCGTACGCCCTCCTGGATTGCCTTGGCGTACTCCTTGGGGACCACGCCGCCGACGATCTTCCATTCGAAGACGAAGCCCGTGCCCGGGGGCTGCGGCTGCACCCGCAGCCAGACGTCGCCGTACTGACCCTTGCCGCCAGTCTGGCGCACGAAGCGGCCTTCCTTTTCGACCGTCTTCGTGATCGCTTCCTTATACGCGACCTGAGGTTTGCCGACATTGGCCTCCACCTTGAACTCGCGCCGCAAGCGATCGAGGATGATCTCGAGATGCAGCTCGCCCATCCCGGCGATGATCGTCTGCTGCGTCTCCTCGTCGGTCCGCATCCGGAACGTGGGATCTTCCTGCGCGAGGCGCGCGAGCGCCAGGCCGAGCTTATCCTGATCGGCCTTGCTCTTGGGCTCGATCGCCTGATGGATGACCGGCTCCGGGAACGTGATCGATTCCAGCGCGATGGGCGCTTTCTCGTCGCAGAGCGTGTCGCCGGTGCGCGTGTCAGACAGGCCAACCGCCGCCGCGATGTCGCCCGCGCCGATCGAGTCGATATCCTCGCGGTGATTCGCGTGCATGCGCAAGATTCGCCCGATGCGCTCCTTGCGACGGGTACGCGAGTTCAGCACGTAGCTTCCCTTGTTCAGTACGCCCGAGTACGCGCGAAAATACGTCAGATTACCGTACGGATCCGTCGCGATCTTGAACGCGAGCGCGCAGAACGGCTCCTTGTCGTCGGGCTTTCGAACGATCTCATCGCCCGTCTTCGGATCGCGGCCGACGATCGGCTTGGCCTCGAGCGGCGACGGCATGTACTCCACGATTGCGTCGAGCAGCGGCTGAATGCCCTTGTTTTTGAACGCCGAGCCACAGAGCATCGGTAGAACGGTGCCTTCGATCGTCGCCTTGCGTAGCGCGGTCTTCATCCGGTCGATGGGCAGCTCTTTGCCCTCGAAGAACATCTCGAGCAGCGCGTCGTCCTGCTCGGCGATCGCTTCGACCAGGTGCCGGCGCCACTCCATCGCGAGATCGCGCAGCTCGCCCTCGACGTCTTCGTGCGCCATGGTCGAGCCGAGCTCGTCCGTGTAAACGATCTTCTTCATCGTGAACAAGTCGACGACGCCTTCGAACTTGTCTTCGGCGCCAATCGGCACCTGAATGGGCACCGCGCGCGCCCCCAACCGCTCGCGGATCTTGTCCATGACGTTGAAGAAATCCGCGCCGACGCGATCCATCTTGTTGACGAAGACGATGCGCGGGACCTTATATTTGTTTGCCTGCCGCCACACCGTCTCGGACTGCGGCTGCACCGCCGCCACGGAATCGAAGAGCGCCACGAGGCCGTCGAGCACGCGCAGCGAGCGCTCGACCTCTACCGTGAAGTCGACGTGGCCGGGCGTATCGATGATGTTGATCCGCGTATCGCGCCAGGTCGTGGCGGTCGCGGCCGAGGTGATCGTGATGCCGCGCTCCTGCTCCTGGACCATCCAGTCCATCGTCGCGGCGCCGTCGTGCACCTCGCCCATCTTGTGGACGCGTCCCGTGAAGAACAGGATTCGTTCAGTGCATGTCGTCTTGCCGGCATCGATGTGCGCCGCAATGCCGATATTCCTCGTGCGTTCGAGCGGATATTCCCTTACAGCCATGGTGTTAGTTTAAGATAGTTACCAACGATAATGGGCGAAGGCTTTGTTCGCTTCCGCCATCTTGTGCGTGTCTTCACGCTTCTTGATCGTAGCGCCGGTGTTGTTGGATGCGTCGAGCAGCTCGCCGGCGAGCTTCTCCTCCATCGAGCGGCCGCCCCTGGCGCGCGCGAAGCCGATCAGCCAGCGCATCGCCATTGCCTGACGGCGATCGGGCCGGACTTCCATCGGCACCTGGTACGTCGCCCCGCCGACGCGCCGCGGCCGAACCTCGACCAGCGGCATCGCGTTGGAGAGGGCCTGCGAGAAGACTTCCATCGGATCGCGTCCCGTCTTCTCCGCGACGATGTCGAGGGCGCCGTAGGTGATGTGCTCGGCAGTCGACTTCTTGCCGCACAGCATCACCTTGTTGATGAAGCGCGCCAGCACTTTCGAGTTGAAGCGCGGATCGGCCAAAATCTGACGTTTGGGAGCGGGACCTTTTCTGGGCATTTACCTCTTCTTCTCGCGCTTGGCGCCGTACTTCGAGCGGCCTTGCTTGCGATTGGCCGTGCCGGCCGTATCCAGCGTGCCGCGAATGATGTGATAGCGCACCCCCGGGAGATCCTTGACGCGCCCGCCGCGCACCAGCACGACCGAATGCTCCTGGAGATTATGGCCGATGCCCGGGATGTATGCGGTGACCTCTTCGCCGTTGGTTAGCCGGACTCGCGCGACTTTGCGCAGCGCCGAGTTCGGCTTTTTGGGCGTTACGGTCTTGACTTGCGTGCAGACGCCCCGGCGTTGCGGATTTCCGGTGACTTCGAACGTGCGCGTGGGCAGGTCGGGGTGACCCGGTTTGGGCCCCGTGAGGATCACGCGGAAGGCTCTGGTTTTGACCTTCTGCTCGGTTTTCTCGCGCCCGCGGCGGACCAGCTGGTTTATCGTCGGCAAGCCGTTAACGGTCTCCTAAAAGCATCAGACAGAAACAACGGCCTCACCCGCAGGTGGGACCGAGACTCAACTATACCAAGGGCCCTTTTTGCCGTCAAATCGTCGAGCCGAAGGTGCCGCTTGCCAGGTTTGGTGATCTAACAGGGGCAGCCTGCGGCGGCCCGTATCTGGCGCGCAATGGCAGCGAGTGGCAGCCTTCGTCCGGAGGCGCGGCTTGGAGTTCTCGACGGCCTACGCGGCATCGCCGTGCTGCTCGTGCTGTGGTACCACGTCTGGGAGATCTCGTGGCTCCCGACGCCGCCGTGGCTGGCCTTCCTGCCGGCCACCGGATTCGTCGGCGTGCACCTTTTCTTTTTTCTGAGCGGCTTCGTGATTTCGTATCCGTTCATCCGTGCGCAGATCCACGGGACGCCGGCACCGACGTGGGGTCACTTCGCGTGGCGCCGCTTGATCAAGATCGTGCCGTCGTACGTGCTCTCGATCGCTGCTGCATACGCGATCGGGTACGCGCAGGTGCAGCCGGGCGCCTCGACCGTCCCGGACCTCATCACGCACCTGCTCTTCGTGCACACGTGGTTCCCCGACCGCTACGGCACGATCGACGGAGTGCTCTGGACGCTCGCCGTGGAGGTGGAATTCGACTGCATCTTCCCACTCGTCTGGGCGTGCTTCAAGCGAAGTCCTTGGCTAACGGTCGCTGCGATGATCGCGCTCGCCTGGGCCTGGCGCGTCGCGCTCTCGCAGTGCTGTTACGAGACGCTCTTCGCGCAATGGGAGGAGAACTTGCCCGGCTACCTCGACATCTTCGCATTCGGCATGCTCGCCGCGCTACTCTTTACGCGTTTTGGCGAGCGCTGGCGCGGCTCGCGTGCGACGTATATCGCGCCGATCGTTTCAATCGCTGGCGGGTATTTCCTGATCCAGCTGCTCGAGAGCCTCTACGGCTTCAGCCTACACGATCAGTGGGCCGGTGTGTGGCAGATCAACGGGCGGCCGCTGCTCGGCGCCGCATTCGCGATCGTAGCGCTCGGATCGCTGGCGAGTCCAGGATGGTGGCGGGTCGTGCTCGACAACCCCCCGCTGCGCTTCCTGGCGACGATCTCATACAACCTCTACCTCTATCACCAGCTCGTCGCGCGCGAGCTCTTCGCGCGTCACATTCCGCCGTACGGTCTAGCGCCGCACTACGACCGCGCGTGGCAAGAACGATACACGACGTACGCCACGGCCATCGCTATCGCGGTGGCGACGCTGGCGACCTACGGCCTCGAGCGCCCGTTACTGCAGCTACGTTTTCCGGCTCGGAGCTCCGGCGGCTCTAGGCGAGTACCGACTTAAAGACGCTCTGCGTGATGCTGTCGACGCCCGGCACCCGCACTTCCTTGCCCTGGAAACCGGTAATCGTCGTCCAGATCCACACGACGAGCGCGAGAATCCAAAGGATCGGATAGAGCACCCACAGGTGCACGAAGCTCAGCACGAACGAGAGTATGAAGTACAGCGCCCAGATCGTGATCGATTGCGCCGCGGCCCATTTGACGAACTTGTTCGTCCCGCCTCCGACAAGCATAACGATTCCGCCGAGGAGACAGAAGAGATATGCGAGACCGGCGGCGACGTTGGGCTCGAGTCCGAACGGAGTGTCCTTCGGGGGTTGGGTTACGGACATAATCATGGCCCTTTCGGTTTTTAGAATGTGCTCCGAGCAGGTGGGGTGTTAGCTTTGCAGCGCGCTCGACCCTCTATCGAGCGCTCGCCCGCGAGAGGCCCACGGCCGAGGTCGCGTGAACGACTGCGGATGCGCCGGCGCGGCTGGTATCTGCTGCTGATCCTTCCGTTCATTGGAACGCTGCTGCCGCCGCTCTACAACCACGCTCGCCCAACGCTCGCGGGGCTGCCCTTCTTCTATTGGTATCAGCTCGCATGGGTGGTCGTGACTCCCATCCTCCTCGGCATCGTCGTCGCATTTACGGGAGAAGGCGATCGTGTCTAGCGCGGGCGTCATTCTGGCCGCCGCCGTTGCCGCGGTCATCCTGCTCGGTTTCGTTGCGGCGCGATGGGGCCGCGCGGACCTCGGCGACCTCGAGCAGTGGGCGCTCGGGGGGCGCCGCTTCGGCACGATCGTCTCGTGGTTCTTGCTGGGCGGCGACCTCTACACCGCCTATACGTTCATCGCCGTGCCCGCGCTCGTCTACGGCGTCGGCGCTCTAGGCTTCTTCGCCGTGCCGTATGCAACGCTGGCCTATCCGATCGCGCTCGTCGTTTTGACGCGCTTTTGGACGATCGCCCGCGCCCGCGGCTACGTCACGGCGGCGGACTTCATTCGCGACCGCTACGACGATCGCGGCCTCGAGATCGCCATCGCGCTCACCGGAGTGGTGGCATCGATGCCGTACGTCGCACTGCAGCTCGTCGGGATGCGCGCCGTGCTCAGGCAGTTCGGCGTGCTCGGCGCCGCCGGAGCTGTGCCCGCGTTGACCATCGCTTTCGTTCTGCTCGCCTCCGTCACGTACGTCAGCGGCCTGCGCGCGCCGGCGCTGATCGCGTTCGTCAAGGACACGCTTATCTACGTGACGGTCATTACGGCTATCGTCGTAATTCCGGCGCGCCTCGGCGGTTGGTCGCACATCTTCGCGGTGTCGGCGAGCGTGCTCGCCAGTCGGCCTCGGCCATCCTCGCTCTTGCTCGCGCCGTCGCAATACTTCACGTACTCGACGATGGTGCTGGGGTCGGCGCTGTTTCTCTTTCTGTACCCGCACTCGATCACGAGCGTCCTCTCGGCGCGGAGCCGGGAGGTGATCCGACGCAACGCCGCCTTGCTGCCGATCTACTCGATACTGCTCGGCCTCTTGGCGCTGCTCGGGTACTGCGCCGTCGCCGCGGGGATCTCCGCGAAGGACACGAGCAGCATCGTCCCGCTGCTGTTCGCTCGCTATTTCCCGCAGTGGTTCGCCGGGGTCGCGGGAGCGGCGATCTTCATCGGCGCGCTCGTGCCGGCGGCGGTCATGAGCATCGGCGCCGCAAATCTGTGCGCGAGCAACGTCTTCCGCGAGTTCTCTCCGCGGCGCTCCCCCGTGGAGACCATCGTGGCAAAGGTGCTCACGCTCGTGATCTGCGCGCTCGCGCTGCTCTTCGTCTTCTTCGTGCCGGTACCGTACGCGATCGACTTCCAGCTCCTCGGCGGCGCGCTCATGCTGCAGGCCTTTCCGGCGTTCGTCATGGGGCTCTGGACGCGGTGGTTCAATCCTAAGGCGCTGCTCGCAGGCTGGGCATGCGGTCTCGCCGCCGCATGCGCGATGGCTTACGACGCAGGCTTTACGTCGAACTACGCGCTGCACGCCTTCGGCGTGACGGTTACGGGTTTTATCGCGTTCTATTCGCTCGCAGTTAACCTGCTCGTAAGCGTAGGGGGCACCCTCGCGCTGCGTGCCGCCGGGGCCGCCCGCGGCGGCGACCGAACTACCGCGGCGGATTTCGCATGAGCGACGCGATCAATCCGCCGGGCTGGCCGCGACCGAGCGGCTATGCGAACGGCGTCGTCGCCGAGGGTCGCTACGTCGCCATCTCCGGCCAGATCGGGTGGAACGAGCGCAACGAGCTCGTCTCGGACGCCTTCCTCGAACAGGCGCGCCAGGCGCTGCGCAACGTCGTCGCGGTACTTCGCGCCGCCGGAGCCGCGCCCGAGCATCTCGTGCGTCTCACGTGGTACGTCACCGACAAGAACGAGTACCGTTCCGCGCTCAAAGAACTGGGCGCGTCGTATCGTGAGATCGTCGGCGAGCACTATCCCGCGATGGCGCTCGTCGTGGTCGCCGGGCTGCTCGAAGAAGGCGCCAAAGTCGAGATCGAGGCAACGGCGGTCCTACCGCGGTGAGGCGCGGATTGAAGTAGGGTTCAGACTTCCTTAAACGCCGCTCTGGGAGCATCGAGGCCTGACCGACCTACCTTGGAGGCCCGCCATGCACGTGAGACTGCTCGCTCTTGGAACGATCGCGGCGCTCTGCGCGTACGGATGCGCGCAAGGCAGCGCGCCGGTGCCGCCGGCAACCGGCGGCAGTTCGGCGAGTATCGCGCGCCCAAACCTCGCGCATGCATTGAGCCAGCCAGGAATCGAGCTCTTCAATCTGCCGAACGGTGGCGGCTCGTGGCCGGATTACATGTTTCCGGGCCCGGTCGCGCGATGTGGTTCACCGAGTTCTACGGAAACTTCATCGGGCGCATCACGATGGACGGGACGATCACGAACTTCGCCATCCCCGGCGGCGATGCGGAAGGCATCACGAAAGGCGGCGACGGCAACCTCTGGTTTACCGAACCTGGCTATCAATGGATCGTACGCATGACGCCCAGCGGCACGTCGAAGGTGTTCCAGCTCCCCCTTTCGCAGAACGAGTCGCCGCGCGGCGTCACGCTCGGGCCCGATGGTAACGTCTGGTGGGCCGAGCTTTATGACAGTTACATCGGCCGCATAACGCCACAGGGCACGATAACCCGCTTTGCAATTCGCTCGCAGCAATTCGAACCATCGATCAAGGTGCCCACGCAGAACGCGACGCCCTGGGCCTCCTATATGCCCCCGACAAGCACATCTGGTTTACCGAGCGAAATGGCAACAAGATCGGCGAGCTTTCCGGCGGAAGCGTTCGCGAGTTTTCGATCCCGCAAACCAATAGCTACCCCGAGGCGCTCGCACCCGCTACCGACGGGAAGCTCTGGTTCACCGAGGGTAACGCCACGAGCCGTAACGATATCGATCCGAAAACGGACAAGTTCGGAGCGGGGCTCCCGTTGCCGAGCGGAAGCATTCCCAACGGTATCGCGGCCGGTCCCAATAAGAAACTCTGGTTCTGCATCGACGCGTATTCCCAGACCAATCAGGTCGGCGAACTCATGATTCCGTAGGTCGCGCTCGGGGATACGCTCGGCGCCGGTCGCAAGCGGGGCCAAAAGCGGCATCATTGCGGTGCGCTCGCCGGCTCGCGAAGTTTGTAGCGCTGGAGTTTTCCGGTTTCCGTGCGCGGGAGAACGGCGACGAATTCGATCTCGCGCGGAGCCTTGAACGGCGCGATCTGCGACTTGCAGTACTCGCGTAGTTCCTCCGCCTTTGCTTCGTCACCTGAGCAACCTTCGGCGAGAACGACGAACGCCTTGACGTAGTTCGTCTCCTTCTGCGGATCGCGCTTCGCGACGACGGCCACCTCCTTCACGTCCGCATGTGCGATCAGGGCCTGCTCGACCTCGGGGCCGGAGATATTGTAGCCGGCGGAAACGATCATGTCGTCGACGCGCGCGACGTACCAGAAGTAGCCGCCCGCATCGCGCCGGTACGCGTCGCCGGGATAGTTCCAGCCGTTCTGCACGTAGATTTCCTGGCGCGCGTCCTGCAGATACTTGCAGCCGGTCGGCCCGCGCACCGCGAGGCGGCCGACGGCGCCGTCCGCCACGGGGCGGCCGCTCTCGTCGTGGACCTCCGCGACGTAGCCAGGTACCGCGCGCCCCGTCGACCCCGCACGCGCTTCCGCTTCCGCAGAGCCGACGAAGATATGCAGCATCTCCGTGCTGCCGATGCCGTCGAGAATTTTCAGGCCGGTCTTCGCGTGCCACTCTTCCCACACGGCCTTCGGCAGCATCTCTCCTGCGGAGACGCAGCTCCGCAGCGTCGAAATGTCGCGGCCTTCCAATGCCGACGCCATGGCGCGATACGCGAGCGGCGCCGTGAAGATCGTCGTCGCCCCGAACTCCTCGATCGCCGCGAGCAGGTCGGCCGGGCCGGCCCTCTCGAGCAGCACGGTAGCCGCGCCGGCGTAGAGCGGGAAGAGCAGCAGGCCTCCAAGGCCGAACGTGAATCCCAGGGGTGGACTTCCGCAGAACAGGTCCTCGCCGCGCGGCTGCAGCACGCGCGCGCAATACGTATCGCAGATCGCGAGCACGTCGCGATGGTAGTGCATAGCGGCCTTCGGCGTCCCGGTCGTGCCCGATGTGAATGCGATGAGCGCAACGTCTTCCGCATTCGTCTCGATGTTGTCGAATCGGTCCGGCTTGCCGGTCATCAGCCGCTCGAGCGACGCCGAGCCGGTAACGTCGCCGCCGAAATACGCGGTGCGGACGCCGCCGTGGCGCTCGCACGCGCGGTCGAGCTCCTCGCGCAGACGCGCGTCGCAGAGTGCGTGTTTCACCTCCGCTTTCTCCATCATGAAGCGCAGCTCGCCCGCGCGATAGAGCGGCATCGTCGTCACGGCCACGCCGCCGGCCTTAAGCACGGCAAACCAGCACGCCGCCAGCATCGGCGTGTTCGGTGCGCGCAGCAACACGCGATTACCGGGCTCGAGCGCCATGTCGTCGACCAGCACTCCGGCGACGCGGTTAGCGCTTTCGAGGAGCCGGCCGTAGCTCCACGATTCCCCGCGCGTGAGGATGCAGCGCCGTCCGGCGCCCACCGCGCTCACGCGCCGATCGAGTAGATGCGCCGCCGCGTTGACTTTCGCCGGGTACCGCAGCCCCTCCAAGATCACCACCGGCAGACGTTCCGGCGGCGGAAGCCGCTCCTCCGCGAAGGAATCCCTCATCGCTCCAGGAGCTGCTTCGCAATGACGATCTGCTGGATCTCGTTTGCGCCTTCGTAGATGCGCAGCGCCCGGACGTCGCGGTAGAGCCGTTCGACGATCTCGCCGCGCGTCACGCCGCGGCCCCCGAACAGCTGCACCGCTCGGTCGCACACGCGTCCCGCCGCCTCCGTCGCGAACCACTTTGCCATTGCCGACTCGCGGCTGACGCGCCCGCGTCCCGAATCCTTCATCCACGCGGCGCGATGCACGAGCAGCGTGCTCGCGTCGACGTCGGTCGACATCGCGGCGATCGCGGCCTGCGTCAGCTGCAGCGCGGCGAGCGGGGCGCCGAAGAGTCTGCGCGTTCTCGCGTGATCCAACGACTCGTCGAGCGCGCGCCGCGCGAAGCCCACCGCCGCCGCGCCCACCGTGCTGCGGAAGACGTCCAATGTCGCCATCGCGATCTTGAAGCCGTCGCCCTCCTCGCCGATCCGGCGCGAAGCTGGAACGCGTGCGCGATCGAATCGCAGCGTGCCCAGCGGATGCGGTGAGATCGTTTCAATTCGCTTGCCCGAGGAGCAGCCCGGGGTTGCCGCGTCGACGGCAAACGCCGTCAGCCCCTTCGCTCCGTCGCCGCCGGTTCGCGCGAAAACGACATACAGATCGGCGATCCCGGCGTTGGAGATCCACGTCTTCTCGCCGTCCAGCACGTACGTGTCGTCTTCGCGGCGGGCGCGCGTTGCGAGCGCCGCCACATCCGAGCCCGCCTCGCGCTCTGAGAGCGCGAACGCCGCGACGCATCTGCCGTTGGCGACGTTTGGCAGATACCGCCGCGCGAGCTCGGCGTTGCCGAACAGCGCGATGGGCGCGCTCCCCAAGCCCTGCATCGCGAACGCAAAGTCCGCGAGCGCGGACCGGTACGCGAGCATCTCGCGCGCGAGACAGAGCGTGCGGGCGTCGAGATCCGCGCGAACGCCGCCGTAGGCGCCGGGTACGCAGGCCCGCAACCATCCACCGTCCGCGAGGGCGCGGACCCACGCGCGGCAGCTCGCGTCAGCGTTGCGCTCGTCGTCGAGCACGTCGGCTTGCACGAGCCAGCGTTCCAGCGCTGCGCTGAACGCGCGATGCTCCTCATCGAAGAACGGCCAGTCCAGCTCGGGGAGCACTTAGGGAGCCTCCCTTAGTTGCCTTCGAATCGGGGCGGTCGTTTCGCCATGAATGCCTCATAGGCGCGGCGGAAATCGTTGCTTTCCATGCAGGTCGCCTGGGCCCAGGCTTCGGCGTCAACCGCCTCGTCGAGGGGGAGCGCCCATTCGTACTTGAGCATGCGTTTCGTCATCGCATGCGCGAGTGTCGGGCCGCGCGCGATCGTCCGCGCGAACTCCATCGCGCGGCCCTGCAGCTCGTTTGGCGCACTTAGCTCGTTGTAGAAGGCCCACTCGTACGCCTGCGTCCCGGACATCGAGCGACCCGTATAGAGCAGCTCGGCGGCTCGGCCGAGCCCGATGATGCGCGGCAGCATCGCGCAAGCGCCCATGTCGCTCCCGGCCAGCCCGACGCGCACGAACAGAAACGCGATACGCGACCGTTCCGTCCCGATGCGCAGGTCGCTCGCCATCGCCAGGATCGCTCCGGCGCCGGCACAGGCGCCGTCCACTGCGGCGACGATCGGCTGTGGGCACGCCGTCATCGCCTTCACCACGTCGCCCGTCATCTGCGTAAACTCCATGAGTCCTTTCGCGTCGCGCTGCGTCAGCGGCCCGATGATCTCGCCGACGTCGCCGCCGGAACAGAAGTCGCCGCCGGCACCGGTGAGCACGATGGCCTTGACTCCGGCGTCTTCACGGAGCCCTCGAAAGCGGTCGCGCAACTCGGCGTAGAGCTCGAACGTCAGAGCGTTTTTGTGCGCCGGTCCGTCGAGCGTAATGGAGAGGACGCCACCCGCAGACTCGTAGCGCGCCTTCGTCATCGGATTCTAAAGGGAAGGTCTTCTTCGTACGTGTTGCCCGCGCTGTTGCGCGCGATTACACGCAGACTATAAGACCGGATGAAGATCGGCGGCACGTCCAGGACGTCGAGCGAGAACGCGAAGCGCCCCGGGCTGCGATGCGGCACGTTGATGGAAAAAAGGTTCGTACGCACCTCGATGCTCGCCACGTTCGTGCCGGCCACGAACGAACCAGACCAACGCTGGCCGCGCCGCAGGTCGAGCGAGGAGAAGCGCATCGCCAGAATACGCGGAAGGGCGCCATTGGGCTCGATGCGCGGTTTCGGCAGGACGGTCGGCCCGACGGCGGCATTCGACGGAACGTCCGGGGGACGCGATGCACATCCTCCGAGCAGCGCCGCGAGACCGATCGCTCCGATGCGAAGAAGCACGTCGGCACTCGTACGGAGCGCGCAGGGACGCCACCTGCTCGTGAGAAGGCGCATCGCGCATTCCCGCATAACGCCCCGTTCATGCAGCAGCACGCCGCTCCGCGAAGTCTCGTGCTCGACTATGCAATTGGGATCTGCGGCGTGTGGATATCGGGCGGATTCTTTTCGGATGCCTGGGCGCACGGGCACGTTCCCGTGGAGAGTTTCTTCACGCCCTACCACGCCGTGTTCTATTCCGGCATGTTGGCGCTGGCATTGGTCATTCTGGCCTTTTGGTTGCGCTATCACGCTATGGGCTACGACTGGACGAACGCCTTCCCGCGACCATATCGCTTGGCCCTGCTCGGCATCCCGATCTTCGCTTTGGGGGGCATCGGCGACGTGATCTGGCATCACGCATTGGGCATCGAGGAGGGCGTCGACGCGCTGCTGAGCCCGACGCACCAGATCCTCGGGCTCGGTATCTTCTTTTTATCAAGTGGACCGATTCGTTCGGTGATTTCCGATCGGGCTCACTCGACGACGCTCGGACGGCAGCTGCCCCTCGCTCTTGGGCTGGCGACGTGGCTGATCTTGGCCCATTTCGGAACCGCGTACGCCTTCGACCCCGCCGCGGGCCGTAGCAACGCTCCGCCTCCCATCGTGCCCTTCACGCCGAACTACCTCACCGCGCTCGGCATCGGCTACTACAAGATCGCGACCGGCGTCTTGATCGTGATTTTTCAAAGCACGCTGATCGCCGGTTTCGCCCTATGGCTCGTGGCGCGCATGCATCCGTGCCTCGGTATGCTCACCATCATCTTGCTCATCGGCAATATCCCCGCCGCCGCAGCGTTCACGAACCAATCTCCGCTGCTCACCGTGACCATCGCCCAATCGCTCGTCACCGGTGTGCTCGCCGACCTTTTTATCGCGCGCTATGATCCGCATCCGGCGCCCGGCTACACGCGAGCGTTCCGGACGTTTGCCATCGCGGTGCCGATGACGTACATTGGGGTCTACCTGCTCGGGACGTTTGCAAGCGAACGCATCTGGTGGGACTGGAACGTCGCGCTCGGCTCCTGGATCTGGTCGGGGGTCTGTGGCTTCGCGCTCAGCCTGATGGTTCTCGCGCGCCGCACCGCGTGATCGGCGCCGGTCTGGCGCTGCTGGCCGTTCTGCTTCATGCCACGACGGCTTCGCGCTACGGCTACTTTCGCGACGAGCTTTACTTCATCGCGTGTTCGAAGCACTTGGCTTGGGGCTACGTCGATCAGCCCCCGTTCGTCGCCGTTGCGGCGCGGCTAGCGGCGCCCTCGGGATACTCGCTCCTATCACTGCGCGCGCTGCCGATTATCGCGGCGGCGTTGACCGTCTATCTCGCGGTGCGGCTCGCGGCCGAGCTCGGCGGCGGACGCTTCGCGCAGTGGCTCACCGGCATCGCAACGATGCTGATGCCGGCGTACTTGCTGCTCGGCAACACGCTCACGACGAGCTCGTTCGAGCCATTTCTCTGGACGCTCGCGCTCTTCATCGCGATTCGCATCGTGCGATCGTCATCTGCAAACGACGCGCCCCTCTGGGTGACCCTTGGCGTCGTCGTCGGGCTCGGCGCCTATGCAAAATACTCGATGCTGCTGCCGATCCTGGGCATCGGCGTCGGCCTGCTCGCCACACCGCAGCGCCGCGTATTGCATTCCCTGTACCCGCTGTACGCCTGCGGGCTCGCCCTGCTCGTGCTCTCGCCCAGCCTCGCGTGGCAGGCGGCACACAGTTGGCCCTTTATCGAGGTGCTGCGCGGCGACGCAACACATCGGCCTGCGTTGGCCGCCGGGTTCGCTCTCGAGTATGGGGCGAGATTCGCAAACGCAGGCGCGTTCGCCGCGGAGCAGCTGCTCTACACTAATCCGGTCGCCGTGCCGATCTGGGTCGCGGGCCTGATTGCGCCGTTCCGCCTGCCCGAAGTGCGCGACCTGCGGTTTGTCGCCATCGCCTATGCCGTGGTTTTCCTCGTTGCGATCGCCCTCAGCGCGAAGGGCTATTACATCATCGGTTACTACGCGGCGCTCGTCGCGATCGGCGCCGTGGCCGTCGAGCGCGCCGCTATGCGGGTGCGCGCGGCGCTCTTCGCGCTTCTCGCCGCCGTCGCGCTCGCGGCGCTCCCGCTCTCGCTCCCCGTGCTGCCCGTCGACGGCCTGATCGCCTATACGCGACTCCTCGGCCTGACCGGTCGCAAGGCGGCGCCAGCGCGCCTCATCCAGCCGCTCTTCGCCGAAGAGTTCGGCTGGCAGCGCCTCGCGCGCGACGTCGCCGCGGTCTACTCCTCGCTGCCGCCACGCGTACGCGCGCGCACGGCGATCTACGCCGATACGTACGGCGACGCCGCGGCGCTCGACTTCTATGGCCCGCGTTATGACTTACCCAGCGTCATCTCCAGCCAGAACAACTACTATCTCTGGGGAACGCGCGGCTACGACGGCCGCTCCCTCATCGCGATCGGCGCCACGCGCGTCGACCTTCTGCGCCGTTACTATCGCAGCGTCGTGCTCGTGCGCACCTCGGCCGAGCCGTACAAGTGGATCGTCGAGGGACCGGCACCAATCTACTTCTGCCGCCACCCGGTCGCGCCGCTATCGCAGGTCTGGCCGCACCTCCGCTGGTACGGCGCGTAACGCGCTACTTCGCTACGCTGACCGTAACGCCGACCGGTTCGTGGAGCGAGTCGCTGATCGTCTTCGTCGACGAGCCACCCGCGGGATAGTGGAAGTAGAGGACGCGCGGCGCACAATCGTCGCTCGTGATGACGCGCGTACCCTGGAGCCAAAACTGCAGAACGTCGCAGGAGTCCGCGAGCGGCGTGGTTCCCTGGAGGCTGCCCGTGCTTCCGCTGATCGAGAACTGGTAGATCTTCGAAGGACCCGAAAGGGAAACTTGATCGCCCACGGCGAGGTACTTGCCGTCCCACGCGATCGCGCCGGGGAGGTTGATCGGCTGATTGAGCGTGATCGCTTCCGTAGTTTTGCTTCCCGCGGGCAGCTCGGCGATCTCGAACGTCGGGTGATAGGCGGTTCCGTCGACGAAGAGATCGCCCTTGGCGTCGTAGCCGATGAAATAGACGCGGAAGACGTTCGGCGTAACGTACTCCGTCGGCTTGCCCTTCGCGTGCTTGTAGATCGAGAAGCCGCCGTACCCGCTCGACGGAGGATCGTGCAGCACCGCGAGGTTGCCGGTCGTAGGATCGACGGCACAGCCGTGCGTGAATCCCGGCTCGGTATACTTCTTTATCGGGTTCGTTCCGCCGTGCGCGTACTCGAGCACTTGCTTCGCCTCGCCGTCGGCGATGAACACATCTCCGGCGGCATCGACGCACTCGTAGTGGACGGCCTGGAAGCCGGTCAACACGCCTTTCAGTTTGCCCTGCGGATACGAGTAGACGTTGACGTCATCCGAGTCGAGATCCGAAACGTAGAGCAGGTCGTGGCGTTTCGCGTCGGGCGCCATCCACGATGCCGGGCTCCCGGCGCGCTCGCCGGCTGCCGGCGGAACGCCCGAAAGCTGCGAGCCGCCGCTCCCGCCGCAATCGGCCAGGAGCGCGAGCGAGGAAGCGACCACCAAAATGCGCAGCGATCTTGCAGTTTCCATAGCAATAATGATACTAAGGAGGCCGCCGCGCCTGCGTGGGTAATTTGCCCATATGCTCGCCAAGTGCCGAGGCGAGCAGCCAGCGCGAACGAATCCCGAGTTTTGAGAAGACCGCCTCGCAGTGGTGGTGGACGGTGCGTTCGCTAAGGCCCAGCGCGGCCGCGATCGCTCGATTGGCCGCGCCGCGCGCCGCCATGCGCGCTACCTCCGATTCACGCGGCGTGAGAGCGGTCGCCAAGCGTTTATTGATCGCCGGGCCAAGCCACACGGGACGCAGCGCGTCGATTCGCGCCCCGCATTTCGCACGGAGCTCGCGCGCGCGGCTCGCCAGCCCGGCGGCGTCCAGCGCAAGCGCCCGCAGCAACGGCCGGCCGGCCCGCGCGAATTCGGCCTCCGCCGAGATCGCGAGCTCCGTCGCGCGCTCCGGCGTCTGGCGTCGCGCGGAAACAAAGCTGTCGAACAGATCCTGGTGGGCACGCAGAAAGCGCGAGCTCCCCGTCCCGCATTGCCGCGCCATCAGCGCGCTCACGCGCGCAAGGTGCTCCGCGCGACCCAGCCGCGCGGCGCGGATGCCGAGCAGCAGGCTGTTGTCGAGCACCGACAGCGTTGCCAAGCTGCGCTCCAGGAGCGCGTCGTGCCGCGCGCGCCAGCCGCGCTGCTCGTAGAGCGCGCAGAACGACTCGACGAGTGGGCCGAGCAGCCCCTGTTCGGGAAGCGCGAACGCGAGGTCCAGCAGGCTCGGATCGCAGCTCGACTTCAGCAGCGCTTCTTCTCCCAGCATCATGCCGAGCGGGATTGCCGCCGCCGCGGCCACGAGCGACGTTCGCGTCGTGCCCTCGCCTGTGCTCTGTAGCTCGAATAGGAACGCCGCCGCGCGTCGAAGCTCGCCCGCGGCAAGCAACGCCTCCGCAAGGCTCACCAGCACGAACGGCCTTGCGACCTCGAAGCCGCGCGACATCTCGAGCGCATCCTCGAGACATGCGACGGCGAGCGCCACGTTGCCGTCCTGTAGCAGCGCAGAGCCATAGTTCAGCAGCACGCGCACGCAGAGCCCCGGCTCGCCATGGACGCGAGCCGCCGCCAGCGCGCGTTCGAGCGCCTCGAATCCCTGGTCGACCGCACGGGCTTTGATATGCGCGATGGCGCGGGCCTGAAAATACAGCGCGTCGATTTCGTCGTTGCCCGATCCCACTGACGGCGCGACCTGGTCCAGCGCGCGGTGCGCCTGCACCGGACCGTTGCCGATCGCCAGCTCGAGCGCCACGCGAATCCGCGCGCGGAACAGCTCGACGTCCCGCGCGTTGGCGCCGGTGAGCGACGTTCTCATGTCACCGTTCGGGGGACGACGAGGGCCAGGCCGCTCTGCGTGCCCGCTGCGAGATCGACGATCGCCTCGGCTACCTCATCAGCGGTCGCGATACGGGCGCCCGGATTGCCGCGCGCCAACAGATCGCGCGTATCGTCTTTGCCTCTGCCCGTCTTCGCGACGATGTTCGCGAGCGTGCGACCAAACATCTCGGTATCCGTATAGCCGGGACAGACTGCGTTGGCCGTAATGCCCCTGCCGGCGCATTCCGCGGCGACGGATTTCGTAAAGCCCACGACGCCGTGTTTGCTCGCGCAGTAGGCGGAGATGTACGGCGCGCCCTCGAGACCCGCGATGCTCGCGACGTTCACGATGCGCCCCCAACCCGCCGCGATCATGTCGGGCAGCGCCTCGCGCGTGCACACGAACGTGCCGGTTAGGTTGATCGCGATGATTCGATCCCACGTCGCGCGATCCGTGCGCGTGATCGGCGCAGACTCCGCGATGCCGGCGTTGTTGACGAGGATCGCGATCGGGCCGTTGACGTCGCGACAGCGCTCGAAGGCCTCGCGCACCTGCGCCTCATTCGTTACGTCCGCGCGCGTGCCGGCGGACCGGCTCACGATGCTGACGCGCGCCCCCGCACGCTCCAATAGCTCGGCCGTGGCGCGGCCAATGCCGCGCCCGCCGCCAGTAACGACAGCGTGCTTGCCCACGAGGCTCATCGCGCGGCCTCCGCCGCGCGCGCGATCAGGCGCTCGAGCTGCTCCTTGCCCGCGAGATATTGAACCGGCCACGCCGCGTCGCGGTATCCGAGCTGCGCGGCGGCGTGCAACGTCCAGAAAGGATCGGCGAGATGCGGTCGGCCGAGCGCAACGAGATCCGCGCGTCCGCCCGCGAGGATCGCGTTCACTTGATCCACGTCGGTGATGTTGCCCACGGCCATCGTCGCTATGCCGACCTCGTTGCGAATCTTGTCGGCGTAGGGCGTCTGGAACATGCGCCCGTAAACCGGCTGGGCATCGGGAGACGTCTGCCCCGTGGAAACGTCGATGAGGTCCGCGCCGACCGACTTGAACGCGCGCGCAATCTCCACGCCATCGTCGCCCGAGATTCCGCCATCGACCCAGTCCGTCGCCGAGATGCGCACCGACATCGGGCGCGCCTTCGGCCAGACGGCCCGCATCGCGCGAAACAACTCCAGCGGATAGCGCAGCCGGTTTTCGAGCGAGCCCCCGTACTCGTCCGTCCGGCAGTTGCGCAACGGTGTGATGAACGACGAGAGCAGGTAGCCGTGAGCGCAGTGCAGCTCGATCATGTCGAAGCCGGCGCGCAGCCCCATCTGCGCCGCGCGAACAAACGCCTCGCGGATCGTATTCATCTGGTCGCGTGTCAACTCGAGCGGAACTTGATTCACTGGGGCGTAGGGGATGGCGGAGGGCCCGACCACCGGCCAGTTATCTCGCTCGAGCGGTTTATCCATGCCCTCCCACATCAGCTTCGTCGAGCCTTTGGGCCCCGAATGACCCAGCTGCAAACAGATCTTCGCGCGCGATGAGTCGTGCACGAAGTCGACGACTCGCTTCCACGCGTTTTCGTGTTCGGCTAGATACATGCCGGTGCAACCGGGCGAAATGCGTCCCTCACGCGTGACGCACGTCATCTCGGTGAAAACGAGTCCCGCGCCGCCGAGGGCCCGCGCTCCGAGGTGGACCATGTGGAAGTCGCCGGGCGTGCCGTCCTCTGCGCTATACATGTCCATCGGTGAGACTACGATCCGGTTCTGCAGCTCGAGTTCGCGCAAACGGAACGGCGTGAACATCGGCGGCACCGAGCGCCCCGCGAACCATCGTTCGATCGAGTCTACGTAGGTCGTGTCGCGCAGACGCAAGTTCTCGTGCCCGATCCGCTGGCTGCGCGTCAGTAGGCTGTACGCGAATTGCTCGGGCGGCAACGTCGCATATCGGCCCACGTTCTCGAACCATTCGGTCGAATTGCGCGCCGCATTCTGCAGCTTGAGGACCTCGACGCGGCGGGTTTCCTCATAGAGACGCAGCGCTTCACCCGTGCCCGCGCCGGACGCCAAGGCGTCCACGAGGCCGACAGCGTCTTCCATTGCGAGCTTCGTGCCGGAGCCCACCGAGAAGTGCGCCGTGTGCGCGGCGTCGCCCATCAAGACGGCGCTGCCGTTTACCCAGTGCGCGTTGTTGACGCGTGTGAAGTTCAGCCAGTCGCGCCCCCGCAGATGCGCGCTGTTCGCCATGAGCCGGTGGCCGCGGAGATACGGCTCGAACATGCGCTCGCAGAACGCGATCGTCTGCTCCGAGTCGGCCGAATCGAGCCCATGTGCCAGGTAAGTCTCCTCGCGGCACTCGACGATGAAGGTACTCAGTTCCTCATCGAAGCGGTAGGCGTGCACGGTAAACCATCCGTGCTCGGTGCGTTCGAAGATGAACGTGAACGCATCGAGCGGCAGCTTCGTGCCGAGCCAGACGAAGCGGCAGCGCCCGCGGTCGAGGCGCGGCTCGAACGCCTCGGCATAGGCGCTGCGAACTCTGCTATTGACGCCATCCGCACCAACGAGCAGATCGCACTCGCGCCGCAATGCGTCGACGTCTACGACGTCGGCCTCGAAACGAACGTCGACACCGAGCGCCGCGGCGCGGTCTTGCAGTATCGTGAGCAAGCGCTTTCGTGAGATGCCGCAAAAGCCGTGGCCTCCGGAGCGCATCGTGTGACCACGAAAGTGCACCTCTATGTCGTCCCAGTGTGCGAATGCCTGAGTGATCTCGCGATGCGTCGGCTCGTCCGCCAAGCGCAGATTCTCGAGCGTTGCATCGGAGAAGACGACGCCCCAGCCGAAGGTATCGAGGGGCCGATTGCGCTCCAAAATGCGAATCGACCATTCCGGAAAGCGCTGCTTCGCCAGAATTCCAAAGTATAGCCCGGCGGGACCGCCTCCGATACACGCGATGCGCACTAGTCGCCAACCACCAGCTTACACTTTGATGAGAGGTGCGGACGAATCCCGCCGTCTGTGGTACGCTACGTTCGAGTCTGTGATACCGTCCGCTGCACTCCGCATTCTGATCATTGTCCTCTGCCTCGGCGCGAGTTTCGCCGCGATCGCGCGCGACGCGCACCCCGCGGCGGCATCCGCCCCGACGACCATCGGGAGCAGCTTCAATTCGACGCGCACGACGATCCCGGTGACGATCGAGGGCCAGCGCGCATCCTGCGTGCTGGATACCGGAAGCTCGGCGATCCTGGTTTCGCCGATGCTCGCGCACGCGGCGCGGCTCCAGGGACGCGCCGGCACGTTCGAGGTCGCGCCCGACGGCCGCACCTACGTCGATCGCCAGACCGACATCGCGAGCTTCGGCGTAGCCGGCCATGCGCTGCGCGACGTTCCCGCGTTGATCTCGTCAAATCTCACCGGTTATAGCGCCCTGTGCGGATACGATTTCTTCACGCACTTCCCGACGCTCATCGATCGCGCGCATCGGACGGTAACGCTCTATCCGAGCCAATCGAAACTCGCGAAGCTTCACTGCCTCACCGTCAATCTCGCGCCGCACGTGCCGCTCGCGACGGTCGAGATCAACGGTACGTGGCTCAGTCACGTCGTACTGGATTCGGGCATGGCCGGCGGAGGCGCCCTCTGGGACGGTGTACGCACTCAGCTCCGAGAACCGCTGGTCGCGAGTGCCGATTACCGCTCGATGCCTGCGGCCGCACGTGACGGCTTCGCGTGCGGCGCCGTTGCCTCGGTGCGCTACGCAGCTGGCGCTCCATCGAGTTCGATGCCGATCTGCACCGAGGCCGAGCGGCCCGATGGATACAACGGCATTATCGAGACGAACCTTGCGAGCGTCGCGGCCATCGCGGTCGACTATCCACATCGCAAAATGTGCTTCGACGTCGCCGGCGCGTCGGTCACGGCGGCGGGACCGCCGCCGGCCTCCGACCGAGGCGCGTGGTCGCGCTTCAACTACCTCCGCCCGCCGCCCTAACGGCCTCGCGCTTCCGCACGATCAGCAGCCCATCACAGACCGGCACGAGAATCGCCTCGACGCGATCGTCGCGGCCCGCGCGCAGGGTCACCTCGCGCAGCGCCAACGTGTCCGCATCGTTGTGTTTCGGATCGACGACGGCGCCGTCCCACAAAACGTTGTCGACGAGCACGAGCCCGCCCGGGCGAAGCAGCTCCAGGCATGCGTCGTAGTATGCGTTCACGTTCACCTTATCGGCATCAATGAACGCCATGTCGAAGGGGAGCGGCTTCTCGGCCTGCACCCGCTCGAGCGTCTCGAGCGCCGGCGCGAGGCGAAGGTCGATCTTGTATGCCACCTTGGCCGCCGTCCAATACCGACGGGCTACGGACGTATACTCCTCGCTGACGTCGCAAGCGAGAATGTAGCCGTCGCGCGGTAATGCGAGCGCCAGCGCAAGGGAGCTGTAGCCGGTGAACACGCCGACCTCCAGGTAGCGGCGCGCACCGATCGCATGCGCCAGCAGCGCCATGAACTGTCCCTGCTCCGGCCCGATCTGCATCCGCGCTTCGGGCAGTCGCGCGGTTTCCTCGCGCAGCTCTCGCAGGAGCGCATGTTCGCGTACGGTCGACGCTATGATGTATTCCTGGATCTCTTGATCGATGAAGCGGCTCTTCGCCGTCACGCTTTACCCCCGTCGAGTAAGAGAGAGCGCCCGAAGTGCCTCAGGCGCTCTGACCTTTACGCAGTATCGAGGCTCGATGCCTATCTAGCCGGTCTTATGCGTCGGCACGCAGAGCAGGCTGGGCGTTTCGACCGACACGTTGTCCTGTTTGATGAACTGATTGGCATAGGGGCGCGACTGCGCGACCTGCGGACCCTGAATTGAGTAACAGGTGAGATGATCTGCCGGCGGCGGCGGTTTAAGGTGCGGGCCAGAGAGAACTTTCTTGGTTACCGGAGTACAGAAAAGCTCGGGTGGCCCGAGCTTCGTCTGATAGGTTTGGAATTGATCCGTTAGCTGGATGCCGGCGCCGGGCTGTTGACCGAAGGTGGCCGTGTAGCATTCGAAGTGCGAAAAGGTCGTCCTCGCGGCGATCAGCATGGAGGCGTCGGCGGTCGATGGAGCGGTGACCCGCCCCAGCGCGACGACCGACGCAAGCAGCACGACGCCGAGCGCCAAACCGATAAATCGCATACGCAACTCCTTAACACGCCGGACGGGAACGGGCTGACCCTCCCTTGGCGCGCAGGCCAAGCATACATCCGCCGGCCCGAGAAGGGAACCGGCTAGCCCCGAAGAGCTTGGTGGTAGATCTCGTCCAGATCTTCGACCGTGTTGAGCGTCACCGCGTCCTTCACGGAGCCGTTGTCGATCTTTGAACTGTCGCGCATGCTCTTGGCGAGGTCGTCGCCGTGATTGTAGCCGCGAATCGCCGCGTTGTGACGCTCGATCGTTGCCTTGTCGGTCTTCCCGTTGGCGACGATCCACTTCTCGAACTCCATGTAGCTCGGCTTGCTCTGCCGCACGAAGTCGATCGTTTTCTGCCGATCGAGTCCCAGCGCGTTCAGCGTCATCGCGTCGAAGCCAGCGCCGCACTCGTCGTAGCCCTCGGGGAGTGCCCCGATGGACGCGAGCGACAGCTTTAGCCAAAGGCGCGGCACGTGGATCGCGCCCAGCGGGCCGGCGGTTCCGGAACTGACCAAGGGGACGATGTTCGTTCGGGTTTCGGTAGCCATTTCTGTTCCTTCCGGATGTTAGCGTCCTAGGAGTTTGCCACCGCCGGACGGCCGTGGCGGGACTTGAACGTGAGCTCGGATACGCCCGACTTGTCGAGCTCTCCGAGTCCGAACGCTTTCATGCGCTCGTATTGTTCGAACGTGGCGCGCGCGAGGGGAAGGCTCAAGTCGACGCTCGCGGCGAGCGCAAGCGCGATGCCGCTGTCCTTGGCCGCATGCGCCGCCGAGAAGTAGACATCGTGGTCGCGATTCTGCATGTCGGCGCCGTCGGTCTCGAGAACGCGCGAGTTTGCGCCCGTCTGCGAGAAGACTTCACGCAGCATGTCGAGGTCGAGCCCCAGTGCGTCGCCGAGACCCAGGCCTTCGGCGAGTCCCGCGGTGTTGATGTTCATCACCATGTTGACCAGCGCTTTGACTTGCGCCGCCCGTCCCGACTTGCCGATATACTTCAGCGAGACGCTCATTTTCTCGAGAAGCGGCTTGATCCGTTCGAAGGCGTCGCGGCGTCCGGCCACCATGAGGTACAGCGTGCCGTCGCGCGCCTGCGTGATCGAGCTCGCCATGCACGCTTCGAGTGAGTCCGCGCCCTGCGCCTGCGCGAGCCGCTCGACGTCGACGTGCACCTTGGGCGTTACCGTTGCACAGTTGATGAAGAGCTTGCCGCGCGCGCCGTTCAGCAGCGAGTCGCCTTCCGACGCGAAGACGCGATACATCGCGGCATCGTCCGTGACGACGGTGATCACGACGTCGGATAGGTCCGTCACGCGCGCAAGCGATTCCGCGACCTCTCCGCCGGTTTCCGCCGCCGTGTCGTCTGCCGACTCGCGCCGGACGTCGTACAACGCGGCAATCGTATAGCCTACGTCGTGCAGTCGCTTAGCGATGTTGGCGCCCATGCGGCCGGTCCCGACGACGCCGATTCTCTCCGGGCTGCTCATGCTTAGAAGGCTCGCATTACCCTAACCCGCGGCGAATTCTTGCCGACGCCTTAGCGAACTAGCCCCAGCTCGCACGCTGGGGAACCGCAGGCATGCGCGAGCACGCCGTTAAACGTCGCGTTCGGCCGGCATTCCCGCCGGCCCTCGGAGGAAACAACATTTGCTTATGAAACGCATTTTCATTACGTTTGCGGTCGCGTTGGCCGTCGCGCTTCCGGCTTACGCCGTGGCGCAGGTAGAGAGCACGCCGATTCCCGCGCCCCACAAGCCGAACTTTTCGTCGCTGGAATTCATGATCGGCACGTGGACGTGCAGCACGAAGAGCGCCCGTCGGCCGTCGGCCTACATCACGACCTCGACCTATACGATGGACCCAACCGGGTACTGGATCGAGGAAACGTCCACGACGAACGCGACGTCGTGGATCTCGAGAAAACTGACCACGTGGGACAAGATCACGTACGATTCCGACACGCACCGCTGGGTCGACGTGACCTATGGGGATGGCGGAGCGTACGGCCTCTCGTTCTCGAGCGGCTGGCAGGGCAACAAGATGGCCTGGCATGACGTCTCGTTCGCGCCCGGGCCGGACGTCGCCAGTCAGACCGACACCGTCAACACGAAGGTCAGCCCGAGCAAAGTAACCTCGGCGTCATCGTTTACCGAAACGAAGACCGGACGCAAGGTCGGCGTAACCGGAGTCTGCAGCAAACGCTAACGCCGTATTTTAAAAGGTAAGGCTCCGCGAAAGCGGGGCCTTACCTTCGTTGTCATCCGCGGCCCTTCGACTACGCTGGAGGACAGGCTCGTTGAAGGGTTAGAACTCCTCTTCGGAGTTGTTTTCGTTGAAGGGTGCCTCTTCTTCGTCGCCCTCGTAGGCCGGTTTTTCCTCGTCGTAACCAGGCTCCTCGTCCTCTTCCTCGAGCTCGTAGCCCTGCGGTCCCTCGATTTCCTCGTCGGCGGCCTCTTCCTCGAAGATCTCTTCGGACTCGGCATCCGCGGGACGCGGCGTCGGCGGAGGCGCCGGAATCGGGGCAGTCGCGTCGAGCGGCTTGCTGTCGTCGATTTCTTCTTCCTCTTCCTCTGCTTCTTCGGGCGAGGCCTCCGCGACCGCGGCTTCGCGCGTCGCGACCGAGGTCTGCGAGACCGCCGTTTGCTCGTCTCCCATCAGCAATCCATACTCGCGCCGCTCGGATTCGCCCATTTCGTCCTCCGGGGTCTTGATCTCGACCTCTTCGCGGTTCTCCGTGAGCACCTTGACGTCGAGCGCGAGCGATTGCAGCTCCTTGATCAAGACCTTGAACGATTCCGGCACGCCGGGCTCCATGACGTTTTCGCCTTTAACGATCGCCTCGTACGTCTTGACGCGGCCAACGACGTCGTCGGACTTCACGGTTAGCAATTCTTGCAGCGTGTACGCGGCCCCATATGCCTCGAGCGCCCAGACCTCCATCTCGCCGAACCGCTGACCGCCGAACTGCGCTTTCCCGCCCAGCGGCTGCTGAGTGATCATCGAGTACGGACCCGTCGAGCGGGCGTGGATCTTGTCGTCCACGAGATGTGCGAGCTTGAGCATGTAGATCAAGCCGACTGTGATCGGTCGTGAGAAGCGGTCGCCGCTGCGCCCGTCGCGCAGCCAGGTCTTGCCGTCGGCCGGCAGCCCGGCGTCTTGCAGCCACTCCGCGATATCCTCGGCGTGCGCGCCGTCGAAGACGGGGGTCGCGACGCTCATGCCCAACATACGAGCGGCCCAGCCGAGATGCGTCTCCATGATCTGCCCCAGATTCATGCGCGACGGCACGCCCAGGGGGTTGAGCACGATGTCGACCGGCGTCCCGTCCTCGAGGTACGGCATGTCCTCCTCGGGGAGCACCTTGGCGATCACGCCCTTGTTGCCGTGACGGCCTGCCATCTTGTCGCCTTGCAGAATCTTACGCTTCTGCGCGACGTAGACTCGAACGAGGTGATTGACGCCGGGCGAAAGCTCGTCGCCATTCTCTCGCGAGAAGACCTTGACGTCGATGATCTTGCCCTTCTCGCCATGCGGAACCTTGAGGCTCGTGTCGCGCACCTCGCGCGACTTTTCGCCGAAGATCGCACGTAGCAGGCGCTCCTCGGCGGTGAGCTCGGTCTCGCCCTTGGGCGTTACCTTGCCGACGAGGATGTCCTCGGGACGAACCTCGGCGCCGATGCGAATGATGCCGCGCTCGTCGAGATCCTTCAGCGCGTCCTCGCCCACGTTGGGGATGTCGCGCGTGATTTCTTCGGGCCCGAGCTTGGTGTCGCGGGCCTCGCACTCGTACTCCTCGATGTGAATCGAGGTGAAGCGATCCTCCTTGACCATCCGCTCGCTGATGAGGATCGCGTCTTCGTAGTTGTAGCCTTCCCAGGGCATGAACGCGACGAGCACGTTTTGCCCGAGCGCGAGCTCGCCTTGATCCGACGAGGGTCCGTCGACCACAACCTGCCCCGCGACGACGTCGTCGCCGACGTTGACGATCGGGCGTTGGTTGATGCACGTTCCGGCGTTGCTGCGCACGAACTTGAGGAGCTCGTAGGTCCGCTCGATGCCGTCACCATTGCGAACCGCGACGCCCTTGGCGTCCACGGACGTCACCGTGCCGGCCTCCTCGGCCACGACGAGGCTGCCCGAGTCCTTAGCCGCACGGTATTCCATGCCGGTGCCGACGATCGGCGCATCCGGCCGCAGCAATGGCACCGCCTGCCGCTGCATGTTGGCGCCCATGAGTGCTCGATTCGCGTCGTCGTGCTCGAGGAACGGGATCAGCGCCGTCGCGACCGAGACGATCTGCTTCGGCGAAACGTCCATCAACTGGACGCGCGCGGCGGGCTCTTCGATGTACTCCTCGGCGTAGCGGCAGACGACCGACTCGGCCGTGATCTTCCCGCTCGACGAGTCCACGGCCGTGTTGGCCTGGGCGATGATGTACTCGTCCTCGCGATCCGCCGTGAGGTAGACGATCTCGTCGGTCACAATGCCTTCGCGCACCACGCGGTAGGGCGTCTCGATGAATCCGAACTTATTGACCCGCCCGTACGTCGCGAGCGAGCCGATCAGGCCGATGTTCGGGCCTTCCGGCGTCTCGATTGGACAGATGCGCCCGTAGTGCGAGTGGTGCACGTCGCGCACTTCGAAGCCGGCGCGCTCGCGCGACAGACCGCCCGGCCCGAGCGCCGACAACCGGCGCTTGTGCGTCAGCTCCGCGAGCGAGTTCGTCTGGTCCATGAACTGCGAGAGCTGCGACGATCCGAAGAACTCCTTGATCGCGGCGACGACCGGACGGATGTTGATCAGCGCCTGCGGCGTGACCGTCTCGATGTCTTGTACCGTCATGCGCTCGCGCACGACGCGCTCCAAACGAAGCAGGCCGACGCGGAATTGGTTTTGCAGCAGCTCGCCCACCGAGCGCACGCGGCGATTGCCGAGATGGTCGATGTCGTCCTTGGGGACCACTCCCGTCGCGACCTTGATCAGCCGGCGGATCACCGCGACCATGTCGGCGCGCGACAGGCACTTCGCCGTTATCGGAGGCATCTCGAGTCCGGCGTCGGCGTACTCGTCGATCACGACGTAGGGCTGATCGACGCGGGCATCCACGTCGCGGTTTGCGATTCGGTAATGGAACTTGCCGTTGAGCTTGTAGCGGCCGACGCCCGCCAGATCGTAGCGCTTCTCGTCGAAGAACAGCGCCTCGAGCAACTTCTCGGCGTTCTCGGCGTTCTCCGGCTCGCCCGGGCGCAGCTTCTTGTAGATCTCCTTGAGGGCGTCCTCGCGGGTCTTGACATCCTTGTCTTTTTCGATCGAGTTGCGGATCAGCGGGCTGTCGTCAAAGAGCTTGCGGATCGCTTCGTCGCTCTCCCAATCGAGGCCGAGATCCGGACGCGAAAGCGCACGAATGAACGTAGAGACGTAGATCTTGCGATTCTTGTCGATCCGGACGCCGATCGTGCCTTCGGTCTCGTCGTTCTTCGTGCCGTTGTCGGTCTCGAATTCGATCCAGGCGCCGCGATTGGGAATGATCGTGGCGTTGAACGTCGGGCGCGCGTTGGTGTCGACGTCCTGGCTGTAGTACACGCCGGGGGAACGGACCAGCTGACTCACGATCACGCGCTCCGCGCCGTTGATCATGAACGTGCCCTTGTCCGTCATGAGCGGGAAGTCGCCCATGAAGATCTCTTGGTCCGGAATGCCCTTGATCTCGCCCGACTCCGCCGTGATCAAGCGGACGCGCACGCGCAGCGGCGCGCTGTAGGTCATGTCGCGCTCCCGGCACTCCTCGATCGAGTACTTGGGCTCGCCGAGCGAGTGCTCGCCGAACTCGAGTATCAGGTTGCCGGTAAAGTCTTTGATGGGCGAGATGGACGCGAAGGCTTCCGCGAGCCCCTCCGTCTTGAACCAGTCGAAGCTGGCCTTCTGGAGCTCGATCAGGTTCGGGACCTCGAGAACGTGGGGGATCTTCGCGAACGAATGGCGCTCCCGCTTTGGACCGGGCTCCGGACGCTGTTCCACCGTGAACGCGCCGGTCGGCATGGGGAACGTCGACGGCATGATCGTCGACGCGCCGTTGCCGTCGCCCGCCTTGAGCGAGGCGGCGGATCGCTTCGACCTAGCCTTCGTAGCCCTCGCTGGGCTGGTAACGGACGAGCTCGGGACAGGTTCCGTTGAACTCTTCGGTGCGGACTTCGGAGCTGTCGTCTTCGCCATTACTCTCTTTCTTTGCGTACGAATCTTTCAGTAAAAGGCCGTGGGGGGCACGGGCATTTTCGGGCACACCAAAAAGACGAAACACGGGCTCCGTAACATGGAGGTGTCTCGCCCTGCTAAATTCGGCGGCTTTCATGCGCCCCGGGGCATAGGCCACGAGTTTAGCATCCGTCGCCACCAGCGTCAAGGAAACCTGCTTGGTGCCTGGTAGGGGGCTTCGGTATGCCGCGCAGCCGCTTGGCCGGGGCATCGATCTCACGGCCGGCTCCCTCGGACCCTGCGGCGTTGAAGTCCGGCTGCCCGAGGCGAAACCCGAGTAAGCTTAGCCGGCCCTTACCGAAAGCGGCTCACCCGCCAGAATGGCCTCGACCCGCGCCGCCAGCGCCTCGCCGGCCAGCCCGAAGAGCGCGCGTTGCTTGTCCTGCGAGTCGTGCTGAACGAGGACGTTCGACACGCCGATCCGTTCCACGCTTAGCGCAAGGCCGCGATCGGAGACAAACTCCGCGACCACGGAACCGAATCCACCGGCCAGTGAGTGCTCTTCCAGCGTGATGAGGTGGCGGTGGTCGCGCGCGAGGCTCAGGATCAGTCCTTCATCGAGCGGCTTCGCGAAACGGGCGTTGACGATAGTCACGTGTTCTGCGGAACCGGTGCCGAGCGAAGCCGAAGCATCGAGAGCAACGTCCAAGGTGGTGCCGTAGGCGAGGATCGCCACGTCGCGGCCGCGCTGCAGCACCTCGGCCTTGCCGTGTGCGATCGGCGCTGCCGTCCACTCGTGCCGGCCGCTGGTCGAACCGCGCGGATAGCGGATGGCGGCCGGCGAGTTGAGCGAGAGGGCATGCTCGAGCATCGGCAGGAGCTCCGCCTCCGAGCCGGGTGCCATCAGCGTCATGTTCGGCAGCGTGCGGAGATAGGCGATGTCGTAGAGCCCCATGTGCGTCGGGCCGTCGTCGCCGACGAAGCCAGCGCGGTCCATGCAGAAAACGACCGGTAGGTTCTGCACGACGACGTCGTGCACGACTTGATCGTACGCGCGCTGCAAAAACGTCGAGTAGATCGCGCAGACGGGCTTTAGTCCGTTGGTCGCGAGGCCGGCGGCGAAACAGACGGCGTGCGCCTCCGCGATGCCCACGTCGAAGTACCGCTCGGGAAAGCGTTTGCCGAATTTCGCGAGCCCAGTGCCGTCGGGCATCGCCGCAGTAATGCCGACGACGCGCGGGTCCTTCTCGGCGACCGCGATCATCGCTTCGCCGAACACGTCCTGAAATTTCGGGCGCGTGCCGGGACTGCTCTTCTTCGCGCCATTGCTCGGCTCGAACGCGTTGGCGCCGATGCCGTGGAACGTGCGCGAGTCGCGCTCTGCGGGCTCGTATCCCTTGCCCTTGATGGTCCGCACGTGCAGGAGCACGGGACGCTCCAAGTCGATCGCGGTCTGGAGCGCATCGAGTACGGTGTCGTAGTTGTGGCCGTCGATCGGCCCGATGTATCGGAATCCGAGCTCCTCGAAGATGACCGCGGTTTTTTCAGACGGCCCGATGAAATGCATCGCGCCGATCTCTGCACCCTCGATCGCCCGCTTCGCGGCGCTCCCGAGCGGGATTCGCTTGAGCACCTCCTTGCCGGTGCGGCGAACGAAATTCGCAAGCGGCTTGCTTCGCAGCACCGACAAGTACGACGCGATCGAGCCAACGTTCGGCGCGATCGACATCTCGTTGTCGTTGAGAATCACCATGAATTGGCTGCGCCGATCGCCGGCGTTGTTGAGCGCCTCATACGCGAGGCCGCCGGTGAGCGCTCCGTCGCCGATTACCGCGACGACGCGCTCGTCACCGCCCACGAGATCGCGCGCGGTCGCCATCCCGAGCGCCGCGGCCACGCCCGTGCTGGCATGACCCGCACCGAACGGGTCGTATTGCGATTCGCTGCGCATCGCGAAGCCGGAGAGTCCGCCGCCCTTACGAATTGTACCGAACCGATCTCGGCGGCCCGTCAAGATCTTGTGCACGTAGGTCTGATGACTGACGTCCCACACCAGCTTATCGCTTGGCAGATCGAGAACGCGATGCAGCGCGAGGGTCAACTCCACGACTCCGAGATTCGGCGCCAGGTGTCCGCCGTTAGCGGCGCACGTTCGGACGAGCAGTTCTCGAATCTCACTCGCTAGGACGTCGATTTCGTCGCGACGGAGGCGCTTGACGTCGGCGGGAGAGTCGATGCGCTCGATCACCATTGGCGCGCTATACGCGGCTTCGTCCCGATGCCCTGCGCCACGACGCGGGCCGCCAGCCGCGCCGCGCGGGGAGCTTCGACCGCCAACCATGCCGCTTGCGGCCAATTCGATGGTCTAAGCATGGCTCGAATCGGGTTTACCCAATCTGTGGACAACTCGTGCTGCGGCGTGTCGAGCAGGACGCGAACGGCCGCCACGCGCGAGGCCTCGATTAGCCCGGTCTCCATGTCCACGCCCGCGTAGCCGCGGGCCGCCCACTCGAGACGCGCGGCGCCGCCGACGATCGCGCCGGCCGTCAATAACGGATCGAGCACCGGTTCGACGCCAAGGCGGCGCGCACTCGCAATGAACGTTGCGACGAGCTCCGCATCGCACTCGAGGTCCCGGCCGTCGGGACGCCGCACGCGGCGCGGAATGAGCAGCGCGCCCGTGGGCAGATCGCCGCGTAGGCCGCCCGCGACGCCGCAGACCACGACCGTGCCTCGCGGCCGCTCGCGAAGTTTCGCCAGCGCGATCCCGCCTTCGATCACCGTGGCGTTCGGTCGCTCGCGGCGCACGGCGTTGGCCTCGAGCGCCATGGCCGTCACGATCGTGATCGCCTCCGACGCCGACGTAGGGTTTCTCTCGCTCACGGTGTACGGGTTTGCCATGAGTACTGCGAGCCAACCTTTCGTTTCCGACATCAAAGAGCTTCGCCGCCGCGCGCAGGAGCAGATGCAGCGCGGCGCGGTCACCGAGAATTACGGCGGTGACGTGCAGCAGACGATCGACCTGCTCCAGACCGCACTCGCGACTGAGGTCGTCTGCATCCTTCGCTATACCATGCACAACGTCTCTGCCGTCGGCATCGACAGCGAGAGCGTCAAGGAAGAGTTCGCCGAGCACGCGCGCGACGAGTACGAGCACATGGAGAAGATCGCGAATCGCATCAACCAGCTGGGCGGCACGCCGAATCTCAATCCTGAAGGCCTACACACACGCTCCGCAACCGAGTATGGCCACGCCCAGAAGCTGATCGATATGATCAAGGAGAATCTCGTCGCCGAGCGCATCGCCGTCGAACATTACCGGGATCTGATCCGATTCTTCGGCGAGAAGGATCCCACGACGCGGGTCATGCTCGAGGGCATCTTGGCGCAAGAGGAAGACCACGCCAACGACATGCACGACCTATTGGTCGCGCACGAAGGGAAGCCGTTCCTAGAGAACTGATCACTCCGAACGAAGGGCGATTAGCTTTTCGCGGAGCCCCTGGGTCGACACGTGATCGGGGCCAAACGCCCTGTCGTGGATTGCCAGTGCACGCACGTATGCTGACTTAGCCTCTGCAAAGCGGCCCTGAGCCTCATACAGAGTCGCGAGGTCGCTTAAATTCGTCGCGACCTCGGGGTGAACGGGGCCGAGCGCTTTCTCGCGAATTGCCAACGCACGCGTGTGTAGCCGCTCCGCCTCTTCGTAACGGCGTTGCCTTTGGTACAAGACCGCGAGGTTGTTCAAGCTAGACGCAACGTAGGGGTGATCGGGCCCGAGCGTTTTCTCCCAAATCGCCAGCGCGCGAGCATGCAGCGGCTCAGCCTCTGCGTAACGGCCTTGGTCTCGGTACACTACCGCGAGGCCGTTTAGGCTGTACGGAACGTCAGGGTGGTCGGGCCCGAGCGCCATCTCTCGAATCGCCAGCGCGCGTTTCAGCAGCGATTCGGCTTCGGTGTAACGCCCTTCGTTCCAATAAGATAACCCGAGGCTATTCAAGCTGTGCGCGACCCAGGGGTCATTAGGGCCGAGCACGTTCTCCCAAATCGCGAGCGCGCGCGTGAAGAGCGCCTCCGTCTCCCCGTATTGGCCCTGGTGGTGGTAGACTATCGCGAGGTTGTGCAGGCAATGCGCAACTGCGGGGTGGTTGGCGCCGAGCGTCTTCTCCGAAATCGCTAATGCGCGTGAGTACAGCGAAGCGGCCTCTTCGTAGCGACCTTGTTCGGAGTACACGACCGCGAGGCCGTTCAGGCTATTCGCAACCGTGGGGTGATCCGGGCCGAACGCCTGCTCCCAAATCGTCAGAGCCCGCATGAGCAGCGAAACCGCCTCTTCGTAACGCCCTTGGCACCAGTAGAGGACCGCGATGTTGTGCAGTATCGTCGCGGTATCAGGGTGTTCTGCTCCGCAGCTCGTTTCGAAAACGCCTAGTGCGAAATTCTCCAGCGCCTCGGGCGAGCTGTAGTCACCACGTTGCCGAAGATATACTGCGCAGCGATCGGCGAGACGACCGGCGAGAATGATATGCGCATCGTCCGGAAGGCTATTGAGCGCGGCGCGCGCGTGGGGAAGAAACCGCTCGCATTTCGGCCAAGCCGGGAACTCGATCTCGTCGAATTCGAGCTTAGGAAACAGCGCTTCGGCCACCGCGATCGCGCACCGGCTCCACTCAAGCTTCGCCTCGCCGGCGAGATCCTGTCCGACGAGTTGCACGAGCCGGTGCATGCCGTACGTCCTGGATGTTTCCGCGAATGAGAGGAGCGAGAGCCGATCGAGCGCGCCGAGCGCTTCGTCAACGCGCGATTCTCCGAGAGCCTCGTGCAGATCGAGCGCCGCTAGCTTGTCCAGCAATGCGGGACGCAGCGCGGCCGGGTACAGGTCGAGGCTTTGCCGAAAGAGCTCGTCGGGAATCGCATCCGAAGCGAATTGCGCGGCGTAGCAGAACAACGCCGCTGCGCCTGGAGCCTGTTGCTCGGCACTAGCCACGGCAGTTTGGAACGTCGCGAAGACGGAGCGCGGATATTCGGCGTGGCGCGGCGCGTTCGCTAGGTGCTCGGCGACGTGCTCGAGATAGCGCGCAGGCGTGAGCATTCGCATGCCGCGGAGCGCGGCTGCAGCGTGCGAGAGCGCCAGCGGCAGTCCGCCGAGCGCGTCGGCGATCGTCCGAGCATCCGCCTCGCTCAAGTCTGCGCGGCCGCCTTCGCGGCGAAGATAACCGACGGCAGTTTCCCGCGGCCAAACGTCCAGCGAAATGGTACGCATATCGGAGCTCCACGCGGAATTGCGCGACGTCACCAAAATGCGCGACCCCGCCTGCGGCTGCCAGTTCCGCAGTAGTCGCTCGTCTTCAAGGTTATCGAAGATCAGCAAGACCGGCTTGGTAAAACCGAGCAGCATCGAGCGCGTCACTTGCGCAGCGGCGGCGCGTCGATCGGAGAGCCGATCGAGACCCCGTGTAAAGAGAGCTCCCAGGCGCAAGAGCCCCTCGATGATGCCGTCTTCGGTTTGCGCGTTCAGCCACCATACAATCGAATAACGCTCTCGCTGACGCGCCGCGTACTCGCGCGCGATCGAGCTCTTCCCCACGCCACCGAGGCCGTGCACCACCGCGATACTTCCTTCGGCCGCCAATGCAGCGTCGAGCGCATCGAGCTTTGCGGTCCGTCCGCTGAAACCGGGGACGGGTCGGATTGCCTCGGCGTCGACGATCGTTTCCGGCGCGCGCCAATACGGACCGGCGGGCGCCGATTCGCGACGCTCCTCCCGAACGGCATCGAGCACGATCTCCTGCACGAGCGCCGGATTGTCCCGGATCGGGACGAGGTCCCAGTACGCGAGGCCACCGAGCAGGCCGACCGGCGCGCACTCGACGACGCGCAGCACCACCAAACGCGATGCCTTATTGAGGGGATCGCCGGCGAGGGCGTTCTGCCATTCCGCTTGGCAATGGTCGCTGCACAAGTACTCGGGCGAAAGCAGCGCAACTACGCGCGAGCCATCCGCGAGTGCTGTGTGCATGCGCTCCATGAAATTCCGGTTGCCAAAATCCCACTGCTGCAGGATGATGTCGTAGCCGGCGTCTTCCAAGATGCGGCCGATCTCCGCAGCGAAGGGCGCGTCAGCACCGGCCCGGCTGATGAAGAGCTTCTGCTCCACGGCGGAATTCTAACGCCGCGCCGCCCCCCAAACAACCCGCAGAGCGTGCGTATGTCGGAATCCCGTACTCGCGCGCCCGGAAACGGGCTCGCCTGGCGAGAATCGGCTTGGGAAACCGGATGGTGACCCATACGCAGGTCTGCCCCCGTCTCGTGGGCAGGCGTGAGGAGCTCGAAACGCTCATAGCACGCCGTGGCTCTGCCGCGCGCGGACACGGATCGCTGATATTGATCGAGGGCGAGGCGGGCGTGGGGAAAAGCCGGCTCGTCGGGGCCTTCTGCGAGACGCTTAGCAACGGCCGCGCGAGCCTCGGCATCGGCGTCTGTCGCGAGTTCGGCAACGCCCCATTCGCGGCGATCGCGGAGGCCCTGCGCGGAACGCAATGCGCGCCGCCAAACTTCGCAGCGCCCACGCGAGCGGAGGAACTGATCGACCTGCGGATGCGCCTCGCCGCCGCCTGCGGCCGCCGCAACCGAGTGATGATACTCGAGGACATCCAATGGGCCGACGAAGGCTCGCTAGCGTTTCTTCACTACCTACTCTCGTACATCGGATCGATGCGGTTGCTCGCGATCGCCACCTATCGCGGCGACGAGCTCCTCGAGAACCGCGTCGCGCCATACCTGACGCGCCTCGCGAGCGACCGAGCCACGGTCCGGATGACATTAGGACCGCTCGCGCCGCCGCAGATCCGTTCGATGCTGCGCCTCTCGCTCGGCGACCGTTGCTTGCCCACGGCGCGGACCGAGGAGATCGTCAGCCGCGCCGAGGGCAATCCATTCTTCGCCGAAGAGCTTCTCACCAACGCGCTCGAGTCGGAGGCCGCCGGCCTACCGATGACGATCGGTGCCGCGGTCATGGAACGGATCTCGAAGCTCGGCGACCGCGCCGTCGAGATCGCGACCCGCGCGGCCGTCATCGGTCAACGCTTCCAGGCGGAATTCTTGGCGGACACTTTCGGCTATCCGATCGCCGAGGTACATAGCGCGTTGCGCCGGCTGCGCGCCGCGAAATTGATCGTCGAGGTCGATACGCGGCCGGTGAGTTACGCATTCCGGCATGCGCTGACGCGCGAGGCCATCTACGACAGCATGCTCGCTGCGGAGCGGCATCCGCTGCATGCGCGGACGCTCGAGGCGTTCGAGTCGCGCCCCGACGCGAGCGCCCAAGACCTTGGGTACCACGCGTGGGCCGCTCTCGACGCCGCGAAGTGCCGGCGGTACAACGAGCTCGCCGGAGACCAGGCCGATTCCGCGCACGCCTATTCCGATGCAGTCCGCTGCTACGAGCGTGCGCTCGAAGGCGACTGCGACGCGGAAACGCGGGGGCGGCTCCTCGTCAAGTCCGCGATCAGCGCGTCACGCGACGGCATGGCCGAGCGCGCCACACAGCTGTACGGTGCCGCCGCCGCCGCTCTCGCGGGTCACGGCACGCCGCAGCGGATGGCCGAAATTTATTCCGCTATGGGCTCGCAGGCGCGTCTCGCCGGCGATAATCGACGCGCGCTGAGCATCATCGATCGTGCCGCCCAGGCGCTGCCCGCGCACGAAATCCGCGCGAAGGCGATGCTGCAGGTGACGTCGGCATTCATGCGACTTGATCGAGGAGAGATCGAGCTCGCCAAGGGGCTCATCGAGCAATCCGGTGCCGCGACGGACATGCCGATCTACCAGAACGTGGTCGGCTATGCCGCGCTCAACTCCGGGGACGTCGATGCACTGCGATCGGTTGGTGAGGCGCAGATGCGCCTGGGCGCATCACTGGGCCTAGATGATCTGCTCCGTGTCCGCTTCAACCGCGCGTTCAACTACTGCATCCTCGGTCTCGACGTCGACGCCCTGGCTGAGTTCGACGCGCTCATTCCCGATCTCGAGCGTGCCCGGCTTTCCTCGCTACAGCTGCTTTCGTACGCGAACGCCGCGATCGTTCACGCGCGGGCCGGTCGCATGCGCGTCGCGCGCGATCTCGTCGAGCGCGGGCTCGGAATCCCGGAGCCGACGACTACCGGTCCCATCGCCCTCGCCGCCGCCGGTCTACTCGCCGGGCACGCGCTGGGCGACGCCGACCTCGTGGAACGCTGCGCCTCCGAACGCGTCGTCGAGGCGGCGTTCGCGAGCCATATCAACTCTACGCTCGGAAGAATCGCCGGCCCCTACGCGCGATGGCTGCATGCGCGCGGCGACGAGGCCGGCGCGCGAGCAGTTCTGCGGCGCGCGAGCCACGCGCTCACCGTGCCGCTCGGAGCGACGGAAACGCTCCTCGCGGCGGCGGAGTTCGGCGACATCGATACGCAGCGCGCAGCGTGGTCCTTCGTGAGCATGCTCGACGCGCAATCGCACCTCGATCTCTATGCGGCGACGGCGACTCACCTCCGAGCGCTCGAGGCGCGCGTGCTGGGCGACGAATCCATGGGCCGCGCGCATGCCGCGGAGGCGGCGATGATGTATCGGCGGCTAGGGTGGGGGTTGCACGAGGCGCGCTGCATCGAGCTCGCCGGCGATCGCCGCCGCAGCGCCGAACGGTACGCCGGCATGGACGCCGCGAACGAGCGGCGCCGTTTCGATCCGCTGTCGACGCGCGAGCGCGAGGTCGCAGCCCTCGTGGCGACGGGCGCCCCGAACAACGGCATCGCCAAGACGCTAGCCGTCAGTCAGCGCACGATCGAGAAGCATCTCACATCGATCTACGAGAAGCTCGGACTACGCAACCGTGCCGAGCTCGCGGCGTACGTCGCGCGCGACTCCGCGCATCAATGACGCTAAGCGCAATTCACATAATCGTTTTCGCGATACCATGCGACTGCGCGAGCGAGCGCGGCTCGCACCGCCGTTGCGGTGTAACCGAGCTCGCGGCGCGCCTTCTCCGAATCCGCGTACAGCCGCTCGCGCGACATTCGTACGCCTTCTAGCGGGACGTTTGGAATCGCGCGAGGATTTAGTCGACAGCGCAACTCGTCCGCGTAGCCCGCCGCGAGCGCCAGCGCGTACGGCGCGCGTCGGCGCGGCATCGGCTTGCCCGTCGCCTCGGACAGCATCTCCCAGATCTGGTCCATGCTGAGGTTCTCGCCGCCCACGACGTAACGTTCGCCCACGCGGCCCGAGGTGAGCGCGGCGACGTGTGCACGCGCGACGTCCTCGACTGCCACCAAATTCATGCCTCCACCGCGCGGCGCCTTCGCTACGATGCGCCCGCGAAGAAAGTCGAGCACGAGCTTGCCGGTCGGAGTGGGCTTCCAGTCGCCCGGGCCGACCGGCGCGGTCGGTAGCAGAGCCAATACCGGCGCTCGGCTCGCGAATGCCGCGCGCTCCTGGTCGAGCTTCGAGCGATGGTAGCCGCTGCCCGCGTGCCCCAGCGTCGCGGAGCTGGAGGTCAGTACGACGCGCTCGACGCCGGCGAGATGCGCCGCGAGCATCAAACTCGCAGTTCCCTCGACGTTCACCGCATGCATCGCGCGCCGCTCATATGGCGCAAACGAGTACAGCGCGGCACAGTGCACCAGATAGCGGCAGGCGTCCAACTCCCGCACAAAGCCGCCGACGTTGCGCAGATCCCCCTCGACCCATTCCACGCCCTCCGACTTAGGCGGAGTCGCAGAACGCACCAGCGCCCGCACTGTATGTCCTGCGGTCAACAGCTCGCGAAGCACGTGTGCGCCGACGAAACCGCTCGCACCCGTGAGGAACACGCGGTCGCCGCGAGAAAGAGACGTCACCATGAAACCTTCACTCGTTGCAATTGCGGCAATCACTGCCGTTTTCTTTTCGGCCTGCGCCCTTCGACAAGCTCAGGGTGACATGGGGGTCGCGCCGCCTGCGTCGAGCGCCGCGGCGTTGAACGCCGCGCCGGCCGACCTCGCACCCGAGGACCGCGAGGACGCTGCCGCGGCTGCCTATTGCCAGCAGACCGGCGGCCTCGTGGAGAGAAGGCGCGCCGTCTACGGCACCAATGGATCGCAGCTGCTGTTTCTGGCCGGGAAGCGCGCGTTCTGCCAATACACGAAAAAAAGGAACGGCTCGCGCATTCACATTTTGCTGAGCACCCTCTATACGACGAAGCCGACGCTGGCGGCACTGGCCTATATCCTTAAGCCTCCCCCCAGCGGTTCGTGCAACGGGAACCCGGCTTCGTGCTACTGCTCGCAGCTCGGCGGCTCGGATCAGTTCGGGGGAACGACCGGCGCCGGCGGCGGATGGTACAAGAAGAACGGCATCGATCAAACGCTTGAGGCGTGCATCTTCCCGGACGAGTCGTCGATCGACTCGTGGGGACTCGCCTATCACGCGCACGGCATCATCCGCGGCATCGACCTGAAAAAAGTGATGCGGTATAAATATCCCGGCGGATGACGCTGCGCGACGGCTATCACGCCGTATCTCCCGGTAAACTCGCGGACGTTCAGACGTTCCTCGAGATGCGCGCGAAGCCGGCGCCACGGCCGGCGCCGGAGGGTCCGTGGCGGCTCGAACGACTGCACCGGCCGGAGCTTTCGCGCTACCGCGCGGCGGTACACCGAGTCGGAGACGAGTACCTGTGGTGCGTGCGGCTCGCGATGTCGGACGCGGAGCTCGAGCGCTTTCTCCTTGACCCGCACGTGGAGGCGTATCTGTTGGTCACAGACGACGGCGACGACGGCGTGCTCGAGCTCGATTTTCGCGCGGATGGCGAGTGCGAGCTCAGCCTCTTCGGCGTCGCGGCCCCGCTGGTGGGAACGGGCGCTGGACGCCGGCTGATGAACCTTGCGATCGAAATTGCGTGGTCGCATCCGATCGAGCGATTCTGGCTGCACACCTGCACGCTCGACCACCCGAACGCACTCGCGTTCTACCGCCGTTCGGGCTTCGAGGTTTTCAAACGCGAAGTAGAAATCTACGACGATCCTCGCGTGCTCGGCATCACCCGCCGGGACGCCGCCCCGCACGTGCCGATCCTTTGAACTAACCCCTCTCGACCGTGGACAGGGAGGCGATTTCGGGGCAAGAACCGTTGCCGGATGCAGCGCTTTCTTGCATTCAGGCTAACGGTCGTTCCCGTTGTTCTGCTCGCCGCGAGCGTCGCGGCGTCACCGGGGTCGACGCGATTCATCTACCAAGACACTATCGCCACGCCGAACGGCACGCAGCAGAACGTCACGGCATCGATCGTCGTCAAGGCACGATCCAATGGCGCGGTGGTCTCGGTGACGACATCTGGGCAACCTCCCGTCACCGTGACGCTCGCGCCCGGGCAGGGCGTCCCGGCGGTCCAAGGCACGCCTAGCCCGCAGCGCGCCCAGGGGATGCTGATCCTTCAGCGCGTCGCGCTGATGTTTGCCGTCCATCGCGCGTATCCCGTGAGTTCGGCGGTCGAGATTCGCATTCCGGTGCTCGCACCCGGAGCGTCCGAGTCCCTCGCCCTGCCCGCACAGCTGACGCAATCGTCGCACGGAACAACTACGCTGACGGCGATCGCCACCACTTCCACGACGGCGAGCATCGATCCGGAGAAGGCCAAAATTCATGGGATTCTTCCCGCGCGCCGCGTGGCCGAGCGCATCAAGAACGCGATGACGCCCTCACACGTCACGCTTCCCGACAAGATCACGGCGAGCATCCACGCGACAATCGAGAGCGGCGCGATCAGCAAGATGAGCGGACAAGTCGTCCACGAGCTGACCGCGCACGGCCAGATCACCGCGCTGCGCGAGACCTGGTCGTTGAAGCCGTCGCCGTAGTCTCCGAGCTGCTAGCATGACCGACGACATCCCGCAAAATGTTCGCAACAACGCCGACGCCAAGTACGGGAAGCTCCGGCTCGTCGACATTCCCGGCCGACGCGCGGTAACGCGCCATGGTTCAACCAGATACTTACGACCACTCCGCCCCGTGCTCATGGTGGAATCGGTCGGCATCGTTCCGACCGGCGCCTAGCGGCTAGCCGCCGGTGTAGCGGGCCAGCTCAAAGACGTCGTCGCGCATAAAGCCGAGCCGACGGTAAAACTCCTCGAGATGCGGCTCGCGGCGCGGCAGTTCCACCATCACGCTTGCCGCATCGGTTTCGCGCGCGAGCTCGATCGCGCGCTCGACTAAATTGCGTCCGATGCCTCGTCTGCGCGCGCCCTCGCTCACGTACAGATCGCTCAGGAACCAGATCCGCCGACAGTACCACGATGACCAGAGCGGATAGAGCTGAATGAAGCCGACGGCATCTTTGCCGTCGCGTGCCACGAAGAGCACCGACTCGTCGCTCGCGATGCGCTCCTCGAGAAAGCGTCGCGACTCGCTGAGACGATCGCCACGGGTGAAAAACGCGCGATATGCGTCGAAGAGCGGCGCAACCGCGTCGACATCTTCGGCGGTAGCTCGCGTAATAGTCACTACCTTCCGATCGCGAAGAGTGCCATCGCGATGACGAGGATGAACGCGACGATGCCGGACGCGTGAATCGCATGCGCACGGTGAAAACGACGAGCGCCTCCATGGCGCGCCACCACCCAGAGGTCGACGAGCGAAACGGCGATGCCCACGCTCGCAATGAGAAGCAGTAGCCAGAGCAAGTGGAGGTACGCCGTCGCCGCGAGCACGATACCGATTGCGATGTCGCGAATGCCCGTCGCGCGAACGAAGCCTGCCGGTTCGTTGCCCTCGACCGGAACACCGTACTCACGCGCGAGTGCGTGCGGCGATACGAGGGCCCAGATGCCGACGATCACGAGTACGATCGCGATCGCCCAGCCGAGAAAATAGACCGCGCTCATGAGCTACCGGAGTTCGCGGCAAGAGGCCCGGCTCATGCCGGGTTTGGACGCGCCAGTGATGGAACAGGATGGGTTAACCCTATGAACCTTTGGTCGATCTGAGCGAAACGCATATCCAGCAACCCAAAACGCGTGTCGACGCTCGAATGCGCCAAGGGACCTCACCGTCATGCTTCGACAGGCTCAGCATGACACCGAGAGGACGCGGCGTTAGTTGCCGAAGGCGGCGCGAACCGATTCCTTAAACGAACCGGTCGTGCGGATGACGGCGGTCGGCTCGTATCCGCAGTGCGCCATGCAATTCTCGCACGACTCGTGCTTGCCTCGGCCGTACTTCGACCAGTCGGTTTCTTCGAGCAGCTCCTTGTAGGAGTTCGCATACCCTTCTTTGCTCATCAGATAGCACGGGCGCTGCCACCCGAATACGGTGTAGCAGGGAATGCCCCACGGCGTGCACTCGAAGTCCACCTTCCCCTCGAGGAAGTCGAGGTAGAGCGGGCTGTGATTCAGACGCCACTTCTTGCGCTTGCCTCCGGCAAACGCGGCCTGAAAGACTTCGCGCGTGCGCTTCACGCCGAGGAAGTGCTCCTGATCGGGGGCCTTCTCATATGCATATGCCGGCGAGATTTGCATCATGTCGACCTTCAGCTCGTCGTTGAGATAGTCCAGAACCTCTCGGACCGACTCCGGGCCGTCCTGATCGAAGAACGTCGTATTCGTGAACACTCGGAAACCTCGAGCCTTCGCCTCTCTGATCGCATCGATCGCCTTGTCGAAAACGCCCTGCCGGCAGACCGACTGATCGTGACGCTCGCGCATCCCGTCGAGATGAATCATCCACACGAAATAAACGGACGGCTTGAAAAGGTGTATCTTTTTATTCAGCAGCAGCGCGTTGGTGCATAGGAAGACGAACTTCTTGCGCTTGACGAGCTCCTCGACGATCTGCGGCATCTGCTCGTGCACCAGCGGCTCGCCTCCCGCGATCGACACCATCGGCGCGCCGCACTCCTCCACGGCGGTGATGCACTCCTCCACGCTCAGCCGCTGACGCAGGATCTCGTCGGGATGCTGAATCTTGCCGCAGCCGGCGCAGGCCAGGTTGCACTGAAGCAGGGGCTCGAGCTCCAAGACGAGCGGGTACTTCTTCTCGCCTTTGAGCTTCTTGCCGGCGACGTACTTCGCCACCGCGATCTTCTGCTGGAGGGGCATGCTCATGGAATTGCCTCCTTTAGAGCGGAGTCGTCCTTCGCCCTTCGACTGCGCTCGCTTTCGCTCGATTCGCTCAGGGTGACGATGTGATGGGAGTCCTTAGCGGCCATGGCGAGGGCCATCGTTGGGAAGAGATGGCGATACAGATGATAGTTGATATAAAAGTCGCGCGGGAAGCCCGTGCCGGTGCACTCCGGTTCGTCCCACGTTCCGTCGCTGCGCTGACGCTCGCACAGGTAGGCAAGACCCCGCGCCACCGCCGGATGTTGCATTCGGCCGGCAAGTTGTAGCGCGAGCACCGCCCAGCCCGTCTGCGACGGCGTGCTGCGTCCGATGCCGGCGAACGACTCGTCCACATACGAGTGGCAGCTTTCGCCCCATCCGCCGTCGGGATTCTGCACCGAAATCAGCCACGCCACGGCGCGCTCGACCATGTCCTGGCCCGTACCCAAGGCGGCCAGGGCCGATATCACGCACCATGTGCCGTAGACGTGATTGACGCCCCACCGCCCGTACCAGGAACCGCGGGGGCGCTGCGTCGAGCGCAGATACTCGAGGCCTCGTCGCACATAACGATTGTCCAGACCGTAGCCGAGCGCCGCCAGCATCTCGAGCACGTGCGCCGTCACATCCTCGGTCGGCGGATCGATCATGGCGCCGAAGTCGGAAAACGGCATGCGGTAGAGCAGGTCGCGCGTGTTGTCGCGGTCGAACGCGGCCCACGCGCCGTTGCGCGAGTCCATCGCGAGCGTCCAGCGCCGGGCACGCTCGCATGCCTTTGCGGTCGCCACCCGATCACCGCCCTCGAGCAGCGCAAGCACCACGATCGTCGTGTCGTCGATGTCCGGATACGCATCGTTGTCGAACTCGAAGGCCCATCCGTTCCCGCGCGTCTCCGCGCATTTCATGCGCCAGTCTCCGGGCGCATCGTCGGGAATCTGCTCGCGCAGCAGCCAGGTCACCGCGCGTCGCATCGCCGGATGCGACCCATCCAGTCCCCCGAGCGCGAGCGCGCGCACCGCCCAGGCCGTGTCCCACACCGGCGACATGCAGGCCTGAAAGCGCCAGCCTTCGGCGTCATCGATGATGAACCGGCGCATCCCCTCGATGCCCTTGCGCATGACCGGATGGTCGAGCGGATACCCCATCACGTTGAGCGCGATGAGGGAATACACCCACGGCGGCTGGATCCCACCCCAGCTCCCGTCGGCCTCTTGACGATCGATCACCCACTGCGCCACGCGCTGCCGCGCTTGCTCGCGCCGCGGCTGACGCGGCAGCCGTTCGTACAGCTTCTGCAGCTTCTCCACGTACATCAGCCAGTGGCGGCGCCCCGTCACGCGCGTCGCCTCGCGATGTGTGCCGGGCGCAAAAATTTCTCCGACGTCCAGACCCAGTTCTCGCACCGGGCGCTTTGAAACGACGACGGTCAGCGGGGCAACCGTGCCGCGTGCCCAGCAGGCGAAGTCGTAAAGATTGAACGGCATCCACAGCGGGAAGTCCACGAGCTCCGGCGGCAGCGACGGCACGCCCGACCACGGGTACGCGCCAAACAGCGCGAGCCAGATCTTCGTGAAGACGCGCGCGTTCGTCACGCCGCCTCCGCGCTGGATCACCTCGAGCGCCGCGCGCATTGGCTCGCTGAGCATTTCGACGCCAAGCACCTTCAGGGCCACGTACGCCTCGATCGTCGTGCTCAGGTCGGCCGGCCCGTCGTAGTATAGCGCCCACGAGCCGTCTTCGCGCTGATGGTGCAGCATGTGCGCGATCGCTCCGGAGCGCAAATCGTCGAGCGGCAGGCCGAGAAAGCGGCAGAGCAACACGTGCTCGGCCGTCATCGTCACGTTGGTCTCAAGCTCGCCCGACCACCAGCCTTCGGTCGACTGCATCTGCAGCAGCCACTCCACCGCGCGCTTGAGGGCATTTTGCGTTGTCGGACTTGGCCCGCTCTCTCGCGAGACCGCTCGTCGCTCGACATCCGTGTCTCGCTCCTGCTGCTCCACTTTTTCGAAAGAACGAAGTTTTGAAGACGACGTCCTGTCGTGCCCGAAAAAGTTGGACCCCTCGCTTGGCGAGCGGGCCTCGTCCTGCTGTTGCAAAAGCCATTCCGCCGCTGCGGTGCCGCTGCGGACGGCGGACTCCATCGTGTCGGGCCAGCCGGTCTCCGTCCAGGAGCCTGCGATAGCAATCGCGGGATGCGAGGTACGCTGCGACGTTCGAGGCGCGCCGATGCGCGGCAGCCACGTCGCATCCGGGTTGCGCGTAACGGCGCTGCGCAGCAGCTTCGCCTGCGTTAGTGCCGGAACGAACGCCCGCGCCTCGCTCCACGCAAGCGCTTCCAGTTCCACCGTCGGGACCCGAAGGTAACGCTCCGCCGTGCTGAAGCTGCAGCAGCAGTAGCCCGGCGCCTTTTCGAAGATCCACTGCAGCGGCGAGTCGAGCGCCGCCGCGAAGTCGAAGCCGATGTTCCCGGCATCGTGCCACAAGTGCACGTCGATGATCGCATAGGGATCGTATGCGTCGAGGCCGGCGACACCGTACCGTTCCGGATCGCCCAGCAGGTTACGCACCTGGCGCGGGGGCACCGCGAGCACGACGGAATCAAATTGCACCGCGTCGCCCTTCGACAGGCTCAGAGTGACGTTCGACGAGCTCGCGCCGGCGAGGGACACGGAGGTCGAGAGATGGACTTCGTCGAGGCGCTGCGCCGCGGCCTGCGCGATATGCGCGAGGGGCATCGTCGAGAAGCCAAAGCGCGCCGCAGAAGCGTCGCGCAGAAACGCCGTCTTCAGCACGAACAGCGCGTCGCCGGCACTGATTTTATCGAACGGCGCGTTGAGCGCTGGGATAAAGAACGGGTCCCAAAACGCGCGGCGCTCGCCGGCGCCCTGCTTGTTGCGTTGCAGCCACTCTTCGAAGGTTTCACCACTGTGCGCAGACGGGTTGAGTAATGCACGCCCGACGCGGAGTTTCTCGCCCGCCGTCAGGTGAGGGTAGGTTGCGAACGAGGGCAACAGATGAAGCGGCGCCGGTAAGGGCGCCGCGCGCAGGTGTCCGGTCACGCCATCGCGCGAAAGAATTCGCGCGTCGAAGCGGTCCTGCAATCGCAGCGTGTCGTCCATTCCGACGGATCGCGCGAAGCGAATGAACTCGGTGCAGCACCCCAAAAAGACGTGCTGTCCGTTGTCGACTTCGACCCCATCGAGCTCGAACGACGTGGCGCGCCCACCTAACAGTCTGCTTCGCTCGAAGAGCTCAACATGCGCGCCGGCATCCTTAATGCGAAGTGCCGCGGCCAACCCGGCGAGGCCCGCGCCGACGACGGCTACGCGCTCGCGAGCCACGACCGCACGACGACTCGCAATTTCTCCGTCTTCGAGAGCGCCGCGCGCGCACGCAGCGGCAGGCCTGGATCGCGTTCGATCTTCTTGAGGAGCTCCTCGTAGATCCCAGCCATCGTCGCGACGCACGCCGCCGGCCGCCGGGGAATGTGCCGCAGCACCTCATAACCCGTCGCGAAGTATTCTCGCGCGCGAGCGACGTGGTGCGCCACCAAGTCCTCCCAACCCGGAAAAATCTCGCCCTCGGAGAGCGCGCGCTCCGGGATGCCGAACCGCGCGAGCTCGTCCTGCGGCAGGTAGACGCGCTTCATGTCGACCACGTCTTCACGCACGTCGCGCAGGATGTTCGTCAGCTGCAGCGCGAGGCCAAGGTCGTCGGCGCGCTCGAGCGCGACCGGATCGTCGAAGCCGAAGATGCGGACGCACATGCGTCCGACGACCGAGGCGACGAGGTTGCAGTACGCGCGCAACTCATCGAACGTCGCATACCGCGACCGGCTGAAGTCCATCTCCACACCGTCGACCAGCATCTGCAGCTCGGACTCAGGAATTCCGTAACGATCCACGGCCTCGGATAGCACTTCCAAAATGGGGTCGTCGTCGCGCTCTCTGCGAACGCAGCGAGAAATGCGGTCACGATGAACCGCGAGACGGGCCGGGAGGTTCTCGACGCCGACCGAATCGGCTTCGTCGTCCACCTGGCGCGCGAAGTTATAGAGCGCATAGATGGCCATGCGCTCGTGGTAACCAAGCGAGATGAAGCCCCAATAAAAATTGCCGGCCTCTCGCTTGGCCATCTCGCGATTGAAACGCTCTGCTCGGTGCCGATCCGAGCTCGGCAGGGCCCTGGCGAGCAGGGCGCGCTGGAGATTGATCATCTAAGCAAGCCGGCCTGGAGCAAGTGTCTGTAATGCGGCGCGCACCACGAGGGATACCTTCGTGGGCGCCGACACGCTCGGTCGCTCATGCTCGGTCTTATACCCCATCGCCGCGATGGCGTCGCAGATCGCCGATCCGCCCATCCGGTATAGGGCCAGCTGCAGACGCAACGCGCGAGGCACCCGCCCCTCGAGCGCCTTCCCCGATGCCAGCAGCGACCGGGCGCGCTCGACCATCGCGCGCGCGGCTCCGGAGGTGCCGCCCGCCGCCACGTCGCTGTCGACGAGATAGCGCCGGCCGATCGCCTCGTCGCGGCTGACATCCTGCGCGTGATTCGCCAACTGCAGGCCGATGCACACGTCGTCGGAGAGTCGCTCCGCCTCGCCGTCCTGCAGGTCGAACACGCGCAGGACCATGCGCCCGACGGGGGCGGCCGAGAGCCGGCAATAACCGATCAGCTCGTCCCACGTCGCATATCTCGTCACGACCTGATCCTGCACGTTGGCGGCGATCAGGTCGAGAAAGGGCCGCGCCGACATGGCATGCCGTTCAATGGTCTCCACCAGAGCGAACAGCACCGGATGCACCGGTGGCGTGCCGGCGAAGAGCGCCTCGACCTCGTCGCGCCAGCGCTCGAGACGCGGCAGAGCGCTCTTCCCCGGACTCTCGTCGCCCAAGTCGTCCGTCGTGCGGCAGTACGCATAGATGCGCGAGAGATCGCGCCGGGTTCGCGCGTTCACGAAACGCGACGCGACGCTGAAATTTTCATAGTGGCGGCGGGTCAGCGTGCGGCAGTAAAGATCCGCCGCTTCGAGGTTGAGTGTCATTCTGCCGTGAGCAGCGGGGCGGCGCGCAGCTCCGCCAAGGTACGCGCGCCCACGCAAAACATCGCGACGCGCAGCGTCTCTATCAGCTCCTGCGCGAACGAGTCCGGCTCACTACGGCCCCGATCCGCCGCGCGTAGGAACGGCCCGGCGATGCCCGCGAGGTCTGCGCCGAGCGCGACGGCCTTTGCGACGTCGAGTCCAGTTCGTATTCCGCCGCTTGCGAACAGCGTCTCAATAGGCGCGACGCGCCGCGCCTCGATGAGGCACCGTGCGGTGGGAATCCCCCAACCGGCAAACGCAGCGGCCACCCGCGCGCGCCACGCCTCCGCAAGGCGGTAGCGCTCGACCTCGCTCCACGACGTTCCGCCGGCACCCGCGAGGTCAACCGCCGCGACTCCGGCGTCGAACAGCCGGCGAACGTCGGCCGCCGCGATTCCCCATCCGACTTCCTTGACCACGATCGGGAAGTCCGCCTCGGCGCAGAGACCGGCGATCCGTCGTAGCAGGTCGCGAAAGCACGTGTCGCCCTCGGGCTGCAACGCCTCTTGCAGCGGGTTGAGGTGCAGCACTAGCGCGTCGGCGCGAAGCGACTCGACGAGTCGGCGGCAGTGCGCGATCGCATAGCCCTTGTTCAACTGTACAGCTCCGAGGTTCGCGAACAGCAGAACGTCCGGTGCCTCCGCGCGGACGTCGAACGACTCGATCGATTCCGGCGCCTCGATCAGCGCACGCCCCGAGCCGAGCCCCATCGCCAGCGAGCGGCGTTGCGCGACGGCCGCAAGCCGGCGATTGATCTCGCGCGCGGCAGACGTGCCGCCCGTCATGCAGGAAACGAGCAACGGCGCCGCGAGGCGCCGCCCGAAAACGACGCAGGACGGATCTACCGCGTCGAAGTCGATCTCGGGAAGAGCGCGATGCTCGAACGAAAAATCATCGAAGCCGCTGAGGACGCCCTTGGAGGCTACGTCGCGCTCGATGTTGATTCGAAGGTGCTCGGCCTTTCGTGAAGGCGTCGCGTCTTCAGGCCGCGCGCTGGGCAACGTAGACGGCGACCTCTTCGAAGGCTTGCAAATGCTCAGGCCCGACGCAGCGGCGCAGCGCCGCGACGGCCCGCCGGCCGAATCGTTCGGCGAGCGCGGGATCGCGGGTTGAGGCCGACTTGCCGATGAGCCTCCCGGCGCGACCAAAATATTGCGCGACCTGCTCGTCCGCGCCGCCGACGATAGCTCCCGCATACAACGCCGCGCCGGTAAGCGCAGCGTGCGCCGCACGCTCGTCCGATAGCTCGATCGCCTCGAGCACCGCCTCGCCGACGAGCCGGGCCGCTTCCAGGCGCCGCCGCGGATTGCGGACGTCGCTGGCGAGCGCGCGAAACGCAAGCGCAAAGAGCGCGTCACCGGCATTGAGGCTTTGCCCCAAACCCCAGCGAGCGACCGTTGGGGCATAGCCGTCGGCAAGCTCACCGTGCAGCACCATGAAACGATCGAAGAGCGCGAATGCGGCGGCGACGGGGAGAGCGTCGGCGAGGTCGCTCGAGTTGGCGGAGCATGCCCACAGCACGAGGGACGGCCGGACCGGATCGCTTGCGCCGTGCGGAGGCAGCCGCTCGGCGATGATTCGCCCGGCGACGGCTGCAAACGAAAGGTCGAGCCCACGGAGGTACCGCGCGATATTTGCGCGATGTTCGTCCAAGGGAAGGGCGGCCGGGGTCATGCCAGGCTCTTTGACCGCACTCCGAACGGTTGCCTTCCTTCATCAAAACAACCAGCAACGAGGAGAATTCGACGGTGCAGATCGGATCGGAAGAACACAAGGCGCTCTTTTGCCGGTCGTTCATCGATTCGCATCGGCCCTACGATCCCCGGGATTGGCCGTGGCCCGATCTCGACCAAACATCGCTGGCACGGTTACGCGCGATTCCGATTTGGACCCTGGCGCTCGAAGTGGAGATGGGCGCGGGCGTGATGCTCGGGGGCTTTGCGAAGCGCGAAACGGATCCCCTCGTACGCGAGGCGCTCGAGCTGCAGGGGTACGAGGAAGACCGTCACGGCCGCATCTTGCAGTGCATGGTCGATCGCTACGGTCTCAGGGTCGATGCGAACGTTCCGCCCCAGGAGCCGACTCGAGGCGCGTTCATCGACTTCGGCTACAACGAGTGCGTCGACTCCTTCGCCGGCTTTGGAATCTTCCGGCTAGCCCGCGACGCGCGCATCCTTCCCGAAGCGCTCACCTCGTTGTTCGTGCGCGTGCTCCTCGAGGAGGCGCGACACATCGTCTTCTTCGTCAACTGGGTCGCCTGGGACCGGTGTCGCCGGGGCCTACGCGGTCCGGTCCTGCAGGCAGTCCCCGCACTAATGAGCTATGGCGCGGCAGTTGCGCGGCGGGTCAAGGGCGGCTCGCAGATCCAGAGCGCCGGCGAGGAGAACGCGCTCGATCTCTTCGGCGACCTGCTCAAGGATCTCACGCCGGCGCGCTTCGTGCGCGCGTGCGTCGAGGAGAACGACCGCTACATGGCGGCGTTCGACCCGCGATTGCTGCGCCCGCGCGTGATCCCCGGGCTCGCGAGGTTCGCGCTCGCGCTGATCGAGACGATCGAACGCGTTCGCGCGGCCTTCCAGAAGCGGGAGCGCCGCTCTACGCCTGGGTAGCCGCGCCCGGCAGGCGCTCGGATAAATATTTAGCGTGCTGCGCCGAGACGCCGAATAACCCGTCCAGGCTGGTCAGCTCGAGCAGCCGCCGCATGTTGCTGTCACCGACCGCGCCGAGCGAAAGCAGGGCCTCGTGCAGCCGATCGCGGTTCGAAATTTCCCACTCGCCGAGCAGCGCCACGACCCGTACGTTTTCGAAGTCCGAGAACACGATGTCCCGATCGCCCCCGTACATCCCGGCTCGTGTACCCGCACGCGCGCGACGCTAAAATTTAAAGTAGATAAACGTCGGCGAGATGCCGGGCCAGGTGAGCAGCTCGAGGGCCACGAGCAGTCCGGCCAGCGCCCCCGCTTGGGCGAGGGGACTAAAGCGTGGCCAGCATGGCTCGATCTTCAGGCGGCCGAGCAGCAAGCGGACGGCGCCGAACGCAACGAGACCCGCGGCCAAGACCGCCTGCCAGCCCGTCAGCAGCACCGCGCCGGCGCCGCCGGCAAAGAGCTCGCGATACACGCGCAACGCCACCTCGAAGCTCTGCGCGCGGAACAGCACCCAGGCGAGCGTCACGAGCGTAAACGTCACGAGGATGCGAACCACCGCGACGACTCCGCGCGGCGGCGTGCGCTCGTGCCCGATGCCGACGAGCCGTTCGAAGCAGAGCATCGCGCCATGGAAGCCGCCCCACGCGACGAACGTCCATTGCGCTCCGTGCCAGAGTCCGCCGAGCAGCATGGTCAACATCAGGTTCCGCAACGTGGCCGGTACCCCGTAGCGGCTGCCTCCTAGCGGAATGTAGAGATAGTCGCGCAGCCAAGTCGAAAGTGTGATGTGCCAGCGATGCCAGAAGTCCGTGATGCTGGTGGCGAGGTATGGCATCCGGAAGTTCTCCGGGAAGACGAAGCCGAGTAGACGCGCGCAGCCGATCGCGATGTCGCTGTAGCCCGAGAAGTCGAAATAGATCTGCATTCCAAACGCGAACATCGCACTCCATGCCGCGGGCGCGCCCGGGTGCGCCGCGATCGCGTCGAAGTAGCCGTTCGCGACCGCCGCGAATGGGTCCGCAACGGCCATCTTCTTGACCAGACCGAAGCCGGCGCGCGCGAGGCCGTACGTGACATCGTCGGGGCCCGGCGAGCGCCAGGCGGCGAATTCGCCGAAGAACAGCCCAGCCCGCACGATCGGCCCCGCGAGCAGTTGCGGAAAGAACGCCAGATAAAGAGCGTAGTCCAGCGGCTTGCGCACCGCGGCCATTTTTCCGCGATACACGTCCACTAGGTACGAGATGCTCTGGAACGTGTGAAAGCTGATGCCGATTGGAACGAAGAGACTCACGATCCACGGATTCCGGTGCATCCCGACGAGCTCGGCGACCGTGCCGCTCGCGAAGTTCGCGTACTTGAAGCTGCCGAGGAACGCAAGGTTCGCGGCGACTCCCAGCCCCAACAGCAGGGCTAGATCGCGACGCCTCGCATCGCGCGCGCGTTCCAACGCGATCGCGATCGAGTAGTCGCTGGCCGTGAGGATCCACAGGAACAGGACGTACCACCCGTTCCAGCGCGCGTAGAAGTAATAGCTCGCGACGAGCAACACGTACCAGCGCACGCGCCCCGGAAGGGCGTAGAACAGCGCGGCAACAATCGCGACGAAGAGCCAAAACTCGTAAGATTGAAACGGCAGCGGGATCCCGATGCCCACCGCGGCGGCGAACCACGAGAGCACGCGGCGCGGCGGATCCGGCTGCGGCGGATCCGGCGCGGGCGGATCCGCGAGCGCGCGAGCGACGTCGCCCCCCAGGAATCGGCTGAAGCGCGCGCTTCCCTCGCGGTTCAAGTGATCTTCGTCCGCGAACATGCTCGGCCGCTCGAGCGCGATGTATTGCTGCGCCGGGATGAAGCGTGCGTCATATCGGCCCGCTATGACCGCGAGCGAACCGCTGGGGAGCTGGTTGGCGGAGCGGTGGGCCGGGCGTGTCGGGATGCGCACGAATATTGACGGAACCCCCGCTGCCGCGTAGCGGGCGACGATCGGCGCAATCCACTGCTCGCGATACCGCGCGTACGATGGGCTCGGCTTGGGCATGCGCAGCACTTGAGTCGCGATCGCCGCCCGCTCGTCGGCAGACACGCCGGCCGGATAGTCGATCGAACCCGTCGCGAAGTCGACGTGGAGACCCGCGAGCGTCTCGCTGCGCGGGTGCGCCGAGAGCGGCGCATATGTCGACGCGCCGGCAGCCTGCGCGATTGCGCGAAAGCGCGCGAGCGGATCGGCGGCAAAAGCCTGCACGTCGTCGCGCAGCTCGGGCCCGCGCAAGAAAAGGTCGATGCCGTGCTCGACGCGCTCGCGCGGGTCCGAAAACGACCCGGCAAGCTTCGGGAGATCCGTCAGCCTCGTCTGGAAGACGACGTAGCGCAGATCCATCGGACGATCGTCGCCGTCGAGAGCTCCGATCGCGCTGTCGTCGTCGGCGTATGTGTCCACCGCGATGACGATTGCGCGAAAGCGGTGCGACGCCGGATCGATGGCGCGCAGGAAGAACGGCCAGCAGCGCGGCGTCGTGCCGGGCACTCCCCCGTTGAGAAAGCGAAGCCCGCTGGCGGCGGCGCTCGCGACCGAGGGTTCAAGCCCGGAGTAGATGCGCGAATCTCCGAGGACCAGCACGTCGCGCCGCGGGTCGCTCCCAAACGCATCGTATTGCGCGATCGCGGCTTCGAATCCGCCCGTGCTGGACGACGGGTCCAGCAAGCGCCGATACGAATCGGCGCGAAACAGCAGGACGTCGATCAGCGCAAAGATTGCGGCGGATAAGACTAAGCGTCGCAAGGGAGTTAGGCCCAAGCTGTTCGGAAACGCGCCCGCGCGGTCCTACGCACGCTTTCGGCGCAACCGTTTGGGGGAATACGCTCGTCAACTACTACGATGCGCGCCGCCCTTTCGCAACACGAATCCACGCCGGTAGCGCTCATCACCGTTACGGTGATGCTCGGCCTGATCATGGCGATCATCGACACCACGATCGTCAATGTCGCGATCTCCACGATCGGCGGCAACCTGGGTGCCACGGTGGACGAGGTTGCCTGGGTAGCGACAGGCTACATCCTTGCCAACGTCGTCGTGATGCCGCTCAACGGCTGGCTGACGGCGCTGCTCGGGCGCAAGACGTTCTACGCGCTGTCGCTGGCACTGTTCACCGTCGCCTCATTCTTCTGCGGCACCGCGCGCTCGATCTGGGTGCTCGTCTTCTACCGCGTGGTTCAGGGGCTCGGCGGCGGAGCGCTCCAGCCGACGGCTCAGGCCATCCTCTTCGAGACGTTCCCGCCGGAGCGGCGCGGCGCGGCGATGGCGATCTTCGGAATGGGCGCGATGGTCGGCCCGGCGATCGGCCCTGCGTTCGGCGGATGGATCGTGGACAACGCGAGCTGGCCGCTGATCTTCTATATCAATGTCCCGATCGGCATTGTGGCTTTCCTGATGACGCTGGCGTTCATCCCCAACCCGAAATACATCGCAAAGCCGAAGGGCGGCATCGACTGGGTTGGACTGAGCCTACTAACCGCCGGGCTCGCATCGCTGCAGTTCGTGCTCGAGCAGGGAGAGCGCGACGACTGGTTCCAGTCGCAAACGATCATCCTGCTCACGGTCATCTCTGCCGTCGCGCTGGTGCTCTTCGTCATGAAGGCGCTGCGCGACAAACACCCGCTGGTCAACTTGAACGTCTTCAAATTCCGATCGTTCTCAATCGGCTCGTTCCTGGGGATCATCATGGGGTTCGGCCTCTTCGGTACGGCGCTGATCTTGCCGCTGTTCTTCCAGACGATCCTCGGCATGACGGCGTTCGACACCGGCATGGCGCTGGCGCCCGGCGCCATCGCTACCGCGGTCTCCATGCTGATCGTTGGGCGCATCCTCAATCACATCGACGGCCGCTGGTCGATCGTCTTCGGAACGCTGCTCTTCGCCTGGTCGACGTGGCTGCTCGGCGGCCTGAGCGTTCAGGCGGGATACTGGGACGTCTTCTGGCCGCGCGTCGTGCAAGGCTTCGCGCTGGGCTTCCTGTTCGTTCCGCTCACCACCATCTCACTTGCCGACGTGCCGGTGCCCGAGCTTGCGAACGCAACCGGCGTCTTCACGCTCCTGCGCCAGCTCGGCGGCAGCCTCGGCATCGCGATCCTCACCACGCTGCTGACCCACCAGACGGCCGTCGCGTGGAACGTGCTGGCCTCCGGCGTCACGCAGACGCACGGATACTCGACGGCCGTGCTTACGCAGATGGTCGCGCAGCAGTCGGCGATGATCGCATACAACTACCTCTTCCGGCTGACGGCGATCATCTTCGTCCTCTCGACGCCGCTCGTGTTCCTGATCCACCGGCAGCGGGTGCGCCCTGCCCTAGCGACCGCCGCCGAGTAAAGCGGCGCGTCCGCGTCGAACGTTGCGCCAGCTGCTTTGGTGACGCACCGTCGGGGCAGGCATATGCGAATTTCCGGCTTCGTCTACATGCTTATTTTCAACGCAGCCTCCGCATTGGACGCGGGGTGCGGCGGGAGCTCGCAACTGCCGATCGGCGCTCCAGCCGGCGGCACGCCGCCCTTAGCGCTCCCCGGCGTGAGCGCTACCGATTCGCGGGCGGCTTTCACGGCGACGGGCTGTCGTCAAACCTGGTCGTCGATCCAAGCGACAAAACGCTTTACGGAGCGACGTCGACCGGCGGCTACCAGAATGCCGGCACCGTCTTCGAGGTGCACTACTAGGAAACGAGCCACTACCGTATAGCGGGTCGGAACGGTCACGGGGGCGCCTGCAGTGTCAGGACACCGCCTCCGCACCTTCGGCCGCCTCGGTGCCCGTAAAATATAAAACATGGGTCGACCTTAAGTTCAGCATCAAAATATTCGGCACACGCGCCATCGGGCGGCACAGACGTAATCCCACGAGAATTCCCTAGCCGGCGAGAGCTCGGGCCATCGGATCGAGGCTTCGGCAGCGCCAGCGGAGCTCGTAGTTGGCCCTGCGCGCCACGTTGCGCAGCTTCGTTCCGAGGGGCTGCGCGGCGACGATCTCGCGCGTCAGACGGTGCTGCGCGGCGAGCACGCCGCGCAGCCGCTCGACGGCTTGCCGGGCAGCGGGCGGATGCGACCCCGAGAAGCGCAAGAGGCGCGGATAGACCGGCGCGTAGTAGCGCACGACGTCGAAGCCGTCCAGCTGGTCCTCACGCAGCACGTTGCCGGGCGCCCCGAGCGCCGAATACTGCCGCGCCTTCTCCGCATGCCGGCGGGGCTGCAGCGTGTGACCGTAGTGCGCATAGACGTACGGCAACGCGATCCGCCGACCACTGCGCCCGCGCAGCTGTTCGTGAACGGCGCCTTCCCAGCGCAACTCGGGCGCGAACCGGAAGAACATCATTCTCCGCTCGATAGACGTATAGTAGTCGAACGACGCAAAGAAATGCCACGTGTAGCCGTCAAGGAAATCGTAACTCTCAGGTACGCGATCGATGCGGGCAGCGACGCGCGCGATGCGCTGGCCATGAACCTCGTCAGCATCGACGAACGCGACCCACTCGCCCGCGTCGTGTTCCGCGTGCAGCCGGAGGCAGACGTTGCGGGCATCCGCGAAGCTCGAAAACTCGGTGCGTCCGACGACGATTCGACCCTCGCGGCCGAAGCGGCTCGAGGCCAAGGTTGCGGCGTGGGGTGACGGTTCCGGCGCATTATCGTTGACGATCAGCAGGTCGGCACTACTCGAAATCGACTCCAGCATCGCCGCAAGAAACGGTTCGTCGCGCGGACCCAGAATCAGATGCGCCGCGATAGACACGGTTACGTCGAGCGCTCGGCTTTGAATCCGCCATAGGTCAGATACGCCCCGATCGCGAGCGAAACGATGAAATAGAAGTAGAAGTATTGGCCGAAGTTCAGCGCGTTGTAAAAGGTTTGTTCCGCCGCAGCGTGCAGCCACACGAACATAAGGCCTTTAATGAGGACGATCCAGCCGTAGAGCGTCACGATAACCGGCAGCGCGCCGCCTGACCAGCGGTTGTGGGTTACGACGGTTGCGATACCAACGAGCAATGTAAAAAGACCCACGGCCCACATCAATGCGGGGCTCGCAAAGAATCCGTTCAGGAGATCGATGGTAGCCCGGCGGCCCGCGACCATTCCGACGACAACCAGCAGAGTCCATCGGCCCAAAATGCGCGCCCAGAGCTTCATAGACACCGTTTCAACTCTGTCTTTGGTGACCGAGGGAACGATTGCCTGTGCCCGAATCCTCGAAGGCATGGCCCGAACTGTGGCTTTTTTTGCGAGTCTCACGATCGCCCTCGGGCTGTGGACCGAAGTGCGCGCCGGCACGCTTCCCAACATCAGCGGCACGTGGTACGCCAATGGTAATCCCACGGGTCGGTGCCATGTCAGTCAAAGCGGCAACTCCGTAACGCTGAGCAACGAGCGGGGCGCCACCGCCACGGGACACTTCGTCGACCCGAGCACGCTGAGCACCGACTGGGGCGGTTTCAACGGCGGACGCATCACCGGCACCATCTCGAGCGATCTGCGAAGGATCACTTGGAGCAACGGCACGTATTGGTCGCGTCCATCGACCGCACCGCTCCTTCCTACGGCCGCTCCCGCGACGCCCACGCCGACACCCAAGCCGACACCCGAACCTCTGCGAGTCAGGGTGATGCCCATAACCAATAACCACTCCAATCCGATTTACATATACGCCGCATCTCTCGCAAACGGATACCGGCCTTTTACTTACGCGCAATGCGTCTCGTACCGAAATCTCACCACGAAGGTTGCGACGGCCGTGGATTTCTCCTTTGTCGTCACAAATCGCCGTGGAGAGGTCGAGGCCGACTATGGCTGGGCGGATAAGGGCACGTTTACGCCTCCGATAAACATCGACGATCACTGCTTCTCCGGTAACCTTTGGCCGGCCAGCGTGGTGCGCGGAATGACGAACGAAAACGTTCGCGTTACGCAAGTGGTCTTCGCTGACGGCACGGCCTGGAGACCGGGTAAGAACTTTCTTCGCGGATATGCCACAAGTGGAGAAGCTCTCGCAAAGCCTACCATTCAAGTCACCGTCAGCGAGACCGCGGAAGCGCTTCCGCGCGAAAGCGCCAACGGTCTCTTGGCGACGGCCCCGTACCGGCTGCGCACCCCGTTTACCGGCTCCGGAAAGTGTTTGGACGTCATTAATGATGGCGCCGATAACCGGTTGACGATGGCGCCGTGCGGGGACTATTCCGGCCAAAAGTGGTGGGGAGAGAGCGCCGGGCACGGACAGGCGCGCCTACGAAACAGGTTTACCGGATCAGGAAAGTGTCTCGACGTTATCGACGACGGCCAAAACGATCGGCTGGCGATGGCGGACTGCGGGGACCATTCTGGGCAAATGTGGTGGGCCGAGGAGGCCTCGGAAGGATACGTGCGCCTCAAGAACACGTTTACGGGCTCGGACAAGTGCTTAGACATCGTTAACGACGGCCGTAACAACCGACTGAGAATGGCCGACTGCGGCAACTATTCAGCCCAGCGGTGGAGCGTTGGCCCTTAACTGACATGCCTCTGCGCATCGCCGTCGATGCCCGCGTCGTTGCCGAGGACACGCGGGGGATCGGACGGTATGCGCGCGCGATCCTGCGCCGGCTGCTCGGCCGCGACGACGTTCGGCTCACGCTGCTGGCGGAGTTTCGCCTTCGCGGCCGCTATGCTGCCGCGTACGCGCGCGCGCTCGGCAGCGACGCATTCGGCGTGGCTTCGCGGCCGCCGCGCGATTGCGATCTGATTTGGCATCCCGCGAACGGAACGTTTTTCCAATCGCCACTGCCGAGCGTCGCGACCATCCACGATGCGGTCCCGTTTCGCTACCCCGATCCCGATCCGAACCGGTGTCGCCATGCACAGGAGCCGTTTCTTCGTTCCGCGCGCACCGCGTCGCGGATCATCGCGGTGTCCGAGTTCGGCGCGGGCGAATTGCGCGAGCTGCTCGGCGTCGCCCGCGAGAGGATGGTCGTAATCCCGCACGGCGTCGACGCGGAGTTCTCGCCGGGCGTGCCGGAGCCGCTGCCGAGCGTACTGCGGAGCGGCCCATATCTGCTCTTCGTCGGCGACCCGGTCGCGGAGCCGCGTAAAAACTTCGCGCTGCTCTACGACGCATACCGGCGCGCGTGGTCCGCGGGATCGGCGCCGGCCCTCGCCGTTGTCGGACCGCGCGCTCCCGAGCTTCCCGGCGTGATCCGCGTGGGGAACCTCGCGGACGACGTCGCCCCCGGCGGCGCGCATGCCTTGCGTGCCTGCTACCGGGGCGCGCTCGCCCTCGCGCTCGCGTCGTACCACGAGACGTTCGGCATGCCAATGCTCGAGGCAATGGCTTGCGGAACGCCGGTCGTCGCCTCGCGCGCGAGCGCGCTGCCCGAGATCGCGGGAGAAGCGGCGCTCTACGCGCCTCCCGACGATGCGCGCGCATGGGCCAACGCCCTGCGCCGCGTGACCGTCGATGCCGCGCTGCGCGAGCGGCTGCGCGACGAAGGCCTGCGCCGCGCGCAGCTGTTTTCCTGGGATCGGAGCGCGCAGCGGCACGTCGAGCTGTTCCGATCGGTTTCGGGATGATTCGCATCGGCGTCGACGCGTGGAACCTCCCCGGCGACCGGCGTGGCATCGGACGCTATCTCAGACAGATTTTGCGCGTTTGGTGGGAGCGCGAACGCGGACGCGTCGCCGTCACGCTGATCGTTCCCCAATGGCACACGTGGACGGTCCGGGCTCGCTACCTGCGCGAGGTTGAATCCCGCCCCTATCGCATCGTCTCGCGACGCGCACACCGTCGCGCCGGCTTGGACGCGCTCTGGTTTCCGTTCAATGGCTGCAGCTGGACGAACTTCACGCTGCCCGCGACCGCGACGCTGCACGACGCTTCCAATTTCGTGCTGCCCGGATACGCGCCCGAGACGCAGACCATCTTCCGCGAGGCCGCGCGCCGTTGCCGCGCACTGATTACCGACTCGCGCTTCGCCCAGGGCGAGCTCGCGCGTTCGCTCGCGATTGCGCCCAAACGGCTCGTTCCGATTCCGCTCGGCGTCGCGTCCCCGCGGGCCGCCGTACCCGTCGAGCTTGACGTCGCGGCGCTGGCGCCGTTTGTTTTGTATGTCGGCACGGCGGAAGCGCGCAAGGGCTTCGACACGCTGCTCGAGGCGATGCCGATCGTGGCGCGTGAACGCCCCGATGTCCGCCTGGTCGTCACTAGCCGCCTGCTCGACTGGCCGATCCCGCGCGGCGTCCGCGTGGTCGAGCTCGGACACGTCGACGACGACACGCTGGCCGCACTCTACCGTGCCTGCACGGTACTCGCGTTTCCGTCCCGTCACGAAGGCTTCGGGCTGCCGATGCTCGAGGCGATGAGCTACGGCGCGCCGGTCGTTGCGTCGAACGCGGCGTCGCTGCCGGAGGCCGGCGGCGATGCCGCCTGTTACGTTGCGCCCAGCGACGCCGCGGCTCTGGCAGCCGCGATTCTACGAGTGGCGAGCGACGACGCCTACGCGGCCGAGCTTCGCCGGCGCGGGCCGATCCACGCCGCCGGATTCACCTGGCATCGAACGGCGGAACGGACCCTCAAAGTGATCGAGGATACACTGAGCTAGTTCTATCAGCTCATGATGTCGAGCGTTTCTTGTCCGCTATTGGAGCGGAGGTTCGGCGGAGGATCAGGTACACGTACATCAGGCCGTCAGAGAGTTTATTCGCAATGACGGGCTTTGATCATATGTATACCGCCGAGCCATGACGAGTGCAAGATGGCCTCGACGATGGAACGCGAAGACCTTGCTCCGATGACGGCGCCGCGACTGATATCCGCCAAGGCATCGACGTTCATCGTTACGTTCGGGCTTGGCCTCACGCTCGTTTGGATCGTCGTTGGCGCGATCGACGTGGCCGGGAGCGGCATGCCTGCTCTGGCCGTTCGCCCAGCTACCGATCGCGGAGGCCTATTATATCTACGTTGCCGTCATGGTCGCGTGCGCCGCGGCTGCCGCTTGGCTCGCCTCGAGATCGATTCCTTGCCGTTTGCTACCGCGGCCTTTATGGGCTTTGCCTGGGCGCCCTTCATCGCTATCTGCCTCGGTGAAAACTCGCCCGTCGCACTCCTCTGCGTCATGGTCGCGGCGTTCGGCGTCGTGCGCCGCAACGAGGCGCTCGCGGGAGCAGGTCTTGGCTTGCTGCTGTACAAGCCGAGCGACGCTGTCGCGGTCGGCTTTCTTCTTCTGGTTCTGCGGCAGTGGCGCGCGCTCGCGATCGCGCTCGCTCTTGCCGCCGGCTGGTAGGTGGTGAGCGCCGCCGCGACCCACGACTGGCTCTGGCCCGTGCCTTACGGCAAGATGCTCGCCGCGCTGTACCGCAACGACGTCGTCGCGAACGCTGCCGCATGGGCGGCCGGAGCGATACTGCTGGTCGCGACCGCGCCTCTTCTTCTGCGCGTGTCACGCCTCGAGGCGGCGAGCGTCGCGCCCCTGATCGGCGTAGCCGCGAGCCCCCACGCCTGGGGCTACGAAGCCATCCTCGCCTCGCCGGCCTTTTGGCTCGCCGCGGCACGCCTCAACGCCGTCACGTTCTTCTTGCTGGTCCTATCGTACGTCGCGGCGCCGTTTTACCTGTTTGCCCGCACGATTCACGCCAACGTGCCCGCGCTTCCGGTTTTGGGCGGCGTGGCCGTCTGGATGCGCCGGCGCGCGTGATTCATCTCGCGACCGGTCTCGCGGTTCGCGATGGGCGCGTGCTGCTCGTCGCGTCGCGCTACCCCAACCATCCGCAGCCCATATGGAATTTGCCCGGAGGGCGACAGCAGCCCGGCGAGCTACTCGCAGAGACGGTCGAACGCGAAACGCTCGAAGAGACCGGCCTATGCGTGGAAGTTGGGGAACTCGCGTATATCAGCGAGAGCTACGCGGACAGTGAACAATTTTTGAACGCTACGTTCACTGTCAGGCTTCGATCGGCTCGGCATGACGCTAGGCCCAGCGACCGCGTCGACGACCACGTCGTCGCCGTTCAGTGGGTGGCAATCGAGGAGTTGGCGATGCGTATCGTGGTCGGCGTCGTGCGTGAGCCGCTGCTCGCGTACCTGCACGGAAAGCTTCCTCGGCGGTACGCGGGATATCACGAAGCCGGGATCACGATCGTGTGGCCTCATGACTCGCGGTAGCGCCGCCGGCCCAACGATCGCGCTCGAGCGAGTGGAGGACCACGTCGACGGGCTTGCCCGCGACGGTCGCGCCGCGCGGCAGCATCCCATCGTCCTCGAAACCGTTGCGGCGCAGCACCGCACGCGACGCCAGATTCTCGGGCAGGCAGTAGGCGCGAATGCGCTGCACGCGCGTGCGGCGGAAGCCTTCGTCGACTAGCGCGGCAACGGCCTCACTCGCGAAGCCTCGTCCGCGGTGCGCACGCACGACGCTATAGCCGATTTCGGCAATCGCGCGGCTCGATTCCGCGATGCGCAGCGAGACCCACCCCACCGGCTCCGTTTTGTCGGCCAGGTGCACGAGCCATTCGAAGCGCCCGGTTGCGCCTGGGCCGAAGCGCGTCGGCCGGCCGCTCACCGTGCGCAGGAAGTGCGTGCGGTTGACGTCGGGAAGATCCTGGAAGTCGCGAAGGTCCGGCTCCTGGAGCACGTCCCAGAGCGTTCCCGCGTTGGCCGCAGTCACGGGCTCCAGGCGTAGGCGCGCCGTTCGAATCGTCCTCATCGGCACAGCTCCATCACTTGCCGTTCTACCCGCCGCGCGTGAACGCAGCAACGATGGATTTGGCTGCTGCCTATGCCGGTAGCGCGCCCGCATGGGTGGATTTCACCGCTACGGTCGCGTCGCAGCCGCGGTTCTTCTATGGATCGCGCACGCACTGCGAGCACGAGGCATTCGACGTGCAGAGTAGCGTAGGGCGACTCGAGATCGTCGACAACGTGAGTATCGCGCCGCGATGTCCGGTGCGAGCCGGCGACAGTGTCGAGATTTGCGGCGAGCTGGTTCACGATCCGGGGCGGCTGCCGGTCGTGCACTGGACGCACCGCGATCCCGGCAACCACCATCCGAGCGGATTCATTCGCCTACGCGGCCGCCTCTACGCCTAAACGTAGACCACGCGAGTCTAAATCACCCAGACGGCGCCCTTGGCCGAAATGACGCACTGTGGCAAGCCGGTGCACCAGGCCCTTATCGTCTGCTGGTAGTGACCGAGCTTGACGGTCTTCGCCGCTTTCACCGTCTCGTTCGTCGGATTGCCCGGATTCGGCTTGAAGGAGCCCGTCAAAACCAGCGTGGCTCATCTTGGTCGACCAACGAACCGTGCCGCAACGAACCACTTTCGCACCCCGATAGCAGGTGAGCTCGATCGCGAGCTGCGTGCTGCCACCCGGCTCCAGGCACACCTTGAGCTTCGCAGATCGCTGCACGCATCGTTCACGAAGCCATCCGCCGCCGAACTTATGACTCGGAGCGCCATTCCGCCTCCGGGGTTCGGTACGAACTGGCCGCTCGAGCAGCCGGAAACGAACAAAAATCCCGCGGCCGCCCCCACATATAAACATGCTCGACGATCGAGAAATAGCTTCACCGCAATCCCCTTCGAAAGAGAGACGAGCTATTTGCTTGATAGAAACTGGTCCACCCGCCCCCGCCGATGGGCCGATCCCATCCGCAGCAGCTCTGGTATCGTGACGAAACGATAGCCCCGGCGCTTGAGCGTATCGATGATCAAGCGCGTCGCTTCGACGTCGGAGCTTCGGTCGCACAGCCTCGGCGTACGCGTGTGCGCGCAGACGATGCCGCGGTTGCCGTCGTGTAGCGTGATGATCGCGCCGTCACCCGCGTAGCGCAACACGCGCGCGGCGATGACGCGCGGCGCGGGATCTTCCCAATCGTTTGCCAGCGGAACGGACCACATGACCGGCGTGTAGCCGAGCCTGCGTACCTCGTCGAGCACGAGCCAATCGCGCGAGCCGAAGGGAGGACGCATAATCCTCGTGTGACGGCCCGTCGCCGCGAAGACCGCGGCGTCGGTGCGCTGCAGCGTTCGGCGCAGGCCGCCCTCGTCGTACAGCACGAGGTGGCCGTGATTCCACGTATGATTTCCGACCGCGTTTCCCGCCTCGGCCTCGCGGCGCACGAGCGCCGGATAGGCCTGCACGGCGCGTCCGACGACGAAAAACGTTGCGTGCACGCGCTCGGCGCGCAGCACGTCGAGGATCTGACCGGTGTACGGCGGGTTCGGGCCGTCGTCGAACGTGAGCGCGACGACGCGCTCGTTCTTCGGACCGCTGACGAGCGTCTTGCCGAAGAGCTGGCTGCCCGGGCTTTCGGCGATTTCGTAGCAGACGAAGAGCAGCGCCGCGGCCAGCACGACGCACATCGAGGCCCGGATTGCGACCGGGGCAGCCACCCTCAGCCGTGCAGCCCGCGAATGCGAGCCTGGGCCGCCGCCACGTTGCGGCGAAACTCGTCCGGACCGAACTCACGGAAGTCTTTCACGATCTCCGCGAAGCGTGGCTCCGCGGCCTGCGAGCTTTCGAGTCGCAACAGATCCTTCGGCACGCCCTTCGAGAGATCGATGTTGAATTGACGTCCCGCTTTCGTCGCCCAGTACTGCGGGTCCGTGAAGGTCACTGTGCGCTGCCCTTGCCGATAGTCGGCGAGCTGCTTGACGAAAACGGCGTAGTATGCATCCGGGTTGGGCAGCGGCGGCTTGTCTACGAGCTGCCAGATCCCATCCTGGCCCAGCTTTCCAAAGAAGAAGCTGACGTCGTAGACGCGCGCCGCCGGCGCTTTGACCGTGATCACGTGACCGTTATAGCCACGAATCTCGTACTCGAAGCGCGAAACACCCTCGACGTCGGACATTCGGTATGCCTCTTGATAGATCGGGGGCTTCGGGTATTTTATCGTCATCCATGCGTAGAGCTCGCTCGGCGCGTGCTGCGCGTGGATCGCGGGCGCGAACCGCCCCATCTCCCCGGGGCCGTAGATGCGCCAGCCCAGCACGAGCATCACCGCCGACAGCGCGATAATGAAGAGCCCGATGGGAAAACGGCGCATGACCGCGGCCCTACTTTACCGGCCCGTTCGCTTCCTGGTCGAGCACCCGGTTGACGAGGCGGTCGGCCAATGCGTTCTGTTTGCGAGGCACGTGCGCGACGTCGACGCTCTCGAACGCGCCGAGTAGTCGAATCGCTTGCCGATGGAGCGGCTGCAATGCGGCGTGTTTGACGCGGTACTCGCCGCGCAGCTGCTTTACGACAAGCTCGGAGTCCAGGCGCACGCGCAGCCGGCGTATTCCCCGTTTGCTCGCGGCCTCTAGACCGAGCAAGAGCGCGGTCCATTCGGCGACGTTGTTGGTCGCGACGCCGAGGTAAGCGGCGATCTCCTCGAGCGGCTCACCATCGGGCGCGATCAGCAGCGCGGCGCTCGCGGCGGGCCCGGGATTACCGCGCGATCCGCCGTCGGCGAAGAGCGTCGCTTCCACGCGGTCGCCCTTCGGCGTGGGCAAGGCATAGACCGCCCGCCCGCGGGGTACACGGGTGTCATGCAAATCGCCATACTTCGCGCCGCCGCCTTGGCGGCAGCCCTCGCGCCGGTCCTCGCGGCGCCTCACTCCGTAGCCGCCGCCCAGAACTCGACGTTCTACGGCATCACGGTGCACGTTTCGTCCAACAACATTAAGGTGCAGGATCCCAAGACGAAACAGGTGCTGAGCTTCTTGATCGTGCCGAAGTTCGATCAAGTGTTCTCGGCCGACGGCAAAACGACGTACCAAATGAGCAAGATCAAGCCGGGCCAATACGTCGGCATCATCTACGATCAGAAGGCCCTCGGGGCGCGCCATGCAGACAAAATCTATCTATTAAATAACGCTAATCAACGGATCGGGGCGCAGTAACAGAAGTGCGCCGACCCCCGACGGCGAAAGGGGCGGCCATGCGTTTTCGTACGATCGCGTTTCTGATGCTCGCCGGCTCGGAACTGGCCGCGTGCGGCGGCAGCGGCGGCTCGCCATCGGTCCCGGCTCTACAGCAGGGATCGAGCCGCCATTCCGGCTCGAGCTCGCCGATCCAGCACGTGGTCATCATCGTTCAGGAGAACCGGACCTTCAACGACTTCTTCGCGACCTATCACGGCGCCGACGGCACGACGGTCGGCAAGGTCGAGGCCAACTCAAACTGCAGTCCCCCCATCAAGGCCGGCACAATCGCGTTGCAAAAGGTGCCGCTCGACATTCCCAAGGATCTCGTTCACAAGTTTTCGGGCTATGAGACCGCGCGGGACGGCGGTAACATGGACGGCTTCGACAAGGTACCCTTCGGCAGCGGCATTCCCGAATGCGCGTTTCCATATCAGTACACCGATCCGTCGCAGATCGTGCCCTACTGGGATATGGCCGAGCAGTACGCCTTGGCCGAGCACATGTTTACGACTCAAGGCAGCGACAGCTTCAGCGCGCATCAGGATCTGATCCGCGGCGGCACGGAGGTCGAGCGCGACAAGGGGATGATCGACTTTCCGACCTGCGGCAACTGCTGGTGGGGCTGCAACGCGCCACCCCACACGATCACGCATCTCGTGAGCAAGCAGAACGTTTACCTGCAAAAGCTCGGCCCGTTTCCGTGCTCGAAGGACTTCAAGCTGAAGTATGCGACGTTGCGGGATCTCATGGACGCGAAAGGCGTTACCTGGAAATACTACCAGCCCGCATTCGGTAAGCCATACGGCCAGCTCTTGAGCGCCTTCGACGTTGTCTGGCCGGTGCGCAATGGCCCGGAGTGGAAAACGAACATCGCCACGCCGCAGACCGCGATCTTCAACGACATCACGAACGGGACTCTGCCGCAGGTGTCGTGGGTGATCCCTGACCAGGACGAGTCGGACCATCCCGGCACGTTAACGGACACGGGGCCCTCGTGGGTTGCGAGCGTCGTCAACGCGATCGGTCAGAGCACCACCTACTGGCCAAACACCGCGATCTTCATCGTGTGGGATGATTGGGGCGGCCTCTACGACAACCTGCCGCCGAAGGTGATGGACTACGGCGGGCTGGGATTCCGGGTGCCGGCGATCGTCGTCTCCCCCTATGCCAAGGCGGGCTACGTCTCGCAAACGAACTACGAGTTCGGGAGCATCCTGAGGTACATCGAAGACAACTGGAACCTAGGTCGGTTGCGTACGAGCGACTCGCGGGCCGCGAGCATCATCGATTGCTTCGACTACTCGCAGCAGCCGATCAAATTCCAGAAAATTCCGTCATCGCTCTCGAAAAAGTACTTCATCCACGCTCGGTACTCGGGACCGCCCGACACGGACATGTGATGATCGACGAGTACAAGAAGTCGATCGAGGACGTGAAGAAGGCGCTCGCGTCGGTGAAGTCCACCGGCGGATCGCCGTCCGTCACGGACCAGAGCCCCGGCGTGCGCGCGACCCGCGCCCATAAGCGCCTGGAGAAGGTGGCTACTTCGGCCTAACCGGCCGGATTGCACTTCTTGGATAGTCGGGCGGTTCGCGCTAGGCTAGAATCGCCTTCTCATGAGTTCAGCCCGCTTTTGCTTTGCCGTTCGAACCGCTCGGTGCCGGACCCTTGGTGGGCGAAGGAACGCGCGTGAAGCACGAAGCCGCCGTCATCGTCGCCCTTGCTAGCGCCGCGGTGTATCTCGGCATTGCCGTGGTGGCCGTGGGCGGCATTAGCGCATTTTTCGCGCATTCGGCCCTCACGGCAACGGCGGCCCTCTTCTTCCTCTTGACCGTCGCTGCCATGTTCGCGGGCGGCAATGTGAGCGCGGGCGTTCGCGAGGATCGCGCCAATCGCTGGGTGCTGCCGCCGGTCATCATCATCGGGTTGGCGTCGGCTTTCGTCGCGCCGTGGACCGACCGCATCGGCCTTTGGACGATCGACGGTGAGGCGACGCGCTGGCTCGGCGTGGCTCTGCTCGCCATCGGAGGAACGCTGCGCATCGCTCCCGTCTTCGTACTCGGCCACCGCTTCAGCGGCCTCGTCGCGATTCGGCCGAATCACACCCTCGTGACGACCGGGTTTTACGCGCACATCCGCAATCCCAGCTATCTGGGCTTGGTCGTCAGCGCGCTAGGATGGAGCCTGGCGTTTCGTTCGGCGATCGGCGTGCTGCTCGCGCTCCTGTTGGTGCCGCCTTTGATCGCGCGGATCGATTCCGAGGAGGCGCTGCTCGCCTCGGAGTTCGGCGCGGAGTATGAGGAGTATCGCACGAGAACGCGGCGCTTGATTCCCGGGATATATTGAGTTAGCCTTCGCTCATGCTGATTGCCGATTGGATCTCGCTTTCCGGACCGAACGCTACGGCCTTGCTGATTATCTATTTGCTCGTTCGAGCGTTCTGGCCCCTGACGATCTTTGCCGCGATCGCAGTATGGATCTGGTGGCGGCGGCGTTCGGTCGTGGCCACGCGCGTCGTTGCCGGCGTAGCGGTGGGATTTTGGGTGCTCTCGGCTATACCGTATTTCTACAACGTAGGCGGCGAGGCCGCATTCGCCGCGCGGTTGCGAATGCGGCAGGAGACTCTGCGAGACGCGACCGTAATCGCGGGCATCCGGCTGCCCACGGGAACGCTCGTAACGTATCCGACGGCGCAAGCGCGGAGCGAGATCGCTTCGCTCGATCTCCAGCAAGAGGCCAACGTTTACGGGATCCCGTTGAAGGGACACGTCGACTTCAACAACGGGCAACCCGACGGCTTCGTCACGTTGGCGCGAGGCGCGGTGATCCGCGGTATCCCTTGCTCTGCGACCGCGGAAGTGCGACTCGAGAGTGGCAGGGTCGACACGTGCACGCTATCTCGCCCGAGCACGGTGCGTGGGATTCCGTGCCGGGGCGACGTCTCGCTGAGCGATGACCGGACTCAATGCGTGCTTTCCTCAGACTATCTGCGCTTCGGCGTTATGTGGCGAGCGGGCACCGAAGGCAGCATCAACGGAGACGCGGGGTCGTTCGACATCATGTCACAACCGCCGAGTCTCCAGGTACTCCGTTCGTTTCTCCCCCGTCGCGCCGTGGTCGAGTTCGAGGGTGGACGGCTCTATGGAATAAACTTCACCATCGATCCATGGCGCTTCCAGGGATGCACGATCAGTTACATCGCGGTCGGACACGACGCGACGTCCGGCCAAACGACCCGGACATGCCGTCTTCCCAGGGACCGCAGCGGTAACGTGGTGTTACCGCCTACCGCGTTCGCCTACTGAGAATTTCCGGCGGCTTGATCCTGGAAGAACCCGACGATCGTGCCGCCCGAATCGAGAACGAACATGACGCCCTGCGAGCCCTGTTCGAAGACCGCGAGGTAGTGGTAGCGCTGATACTGCTGCATCGTATCCGCGCGCACGAATTGCAGCTGCCGAAACTTTCCGAGGCCTGCGAACGCGCCGTCGATCTGCGCCAGCAGTTGGGACGTGAAGCCCTCCCGCATCCGCGGCGAAATGTTTCCGCTCGGAACGTGCCCGGCGAGCACCTGCGTGAAGAAGGTCGTAAAGCGCGCGGTCGTTGCGCTGCTGGGCGGCGGGGCCGACTCGGTGGCCGGCTGCGCAGCGGGCGGCGCCGGCTGAGCCGGCGCAGGAGCCGCGGGCAGCATGAAGCCGCATAGGAGCGCGGCTACGGCGAGTTTGGAGAGCATTTTAGGCCGAGGATCCTTTCTGACGAAGCCTTTCGCGAACCTTATCGATTCGCCGCGTCCGCGTCTCCGGTCTTTTCGCGTCGTCGATCCACAGCACATATTCTTTTCGATGCGTGTACGACAAGCGATCGTACGCTCGGCGCTCCGCGGCGCTCATGGCTTTAGCGAAGTCGCGCGGCACGTCGACCGTACGCTCCTCTTCGTCCACGCAGACGCCGATGCTCAGGCGATCGCCCTGCTTCTTTCCCGTCGCATTGCGCATCGCCGCGGGGATGCCCACCATCGGCCCCATACCCATGTTGCAGATCGTCGTGCGATGCGTCACTCCTTCGATCGTGACGGCGACCGGCACGCGAACACGGCCTCCGAAACGCTTCATGATCGAATCGGGCACGTTCACGAAGGTGGCCGACGACCCGGTGACTCCCTCCAAGACGGCGCGGAACCGCATCTGCCTCATGCGCGTTTCCACACGAGCACGTTCGAGCTGCCCCAAATCTCCGGCGGCAGCGTGCGAATCGTCAGTGTGTCGCCCGCGATCTTGAACTGCCGCTCGAGCGTCACGCCGACGAGATCGGTGAAGACGCTCACCTCGACGTGGTGAAAGACCCGGTCGCCGCGGATCTCATACCGGCCGGCGTAGGCCACGAAGTTGCGCAGCGACTCGCTGCGCTGCGCCTCCGAGGCGTTCGTTCCCGCCGGCGAGCGCAGCCCGGGGCGATGCGTGCCCGCGAGCACCGCCGCCATGCGCGCCTGCGCGGCGTAGATCAGATAGCCCACCGGCGAAGGGCCAAAGCGTGGCTGCGCGGTCGCCTTGCCCTCATCTACGTCGAAGCTCACGAGGCTCCACGCGCCGACGACGCCGCCCGGCTCTGCGGCGGCGCCCGGCACGTTCGCCATCCCCGCGAGCAGGCCGAAGGATGCCGCCGCTTCGAGCAGGCCCCTGCGTGACATCGCGTGTAATTGCGGTGAATCGCCACGAGTAAATAACGCCATGATCAAACGGAGTCTTTTGACTCTCGCGATTGCGCTCCTCGGCGCGGCCCGGCCGGTCGCCCCGCAGAACGGCGCGGCCGATGCGATGACGCCGCAGCAGATCTTCGATGCGGCGTTCCGGCGATTGCAGTCATATCCCGCGCCCGCGTACGCCGTGTGGACCGCGACGTGGCATATCCGCGAAGTACCGATGGGCTACTACACCGGCGAAAAGACGAGCGTCGAGACGAATCGGTATGCGGTTCGTCTCTCAGACGGCATGGAGAACGTGAGCGATCCGATTCCAAGCGGTAAGCTGCCGCCGGCGACGATCGAGGGAGAGTTTCTAGGACCGTTTGCGTGGACGATGCGGTCGTCGGTGCGCGTCGCGCCGCGCGGCGGCGTGATGATGCAGCCCGACGTCGAGGGCCTCAAAACGATCGCTACCGTCGTCGCGATCGCGCAGTCGCCCTACACGTACCGTCTGACGCGTTCCGGCGAGCCGCCGATCGAAGACGTTGACGGGCACCCCTCGTACCATCTGCAACTGGAGCCGCGGAGCGATCCGCTGCGCCGTAACCTGCGCGATCTCTGGATCGACGCGCAGACGTACGACTTATGGAAGGCCCATTTCGTCGGGACGTACCGTCCCTTTCCGAACGCGCCGCTGAGCCCGACCGACGTGACGGTGCACTTTCGCAACGTGCTCGGCTGCTGGGTCGTCACGCGCGCGATTTGGACCTGGGATGACGCACCGGTTTCGTACATCTTCGACGTGACGAACGACGAGATCGGCCTACCCGCTTCGCTCCCGGATTGGCTCTTCGACGCAAAACAGTACCAGCGTCATCAAAATGCGGGTGAGCCCGACTACATCGGCGAGCTTCTGCAGCGCATGCGGGCGGGGTCGAACGGGTAAGGCGCGAGGCCACGCCGAAGCCCGCGAACATGGAGCGTTTCCGTTTTGCTGCACTCGCTGTAGTGTTTGTTCTCGCATCTTGCAGTGGCAGTTATAGTAGCGGGGCCGGCGGTATGACGCCGCCGCAGCTCGACGCTGCGCGGCGTCATGGCAGTTCCGGCCTGATTAAGCATGTCGTCATCATGATTCAAGAGAATCGGAGCTTCAACGATTTCTTCGCGACGTTTCCGGGCGCGGATGGAACGACGCACGGCATGATGGGCAAGAAGCGGATCCGGCTCAAGAAAGTCAGTCTCCTCTGGCCATGCGACCTCGGGCACTCGCGCAACGGGTATCTCGAAGATTACGACAACGGCAAGATGGACGGGTTCTACCTCGAGGGCGGCGGCGCCGGCAGCCAGTGCACCGCCAAGGCCGGAAAGAAGCCCTACCAATACGTAGATCCGGAGCAGATCGGGCCGTACTGGGACATCGCCGAGCAGTACGTCCTCGCCGACCATATGTTCCAGACGCAAGGCAGCGGCAGTTTCACGGCACACCAAGACCTGATCCGCGGCGGAACGACGTTCGATCAAGGGCTCGACGAGGCGCTCGTAGACTTTCCAACGGCAGCCCCGTGGGGCTGCGACGCGCCGCCGAAGACCAAGACCTCGTACCTTCTTTGGACCGGCAGCGGCATCCAGGGCGAGCACAACAAAGGCCCGTTCCCGTGCACCAACAAATTCCCGGGGTCGGGCAGCTACTATAAGACGCTGGCGGACGAGCTCGACGCAGCGTCGATCACCTGGAAGTACTACACGCCGTCGCTCAGCGCGCAAGGCTCGCTATGGAACGCGTTCGACATGATCGCCGAGGTCCGCTACGGTTCGGAGTGGGGCGCGAAGGTGGTGTGGCCGGAGACGAAGATCTTTAACGACATCACGAATAGCGCGCTGCCCGCGGTTTCCTGGCTGATTCCCGATGGCGCCAACTCGGATCATCCAGGCTCCGCGACGACGGACACGGGGCCCTCGTGGGTCGCGAGCGTCGTCAATGCGATCGGCCAGAGCAACTACTGGGATTCCACCGCGGTCATCGTCCTTTGGGACGATTGGGGCGGCTTCTACGACGCGGTCCCGCCGCCGCCGATCTCGAAGTCGCAGCAGTTCGACCACTGGGGCGGCCTCGGGTTCCGCGTCCCGTGCATGATCGTCTCCGCCTACGCGCGCGAGGCGGTGAAGAGCAAGCCGGGTTACATCTCGCACACGGACTACGAGTTCGGCAGCATTTTGCGGTTCATCGAGGACAACTGGAGCCTGCCGCGCCTTGGAACGACCGACACGCGCGCCAACAGCATCGTCGACTCGTTCGACTTCTCGCAGCCGGCGCGCACGTTCCAGAAGATTCCGTCGTCGTATCCGCTCCAGTATTTCGAGCACGAGCAGCCCTCGAATATTCCCCTCGATTCCGAATAGGGGCGTTTAGGCGTGAGCCGGCTTCACGTTGCGCTTGTAGGGGGAGCGTTTGCGCTGACTTCCTGTTCCGGCGGCGCCGGCGGCGCCGGAACTTTCGAGCCCCGTTCGAATTCGAGCAATACTGGCACGTTACCGATCTCGCACGTCGTCATCATGATCCAAGAGAATCGCAGCTTCAACGATCTCTTTGCGAAGTTTCCCGGCGCCAACGGCACCACGCGAGGCAGGTTGGGCAACAAGCGGATCCGCTTGAAGGAAGTCAACCTCGTCTGGCCGTGCGACTTCGGCCATTCGCGCGCCGGATTCCTCAAAGACTACGACGACGGCAAGATGGACGGCTTCTATCTCGAGGGCGGAGGGAGCGGCAGCCAGTGCGGCGCGACCGCAGGACGCCATCCGTATCAATACGTGAACCCCGCTCAGATCACGCCCTATTGGACCATCGCCGGCCAGTACGTACTCGCCGACAAGACGTTTCAGACGCAAGGCAGCGGAAGCTTTACAGGGCATCAAGATTTGATCCGCGGCGGCACCACGTTCGATGCGTCGCTCGACGAGGCGCTCGTGGACTTCCCGACCGGCTCGCCCTGGGGCTGCGACGCTCCGATCGGCACCAGAACGTCGTATCTATTGTGGAGCGGCAGCGGCATCCAAGGCCCAAAGAAGGGCCCCTTCCCGTGTACCAATCAGTTTCCGGGATCCGGGCAATACTATGCGACGCTGCGCGACTTGCTCGATGCCAAAGAGGTTTCGTGGAAGTACTACACGCCGTCGATCAGCGGCTCCGGCGCCCTCTGGAACGCGTTCGATATGATCGCGCCGGTGCGCTACGGACCCGAGTGGACGACGAACGTCGTTTCACCCGAGACGACGATCTTCACGGACATCACGAACGGAACGCTGCCGAGCGTCTCGTGGGTGATTCCCGATGCCGCGAACTCGGACCACCCTGGCTCCGCCCAGAAGGACACCGGCCCGTCGTGGGTCGCGAGCGTCGTCAACGCGATCGGAGAGAGCACCTACTGGGATTCTACGGCGATCGTCATCACGTGGGACGATTGGGGCGGATTCTACGATGCCGTGCCTCCGCCGCAGCCGTTCGACCACTGGGGCGGGCTGGGATTTCGCGTCCCGATGATGATCGTCTCGCCCTACGCGCGCGAGGCCGTGCCGAGTCAGCCCGGCTACATCTCGCACACGCAGTACGAGTTCGGCAGCATCATTCGGTTCGTCGAGGACAACTGGAGGCTCGGGCGCCTCGGCACCACCGACACGCGTGCCAACAGCATCGTCGACTCGTTCGACTTCTCACAACCGGCGCGTAAGTTCGTGCAGATACCCTCGTCGTACTCACGAGCGTACTTCGAACACCATCCACCGTCGTACCAACCGGTGGATAGCGAATAGCACGCCCGAGATTTACTCGGGGTCGCCGTGCTGCGGCGTCGCGTTCTGACGTTCGAAATACTCGCTCGAGTGCGACGAGGGTATCTTCGCGAACGCGCGCTGCGGCTGAGTGTAGTCGAGCATGTCCCTGATGCTGTTCGCGGTCGAGTCCGAGGTGCCGAGGCGCCCTAGGCGCCAGTTGTCCTCGACGTAGCGAAGTAGGCTGCCGTAATTGTAGGGCGTGGAAGAGATGTAGCCGCCGTGGCGTCCCGAGCCGATCTTCACGTACGGCGAGAGGACCAACATCGGGATCCGAAAGCCGAGGCCGCCCCAGCCTGGCGTCGGGTCCGGTGCAACGTGGTCGTAGAAGCCGCCCCAGTCGTCCCAGAGCACGACGATGAGGCTCGAATTCCAATCGTTGCTCTCCCCGATCGCGTTGACGACGCTCGCGACCCACGATGGTCCGTCGTCGCAGCCGCATCCCTCGCCCGGGTGATCGGAGTTTGCGTCGGACGGGATGACCCACGAAACCGAGGCGAGATGCCCGTTCCTGATGTCGGTGAAGATGTTCGTTTCCGGCATCGATAGGTTCGTGCCCAGCTCCGGACTGTAGCGAACGCGCGCGATAACGTCGAATGCGTTGAGAATTCCGCCCGAACACTCTGCCGGACAGCCGTCGTCGCAATTACCTGGATTATAGCCCTTGAAGCAGGGCGAGTAATATCTCCAGGTAACGCGGTTGGCCTCGAGCAGGTCACTGATCACCCTGTACTCCGTCGGCGATCCGAACGCGTTGGTGCACGGGAACGGACCTTTCCGAATGTACGGCAGATAGACCCCGTTCTTCGTGATGAGCGATGTCCTGCTATTCGGTCCGGAGTCGCAGCCCCAGGGCGCGATGTTTGGATTGTCGACGAGGCTGAACTTGTGGTTGATTTGCGAGTCGCCGCGGATCAGGTCTTGGTGCGCGATGAAGCTGCCACTGCCCTGATTCTGGAACATGTGGTCGGCCAAGCCCCAATGATTCGCGATCGCCAAATAGGGTGCGATGTCCGACGGCTTGACGTATTGGTAGGCCCCCGTTCCGACCGGTAGGCCGTGTGTGCCGCACTCGCCTTTGCTCGCCTCCCCGAAGCCGTCCATCTTGCCGTCGTCGTAGTCCGTGAGGAACGCCCGGTGGCAGTGCTGGATGTCGAAGCCCGTGACGAGCGCGTGCGGCTCTAGCGTCACCCAGCGCTCGCGAAAATGGCCGTTGACCTCCACCTTCATGCGCCCGCGCGTCGCGCCGTCGGCGCCGGGAAAGTCCGCGAACAGGTTGTCGAAGCTGCGGTTCTCCTGCACGATGAACACGACGTGCTGGATCGGCGAGTCGCTGGGGCTCGGAGATCTTTGTCCCGAGGGGGGGCCGGCGCCACCGCCGGGCAGCGACGGCGAGCCTCCGCCACAACCGCTCAGTGCGACTCCGGCGATGAATCCGCAGAAGATCCAAAGGTGCAACGCGCGGCGGCTCATGTCGCTCCCGTTCTATTCGGTGTCGGGCGGTACGCCCGAAGGTTTCTGATGCATGAAAAAATCGAGTGAATACTTCGACTGGATGGTCTTGAACTTGCGCGCCGGCAGCCTGAAGTCGAACGCCGTGCCAATGCTCGTCGACGTGTCGTCGTTGCCGAGCGACCCCAGGTTCCAGACGTCCTCGATGAAGTGCAGGATGCCTCCAAATGTGTACGTCGTGTGATCGACGTGCGGCTTGTTGTAGGGCGAGACGATCAGCATCGCGACGCGGAATCCGGGACCTCCCTGCCAGTTCCGCGGGCGAGGCGGCAGGACGTGATCGTAAAACCCTCCCCAATCATCCCAGAGAATGACGACCGCCGTGGAGTCCCAGTATCCGCTGTGGCCGACCGCATTGACGATCGAGGCGACCCACGACGGTCCGGTATCGCTTTTTTCGGCCGGGTGATCCGAATTCGCCGCGTCCGGCGTAATCCACGCGACGGAGGGCAACTTGCCCGCAGAGACATCTTTGAAAAACTCCAGGTTGGTGCGGGTGACGTTGGAGTGCCACTCCGGGCTGTAGCGGACTTTGCGGATCGCGTCGAACGCGCTCCAAATTCCCGGTCCGCCGCTGCCATTCTGGACCGGCATCGCGTAGAACTTCCAGGAGACGCTCTTGGCGTCCAGCAGATCGCGCATGGTTGCGTAGTCGAGGCACGGAAAGGGTCCGTCGACAAAGACCTTGCCGCTGTATCGCTCGATGACCGACGTGCGGACGGTCTTGTTTGCGTCGCAGCCCCACGGGAAGTATGTCGGGTTGTCGATGATCGCCTGCGTGGACGAGATCTCGGTGCCGCCGGCGATCAAGTCCTGGTGCGCGGTGAAGCTCGAACTCCCTTGCGTCTGGAACGTGTGATCCGCTAGGACGTATTGCCGAGCGATGTCCCAGTAGGGTGCGATGTCGGCTGGGTTCACGTACTGGTAGGCATACAAGCAGGCGGGCGCGACGCTGCCGTTCGCTCCGGAGCCGATGAGATCGAAGCCGTCCATCTTGCCATGGTCGAGCTCCTTGAGGTAGCCGTGGTAGATGTGATCGATGTCGAGGCCCGCAGCGAGCGGCACCTCCTTGAGCGGGACGCTGGTGGACTTTGTGATCGGCGACCGGCAACTCTGCCTGATCGCCGGCGGCATCGCGGCTGCCTTCCCAACCTTCGTTCCATCCGCTCGCGGAAAGGTGGCGAAGAGGTCGTCGAAGCTTCGGTTCTCCTGAATGACGATGACGACGTGCTTGATCGGGTTCGAGTGCGCTGCGTGCTCGCGGACCCCCGGCAGGAATGCAATGCTCGGCGCTCCGCCTCGTACGCCGCTGCAGGCAACGAGCGCCGCGGCCAGTCCGGCGAGCGCGAATAAAAATGCGCCCGGGCGCGCGGCGTTAGGCGCAGATCGTAGCCTCATGACTTTCCGTTTCTTGGCTACCCCACCGACGGCAACCTCGCCTGAAAGGAGCGGTATCCGTCAAAAGATTAACTCCGGTACGGTTTCCTTCCAGGGCAATGAAGCTGCGGGCGCGGTCTTAGTCGTAGCTGTCGCGCACGGTCTCGAGCAGCGTCTGTCCGAACTCCACGATTTCGCCGTCGCCGTCGAGCACGTCGACGCCGAAGCCCGGATAGAGGCTCACGAAGCGCTCCTGCTTCCACCGCGCGACCGACCAGCGATCGCGCGCGCCGATCTCGTACGGCCACGGCGGCATGCCTTCGCGATCGGAGCGGATGTCCCGGCCATCGGCAGTGCGAACGCGGACCTGGAAACCTTCGACGCGCGCGATCTTCATCTCCAGCGTCCCAATCTTCATTTCGCACCCACCGCGCCGTCTTCGAGAGAGAACTCGGAGAGCCAAGCGGTTCCGCTTCCGATCAGCGTGAAGTCGACGTCGATGGTCTGCGCGTTCTGCGGAACCGTGACGGCGACGTCGACTGGAGTCCAAGCGTTCGTTCCGCGCAGCGCGTGGCGCGGCGCGTTCTGAAACGTCAGCGGGCGAAGCCTTTCCTTCGCGTAGACGGCGACCGTCATCGACGATCCAGCCGTGACGCCCGACGTGGCCAGCATGCCGCGCAGATGCACCGCCTTTCCTCGATATGCGGCCGCGTCGAGGCGCGCTTCCAGTCGCGTGTAGAGCCGCGACTCGGCGGGCTGTGCGGCGAGGTAGAGCGCCGATTTACCGCCGGGCAAAACGCTCGCGCCGCCGCTGACTTCTTCGCCCACATACGCGCGCAGCGTCCACGGCACCGACGCTAGCCAGCCGGACGCCCCGGCGGGAAACGCGATGCTGCGCGACACCGGCGTCGCAAACGAGTGCGCGGCGTGCGCATTATCGATGAACGTGATCCCATCGAACGCGCTCGCCAGCGGCACCGCCGGCTCGTCGTTGGGAACGTTTGCCGAGTTCCGGACGGCACCGATCGTGCGAACGCCGTGCGGCTGTGCGAGCCACTGCCCGAGCGGTGTGTTCCGCGGCACGCTAGCGAAGTCTAAGAAGAACGGCGAAATGGCCGCCTGGCGGAAGATGACTTCGCTCGCATTTCCCTGCGCGGGAGGCACGTTCGCCGGAGCCCCATGAACTACGCTCATGCCGCCATGATCGAACGTCTGGCCGATCGCGAAGTAGTTTGAGCGCAGCGCGGCGCGCAGATGCGTTCCCATCGACGTCCACGGCATCAGACCCGCGCCGACGTGTCCGTTATGCGCCCACAGGAAGACTCGCGCGCCAGGATAGAGCGCCGCGAGCATCCACTCCACGTTGTGCGCCATCGCGCGATCGCGTTCCGTGGCTTGCTGCAAGAAGTTGCCCTGAGACCACATTCCGGCCGCTTCGTGCGCCACGTCGGCGGCGTGATACGCTTCCAGATAGACCTCGCGCCCCGCGGCTGCCTGCAGCCTCGCATCGTTTGCCAGCATCGCGAAGACCAAGCGTGTCGACGCGACGCACTTCGGTCCGCCGGCCTTTGATTTTAGCGTTTCCATCATCGTTAGGAATGGAGCGCTGACGCAAGCCTCCGCCTGCGCGACGCTCGCCGCGTGCGATGGATCGTACCGTTGATAGAAGGCAACGACCGCGCCGGCCGCAGTTTCGGGCGCCTGCATGTCGATGCCGAAAAAGTGCAAAGCATGCGGGTGAGCGACGTTGTACGCGCGCATCCACTGCAGAAGCTCGAGCGTTTCCTGATTGTCCCAGACCGCAAATGTCGCGTAGAGCAGGTCGCGAAGGTTTCCCTCTCCGGTCTGCAGGTACCGCTCGATGCTTGCGCCGTCGCTCCAATTCGTCTCTTGCGCAAAGACGGTCACGCCGCCGTGCTCGACGAGGTAGCGGAAGACGCGATCCTTCAGCGCGAAGAACTCGCTGGTTCCATGCGTGCCCTCGCCCATCGCGACCACGCGCGAAGACCCGGCGGCTCGCAGCATCGGCGCCAGATCGCTCTCCCCGCCGCCGGGATAGGCGCTTAGAAGGGGATGCGCGTACTCTCGCAGCCCCGCAACCACTGCGGCGTTCGCTTTCGGGGTCAGCGGCTTCACGAAGATCTCCGTCGGCTGGGCAATCCCGGCGAGCCACTGCTTCAGCGTAAGGATCCTCTGGCTGCGGAGCTGCCATCGAGCGTCGCGCTTGACCCAGACGGCCTCGGTGTCCGCGATCCCCGTCGTCGACTGCGTCGAACCGTTCGACGTGTAGGTCCCTTTGATCGTCCAGGTCGCTCGGTCGCGCTCGAAATCTCGAGCGACGCCGTGCGAGCGCAACGCATACGCGCAGCTCTTCAGCACGAGGGGCCCCGGACTAGCGACGTCCGCAACGAAAGCAGCGCGATTTTCTATCTTTCCGCTGGTGTCGGTCGAGGTGAAGTCCGACGCGAGCACCGATTTCAGCGCCGCTCGATCGGCGTCCACTATCGCGGCGCAAAGCTGCGTGTACCGCGCCGGCTCGACGGTCGCGTCGCTTTTGGGAACAGCTGCGCCGGCTCGAGCCACCGGCGACGCTGCGAGCGATATCGCGATGATAGCCCAGTAAAGGCGGCGTCTCACGATCTGCATTGTAGAGGAATTTCGGGCTGACTGGATTCGAACCAGCGATCTCTAGTCCCCCAGACTAGCGCGATAACCAAGCTTCGCTACAGCCCGTTCAATTTCTCGTTTGTTTCTTCGAGCGCGATCCTCTCCCGGCAACCGCGTTCTTCAGGGAGCTTCCGGCAACGAAGGCAGGAACGTTACGCGCGGCGATCTTGATCTTCTCACCGGTCTTCGGATTTCGTCCCTCCCGCGCCTGGCGTGCGCGAACGACGAAACTTCCGAACGGGTTGAGCGCGACGCGGTCGCCTTTCTGTAACGCTCCCTGAATTTCGTTCAAGATGAAGTCGACGATCTGATTAGCCTGACGTCGCGACAAAGCCGCCTCTGTGGCGACGGCGTCAATTACATCGGCTTTGGTCACGTCCGATCTCCTCCGCCCCAGGGATATACGCAGGCCGAATGTGCCCTCCTCCCCTCCGCGGCCGCGCTCATTCCGAGAGGATTTCGGAAAGCGCGCGCAGCGCGAAGACGTAGCCGCGCGCACCGAGCCCGCTGACGCTCCCGCGGCAGGCGACCGCCGTTACGCTGAGCCGGCGGAACGTCTCACGTCTCGCGATGTTCGAAAGATGTACCTCGACGACGGGAATGCCGATCGCCGCGATCGCATCCGCGATCGCATAAGAGTAGTGCGCATATGCGCCCGGATTGATGACGACGCCGGCGTACGCCGTTCGCGCGGCGTGCAGCGCCTCGATGATTTGACCTTCGGAGTTGTACTGCTCGCAAACCACTTCGAGCCCAAGCTTCCGCGCAGCGTCGCCTATCGCGGCATTCAGCTGCGCGAGCGTCTCCGATCCGTAGATCTCGGGCTGGCGTTCGCCGAGCAGGTTGAGGTTCGGGCCATGCACCACGAGAACGCGCATCGCGCTCGCTTCTTTGGAGGAAAAGCACGGGCCTCCGAATCAGAGGCGCTCATGCCCGATACGATGCTCGCCGCGTCCGCGCCCGATGCGGGAATCGCGCTCGTCGCCGCGATCACCACCGATCTGGTTGCGGAAATCCGCGACCGGCACGATCTCTGGCCCACGGCGACCGCGGCCGTGGGACGGCTGGCGACGGGAGCGGCCCTCCTCGGCGTGCAGCTCAAGGGCAACGAGCGCATCTCGCTGCAGATCGCCGGAAGCGGCCCGCTGCGAACGCTCGCCGCCGATGCCTGGTTGTTGGACGAGCGCAGCGTGGGTGCGCGCGGATACGCGCGCAATCCCACCGTCGATCTGCCGATCGACGCGCGCGGCAAGTTCGACGTCTCGGGAGCCGTCGGCGCCGGATCGCTACAAGTGACGCGCTCGAGCGAGATCGGGCAGCCGTACGTCGGCGTCGTGCCGCTCCACTCGGGGGAGATCGCGGAAGATCTCGCGGTGTATCTCGCCCAATCGGAGCAGATACCGAGCGTCGTCGCGATCGGCGTGCTGGCCAACCCGGCCGGCGTGGTCGCAGCCGGAGGAGTATTGGCGCGAGCGCTGCCGGGAACCGACGAGCGCGCGCTGGCCGAGCTGGAACGGCGCGCGGCGCGGATGCCGCCCGTGACGCAGCTCATCGCGCACGGTGGCGATGCGGCCGCGCTCCTGCGCGAGCTCGGCGGCGACTGGGAGTTACACGGTCAGCACGAGATGGCCGTGCGATTCGCCTGTCGCTGCAGCCGAGCGAAGGTCGAAGCAGTGCTGTTGGGTCTGGGCGCCGACGAGCTCTTGCGGCTCTCGCGTGAACGCGACGGCACCGAGGCGACGTGCGAGTACTGTAAGGCGCGCTACTTCTTCACGGCGGGCGAGGTCGAAGAGCTCCTCGCGCGCGCTTAAGCCTCGCGCGGCAGCACGCGTGCGAATCGGCGCGAGCCCACCGACAGCACGGCGGGAACGGCCGCAGTCCACGCGGCGCTAGGATCGCTCACCGCCTCTCCGTCGATCTTGACCGCGTTTCCCGAGATCAGCCGCTCGGCGGCGCGGCGGCTCTCGGCGAACCCCGCCTTTACTACTACCTCGGCCACGCGCTTGCACTCGCCCAGGGCAACCTCCGGCAGAGCGTCGGTCGGAATCTCTTTGCGCTGCACTGTCCGTTCGAAGAATCCGCGCGCGCCGGCCGCGGCATCCGCGCCGTGGTACCGCGCGACGACTTCCTCGGCGAGCCGCTTCTTCTCTTCCATCGGATTCGCGCGACCCGCGGCGAGATCGGCCGCAAGCTTCGCGCTATCGAACTTCGAGCGAAACGCCGCTAGCCGCGCGTAGGTCGGCATGAGCTCGTCCGAAATCTTCATGAGCTTACCGAACTGTTCCCCCGGCGGCTCGGCGACGCCGACATAATTCCCGAGGGACTTGCTCATCTTCTTCTCGCCGTCGAGACCGACGAGCAGCGGAACGGTAGCGCAGATCTGCGGCAGCTGTCCGAACTCGCGCTGGTATTGGCGCCCGAGCAGCAGGTTGAAGAGTTGATCGGTGCCGCCCAGCTCGACGTCCGCCTCGATCGCGACGGAGTCGTAGGCCTGCGCGACGGGATAGAGCAGCTCGTGCAGCGAGATCGGCACGCCGGCGTCGTAGCGCTCACGGAAATCGTTGCGCTCGAGCATCTGCGCGACCGTGGTCTTCGCGAGCAGCTTCACGAAATCCGACGGCGAGAGGCGGTCGAGCCATTCGGAGTTGTAGCGCAGCTCGATGCGCGCCAGATCCAGTACCTTGCCGGCTTGCTCGCGATAGGTCTGCATGTTCGCCTCGATCTCGTCGCGACTCAGCTGCGGACGCGTTACGTTCCGGCCGCTCGGATCGCCGATGCGGGCCGTGAAGTCGCCGATGATCAGGATGACGCGGTGGCCGGCCTCGGCGAAGAGGCCGAGCTGATGCAGCACGACCATGAACCCGAGGTGCAGGTCCGCGCTCGTCGGATCGATGCCGAGCTTGACACGAAGCGGCCGTCCGCGAAGAAGGCGCTCGCGAAACTCCGCGGTCGTTTCGACGTGCTCGAAACCCTCGAGCAGGGCGTCGGCGGCGGCGCTCACGTGCGCAGCTCGATCATTGTGACGCCGGTCGAGCCCTCCTCCTCGCTGCCGTAACGCAGGCTCTTCACGCCGGGGTGCGCGCGCAGATATTCTTGCAGGCCCCGTCCGAGCATTCCGGTGCCTTTTCCGTGGATCAGCCGCAGCGGCGAGTTGCCAGAGAGCAGCGCGTCATCGATCCAGCGCTCCACCAGCGGTTCCGCCTCGGCGTAGCGCTTTCCGCGCACGTCCAGTGCCTCCGAGGTGCGCGCCGCGGCGCTCAGACGCGCGCCGGCCGCGCCGGCACCCCGCACGGTTCGAACGGCCGAGGCCTCGCGCCGAACGTCGCTCTTGTCCACCAGCATCTTCATTGAACCGACCGAAACGAGCAACCTTTCGTCGTAATCCTCGGCGACGATGCCTTCTTGATTGAGCGAAATGATACGCACGCGATCACCCGGAGCAAACGCCTCTTCGCTGGGGCCTGCGCGCTCGTCGGCGACGATGCCGAGATCGCGGTGGATCGCTTCGATCGTCTGCGAGAGCAGCGCGGCCTGCGACGAGCTCACCTTCGCCTTGCGCTTGCGCTCGGCGCCGGGCTCCGCCGCGCGCCGCTGCAGCTCGCGAACGAAGTCGCGCAGGCTTTGCTGGAGGCGTTCTTCCGCCGTCGCGGCTAAGCCGCGGCGCTGCGACTCGAGCTCGCCACGCTCCTCGCGCAGGCGCGCGAGCTCATCCGATGTGCGGCGACGCTCGTCGTCCAAGCCTGCGCGCGCCTCCCGCAACTCTGCGCTCCGCGTCGCGAGCTCGGCGAGCGCGGCCTCGTAGTCGCGCTCCCGCAACTCGAGCAGCTCCGACGCGCGCTCGACGATGCGCGGATCGATCCCGAGGCGAGTGGCGAGTGGGAAGGCTAGCGACTGACCCGGCGTCCCGAGGTCCAGCTCGAACGTCGGCGCAAACGTCTGCGGATCGAAGCGCACGCTCGCGTTTGCCACGCCCGGCATGGCATGCGCGAAGAGCTTGAGCTCCATGGAGTGCGTCGACACGAGCGCCCGCGCACCGCACTCGAGCAACCGCTCCAACATGGCGCGCGCCAAGGCGGCGCCCGCACTCGGCTCGGTGCCGCCGCCGATCTCGTCGACGAGCGCGAGCGTTCTCGCGCCGGCGCCGTCGAGGATCTCGCGCATGCGCTGCAAATGCGCGGAGAAGGTCGATGCGTTGGCGACCAGCGACTGCTCGTCGCCGATGTCTGCAACGAGCCGCTCGAAGCGCCCGATGCGCGTGCCGTACGCCGCTGGGAGCTGCATGCCGCAGTAAGCCATCACGAGGAAGAGTCCCGCCATCTTCAGCGCGACAGTCTTGCCGCCCATGTTCGGACCGCTGATCACGAGCAGACGCGTCGCGCCGTCGAGCATCAGCGACTGTGGCACTGCGCGCGCGTCGAGCAGCGGGTGACGCCCGCGCTCGATCGCGATCACCGCGTCGTCGGCCAGCTCGGGGGCGGCGGATTCCGTGCTCCGCGCAAGCTCCGCCTTCGCCGCCAACAGGTCGACCGCGGCGAGCATTTCGACGTTGGCCTCGATCGCGGCCGCGTCTCGGCCGGCCTCCGCCGAGAGCGCCTCGAGAATGCGCCGCACCTCGCGCTCCTCGTCGATCTGCAGCGTGCGTACGCGATTGTTCGTTTCGAGCGCCGCGAGCGGCTCGACGAACAGCGTCTGCCCGCTCGCGCTCGTGTCGTGGACGATGCCGGGCACGCTGCCGGCGAACTCGGATTTGATCGGAATGACGAAACGCCCGTTCCGAACGGTTACGATGCGATCCTGAATCGCCTTAGCGTGCTTTGACGCGTTCAGGATCGAGCCGACGCGATCGCGTGCGTCCGCCTGCGCTTTCGCCAGGCCCTTGCGGATGCTTCCGAGTGCGTGCGAGGCGCGGTCGAGCACGGCCCCGCGCTCGTCGAGCGCGTCCACAATCCGGCTCTGCAGCTCGCGTAGGGGCGTGTACGCCGCGACGACGTCCACGAGAGCGGGATGCTCGCGGACCGCTCGATGCGCGGCGGCCGCCGCCGCGAGTGCGTCGCCGATCGCTCGAAGGTCACTCCCCGCAAGCGTCCGGCCGACGTGTGCGGCCGCCGTCAACGGGGCCGTGTCCACCGCCCGCATCAGGTGTACGTCGCCGCCCGTCAGGAGCGAGCGCAACGCCTCGGTGCGCACCTGCTCGCGGCGTACGTCGGAGAAATCGGTCAGCGGTAGGAGGCGCTCAGCGGCGACCCGTCCGCGTTCCGTGTGCGTCAAGGCGACGACGCGTTCTCGCACGCGAGCAAAATCGATCGCCTCGAGGGTCCGCGAGTCGGCGAGACTCATCGTAACGGAGGAATCTAGGACCCGAGCTTGGCTCGCATCAGCTCGTTAACGAGTGCGGGATCCGCCTTACCGCGCGAGGCTTTCATCACCTGACCGACGAGGAAGCCCGCGACGTTCGTCTTTCCGGCGCGATAGTCAGCTACGACGCTTGGGTTCGCCGCGAGCACTTCGTCGACGAAACGCTCGATGGTGGCGCGGTCGGTCGTCTGGGCGAGCCCCTCGTGCTCGACGATCGCCTTCGGTGCGCCCTCGCCGTCCCACATGCGCGCGACCAGCTCCTTCGCGATCTTCGAATTGATCCGTTTGCCCTCGACGAGCTCGATCAGCTCGGCCAGGTGCTCCGGCGCGACGGGTGAGTCGGCCACCGCGACACCCGTTTCGTTGGCGAGACGCGACAGGTCGCCAAGCACGAAGTTGCTCGACTGCACGGCATTTCCGCTTCGCTCGACGACGTGGTCAAAATAATTCGCGAGCGCGAGGTTGTCGATCAGCTGATTTGCCGGTTTCGCGCCCAAGCCGTACGCCTTCGTGTAGCGCTCGAAGCGGCGCCACGGAAGCTCCGGCAAACTCTTTTCGATGTTCTCGACCTCGCTGCGTCCGATCTCCAGCGGCACGAGGTCGGGTTCGGGGAAGTAGCGGTAGTCGTGCGCCTCTTCCTTGCTGCGCATCGAATGCGTGATGCCGTTGACCTCGTCCCAGCCGCGCGTCTCTTGCACGACACGCTCGCCCGCGCGCAACAACGCCACTTGCCGCTCGATCTCCCCCGCGATCGCGCGCTCGACCGAGCGGAACGAGTTCATATTCTTGATCTCCGTTTTCGTCCCGAGCGCGCTCGAGCCGACGGGGCGAACCGAGACGTTGGCGTCGCAGCGCAGCGAGCCTTCCTCCATCTTAACGTCGCTGACGCCGAGGGCGAGCAGCGTCCGGCGCAGCGCCTCGAGATAGGCGATGGCTTCGTCCGCGCTGTGCAGCTCCGGCTCCGAAACGCACTCCATCAGCGGCACGCCGGCGCGATTGAAGTCGATGAGCGAGTACGCGCTTCCGGCGATGCGCCCGTCGCCCGAGCCGGCGTGCGTCGATTTGCCCGTGTCCTCCTCGAGGTGGATGCGCGTGAGGCGGCATTCCCGCATCACGCCGTCCTCTGACCAATACCGCACGGCGCCTCCTACCGCGAGCGGCATGTCGTACTGAGAGATCTGATAGTCCTTGGGCATGTCGGGATAGAAGTAGTTCTTGCGATCGAACTTCGAGAAGGCAGGAACCTTCGCGCCGAATGCGACGCCGGTTTTCAGGATGAGCTCGATCGCCTTCGCGTTGGGCACCGGAAGCGCGCCCGGCATGCCGAGGCAGACCGGACAGATCTTCGTGTTCGGCTCGCCGCCGAACTCGTTGCGGCACCCGCAGAACATCTTCGTCTCGGTCTTCAGCTCGACGTGGCACTCGATGCCGATGACGGCTTCGTACTCGCCGGTCACGCGTTCACCCCCGACACCGGCTTGCGCACCTGCGCATGCATCGTCGCCTGTTCGTACGCATGCGCGGCGCCCAGCAGGAGCCGCTCGGAAAACAGGGGCGCCGAGAGCTGCAGCCCGATCGGCATCGGCACGCTCCCGCCCTCGGGCGTCGTCCATCCGCACGGAACCGAGAGCGCGGGCAGTCCGGCCAGCGCCATCGGAATCGTGTAGTAGTCCATGAGGTACATGCTGTATGGGTCGCTCTTGGCGTCGAACTCGAATGCGGGACAGCTCGTCGCTGGACACGCGATGAGATCGCACGCGGCAAACGCGCGCTCGAAGTCCTGCGCGATCAGCGTGCGCACCTTCTGCGCGCGCACGTAGTATGCGTCGTAATAACCGCTCGACAGGGCGTAGGTTCCGATTAGGATTCGGCGCTTGACCTCGGGACCGAAGCCGGCGGCGCGCGTCCTATCGTACATCTGGCGTACGTCGTCGCCGTCGACGCGCAGGCCGTAGCGCACGCCGTCGAAGCGCGCGAGGTTCGACGAGCACTCCGCGGGCGCGATCAAATAGTACGTGGCCACGCCGAAGTCGGCGGTCGGCAGCGACACCTCGACGAGCTCCGCGCCGAGGCGCTCGAGGTCGCGATACGCGTTACCGTAGATCGCGTGCATGCTATCGCCCAGCCCGGCCGTGTCGAACTCCTTGACGATGCCGATGCGCAAGCCGCGGAGGTCGTCGCGCAGCGCGCCGGCCGTCGCCTCCACCGGCCGATCGATCGACGTCGCGTCCATCCGGTCGAAACCGGCCATCGCATCATAGGCGAGCGCGGCATCCTCGACGGTGCGCGTGAGCGGCCCGATCTGATCGAGGCTCGACGCGAAGGCGATCAGTCCGTAGCGCGAGACGCGGCCGTAGGTCGGCTTGAACCCGATCAGGTTGCAGAAGGCGCCCGGCTCGCGAATTGAGCCACCGGTATCGCTGCCGAGTCCGATGGCGGCTTCATGAGCCGCGACGGCGGCGGCGGAGCCTCCGCTCGACCCGCCGGGAACGCGCGTCGGGTCGTACGGGTTGCGCGTCACCCCGAGCGCCGAGTTCTCGCACGAGCTGCCCATCGCGAATTCATCGCAATTCGCCTTGCCGATCGGAACGGCGCCCGCGCCGAGCATGCGCGCCACCGCGGTCGCCGTGTACGGCGCGACCCAGTGCTCGAGGATCTTGCTGCCGCACGTCGTGCGCGTGCCGTCGAGACACATGTTGTCTTTCACGGCGATCGGCACGCCCGCGAGCGGCAGACGTTCGCCGCGGCGAACGCGCTCGTCGACGCTCGCCGCCTGCGACAGCGCGAGATCGTTCAGCGCCGTCAGATAACTGCCGAAAAGACCGTCGACCGTGCGCACGTGCGCGAGCGTCGCCTCCGCGACCTCGACCGCGCTGACCCTGCCGGAGCGCACGTCGGTCGCGATCTGCGCGCCGCTGCGCTCGATCAGCTCGTCTGCCATACGTCCGGCTACTCCGTGAGGATCCGCGGAACGCGGAAGAACGCGCCCTGCCGCTCCGGCGCCTCGGCAAGCACGCGCTCCCGGTCGAGGCATGCTTGCGGCGCATCCTCGCGCGTGACGTTGCGCGACTCTACGACTTGGGCCGTCGCCGGAACGCCCGACACGTCGAGCTCCGAGAGCGCGTTGACGTGGCCGAGCAGGTCCCCCAGCTGCTGCCCAAAGCGCTCGACCTCCTCGTCAGTGAGGGCAAGGCGCGCGAGCTTGGCGACGTAACGAATGTCAATGCTGTCGGCTGACACGGTCGGAATACTCCAGGAGGACCAGCGTTTCGACATGGCCGGTGTGCGGGAACATGTCGAATGGCTGCACGGTTTCGAGGCGGTAGCCCTTGGATGCTAGGAACTTCAAATCCCTTGCGAGCGTCGCCGCGTCGCACGAAAGATACCAGATGCGGGGCACCCGCGCTGCGGCGATCGCGGCGAGCGTCGCCTCGTCGCATCCCTTGCGCGGGGGATCCAGGAACGCCGTGGAAGCGGCGCGCAACCCCGACCGCAGCGGTTCAGCTGCCAGCGATTGCTCCACCCGGCCAGCCACGAACGTCGCGCGAGATGCGAGCCCGTTGAGCCGCGCGTTGGCGACGGCCTCGTCCACGGCCCGCGCGTTCTCATCGACTCCGATCACGTTCCAGTCTCGCTTCGCGAAATATAACGCGAACGTCCCTATGCCGCAGAAGAGGTCGACGATCGTGTCAGGCTCCTCGAGCTTCGCGGACAGAAAGTCGAAGATCCGTCCAACCATTTCGGCGTTGATCTGAAAGAACGAACCCGGTGAGACGCGATAGATCACGCCGCCGATCTCCTCCTCTATCTGCGGCGCACCGAACAGCACGCGATCCTGGCGACCGAGGATCGCGTTCGTACTGCCGAGGTCGAACGAGTTCGTCACGCCGATGAGTCCCGGAATCGCATCCGTTAGCGGTGCCGCGGCTGCTCGGGCCGCAGCGGAGGCGCGTTCCGTCGTAATGCTCAGCACGACCTGACCGGTCGCGCGGGCGCTGCGTGCGACGAGATGACGGGCTTCGGCGAGCACCTGTTCTACGGGATCCGAGCCGAGCATCGCGTCGAGCGCGACGAGCGCTGCGTCGAGCTGCGGCGTTACGACGGGACACTCGTCGATGGGCACGACGTCGTGCGAGCGCTGACGATAGAACCCGAGCCGTGGCGCCGGAGCGGCGTGGTCGACGACGAGCGCCATTTTGTTGCGATACGCGCGCGGCTCGTTCATCCCCACCGGTGCAGCGACCTCCACCGAGCCGAGGCCCCCGATGCGCGCCAGCGCGTTGCGGATGACGTCGCGTTTCCAGGCCAGCTGCGCGGGGTATGCGAGGTGCTGCACCTGACAGCCGCCGCACGCGCCGAACACGCGGCAAAACGGCTGCACCCGATCGGGCGAATGCGAGAGCAGCTTGACCATTTTCGCTACGGCGTAGCGCCGTTTTACGTCGGTAATGCGAACGCGCGCGCTCTCGCGCGGCAACGGCCCGTAACAAAAGACGGCGATTTCGCCGGCGCGACCGACGCCTTGCCCGTTAGCCAGCAGATCCGTGAAATGAAGATCGATTTCGGCGCCGACTCGCAGCGGCGCCGGCCGCCTAGGCGCTGTGTCGCTGCTCGTCGAGCGCCTTGAGGAGGGAGTTCGCTTCGTCGATCAATTCCTGGATGCGCTGCGTCGTCGGGTCCTCGCGGCGACTCCCCGAAGCGATGCGGATCGCCGTGTAGGCGAGGGCCGTTCCGAGCGCCGCCACGCCGACGCCGAAGCCGATCCAAAAGAGCGTGCGCGCGACGCGCCGTTGCTCGCGACCATCGACGCCATCGTGGTCGGACGCTTCGTGCGGGAATTCCATGTTTGCGTCATTCGCCGGGCGGCGCGGCGCTGCCTGTCAACGTGACGTCGTCCACGAACTGCTGGGTGGCCAGCTTTGCGTAACCGTCGCCATGCACGCCGAAATATAGCCAGTACGTGCGACCGGCGTGCGCCGCGAGGTTCCAACTGCCGAGCACCCATCCGGGCTTGTTGTTGACAGTCTTGTAAAGATTGACGACGACGTTGCCGTGATTGTCGAGAAGATCCGCCTCTTGATACGCAAAAGTGGTGTCCGCCTCGCTCGAAAGCTGATACAGCTCCGCCGTCAACACGCCCCCGGGAGGGATGGTAATTGCCTGGCAGACGCCGGAGTTGCCTCGCGGCTCGGTCGCGCCGTTCAGTGTTCCCGAATACTCGTCGTACAGGCCCGAGTGTGGATGCTCGCGCGTGGCGTAGGCGGGCACGTCACCGCACTGAAACCAGCCGTCGTCGATGCTTCCGGTCTCGAAGCCCGCGTTGCTCACGGCGTTGGGCGCGCCGCGCGGAGCGGGCTTGGGCTTCGTACGAGGTACGTTGTAGTGACCGGCGACCGCAGTGCGTGCCGATTCGCCGGCGAATGCACCGGCGAGCGCGGCGATCAGAGACAGCGCGATCGCCGCGCGATCAGCGCGCGGAATCGAGATGCGCCACATCGTTGAGGCTCAAGAGCCGCACTCGGCCTTCGCCGATCGCGATCCGCGTAATTCCGCCTGGAGAGAAGCGGGTCGTCTCCAGGTCAAGTTCGGCGCAGAATGCGTGCAGGACGCCCGCGTGCGTCACGACGGCGATCGGCGATTCGCGCTTCGCGATCATCTCGTCCAAAAATGCCCGCACGCGCCGCCGGACGGCGTCGAACGACTCGCCGCCGGCCGGGCTGTAGTATCGCGCTGCGCTGCGTGGGCGGCGCGCTAGGTCGGGATCGTGCGCGAGAATCTCCTCCCACGTCAGTCCTTCCCAGCGTCCGAAGTCGAATTCGCGCAGGCGCGCGTCCTCGACGAGCGGCACGGCATAAGCATTCGCAATGGCGCGCGCCGTCTGCCTCGAGCGCCTTAGGTTGCTCGAATAGACCCTGCGCACGCCGAGCTCGCGCAGCGCGCCGACGATCGCGCGCGCGTGCGCTCGGCCGAGCGCCGAAAGCGGCAGGTCGGTTCGTCCCTGGAAGCGCCCAGCCTCGTTCCACTCGGTCGGGCCGTGCCGGATCAGCGCGAGGCGGTGAAACACGCGCGACGTGGCGGAGAGGGAGGGATTCGAACCCTCGAGAGGCTCATCACCTCTGCTCGCTTTCCAAGCGAGTGCATTCGACCACTCTGCCACCTCTCCGTAAACTCTCCGTTGCGCCGCCGAAGCCCCCAAAACGCTAGCCACCGCTCACGGGTCGAGATGCGCGAGCCAGAAGTCGAAGCTCGCTCGCGCCTGCGCCTCCAGCATCGTGTCACCCGGTACGACGTCGCGACGCAAATGCTGTGCTAGCTTCGTACGCGGCCCATAGTTCGCGTCGATCACGAGGTCGGCGGCACGAAGTTCCTCGAGGAGGCCTTCCGGTAACGCGGCGTCCGGCGGCAACGTGCTCAGCACGATCTCGGGCGGATTGGCGTTCGGCCACGGTTTCGCCTCGAAGCGCCGGCACGCGGCGTCGCGGCGGCGCTCGTCGCGTCCCCAGACAAACGTGTACGCGTCGTTGTCGTGGAGCTCGGCGAGAATCGCGCGGGCCGTAGCGCCGTATCCAAGAATTCCTATTCGCTTGAGGGCCACGGGCTCGTCCAGGAGCGCCTCGATCGCGGTGCGCGCCCCAATGCCGTCAGTGTTCGTGCCGACCGCCCCGGGGCCGAAAAAGATCGTGTTGACCGCGTCGGCGCGGCGCGCCTCGTCGGTCAGCGCATCACACGCGCGCATCGCATCTTCCTTCAATGGATACGTGACGTTGCAGCCGATAAATCCGTCGGAGCGCAGGCGCCGGATCGCGGCGGCGCCGCTGCCGCGAGGCACGCGAATCGCCACGTAGCTACCGTCGATCTCCGCCTCATCGAGGAAGGCGCGGTGCAGTCGGGGGCTCGCGCTGTGCTCGACAGGGTCGCCGATCAGGGCGAGCTTCATCCGCGGCGCCCGCGCAGCATCAGCCGCTCGAAAAACCGGAAGACGCGCGTCACGGCAAAGTCCTTGAGCTCGATGGGCTCAGTGAGGATCGTGTAGAGCCCGCACAGCTTGCCGCCGAGTACGTCAGTAAAGAGCTGGTCGCCCACGACCGCGATTTCCCGGCGGCGCAGCCCCAAGCACTGCTTCGCGCGCAAGAATCCGAAGGGCAGCGGCTTGAGCGCATTCGGGATGCAGGCCACGTTCAGCTGCGCGGCCAGGTCGTTCACGCGATCGGAGAAGTTGTTCGAAAGCATCACGATGCGAAAGCCGCGGTCATGCGCACGGCCCACCCAGGAGAGGTGCTCTTCCGCAAGCTCGGTCTCACGGAAGCCGAGCAGCGTGTTGTCGAGGTCCACGATCAGCCCGCGGATCCCGGCCGCCTCGAGCTCCTCGTGCGGAACGTCGTAAAGGCGCGGAGCAAAGCGGTCGGGGCCGAACATGGCGCTTGGCTTTGCGCGGTTTATCCCCGGTATCCTCGGGACTCTCCACACGCCCTCCACCCGGCTCCCCGCCATCCACCAATTCGGCCCCGCTACCCACAGAATCCCCACAAGGATTCCCAGAGGGACCCCAATATATTGTGGTAAACTTGTATTCACGGCACTATAGGTGTCGCAAACCGTTGCCGCGGAGCCCGTTGAAATCGAACGTTCGTTCGATATAATTGAGGAGCCTTCGATCATGAAGTTTAGCCGCACGTATTCCGTCCCCGGCGACCCGTATGCGGGCGTCGTCTTCGAGCCGCGCTCCTCCAAGATCGTCAACCCGGACGGATCGGTCATTTTCGAGGCAAATGAGGTGTTCGTCCCGACGGGCTGGAGTCAGGTCGCCATTGACGTGCTCGCCCAAAAGTACTGCCGCAAGGCCGGGGTGCCAAAGGCTACCGTGCGGGTCGCCGAGGAGGGCGTCCCCGCTTGGCTACAGCGCTCGGTCGGCGACGGTGCCGCGCTCGAGGCGATGCCCCGTGACGCGCAGTTTGGCGCGGAGCGGGATGCCCGCCAGGTGTTCAACCGGATGGCCGGCTGCTGGACGTACTGGGGCTGGAAATATGGCTACTTCGACTCCGAGGACGACGCGCAGATCTATCACGACGAGATGTGCGCGATGCTGGCGCGTCAGATCGGCGCGCCCAACTCACCGCAGTGGTTCAACACCGGACTGCACTGGGCGTACGGCATCTCCGGGCCCGCACAGGGACACTGGTTCGTCGATCCCGCCGACGGAACGCCGGCTGCATCGCCGGACACCTACTCCCACCCGCAAGTCAGCGCTTGCTATATCCTCGGAATCGAGGACGATCTCGTCAACGAGGGCGGGATTTTCGACGGCGTCATTCGCGAGGCACGCATCTTTAAGGGCGGCTCCGGCAGCGGCGCCAACTTCTCGAAGCTTCGCGCGGCCGGCGAGAAGCTTACCGGCGGCGGAACGTCGAGCGGCCTCATGTCGTTTCTCAAGGTCTTCGATCGCGCGGCCGGCGCCATTAAGTCGGGCGGCACGACACGACGCGCCGCCAAGATGGTCGTGCTCAACGCCGATCATCCCGACATCGAAGAGTTCGTCAACTGGAAGGTACGCGAGGAGCGAAAGGTCGCCGATCTCGTCATCGGCGCGCGGATTTTCGAGCGGCATCTCAATGCGGTGATTGCGGCCGCACACGACACGCGTGTGCCAGAACACGCCCGCCTCGATCCTGTGCTCAATACTTCGCTGCGTCACGCTATTCGAGACGCGATCGCGGCCGGCGTTCCGTCGGGAGCCACGCAGAACGCGCTAGATTACGCTCGCCAAGGCTATACGCGCCTCGAGATCGAGCAATACAATACGTCGTGGGACTCCGAGGCGTACCTCACGGTGTCGGGTCAGAATTCCAATAATTCGGTCCGTCTTGACAGCGCATTTTTCCAGGCGCTCGATCGCGACGACGACTGGCTGCTGACGGCGCGCACGACCGGCGATGTGGTCAAGCGCATCAAGGCTCGCGACCTGTGGGAGCAGATCGCGCTGGCCGCGTGGCAGTGCGCGGATCCCGGTCTGCAGTTCGACGATACGATTCAGGAGTGGCACACCTGCGCCAATGACGACCGCATCAATGCTACCAATCCCTGCGTGGCGGGCGACACGCTGATCGCAACGGCCGATGGACCGGCACGCATCGCGGACCTCGTAGGCAAGGCCGCGTTCGTGATCGGCGGCGACGGCAAGCCGCACTTCGTCAACAACATCTTCCCGACAGGCACCAAACCGGTGCTCCGGCTGCGGAGCGCAGCCGGTTACGAGCTCCGGCTTACCGCGGACCATAAGGTCTGGACAGAGAATCGCGGTGACGTTCCAGCGACCGAACTCGCGGCGGGCGATCGCATTGCGCTCGGCGGCTCGGGCTTCGGCAGGGTCGCGATCGACGAGGAGCTGGCCAAGTCGATCGGCCACGCCGTCAGCAACAGCTCCTTCGGCACCCCGCTCGTCGCGCGTTCGGCCGGGGCAGCTCTCGGCGGATCCACTGCTGCGGGTTCCGCATCACAATATGCCATCACCGAAACGAGCGCTGGGAAACGCTTTAGCGACGCGATCTACCACCTCGATCGCGACTCCATCGCCTCGGTTCTGCGCGCTCTGTTCACTGCCGACGGCACCGTGACGCAGCACGGGGACGATTCCCCTTACGTCTCGCTCGAGTCGCGCTCGATTACCTTACTCAATCAGGTAGCGCATTTGCTGCTCTCCTTCGACGTCAAGTGCTCCGTCTATCAAAATCCGCTGAAGACGTATTCACTCAAGGTCTTGCGCGCATGGGCGGCCGCATTCCGCGCAGCGATTGGTTTTGACTCGAGCTCGCATAAGGCTCGCGCGCTCGTCGCCATTGGCGACGCGACTCACGGGAACGCAGAAACACTTTCCGATGGGTTTGCATCGTTTGAACTGATCGGCGACGCGCCAGTGTTCGACCTGACCGAGCCCGACACGCAACACTTTATCGCCAACGGCCTGCGAGTACACAATTGTTCAGAATATGTATTTATAGATGATACGGCTTGCTTCGCGCCCGAAACGCGCATTAGCACGCCCTATGGTCTAAGAACCGTCGAACAACTCCACGAGCAGCAACGCCAGGGGCGGTCCGTCCTCGTTACGACCGACCTGCATTCCGAATCCGATGACCGGCGGCTCTGCGCCCATCGGCCGGCTGTTGTCACCAAGGTTGGCGAGAAGCCCATCTTTCGCATGACTCTCAAGGACGGTCGCGAGATCAGGGCGACGGCAGATCACAAGTTCCTTACTGCGGACGGAGGCTGGAAACGGCTCGATGCGCTAGTGCCGGCCCAGGATCGTGTGGCGATTAGAGAATCCGGCAACGCGGTCGCCTTCGACTCAGATCCAGTGGACGTGAAACGTTGGCAGATGCTCGGATGGCTGACGGGCGATGGTGTCTTCAACAAGGACGTGGCTGCACTCGTCTTCGGACCACGTGAACGGCAGACCGCTGAGTTAATGGCGGCGGAGTTCAACGACCTCGATGCCGAGGCGGTGAACCTAACTCAATCGCGCTTCGAGGCGCGCGCAAGCTCCATTTACACACAACGCTCAGGTGTCATGCAGACCTGGACAAAACAGGCTTCGCTGATCGAATATCTCGAGCACAGCTACGGATTCAAACAGAGTACCGCCACGCGCAAGGACGTGCCGGATGCGATCCACATGGTTCCGAACGACCTGAAGGTCGCGTACCTCCAAGGTCTTTTCTCTGCCGATGGCTGCATCCGCAGCGACCAGCGCGCTACCGAGAAAGAGGTCATGCTCGCGTCGTCCGCGCCAAAGCTTCTGCGGTCCGTTCAGCTGGTTCTTTCCGATTTGGGTATCACGTCGAGAATAGCGTGGTGCCGGCCCAAAGGGCGCGAGAACCCTCAAGGGCAACTCCACATCTACGGCCAGCAGGCGCGTAAGTTTACGTCGATCGTCGGCTTCGCTTGCTCGCCCGAAAAAGGCGCGAAGGCGCGCGAGCTGTTGAACAGCCCGTTCAACGGGCATCGCAAGAACCCGCGCTCACCGAAAGTCGTATCCGTCGTTCCCGACGGGGTGACGACCGTCTACGACATTACCGAGCCCGTAACGCATTCGGTGATCGCCGAGGGCATGATCGCCCATAACTGCAACCTGGCAAGCGTCAATCTCGTCAAGTTCCTCAACGACGACGGGAACTTTGACGCGGCGCGCTTTGCGGAAGCCGCTCGCGTGTGGACGACGACGCTCGAAATCTCCGTCACGTTGGGGCAGATGCCATCAAGGCGCATCGCCGAGAAAAACCACGGCTATCGCACGCTTGGCCTCGGTTATGCAAATCTAGGGACGCTTCTGATGCGCATGGGATTGCCGTACGATTCCGAGGAGAGTTTCGGCTGGTGTGGAGCGATAAACGCGTTGATTACTGGAATGTCTTACCGTACCTCCGCTGAAATGGCACGACAGCTGGGCCCATTTGCACGCTTCGGGACAAATCGCGAGCCGATGCTGCGCGTGATTCGAAATCATCGCCGCGCCGCTTACGCCGTCGATCCATCGGAATACGAAGGCCTCACGGTGAAGCCGGTAACGCACACGCCGACGCTATTCACCCAAGAAACATGGGCGCTCGCGCGCAAGATGTGGGATGAAGCGCTTTCGATTGGCGAGGTAACCGGTTACCGCAATGCGCAGGTGACGGTAACCGCGCCGACCGGCACAATCGCTTTGGTGATGGATTGCGATACCACGGGTATCGAGCCTGACTTTGCGCTCGTTAAGTTCAAAAAGCTCGCGGGCGGCGGATACTTCAAGATCGTCAATCAGTCGGTCGATGCCGCGCTGCATAAGCTCGGCTATTCGCAAGAACAGATCGACGCGATCGAAACGTACGCTAAAGGAACCGGAACTCTCGAGGAGGCGCCGCACATCAACCGCGCCACCCTCAAAGCGAGGGGCTTCGACGATGAGGCGGTTGCGCGCGTCGAGACGGCCTTGCCGACTGCCTTCGAGCTCCCGTTCGTCTTCAACAAGTTCGTATTAGGCGACGACTTCTGCAAAGAGAAGCTCGGCCTCGACGACGAGCAGCTGAACGACTGGAACTTCTCGATCCTGCGCGACGGCCTCGGCTTTAGCCTTCGTCAAATTGAAGAGGCCTCAGCGCACATTTGCGGACGCATGACAGTCGAGGGTGCACCGGATCTCAAGGACGAGCACCTCGCGGTCTTCGACTGCGCTACGCCGTGCGGCAAGTACGGCATGCGTTACATCCGTCCGCTCGCTCACGTCGACATGATGGCCGCGGCACAGCCGTGGGTTTCCGGCGCGATCTCGAAGACGATCAACCTTCCGCAAACCGCCACAGTCGACGACGTAAAGGAGGCTTACCGCTACTCCTGGGAGCGCATGATCAAGGCCGTCGCGCTCTATCGCGACGGCTCGAAGCTCTCGCAGCCGCTCGCGGCGAGCTACGACTTCGGCGGTGCCGGCGAGGAAGAGTCGGTCGCCGCTGCGGCGCCGCAGCCCTTCGCGCAGCCGCTCCAGGTCGCGGAGAAGATCGTTTACCGCTACATCGCCAAGCGCCGGCCGATGCCGCAACGGCGGAGCGGCTACACGCAGAAGGCGACGATCTCCGGTCACAAAGTATACCTGCGCACGGGCGAGTACGAAGGCGGCCAACTCGGCGAGATCTTCATCGACATGCACAAGGAGGGCGCGGCTTTCCGCTCGTTGATGAACAACTTCGCGATCGCGATTTCGCTCGGGCTACAGCACGGCGTGCCGCTCGAAGAGTTCGTCGAGGCGTTCACGTTTACGCGCTTCGAGCCCAACGGGCCGGTGATCGGACACGATCACATCAAGATGGCGACGTCTATCCTCGACTACATCTTCCGTGAGCTCGCGGTCAGCTATCTCGGTCGCTACGATCTCGCACATGTCCAGCCGTCCATGCAGATGGACGCGATGGGCCCCGAAGCGCAAGAAGAGTATATTGCAGAGGAGGAAGGCGACGTTCGCGTGCGGCCCGCAGGAGTGGCGGAAAAGCTCCATCCCGTCAGTGCTCATCTCCATCCCGGCCACGAGCCACCGCCGTCGCCGCCGGTCGCGAGCACCGCATCGCTCGCTGAGCCCGCTCCGCCGTCGCGCCATGGAGGAAACGGCACCGCGACCGCAACGCTGGTTCGGACGCAAGCGATCAACGCATCGAAGGCCAAGGGCTACACGGGCAACGCGTGCTCCGAGTGCGGGCAGCTTACGATGGTCCGCAACGGTGCGTGTGAGAAATGCGACTCGTGCGGCGCCACCAGCGGTTGTAGCTAAAGGAACAGCTAAACGCCGACGAATCCTAAAGAGCGCACGACCGGTGCGCTCTTTCCTTACTTTCCCATACCCTCAGGAAGATCGGCTTTCGCGAAGTGAAACGGCGCATCGCTTCGAATGTACAGGTCGAATGCGCACGCTGAATAACAGATCAGCCGAGAACCAGTCAGAGCCAAGTGTGCCCACGGACTTTCGCAAAGCCCTCGCGGCTTCGATGCCCGCAAAGGCTCGATGGGACGATCTGACGCCGATCGCTCGCCGGGACTTCATTAGCTGGATACGCTCGGCGAAACAGGCCGAGACGCGAAGACGGCGGATCGAGCGTGCCTGCGACATGCTCGTAGCGGGAAAACGCCGCCCCTGCTGCTATGCGATCGTGCCGCTCGATCTTCACCAGGCCCTCAAGGCCAAGCCGGCGGCAAAGGCCGGATGGAGCGCGCTCACGCCGGATGCGAAGCGCGACTTCATCGGTTGGATAGAATCGGCCAAACAGCGGGAGACGCGCATACGCCGCATCGACGAAACTTGCGCGAGGCTCCCCGCTCGAAAGCGGCGCCCCCGATGATCGGCCGCGGCTTCGCTGCCCTCGCCGCGCTCGCGCTTGCGCCCCTATCGGTCGCGGCGCAGACGCCCTCACCGTCCCCGCCGGCCGCGTTCGAAAACATCACGAGCGGGGAGCCAATGGTCAATCTGCGGCCCATGCTCGGCGACCCAATCCGCGTCGAGCAAAGGGGTGACACGCTCATCTGGCGCTACCTGACGCATGGCGGTACCTACACCGACGTGCTCGTGAAGAACAACGTTGCGCACTCCGTGACGCTGTTGAGCCGCTTCCTCGGCGTTCGTTACACCGATCCAAGGGGCGTGGCGTTCGGCATGACGCCCGATTAGGTGATCGCGAAGCTCGGCACGCCGACGCGCCAGTCCACCAACGCCGACGATGGAAAGAAACTTCTACTTCGACACGCGCGGCGTCGTCACGGGCAGCGGTAAGAATATGAGGATCACCGTCGATCCGACAGCCGCTGTACATTGAGGTTTCGCCGAGCCCGAGCCCTTCGCCGCATTCCACAAGGGTTTTTGAACGCACAGGCGCGATAACGGCGGAATGAAGCGTCTTCTTCCTTACGTCATCGCCGCATCGCTCCTCATCACCCCGCTCGGCGCCGGCGCGGCGAACGCCTCGTCGCCCGCGGCGCAGCTCATGCGCAAGCTCAAGTGGCGCAGCATCGGGCCGTACATCGGAGGCCGCGTTGTCGCCGTCGCCGGGGTTCCCGCGCAGCAGGATCTCTTCTACATGGGCGGCGTTCAGGGTGGAATTTGGAAGAGCACCAACTACGGGCTCAGCTGGACGAACATCAGCGATGGGAAGCTGCCCGGGGTCGCGAGCCCGATCGGCTCTCTCGCGGTCGCGCCTTCGAATTCGAAGGTCATCTACGCCGGAACCGGCGAGTCCGACATCCGCGGCGACTTCGATACCGGCGACGGCGTGTACAAGTCGACCGACGCCGGGAAGACCTGGTCGTACGCCGGCCTGCGTGACACCCACATGATCACGAGGATCGTCGTCGATCCGCGCAACGCCAATGTCGCCTATGCCGCCTCGATGGGCCACGTCTTCAGGCCTAATGCCGAGCGCGGCATCTTCAAGACGACCGACGGCGGCCGGAGCTGGCGCAAGGTGCTCTTCGCCGACGACCGGACCGGCGGTGTCGACCTCGCGATCGACCCGCGCAACCCGAACACGCTGTATGCGGCGATGTGGCAGGCGCAGCGCGTGCCCTGGAAGCTCGTCAGCGGCGGCGCCGGCAGCGCGCTCTACAAGACGACCGACGGCGGCGCGCACTGGAAGAAGATATCCGGCAATCCCGGCTTCGCGGCCGGCGTGCTCGGCAAGATCGGCGTGTCGGTCGCCGCAAGCGATTCGAGAATCGTCTACGCGATCGCGCAGGCGCACGAAGGAGGCGTGTTCCGTTCAAACGATGGCGGAGTCACCTGGAGTCGCGTCAACAGCGACATGAAGCTCCGACAGCGCGCGTTCTACTATATGGACATCTCCGTCGATCCGACGAACCCGCAGGTCGCCTACTCCCCCGAGGTCGACGGCGTCTACAAGACCAGCAACGGCGGAGAGACGTGGAAGCTGCTACAGCCGCCCCATGGCGACAATCACATCGTCTGGATCAATCCGCGCAATCCTAAGATCTTACTGGTCGGGAACGACGGCGGCGCGACGGTCTCCGTCGACGGCGGCGGCACCTGGAGCAACGAGCACAATCAACCCACGGGGCAGTATTACCACGTCGCGACCGACGATCAGTTTCCGTTCCACGTCTTCGGCGCGGCGCAAGACGAAGGCGCGTTCGAAGGGCCGAGCGCCGCCGTCGGCCCGGGCATCGGACCGGGCGAGTGGCATACCGTCGCGCTGGGTGAGAGCACTTTCGTTGCCCCGGAGCCCGGCGATCCGCACGTGACGTACGGGAGCGGCTACTACAGCTCGTTCGTGCGCCTCGACCGAGTAACGGGCGACGCCAAGAACGTCAGCCCGTGGCCGCGCTACATGTCCGGCGTCTCCTCCGCGGAAACGAAGTACCGCTTCGGGTGGACACATCCGATCTTCTTCTCGCCGGCAAATCCGCGCGAGCTACTCGTCGCAGCGCAGGTCGTGTTTTCGAGCACGGATCACGGACAGACCTGGATGATCATCAGCCCCGACCTCACCCGCAACGACCCCACCACAGAAGCCGCGACTGGCGGACCGGTCGACTTGGATCAGACGGGCGCCGAAACGTTCCCGGACATCTCGTCGCTGGCCGTCTCACCGCTCGACGCCGGCGTCTTGTGGGCGGGCTCCGCCGATGGTCTCGTGCACGTCACGACGGACCATGGCGCGCATTGGACCCCAGTAACGCCGCCGCAGCTGCCGCAGTGGGCGCAGATCAGCTCGATCGAGCCGTCCCACACGAGCAAATCGACAGCCTATCTCACCGCCTCGCGCTACATGTGGGACGACTACCATCCCTACGTCTACGCGACGACCGACTACGGCGCGCACTGGACGTCGCTGACCAACGGCTTGCCGTCCGATCAGTACGCCTTCGTCGTGCGCCAGGATCCCCGCGAGCCGCAGTTGCTCTTCGCAGGCACGCGCAGCAGCGTCTACGTCAGCCTCGACGGCGGCGGACAATGGCAGTCGCTGACGCTCAACCTGCCGGGCGTACAGGTCCGCGACCTCGCCATCGACGCACGCGAGGGAGAGCTCGTCGCCGCCACGCACGGGCGCGCCTTTTGGATTCTCGACGATCTCGCGCTGCTCGAGCAGCTCGCCCGTCAGACGTCGTACTCCGTCGCAACCGTGCAGCTCTTCGCGCCCGAATCGGCGTGGCTGAGCAACGCATACGGCGGACCGCCCTTCTCGATCCCGAACTTCGGCAACAATCCCGATTATGGCGCCGCGGTGTTCTTCAATCTGCCGCAGTCCTACGATGGCCGCACGCCGCTGACGCTGACATTCTTGGATGCCAACGGCGCGACGGTTCGAAGCTTTGCCCTGCATCTCAAGAACAGACACGAGCGGAAGCTCACGCCAGAACAGGAGGACAAGCTGGACGCGAATCAGACGCGCGCGCGCGACGTTGAGAAATTATCCGGCGTTGAGCCCGGCATGAATCGTTTTCTGTGGGACATGCGCTACACTCCGGCGTACGACGTGCCGGGATTCCGCGTGACGCAGACGGACGACTTTCCCGACGCGGGCGACGGCCCGACGATCGTGCCCGGAAAGTACACCGCCGTGCTGCAATACGGCTCGACGCAGCTGCGTGCCCCGTTTCTCGTGCGGCTCGATCTGCGGCTGCATCCCGCACCGGGCGACCTGCAAGCGCGGCTCGCTCTCGAGATGGAGGTCCTCGGGGCGATCGACCGGTTGGATCGGACGATCGCCGCGGCGATGAGTGCGAGCGCCAAGGCGCCTACCGCGAAGCGCCTCCAAATCGATGCGCAGATCGCGAACGTCGTCATGCTGCAGATGAACTCCAGCGAAGCCAATCTGCTGCACGAGACGAAGGTCCGGGAACAGCTCGGCTTCTTGATGGGGTCGATCGAGGGTGCGTATCAGCGGCCGACCGCTGCCGAATACGCCGCCTTCAAAGAGCTCGACGCGGAAGCGTCCGCGGGCGAAGATCACCTACGGACGCTCTCGGCACGTTAACGACTAGCGCTCAAGAATAGCAGTAGGAGTCGGAGGACGCGTCTCCGCCCTGCAGGCGAACCTGGTGCGCGCGGTGATCGCCGTCGAATTCGAGGAAGAACTTCGGGTCGAGAGCGATCGTTCCGTCGGCGGCCACGTCGAGCTTCACCATCCAGCTTCCGACCCCGTCGGGATAGAACTGGTCGTCCCACGCGCGGTAGAGCGAGTTGGTGAAGTAGACGCGCTTGCCGTCGCGGCTGATCTCGACCATCTGCGGACCGCCCGCGAGCGGCCGTGCGGCATCCTTTGGGTGCGGCGCCCTACGAGCGATGCCGCCGACGTGCACCGAGCCGATGAGCTTGGGGTGAAACGGATCGCTGACGTCGTACTGCCGCATCTCCCCAGTGCCCCAGCACGACGCATATAAATAGCGGTCGTCGAGCGACAAATCGATGTCACTGAGCAGCGGCGGCACGGCGGAGAAACCCTTGAGCATGTCCGGCAGCTGCGCTGGATCCGCCGGCTCGGCGGGAATTTCGATGACCTTCTCCACGGCCCACGCGCCGTTGCGGCGATGCCACAGCCAAATTGAACTGGATAGGTCCTTGAGCGACACGACGACCCCCGCGAAACCCCACGCGCTCGCCGGGTCGTGCGACGGCCGCAGCTCGAGCACCATTTGCTGCTCCGCGCCGAGGTCGACGCTCTGCTCGTGCCGCCGCGTCCGCAGGTTCCAGAAGTGCAGCTGATGGCCGTACTTGCCGGCCAGCAACAGGTTCGGGTCGAGGCCGCCCTCGATCATTTTGGGCGTGCCCCACTCGCTCGTCACCATGGCGTCCTGCGTGAGATGCCACCAGAAATCGTAGGCCAGGTACTGCGGTCCCCGATCGCCTTCCCACGGCCCGATGACGTCGAACGTGTCGCAGTCCAGCATGAAGATACCGCCCGGCCCGTCGCCTTCGGCGTTGCCGAGCGCGCTGATGTATATGGCATCCGGACCGCAGTGCACCGTGTGCGGCCGCGTGTATCCCGTGCGCTCGACGATCTCTTCGGGCTCGATGACGCGCGCGATGCGCGGCTGCGCCGGATCGGGCTTCGTGTCGATGATGTGGATTCGCGACGATCGCAGGCCCGGCACGATGAGATAGCGCCGCTCGACGTGCGGGCGCGGCGCGAAGGGGCAGAGTGCGGCGCTGCACGCGTTCCATCCGAAGTGATGCAGCTCGTCGCCGGTGTTTGGCAGCTCGACCCGGCCGAGCTCGCGAGCGAAGCTCGGTGACGCCGAATCCGCGCCGACAACGGCCAGGGCATCGGGCGATCCATTTCCCGATGCGCTCAGCAGCGCGACGTAGGCGAGCGTCTCCGGCGGTGCCTTCATCGCGTCCTTGGCCGACGCGTAGAATGTCGGGTCGGGCTTCAGTAGCATGGCTGACCTCCTCAGGGGACTGCGGTAATTACACGAAGAGCGCGATGATCCCCGTGACGATCAGCGCGATCGCCCAGATCACGTCCACGTTGAGCCAAGCAGTGCGCAGAAAGCTCACGCCGACCTTCGCATAGACCACGAGCGCGACCGCCGTCATCGTGGCGAGGTAGCCGAGCGTGTGCACCGCCAGCATCGCCGCGCCCAGGGCGTAGGGCGCGCCTGAAGCGCCGGCGGTGACGAACGGCACGAGCATCAGGCCGGCGCCGTGCGCCGACGACATAAGGAATCCCCACAGGCACAGGCCCCAAAAGCCGACGCGCATGCCGACCCAGCGAGGATGGCGGATGCGTATCAGGCGATAGGCGCCGAACGCGAGCAGCACGGCGGCCGCGGCGCCGTGGACGACCGGGCGCGGCAGCTCAACGGCCGCCGCGACGGCGAGTAAAACGATCGCCGCGACCGAAACGACGTGCCCGAGCGCGAGGGGCACGATCGCGCGCAGCACCGCCGTGATGCGTCGCTCTTGCATGCCGAGGGCCACCGCGAACAGCCATCCCATCCCGGGATTGAGGCCGTGATAGCAGCCGAGAAGAAAGAGCGCGGTCCACGCGAAGTGACCGTTCATCACATCCATCTAGCTTGGAGGTTTTTGCGTGCCGCCCCATCGCCTTTCGCCGCGCATCGTCCTCTGCGCGTTTCCGGCGTTAGTCTTAGCCGCCTGTGCGTCGCACGGTGTGGCACCCCTCCCGCCGATGGTTCTTGCGGCGCCCGCCGGCGTCGATCGGCCCGGCGCGGGACCTCCTGCGTGCAAAGGCCAGAAGACGTCCAAGAACTACGCATCGCTGGCCGTCACGCTCTCGACGAAGGGCGGTTCGGCCTGCATTCCCGCGTACGGCGGATTCGGTGGGACGGTCAGGTATCCGGGCGCCCAACCCTCGGTGAAGCTCAAGCTGATCAGCAGCACGAAAGATTACGATCACCTGCCGCAACTCGGCCATGGCACCGCGATCTTCTATTTGCAGCTCGCCATCTCGGGCGGAACGACCTTCGCCTCGAAGGTTCGCGCCGGCGGCGGACTGACCGCCGAAGAAATCGTTTCCGGCAAACCGTACACGGCGTACGGTCGGGCCACGATCTCGGGCGTCACGCTCAACTTCGGTCCCTGCTATTCCGTCGCCACCGAGGGCAAATACGGCGGCGTCATCGGCGGAGTCGGGGCGCTCCTGAAGGGACAGTCGGTACCGTTCGCCGCGAAGGGCGTAATCGAGATCTACTCCGGGAAACAGTCCGCCACGAAATGCTAGGCGGAGCGCAGCGATCCAGCCACGGCGGGTAAGACGATCCCGGCCAGATTGAGTGGGTCATAAGCGCCGATCGCGAGCGGCTCCGGCTCGATGCCGGTGCGGCGCGCCGCGCGCAGCGCGTCGATCGCCTCGGGCAGCGCGAACTGTTCGCCCACGTAGCCCGCTACGAATCGTCCTCCACGGATCTCGCCTCGCGCTTCCATCCGCCGCAGCACGCTCAGCAGTTCGCGCCATGGCGGTGCGAGACTCTCGCGCGCGATAACGTCGCGGAAGACGACGCCCCAGCGCGCGAGGAGCCGGCGCGCGAAGGCTTCTCGGTCGATGCGTTCGGTCGCTGCAGAGAGCAGAGTCCAGCGCCCGCTGGAAGAACGGGGCCGCGCACGCAATCCCTTCTCTCCGAGGCGCCGCTTCGCGTCGCTGAGCGAACGCAGCGCGTCGAATCCATCCGCCGTGACGAGCCCCGCCGCCACGAGCTGCCAGAGCGCCTCCTCGACCTCGCTCGGCAGACGCTTCGTGCTCCGCAGGATCTCCGCAAAAAACGGCGCGTGCAGCTCCTCGATGCGCTCGAGGACGCCGCGCGCCGCGTGCGACAGCGCCGCCACGTCGCGCTCCCTGCGCACGATCAACTCTTCCGCGCTGGCCCGTAGGAAGAGCGCCACCGGCGCGAGCCTCGTGGGCCGCACGCGCGAGCGGTGAGTTGCCGAAGGGTTCGGATCGAGCGCAGGATGCGGCGTCAGCCGGCCCCACATCACGTCTCCGGCATAGCAGAGACGGTCGAGATACTCGGCGCGGTACCCCGCGACGCGGGCCGGCAACACCTGTCCCTCCCAGGCCACCGCCGGAATCTCGTAGCCTTCGAGCTGGCGAATGACCGCGAGCGTCCCATCGATGCCGTGCAACCGCGACGCCGCCGCGGCGTGCTGCCACCGCTGCAGGAACGCGACGTACTGCGCCGAGGTGACCGGTTCGATCTCGCGCCGGAGCCGCCCGATCGTCATCCTGTGGATGCGCGCGAGCACGCGCCGGTTGCACCACTCCTCGGCGTTTGCCGCCTGCGTGAACCGTCCGCGCAACGCCTGACCCTGCGTCTCGAGCCGAACGAGCGCCATTTCCACCGTCTGCGGATCCACGTATAGGCGCTCCGCGAGCGCATCGACCGTTACCGGTCCGCTGCATTCCAGCCAGCCCCGCAACACCTCCGCGAACGCCTCCTCGCGCGTCTCGGGCACGCCTTCCCCGCTCACGGCGCCGATCGCGGGCGAGACCGCCGCGCCCGGATACGCGACGCGCGCGAGCTCCAGTCGCTCGGCACACGTCCACATTCCGGCGATTTGGGTCGCGCGGCGTTGTGCGGCAAGCTCGTCGTACCATCCCTGCCACTCCGTGACCGGCGGCAGCACGATCAGCGTCGAGAGCGCGTCGTGCAGCTCGTCGGCGTCGCGCGCGACCGGCCATGACTCCGCGGCGACCTCCGCAATCGCCCCCGGATCGAGCACGCCCGCTCCGTCGACGTCGTCGCGCATCGTGCGCCGCAGTTGCACCGCGCGCGCGCGACGCTCTTCCAACGGAGCGTCGTCCAGATAAGCGAATGGATTGGCGTTAAGGATCTCGTGGCAGAAAACCGAGGGCTCCGGAGTATCGACGGCGACGGTCCGCACTCGCCCGGCCTCGATGGCTCGCAGCACCTCTACGAATCGGTCGAAGTCCATCGCCTCGCGCAAACAGTTGTCAATCGTCTCGCGCACGAGCACGTGTTCGGGAATGCGAATCGGTCCGATCAGATTCTCCGGGCAGGCGGCTTGGTCCGGAAAGACCGCCGCGAGCAGGTCGTCGGCGCGCATGCGCAGCAGCTGGGGCGGGACTTTGCGCCCACCGCTGAAGCGCAAGATCACGAGAGCGCGCGCAGCGTTCCAACGCCAGCGCGCGGCAAACATGGGCGCAGGCAAGAGCGCCTGGGTCAGCGTGTATTCCGCGCTCGCCGACTTCACGAACTCGAAGACGGCATCAAGCGGGAACGCGTGCTGATCGCTGAGCGACAGCACGATGCCGTTGTCCGTCGCAGCGGCCTGAAGCTCGAGGTTGAAGGACCGGCAGAACCGCTTGCGCAGCGCGAGTCCCCACGCGCGATTGATGCGCGCGCCGAATGGCGTATGCAGGATCAGCTGCATCCCGCCGCCTTCGTCGAAGAAGCGCTCCGCGACGATGCACTCCTGCGTCGGAACGGCCCCGAGGATCGTCTTGCCCGCGCGTACGTACGCCACTGCCTGCTCCGCGCCCGCTCGATCCACACCGCACTCGGCAGTCAGCCACTCGCGCGCGGCCTCGTCGCCGCGCTCGTCGATAGCGGCGCGCACGTCGCAGACCTCACGTGAGAGCTCGACCGTGCGACCCAATCCTTCGCCGTTCCAAAACGGGATCGAGGGCGGCGCTCCGTGCGCGTCCTCGACGCGGACTACTCCGGCCTCTACGCGGCGAATGCGCCACGAATTCGTCCCGAGTAGGAAGATGTCTCCCGCCATGCTCTCGACCGCGAAGTCCTCGTCCAGGGTTCCGATCGCGTGCCCGTCCGGCTCGACGATTACCGTGTAGTTCGCGGTATCCGGGATCGCGCCGCCGCAGGTGATCGCCGCGATCCGTGCGCCTCGGCGCGCCCGCAGCCGGCCGTTGACGCGATCGTAGTGCAGGAACGTGCCGCTGCGCCCGCGAGACGTCGCGACGCCGTCCGCCAGCATCGAAACTACGGCCTCGAAGTCCGCGCGCGCGAGATCGCGATACTGGTACGCGCCACGCATCGTTTCGAAAAGGTCGTCCGCCTCCCACTCGTGCTGCGCGCACGCCGCCACGATCTGCTGCGCCAGGATGTCGAGCGGGGCGCGCGGCATCGTCAGCGCGTCGAGGCCGCCCGCGCGGATCGCGCGGACGAGCGCCGCGCACTCCAGCAGCTCCTCGCGCGTAGTGACGTAGAAGACTCCCTCCGGGAGCGCGCCAACCCAGTGGCCCGAACGCCCGAACCGCTGCAGCGCGACCGCGATCGCGCGAGGCGACCCGAGCTGCGCGACGAGGTCGACCGCGCCGATGTCAATTCCCAGCTCCAGCGACGCGGTTGCAACCACCGCCCGCAGCTCGCCGCTGCGCAGCCGGCACTCCACGTCGAAGCGCATTTCTCGCGCGAGGCTCCCATGATGCGGCATCGCGAAGCCCTCGCCGAGGCGCTCGTTGAGCGCGAATGCGACGCGTTCGCTCATGCGGCGCGTGCCGACGAAGATGAGCGTCGTCCGATGGCTGCGGATCTGTTCCGCGACGCGATCGTAGATCTCGCCCCACATCTCTGCGCTCGCGACCGGCCCGAGCTCGTCGCTCGGAACCTCGACGGAGATCTTCATCGCGCGGCGGTGCCCGACGTCGACGACCTGCGCGGTGGGGCTCAAGAAGCGTGCGACCTCATCGAGCGGCCGCACCGTCGCGGAGAGCCCGATCCGCTGCGGACGCGGTCCACCGCAGCGCGTGACGAGGTCGTCCAGCCGCGCAAGCGTCAGCGCCAGGTGCGAGCCGCGCTTGTTGCCGGCCATCGCGTGGATCTCGTCGACGATGACGCAACGCACGCCGGAAAAGAGTTTGCGCGAACGCTCCGCGGTGAGGAGTATGAAGAGCGACTCAGGCGTCGTCACCACAACGTGCGGAGGCTTGCGCAGCATCCGCTGCCGCTGTGCCGGCGTCGTATCGCCGGTTCGCACCGCCGTCCTGATCGGCGCAAGCTCGATCTCGTGGCGCCGCGCCAGCGCGGTCAGCTGCGCGAGCGGCTTCTCGAGATTCTCGCGGACGTCGTTCGACAGCGCCTTGAGCGGCGACACGTAGACGACGAGCGTGTGATCCTCGAGCGCTCCGCTCGCAGAACGGCGAACGAGGTCGTCGAGCGCCAGCGTGAATGCCGCGAGCGTCTTGCCGGAACCGGTCGGGGCCGCGATGAGGACGTCATGTCGGGCACGAATCGCGGGCCATCCGCGCTCTTGCGGCTCCGTCGGCGTACCAAATGCCGTGCCGAACCACTCGCGCAACAGCGGATGAAAATCTTCGAGCACTGTCCGCTATAACTTCAACGCAGCGGCGACGGGTTCCCGAGATTAGCCGCTTAGCGCCCGGGGCAAACGACGCCATGAAACCATTTCGTTTTGGTCGCCGCGTTCGTGGGCCTCGGATGCATGCTGGCTCCGACTGCGGCATCGGCGCAGGCGACAGACCAAAACGCGACGACGGCCCCGTATGCGACCGCCACCGCCAACCCAATGGGCAGCCCGGGACCGATGGAGACGGCGACCACCCCGCCGTCGGAACAGACGGCGTCGTCGAGCACCTCGACGACCTCGGGTCCCCGGGGGCTCATCGACCTGCTCGGTCTGCTCGGACTCATTGGTCTCCGCGGCCGCAGCACCGTTTCGACGATCCGCGAACCCTGACGCGGCGGCCTGACAAGAACTGCGCTGCGAGGACCCGAACGGCCCCGCATGCGCTGGCTGCTTCTCGCCGTGCTCCCGGTCGTTGCACCGGCGCTCCCCGCGGCGGCCGCGCCGGTGCTGCAGGTGCGCGACATGGCGCGAATCGTCGACCTCGAGGAGCCGGCGATCTCGCCCGACGGGACGCGCGTCGCACTCGTGACGATCGAGCAAGATCTGCGCCACGCCGCCTACGTCGACAGCCTCCTGCTGATCGGGACGCGTGACGGACGCAGCCGCGTGTTGCTCCGCGGCCACGACGTCGCCGTGCCGCGCTGGTCGCCGGACGGATCTCGGATCGCGTATCTAGCCCGCCCGTCCGGGGAGGAATACCGGCAACTTTTCGTTCGCTCGCTCGGCGGCGCTGCTCGTCGAATCACACGCGCGAGGGGCGAGGTAATCGACGCCGCATGGAGCCCGGATGGCCGCACGATCGCGTTCGTGGCCGCCGACTATCAGGCGCCGGCCACGTACTTCTTCGCCGGAGACAACGACTACACGGCGGCGGCGTTGACCCCTCCCGACCATCTGTGGATCGTCCCGGCGGCGGGCGGCCCGGCGAGACGCCTAACGTCGGGATCGTGGACGATCGCTCCGACGGATCCAGGCGGCATCTTCTCGCCCCAAATTGCCTGGTCGCGCAATGGACGCCGCGTGACGCTCACGCGCGTGGAGAACACGTTCAGCGGTGACGACGAGCGCTCGACGCTCTGGGAGATCGACGTCGCAAGCGGCGCGCTGCACAAGGTTACGACTCACGCGGAGCTGGAGCTGAGCCCCGCGTACTCGCCCGACGGCTCCGCGCTCGCATATTGGTACCCGCTGCACGGCGACTTCAATTCCGAAAACACGCTGCGGATGGCCGCTAATGGGCGCGACGTTCTGCTCTCCGCGACGCTGGATCGCAACATCGCAGGTTCGCTGTGGCTTTCCGGCGGCAGGCTGCTGATCTGCGCGGCCGACGGCACGCAGATCAATGCGTGGACTGTCGACGTCGCGGGCAACCTGCAACGGTTTCCGCTGGGCGACTTGCACGTCGTGTGCGATCCGTATTCCAGCAGCACGTTCGACTCTGGAATCGCCGCTGACGTCGCGCGCGACGGCTCCTTCGCGTTCCTCGCGACGAGCGCGAGCCGCGCGCGCGAGCTGTACTATCTTGGCGTGAACTCGAGCGTTCCTCTCAGGCTGACGCACTTCAACGATTTTCTCTCGAGGATTGCGCTCGGACGCATGACGGAGCTGCGCTGGACCGGCCCCGACGGGTTCGCGGAGGATGGCGTCGTGACGTATCCTCCCTTCTCCCTTCGACAGGCTCGGGGTGAAACGTATCCCGTCGTGCTGTTGATTCACGGCGGGCCTGGCCTCTCGAGCACCCGCGACTTCGTGTGGGAGCAGTGGCCGCTCGCGCAGATGATAGCGTCGCGCGGCTACGTCGTGCTGCAGCCCAATTACCGCGGGAGCGACAACCTCGGCAATGCGTACATGACGGCGATTGTGCGCAACACGGTGGCAGGACCGGGCGCCGACATCATGGATGGGCTGGCGGCGCTCGAGCGTCAGCCGGGCGTCGACGCATCGCGCGTCGCGGTCTCGGGATGGTCGTACGGCGGCGAGCTCACGTCGTGGCTCATCGGCCACTACCACGCCTGGCGGGCGGCCGTTTCCGGAGCGGCGGTCAACAGCGAATTCGACGAATACAATCTCTCGACGTCGAACGTGCAAGACCGCTATCCCTTGGGAACATCGCCGTACATCGGCGACGGCCAGCGCACCTATCGCGACAATTCGCCGATCACGTACTACGCCCAGGTCACGACGCCGACACTCATTTGGGGCACGACGCTCGATCCGGTCGTGCCGATAACGCAGTCCTACGCACTCTATCATGCGCTCACCGACAACCACGTGCCGGTGAGGTTCGCTGTGTTCCCCGCGACGACGCACGGGCCCGCCGATCCGCGCCAGACCGCCGCGCTGACTCGGCTCTGGCTCGACTGGTTCGACCAGCATCTTCGCTGACGCCCTCATCCAATCGGCTCGCAGCCGCGTTGTAGTGGGCATGAAGCTGTTAGCCGCTACCGCCCTGCTCCTGAGCCTGACCGTCGGCACGGCCGCGCCTGCAGCCGCCTCCGAGCGCGTGGTGCTCGCCGGCGGCTGCTTCTGGGGAATGCAGCTCGTCTTCGAGTCGCTGCGCGGCGTCGATCGAGTCGTCGCGGGCTACTCGGGGGGCAACGCGAGCACGGCCCAATACGAGACGGTGAGCACGGGAACGACCGGTCACGCCGAATCGGTCGAGATTACGTACGATCCCGCGAAGATCTCGTTCAAGCAGCTGCTCGACGTCTATTTCCTGGTCGCGCACGACCCGACGGAGCGCAATCGTCAAGGCCCGGACTCGGGCACGCAGTATCGCTCGGAGATCTTCTACACGTCAGCCGAGCAGCGCGCCGAGGCGCTGTCCTACATCGCGCATCTGGCGCAACAACACGTGTACTCCTCGCCAATCGTGACGATCGTCGCCCCGCTTCGAGGCTTCTATCCCGCCGAGGCGTACCATCAGGACTACGCGTTGCACAACCCGCAGAACCCCTACATCGTGTTCAACGATCTGCCGAAACTGAAGGCGCTGCGCGATAAGTTTCCTAGCCTCGTCCGGGCTAACGCTCCGTTCGGGTCCTGAACCCTCGACTCGGCTCGGGATAAACTCCGTCGAAGGATTAGAGCGGCGCGTTTGCCACGTTATCCGCGTACGAGCGCGGATCGAAGTACCACTCCGGCAGTGATTGCGGAAACGTGACGTTCGTGAAGTCGTAGTCTACGGTCGCATCGCGCCCAAGGTAGTCCGCGTCGGCCTGGTAGGTCGGCGTGCCGTGAATGTGCGTCACGATCGGCATGTTGTTCATCCAGCCCAGCGTCACCGTGAAGAGCATCGGATAGACGTGGTGGCCGCTGTCTTCTTCGTAAAGCTTGTCCGTGGCCACGACCTCCTTGAGCTCCAGCGTCTTGCGATCGACGTAGAGTTCTCGCAGACGATTGCGATCCGGATCGCGGCGGGGCAGGATGCTTACATGAATGAGATCGCCTTCGTCGGCGATGCGCGTCACGCGATAGTCGAACTCGCCGAGCACGGTGACGCTCGCAATAACGGGCGGCAGGCTCCCAGTCGGCTCGGGCGTCGGCACGAACTCGCGCGGGTTTGTGTGCGGGTGCACCGGAGCCGGCTCGAAGAGATCCGCGGTCGGCGGTCCCGGGTCCCATGGCTCGTTGAACGACGGTCGCAGAAACTCGAGCGTCCCGCGCGCCGAGCCGCGGTAGACGCGCCGGCCGAGAGCCGCCCGATCCAACGTCCGGCACCAGATGTGGTACGTATAGCTGTTGACCAGGTCGGGGTAGCCGTCGTCGAGCGTTTGCTTTCGGATCAGCGTGTACGTGATGTAGGGCGGTGGCGGCCGATGCGAGCGAAACTGCCGCCGAATTTCGTAGAGCAAGCGATCCGGCGACGGCAGCGCGATGGGCGTCGCGGCGGGAGTCGGGCCCGGCGCGGCATGCGACGGCACAACCGCAATCAGTATGCCGAGCAAGACGAGCGCAGCACCGAGCGTGGTCTTCACGCCTAATTTTTGGCTATCAGACCTTGGAAGGTCCTGTGTTTAGGGCCGCGACGCTACCGCGGCGCCATTCGGATCGCGCCGTCGAGTCGGATCACCTCGCCGTTGAGCATTTGATTTTCGACGATATGCCGCGCGAGCGCCGCGTATTCCGCCGGCCTCCCGAGGCGTGACGGAAAGGGCACCTGCTTGCCGAGCGACTCGCGCGCCGGCTCCGGCAGACCCGCCAGCATCGGCGTATCGAAGATGCCGGGGGCGATGCTCATCACGCGGATCTGGTGCTGCGCGAACTCCCGTGCGATCGGAAGGGTCATCCCGGCGACGCCTCCCTTCGAGGCCGAATACGCGGCCTGCCCGATCTGGCCGTCGAACGCCGCGACCGACGCCGTGCAGACGATCACGCCGCGATCCTCGCCCGGTTCGGCCGGCCGTTCCAACATCTTCGCCGCGGCGAGCCGGATGACGTTGAACGTGCCGATGAGGTTGACTACGATGACCTTCGTAAAATCTCGAGCGGCAGCGGCCCGTTGCGCCCGATGACGCGCTCGGCCGTCGCAATGCCCGCGCAATTAATCGCACCATGGAGCGCGCCGTAACGCTGCGCGGCGGTATCGACTGCCTTCTGCACCTGCGCCCCGTCCGTGACGTCGGTGCGCACGAAGCAGGCCCGCTCACCGAGCTCGCGCTCCAGCTCCGCTCCCCGCTCGCTCACGTCGCAAATCACGACATTGGCGCCCCCGCGTGCGAACGCGGTCACGCAGGCCGCGCCGAGGCCCGAGCTACCGCCGCTTACCAAAAACGTTCGTCCGTCTATCTGCATAGGCGGCTGTGCTTACAGCCTTGCGATGCCGATATCCTACAGCCCGCCACCAAGGCGAGGGAGCAGGGGTTCCTACCAACATGAGCATTGCATTCTTGATCGTTCGCTTGATTCTCGGATTGAGCTTCATGGCTCACGGAACGCAGAAGCTCTTCGGCTGGTTCGGCGGCGGCGGCATCACCGGCACCGGCGACTTCTTCGAGGGCCTCGGGTACCGTCCGGGCAAGACATTCGCCGCGATAGCCGCGCTCGGTGAGACGCTCGGTGGTTTTCTCACGCTGCTCGGCGTCGGAGGAGCGCTCGGCCCGGTGCTGATCGTCATCGTCATGCTCGTCGCGATCGGCTCCGTGCACTACACCAAGGGCTTCTTCATCAGCAACGGCGGATGGGAATTGAATACGGCGTACATCGCCGCAGCCGTCGCCGTGGCGTTCGCCGGAAACGGCCTGTATTCGATCGACGGTTATCTCGGCTTGCGGTTTCTAACCGACCCGGTTCACGTGGCGTATGCGTTCGCGGCGGCCGCGATCGTGGCGGCGCTCAACCTGCTCGTGCGCCGCGCGGCCGCTCCGCGCGTTTGAGATCGCGCATGGAAACCGTAGCATTTTACGGCGCGGGAATGCTCGGCTCCGCGATGGTTCGCGCAATGCTTCGGCGCGGGTTTTCGGTGCGCGCCTGGAGCCGTACGCGAGCGAAGGCCGAGGCACTCGAAGCCGAAGGCGCGCGCGCCTTCGGCGATCCCGCGGAGGCCGCGAACGGGGCCGATCGCGTGCACCTCTGCCTCAACGACGACACGAGCGTCGACGCCGTGATCGACGCCGCCTTGCCAGGCATCGCAGCGGCCGCGCCGATCGTCGATCACACGACGGTCACGCCGCAGGGTGTCGTGGAGCGCGTGCGTCGCCTCAATGAAGCGGGATACTCGTTTCTGCACGCTCCGGTATTCATGGGGCCGCCGATGGCGCTCGAGGCGAAAGGCGTAATGATGGTCTCGGGCGACGATGCTCTCGTGCGGCGTTTGCGCGGCACGCTCGAAAGCATGTGCAGCGAATTGCGCTACCTGGGCGAGCGGCCGGACGCGGCGGCAATTTACAAGCTGATGGGCAACGCGATGATCCTCACGGTCGTCGCCGGGATCAACGACGTGCTGCGCATCGGCGAGGAACAAGGGCTCACCCGCGAGCAAATCTATGCGCTCTTCGACTTCTACGATCCGTGCGGACAGATCAGGGGGCGCGGCAAGCGCATGGCCAGCGGAGAGTATGACCCCGTATGGACCGTCGACATGGCGCACAAAGACGCCGCGCTAATGCAGGCCGCCGCGCATCACGAGCGCCTGCCGGCCGTTGACGCGGTGGAGGCGTTATTGAGAAACGTCTCCGATCGCGGCCTGGGCGGGCTCGATCTCGCGGCAGTTGCTCAACGCTGAAGCCGGCGTGGACCTCAACCCGCAGGCGAGGCAGATGGCCGACGAATCGATGGTACGAAACCTCGATGCCCAGGCGCATGCCATTTGGCCGCAAGAGATCGAACTTGTGCGCCGCTACGCGCTTCCCGAAGCGGCCGCAATTCTCGACGCGGGCTGCGGGACCGGCGAGATCACGTCGCGCGTTGCGCATCTCTTTACAGCAGCGAGCGTGCTGGGCGTCGACATCGTCGACGCGCACCTGCAGCTCGCCCGAACGCGCTACGCGGAGCTCGCACCGCGCGTGCGATTCGAGCATCAGAGCGTTTACGAGCTTGAGATCTCCGACGACGCGTTCGACCTGACGCTCTGCCGTCACGTGCTGCACTCAATTCCGCACGTCGCCCGCGTCGTCGCCGAGCTCGTGCGCGTCACGCGGCCCGGCGGTTTCCTGCATCTCATTCCCGAGGACTACGGCATGCTGGCGTTCCAGCGCGCCGCCCTCGATCCCCGCGATTTCTGGCACGAGGTGCCGGCAAGCATGAGCGAGGCCACGGGAACCGATCTTTTTTCGGGCCGCGACGCGTACGGTATCTTGGCTCGGCAAGGTCTCGAGGAAATCAGCATCGACTACGTGATCGTGGATCCGCTGCGCGTTGCGCGCGAGACGTTTTCCGCCATCCTTACCGCGTGGCGCGACGGTTACGCCGGACCGATCGGCGAGACGACCGCGATCAGCAAGGAGGCCGCGACGTCGTACTTCGACCAGATGATCGACAACGTCCGCGACCCGTTCGGATATGCGGTCTGGTTCGTGCCGGTGGTCAGTGCCCGCAAGCCCGGCGCGAGGGGGGAGGAGCCGACAGCGGCGTCCGCCGCGGCAGCGGCGAGCCGGTCCAGATCGGCCGCGGGGTCGGCGACTGGGACGGGGTGAAGACAGCGCTCGGCCGCACGGTCGATGCGTTCGGGTTGAACGGCGTCGGCGATGCGACCACGGCGCGCAGCGGAACGCGCACGATCAAACGACGGGCCGAAGGCTCGTAACGAAGGGCAGCTCCCAGCGCGCGCAGGACGGGCCCTACTGCCACGAAGTCGCCGCCGAACTGCCCAGGAAGCGTCGGCGCTAGCACTACCCGGACACGCACGTTGCCACGCTGAATCACGAGGGTCTCCCCTTGCGACCACACCCGGTCCGCGAGGCGCGTCAACAACGGGCTCACGGGCGCGTAGATTCGGCCCTCAAACGCGTACGCGCGAACGTACGCGGCGAGCGGATGACCGTCGACAACGATGCTGACCGGAGCCGGTGGTGGGAAAGTCGGCACGTCGCCACGATATACCGCCTGGGATGCAGCGACTCATCTCGGCGTTTCGGGAAGCCGGTATACGCTTCGCCCGCGACGGCTGCGCGTTCCACGCCCAATCTGTGGCGTATAATGCGCTCTTCGCACTCTTTCCGTTGACGGTCTTGGCGTTAGGCGCCCTCACGCTCGTTCTACCGGAGGCACAGCATCGGACGCTACTCTTTTTCGATACGCTCGCGCCGACGCTCCACGACTACATCGTCAACAACCTCCAGACGTATATTTACGGCCGCGGCGTCTCGAGTATCGTCGCGATCGCGTTCCTCGTGTGGTCGGGGAAAAATCTCTTTATGGGTTTGGCGTATGCGCTCGACCGTGCGCTCAACGTTCCCAAGGGACGGCCGCTCGTTCACAACCTGCTGCTCTCGGTGGTCATGCTGCCCGTCACCGGCATCTTGCTGGCAATCGCCATCGGCTTACCCATAGTACTGGCAATCACGTTCAACGTCGGCGCGCTCGAAGATCCGCGACGTATCACGCATATCCTCGCTTATCTCATCTCAATCGCGCTGGTGTTCATCGTCGCGGTCGTCTTATACCGCTTCCTACCGAATACCAGCGTCTCATGGGGGTTCGCACTGCGCGGCGCCGCGGTCGTGGCGATCGCATGGCCGGTCGTGCAGATCGCGTTCGCACAGTATCTGACGCACGTGGACTTCACGTACGTTTACGGCGCCCTCACGGCACCGCTCGTCTTGCTCCTCTGGTTCTACTGCATCGGCTCGATCTTCTTATTCGGCGCCGAATACAGCATCGCGTGGGAGACCGGATTCTTACATCCCATTCCCGAACAATCGGCGGTTGATGCTTAATAGCTTCTGGCGCCGGATCGTGGGCGCGGCGCTGCTCAGTTCGTCGATCGCGCTGGCCGCGGCCACGCCGCCGCCCCCGCCGCCCCCCACGCCCGGTCCGGCCGCCGCGGGCCAAAATCCCTCGGTTATCGTATATCCGTTCGACGTCCAGACCGGCGCCGACCCGAAGATCGGCATCGCGATCGCGCAGATCCTCGCGCAAGAGATGGTCGCGGCCGGAGACATTTCCGTCCCCCCAGTGCCCCAGGGCATCAAGCGCTCCGATTTCCTGCAGTACGCGCACAATGCCAATGTCGACTTTTATATCAGCGGATACGTGACGCCGGTAGGCGATAGCGCCGCGGTCGTCGAGCAGGTCGTCAGCGTCGAGAGCGGCGTGATCCTCTTCTCGCAGACCGCGCAGGTGTCGAGCGTAGCTGACGTAGCATCGCAGTCGCTGCTCGCGCGCTCGCAGATTCTCGCGTTCGTCGGGCGAGGCACCCAAAGCGTGCAGACACAGACTTCGAACACACCCGCGCCTACCTCGACTAACGGCGCGCAGGTGCCGCTGCGTGGCATCGCGAGCATCGTCGACTCGGTCTTCAAACACGGTCACGGCGGCCACCCGCCGACGCCCGGACCGACGACAAAGCCGTCGCGCGGCGTGATCGTAACGCAGGTCGGCGCGTCGGGCTATGCCGCGGCCGCCGACCTATCCAACGCCACGCACGAGCTCTATTTCGCGCTCAACCGCGCGTTTACGGCGCAGCTATCCTCGGCTTCCGTCGCGCCGGCCGACGTCGGCCGCTATGCCGACCAGATCTGCGGCGCGAATCGCGACAACACGATCGCGAGCGGCACCGTTGCGGTCGCTCCTTCGCATCACGGCAAGCAGGACGTGACGTTCAGCCTCGCCGTGTACACCTGTTTTGGCGCCGTGCTCGAGCACGAGGTCGGGAAGGGCTCGTCGATCAAGAGCGCCGTAGACGCCGCCGTCACGGCGTACGCCAACGCGCATCCCGATAATAGTTAGCGCGCCTAAAGCTTCTCGAACAGCCCCAGTGGCGGGTCGATGACGATGCGCCTGCTCGCGACGTCGATTCCGCAAACGATCGAACCCACCATCGGCACCATCGTTTCGTCGACAACAAGCATGTCGCTGGCCGGGTAGTGTTCGACGCGCTGCACCGTTCCGTACAGTGTCCCATCCCTCCCGAGCACGGAGCAGCCGGCGAGATCGTCGTCGAGATACTCGCCGTCCCTCAGGCTGATGCGCTCGCGCGGCGCATAGAGCAGCGCCCCGGCGTAGCCGCCCGCACGCGACGCGTCTTCTGCGCCCTCGATTCGGATCAACAGGCGGTTGCCGTGCGGCCGCACGGCGGCGAGGCGAATCGTGTCGTTCGCTTCACCGCGCCGGCAGCGCAGCTGTGCTCCCGCCAAAAAGACGATGCGACCCGCGCCGGTCGGGTCGCATTTTAACTCTCCGCGGACGCCAAAAACACCGGCGATTCTTCCGACGAAAATGGCCTGCCCTAAGCCATCCTGAGCCCCTAGACTTCGCTCGCGATAAACTCCGCCGAAGGGCGAAGGGTCACCCGGGCTCATCCTCAAGTCCTTCGGCCGCTTCGTTCGTGTCGAGGATGTCGACCGCGACGCGCCCTTCGGCTGTCGCGCGAACCACGGTTCGCAAGGCCTGGGCGACGCGTCCGCTTCGACCGATCACCTTGCCGAGATCTTCCGGATCGACGATTAGCTCGATCACGGGTTGCGCGTTTTCGTCGATGAACAGCTCGACCGATACACTCTCGGGCTTCTGCACGAGCTTGCGCGCGAGAAAACCGAGCAGTTCGGTCGCGCGGCGATGACCGGACCACGGGTCGGCGCTTGCAGCGCTCGGCTTTCGCGGACGCCGCTCCGGTGCTCGCGGCGCGCGCGGGGGCGGCTGCTCGCGCGGGGGCGGCTGTTCGCGCGGTGGCTCTTCGCGGCGAGCGGGCTGGCGCTCTACTTCGTCGACGACGGTCTCGCCGAACAGGCCGAACTCGTCATCGAACGCGCTCACGCCCCGCCGCCCTCCGCGTGCTTCGCCGCGCGTTTCGTTGTCGGGACCGGGCCGCGCTCCATGATGCCCTTTTCCGCAAACAGCCGGCGAACCGTGTCCGACGGCTGCGCGCCCTTGGCCAACCATTCGCGCGCCTTGGTCTCGTCGACCACGACTGTTCGCGGCTCGGTTCGTGGATTATAGTGGCCCAAGATCTCGATGAAGCGCCCGTCGCGCGGGGCACGCGCGTCAGACACCACGAAACGGTAGGTGGGCTGCTTTTTCGCGCCGATTCGGCGCAGTCGAATACGTACCATATTGTTACGTTGCCTTCGTGTTAGGGCGCGCGGAACGGCATGAATCCGCCGCGTTTCCGCCCGCCAAGCTGTTTGGTCATCTCGCGCGCCTGCTCGAACCGTTTTACCAGGCGGTTCACCTCGGAAACCTGGCTGCCCGAGCCGCGCGCAATTCTTTTGCGACGCGATCCGTCGAGGAGATTGGGATTGCGGCGCTCGCCGCGCGTCATCGACGAGATGATCGCCTCGACCTTCACGAACTCGCGCTCCGGTATCTCGAAGTCTTTCGGCAGCGCCTTCGACAAGCCGGGCACCATCTTCAGCAGATCGCCGATGGAGCCGATCTTCCGCACTTGCCGCATCTGCTCGAGGAAGTCGTCGAGCGTGAAACTCGACTTGCGCAACTTCTCTTGGAGCCGCTTGGCCTGATCCTCTGAATAGAGGCTCTGCGTCTTCTCGATGAGCGTCAGCGCGTCGCCCATGCCGAGAATACGCGAGGCGAGGCGCTCTGGATAGAACGGCTCCAGCGCGGAGAGCTTCTCGCCGACGCCGATCAATTTTATCGGCGCTCCCGTGACGCTATGAATCGACAGCGCCGCACCACCACGCGTATCACCGTCCATCTTCGTGAGAATCACGCCGGTGATCCCTAGCCGGTCGTGAAAGCCCTTCGCGACGTTAGTCGCCTCTTGCCCCGTCATGGCGTCGGCGACGAGCAGAATCTCGCACGGACTCGCGACGGCCTTGATGCGCTCGAGCTCGCCCATCAGCGCGTCGTCGATCTGCAGCCGGCCGGCGGTATCGACGATCACGGTCGAGACGCCGAGCCGCTTGGCCTCGGCGATGGCGTCGCGAACGATTCGCACCGGATCGGCCGAACCGCGTTCGTACACGGGGAGATCGACCTGCTTACCGAGCGTCACGAGTTGCTCGATTGCGGCCGGGCGATACACGTCGGCGGCGACGAGCAGGCTGCGGCGGCCCTGCTCCTTCAGGCGCAGCGCAAGCTTACCGGCCTGTGTCGTCTTTCCGGAACCCTGCAACCCCACCAGCATGATCGTCGAGGGCGGCGCATCGGCAAAGCGCAGCCGCGCCTGAGGCGAGCCGCTCGCCGGGCCGAGAAGCGCCACGAACTCGTCGTGGACGATCTTCAGAATCGTCTGCGCCGGCGTCAACGACTCGAGGACCTTCGCCCCAGCTGCCTGCTCCTTGACGCGCGCGACGAACGCCTTGGCCGCCGCGAGCGAAACGTCGGCTTCGAGCAAGGCCACGCGGATCTCGCGCATCGCGTCGCTGACCTCGCCCTCGCTGACCCGGCCACGGCCGCTCAGGCGGTCGAAGATCGCGCCTAAGCGATCACTTAATTGATCGAACAATGCGCGGCTACGAAGTCGATGAACCCGCGGTCGTCTCGTCGATGCGCTTCACCGCATCGCCGACGGTCTTGATCTTTTCGGCTTCCTCGTCCGGAATGTCGATGTTGAACTCGGTCTCGAACGCCATCACCAGCTCGACCTGGTCGAGCGAATCGGCGCCGAGGTCGTCGGTGATCGACGCTTCGGGCGTGACTTCCGACTCGTCGACGCCAAGCTGCTCGACGATGATCTTTTTGACTTTATCGAAGGTGGTGGACATCCTCATCTCCTTTGTAGGACCTGGGGTTACATCGTAGGACCTGGGGTCACATCGTAGGACCTGGGGTTACATCAAGATGCCGCCGTCGACCACGAGAGTCTGTCCGGTGATGTATCCGGCGGCGTCGGAGCAGAGAAACGCGACGGCTCCGCTGACGTCTTCCGGCTTCCCGGCTCGGCCGAGAGCGGCTTGCTTGACTAAAAACTCTTTAGCGGCGGCGGGCATCTTTTCGGTCATGGCCGTTTCGATGAAGCCCGGCGCGACGGCGTTGACTCTTATATTCCTCGAACCCAACTCCTTTGCCAGCGATTTACTTAAGCCCAGGAGGGCCGCTTTCGAGGCCGCATATGCCGCTTGTCCGGCGTTTCCGCTGAGCCCGACTATGCTCGACATCAGCACGATCGAACCCCTGCGCTGTTTCATCATCGGCCGGGCGACCGCTCTGCATAAATGAAACGCAGCCTTGAGGTTGACGTCGAGCATTTGATCGATCGTCTCGGGCGTCAATCGTAGCAACAATGAATCGATGCTTTGACCGGCGTTCGAGACCGCGCAGTCGAGTGTCCCGAACCGCTCCACGATGCTGGCTACGGTCGCATCCACCGCGGCACGATCGGTCACGTCCGCCTGGAACACCTCGGCCGTCGCTCCAACGCGCGCGCTCGCGCTCGCGGCGGCGGTCTCCTCCAGCGCGGATGAGTCGCGGCCGATCAGCGCGAGATCCGCGCCGAGCCGCGCGAACTCCACTGCGATCGCGCGTCCGATTCCGCGACTGGCTCCCGTGATTAGCGCCGTCTTTCCCGTCAACGTCATATGCTCGCCGACGCCGTTCCCACGATCGCCGAGCGAAGCCGCTCGACTCCCGTGAAGTCGCTCACGACCATCGCCGGCGGCGCTCCCGTCATGCGCTTCATGAGCGCGCTGAGCACCCCGCTCGCGCCGAATTCCGCGATCATGTCGAGGCCGTACGACAGCAGCCGCTCCGCGGTGTCGTGCCAGCGCACCTCGTCCACGACGGAACGAATCAGATTCTGTCTGATCGTCGCGATGTCGCGATAGGGGCGGCCGTCGACGTTCGAGATCACGTCTATTTTTGGTAACCGAAAGCGACCGGCTTCGACGGCGGCGGCAAGCCGCTCGACCGCGGGCTCCATCAATGGGCTGTGCCAGGCGCCGGAAACGTTTAGCGGCACGACGCGCTTGGCGCCAGCCGCGAGCATCGCGGCGCCGGCCGCTTGGACCTCTTCGAGCTCGCCGCTGATCACGATTTGCGTCGGCGAGTTGAAATTGGCGAGCGAAACGCCGCGCAGCCGGCTCTCCTGCAGCGTCTCGCGAACGCGTTTCGCGTCGAGCCCGAGAACTGCGGACATTCCACCGCACGCGAGCTGCGCCGCCTCCTGCATGGCCTTCCCACGCTCGCTCACGATGCGCAGCGCGTCATCGAAGTCGAGGGAATCGGCAATCACGAGGCTGCAGAGCTCCGCGAACGAGTGTCCGGCGGTAACCGTTGGGCACAAGCCCGCGCCCACGGCGCGATAGAGCGCGATGTTGGTAGCGAAGATGGCCGGCTGGCTGTACTCCGTTTCCCGCAGCGTCTCTTCCGGCCCGTCCTTTTGCAGAGCGACCAGGTCGTATCCCAGAACGGCAGAAGCGCGCTCGAGCGTCGCGCGAGCCTCGCTCGAGCGCGCCGCGACGTCGCATCCCATTCCGACACCCTGCGATCCCTGTCCGGGAAAGACGACGCCGATCCGCGTCATGCCGCCCATCGCCATGCGACCGCGCCCCACGACAGGCCGCCCCCGAATGCGACGAAGACGATAATATCGCCCGGCTTCACCATGCCCGCGCGCACCGTTTCGGACAACGCCATCGGAATCGAGGCCGCGGACGTGTTGCCGTACTCCGCGATGTTCACGATGACTTTCTCTTCGGGGACGTCGAGATACCGTGCCATCGCATCGATGATCCGCTTGTTCGCCTGATGCGGAATCAGGAACGTGATATCCGCCTTGGCGAGGTTCGCCTTTCCGAGAACGGCATCGGCCGATTCGACCATCTTCGTAACGGCCAACTTGAACGTCTCGGGACCCTGCATGTGGATGAGGTGAACTTTCGCGTCGAGCGCCGCATGATCGAGTGGGCGGCGCGCGCCGCTGCCCTGCGCGTAGAGCAGCTCTGGGCGGCTGCCGTCCGCGCCGAGCTCGGCCGCCAGAAATGAGTCGTCCTTCGAGCGTTCCAGAATTACAGCGCCCGCGCCGTCGCCGAACAGGATCGCCGTGGCGCGATCGTCCTTATCGAGAATTTTGGAAAGGCACTCCGCGCCGATGAGCATCACGCGGCGATAGACGCCCGAGCGTATGAGGCCGGAGGCGACGGTCAGCCCGTAGATGAATCCGCTGCACGCGATCGCGATGTCGAACGCCGGCTTGTCGAGGACGCCGAGCTTTGAGGCCACCTGACATGCCGTCGCAGGAAAATCGTAGTCCGGGGTTACGGTCGATACGATGACGCAGTCGATTTCCTGCGCGCGCACGCCGGCATGGACGAGCGCCGCCGAGGCCGCGGCCGTTGCCAAGTCGCTCGTCGCTTCTTCTTCCGAGGCCCAGTGGCGCCGCTTCATGCCGGTGCGCGTCGTGATCCATTCATCGGAGGTGTCCAGCCAGGTCTCGAGGTCGTGATTCGTTACGACGCGGGCCGGCGCGTAGTGGCCGACCCCGACGATCTTCACGCCATGCAAGGACACGTACGATTAGCCGGCCGACTCGTCTTTGACTTTAACGACCTGCCGCCCCTTATACGTGCCGCAATTGAGGCACGCGAAGTGTGGCCGCTTGGGCTGGTGGCACTGGGGGCAACGGACCGTCGTGATGCTGCCCAACTTCCAGTTCGCGGCGCGTCTGCTGCGCGTCTTGCTGCGGGGCGTCTTCCATTTTAAATTGGCCACGTCTCTCTCCGTTTCAAAGCTCGTCCCCGCCTGCGCAGGCACACTCGTTCGCGTTGCGGTTCGCGCCACAAACCGCGCAGAGTCCCCGGCAACCTTCGCTGCAACGCAACCCCAGGGGCAACGCGCTCACGACGCTTTGCTGCGTTAGGTCTGCCACGTCGAGGCGCTCTCCCGTCAAAACGTTGCTGTCGCCAAACGGGTCGGACTCCCTGCCCTGCGACGGATCAAGGCGCTCGTCGATGTCGACGTGGACCTTCAGTTCCACGTCTTCCAAGCAAGCGTCGCACTGGCCGCGCACGCGCGCGTCGACGCTGCCCTCGACGGCAAGCATTCGATCCGCCCGGCGCAACTCGAGCCGGACCGCAGCCGGCTCGGGAAAGAGGATCCCTTCGAAGGGCTCGATGGGAACCTCGTCCGCGACCGCCATGATCTGGCGGCTGCCTGCGAGGAGTCCACTGATATCCACCCTGTGCGAACGATCCATAACCATGCCCACCGCAGTATGAAACCCCGCCAGCGAGGGCGGGGCGCCACGGACTTTGCCCATTCTAGAGCCCGTTGGAGTTCCTTGTCAAACGCGCCGTGACGAGGGATTGAGCTCCGCCATGAGCCTCGATCCGATCGCGTCTCGTCTGTCCGCCGCGGGCGTGGCGTTCGCTCCCGAAATCGCCGACGCGGCGCGCCGGCACGAGGTCGATCCCGAGCTTTTGGCGGCCGTGGCGGCCCAAGAGACCGGCGGCCCTGGCAGCAACTCCGGCGCCAACATCGTGGGCGATGAAGGGCACGGCCACGGGCTCTTCCAGATCGACGATCGTTGGCACGGCTTCGCCTCGACGCCTGCCGCCATGGACCCCGAGAAAAACGCCGATTACGCTGCAGGCATGCTCTCCGGCTTGCTGACGCGCTACGGCGGAAACGTCCGCGAGGCGCTTTCGGCGTACAACGCGGGCTCGCCCACGGCCACTGGAACCAAAACGCGCTGGTCTGATGGCAGCGACCTTTCGTATGCGGACTCCGTGCTGCGACACTACCAACTCTTGAGCGGCGACGCACATCCGCGCGCCGACGCCGGCGAATCCGCGGAATCGTCGGCAGTCGCGGAATCTCGTGCAGCGATAGCGTCCATCAGCACGCTACGCGCGCACGCCCAATTGATGCCGATGCCGCCGCCACAGCTCGCCAGCCTTCCACGTCATCACGCATACGACCGACAAGCCACGAACTACGTGCAGCTCTTCAACGACGATACCGACGAGACAGACTCGTAGAACGGAGAACCCACATGTCATCCGTGCCCTCAATCCACGAAGGGAGCCTCGCAGCCAGACCGCCCATTCCTCAGAGCGGCTCCGTGCCCGGTCTCTGCCAAGCCGGAACCGCCTATGGCGAGGCCGCCGATTCGCCCGAGAACGCGGCGATGGCCGAGTTGAACGGCCTCATCTCATCGCTCGGCTCGCTTTCCGCGCAGGCCCAGGGCCTGCCGCTCAGTCCGCCGACCCTCTCAGGCGCTACGCAGTATCAAGGCTATCGACCGCAGGCCACCGACTACACGCAGTTCGCCGACGATTCGAACTGACTGCCAAGGAGCACAACGACATGGCATTTTTGCTTCCGGTCCTCGAAGGGGTCGGCTCCGGGCTCCTCGGAAACGCGATCGGCGGCGCGGTCGGCTCCGGCGTCGCGGGCAACGCGCAAAACGCGGCAATGAACGCGCTCAATGCTCAAGACGAGGGTTTCCAGCTGAGCATGTACGCGTCCGAGATCCAAAATCAGGAACAGCTACAGATGCAGTCCGAGGTCTTTGATCAGATGATGGACGAGCGTAGCGAGAACATGCGCGAGGTCGACACGCTACGAAACGTCGACATGGCCCAGCGCAAGATGGACGACTCGATCACCAAGAAGTTCATCCAGTCAATCACCGAGTGATGAACGGGCCGATCGTTCCCGTTCGAGGCGAACGCACCACCGCGTCGCGCGGCTCTCCGGCCGCGCCTCGCGGCGCTTTCTGTTCGGCGCCCGAGCCGGCGGCGGATCCCGAACTACAGGCGCAGATCGCCGCGCAGCGCCAGGCGTTCGACTACGAGGCAGCGGAGCGCGCGGAGATCGTACGCGAGCACGAGGTGCTCGAAGCACTCCTAATGGCGCACCTCAAGAACGAGGACGAGATCATGAAGAAGTGGATCGCGCTGGTATAGATGCTAGTAGTCTCCCAAGAGCGGCTGCAGCGACTCACGTACGTCGCCGGGAGCTTTGATGATCATACGGCCGTTCAGCGTGATCGAACCCGACGTGTAGTACTTGCCTTTCGACGTGTCGAGGTCCACGGAACCGGCTCCGCCCTTCGACGAGAGATGCGACACCGTAATCGACTTGACCGGGCCCTTGCTTTCCAACGAAACCTTATAATGGCCGGGCTTCAGAGACGAGAGCCCCGAGGTCAGCGCGTTGAAGTGCGTGCCTTTCCTGGGCTTTCCGCTCTGCGTAGCGAGTAGAAATGCGCAGCCCGTCTGTTTGTTCTTCATTGCGAACTGACCGTAGTAGTAATAATACTTAACCATTCGCGGGGTCGGCGTTGGATTCGGCGTGGGCGTGGGCTTGGGCGTGGGCGTCGGTTTCACTTTCACGTACTTGTAAAGGTACCAGTTCGCGCCCGACGATTTGCCGGTTTCGGCCCTGAACGTACCGCTTTTCACGTTTCCGCTCGCAAAGTAAAGGAGGTGCGATCCCGGCCCTTTCTTGGGCGCCTTGCACGTAATCTTTACCGCCGGCGCGATTGCCACGTACGACGACGACTGCGGACTCAACCCTTGCATTACGGCGGGATTATATTGGACGCCGGCCCCATGGCACGCGACGAGCGCGGCCACTATGAGCAGCGCGGCAGTAGCACTCGGCAGATACGCGTTCCTCATGGAAACCCTCCGAGATTCAGCTCCGCTCTTACCGCATACGGTCGCCACCCGCCGCATCCCTTGCTCGCCCGGCCCCTTGTCCGGCGTGCTATACTCTCCCGTACGCCGGGCCGTTAGCTCAGCTGGTTAGAGCGCATGCTTGATAAGCATGAGGTCCCTGGTTCGATCCCAGGACGGCCCACCAGCCCGCATCTTTGCACGCCGTTTCGCATACGCGCATTCTATAGCGCGGCCTGCGCTTACCCGTCAGCGAGCTCGAACGCGAGCGCGTTAGCCGAGTCCGAGAACGCATGACGGAACAGGCGAAAAAGGCCGCTACCGATGCGATAGAGCAATGAAAAGCCGCCGTGACCCAAGCGATCGGCGATGCAACTTCGGGATCGCCAAAGCAATAGCGCTAGCGGTCGCCATCCAGATCGGCCATGCGCGGCAGACGCCGCGGGTACGTGCCGTCCGGATATCTACGCTCCCATAGCTTCGCACGAACGGCCAGATACTCGAAGTTCTCGAACGCCGATGGCCCGCCGCGCTGTCGAAGCAGCGCGATAGCGGGTTCCGCGCATCTCCAACACCTGCCGGCTTGAGACGACGTAATGTCCAACAGAATCCGCTCGTCGATGAGCCCGTACTTACAATACGTTCCGATCTGCTCCCAGAGATCGAGGGCAAGAAACTCTCGACGCGTCACCCGATCGATCGCACCGGAACCCTTGAGGGATGCGACGTACTGCGGATCGCTCATCTTGTCGGGAATCAGGAGGAGCTCCGCTAAGGCCTCCTGCACCGCGGCAAGATTCCATTGATTGAGGATTGCCAGCAGCGCGTTCAACTGATTGCTGGTTCGTAGATGTCGTAACTGAATGATCGCCGCCACCGAGGCCGCTCCGACGACAATCAACGTCGCCACCGATAACGCAATGCTGACAAAAACCGCGTTCACGAACCCATTATATCAGAGGGCGCCGCAATGAAAGACGCCCGCCAGATCACGAGCCCCTTTCCGTTCCGAGTACACCTCGGTTCCAGCGGTATTCCCAGACTTTACCAAATGATTCCGGCCTTCGGCAATTTCTAATCAACGAGGAACCCGGTGACACGGGAACCAAGACTGGCCGAGAAAGGAGAGCCTCTCACCATGGTGCGTTTCATTGCCGCCTCGGCGTTCGCTTTTGTGGTCGGCGGTTGGGTCGCGCTTCTCGGAGCCGGTCCCGCCACACCGATGCTCCCGCCGCAGCCGGCGGTGCGTCCGGCCGGGATTCCCGCCGACGCAATGCTGGTCTCGCCGTGCATCGCAACGATGGGCGAGCATTGGGCAAATCTCAAAAACCTGCCGCTCGGACCGATCTATGGCGTATGGCAAGGCAAGCCCGTCTTCACCGAACTCATGGTATCCGTGCAACAGCTCCAAAAGGGCTTCAGCTACGCGGATATCCACGCGCTTCCCGGGTACACGATCGATCACGTCGACGTGAGCTTCGAACCCAACGGCCACGAGGGCTTCCCGATCCCGCACTACGACATTCACGCGTACTACGTTACGCCGGCGGTACAGGCGACGATCTGTCCCAACGGCATTCCGGATCCCGCGATGAAACCGATGAATGCGCCGCGCTGACGGCGGGCTACCGTTTCAGGTAGCGATCGAACCAGGAGACCGTCTGTGTCAGGATGTCGATTTGGTTGCCGGTCTTCTGGGGCGAGTGCCCCTCATCTGCATAGACGACCAGCCGCGTCGGCACGCCGAGCGTCGTCATCGCGTGCCAGAACTCGAACGACTGCGGCGCCGGAACCTCCTCATCGCGCTCGCCCTGGAGGATTAACACCGGTGTCTTCGACCGCGTGATGAACGTGATGGGCGAGCTGCGTGCGTACACTTCGGGATCCTGATAAACCGAAGCGCCGAAGAACGGGATCATCCACTGATCAATCTTGTTTTGGCCGTAGTACGACTGCCAGTTGACGAGACCAGCGCCTGCGACGATCGCCTTGAAGCGCGTCGTCTGCGTCTCGCCCCACATTGCCATATAGCCGCCGTAGCTCCAGCCCATGAGCCCCAGTCGGCTCGGATCGACCGCCGCCTGCGCGACCGCCGTATCGACGCCGGCGAGGTCGTCGCGCCAGTCGCCGTAGCCGAAGTCCTTGACGTTAGCGCGCGTGAACGCCTCGCCGAAGCCGTAACTCCCGCGCGGGTTGGGCATGAAAACGAAATAGCCTTGGGACGAGAGCGCGCTGACGTTGCGGTTTCCGAACGACGGCGCCGACGCCGAGGACGGGCCGCCGTGAACGATCGTGACCATCGGATAGCGCCCGCGCGGATCGTAATCCAGCGGGTAGATGAGCCAGCCTTGGGGCGTATATTGATCGCTCTTCCATCGGAGCGACACCGCCTTACCATTGAGCAATCGCGCCCCGGCGTTGCTGCTCGTCACGCGGTGAAGCGCGGATGGCGCCCCGACCCAAATTTCGGGCGCGTCCCTAAATGACGCGCGCACCAGCGCGACGATTGCCCCTCCTCGAGCGCTCGACCAACTCGAGAGCGATTCCGGTTGGTCTGTCAACGAGGTCAGAGACGTCGTGCCGCCGGCGATGTCAAGCCGCATGAGGCGCATTTCGCCGGAGCGATGCGCGACGAGATCGAGACTCGACGCGTCGTTCCAGCGTATTGAACGCGCGGAGATCGGCGCGCCGTCTGTAAGGTTGCGTGATTCGCCGCTATGCGCGTCAACGAGATAGACGTCGCCGCCGGTCGCGATGAAGTCGCTCATGATGCCGCCGATGATCGCGATTGAGCTGCCGTCGGGGGACCATTGGGGATCTGCGATCTGAAACGATGGCGCGAGCAAATCATGCACCAATCCGGTCGCGACTTCGACGCGAGCGAGGCGCGCGACCCACCAGTTATCGTCGCCGTTTCCTTTCGCATAGGTGAGGGCGACTTGCCGCCCGTCGGGCGACCAGTCGTACTCATAAACGTACGAGTCGCTCGGTGACAAGAGGCGCATCGCACCGGTTGACACATCAATGAGGGCCAGGCGCTGCTCCTCAACCTTCGCACCGATGATGCCGACGTCGCGCGCACCCGGAGCCAACGCGCCCGCCTCGCGGCTTGCGCCAGGAATGTACAGCACGGCCATCGTTTTTCCGTTCGGGGCCCAGGTCAGCCGTTGCACGTCGCCATGCAATCGCCCGATCTGCCGCACGTGCCGGCCATTGGCATCTGCCACGAAAATCTCGAGCTGCCGCTTCGAGCGCGCGTCGGAGAGAAACGCGACGGTGCGGCCATCCGGCGACCAGGCTGGGCTCTCTTCGTCATAGTATCCGCCTCTGGCGCCGGCAGTCACCGCAACGCGCTCGCCGCTCAAACGCTGTACGTACACCGCCTCGTACCTCGGCGACTCCAAGATCCGGCGCGGGTCGTGAAAGCTCTCCTGCCATGCGAGGGCGTCGCCGTTCCGCGCGAGCGTCACCGCGCTTAGGTCGCGCACCGCGTACGACGCCAACAGAACGTCGCGCATCGTCGGCGGCGCTGCCGCGGCGACGCGGCAGCTCAGCGCAATGCCGAGCGCCCCCAACACTACGAAGCGCTTCATGCTATGGATCGACCTAGCCGCCCGACATGGCGCCGACGACCAGGAACGGCTCGGCACCGTCCGCGACGTCGCGCGGCAGCGGCGCATCGGGCGTCTCGTGCGAGAGGTCGCGCTCGCAGGCAAAGAACCGAACGTACGGGCGGCGACGCTGGCTGACGTGATCGCGAATCGTCCCCCGCAGCATGGGATAGCGCGACTCCAGCGCGTCCAGCACGGAGCGCTGCGTGACGTCGCCGTGTACGTCGACGCTCACTTCGCCGCCCACGCGGGCAAGAGCGCGAAGATGTGAGGGTAAAACGACGCGAATCACGGCAGCGTCTGCGCCTCGACCGACAGCACCGCCGGCAGGTCGCGAACGATCGGCGCCCAGGTGTCGCCGGCGTCCGCGGACGCGTACACCTGACCCCCGGTCGTGCCGAAATAGATGCCGCACGCGTCCAGCGTGTCGACGGCCATTGCATCGCGGAGCACGTTGACGTAGCAATTTACTTGCGGCAGGCCGTTCGTGAGCGGCTCCCACTCGCCGCCGCCGCCGCGGCTGCGGTAGACGCGCAGCCGCCCGTCGAGCGGATAGTGCTCCGAGTCACTCTTGATCGGAACGACGTAGACCGTCTTGGGCTCGTGCGCGTGTATGTCGATCGTGAAGCCGAAATCGGTCGGCAAGTTGCCGCTGATTTCTCTCCAGGAATCGCCTCCGTCATCGCTGCGCATCACGTCCCAGTGCTTCTGCATGAACAACACGCTCGGATCGCTGCGGTGCATCGCGATGCGGTGCACGCAGTGACCCACCTCGGCCTCGGGATCAGGAATCACCTCCGAGCGCAGCCCGCGATTGATCGGCGCCCAACTTTCGCCCGCGTCGTCGCTGCGAAACGCCCCGGCGGCGGAAATCGCCGTGAAGATACGCTTTGCCTTGAGCGGATCGAGAATGATCGTGTGCAGGCACATACCACCGGCTCCGGGCTGCCAGCCCTCGCTCGAGGGATGACGTCGAAGAGCAGACATTTCTTGCCAGCTGCGGCCGCCGTCAGTAGAGCGAAAAAGGGCGGCGTCTTCGACGCCTGCGTAGACCGTGTCGGGATCGTCATACGCCGGCTCGAAGTGCCAGACTCGCGCGAACTCCCACGGATGGGGCGTCCCGTCGTACCACCGGTGCGTTCCGGGAACGCCATCGTAGACGAAGCGATTGTCGACGGGCTCCCAGGTGCGGCCCCCGTCGTCGGATCGCTGCACGACTTGTCCGAACCAGCTCGACGACTGTGAGGCGTAGATACGATTCGGATCGGCCGGCGAGCCCTTGACGTGGTAGATCTCCCATCCGCCAAAATGCGGCCCCGAAACCTTCCAGTCCTTACGCTTGCCGTCCGACTCCAAGACGAACGCGCCCTTGCGCGTGCCGACGAGAACGCGGACGGAGCTCATATCGCGAGCGGCGAAGCGTGCCGCGGTTGGTAGAGTCCGATGCGTTCGCCTCCGGGGAGCACGAGCGTCGTAACGAGTCCCCAACTCCGATCCGCGATGGGCTCCGCCGTTTGAATGCCGCGTTCCGCCAGTCGCGCGACGGTCGTGCTGACGTCATCGCATATGAGGAACACTTCGTGCTCGGGCTCACCCTCGGTTGGGTGGACTGCCACCTCGGCCGGCGGCGCGGCGAAGATCGGCCAGCCTCCGCCCGCGTCCACGGACGGAAGCCCAAGCACGTCGCCGAGGAACTCCCTAACCTTCTCGGCGTGCCGGCTGTAAAGAATCACATGCATGCCGGTAATCATGGGTCGCTTTTTGCGACTTGGTCCGAGGCAGCCTGCTTTAGGCTTTGACGCTTCGCCATGAGCTGGCACGATAGCGCACTGGATGCGATTTTCTGACGACGTATCCGTAGCGTACGAGGAATTCTTTGGAGATGAGGGGACTCGAACCCCTGACCCCCTGCTTGCAAAGCAGGTGCTCTACCAGCTGAGCTACATCCCCAAGATTTTTCTGACTCGTCCTTCGTCCTTCGACTCCGCGCTTCGCGCTCCGCTCAGGATGACAAAGTGGTGCGGTGTCCGCGCTTCGCGCTCCGCTCAGGATGACAAAGTGGTGCGGCGTCCGCGCTGCGCGCTCCGCTCAGGATGACAACGTGGTGCGGCGTCTCGCGCGCCAATCAGGATCACACGGTGGAGTGTGAGAGGAGGCCGGGCGTCCTAGCATCCTGAATAGGGGCGGGTCGCCGCGCCGCCGTGGGGGCATAGCTCAGTTGGTAGAGCATTACGCTGGCAGCGTAAGGGTCAGGAGTTCGAGTCTCCTTGCCTCCACCATAGAACGCTCGTTTTTTACGGGCGTTTTTCGTTGCGATCGGCGTCACGGTATCACCAAGGAACTCTCGCAGCGCCGCCTTTGTGATCAACAATCTCTGCCCGATCCTGATGCTCTTTATGGCCCGCTTCGGCCAATCGGGAGGAACGCGATAAGCTCACGCGGGGGTAAGGACGTCCGGCAGTTCCGCAAAGCGGCCTTTGAGCCCGTTAGGCTCTCGAGACTCCGCTGACTATGCTGACGCTCGACCTGCCCTTTTGATTTCACCCGCATTATTATGCGGGCAAAAAGTATCTCGTACTACTTACGATTAATTGCCGCTGACTACAACATTCATGTCAAGGAGCTTGCGTATTGTGTAGGAGCGTGCCTATCGGGCTTCCCGAAGAACTTAGCCGGGGTTATCGCGCGGTGCCGCGTGGGTCGCGAGAACTTCGGCAACGTCGTCGACATCCAGCTTGCGCTCCGCGAGATCGATCATCAACTTCCAGCCCTGATTCTGCGCAATCGAGCGCAGGAGCGCCGCCGCCTTCGGAAAGAGATGCGGGTAAAGTTCGGCGCCGAACATTGTTGCCTGCGGCAAGGCAACAGCAGACTCAAGAAGCTCTGGCCGCACCACCTGCCGGCGCGGCCCGACGTGCTAGACGCGCGCTAACGCTTCAAGAAGTTCCTTATCTTCTGCAACGATTTCACGCGCAAGCTCTCGCAAGCGCTCACGCGGAATCGGGTGTGCTTCCAAATGCTCGCGTAGGGCGGCAAGCATGAGGTCAACGGGTGCGCTCGGCGCCGCGCCTGCGCATTCCAACTGCGCGACGCCGGTACGCTTCAGCCACTTTCAGCTTTGTTTCGATCTTCGGTATCTCATCACGCAGCACGGCTCGCCCTTTGCGAATCTGGTCGTCGAGGCCGAGCGACGCGCTGAGATACTCCCCGTAGACCCGTTCCTCGCTTCGAATGCGTTTTTCAATTCGCTGGGCGTCGCCGCTTCGAAAGCCGCGCGTGGCTTTGGTGAGCTCCGCTTCGTACCGGGCATGTTGCCTGGCATGCGGTTTCGCGATTTTTTTCTTCGCCGCGTTGCGCATAAACGGATTCCAGGATCGCAACTGATTCCTACCGGCGTATTCGACCCCACGTAAGCCGAGCTGCCTCGAAGGACCGCTCGTCCCGCCAGGGCCGCCGTCCGTCACGGCGCGCTTGTCCGCGGTGCCCTTCCGCCGTTATGAAGGAACGTATGAAAGGCCGCGTCGGCACGAACGTCCCGCTCTTAGCCCACTTCACGGCCATTGGGCTCCTCTTCTTTCAGTTACTGCGTGCTCGACGACTTAGCGCGCCATCAGACGGGGGCCGCGCTAACCCGTATTATCGAGGAGATGACCGGCGGGTACACGGCGGCCATCTCCTGCCAATTGCAAAAGGAGGCGTTATGCGTTTAAGATGCCTGTTCAAGGGCTTAATTCGATTCACGTTCGTCCCGGCGGCCACCGTCGTGACGGCGGTCGCGCTAGCCGCCTGCGGCGGCTCTTCGACGAACGGCGCGACGGCGTTCGTTCCGGGCGCGGCGGCGCTCGTTCCGGGCGCGCCGGTCAAGAGCGGCGCGATCCCGAAAGCGTACGTGCTCACCGACCTTGGAACCGGACTTCCCGGATCGCCGGGCCTCGTTCCAGAAGCGATCAACAATCAGAGCGAGGTGGTCGGTGAAGCCAGCGCATTGATTCTGGGCCACTTGTCGAGCTGTAGCCCATCCACGTGCGGGCCGTTAGAGGGATGGATCTTCGAGACGGGAGCGTTGAGCGAGATACCCCCGCTTCCAGGGGATGCGTACAGCATCGCCGACGATGTCAACAATGCCGGAATGGTCGTGGGCGGCTCGGCGACCAGCGATACGGAAGACGCGGTGTTGTGGGGCAGCGACGGAAGCCCCACCAACTTAGGACCCGGTTTCCTCGGTTCGCAGAGTTCCGCCGAAGCGACCGCGATCAACGACAGCGGCAAGATTGTCGGCGATTCGTACGACGCGACTGATGAGATCCCGACCAGATTCTACCTGGATGGCCACACGACAGCCCCGTGCGGAAGGAGTACGGAAGGCGACGCTTATTTTATCAACAACGCCGGACTGCTAATCGGCACTTCCTTTAACAATTCAGGCGGCGCAGCTGCGATCGAGTGTCCGCCATTGGTCACCATCGTGGGTCCGCCTCCATCCAATCCGTCCTGGGTGAACTATGGCTTCGGCATAAACAACAGAGGGCAAGCCGTCGGGCGGCTGGCAATCGGTCCGGGCGCCGAGTTCCACCCCTTCCTCTACTACAAGGGAACGACAAAGGATCTCGGGACGCTCTTCCGCCGCAAATCCTCCGTAGCCTTCGCGTTCAGCATCAATCGGTCGGGAGTAATCGTCGGCTGGTCAGCGGCCGCCTCCGGCTCCCCGCCGACTCGAGCGGAAGCGTTCGTCTACGCCGACGGTCAGATGGTGGACCTCAATTCGTTGCTACCGGCGTCGGTCCGGAAAAATTGGACGTTGGTGGTTGCAACCTCGATCAACGACCAGAAGCAGATCGTCGGAGCCGCCTTCGTCGGCGGCTATCCCAACGGCGTGGAACACGGCTTCCTGCTTACACCGAAGGGTATGGGTGAGTCGGTCGTTTCGAAAGCGCGCTTCGTGCCAGGCAATGGCCCGACGGTTCGGCCAACGCGGGCAGAATGGACGAGAATGGAAGCGCTGCGGGAGAAGCGCCTGGGTCTACAGCGCTAACGACGATCTCGCCCTACACGGGCACCGTCACGAGGGACGAGCGCTGGGTGTGGCTCGCCCCCCGTGAACGAAGACTAGTGTTCTCCCCGTGCGCTAGTCGGAGGCCACTGAGACTTGGCGTCTCCGGGCAACGCCCGAAGCCACAATGCCCTCGGCGGTATGCGGCGAAACCTGTGCTATGGAGCAGACGAGCTCCGGCACCCTTCGTTGGCGGCGCGGCCTACTGTCGCTGTGCGCGATCGGGTTTATTTTCCTGGCCTTCGATATATTCCAGGGTTACATGTGGGCGGGGTCAGGGGGCATCTATACGACAACGACTTCCGTTCCTTTTCACGATCTTGTGACGTTCGTTGTTCCCGGCGGCCCGGTGGCCAAAGCCGGCATCAAGGCCGGCGACGTCGCCGATCTTCGCACGGCGTCCCCAACCGACCGTTGGCGGTACCGATATACGTGGCTGCCCGATCGCTCATATACGTACGTGCTTCTCCGCGGGGCGACCCAGCAACGCATAACCGTGCGGCCCAAGCGCACGCCTGTAGATCTAAGTGCGTGGAGCTGGTACCTGGGGACACTCGGCGCGCTGATTTTCGCGACGATCATCGCGTGGCGGCGACCCTGGCTCGTAGAAGCGCGTCTGCTGTGCCTGCTGTTGATCGCGACCGTCATCGCGACGTGCCTCTCATCGGATAACTGGGTTACGCCCTCGGGCGCGCTCGATTTTGGGGCGGTGATGGCAGGGCAGGCCATCGCAGACCTTGCGGTGCTCGTGATCGTCGCCTATACGTTGTTGTTCGGGCACCCGCTATCGACGCTGCGAAAGGCGATCGCCGCGTTTGCGTTCTTGGTTCTTGGCTTCGATCTACTGTACTCTCTCGCAGCGTATGCCGGGACATGGAGCGGCGCGTTCGACCTCTCCGGCGGACCCATCGGGGCAAGCGCGCTGCTGAATGTTTGGGAACCAGTGGCGCTATCCTCATTGCCGCTTCTCGCTGTCGCGACGGCCGTCGCCGCCGCACGTGGCCGCGAGCGTTCGCTGCTGCTCTGGACAACGGCGACGCTGTCTCTTGCCTACCTTTTTGGCGGCGTATATGCCATTCGAAATATTCCGGCGCTCGCATCGAATCAGGCGCTCGTCCACGTCCTGGGGTACATCGGAAACGGTTTGCAGTTCCTGACGCCGTTTGCAATCGGCTATGCGCTCTTGAACCCGCGCCTGCTGAACATCGGCTTCGTGCTCAACCGCGCCGCCGCCGAGCTGCGGACGCGCCTCGCACAGGCGCAACTCGAAAACCTTAAGCTGCAGCTTCATCCTCATTTTCTCTTCAATACGCTCAACGCGATTTCGGCGGTCATGTACGAAGACGTCGCCAAGGCCGATGCGATGATCGCGCAACTCAGCGATTTTCTCCGCCTCGTGCTCGATTCCAGTGGGGTGCAGGAAGTGCCGCTCCAACGCGAGCTGACGGTCGAGCGCATGTACGTCGCCATTATGAAGACGCGGCTGGAGAGCCGGCTGAATCTCAGTTTTGACGTCGATCCGGCGCTGCGCGACGCCGCGGTTCCGTTCATGCTGCTCCAGCCGTTACTCGAGAACAGTATCAAGCACGGTCTCGCTCCGGACTGCAACGCGCTCGACATCGCGATCACCGCCCGGCGAGACGGAACCGCGACGGTTATCGCCATCCACGACAACGGAGCCGGATTGCGAGGTAACGGGAGAGCCGAACACCACGGCCTCGCCAACGTGCGCTCTCGTCTCACGCATATGTACGGCGATGCTGCCGCTTTCGCAATCGCCCCGGCGAGCGACGGCGGGACCGAAGCGACGCTGCGGATTCCCTTTGCATCGATTGCGACGGCGGCGTCGTGACGCGCGTTCTGATCGCCGACGACGAGGCCCCGGCGCGCCGCAAGCTCGCCCGCTTCGTCGAGGGGCGCGGCGGTCTGGAGATCGTCGCCGAGGCCTCAAACGGCGTCGATGCAGTCGACTTAATCGCGAGGACGCACCCCGAAATCGTCTTCCTCGATATCCATATGCCCGGCATCGACGGGCTCGGCGTCGCCGACGCGCTCGCCCGCATGCCCTCACCGCCGGTCATCGTCTTCGTCACCGCGCACGACCGTTATGCATTGCGCGCCTTCGAAATGAACGCTGTCGATTATCTCTTGAAGCCGTACGACCGCGAGCGCTTCGACCGGGCGATCGAGCGTGCGATGGCGCGAGCTGCGACGTCAGGCGCCGGTGCAAGCGCGCTGCTCGCGCGCATCCTGGAACAAGCTCGCAACGAGGAAGGCTTCACGAAGCGACTGCTGGTTCCGCACGAGGGCCGGTCGTTTTTCTTACCGGTAAACGAGATCGTGCGCGTTGCAGCCAACGGTAACAACCTCGAACTGCATACCAGGCGCGGCCTCTTTCGCTTGCGAGCGACGATGGAGGCGCTCGAAGCGCGGCTTGACCCCGCGCAGTTCGTGCGGATTCACCGTTCGCATCTGATCAACATCGATGCCCTGGCCGCGATCGAGCCAACGTTCCATGGCGATCATGCGGCGATTCTTCGCGACGGCCAGCGCGTGCCATGGAGCCGACGCTACGCCGTCAAGCGTCCCGACCTGCTGCGGTCGCCGTAGCGCATTCGGGCTGCGAGCAGTCCGCTCGTTGCGGCGCTGGTGACGCTGGTCGTCCACCTCACGGGCGACCCACACTACGGCTTCTTCCAGCGACCAGCTCTACTTTATCATTTGCGGTTTTCATCCGGCTTGGGGGCTACGTCGATTAGCCGCCGTGCGTGAACCCCATATCCAGCGGATGGTCATCTCCGAAAAGCGGTGATGAGGAACGAGGACGCGGAATTGCCACAGTCCAGGAGAACCATTGGGGGTTCGGATTCGATAGGCGAACACGATGGGCGTTACCAAATCCGCATTCGGTAGCGGATGTGGTAACGGAATAAGTCACGCTAGGTTCTTGGTACCAGGAGGCTTGGCTTTTCGTGCTCCGTCAGAACGCCAGGGCGTACTTCGTAGGCCGGGCTAACCGCGCAGCCCATCCCCTTTTCGGGGTCGCGCGGTTGCCGTTCGGTTGCCATCCGCTGCCATTCCGACAGTCATCAGACGACCCTGAGCGACACCAGGCATCACGACGGCTTGAGCAAGAACCCTTACGCCATAAGGCTAAACGTCACTCGTCTTCATCTGGAGGCACACGACAGGACGGCCGTTGATCGAGTTCGAGTCTCCTTGCCTCCCATAGATCGCTCGTTTTTGCGAGCGTTTTTCGCGCGTCAGGATTGCCATTTGGTTGCGATCAGCCGAAAAATCGGCGTTCCATAGCCGTTGTGACGGTGAGCATCGAGCCAAAGGGCGGCTCACTGCAGCCCACGACCAAGCCGATCGCGGTCGTCAAATGGAAGCCGGGCTCACACTCTTGGCCATGCAAAGCGCCGGTTCGGCTCCCGCAGCACCGGAGCCGCATTATTTCTACGGTTGCCCAATCCAAGGGCGGATCGGCAACGTTCATACGCCATTCGGAGGAGCGACGATTGGCAGCAACGGCGACTCGGTTAGGGGCTTTTATCGTGTGGGGGGCTTTCTTCTCTCTGCTCGCGGTTGCCAAAGTTGCGGCCCACCCGCTGGGCAATTTTACGATAAATCACCTCGCCGTAATACGGCCCGACGCCGGGCGGCTTCGCATCCACTACGTTCTCGATATCGCGGAGATTCCAACCTTCCAAATCATGCACGCGACGGGCGCCTGGACTCCCATGGGGATGCGCAACTGGGAGAGCGCAGAGGCGCTGCTCGTGGCCAATGGATTTTCGATTACGGCCGACGGAAGCGCGCTTGCGCTGCACCTCGAGCGCACCTCTGCAAGCACGCGCGCCGGTGCAGGCGGCCTACCGACCCTCTACTGGACCGGCGACTATACCGCGTCGCTGCCCGCGAAAGCATCGGTATCGGTACGCGATCTCGTCTATGCCGACCGGCGTATCGGCTGGAAAGACATCATCCTGCCTGGCCTGAGCGATCCGACCAACGCGTTGCGCTCTTATCCCAGCGCCCTGATCGGCTCTCCTCGCCATAACGATGCCGCCACCTTCCTCTCACTCGGAAGCGGCCACGTCGCTCACGTGCACGTCACCGGCGAGGCCGCAGCGGTCTGGGGCGTGACCTCGATCGTGCGCTCGTCCGCCTTATCCGATCTCTTCGCGCGCGGCGAGCAAACGCCGTTGCTGGTTCTCCTGACGATTCTCGCGGCGTTCGGACTCGGGGCGCTCCATGGCCTCGAACCGGGTCATGGCAAGGCGCTGCTAGCGTTCACGCTCGTCGGAGCCCGCGCCACGTTCAAACAGGCCGCGATTTTGGCCGCGGCACTGACGTTCGCACACACGATTGCGGTGCTGTTGCTCGGCCTACTCCTGTTTTTCGCCGCCGGCTTTGCAACGGAGAGTCTCTTTACCTGGATCACCTTGCTTTCGGGCGCAGTGGTCGCCATCATCGGCGCGCGCAGCCTCTCGGCGGCGGTTCGACGCATCGCGCTCGATCGAGAGCACGCGCATGCCCATACGCACGGGCACGCACACGAGCATCATCACGACCACGATCGCGGTCACTCGCATGTCATTGCGGGCTCCGCGCCGCTCCATTTTCCAAGCGCGGTCGCCGCGGCGATGAGCGGCGGCATCGCGCCTTGTCCGGCGGCAATCGTCGTGCTGCTCACGGCGCTGCATCTGCACCGGGTCGGATACGGCCTCTTTCTGATCGTGCTTTTCAGTCTTGGGTTGGCCGGGATTCTCACCGGTCTCGGGCTGGCCGTTGTGAACGGCGCTGCGTGGCTGCAACAGCGCTCGGGGTTTGCACGTCTCGCACGCGTCGCTCCGTTCGTGACGTCCGGCGTCATTTCGATCATTGGGGCGGCTATGCTCGCCCAGGGCTTGATCGATCAGGGCGTTGCAGTACCCGGGCTCGCCGTGATCACGCTGACGCTTCTCTGTATCGTGACCTTCGCTTTCTTCCCTTTCTTCCTACCGACGCGGTCGACAAACCGCACACTAGCCATAAAGGAGCTCACATGAGACTGCTTCGACCCATTGCAATGATGGCGGCGGTTTTTCTGCTCGCTTTCTCGATTTCGCTCTACGGCCTGAGGGCGGCGCGGGGATCCGATCACCAAGACTCGCCCACCGTCGTCGCCAACCCGCTGGCAGACATTACCGACGTCTACGCCTTCCCCAACCCCCACGACGCTTCGAGAATCGCGCTGGCGATGGACATTCGGCCGCTCATTCCCGCAGGCATGACGGGGGGCATCGCCCTCGATCCCAACGTGCTCTACCAGTTCAAAATCGCTACGAGCGGCGTCGCCTCCGGTGCGTTCACGGAAAACACGGTCGTCCAGTTCACCGCCGATTCGACCGGGACTGCGCAGAACATTACGCTTTACGGTCCGGCCAAGCCCAAGGAGGTCGGCACGGCCAATACCACGGTCGGCAAGACCGGTACCTTCGCATTTGGAAAGGTCGCGACGCTCAAGGAGGGGATCAAGGTTTTCGTAGGACCGCGCCGCGATCCGTTTTTCTTCGATCTCGCGCAGTTCTTCAAAATCATCCCGGATCGAAACTATAAGAACCATCCCAACCCGCCGCCTCCCAGCGCGACGTCGTTCCGATTCGCTTCGGCGTCGCAGCCAATCATTCTCAACGGCAAGAGCTACGGAACGGCCGGCTCCAACGGCTGTGCGATCGCAAATCCGAAGGATTTTTTGGCACCCTACGACGTCATCTCGGTCGTGATCGAGATGCCTAAAGCGCTGCTCGCACCGCCCGGCGGTTCGCCCGGCGTCATCGGTCTTTGGGCGACTACTGCTACGCCAAACGGCGAAGCGGAATAAGGAGAACTGCAAGCAATGACATTACGCTATAAACTCGGGCTCGCCGCGATCGCGCTGATAGGTGCCATGGTCGGCGGCTGTAATTCGAACTCCGTCGGCTCCAGCCCGCCCACGAGCCCCACGTCGCCTCCGGGAGAGACGGTCTACAAGCAGATCGAGCTGCTCTCAAGGCCTGCGGTAAAAGAAGGCTTCGAAGCTTTTGAGGATCACAACAAGACCAACCGCGCCGAGCCGTACGCAGATCCGGTCATCAAAGAGCAGATCAAATCGTTCTCCGAGATGTTCCGTAGCAAGAAAACGGCAACAGTACTGCAAGCGGTGCTCTATCCCAACGTCATGAAAGCCGATCTCTCACAGGACGTCACGACGGCCGCGTATCTTGGGTACGAGACCGGCGGCGCGACCGGCAGCAAGTTCGGCGGTCGTGCGCTCGACGATGACGTCATCGACATCTCGCTGGGTGCTCTCTTCGGGAACACGCTCTCGGCCCTCGGCCTGGTTGCCGACGACCATAAAGAGGCCCCCTGTTTGACGACGGACAACGTCGCGTACGATAAAGCCAACACGACGACGTTTCCGTACATCCAGGCGCCACTCTAAGATGAGAGCGCCTGGGGCGATCGTCGCCTGCCTTGCGGCGATCGCCGTTGGGGCGGCATGGCCGTGGTTTGCTTCGCATCGAGCGCAGGCAACGGCATTGAAATCCGCCCCCGTTTCTACCGACTACCGCCAGCGCGACCAGCTGATTGCATTTTATGAGACCCAGGTGCGCCGTGACCCCACCGATCAGATCACAGCGCGCATGCTCGCCGGCGAATATCTGCAGCGGTTTCGTGAGACCGGCGATCTCAACGATGTGACGCGCGCACTCGCGCTGGCCACCCGGTCGCTGCGCCTGCAACCGCAAGGCAACGTCCAGGCGCTCGGCGTGATCGCTTCGAGCGACGTTATCTTTCATCGTTTTCCGAAGGCTCTTGCTGCCGAACGCGCCTCTTTGGAAGGCGACCCCTTTGACGACAACGCCCGCGCGCAGATGGCGTCAATCCTCATGGAGCTGGGCCGCTACCAGCACGCCGCCTGGATCCTAGCCCATCCGACGCAACAGGATCCCGATCCGACGTGGATGTCGATTCACGCTCGCTACAGCGAGCTCGCGGGCAACGTTCCCGGCGCGCGGCTGGAAATGGCCGATGCGACCAGGATCGTCGATCAGATGATCAGCATACCGGCCTACACGCGTTCCTGGTATCACATGCGCGAGGCTCAGCTTGCCTTCGAGGCCGGAGATACGCAAACGGCGAGCGCCGAGTTCGACGAAGCGTTGCGGATCTATCCCGAGAACGCGATGGCGCTGCTCTTTGCGGCAAAGTTCTACCGCGCCCATCACCAATGGCGACGCGCCTTGAGCTCGGCGACGCACAGCGCCGACCTGTATCCGCTTCCGCAGGCCCTGGGCTACCAGGCCGACGCGCAGCGCGCGTTGGGCGACGAAGACGGCGCGCGCAGGACCGACGCGCTGATCCGAGCCGAACAACGCCTCTTCAACGTGCAGGGCATAAACGACCGGCTCCTGGCCCTCTACTATGCGGAGCATCGAGAGCATCTCAGCGACGCGCTGCGCGCGGCGCGATCCGACATCGCCAAACGCGGCGACGAGATCTATGCCGACGACACGATGGCGTGGGTTCTGGCCGCAATGGGCCGCTGGAGGCAAGCGCGCGTCTACGCGGAGCGCGCGGCACGCTACAATACCGCCGATCCGGAGCTCGAATATCACGTGGGCGCAATCGCCTGGCACACCGGTCACGTCGACGAAGCACGGCGCCGACTTTCGGCGGCCCTCGCGGCCGACGCTCAATTCCATCCCTTCTACGCCGACGACGCGCGCCGGATCCTATCGGCGATCGGCAGATAACAATGCTTTTGCGCGCCATCGCCGGTGCTTCTTCAGAGGCTCGAAATAAGATCTTCGTGCTATACGGCTTCCTTATCGGGCTCAACTGCGTGGCCTGGGGTTTGGCGTTTTGGCTCTTTTCCTCGCGCCCGATCCTGCTTGGGACGGCTCTGCTCGCCTATACCTTTGGGTTGCGGCATGCCGTAGATGCCGATCACATATCCGCCATCGACAACGTCACCCGCAAGCTCATGCAAGAGCGCAAGCGGCCCGCGGGAGTCGGCTTCTTTTTCTCCCTGGGCCATTCGACCGTGGTGGTCGCCCTCTCCGTAGGGATCGCCTGTGCCGCGGCAATCGTGAAAGGCCAGCTTCCGGCGTTGCAAAGGGTCGGCGAGCTGGTTGGCACGTCGGTTTCGGCGTCTTTCCTGCTGCTGGTTGCGGCCATCAACCTCCTCGTGCTGATCGACATTTTTCGGGCATTTCGCCGCGCCCGCCTCGGCGGGACGTATAGCCAGCGCGGCGTCGACGAAATGCTCGATCAGCGCGGCCTGATCGGACGCTTTTTCCGGCCGCTCCTCAAGCTCGTCGACCATAGCTGGAAGATGTATCCGATCGGCGTTCTCTTCGGTCTAGGCTTCGATACTGCCACCGAAGTGGGGCTGCTCGGGATCGCCGCGGTCGAGGCCGGCAAGGGGCTTCCGGTGTATGACATTCTCATTTTTCCGTTGCTCTTCACAGCTGGAATGTCGCTGATCGACACGACCGATGGCATCCTGATGCTGGGCGCTTACGGCTGGGCCTTTGTCAGGCCGATGCGCAAACTCTATTACAACATGGTCATTACGTTCGTATCGGTTCTGGTCGCGCTGATCGTCGGCGCCATCGAGGCGGCAAGCGTCGTCGCATACCAGCTCCGGCTCAGCGGAGGAATCTGGGATGCAATCAAAGAGTTGAGCGATAATTTCGGCACGCTCGGCTTCGTTATCGTCGGCGTCTTCCTCGCGAGTTGGGCAATATCTACCGCTATATATAAGCTGCGGCGATACGACGAGCTCGAGATCAGAAGCGCACGCTGGGCTGAGGCGGAAATCCCAAGCTAGCCACGCCGCTGCCCGGCGAGGCCCCGCTGTCCGTAGGCCCGCGCACGTACAAGCACGTTTTGCCGCCGTGCGGATGACGCAAAATCCAGCGCCAAGCAGTCTTCGCCGGGGCGTGGACTGCGTCGACTCCACCAGATCGTACAACTCCTTGGACGGCTCAACATGCAATTCGCGCAACGTGATCTCTCGGTACGGTCGCAACTCGTGCTGCGCGCCGGCTCGTCCAGCTCATCGCGCGATCATCCGTCGTCCGAGCACAAGCGTGCGATCGTAGTCTCTTCGCTGAAGTGCGTCCATACCGCCATGAACGCCGGGCGCGCGCTATCCAGATGCTTAGCAACGGCAGCCAACCGCAAAACCGTGAACTCGTCAAGTTCTTCATCCGCCTTCACTCCTTGCCTGAAACTCTCGATTTCAGGCAAGTCGACTCGGGAGGGATCACCGATTTTGAGGCACATGGGCTCTACCATCACATTGGGGGAACGGTTTAGCGCGATCGCGCGTGGCAGGAGGCGTCGCCCTTTTAGCGCACGCCCCGGGTCGTCGCTTCGGGTGAACGGGTCGAGCGAGCTTTCAGACCTGGTGCACGTCGACCTGGAGCGAATTTCATCACTGCGAAAAGGGGCCCCACAATGAATGATGCCCGAAGGTTGGCGGCCACGCTCAACGCGCTCGTGAAAGACCCGCAGTTTTCAAACTTGAAGGCGCGTGGCGCGGCGCGCCAAGATCCTGCTGTCAACTGGCCGGCGACCAAGAAGATCAACGAGGACTTCAATCCCGAAGTCGACGGATTCGAATCTTTTGTCATGAACGACGGGAGCGTTTGCACTTGGAAGCCGGGACAGTTCCGCTACGCGGCCGAAGACACCGGATCGTAACAATGGCGGTCACTGGGCGACGAACCGGTGTTGCCCAATTCCTTGCGAGCCCGGTTGCCAAATGGTTGCCGTCGATGGCGGCCGAGCTCGACCGTGCGCGACCAAGCGCCTTTTACTCTTTAACGAGTTCGAGTCTCCTTGCCTCCACAGTTCACGCATCGCGCTCGTAGAGCCAGCGCATAACCCCGGCCCGAACGACGCCGCGCTCGATTTCGTGCACGCGTTCCATCAGGTGCGCCTCATCTTCTCCAGCCTCGACGCGCAGCGGCCTGCGCGCCATGACGGGTCCGCGGTCGGTCGCTGCCGTGACGCGGTGCAGCGTCGCGCCGACCCATTCGCTCGATGCCTTCAACGCGTCGCGCACCGCGCGCGGCCCGCGAAACGCTGGGGTGCGCGCACCATCGGGCAGCACGACCGTGTCCGATGCCGGATCCAGTGGAAGAAACGCGGGATGAAGATTCAACAGCGCAGGGAATTTCGCAACAAATGGGCGCGCCAGCAGATGCATCCATCCGAGCAGCAGCACGAGGTCGGGCTCTAACGCCTTCGCCGCATCGGAAAGCCGTGCGTCGTATTCGGCGCGCGATTCTCGCTGCCGATCCCAGCTCACCACCGTGGCGCGCACGGCGGTCGCTCGCGCGCGCTCGATAGCATAGGCGCCCTCGTTATTCGCGATGAGCCCGACGACGTCCAACGGCAGCACCCCGCTGCGCGCCCCATCGAGTACGGCCTGAAAGTTGCTCCCGTTGCCGGATGCTAGCACGAGCGTGCGGCGACGCGGGCGCATGAGCTCGTCGCGTTCGTAGCGCTCGGCGATGCCTGCTCCGGCGTGCTCCGCGTAGTAACGCGCAAGCCGTTCGTCGCCGACGGCCGGCACGATCGCGCGTCTGTAGCCCGCCGCGCGCAACTCGTTGAGCGCAAGGCCGAGCAGCGCGCGTCCGACGCCCTTCCCGCGCTCGTGCGGCGCGACGCCGAACGGCCCGAAGATGCCGACACCGGGTTGCCGCGCGATGCCATCGAGCCACGAAAATCTCAAGCCCTGTGGGTCGATCGTCGCGAAACCAACGGGCGAGCCGGCGCGCCGCGCAACGATGCTGCGCCCCGCGAACGCCTCGGAGCTCCATGTGCCGTCGAACGTCTCGTCGGTCCACGCCAGCGTTCGCTCGTCGGCGCGCCGCACCGGCGCGATCTCCACCCCTACCGGCGAAACGATCGCGCGCTCGAACGAAAGGTCGATGACGAGATTGAGAATCTCGGACAACTTAATCGTAGAGCGGCCGAAGCGCCGCAGCACAGTCCTCTAAGAACGCAACGTCCTCCGGCGAAAGGCCTTGCGAGCGATCCCGGCGCGCGGCCAGCGTCCCGATCACGACGCCGCTCTCGGCGCCCAGTACCGGCACGACCGCCTCGTGGTTGCCAACGGCGGTGTAGCGTGTGCTTGCCGCCTCGCCGTTGAGACCCGCGTTTATCGGCACGGGTTGCTCTATGCGATCGACTTCGCCCGCGGAGCCGATCAGCGTGACGTATTCGTCCCCGACGTCGTAGATCCGCACGCGACGAAACTCCCCGGCGTCCCGGATCATCGCCGCCGCGGCGATCGCACGCTCCTCGCGTGGTGCCTCATTGTCGACCGCGCGCACGAGATCGGCGAGCATCGAATCCCTCATGCATCGCGCGCGAGATGAACGACGACGCGCGGATCGTCGGGCGTTCGTTCTTCGATCCATCCGACGACCTTCGCCCCCGGCACGGCTTGCAGCGCCGCTGTAGCATCGGCGAGCGGCACGATCAGCGTGTAGCCAATGCCCATGTTAAAGACACGATAGCGCTCTTCTTCTCCGAGCTTTCCGCGCCGCACGAGCTCGCGCAAAATCGGCGGCACGCTCCAGCGCTGCTGCTCGAAGACTGCCTTGCAACCATCGGGAAGCGTGCGCGCGACGTTTTCGAGCAACCCTCCGCCCGTGATGTGCGCCATCGCCTTCACCTCGGCGACGGCCTGAATCGCCCGCACGTCACGATAATACGACGGGTGCTCGGCGAGCAGCGCGTCGGCGTAGGTCGCATCGCCGAACGGCGTGTTCCACTCTTCCGGCGGTATCAATGCGCGCGCCAAAGAGTAGCCGTTCGTGTGCAGACCGACGGCGGGCAAGCCGATTATCGCGTCGCCCGCAACGACGCTCTCTGCCGTTGGAAGCGCGTCGATGTCGACGATGCCGACGATCGTGCCGGCGAGGTCGAAGTGCTCCGCCTCATAGACGCCCGGCATTTCGGCCGTCTCCCCGCCGAGCAGCGCACAGCCGTGGCGGCGGCACGCGTCGGCGCAACCCGCAACGATTTGCGCGGCGACCTCGGGATCGAGCCGGCCGACGGCGAGATAATCCAGGAAAAACAGCGGTGTCGCGTTGGAAACGAGAATGTCGTTCACGCAATGGTTGACCAGGTCGGCCCCGACATGACCGTAACGCCGGAGCGCCGCGGCGATCATCACCTTCGTTCCAACTCCGTCGGTCGAGGCGACGAGCGCGCGCCGGTCGTCGCCCGGCAAGCGGAACAGTCCGGCGAAGGCCCCGATGGCGTCGAGCTGATCGGCGTGGCGCCATCCTCCCAGCACTTCGCGATAGCGCGCGACGGCTTCGTTGCCCGAGGCGACGCTGACGCCGGCGCGGGCGTAGCTATCGACGCCTTTTTGCTCAGACACGAGGATTCTCCCAGCTTAGCGCCATAGGCTGGCAGTACTTCACCGTCCGAAAGGTCCACCATGCAAGTTCGTCTTAGTCACGATGCGCCGCTTGGCGTCCGCGCCGGGGCGCTCGTCGTTCCCGTCTTCTCCAATGCTCCGCTCGAGGGCGCGGCCAAAGAGGTCGACGCCGCTCTGGGCGGTGTCATTGCCGACGCGCTGGCGTCCGGCGAAATTCGCGGCCGCCTGGGGGAGCACGTGCTGGTCTATGCCAAGGGTCAGCCGTATCACCGGGTGTTGGCCGTCTCACTCGGCGAGCGCCCCCAGTTCGAGCCGTACTTCCTCGCCCGATACGCGGGAACCGCCGTGCGCTATCTCGGCCGGCGCAATGTCGACGAGATCGCGATCGCGCTGCCCGAACAGGCCCGCGGGCACGAGTCCGCGGCAGCATCATTCGTCGCCGAGGGCGCGATCACGGGATCGTTCGACACCACGATCTATCAAAAGAAGCCCGACGTGCGCGTCGCGACCGCGACGATCGACGTCGTTGCACCCGGACTCGATGCCTCCGAGGTAGAGCGCGGCATCACGCACGGCACGATCCTCGGCGAGGCCGTCAATCTCGCGCGGCGATTAGCCGTCACGCCGGCCAACGACATGACGCCGACGCTGCTGGCCGAGGCGGCGACGGACGTCGCGAAGCAGACCGGACTCGAGATCGAAGTTTTCGATGAGGCCCGTGCTCGTCAAGAGCGCATGGGATCGTTCCTCTCCGTCGCGCAGGGCAGCGCGCAGCCGCCGAAATTCATCATTTTGCGTTACAACGGCGATCCGTCGAGCAAAGAGCTGCTCGCGCTCGTCGGAAAGGGCATAACGTTCGACTCCGGCGGCATCTCGATCAAGCCCGCCGAACGCATGGAGGAGATGAAGTACGACATGTCCGGCGGCGCAGGCGTCATCGCGGCGATGTCCGCGATCGGCAGGATGAAGCCGAAGATCAACGTGGTCGGCCTCGTCCCGGCGACCGAAAATATGCCGGGCGGCAAGGCGACGAAGCCCGGCGACATCTTCGCGGCAATGAACGGCAAGACGATCGAGGTGATCAACACGGACGCCGAGGGGCGCCTTATCCTCGCCGACGCGCTATGCTACGCGAACAAACTGGGCGCGACCCACATCGTCGACGCGGCGACGCTCACCGGCGCCTGCGTGATTGCCCTGGGCCACGCGAGCTCGGCCGCGGTCACGAACGACGACAAGTTCGTCGGAGAGTTCCTCGCGGCGGCCAAACCGACCGGCGAACGATATTGGCAGATGCCCTACTACGAGGATTACACGACGGCGATGAAGAGTGACATCGCCGACCTCAAGAATACGGGCGGCCGTCCGGCCGGCACGCTGACCGCGGCGGCCTTCCTCAAGGAGTTCGTCGGTGACACCCCGTGGATTCACCTCGACATTGCCGGGACGGCCTATCTCGATAATGAGTTTGCCTGGCAGGCGAAGGGCCCTACGGGAACGCCGGTGCGCGCCTTCGTCGCGCTCGTCCTTCGACAGGCTCAGGGCAAGGTTGGAGCAAGCGAAACGGAGGCGCATCCCAATGGAGCCCGGGGTACAGAGCTAACGGTGTGAAGACGCACGTGGTGAAGGCGCGTAACGGGATCGAGAGCGCTCGCCCGTACGAGCCCGAAAAAAATCCGGCGATCCGTCGCCTGACGGCGGGCGCCATAAAACGCCGTAAGGGCAAGACGCTCTTTCCGATCGCGACGGCGTACGACGCGCCGTTCGGCCAGTTCGTCGAGCAGGCCGGCATCGACGTGATCCTCGTCGGCGACAGCGTCGGCAATGTCGTGCTCGGGTTCGACGAGACGACGCCGGTCACGGTCGAGAGCATCGTTTACCATACGCAGGCCGTTGTGCGCGGCACAACCCGCGCGCACATCATGGCGGACATGCCTTTCGGCTCGTATCAGGTCAGCAACGAAGAGGCGCTGCGTAACGCGATTCGTTTCGTCAAAGAGGGCGGCGCGTGCTCGGTCAAGCTCGAGGGCGGGCGCGATCAGACGGAGCGCATCCGCGCCATCACAGGCGCGGGCATCCCCGTGGTCGGACACATCGGCGTGACGCCGCAAACGGCCGGACTCGGTCCCGGCTTCAAGATGCGAACGCACCGCGACCGGCTGATCGACGACGCGAGGGCCGTGGAGGCGGCGGGGGCGTATGCCATCGTGCTCGAGGTGGTCGATTACGAGATCTCGCGCGAGATCACCGAGATGCTCTCGATTCCTACCATCGGTATCGGCTCGGGCCCCCACTGCGACTCGCAAGTGCTGGTGCTGCACGACATCTTAGGGATGTATTCACACTCGCCGAGCTTCGCGAAGCGCTATGCCGAGATCGGCAGCCTCGCGACGCAGGCGCTGCACGCCTACGCGCAAGACGTACGCGACCGAGCCTTCCCCCGCGCCGACTAGAGTGCCCACCAGCTGGCACTGCGCGGTGCTAGCGTCGGGGCATGTTCGAACAGGACGAGCTGCCGGATCCGCTGATCATCGCGATGCGCGCTTTCGAGCGCGTTCTTCTTGCCCACGGCGCCACGCCTCGAGCGCGTCGAGACGACGACGAACCGCTTGCAGCGCATCAACGAGAGCGAGGCCGCCCGCCGCCAAATGATCCGCCGCGGGCAGACGTGATTCGTCTAAGGCCGCGTCCCCGCTAGGGTTCGGAGCTTCGCGGACCCGCGCACCCGCGCGTTCGAGGGCGTTTGCGACGAAGCTTTGCGCGCGACTGCGCGCGGAGTCGCTGACCTTGCGCCCGAGCGGGCGAATCTCGACGATCATAGCCGTCTTATTGGACTCGACCAAAAGGCGCGTCTCCTCGCGCTCGAGGCCGAGGAGCGCTTCGGCGCTCGTGCCGAGCGCAAGCGCGATTCGCGCGACGACGTTCATGGACGGATTGAGCCGTTGGTCCGCCTCGATCTTGTACAGCGTCGGATGATTCACGCCCGCGCGGCGCGCCAGCTCGTTTTGCGACAAACCCAGGGCCAGCCGTTGCGCGGCGATCCGTTTGCCAAGCGTCACGCATCTGGACTGTAGCAAGGGCCGAGCCGGGCCCTTGAACCATCCGGTGCTGCCGATTGGTCCTAGCTTGTGATCCTGAGTCCTTCGGCTTTGCTCAGCGCAGGCTTCGTCGAAGGATGGTGGGCGGCGGGAACGTTCGGGTACTCGCCGATGAGGCAGCCGAGGCACATCTCCTCGCGGCTGCGCCCAACCGAGGCGATCAAGCCGGCGAGGCTGAGATAGCCGAGCGAATCGGCTCCGGTCCGCTGGCGAATTTCCTCGACGCTGTAGTTCGCGGCAATGAGTTCGTCGTACGTGGCCATGTCGACGCCGAGGTGGCACGGGTGCTTGATCGGCGGCGACGTGATGCGCAGATGCACCTCGCGCGCGCCGGCCTCGCGCAGTAGCGCGACGATGCGCGGCGTCGTCGTTCCGCGCACGATCGAATCGTCCACGACGATCACCCGCTGGTCGCGTAGGTTCTCGACGAGCGGATTGAACTTGAGGTGGACGCCTCGGGATCGCATACGCTGATCCGGACTAATGAACGTACGGCCGATGTAGCGGTTCTTGATCAGCCCCTCTATGTACGGCAGGCCGCTCTCGGCCGCATATCCGATACCCCCGGCGACCGCCGAGTCGGGTACCGCCATCACGACGTCCGCATCGACGGGATGCTCTTTAGCCAGCTCGCGACCCATCGCGTAGCGCGCCATGTACACGGACCGCTCGTTGAGCCGCGAGTCGGGCCGCGCAAAGTAGATGTATTCGAACATGCAGAGCGCCGGCTGCGCGCCCTCTACCTCCGTCCGATACGACTCGAGGCCGTCCGGACCGATTCGCACGATCTCGCCCCGCTCGATCTCGCGCAGATACTGCGCGCCGATCGTTCCGAGCGCGCAGGATTCCGACGCCACGACGTAGCCGTTCTCTCCCAGCTTTCCGAGACAGAGCGGCCGGACACCCCACGGATCGCGAAACGCATAGAGCTCGCTCTGCGTGCAGAGCACGATCGAATACGCGCCGCGCGCCGACGCGAGGACGGACTTGATGCGGGCGAGCATCGTGCCCTTCGATTCCACGATGAGCTTCGCGAGCACCTCGGAGTCCGAGGTGGCCTGCAGCACCGTCGTCGGCGCGAGCGCCTCACGCAGGTCGTCGGTATTGGTCAGGTTACCGTTATGGGCGAAGGCGAAGTCGCCGAGATCGGAGCGTTCCAGCAGCGGCTGCGCGTTGACGACGATGGACGAGCCGGTGGTGGAGTAGCGCGTGTGCCCGATCGCGATGTGGCCGCTGAGCTCGCCGAGGATGTCTTCGTCAAAGATGGCGCCGAGCAGACCCATCTCCTTGTGCGAGCGGATCGTGCCGCCGTCGGCGGCGGCGATGCCGGCCGACTCCTGTCCGCGATGCTGGAGCGCGTACAGTGCAAAGAACGCGAGTCGAGCGGCGTCGCGTCCCGGTGCGAAGACCCCGGTTATCCCGCACATCGTATGGCTATTATAGCAGACAGGCCCGGCGATCGAGCCTAGGGCCTAGTCGCTGGCCCGCCGCCCTCCGAATATCTGCAGCAAAGCGAGGAAGATGTTGATCGCATCCAGGTAGATACTCGTCGCCATCAGAACGGGCGTCAGGCCATCTCCGCCCGCGCGCAGGCGCGCGAAGTCGATCAGCACGAGGCCGGAAAAGATCACCAGCGTGATCCATGCATACGTCTCCGGATGGATGAAGCGCACGAACATCGAGATGATGCCGACGATGATCAGCCCCATCAGCGCGATCATGAAGATGCCCTGGAAGCGGCGCAGGTCGAGGCCGGTCGCGTAGACGATCGCGGCGAGCGCAAACATGCCGAGCCCGGTCGTCAACGCCGCGTTCACGACGACGTCGGGCCCGAAGGCACGCACGTACTGTCCGACGACCGGCGCGATGCCGACGCCCTCGCAGAACGTGAAGGCGTAGAACAGAAGCAGCGACAGCCCCTCATTGCGGCGGACAGCGTAGATCGAAAAGAGCAGAATCAGCCCGACGATCATCGCCACCAGGCCAACGCCGGGGCTGAGATCCTGGAAAAGCCACGCGGCGAGCGCGGTGACGCACAAGCCGAGCGCCGTGATGCCGAGCACCTGCGCCAGCATCGAGTGCGTCGGAACAGCAGGCGCAATAGGACCACCGTATCGATTCTGCGGTTGTAAGCCGTAAGCCATACGCTTTGTACTAACCTCGGTCGTGCGAAAGAGTTTCCGGAGAAGACCGTTCGCTCGCTAGGTTCGGGGCACCCGTATTCGTCCAAGCCCAAAGGCCAGTAGAGCGGCAAACGCCGGGAGGACGCCGAGATAACGAGGATTGACCCCGATAATGGCCGAGCCCGTCGCGGGCCCGAGGATCATCGCGAGGCCGTTGATCGAATCGCTCACGCCCATGATCGCGCCGCGCTCGGAGGGCTTCGCGCGAAGCGACAGCAGCGCGGTCAGCGTCGGCTCGACCATCGCCGATCCGACGGCCCAGACTATCAGGACGACCCCGAATACCCAGAGATCCGTGACGAACGAGAGCAGGCCGTAGCCGAGGAAACTCGCTAGCAGGCCTATCTGCGCGACGCGGCGATCCCCAAGGCGCGCCGCCAGCGGCGAGACGACCAAGATCAGCGCGGCACCGCCGACAACTCCTGCCCCCGCGAGGAGCCACCCGACCTGCGATACCGGCGAACCGAGCACGTGGTTGAGATAGAGTGCAAAGTTTGCGAGAAAGCACACGATCGCGAAGATCGCGAGGAAGTGACGGATCAGCACGAGACGCACGCCGGGTACGTTCGCCGCTTTAAGCGACGCCTTGACGCTCGTGTGGCTGGTGCGCTGCATGTGCGACGGAAGGAACGCGACCGTTATGGCGATCGTCACGATCTCGATTCCCGCCGCGACGAAGAACGGCACGGAGAGACCGGCATGAATCAGAAAGCCCGACGTCACCGGCCCCACGATGAACGCCATCCCGAACACCGCGCCATAGAGCGAGTACGCTAGGTCACGCTGATCCTCGCGCGTCACGTCGGCAATGTAGGACTGCACCGCGCCGAGTGCGCCGCCGCCGCATCCCGAGATGATGCGCGAGATAAAAATCCACAGCAGCGATGGCGCCGTAGCCTGCATCAAGTAGCCGGCGAGGGTCAGAAGCTGCGCGATCAAGATGATCGTCTTGCGTCCCAGACGGTCGCTAAGTTTGCCCCACACCGGCGCCGCGATCATCGAGCAGAGGGCCGGAACGCTCAGCAGCGCGCCCACCATCACGTCCGACGCGCGGTATTCCCGAACGACCGCCGGCAGCAGCGGGATCATCAGCGTGTAGCCGAGCGTTTCGACCAGCGTCGTCCCATAAATGGGAAGCAACGCTCGCGGTAGGCGCTGCAACGTCAGGAAAGTTTCGCGATGTCGGTACGGTAGGTGAGCGCCTCGGTGCCGAGGCGTCCCGCGAGCTCCTTGACGCTCGCGTACGCGCGCGTGCGCGCCTCCGCGAGGTCTTCGCCGAGCGCCGTGACGGTGAGCACGCGCCCTCCGCCCGTCGAAACGGTGCCCCCGGCAGGCTGCGACGCGCCCCAAAAGGCACGGCATCCATCGCTCAACGACACGTCCGGATTGAGCCCCGCGAGCGGCGTGTTGCTGCGCGGATAGTCTTGCGTCGCGAGCACGACGCCTACGCAGCACTCCTGGGAAACCGACGCAACCGACAGGTCCATCGCGCCGCTCGCGACGGACTGCAGGAGCAGCGCGAAGTCGCCGCCGATGCGCGGCAGCAGCACCTGCGTTTCGGGATCCCCGAAGCGCGCGTTGAACTCGACGACGCGGGGACCATCGGCTCCCCACATCAATCCGCAATACAGCACGCCAACGTACTCTTCGCCCTCGGCGAGCAGCCCGCGCAGGAGCGGCGCGAGAATTCGCTCGCGGACGCGATCGTTGAGGTCATCGGGGAATCCTGCGGGCGGCGAATACGCGCCCATGCCGCCGGTATTGGGGCCGGTATCCGCGTCGCCCGCGCGCTTGTAATCGCAGGCGGCGCCGATCGGCACGATCGCGCGGCCATCGCACAGCGCGAACACACTCACCTCGCGCCCTTCGAGCCGCTCCTCGAGCAACACGTCCGAGCCCCCGCCGGGGATCTTGTTGTGCGCGTACCAGTCGCCCAGCACCGCGCGGGCCTCGCGAACGTTTGCCGTTACCACCACGCCCTTGCCCGCAGCGAGCCCGTCAGCCTTCAGGACGACGGCGCCGGTCCACTCGTCGAGCGCCCTGTTTGCCGCGTCGGGCCCATGCGCCACGGCCGCGCGCGCGGTGGGGATCGCGTGCCGTTCCATGAAGCGCTTCGCGAAGATCTTACTCGATTCGAGACGTCCGCCCGAGCGGTTCGGACCGAACACCGCGACGCCGGCGTCGCGCATGCGGTCGCCCACGCCCGCCGCGATTGCGGTTTCGGGCCCGAGTACGACGAGATCGATCTTTTCATCGACGGCGCGCTGCGTCAGCCGCTTGCCGTCGGTCGCCGCTACATCCCAATTCTCTCCGCGCGACGCCGTGCCGGCGTTTCCCGGCGACGCAACGACGGCCTCACACGACGGTGATTGCGCGATGCGCCACGAGAGCGCGTCCTCGCGCGCGCCGTTACCAACGACGAGAACGCGCATCAGGCAACCTTTGCTCCCACTCGGCTACTCCCATTCGACGGTGGCCGGCGGTTTCGTCGTGATGTCGTACGCGACGCGGTTGACACCCTGCACCTCGTTGACGATGCGCGACGACATGCGTTCCAGTAGTTCGTGCGGCAGGCGCGCCCAATCGGCGGTCATGCCGTCTTCACTCGTGATCGCGCGGATCGCGACTAGGTTGGCGTAGGTACGCCCGTCTCCCATCACGCCGACGCTCTTAACCGGCGTCAGCACCGCGAAGTACTGCCATGGGTGCTGTTCCAGCGTCGCGTCGTCGATCTCGCAGCGCACGATCGCATCCGCGCTGCGCAGGATGTCGAGCCGCTCCTGAGTGACGTCGCCAATGATGCGCACCGCCAGACCTGGTCCGGGAAACGGCTGACGCTCGACAATCCCCTCAGGAAGTCCGAGCGCGCGTCCGAGCGCGCGCACCTCGTCCTTGAACAGCGCGCGGAGCGGCTCGATCAACGATAGGCCCATCTGCTCGGGGAGGCCGCCGACGTTGTGATGCGACTTGATCTTGTGCCCGGCCTTGCTCTGCGGCGTCTTCGACTCGATCACGTCGGGATAGAGCGTCCCCTGAACCAGGTACTTGACTCCGGGAATCTTCGCCGCCTCGGTCTCGAAGACGTCGATAAACTCATGACCGATGACGATCCGCTTGCGTTCGGGATCCTCAATGCCCGCAAGCTTCGCGAGGAAGCGCTCGCGGGCATCGACCGCGACGACGTTGAGGTGAAGAATCTCGCGGAATGCCGCGAGGACCTGTTCGGCCTCGCCCTGCCGGAGCAGGCCATGGTCCACGAAAATGCAGGTGAGCTGTTCGCCGATGGCGCGCGACACGAGCGTCGCCGCCACCGCCGAGTCCACGCCGCCCGACAGCGCGCAGATCACCTTACCGGCACCGACCTGGCGCCGAATCTGCTCGACCGATTGTTCCAGGAACGACTCCATCTTCCAGTCGCGGCGCAGCCCCGCCACCTCTCTGAGAAAATTCTCGAGGACGACGCGTCCGTATTGCGAGTGCACGACTTCGGGGTGGAACTGCGTGCCGTAGATCTTCTTCTCCCTATAGCCCATCGCCGCGACGTGGCAGCGTTCGGTGGATGCGAGCGCGCGATAGCCCTGCGGCAGCTTCACGACCGTGTCGCCGTGCGACATCCACACGCGCGACTCGTTGGGCACGCCGTCAAACAGCGGCGTGTCGCGATCGCCGACTATCAGCGTCGCAGGCCCGTACTCGGCGTGATCGAGCTTTACCAGGTCCGCCCCGATCTCTCGCGCCAGCAGCTGCATCCCGTAGCAGATGCCCAGGATCGCTACCCCCGATTCGAGGATCGCCGAATCCATCTCCGGCGCGTCCTCGACGAGCGTGCTCTCCGGGCCGCCGGAGAGGATCAGCGCCGCCGGGCGCCGCGCGGCAAGCGCGCTCCAGGGCGTGTCGTAGGGCACGATCTCGCAGTAGACGCCCAGCTCGCGCGTGCGCCGCGCAATGAGCTGACTGTACTGAGCACCGAAGTCGAGGACGAAGGCCGTTTGCGTCATCCGGCTCCCTACGCCACGGCCGCCGCAGCCCTCAGTGCGCCGTCGTAATCCGGCTCCGCGGCGATCTCTGGGACGATCTCGACGTACGAGATCGTGCCATTCTTGGCGATCACGATGACCGCGCGCGCCAGAAAGCCGAACTCGCGGATCAGTAGGCCGTAGTTCAATCCAAAGCTGTGATCGCGGTAGTCGGAGAGCATCTGTAGTTTCACGTCTCCCTGCGCGGCGCACCAGCGTGCCTGAGCGAATGGGAGGTCCATGCTGACGACCGCCGCCGCGACGTCGCCGGGAATCTCGCCCAGCCGCTGGTTGAATTTTTGTGATTCGAGCGAACAGACCGACGTATCGAGCGACGGCACCGCGATCAGCAACGCCGCTCGCGACCCTTCGTCGAGCAGGATCTCGCGGGTGACATTCGAGAGGTCGCCGGTGGTCAGCGAGAATTCGGGCGCCGGGTCGCCCGCGCGCGGCTCCGGTCCGAGGAGCGTTATCGGCTGACCCTTGAAGGTAACGGCCCCCGTGCGTTCTTGGACGTTGTCGACGGTCATGATTCTCTCCTTAGCAAGCGTGGACGTGATGGCTATGTCAACACATCTTCGAGGCGCCCGGTGTCGCGCGCCATGACGACTTCCATGGCGATCCGCTCGCCGACCGAAACGTCGCGGCCCCAGCGGTACGCCGAATACGGCGTGTAACGCGTCCCGGGTGAACCGGGAATGCGCAGGGACACGTCGTAGCAGACGAGCTCCTTCGGCGGCCCCGCGGCCACGATGCACTGCAGCGCGAAAGGCCCTATCACTCCCGGCGGACACAGGTCGCGGCTCGCGGCAACGAAACGATCGCCCATTTCGAACGCCGGTTCCAGCATCGACTCAACCATAGTGGCCGCCACGTGCCCGGCTTCTTCCATGCGCAGCGTCACGCCACGCAGCGCGTCCAGCGCGCTGGGCGGCGCGTTGCGAAGACCCTCGAGGTTCGTCTGGCGCCGCGTATCCGTTCCGGAGAGCTCGAGCTCGCCCAGCACGGGCGAGTAGAAGAAATTCAAATTGATCGACGGCCCGAGAGCGAACTCTTCGATACGCGCCGACGCCAGAGCGTCCGCCGTCAGCACGCCTTCCGCAATCAATCGCTCTGCCGAGGCGCGGTACTCCGCCGGCGACGATGCGAGGAAGAACGCGCGCTCGAAGCTGACGCGCGCGTGCGGCGCCTTCACGATGACCAGGCCGTCGATGTCGTTGGCGGACGCGTACCGGCGCGGGTGCCGAATCCCCGCCTTTTTCAGCAACGCATATTGATCGGTCTCGCTCTCATCTCGCTCTTCTGCCTTCAAAAGGCTGCGGTTGCCGAAGAACGGCACGAGCATCTCGCGCTCGATCGTATCGTAATCGTAGCGTTGCCGCAGGTACACCTCGAACGAGCGGTTCGCGACGAACAGGGCGCTGCGGTCGAGCAGCTTCTCCTGGACGTCGGCGCGCAAGATGTCCGGGAAAGAGCCGAGCTCGAGCACTTCGTCCACGCAGCCTCGCGGCATGGGCTCCCGCCTCGCTGCAAAGTAACGCGTGTAGGTTTGCTCGCGACCCTTCGCCGTAACGACGAGATTGCGCAGCCCCTGCGCACGCGCACCGTACGCCACCTCGAGCGCCGAGTGACTTCCGATGGAACACAGCGTGAGGCGCGGTCGATCGTATACGGCGAGCGCGCGAGCGACGTACTCGGTGCTCACCGGCGCGTCATTCGACGCGAATCTTGCCGCCCATGCGCCGCCACACGATGGACCCGTAGATCAGCACGATGAGGATGCCCGCCAGCGTGACGGTGAGCGCGCAGGCCAAAGCCACGCTCGAGGGCGCGGCCTCGAAGATCGACACTCCTCCGCGTTCGTGTGGAAAGGCGGGAAGCAGATACGGAAAGATGGTCCCGGCCGACGCCGTAAGCAGCGTCGCGATAAAGAGCGATGACGCCCCGAATGCCCACCCGGCACGGCTCCTTAGTGTGCTCCACCGTACCGCGACGAGCGCGGCCAGCGAGAGCACCGGCATGCCCCAAAGCCACGCTACTCCCGTCGGCGCACGTACGGCAAATGTCGACGCCGTTACCGTGAGATAGAGGATCAGCACCGCCCACCAAATGCGCAACAGCGCGCGCCGCGATCGCTCGCCGAGCTCCCCGTCCACGCGCAGCGCGACGAACGCCGCGCCGTGATGCGCCAGCGTGCAGAGCGCGAAGGCACCCACCAGCAACGCGTAACGATTGAGCAAGAACGCGAACGTCCCTTGGAAGTACCCCGCGCCATCGAGCGGAACGCCGCGCAGTAAATTGCCAAGCGCCACACCGAAGAGCACGATCAGCAGGGCGCTGGAGAGGCAGAATGCCGCATCCCAAAACTGATGCCACAGCTCCGAAGGGAGATGCTCGCGCAACTCGAGCGCGATGCCGCGGAACATCAGTAGCCACAGCACGACGACGAACGGGAGATAGAAGCCCGAGAACGACGAGGCATAAGCGACGGGGAACAATGCGAACAGCGCCGCACCCGACGCGATGAGCCAGACCTCGTTGCCGTTCCAAAACGGACCTATGCTGGCCATCACGGCGGCACGCTCGCGATCGCTGCGCGCGATGACCGGCGTAATCGCGCCGACCCCAAGATCAAAGCCGTCGAGCAGCACGTACATCGTGAGCATGAACGCGACAACGATGAACCCAGCGACATTCATATGACCATGTCACCCTGAGCGGAGTCGAAGGGCGAAGGGCCGATGCCAATCTCGCGCAGCACAAGATACAAGAACAAGACGCCAAGCAAGAAGTACATGCCCGCGAATCCGATCAGCGTGAAGACCGTCTCCCCGGCGCCTACTGTGGGCGAGCCACCCTCGGCGGTACGCATCAAGCCGTAGATGATCCAGGGTTGACGCCCGACCTCGCTCACCGTCCAGCCGGCCTCGTTGGCGATGTATGGAAACGGCAGCAGCAGCATCAGAAGCCAGAGCATCCAGCGCGACCGCCAGAGGCGGCCGAGCCTGAGCAGCAGTACCGCGAGAGCCGAGACGGCCAAGAAGATCGTCCCAAGGCCGACCATTACGTGATAGGCGTAATAGGTGATCTCGACCGGCGGCCACAGCTCGCGCGCGTACGCGTTGAGCCCTTTGACGTTGGCATTGAAGTTTCCGTAGGCTAAGAAGCTCAAGACGTCGGGGACGAAGATCGGATCGATGAGACGCGCGGTGGCGACGTCGGGCATGCCGATGATCGCCAGCGGTGCGCCGTGTGTCGTCTCAAAAAGCCCCTCCATCGCGGCCAGCTTGACGGGCTGGTACGCGGTTTCATCTTCGCCGTTTCGGTCGCCGGTCGGGAAGATTGCGACTATCGCGAATATCAGGCCGACGATCGCTCCCGCGCACACGAAGCGACGCCCGATCGCCTCCTCGCGCCGCGATAGCAGGTAGTACGCTCCTATTCCCGCTACCACGAACCCGCCGGCCAGGAGCGCGCCGGTGAGGACATGCGCAAACTGCCACGCCAGAAATGGCGAAAACAACATGGCCCAAATGCTCACGAGGCGAATCGTGCCGTCGGGGCCGACCGCGTACCCAACGGGATGCTGCATCCACGCGTTGGTCGCGACGATGAAGTAGCCGGAGAGCCACGAACCGACGCAAACGAGCACCGCCGACCATGCGGTGAAAGCTGTCGGAAGGCCGCCGCGGCGGTAGAGCAGCACGCCGAGGAAGATCGACTCGAGAAAGAACGCGAACATGCTCTCCATCGAGAGCGGTTGGCCGATCACCGAGCCGCTGCGCCGCGAGAACGCGGCCCAGTTCGTTCCAAACTGAAACTCCATCGGAATTCCGGTAACCACGCCGGCAGCAAAATTGATCGCGAAGATCTTCGTCCAAAACCGCGCGATCCTCGCGCATTCTTCGTCGAGCTTGTGCGCTGCCTTCCACGTGTAGGCCGCCACGAACGGCGCCAAGCCCATCGTCCCTATCGGGAAGAGATAGTGGAACATGATCGTGAAGGCGAACTGGAGACGATCAGCCAAAACGGGATCCATCGCTTCCGCCTAGGCGCTTACGTGCCGAGGAGCTTTCGGGCTTGCGGACTGTCCTGGTATTCGATGGTGAGAATCGCTTTGATCCGGCGCGCCCCCTCGCGCGACTGCGCGTCGGTCATGCGCTGCAGCGTCGTATAACACCAGTACATAAGCATCGGAAGGTCCCGGTCGCGCGGGTAGACCTTCTGCATCGCGACGATCGAGTTGACCACGTTGCTCGCCGGATCGCTCTCGCGGTTTCCGTAGTCGTAGTCGAGCATGAAGTTGATGTGCTTGAGGCGATTCTCGATCTCGAGAATCGACATGCCCATCTGTCCGAAGTACTCGTCCGCCGGCGCGAGCGTACTGAGATAGACGTCGTGCGGGAGTGCCGTGACCGAGGCAATCACGCGGATCGGATCGACGGCCTTGAGCCGCGCGATGAACGTCTGCGCGTCCTGCACGTCGGCCCTGGAGTAGCCGTTGTCGGTGGAGGCTCGATTGGCAGCCGCCACGAGCTCATTGCCCCAGTTCGTCGGTAGGTGCGCGACGGGAAAGTTCGCCGCAGCCGCGCGTGCGAGGGCGAGCGTTCGCCACTGCGGATCGCCTGTCAGCAGCCACGCTCGCCAGTCCGCCTCGACGCGGATGAGCAGCGCGTCCACGTCGCCCGGATACGCCTGAACGTTGGCATTCGCGTCCTGGTCGGCGAGGCGCGCGAGCATCGCGGGATCGTCTTCGGAGTTGACCCGCTGGAGCAGCGCCTGCGCCTGCCCGAGGAGCTGCACGTCCTCGGAATGCTTCGAAACCCAATCGGCGGCCTCGCGGACCCACCAGACGGCCGCGTCGTGATTCGTCAGCGGGTTGTAGTGCAGGCCCGTGCCGATGCTGACGGTCAGCGTGGCGAGCTCGCCGTACGCCGGATCGTCCGGATATTGCAGCGAATACGCGCGCCCCGCGTTAAAGATCGTCGAGAGATACACCTCCTCGGCGCGAAAGTTCCAGCCGTCGGCGTCGCCCTTTGCGTAGGCATCCTTCATCTGTTGATAGAGGACGGCCGGGTCGACCTCCAGCGTCGCCCACGCAGTCACCGGCAGCAGCGCGGCGCCCGCGACGAGTAATGCGGTCGCCACGCTGCGGAGCCTACAGGATACTCGAATCATCCAACACCAAATGCAGGTTATTGGTTAGCAGCGCGTTCTTCAGCTCCCTGGCAATCCGGCGGCCGGTCGACATCGGTTCCGAGTAATTCAGATAAGAATATGGTGAACCGTCGATGAAGAGGTTCGTTCCCGCAACGATGCGCGCCGAGATCTCCATGACGTAGAACTGAATGTCCGGCGTGATGATCGTTTCGATGCAGAACGCCCCGAACAGGCCCTTGGGTCCGCAGATCTCCTGGCTGATGCGGACGACGTCGTCGCCCATTCTCAGAGCCTCGGCGAGCATCGACTCACGCAGCGAGACCGGCTGATTCCCGACGACGACGTAGGACGGGCTCACGTCCATGCCTTCCTGGGCCGCCGCCGGGATGCGCCCGAGGGAGTCGACGTTGGTCTCATACCGGCGATCCATCGACATGATCTCGAGCTTCTTCTGCAGCGGGGAATAGAAGTAGTGGATGTAGAGCGGCACTCCGATGATGTATTCCTGGATCGTGTATGCCGCCTTGAGGTGCGCCGCGCGAACCTCGAAGTCAGGCGTGTCTCGGATGAACATGTAGCCCTTGCCGCCCTGCGCGCCGTAGAGTTTCACGATCACGGGCCGGTCGATCTCAGCGCCGCTGCGGAATTGGCGCGGCAGCTTGAGGCCCGCGCGCGAGAGCCACTCGCGCTGCAGCTCGCGGCTCGCCTCCCAGTCGAGCACCGCCTTGTTGCCGAAGTACGGAATCGTCATCTTCTTGTGCTCTTCTAGCGACAAGTAGGCGACGAACGATCCATGCGGCACGATGATGACCTTGCGCTTCTCGAGCTCCGAGATCAGGCTCATGAACTCGGAGTAGTCGTTGAGCGCGATCACCTCGTCGACGAACGCAAATGACCGGTACAGCCGTTCGGTGTCGCGGTTGGAGATCGCGAGGGTACGAAACCCCTCGTCGTGAGCCCCTTTGAGAATTTGGAGCGCCGAATGAGATCCCAGCGTCGCCACGGTGTATGGCCGGTCCATCTACGAGTCACCGTCCTCGAGCAGCGCTCGATCGATCGAGGGGTTGCACAAGAGCAGCTCGACCGCCGCCGCGAGCACGGTGCGCCCGACGGGGGAACCCCGTTCATCGAGAAGCCGCCACGCGACGGCCACCGGACCGTCCTTTGAGGCGACGAGCGGTTCAATCCATGCTTCGCCACGGCTTGGCGCGCTGCGGTCGAGTATCGTCAGGCGATGCTTGTTTGGATTGAAAATCGACTCGTCGGCGGCGATGCGTTCGGCGAGCGCAGCCGGATCTCGATCGTCCTCGAAAAAGTACACCTCGCTGCGCTCCACGCGATCGACCGCGACACCCAACCTGCGCAACGCGACGAGCGCGGTGTACGCAGTGTTGTCGGGTATCTTGAGGCCAATGGCGACCGCTCGTTTCACGCGAGCGCCCGCACGAAGCTCTCGAAGAGGATCGAGCCGCCCGAGGGCGCGAGCAGGTCATCCCCATCCCGTCTGTCGAGGTGGTTGAAATTCCACGCGTCGCGCTCCGGGTGGGGCATGACCGCAAGCACGTTGCCCGCACGATTCACCAGCCCGGCGCAGCCGAGGGCCGACCCATTGGGAACGGCTGACGCGTCGACCGAACCGTCAGCGTGCGCGTAGACGAACGACAGATGGTCGCCCGCGACGATGTCGTCGAGATGCCTGGGGGTTGCCGCGAGCCGTCCCTCCGCGTGCGCCGCCCATGCGGGAACGAGGGCGTCGGGCGGCAGCGCCGCCGTGATCGCGCAGCGCCCCGGATCGATGGTCAGTTTGAGGTGGACGTGACGGCAAACGAAGTGCGCCGACGGCGCATTCTTCGCAAAGGCGGCCGTGGGTCTGCGCTCGGGGCCTGTGCCCGGGAGCAGTCCAGCCTCCAGGAGGATTTGCGCGCCGTTGCAGATGCCGAAGACGAGCTTCCCCGCCCCCGCGGCGGCGATCACGAAGTCCATCATGCGATCGTGAGCGGCGACGGCGCCGGCGCGGATGCGGTCTTCGTACGCGAAGCCCCCGGAGAGCACGAACGCGTCGAACTGCCGGAGCGCGTCGGGTTCCGACCAGTGGACCAGCTCGGCGTCGCCGCCGCAGTCGCGCAGCAGACGCACCGTTTCGCCCTCGGAGTTGGTACCGGGAAATACCGGAACAGCAATTCGAGCGCTCACGGATAGAGCTCTTCGAGCGGCTGCGACCAGATCTCGTAGAGGCGCCGGATATCGAAGCGCACGCCGTTGACGATCAGCTCATGCCGGTCGTTGGTTTCGCCCACGCGGAGCACGCCCGTCAAGTCGATGCCGCTTTCGTCACTTACTTCGCAGAGAAAGCCTCCGGCCTCACACAACGGATTCCCGAAATCGACCTCGGCGCCGACCGCGCGGCCGCGCAACAGCGCGTCGAATGCGAGTCGCGCGAGGGCCGTCAGCATTCCGCCGTCACGGACGGCGCGGCATGATCGCAGCCCGCCGCGCGCGATCGCGTCGTGCACGATCGAGACCGCGGCACGCTCCGCCCCGTACGAGAGCCCAGGCAACGGACCCTCGATGCCCAGCACGTCGGCGAGCACGGAACCACCGACGACCAGTTCGCGGCTGCCGATCCAGAGCAGCGCCGATCCCGGCTCCTTCAGACCCGGAGTGACAGCGTCACCGACGTTCTCGAAGGCTCCGACCGCCGCGACGATGGCGGAAGCCGGAATCGCTGCGCCGTCGCCCGATTCGTTGTATAGGCTGACGTTCCCGGAGACGAACGGCAGATCGAGCTGCGTCGCGGCGTGCGCGAGACCGTCGACCGCCGCGACGAACGCGCCGTACTGATCGGGCTTGTGCGGATTGCCGAAGTTGAGGCAATCCGTGAGCCCGATTGGGCGCGCGCCCACGGCGACGACGCACCGCATCGCCTCGAGGACCGCGTGCTCGGCGGCATAGCGCGGATCGATGCGCCCGTAGCGTGGATTGCCCGCGACGGCCAGTGCAACGCCGAGGCGCGACCCCGGAATCGGCGCGAGCACGCCGGCGTCCGCGCGGCCGCGCGGCAGCACGGTCGCGCCGCGCACGACGGCGTCGTACCGCCGGTAGAGTGGCTCGCGCGAGCACACGTCGCGGTGCGCCAGCACTTGCGGGAAGAGCGCCTCGACGTCCACCGCCGGCAGCTCTTCAGCGGCGCCCGCGTGGCGAATCACCTCGGTGTACGGCAACTCGTCGCGAATTGATCCCGTGAGAAACTCGCTCTCCACGTCCATCACGACCTCGCCGCGATGGCGCATGACGTACCGGCCTCCCTCCGTCACCCGGCCGATCACGACGGCGCGCGCGTTGTAGGCGACTTCGGGCAGCGTGAAGACTTCGTTGTAGATCCGCAGCACCTCGAGTGCGATCTCCGGCGGCACGACCCACAGCAGACGCTCCTGCGTCTCGCCGACCGCGATAACCTCGGGCGCCATGCCTTTCACGGCGAGGTTGACGGCGTCGAGATCGATCTCCGCGCCGTAACCGCCGTGCGCCGTGATCTCCGCCGAACATCCCAGAATGCCGCCCGCTCCGAGGTCCTTGAACGCGGCGGGGATCTTCAGTTCGCGCAGCAGTTTGAATACGTGGTAGCTCGCCCGCATCAGCACGTTTTCCAGGAACGGATCGGGCACCTGAACCGCTCCCTTGTTGAGCTCCGCATCGTCGGAATCGAGCGACAGCGACGAGAACGACGCGCCGCCGAAGCCGCTCGGGTCCGTCGCCTTGCCGACGAGCACGATCGGCCACCCGTTCGCGTCCTTCGGCGCGAACGAGTGAACGATCTCGCTCTCCTTGACGATGCCGAGAGCCACGACGTTGACGAGGCAATTCTCGTCGAAGCCGCAGTCGAAGTAGACGTCGCCGGCGAGATTCGGCACTCCGATGGCATTGCCGTACCCGCCGATGCCGTCCACGACGCTCTGCGCCACGTACCTTTGGTGCTTACCCTCCATAGAGCCGAAGCGCAACGCATCGGCCAGACCGACGACATCGGCACCCATGCAGAGCACGTCGCGCACGATCCCGCCGACTCCGGTCGCCGCGCCCTCGAAGGGAACCACCTGCGACGGATGATTGTGCGATTCGTGCGCGACCACCACGCCGTACCGCTCGCCGTCGTGGACGCCCAAGTGGAGGACGCCCGCGTCCTCGCCGGGCCCTAACACGACGCTCGAGCCGCTGGTGGGAAGCCGCTTGAGATCGTGGCGGCTGGACTTATAGCTGCAATGCTCGCTCCATTGTGCGTCGAACGCATGGAGCTCGACGGCTGAAGGCGCGCGGCCGAGCCTCGACTCGATCCGCGCCAGCTCGTCGTCGCGTAGCGCGACGTTCGCAGTTCCGGAGACGCCGGAACTAACCAACCGCGACTCCCGCGGGAACGGCCGGCGCCTGCTGCAGCGACGCGTCCGCATGCAGTACCGAGGAGCGCGCGTTCGCCTGCATCAACAGCGTGCGTCCGTAGAGCACCGTGTCTTCGAGCCCGAAAAGTTTGGTGCACTGCAACGACAAAGCTTGCGTCTCGGTGCGGCCGTCGAGCACGGGCGCCGAGGAACTGCCATCGAGCATCGATCGAAGCAAATCGCTCTCGCCTACGGCGACGACGATCAGACGAGCGAAGCTCGCCTCGAGCTGTTGGAGGAGCTGCGACACGTAACCCGGCGTCGTCGCGGGGCTCGCCACATGCCGCACCGTCGGCAGGCCGACCTGCCCGAGCGCCGTTACGATCTCGTTCACACGCCCAACCTGGGACGACGAGTCGGCAACGACGGCGACCATCCCGGGGCGCATCACGGGAAAGGTTCCCACCAGTTCCGCGACGCGCTCGTAGGCGCGCTTCACGCTTTCGAGCGCGGCTTCGTCGACGTCTTGGAGGTTGCGATACATCTGTTTGTCGAGCATCAGCTCTTCGCGACCCTGCGGCCAGACGCGCCACGAATCGTTGTCGACGACGTCCGCGATCACGAGCTGACCTTGATTCTCGCCGCCCGCCAGACGCCCGAACTCGATCTTGAGATCCACCAGCAGTACGTCGCGCTTGCGCCACGCGTGCGAGAGGATGTCGAACGTTAGACGCGCCAGCTCCGTCATCACGCCGATCTCCTGCGGCGAAGCGATGCTCTGTGCGACAATCTGGTCCGGAGAGATCATTGGATCGTGCTGCGCGTCGTCCTTGAGAAAAAACTCGATGACCCGTGGCACCAGCAGCGTGCCGCGCTGGATGCCCGGATTGCGCCTGGCGAACGATCCCGCGGCGACGCCGCGCGTGACGACCTCGAGCGGGATCATGTTGGCGCGCCGGACGACCATCTCGTTGTCGTCGTCGTCTTCGCCGCCATTCAGATAGTGCGTTGGTACACCGCAGAGGTTCAGCAGCCTAAAGACTCGCGCCGTCGTTTGCGCCGCGAGGCGGCCCTTACCCGCAATCACGTGCCGGCGCGCGCCGTCACCCGCCGAGATTTGATCGGTTTGCGCGACGACGAGCTGGTGCGGCTGTCCGGGATTCTCGTACAGTACCTTCGTCTTGCCGCGCGCGATCTCGACCCCTTTGTTCACGTGAGCCGTACCTCGGCCTGGCGCGGAAATGCTTGCAGGTTTTCGATGCGGTCGGCGAGCAAACGCGCGCGTTGCGGCGCGGTGCCGACGTAGCCGCCGGGCTCGAGCAGTCGCCGAATCTCGGCGGGGTCGATGAACGCGGTCAACTCGCGCTCCTCCGAGAGCAACACCGACAGCGGGTTGTCCTCGCCGCGCCCGACCGCCGCCCAAGCCTCCATCGCTGCACGGCGCAGAGCTTCGTGCAGTCGCTGCCGGTCTCCGCCGGCTCGCACCGCCTCCATCATCACCACCTCGGTTCCGGCGAACGGTGCGAACGTGCGGAGATTCGCGGCGATGCGACGTTCGTCGACCTGCAGCCCCTCGATCACCGTACGAGCGAGCGTTACGATCTCGTCGGCGCAGATGAGCGCCTCCGGCAATATCGTACGCCGATTGGCGCTGTCATCAAGCGTGCGCTCGAGAAAGTTCGTAGCGGCGTTGTGCCATGCGACGTCGGCGTATGACGGCAGCAGCCGAGCCAACGAGCAGATTCTCTCGGAAAGGATCGGATTGCGCTTGAACGGCATGGCGGAGCTTCCGACCTGCGAGCGGCCGAACGGTTCGGCAAGCTCGCCGAAACCGGGGCTACTGAGAATGCGCACGTCCGCCGCGAACTTCGAAAGCGACGAGCCCAGTCCGGCCAAAGCCGAGAGCAAGAGGTAGTCGAGCTTTCGCGGATAAGTCTGCGTGCTGATCTCGCGCGCGCGCAGACCGAAAGCTTCCAGGACATACGCTTCTACCTGTGCCGATCCGCCCGCCTCGTTCGCGAGGCGCTCGTAGGAAGCGGCGGTGCCCACCGCTCCACGCAGCCCCTTCGTCGTGAGATTATCGAAGACGAAGCGCAGGTTTTCATCATCGACCAAGAGATCTTGCGCATACGACGCAAGGCGGTAGCCTACCGTCGTCGGTTCGGCGGGCTGCAGATGCGTAAACGCTATACAGACAAGGTCTGCTTGGGCGTGAATCTTCTCACCGAATGCCGCGAGCAGCCGATACAGGTTCTCCCCGATATATGAAAGCGCGAGTCGCAGCCGGTACGTTTCGACCGTGTCCTCGACGTCCATCGAGGTCGCGCCGAGGTGGAGCTTCCCACCGCCATGCTTTGCCTGCTCGGCGAAAACGCGAATCTCGGCCATGAGATCGTGATGAATCGTGCGTTCTATCTGAAGTGCTGCCTCGATGTCTATGTTGGCGGCATTCGCGCGCAGATCATCGAGTTCGGCCTCGGATATGAGCCCTTGAGCGGACTGCGCTTCGGCCAGCGCCACCCACACGGCGCGCCACAGCCGCCGGCGCGTCTGCTCTGAATAGAGCGAGCGCAGCTCCGCACGGCCATATCTCCAGGAAAACGGCGAGGCGTACGTGCTATACTCCATGGACTCGTTCGAGGCGTTCGCCTTACGGGAAGCCCCGGCCTCGTCACCGTACTGCACCGGCATGAAGCCGACGCCGGCATGTGTGTTAGCTGCCGCGCTTGCAATTGCGGGCTGCTCGAGAAGCGGGATCGGCGCGAACGGACGTCACTCCTGGACGAAGCCGGGCGTGTTACGTGTCGCCGTGAGTTTCGAGCCGAAAAACCTCAACCCGTTGCTCTTTGGGACGACCAGCGAAGGGTTCATCGAACGTCTGATGTTCGAGCCGTTGCTCTCCGCCGACCGCCGCGGGAATCCTGTTCCCATGCTCGCGACCGTCGTGCCGACGCAGGCCAACGGCGGCATCAGCCGCGACGGACTGACGATTCGCTATTCGCTGCAGCGCCACGCACGCTGGAGCGATGGAGTGCCGGTAACCGCGCGCGACGTCATCTGGTCGTGGCACGCCATCATGAATCCGAATAACGACGTCGTGTCGCGTCACGGCTACGACGACATTCGCTCCATCGACGCGCCCGATCCGCACACCGCCGTCGTCCACTTAATCAGGCCGTTCGGGCCATTCGTCAACACGTTCTTCGCCGAGAGCGACCAGCCGTACGACGTCGTTCCGGTCCACGTCCTCGCGCGCTATCCGGACATCAATCACGTCCCGTTCAACAGCGCCCCGACGGTCAGCGACGGCCCCTTCCGATTCGTCGCGTGGCGGCGAGGCGACCGCATCGATTTGACGGAAAATCCTACGTTCTTCCGGGGCAAGCCCGGCCTCGACACGATCCAGATTCACTTCGTCCCCAACGAAGACACGGCCGTGACGCTTCTGCGGACACACGCGATCGACTATTTTTTTTCGCCGACGCTGCAGACGTATCCAATGCTGCGGTCGCTGCCTAATACGCACATCGTATGGGAGAACGTCAATGGCTACGAGGGGGTGATGTTCAATCTCACGCATCCGATCCTCGCGGATCGGCTCGTGCGACGCGCGATCGGCTCGGCGATCGACAAGGCATCGCTGGCGCGTCAGCTCACATACGGCCAGGTGACGGTGGCGAGCGAGGATCTACCCAACTGGATGTGGGCCTTCGATCCGGCGGTGCGCGCCGTGCCGTACGATCCGGCCGCCGCAGTGAAGCTCTTGGCGCGCGACGGCTGGATCGCCGGCGCCGACGGCATCGCGCGCAAGCAGGGCCGTTCGCTCGAACTCCTGCTCGTCACGGACACGCAGACCGCTCTGCATCGCTCCGAGAGCCTCTTGCTACAGGCTGCGCTGAGCCGCATCGGGATCGTCGTGCGGATCAAGTATTTTCCTCAGGACATTCTCTACGCGCCCCAAGGCATGGGCGGAATCATGCACGGCGGCAAGTACGATCTGATTCTCTATCCGTGGTTTTCGGGAATCGATCCCGACGACTCATCGCAGTTTAGCTGCGCCAACCAGCCCCCGAACGGCTACAACGACAGCCATTACTGCAGCGCGGCGATGGACGCCGCACAAGCGGCCGCCTTGTCGAACTACGATCGGGTCGCGCGAAAGCGGGCCTACTCGCGCGTCGAGCGGCTGCTCTCGATCGACAACCCGCTCGTGTTTTTCTGGTGGCAACGCAACCAGGATGCGATCAGTACCGACTTTCGCGGCTTCGATCCGAACCCGACAAACGAAGCCTGGAACGCCTGGAAGTGGAGCATTTAGAAAATCAGCGGGAGAGTTTTGAGAGTTCGACGGTGATCCGGTCCACGAGCGTGCGGTGATCGTCGGGATCGCCGCCGGCGCGTCCGGTGACGATCGCCTCCAGGCCACGCACGGCACGCTCGTATGCGATCCGGGCACGCCGTTCGCCGACCCTGCGCGCGACCGGGCGCAAGAAACGCTCGCGCCAACGCGCGCGTGACGGCAGCTCGCCGCCGGGCCGAGCGAGTTCCCAGAGATAGCTGCACTCCGTGGCGAGCGCCGAGAGCAGCGGCACCGCGGCGCCGCGCGGATCGTTGGAAAAGGTGTCGTGCGCGATCGTGAGCGCCTCGGCGATTCGCCCCTCCGCAAGCGCGCTCGCGTATTTATAGGCCTTCGGGTCCTCGATGGCCAGCGCCTCACGCTCGAGGTCCTTGATCGTGATGCGCTTGCCGGCGAGTCCGAGCTTCTCGAGGTCGTTGCGGATCGCGGCGAGGTCCGCTTGGCTGCGCGAGAGCTCGTCGACGACGCGCGGCTCGGCCTTCGCGCCGATTCGCTCGAGCGTCTCCCGCACGAAGCGCTCGCGCGTCTCTTCACCAGCGGTCGTGTCGACGCGTAGGGCCGCGCGGCCGGCCATCGCGCCGAAGGGCGCCGGCCGCTGCGCGCGCGGCGGCAGCAGATCGAGCAGCACGAGCGTGTTGCCTTCGGGCACCTCTTGCGCCACGTCCCAGAGTTCCTGGCGCGGCGCCGTGCGCATCGTCTGCGTATCGGTGACGACGACAATGCGCCGCTCCGCTAAGAACGGCATCGCGGTTACGGCCTCGCGCACGGGCGCGACGTCGCCGAGCGTCTCCGCGGCGAAGCGCGCCAGGTTGAGGTCTCGTACTTCCGCCGGCAGAAGACGATCGAGCACGACCTCCAGTGCGCGGTCGGCGAGCACGCGTTCGGTGCCCTCGACGATCACGAGCCTCCCGATCGCCGGCGCTTTATCGAGAAAGTCGTAGAACTTCAGGTCGAAACTCCAAGTCGGGAATCGTGTCCGCGTAGGGCGGCCGCACGATGCCGTTCTCCGTAACGAACGCCGTCACGAGGTGCCCCGGCGTCACGTCGAACGCGGGGTTGTACACAGTCGCGCCGTCGGGCGCCGCGCGCATGCCGGCGAACGATGCCACTTCCTCGGCGACGCGCTCCTCGATCGGGATCGCGTCACCACTCGCGAGACTGAAATCGAACGTGGAGCGCGGCGCCGCAACGTAAAACGGTATTCCGTGGTGCGCGGCGAGGATCGCCAGCCCATACGTGCCGATTTTGTTTGCAGTGTCGCCGTTGCGAGCGATGCGGTCGGCCCCTACGATGACGAGGTCGATTCGCTGACGCTTCATGGCGATCGCGGCCGCCGCGTCAACCATGAGCACCGCCTCGACGTCCGCCATGCGCAGCTCGACGTAGTTTAGACGCGAGCCCTGCAACAGCGGCCGCGTCTCGTCGACGAAGACGCGCGGCCTCTTCCCCGCGCGATGCGCCGCGATGATGACGCCGAGCGCCGTGCCGGATCCGCCCGTGGCGAGCGGCCCGGTATTGCAGTGGGTCAGCACACATGCGCCCTTCGGGATGAGCTCGATCCCATTCGCGCAGATCGTATCGTCGATCGCCCTCTGCTCGTCGTGGATCGCTCGCGCTTCCTCCAACGGATCGCTCGCCGCGAGCACGCGGTCGACTGCCCAGGCCAAATTTACTGCAGTCGGACGCGCCTCGCGGACGCGCTGCGCCGCCCGCGCGAAACGTTCGTCGTCAAGAATCGTGCGGCGCAGCAACGCGGTGCCGTAGGCGCCGAATACCCCGATGCACGGCGCTCCGCGCACGGCCAGGCTCTTGATCGCACACTCAATGTCGTCGACCGTTTGGGCGCGCTCGTGGCGCACCTCACTTGGCAGCAGGCGCTGATCGAGATACCGCACGGCGTCGCCGTCCCACTCTACGGGCGTGAACGCCTTCATCGAAAGCCCGCGCGCGGAATGTTGGAGGTCACGCTCAAGAGCGCGGCCGCCGCGAGCGCCGCCGCGTAGCCTTTATTGCCACGCCGTGGATCGGCACGCTCTTGCGCTTGCGCCAAATTCTCCGTAGTGAGCACGCCGAAGCCGATCGGCACTCCCGTCGCCAGCTGCAGGTCCATGATTCCGCGCGCACATTCGCCAGCGATGAAATCGAAGTGCGGCGTCTCGCCGCGAACGACTGCGCCGAGCGCCACGAGCGCGTCGAAGCGGTCGGTGTCGATCAGGTTCCGACATGCCACCGGGACTTCGAAGCAGCCCGGCACGTCGTACACGCTGACGTAGTCCTCAGCGACGTTGCAGGCACGCAACGCCTTCCTGGCCCCTTCGATGAGCTGATCCGCGACCTCCGGATAGAATCGCGCCGCCACGATGGCGAAGCGGCGGCCCGCGCAGTCCGGCGTCGGCGTACGCGCGCCGTTGCCCTTCACGAAGCCGCCTCCTCGTCCAGCATGTGGCCGAGCTTCGAGCGTTTTGTCGCGATGTAGTGCTTGTTGTGTGCCGTCGGGGTCGTCTGTAGCGGCATGCGGCCGACGATCTTGAGCCCGTAACCCTCGAGGCCGAAGATTTTCTTGGGATTGTTTGTGATCAGTCGCATCTCTCGCACGCCGAGGTCGGCGAGAATTTGCGAGCCGATGCCGTAGTCTCGCTTGTCGACCGGCAATCCAAGCGCGAGATTCGCTTCGACGGTGTCGGCTCCTCGATCCTGAAGCTCGTAAGCGCGCAGCTTATCGGCAAGGCCGATCCCCCGGCCTTCCTGGCGCAGGTACAGAAACACTCCGCGCCCCTCCCGGGCGATCAGGCTCATCGCGCCGTCGCGCTGCGCCGCGCAGTCGCAACGAATCGAGTGCAGCGCATCGCCGGTCATGCACTCCGAGTGCACGCGAACGAGAATTTCCTTGCCTTGCCCGATCTCGCCCATGATAAGCGCCACGTGCGTGTTTTCGTCGATGCTGGTGTTGTAGGCCGCGCCTTTCCACGCGCCGAGCGTCGTCGGCAGATCGAACTCGGCGATCTTGTTCACGAGCTTCTCGGTGCGCATGCGGTACGCGATCAGATCCTTGACGGTGATGAGCCGCAGCCCATGGCGATCCGCGTAGCTGCGCAACCCCTCGAGGCGTTCCATCGTGCCGTCCTCGGCCATGATCTCGCAAATGACGCCGGCGGGGTAAAGGCCGGCCAGCCGTGCGAGATCCACGGACGCCTCGGTCTGTCCCGCGCGCACGAGCACGCCTCCCTCGCGCGCCCGCAGTGGAAACGTGTGGCCCGGCCGCAGGAAGTCGGCGGCTTTCGCCTCGGGATCCATGAGCCGCTTGATCGTAGCGGCGCGGTCGTGCGCGGAAATGCCCGTCGTCGTTAGTCCACGCGCCTCGACCGAGACGGTGAAGGCCGTTTCATGAATGGCGGTGTTGTCGCGAACCATTTGCGGGATGTGAAGCTCGTCGAGCCGGGCCCCGACCATCGGCACGCAAATCAGGCCGCCGGCGTGCTTGCGCATGAAGTTGATGGCTGACGGCGTCACCATCTGAGCGGCCATTACGAGGTCGCCCTCATTCTCGCGATCCTCGTCATCGAGAACAACCACCATTCTACCGGCCCGGATGTCTGCAATCGCGTCCGCGATCGAGTCAAACGGTGCGCGCGGGCCGGGGGGCTGTTCCCCGAACGGAGGCAGCACCTGACTCAGACGCTGAAGCGTCCGGTACGACGGCTCGCGGCGCCCCGATCGCAGCAACGAAATTGCGGACTCCGTCAGCCCAGAGCTCTCGGCCAGCTCGGCGGCCGACAGGCCGGCCTCCTCCATCGCAGCGTTCAGGGCCTCGGCAAAGGTGCCCATACGTCTAGCCTATGCGGTACTTTACAAATGTCAAGACGATATACCTCACTCGGCTCTGCCCATTAAGGGGCGGCGGTTGCCCATAAAAGACGGCGGCTGCCCATAAAATCTCAGCATTGGCTCCGCCGAGCGGGGGTTTATAATCCAGGGGTGCCGGGCCACGCTATCTCCTTCCACCCCGTTGCTCTCGCAGTAGTGGTCATCGGAGCGGTCGTCGCCATTTTCGTCCTTCTTGTGCGGCGGCTCATGTAATGCCAGGCCGGCAAGGAGTAACGAATGACTGAAAAGCAAAAGCCCGCGCCAAAGTCAGTAAAAGAGGCCGCTAAACGACTTGCGGACCCAAAACGTTTAAAATACAGCGCAGCATAGATGCGCGCATCCTGGCCGACCAAAAGAACGACACGGGCCAACTCATGCGAGACGTGCCATTCTTCGTGTTCGCGAGGGACCAGATCGCCGGGAACCACTTGGTGAACGGAATGTTCGAGGACGCCTAAATCGTGCCGACCTTGGCCGAAAACTCCCACTTGCAGGTTTCAGGCGATTGAGCGGCCTGCCAGAAGGAAGCTGGCCATACTTAACGCGGCGGCCAAACTATCGGACCTAGCGGTTCCTCCCGGTAATCGCCTGGAGTCCTTACACGGTGATCGCGAAGGGCAGCATAGTATCCGAATCAACGATCAATACCGTATCTGCTTTATCTGGGAAAACGGAGACGTGTACGCAGCGGAGATCACAGACTATCGCTAAATATCCATATTAGAGAATAGGAATGAAAACCACAAAGAGGAGTGCAAGACTCGAACCCATCCACCCCGGCGAGGTCTTGCTTGAAGAATTCATCAAGCCGATGAACTTGTCGGCTAACCATTTGGCAATAGAGATGCGCGTACCGTCTACGAGGATTAGCGAAATCGCGCACGGACGCCGGTCAATCACGGCGGAAACGGCACTTCGGCTTGCTCGCTACTTCAGAACCACGGCGGAATTCTGGGTGAACCTACAGGCTCACTATGACCTTGAAATTGCCGAGGATGAAAGCGCCGAGGCTGTAATGCGTGAAGTGACGCCGATGGCCCTCAGGGTTGCGGGGGGGTAAAGATGAACCCGGTTGCCTGCTTGATTCTGACTGTAGCAGCTTTGTCTCCGGCACCGGAGATTACGGGAACGATCGTCGATTACAATGGCAGGCTTGTCTCAGGTATATCCATATCGGTCGTTGGACTAAATTCCGAGCAAAGGGTAACAGAGACGACGCAATCGCGGTCGGATGGTTCGTTCAGTTTTACGGGCCTTGCCCCTGGCGCTTACGGTTTGAAAGCTAAAACCGATTCAGGTTGTGCTGTATCAGACCCAATCCGCGTAGACATCGGTTTTACGAGCGTCGTACGCCTTCAATTGATTAAGGGACTGTGCCAAGACCCTGTCCATTTTTCAGAACCGCCCATGAACTGAGATCCCAGCTTAGCCACCGAGGTCTTCAGAAATCCCCGTCACAGTTCCATTGCTGATTGTGAACTCCAGCGCAAGCGGCTCGCCCACTCGACTTTGCAAGTAGACATACCCCTGTTCTCCGCAGGCATTGACGACCTTGGGGGCGCCCAGCTCATTTATGACTGTCTCGGCGCGGGTGCCGAGCTTGATGCCGGATGCAGTCTGCAGCCGGCTCAGATCGCGCTGCGGAACGCCTTGCGGAGGTGGTCCCGCCTTTTGGAACCTGATCGTTCCTCCTGAGTCACCGCGGGGATAGTGCAAAGCAAAGCGACGCTTTGGATCGTAGAAATACCCGGGAGCCGCCTTGGTGACATGATCGAACACTAGAGGTGAATCGAGTTTGGCGACGGGCGGTGGATGCGCGCCGCTCCAAAGCATGCCGCTTAAGGCTGCGCATTGCCCAGCATTGAACCAGCGAGCAACGGGATCGACAGTGCTTGCCGCGATCGCAAAAGGCGAACGGGCCAGCGGAGTGAGCTTGCCGCTCGCAATGTCGATTTTGTAGCCATACATGCTGGCCGCGCCCGTTACCGGGTCACGATTGAGCACGTACGCAAACGCACCCGTCGGATCGATCATCAAGCGGTGGGGATTGCTTCCCGCGCTCCTCGCGTATTCTGGACCGTCTAACGCTTTCAACCGGCCGGTCGAAGCGTCGATGCTGTAAGCGTAGATCCGAGTGCCATCGAGCGCGTACGCGAAGTTGCCGCTAGGATGAAGGGCAAATCCCGACAGGAGGAACACGCCAGGTTCCCCGAGGCTCAGATGCGCGGTCGGCGTCAACGCGCCCGTTGTGGGATTGACGGCGTAAACATAGACGCAGCAACTCCCCGTCACAAACGCGAACTTGCCCTTCGGATCGATGGTAACGCTGTTGAACGAACCGGGATTGTTGCTGTTCTGGCCGGCGTCCTGAGGCGACCCGGCAGCTTTCAATGCGCCCGTCTCCCCGATCTTATACGCGGAGATAGTATTACGAAAGTAGTTGAGCACATACGCGAAGCTATTCGACGGATCGATCGCAATCGAGGCCGTGCCAAAACCGTCTGACCCTCGCGTGGCAAAGGGGGAACCCGGTATGCGCACCAATGCGCCGGATGCGGCATCGATTGCAAATCCTGAAATGCCCGCATCCGACACCGCGTAGGCATGCCTGCCGTGCGGGTCGACAACGATCCCACTAGGCCCGTACGAGCTGTAATCCAGAGCGAAGGGAGAGCCGGGCAGCTGCATAAACGCTTTTGTCCGCGCGTCAACCCTATAGGCAGAAACGTTGCCGGAAGCCCTGTTGACCACATACGCGAAGCCGCCACGGGGAGCGAACGCGGCATCCGCGGGCTCCAAACCGGCCGCAAACGGTGAACCGGAGACCAATGTAGGCTCGCCGGTTGCCGCGTTGATCTTGTAGACCAAAATGCTTTTGGAACTTCTCACGTCGCCCACGACCGTGAAGTATGGGACCACGAGCACGGCGAGCGCATTCCAGGCGGCGGGGTCTGTGGGTCCGCCGCCCTTGCAACCGCTCATCCCGATCGCGAGGAGAACGAGCACCGCGAAATTCCTCATCCGCAGTTTCATTTCCGAGGAATCCGACAGCTTACTCGATTAACAGCCTTTCATACGTGACACGATCACGTAGTCGGCCGACTTGATCGTTTCGTCGTAGCAGTTGTGGCCGAGTAAATTGCGCACTTTGAACTGCTGTTGACTCTTGCCGTTCGAGGGTGTGATTCCGGACGCGGTGATCGTCAGCGTATCGGACGACATAACCGCGTTCAGAAGTGCCCAAGATTCCAGCCCTTCCTCGTTGCCGCTTTCATCCTTCGTTTGCGAGACCGCCGCCGTTTGCTTGGCCCCGCTTGAGTTCGCGACGTAGTCGTAGTTCAGTGTCAACGGCCAGCTCCGCGTCTCGCGAGCCGTCTCCGTGCGATGGTGGACTCTGGTCGTCGTCCTCGACTCGACGCTCGTGTTCTGGGTGATGTCCTGCAAGAATTGAGCAGAGCTAACGTTGATCTTTTGAAAGTTGGAGAAGCGGATGTCCTGCGTTACGTTCGTTTCGACACGGCCCCTCGACGTTATCACGTAGCCATGCAGCCGCACGGGATGCGACGCCGTCGTGCTTATGGTTCCCCTCCCTCCGCTCTTCGTCAGCTTGACGTCTTCGTCGGTGCGCTCGCGCGGCGCGCTCGGAGTTCCGTCGCTGAGGAGTTCCCCAGTCACGACCTTCGAGCCATGATCTTCATAAACCAGCAGAGCCGCGTTGGCCGCGAAGTAGTTGTCGTCGTTGTAGACCGAAACCGCGATGGTGTGCGGCTTGCCGTCGTCGAGCTGCGCCGCGAATGGCGTCAGGTTAATGCGGTACGGCACGAAATTGAGCGTCTCGACCCCCGGTATCGGGATCCAGAGATACGGATCGATTCCGCCGGTGTAGATCCACGGATACACGGGCACGACGCCGGCGGGTTGAGCGTCCAAGCTGACCTCGCCCTCGCGGAACGCGGTACCTCCGCAGTTGTTGAGCTTCGACGCGAGATCGTTGGGGAAGCACGTGTACCAGAACTCGTCCGACCCCTGCGACTCGAGAAAGACGTCGAGATATGCGGCCTCGACGTTGGTCGGGAACGTGAAGGTGCCAGTCATCTCGTTCGAGGGACCGTTCAAATCAACGTATCCGCCGTCTGGGCCGCCGGAAAGCGGATATACTACATCGGCAACCCGCGCGGGCGGATAGCGGAACGTGGCGGGGTAGAAGTCGAGCTCGGCCCTCCCGTAGATGATGCCCGTATACGTCGAGTTTACGATGTTGTATACGGAGGCCTGACCGGTCGAGCTCTGAGCAAAAATCGACGCGTACTCCGACACGTCGCGCTCGACGTTCCACTCGGGACTCGCGTTCGGAGCCGGTTCCGAAGTCGTACCGAAGTAAATATTAGTGGCGCCTACCCAAACTGCGCCCGTGCGATCATACTGGACGCCCGCGGAGACCTTGAAGTGCATCTTGAAAACGATTTTCGCGTATGGGCCGGGGCAGTTCGCGGGCGGGTTGTAGTGGAACGGATGATCCTTATAATCGGCGAACTTCCCGACGGGCAGATCGCCCTTCGTGATCGGCGGCGTGTGCGGCGTAAACAGCACGTCCACGCATGGCGCTTCGTCCGGCACCTTAATCGGGGCAACGGCCGTCACGGGGTAGCCCGCGGTCTTCGAACGCGCGAGGCCGCCCAGCGCGCGAATCCGCTCGGAGGCCCTCTCCATCGAGAGAGGCTCCGAAACCCGAGCCGCCGCGGGCCCCGCCGCCCCCGGAACCGCTGGCGTAAAGCTGGCGTGGCTGCACGCCGTCAAACTCCCGGCCAACACCGCGGTCAGAACGATTCGTGGCGAAGCGATCCTCAAACGCATCGGGGGCACCTCCGTAGCAACTGGCGTGGCCGGCTTTTTCAGCGGCGCGGCCCAGCCGTCCTAGGAGTGCTCAATTCCAGCGATGCTCGTTATCGAAGACGCGCCGTCCGAAGTTCCGCAACTCCTCCGGTGTCATGTTCGTGCGCAGCGCGCTGGCGAAGCGTTCGTAGCCCTGCCGCTCGGTCCACTCGCGTTCCAAACTCTCGCGTCGATACCACGAATCGATGTAGCCGCTGAGGCGCACCGCACGGCGCAGGTCGCCGGCCGCCCCGCCTCATACTTGAAACGACTGTTTCAATTATGCTAGGATGGGTCGTGTCGAGAACCGCGGATGAGGCGCGGCGCGGCGAGTTACTGGAGCGGGCGGTGGATTATGTATGCCGTCACGGCCTGGCCGAGCTGTCTTTGCGTCCGCTTGCGAAGGCGCTCAAATCGAGCCCACGAGTCCTGCTGTATTACTTTGGATCGAAGGAGAACTTGGTTGTCGAGATCGTCCGGCGCGGCCGCGCCCGGCAGCAAGCGATGATGGCGGCGGTTAAGCTCTCCGATCTCTCGCCGCGTGGCGTCGCGCGCACGCTGTGGCGCGAGTGGAGTAAACCGGAATGGGCGCCGCTCACGCAGCTCTCCTTCGAGATTTACACCCTGGCGCTGCGCGACGCTTCGCGCTTCCCGGGCTACCTCGAGGCGTCCGTTCACGAATGGCTTCGGGCTCTCGAGGTTTGCACGATGCTGCCCGGCTATACGCGCCGGCAAGCCGAGGCGCTGGGCACCCTCCTGATTGCCGGCTTCCGCGGATTTCTTCTCGATCTGCTGGCGACTGGGGAACGCGCCCGAATCAATCGGGCCGTAGACCTGTGGTTGGAGTTTGTATATGGCACGGCCGAATAACGCGCGCCGCGGCGCGACGATCTTCATCTTCGTCACCGTCCTCATCGACATGGTTACGTTCGGCATGATCGGGCCGGTGCTGCCGAAGCTGATCGCGAGTTTCGTCGGCAACGACTACGCGCACGCCGCCCAGGTCATCGGACTCTTCGCCACGGTGTGGGCGCTGATGCAGTTCTTCTGTTCGCCGCTGCTCGGCATGCTCTCCGATCGCGTGGGACGCCGCCCCGTGATCCTATTGTCGAACGCCGTAAGCGTCGTCGACTATGTGATCATGGCGCTCGCCCCTAATCTCGCCTGGCTGTTCGCCGGCCGCGTGATTTCCGGCGTCGCGACGGCGAACATGACCGCTGCGAGCGCCTACATCGCCGACGTGACCCCGCTCGAAAAACGCGCGGCCGCCTTCGGCATGCTCGGAAGCGCCTTCGGGCTCGGATTCGTGCTCGGGCCGGCCATCGGCGGCATCGTCGGCAACGCCGATCCTCGCCTCACGTTTTGGGCGGCGGCGATCTTTGCGCTGCTCAACACCGTCTACGGGCTTTTCGTATTGCCGGAATCGCTCGCGGCCGAAAACCGTACGAAACGAATGGATTGGAAGCGCGCGAATCCCTTCGGTTCGATCGGGCTGTTGCGCTCGCATCACGAGCTATGGGGCTTGACGTGGGTAAACTTCAATACGTACCTCGCGCATGAGGTGTTTCCGAACATTTGGGTGATCTATTGCATCGCCGCATTCGGCTGGAGCACGCGGAGCATCGGTTTCACGCTCGCGCTCGTCGGAACGATCGCCGCGATCAATCAGGCGACGATGGTACGGCCGATCGTCGCGCGACTCGGTGAACGCCGCACGCTGCTCGCCAGCCTGGCCATCGCGGTAGCAGGCCTCGCGCTCCTGGGCACCGACAACGGGATCCTCTTTCTCGTCGCCGCGGTGATCATATCGCTCCCGATGTATCAGGCTTCGTCCCAAGCCTTGATGACGCGCCGTGTGGGAGCCGCGGCGCAGGGGGAGCTGCAGGGGGCGCTCGGCTCCGTCCGCGGCATCTCGATGCTGCTCGGCCCCGCGATCTTTACGCTGACCTTCGCCCAGTTCGCGGGTCCGTGGCGCTCGCTTGGGCTGATCGGCGCGCCGTGGCTGCTGGCCGCCGTACTGTACGCGGTCTCGCTCGCGATCGCGTGGCGCGTTACGTCGCGGGCCGACGACGTCGTGCTGCCGGCCGTCGAGGCGGCGCCGCCGATCTACGCCGAAGGCTGATCGAAGCTGACGATCGGCTTGACGATGCGCGCCTCCGCCAAATCGCGATAGGCACCGGGCACGTCGTCAATCGCGACGAGCGTCGCGCCGACCTTCGCAGCCGACACGATGCCCCGCTCGATCAAATCGAGCGCTGCACGCGTATCGTCCGGTCCCGCAGAATAGCTTGCGACGACGCGCAGATCGCCGAAGTAGAATCGTTCCGAGTCGATCGCGAGCGACACGTCGGGCGGAAACGGCGTGAACATCACGACCGTACCCGAAGGCGCGACCGCCTCGAACGCGTGCCTCATCGCCTGCGCGGTCCCGGGGCCGCAGATGACGACGGCAGCTCCGGCGCCGAGCGCGCGGGGGAAGCCTTCAGGCGGCAACGTGATCGCGCCGTTGCGCGCAGCGATGACGCGGCGCGCCTCGATGAAGTCGCTCGCGAACACTTCACATCCGATCTGCATCCCGCCGAGCACATGCAACTGTCCCATCACCCCCAGGCCGATAACGTACACGCGGTCGCCGGCCGCTGCGCCGCTGCGCCGCAACGACTTCACCACGCACGCCAGCGGTTCGGTCAGCGCGGCATCCGGGAACGAGACGCCGGCCGGAACGCGCAACGTGTCCCCCTGGTTTCTCACGGGCACGCGAAAGTACTCGGCGATGCCTCCCGGCTCGATCTTGCTCGCGCGCCAGGCCGCGCACTGCACGTGCTCGCCCCGACGGCATGCCGCGCACTCGAAGCACGGAGCGTGGTGGTGCACAAAGACGCGATCTCCCACCGCAAACGAGCTCTGACCGCGCACCTCGGCGACGATCCCGGCGGGCTCGTGACCGAGCACGAGCGGCGCCTTGCGCCGAATATACCAAGGCATCACGTCGCCGCTGCAGATGCCGCTGGCCATCGTGCGCACCAAGAGCTCTCCGTCGCCGAGCTCCGGAACCGGACGCTCTTCGACGCGCACGTCGTCGACATCATAGAGTACGGCCGCTCGCATCGTGCTTGGGCTCACGGTTCGATCAACGCCTTGAGGCCCTCGCCGGCGTCGAGCCGCGCGAACGTTTCGACGATCTCGCTCAGAGGCGTCGTATGCGTGATCAAACGATGCAGCGGCAGCGCGTGCCCGGCGATCAGGTCGAACGCCGCGCGTACGTCCGCGGGCGTGAAGTGAAACGGCGCCAGCAGCCGCACCTCATCGTAATGCAGTCGCTCTGCGGCGAAGGAGACGCGAACGTCGCTCGGCAGGCCCGCAAAAAACGAGACTACGCCGCCGCGACGGACGTAGGCCGGCGCGCCTTCCCACATCTCGGGGCTGCCGGTGCATTCGATCACCGCATCGGCGCCGCGACCGCCGGTGCGCTCGAGGATGAGATCGCGCATCGCCACGGCCCCTGGATAGTAGCTCTCGAGCCCGAGGTCGCGTGCGAAGGCGACGCGCTCGGCGCGCCGGCCGAAAAGCAGCACGTCGACGCCTTGGCGTTCCAGCAGCAACGCATGCAGAATCCCGAAACCTCCGTTGCCGAGCACCACGACGGTCGAGTCGGCAACGGGCGCCAGGAGCGCCAGCGAGTGCGTAACGCATGCGAGCGGCTCGAGAAACGCGCCGTCTGCGTAGCTCACGTCAGTGGGCTTGGGATAGCAGTTTCGGTCGACGACGCGCTTAGGGAGCGCGACCAAGTCCGAATAGGCGCCGAGGACCATCGCCGACATGATGCTGTCGCACAGCTCTTCTTGCGAGTGCAGGCACCAGAAGCAGGCGCCGCACGGCCCCGTGTGAACGCACATGACGGCATCGCCGGGCCGAAACGCGGTGACGCCGGAGCCGACCGCGGCCACGTCGCCGCAGAACTCATGGCCGAAGCGGGTCGGCATCGGCATCTTCGGATGCCCGCGGCGGAACGTCTTTAGGTCCGTGCCGTCGGTCAACGCTGCTCGCACTCGCACGACGATTCCGCCGGGCGCGGCTTCAGGCGGCGGCTCGCGCCGCAATTCGATCCGCCTCGGGGCGACGAGCATCGCGACACGCGACGAAGCCGTAGTCACGCGCTCACCCCTCCAACGCACGCGAGCAGCGCCGAGCGAATCTCGAGCGGTAACGGCCGGCTCTTTTTCGTCGTCGCGTCGATCGCTGCGACGACGAAACTCAGAGCGGCGCCCGCCTCGCCGGTGCGCTCGTTGAACACGATTGTCTGCCATCGGATGCTCGACGCGCCGACTCGCTCGACGTGGGTACGCATGAGCAGCCAATCGCTCATGAGCGCGGGTGCGTGATAATCCGCCTCCACGTGAACGCGCGGCAGCCAGAAATCATATTCCGTGAACACACTCTCATAAGGAAACCCCAGCCGGGCAAAAAGCTGCATCTCGGCGTACTCCGCGAATCGCGAGTACGCCGCGAAGTACATGATGCCGGCGACGTCGACGTCGGCCCACTGCACTTGGAGCCGGCTCTCGAAGACCCGCGCGCCCTTAGGAAGCCGATCGTTAAAACGCGTCATCCTTCAATCCCTTCAAAACGAGGCCCGCGTAACGAGCGAGTGGATCGATCTCCAGATTGACCCGGCTGCCGGGTACCCGGGCGCCCAGCGTCGTCCGCGCGAGCGTTTCGGGTATCAGGGCGACCTCGAACCATTCGGACTCGGCGCCCGCGACCGTGACGCTCACGCCATCGAGCGCGACGAAACCCTTCGGAGCGATCATCGGCGCGAGCGAGGCCGGCGTCTCGATCCGAAACCGCTCTCCCTGACCCTCGGCCGTCCGCAGCAGGACGCGCGGCGCCGCATCGACGTGCCCGTAGACGAGATGTCCACCGAGCCGATCGCCCACACGCAGCGCGTACTCGACGTTGACGAGCTCGCCGGGAACTCGCTCCCCGAGCGTGCTGCGAGCGAGGGTTTCCGGCACGACGTCGAACGTCACGACCTCGCCGTCGATATCCGTCGCCGTGAGGCAGACGCCGTCGATTACGATGGAATCCTTGGCGACGGGTCGCTCCGTTTGCGTTCCCTCGCAGCGCACCGCCAAAGTCGCGCCGCCGTGAGCATGGGCGTCGAGTGACACGATCGCACCGCGGTACGCGATCAAACCGCTAAACATCGCCGAACGTCCCCGAGAGCACGACGTCGTCGCCGACGCGTTCCACGCTGTCGAAACGTGCGCGCACCGCCCGCGACGCCACATCGGCGCCACGCAGCACCGGGACGGAGCTTTCGGAGTGCAAGAACATCGGTGCGACTGCCCAGTAGAAGCGGTCGGCGACTCCACTCGCGATCAGACCCGCCGCGAGCTTCGGGCCGCCTTCGCACAGGACGCTGCATACGCCGCGCGTCCGCAGGGTTGCCATCGCCTCGCCGAGGTCGAGCGTCCGCGCCTTTGCGTGTCCGATGACGAGCACTTCCGCCACGTCAGCGAGCGCCGCGAGACGCGGCTGCAGCGCTCCGGGCGCGAGCACGATCGTTCTCTCGTAGCCTTCCACGGGCGCGAAGACGCGGCTCGTGGCCGACAACGCACCGGTCTCGCACGCTACGACGCGAACGTACGGGCGCATGCGGCCGTGCGGAGGGCGCACCGTCAGCAACGGATCGTCGACCCGAACCGTCCCGGCTCCAACCATCACCGCATCGTATGCGATGCGCAGCTCGCGCACGAAGCGGCGTTCCGCTTCGGAGCCCAACGTCTCGCGCGCGCCGGGCGCGCGCGCGACCGCCCCGTCGAGGGACATCGCCATCTTCACGGCGACGAACGGACGTCGCAGCACGCTCCACCGAGCGAAGGCTTCGATCAACGCCCGGGCGGCGACGTCACCGGCGACGACGACCTCGACGCCGCGCTCGCGCAGACGTTCGGCGGCGCCGCGTCGCGTGGGATCGAGCGTGCCGGCGACGACGCGCGCGATGCCCGCTTCGAGGACGGCCTCGGCGCAGGGAGGCGTCCGGCCTACGTGTCCGCACGGCTCGAGCGAGACGTACATCGTCGCGTCGCGCGCTCGCGCGCCCGCATTGCGCAAGGCGTTAACCTCGGCGTGTGGAGCTCCCGCGCCACGATGATGCCCCTCGCCGACCACGCGGCCATCGCGAACGACGACAGCTCCCACCGGGGGGTTCGGCGCCGTTTCGCCGACGGCGCGGGCGGCGAGCTCGTACGCGCGCTGAAGGAACAGCTCGTCGAGCGGCGTCAGTTGCGGGCCGGATCTCTCCACGGGTCGCGGCTTTTCGCTACCGCGATGACGACCGCATGCTCCACGAGCCCACCGGCCTCACGCAGCGCGGCGGCGCAGTCGCGCAGGGTCGAACCGGTCGTGCACACGTCGTCGAACAGCGTCACGCGCTTTCCGGCAACGCTCGCGACGTTACAAGCGAATCGGCCGCGCGCGGCGAGCCGTTCGACGCGCGAGCGCCCTCGCTGCGCGTCGCCGCAACGTTGCTCCAGCGCCGTAAGAACTCCGGCGCCCGCGATGGCGGCGGCGCTCCGCGCGACGAGCTCGACCCCGTCGATGCCGCGTACCCGCCGTCGCCTCGCCGTCGTCGGAATCGGCACGAGCATCGTGCGCGCGGCGACGAGCGGAGCCACCGCGGCTCCCAGCGCCTCAGCGACGTCGCGGCGGCCATCCTTGAGAGCGAGCACCGCCGCACGCAGGCTGTCTTCGTATGGGCCGAGCGCGGTGACGGCGAGCCCGGGCAGGCGGATCTCAATCGCTCCGCCGCTCGGCGCGCAACGCGCACACAATCCCACTCCGAGTGCGTTGCAGCTCGCGCACTGCGGTGGAAAAAGGAGATCGAGCAATGGGCGCCACGCCATGCCGCTCGATCACTACGGAGCGGCGCGTTATCTAGCCGCGATCGAGCTCTGCGGGTCCGAGGCGAGCGTGGACAACTGCCCGGCGAGCACGTCGTCCGGGATCGTTCCTTGATAGACGTAGCGGACGACGCCCCGGCGATCGATGAAGATGCTTTCCGGCAACCCTTGCACGTTGAACGTCGCGGCAAATTGGCCGCTGTCGACCGCGATCGGAGCGGCGACGCCGAATTGGAGTGCGAAGCTCCTCACACGGCTCGTGGGTTCCTGTTCGTCAACCAAGAGAAAAGTGATGCGATCGCGATACGCTTGCGCCTGTCGAAGAATCGCCGGAAACTCTCTCCGGCATGGCGAGCACCAGGTTGCAAACACGTTGATGTATGCCGGACGTCCGTGGAAATTGCCGTCGATCGATTTGCCGTCTAGCGTGTCGACGGCAAACGCAGGGGCCAACCCGCCGACGTCGAGGATGTTTGCGCGCGTTATCGCAGGCGACCGTACCGCCGCCAGCGCGACGGCGAGGAGTGCCACGGTACCGGCGAGGGCGCGAAACACGCTTGTACTATACCCATCTATTCGTCGGCAACGAGCGCGTTTTTCAATTCGCTTCCGGCCGCCACAATGGTATCGATACCGACTATCGTGTCGAGCAATGCGGCGCGCGCGCCGATCATCGCATCGTGCCAAACGATCGCCCGTTTCAGCCGCGCGCCTGCTTCGATGCTCGCCCGATCGTCCACGACACTCGGTCCTTCGATCAAAACGCCGTTGCCGATGCGAACGCCTGCGCCGAGCTTTACCGGCCCCTCGATTCGCGCGCCCTCGCCGATCGTCGCGGTAGGATCTATTCCGTTAGCGCTGGTTTGGGGAATTCGCATGAAGCCGCTTACGACGTCGTAGCTCGCGCGGCGATATTCATCCGGCGTGCCGATGTCGGCCCAGTATGCGCCGCGCGCGTCGAATCCGTAGAAGCGCTCGTTCGCCGCCTGCAACGCGGGGAACACCTGCTTGCCGAAGTCGTAAAACTCGCCGTCCGGAATGTGATCGAAGATCGCCGGCGAGAACGCGTACACGCCCGTGTTCACGAGTTTGCTGCGCTCGGTACCCTGCGCCGGCTTCTCTTGAAACCCCGAAATTCTCGCGTCGTCGTCGAGGACCACGACGCCGTACTGTTCGACATCCTCTCGCTCGATGAGACCGATGCTGGCCAGCGCCTCGCGTTCGCGATGAAAATCCAGCAGGCGATCGAGCCGCAGATCGGTCAGGTCGTCGCATCCGATCACCAGGAACGTCTCCGAGCCGAAGAACGCCTGCACGTTCTTGACGGCCCCGGCGCTGCCGAGCAGCTCGGGCTCGTGCGAGTAGTGAAGGTTGACGCCGAAGCACGATCCGTCGCCGAGCGCCGAGACGATAGCGTCGGGATGATAGTGCAGGTTCATCGCAATCTCGTCGAAGCCGTATGCCTTCAAGTAGCGCAGCAGATGCGCCGCGTTGGGTACGCCGGCAACGGGAACGAGCGGCTTAGGCACGCGCTTCGTGAGCGGATAGAGCCGCGTCGAGAGGCCGCCGGCGAGGATCATCGCCTTCACGAGCCGGCTCCGCTATCTCGCGCGTGCACGCCGAGACCGTCGAGTGCGATGAGCCAGACGAAGCGCGGGAGCGCGAGCTGCCGTCGCCAGCGATACGGCTCCCTGACGAGCCGGTAGAGCCACTCGAGGCCGATCCGGCGAACGGGCGCCGGCGCGCGGCGGACGCGGCCCGCGACGACGTCGAACGAGCCGCCTACGCCAATTCCGACGCCGCAACCGGTCTCGCGCACGTGCTGGGCGAGCCAGTACTCCTGGCGCGGCGAGCCCATGCCCACGAACAAGAGCCGCGCGCCGCTTGCCGCGATCGCCGCTGCCACTGCCGGAGCCTCGGCGTCGCCGAAGAATCCGTCGCGAGCGCCCGCGATCAGCAGGCCCGGGAACCGCTTCGTCAAGATCGCCGCCGCATCGGCGGCGACGCCGCTCGTGCCCCCCAGAAAGTACACCGGCAGGCCGAGCGAGGCCGCTCCGCCACAGAGGCGCTCGACGAGCTCTACGCCCGTGACTCGATCGCGCAGCGGCGCCCCTTTCCACCGCGCCACCGCGAGCAGACCCACGGTATCGCAGAGCGCGAGCGCACACGCGTTGACGATAGCGCGAAACCGGACGTCGCGCTGCGCATAGACGACCATCTCCGTGCCGAGCGTAACGACCTGCGCTCCGCAGTCTTCGCGGGCTAACGCCAAAATTCGTGCGGTCGCCTCATCCGCATCGATCGCGTCGAGGCGGCATCCGAGAATCTCCAATCGGCGTTACCGAGATTCGGGGCTTGTCCTGAGCGAAGTCGATGGAGGATGCGAGGCGTACGGCGCGAGCAGCGGGCGCAGCCGCGCGGCGACGCCCTCGGGCATACCGTCCAGCGGCAGGCGACACTCGCCCACGCGAAAACCAAGCTGGCGCATCGCCCACTTTACCGGAATCGGACTCGTTGTTGCGAAGAGCGCGTCGATCAAGGGCAAAAGCGACGCGTGAATCTGTGCGGCCTCGTCCACGCGCCCTGCACGGTATGCGTCGAGCATCCTCCGATATTCGCGCGAGCACAGATGTGATGCGACGCCGACGACGCCGTCGGCGCCGAGCGACAGACACGGCAGGAACAGGTGATCGTCCCCAGACCAGACGATGAATCCGTCCCTTCGGCCGCGCAGGATCATGCCGATCTGTTTGAGGTCGCCGCTCGATTCTTTGACGCCCGCGACGTTGGCGTGCCGGCGCGCGAGCTCGAACAAGGTGTCGGGCAGCATGTTCGCCGCCGTTCGTCCCGGGATGTTGTAGATCACGATCGGCAGCGGCGTGGCCTGCGCCATCGCCCCGAAGTGTGCGAGCATCCCGGTCTGCGTGGGCTTGTTGTAGTAGGGCACGACGGCGAGAATCGCGTCGACCCCCGCCGACTCCGCGGCCTCGACGGCCGCGACGGATTCGCGCGTGGAATTCGTGCCGGCATTGGCGAGGACGGCTGCGTCGCTTCCGACGGCATCCTTCACCGTCTTCCAGAGCGCGATGCGTTCCGCCGCATCCAGCGTCTGCCCCTCGCCGGTCGATCCGGCGACGACGAGCCCATCGTTCCCGCGCTCCACCAGCCAGCGTGCGAGGCGGCGTGCCTCGCGCAGATCGACGTCGCCGCGTTCGTCAAACGGCGTGACCATCGCCGTTACGATCGTGCCTAGCTCGCGCTTCATGCGACCGGATCCCCCTTATCGAGCCCGAACTGTTCGTGCACGGCGCTCTCGGCCCGAGTGACCTCCGCCTCCGGCACGAGAATCGAGATCGTCACGTTGCTGTCGGTACAATGGATGATCTCCACGTCGGCGCGCGAGAGCGCATCCACGACGTGACGTACCACGCCGGGCGCATAGCGCATCCCGGTGCCGACGACGGAGAGCTTCGAACAGCCCTCCCGTATTCGCACCGCCAGGTTCAAATCGGCGAGCAGACGCCGAATCTCGCTTCCGCGGTCCCCCTCGACGACGAACGCCACGCCCGCCTGATTGATCGTCACTTGATCGATGGAAATTTCAGCATCGGCCACGCGCCGAAACATCTCGAGCTCCGTCTCCATGCGTCTGCGCGGCGACTCGATGTCGCCGCGGATGATTCGGACCCACGTGAGCCGTCCGGAAGCCGTGACGCCGGTCACCGGCCGATGATGGTCGATTCCCTCGTCGACGAGCGTGCCGCGATCGGTATGCAGTCCCTTGATCGAATAGTTCGTTCCCGTGCGATTCGCGTAATCGGCGGCCTTGTGATGCATCACCTTCGCGCCATGATTCGCGAGCTCGGTCATCTCCGCGAGGGATGCGCGATCGATCGTGCGCGCCGTCGGGATCCGCCGCGGGTCCGCGGTCATGGCGCCGCTGACGTCCGTGTAGATGTCGACGCGCTGCGCGTCGACGGCATGCCCGATCGCGATCGCCGAAAGATCCGTCCCGCCGCGTCCAAGTGTCGTAACGGCGCCGTCTTCGCTCGTGCCGTGAAAGCCCGCGACGACCGCCACGGCACCGCGCTGCAGCACCGCATAGATGGCAGCCGGCTCGACACGGAGGATCGTCGCATCGCCGTGGCGCGCGTCCGTCACGATGCCGGCCTGAACGCCCGAAAGCGCCTCGGCATCGACGCCCGCGGCGACGAGCTCGTCGGCGAACAGGGCGGCGGAAATCAGCTCGCCGGCCGCGAGCAGCAGGTCTGCGTTGGCGCTGCCCGCGCGTCCGGCGATGAGTCCGAGCAGCGTATCGGTCGCGTACGGCTCCGGCGAACGGCCCATCGCCGAGACCACCGCGACGATCGCGAAACCGGCTTCGCGCGCGTCGCGTACCCGGCAGTAGGCGACGGCGCGCTGCTCCTCCGTGGCGACCGACGTGCCGCCGAACTTCAGGACCGCGATGCGGGCAGTAGCGTTCACGCCGCGAGGTACCCTTTGGCGAGCAGCAGTTCCAGGATCTGCACGGCATTGGTGGCGGCACCCTTTCGCAGCTGATCGCCGACGCACCAAAACGCGAAGTGCGTCTCGTCCTCGCTACGGAGACGAGCGACGTAAACCTCGTCCGTTCCCTCGACGTCACGCGGGGTGACGATCTCGTCGGCGTGGTAGACGATCCCAGGGCCGCGCGCGAGGGCGGCGGCGAGCTCCGCGACGCTCGAACGTCGCTGCGTTTCGACGAAGACCGCTTCGCTGTGCGCCGTTCGAACCGGTACGCGCACGGCGGTCACGGCGACATGAAGCTCGGGAAGATCGAGCATCTTACGGGTTTCGGCGCGTATCTTGCGCTCCTCCCCGCTCCATCCGGATTCGTCGAATGCGCCGATCTGCGGCACGACATTGCGCGCCAGCGGACGCGCAAAGACCTCCGCCCGCGGCTCGACATCGCCGCTTATCACTGCTCGCTCCTGCGCGTACAGCTCCTCCAGCCCCTGCCGGCCGGCGCCACTCGCCGCTTGATACGTCGCCACTCGCACGGAGCGCAGCCCCGCCACATCTCGAATTGGGCGCAGCGCCGTGCAGAGCACGATCGCCGTACAGTTCGCGACCGGGAAGAGCCGATGCTCCGCCCGCATGGCGTCCGCGTTGACACCTGGAACGATCAGCGGCACGTCTCGGCGCATGCGAAACGTCGCGCTGTTGTCGATGACGACGCAGCCGCGCTCCACCAGCGCCGGAGCGTAGCGTTCGCTCGCGTCCTCTCCACTCGCAAAGAATACCACGTCGAAGTGACTCAGCTCGTCTTCCGAGGCGGCGCGCACGTCGAGCGAGTCGCCGCGAAAGCGCACCGCGGCCGTTCGCGGGCGCGACGCGAACAGGCCCACCGCGCCGACCGGAACGTTGCGCTCGTCCAACAGCCGCACGATCGTCTCGCCGACGACGCCCGTCGCGCCCACGACGGCGACGTTCACGTCACGCTCTCCAAGATCGAGTCCAAGCCGATCGACAGACCGCGGCAATTCCGGACGGCGTGCACCGCCGCCAACATGCCGGGAACGAACGATTCTCGTGTGAACGAGTCGTGACGGATCGTCAGCAGCTCTCCGGAACCGCCGAACAGAATTTCTTGGTGGGCGACGAGCCCCGGCAGGCGGATGCTGTGAACCGCGGGCGCTCGGCCGGTGACGGCCTCGATGCGCGACGCTGTATCGCGCGCGGTGCCCGAGGGCTTGTCCTTCTTCTGCGCGTGGTGCAGCTCGATGATTTCTGCGTCGGGGAAAAAGCGCGCCGCAGCTTCCGCAAGGCGCATCATGAGCGCGGCGCCGACCGAAAAGTTCGGCACCAGCAGCACTCCCACGCCGCGCCGCTCGGCTGTGTCGCCCAGTGCGGCGCGCTGGTCTGCCGTCCAGCCGCTGGAGCCCACGACTGTGCAGACGCCACGCGCGACCGCCGCGAGCGAGATTTCATAACTCGCGGGCTGCGTCGTGAGGTCGAGCAAAACGTCGGGCTGGCGCACCAGCACCTCGTCGAGGGAAGCGAGGATCTCTCGTTCGGGGTCCGCCACGCGGGCGAAACCGCAGCAGTATTCGTTCGCGCGCCGTAGAGCCTCACAAGCGACGGTGCCCATGCGTCCCATCGCCCCCGCAACGGCAACGCGCACTAGGGAACCTCCGGCCTCAGATCTTTTCGAGAGGCGCGTACTTGAGCATCAGCATCTTCTGTCCGACGTTGGGGAAGTCGATCGTTACGAGGCCGTCGCCGCCGGCGCCGACAATGCTTTCGATCCGGCCCTCGCCCCACTTTGGATGGCGCACGCGATCGCCGTCCTTGAGACCGAGATGGACTCCCGCGCCCGCCGATTCGTGAATCGCGACTTCGCGCCAGCGACCGCCGGCAGGGCGCGGCAGCGGAACGCTGTCGCTCTCGAGTACCTCGAGACCCGGAATCTCTTCCAAGAACCGGGATTTCGGATACGCGTACGTGTTGCCGAAAAGCGCGCGCCGCGACGCATATGTTAAAAAGAGCCGATCGATCGCGCGAGTGATGCCGACATACGCGAGCCGGCGCTCTTCCTCCAGCTCATCGGTATCCGTGAGCGCGCGGCTATGCGGGAAGATGCCTTCCTCGAGCCCCGTCAGGAACACGCTTGAAAACTCCAGCCCCTTGGCGCTGTGTAGCGTCATCAGCGTTACGTACGACGCGTCCTCTACCAGGGAATCCAAGTCGCTGACGAGCGCGAGGTTGCCGAGGAATCCCGCCAACGACCGATCGTCATCCGCCGCCTCGTACTCGCGGGCGACGCCGATGAGCTCGGCGAGATTCTCGAGACGCGAGCGAGCGTCGTGCGTGTCCTCGCTCTGCAGCTCGCGCACGTAACCGGACTGCTCCATGACGGCGACTAACAGATCCGCGACCCCGATGCCCTCGGCGCGCTTGCGCAGCTCGAGGATCAAGTCGGCGAAACGCTCCAACTCCTTCAGCTTCTTCGGCACTGCGGACCGCAGCAACTCGCTGTTGAACACCGCCTCGCCCACCGATACTCGAGACGCGTTGGCGGCCTGCACGAGCGCCGCGAGCGTCTGCTGCCCGATGCCGCGCCGCGGCACGTTGACGATGCGCTTGAACGCGAGCGCGTCCGACGCGTTGACGATGTAGCGGAGGTACGCGATGATGTCTTTGATTTCCGTGCGAGCGTAAAACCCGACGCCGCCGACGACTCGGTACGGGATCCCTTCTGCCAGCAAGGCCTCTTCGTACACGCGCGACTGCGCGTTGGTACGGTAGAGGACGACGAAGTCTCGATACGCCGCCCCGTCGCGGACGAGGCTCTTGACCTTTTCCACGACGTACCGCGCCTCGTCGCGTTCGGTGGCGGCTGGGTAGAGCGTGATCGGGTCACCCTCTTCACGTGCGGTGAACAGCTTCTTCGGCGAACGCGCGCGATTGTTCGCGACCAGGGTATTCGCCGCATCGAGTATGCGCCCGCTGCTGCGGTAGTTCTCCTCGAGCTTGAACGTCTTGGCGCCCGGAAAGTCTTCCTCAAAACGCAGGATCATCCGATAGTCGCTGCCCCGCCACGAGTAGATCGACTGATCGTCGTCGCCGACGACCGTGACGTTTCCGTTATAGGCGGCGAGCAGGGCGATCAGCCGGTACTGCGCGGCGTTGACGTCCTGGTACTCGTCGACCAAAACGTACTCGAACTTCTGCTGATATTTCTCGCGCGTCGACGCGTCGCGCTCGAGAAGATCGATCGTGCGAACGATCAAGTCGTCGAAATCGAGCGAGTTCGATTCATTTAGGCGCCGTTGATACTCGGCGTAAACATTCGCGATGCGCTCCCCGACGAACGACGTCTGGGTCTGCGCGTACTGCTCCGGCCACATCAACGCGTTTTTTGCCTTGTCGATCTCGGCGAGGCAGGCGCCGGCCGAAAGCTGGCGCTCGTCGTAGTCGAGGTCGTCGAGGATCTCCTTGATGAGCTGCCGCTGATCCGACTCGTCGATGACCGCGAAGCTCCGCCCGATGCCGATACGCGTCCCATCGCGACGAAGAATTCGGACGCACATAGCGTGGAAAGTGCCGACCCAGATGTCGCGCGCGACGGGGCCGACCATGCCCTGCAGGCGCGACTTCATTTCAGTCGCCGCCTTGTTCGTAAAGGTTACGGCGAGGATTCGATCGGGAGCGATCCGCAGCTCGCGCAGAAGATACGCGATGCGGTGCGTCAAGACGCGGGTTTTACCGCTTCCGGCTCCGGCAAAGATCAAGACCGCGCCATCACTATGCCGAACGGCGGCAGATTGCACGTCGTTGAGTACTTCGGTTTCCAGGAGCATTTAGAGCGGTTCGACGGAGGGCTGCTCGCCGCCTTGTATCAGCAATGGATTGCGACGTTTGCCGCAATCAGCGCACGGCGCGAAGCACCCTCGCCCGCCGCTGCGCCATCGCGCAGGAGGCTGCCAAAAATGCCAGCGTGGATTCGGCTCCTTCGTTACAATTGACTGCGTTCTCGCTGAGACCGTCGTAGCAACCGCCGCCATGCGCCATCGGGATGCCGCGCGAGTTCTTGCCGTGGTACCACTCCAACGCGAGCGCGGCGGTCGCAAAATGTGCGGCATCACCGGTCGCGTCGAAGGCGGCCAGCTGCGCATCGACCATCGCGCACGCCTCGAGTGGCTGCTGCGCGTAACGCGCGCGCCGTTGCCTGCGCCGGTACCAGCCGTCGTTTCCTATCGGGACGTGGATGCCGTTCTCGATCGTCAGGTCCTCGTAGAACTTCAGCGCGCGCAAGGCGGCGCCGGTGTAGCGCTCCTCGCCCAACACGTGCCCAGCGCGCAGCAGGGCCTCGGGTAGCCGAGCGTTATCGTACGTCAAGATGTCCTCGAACCAGTGCCACTCGGCGTCGGCGGTCGCCTCATACGCCGCCAGTATCTCGCCGGCCAGGTACGTAAGGGCCGCAGCGTACTTCGGCTCGCGCGCCGCCGTGTACGCGTGCGCCAGCCCGAGCGCGGCGTACGCTCGCGAGCGGATGTACTCGAGAGACTCGAGCGAGGGAAGGGCCCGATCGAGAAGCGTCGCGCAGACGCGCCTCCACGGCTCCGTGGGGACGTTGGCGACGCCGTAGCCGAGCGCCCATATTGCGCGCCCGCAGCTGTCGTGCGTGCCGATCTCGTCGCTCCAGTTCCGATCGTAGTCCATGAAGTTGTGGAAGCGCCCGTCGTCGAGCTGCGCGTGCTGCAAGAACGACAGGTAGATCGAAGCGAGGCGCTGGCTGACGCGCTCGGAGGGAGCGAGCCGCGCGTGCGCGAGCGCGACCATGAACGCGCGCGCGACGTCGTCGGTGCAATATCCGAACTTACGGTTCGGCACCGTCTCGAGCGCGTGCTGTGCGACGCCGACGTCGTCGGAAAGGACGACGAGGTGGTCGAGCGGCGGAGGGGCGGCGGTCGTTTTGCTCTTAGGCAGAGGTCACCAGCTCGAGCGGATCCCGCGGGCAGAGCTCGGTGAAGAGCTGCCCGTACTCGCTCGCGACGTGCGGCCACGTCATCTGGCGCCCGAAGCGATACGCGCGCCGTTCGGTGGCCCGCCGCAGCGCCGGGTCGTCGAGGAGCATGTTCAACCGCAGCGCGATGGAATCGGCGTCGCGGAAGTCGCACAAGAAGCCGCGATTATGCGCCAGGAGCTCTTGCGCATAGAGGTACGGCGTAGAAACGATGGCCTTGCCGCAACCAACGGCGTACGCCAGCGTGCCGCTGACGATCTGCGCTGGATTGAGATACGGCGTGAGGTAAATGTCGGTCGCCGCGAGATAACTGACGACCTCGTCGAAATCGAGATACTTGTCCACGAGCTGGACGTTGTAGTGCAAGCCGTACTCGCGCACCATCGTGGTAAGCGACTCGCGGTAAGACTCGCCCTCGCGGCGGCGCACGACCGGATGCGTCTCGCCGAGGATGAGATAGAGCGTCTCGGGATGGCGGCGAACGACCGACCGCATCGCCTCGATGGCGTACTCGAGGCCCTTGCCGCGGCTGATCAAGCCGAAGGTCGAGATCACCGTGCGCTGGCCGATGCCGAAGGTAGCCTTCGCGGAGTGCGTATCCTGGAACGGAACGTCGGGCACGCCATGATGAATCGTTTGGACGCGCTGAGGATCGATGCCGTAGATCTCCTCGAGCAGGCCGCGTCCCGTTTCGGAGAGCGCGACGACGCGCGCCGCATGTTTGCAGAGCGCGCGCGTGACGCGCAAGTAAGTATCGTCAGGGTCGGGCAAGACCGTGTGCAGCGTAAGACGGCGGGCTTTTCGAGCAACCGAAGGAAATCGACGAGCCACTCGCCGCGTTCGCCGCCGAAGAGTCCGTATTCGTGCTGAATGTTGACGAGCTCGACCGGGTAGCGATTGACGAACTTCGCGGCTACCGCGTAGCTTTCTCGCTCTTGCTCCGCGATACGCCCGACGACTTCGGGCGGGTAGCGGCGCACCTCGGCGCCGGGCTCGTCGATGGCAACGACCGGCGCTTGCAAATGCCAAATGCCCGATCGTACGCGTCGACCATATCCTTGGTAAACGTCGCGATCCCGCATTCTCGGGGCGGATACGAGCCCAAGAATAAGGCGCGCGGCGGTAGCATGTGTGCGGGCGAACTCCTCCACTCTCGGACCACCAATTTACCCGGCGCCAGATGCGGGATAAACCGAATGCTCCCTCGCTAGCCCGGTATCCTCTCGGGCGGCGCACCCAGGCGAGTGCCCGGTTCTAGGACCGTTCCCGGTTCGATCGTCACGTCGTGACCGATCACGCTGCCGCGCGCGATGTGCGCGCTTCGCCCCGATCGTGACCCCGCTCGCCACGATCGTTTCCTCTATAATGGCGCCAGCTCCGACGCTCACGCGCTCCCACAACACCGACTCGCGCACCGCCGCGCCGACGCCCCGATGCTGCAGCCGCGCCCGAGCACGACGTTCGGACCGATGGTCGCGCTCGCGTCAACGACGACGTCCGCAGCGGCGAAGATCGGCGGAACGACGCCGGGGTGCCCGCGCAGCGCGTCCCTTCCGGCACCGTTGATGCCAGGCTCGAGGGCGAGCGGCATCGCGCCGCTCAGCATGTCGCGGTGCGCGGCGAGATACTGCTCCGGCCGACCGAGATCGAGCCAATAATCGGCCGTCGTGTATGCGTAGAGCGCCTTGCCCGCGGCGATCGCTTGCGGAAACGTTTCGCGTTCGATCGACACGTGCACGCCCGGCCGGAATGAGATCGAGGATCTCGCGCTCGAGCAGATAGGTGCCGGCATTGATCTCGTCGGTTGGCTCCTGGCCCTTCGGTGGCTTCTCGACGAACGCGGTGATGCGGCCCGTCTCCTCGTGCACCACGCATCCGAACGGCGACGGATCCTCGACGCGGATCAGGTGCAGCACGCCGACGCCGCCCTTCTCGTGGTGATACTCGCGCATCGCGCGCAGATCGAGGCTCGTGAAGATGTCGCCGTTGAGGACGAAGAAAGGCCCGCGTGATGTACGGCTCGACGTTTTTGATCGCGCCCGCCGTGCCGAGCGGCGTCTCCTCGATCGACGTACGTGATCGTCATACCCAGGCTCCGCCGTCGCCGAAATAGTCCACGATCGCCTGCGGCATGTAGCCCGCCGCGAGAATTACGTCGCGAATTTCCGCTTCGTAGAGACGCTCCATCGTGCGCGCTAAGAACGGCACGTTCATGATCGGCACCATCGGCTTGGGCGTGCCGTACGTCAGCGGGCGCAGCCGCGTCCCCTCGCCCCCAACCAAAACGATCGCCTGCATCGTTCTGCTCTTCGCCCGCGACGCAATTTGCATACCTGAGCGGCGGCTAGCGCCAGTCGGGCACGTTACGCAATGCAAATCTCCTTGCACCCTCAGCGCAGTCGAAAAATTGACGCAAACATCGCGCATGTAGAATGCCATACAGTTGACACCATGCTTTTGTAACATGACGACATGCCAAGAAAACTTTATGATTGGAACGCAGTGCAAGCGTATCATGATGCTGGTCATGGGTTTGTCGAACGCTGCACGACGGTTTGGCTTTACATATCAGCCTGGTCAAAGGCGATTAAACGGGGTCAGCTTACAACTGGCCCCGACGCCCTTTGACGATCGACGCCGACGCCATGACTGGTCGGCGATTCAAGCGTATTACGATACCGGTGCTACTGTGAGGGATTGTAAAGCAAAATACGGATTTCACGCTGGCGCTTGGGGAAGGCCGTGCGACGCGGTCAGATTATTCCGCGTCCGGCGCACATGCCACTGGAAAAATTGCTACGGGATGGTAAGAGCCGTTACAACATCAAGCATCGTTTGATTCGGGCATGGCTTCCCAGATCGCTGCGACGAATGCGGTCTCGCGACTGGCACGGCAAACCGCTGGTCACTCACATCGATCACATTAATGGCGTCAAAAACGACCATCGGCTTGAAAACCTACGAATGCTGTGCCCTAACTGCCATGTCAGACCGAAACCTATGGCGGGCATAATACGAACGACGACGGCATTTGCAAGACACGGTCGAGGTGGTGTAGTATAACGCTCCTACCCTGTTCCCGGGTAGTTCAGCTGGAAGAACGGCAGACTCTGAAGTCGCATGTCGGTGGTTCGAGTCCATCCCCGGGAGTCACGGCCCTATCGTCTAGAGGCCTAGGACGCCGCCCTCTCACGGCGGTAACGCGGGTTCGAATCCCGCTGGGGCTAATTCAAAAGTGCTTATTTTGCAAAGGTTTCCGGCGCATGACCGGGTGTGGAAAAGCCGATTTGTCACATTTTTGTCACGTCGGCTTTCATTATAGCTACGCCACCAGTCGCTCGAAGGCCGCCGCCGCAGCGGCGTCTCGCTCCTGATAAACCGTAAGGTACCGATCCACCGTGATGCTGATGCAGCTGTGACCCAGGCGACTGCTGATCACCTCGATCGGCACGCCGGCCTTTGCGAGTAGCGAAGCATGCGTATCGCGGAGATCGTGCAGCGTGATCGGTGTGACGCCCGCGCGTTCGACGAGGTCTTTAAAGGCCGCCCCGAAGTTCCAGGGCGTAACGGGTGCCCCGTCCGGCCGTCCAAAAACAAGGTCGAGTTTCTTGTACGCCTCACCGAGGAAGAGCTGCTCCTCTGCCTGCTTTGCCTTGTGCGTGCGTAGGATTGCTGCCAGCTCTGCACCGATAGTGATGGTTCGCACCTTTCCGTTCTTTGGACGTTTGAATGCGAGGCCAGACCGTGGTTCGCTGAGTGATTCACGTATTGTCACCGTGCCCGCATCGAGGTCAAGGTCGGACCATTTGACGGCGAGCACCTCCCCGCGCCGAGCTCCGGTATATGCCGCGAAGGCGACGCCCGGATAAAACCACGGTTGCGATGACAGTGTGCCGCGCTTGACCGCGCGTCTCGACGGCCGTTGTGCCTCGGCGAGCAAGGCTCGTAACTCGCTCTCGTTGAGGACCGATTTTTCCGGTGTGAGCGCTTTGGGTAGGTCTTCGGCGGTGACTTTGCACGCGACGTTCGTTTCCGCGTAATCGACACTCACCGCCCAGTTGAGGGTGGCCCGCAAAAGTCGTGCGCATGGTGGATCGTCCGGCCGCTGGGCCGCCGCTCGCGCGCCTGCCATTTATCATAGGCCTCGAGCAGATTCGCCTTTCGCAAGGACGCGACGTTGATCGTACCGAGCTGCGGGCGCAGATACGTCGCCATCAGGCTTTCGTATCGATCGATCGACGTCGCCTCGAGCCGTTTCTTCTTCGCAGCGATGAACTTGTCGAAGAGTTCCGACATGGTCAGGCCCGAATCGTCGGCGTAGCCGCGGCTCTTAGCGCGATCGACACGCTTTGCGAGAACCGCTTCGGCTTCCATCTTGGTCACGCCGTGGAGGATCTCGCGCTTTTGTTGACGCGCCTTGCCGTTTCGCGGGGGCACGTCGTAGACGATCATGTATTTCTTGTTCCCAAGTCGTTTTGGCTTTGCCATGGATGCCTCTTGGGTCCCGGCCCGACGCTATTCGACGCTGCCGCCGAGGAACTCTCGCAGCGCGGCCTTGGTGACGAGCAGTTTCTGGCCGACCCGGATGCTCTTGATGCTTTGTCGTTTGAGCGCGTCATAGACGGCGTTACGCCCGATCGGCAGAAACCCGATGAGATCGCGTGGCGTCAGGATGTCCGGTAGGTCAGCAAAGCGCGCGCTCGTCGCGCCGGACGGCATCGACCTGATCGATTGTGTGGTCATATGTGGTCACCCACCCTTTGTGTTTCTGACGAGAACGGAACGGCTCGATGGTGGGGCCGAATGTTATCGGTCTATCGTCATGGATTCGCGCGCTCGTAGCTCTTTACGAATGCTGTACTCAACGTCTCGCCGTATTTCGTTCGGTAGAGCTCGGTACTGGTGGTCGACTGCCGCTACGAGTTGATCGAGGCCTGCGGTCGGTATCGCATCGCGGCAGTCGACGTGCACGACGCCGGCCCGCTCGAGCACGTTCATCTGGTGATCGACTCCAGGCATCGTGCGAAGGACGGCTCGTGCTTGCGCATCTGGTCCTCCAGGCCCAGCGATGCGTGAACGTAGCGCCGGTAGGCGCGTTCCTGCCCCGCAAGCTGCTTCTCGAGCTGCGGCAGGTCGCGCTGCTCGAACTCATGGGTCGCATCGGCCAGCGCTTTTTCGTAGCGCGAGCGCTGCTCACCGCATAACCGCTCTTCTTCCTTTGCCGCGGCGCGGCGTGCCAACGGATTCCATGACCCCTTCTCTTTGGCAAGCTGCGCCAGCCGAACGCGCTCGGCGTCCGTGTAGCGGGCAGCCGGGGCCGCACGCTCCTGAATACGTCGGCGCTCTGCAGCCAGAGCTTCGTCGAGTGTCAAAGGCCGCTCGACACGCTGCAGATGCTCCGCTCGACGCGTGCACGCTCATAGCGCGCCTCTTGTTCCGCGCCGATGATGTTGAGCCGTAGACGAACCTCGGCAGGGTCGCGGGACGCAGTTCGCGCTCTGGAGCGCGCTCGTCCCGGCTGCGCGCAGGACGAACGAGCACATCGAGGACGCGTTGCGCTCCGAGGTCGCCGGCACGTGCCCGTTCGCTGACGAACGATCGATAGGCGAGCGGCCTCTCCTCACGCGCTCGCCTCCGCTCCGACGCCAGCACGATCTTCGTCGCCTCCCAGCGCACGCGCGCGGCGTCGTACTCTTTCGCACGCCTGGCGGCCCATGACCGCGTCGACCGACCAGTACGCAAGCTGCCGGGCGATGACACCGCGCGTGCCCAGCCGCGCCACGGCGCGCAAGAGCAGGCGCGCTTCGCGGCGCTGCCGGGCATCGCGCTGCCGTTGCGTCCGCTCGCGCTCCCAGGCTGCATCCCGGCGCGCGCCCATCGCCTGCGCACGGTCACTGAAGAAACGCTCGCGGTAGGCCGCGTACTCCTCACCGCAGCCGAGCATGGTCGGCGATGCGTTCCTCGGCGTCGCGCAGCGCCCAGCGCGGATCACTCCACGCCTCGCGCTCGGCGCGATCGCCTAGGGCGCTGCGGCTGCGCTTGGGTGGCTGCTCCGGTGTAAGCGGGCATCGGCCGAAGCGCTGCTCGAGGACGGCTCTCCTGCAACGAGCATGGATCCGCGACGCGCCGCAGCCGTGCGCTTCAGGATCTCTGCCCGCGGCAAACGCCAGGCCCTGCAT